>NZ_SSOA01000001.1 GCF_004801395.1 Gillisella terrae
GGATCCTCTATATCCCCAAAACACTCGATAAACCGTTCCAATCCGTGATCCTCTCCATAACGGGTGGATCATCTCAAGAATCCAAAAGTGGGCTGCTGGCAACAACAATATCGCGCCAAACATGCAGCTCCATATGCGATTCGCCTGCCCTTGAGGGGGAGATGCCTGGCAAGGCAGAGGGGGGTAAGCCGTGTATGAAAATGTATGCGTCGTGTACTCTGGATTCCGATTTAAGGAATTATGCAGCAGTTTCTACATTTGCCGCTGGGTGTCGCTTTAAGTGCGGGCACCAGCCAGTTTTTCGGCAAGATCACTGAAGGCTTTCTGAGCGCTTCTGTCGGCGGGATAGACATCGAGATAGTCTTGCCATGCCTTCATGGCTTTTTCATCGCTGCCGGAATCGGCGAGAATGGTCGCCAGCATTTGTAGGGCGGGGAAATAGCGGGGCTCAACTTTCAGCACTTCATTCAGATCGCTGACCGCTTTGCGCACATTGCCCAGACTGTAATTGAACGTGGCGCGTTTGGCCCAGCCATTGGGATTATCGGGCTCCAATACAATGACTTGATCCAGAAAATCCATGGCTGCTGCATTGCGCTTTTCCCGGCGCGCCTTGTCGGCCCATTGCATCAGCAGATCCGCAGTCGCACTGCCCGTATCGGCCCATTGGGTGACAAGATTGGCGGCAATGGTTTTGGCAATATCCGCGTTACGCTCACGCTTGAGATCCTCCAGCAGCTCTGCGGTGGATTTCGGCGTGCTGGAGCGGTCTTGCAGTCGCTCGACTGGTGGAGATGCGGGTTTGTTATCGTCAGCCCAGGCATAACCAAGGGTGCTGATCACAAGGATACAGGTCGATAGAATCAGAGAATGAACAGCATAAAAAAAGCGCATGAGAGATAATCTATCTCGCATGCGCTTTTAATCAAACTGAATTCTGCATTTCAGAGCCAAGCTGCGTGTTTGTTGGATAACGCAGCATCCCATAAAGGAGATAATTGGCAATCAGCCCTGACGAGCCTTGAAACGAGGGTTCATCTTGTTGATGATGTAAACACGGCCCTTGCGGCGAACCAAACGGTTGTCGCGGTGACGAGCCTTAAGCGCTTTCAGCGAATTCTTGATCTTCATTTTACGATCCGCACGGTTGCCAGGGAATGATTATATTCCGCCGGGAAGTAATAGATTGAAAGCACGCCTTGAGGCGCGCTGGTTCAGGGTTGGTGGCACATACCCCGGCTAAACCCTCTGTGTCAACCGCAAACGCTGCAAATCAACAGGGTGAAGCCGGTTTTTTGGGCTTATAACAGTTCGGTCACATGTCCCATTTTGCGGCCAGGGCGCGCTTCGGCTTTGCCATAGAGGTGCACAACCACGTTGCGCTTTGCCAGCCAGTCGGTGAGTGTGTCGATATCATTACCAATCAGATTGGTCATGATGCAATCCGAATGGCGGTTGGTGGCACCCAGCGGCAGGCCGGCGACGGCGCGGATATGCTGCTCGAACTGGGAGATCACGCAGGCGGCTTCCGTCCAGTGGCCGGAATTATGCACGCGCGGGGCCATTTCATTGGCAATCAGCGTGCCATCTGCCATCAGGAAAAACTCGATGCCGACAACACCAACATAATTCATGCCGGTCAGCAGCTTGGCCGCAGCGCCACGCGCTGCCTCTGCTGTTTTGGCAGAGATGTGAGCGGGCAGGGTTGATGTGTGCAAAATGCCATTGCGATGTACATTTTCAGCCGGGTCATAGCAGGCAATGTCGCCGTCTTTTGTTCTGGCAGCAATGATGGAGATCTCGCGCTCAAAGGCAATAAAGCCTTCGAGAATGAGCGGCACAGCACCGAGGGCCTCATAACCGCCGGTGGCGTCATCGCCTTTGCGATAAACCCGCTGACCTTTGCCATCATAGCCAAAACGCCGGGTTTTCAACACGCCTTGACCGCCAAAGTCAGCAAGGGCTGCTTCCAGATCGGCCTGACTGTCCACCGCGCGGAAAGGGGCAGTTGTAATGCCATTGGCGTTGAGAAACTGCTTTTCCAGCAGGCGATCTTGCGAGACTTCCAGCGCCTTTGCAGGCGGATAGACGGCAATGGTGCGCTCAAGCGCAGTCGCGGCCTCCACCGGCACATTCTCAAATTCATAGGTGATGACATCACATTGCGCGGCGAGCGCTTCAAGCGCGGCAGGGTCGGCATAATCTGCAACGATCTGCTGATTGGACACCTGTGCTGCCGGACAGTCGGCCTGCGGTTCCAGCACGATGGTCTTGATACCCAGTTTGGCGGCGGCCATGGCCAGCATGCGGCCAAGCTGGCCGCCGCCGATGATTCCAATTGTCTGAACGCTCATGGTGCCTCGTCGGTGGGGTAGTCTGCAACGGCAGCGGTCTGGGCAAAGGTCCAGTCTTCGAGCCGCTCAAAAAGATCTTCGTCATGCAGGGCCAGTACGCGGGCGGCCAAAAGGGCGGCATTGACGGCGCCGGCGCGGCCAATGGCCAGCGTGCCAACCGGAATGCCAGCCGGCATTTGCACAATCGAATAAAGACTGTCGAGGCCCGACATGGTTTTGGATTGCACCGGCACGCCAAACACCGGCAGCGAGGTCATCGAGGCCACCATGCCTGGCAGATGGGCAGCACCACCGGCACCGGCGATAATCACCTGAAAGCCCTCATCGCGGGCTCCCTTGGCAAAAGCCACCATACGATCCGGTGTGCGATGGGCGGAAACAATGCGCGCTTCATAGCTGACGCCAAGGGCATCCAGCGTGTCTGCGGCGTTTTTCATGGTTTCCCAGTCGGACTGGCTTCCCATGATGATGGCAACAGGTGGTCTTTCGTCGTGCATGGGCGGCCTTCTCCTCCTTAAGCACTTTGTGTCGGGCTCAGGCAATAATGTCGGGAATGATCTGATCTTCCAGAGATGTCAGCCTGTCTTTGATCGCAAGCTTCTTCTTCTTCATGCGCTGGATTCTTAGCGCATCACAGCCAACCGTGATCATCGCGTTGATGGCCGCGTCATAATCTTCGTGCTCCTGACGAAGACGTGCGAGCTGAAGCCTTGTATCTGCCTCTTCCTGATCCGCCATTGTGCTGTCCCCAATCTTGCTCTGCTGCATCTTCATCCGATGCAAATTGTGATCGCGCAAGCTCCTATCATTAAACAGCGGTAACGGGAAGTTAGCCGTAACCACGAAATTGCCGCTGTTATTCCTTGTTTTCACCTTAGACAATCGAAGCGGATCGTGTCACACTCCTGTCGTAAACCAAAGAGCTCCAGCGATGGAAGCTGGAGGTGGAAAAAAGGAAGGACGAAATCAGATGACCATTCAGGCTCATATTGAATCGCTTGCCAAGAAACATGAAGATTTGGAGGATAAGCTTCATGTTGCCCTTTCCTCACCCTCGACCGACGATGCCGAAATTTTGGAAATCAAGCGTAACAAGCTGCGCCTCAAGGATCAAATGCAAAAACTGAAGTCGACACGACATTGATCGTGCCGCATTTCGCATCTTGAATTGCGTTATGTCTTCTGGGTGCCTGTTGCAGTCTCAGTGTAATAAACATCAGGCACAAAGCTCTATTATAGCCGCAGTGGCGCTTATCATCATGACGGGTGAGCGCTTTTGGAGAGCATGACGCAACAGGCGAAAAATCGAGTTTAAATTATCAGGCTTCGAAGTGCTGATCGCCTTCGGAGCCTTTTTTCATTATCATGATCGATGACAGAAAATCGCGTCAGATGGCGTTGGTCAGGCCCAGAATTGATCGAGCCAAAGGTTGAGGCGGTTAAAGCCGGTATTGTTCACCGAGTAGACCCGCTTTGTGCCGTCATTGGCCACGGTGACCAGATTGCAATCCAGCAAAGCCTTGAGATGCTGCGACACAGCCGGGCGGCTGATGGGCAGGCCTTGCGCCAAGTCATTGACTGTTTTGGGGGAACGCCGCAACTGTTCCAGCAAGTAGCGGCGATTGGGGTCGGCAATTGCTGCGAAAGGATCTGTTGTGGTCATGCCGAAAAGCTACGCCAGGATATTTTATTAAGCAAGTCTAATTGTGTGAAATTCTAAATACAATTTTACCTCGATTTTTGCCTTTTTATGGTATGATGTCCTTCAGGCACAGCGGACAGAGGCGGGATGAAATTCTCGAGCCAATTGAAGGTGTTACAGCAGGGCCAATCCAT
Organism: Gillisella terrae; assembly: GCF_004801395.1. Lineage (GTDB taxonomy): Bacteria > Pseudomonadota > Alphaproteobacteria > Rhizobiales > Rhizobiaceae > Allorhizobium > Allorhizobium terrae. Next base: position 4,191 of record NZ_SSOA01000001.1, read on the forward strand.
CCCACAGCAGCTTCAGCCCGGCCAACAGTGTCGCACCATAAATCAGCGGATAAAAAACCTGCGGCTTGAGACGGCGCACAATGAAGGCTCCCGCCATGGCGGACAGAAAGGCAAGCGGTAAAAGCGTGAGCGATGCGGTGAAATTTTTAAGATCAAGCTGCCCCAGCGCCACATAGGGAATGATTTTAATGGTGTTGAGGATAGCGAAGAAGCGCACGCTGGTGCCGGTGTAGGCTCTCGGATCGAGCTTGAGGGGCAGGGCGTAAATCTCAAAGGGAGGGCCGCCTGCATGGGAGATGAAGCTGCCGTAGCCTGCAATCGTGCCCCACAGCCCGGCGCGAACGGGCCGCTGCGGTGCGGGTTTGATGTCATCGTGGCTTAAACCCTTCAGCCGATTGACAAAATAGCGGCCAGCGAAAACGACGGTGATGGTGCCCAGCACCAGCCGCATGGCATCCGCAGGAACGATGTTGGAGGTCATCCAGCCAAGCGCAATGCCGATGATGCCACCGGGCAGGAGTAAAAACAGGGTTTTGCGGTCATTGTGCTTGCGCCATGCATAGAGCGCCACCCAGTCCATCACGATCAGGATCGGCAGGAAAATCGCCGCCGCCTGCATGGGAGAAACCGCCAGCGCCAGAAGCGGAACACCCAGAAGACTGAAGGCACCACCCAGCCCGCCCTTGGAAAGGCCCACGAGGATGACGGCGGGAACAGCTGCGAGAAAGAAAGTCAGATCATGCAGCATCGGCGGTTTTCTTGGTTTTCGCTGGCATTGTATCGGTGTCCTGCGACTGAGGAGCGCTATGGCTTTTGCAATTCATGTTTACGGAATTATGCAAGAGTGTTGATCCTTGCGTCAGTCCGGTCTATCGAATTCCAACATGTGTGGCGAGACCTTTCGCCGACGCCAACAGAAAAGAAGACGGAAACCACCATGAGCAAACACGAAGACCGCTGCCGCCTGGTTCTCATCACCCCCCAGATGAGTGACGGGCCTGCGCTGGCCACGCTGGTGGGCGATGCTTTGCGCGGCGGTGATGTGGCGTCGGTGATTATTCCGCAATATGACCTCGACGATGGTGCCTTTCAGACGCTGGCTGAGGCGGTGGTGCCGGTGGTGCAAGCGGCGGGTGCCGCCGCACTGATTGTTGATAACAGCCGGGTTGCGGGCCGGGTGAAGGCCGATGGCCTGCATGTGATTGGCGATCGTGAGACTGTTACCGAGATGGTGGAAAAGTTTTCGCCCAAGCTGATTGTCGGGGCAGGGGGGGCTTCCGAGCGGCACACGGCGCTGGAAGTGGGTGAGGCCAACCCGGACTATATGTTCTTCGGCAAGCTGGATGGCGACATCAAGCCGGAAGCCCATTCGAAAAATCTGGCTTTGGGCGAATGGTGGGCGGCCATGGTGTCCATCCCCTGCATTGTCATGGGTGGTGCTGATCCTTCCTCTGCTCTGGCGGTTGCCGAAACCGGGGTTGAATTTGTGGCGCTGTCGAAGGCGGTTTTTGCCGATCCGGCGGCGGCGGCAAGCCTTGTGGCCAGAATAAATGCGGAGCTTGACGAAAAAGCGCCACGGTTTGCAGATTGAAACTCTGTATGACCTTTGATCCTGTCGGTAAATTGATGAGACTGTCTGCCTGCGCTGGCTTTTTGCTGGCGGCTTCAGGCATGGGCGCGATGGCGCAAAAGGCGGATGATCATGCAGGCCCGGCTGCAGGCCCGGCTACTGGGGCAGATGCCGCAATGGCGGATAAGGCAACGCAGCCGACAACGGGTGCCGATGCGGGCCGGATGCAAAGACCGGGCGCGGGCGAGGATAAGCCTTCCGCAGGTATCACGCTTATGGAGCGCATGGGCATTCCCCTGCCGCCGCTGCCGCCGGAAAAGCCTTACACCGGCAAGGTTGATCTGGCCTATGGTGCCTTTCAGCGCGGATTGTTTGGCACGGCATTTGATTATGCTTTGCCGCTTGCCGAAAAAGGCGATCCGGCCTCGGAGACTCTGATTGCTGAATTGATGAGCCGTGGCCTTGCGGTGAAAAAAGATATGAAGGGGGCTGCCTTCTGGTACGGCAAGGCCGCGAAAGATGGCGATCCGGCCGCCATGTTCAAATATGCGCTGATTGTGCTTGAAGGCGTGTATGCGCCCAAGGACACTGCGCTGGCGTATGATTATATGCATAAGGCCGCAGACGCTGGCAATGCCTCTGCGCAGTTTAACTGGGCGCAGATTCTGGTGTCGCAAAACCCCGGCGTTAAGGGGCTGCACCTGGCTTTGCCATATTATGAAAAATCGGCTGAACAGGGCATTGCGGATGCGCAATATGCCGTTGCCCAGATCTATCGCAATTTGCCGGATTTGCCGCAGGAAAAACGCGATATGGCCCGCGAATGGCTGGTTCGCGCCGCCCGCGCTGGTTTTGATACCGCGCAACTGGACATGGGTATCTGGCTGATCAATGGCATTATGGGGCCACAAAATCTTGACAATGGCTTCAACTGGCTGCGCATCGCGGCCAACCGTGGCAATGTTGCGGCCCAGAATCGTTTGGCCCATGTGTATGTTGCAGCCCTTGGCACACGGCCCGATCCGGTTGAGGCCGCCAAGTGGTTTATTCTGTCGCGCCGCGCTGGCCTGAACGATCCCAGCCTGGAAGACTTTTATATGGGCCTGCCGACAGCCCAGCAGAAACAGGCAATTGAGGCTGCCAACAAATATCGGGTTGGTCATAAATCGGCGCAAGTACAGGCCCCCGCCAGCAAGAACAAGGTACCTGCGCCAAAACCCGAACCTGCTCCGGCACCATCCAATGCCGCAGTGGGGCTTCCGGGTGTTTCTGTGCCGCCTGTTGGAGGCTATATGCCGGAAAATGATGCCCCGGATGATGAAAACACCAAGGTTGAGCCGCAAGCGCCCGGTGCCAAGTCTGCTACCCCTTGAATTTCGCCTTTTTTTGTGGTCTTGAACCGGCCAAACAACAGAAGCCACAGATGCAGGCTTTGGCTGCGACCGCTTTTTGCACGATGGTGGTCGGCGGCATATTTGCAAACAAGTTCTAAGGATACAATGTATGGCCCGCTCAGCCCTCCTTAATGTCATGGTTCAGTCGGCCATCAAGGCCGGTAAATCGCTTTCAAGAGACTTTGGCGAAGTTCAGAACCTTCAGGTTTCGGTGAAAGGCCCTGGCGATTTCGTCTCGCAAGCCGACATGAAGGCTGAAAAACTGCTGCGCGAAGAGCTGTTGAAGGTTCGCCCTACGTATGGCTTTCTGGGTGAAGAGAGCGAAGAAATCAAAGGCACCGATGGCGCGCATCGTTGGATTGTTGATCCGCTGGATGGCACAACCAATTTCTTGCACGGTATTCCGCATTTTGCTGTTTCCGTGGCACTGGAACGCAATGGCGAAATCGTCGCTGGCGTGATCTTCAATCCGGCCACCGATGAACTGTTCACCACGGAAAAAGGCGGCGGCGCGTTTATGAACGACCGCCGTATTCGCGTCGCAGCCCGCAAGGCGCTGTCGGATTGCGTGATTGGTTGCTCGGTGCCGCATCTGGGCCGGGGTAACCACGGCAAATCGCTGGTGGAAATCCGTCACGCCATGGGCGAAGTGGGTGGCATGCGCAGCTTTGGGGCGGCGGCCCTTGATCTGGCTTATGTTGCGGCAGGCCGTCTGGATGGCTATTGGCAGAGCGGTTTGAATGCCTGGGATATTGCTGCTGGCATTTTGCTGATTCGGGAAGCTGGCGGCTTTGTCAGCGATATGGCGGGCGGTAACGATGCCCTGACACGCGGCGATATTGTCGCTGGCAATGAATATATCAAGAAAGCTTTGCTGGACGTGGTTTCACGCCCGCTGCCATCGGCTTGATTTTTGCCAATTGATCGGCGCTCGTCAAAATGTTGGGATTTCGCTTCAATTTTATCCAAAGTTGACATAGCTTCCAGCCGAGTAAAAAAAGCGACAGCGAACCTGTGTGCGCCATATGTCTTGGCGCACGGTGCTGTGGGAGCTAGCATGGAGATGTGGCGCATATGACGGATCTGGATGTGGACGCACCGGAAGCGCGAGAGGCCCGCTACGGCTCGAAATTGTCGAGCCCAGCTCCTATCATTCTGACGATGCTGATTTTTCTGATCATCATCGGCTTCATTGCGGCCATTCTCTTTCGGCAGGCAGAGCATGCCTTCTTTACCAATCCCGGCTTGAACGGGTTGATTTTGGGCGTGCTGGCGGTTGGTATCCTGCTGATTTTCGGCCATGTCATTGGCCTGATCTCGGAAGTGCGCTGGTTTAATCACTATCAGGCTGTCGGCACGCTTGATAAAGTGTCGCGGGAGCCAACGCTTTTGGCTCCAATGCGTTCGCTGTTGGGCAAGCATCGCTCGGTTGCACTGTCTGCGGCTCTGCTGCGCTCAATTCTCGATTCTATTGCCACGCGCCTCGACGAATCGCGCGACACATCGCGCTATCTGATCGGTCTTTTGGTGTTTCTTGGCCTGCTCGGCACCTTCTGGGGCTTGATTGGCACGATTGGCTCGATCAGCGGCGTCATTCAGTCGCTGGATGCAGGCTCTGGCGGGCAGGGGAGTGACGTGCTGCAAACCCTGAAGAACGGCCTTGCGGCTCCACTTTCAGGCATGGGCACGGCGTTTTCGTCCTCGCTGCTTGGCCTTTCTGGTTCGCTCATTCTTGGCTTTTTGGATTTGCAGGCGGGCCGCGCCCAAAACCGCTTTTATACCGAGCTGGAAAACTGGCTGTCGTCTGTCACTGATGTGGGGGCAGAAGTGCGCACCGCACCGGATGGCGTGTCGGAGCAGACCATGAACCGCCTGCTGGAGCAGATGAAAGCCATCTCAACACAGCCAACTGCGGGCAATGATCGCCATGCGGCGGCTCTCGCCGGATTGGCAGAGGGGATTCAGGGGCTGGTGAAAAATATGCGCAACGAGCAGCAGATGCTGCGCGATTGGATTGAAGCGCAGCAAGAAGATGCGCGCGCCATGCGCAAAACGCTGGAGCGGTTGAACGACAAGCTTGGGAGCAAATAGCCATGGCTCTTGGGCGCAACCGCAGGCGTGAGCGCGGCGGCGATTATTGGCCCGGCTTTGTCGATGCGCTTTCGACATTGCTGATTGCCATCATGTTTTTGCTCACCGTATTTGTGGTGGCGCAATTTGTGCTCAGTCGCGAAATCTCCGGCAAGGATGAGGTGCTGAACCGCCTCAACAGTCAGATTGCCGAATTGACGCAAATGCTGGCTTTGGAAAAAAGCGGCAAGCAGGATTTGGAAGACACGCTGGCCAACCTGCAATCTTCCTTATCGTCTTCGGAAAGTGAGCGCAGCCGCCTGCAAGCGCTTTTGGATGCGGGCAGCGGCACGTCAGCGCAAGCGCAAGCGAAAATCAATGATTTGACCGGCAAGTTGAACGACGAAAAGCAGGTCAGCACCCGCGCCATGAGCCAGATTGAGTTGCTCAATCAGCAGATTGCAGCACTTCGGGCGCAGATTGCCGCCGTGGAGCAGGCGTTGCAGGCCTCGGAAGCCAAGGACAAGGAATCGCAGGTCAAAATCACCGATCTGGGTCGTCGCTTGAATGTGGCGCTTGCTCAGAAAGTGCAGGAGCTGAACCGCTATCGCTCTGACTTTTTTGGACGCTTGCGTGAGATTTTGTCGGATCGTCAGAATATCCGCATTGTCGGCGACCGTTTTGTCTTCCAGTCAGAAGTGCTGTTTCCGTCCGGCAGTGCCGATATGAACCCGAATGGTCAGGAAGAAATGACCAAGCTGGCCTCCGCCCTGATTGACCTGTCCAAGGAAATTCCCTCCGACATCAATTGGGTGCTGCGCGTCGATGGTCACACCGACAATGTGCAGATGTCGGGCAATGGTCGCTATGCTGACAATTGGGCGCTCTCGGCGGCGCGTGCGATCTCGGTGGTCAAATTCCTGATTTCCAAGGGTGTTCCAGCAGACCGACTGGCTGCGGCTGGCTTTGGTGAATATCAGCCAATTGCACCGGGCGATACACCCGAAGCGCGGGCGCAAAACCGTCGTATCGAACTGAAACTGACGGAACGATAGAGGCTTTTGGTCTCATGGCGCACGCGGTTTAGGGGTATGTGATAGAACCCCTCCCCAACCCTCCCCACGAGGGGGAGGGAGTACCTTGATTGCTTTGTCACTGTTGTGCTTTTCAATGATTTATGACGAAAATTCATAGTCTTGCGCAAAATTCAACGGACTCTCTCCCCCCCTCGTGGGGAGGGTTGGGGAGGGGCTTTTTTTGAACCACATATTGAACCAGCTCATTCCCTTGACCCTTGCGAAATTTTGACGTTCGCGTAAAAGTCAATCCATCAGGCCTTGGGAGGGGATGATGGACGGATTTGATGTGATCGTGGTGGGTGCTGGCCTTGCGGGGCTGGTGGCAGCGGTGGAGGCGGCGGAACGCAAGTTGAAAGTTTGCGTGCTCGATCAGGAGGGGGAGCAAAACCTTGGCGGACAGGCATTCTGGTCGCTCGGCGGGTTGTTTTTCATCAACAGTCCAGAGCAGCGCCTGATGCGCATACATGATAGCATGGATCTGGCGCGGCGCGATTGGCTTGGATCAGCCGCTTTTGATCGCGATGAGGATTTGTGGCCGCGCCGCTGGGCTGAGGCTTATTTGCATTTTGCCGCTGGCGAAAAACGAAGCTGGCTGCATCAGATGGGCATGCGCTGGTTTCCGGTGGTGGGCTGGGCAGAACGCGGCGGTGAGAAGGCGGATGGGCACGGCAATTCTGTGCCACGCTTTCACGTGACATGGGGGACGGGGCCGGGGGTGCTGGCACCTTTCGTCAAATGGGCACTAGCTTTGCAAGAGGCCGGATCGCTGACCTTCAAATTCCGCCATCAGGTGGATCGTCTCATCCGTCAGGGCGCAGCAGTCACCGGCGTTGCCGGCACCTCGCTCAAGGCCGATCCGGTGCTGCGCGGCCAGCGCAGCAGCCGCGAAGGGGTGGGTGAATTTGAGCTGAAGGCCGGGGCCGTGATTGTCACCTCCGGCGGCATTGGCGGTAACCACGATCTGGTGCGTCAAAACTGGCCTGTGGCACGGCTGGGCACGCCGCCTGCCAGCATGGTTTGCGGTGTGCCCGCCCATGTGGATGGGCGGATGATTGCCATTACAGAAGCCGCTGGCGGCAATGTTATCAACCGCGACCGCATGTGGCATTACACCGAGGGCGTGAAAAACCATGACCCGATCTGGCCCAATCACGGCATCCGCATTTTGCCCGGTCCCAGTTCATTTTGGTGTGATGCCGATGGGCGGCGTTTGCCAGCCCCCGCCATGCCGGGGTTTGACACGCTTGGCACGTTGAAAATATTGCGGGAGCGCGGCAGCGATTACAGCTGGTTCATTCTGACCAAGGCGATCATCAAGAAAGAGTTCGCGCTCTCCGGCTCCGAACAAAACCCTGATCTGACCGATAAAAATATCCCACTGCTGTTAAAACGTCTCGGCAAACAGCCAACGGGTCCTATTCAGGCCTTTATGGATCGCGGCGAGGACTTTGCTGTGCGCGATACGCTTGAAGAGCTGGTGGCCGCCATGAATGGCATCAGCGGCGAAAACCGGCTCAATGTCGAATATATCCGTACCCAAATTGAAGCGCGTGACGCGCAGATGAACAATCGTTTCAGCAAGGATGCGCAAGTGACGGCCATTCGCGGTGCGCGCAACTATCTGGGCGATAAACTGATGCGCACGGCCAAGCCGCATCGATTGCTGGACCCCGGCCAAGGGCCGCTGATTGCCGTGCGGCTGCATATCTTGACGCGCAAAACGCTTGGCGGGCTGCAAACGGATTTGAAAGGCAGGGTGCTGGATGAGCAAGGGCAGCCGGTGCCCGGCCTCTATGCGGCGGGCGAAGTCGCCGGTTTTGGCGGCGGCGGCATGCATGGCTATAATGCGCTGGAGGGCACGTTTTTGGGTGGCTGCCTGTTTTCTGGCCGGGTGGCCGGCCAGAATGTTGATGTTTGAACCGGCTTACTTGGCAGCAACAATGTCGTCTTCAATGGTCGTGTGAAATTGCAGGCGGGCCAGCTTGGCATAAAGGCCGCCCTGCTGGATCAGGCTTTGGTGAGTGCCCTGTTCCACCACCTGACCATCATCAACCACTAAAATGCGATCGGCTTTCAGCACGGTTGCAAGGCGGTGGGCAATCACAAGGGTGGTGCGATTTTCCATCAAGCCGTCCAAAGCTCTTTGCACCAGTGTTTCGCTTTCTGCATCCAGCGCCGATGTCGCCTCATCCAGCAGCAATACGGGGGCGTCTTTCAATATGGCACGGGCAATGGCAATGCGCTGGCGCTGACCACCGGAAAGCGTAATGCCGCGCTCGCCAACTTGCGTGTCATATCCTGCTTCAAGCCGGTCAATAAATTCAGCGGCTTGGGCAGCCTTGGCGGCTTCAATCACGGCTTCCCGGCTGGCGGAAGGATTGCCGAAGGCGATGTTATCGTGAATGGTGCCGGAAAAAATTGTCACTTCCTGTGGCACAATGGCCATGCGGGCGCGCAGGTCTTCCAACGCGACCTCGCGGATATCCATGCCGTCCAGACAGAGCTTGCCGCTGATGGGATCATAAAAGCGCAAGATCAGAGAAAAGATCGTGCTTTTGCCAGCACCTGAGGGGCCAACAATGGCCACCGTTTCGCCAGCGTCCACAGCAAAGCTCAAGCCTTTCAAGGCCGAGCGATTGGGGCGGCTGGGGTAGGAAAACTCAACATTTTCAAACCACACTTCACCCCGTGCTGGCGTGGGCAGGCTTTTGGGCTTTTCGGGCGAGCGCACGGCTGAAACTTCGGCTAGCAATTCGCTCAGGCGCTCGGCAGCACCGCCCGCCTGCATCAATTCGCCCCAGACCTCGGACAATTGCCCAAGTGAGCTGCCCGCCACAACTGAGTAGATCAAAAACTGTCCCAGCGTGCCGGGGGTCAGTGTGCCAGACAAAACGCCTTGTGCGCCATACCACAGCACCCCGACAATGCTGCTGAACACCATGGTAATGGCAACGCCTGTGAGCACGGCGCGCGAGCGCGTCGCAACTCGGGCGGCTTCAAAGGCCTCCTCGACGGCGGCACCATAGCGGGCATCGGCTGCCCTTTCGCCATTAAAGGCCTGCACGATGCGCGATGCGCCAATGCTTTCACCCGCAAACGCCGATGCGGCGGCGAGCTTGTCTTGCGCTGCGCGTGAGCGGCGGCGCACGGAGCGGCCAAATGCAATCAGTGGAAACACAATGATCGGAATGGCCACCAGCACCAGCACCGAGAGCCGGGGGCTGGTGTAAACCATCATGATGATGGCCCCAATGCACATGATGGTGTTGCGCAGCGCAACCGATGCACTGGCCCCGACGGCAGATTTGATCTGGGTGGCATCGGCGGTCAGGCGCGAAACAATCTCACCGGATTGATTGATGTCGAAAAAGGCTGGCGACAGGCGGCTGACATTGGCAAAGACTTCGCGGCGGATATCCGAGACGATCCGCTCACCAATGGTGATGACATAATAATAGCGCAGCGCGCTGGCGGCGGCCATGACAATGGCCAGCACAATCATCATGGCGAAATATTTGTTGATGAAGACGGAATCAGAAGAGGCAAAACCGTGATCAATCATGCGGCGCACGGCAAGCGGCAAGATCAAGGTGGTCACTGCGGCGAGGGCCAGAAAAAACAGGGCTGCAATCACCATGCCCCGATAGCGCATGAGATAGGGCGCAAGGCGGCCAAGAGGCTTGATGGACCGGCGTTTTTGAGGCTCTGATGCAGCAATTTCGGACAATGCGACGTTCTCCTCATCGGCCATGTCGACTGTTGCGTCGGGGGCCTTGTTATCTCCGTGACCTTCATGTATAGGCTGCCCATCAAATTGGGAAGCTTAGACATAAAATGTCTATGGCTTCATGTATTGAATTGGGTCGGCTGACGCAATTGCGGCAAATAGACCCCCCGGCACAGCAGGAAAAGCGTCATGAAGGCTAACATTCATCCAGACTACCACAAGATCAAGGTTGTTATGACCGACGGCACCGAATACGAAACCTTCTCCACATGGGGTTCCGAAGGTCAGGTCATGAACCTCGAAATCGATTGCAAGTCCCATCCAGCATGGACCGGCGGCAACCAGCAGCTTATGGACCGTGGTGGCCGTCTCTCCAAGTTCAACAAGCGTTTCGGCGGCCTCGGCCTCTAATTCTGCTGTTGCAGGATCCTTCTGGATCTTTGTTATTGGCCGGGTTCGTTTTATCGAACCCGGCCTTTTTGTTTCGTGTCACCGCGACAAAGTTGCGGTTTCAGGGGCGTTCTCTTCAGTCTATCAAGACCATGATAACGGGAGACTGAGCGCAATGACCACCATTCCTTTTACCACACTGGATGTCTTCACGGTTGAGCCTTTCAAGGGCAATCCGCTGGCGGTTATTCTGGATGGCCGCGCGCTAACCTCATTGCAAATGCAGGCGATTGCTGCTGAATTTGGCTATTCGGAAACCACATTTGTGCTGCCGCCCAAGGATGCCGCCAACACAGCCGAGGTGCGGATTTTTACGCCAGTCGCGGAAATTCCTTTTGCCGGTCATCCCAATGTCGGCACAGCCATTGCGCTGGCAAAGCAGGGCGAGCTATTCGGAAAGCCCTTAACCGATGAATTGCGCTTTGAAGAAAAGGCTGGCCTCGTCAACGTCCGGCTGACCCGAGATGACACCCAGCATTTGATTGCGACAATCCGGGCACCGCAGGCGTTGTCTGTCAGCGGTGCTCTCCCAACATCTCAGATTGCCAAGGCCATGTCGCTTCAAACAGACGATATTGTGGTGGCAAACCATAAGCCTTCATTTGTCTCGGTGGGGTTGAAATTTATTGCGGTTGAAGTGGCAGGGCTTGATGCCTTGGGGCGGGCCAGGCCAAGTCTTGATGCTTTGGCTCAGCTTGTGAAAGCCCATGAGACAGAGCAGACTGATGGCGCAACATTCCTTTATTGCCGGGTTGGTGATGATCATATTCGCGCCAGGATGTTTTCACCCTTTGATAATGTGCCGGAAGACCCGGCAACCGGCAGCGCATCGGCAGCTCTTGGTGCTTATCTTACCCAGCTATCACCGGTGCAGAGTATGACGCGCACCATTCTGGTGGAGCAGGGGGTGGAAATGGGACGCCGCAGTCTGATCACCATCACCGCTGAAAAGAGGGATGGTCAGATCGCATCTGTTGATATTTCAGGGCAAGCTGTCGCCGTGATGCAGGGGACCATTACGGTCTAAGCAGAAGCGTCAGACACCAGATGATGAAAGCGACAACGGCGAGCCGCCAGAAATCGCGGCGTCTGCGCAAGCCTGGCACGCCGAGAGGTCGAATGATCTGCACAGCCATGGCCAAAATGAAGAAAATTGAGATGGCCTTGATCATTTTTCGTATCCGGTGCTTTCAATAAATCCTTCCTTAGGGAGGACATGTTCTCTTCTTACGCTATATCTCGGTTTTGCGTTACTGTTGCGGTAGCCACGATGCAAGCACATTTGAGAAGTGGATAAAATGGCCAGAAAAATTTTCCCCGTTATCTCCCTATTGCTTGGCACGCTGTTTCTGTTTTTGGGAAATGGTCTGCATGGATTGCTTTTGCCGGTTCGCGGCTCCGCCGAGGGCTATTCCAACGAAGTTCTCGGCCTGCTCGGCACCTCTTGGGCCACCGGCTTTGTGCTTGGCTGTTTTGTGGCACCCAAAGTGGTGATGCGCATTGGCCATGTGCGCGCCTTTTCGAGTTTCATCGCTGTTATCGCTATCATCGCTCTGATGACGGGCATTGTCGTTGAGCAAACTTCCTGGGTGCTTTTGCGGGCGCTGACGGGCTTTTGCACGGCTGGCACATCCATGATTATTGAGAGCTGGCTGAATGAACGGGCCAGCAATGAGAGCCGTGGCGCGATTTTCTCCTTCTATATTTCTGTCACGCTGATGGGGGTTGTTGGTGGGCAGATGATGGTGGCCTTTGGCAATGTGCACACGCCCATCCTGTTCATGATTTGCGGCATACTTTATTGTCTGGCCATGCTGCCGACCACCTTGTCGAATGCGGCCTCTCCACGGCCTTTGAGTTCGGTCAAGCTGGATCTGCCCAGCCTGTTTCGCAATTCGCCCGTGTCTTTTGTCGGCATTTTATTGATCGGCATTGCCAATGGTGCTTTCGGCACGTTGGTTGCTGTGTTTGGCGCGCGCGTCGGCTTGCCGGATGTTACAATTGCAGCGATGCTGAGCATCACGATTTTTGCAGGGGCTGCGGCGCAGTTTCCCGCAGGTCGCCTGTCCGACAAGATTGATCGGCGTTATGTGCTGGCGGGCATTGCGGTGGTTGCGGTGGTTGCGGCGCTGGTTTTGCTGATTGTGCAGCCAGCAACAGCTATTTTCCTCATTCCGATTGTCGCCATTTATGGTGCGGCGGCCAATTCGCTCTATCCCATTGCGGTGGCCCATGCCAATGACTATGCCGACAGCGGAGATTTCGTCAAAGTGTCCGGCGGGCTGCTGTTGCTCTATGGTATCGGCACAATTATCGGGCCGACCATTGGCGGTCCGGTGATGACCCATCTTGGGCCGCACGCCCTGTTTATTGTTACCGCCATTGCCCATGCCTTGCTGGTCGCCTATGCGATTTTCCGAAGCAGATTGCGTCCTGCCTTGTCGCCGGAAGAGAAAGACAATTTTGCCCATGCCCATGGCCCGCTTTCGACCATGACGGCCACGCCGCAATCGGTCAATCTCGACCCAAGGTCAGATCGCGCTGAAATGGGGGATGATACCAAGGAGAATGGATAATGTCATTTGACCCAGATCGACCCATCAAAAAGCCGGAGCATGAGGTGGGTTGTGACCTTTCCCTGCTGTCTGTGGATGAGCTGAAAAAAAGAATCACTTTGCTGGAAGACGAAATAATCCGCCTCAAAATGGCCTGTGACAGTAAAGAAGCAGGTAAAAAGGCGGCAGAATCGCTGTTTAAGGCCTCGAAGTAGTCCGATTTGGATCGAAATATTACAACAGGTCTTGAAGCAGAGATGCGGAAAATCGCGTCTTGGTGGTGCAGAAACAGGCGCTTTCATGCATAGCAGGATACAGTATTAACCAAAAATTATGCATTATATGAGAATTTATAAACTATCCGGTTCTTCTGGATGCAGACTTTTTCCCATTTTAGGAAAATAGTCTGATTTTTCTCCCTGTTTTACCTTGAGAGCCGCTTTTGCGGCTCTTTTTTTACGTCAGCCGACTTTCAGCAAAACTGTGGGAATTAACCTTTTCTTAAGAAACGACTTGCGGATTTGCGCTATTGGTAGCATCTTAAAGTCCAAGCAATGATACTTAAAAAAGTCCAAACAGCGGTGGATGTTTTCATGCAGCGAGGACTGGGCTTTCTTTTAGGTCGCGCTACCTTAATTAGTGATGCGTAGGACAGGGGTTAATGTCGATGTCAGAACTCGGATTGAATACGGTTAGCTTTGCAGGCCGCGCAGCCGCGTCGCCGCAGTTCAAGGTAACCTATGCTGAGGGAATGGGTCTCGTGGAAGAGACCGCCGCCTATCTGGATGGTCCGGGCCGCTCGGCGGCCAAGGTTTTGCCCCGGATGGCATCTGTGCTGTATGCGGCCGAATCCATGCGGCTGACCACACGCCTGATGCAGATGGCCTCATGGTTGCTGTTGCAGCGCGCTGTGAACAATGGTGAGATGTCGCGCGATCAGGTGATCTCTGAAAAGAGCAAGGTGCGCCTGGATGGCTTCAATGTGGATCGCAATGCTCCGGGCTGGAACGATCTGCCAGAAGCGTTTCGGGATCTGATTGAGCGCTCGCTGCGCCTGCAAAATCGCATTGCGCTTTTGGATCGTGAAATTTATCGCCCAAGCGATCCGTCGATCGTTCCTGACAATCAAAACAGCGTGCAGGCCCAGCTCAACCTGTTGCGCACGGCGTTTGACGCCAGCTGATCATCGACAAAACCCCTGTCGGTATAAAACCCGGTTCTGCGAGGCAGTGCCGGGTTTTTCTTTGTTCACGGTGTTCAGATAACCGCCCTGTGTTTGACAAAAGGCAAAAGGGCACCGTGGCAGTTTAAATCTGCTGCATAATTCCTGTAATCGATTCCTGTTCAAGGAATTTTGCAGTCATGCCCGGAATGTATTGGATGTGTTCACAATGCTTCCACAGCCAGGGTATCTTGTAAAATTTTACAGCGTTCTTTGTACTCTTTATGTGATGATATGCGCTGTAATTGTTCAATCAATGGATTTTTTCTTTATTTCCTTTTGCAACCTATTGATGAAGAATCTCAATATTTTGAAAATTTACTTTTTATTAGCTTGAATAATTATAATTAAATTCAAATTTACATCTATTTTGTCGGAGCTGGGGCGCAGATGACAAGTATTAATACAAATACGGCGGCTATTTCAGCTTTGTCGAGCTTGCGACAAACTGATAATAGTTTGAATGGTATTCAAGACAGGATTTCGACAGGTTATCGCGTTGCAAAGGCGGCGGACAATGCTTCCTATTGGTCGATCGGAACGACCATGAAAAGCGATGATAAAGCAATGGCTGCTGTGGGTGACAGTCTGTCGATCGCCGATGCGCTGGTTGATACGGCCTACACGGGTACGAAAGCCGTTATTGGCTATGTCAATGAAATTAAAGCGCGGCTGGTGTCTGCCCGTGAACCCGGTGTTGACAGAGACAAGGTCGGCAAAGAGATCACGGAATTAAAGTCGCAGATTGTCTCGACAATCAAGTCGTCGTCATTCAATGGCCAGAACTGGCTGTATGATGGTACTTCGAACACGGGTCCGGTTACGGACAATCAATTGACTGCCGCGTTTGTGCGTGGCGCAAACAATGTGGTTGGCGTCGGCACCCTGACGGTAAAGGCTCCGATCAATGCCAGCGGCGGCGCTGGTATGTTGATCAGTGATCGTGCCGATTTCAATGGCTTGCTGACATTGCGAAAGTCTGTGTCTCAAGGCGACGGATTTGGCGGCACGACGACCAAGAACTATTTTCTGATTCGGTCGCAGGCGGGTTCTGCGGGCAACGAGGTTACGCTTTCAAACAGCACAGCGGATGTTGATGTTGACGGCATGGTCAGCGCAATCGACTATTACGCGGAAACGTTGACCGATTATGCCGCCGATCTGGGCGCGGCAAAATCCCGTATCGCCTTGCAGACAAAGTTCAATAATGATTTGCGCGATGCAGTCCATATTGGCGTGGGCAAGCTGATTGATGCTGACATGGACAGCGAGTCAGCCAAGCTTAAGGCGACCCAAACGCAAAAGCAGTTGGGCATTCAGGCACTTTCCATTGCAAACAGCGCGGGCGATTCCGTCCTGTCGCTGTTCCGCTAACCGCCTTTTGTTTGAGAAAATCAAAACGCCGCTCCCGTGAAAGAGCGGCGTTTTGATGTAAAGCAATCCGTTGACAATTGGGTTGACGCAGAAAGCCAGTTCTTTCGTCACCAAGCGGAAAAGCCGAATTTGGCTTTCCCGAGGCTCTCGTCGTCAGTGACGTGCAAAAGCCAAATCATCAAGCGGCTTTTTCGAGGTCTTTCTTCCATGTGCCTCTGGCAGCAAGGCTGTTCATTTCGGCGCGATGGGCAAAGGCGCGCTGACCGGCGGCCACATTTTCCGAGCGACCGCCCCAGGCCTTCAATGCGCTGTCTTGCAGGGCGCGGCCGTAAGAATAGGTGAGCACCCAAGGCATGTCATAATTGGCATTCATGGCTGAGAGATGGGCGCTGGCTTCTTCCGTGCTCTGGCCGCCAGACAGGAAGGCAATGCCGGGAACGGAGGAGGGGACCGTGGCTTTCAGCACCTTGACGGTCTGTTCGGCAACCTGCTCAACCGAGGCTTTGCGGGCATTCTTGCCATCAATCACCATGTTGGGCTTGAGGATCATGCCTTCGAGCTTGACGCGGGCGTCATAGAGATCTGCAAACACGGTGCGCAAAACCCATTCGGTCACTTCGGCGCATTTGGCAATGTCATGAGTGCCGGGTGCTCCATCCATCAGCACTTCAGGCTCAACGATTGGTACAATACCCGCTTCCTGACACAGGGCGGCATAATAGGCCAGCGCCTGAGAATTGGCCTTGATGGAACCCCATGTCGGCAGGCCATCGGCAATGGCAATCACACCGCGCCATTTGGCAAAGCGTGCACCGGCCTTGTAATAGGTGGCGAGCCGTTCGCGCAGACCATCGAGACCTTCCGTCAGGGTTTCCCCCGGAAAACCGGCCATTGGCTTGGCACCGATATCAACCTTGATGCCGGGAATTGCGCCTGCGGCCTTGATGATGTCCACGAACGGCGTGCCGTCGGCTGCTTTTTGAAACAGCGTTTCTTCATAGAGAATAACGCCGGAGATGCATTTTTTCATCGCCTCATCAGCGCGGAACAACATTTCGCGATAATCGCGACGGCTGGTTTCGGTGGATTCCAGCCCGATTGTGTCAAAACGCTTTTTGATTGTGGAAGTGGATTCGTCTGCTGCCAGCAGCCCCTTGCCCTCTGCCATCATCTGGACGGCGATGTCTTCAAGTCTCTCACTCATATCCATTCTCCCGAAAACGTTACTACGGAATATCGCGTAACAGAAGATTATGGCATGGGAAATGGGGGCTTAAGTCATTGAAACGATTGAAATGATTTCAATCGTTTTAAAATTCAAACTTTTTTTTAAAAAATTAGACGCGACATTTTGTTCCATGTCGCGTCCAGTTTATTTTCACCCGTCAGGCTTTCAGGCCTGCTTGGTCAAAACCGTCACACCCGGCAATTCCTTGCCTTCCATCCATTCCAGAAAGGCACCGCCTGCGGTGGAGACGTAAGAGAAGTCGTCGGCCACGCCTGCGTGGTTAAGAGCAGAGACGGTATCGCCGCCGCCAGCCACAGAGACCAGCTTGCCGTCTTCAGTGCATTGGGCAGCATGCTTGGCGGCAGAAACCGTTGCTGCGTCAAAGGGCGGAATTTCAAATGCGCCAAACGGGCCGTTCCACACCAGCGTTGCGGCCTTGGAAATCCAGTCATTGACGACAGAGACCGACTTGGGGCCAACGTCCAGCATCATGGCATCCGATGGGATTGCAGAAACATCGACGGTCTCATTGGCGGCATTGGCCTTGAACTCGCGGGCAACCACGCCATCCACCGGCAGCACAATGGTGCAGCCCGACGCTTCGGCCTTCGTCATGATCTGTCTTGCGGTGTCTGTCAGATCGTGTTCGCAGAGCGATTTGCCAACATCAATGCCCTGAGCTGCCAAAAACGTATTGGCCATGCCGCCGCCGATCACCAGTGCATCAACCTTGTTGACGAGATTCATCAACAGATCGATCTTGGACGACACTTTCGCGCCCCCCACAATGGCAACCACCGGATGGGCTGGCTCGCCAAGGCCCTTTTGAAGGGCTTCAAGTTCGGCCTGCATGGTGCGGCCAGCATAGGCAGGCAGAATATGGGCCAGACCCTCGGTTGAGGCATGGGCGCGGTGGGCGGCAGAAAAGGCGTCATTGACGTAAATATCGCCATTTTTGGCCAGCTCGTTGGTGAAGCCTGCGTCGTTCTTTTCTTCGCCCTTATGGAACCGGGTGTTTTCCAACAGCAAGATATCGCCATTGTTCATGGCGGCAACAGCGGTGGCTGCGGCCTCGCCAATGCAGTCGCTGGCGAAAGCTACGGCCTGATCCAGAACTTCTTCCACGGCAGCCACGATCTGGCTCAACGACATGTCGGCAACAACTTCGCCCTTGGGGCGGCCAAAATGGGCGAGCAAAATAACCTTTGCGCCCTTGGCCGACAGTTCCTTGATGGTGGGGGCGACACGTTCAATGCGGGTGGCATCGGTGACTTTGCCCTCGGAAACCGGAACGTTGAGGTCAACGCGCAAAAGCACGCGCTTTCCTGCGATGTCGGAGAGGTCGTCAAGTGTTTTGAAAGCAGGCATGGTCAGTTTCCCGTTTTGAAAGAGATACGGTGTTGCGAGCGGACCTTACACCGGTGACGGTGAGAGGCAAGGTTGTTGCGAGATGATCAGTTCCAGAAATCCGGAATGGTTTCGGCAAGTCTTGGACCAATGCGCAAGGGCGCAATCTTTTCGGCAAGGCCCGTGCTGTCAGAAATTTCCACACCCACGCCGCAAATGGTGGCGGGGCCGTGGGCTGCCTCAAACCGGCCTTTCGGCATTTTGGAAATAAAGCGGTTCAGCGGCTCTTCCTTTTCCATGCCGAGCGACGAATCATAGTCACCACACATGCCAGCGTCTGACATATAGGCGGTGCCGCCATTCAGAATTTGATGATCCGCTGTTGGCACATGGGTGTGGGTGCCCACCACGAAACTGGCGCGGCCATCGACAAAATGGCCAAAACACTGTTTTTCGCTGGTGGCTTCGGCGTGGAAATCGAAAATAATGGCGTCAGCCTGCTCCTTGAGCGGGCATGCGGCCAGAATAGCTTCAGCCGATTTGAAGGGGTCGTCCAGTTCGGGATGCATGAACACCCGGCCCATGATATTGGCCACCAGCACACGCGCGCCATTGCGGGCATAAAACAGGCCGGAGCCTTTGCCCGGTGTGCCTGCGGGGTAATTGGCCGGTCGCAGGAATTGGTCGTGGCGGGTGCAGAAGGTGACGGCTTCTTTTTGATCCCAAACGTGATTGCCGGTGGTGACCACATCGGCCCCGGCATTGATGGTTTCGAGATAGATATCCTCGGTGATGCCAAAGCCGCCAGCGGCATTCTCACCATTTACAATCACAAAATCCAGTTTCAGATCGGCAATCAGGCCGGGCAATTTTTCCCAGACAGTCGTTCTGCCGGTTTTGCCTACCATATCACCCAGAAAAAGCAGCCGCATTCCATCATCCAGTCAGGTCTTGAAGTTTTTATATCCACTTTCCGTCAAAATGGCATGCAAAGCGACGTCATGGGGTTCATGGGGCACATTTGCCACTTCCTGGCAGTCAAATGCAATGCCGATCAGCGTCGGATTGCAACCTTTCTCATGCAAACGGGCAATTGCCCGGTCATAGTGACCCGCACCGTAACCAATGCGATTGCCCCGGCTGTCAAAGGCAGACAGAGGGACCAGCAGAATATCGGGATCAACCACGGCGGCGTCCGGGCCGGGGCCACGGGTACCAAAGCCGGTGCTGACAAGATCCGTGCCGGGCTGCCATTGGCGGAAGCAAATGGTTTGCCGATCCAGCACCACCGGCAGGCACAGGTGCGCGCCCCTTTCGCTCAGCCTGTGCATCAGGGGTTGAAGGTCGACTTCGGAGCGGATGGGCAGAAAAGCCGCAATGATTGTGCCCGGCGAAAAGGCGATGGCGGCCTCGCCATGGGCAGCAATCTCCTTCGAAAAAGCGTGTCGCATTTCGGCCGTGAGGGCGTCTCGACGCATGAGACTGGCCTCGCGAAGAGCGGCTTTTGCGGCTTTCATGGCATTTTTCCCTATTTTTTTATGGGCATTTAGCGCTTTTCTGGTGTGTTGCAGTGCAAAATACAACACTGCATTAAGACTCTGCCGGTACTTTTTTTGATGATTGTTAGAAAACTTCTTGGGGACTCGTCATGAAGATCTTATCCCGCTTCGGTCTCGTGGGGACCTTGACCGCAGCCACATGTGTCATCTTGATCCTCTGTCTTGGTGCTGTTGCCTGGACAAGCTCATCACTGATTGAAGATAAGATAACGGCTGATGCCATCAATAGCCAGAATTCAAATCTGCGGGTTGCCGCGACGATTTTTGCGCGGGATGTGCCTGGCCTTAAAGTGAGCTGGACAGCGTCTGGCGATGTGGATCGGATAACGGCAGATAAATTGCCGAGTGAATTTAACTCTCACGAGATGATCGATTCGATTGGTCGCATGACCGGCGAAACCGCAACCTTGTTCACACTGGACCCTGCGACAAACGGCTATATCCGTCGCACGACGAATATCATCAAGCCAGATGGTGCGCGGGCCGTTGGCACGGCACTGGACCCCAAGGGCGCTGTTTTGCCCGTTATCCAGCGCGGTGAGGTGTATCGTGGCAAGGCTGTTATTCTCGGCAAGCCTTATTACACCGTTTACCAGCCGATTTTCTCCTCCACCGGCACGGTCATTGGTATCCTCTATGCCGGCGTGCGTGAGGCGGAGATTGCCAGTATCGCTGATCAATTTGCCCGCTCGATTGGCCTGACAGCAGTGATTGCTCTGATCTTGTCCATTGTCGTGATGATTGTCCTCACGCGGCGCATCATGGCTCCAATTGAGACCCTGACCGTGACGGCTGAAAACATGGCGGGGGGCGATATCAAGAGGGATGTTCCCCATCAGGATCTGAAAAACGAAATTGGTGCCATGGCGCGGGCCCTGAATGTGTTTCGCCACAATGCTCAAAGCAAGGTGTTGCTGGAACGCGAGGCCGAGGAAAACCGCGCGCTGAGCGAACAGGAAGCAGCCCAGCGCGCCGCTGAGAAGGATGCAGAAGCGGCCCGCCGTCGTGTGTGTGCCGATGCGTTGGCGCAGGCTTTGAACCGTCTCAGCACAGGTGATCTCACGGTGCGGATTGAGCAGCCGTTTACCCCTGAACTGGAACAATTGAAGGCCGACTTCAATAATTCTGTGGCCAAGTTGAGCCAGACTTTTGGCTGCCTGCGTCAGGAAGTGATGTCGGTCGAGGCCAATGGCAATGAAATGCGCAGCGCAGCGACCGAACTGGCTGGCCGCACTGAGCAGCAGGCGGCCTCCCTTGAGGAAACATCCGCAGCCTTGCAGCAGATCACCACCACCGTGCGCAGTGCCGCCGAGCGGGCGCAGGAGGCCTCAAAGCTGGCGGAAGGTGCAAAAAGCAGCACCGAAGGGTCCGCCGAGGTTGTTTCCAAGGCCGTGGACGCCATGGGCCGCATTGAGCAGGCCTCCAACGAGATTTCCAAGATCATCAATGTGATCGACGAAATCGCTTTCCAGACCAATCTGCTGGCCTTGAATGCCGGTGTTGAGGCGGCCCGCGCGGGCGAGGCGGGTAAAGGGTTTGCCGTGGTTGCGCAGGAAGTGCGTGAGCTTGCCCAGCGCTCGGCCAATGCTGCAAAGGACATCAAGGCACTGATTACCAAATCTGGCGATGAAGTGGCTGGCGGTGTGAAGCTGGTGCGCGAAACCGGCGATGCATTGGGCACCATTTCTGATCAGGTTTCCAAAATCAACGGTTTGATTGCTGAAATTGCCACATCGTCGCGTGAGCAGACCACCGGCCTTCAGGAAATCAACACAGCCGTCAATCAGATGGACCAGTTTACCCAGAAGAATGCGGCCATGGTGGAGGAAACCACAGCAGTGACCCATAAGCTGGCAGAAAGCGCCAGCGCTGCCGTTGGCCTGCTGGGTCAATTCACGGTGCCGGGCCAAAGTTTTGCTGCAACACCGGCAAAAGCACCCGGCGTGCCAAGCCAGCGGCCCATGCCCGCCCGCGCCTCAGCTCCTGTTGCGTCCAAGTCGTTGCCAGCCAGCATCAAGCCTGCGCAGCCAACGTCAAAAGCCATCAACTCGCCAGCGCGCTCCATGCTTGGCAAGCTCTCTAGCGCCTTTGGCGGCAGCGCACCGGCCAGTCCACAAGCAAATTCTGCCTCAAGTGCGAACTGGGAAGAGTTTTAAGACATCAAAAGGCCCGGATGGAAATATCCGGGCCTTCATTGATTATAGGTCCGGCTTAGCGGTTGTCGCCTTGCGCACCATTTCGGCCATATCAGCGGCTGAATCACTGCCTTTTGCCTCCAGCCCGGCAATAACGCCGTTGTAATCGGCGGCGTTGCGGTTTTGGCTTACCTTGAGCTTGCCTTCAATCGCGGTAATGCTCAGCTCAATGCCGACGATTCCGCGCATCTGGGCGGCAACAAAACTCTCTGGCGCATCCTGCACCGCCCAAGGCTTTGCTTCATCGGCCTCTTGCTGGTCAGTCAAAGCTGTTAACTGCTGAATGAGCCAGTCCGGGTCTTGATGGATGCTGGCTTTGCCGCGCACCTGCACAGTCTGGTAATTCCAGGTGGGCACGACTTTGCCGGTTTCCTGCTTTGTCGCATACCAGTTGGGGGTGATGTAATGGTGATTGCCCATAAAACTGACCAGCACCTCATCGCCAGCCTCAATGGCTTTCCATTGCGCATTGGCGCGCGCCATATGGGCTAAAAGACAGTCGGTGCCGCCTTCATTCTGGCTGCGTCGGACAATGAAGGGCAGGGGATTGGCAATCAGGCCAGCACTGCCAGCAGAGATCAGCAATCCAAGCGGATGGTGGCTGATAAAGCTGAAGAGCTCTTCCGTGTCGTTTACGCGAAAATGGGGAGGTTGATACATGGTCGTTCTCTTGCACCCGCTCGATGCGGTGTCGTGATGGCTGCTAAAAGGCCATTTTGCCCAAGCTGTGCCAAACAACAAGAAAAACAACGGATCATCAAAACAATGAATAGGTGCGATCCACACAACCGATGGATTTTGTCGATCCTGGGAGCCTACAAAGTAGGTGGGTGCCATATATCCTGACCCACGGGTCAAGACAGGGACAGCTCCCTCAAGATCGGGTATGGCCCCAGGGATTGTGTAATCCTGTCGAGAGGCGCAGATCGCTTCTGATATATAGGCGCAATTTGTGCAATGTACCAGTGGCATCAAGCCTGCGGCGGCGGATTATTTTGTGATGTATCCGCGCGGCTTACATCGTGCTTGTATGGCTGATCAGGTCGTAGGCGCTGCGGGCTTGGCCATCAGCTTTCTGGTAATGCCATTGAGCTGTTCCGTCAGCTCCATAATCGCTTTCAGCAGGGCTTCTTCGCGGTTGCTGGCCCCGGCGGATGAGTTTTCAAAGGCGCTGAGACGGCGCTTAAGGTCGGATAACTCATCCATCACCATGATACCAGCCATGACGGTGACCCGAAGATCACCGATTTCACCAAACTGGCTTTTCAGATGTCCCACATAGCGGTCAAACTGGGTGGCGAGATCAATCAGGTGCTCTTGCTGTCCCTCTTCGCAGGCCATGCGATAGGGCTTTCCATCAATGTTGACCGTGACTTGTGCCATGCCTATCCGGGTTTCTCTCAAGCTGATGCGCAGCTGGACTTTAACGGTCCAGCACCGCTCTGATGGTTTCCATGGCGGTCACCAACCGGCGGGAAACCTCACGGTTGACCTCTTCCAGCCGGTTTGCCCGAAATTGCGACTGATCAAGCTCCTGCGCCAGGCGCTCACGATCAGCATGCACGCGCCGCACCTCGTGCTCAACCTCGCTGTTGCTGCGTTGGGCCTCAAGGCGCATGTCAATGGCATTTTCCAGGCCGGAAATGGCCTGACGCAATGCACTGAGCGCGACTGCTGTTTTGTCCGTTACCATTGTCATTGCCCCGGCTTATTGAAAAAGGCTAGCCGAATCGACCCCTTGGAACACAAACTTCGTTCGGTACACTAGCCATCGGATTTGGCCGCCGTCAACAAAAGCCCGCAATTGTCGGCATTGTGGCTGTGGACGGAGCCGCGTCTTGTGTTCGCCCGGTTTGCTTCAACCTTAGACTCTGTTCAAATTTAAGGCAGAAATAGAAATATTGTCATCAATACAGCCAAGATTTGACCGATTTTATTGACTTGCCTGTCCCAACTGATAAGGATCAGCCGCTTTCTGACGTTCGCCGGGACGGCGGCGTCCATCGAGACCCGGAACAGGCGGAACACTCATGATTTCTCCCGAACAACACAACCGGATGGCCAATGCGATCCGCTTTTTGTCTATGGATGCGGTTGAAAAGGCCAATTCTGGTCATCCCGGCATGCCGATGGGCATGGCCGATGTTGCCACCGTCCTCTTTACACGCTTTTTGAAATTCGACCCCAAAGCTCCAAAGTGGGCCAACCGCGACCGGTTTGTGCTCTCGGCAGGCCATGGTTCGATGCTGTTGTATTCGCTGCTCTATTTGACCGGCTATGAAGACATCACCATCGATGACATCAAGAATTTCCGCCAGATCGGCGCAAAAACCGCTGGTCACCCCGAATACGGCCATATCGAAGGCATTGAAACCACCACTGGCCCGCTCGGTCAGGGCATTGCCAATGCTGTGGGTATGGCGATTGCCGAAAAGAAGCTTGCTGCTGATTTCGGTGCCACTTTGATGAACCACCACACCTATGTCATCGCTGGCGACGGCTGCCTGATGGAAGGGATCAGCCAGGAAGCCATTTCGCTGGCAGGCCACCTCAAGCTGAACAAGCTGATCGTGCTGTGGGATGACAACGGCATTTCCATCGATGGCGCGATCTCGCTGGCCGACAGCACCGATCAACACGCCCGTTTCCGCGCCTCCGGCTGGGAAACCATGGCGGTTGACGGTCATGATCAGGAAGCGGTTGCGGCCGCGATTGCCGCCGCCCATACGTCCGAGAAGCCGACCATGATTGCCTGCAAAACCGTGATCGGTTTTGGCTCGCCCAACAAGGCTGGCACCCACAAGGTTCATGGCTCGCCGCTTGGTGCCGATGAAATTGCCGCCACCCGCAAGGCGCTTGGCTGGGCAGAAGAAGCCTTTGTTGTGCCCTCTGACGTGCTGGATGCCTGGCGCGAAGCCGGCAGTCGTGGTGCAAGCGCCCATGCCGAATGGACACAGCTTCTCGATGCTTCGCCAAAGAAGGGCGAATTCCTGCGCCGTTTTGAAGGCAAGCTGCCTGAGGGCTTTGATGCGGCGATTGATGCCTACAAGAAGAAGCTGGCAGACACAAAGCCTGTTCTGGCCACCCGCAAGTCCTCAGAGGATGCGCTGGAGGTCATCAATGGCGTCGTGCTGGAAACCTTGGGCGGCTCTGCCGACCTGACTGGCTCCAACAACACCAAGACCAGCCAGACGGCCTCCATCACGCCGCATGATTTCACCGGCCGCTATGTCCATTGGGGCATTCGCGAGCACGGCATGGCAGCAGCCATGAACGGCATTGCGTTGCACGGTGGTCTGATCCCTTACTCTGGCGGCTTTTTGATCTTCTCGGATTATTGCCGTCCGTCGATCCGTCTGGCCTCCCTGATGGGCATTCGTGTCATTCACGTTTTGACCCATGATTCGATTGGTCTGGGCGAAGATGGCCCGACCCACCAGCCGGTGGAGCAGATGGCCGCCCTGCGCGCCATTCCAAACCTGATGATGTTCCGCCCTGCGGACGCCACAGAAGTTGCCGAATGCTGGCAGATTGCCCTGACCCATCAGGACCGTCCATCGGGCCTGGCGCTGACCCGTCAGAATCTGATCGCCGCCCGCACCGAATATTCGGCAGAAAACCTCTCCGCCAAGGGTGCCTATGAGCTTTTGGGTGCAGATGATGCCAAGGTATCGATCTTTGCCACCGGCTCTGAAGTGGAGCTGGCGATTAAGGCGCGCGAGGTTCTCACCTCCAAGGGGATTGCGACCCGTGTTGTGTCGGTGCCATGCTTTGAGCTGTTCTTTGAGCAACCAGAAGAATACCGTGCGGCGGTGATTGGCAATGCTCCGGTCAAGATTGGTGTTGAAGCGGCAATCCGTCAGGGCTGGGATGAGATCATTGGATCTGACGGCACCTTTATCGGCATGTCCTCTTTTGGTGCTTCCGGCCCTTACAAGGAGCTGTACAAGCACTTTGGCATTACGGTTGAAGCGGTTGTGGAAGCTGCCGAAGCCAAGCTGGCCTGAGACTCGAGTGGTCTGAGATCCAAGCCTGATAAAAACCATTGCCCCGGACGAAATTGTGATCCGGGGCCGATTTGAGAAGCGGGAGTTACTGTAATGACTGTAAAAGTAGCCATTAACGGCTTTGGTCGTATCGGTCGCAATGTACTGCGCGGTATCATCGAGTCTGGCCGCACCGACATTGAAGTCGTGGCGATCAACGATCTTGGCCCGGTTGAAACCAACGCGCACCTGCTGCGCTACGACAGCGTTCACGGCCGTTTCCCGGCAACCGTTGCCGTTGAAGGCGACAGCATTGTCATCAATGGCGGCAAGCCAATCAAGGTGACAGCGGTTCGCGATCCCAAGGATCTGCCATGGGCTGGCGTTGACATTGCCATGGAATGCACCGGCATTTTCACCTCCAAGGAAAAGGCATCGCTGCATCTTTCCAACGGTTCCAAGCGCGTTCTGGTGTCGGCTCCGGCTGACGGTGCCGACAAGACCATCGTTTACGGTGTGAACCACGGCACGCTGACCAAGGATGATCTGGTTGTTTCCAACGCATCCTGCACGACCAACTGCCTGGCTCCGGTTGCCTATGTCCTGCAAAAGGCATTCGGCATCGAAAAGGGCTACATGACCACGATCCACTCTTACACCGGCGACCAGCCAACGCTGGACACCATGCATAAGGATTTGCATCGCGCTCGTGCCGCAGCGCTTTCGATGATCCCAACCTCCACCGGCGCTGCCAAGGCTGTTGGTCTGGTTCTGCCAGAATTGAAGGGCAAGCTGGATGGTTCTGCTATCCGCGTTCCAACCCCGAATGTCTCTGTTGTCGATCTGAAATTCGTGCCTTCGCGCAATGTTACGGCTGAAGAAGTCAACGCTGCTGTCAAGGCTGCGGCTGAAGGCGAGCTGAAGGGCATTTTGGCCTATACCGAAGAGCCGCTGGTATCGATCGACTTCAACCACGACAGCCATTCGTCGAGCTTCTCTGGCGATCAGACCAAGGTTATGGACGGCAACTTCGTTCGTATCCTGACCTGGTATGACAACGAATGGGGCTTCTCCAACCGTATGGCTGATACGGCTGTTGCCATGGGCAAGCTGATCTAATCTTCTATTCTGTGGATTTATCTGAAAGGCAGATCGGGAAACCGGTCTGCCTTTTTCATTTTGTAATTTTGCCCTACTCTGATCATGATTATTCTTGATGATCGATCTTGGCAATTCTGCCCTTGTTCTTCGCTCGGTTGTGTTGGCGCTGTATTGCTGTGGTCGCAAAACTGTGGCGCGGCGCTGTCGCGTTTGGAATGAAACGTGACGCATCGCGGTGGTCGGGAATATGTTATGGCTTTTTTTGAAATTAATGCAGAAATTTAAGAGTGTTAGAGCATTTCTTAGCATTAGGATATAAGAGGGTCTGCAAAGGGCTTTTGGTGTGCGGCAGGAGTAGGGGGTAAAGAGGTTGGAACACTTTTATATTGTCACGCTGGTTTTGACCGCGCTGATTTTATTTGCTGCTTTTTCCAGCCTGATTGCTTTTCGCTTTGGCGCGCCTTTGCTGCTTCTGTTTCTGGTCATCGGCCTTTTGGCAGGTGTGGATGGCCTTGGCATTCACTTCGACAATCATTCGGTGGCCTACACCATTGGCTCGCTGGCTCTTGCGGTTATTCTGTTTGATTCCGGCTATACCACGTCTTTGCAATCGTTTCGTCAGGCCGCGGCACCTTCCATCACCATGGCCACGCTTGGCGTTGTGCTCACCACCTTGATTTTCGGTTTGATGGCCAGTTGGGCGCTGAATTTGAAGTTGCTGGAAGGCCTGCTGCTGGGCTCAATTGTGGCATCCACCGATGCAGCGGCGGTGTTTTTTCTGCTTCGTGTCGGCGGCGTCAATATTCGCGACAAGGTGCGATCAACGCTGGAAGTTGAATCGGGCACCAACGATCCCATGGCCATCTTCCTCACCATGGCGCTGGTGGAGATGGTTTCGGCGGGCAAGGATCACACCAGTCTCGATTGGAGCGTGCTGCGCCTGTTTGTCGAGCAGATGGGCATGGGCCTGGCGCTTGGGCTGATTGGCGGCGCATTGATTGTGCTGATCGTCAAAAAAATCCCGATTGATCGGGGCCTTTTGCCCATTATTGTGCTGGCCCTGTCCATGGTGGTGTTTTCTTACACCGGCGTGATTGGTGGCAGTGGCTTTCTGGCCGTGTATGTGGCGGGTATTTATGCCGGCAATCGGAATATGCCGGGCAAAGCGGCCATCGCGCGCTTTCAGGAGGGCATGACCTGGCTTGCGCAGATCATCATGTTTCTGGTGCTTGGCCTGTTGGCGACACCTTCGCATTTTCTCAAGATTCTGCTGCCAGCGATGTTTCTTGGGCTGTTTTTGGTGTTTATCGCCCGTCCCATGGCGGTCTGGCTCTGCCTGATACCCTTTGATTATACCCGGCAGGAAAAGCGGTTTATTTCCTGGGTCGGTTTGCGCGGCGCGGTATCCATTTTGCTGGGTATCCTGCCGATCCTTGGTTCGCTCAAGGGCGGTGAAGTCTATTTCAACACGGCGTTCATTGTCGTGATGATTTCGCTGGTGTTGCAAGGCTGGACCATCAAGCCCATGGCCAAACGGCTGGGTCTGATTATTCCACCGCGAATCGGTGCGATTGACAAGGTGGAACTTGATCTGCCGGGTGCCGCCAACCACGAATTGCTGTCCTATCGCGTCGTTGCTGATAGTCCGGTGCTGAGTGGTGCGCGCATTCCGCGCTGGGCCATGCCATCACTGGTGATTCGCGACGGCAAATCCATGCGCTACCAATATGCGGGCCGCCTTCGTGAAAATGATCAGGTCTATCTGTTCATTGCGCCCGGCTATTCGCGGCTTCTCGACCGGTTGTTTGCCAGCAAGGCTCCGGTGCATGACGATGACAGCGAATTTTTTGGCACATTCACCATCTCGCCCACCCGTCCCCTGGCCGAGGTGGATGCGGCCTATGGGCCGGGATTGTTTTCTGAGAGCGACAAGGCCAAGACGCTGGGCGAATATATGAATGCCAAGCTTGGTGGTGTCGCAGAATATGCCGATCGTGTGCGTCTTGGTCATATCATCCTGATCGTGCGCGATCTTGATGAGCATGGCCATATTGCATCGGTGGGTGTTTCGATGGAGGCTGTTGATCCAACCGATAATTCACCGCCATTCCTCAGCCTGCGTGGCATGGCAAAATGGCTGATTGGCCTTCGTTATCGCTGGCATAACGGTAGGGCGGCCTGAACCGGCCTCTGCGGCAGCGCGCGTCTGCCGCACAGAAGTTTTAAGGGGTGGCATGGTAATCGGGTTCAGGCAAAGTTGAGATGACGATGCACGCCGACATCCGGCATTTTGCTTTCATCATAATTGGCCTTGGCAATTTCCCAGCCAAATTTCAGCGGATTGCCGGTTGAGGCCCAGATTTCGGCATCATCGACATGCATGGCCAGCATGGTAAGCAATGGATCATTCTTGCCGCCCTCATACCAGGCTTCAACGATAGAGCTCCAGTGCTCATCAATTTTGGCTTCGTCCTTGCGCAACTCGATCACACCAGACAGGCAGGCGTGGTAATCATGGTGCTTGCCAATCACGCAAAAATGCGCCCGGCTGCCGGGGCGGATGGCCTTGGCCAGCTCGGAATCTGTCTTGGTAAAAAACCAGATCGTGTTGGTCTTTGGGTCGCTGTAGGGAGCCATGGGCTGCATGTGTTTGCTGGAGCCTTCCAGGCCAAGCATGCCAGCATGAACCGCGTCGATCTCTTTCCAAAGCTGATTGGCAGGCGCTTCGTTCGCTTGGTCGATATTGGCCATGATCTGTCCTTTCGTTTTCTCTGAAATTCATGGGACTAACGGTGGACAGCAGCTATTGTTCCACTCCAGATCCATGCCGTGAACAGGTTGGGACTATCGCCCCCTTGAACGATGGGCTTTCGCCGCTTATAAGGACGCCAATTCCGAAAATGTAAGACGGCAGGGGTCCCATGGCTGGCCATTCACAGTTTAAAAACATCATGCATCGCAAGGGCAAGCAGGATGCTGTGCGCTCTAAAATGTTCTCCAAGCTTGCGCGTGAAATCACGGTTGCAGCCAAAACCGGCTTGCCCGATGTCAACATGAACGCGCGTTTGCGTCTGGCTGTTCAAAATGCCAAGGCGCAGTCCATGCCCAAGGATAATATTGAACGGGCGATCAAGAAGGCATCGGCAGCCGACGGCGAGAACTATGAAGAAATCCGCTACGAAGGCTATGGCCCCGGCGGTGTTGCCGTTATCGTTGAAGCCTTGACCGACAACCGTAACCGCACGGCCTCCAGCGTTCGCTCCACCTTTTCCAAGGCCGGTGGTGCGCTTGGCGAAACCGGCTCGGTGTCTTTCTCCTTCGATAAGGTTGGCGAAATCACCTATAAGGCCTCTGTTGGCGATGCCGATAAGGTGATGGAAGCGGCGATTGAAGCTGGCGCTGAAGATGTGACAAGCGACGAAGACGGTCACACCATCATCTGCGGCTTCGAAGACATCAACGAAGTGTCCAAGACGCTGGAAGGTGTTCTGGGCGAAGCCGAATCCGTCAAGGCCATCTGGCGGCCACAAAATACGGTGCCGGTGGATGAGGAAAAGGCGCAGTCGCTGATGAAGCTGATTGATACGCTGGAAGATGATGATGACGTGCAGAACGTCTATTCCAACTTCGAAATGTCTGACGAAGTAATGGCCAAGCTGTCGGCTTGATCGAATATAGTCTGATAAAAACCGGCGGTGAGAGATCACCGCCGTCAGACTGCTGACAAAACCTAAATTTATCCTCGACGTCATGCTCGGCCTTGTGCCGAGCATCTAACCACGTTTATTTCGTATTAAAAGTCAATTACTTGGCTGATCACGGCAGATCCTCGGGACAGGCCCGAGGATGACGAAACGTCGAGCAAGAGGTTTGTCAATAAGCTGACGGCGGTGAGAGATCACCGCCGTTTTTTTATTTGTGCTTTCGAAAAATTTTTAGGCCGCAACCTCGCGGGTGTTGGCAATCACGCCAATCAGATCATTGACGATGCGCTCGATCTGGCTGCGGTCGTCACCTTCAGCCATGACCCGAATGAGCGGCTCTGTGCCCGAAGGACGAATAACAAGGCGACCGTTTTTGGCAAGCTCGCTCTCGGCATCGGCAATCGCCTGGCGCACATAGCTGTCTTCCAGCGGCTTGCCGCCGGAAATGCGCACATTGCGCAACAGCTGCGGCACGGGCTCGAAGCGATTGCAGATCTCGCTTACGGTTTTACCCGTGCGCTTTACGGCAGCGAGAATTTGCAGTGCGGCAACAAGGCCATCGCCGGTGGTGCCGAAATCCGACATGACGATATGGCCGGATTGCTCACCACCAATGTTGAAACCATGCTGGCGCATATGCTCCACGACATAGCGGTCACCCACCTTGGTGCGCGCCAGTGTCAGGCCCTTGCCAGCCATAAAACGTTCCAGACCGAGATTGGACATCACGGTTGCGACAATGCCGCCACCACGCAAGGTCTGGTCATTGGCCCAGCTCTCGCCGATAACCGCCATCAATTGGTCACCATCAATCACCGTGCCGGTTTCATCGACAATGATCACCCGATCGGCATCGCCATCCAGTGCAATGCCAATATCGGCGCGCACTTCATGCACCTTCTTCTGCAAGGCGGCGGGGTGGGTGGAGCCGCATTCGAGATTGATATTCATACCGTTAGGCTCGTTGCCAATGGTGATCACCTCGGCACCCAATTCCCAAAGCGCAGTCGGTGCCACTTTATAGGCCGCACCATGGGCGCAATCGATGGCAATGCGCAATCCGTTCAGCGTCACATCGCGGGGCAGGGTGCGTTTGACAAATTCGATGTAGCGATAAATATCGCCATCCACACGCTTGGCACGGCCAATCTCATGAGCTTTGGCCAAGGGCAGGGGGGCTTCCTGATCCAGCAGCACTTCAATTTGCTGCTCCAACTCGTCCGACAGTTTAAAGCCGTCCGGGCCAAACAGCTTGATGCCATTGTCGGCAAAGGGATTGTGCGAGGCCGAAATCATCACGCCAATGTCGGCGCGAAGAGAGCGCGTCAGCATGGCAACGGCAGGGGTCGGGATCGGGCCGAGCAGAAACACATCAAGGCCTGCTGCGGTAAAACCGGCCACAAGCGCGTTTTCCAGCATATAGCCGGAAAGGCGGGTGTCTTTGCCGATCACCACGCGATGGCGATGCTGGCCACGACGAAAAATGGTGCCCACGGCAATGCCCACCTTCATGGCAATATCGGGCGTCATCGGAAACACGTTGGATTGGCCGCGAATACCATCGGTGCCGAAATAACGTCGTGTCATACTGTCTCCTGCGTTCTTCTGTGGCGATCAGATGCAATGGTGCATCGATCAGCGTCTGTTATCTCAGTCCTTGCCGGATGCGCTCTTATAATGTGGCGCATGCCAGATTGGACACGTGCGGCGGCAAGATTTGCACACCTGTTTCAAGTCTTGGCGGTGTCATGCCACAGATTATGGATTTGTTCACTTAAATTACCGTCAACATTGAATATATGCCGTTACCAATTCCCAACGGTTGCTCTTTTGATCGTTGCGTCCGGAAATGATGCAAAACGAAAGCCGCCCGATGAGGGGCGGCTTGTTTATTGTCGAAGAGATTGGCCTTAATGGGGCTGCGGCTCCAGATCGGTATCGGGTTCCTCGCCACCCTTGGGCGTGTCTTTCTTGCCTGTGGTTGGCACAGCGCTGCCGCGGACAGGGCCATCCTCACCGCTGTCGCGGGTTGGCTTGATGCCCTTGAGCAAGGCTTTGATTTCATCGCCTGACAGGGTTTCATATTCCAGCAGGCCTTCAGCCAGAATAACAAACTCGTCATGCTTCTCGGTCAGAATACGACGGGCTTCCGCATAGGCTTCTTCGATCAGGCGGCGAACTTCGGTGTCGATCTTCTGGGCTGTTGCCTCAGATACGTTCTTGGATTGCGATACCGAATGGCCAAGGAACACTTCCTGTTGGTTTTCACCATAGGCAACCTGACCAAGCACGTCAGAAAAGCCCCATTGGGTCACCATTGCGCGGGCAAGCTTGGTTGCCTGCTCAATATCCGATGATGCGCCCGATGTGATGTTTTCCTTGCCGAAGGTGATTTCCTCGGCAATACGGCCGCCCATCATGATCACCAGACGCGACACCATCCACTTATAGCTCATGGAATAGCGGTCGCCTTCCGGCAGCTGCATCACCATGCCAAGCGCGCGGCCACGCGGAATAATGGTGGCCTTGTGCAGCGGGTCAGCAACCGGCACGTTCAGCGCCGTAATCGCATGGCCAGCTTCATGATAAGCGGTCAGCTTCTTTTCGGCTTCGGTCATGGCAGACGAGCGACGCTCGGCACCCATCATGATCTTGTCCTTGGCATCTTCAAACTCGGCCATGGTCACCACGCGCTTGTTGCGACGGGCTGCCATCAGGGCTGCTTCGTTGACGAGGTTCATCAGATCCGCACCAGAGAAGCCGGGTGTGCCACGGGCCAGAACCTTGAGATCGACATTCGGAGCCAGCGGCACATTACGGGCATGCACCTTCAAAATGCGCTCACGACCGATGATGTCCGGGTTCGGCACCACAACCTGACGGTCGAAACGGCCTGGACGCAGAAGCGCAGGGTCAAGCACGTCGGGACGGTTGGTAGCGGCAATCAGGATAATGCCTTCATTGGCCTCAAAGCCGTCCATCTCCACCAGCAACTGGTTGAGGGTCTGTTCGCGCTCGTCGTTACCGCCGCCGAGACCTGCACCACGATGGCGACCAACCGCATCAATTTCGTCGATGAAGATGATGCAAGGCGCGTTCTTCTTGGCTTGTTCAAACATGTCGCGAACGCGGCTTGCACCGACGCCCACAAACATTTCCACGAAATCCGAGCCGGAAATGGTGAAGAACGGCACATTGGCTTCACCAGCGACCGAGCGGGCGAGAAGCGTCTTACCCGTGCCGGGAGGGCCAACCAGCAGAACGCCGCGTGGAATTTTACCACCCAGACGCTGGAATTTCTGCGGATCACGCAGGAATTCGACGATTTCTTCCAGATCCTGCTTGGCTTCATCAACGCCAGCCACATCGTCAAAGGTCACGCGACCATGCGCTTCGGTCAGCAGCTTGGCCTTGGACTTGCCAAAGCCCATGGCACCGCGCGAGCCGCCCTGCATCTGCCGCATGAAAAACAGCCAGACACCGAGAATCAGCAGCATGGGCAAAAGTGTGCCGATGTAGCTGAGGAAACCAGATGAGCCATCCGATTCAGGACGGGCCAGAATGGTGACATTCTTGGCCTGAAGTTTGTTCAGCAGGTTGTCATCAATCACAGGCGCGTAGGTCTGGAAGGAGGCGGCATTGTCAATATAGCTGCCCACAATGCGATTACCGGTAATGGTGACGTCACGCACGCTGCCAGAGTCAACCTTGCTCAAAAACTGCGAATAGGGGACCTCGCGTGAACTTGTTTGCGACGGCGACGTCTGGAACATGCTGAAAAGCGCCACCAGCAACAGTGCTATGATCGCCCACAGCGCGAGATTTCTAAAATTTGGGTTCATCGAACTCCCCAGAGAAAATGCCTGGCGCAATGCGGCGCCTTATTGTCAGACTATAACATAGGTTTCTGAAAGCGCCTTGCCAAGGACAAGCACGAAGCAACTCTCGTTTTCCGTCAATAAGATCTAAAAATCAGCGGGAAAAAATGGTTTTGCCGCGAAAAGATCGGCTAGAGCACATGCAAGAGGCCGCTCAAAGCCAGGCAGGAAGCCAAAGTATTGCGAAATGACGGGCTGGCAATCGGCGTCAAGGTGGCTGATGGCTGTCAGGGTATCGCCATTTTTGTAAAGTTGCGGCTGTGATTGCTGGCCCAATGCGACAATCGAGGCAGGCAGTTCTTTGCCATCCATCATCAGCCTCTGTGTGCTTGCCGTGACGCGCAATTCGGCCTTGAAAGAATTGTGGATCTGCCAGCGACCATCCCACACCGCAGTTTCATTCGGCGCGAGGGTGATGGCTTGATATCCACGCGCTTCCCGCACCAGCAAAAGCCCCTGCCGGTAGCGATGGGCAAGGCAGCGGCCAAGCGTGATGCGCGCGCCGCTTGGGCGTTGAAACAGCGCCAGCAATTGCAGGAGGGATTGCTCCCCCGGACCATGGCTTTGGCCGCCCACGGCTGCCACCAAAGCCTGTAGCGCATGGCGCAGCACCCGAGAATGGGCCTGCCATGCCGCTTGATCGATGGCGATCACGCCCGCCACTGGCCTGTGCACGTGAGCTTCAATGAGCTTTGCTGCCTGCCGGGAAAGCTCTTCGCGGCGCTCCTGACGTGGCAGATTGGGGTCATCGGCTGTTCTCAAATGCGCGCGCATACGGGCGCGCTCATAGTGGCTGTTGGTATTGGAAGGATCGTCCACCCAGCTGTGGCCTTGACGGGTGAGAAAATCGCGAATCATTTGCCGCCGACAGGACAACAGCGGGCGATAGATCCAGATCTGATTGCGATAAAGCACGCGATCTGCCATGCCCGACAGGCCGGGCGCATCTTCAGCGGCGTTGCGCTGTTTGCGCATGGCAATGGTTTCATGCTGGTCATCAAGTGTGTGGCCGGTGACAATTGCGTTGGCCCCAAGCGCTCTTGCGGCATCTGCCAGCAGTTCGTATCGCGCCTCGCGGGCGGCGGCGGAAATGCCCGTGGCGGGCTTTGGCCCGTCCCAGCGACGGATCAGATGGGCAATGCCCAATTGCGCGCAAAGACTGGCAACGCCTTGGGCTTCTGTTGCCGATTCCTCTCGCAATCCATGGTCAATGGTGGCCGCTGCCAGAGTGATGTGAGAATGCAGGTTTAGCTGTTGATGCAGCGCGATCAAAAGTCCTTTGGAATCACTGCCGCCGGAGATGGCAACAAGCAAGCGATACGGACCGGCAATCCTGTTTAAAAAACGCTCAATCGTGGCGTTCAATGTGTTATCAGAGGCGTCATCAAACGGCGCGAGATCGGCGGACATCATCCGCAGGCGAGGCGTTTTTGCTCGCTGGCAGATTTGCTTTGCACTGCCTTGGAGGCATCGGGATAGCGCTTGTTGACCTCGCGCAAGGTGGCGCAAGCGGTGTCTTTATTGCCCAGAGCGGCAAGCGACATACCAAGTTTCAGCAGAATTTCAGGCCCTTTGGAGGATTTTCCATGGGTCTGGTAGGCTTTCAAAAAGGTCTCGGCGGCGTCTTTATAGCGCTCTTGCGAATATTGGGCTTCGCCCAGCCAGAAGCTTGCATCCGCTGCCCGTGCACTTTTGGGATAGCGGGTAATATAATCCTTGAATTCACCTTCGGCTGCTTTGTAATCGCCCGACAGCACGTGGCTATAGGCAACCTGATAAAGGTCTTTTTCGCTGCCAACCGAAGCGGTGTCATTGGCAGTTGTGGGGGCAGTTGTGGGAGCCCCTCCGGCACCTGCGCGGCCTGCGCCATTATCGCCCGTTGTGCCATTCAGGGTCGCACCAATGGGATTGCCATTGCTATCCATATCGATGGAACCCAGCGTTGTCGGGCCGGGGGCATCATTATTGGCCTGACGAGAAGCCGCAGGCGGATTAGTCGTGGAACCATCAATAATTGCGCCGACATTATCAGTTGAAGATGGTTGCCGTGAGGCTACCGCCGGGCTGGATTGGCCCGGGGTGCTTGCGTCACTTCTTTTTTTTTCCAGCTCCTGGAATCGGAATTCATTATCCTGCTGCGCCTTGCGGATGGTTTCCTGCATCTGCAACAGCTGATAGCTCATATCCTCAATCCGGCCATTGAGCTGGCGGATTTCGTCTTCCAATTGCTGAATCTGAACCGTGTTATCGCTCGCCGCCTGTTGCACCTGTTGCACCGGCAAAGAATTTGTCGGCGTATATTGTGGTGCTTTATGACCGAAGAGCGAAAAGGCCATGGCGCTTTCGTTTGCTTGGGGGCCGAGCAGGGCTGCTAAACCAACCATCCCAGCCACGACAAGTCTCTTCATCGTTTGAATTCCCCTGTTGCGTTGCCCTTGGCATCGTAACGCATCTGCGCTTCGACACCCCCATTTCAAAATCGTCACAGCGCTGACGTTTCAAAAAAATCTGAAAAACACACTGTAACACTCTCTCCATGCTGCATGACTTTTGCCTTAAATCGATGCCGATGTAAGGAATTATGCAGGAGATTGCATTTTGCAAAGCACTCTTGCGTGAAAACACTGCCATTTTGCAAGTGAAGCTTTCTCTTGACATGCAAAAGGCAACGGAAGTTCGGCTAAAATGTGGAGAAAATAAAAGGGCGACCCGAGGGCCGCCCTTTTCATGGCAAATATTATCGTGCGCTTTTCGCTTACATGCCACCAAGAACGGTAACCGCACGGCGGTTCTGGTTCCAGCACGATGCGTCATCGCAAGCAGCAACAGGACGCTCTTTGCCGTAGGAGATGGTCTTGATACGGCTGGCAGGAATGCCCTTGGACACCAGGAAGGCCTTGGTCGCAGATGCACGGCGTGCACCCAATGCAAGGTTGTATTCGCGGGTGCCGCGCTCATCCGAGTGGCCTTCAACAGTGATTGGGTACTGCGAATAACGCTGCAACCATTGTGCCTGACGGGTCAGGGTCTGCTGGGCGTCGGCGCGGATCGACGAGCTGTCCGTGTCGAAGAAAATGCGGTCGCCGACGTTCACAGTGAAGTCCTGGGTCGAGCCGGGGGTCGATGCGCCACCGGCACCGTTCAGGCCAAGCTCCGAGGCGCTGTTGGGCAGGTTCTTCTTGGAAGCGCAACCAGCCAACGCCAATGTCAGGGTGAGGGCAACAATTGCGGGGTTGCTGGCGAGCTTCTGCATGCGGCTTACTGCCGGGTTCAAAGTGCGGCTCATCGCCGATCTCCTTGCGTGATGAATTAAGGTTGCCGAACGCTAACCAATAATGGTTACTCTTTTGACAATCCTTATGGTTAATTTTTTATGAATGATGTTGCAAGCGCGTGATGTGCAACCGCCGGGTCGAAACCCGGCGGCTGGCAGTTTACCTATTCCAGAAGAGGAGACCAGGCCGGGTCAGAGGCGTAGCCGGGTGTTTTGATGACCTGCTCGTTGTAGCCGGTCAGATCAATTGTGTGCAGTTGTGGGCCACCAGCGCCAGCTGCGTCTGCGAAATACATGATCACGCGGCCGTTCGGTGCCCAGGTCGGGCCTTCGTTATGGAAGCCTGTGGTCAGCAGGCGTTCGCCTGAGCCGTCGGTTTTCATCACGCCAATCGAGAATTTGCCACCTGCCTGCTTGGTAAAGGCAATCAGATCGCCACGCGGCGACCAGACCGGTGTGGAATAAGAGCCTTCACCAAAGGAAATGCGGGTCTGGCCTGAGCCGTCTGCGTTCATCACGTACAGTTGCTGACGGCCGCCACGGTCGCTTTCAAATACGATCCGCTTGCCATCTGGCGAGTAGGAGGGCGATGTATCGATCGCAGCCGTGCTGGTCAGGCGTGTGGTCGTGCGCGAGCGCAGGTCCATGGTGTAGATATTGGCATTGCCGCCTTCCTGAAGGCTCATGATCACGCGTTGGCCATCGGGCGAAAAGCGCGGTGCAAAGGTCATGCCGGGGAAATTGCCCACCACTTCACGCTGTCCTGTTTCCAGTTGCAGCAGGTAGACGCGGGGCTGGTTGCCCTCAAAAGACATGTAGGTGATTTCCTGCCGGTTCGGCGAGAAACGCGGTGTCAGCACGATATTGGCATTGTTGGTCAACATGCGCACGTTGGCACCATCCTGATCCATGATGGCCAGCTGCTGCTTGCGGGCCAGCTTTGTGCCGCTCTCAGACACAAACACGATGCGGGTGTCGAA
The DNA here is from genome assembly GCF_004801395.1 of Gillisella terrae. Taxonomy (GTDB): domain Bacteria; phylum Pseudomonadota; class Alphaproteobacteria; order Rhizobiales; family Rhizobiaceae; genus Allorhizobium; species Allorhizobium terrae. Next base: position 42,884 of record NZ_SSOA01000001.1, read on the forward strand.
ATAGCCCTTTTCGCCGGTGATGCGCTCATAGATCGCGTCAGCAATGATATGGGCCACACGCCGCCAGTTTTCCGGCTGGGTATAAAACTGCTGGCCGCTCATCTGCTTGCCAGCGTAGGTATCCCAGAGGCGAAACTCGGCGCGCAAACGGCCATCCGCCTCCTGATTGATGCGGCCAACCACCAGAGCCTGCGCGTTGAGCACAGTCCAGTTCTGCATGTTGGGTTGCTGATCAGGATTGATGTTCTTATCAATGAAGGCAGCGTGATTGACCGGCGCAAACAGGCCAGAGCGCTTGAGATCGGCCTCGACAACGGCCGAAATCTGCGCACCAATGCCGTTCTTGGAGACAAAATCCGGTATGGCAATCGGCATGGGTGCCACATTGCCCTTGTTGATGTTGATCTCAACAAGCGCCATGGCCGGTGTCGAGAAGGTGCAGACCATGCCGGCTAGCACAATTAGTATACGTAGGAGTGGGAATGTTTTCATAGAGGAAAGCCTTTCAGCTCTTACATGAATTGGCTCGGGTCGAAATTCACGACAACCTCAGACCAGGCATCGTATTTATCGGCGGGCAGGTTCTTGAACGGGGCGGATTTCAAGATAGCGCGGCGTGCGCTACCAATCATAACTTGTTGCGACGACGGTGAGCCGCCGGTGGCGGTCACTTCTGGTTCACCAATGATGTTGCCGGATTCATCCAGCTTGAAATGGGCGCGAATCACCATGCCTTGCGTATCGGACATGCCAGCAATCACCGACCAGTTGTTCTGGATCTGGCCACGCAAGGCGTCCATTTCGCTTTGGCTCAAGGTGGAGCCGCCTGTGGTTTTCTTGCCGCCAAGGGCAGCCTGATCCTTGGAGCGCTTGGCTCCGCCGCCCGCAGCATCGGTCTTGTTCAAAAGGGCTGCGATTTCATCGGCATTGAAATCACTTTCCTTCGAGGCTTTCGCTTTCGCAGCCTGCTGGTTCTTATCGGCCTTTTTCACATCCGGCGCTTTGGCAGCTTCGGTCTTTGGCTTGGCTTCCGGCTCGGGCTTCGGCTTCATGCTCGGCAAAGGCACGCTTGAGGGCAGCGGAATGTCTTCCGCCTTCGCCACTTCCTGCGGCTTTTGCTCAGGCTTAGCCTCAGGTTTGGCTTCCGGCTTCACTTCGGGCTTGGGTGTCGGCTTTGGCTCTGCAAGCGGAATGGGGACGTCTTTGGGAACAGGAACGCTCTCCTTGGAAGGCGCAACAGCGGTCTCTTCCTTGGCAATTTCCTTGACATCGTTGTTTTCATTGTCCGGTGTCGGCTTGACCTGATCGACCTTTTCAGGAGCCGCGGCCACTTCTTCCTTTGACGGCCGTTTGTTGGGCGTCGGCGGCGTCTTCATGTCGACGTCGTTGTCGCCCATGTTTTCGGCATTTTCGACAACATTCGGCTTTTTGGTGGGCGTAGGCGCAGATTTCTCGCGCTTGGGGGCCTTTTTGTCGCCCTGCTGAATCTGGGTCAGCTCGGAAATTGGAACGAGTTCAACCGGCAGGGCTTCGACGTCGGCCACCTGCATCGGTTCTGGCGCATGCAGCGTCAGCAGCGCCAGTGCCAGCGCTGTTGCGTGTAAAATCGCGGATGTGACGATACTGCCTTTCATCGCGAAAGATCACTTGTCTTGTTGTGGCGCGGTCACAAGGCCGATATTCTTGTAGCCAGCGGAGGAAATCAGCGCCATGACTTTCATCACAGTGCCATAGGCAGTGGCGGTATCACCGCGCACATAGATGCGTTCATTGTAGCCGGTGGTGGCAATGGCTTGCAGCTTGGCAACCACTTCATCAACGGCAATGGGTGTTTCCTGAAGGAAAACCTCACCCTTGGCATTGACCGAAATGGTAATGGGCTGCGTGTCGGAATTCATGGCGCTTGCCTTGGTTTCCGGCAGATCAATTGGCACGCCCACGGTCATCATTGGTGCCGCCACCATGAAGATGATCAGCAGCACGAGCATAACGTCAACCAGAGGTGTGACGTTGATCTCGCTTACCAGACCCCGTTTGCCACCCCCGCGACGTCTTGATCCACGGCGACCACCGCCTCCGCCACCGCCACCACCTGCTGACATACCCATAAGATTATCCCCTTCGCCAGGCTGTTATTCTGCGGCCTGACGGGGCTGCAATTTTTCATCAATCTGGCGCGAAAGAATGCCGGAAAACTCGTCAGCAAAGCCCTCCATGCGGGACGAGAGCTTGGCTGCCTCACCAGAAAACTTATTGAAGGCAATAACCGCCGGGATAGCAGCAACAAGGCCAATGGCGGTTGCCAGAAGCGCTTCAGCAATACCGGGGGCCACAACCGCAAGATTGGTGGATTTGGAACCGGCAATGGCCTGGAAAGACGTCATGATACCGACAACGGTACCGAACAGGCCGATAAACGGACCGGCAGAGCCGATGGTTGCCAGCGAGCCAAGGCGAGCCTCAAAGGATTCTGCCTCGCGCGCCATGGTCACATCCATGGCCCGGTCGATACGCATTTGCAAACCGATGGGCGAGCGCGCGCCGCGCTCAAAGCTTTTTTTCCATTCGCGCATGGCGGCCACAAAAATGGCGGCAAGGCCCGAATTGTTGCGCTCGGCCAGACTGCGATAAAGCTCTTCCAAAGACTGACCAGACCAGAAGACCTGCTCAAACTGGCTGAACTGCCGACGTGCCTTGGCAAAGCTGATGTATTTGTCGATGACAATGGCCCATGTCCAGACAGATGCACCCAAAAGCCCGAGCATAACCAGTTTCACAATAAAGCCAGCCTGCATAAACAATGCCCAAAGGCTGACATCATGCGTCGCGGCTGCTAATCCTGCTTGTTCCATTGTTACCGTTCCTGAAATCCAACCGCCCGGACAAGATCGCTTGGCCGCGCAAACTCTCGTTTCCTCACCCTCATTGGTGACAAAGCGAGCTCATGCATGAAATCACCGCATAATTTTGTCTCAAGCTGATGTCAGCCCAAGTTTCATGCAGCAAAACTCTGTTGCAAAATGTGCGCGGACCCTGGCAATCTTTCCCCAAAGCACCCAAACTGCCTTTTCAACCGGAATTTTGGTCAAAGGAAGGCGTGCGGCGCACAAATCACCGCAGCGCCATTAAGACATCATTATCCTTAATGTTTGGTTATCAAGGGTGGCTTCCACATCAAGTTCTGTCGATTGTCTGGGCAATTGCGGCAGCCAATCAAGCGGGAAGCAGCGCGCACCTTGTTAAAGCGCAGTCGAGCCTAGGAATTTATCCGCGATTGTGTCGGGCAGGCGACGCGGACGGCCATGCTTGTTGATGACGGCAATCACCACTTTTGCATCAATCAATCGGCGATCTGCGGCATTGATGGTTTGACGCAGAACCATTTTGGCACCACCGGCCTTTTCGGTGATGGTTTCAATGGTCAAAATATCGTCCATGCGGGCCGGGCTTTTGAAATCCAGCTCCATGCGATGAACCACAAACACCAGTCCTTCTTCATCGGCGTCAATCAAATCACTTTGCTGGCAACCAAGGCAGCGCAGATAATCGGTGCGGCCGCGCTCCAGAAAATGTAAGTAACGTGCGTGATAGACCAGACCTGAAAAATCGGTGTCTTCATAATAGACCCGCTGGGTGAGGCGATGGCCACCGTCAATCAGGTGGCCGCTGAGCGAAAATGCGTCTGTCATGATCGGTCTTTCAATGGTGGAGATCGGCTTCTGTCCAGCCAAGGATTTGCATCACATCCACACGGTCTTCAAAATCATTGGTGGTAATAAATTCGTCGAGTTGTGGTGGTTTGACACTGGTTCCGGCCAGCATGGCATGGACCTGACCGCGATGGTGGGTCTGATGGTGTAAAAGGTGGAAAAGAAGATCATCGCAGCGTTCAATCTGCAATCGTGTGCCGCGATGCACGGTGATCTGGCTGGCAAGTGCCTCGGCTGTGAGGGCATCTGAGAAGCGTAAAAGCCGCTGATCCACAGCGGACTGGGCCTCGCGCAAAGCATTAATCGTGTCAAATGGCTCTTCAACGTCAAACGCCGCCAGACCCAGCGTGCCGCCTTCCAGGGCATCCACATAGAACCAGTCAACGATCAGAATGTGGTTGAGGGTTGCCTTGATGGAGGGAAAAAAGCTGACGCGCGGCGCTTCAAACTCGCCGGGTTGAAGCTGCGCACAGGCAGCCAGCAGCCGTGCATTTGCCAAGGCATTGTTGCGTGCCATCTTGCGAAAGATACGGCAGGGATCGAAGGTCATGATCGAGGTTCTCCTTCATCAACAATCAGGTGCTCAACACGCTCTGGCAAACGGCCCATAGAGCGGCCCAGAAAGGCTGGCCGAATATCAAAAGCCTTGAAGGCGGCTTCGGTGGCTGGCACCCAGCGAAACAGCACCTCCGCTGGTCCGTCTATCACCCGATGCACAATCTCATCCGTGTGGAAGGGCAAGGCGCGTTCGACTTGCAACAGATAATAGAAGCCAAGCTCGTGCGCTTTATAACCCTCATAGGAAAAGAAGCTCTCGACGGTCCAAAGCAGACGTTCAATCTTGACCGTGCGGTCAATCTCCTCCTGCATTTCACGGATGATGGTTTGTTCGCTGCTCTCGCCAATCTCGGCCCGCCCGCCCGGCAAGGCCCAGTAGCAATCATCCACACCCCTTTGCACCAGCAGATGATTGTCTTGAAAGATCAAGCCCGCTACGCGAAAGGAGAATAATTGCGGCTTTTTATCCAGCCGGATCATATGGCGCTGGTCGGTCATTTGTCGTCCAGATTTCCATCATGCCACACCAGATGGCGCACGGTTTGCGGAAGATTCTCAATCTCATCAGCGATAAAATAGGGTGGAATATCAAGTTTTTTCAAGGAATCCGGCGTGGCAGGCACCCATTTGAACTCCAGCGCGTTCTTGCCATCCTGAATGCGGTGGATGATCTCGCTCTCGTGAAACGCCAGTGTGTCAGGCAGATGCATCAGATAATAGAGGCCGAATTCATGCCAGTCACGACCTTCATAATGAAAGAAGTTTTCGACACTCCACAGCAGCCGATCCACTTTTGCTTTCAGCCCCAGCTCTTCCATCATTTCGCGCTGCAAGGTGTCAGCCGAGGCTTCGCCCACTTCCGCGCGTCCACCGGGAAAAGTCCAGAATTTTTCGTGGCTTGCACGATGCACCAGCACATGGCCGTTGCGAAAGGCAAGGCCCGCCACCCGCATTTGAAAGGTGCGGGTCTTTTGCTTGATACGGATGCGGTTATCCACGGTTTTAGCCAAGGTCGATCACCAAAATTTCAGGCGGCGAGCCAAAGCGCACCGGCGCAATAGAGCAGCCAAGGCCGCCAGAGACAATCAGGTTGCGGCCATCTTCCACTTTATGGCCATAGACGTAGCGCGAGCCAAAGCGCGATGGCACCACCGGCGTCCAGCCAAACAGATTGACCTGACCACCATGGGTATGGCCCGAGAGCGTCAACGACACGCGCTCCGGCACTTTCGGGAAAATATCGGGTTCATGAGCCAGCAGAATCACCGGCGCATCATCGGTAATTTGCGCCATTGTGCCGGGCAAATCGTCCAACCCGCGCTGGGTGTGGCGACCGGTGAGATAGGCCCATTGGTCTTCCAGTCCGGCAATCCAGAAGGGGTGTTCGTCTGTGCCAAGCTTTACGGCGGTGTTGGAATGCACCGTTATGCCTTCGGCGCGCAAAGCTTTATGGGCCACCGTTTCTTTCAGCCGCAGCTTTTGGGCCTCCGGGTCTTGCCACCAATCGTGGTTGCCAAAAATGGCGTGCACCCCATAGGGGGCTTTGAGGCGAGAAATGGCCTTGGCCCATTCTGCCGGTGGCACAACACCTGTCACCAACTTCATGCCCGACATATAATCGCCCAGCAGCACAATCACATCGCCGCCCAGCGTATTGGCATAATCGCAAATGCTGGCAATACGCTCGGCAGGCATCCACGGCTCGCAGGCGTGAAAATCGGCCAGCGCCACAATCCGCAATTTTTGGCCCTTGGGCCAATGGGGCGGGGTGAGCTTATACGGCGTTGCTTCAAGCCGCAGCAATGGCTCTACCGCACCGGCATAACCGCCGAGGGTCAGAATACCAGCCGCAGTGCCTGCCAGCAGTTTGAAAAAGGTCCGTCGTGTAATCACTCAGTCATCCTCAAGGGTGAGGCGAAATTGCGCGGCTTCCAAATCCTTCGGCGGCTGCAAGCCCAGATGTTTCCACGCGGTTGGGGTCAGAATACGGCCACGCGGGGTGCGCTGAATAAAACCCTGTTGAATCATATAGGGCTCGATAATGTCTTCAATCGCGTCACGCGGCTCGGACAGGCCAGCGGCGATGGTGTCAATGCCCACCGGCCCGCCAGCAAAATTCACCGCAATCATATTCAGATAGCGCGTGTCGAGCTGATCAAGACCCATATTGTCGACCAGCAGGCGGGTCAAAGCCTCGTCGGCGATCTCGCGGGTAACAGCTGGGGCGCGGGCCACTTCGGTAAAATCGCGCACCCGGCGCAAAAGCCGCCCGGCAATGCGCGGCGTGCCACGGGCGCGGCGGGCAATTTCGCGCGCGCCATCATCGGTCATGCCAAGGCCCATGAGGAGCGCACCGCGCCGCACGATCAATTCCAGCTCATCAACGGTGTAGAAAGACAGCCGCACCGGAATGCCAAAGCGGTCGCGCAGTGGCGTGGTCAGCAGGCCAATACGGGTGGTGGCAGCCACAAGGGTGAATTTCGACAGATCGATTTTCACCGACCGTGCCGAGGGGCCTTCGCCAATGATCAGATCGAGCTGAAAATCCTCCATGGCCGGATAGAGAATTTCTTCGACAGCCGGATTGAGCCGATGAATCTCATCGATAAACAGCACATCGCGCTCTTCCAGATTGGTCAAAAGAGCGGCCAGATCGCCCGCCTTGGCAATCACCGGGCCAGAGGTGGAGCGAAAGTTGACGCCCAGCTCCTTGGCCATGATTTGCGCAAGCGTGGTCTTGCCCAGCCCCGGAGGGCCAACGAACAACACATGGTCGAGCGCTTCGCCCCGGTTTTTGGCGGCTTCAATGAAGATTTTCAAGTTCGCGCGGGCCTCGGCTTGCCCGGTAAAATCATCCAGCGTCTGCGGACGCATGGTGGCATCAAAATCCTCACCCCGTTTGTCCGGCGAAATCAGGCGGGGTTCTTCGGTCATGCGGGACGTTCCAAGGGCTTATTCTTCCGGCTGTATCGTTGGCCGGCATGTGCTGGCGCATACGATTCTGGTCATCATAGGTAACAATATCAGGATTGTGGCGATAACAAAACGGTTGTGAAGACGCGACACAAGCCATCAGGCATAGGTGATCAACGCGACAATTCCTTCAGGCCAAGGCGGATCAGCTTGGCGCTATCCGCATCTTCCCCACCATTTTTGAGGGCGGCAGCCACAGCATTGGCGGCCTGATCTCGCGAGTAGCCAAGATTGGTGAGCGCAGAGACGGCATCGGAGACCGGTGCAGAAGCCACACCTTCACCAATTTCCTGTTTCAGGCCAATATTGCTGGCAGTATCGCCAGTAAAGGCCGGGGCCTTGTTTTTCAGCTCCGTCACAATACGCACCGCCACTTTCGGCCCAACGCCAGGGGCGCGCGAAATCGACGGCTTGTCTTGCAGCGCAATGGCATTGGCAAGCTCAGACGGGGTGAGGGTGGAGAGCACCCCAAGCGCCACTTTTGCCCCAACCCCTTGCACGCTTTGCAAAAGATTGAACCATTCGCGCTCAAGAGCGGTCATGAAGCCAAACAGTTTGAGCTGATCTTCACGCACATAGGTTTCAATAAACAGCACAACGGCTTCGCCGGGCGAGCCCAGCCGTGACAGCGTGCGGGCTGCGCAAAACACCACATAGCACACGCCATGCACATCAATCAGCACATAGTCGTCACCAATTTCGTCAATCGTGCCTTTGAGTTTGCCAATCATGGAGCGCATCCGGTTGGAGTGATAACGAGAAACAATGGCATGGATTATCCTGCCATGGCTTTGCGCATGCGGTCTGCGCTTCGGTTATGGGCGTGGCAAATGGCAATGGCAAGCGCGTCTGCGGCGTCATTGCCTTTGAACTCGGCCTTGGGCATTAAAATTTTCACCATCATGTGAATTTGCTGCTTTTCGCCATGACCCACGCCGATGACGGATTTTTTCACCGCATTCGGCGCGTATTCAGCCACCAGAAGACCAGCGCGGGCGGGCACCAGCATGGCAATGCCACGCGCCTGACCCAGCTTGAGCGTGGCCACGGCGTCTTTGTTGACGAAGGTTTGTTCAACAGCCGCTTCATGGGGTTGGTGGGTGTGCACCACCTCGGCCAGACCATCGTGCAACTGGCAAAGCCGTGAGGCCAGATCCATATCGCCATCCGACGTCACCGTGCCGGAGGCAATGAAGCGCAGGGAATTGCCCAGCGTTTCTATAATGCCCCAGCCGGTTCGCCTTAGTCCCGGATCTATACCAATAATACGAATTGCTGCTGTCATCGAAAATCCTGTTGCATCGGACTGAAGGGGACGAACCGCCTGTCGGACCTCATGCGATACGCGGCTAAAATAGTCTGATTTGCACCAGAATTGCCAGCAAAATGTGAACAAAACAAAAACATTGCTGTGTGAATTCTTCTCGCAAGACCGCTGGTAATCGCGCCGTGATGACTTACCTAAGGTTCAACGATGTTTATAAATGGAGTAATGGCCATGGCGTCCATCCCTTTTTCGGTTCTGGATCTCTCTCCGATTGGTGAAGGGCAGAGCGTGTCGGATGCATTGGAAGCATCGCGCCGCATGGCTGTGACAGCCGAATCGCTCGGCTATCAACGTTTCTGGCTGGCAGAGCATCACGGCATGCCCGGCATCGCCAGTGCCGCCACCGCTGTGGTGATTGGCCATGTGGGCGCTGCCACCAAAACCATTCGTATCGGTTCTGGTGGCGTCATGCTGCCAAACCATTCGCCCATGGTGATTGCCGAACAGTTTGGCACGCTGGCAGCACTGTTTCCGGGCCGGGTTGATCTTGGCCTTGGGCGTGCGCCGGGAACCGATATGCGCACAGCCCAAGCGCTGCGTCGCAATCTGGATGCGGGTGCCGAGAATTTTCCGCGCGATGTGCAGGAGTTGCAATTGCTGCTTGGTCCGGTGCGCGAAGGGCAGGGCCTGATTGCTGTGCCCGGTGCCAATAGCGATGTCTCGGTCTGGCTGCTGGGGTCCAGTCTCTATAGTGCGCATCTGGCGGCGGCGCTGGGCCTGCCTTATGCCTTTGCCTCGCATTTTGCGCCTGATCAACTGTTTGAGGCCATTTCGATTTATCGGGATCGGTTCCAGCCCTCTGAAACACTGGCGGAACCCTATATGATTGTCGGCGTCATGGCGGCGCTGGCAGACACAGATCAGGAAGCGCAACGGCTGTTCACCTCGGCACAACAGCAGTTTATCAACCTGCGGCGCAATGTGCGCGGGGCGTTTCCAAAACCTGTTGAGACAATGGATGGTCTTTGGAGCGAAATGGAGTGCTTTGGCGTCGAGCACACCTTGCAGCACGCTGTTGTTGGCTCACCCGCCACCGCAAGAGAGAAGGTCGCGCGTTTCTTGAAGGATACCGGCGCGGATGAATTGATTATTTCCACGCCCATTCATGATATTGAGGCCCGCCTGCATTCGCTCAAGCTGTTTGCCGGGCTGAAAGACCCTGTGCGACAAAGCGCGCTTGTTGATGCGTGACGAGACAGCTTTTCGACAAATGATGGCTAACATAATTTTAAATTCTCTGGTTAATACACAAGATTAATGACGAATTAACCATTCGGCTTCATTGTTCTGGCAAGAAAAGAGCCTGCGCGCTCGATGTTGGTGTTTTGGAGCCCTGATGATGAAAAACAGTTTTCGATGGCTGGTCTTGGCTGGTCTGGTCGCAGGCCCTGCGGCCGCGGCCGACCTTTACCAACCTGAGCCTGTGCCGCAATATGCGCCTGAAGTGCGGGTCGCTGAAGTGTCCGGCCTGTATTTGCGTGGCGATATTGGCTATTCTTTCAACAAGTTGCGTGGCGCGAATTATTTTCAAGGCTCAAATGCCTCGCTGGTGGATTTCGACCGCCATGATCTGAAAAACAGCTATTCGCTGGGGGCTGGTGTTGGCTATCAGATCAACAGCCGGCTGCGCACGGATCTGACCTTTGACTATCTGGGCAAGTCCGATTTCCATGGCGCTACCCGAGGCACCTGCGGCGTTGGCAATGGCACACTTGCCTGCACATCCGCCGATCTGACCTCCATGCAGGCCTATACGCTGATGGCCAATGCCTATGTGGATCTCGGCACGTATGCGTCCGTGACGCCTTATGTGGGGGCCGGTATCGGTGGTTCCTACGTAAAGTGGAACGATCTTAAAAACACATCCTGTGCCGACAATGGTGCTGGTTGCGATGCGACGGAAACCCATGATGGTCGGGGAAGCTGGCGCTTTGCCTATCAATTGATGGCAGGTGCCTCGATTGATATCACCTGCGACTGGAAAGCCGATGTCGGCTATCGCTTCCGCCAGACAACAGGTGGCGATATGTTCGGCTATAAGGCCAATGGCGGTCCGGGTCGTGACAAGGGTTTCTACAGCCACGATCTGCATGTTGGCGCGCGCTACCAGTTTGGTGGCTGCCCGCAGCCTGTGGCCTACGAGCCACCACCGCAGCCTTTGGTTTATAAGTAAAATCGAAGCTTTCGATGCACAAATGAAAACCCCGGCATGGGTGAAATGCCGGGGTTTTGCTGTTGGGGGAATGTCTTGATCAAAACTCGCGTTTGATCAGGGCCCGATCCACCGAGAAGGCACCGCCGCCAAAGGCTGCATAAAACAGGGCAGCGCCAGCCCAGAACATGGATGCCAACTCGGCTTTGCTCTGAACCTGTTCGAGAAATACGTGCCCCCCATCGGCCAGACGCATGAGGCCATTCGGCGTAAACAACACCGCACCATTGGCCTTCAGAGCGGCAATGCCCTCAGGTGTCAGGAATGCCTGACCGTAGGGGTGCGTGTAATGAAACCACAAAGTAACCAGCAGCATAATGCCATTGGCCAAGGCTATCGGCCGGGTCAGAAGGCCAACCGCGATCATGAAGCCGCCGATGAACTGCATGACAGCCAGCATGGGAGAAAATAGCCAGCCGGGGTGGAAGCCAAGGCTTTCCACAAAGCCCACCTGCGCCATGGGAGAAAGGAATTTGGGGTAGCCTTCAACCATGAGCATAACGCCAGCGGCAACGCGGAAGGCGGTAAAAGCAAGCGGCTGCGCAAAAGTTTCGTAGAAGTTTTGCATGAAAGGAAGAATGAAGCGGCTCTCAGCGATCTTCTTTTCGCTGGTGTAAGTTGCTTGTAAAGTCATGGGTCACCTTTTATCCCGATTATGGTTTCAATCTAGGTGAATGCCCGGCAGGATTGTTGATTCAAATCAACCATTCAAAATGATTGCTCAAACCTTTTTGCGTAAAAGATGTGATTGGCTCTGCGGCAGAAGTGATACGCTGTCCTTTGTGTGCCATATAGGGTGCTCGGTGCTGTCATCGATTGCATTGGTTATTGTGCTTCGCAATCAATGGTGAATTGATAGGTTGTTGAATTCAGGTAGGTTTGCGTTCATGAAGAGAAATGCGACCCGCCTGCGTGTGCAAAAGGCGTAATCCCTGGCGGGCTGATTTCAAAAATTGTCGTGTCATTGCAATTATGGTGTTGGTTTTATGAAGGCTCTGCTTGCTTTTTGTGTTTGGCCGGGTGTGTTTGTTTTTGGCCTGATCGGCTCCTATTTTGCATTCGCAAGCCCCCATCCGATTTTGGCATTTGTTATCGTCTATTTCATCGCCTTCGGTCTGCTGGCGCTGTTTGAGCGGATACTGCCTTATGAGCAGGTCTGGCTCGCCAATGATGGTGAAACCTTCAATGATGTGGCCCATACATTGCTGACCAAGGGGCTGGTGGAGGCGCTGTCCGGCCTCTCGGCCATTTTCCCCATGCTGGCGGCGCAGATCCTGCGGCCCTTGGCAGGGCTTGAATTTGGCATTTGGCCCAACAGTTGGCCGATGTTTTTTCAAGTGGTTCTGGCTGTTGTGGTGGCAGAGTTCGGCCTTTACTGGGCGCATCGAATTGCCCATGAGCGGCTGTTTTTCTGGCGCTTTCATGCGCTGCATCACAGCGTAACCCGTCTTTGGGTGGTCAACACCGGACGCTTTCATTTCATGGATTCGCTGTTCAAGATCGCCCTCAGTCAAGCGCCGCTTTACCTGCTGGGCGCGCCGGTTGCGGTGTTTTTGTGGGTTGGTGCGGTTACGGCCTTCATTGGCATTTTGACTCACTGCAATGTGGCTGTGCGCACCGGCATTCTGGATTATGTGTTCAGCACGCCGCGTCTGCACCGCTGGCATCATTCCAAGGATTTGCGCGAGGGCAACACCAATTACGGTGAGAATATCGTGATTTTCGATATGATTTTCGGCACGTTTTACAATCCCGACCGGCCGTCCTCCACGGATATTGGTATCAGTGGAACCATTGCAAACGGGTTTGTGTCGCAATTGGCCCAGCCGTTTACCCGCAAAGGGGTTTCGGAAATTCTGGGACGCAAGCCGCGGAGTGACAACTGATTTTTTACGTTGGATAATATCATGCAACCATGATCGGTTCCGAACCTCGTTGGGCTTATACGTAGAGATTGAATTTATGCCGTCGTATCTCAGTTCAAGGTTGATTATAAAAATATAATCGCGCCATTTCTCCAAAAAGTTGCTGCGAGGTATTGCATCTAATTAGTATTTACTTCTTCATCTGTGATGATTTTAATTAGTGTGATCAATGGAGTACTTGCATGAAACACATAGGTGCCACAATTCTCCTTCGAGAAAACTCATCTCGCGGATATGAGGTAAAAAAATTCCTCAATCAAACAATTGAAATTATTGATGAGGATAGCATTTTTTCAATGAGTGTGGATGGTCGTCTTAGTCACGCCGATCGCCCTTGTAGCGTAAAATGGTTTGGCGGAAGTCAAGATTTGTTGAATTTTATAACTGACGTTACAATATTGAGCAAGATGGGCAATGTTATACTAGAAAAATCTATATGCACAATTACACATGCACCACGTAATATTAACGGTGGTGTAGAGTTTGAACTATTTTGATCAGTGTGACGTTTTGATTTTTTTCGTGAATTTGTGCAAGAAATGACAGGGCGTTAAATTTCTCTATTGCGCTGCCAACGGGTTTTCATTATAGACAGCGGCGGGACACCTCTCCCCAACGAGAGGCCATATACCTGGAAGGGTAGTTTGCTATGGTTGATTTGACTGCACCCGCCGCACGTCCGGCGAATTCGCATTTTTCGTCTGGCCCTTGCTCGAAGCGCCCCGGTTGGGCTCTTGAAGCACTCAGCGATGCCCCGCTCGGTCGTTCGCACCGCGCCAAGGTTGGCAAAGATAAGCTGAAGCTGGCCATTGATCTCACAAGAGAAATTCTCAACGTTCCTGCCGATTACCGTATTGGTATCGTTCCCGCATCTGACACCGGCGCTGTTGAAATGGCGCTCTGGTCTTTGCTGGGTGAGCGCGGCGTGGACATGCTGTCCTGGGAAAGTTTTGGCGCTGGCTGGGTGACCGATGTGGTCAAGCAGCTCAAGCTTGCTGATGTGCGCAAGTTCAATGCCGATTACGGCTTGCTGCCAAACCTTGCCGATGTGGATTTCGACCGCGATGTGGTCTTTACCTGGAATGGTACCACGTCCGGTGTTCGCGTTCCCAATGCGGATTTCATTCCCGCAGACCGCAAGGGTCTGACCATCTGCGATGCAACCTCGGCAGCATTCGCGCAAAATATGGACTTTTCCAAGCTCGACGTTGTCACCTTCTCCTGGCAGAAGGTTCTGGGCGGCGAGGGTGGTCACGGCATGTTGATCCTCAGCCCCCGTGCGGTTGCCCGTCTGGAATCTTACGCTCCGGCTTGGCCGCTGCCAAAAATTTTCCGCCTGACCTCTGGCGGTAAACTGATTGAAGGCATCTTCAAGGGTGAAACCATCAACACACCGTCGATGCTCTGCGTTGAAGACTATATTGATGCGCTGAACTGGGCCAAGTCGATTGGTGGTCTGGATGCGCTGATTGCCCGCGCTGACGCAAACGCCAAGGTGATTTTCGATTTCGTCGCTGCCAATGACTGGATTGCCAATCTGGCCAAGGTTGACGAGACACGTTCGAACACTTCCGTGTGCCTGACCATTGCCGATCCTGACGTGCTGGCTCTGCCTGCTGAAGAGCAGGCCGCTTTTGCCAAGGGCATTGCAACATTGCTGGAAAAGCAAGGCGTTGCCTATGACATCGGTGCTTACCGCGATGCGCCGGCTGGCCTGCGCATCTGGGCTGGTGCCACCATCGAGACTGCCGACATGCAGGCTCTGATGCCTTGGTTGACCTGGGCTTATCAGACGCAGAAGGCAGCGCTTGCCAAGGCTGCGGCCTAAAGCTCATTTGGCCTCGCGATGATGCGAGGCCCACTTCCCATTCATGCTCGTTCAAAACGAACTCTTTTAGGAGGCCTCGTCATGGCACCTCGCGTTCTCGTCTCTGATGAATTGTCTGAAACCGCCGTCCAGATTTTCCGCGATCGCGGCGTAGACGTGGATTTCCAGCCGCAACTCGGCAAGGATAAAGACAAACTGGCTGAAATCATCGGCAATTACGATGGTCTGGCCATCCGCTCGGCCACCAAGGCCACGGAAAAGCTGATTGCTGCCGCCACCAATCTGAAAGTGATTGGCCGCGCCGGTATCGGCGTCGACAATGTTGATATTCCAGCCGCTTCGCGCCGTGGTATCATTGTGATGAACACGCCGTTCGGCAACTCCATCACCACGGCTGAACACGCCATTGCGCTTATGTTTGCTGTTGCCCGTCAGCTTCCTGCCGCCGATGCCTCCACACAGGCTGGCAAGTGGGAAAAGTCGAAGTTCATGGGTGTTGAAATCACCGGAAAAGTGCTGGGTGTGATCGGTGCCGGCAACATTGGCGGCATCGTTTGCAAGAAGGCCATTGGCCTTGGTATGCATGTCCTCGCCTATGACCCCTTCCTGTCGAACGAGCGCGCCCAGGAAATGGGTGTGAAGAAGGTTGAGCTCGACGAGCTGCTGGCTCAGGCTGATTTCATCACCCTGCACGTGCCAATGACCGACAAGACCCGCGGCATTCTGGGCAAGGAAAACCTCGCCAAGACCAAGCCCGGCGTTCGCATCATCAACTGCGCCCGTGGTGGTCTGGTGGATGAGGCAGCTCTCGCCGAAGCCATCAAGTCTGGCCATGTGGCCGGTGCCGGTTTCGACGTGTTTGAGGTTGAGCCTGCCAAGGAAAGCCCGCTGTTTGGCCTGCCAAACGTGGTTTGCACCCCGCATCTGGGCGCATCCACCACCGAAGCGCAGGAAAATGTGGCCCTTCAGGTTGCCGAGCAGATGTCGGATTATCTGGTCAAGGGTGCCGTTTCCAACGCCATCAACATGCCATCGATCACGGCGGAAGAAGCACCAATCCTGAAGCCATTCATCAAGCTGGCTGACGTGTTGGGTGCCTTTGTTGGTCAGGTCACGGAAGGTCCGATCAAGCAGATCGAAATTCTCTATGATGGCCAGACAGCGACCATGAACACCAAGGCGCTCAGCTCGGCTCTGCTGGCTGGCCTGATCCGCTCGCAGGTATCGGACGTCAACATGGTTTCGGCTCCGATCATGATCAAGGAAAAGGGCATTGTCCTTTCCGAGGTCAAGCGCGACAAGACCGGCGTTTATGATGGTTACATCAAGCTGACCGTAACGACTGAGAAGCAGACCCGCTCAATTGCAGGCACCGTGTTCTCGGATGGCAAGCCACGCTTCATCCAGATCAAGGGCATCAACATGGATGCCGATGTGGGTCCGCACATGATCTACATCTCCAACACCGACGTTCCTGGCATGATCGGCTTCATGGGCACCACGCTCGGCAACGCTGGCGTCAACATCGCCAACTTCCAGCTCGGTCGTGAAAAGGAATCGGGTGACGCGATTGCGCTGCTTTATGTCGATGGTCCGGTGGAGCAAGCCGTGCTGGATCAGCTCACCGCCAATCCTGCCATCAAGCAGGCCAAGCTTTTGACCTTTGCGGTTGAATAAGACCTGTTTCACCCGATGGTGACACTCAAACCCGGCGAGCGAAAGCTCCGCCGGGTTTTTGTTTGATGGCAAGGCTTCCAAACTCTCTGCCGTCATGCTCGGCTTTGTGCCGAGCATCTGCCAAGGCTGAATGTCATAATGGACGAGGGTGGCTCGGGCTCCGGCGGCAGACCCTTGAGACAGGCCCGAGGGTGACGACATGTTGAGAGCGTGATTTTTTGCCTCCTTCACAGTTTGATAACTGTCAAATTGACGCATGGCGGCATGTCGCATTGTTTCTTGGCGGTCGCGCGCTAGGTTATGCTAATATGTCTTTTCTGCGGCGCGATTTTGCTACAGGACAGGACGTGTAATGCTCCCTTTGGGCGGAGGAGACGCTGCCATGTTTGACAATTTTGATGCTGTGTTACTGGCGAGGGCGCAATTTGCCTTCACCGTTTCATTTCACATCATTTTCCCAGCATTTTCCATTGGTTTGGCCAGCTATCTGGCCGTACTGAACGGTCTGTACCTGTGGACGAAGAAAGAAGTCTATTACGAGCTGTTCAACTTCTGGAAGACAATCTTTGCTGTGGCGTTCGGCATGGGCGTGGTGTCGGGCATTGTCATGGCCTATCAGTTTGGCACCAACTGGAGCGTCTTTTCCGATAAAGCCGGACCGGTGATCGGCCCACTGATGGGCTATGAAGTCATGACGGCCTTTTTCCTTGAAGCGGGCTTTTTGGGCGTCATGCTGTTTGGTCGCAAGCGTGTTGGCCCATTGCTGCATTTCTTTG
This sequence comes from Gillisella terrae, assembly GCF_004801395.1. GTDB lineage: Bacteria > Pseudomonadota > Alphaproteobacteria > Rhizobiales > Rhizobiaceae > Allorhizobium > Allorhizobium terrae. The sequence goes on from NZ_SSOA01000001.1 coordinate 59,870, forward strand.
CCACCTTCATGGTCGCTGTCGGCACGCTGATTTCCGCCACATGGATTTTGGCTGTGAACTCATGGATGCAGACGCCTGCGGGCTTCGGTATGAATGACAAGGGCCAGTTCATTCCGCTGGATTGGTGGGCGGTGGTGTTCAATCCCTCTTTCCCCTATCGTCTGGTGCATATGGTGCTGGCCGCTTACCTCACCACCGCTCTGGTGGTGGGCGGCGTGGGTGCATGGCATCTGCTGCGCAAGACGGCTCCGCGCCGGGCGGGCAAAATGTTCTCCATGGCGATGGGCATGGTGGCTGTTGTGGCTCCCATCCAGATTTTTGCAGGCGATGCCCACGGGCTCAACACGCTGGAACACCAGCCGGTGAAAATCATGGCCATGGAAGGCCATTTTGACAGCCACCCCGACGGCGCGCCGCTGATCCTGTTTGGTATTCCTGATCAGCAAAACCAGCGGGTTGACTATGCGGTGCAGATTCCCAAGCTCTCCAGCCTGATCTTGAAACATGATTTGAATGCCCCGCTGGCCGGGCTGGATACGGTGCCGCGTGAGTTGCAGCCGCCGGTGGCTGTGGTGTTCTGGTCGTTCCGCATCATGGTCGCCCTTGGGTTTGCCATGCTGGGGCTGGGGCTGTTTAGCCTGTGGACCCGCTATAGGGGCACGCTGACCACCAATGTCTGGCTGCATCGGTGTGCTGTTGCCATGGGGCCTGCAGGCTTTGTGGCGGTGCTGGCCGGTTGGGTGACCACAGAGGTCGGCCGTCAGCCCTATACGGTCTATGGTCATCTGCTCACAGCGCAGTCGCATTCGGCCATTGAAGCGCCTGCGGTGGCAACCTCGCTGATCCTGTTCATCATCGTCTATTTCTTCGTGTTTGGCTCCGGCACCTTTTATCTGCTGAGGCTGATGGCCCGCCTGCCGCGCGACCCAACACCGGAAATTGGCGACGCGCCGATCCGCACTGCGGGGATTGTGCCGGGTACCGCAACCCATAGTGTTGATGGAGGTCATCATGGTCATTGATTATGCATTCATCTGGGCTGCCATCATTGCCTTTGCGATTTTAGCCTATGTGATTATGGACGGCTTTGATCTCGGCGTTGGTATTCTGTTTCCTGCTTTCAAGGATAAGCATGACCGCGACCAGATGATGAACTCGGTTGCTCCCGTGTGGGATGGCAACGAGACATGGCTGGTGCTTGGCGGCGGCGGGTTGCTGGCGGTGTTTCCGCTGGCCTATGCCACTATTCTCCCGGCGCTGTATATGCCCATCACCCTGATGCTGATCGGGCTGATTTTCCGCGGCGTTGCCTTTGAATATCGCTGGCGTACGCAGCGCTGGCGGGGTGTGTGGGATGTGGCCTTTGCCGGTGGCTCGGTGCTGGCGGCGCTGATGCAGGGCATTGCGCTTGGCGCTTTGGTGCAGGGCATTCCGGTGGTCAATCGGGCCTATGCCGGCGGCTGGTGGGATTGGTTGACGCCCTTTTCCATCGGCACGGGCGTGGCGCTGGTGATTGGCTATGGGCTTTTGGGGGCCACATGGCTGGTGTTTAAAACGGTGGGGCCTTTGCGCCTTCGCGCCCAGCAATTTGCCATGTCGGCAGCCGTTTTAACCGTGATGGCCATGGGGGTTTTCAGCCTGTGGACGCCCTGGTTGAAGCCGCATTATCTGGGTCGCTGGTTCGGCTTTCCCACCTTGATTTTCAGCGTGATCGTGCCGGTTCTGGTGCTGGTTTGCCTCTATCTGATCTTCAAGGGCCTGCGCGATAATCAGGACTGGTTGCCCTTTGTGGCCTCGCTTGCCCTCTTTACGCTGGGTTTTGCTGGCATTGGTATCAGCTTCTATCCCTATATGGTGCCAACAGCCTTGACGATCTGGGATGCGGCAGCGCCGGATAGCAGCCTGAAATTTCTACTTGTGGGCGCAGTTGTTCTTGTGCCGATCATTTTGTTGTACACGGGCTATGCCTACTGGGTATTCAGAGGCAAGATTAATCCGGAAGAGGGCTATCATTGATGACAGAGCAGCGGAGTTTGGCGCAAAAACTGGTTTGGTTTGCGATTTTCTGGTTGGTGGGTGTGGGCATTGTTGGTGCCATTGCAGCATCAATCCGGCTGGTTTTGATGACACATTGAACGGCACATCAAAATAATTTGATGGATGCTCTAAAAATTCGCCATGAGCATAGCCATATGGGAAACGGAGGCCAATTTCGGGCCGGGATGAACACAGAGGGTGGTATGCAGAGAGCTTTAAAAGCGTTGGGCATTGTGATGATCGGCTTGGCGGTGACAGTGACATCGGCCGATTTCGCCGAGGCACGCAAAGCCGGAGGCTTCAGCAGCTTTGGCAGTCGGGGCAGCAAAACCTATAGCGCGCCTGCAACCACCAACACCGCCCCCACAACGGCGGCTCCCATTCAGCGCAGCATGACACCCAATACAGCCCAACCCGGTGCCATGGGTCAGGCTGCGCAGGCGGCACCCAAGCGCGGCCTGTTTGGCGGCATGGCCGGTGGTCTCATGGGCGGCCTGTTGATGGGTGGTCTGTTTGGCATGTTGCTTGGTGGCGGTTTTGGCGGCATGGCTGGCATGTTCGGCATGCTGTTCCAGATCCTGCTTATTGGCGGCGCGATCATGTTGGCCATGCGTTTCTTTGGCCGCAATCGCACAGCGCAGGCCTATTCCGGGTCTGACAATCGCACCGCCCATTCCGGTGATGGGCCGCAGACAAATGCCAGCCAGGGCTTTGGCGGTTTCGCAATCCCCAAGATTGGCGGTTCTGCACAGCCAGCAGCCGTCTCTGGAAGCGACGAGGTTGGCATCACCCAGAAAGATCTGGAAACCTTTGAGGAACTGCTCAAAGAGATGCAGCAGGCCTATTCCGCTGAGGACTATTCGGCCCTTCGCCGCATTACCACACCGGAAGCCATGTCCTATCTGGCGGAAGAGCTGGGCGAAAATGCCACCAAGGGCGTCAAGAACGACGTTCGCGATGTAAAACTCTTGCAGGGTGATCTGTCGGAGGCATGGCGTGAAGGCAATGTGGATTATGCGACCGTTGCCATGCGCTATGAAGCCATCGATGTGATGCGCGACCGCACCACCGGCAAGGTGGTTGATGGTGATCCGGACCACGCGGGTGAATCGGTTGAAGTCTGGACCTTCATTCGCAGACCCGCAACCGGCTGGAGCATTTCGGCCATTCAGTCGGCTTGATCTGCGTAAGTTATTGCCGATAAAGATGAAAACCTCCGGTCTTTGGCCGGAGGTTTTTTCGTTTTTAAAGGCTCAACAGAAATTTCGCCGCATCTTCATCGGTGATCAGCGCGTTGATATGGCCGCCAATCACAGCGGCGCGAATGGCGGCATGTTTGCGTTTGCCGCGCGCCATGCCAATCACGGTGGAGGTTTGGCGGGAGGGAATGTCCATACTGGCGACGCGCTGATTAACCGGGTCATCCAGCAATTGGCCCTTTTCATCAAAAATCCAGCCGCAGATTTCGCCAGTGGCACCACGATCAAGCAGCGCCTGCATTTCTGTCTGTTTCAAAAAACCGTCTTGAAGCAGCGGTGCGTTCAGCGTCATTTCACCAATACCAACGAAAGTCACGTTGGATTGCTGCCCCAATGCAATGGTTGGGGCCACCAGTGGTTGGCGGCGCAAAAGATCGCGCTCTTCTTTTGATGAAACAATGACCGGCAAGGGCATGGGAAAATGCGGTGCCTTCACCGCATCGGCCATGGAAAAGATAACATTGAAATAGGCGGCCGAACCATCGGGGCTGATATTGCCGGTCAGCGACACGATTTTATGCTGTGGGCATTCCATGGCAGACAATTGATCAATCATGGCGCGCAGGGTGCGCCCCGTTCCCATGGCAATGATCAATGGATCGGGCTGTTTCAGCCAGCGTTCCAGCTCGGCGGCTCCAGCCTCGGCAATGCCGGTGGTGGTGGTGTCCGAGCCGGGGTCGGTGGGCACCACCTCAACCTGCTTGAGGCCGAATTTTTTCTGCACGGCGTCGGCCAGTTCCAGACAGACGGCAATCGGGTGATCGAGCCGCACTTTGACCAGCTTTTCGGCAATCGCCAGCGACACAAGCCTTTGAGCACTCTGCCGGGAGATGTTCATGGCAGCCGCGATTTCATCCTGTGTGCGGCCAGCCACGTAATAGAGCCAGCCCGCCCGGGCGGCATCATCCAGTCTTGCGTTTGAGCTTGCTTTTCGTGCCATCATCATCTTCTCCCGGTCATGAGGTAGACCCGAAGTTTCCTCTCTGTCAATTGGGTCATAGGTTTGTCAGGCTCTTGAGTTTTGCCACCTTCGCCCGCTATGCATGACGCAACACATATGCAGTGGGAGATGAACATGGCACAATCGACACCTCAGCTCGACGAAAGCTGGAAAGCGGTGGTGGGTGGTGAGTTTGACCAACCCTATATGCAAAGCCTGAAAGCATTTCTGCTGGACCAAAAACAGGCTGGAAAGCATATCTTCCCCAAGGGTTCTCAGTATTTCCGGGCGCTGGATCTGACCCCTATCGATCAGGTGCGGGTGGTGATTTTGGGGCAAGACCCTTACCACGGGGCAGGGCAGGCCCATGGTCTGTGCTTTTCTGTCCAGCCCGGCGTGCGTATTCCGCCATCATTGGTCAATATCTACAAGGAAATGGAAAGCGATCTCGGCATCCCGCGCGCCAACCACGGTTTTCTGGAGCATTGGGCGCGTCAGGGCGTGTTGCTGCTCAACAGCGTGCTGACCGTGGAAGAAGGCCGCGCCGGGGCGCATCAGGGAAAAGGCTGGGAGCGCTTTACCGACCGCATTATTCACGCTGTGGCTGAAGAGCGCGAGCATGTGGTGTTTATCCTCTGGGGTGCTTATGCGCAGAAAAAGGCGGCTTTTGTCGATCAAAGCCGCCATCTTGTGTTAAAATCGGTGCATCCGTCGCCGCTTTCCGCTCACAATGGCTTCTTTGGCTCCAAGCCATTTTCCAAGACCAATGCTTATTTGCAAAGCCATGGGCTGGAGCCAATTGATTGGCAATTGCCGATCACGCCGGATGCAGGTTAGCGCTTGCAGTGTCCCGGCCTTTGCCGATAGTCTCCTCTGAAACAAACCTTCGGAGGGACTATGAGCAATCACTTGAAATTCTTCATTGACGGCGAATGGGTTGATCCGGCAGTTCCTGCCACGCTGGAGGTCATCGACCCTTCCACCGAAGAGGCTTACACCCGCATCTCTCTCGGCTCCAAGGCCGATGTGGATAAGGCGGTTGCTGCTGCCAAACGGGCTTTTTCGACCTTTTCGCAATGGTCGGTGGAAGAGCGCCTGGCACTGCTGAAGCGCATGTTGGAGGAATATAACAAGCGTTTTGACGATATTGCCAAGGCCGTGAGCTTTGAAATGGGCGCGCCCATGTCTTTTGCGCTGGAGGCGCAGGCCTGGGCGGGCCGCGCCCATATGGAAGCCACCATTGCCGGTCTGGAAGGGTTCAAATTTTCTGAAAAGCGTGGTGCGACCACGGTGGTCAAAGAGCCGATTGGTGTTTGCGCGCTGATCACGCCCTGGAATTGGCCGCTGAACCAGATTGTCTGCAAGGTGGCCCCTGCCATTGCTGCGGGCTGCACCGTGGTGCTCAAACCCTCGGAAATTGCCCCAATCAGCGGCATTATCTTCTCTGAAGTCATGGAAGCCGCGGGCGTGCCCAAGGGCGTCTACAACATGGTCAACGGCAATGGCCCGGATGTGGGGCAGGTCATGGCGGGCCATCCCGATGTCGATATGGTGTCGTTTACCGGCTCCACCCGCGCAGGCATTATCGTCGCCAAGACGGCGGCCGATACCGTCAAGCGTGTGGCGCAGGAATTGGGCGGAAAATCGGCCAACATTATCCTGCCCGATGCGGATTTCGAGGAGGCCATCCGCAAGGGGGTGCAGGGCTGCTTTGGCAATTCCGGCCAGTCTTGCGATGCGCCAACCCGCATGTTGGTGCCTGCCGATCGCCATGACGAAGCGTTGACTTACGCCAAATCGGAAGCCGAGACATTTGTGGTCGGTGATCCCCGTGCAGAGGATACCGTGCTGGGTCCGGTGGTCAGTCAGGTGCAGTTTGACAAGATCCAGCGCCTGATTGAGGCCGGGATCAAGGAGGGTGCAACCTTGGTGACCGGCGGTCTCGGCCGTCCCGAACATCTGAACCGTGGCTATTATGTGCGCCCCACCATTTTTGGCAATGTGCGCAATGACATGACCATTGCCCGTGAAGAAATCTTTGGTCCTGTGCTGTCGATTTTGCCCTACAAGGACGAGGATGAAGCGGTCGAGATTGCCAATGATACAGTCTATGGTCTGGCGGCTTATGTGCAGTCAGTCAATATTGACCATGCCCGTGATGTGGCCAAGAAAATGCGGGCCGGTTCGGTGTTTCTGAACTATCCCGAGTGGGATACATTTGCGCCCTTTGGTGGTTACAAGCAATCCGGTAATGGCCGCGAATATGCCGATTGGGCCATTCATGATTTTCTTGAAATCAAGGGCATTGTTGGCTGGGGAGACTGAAACGCATGAAGCAGGTCTTCAATCCGCCGTCGGTGCGAAAGCCCTTTGGTCAATATAACCACGGCCTGCTTGTGCCACCGGGGGCCAGCCTGCTGGTGACCTCCGGCCAGCTCGGAATCGGCGCGGATGATGTGATTCCGCCCGATGTTGAAGGGCAGGCAGCCCTTTGCTTTCAAGCCATCGGTGCCATTCTGGAAGAAGCGGGCATGAGCTTTGCCGACGTAATCCGCATCGCGGGCTTTGTCACCAGACGGGAGGATTTCGCACCCTATATGGCCGTGCGCGACCGCTTTACGCTGGAGCCAAAGCCGGTTTCCACACTCATTGTTGTCGGTGGTTTTACCCGCCCGGAATTTCTGGTTGAGGTGGAGGTCACAGCGGCGAAATGTGTTTGACCTGTCGTTCTTGAAAATGGTGTTCTACTCCCGAAAATAGTAGATAGAGAGAGAAAATCTCCCCGCGACAAATCTGCAATTATCTCTATTTTCCCCTCTTTACGGCGCCGTGCGCCATATGTGGCGCACAAAGGACGCTGTAACACTTTTAATCTGCTGCATAATTTTCTCCTTAAATCGATTCCGATTTAAGGAATTATGCAGTAAATCATTTGGGCCTGAGGGGAAATCTCATGAGAATCGTTCTTGCTGCCGCCATTCTGGCGGCCTTTTTGCCATCTGTGTCTTTCGCCGATACTTTGCTGTTTCCCAGCGAAGAACCGATTGCGCAGATCACCATTCCTGCCGATTGGGAGCCAAAAGAAACCGAAAGCGGCATTGATGCCACCTCGGCTGATGCGGCAATCTATCTTGCCGTTGATGTTGCCAATGCAAAAACCAGTGACAAGGTGATTGATGACGCGATTGCGTTTTTGAAAAAGAACGGCGTTAAAATCGACGGCTCGACGCAGAAACAGTCGGATGAAGTCATCAACGGCATGGACATGACGAATTTTGACTGGACCGGCACCGATGAAGAAGGCCCGGTCAATGTCAGCCTGTCGGTTGTTTCGCCAAAGCCCGGCAAGCTGCTGGTGATCACCTATTGGGGATCAAAGGGCAAACAGGAAAAGCATTTTGGCGAGCTTCAGGAAATTATCGGCTCCTTGAAACCTTCCAAATAAGCTTTCTTGTCAAAACCGCTCCATCTCGCGCCGCACCTTGTTCATAAAGGCGGCGCGGGTTTCTTCCGTGCAATTGTTCATGTCGTAATGGGCCATGAATTTCACCGGTGCGCCGATTTTTATCTGAGCGCGGATCACCCGTTTGATGGTCTTTTTGGGCGGGTTGCCGGCCAGAAAAGCCCGCATGGGCGTGGCACCATAGGTGAGCACCGCTGCCAACTTGCGAATATGCCGAAGCGTTGGTGTTAGCTTGCCGTCTTCAAGCGCAAAGCTGACACCGGGCAGCCAGACCCGATCAAAATAGCCTTTCAACATTGCCGGAAAGCCGAAATTCCACACCGGGGTGACAATCACCAAGCCTTCAGCCGCGTTGAGCCGCTCAACATAGGATGAGACCGCCCGGGTGTTTTCAGGATAATCATGATAGATCTGCCGGTCATGGGCGGAAAGTATGGGGTCAAACCCCTCGTCGTAGAGATTACAGCCATCCACCTCATGGCCCGCTTTGGTCAGGCTTTCAACCGTGAGGTGATAGAGTGCCCTTCCATAGCTCTCTGCAACAGGATGAGAGTGAAGAACGAGAACGCGCATGGCAATGCTCCAATTCTTTGCCTGCACGTGTCGCAGGCTCAAAGTGAAAACGTCCGCGCCGTTTGTCCTAATGGGTCATGATCCGCCGCCTCAGTCGGATCACAACACACCATGTTTGTAACATGAACAAGAAAACCCTGTCAGGAGTACCTTCGGAATGAATGTCGTCTGGCGGTAAAATCAGCCCTCCGCGAAAGCTTGCAGGCCGGGGAAAAGGTAGTTCTTGCCCGCCTTGAAGTCAAAATCGGGGTTCTCCCAGGCAATCATCTTGCCGGGGTTGAGCAGGCCCTTGGGGTCGGTTTCCTTCTTGAAAGCCAGCTGGATTTCATCCGTCTGCTTCATGCCGCCTTCTTCCAGCGTGTAGCGATGCGGGTTGAAGATCGGGCAGCCGTTTTCCTCATGGATGCGGATGATCTCTTCCAGCCGCTCTTTGCTGGTGTAGCGCACCAGTGGCAGGCCAGAGCATTGGATTCGTCCATCAAAACGCAGGAATTCCAGATGGCCGACCACTTCGTCGCCAAAAATTTCGGTCATCTTTGCCACTTTGGCGACATGATCCGGCCCCGGATATTGCACCTGCAAATAGGTAATTGAGGGGTCAACCTTCAGTGCGCGCAAGGTTGTGTGGTTCCATGCCAGCTCATAGGCGTGGGGAATGCCCTTCATGCTTTCCACAGTGTCGGAGCGAAAACGCACATCGCCCTTCATTTTTTCTGCATAGGCCAGCGTCGGCAGCAGCGAATGGGGAGCAACCATCAGCACCACAACCGATTGACCATCTTTCAGCCAGGGCTTGTGGCGGGTGAAATAGCTAAAAGGAATAGGTGCTGCAATCGGGGCCACTTCTTTCAGCAGAATGCCGTTGCGATGGCAAAGGCTGTCGGCAAAGCGCACAGCGTCCATGTAATCATCATAACCGATAATCACATCCACCCAGTCGTAAGCCGGAGCCAGCGGCATTTCCACTTCGGTGATAATGCCATTGGTGCCATAGGCATGGCTGACCTTTTGCAAATCCCAAGCCGAAAGTTCCAGCACGCGCGGCTCGGCCTCCATGGTCACCACGCGCAGCCGCAAAATATTGCCCAGATCGCGCAGGCCTCCCCAGGTGATCGAGCCAACACCGCCTGAGCCACCGGCGATAAAGCCGCCAATGGTGGCGGTTTGGGCGGTTGAGGGGTGAAAGCGCAGCTCTTGCCCGGAATGGGCCTTGGTCTGCTTGTCCAGCTCCGCAATGACGATACCGGGCTCACAAATCACTCGACCGGGGTGTATCTCTTTGACCTTGTTCATGTTGATCAGGTTGAGCACAATGCCACCCGACAGCGGCATGGCCTGACCATAATTGCCGGTGCCTGCACCGCGCGGTGTGACCGGCACACCGTGGGCGTAGGCCACCTTTAATGTGCGGATCACCTCTTCTTCCGATGTCGGCGAGACAATCAGATCGGCAGTGACGTGATCCAGTTCGTCTTTCAAAATCGGCGAATACCAATAGAAATCGCGGCTTTTTTGCTTCACCAGCGCCGGATGGTCTTCCACGGCAATGCCGTCCAGCTCCTGTTTGATCTTTGCATAATCCGGCATGGTTCAGCCTTCCATAAGTTCATCTAGGGCACGATAATCGGGCAGGTGGGCATCAATGGCCTTGCCAGCTCTCATCACGATGCGGTTGCTTTGCGGGCGCGAGAGAAACTCGCTCCAGCGGCGGGCAGAGAACAACACCAGATCGGCTTTGCCGCCCGCTTTGATGCGGCCATGGTCCGCGCGGCCCAAAATGTCGGCAGGGGTGCGGGTGACAACGCGGGCGGTGGTGTCGAGCGGGTGGTCGAGATGGATGATCCGAACCGCCTCGCGCAGCACTTCCACGGGGTCGAGGTCGCCATAGGCGTAGAAAGGATCGCGGGTGTTGTCGGAGGCGACAGCCGTTTGCACGCCAGCGGCGGTGAGTTCATGAAACAGTGTTACGCCGCGCTGACGCGGGGTGCGGCCCGCATATCGATCCTGCAAATACATATTGCACATTGGCAGGGAAACCACGGCCAGTCCCGCTTTGGCCACCAGATCGATGGTGGCTTTGGCCACATCGTCGTTCTGCTGGGTCAGCGAGCAGCAATGGCCGACCACAACCGAGCCTTCAAAGCCATTGCGCAGCTTGGCCTCGGCCACCGCTTTCAGCGCCAGCACCGATGCATCCTGGGTTTCATCGACATGCAGGTCTATATCGAGGCCATGCTTGCTTGCTGCCTGAAACAGCAGATCCAGCCGTGCATCCAGATCGGGCACCATTTGCGTCACACCGCCGAGAATACCGTTGTGGGATTTGACCACATCAATCAGATCGGTGAAGAAGGCTGTATTGGTGATCTCTTCAAACGGAAAAAGCGCTGCCGCTTGCAGATCAATTTTGCCTTTCCAGGCGGCGCGCACCTGCGAGAAAACCTCATAGGAAATGCGGTGCTGGGGTGCCAAACTATCCAGATGGGTGCGGATCAGGCTGGTGCCATGGGCATAGGCGCATTGGAGCGAAAACTCCATTCGCGCCCAAACGTCATCTGCTGACCAATTGGCCTCGCGGTCTTCTTTGACAGCGCTCAGCGCACCCATGAAATCGCCGGTAACATTGGGTTTGCGCGGCCAGATATGGCCTTTGTCGAGATGGGTGTGCATATCGACAAAGGTGGGAAAGATCATGCCCTGATCCATATCGGCAAAGGCCATGTCAGGGGCAGTGCCGGGTGGCAGAATGGCCTCGATGTTGCCGTCTGCAATGATCAGGTCGGCGGCCACCAGCCCTTCACGGTTGGGGGCTGAGAAACCATCCACGGCAACGGCGGGCATCGTTGCATTTTTCAGCGCGAAACGATCCGTATCCGGTAGGCTTACAAAAGCTCTGGTCATCAATTTTCTCGCTTGATGCTGCTCTCGTGCCAGCGATGCAGCGCCAGCCAGGAGATGAAGGATGTCATGGCAAAAATCATAACGCCGAGGCATGACAGGAGAATAAGGGCGGCGAACAGCCTCGGAATATTCAGCCGGTATTGTGCTTCCAGCAGGCGAAAAGCGAGGCCGGAGCCAGCGCCGGCAGAGCCCGCCGCAAACTCGGCCACCACTGCGGCAATCAAGGCCAAGCCACCACCGATACGAAGGCCGGTCATGAAGTAGGGCAGGGATGCGGGCAATTTTAGATAGATCAGCGTTTGCCAGCGCGATGCGCCGTAAAGATCAAACAGGTTGAGCAGGTTATGATCGACGCTTTTCAAGCCCTGCACCATATTCGACAGGATGGGGAAAAACGCCACCAGAAAGGCGCAGATCAGCAAAGCAACCTGCGTGGTCGGCGCATAAATCAGGATCAGCGGTGAGATGGCGACAATTGGTGTGACCTGCAAAATCACCGCAATCGGATAGAAGGCCAGCTCGATCCACTTTCCCTGCACCAGAAAAATGGCCATGCCAACCCCGCCAATCAGTGCCAAAGCCAATGAGATCAGGGTGATCTTGGTGGTGACCCACAGGGCGGGGCCAAGGGTTGGCCAATCATTGTACAGCGCATTGGCCACAGCCAGCGGACTTGGCAAAATATATTGGGGCACGCCTGAAACCACGACGCCGATGTGCCAGACCAGAACCAGCACCACCACGACCGCGATGGGAACGATGATTTGCAGGGCCGTTTCGAATGCACGATTGCGGTTGGCCATCAATGATCCTCCCCGCCCATGGCGCTAAGGAGCGCGTTGGATGTTTTTTCGCAGGCCTGACGATATTCCTCCGAGGTGCGATAATGGGCATCCCGATTGAGGCTGGTTTCAAGCGGAAAATCCGCTGCCACCCGTCCGGGCCGCGCCTGCATCACCACAATGCGGTTGGAGAGATAGGCGGCCTCAAACACCGAGTGGGTGACAAAAATTACGGTGATGCCTTTATCCTGCCATAGCGCCAGCACGTCATCATTCAGCTTTTGCCGGGTGATTTCATCGAGTGCTGCAAAGGGTTCATCCATCAGCAGCAGTTTTGGTCGGGTGACCAAAGCTCTCGCAATGGACACCCGCATTTTCATGCCGCCAGACAGTTCGCGCGGATAGGCACCGGCAAAATCCTTGAGGCCCACCGTCTCCAGCGCTTCCATGATCTGCGGCTTTGCCTCTGATTTTGACACGCCGCGCAGCCGCAATGGCAGATAGACATTGCCAAGCACCGTCTGCCAGGGCAGCAGGGTGGGTTCCTGAAAGACAAAGCTGATGTCACCATCGGGCAGGCCCTTGGCATTGATGCGTGAGCTGGGCCAGTCAATGGTGCCGCTGGTGGTATCGCCAAGGCCGGCAATGATGCGCAGCGCCGTGGATTTGCCACAGCCGGAGGGGCCAAGCAGGCTGACAAATTCGCCCGGCTCGACGGTGAGCGACATGTTGGACAGCGCCACGGTGCCGGAGGAGAATGTTTTGGACACGCCGGATAGCGTGACAAGCGGACGCTTTTTACTCTCGCTCGAAATGGGCAATGGTGTGTCAGTCACGATCATGCAATGCCTGTTGTTGATGGTCTTTGCTGCTTATGCGAACGTTGTCTGAAAACGGTATAGGGATTGAAAACCCCTCCCCAACCCTCCCCACAAGGGGGAGGGAGTCTGTTGGTATTCCGCGTTAACCTTAGCATTCCACCAAAAGGCATCTTGTGCCAGGCCGGTGGCGACCCCACTCAACCTGCTCCCTCCCCCTTGTGGGGAGGGTTGGGGAGGGGTGTTAACCTCACTTCTTGAGCTTCAACCCAACGCCCTTGCACACAAATTTGGTGGTGAAGGCCTTTTGATAATCCAGCTTGGCATCCACCACGCCAATCGAGACCATTTCATCGAAGAATTTTTTGTAATGGTCATCGGTCATGCAGCCGATGCCCTTTTCAAGGGTCGGGCCGGAATCGACGATGCCATATTCTTTCATCTTCTCAATCGAGAAGGCGATTTGTGCATCGGTCATTTCCGGATTGTCTTTTTTGATCAAATCATTGGCGGCTTTGTTGTCACCGTAGAGATAGTTATACCAGCCCTCCGCAGAGGCATCGACAAAGCGTTGCACCACATCCGGCTTTGCATCAATCATTGCCTGAGTGGTGGTGATCATGGTGGAATAGGGGCTGTAGCCATTGTCAGCCAGCAAAAACAGCTTGGGCTTGAAACCACCCTGCTTTTCGACTTCAAAAGGCTCAGAGGTGATATAGCCCTGCTGGGCCGATTTTTTATTGGCGATGAACGGAGCGGGATTGAAGGTGTAGGGCTTATATTGCTCGTCTTTAAAGCCGGGGTAATTCTTCTTCATCCACTCGAAATAGGTCAGGTAGCCATCCTTGCCCATATAGATGGTGTCGAGCTTGGCGAGATCGGCAAACTTCTCCACGCCCTGATCGGGATGGGCCATCAACACCTGCGGGTCTTTTTGGAAAATAGCAGCGACATCCACCAGCGGAATGCCCTGCTTGACGGCATCCATTTCCGCCTGCGGGCTGCCCATGTAAAAATCCACCTTGCCAGCAATCAACAAAGCCTGATTGGCGGCATTGGGGCCGCCCTGCACGATTTTCACATCGAGCCCATATTTTTTATAGGTGCCATCGGCCACGGCCTGATAAAATCCACCATGCTCGGCCTGCGCCAACCAATTGGTGCCGTAGCTGACCTTATCCAAAGCGAGGGCCGGGCAGGCTGCGCCCAGCGCCAGAGCGGCTGCGGCAAGATAATGTGCAAATCTGTTCGTCATGCTGATCTTTCCCCTCACGCCCCTTGGGGGCCACGCTCGTTGACGCATTTTTCACATTTGAGCGCTTGCTTTGCGCTTTGAAAAGCATCAAATTTCGTTCGCATTGATGCCTTTAAAGCAGCGCTTGCATCTTTTGATCTATTGCTGTTCAGCCTGATTAAAAAATAGACTGGTGATCACCCATGTTGCATTCCAGAAAGCTGTATTACATTGATGAGATTGCCAGATGTGGCTCGATCCGCAAGGCAGCAAATCGTCTTAACGTTGCATCCTCGGCGGTGAATCGCCAAATTCTGGCGCTGGAGGAAGAGCTGGGCGCACCGATTTTCGAGCGCCTGCCGCGCGGCTTGCGCCTGACGGCGGCGGGTGAGCTGTGCGTGGAGCATATTCGGGAGGTTTTGAAAGGCTATGAGCGCTTGGAAGCGCGCATACGTAGCCTGAAAACCCCGCAGGCGGGCAGGGTCTCTCTGGTCACAACGGTGGGGCTGGCAGCCGGTCCTTTGCCCGATATCATTGCGCGCTTTTTGGAAGCACACCCTCGCATCAAGGTGCATGTGCGCAATGACAGTGGCACAACGACACTCAATCCGGTGCTGACGGGCGAGGTGGATATCGGCCTTGGCTTTAACATTGTTGCCACGCCGGGTATTCGCACCCTGGCCAATTTTGATATTCCGGTGGGGGCGGTGATGCCGCCGGGGCATCATCTGGCGCAGGCGGTGGGGCCGGTGGATCTGGTCGACGTGGTGCAGGAAAAACTGGTGCTGGCCGAGCCGGGCACCAGCCTGCGCAATGTCATCAATCTGGCGCTGGCGCCGCTGCCCTTGCCGATTGAGCCTTTGCTGGAAACCAATGCCTCGGAGCTTCTGAAGCAATTGGTTAAATGCGGCTCTGCTTTGACCTTGCTGAACCCGCTGGATGTTGTGGCCGAATGCCGCCGGGGCGAGCTGGTGTTTCGGCCCTTGAGCGAGCCGCATGTGCGCCACCAACCGATGAAACTGTTTGCCCGCGCGCGTGCCCCTTTGGATGCCGCCACCAGCCTGTTTGTGGAATATTTGATGCAGGAGATTGTGGCGCTGGTGGAGGATTTGCAAGGGAAAGGCTTTTTGCCCTTAACCCGCATCAACCCCGACCGTGTTCAGGATGGCGAGTAAAGCTCTGACAGCGGATAATCGCGCACATCCCGCAGCAATTGCACAAAGCTCGCAACCTGATGCTGGCAGATCGCCGCACCCTTTTCAGCCGTACCCTTGGAGGCATCACCCACCACGCCATGGGGGTTCAGGTCATGAGCAATCCATGCCAGCGTATGGGGTGGCGTTGGCCCCAGAAATTCAGAGCGCTCGCGCATCCATTCGGCCTTGGAGATAAAATTCTCGGCATTATTCATCCGCACCAGATCAGGCCTAAAATGCAACATCAGCGAGGTTTCAACTTCGCCGCCATGAATGCCATATTTGGCCTCGTGCTCGGAAATCATGCCATCCGGATGGCCAAACCGCGCCCATTGGGTGGCCACCACCATCATCTGAAAGCGCACACGCAACTCGCGCGCCACAATATTCATCACATCCAGATTGCCACCGTGGGAATTGACAATCACCAGCTTGCGAAGCCCCGCCTCAGCCACCTTACCACCAATGGCGGTCCAGGCCGGAATGAGAATCTCAGCCCCCAGGGAGAGCGTGCCGGGACCATAAATATGCTCATTGGCCTTGCCAATTTCCTGCGTAGGCAGCACCAGAAAATCCAGATCATCGGGGCGCTGTACTTTCAGCTCATTCAACATGCCGTTGGCAATGGCAACATCGGTGGCAATCGGCAGGTGCGGGCCGTGCTGCTCGGTGGAGGCAATTGGCAGAATGGCAATGGTTTTATCGGCGGACAGGTGTTTGAAGTCGTGGGTGTTCAACTCGTTCCAGTAAAAAGGTCTTGCCATCACTCTGTTCCCTGATCTGTGTTGCGGCAACCGTAGAGCCGCAACCATCCTCGGAAAAGCATCAATTTGTGTGCGCAGTGCTGCCAAAAAGGCGACGGCTTCACGGGCTGGCACCGTTAAGCTTAATTTTTGGTAAGCGGATACTGCCCGTCTGTGCTGTTGAGAAACGCATGTAACCGGCGTAGAACAAAATCTACTGCATAATTCCTTAAATCGGAGTGGATTTAAGGAATTATGCAGTAGATTAAAAATGTTACAGCGTCCTTTGTGCGCCATATATGGCGCACGGCGCTGTAAGGCTGGGTCATGCATGAAGAAACTACTGCGTAAAATTCTTGATACGGGGTCAAAAGGCCATGGTGCGTCTGTGCGGCCACGGCTGGCGTTTGATGGGCAAGAGTTTTCAACAATCTACGCGGTCGGCGATGTGCATGGTTGCTATGTCGAGCTGCTTGAGGCGGAGTGTCGAATTTTGCAAGACGCCAGCCTGCGCGATGGGCGCAAGCTGGTTGTTATGCTGGGGGACTATGTTGATCGCGGGCCATCGTCAAAGCGGGTGATTGAGCATTTGATGAAGCCGCTGCCGCCGCAATTTGAGCGCGTCAGCCTTTGCGGCAATCACGATGATGCCTTTTGTGATTTTATCGAAAATCCCTCGCTCGGGCGCGGTTGGCTGGATTTTGGCGCAGCCGCGACACTCTATTCCTATGGTCTGGATATTGATCAGGCGCTGCAAAAGGCTGGCGGCTTTGAAGGCCTGCGCCCCCAACTTTCCGCCGCCATTCCCTCCAGCCATTATTATTGGCTGAAAGCGCTGCCGGTCATGCTGACCGTTGGCCCGATTGTCTTTGTGCATGCCGGTGTCAAGCCCGGTCTGGTGCTGGATGAGCAGACGGATCAGGATCTGATGTGGATCCGGGAGCCGTTTTTAAGCCGTGGCCCTGAATTGCCCTATACCGTTGTGCATGGCCACACGCCCACCGATGCGGTCAGTTTTGGCAAGAATCGCATTGGTGTTGATACCGCCGCCTATGCGTCCGGTCATCTCAGTGTTGTGTGCATTGCCAATGGTCAGGCGCAGGTGATCTGAACCTGACAGATTCTAAGGCGCTATGGCGGTCTTTGGCTTGCCCCACTCAGCAAGGGCAATGCCACCCAGCACCAATGCCAGCGCCATCATGTGAAAGCCTTCCAGATGTTCACCCACAACGATGACCGAGAGCACGGTGCCGAAGATGGGCACGAGATTGATAAACAATCCGGCCCGGTTCGCTCCGATAATGCTGACGCCTTTGATATAGAGTGTTTGCGAGACCAGTGAGGGCAGCAATCCGCAAAACAGAATCAGCAAAACTCCGGTGGTGTCGGGCAGAATCAGACTGCCATTGGCCTCTTCCCACATCACCAGAGGAATCGTTGCCAGCATTGCACCAAAGGACAACGAGGCCATCAGGCTTTTCCAGTGCAACTCCGGCTTCCAGCGCAGCGCGATGGTGAACAGCGAATAGCACAGCACCGCCAGCATCATCAGCCCGTCACCAAAATTGAGGCGCAGGGACAGCAAAGCGGTCAGATCGCCATGGCCTGCGGTGAGGGCCACGCCGATAAAGCTGATGATGAAGCCCAGAATCTGCACCTTGGATGCGGCTATGCGAAACAGCAGAAAATTGAGAACAAAAATCAGCACCGGAATGGCACCTTGCTCAATGGCACCGTTGACGGCTGAAGTGTATTTCAAAGCCGAATAGAGAAAGCCGTTAAAGCCGGTATAGCCAACCGCGCCAAAGGCCAAAAGCAGCGGAATGTTGCGCCGGATCACCGGCCAGTCGGATTTGATCTGATCAATGGAAATCGACAGAAGTAGGCAGAAAGCCAATGTCCAGCGTCCGGCATTGAGCACCATGGGGCTGATGTGTCCCACGGCCAGCTTGCCGGCCACAGCATTGCCGCCCCAAAGCAGCGTGGTGAGCATCAGATAGGCATAGGCGCGGATTTGCATGGGCATTCCTTACGATCGTCATGGTTCGGCATTTTTTTATCAGCGGCGCACCTTCCTAAGGTTTTACCTTACAAAAAGCCAGATTGCTGACGACAAACGGGTCGCTTTCCGCAAAACAAAGCATTATAGATGCGCGGGTTTGGCACGCCGTGAAAAGCGGTGTTGTCCTGAGCTTGCCTTCTGCGTGCAGATGTTGCACTTCGCGCAGGGGCATGCTTTGCTTCAAGGGGCGCGCGTCAGCGCATTTTTTTGAGTTTGCGCGTCAGCGCATTTTGGGAATTTGCGCGCGAGCGCAAGAACAGGATTGAAAAATGACGAATGTCGTGGTGGTTGGCTCCCAATGGGGCGACGAAGGCAAAGGCAAGATTGTCGATTGGCTCTCTGAGCGTGCGGACGTGGTTGTGCGCTTTCAGGGTGGCCATAATGCTGGCCATACGCTCGTCATTGATGGAATTTCCTATAAGCTGTCATTGCTGCCCTCGGGCGTTGCCCGTCCCGGCAAAATGGCCGTGATCGGCAATGGCGTGGTGGTTGATCCCCATGCGCTGATTGCTGAAATTGGCCGTCTGGACGCTCAAGGCGTGAAAGTTTCGCCGGAAAACCTGCGCATTGCCGACAATGCCACGCTGATTTTGTCGCTGCACCGCGAGCTGGATGGCCTGCGTGAAGATGCGGCCTCCAACAGCGGCACAAAAATTGGCACCACCCGCCGCGGCATTGGCCCTGCCTATGAAGACAAGGTTGGCCGCCGTGCGATTCGCGTGATGGATCTGGCCGATCCTGAAGGTCTGGCTGAAAAAGTCGCCCGCATTCTGCCCCATCACAATGCGCTGCGTCGCGGCTTTGGTGCGCCGGAAGTGGAGCATTCGACCATTATGGAAGAATTGCTGTCGGTGGCCGACAAGGTGCTGCCCTTCCGCGAAACCGTTTGGCTGATGCTGGATAAAGAGCGTCGTCGTGGTGCGCGCATTCTGTTTGAAGGGGCACAAGGCTCGTTGCTCGATATCGATCACGGCACCTATCCCTTTGTGACCTCGTCCAACACGGTTGCAGGCCAGGCGGCGGCAGGCTCGGGCATGGGTCCGGGATCTCTGGGCTATATCCTCGGTATTACAAAGGCTTACACCACCCGCGTTGGTGAAGGTCCTTTCCCGACCGAGTTGAAAGACGAGATCGGCCAGTTTCTGGGCGAAAAAGGCCATGAGTTTGGCACCGTGACGGGCCGCAAGCGCCGTTGCGGCTGGTTTGATGCGGCTTTGGTGCGTCAGTCGGTTGCCACCAATGGCATCACCGGCATTGCGCTGACCAAGCTGGATGTGCTGGACGGCCTTGATGAGTTGAAAATTTGCGTTGGCTACAAGCTGGATGGCGAAGAGATTGATCATCTTCCCGCAAGCCAGGCGGCGCAAGCTCGCGTCGAGCCGATTTACATCACGCTCGAAGGCTGGAAAGAATCAACGGTTGGTGCGCGCAAATGGGCTGATTTGCCAGCGCAGGCAATCAAATATGTGCGTCAGGTGGAAGAATTGATCGGCGCGCCTGTGGCTTTGCTCTCAACCAGCCCGGAACGCGACGACACCATACTTGTGACAGATCCATTTGAGGATTAAGGTCATATTCGATAAATTGTCTTGCCTCCCGAATCCGACCAGCGGTTTTGGGGGGCATAAAACAGCGTAACAAAACTTCCCGGAAGTCGGGTTGCCCTGAAAACAGGGGTGCCAAGTGGACTGGGGCTATATCGTCTTTCGGCCAGAGCCGATGACCACGAGAAAGTACGGATGGCAGATTTCGTAGCAGTTATTCGACGTGCCGTAGACGGCCTGTCGAACAATACCCCGGAAATGCGCGTTAAGGTGTATGAAAAAGCTCGCGGTGCCGTTATGCGGCAGCTGGAGAATATGACACCTAAGCCGTCAGAGGACATGTTGCGCCGTCAGCTGGACAAGCTTGAGCTGGCCATCAAGGATGTCGAGTCGGAATATGCCGAAGCGCTCCCGGCTGAAGACGAGACTGTTGATGCGGCTCCTGCTTATGAACCTGAACAGGTCCATGCGCCAGAGCCTTATCACGCTGAGCCTGAACCATACGAAGAGCCTGCGCCCTACGAAGAGCCTGTGAGTGCCGCCGAGCCTGAGGGTGTTGAAACGGCTTATGAGCCCGAAGTGGCCGAGCCGGTTTATGATGATCATCACGTTGAGCCATGGCAGGCACCGGATTATTCCCAACCGGCGCATGAAACGCCCGAGCATGACCACCATGTGGACGCGCCAAAGCAAATGCCTGTGGCGGAATATCCGCAATGGGCGTCTGAGCCTGAGCCTGCTGCCCCAGCCATCACCCATGCTTCAGAAACCCACGCAGCAGACAAACATGGGCTGGACAGTCATGAAATGGCTCCATGGGACGTCGCGGATCATGACAACAATGCGACCCAACGATCGACGGATGATGATCATTGGGCTCCTCCTGTTGCGCCTGCTGTTGGCACGACCCGTGCTGAAACCCCGGCCGAGGTTGCGCCGCCTTATCAGAGCCCGCAGCGTCAGACGGATCATGCGGATGCGCTTGGTGCCTTTGATGAATTTGTGCGAAGCCAGACGGTTGTTGATCCCAAGAAAGACGCCACAGATACTGCCGATCTTTTGAACTGGGGCGAGACGGACAAAGCTGCCAGCAGTGATAAGCCCGCGCGCGCTGTCGATGTCGGCACCGATCCGGCCTGGTTTGATGATTTTGTTACCGCGACCAAGCCTGCGGCGCAGGTTGACCCCGCTCTGCAAAATCTGACCAATGACAGTGGCAAACGCCAAGGCACCTCCAAGGATGAGCTGTTGGCCACCCTGAAAAAGGGTCAGAACAAGGGCAAGAAAAAAGCCAAGACCGGCAGCAAATCGAAATCAGGGGGAATGAAGCCCTATATTTTGACCGGCGCGCTGATTTTGATTTTGGCGGGCGGCGGCTATGCAGCCTATGTCAATCGCGAGTATTTGGCCTCGCTTGCCAATGGCTTGACACCTCCGGCACCCCAAACGGCTTCAGAGTCTGGCAAAACGGATGGTGCGAAAACGGATGGGGATGGCGTGAAAGCGGCAACCTCGGGCGGTGATGCGCAAGCCGGTGCTGCGGGCCAGAAATTTACCCAGCAGCTTCTGCCGGATGGCACAGAGGTTGATCGTGGCCCATCTGAGGCTGAGGCCAGCGCCAACGAAGGCCGCTCGGTTGCACAGCAAAATGTTGCGGCCAACACACCACCAGCCAATGCTGCAACGGCTGCTGGCGCGCCCGCAAGCAAAGCGTTTACAGTGCCAGCCAATGGTCAGAAGGCCTATCTCTATGAAGAGCGCCTAGGCGAAACCACGCCTGCAACCATGCAGGGCTATGTGGTGTGGGAAGAAAAGAACGAGACTGACGATAATGGCAAGCCGCAACCTGTTATTCAGGGGCAATTGGCTATCCCTGAGCAGGGCCTGACCGCGCTGATCACCTTCAAGCGCAACACCGATCCTTCGCTTCCGGCCAGCCATCTTGCTGAAATCGTGTTCTCGGTTCCCAAAAACTTCCCCGGTGGCGGTATCGACAGTGTTCAGCGCGTTGCCATGAAGCAAACCGAGCAAGATCGCGGCGATCCGATTGTCGCGGTTCCGGCCAAAATCATTGATGACAGCTTCATGATTGCCTTCAATGATTTCCCTGAGGTGGTGACCCGCAACATCAGTTTGCTGCGTGATCGCGAATGGATCGACATTCCGGTCACCTACCGCAACGGTCGGCGCGCCTTGCTCACGCTTGACAAGGGCAGCGTTGGCAAAAAAGTCTTCGACGATGTGATCAAGGAATGGATTGCGCGCGGCAGCGCCAAAAGCGGTGGTTAAGCTTACGCCTTATAGAGCGTGGTAAAAGTCTGAGTAACAAAAGGGAGGTGACAGCGTCCCTTAGACTGCTGACAAACCCTAAATTTATCCTCGACGTCATGCTCGGCCCTGTGTCGAGCATCCAACCACGCTAATTTCATAAGCAAAGTCAATTGCTTATCCAGCCACGGCAGACCCTCGGGACAGGCCCGAGGGTGACGAAATGTCGAACGAGAGGTTTGTCAATAAGCTGAGGGAGGTGACAGCCTCCCTTTTTCCATTCAGCTCACCTCTCCGGGTTTTCCGGTGCAACCTGATGGCGGTTGAACAGAAAGAGCAAAAGCGCAATCGCGGCAATGCCGCCATGGAAGAGATAGGCCAGCGAATAGCCGCCTTTTTCGGTGAGCCAGCCAGCCACGATATTGCTCGAAGAGGCACCAATGCCTTGCACTGTCATCACAGCGGCAAGGCCGACATTGAAGCGCCCTGAGCCGAGCAAAATCCGCTCCACGGCAATCGGTGTGGCAATGCCGATCAATCCTGCCCCGACGCCATCGAGAACCTGTACGGGATAGATGGCTGTGAAGCTGGTGAAATAGCCAGCAATCATGCCGCGCACGGGCAGGGCCAGCAGGGCAATCAGGAAGATTGAACGCAAACCGAAACGGTTGATCAGGAAGGGTGCGCTTGCGGCCACAACAATCATGGACAGTTGCGAGATGCCGGTGGTGATGGCGGTTGTTTGAAACGGGCTGTCCATTTGAATGGAAAAGTCCTGCGCAATCAGGCGGCTAATGGGCGCGTTGCCGAAGTGAAAAATCATCATGATGATGGCCAGCACAATCAGTCCGCGACTTTGCGCCAACACGCGAAATCCTGCCGGTTTTAAAGCATTGTCATCATCTGCCGCAAAGCCGCGCGCCACTTTTTGATCAATCTCCGTGGGGCGAATGGCCAATGTGGCGACAATCGCGGCGAAAGCGGAGGCCAGCATCAGCCAGACAATGCCGTTTTGGCCAAAATGCTCGGCAATGAGATAGACACACACCAGTGAAAAGACGTTGCCTGTGTGATTCCACACCTCGTTGCGCGAAATTTGCTGTGAAAACGCTTTTTGGCCAACAAGACCAAGCGTTAACCCCATCAAGGCAGGGCCGATCACCGCGCCCACCAGCGCCGTTGCCGATTGCCCGCCGAACACCGAGAAATTATCGGGGCTGGCCAGTGTCCACAGGGCGGCGGCGGTGACAACAACGACGGGGGCAATGATCAGGCTGCGTTTATAGGGGCTGGCGTCAACGAGCGCGCCGAAAAAAGGCGTGGCGACCATGCCGATAATGCCGCCGATTGTTGCAATAATTCCCAGCGTCATGGGTTGCCACCCATGGGTTGCCAAAAAGCCGTCAAGAAAAGGGCCTAACCCATCACGGGCATCTGCAAGAAAGAAATTGAGCGTGGCCAGCGCCACCAGTGAGCGGTGGCTCGCCGTGGTGATCTTGGGTTGTGAAGGCACGAGACACACCTTTATCCTGTTGATTTCCCTAGACGTTACATGGCGTTCATGACAAAGAGGGGAAGGGGTCTTGTGCAAAACAACAAAATTATCTTTTGGCAATTGCTCTCGTGAGCGGACGCTCTAAATGTGCAATGTCTTGTGTCGGGTGATTCCCTTTTCCACCAATGTTCGGATGACGTATGGCGACGATCTATGTGACTTGGGGCATTTCAGCCCTTGCCGTTCTTGGTGTGATTGTGCGGCCCTTTGGCTGGCCTGAGGCGGTTTGGGCGGTTGCCGGTGCTTTGGCCTTGCTGGCTTTGGGCCAGATTGGTCCGCTGGATGCATGGGCTGGCGTGGCCAAGGGCTTTGATGTCTATCTGTTTTTGATCGGCATGATGCTGTTGTCGGAGCTGGCGCGGCGCGAAGGCCTGTTTGACTGGCTGGCAGCGCTGGCAACCCAAAAGGCCAAAGGCTCACCGATCCGGCTGTTTGTCTTGATTTATGGGGTTGGCATTCTCGTCACCGCATTTTTGTCCAATGATGCGACGGCGGTGGTGCTGACACCCGCGGTTTATGCGGCAACAAAGGCGGCAAAGCTCAAGAACCCCATGCCGTACCTTTTGATTTGCGCCTTTATTGCCAATGCCGCCAGCTTTGTCCTGCCCATTTCCAATCCCGCCAATCTGGTGATTTTCGGGGGCGGCACCATGCCACCTTTGTCGAAATGGCTGGCAACTTTTGCCCTGCCGTCGCTGGTGGCGATTATCGCGACATTCGCCATGCTCTATTGGAGCCAGCGGCGCGAGATTTTGACCGAAACGCTGGAGCGGCAGATCGATGCGCCCGCCTTGTCCCATAGCGCGCGGTTGGCAGGTTATGGCTTGCTGTTCACAGCCATCATCCTGATCGTCGCCTCTGCTATGGGCGTAGACCTCGGCTGGCCCACCTTTCTTGCAGGCGTGCTGACTACCGTTCTGGTGCTGGCGCTGACTCGCCAAAGTCCTGTCGAGACCGTAAAAGGTATGTCATGGAGCGTCCTGCCTTTGGTGGGTGGGCTGTTTGTGTTGGTGGAAGCCTTGGACAAAACGGGCTTGACTGGCATGCTGGCGCAAGAGTTATCGCGTCAGGCACAGGCCAACGGAGCTACGGCCGCTATGGGCGCTGGCTTGCTGGTGGGCTTCATGTCCAACCTTGTCAATAATCTGCCAGCCGGATTGGTGGCCGGTGCCACAGTGCAAGCCGCTCATGTCAGCGATACCGTATCGGCCGCTGTGCTGATCGGTGTCGATCTTGGTCCCAATCTTTCGGTGACCGGTTCGCTTGCCACCATTCTCTGGCTCTCGGCGCTTCGCCGCGAGGGGCTTTCTATCGGCACTTTCGCCTTTTTAAAAATTGGCGCTGTGGTGATGATACCGGCTTTGGTGTTGTCGCTTCTGGCTTTGATCCTCACGGCCGCTTAAAAAAAGCCCCGATCGCCTCGGGGCCCATACTTGCAACATGACAGAGTGGAATTTAGGCGTCCACCACGCGCAATGCCTTGGCCTGATCCAGCGCATCTTTTTGCACGGCTTCTTGCACCTTTTCAAAGGCCCGCACTTCAATCTGGCGCACGCGCTCACGGCTGATGTCAAACTCTGCTGACAGCTCTTCCAGTGTCACTGGCTCCTCTGCCAAACGACGGGCAGCAAAAATGCGACGTTCACGTTCATTCAGC
This sequence comes from Gillisella terrae, assembly GCF_004801395.1. Taxonomy (GTDB): domain Bacteria; phylum Pseudomonadota; class Alphaproteobacteria; order Rhizobiales; family Rhizobiaceae; genus Allorhizobium; species Allorhizobium terrae. The sequence goes on from NZ_SSOA01000001.1 coordinate 84,902, forward strand.
ACGGCCATGGCGCGTGAGAGCATGTTGCGACGGGTTTCCAACTCGTCTTGCTCGATCAGCACCGCTTCCTGGCTTTCGTGATCATCCACCAGCCAATCCTGCCACTGGCCGGACTCGCCCTCGCTGGCCCGCATGGGCGCGTTCAGCGATGCATCGCCGGAAAGGCGGCGGTTCATCGACACCACTTCTTCTTCTGACACGTTCAGCTTTGTGGCAATCTCTGTCACATGTTCGTGGCGCAAATCACCGTCTTCAATGGCCTGGATCTTGCCCTTGAGACGACGCAGGTTGAAGAACAGCCGCTTTTGGTTGGCGGTTGTGCCCATTTTGACCAAAGACCATGAGCGCAGGATATATTCCTGAATAGACGCCTTGATCCACCACATGGCATAGGTTGCCAGACGAAAGCCGCGTTCCGGGTCGAATTTTTTCACAGCCTGCATCAGGCCAACATTGCCCTCAGACACAACTTCGCCAATCGGCAGGCCATAGCCGCGATAGCCCATGGCAATTTTGGCCACCAGACGCAAATGGCTTGTTACCAAACGATGCGCGGCATCGCGGTCTGCGTGTTCGGCATAACGCTTTGCCAGCATATATTCTTCTTGCGGTTCCAGCATTGGAAACTTGCGGATCTCGTCAAGATAGCGATTTAAACCGCCTTCGCCGGCGGTGATAGAAGGCAAACTGTTCCGGGCCATAGAGCACCCCTTTCTTCTTGCAGCCTCCCGATTTATGCGGGCAGGCCTTGATTGCGTGGATGCATGATCCCACGCAACTCCTCTTGGAAGATAGGTATCCATAAGCGGCAATTCAAGAACAGTTTGCTCTGATCCGCCGCTTGGTTTGGGGCAAATTGACGCGCTATCACTCTTCTTTTCATCATCTGCCTGGTCGAAATTGAGCCTATCAGCAGCGTTACAATTATTTTAGTAATTTTTGATAATGTCGAAGTTCTGAAAAAAAATCCTGGATTGAAGAATGTCGATTTCCAAAATACTAAAATTTGCTATCGAGTTATTCAAGGTCAGATCTGACAATCCGGATTTGTTAAAAGCACAATACCGCGCTTTTTCCAGTCAAATGCCGATGATGTATTTCATCTTGCTGTCCAGCAGCTGGGCTTTGTCGATCACCCATATCCATTCTGCACCCTTGCTATTGACCGTATGCGTACCACTATTGTTTACGTTTTTATGCGGTGTGCGGATGATATTCTGGTTGCGAAATCGCGGCGTTTCGCCCACCACAGAAATCGCCCATGCTGCAATGACCCGCACCAATCGCCTTGCAGTTTTTATAGCAATTGCCTTCACGGGCTGGTCTTTCATGTTGGTGCCGTATGGCGATGCTTATCAGCAGTCCTATGTGGCTTTTTACATGGCCATTACTGTCATATCATGCATTTTTTGCCTGATGTATCTCCGCTCCGCCGCAGTCATTGTGACCACGATTGTGAATGGGGCATTTTTTGTCTTTTTTATCTCGGTCGGCCAACCAATTTTTATTGCCGTTGCGGTCAATGTCGCGCTGGTTTGTGCGGGCATGATATCGGTTTTGCTGACGAATTATCGCAATTTTGAGCAGATGATCATGTCGCAGCTTCGCTCAAAAGCACTGAGCGATGAAAATTTGCGACTGGCAAATCTTGATAGTCTGACCGATCTTCCAAACCGGCGGGCGTTCTTTTCAGATCTTGAATTGGCGCTTCATGAAGCAAAAACTGCCGGCTCCAGAGTGGCCCTTGGTCTGATCGATCTGGATGGGTTTAAGCCGATTAACGATCTCTATGGCCATTCGGCCGGGGATCGGCTCTTGGTTGAAGTGGCAAAACGTCTGTTGGTCCTTCCTGATGGCCTCAAAGCCTATCGCTTGGGTGGCGACGAATTTGCCATCATCTCAGCGCATTCGGTGGATGATGCAGAATTTTTGGGCGCTGCAAATGTCTTGATTGATCAGCTCCATCACCCTTTTGATATGGCGGAGGCGACCGTTCGGGTTTCTGCATCCATGGGCATTGCCATCTATCCGGATCTCGCGTCCACGCCTGAGCGATTGTTTGATCAGGCGGATTATGCCCTTTATCACGCAAAAAGCACAAGGCGTGGAAGCGCGGTCTTGTTCAACGCTACCCATGAGAGCAAGATCAACATTGACGCCCGCATCGAGCAGGCGCTCAAACAGGCCGATCTGACAAAAGAGCTTTCCCTGACGTTTCAGCCGATCATTGATATCCGATGGGGCAAGCCCATTGGCTTTGAAGCGCTGGCGCGCTGGGAAAGCCCAACACTGGGCAATGTGCAGCCAGCCCAGTTTTTTCCCATCGCCGAGCGGGCCGGTATCGTCGGTCTTTTAACAAGGCCCCTTCTCAAAAAGGCGCTTGAGGCGGCAAGTCATTGGGATAAAAATATCCGGCTCTCGTTCAATCTCTCGGCTCATGATCTCAACTCGAACGAAAGTGTTCTGCTTTTGATTGGCATCATCAAAAGTTCGAACCTGGATGCTGATCGTATTGATCTTGAAATTACCGAAACAGCCTTCACCCATGATTTTGAACAGGTGAAGCGGTCAATTGAAATGCTGCGCTTACTTGGCTGTGGTATTTCTCTCGATGATTTCGGGATTGGCTATTCGTCTCTCACACGATTGCACTCTCTTCCCTTCACGAAAATCAAGATTGACCGCAGCTTTATTGTCGATCTCGACAAAACACCCGCCAGTTATAAAATTGTCAAATCCGTACTCGCTCTCAGCCGCGATATGGGTCTGCAATGTGTTGTTGAGGGTGTGGAAACGGAAGGTGAATTGGCCGCTCTACAGAAACTCGGCGGAACCTTTGTTCAAGGCTATGTCTATTCTCCGCCGCTTCTGGACAAAGAGGTTGCTGAATTTATTGCCAGATCTTCGGGCGGGGTTGGGCCAGAAGAGCTTCCAGAGGTCGCACGAAATTAGAGCGGCTCACTGTTTTCGTGAAAAAATGAACCGCTCTCACTCTTTGTTTTCCCGTAGACCCTGACGGAAAACTGCGAAACACTTTTCTGGGAAATGCTCTAAATTGCCTCAAAGGCCTCGATGACCGCAGCCATATCATCGGGCACGGGCGCTTCGAAATGCATCACTTCGCCGGTTCTGGGGTGTTCAAACGCCAGCAAAAAGGCGTGCAGGGCCTGGCGATGGAAGCCATTCACGACGGCTTTGGCAGCATCAGGCAAAAGATTGGCCTTGGTTTTAAACGCCGCGCCATATTCCGGATCACCCACCAGCGGATGGCCAATATGAGCCATATGCACGCGGATCTGGTGGGTTCGGCCCGTTTCCAAACGGCATTCCACCAAAGAGGCGAGGCAGGTGGAATCCGGCTTTTCGCCATAGCGTTCAATCACTTCATAATGGGTGATCGCCTCGCGGGCATCATCGCTGTTTTCGTTCTTTACTGTGCGCTTGGTGCGGTCACCGGCGCGCCCCAAGGCCGCATCAATTGTGCCACGTAGCCCCTTGGGGCGGCCCCAGACGATGGCCTGATAGGCGCGTTCCAGCGGGCCATTGCGGCCGTGGTCGGCAAATTGATCGGCCAGATGCCGATGGGCAATATCGTTTTTGGCTACCACCATGACGCCGGAGGTTTCCTTATCCAGCCGATGGACGATGCCGGGGCGCTTGACGCCGCCAATGCCAGACAGGCTATCGCCACAATGATGGATCAGTGCATTGACCAGCGTCCCGGTCCAATTGCCCGCACCGGGATGCACCACCAGCCCGGCAGGCTTGGACAGAACAATCAGATCATCGTCTTCATAGAGCACGTCCAACGGGATATCTTCACCCTTTGGCTCGGGATCTTCCGGCTCTGGCATCTCAATCACCAGCGCATCGCCCGGCTTTATTTTTCGCTTGGGTTCCGTCACCACCGTGCCATTGATGGAAATCGCCCCTTGCTCGATCAGCGCCTTGACCCGATTGCGGGATAAATCGCCCCCAAGCTCTGCCGCCAGCCATGCATCCAGACGACCTTGGGCGTCTTCATTGGCAATCAGCTCTTTCCTTGGCGCTTCTGCTTGTTTAAAGGGGTCTGTCATTGTGTAATCCTGTTTTGCGGTCTTTTAACGAGACCATCCGCCCTTTTGGGGCGGCAAAATAGCCCCTCAGGAAAAGGTTGTAGGTTTATGAGCAATTTCGATACCGACGAACAGGACGAAAAGCCGCTCGATCCGGTGCTCGAAAAAGTTCGCCGCAAGATGGTGCGTTTGCAGATCGTCTCGGCGGGCGTCATGTTTATCAGCCTTATGGCGGTGTTGACCGCTGTTGTCTATAAGGTGCGCCATAGCCCGACGCCGGAAAAAGCGCAAACAGAGGGTTTTTCAATCCCGTCTGATCAACCGCGCGCGGCTACCGTGCGCCTTCCCGCAGGCTTTAAGGTCACGTCTACAGCACTGTCGGGCACGCAGATTTTGTTTTACGGCACCACGGCTGAAGGTCAGAACAAGGCCTATGTTTTTGACCTCGCCATTGGCCGGGTTGTTGCTGACGTGACGGTTGCGCAATAAAGCAGAACCGCATCTCGCGTGTGGGACCAAAGCTTAAAAACCCCGTGGTGTTTTACCTACACCACGGGGTCAGCTTATTGACAAACCTCTCGCTCGACGTTTCGTCACCCTCGGGCCTGTCCCGAGGGTCTGCCGTGGCTGGATAAGAAATTGACTTTGCTTATGAAATTAGCGTGGTTAGATGCTCGGCACAGGGCCGAGCATGACGTCGAGGATAAATTTAGGGTTTGTCAGCAGTCTGACCCCGTAGTGTTTTACCTACACCACGGGGTTTTTGCTTAGAGTTTGTCAGGTTTAGATTGAACCTGACAAACTCTAGACGGAGAGGGTGAAAACTTCAGGCTGCGTGACGAGAAGCGTCCGCACCGTTGGTCCATTCACGATCGCTGCGCAGTTTGAAATGGTTGACCAGATCGCGCAGGCGCTCGGCTTCCTGTGCAAGGTTGCTGGCGGCGGCGGTCGATTGTTCGACCATGGCCGCATTTTGCTGGGTGGTTTGGTCCATTTCATTCATGGCCGAATTCACCTCGGACAGGCCGGTGGACTGTTCGCGTGATGAGGTGGCAATTTCGCCCATAAGCAGGTTGATCTGGGCCACCTGCTCGCCAATGGCTTTCAGCGCCACGCCGGTGTCGCGCACCAGTTTCACGCCGCTGTCCACTTCCTGCGAGGAGTTATGGATCAAGCCCTTGATTTCCTTGGCAGCGTTGGCAGAGCGCTGCGCCAGTTCGCGCACTTCCTGCGCTACAACGGCAAAGCCCTTGCCAGCTTCACCGGCGCGGGCCGCTTCAACCCCTGCATTCAGCGCCAGGAGATTGGTCTGGAAGGCGATCTCATCAATGACGCCAATGATATTGGAGATCTGCTGAGAACTGTCCTCAATGCGACGCATGGCATTTTCCGCATTGGTGACGACGCTTGCTGATACACTTGCATTTTCGTTGGCGCTTTGGGCCACCGTGCGCGCTTCGTCTGTGCGCTTGGCGGCATTTCCGACGTTGCTGGTGATCTGATCCAGAGCGGCTGCGGTTTCTTCGAGAGAAGCAGCTTGCTGCTCCGTGCGGCGTGACAAATCATTGGTACCATCGGCAATTTCGCGCGTACCATTGTCCATGGCCTGCACAATATCGCTGATTTGGCGAATGGTTTGGCCAAGCTGCTGGATGGATGAATTGAAATCAATCCGCAAGCTGTCATATTCCTGCGCAAAAGGCTGAGAAATCGTCACAGACAGGTCACCTGCGGCCAAACGCTGCAAACCTTCACCCAAGGTCTGGGTCGCAAACCGAAGTTTGTGGGCTTCTTCTGCGGCTCGGCGGCTGCCGGATTCTGTTGCTTCCTCCTGCTGGCGGCGCGTTTCAGCGGCTTCTGCTTCAAGACGCTGGTTCTCAACGCCAGCATGGCGGAAAACCTCAACCGCGGCTGCCATGTTGCCAAGCTCGTCCTGTCGGCCAGCGAATGGGATCTGGCTTTTCAAGTCCCCGTCAGCTAGACGACGCATGGCATCAGCCAATTTGCCAATCGGGTTGGCAACGCCAAAAATGACGTACCACATGCCTGCCAGCGCAAACATGATGCTGAAAGCCGACATGATCATCATCAACAAAGTCATGTTGTCTTTTGTTGTGGCGCTGGATGCTACGGTGTCATTGATCCGTGTCTCGATATATTTCAGCAGCGCATCGACACTCGCCGCTGCGGCGGCTGAGGTAGAGGCAATCTTTTGGTCAGAAATGGCCTGTGCCTCAGCATTTTTGCCATCAAGCCACAGGTTGGCCAATGTCTTGCTGACCTCCTCATAGGCGGCAATGGATGATGCTATCTTGTCAACAAGCTCTTTGCCTTTCCCTGTGCGGGCCATGGACTGGTATTGCGATACAAGGCCTGCCAATTTATCGGCCTGAGCATTAGATATCTCGATAGCCTGACGCATAGCATTTGGATCGGGCTTAGCGAGGGACACTTTGGCGACTGTTAGACGCAATCCCATGAATTCGGTTTTGAGCGCAGCTGCCATGGCCTGGCGTTTGGATAGCGGCCCACCAATATCCTCCAGATTGGCATAGACGGTTGACATGCCATAAAATGAGGTGGCGGACAGTATTATAATACCAGTGGTGATAATGGAAAGCGCTAATGTTAGCGCTGTCTTGATCGTGACACGACGCACGTGCTGTCTCCTGTATCTTGCGCAAGCGAGAGTTTGTCTGGAATGAGGTCTTGGGAAGAAAACACTGGCCTGGAAAAGCACAATCGATTTGCGCGCTTTGGTCTCTGTGCTCCCATGAGCAGCAGTGAGATCAAAGCGCGTCCCAAAGGGGTCGACGTTTAATCCATGAGTGTTTTTTAAAAGAATTTCTCTTATGTGGTATCGTTCATCATGACGATACCGTGAAATCATCGATTAATTCTGCTAAAAATCCGTAAAATTTTATTTCTTTTTAAATATAGCCATATATTTTGAATTTTAGATTATCGTTCGAGCGTGGTCTTCCACACAACACAGAGGCTATGGCTTCGGTTTTGGACGATCCCTCATTGTATTTTGGGATATTCGATCAAATTGATGGCAAACATAGTTTCGATATCCGAGGCGGATGATCCGCGCATTGCTGCCTTTCACAAGATTCGCGAGCGCGATCTGACCGGTCGCGATGGACGGTTTATTGCGGAAGGCACAGTGGTGCTGCGCATGTTGCTGGCCGCCCACCGCGCCGGGCGTGGCATTGAGGCCGAGGCGCTGCTGGTTTTGGAAAACCGCCTTGCCGGTCTTGCACCGCTTCTGAAAGATTGGCCGCAAGACAAGCCTGTCTATGTTGCCAATGGCGCGACCATTGATGCCATTGCGGGCTTTCATCTGCATCGCGGTGTGCTGGCGCTGGGAAATCGGCTGACAGCACCGGATTTTTCGACCCTTGTTGCCAGCTTGCCAGAGCAGTCTCTGGTGCTGGTGGGGTGCGGCATTTCCAACCACGACAATATTGGCTCGATGTTTCGCAATGCTGCTGGCTTTTCAGCGGATGCGGTGCTTTTGGATGAAACCAGTTGCGATCCGCTCTATCGCAAAGCGCTCAGGGTGTCGGTTGGCTCGGTGCTGACCACGCCCTATAGCCGACAGGGGCAGGCGGTGTCTTTGCTGTCCGCACTGGATGCCACGGGCTTCCTGATTGCGGCATTGAGCCCTTCGGGAAAGCTGGAAATTGGCGATATCGGATCTGCGCTTTCTGGCCGTGGGCGTCTGGCTCTGGTGGTGGGCACGGAAGGTGAGGGGCTACCTGCCGAGGTGCTGGAGCGCTTTTTAACCGTCCGCATTGCGCAATCACCGTTGCTGGATAGCCTCAACCTTGGCACAGCCAGCGGCATTGCCCTGCACAGTGCAGCGCGCGCTATGGGCAGGCTTGGCTAAAGTTTGATCAACTCTGGTGCCATTGCCTGCACCTTCTCAATCAGTTTGCCTTTGGCAGGGGCTGCGGTGTCATCACGTTTTTCCAACAGTGCCGGTTTCAACAGTGCCGGAATGGGGGAAGCTGCACCTTCGCGCGTGGCTGTCAGCACCAGCATGCTGGCAGCAATGTCGGCAATGTCCTGCCGCAAGGCGTCGTCGTGCTCTTGCCCATGCGCGGTTACCAGTTTGGCACAAAGAGCGCGGCTTTGCGCCCGCAAGTCCTGTTCCAGCGCCTGCGTATCCATGGTGGAGCTGTTGAGTTTTTGCACCATCTTGGATTTCTCTTTCATCATACGCGCTGCTCGGCGGGTCTTTCAGCGTGCTTGGCTTTATCGGCGCTGTCTTCAAGCTTTTGCAGGCGATCTTCCAGCCGCAAAACCTTATCCTCTTCTTGCAAAAGCCGCTGCTCTGCCTTTTGGGTGCGCTCCAGTGCCGATTTTTTTTCTTCCAGCAAGGTTTCGCGCTCCGCACGGAGGTCTTTTATGCGCAACTGTAAATCTTCCACCTGTTGTTGATGGTTGGTGGCTTGCTGATTGCGCCCGTTCATTTTTGTTTCAAGACGGCTCACCGTGGCCTTCAGCGCTTCAATGTCGTCGATGCGGCTGGAGACATTGGCTTCGCTGCGTTCCAACGCCGCTTTCAATTTTTCGATCTTTGCGCCGCTGTCGCGCAATTCGGCTCTCAATTCGGCCGCTTCAATGCTCATGGAGTTGACTTGCTCTTTCAGCAAGGCTTCTTCGCGCAAGGCCCGTTCCATTTCGGCAACAGCGCTGTCGGAGACGATTTTCAGCGACACAGACCGCTCACGCTCGCGTTTTAACTCATTTGCAATTCGGGCATTTTCGGCAGCATAGACAGCGCGCACCATATCCTTTTGGGCGCGCACCTCTTGAGCCCCCAAAGGGGCCGTGGCGCGCAAGCGTCTTTCGGTGTAGGCGACAATTCGGCCATGGATAGCCGGACTGATCAGGGCCATTAACAGCGCCGCTGTGGTAAAACCCAGCGCGAACAGGAGGGCGTATTCAATCACAGCGAAGCCACTTCTTCGGGGGCAATGCCCAAAACATGATGCAGTCGGTGCAAAAGCGAAGAGCCTATCTCTTTTGCACCGCAGAGGGCACATGCCACTGGTGATTTGCGAAAAGGCACCCTCATGCTGCGCATTTCTGGTCTTCTCCTGACGCCCCGTCTAAAAAAGCGGTCATGTGTAAAGCGGTTATCCTTGCCTGATTCTAGCATAGATTTAGACGGTATTGTGAGGCTGTTGCACGGATTTTGCGCAATTTCCTGTTCAGAAAGGGTTCCAGGTGGATTGGGGTGTCAATTTGAGATAGCCGACATTGACACCAAGGCGTGCACCCAGACCCGTGCGGATCGGCACCAGAACCATATTGTCGCTCTTGAGCGCTGTCATGCCAACGCCCGCAATGACATAGGCCGAGCCACTGACGCCGCCAAAGCGGGTGTACAGGCTGTTGATCGAGGGCAGATTGTAGACCAGCATCATGGTGCGGCTGCCGTTGCCACCGTAATCAAATCCCAGCGATGGGCCTTGCCAGAACACCGGGTGCTGGCCAGCATTCTTGGTGTTAAGGGTGCCTTCGCCATAAGTCAGGCCCGCAATAAACGCGCCTGAGCCTTCCTGGCCGAGAATGTAACCATTTGGCAAGCCGTATTGCGCAAACGCTTTTTCGATGACCTTGGCAAGGGCACCGCTGGTTTCGCCAAAAAACGAGTGACCGGCGTTGACCACTTCGTCCATCGTATATTGGTCGCTGTTTTGCGCCATAACATTGATGGGCATGGCAACAAAGGCCGCCAAAACCACGGCAGCGGGTAGAATCCAGGTCCGTACCACGTCCCGAATGATGGAAAAGCGCATTGCTTCCTCCTCGGATGAAAATAGAATCGGCCTTATTCAGGCTTTATCTCATCTTGATGCTTTCGTCTTAACAATGGGTTTACCAAATATGGTGTCATTATGGCGCATAGAATGTGCGGTTAAGCTGGCGCGACCAAAACACACGCCTCCGGTACCATGCGTCTCAATAAACGCATGATATCGACCTATTTTATTGGCTGCATAATCTCCCCGTTAAATCCGGCCCGATTTAAAGGAAGAATGCAGGAGGCTTATGATGACGTTGCCGTCGAGGAGAATTCGATGATCAAGAACCCAAATCTTACACTCGCCGGTGCCGATCTGGCAGCCCTGCTGTGCAGTCGTGTTTGCCATGATGTTATTTCGCCGGTGGGCGCAATCAACAATGGTCTGGAACTGCTGGACGAAGGCGGTGCCGATGAAGATGCCATGGACCTTATTCGTGCAAGTGCTCTCAATGCGTCGGTGCGGCTCAAATTTGCTCGCCTGGCTTTTGGCGCTTCCGGATCCGTTGGTGCTTCGATCGACACAGGCGAGGCGGAAAAGGCCGTCAAGGATTTTGCCGACGCTGAGAAAAAGACAGTTGTGAGCTGGAACGGTCCGCGCGCCATCATCGCTAAAAACCGGGTCAAGCTGTTGATGAACCTGTTTTTGGTGGCCTATGGCTCGATTCCACGCGGCGGTTCGTTGGATGTCACGCTTGAAAGCCCGGATTCGGATGCGAAATTCAGCATTGTCGCCAAGGGTCGGATGTTGCGCGTACCGCCAAAATTCGCCGAAATTTGCGACGGGATTTTGGAAGAATCGATCGATGCCCACACGATCCAGCCTTATTATACGGTTCTTCTGGCTGATGAATCGGGCATGGAGCTGAAATATTCGATTGGCGAAGGCGAAATCATCTTCACTGCGCAGAGCGTTGCAGTGGACGCTCCAGACGCCGAAGCGTCTGCCGAGTAAATGGCTGTTTTCCTGCCTGCTGCCATGTCGGGGCAGGCAGGAAATATTGGCACGGCCGAAAGGGCATAAAAAGGGATTTCACGTCTCTCTGACAAATTATGCCGTAGCCGCGTCATATGCCAAAAACGATAGCACTTCGAAGGGGGAGATGGCTGGCAAGCCAGAGGGAGAAGCCACAAACGAAAACGATGTGTGGTGTACTATGGCGCCATAGATGGCAAACAGTGCTGTACCAGCCTCTTTGGTTGATGTGACCAGAGTTGTGCGGTGATGGCTCAAAATTTACAACCGCAGATTTCTATTTTCTTTTAACAATGTTTCTGTATTATTCTTTCCGAATGTAATGGGGATTCTTGCGATGGGAACGGGCCAGGGCACTGAGATGAAGCGATTGATGATTGCTGATTCGTCAGATGTCGTACGCAAGGTGGCCCATAAAATCCTGTCCGAGCTTGGCTATACGGTCAGCGAGGCGTCAACGGCCAGAGAGGCTCTGGTCACTTGTGATGCACAATTGCCCGATGTGATCATTGTTGATTCCGGCATCGATGGTGCGCTGGATCTGATCACCAACATTCGCTCCATGCCGGGTGGAGCAGAAATCAGGATTTTCTATTGCGTTATCGAGGCAGATTTAAAGACGATGATGCGCGGAAAGCGGGCAGGGGCCAGCGATTTTCTGCTCAAGCCGTTTGATCGGCAAATTTTGACAAAGATTTTTGATCAGCGCGCCGCAGCCTAATGCATAATTCCTTAAATCGGAATCGATTTAAGGAATTATGCAGCAGATTAAAAATGTTACAGTGTCCTTTGTGCGCCATATATGGCGCACAAAGGACACTGTAATGCATGTCGTGTTTTAGTGTGCTCAATAAAACGACAAAGTACATGCAGCAACGCCCTATAGCGCCGCGCACAGATGGGGTGCACGGCGCTATAAGGAATGGTGCAGTAAAATTTCGGGGCGTCATGCGTTGAAATCAGATTATTTCAACGCATTTCATCGAGATTTATGCCGTTTCCATATATTCGGCGCTGTCAGGCTCACGCAGCACGTAGCCGCGGCCCCAAACAGTTTCGATATAGTTTTCACCGCCAGCCGCATTTGCCAGTTTCTTGCGAAGCTTGCAGATGAAAACGTCGATGATCTTCAGTTCAGGCTCATCCATGCCACCATAGAGGTGGTTGAGGAACATTTCCTTGGTCAAGGTTGTTCCCTTGCGGAGCGAAAGCAGCTCCAGCATCTGGTATTCCTTGCCGGTCAGATGAACGCGCTGGCCGCCAACTTCAACTGTCTTGGCGTCAAGGTTAACAATCAGTTCACCTGTTACGATGATGGACTGTGCATGACCCTTGGAGCGGCGAACAATTGCGTGAATACGCGCAACCAGCTCATCCTTGTGGAATGGCTTTGTCATGTAGTCGTCGGCACCAAAGCCCAGACCGCGGACCTTATCCTCAATTCCGGCCATGCCGGACAGGATGAGAATTGGCGTCTTCACTTTCGAGAGACGCAGAGTCCGAAGGACCTCGTAACCCGACATATCGGGAAGATTGAGGTCGAGCAGAATGATGTCGTAGTCATATAGTTTGCCGAGATCGACGCCCTCTTCACCAAGATCTGTGGTGTAGACGTTGAAGCTCTCGGACTTAAGCATCAGTTCGATGCTCTGCGCTGTGGCGCTGTCGTCTTCGATGAGTAGAACCCGCATAAATATCCCCTTTACCGCCGCCGAAAGGTTTTGAATGGTCCCAACGCAAAACGGATCCAGTCGTTGCCTGATTTGAAGGCTGCCACCAAATGGTTAACAAATTCTGATTCACTCTGGCAAGAGTAACGAATTTATTAAGTTTTTTAGTTAGCCCAATGATTCATTGTCACTTTCTCATCGCCACAGATGAATCATTTTAGCAGGCAACCCGCTTAAGCGATTCAATTGACTTATCATTGTCATTGTCCTGTATTTTGGACCTTGGCATTTACCGACCCTTAAATGATCTCCCTTATCATTAACGATGCCCGTAAACGAAAGGTTACCAAAGGTAGTTTTTTTGTTAACGCCGCGAGATTTTTCGGGGTGATTCGTTTTAATGTCCGCGGGCGATGGGAAATTTGAGTGAAAGCGGGGGACCTCGCATCACGGGAGTATTGCGTATGAAGTCGCGTGACAGTCTAACACGCCTGAAGGCATTTCAGGTCGCGGAGAAGCGTCGGCAGTTGCAACAGTTGCAGCTGATGATGTCAGAATTTGAGCGAATGGCTGGTGAATTGGAAAACCAGATCTCTGTTGAAGAGAAAAAGGCCGGCATCACCGACCCGACCCATTTCGCTTATCCAACCTTTGCAAAAGCCGCACGCCAGCGGGCTGATAATTTGCAAAATTCGATCCGCGAACTGAAAGTGCAGCAGGACGCTGCCGAACTGGCATTGGAAGAGGCTGTGGCAGATCATGCCAAAGCGGCAGCGCTTGAAGAGCGTGATGGGCAAAATCGGGCCCGTGCTTAACGCATCGGTTCTGAAACCTTATTAAATCTTTCCGCATAATTCCTGCAATCCGTCGCGATTGCTGGAGTTATGTGGAATTTTTAATATCGTGCCCGCGATATAGAGCACGTTTGGGCAAGAGCTGAATGCTCACTCCTATCCTGGGTGGAAAAGCCGTCCGCCTTCTGAAGACAGGCGAGATTGTGCAGGCGGGCCGAAATGTGGAAACAGGTTTTCCGCAGGAGCGGATGGCGCGAAATCCGACCAATTTTTATGGGATGCGCCCAAATTTTCCTTTGACCCAAGCCTTTTCGAGCGCTGTTTATGATTTTTTACAAAGCCGTTCGTCGTACTTGGGCACAGCGACACTGTGGCGCTTTAAATGTAGCCCATAATTCCCTTCAGCGTCATTTGTGCGCCATATATGGCGCACGACGCTGTAAAGCCGCGAATTTTTCTTTGCTGTTGGACAATTTCACCGGACAGCGGTTCCATTTGCCGATGCCGGAGGCTGGGGCCACAAACCGGGGCCAGAAGCCGGAAATCTGAAACAAGAGGCTCAGGCAGTATTCTTTGGCCAATATTCTTGCAGCTCGGAAAAATATCTAAAACAAACAATGCGGCGCGCCTGTGGTGGCGCACCTGTAAAAGCCTGACTTAGTGGCGATATTGCTGAATGCGCGTTGTGCGCAGGCCTGGAAGGCCGTGGTCAGAGATAGAGGACTGCCAGGAGAGAAACTCCTCTACAGTCAATGTATAGCGTTCACAGGCCTCCTCCAGGCTCAGCAATCCACCACGAACAGCGGCAACGACCTCTGCTTTGCGGCGGATAACCCAGCGACGGGTATTGGCTGGCGGCAAGTCAGCAATTGTTAGCGGGCTGCCGTCGGGGCCGATAACATATTTTACACGCGGGCGTATCGTTTCGGTCATTGGACTCTCTACTACAAACTCAAGACCACAGACCCGAAATCTAGCGCGGCACCTTTAAAAAATACCTAAGCCCGAGGTAATAATTTGATAATAATTTGAGTGGGTTGGTTGCCTGTGCTGATGTCACACACAAACTGTGATTTTGTGAAAAGACGTGAGAGAAGACATGCGGATCAAAGATAAAACGTACCATTCTGGCCATGCCTATGTATGTTTATGGTGTAATTTCATTTTATCGCGGATTGTTTTCTGATGAATACAATATTTTAACCGAAAATTTCAGAAAACAGGATTTATATATTTTTATATTTGATGCAGGGCCGATATGTAGTGTGTTTGTATTGCGATTTGTGCCAATGCAGTCGAGAGAATTGCCATAATAGAGGCAATATTTGCCGCTGTCCTGACGATCTGCCATCGCGATTCTGTATAATTTTGGAACGTTTTTCACAGAGAAATTGTCAGCAGTGATATTTTTTATCCATGAGAAGACATTTTTTCCGCCAACGCAGTGTTTATTGCGCCGTGCGCCATATTCTGCGCACAGCGCCGTAGCGCGCCCTTGCAATCCGCCTTCAGCTCACAGCAGGACAACTGCGATTTTAACGCCGGTGGAACTGGCACCCAGCGTGGCGGTTCCGCTGTGCGATAGGCTCAGTTCGGTATTTTGATTGAGCAGAAGGCAGGTAGTCTGGCAGGATTGAACAACGCCCGAGACCGTGCCAATCGCGAGTTCGAAAAGCCGTGCCTGGTTTTGGTCGACAATGGCCACGGAATAGTCTGTCGTGGCAGATGCCAAGAGGGTCAGCGACACGAGATAAATGCCGGTGGTTGGTATTTTCAGGCTTTTACCAGCATTGGTGCCAAGGGTGGTTTGCAGCGCGATCCCCCCTTGACCCAAGGTGAGAAGATCGAAGCCGGTGATCTGTCCGGTGCTGATGTTGATTGCCGAGGGGGCGAAGCGTGCCGTTGCCGCGGGTTTTGCGGGTTGCCTGACATATCCTTCCGGGCTTATTGCCAGTGCCGTTGTCCATCGGCCGCCGTCATCACACACTTTGATGCTCAAGTCATCCGAGCCTGCCAGCCCGATCTCCGCTTTTCCCTGCCAGTTGGATTGGTAGAGCAGCGAGGCCGTATTGCCAGATGCGGCTTTGTTCAATTTGACCCGTTGGTCGCTGCCATTGTGATTGAACAGCACAGCATCAGAAGCAACAGTGAATTTGTTGGTGTCATCAGCGCTGGCGTTAACGCCAAGGCGGCTAAATTGCGGGGTCGATGACAGGGGAAGTTCACTCCAGCCAGAACCATTATAGGTGAGCAGCTTGCCGCTTGAGCGAAAAAATGCCAGCCAGCCGATTTGGGGGGTGATAAACATCCATGCATCATCCTGCCAGACAGCAATCATACCATCATGGTTGGCCCATGCATCACTTGCATTGGGCAGCAGCCAAAAGCACTGGCCATTGGCCGGGGTGGCAGGCGGTGTTGTCAGGCTATCGGCAATAACCAGTTGCGTGACCGCATCCAGAATGGCCAGGGCCTCGTTGTGGGTAACATGTTTCTGGGCTTGGGAAGGCAGAATATAGGGCAGGGCCAATCGCGGCGTTGTGTCGGTCATCATTATCTCCATCCGTATCGTTGCAGGCATTATCCGCCATGCGCGAAGGGGGTGAAGAAACAGGATGCATTCTCTTTGATTGGTCTGCGAAAACCGCGCGCCGCCTTCACGGCGCGGTCAGCGAGAGGGGTGTCAGATCTGGTGACCACCCCAGGCGATGAATGATGGATTGGCAAAATCGCTGTCATGGACCTGATTGCGTTTGCCGTAGGGCAGGGGGAGCCCATCCAGCCCAAGCGTTATGCCGCCTGCCGCCCGCAGCACCGCATCGCCTGCGGCCGTGTCCCATTCCATTGTGCGGCCAAAGCGCGGGTAAACATCGGCACCACCCTCGGCGATGAGGCAGAATTTTAAGGATGAGCCGACCGATTTCGTCTCGCTAATGCCTTTGCTTTTCAAAAAAACATCCGTTTCCGGGCTGTTGTGAGAGCGACTGGCGAGTGCAACAAAATTGCTCTGAGAGGCGCGCACCCGAATAGCGTGGCGCGCGACGGGTATGAAATTTTCATCAATTTCGACTTTGACCGCGCCGCTTTTATCGCCCAGATAAGCAACGCCGCGCGCAGGCGCGTAAACAACGCCCATGATGGGAATGCCAGCGTCGATCAGCGCTATATTGACGGTAAAATCTGAACTTTTGCGGATAAATTCCTTGGTTCCATCCAAAGGATCCACCAAAATGAAGGACTTGCTCCCAGTCTCGGGAATATTGCCCGCCGCCGCTGCTTCTTCTGCAACAACGGGTATGTGAGGAAAGGCGGCACTGAGAGCTGACAAAATCACAGCCTCGGCCCGCTCATCGGCCTCGGTTACGGGAGAGGAGTCGCTCTTGATGTGAATTGTCGGGCCAGCATGAAAGACCTGCATGATTTCGCGACCTGCCGCAATGGCTGCACGCTCAAAGAGATCAATCACAGTTAAACCCTTCTTCTATCGATAGAATGGCGCAATGCGCTGTAAAAGCATACAGAAATAGCCTGAACGCTTTATTACTGTTTCTTGTCGCAGCTTCAGGCGGGGGTGGTTTTATCCAAATAATCAATGACACGCATGGCCAGTTCATCTGGTCCTGCTTCCATTGTTTTCAACGTGATCTCGGCGTTCAGGGGCGGCTCGTAGGTTGAGTTCACGCCGGTAAAATGCGCAATGCCGCCCGTCAGCGCTTTGCGATAAAGGCCTTTGGGGTCGCGGCGTATACATTCCTGCAAAGGCGTGTCGATAAACACCTCCACAAACTCGTCATCGCTCATCAGATTTCGAGCCAGATCACGGTCAACCCTGAAAGGCGATATGAAAGCAACAATGACGATCAGACCCGCATCGGCCATGAGCCTGGCCACCTCGGCAACGCGGCGGATGTTTTCTACCCGGTCCTGATCGGAGAAGCCAAGGTCTTTGTTGAGGCCATGGCGAACATTATCGCCATCCAGAATATAGGTGTGATTGCCTCTGGCGTGCAGCCGTGTTTCAATCGCATTGGCAATCGTGGATTTTCCGGCACCGGATAAGCCCGTTAACCAGATCACCCGAGGGCTCTGCTTTTTTATGGTCGCGCGGGATTCGCGTCTCACCTGAAGGCTTTGCATCACAATATCCTGCGGCGCAGACTGGATTTTTGATGTCCCGTGGTCGATCAACATTCCCCCTCTGCCGCGTGCAGAGTGCACAAATGGCGCTTTGGTTTTGTCACCTGCAAACTTCATGAAAAACGATTATATCCTGATATTGTAATTTTATGGAATAACGATTTTAGGTGTAGGCACGCCTAATGTGCAACTTTAATCACCGTTCGTATACTCCAAGGAATTAAAAAATTCCACTTTGAGGTGTGTATATGGCCACTAAAAAACTAAGAAAATTGCAATTATGCAGCAGAGTAAGAGTGTTGCAGCGTCCTTTGTGCGCCATATATGGTGAGATGCGCTGGAATGCACTTTATGTGCAAAGCGAATGCTAAACCGGCCTGCTGGTTTGAAGAATGCACCCGCTCCTGCACCCCTTGAAAATTTCCTGCTTTTTGTTGTGATGTATTTTCACTTTAGTCACTTGTAAGAGATTTTTTCCACAACACATGCGCGTTTTTTGTGCGCAGATTTGAGTTTTCTGCCAAGATTCTTTCAGATATGCACTGAAAATGAGCAATTGGCAGAAAAAAGCGCTTTCTTTTTCATTTGGGCTTCACATTTGGCTCGAAAGCGATAACAAATTGCACCAACACGAAGAACCCGAACGGGACAAACAAGGAATGCCGCTTTACATGGGCATTCAGGGGATAATGTATGGATTACTTCATCCAGCAGCTCATTAATGGGCTTACGCTTGGGTCCATCTATGGACTCGTGGCAATTGGCTACACCATGGTCTATGGCATCATCGGTATGATCAACTTCGCCCATGGCGATATTTTCATGCTCGGTGGTTTTGCAGCATTGATCGTTTTTCTGGTTTTGACATCATTTTTTGCAGGCATCCCGGTGGCGCTTGCATTGTTGATCATGCTGGTTGTCTCGATGCTGATGACCGGTCTGTGGAACTGGACAATCGAGCGCGTTGCCTATCGCCCTTTGCGCGGTTCGTTTCGCCTGGCTCCGCTGATCACGGCGATCGGCATGTCCATCGCTTTGTCCAACTTTATTCAGGTTGCCCAAGGTCCGCGCAACAAGCCCATTCCGGCTCTGGTCAATGATGTCTATCATTTTGGCGGCATTACCATTGCCCTGAAGCAGTTGATCATTGTTGCGGTCACAGCCGTTTTGCTGGCAGCGTTTTGGTATATCGTCAACAAAACCCCGCTTGGCCGCGCCCAGCGCGCCACCGAGCAGGATCGTAAGATGGCGGCTCTGCTGGGTGTGGATGTTGACAAGACGATTTCCGTGACCTTCGTGATGGGGGCTGCGCTGGCTGCCGTGGCAGGCACCATGTATCTGATGTATTATGGTGTTGCGTCGTTTACCGATGGCTTCATTCCGGGTGTCAAGGCGTTTACGGCTGCGGTGCTCGGCGGCATTGGCTCGCTTCCCGGCGCGGTTCTGGGTGGTTTGTTGATCGGTCTGATTGAATCGCTATGGTCTGCCTATTTCACCATCGCCTACAAGGACGTTGCCACGTTTGGCATTCTGGCTTTTGTGCTGATTTTCAAACCAACCGGCATTTTGGGCCGTCCCGAAGTGGAGAAGGTCTGATCCATGTCCTCAACTGATACTGCTGTGACCAAAACCGATGGCCTGATGGTGCGGGCCATCAAAGAGGCTGTGTTTGCTGGCGTAATTGCGCTGGGCATGTTCATCCTCTATATCGGCGTCAAGACCGATCAGAATATCAACAACGAGTTGATCTGGTATACGCGCCCCGGATTGCTGGCGATTTTCGTTGCCATTGCCGCCATTGGCCGGTTTGCCATTGTTGCTTTTTTTGCGCCATGGGCCAAGGCACGCAAAATGCGGGCCTCGACAAAGCCGGTGTCGCTGGAAGTGGCCAAGCCTTCCTATTTCAAGACGCATTTTCTCAAAATCGCGCTCGTTGCCCTGATTTTGTACCCGCCGGTCATTCTGTTTCTGGTCGGCACTCAAGGCTCGTTGAAATATATCGATAACTTCGGCATCCAGATCCTGATCTACGTCATGCTGGCCTGGGGGCTCAACATCGTTGTTGGCCTCGCCGGTCTGCTCGACCTCGGCTATGTGGCCTTCTATGCGGTGGGTGCCTATTCCTACGCACTTTTGTCCCAGCATTTTGGCCTGTCATTTTGGCTTCTTCTGCCGCTGTCGGGCATTTTCGCAGCCCTGTGGGGGATCATCCTCGGCTTTCCGGTGCTGCGCCTGCGCGGCGATTATCTGGCCATTGTCACGCTGGCGTTTGGCGAAATCATCCGTCTGGTGCTGATCAACTGGACAGATGTGACGCAAGGCACCTTCGGCGTGTCGAGCATTCCAAAGGCAACCCTGTTTGGCATGCCGTTTGACGCTTCAGCCCATGGATTTGCCAAGACGTTTGGCCTGTCGATGTCCTCGGCCTATTACAAGATCTTCCTGTTCTATCTGGCATTGGCACTGTGCATGCTGACAGCCTATGTCACCATTCGTCTGCGCCGCATGCCGATTGGCCGGGCCTGGGAAGCCTTGCGTGAGGACGAAATTGCCTGCCGTTCGCTCGGCATCAACACCGTCACCACCAAGCTGACCGCCTTTGCAACGGGGGCCATGTTTGGCGGGTTTGCAGGCTCATTCTTTGCCGCACGTCAGGGCTTTGTTTCACCGGAAAGCTTTGTGTTCCTCGAATCCGCGGTCATTCTCGCCATTGTGGTTCTGGGTGGTATGGGCTCTCTCACCGGTATTGCGGTTGCTGCTGTTGTCATGATTGGCGGCACCGAACTGCTGCGCGATATGGACTTCCTCAAGCATGTGTTTGGGCCGGACTTCACGCCTGAGCTTTATCGCATGTTGCTGTTCGGGCTTGCCATGGTGGTGGTCATGCTGTTCAAGCCACGCGGTTTTGTTGGAACACGAGAGCCGACGGCCTTCCTCAAGGAACGAAAAGCCGTCTCTGGTAGCTTCACCAAGGAGGGGCATGGCTGATGACCTCCGGAAACAAGAATATGAGCAAAGACGCAATTCTAAAGGTCGAACATCTGTCGATGAAATTTGGTGGCCTTATGGCCATCAATGACCTGTCGTTTGAAGCAAAGCGCGGTGAAATCACGGCTCTGATTGGCCCCAACGGTGCTGGCAAAACCACGGTGTTCAACTGCATCACCGGGTTCTACAAACCCACCATGGGCATGATCACCTTGAAGCAGAAGTCCGGCAAGGAATTCCTGCTCGAACGGTTGTCGGATTTTGAAATTCCCAAAAAGGCCAAGGTCGCCCGCACGTTCCAGAATATCCGCCTGTTCTCCGGTCTGACTGTTTTGGAAAACCTGTTGGTGGCCCAGCATAACACGCTGATGAAGGCGTCGGGCTATACGATTTTAGGCCTGCTTGGGCTTCCGGCCTATAAAAAGGCCGAGGAAAAATCGATCGAGACCGCTCGATATTGGCTGGAAAAGGCCGAGTTGATTGATCGTGCCGATGATCCGGCGGGCGATCTGCCCTATGGCGCGCAGCGCCGGTTGGAAATCGCCCGTGCCATGTGCACCGGACCAGAGCTTTTGTGTCTCGATGAACCGGCAGCGGGTCTCAATCCGCGCGAGTCTCTGGCGTTGAACACTTTGCTCAATGGTATTCGCGATGACGTCGGCACATCAATCATGCTGATCGAGCACGATATGTCGGTGGTGATGGAAATTTCCGATCATGTCGTGGTGCTGGAATATGGCCAAAAGATTTCCGATGGTACGCCTGAGCATGTGCAAAATGACCCCAAGGTGATTGCGGCCTATCTGGGGGTTGAGGATGAAGAATTGGATGAAGCGATTTCGGATGTGGAAGCGATTGCCGGAGGCAATGTCTGATGGCCGGTGATGCACTTTTGAAAGTACAGTCTGTTGAGACTTTTTACGGCAATATCCGTGCATTGGATGGCGTGAGCGTAGAGGTCAACAGAGGCGAAATCGTCAGTCTGATTGGGGCCAACGGCGCGGGTAAATCCACGCTGATGATGACCATCTGCGGCAGCCCGCAGGCGCGCGCTGGCAAGATCATCTTTGATGGTGTGGACATTACCAAAATGCCCACCCATCTGATTGCCCGCGAGCGTATCGCGCAATCGCCCGAAGGGCGGCGGATTTTTCCGCGCATGACGGTGATGGAAAATCTGCAAATGGGCGCAGGTCTCGATAATCTCAAATATTTCCATGAGGATATCGAGAAGATTTTCACACTGTTTCCACGCCTCAAAGAGCGTCAAAGCCAGCGTGGCGGCACGCTCTCGGGTGGTGAACAGCAGATGTTGTCCATTGGTCGCGCGCTGATGGCGCGCCCGAAACTGCTTTTGCTGGATGAACCGTCACTTGGTCTCGCGCCACTGATCGTCAAGGGGATTTTCGAGGCGATCAAAAAGCTCAATCAGGAAGAGGGGCTCACCGTGTTCCTGGTCGAGCAGAATGCCTTTGCGGCGCTAAAACTCTCGGATCGCGCCTATGTGATGGTCAATGGTCGTGTGACCATGAGCGGATCGGGCAAGGAATTGCTGGCCGATCCACAGGTGCGGGCGGCCTATCTCGAAGGCGGTCGCCATTGATAGGCGGGAAGGGAAACTGAGATGCAGGGACTTTTTTTTGACGCTGAGCCAGATCCGGTTCGCATCGTTTTGCGCGTTTTGGTGGTGTTGCTCGGGTTCTGGACCGCTTGGCGGACCGGCAAGGCGGTGGCAGAAAGTTGGGAAGGCTATGGTCGCATCGTTGTCTACTCGCTGCTTCTGGCATTGGTGATGCGTTTCTTGCATCATGCACTGTTTGACGGTGGTATGCTGGACGCACCGCTTTACCTGATCGATTTTGTTGTTTTGCTGGCTTTTGCGGTGGTTGGCTTCCGCTTGCGCCGCACAGATCAGATGACCAACAATTACTATTGGCTGTATGATCGCACTTCTTCATTATCTTGGAAGAAGAAAGATTGACATGCTGGTTTTTCTCGCCTTTGATGGTGAAAAGAACACAGAGAAGACGACTGGATAATTCAAGAAGTCTAAATTGCGTTAGGTCAAAAATTATCCAGAAGATTTAAAGTGTTACACTGTCCGTCGGATGAATTTTCAAACACGGAACGGTGGAAAGAGTGGAGCAGTTTACCGGCGCAATCCTGGTGGGTGTTGTGTTGGAATTCGAAACAAACCCGCCTCAAAAACTGGGAGTCTCAGAATGAAGAAGTCGCTTCTTTCGGCCGTAGCTTTGACGGCTATGGTCGCCTTCAGTGGTGCCGCCAAGGCCGATATCCTTGTCGGCGTGGCTGGTCCTCTGACAGGCCCGAACGCTGCGTTTGGCGCACAGCTGCAAAAGGGTGCAGAGCAGGCTGCTGCTGACATCAATGCAGCAGGTGGCATCAACGGCGAGAAGATCAAGATCGATCTGGGTGATGACGTGTCTGACCCGAAGCAGGGTATTTCGGTTGCCAACAAGTTTGTGGCTGACGGCGTGAAATTCGTCATCGGTAACTTCAACTCGGGCGTGTCGATTCCGTCTTCAGAAGTCTATGCCGAAAACGGCATTTTGCAGATCACACCGGCCTCGACCAACCCGAAGTTCACCGAACGCGGCATGTGGAACACCTTCCGCACCTGCGGCCGTGACGACCAGCAGGGCGCTGTTGCTGGCCAGTATATCTTTGATCATTTCAAGGATGCCAAGGTTGCCTTCGTGCACGACAAGACCCCTTACGGTCAGGGCCTTGCTGATGAAACCAAGAAGGCCTTGAACAAGCTTGGCGGCAAGGAAGTGATGTATGAAGGCATCACTCCGGGCGAGAAGGACTATTCGGCCCTGATCGCCAAGATGAAGGAAGCCGGTGTTACCGTGCTTTACTACGGTGGCCTTCACACAGAAGCAGGCCTTATTCTGCGTCAGATGGCTGACCAGGGTCTGAAGGCAACGATGATTTCGGGCGACGGTATCACGTCGAACGAGTTGGCCTCTATCGCTGGTGATGCTGTTAACGGTACGCTGATGACCTTCCCACCAGATCCACGCAAAAACCCAGACGCTCAGGACGTGGTCAAGAAGTTCCGCGCTGCTGGTTTCGAGCCTGAAGCCTACACGCTCTATTCTTATGCTGCCCTTCAGATCATTGCCGAAGCCGCCAAGGCAGGCAACACGATTGATCCTGAAAAGGTGGCTGAAGCCATGAAGGCAAAGGGTCCGTTCAAGACCGTTATCGGTCCGATCGGCTTCGACGCCAAGGGCGACATCACCCGTCCCGACTACGTGATGTACACCTGGAAGAAGGGCCCAGACGGCAAATACTCTTATTTCCAGAACGAATAGTTCGCTCATGTGTTAACGCACCAGAAAAGCCCGGCACTGTGCCGGGCTTTTTTGTTTTGGTGTTATTGTCTGATTGAATTTTTTTGCCTTAACCTTTTATGGTGTAAGAATAAAATCTGTTTTTGCGAAGGGAGCGAAAATGTCGCTTTCTGCCTCAGAATTTCCAGTTCTCTTGCTTACTTCGACCTGTCCTTCCTCTTCTCGTTAACCTTTTGTTAACCAAATCAGCCGTAAAACTCGGCAATGATTTGTTTACGAAGATGACCAAAGTGCTAACAGAACCACGTTCCATCAGAATAAAAGGCCGGTCATTTTTGGCGGTTGTGCTCTCGCCGGATCTGCCGGTGGATCAGTGGCTTGAGCGGCTGGATGATCTCGCCTCGCGTTCGGCTGGCTTCTTTTTGGGCCGCCCGGTGGTGCTTGATGTGGCAGATCTGGCGATTGACCGCGAACAGTTGAAAGACCTGATTGCCAAGCTTGCCAGCCGCAATGTCAGCATTATGGGGCTGGAAGGTGCCAAGCCATCGATGGTGGAACGCGGCATGCCGCCAATCCTGAAAGGTGGCCGTCCGGTTTCTGATGTCGAAGTGCCCAAGCCCGCGCCAGACCCTGCGGCCGAGCAGATTGAAAAAGACGAGCCGCAGCCAGCGCCCGAGACCGCCACGCAGGAACGTGCGCCAGAGGTGCGAAGTGCTGTGCAGTCGCTGATGATCCCTGAGGCGGTTCGCTCTGGCCAATCGGTGATTTTTACCGAGGGCGATGTCACGGTGTTGGGTGCGGTGTCATCGGGTGCCGAAATTATCGCGGGCGGCTCTATCCATATTTACGGTGCCTTGCGGGGCAGGGCCATGGCAGGCTCGGTTGGCAATTCTACGGCGCGGATTTTTTGCCGCAAGATGGAGGCCGAGTTGGTGGCCATCGACGGCATTTACAAAATGGCCGAGGATCTGCCGCCAGAATTGTTGGGCAAGCCGGTGCAGCTTTGGCTGGAAGGCGACGCGATAAAAGCAGCGAAAATGGCCTGAGGTCAGTTTGACGCCGCCTTTGTTGCCTATGACAATTGATGAATTTGATTCGGCATCCGCCGGATTTAAAAAAAATACCAGCAGCTTGGCCGCAGACTGTGAAACACAGCACGGCGAAAGACAGGAGAGCAAGATGGGGAAGGTCATTGTTGTGACATCAGGCAAGGGTGGGGTTGGCAAAACCACATCGACTGCCGCCCTTGGTGCCGCACTCGCCCAGCGCGGCGAAAAAGTTGTCGTTGTGGATTTTGATGTCGGCTTGCGCAATCTCGATCTGGTGATGGGTGCCGAGCGCCGGGTGGTTTACGATCTGGTCAATGTGATTCAGGGCGATGCCAAGCTGACGCAGGCGCTGATCCGCGATAAGCGGCTGGACACGCTGTTTTTGCTGCCCGCCTCGCAGACCCGCGATAAGGACAATCTCACGCCGGAAGGTGTTGAATGGGTGATCACCGAGCTGAAGCAGCATTTTGACTGGGTGGTCTGCGATAGCCCCGCTGGTATTGAGCGCGGCGCAACGCTGGCCATGCGCCATGCCGATGTGGCTGTGGTTGTCACCAACCCGGAAGTGTCTTCGGTGCGCGACTCGGACCGCATCATTGGTCTTCTGGACAGCAAAACCGTCAAGGCCGAGCGCGGCGAGCGCATGGAAAAGCACCTGCTGCTGACCCGCTACGATGCCGCCCGCGCCCAGCGCGGCGATATGCTGAAGGTGGAAGACGTGCTGGAAATCCTGTCCATCCCGCTTCTTGGCATCATTCCTGAAAGCTCTGACGTGCTGAAGGCCTCGAACATGGGCTCTCCCGTCACGCTGGCCGACACCAAGAGTGCGGCTGCCACCGCCTATTTCGAAGCCGTCCGCCGTTTGGCCGGTGAAGATCTGCCTGTTACTCTGCCCGAGGAGAAGCGAGGTCTGCTCGGCAAGATTTTCTCCCGGAGGGCCGCATGAGCATTTTCAACCTCTTTCGCAAACCCCAAACCGCGCCGATGGCGCGAGAGCGCCTGCAAGTGCTACTCGCCCACGAGCGCGCCTCCCAAGGCTCCGACCTCGTCGCCATCCTGCGCGAGGAAATTCTGGCCGTGATTTCCAAACACGTCCAAGTGGATGCGGACAAAGTGCGCATCAAGGTGGACCGCGATGAGCATGTGTCGATTTTGGAGATTGACGTCGAAATTCCACGGGATGCGACGCCGCTTGCGGCGTGATACTAAGGCTGTCATTTTTAGAGAAGTTTCGGCGCAAAGGCTCTGCTTTTGCGCCTTTTTGTATCGGGTCATGAGCGCAATATTCGTGAAGGTGCCTCTTGAGTTGTTTTCTGTTTTAATGGGTGGATTGTTGCTGGTGCCATGAGGAAATTATTTTTTTAACTAATAGACACTGCATCCGCAATTCGGAGGGAAAATGGATTTAAATGACTCAGTCGACGCATTCTTCGCGTCAATCAGAGATTGGGGAGATGGCATTAAGCATCCCAGTTTTTGCTACGTGGCATTGGAAACGGCTACAGGATTTGAACTGCTACAGGCCAGACTTATTTTCGGCGCGACAACGCCGTTTGCACCGCTCGGCTCGTTTTCTTTTAAACGGGTAAGGGCAGGCCATTTCCGGTTGAGTGAAATTGATATTAGTCCCGAGGATTTCCTAGCGGAAGCACTGAGGGGTGTAATCCGCACTCCCCAAGGTGACATCCAGTTTAGCGGTTCTTCTGGTCGATATGGCGGGCATTATCAGCCATTCCACAGTGACGGAATGCCGAACGAGCGCATCGGAGTGCTGACGGTTCTAGGAGGTCAAGCGGAACTCCAACAACTACAGCCAGAACTGGATTGGGAATTAAAGGGCGCGACTATTCCATATGATGGTCTTCAAGAGCTGATGAACCATTATCGCGTGGGAACTTTGCGGTCAGACGTTATAGCAATTGAGGCCGTTGCTCTCGGAATTATAGCAATAGACCTTTCGACTTTGGTAACAGGCACGGAGTGTGAAATCGCAGTGAGAATGTCGCCCGCCTGTGATCCTGCCAAGGCAGGTGTAACCTACAGAGTTATGGGCGGCGGAAATCTTGTCGAACGAGGCGTTGTTTCTGGCGAGGTCATGGATTGGATAGTCGGAACAGATGGTGTGCGTCGGGGGAGCACAAAAATTCAAGTTCCGAGAGCTGCCGTCGTCCAAGCTTACGCATCATATTCCGGTATAGTCTATCATCAAGGATGGATTGCGGATCCGAGTATGGCGCAAAATCCACGCCGTGCTTCATACGAAGCGTTTGATCATAAATTAGCTAGTCTGGCCGACTTTCTGGCGAAACAGCCCGGAAAAGGTAATGCTCGTGATTTGGAATCAGGTGTGGCATGGCTACTGTGGATGTTGGGATTCAGCGTTACCAACCTAGGTCAAACCCCAAAATTGCAAGAGGCTCCGGACCTAATCGCGACGACGCCTCAAGGTCATTTTGCGGTCATCGAATGTACCACTGGCCCGCTGAAGACTGACAATAAACTTCCACTTTTGATTGAGCGGTCAGAAATTGTCCGCAGCAGACTCGAGGCGTCAAACAATAAACACTTAAAAGTCTTGCCGGTAATTGTAACATCCAAGAAACGATCAGAGATACGAGGAGATATCGAGCAGGCAGAGCGTCTTGGGGTTCTTATAATAACTGCTGAGACGCTGACGGCGGCCCTCCAACGGACACTCGTGCGTCGGGATGCAGACGAGGTATTTCTAGAAGGTGAGCAAGCGGTGGCAAATGCATTGGCAAAATATGAGACGCACTGAATCACGGCTCCTGGTTTTCAAGACGCATAGCGGGATTGGTTTGCGCACCACGGGTGTTGTGCGTTGCGATCAGCCACGTGCGCTCGATTTGGCGGCGCGTAAGGGCAAAAAGCTTGAATCCGTGCCGAGCGAGATTGTGGATGAGGTGTTGGCACGGTTGGCGACGATTCTTGAGTGAGGGGATGGTGGACCTCGGTGCAAGGATGCCCCCCTCTGGCTTGCCAGCCATCTCCCCCACAGGTGGGGAGATCGGATAGACGTTGTCGCTTGTTTCAACTGAAACGGTGGTGAGTTTCGATGTGGTGAAGGCTGGATGTGGAGCGGGAAGTCTGCTCCTTGTCGATCTCCCTCCTTGTGGGGGAGATGCCCGGCAGGGCAGAGGGGGGTATCCTTGCGCAAACGCCCCTCACTCCACCCGAAGCACCGCCGCCGCCTTCACCGCCGCAGACGCCCGGTTTTCCACGCCAAGCTTCACGTAAATCTGCTCCAAGTGTTTGTTCACAGTGCGGGCGGCGAGGCCCAAAATTTCGCCGATGTCGCGGTTGGGTTTGCCGCGGGCAATCCACAGCAGCACTTCAGATTCGCGCACGGTGAGGCCAAAGGCCTGGCGGAGTTGTTCGTCTTCGCGCTGGGTGTTGGTCTGGGTGAGGCGAAAGAGAAATTCGTCGGCCCCCATGGAGCCGAGATAGGTGATCTGAAGGCTGGCGGCCTCCGCTTGCGGCAGGGTAAAGGCCTTGTCGCGGGCAAGGGTGCCTTTGCCTTTCATGGTGTCAGCAATCGAGCGGGTCACGGTTTCCAATCCGTCATCAAACCCGGTGGCATCGCTCACCAATCGGCTGGCCTGAGGCGTGGACCATAGCAGGCTGCCATCGCCGCGCAGCGCAATCAGGTGGCGGCCTGCGGCGTCCAGTGCCACGCGCGCACTTTGGGCCGAGCGGGCGTTGGACAGATGCACGCGGATGCGGGCGCGCAGTTCATCAATATTGATCGGCTTGGTGAGGTAATCGACCCCGCCGGAATCCAGCGCGTGCACCACATGTTCTGTCTCGGTCAGGCCGGTCATGAAAATCACCGGCACTTGCGAAACAGAAGGGTTCGCCTTGATCTGGCGGCAGGTTTCAAAGCCGTCCATGCCGGGCATGATGGCATCCAGCAGGATCAAATCGGGGCTGATGCGCTCGACAATGCCAAGGGCGGCCTGGCCGGAGGTGGCAATCAGCACCGAAAAGCCGGATTGCTCCAAAGCGTCGGTGAGAAAGCCCAGCGTTTCCGGGCTGTCATCCACCAGCAGCACAATATCGCGCGGAGAGGAGGCGGGGGGAGAGGAGGTCTCAGCCACGGGGTTTCTCTTTCTCGATTGTATCCAGACGGGCGATCAATCCGGCCATGTCAAACGCTTGCACAAAGGCGCGCAGCTCTTCGACAAAGGTCTGATAATCCGGGTTGGTTGCCAGCTCTTGCAGCTTGCCGTCCAGCCCGCGTTTATAACCAATCTGGGCCAATTGGCGCAAATCTTCAATGGCGCTGGCATCGGGCAAAACCAGAGGCGGCTTGGCCTTAGGTGTGTCTGGCGTGATGTCATCGGCGTAGAGCCAAGTCAGTTTCAAATGGTGGGCCAGCTTGTCGCGCAGCATTTTCACATCCACCGGCTTGGGGATGGCATCATTATGGCCGCTGGAGCCGGGTTCGCGCACCGCACCATCGCCTATGTTGGCCGACAGCATCAGGATAGGCGCGGTTTGGCCCGCATCGCGCAACCTTTCCACCAATTGCCAGCCGTTCATGCCCGGCATGGAAATATCCACCAAAAACAGATCGGGTTTGACGCCTTCAATCAGCGCCAAACAATCTGGCCCGCTGTTGGCGGTGAGCACAATAAAGCCCAAGGGGGCCAGCGCCTCGCGCATCAGGTCGCGGTGGTCCTCGTTGTCATCCACCACCACGAGGGTGCGGCGCGGGCCATCGTAAGAATGGATTTTTCGCTCGGCTTTCGGGGCGGTGCTGGGCCGCACCACGGCAGACAGCATCAGCCGCACCCGAAATGTTGTGCCAGTGTCACGCTGGCTTTGCACGGTGATTTCGCCGCCCAAGGTGTTGGTCAGCAATTTGGTGATGGTCAGGCCAAGGCCAAGCCCCGGCATGGGGCGGGTGCTATCGGCCTCGCCGCGCTGGAAGGGTTCAAAAATCCGCTCAATGTCTTTTTCCGCAATGCCGCGTCCGGTGTCGGCAATGGTGAAGCTGGCCACCTGGCTTCGGTAATCGACATCAAAACGCACGGTGCCCGTATCGGTGAATTTGATGGCATTGGAGAGCAGATTGACCAGAATTTGCCGCAGGCGGCGCTCGTCGGTGCGCACATATTGCGAGAGGTTCTTGCTGCGGGTGTGGGCAAAAATCAGCCCCTTGGCTTCTGCCTGTGGGCGGATCATATCGACAATCTGGTCGAGAAAATCGTGAATATTCAGCTCCGCAGGTGTGACTTGCAGCCGCCCCGCCTCGATTTTGGAAATATCCAGCAAACCATCAATCAGGCCGGAGAGATGATCGGCCGAGCGGCGGATGACCTTGATGGCCGGTTGGCGCGGGGCAGGGATCGTGTCGTCCTGCTCCAGCAATTGCGCATAGCCAAGGACTGCGTTGAGCGGGGTGCGCAACTCGTGGGACAGGCCGACCACGTAGCGGCTCTTGGCGCGGTTGGCGGCTTCTGCGGTTTCCTTGGCGCTTTGCAAGGCGGCATCGGTTTTTTTGTGGGCGGAGATTTCTTTCAAAAGCAGGCTGTTTTGGCGATAGGATTCCTCTTCGGCCACCACCCGGCTATCGTGCGCCAGCACGTAAAACCATGTGGCAATTCCGGCGATGACGGAAAAGACAAAGAAAACAATCAGAATGGTGCCATTGACCACCAGCGCCGTCTCTGGCGAGGCGGCGGAGACCTGATGGGCAATCAGCGCCAAAATGGCTCCGATCAGCGAAATCGCGCCCACGCTGGTTAGCGCGTAGCGGCCAAGGCGGGTCATCAGCCGGTCAATCACCGTGTCCGGCAGCAGTTTGCGGGCGACCGTGCCGACTTGCGTGTTCAGGCGGGCGTTGGGCTTGCACATATCATGGCAGCGACTATCGAGCGAGCAACAGAGCGAACAGATGGGGGCGGCATAGGCGGGGCACCACGCCATATCCTCCGGCTCAAACGGATGCTCGCAGATGGAGCAGGTGATCTGGTGCAGCGTCTTCCAGCTTTGGCGCGGCTTGCGGGCCAGATAATATTTGCCCTTCGTCGACCATGCGATTAGCGGCGAAATCACAAAGGCGAGCAGGGTGATAAAGGTGGAAAGCGAGGCCAGAAGCGCCCCGAACAGGCCAAAGTGGGCCGCGAGTGCAAGGCTTGCTGAAATGAGCAATGTGCCGCAGCCGACGGGGTTGATGTCATAGAGATGGGCGCGTTTGAATTCGATGCCCTTTGGTGCCAGCCCCAAGCGCTTGTTGATGAACAGATCGGCGGAAATGGTGCACAGCCACGCCATGGCGATGATGGAGAAAATGCCAAGCGTTGCTTCCAAAAGCCGATAGATGCCAAGCTCCATCAGCAAAAGGGCGATGCCGACATTGAACACCAGCCACACCACCCGGCCCGGATGGCTATGGGTGAGGCGCGAGAAGAAATTGGACCATGCCAGCGAGCCCGCATAGGCATTCATCACATTGATCTTGAGTTGTGACACCACCACGAAGGCCACCATCAGTAACAGGGCAATGGTGTGGTTGGGGGCGATATAGCCAAAGGCGGTAAGATACATATGGGCCGGATCGGCGGCATTTTGCAGAGAAACACCATTGGAGAGGGTTAGAACCGCCAGAAACGAGCCGGCCAACAGCTTTGGCACGCCCACCACCACCCAGCCAGCACCGGCCAGAAACACGGCGAGCCGATGCCGCAATTTGCGCCCACCTTCGGGCGGTAGAAAGCGCAGGAAGTCCACCTGTTCGCCAATTTGCGGCATCAGTGCCAGAATAACGGCAGAGGCTGCGCCAAAATCCGCCAGGCGAAAGGGGGAAGTTGGCTCAATGCCCGCATTGGAATGGCTGATCCCGGCAAAAGCCTGCCAGAGGTCAAACTTGCTCCAATCCTGAAAGGCAATGAACACGAAGGGCGCGATGTTCAGCACAATCCAGATTGGCTGGGTGAGCAATTGAAAGCGCGAAATCAACTGGATACCGTAGGTCACCAGCGGAATGACCACAATCGCCGAGATGACATAGCCTATGGAGGGTGGAATGCCGAAGGCGAGGTTTAGTGCGCCGGTCATGATGGATGCCTCAATGGCAAACAGCATGAAGGTAAAGCCCGCATAGATCAGCGAGGTGATGGTGGAACCGATATAGCCAAAGCCCGCGCCACGGGTCAGTAGATCAATATCCACGCCTTCGCGGATGGCGTAACGGCTGATCGGCAGGCCCACCAGCAGCATGAGAAAGGCAGCCACCAGAATGGCGAAAAACGCATTGGTGGTGCCGTAAGACAAGGTGATGGTGCCGCCGATGGCCTCCAGCGCCAGAAAGGAAATGGCCCCGATGGCGGTTTGCGAAATGCGGCTGGAGGAAAAGCGGCGCGCGCTTTTGGCGGTAAACCGCAGGGCATAATCTTCCAGCGTCTGGTCGGCCACCCAGCGATTATACTGACGTCGAACCGGGATAATGCGTTGGCGTGCGGCCATGCGAAATTTTACGATCCTGTGTGGCTATGGTTTTGTTTTCAATGAATTGTTGGAGGGATTATCGGGCTTTGGCAAGCGCTGGCTGATTGATTCTGCGCAAAAGCCTGTTGTTTTCGTCTCTTGTATTCGTATTCTGAGCGTGTATGTCGCAATTTATCCGTATTTTGCTGGCCAATCGAAATACCAGATCAATTTTGTCGTGTTTTGTTTTGCGCCGGTTCGAAAACTGAAACACGAAAAGCCACACGCCCGTTAACCGATTGGTCTTTCTAGGAAGAAAGTGTCATCCGATGGATATGCCCGCCTCTAAATCCTCCGCCCCGCACGAACAAAGTTTCGGCACCAGTGGCATTGCGCCGATGGAGCGGCCCAGCCGCGTTACCCGGTTTTTTATGAGCATTGTTGGTTGGGCAGAGCGCTTGAATTTTAAATATGCCAAGCTTGGCAATCCGCCGGTCTATGACAATGCCACCTTTCCCTGGGCAAAAGAGGTTGAAAAAGCCTATCCGGCCATTCGCGCCGAACTGGACAAGATCTTGTTGCGCCAGAGCGAGCTGCCAAGCTTTCAGGATATTTCCACCGATGTGAAGACCATTTCCACCGACAACCATTGGAAGACCTTCTTTCTTCTGGGTTTCGGTTTGAAATCGCAGCAGAATATTGATGCCTGCCCGGAAACATGGAAGGCCATGCAAAATATTCCCGGTCTGACCACCGTGATGTTTTCAATCTTTGAGCCGGGCAAGCATCTGCCAGCCCATCGCGGCCCTTACAATGGCGTGCTGCGCCTGCATCTTGGCATGATTGTGCCGGAGCAGAGTGATCGCATTGCCATTCGGGTCAAGGATCAGATTTGCCATTGGGAAGAGGGCAAGGTGCTGATTTTTGACGATGCCTATGAGCATGAAGCCTGGAACCACACCGACAAGACCCGCGTGGTGCTGTTTGTTGATTTTACCAAGCCTTTGAAATTCCCGGCAAAGCTGGTCAACTGGATGCTGATGCATCTGGCAATCTTCACGCCCTTTATTCGTGAAGGTCTCGACAACCACAATGAGTGGGAAAAGAAATTTTACGCTGAAGCAGAAAGACTGCGCAATCAGCCGACGGCATAATTCCTTTAATCGGAATGGCACAGTCTCGACGCAGAGGTTTTCATGTGCCGTTTACCCCCTCTGGCTTGCCAGCCATCTCCCCCACAAGGAGGGAGATCGGATAGGCGTTCCCGCTCGTTTCAACTGAAACGGTGGTGCGTTTCGACGTGGTGAAGGCTGGATTTGGAGCGGGAAGTCTGCTCCTTGTCGATCTCCGTCCTTGTGGGGGAGATGCCCGGCAGGGCAGAGGGGGGTGAGCTATACGGTAAAACCTATGCGTCGTGTATTGTGCATATCTGGTGAGAAGCGCTGTAGAATGGAAAACCGGCTCTCTTCATGGTGATGAGGAGAGCCGATTTTTTTTCAAGACAGTGATGGTGTGTTGAGCCGTGCGGTGATGGCGGCCAATAATCTATCGCTCTCATAGGGCTTGTTGACCACTGGCACGTCATTGAACGATTCCGGCACCACCGATCCTTCCGCATAGCCTGTGGCAAAGATGAAGGGGATGCCAAGGCGACGAAGCTCTTCTGCCACGGCCACAGAAGTGTGATTGCCAAGGTTGATATCGAGCACAGCAAAGGCTGGTTTGGTGTTTTTCAACTGGGCCAGAGCACTCGGGGCAGAGCCTGCCGTCATTATTTTTTCAAAACCTGCATCGCTGAGCATCATCTCAACGTCCATGGCGATCAACATTTGATCTTCGACCAAAAGGAGTGGCAGGGTTTTATCAATGACTGACATGGGAGAGGCGTCCGTAGAAAATGCGTTGTTGTTCGCTTTCGAATCCGCCTGCCGAAAGCCACTGAGAAATTGTGAGGGTATAACCAGTTCGGCAACCAGGCCGGTCGGCTCAAATCGCACCGAGCTTTGGCCGCCAAGGTCATAGGGGATGCTGCGGTCAATCAAGGCCGAGCCGAAGCCTCGGCGGTATGGCTGCTCAACGAAGGGGCCGCCAGTCTCCTGCCAAACAAGCGTGCAATCGCCCTGATCTGTCCACGTCCAGCTCACACGCAAGGTTCCGCCAGGGCGCGACAGCGCACCATATTTTGCCGCATTGGTGGACAGCTCGTGGATCACCAGTGCCATAACGGCATAGGCGCGGCTATCGAGAATGACCATTGGACCATCCATATGGATGGCGGTCGTGTCGTGATGGTAGGGGCCAAGCTCTGCCTTGAGCAAATCCTGCAATTGGCCGGTGCCGCTGCCGCGGATCACCTGATCATGGGCATGGGACAGCGCCTGGATGCGCCCTTTGAGCGTCGCCACATAGTCGCTCAAGCTCTGTTCAAGCCGGGCTGGTGCGCCGACCAGAGACTTGATAACCGCCAGAATATTTTTGACCCGGTGATTGAGCTCTTCGTTCAGGATGCGCTGACGAACATCGGACTTCTGACGTTCATCCTGCATGATTTCGTTATGGCGCAGGACGGTTTCGACCGTCACGGAGCGAATGCCAGCGGCAATCTCACGATGAATGTCGCTCCAGGCGTTGGATTGCCGGTGCACGGTTTCTTTCCAGATCGCAAAGCTCTTGCGCGGCGTCAGCCTGTCGCCCAACGGACCGGTCGTATAGGATTTATCCGGGTTGCCAGCCCAGTTGAGGGTCTGCAATCTCTCTTTGCGGAAAAAGACCAGATAATCCCTTGGAATTTGGCTGAACGGGATGGCCAGCACACCGGACACGGCCTGATGATAGGCATCGGCCGGAGGAAAGGCGCTGGATAGAGTGTGGCTTGCCCAGATTTGCCCTTCCGACACACTGCTTAGAAAATGCATCAAGGGCTCAATATCCGCCGCAGGCGGGGTGGTGCCAATCGACGACCACTGACCGTTCATCCACAGGCCAATGCCATCGCATTCAATCAGGTCTTTAAAATCGGCCAGACTTTCACGAAACAGCTCTTCCACATCGGTGTGATGGGAGGCGAGATGCAAAAACCGATCCAGCGATTGGCGTGTCTGGTTTGACAGATTCAGTCTCAGGCTTTGCCGAAGGGCCAAAAGCTCCAGCGACAGGAACTCGCCAAAAATCTCGGCGGCAATGCGCTGCGAGAGCCCCAAAGTTTTGGGGCTGTAATGATGGCAGGCAATCAATCCCCACAACTCACCATTCATCATCAGGGAAATCGACATGGACGCGCCAACGCCCATATTGCGCAAATATTCCAGATGGATGGGAGAAACGCTGCGCAAATGCGCAAATGACAGATCCAGCGGCTCGCCGGAAGCATCCAGTTCGGGCACAAGCCGCACGCGCTCGCCACTGGCATCTGAAATGATGCGAATGGGGTTTTGCATGTAAAGCTTGCGGGCTTGCTGGGGAATGTCTGATGCCGGGAAATATTGGCCGAGAAAGCTCTCCAGATCGGCCCTTTTGGCCTCACTGATCACCTTGCCGGACCCGTCCGCGTCAAAGCGGTAGATCATCACCCGGTCATAGCCGAGCACGCCACGCACCAGGCGCGCCGAGGCTTTGATGAGGCTATTGATATCCTTGATATCTTTGATCCGGCCAATCAGCTCGCGTGCCAGCTGAAGTGGCTCGCTGATGCCCATGGAACGTTCAAATTCGAGAATGACATGGCCGCGAAAGCTATGGGCGCAAATATCGAAATAGGCACCATTGATCTGCACATGGGTCAGCACAGCGGGCCGTGACGCTTCGGGTGCCATGGAAAGGGCATTGCGCAGATCGTGGGTGATTTGATCGCCCACCAGTTCCTCAAGCCGCTGGCCATTTATTGGATCCGTCAGGCCCAGAAACGCTGCCGCATTGGCCGAATGCCGCAGCACACTGGATGCTTGCGCGTCGCAGGCCAAAAGGCAACCATGCGGCTGAATGCTGCCGGGAATATGGATGGGTTCGCGGTCGCAATTGGTCAGGTCAGTGGTCTGCAAGGCTGTCTTCCATCACGGTTTCAAACGCCTGATGGGCGAATGAAAAAGTTGCATTGGCCCAATGGATCATGCGTGCTTCATCCACATCCGGGATGGTGTCAAGCAGTGCCAAAAAGGCGCTCCAATTGGAAGAGTCTTTGGCCAGTGTCGCTAAGTGGGCACCGCCATTGGTGTGATTGATGTTCAGGGCGTCCAAACGCCTGACAAGCAGCTTTGCGCCCAGCGAAGAGCCTTCGAGCACGTAAAAGACGCCCAGCCAATCATCGATTGTTTCCGGCTGTGGCACTGCGACCTTATGGGCTTTGGTGCGCAATGGCTCGTCCGTGGGCAAACCAAGCGCAGACATATCCGCCCGTATGGCATCGCCAATCAAAGACGGCTGCCACCCGCTGAGCAGTTCAAAGGGGGCGCAGTTTTTTATCGTGCTCTCCAGAGGCAAGCGAAAACGGGCTGTGCCCAGAACATAGGCTTCATAAGCGCGATGGGAGGAGAACGCGCCGATCATGGCATCCAGCGCATTGTGCATCTGTGCCGTGCCACGCCTCAGCATCTGGCGCCGATGGGATACGGCCATCTAATTTTTCTCTCCCTAAACAAGAGCTCGTGTTAGCACTATAAATTGCGCACAAGCAATATATTACAAGGGGGGCTGTGACTGTTTCGTTTCAAGGTCGGATCATTCCGCCATGATAATCAAGTTGATACACGCACAGCTTATCGCGGCTTATGGTTTCTATACCAGTAAAGCGCCGGTATGAACCCTCAGTCTGATCTCGATATCGGTAGCCTTCAATCTCATGAGAGAATCCGCCTAAAAAACGGCCCTGCATGTAAAGATTTTGTAGAGATGTGGTGATGATACGTCCTGCGGTTTCAGCATCTAACAGTTCATCATGCAGGATTTTACCAAAGTAGTTCATTCCCCAGATTGGGATGCCATGATGCCAAACAATTTCCTGTCCCATGAAATCGGTGCCTCCGAAATAGCTGTCGAGATAGGAGAAATCTGCTTTTTTAAAACTGAGGTCATGGCTGCCGTCGCGGCATGACAGATCGTTTTTCGGTGCGCGTCCAATGTAGCAATTGGCTTTCGCTTCAACAATAAAGGCTTCTAGCTCGGTCATACCGTTTACCTTTTCTCGGAACAAAAAGAGAACATATTTCAGATTTCGTTTTTGGTCAACAGAGCTACTCAAGCTCTTTTCTCTCTCCATGCCGCCGTCTACGTCATTCGACGTATACGTTTTTGCACCGCAGCGATGGATACTCTCTTCAGCAACACGAAGACCTGCAATTCAACAGGTTGCCTAAGCAAAAGAGGGGAATATCAGATGAACTTCAAAGCACAGCTCAAGGGCGCGCTTCTGGGTACCATGCTGGCCAGCACCGCTTTCCACGGCGCATTTGCGGCAGATGACACGATTAAAGTTGGTATTTTGCATTCGCTCTCTGGCACCATGGCGATTTCCGAAACGACGCTCAAGGATGCCATGTTGATGCTCATTGACGAGCAGAACAAGAAGGGTGGCGTCCTTGGCAAAAAGCTGGAAGCCGTGGTGGTCGATCCCGCTTCCAACTGGCCGCTGTTTGCCGAAAAGGCGCGTGAGCTGATTTCCAAGGACAAGGTGTCTGCCGTGTTCGGTTGCTGGACATCGGTGTCGCGTAAATCGGTGCTGCCGGTGTTCAAGGAGCTGGATTCGGTTCTGTTCTACCCCGTGCAGTTTGAAGGTGAAGAAAGCGAGCGCAACGTTTTCTACACGGGTGCCGCACCTAACCAGCAGGCTATTCCGGCTGTTGACTATCTGATGAAGAATGAAGGCGTCGAACGCTGGGTGCTGGAAGGCACGGACTATGTGTATCCTCGCACCACCAACAAGATTTTGGAAGCCTACCTGAAGTCCAAGGGCGTGAAGGCCGAAGACATCAAGGTCAATTACACCCCATTCGGCTTCTCTGACTGGCAGACCGAAGTGGCGGCCATCAAGAAATTCGGCTCTGCTGGCAAGAAAACTGCTGTGATATCCACCGTCAATGGTGATGCCAACGTGCCGTTCTACAAGGAACTGGGCAATCAGGGCGTCAAGGCGGAAGACATTCCGGTGATGGCCTTCTCCGTTGGTGAAGAAGAACTGGCCGGTATCGACACCAAGCCACTGGTTGGCCATCTGGCCGCGTGGAACTACTTTGAATCGGTCGATACGCCTGCCAATGCCGAATTCATCAAGGAATGGCACGCCTTTACCAAAAACGACAAGCGCGTGACCAATGACCCGATGGAAGCCGCCTATATTGGCTTTAACATGTGGGTGAAGGCGGTTGAAAAGGCAGGCTCTGCTGATCCGGACAAGGTGATCGAGGCTCTGCCGGGTGTGACCGTGCCAAACCTGTCGGGTGGCTATGCATCGATGATGCCAAACCACTACATCACCAAGCCGGTACTGATTGGCGAAGTTCAGGAAAATGGCCAGTTCGACATCGTTTCGCAGACCCCGGAAGTGGTGGGCGATGCCTGGTCGGATTACCTGCCAGACAGCAAAGACCTGATTGCCGATTGGCGCATGCCAATGAACTGCGGCAATTTCAACGTCACCACCGGAAAATGCGGCGGCAAAGGCTCGTAATTATTCCCAGCCTGAAACTTGCTGCGGGTGCGTGGGCATCCGCAGTTTTTTCTCGTGGGGTATCTCTTTATCGTTTTGATATGAGGCCCACCCCCCTCTGTCCTGCCGGACATCTCCCCCACAAGGAGGGAGATCGACGCGGAATTGGCCTTTTGCTCCTAGTCGACTCCTGCGCAGAATTGACGGTTCAAGAGAGAAACTGGGCAGAAACTACTATCCGATCTCCCTCCTTGTGGGGGAGATGGCTGGCAAGCCAGAGGGGGGTAGGCGGCATATCAAAACGGAAATGGCATTCACAGCGAACGATGCTATCGAATAAAAAAGGGCCGAAACATTGCGATCCTGTTTGAACCATCTGTCATCTGTGCTGGCTGCCGGGCTTTTGTTGATCCTGGCTTTTGGCCTTTCCGTGGCCCGTGCTGATGATGACCCGGCCAGCCTGATCAAATCGCTGGGCATAGCTGATTTTGCGCAGGCCGAAAAAATTATCGAAGCTTTGGGCAAGAGCGGCGATATCAAAACTGTGCCAGCTCTTGAAGCGTTAAGCGGTGGTGATCTTTATGCGCGCAAATCTGATGGTGCTGTTTTTATTGTCAAATCGGCAGGCAGCAAGCTGAATTTGAAAGACCCGATGACGGGTGCAGACGCCGGGCAGGAAGCCAAATCGGCGATGACCCGGATCAGGATCAACAACAATTTGCGCCGCGCCATTCGCTCTGCCCAAGGCGGTTTGACATTGCTGAGCCCTGACCGTGCAGTTCGGCTGAGTGCTGCCGATGCGCTGTTGAAGGCTCCAAGCGAAGAAAATCTGGAATTGCTGGATACGGCGCTTTCCAAGGAAAAAGACAGCGAAGTCAAAAAGCTTTTGGTGCAGGCGCAGGCCGTGTCTCTTCTTACCTCCAACCGTCCGGTTGATGAAAAGCGTGCCGCCATCAAGGTCATTCGCGGTCTTGGCGGACAAGATGCCCTTTCCATCTTGGGCAATGCGGCGCAAACCGCTGATCCCGCCTTGAAGGGCGATATTGATGCGGCCATTGCCTCGCTCCAGCATGAGGCCGCGTTGTGGAATTCGGCCCAGAATATCACCTATGGAATTTCGCTTGGCTCGGTTTTGCTGTTGGCCGCCATTGGCCTGGCCATCACCTTTGGTGTGATGGGCATTATCAATATGGCCCATGGCGAAATGGTGATGCTGGGAGCCTATTCGACCTTTGTGGTGCAGCAGGTGCTGAAAGCTCATGCACCCGGCCTGTTTGAGTGGTCTCTCGCCATCGCTCTTCCTGTGGCGTTTTTGGTCACAGCAGCCTTTGGCTTGATGATCGAGCGTTTCGTCATCCGCTTTCTCTATGGTCGCCCGCTGGAAACCCTGCTGGCCACCTGGGGTATTTCCCTGATGCTGCAACAATTGGTGCGCTCCATTTTTGGCCCCACCAATCAGGAAGTGTCCAACCCTGTCTGGATGTCTGGCTCTTTCCCATTGGGTGGCCTGACGATTACCTGGAACCGGCTTTGGATTCTGGTGTTTTCGCTCTCAGTGTTCTTTGCACTTCTCATGTTGCTCAAGCGCTCGGCCTTTGGCTTGCAAATGCGGGCCGTCACCCAAAACCGCCGCATGGCGTCTTCCATGGGCATTCGCACCCCTTGGGTGGATGCGTTTACCTTTGCGCTCGGCTCCGGCATTGCCGGCATGGCGGGTGTTGCGCTCTCGCAAATTGATAACGTCTCGCCCAACCTTGGCCAGAGCTACATTATCGACAGTTTCATGGTGGTGGTGTTTGGCGGCGTTGGCAATCTTTGGGGCACGCTTGTAGGGGCGTTTTCGCTCGGCATTCTCAACAAGTTTCTTGAACCCTATGCCGGTGCCGTGCTTGGCAAAATCCTCGTGCTGGTTCTCATCATCCTGTTTATCCAGAAGCGGCCACGTGGTCTCTTCGCACTCAAGGGAAGGGCGGTGGAGGCATGATCACCTCGTTTTTATTGCGCTCGCTGGATCGTAAAATCCTGATTGCCATTGGCCTGTTGCTGGCTTTGGCCATCGTGGTGCCAGCGCTCAATCTGCTCACATCAGAGACAAGTGCCCTGCATATTCCCACCTATATGGTGGCGCTGTTTGGCAAATACCTCACCTATGCCATGCTGGCCTTGGCGCTGGATCTGGTCTGGGGCTTTTGTGGCATTCTCTCGCTGGGCCATGGCGCATTCTTTGCGCTCGGTGGCTATGCCATGGGCATGTATCTGATGCGCCAGATTGGCCCGCGCGGTGTCTATGGCGACCCGATCCTGCCGGACTTCATGGTGTTCTTGAACTGGAAAGAGCTGCCATGGTTCTGGCATGGCTTTGATATGTTCTGGTTTGCCGCTCTTATGGTGTTTGTCGCACCTGGTCTGCTGGCCTTTGTGTTTGGCTGGTTTGCCTTTCGCTCGCGCGTCAATGGCGTCTATCTGTCGATCATCACCCAGGCCATGACCTATGCGCTGCTGCTGGCCTTCTTCCGCAACGATATGGGCTTTGGCGGCAACAACGGCCTGACGGATTTTAAGGACATTCTCGGCTTTAATATTCAGGCCGATGGCACCCGCGCCGCCCTGTTTGCCATTACTGCCGTGACACTGGCACTCTCTCTGATGCTGGCGTCTGCCATTGTGCGCTCAAAGTACGGCAAGGTGCTGGTGGGTATTCGCGATGCCGAAAGCCGCACGCGCTTTCTGGGCTACCGCGTGGAGCACATGAAGCTGTTCACCTTCGTGGTGTCGGCGATGATGGCCGGTGTTGCCGGTGCGCTCTATGTGCCGCAGATCGGTATTATCAATCCCGGCGAATTTGCACCTGCAAACTCTATCGAAGTGGTGATCTGGACGGCGGTGGGTGGCCGCGCCACGCTGATTGGCCCCATCATCGGTGCCATCCTCGTCAACGGTGGCAAGACCATCTTTACCGGCCTGTTCCCCAATGCCTGGCTGTTTGCGCTGGGTGGCTTGTTTGTGCTGGTGACGCTGTTTTTGCCCAAAGGCATTGTGGGCACCGCCTCGCAACTCTGGGGCCGCCGCAAGGAATATCGGGATGCGGCAGACGCCGAGATTGCCCATAAAACTGTGGAGGCCAAGCCATGAGCGATAAAACCACCAGCAGCCTTTTGTATCTCGATGGTGTCTGCGTCTCGTTTGATGGGTTCAAGGCGCTGAATTCTCTGTCCTTTGTGGTGGAGCCAGGGGAATTGCGCGCCATCATCGGCCCGAATGGCGCTGGCAAAACCACGATGATGGACATCATCACCGGCAAAACCCGGCCCGATAGCGGCGAGGTGTTTTTTGATGGCGGCAAGATTGATCTGACCAAGCGTGATGAGGCCGAAATTGCCCAGCTCGGCATTGGCCGCAAATTCCAAAAGCCCACGGTGTTTGAAAGCCATACCGTGTGGGACAATCTGGAACTGGCGCTGAACAAGCCACGCGGGGTTTTCTCCACGCTGTTTTACCGCATGAGTGCGCAGGACCGTGAGCGGATCGACAATATTTTAGAGACCGTTCGCCTGAGCCACCGCAAGAATGATCTCGCGGCCAATCTTTCTCACGGCCAAAAGCAATGGCTGGAAATTGGCATGTTGCTGGCGCAGGAGCCAAAACTGCTGCTGGTGGATGAGCCTGTGGCGGGCATGACCGATGCTGAAACGGCCGAAACCGCCATTCTGCTGCGTGAAATTGCCAAAACCCGCTCCGTGGTGGTGGTGGAGCACGACATGGGTTTTATCCGCGATCTCGGCGTGAAAGTGACCTGTTTGGCCGAAGGTGCGGTTTTGGCCGAAGGCTCGATTGATTTTGTCTCCAACGATCAGCGCGTGATCGAAAATTATCTGGGGCGGTGAAGAACCCCTCCCAAACCCTCCCCACAAGGGGGAGGGCTTAAGCCTGGGCTGCCCTGTTTATATCACAGGGAGCTTTGCGTCTGTTTGAGGCGATTTTGAAAGAATGCAAGGTGTC
Organism: Gillisella terrae; assembly: GCF_004801395.1. Classification (GTDB taxonomy): domain Bacteria; phylum Pseudomonadota; class Alphaproteobacteria; order Rhizobiales; family Rhizobiaceae; genus Allorhizobium; species Allorhizobium terrae. The sequence goes on from NZ_SSOA01000001.1 coordinate 127,800, forward strand.
GGCCTTCTAGCCCCTCCCCCTTGTGGGGAGGGGTTGGGGAGGGGAAACCTTAAACGATACGGGAACGACCAATGCTGACAGTTGAAAACGTCAATCTCCATTACGGTGCCGCGCAAGCGCTGCGCTCGGTCAGCTTGAACGCGCCGATGGGCAAGATCACCTGTGTTCTGGGCCGCAATGGCGTGGGTAAAAGCTCGCTATTGCGCGCCGTCACAGGACAACATCCGGTGTCAGGGGGAACCATTGCTTTTGATGGCAAGACATTGAACGGCATGGCCCCCTTCAACCGGGCCAAACAGGGCATTGGCTATGTGCCGCAGGGGCGCGAGATTTTTCCGCTGTTGTCCGTCAAGGAAAATCTGGAAACCGGCTTTGCGCCCTTGAAACGCAAGGATCGAACCATTCCCGACGATATTTTCAGCCTGTTTCCGGTGCTTGAAAGCATGTTGGCGCGGCGCGGCGGCGATTTGTCGGGCGGCCAGCAACAGCAATTGGCCATTGGCCGGGCCATGGTCACAAGGCCGAAAATTCTGGTGCTGGATGAGCCGACTGAAGGCATTCAGCCGTCGATCATCAAAGACATTGGCCGAGCTATTCGATACTTGCGCGATTCAACCGGCATGGCGATTTTGCTGGTCGAGCAATATCTGGACTTCTGCCGTGAGCTTGCCGACCATGTTTACATCATGGATCGCGGCGAGATTGTGCATCAAGGCCCGGCTGAAACTCTGGATACCCAGGAGGCTCGCCGCCATTTGACTGTTTAAGGATGTATTTGTGGTTTTCCTTGATGCTGCAATTCTATGTGATATTTTCTGCCATCGGTAACGAAGCCTGTTTGCGCGAATAGGGTCACGCTAACAGGCTTCGTTCTTATTTTGTCGCATGTGCGGTATCGTTTAATTGAGGACAATTAAACGCGACATGCTTTAGGGAAAACTTGATGACAAGCAGTGGCGTTTCTGGTTTGCGGTGGCCGGGTTTGGTGGCGAGTGCGTGTGCAGCATTGTTTGTAGGCTTCAGTGGTTTTGTCGGTCATGCCATGGCCGCATCCGGTTGCGGCTTAACGGCCCGCGCTGGCTTGCAGGAGCTGTCGTTTGAATCCGATGGTGTGAAGCGCCGGGTTATGGTGTTTGTACCGCAAAGCTATACTGCCAAAACCAAAGTGCCTGTGGTGTTTGATCTGCATGGCTCCAACAGTTTTCCCAAAGCCCAGATGGAGCGCAGCGCCTGGCCGGATGTGGCCCGCGAAAACGGCTTTATCGTTGCAGCCCCCGAAGGCGGGCTGGTGGGCAAAATGCCGGGCACCCATGCCTGGAATGTGCCGGGTGTGACGCCCGGACATGGGCCGGATGATGCCGAGTTCCTGAGCGAGGCTGTTGAGCAGGTGAAGGCGCGCTTTTGCGTGGATGACACGCGGGTGTTTGCGTCTGGCTATTCCGGCGGTGGCCGAATGCTGTCGCAATATATCTGCAATGGCAATCGTGATTTCTCGGCAGCCGGTTTCGTCATGAGCCTGCGGGCAGGCTATCCCACCCAGATGCAGGAGGGACAGTCCAAAGGCAAATGGCTGCCGGATCCTAAAACCTGCAATCCCGCCCAACCGATATCGATTATCGCCTTTTGGGGGCTGAAAGATAACACAAATCCTTATGTCGGCGGCGGCAAGCCCTATTGGCAATATGGCGGGCAAACGGCATTGAGCCGCTGGGCCGAGCTTGACGGCTGTGAAGGGTCTGAAACGGTCATCAAGGGTAACAAGATTTCATCGGCCACCTACGAGCGCTGCAAGGGCGGGGCCAAAATCCTGTCCTATACAATTGCAGGCCAGACCCATGACTGGCCGGGGCGCGACATTGGCTTTTCGCTGGCATCCATAAGCGGTAAGGCCGTGAACGAGAAGGGGCAAGAGCCGGTCTATGCCGCAAAGCGCATGTGGGCGTTTTTTAACGCGCGCAGTGGCGATCTGATGGCCAAGGCCGGAACCAAGGATATTTGCGCGGATGGCGCGAAAAAGGGAACCGGCGCTGTCAGCACAGCCTGCACAACCGTGCTGAAAACCAATGCCCAAGCGGGCGAGGATGCGGATTCTTTGGCCATGGGTGCGCGTTTGTCGCGATGATGTGAAGGAGCAGGCGTGCAATCAGCCGAAATCAGCAGGCCGCAACGGGCTTTTGGGCGCGGGCGGCTTGATAGCAAAATGCTGGATGGAAAGACGCGGCTTGCCACTTTCTTTCAGGAAGGCTGCGCCAAAATTCGTATCCCGGAGAGTTTTGATGGCCGCATGGAAGCCGTGCTGATCAATTCCTCTGGTGGCTTGACCGGCGGCGATCGGCTGGAATGGGCGTTTCAGGCTGGCACTGGCACGCATTTGACCCTGACCACGCAAGCCTGCGAGAAAATTTATAAGGCATCCAGCGACACGGCGGAGGTGAAAAGCCACATCGCGGTTGGTGCTGACGCGGTGGTGCATTGGCTGCCGCAGGAATCGATTGTGTTTGATCAGGCATCCCTGAGCCGCAAGCTGGATGTGGATCTGCATGAAACTGCTGAGTTTTTGGCCGTGGAGGCGATCTTGCTGGGGCGCAAGGCCATGGGCGAGGTGATGCGAAACGGTTTGGTGCGCGATCAATGGCGCATTCGCCGCGCTGGCAAGCTTATTCATGCCGAAGAGCTGGCGCTTTCGGGACCGGTACAGGACATCTCGGCAGAAAAGGCGGTGCTCGATGGTCATGTGGCCTTTGCCACTTTGCTCTATGTTGGACCAAAAGCGGAATCGCATCATGCAACGGTGCGCAGCGTGCTGGATGCGCAGAGCGGACAGGGTTTTGCAGGCACAAGCCTATGGAATGACAAGCTGATTGCCCGTTTTATGAGCAGTGACGGGTTTTCCTTGAGAAAAATGCTGATCCCGGTCATTTCGGCCTTGCGCGCGGGCGCGTCTGTGCCGAAAGTCTGGACTTTGTAATCACACGATTTGAAACACAGGATTTGTTGGGGACCACGCATGAATCTGTCGCCAAGAGAAAAAGACAAGCTGCTGATTTCCATGGCTGCCATGGTGGCGCGGCGCAGGCTGGAGCGTGGCGTCAAGCTCAACTATCCCGAGGCGATTGCGCTGATTTCTGATTTTGTCGTGGAAGGCGCGCGTGATGGTCGGGCGGTGTCGGAACTGATGGAGGCGGGTGCCCATGTTCTGACCCGCGATCAGGTGATGGATGGCATTGCCGAAATGATCCACGATGTGCAGGTGGAAGCCACATTCCCCGATGGCACCAAACTGGTCACTGTTCACGAACCGATAAGGTGAGCCGATGCTGGCGCTTCGACCCAATTGCGAATGCTGCGATATTGATCTTCCGCCAGACAGTCGGGATGCGCTGATATGCAGTTTTGAATGCACCTTTTGCACCGATTGCGCTAACGGCATCTTGGGCGGCTTTTGCCCCAATTGTGGTGGAGAGCTGGTGCGCAGACCCATTCGCCCGGCACAAAAGCTGATCAACAATCCACCATCAACGGTTCGCGTGCTGAAAGCTGAAGGCTGTGCGCCGTTCATTGCCGCGTGAACCACGGGAGAGACAAAAATGAAACCCGGTGAAATTATTGCCGCAAGCGGCGAGATCGAGTTGAATGCTGGCCTGCCAACCGTGACGATTGAGGTGGAAAATTCCGGCAATCGCCCGGTGCAGGTGGGCAGCCATTATCATTTTTATGAGAGCAATGCGGGCCTGTTGTTTGATCGCGAACAGGTGCGCGGCATGCGACTGGATATTCCGGCAGGCACCGCTGTGCGCTTTGAGCCGGGGCAAAAGCGCGAAGTGACGCTGGTGCCGCTTGCTGGCAGCCGCGAGGTCTATGGTTTTCGCCAGAAGGTGATGGGCAAGCTATGAGATTGGCATTTGCGGCTTTGACCTGTCTCGTGATGAGCGCTGGCTCTGCCTATGCTGTGGGGCCGAAGCTGAATTGCAGTGACCCGCAAACGCAAGCTGAGATGACCGATTGCGCTGCCAATGAATTTGACAGGGCTGATAAGGCGTTGAACGCCCAGTGGAAACTGACGCGTGCTGTCATGCAGGAAACCGATGCCAATCTGGAGGATGACCAAAAGGGAGCCGAGAAGGCACTTCTGAACGCGCAACGGGCCTGGATTGCCTATCGCGACGGACAGTGCGAAGCCGAGGGCTTTTCTGTGCGCGGCGGCACAATGGAGCCGATGATTGTTGATGATTGCAAGGCGCGATTGACGGATGCGCGTACCAAGGAGCTGAAAGCTCTGGCCGCACCACAGTGATCAGGTCGAGGCAGAAAATACGATGACGCGAACGATCATGATTGTCGGCAATGGCGATATTGAATCTTTGGTCGCCCAGCGCATTGATGACGCTGATATGGTGATCCGCTTCAATGGGTCGCGCAATTTTGAGCGCGCTGGCAGCCGCACCGATGTGGTGGCTGTGTGCAACACCGGCCGCCCCGCCAAGGCCATGGTGCACAACGCCGCGTGGCGCGACAGCGTGCCGGTGCAGGATTGCCGGGCCATCTGGTCGGTGCGCGATGCGCAAAAGTTTCAGCACATCAAGCCGGATGTGCTGGCATCCTTTCCGGAGCTTGAGGATTTTTTTGATGATTATACCGAGGCATTCGGAGCGTTTGCGAGAGAGGAGGGCAAGGAGCATGTTGTGCTGCCCGCCGCGCTGCATGACGCGGTGGATGCCGAGCTCGCCGCGTATCAGCCCGGGCGCTATGTTGTGCCATCCTCCGGTTTGATGGTGATGGCACATGTGTTGAATGACCCGGCTTTTGTCGGTGATGAAATTGCCTTTGCCGGATTTTCGCATCAGGGATGGGATGGTCATCCCTTTGAGGCGGAGCGGCAATGGGTGAATACCCATGTTATGTCAGGGCGTTTGACGCGCCTTGGCACTCTTCTTGCTTGATGTCCATATCGTTTGAAGTCTCTACTGCCGTATTGAAGGAGTCTGACCGTGTCCTATAAGATGTCCCGCGCTGCCTATGCCAGCATGTTTGGTCCGACCACCGGCGATAAGGTGCGGCTGGCCGATACCGAACTGTTTATCGAGGTCGAGAAAGACTTCACCCATTACGGCGACGAAGTGAAATTTGGTGGCGGCAAGGTGATCCGTGATGGCATGGGCCAATCTCAGGTCACGCGGGCCAAAGGTGCGGTTGATACCGTCATCACCAATGCGCTGATTGTTGATCACTGGGGCATTGTCAAAGCCGATATCGGATTGAAAGATGGGCGCATTGTGGCGATTGGCAAGGCGGGCAATCCCGATACCCAGCCGGGCGTGGATATTATCGTTGGTCCGGGCACCGAAGCCATTGCCGGTGAGGGCAAGATCGTCACGGCTGGCGGCATGGACAGCCACATCCACTTCATCTGCCCGCAGCAGATTGAAGAAGCGCTGATGAGCGGCATTACCTGCATGTTGGGCGGCGGCACGGGGCCTGCGCACGGCACGCTGGCCACCACCTGCACGCCCGGTCCATGGCATATCGCAAGGATGATCGAGGCCGCCGATGCCTTCCCGATGAATCTGGCCTTCGCAGGCAAGGGCAATGCCTCGCTGCCGGGCGCGTTGGAAGAGATGGTGCTGGGCGGCGCATCCTCGCTGAAACTGCATGAAGATTGGGGCACCACGCCCGCCGCCATTGATTGCTGCCTGAGTGTGGCCGATCAATTTGATGTGCAGGTGATGATCCACACCGATACGCTGAACGAGAGCGGCTTTGTGGAAGATTCGGTGGGGGCCATCAAGGGCCGCACCATCCACGCTTTCCACACGGAAGGGGCGGGCGGTGGCCATGCGCCGGATATTATCAAAATCTGCGGCCAGCCAAATGTGATCCCATCGTCTACCAATCCAACCCGGCCTTACACCATCAATACGCTGGCCGAGCATCTGGATATGTTGATGGTCTGCCATCACCTCAGCCCGTCGATTCCGGAAGATATTGCCTTTGCTGAAAGCCGTATCCGCAAGGAAACCATTGCGGCGGAAGATATTTTGCACGACATCGGCGCGTTTTCGATCATCTCTTCCGACAGTCAAGCCATGGGCCGTGTCGGCGAAGTGGCGATCCGCACCTGGCAGACGGCCGATAAGATGAAGCGCCAGCGCGGGCGTTTGCCGTCTGAAACCGGCGAAAATGACAATATGCGGGTGAAGCGCTATATTGCCAAATACACCATCAATCCGGCCATTGCCCATGGTTTGAGCCACGAAATCGGCTCTATCGAAATTGGCAAGCGCGCCGATCTGGTGATCTGGAACCCAGCCTTCTTCGGCGTCAAGCCGGATATGGTGCTGATGGGCGGCTCGATTGCCGCAGCCCCGATGGGCGATCCGAATGCCTCCATCCCAACCCCGCAGCCGGTGCATTATCGCCCGATGTTTGGCGCTTACGGCAAGGCGCGCACCAATTCATCGGTGACCTTTGTGTCTCAGGCCTCACTGGATGCAGGCCTTGCGCAAAAGCTGGGCGTTGCCAAGCAATTGCTGGCGGTGAAAAACACCCGTGGCGGTATTTCCAAGCGCTCGATGATCCATAACGATCTCTTGCCCGAGATCGAGGTGGACCCGGAAACCTATGAAGTGCGAGCGGATGGCGAATTGCTGACCTGCGAGCCAGCCACCGTGCTGCCGATGGCACAGCGCTATTTTTTGTTTTAGAGCTGCCAGAGCAACACATCGTTTCGGAAAAGTGGAATCCGGTTTTTCTGATCAGACAAACGAAAACAAGGGAATCTAGAGTCTGTCAGGCTCAATTTGAACCTGACAGACTCTAGGCTCGGTTTTGGGCGCGGGCCATCGGTCGGTAGCTACCGCCTTTTCTGAACCTGTTCAGCGCATCCACATAATAGTCGTCCCAAAATGCCGAGGCCTCCAGGGAGGAAAACATCGACTTTGCTGTCTCATAAGCCGCCTGTCGCATCGCTTTGTAGCGGTTTTGGTCGCCCATGACGGAGACAATTTCGGTTAAGGCTTGCTCTGCCATGCGCTCGACTTCGCGGGCGTGTACCTCCGCAAATTCGGCCGTGCTGCGGTCATCGGCAATATGTTTCCATTCGCCAATTTCATTAGTGTCCATAGGCAGCAGAATGCCGTTTTTCTGATGCTGGATGAATTCCGGCAAAGCCCCTTGCGCAGTGCCGATCACCGGCACGTAATTGGCCTCGGATTCAATCACGCTATAGCCAAATGTGTCGCAGAAGGTGGTGAGCAGCGAAAAATGGGCATTGCGCAGGATTTTCAAAACCTCACTATTGGGAAGGTTTTGCACATGGCGCACATTGGGTAGCGCTAGCAATTTGCGGTAACGGTCAAAATAGCCAGGCTCAAGCGGGTCGGTCCAGGAGGCTGAGCCCACCTCCATTGTGGAGACGATATCCACCTCCAGCGGAATGCTTTGCTCCAGCGCCAGCTCCGCCATGCGCACACCAACGCAGCCACCTTTTCTGGCAAAGTGATTGCCCACAAAAACAACGCGAATGGGGTATTGCTCATCTTCGCTATAATGATCGACCCGATCGTCAATGACCATATTGGGATAGCGCAAGAAGAGTTTGCGCTTCAAATGATCAAAAGACGGATGATCCTTGTGGGAGGTGAGAAAAATACGGCGGGCGTGTTCTGAAATGGCACCGATGCCAAGGCAGCGCTCACTCAGCAGTTGACGCATCATGAAGCGATAGAAGCGTGACTGTTCTATGCCGAAACCTCGAGGCATATGGGATTCAAACGACATGACAAAGGGTGTTTTACCCAAGGGTATGCGATTGAAGGCATGCACAAGATCAAATTTGCGCGGTGGCATCGGTGACAGCACAGTCACGCCTTCCAACTTCGGCGAGATATAGTTCATCGGCACGAAGTTGCGGGTTTCAATCCTGTGTCTGGTGTGGCGAGGCGAGTTGAAACGCCATGGATAGCGGGTGGGCGCAAGCACCGAAAGAGTGGGCTTTGGGCTATGTCCTTTGGCAGCAGGCACCACGTCTTGGCTGCCTGAGGGCGAATTTTTAAGCGCCGAGGGCTGTGGCCTCAGGAGCACGTCTTTCAAAACCTTGGTCATGGCCAGTTCCTCTGACTTTACAGGGGCGCTCAACCTGTCTTGGGGGTCGTGAGCATCCAGAAGTGAGTTTCAACCTAAACTGTGGTTAAAAGATTGATAACGGAGCCTTTGAGTTATGTATATTAAAGCATGTATCAATATTGCTTTGCAATGAATTCGTTTATTTTTAAATGTCATATAATTTTCACTCTATGCTCTGTACCAAATAGGGAGTGCAGGAAACACAACGTCTTCTTTCAGGGTATTGTTCCGAAAATATTGTTTTTTACTGCTTAATTCCTTAAGTCGGGATCGATTTAAGAAGAAAAATATCCAGCAGATTTAAGACGTTACAGCCTCCTTTGTGCGCCATATTTGGTGAAAGGCGCTGTAATGTGTGGAATGATCTCTATATTTTCATCGGTGGCAATATAGCCGCTCCCAGTGGCCGGTTAAGCCAAGTCGGCTGGCTTTGTCTCCATATGCTTAACGCGCATGGCTGCCATGCAAACGCATGGAATGAGGCGTTTTATGCTGCGTTGCACGCTGTTTTGCGCTATTGCGAAATAGGAATGCTGTGGCTGCCGATTGGCAGTGGCAGCCTATTTGCGGTTAAGGAGATCATGATGATTATTGGCAGAAAAGTGCCCAATGTGACATTTCGCACCCGCGTTCGTGATGAAGCTGTTGGCGGTCCAAATCCATTTCGCTGGCAGGATCTGACCTCGGACGATTACTTCAAGGGTAAGAAGGTTGTGCTGTTTTCGCTGCCCGGCGCGTTCACACCCACATGCTCGACCTACCAATTGCCTGATTTTGAAAAGCTTTACAGCGAATTTAAGGCTGAAGGCATTGATGAGATCTATTGCATCTCGGTCAACGATGCTTTCGTCATGAATGCCTGGGGCAAGAGCCAGGGTCTGGAAAACGTCAAGCTGATCCCGGATGGCTCCGGCGAATTTACCCGCAAGATGGGCATGCTGGTGTCCAAGGATAATCTTGGCTTTGGCATGCGCTCTTGGCGCTACGGTGCCGTGATCAACGACGGCGTTGTTGAACAGTGGTTTGAAGAAGAAGGCTATTCGGACAATTGCGATAGCGACCCTTACGGCGTGTCGTCTCCGCAGAACATTCTGGAAAAGCTGAAGGAAAAGAAAGCCGCCTGATTTCAGGATCGGATGCTTTTGGCAGGCCGCGTATCGACAAGGATACGCGGCCTTTTTATTGAGATGATCTGGCGCTGTGATCGATCGTCTACGGCATTTGCCGGTTGCGTGATGCTGTTATTTTATGCAAAGTCGGTTTCTGCTTATTTGGAGTGCCTATGCTGCGCGTCACCTCATTCATTCCCGCCCAAGAGGCGTTTGATAACCCCACTTCCACGGTTGTTTTGCCCCATGCTGATCGGCATTTGCGGCGCAAATTGCTGCATCTCACCGATGGTGAAATGGTGATGCTGGATTTGAAAGAAGCGGTTCTGTTTGCCGATGGCGACCGACTGGTGCTCGACAATGGCGATCAGGTTGAGGTCAAGGCGGCAGAAGAGCGGCTCTATCAAGTTACACCAAAAGACAGCCAGCATTTGCTGGAACTGGCTTGGCATATGGGCAATCGGCATTTGCCGGCCCAGATCGAGCTTAACCGTATTCTCATTGCTCGCGATCCGGTGATCCGTGCGATGCTGGAAGGCTTGGGCGCAGAGGTTAGCGAGGTGGTGGAGGCATTTCAGCCAGTGCGCGGGGCCTATCACAGCCATGGTGGCCACGGACATTCCTGATTGGCCATGGCCCATTCTTTAACAACGCAGAGCCTTTTGCGGCTTGTCACCTGGTTGTCGCCGGCCTTTCCGGTCGGCGGTTTTGCCTATTCATCCGGGCTGGAAAAAGCCGTTGAAGATGGATTGGTGCGCGACCAGCCGGGCCTCTCTCGCTGGCTGACCTCGCTTTTGCATCATGGCGCAATCTGGAATGATGCCGTGCTGCTGGCGGAAGCGTGGCGCAGTGACCAAGAGCGTTCGAGGCTGGAGACTGTCGCTGAACTGGCTTTGGCACTGGCAGGCTCAAAAGAGCGCTATCTGGAAACGGTTGCCCTTGGCTCTGCCTTTCGCGAGACGGCTCAAGTGTGGCCAAGCCCGGTTTTGGAGTGGCTTTCCGGTCCTGTGGCCTATCCGGTGGCCGTTGGGGCGATTTCGGCCTCGCATAGTATTGAATGTGAGGCAACACTTGCCGCTTATCTGCATGCCGCAGTCTCTCAACAGGTTTCAGCGGGTATTCGCCTTGGGTTGATGGGGCAAAGCCAGGGTGTTGCCCTGTTGGCAGGCTTGGAAAGCACCATTGAACAGGTGGCGGCACAGGCGGCTTTGAGCACGCTGTATGATTTGGGCAGTGCCACCGTTGCCGCTGAGATTGTCTCTGCCCGGCATGAGATGCAGGTGAGCCGGTTGTTTCGCTCATAGAGTTTGTCAGGGAAAAGTGGAACCCGGTTTTCCCGGAAAGACAAACTCTAAATAAAAAAAGGGAAAAACATGAAATCCGCGAATGGTCCATTGCGTGTTGGAATTGGTGGTCCCGTTGGTTCGGGCAAAACGGCGCTGACAGAAAAGCTGTGCAAAGCCATGCGCGAGCACTATTCGGTGGCCGTTGTCACCAACGATATTTACACCCGCGAAGATGCCGATGCGTTGATCCGCATGCAGGCGCTGTCGTCTGATCGGGTGGTGGGTGTGGAAACGGGCGGCTGTCCGCACACGGCGATTCGTGAAGATGCATCGATCAATCTTCAGGCGATTGCAAACCTCAATGAGCGCATTCCCGATCTTGATGTGATCTTTATTGAATCGGGTGGCGATAATCTGGCCGCAACCTTTTCGCCCGATCTGGCCGATGTGACGATTTACGTGATTTCGGTCTGTCAGGGTGAGGAAATTCCACGCAAAGGCGGTCCCGCCATCACCCGTTCCGATCTTCTGGTGATCAACAAGAAAGATCTGGCCCCCTATGTTGAGGTGGATCTGGATGTGATGGATCGCGATGCGCGGCGTATGCGCGATGCCAGACCGCATGTCTTTTCAGATCTGAAGCGCGGCGAGGGCGTTGCTGAAATTGTTGATTTTCTCAAAAATGTCGGCGGGCTGTAGACGGCCTGTAGATGGGTTGTAGGCAGAACGGCTGCAACGTGTTGCAGCCGTTCTGCCTATCCTCGCGCCGCTTTATAACCTTTCAGGTTCCGATAGAACCAGACAGCCTTCTCTTCTTTTGCTTTGTTTTGTCAGGGAAAATTGAGTTCTATTTTCCCTGACCACTCTAGATTTGCCGAAGGGCGTTGACGTCTGCAATCTGGATCATCCGTCCGCGCACCGTCACACCGGAATGGCGCAAGGAAGAGAAGGCGCGAGAGAGGGCTTCCGGGGCAAGGCCCAGTTTTCCGGCCAGAAGGCTCTTTTGAAAAGGCAGGCGAATGGAGGCAGAGCCCATGGCCGATTGGCAATTTTCCAGCAAATATTGCGCCACGCGCTGCGGCGCGGTCTGCAACCGATCATTGGCAATGCAAGCCATGGTGCGGCGCAGATCGTTGGACAGGCAATGAATGATGGCGCAGGCGATATCATGCTCCTGCTGGGCCAATTGGCGCACCTTTTGCAGGTTGAAGCGGGCGATTGTGATGTTTTCGGCAGCCTGCGCATTATAATCATAGCTGTCGCCGGTGGTGAGCAGGCATTCGCCAAAGGTGTCGCCAGCACCACAAACGCGGATGTCGGCCTCGCGGCCATCCTTGTTCAAACGATAAAGGCGCACATAGCCCGACAACACGCTGTAAAAGCAATCGGCCGGATCGCCCTCGCGAAAGAGAATATCGCGCGATTCGAAACTTAAAACGGTTGCTGAAGCGAGCATTTTAACCAGCGAAGGCGGTGTCAGGTCTGCCATGAGCGGCGACCTGACCAAAATGTTCCGATCACGATTGTTCAAATTCAAAACCTTGTTCACGGCCAGATGGCTCCTCTTGATACAGTGCTGCTGGCTGGTTCTGTCTCTCCAACTGCTCTGTAAGCCCTTAAATCTCGTGCAATTTACAGCCCCAATTCGAGCGCTGAGAACGCATTTTGCGTGGGGTAAAACGCAAAAAGGTGCTTCAGCTTTTGCTTGTTTGAGCAGAAAAGCTGGCGATGCCTTTTCCTGACAAACTTTTCTCTATCGGGGTTCGTTGCTTGATGGCTAATGTATGGTGTTTGCAAAAAATTGGTTTGATTTCGATCAAATAATAAAAAATTGCGTGACGACAGCACCTCTCACCAAATATGGCGCACAAAGGACGCTGTAGCACTTTTAAGCTGCTGCATAATTTTCACCTTAAATCGATCCCGATTTAAGGAATTATGCAGTAGAGTTTATCAGGGAAAAGTCAAATCCGACTTTTCCGAATAGATAAATAAAAACACGGGAATCGAGAGGCTGTCAGGTTCAGTATGAACCAGAAAGACGCTAACTCGAGCGCCATTTCGATGGGGAGTTTGCGCCATTTTCCAACCTGTCAACGCGGGTTTCCAGCCCGCTCACCTGCGTCGATAATCCCTGCTGGCGCGCGGTGAGGCTGGCATTGTCCAAGGTTTCCGGCTCCACCTCTTTGGGGCCAATGAAGCGGCTGAACAGCCTGCCGAGAAGACGTGACAGGTCATCCATGATCAGAAAGAACGACGGCACCACTACAAGGCTCATGATGGTGGAGGTGATGATACCGCCAATCACGGCAATGGCCATGGGCGAGCGGAAGGAGCCGCCTTCGCCAACACCCAGCGCCGATGGCAGCATGCCAGCTGACATGGCAATGGAGGTCATGATAATCGGGCGTGCGCGTTTACGTCCCGCATCAATCATGGCGGATATGCGATCCAGACCTTGATGGCGCATCTCCACGGCAAAATCCACCAGCAGAATGGCGTTTTTGGTCACAATGCCCATCAGCATCAAAATCCCGATCAACACCGGCATGGACAGAGAATTGCCGGTGAAAATCAGCGCCAGTGCCACGCCGCCGATGGCCAGCGGCAGCGAGAACAGAATGGTAAAGGGCTGAATCACATCCTTGAACAGCAGGATCAGCACGGTCAGCACCAGCAATAGGCCCAAAAGCATGGCGTTGATAAAGCTGGCAGTCATTTCATTTTGCACTTTGGTATCGCCGGTCTCTACCAGCCGCACACTCGCCGGTATCTTGGCCTCTGCGACCGCCTGTTTGAAGGCTGTGGTTGCCGTATCCAGCGCCACACCCTGCGGCAGATCGGCCCCGATGGAAACCACCCGGTTGCGATGGTTGCGTTTGATTGAGCTGACACCTTGGGTGTAATCTATCCGGGCGACGCTGGACAGCGGCACCATGGAGCCATCGGCAGTCGAGATCTTGATGGCGCGGATGGCCGATAAGTTGCGGCGCATGGCAAGATCGGTCTGCACGCGAATGGGAATCTGGCGATCATCCAGCGAGATTTTCGGCAATCGCGCATCAATATCGCCAATGGTGGCAACGCGAATGGTTTCGGAAATCTGCTGGGCGGTGATGCCAAGACGCGCCATCTCATCGCCCTTGGGCTGCACCTGCAACTCGGGGCGGGGCAGGGAGCCATCGGCGCTGACATTGGCCAGGACCGGCACGGTGCGCAATTTAGCTTCGAGAATGGCGATTGCGTCTTGCAGATCGGCTTCATTGTTGGACAGGAAGTAGAAGGCCATGTCGCGCTGGCCACGGTCATTCAGCTTTTGCACCCGAATGTCCGGGATTGATCGCAGCTTGGCAAACACCAGTTTTTCCACATCCCATTGCGGGATTGTCCGCCCATTCATTTGCATTTTTGGAAGATAAGGACCAACCAAGGGCAGACTGCCAAACAGCTTGTTGACCACTGTTTTAACCAGAGAATGCTCGATCTTGTACAATTGCAGCGAAACAGCAGCGCGCCGCAATTCCAGATCGCCGGTGGGCGAGGTGCCGCCTTGCACAAAAACGCTTTCAACCCCATCCACGTCTTTCAGAGCCGTATAAATCGCACGCGCACGGCGCTCTGTATCCTGCAAGGTCGCACTGGGCGGCAGCTCCACCGACAAGGAGATGAGGCCTGAGTCGTCGGGCGGAATGAAGCTGCTGGGCACCCGCAGCAACATGACAACCGAGCCAACCAGAAAAATCAGCGCCACCAAAAGCGTTGCATAGCGATAATACCAGGTGCTGGTGGTGAAGCGGACCAATCGCGTATAAAACCGCATGATGCGGCCCTCAACGGCGTGATCATCATCGTGCCCGTCTTCAGCCCGCATCAGATAGGCGGCCATCATAGGCGTGATCAAGCGCGCCACCAGCAGCGAAAACAACACGGAAAAGGCCACCGTGAGGCCAAACTGAATGAAATACTGGCCGGGAATGCCCGGCATGAACGACACCGGCACGAAAACGGCAATGATGGTGAAGGTGGTGGCAATCACGGCAAGGCCGATTTCATCGGCGGCCTCAATGGCAGCGCGATAGGGTGTTTTGCCCATTTTGATATGGCGGGCGATATTTTCGATCTCGACAATCGCGTCATCCACCAGAATGCCGGTTGCCAATGTCAGGGCCAGGAAGCTGATCAGATTGAGCGAAAAGCCCATCATGTCCATCACCCAGAAGGTGGGGATGGCAGAAAGCGGCAGGGCAATGGCCGAAATCAGCGTTGCGCGCCAATTGCGCAAAAACAAAAACACCACGATAACGGCCAAAAGCGCGCCTTCGAGCAAAGTGTCGATGGCTGCCGTGTAATTACCGAGGGTGAAATAGACGAAATCGCTGATCAGCGTGATCGAAACACCGGGATTGCGGGCGCGCACCTCATCCAGGCTTTTGGCCACGGTCTCGGCCACCGACACTTCGGAGGCGCCCTTGGCGCGATACACCGAAAAACTCACGACCTGCTGGTTATCAAACAAGGCAAACGACACGGGCTCTTTATAGGTGTCGGTGATGGTGCCGAGGTCGGACAATTTCACAAAACGATTGTTGGGCAGGGCAATGGTGGTGCTGGCAAGGGCTGCCACGCTGCGGCTATCGCCCATAACGCGAATGGCTTGCTCTGTTCCGGCCACTTGCCCGCGCCCGGAACCCAGATCGACATTGGTGCTGCGCAACTGGTTGTTGACACTGGCAGCCGTTATGCCCAAGGCATTCAGCCTGTCGGGGTCCAGCTCAATGTGAACTTCGCGGTCGGCACCGCCGACGCGGTCAACCCGGCCAATACCGCGCTGGCCTTGCAAGGCGCGCTTGACGGTGTCATCAACAAACCACGACAGTTCTTCCAGCGTCATATTGGGGGCGGAGACGGCAAACGTCTGAATAGCCTGCCCCTCGACATCAATTTTTGCCACGATCGGCTCATCCACCGTGGCCGGCAGGTCGCTCCGGATTTTATCAATCGCGTCCTTGACGTCTTGCACCGCCTGATTGGTGGGCACTTCCAGCCGGAAAACCACAGAGGTCACCGACATGCCATCGGTGACCCGCGATGATAGTTCATCCACGCCATTGATCGAGGCCACCGCATCCTCGATCTCCTTGGTTACCTGCATTTCCAGCTCGGCGGGGGATGCCCCGCTCTGGGTCACGGTAATGGAAACAATGGGCACATCAATATTGGGAAAGCGGGTGATCGGCAGCGTTTTAAACGCCTGAACCCCCAGAACCATCAACAGGAAGAAGCCGAGCAAAGGGGCGATGGGGTTGCGGATGGACCAGGCAGAGAAGTTCATGATCTTGCCCTATCAGTTTGAAACGGCAGCGGTTTCACGAACCGGTCTGATATGGTCCCCGTCACGCACAAAGGCACCCGCTTTGGCCACCACCAGATCACCAGCGGTCACGCCTTTTGTCACCAGCACTTCGCCGTTTTCAATGATACTGGTCTCAATCGCGATCTTGTGGACGATATTATCGCGCACAACATGGGTGATGCTGCCGCTTTTATTGGTTTCAACCGCAGAAAGAGGCAGCACAACGCCTTCGCCTGTCCTGATGGTAATGACGGCGCTGGCATACATGCCCTGCTTGGCCAGATTGCTGTCACTGAGAGCGATATGCACCGAGCCCAGCCGGGACGCGGCCTTGACCACGGGCGAGATCAGCCTGATTTTACCATCAATCGGCTTTGCAAGACCTGTCACGGTGATTTCGGCGGATTGTCCGACGCGCGTTTTCAAAATGTCATCTTCCGAGACATCGGCCACCAGTTCCAGCTCGCCATCGCGCAGGATGGTGAAAAGCGGAGAGCCGGAGCCAACCGCAATGGCACCCACACGGGCATTGCGCGCCGTGATCAGGCCGCCAAACGGGGCCTTGATTTCGGTGCGGCTCAATTTCAGCTCGACATCGGCAATCTGGCTGTTGACGGATTTCAACTCAGCCTCGGCAATGGCAATGGCCTGTTCGGCATTGGCCACGCTGTTGCTGGCATTGGTGGCTGCGGTTTCGAGCTTTTGCAGCTCGGATGTCGACATGGAACCGCCACTGGACAGCGATTGGCCACGTGCCAATTGCCGCTTGGCTTCGGCCTCATTGGTTTTGGCATCGCGCAATTGAATCTTGAATTGGGCCACCGAGGCATTGGCCTTGGCCTGATTGGCCAGCAATTGCGCCTTTTGCAGCGTCAGGCTGCTGTCATCAATGGTTGCCAGAACCTGTCCGGCTTTCACGCTATCGCCAACATCGGCTTTCAGCGTATTGATGGCCAACCCCTCCACCTGCGGCTGGACATAGATTTCTTCCACGGCTTCAATCGTGCCATTGGTCAGGATCTTGTCGGTCAGGCGGCCCTGCCTGGCTTCAATCACCACAATAGCGGGATATTGTTTTTCACCCGCTTGATGTTCAGACGGCGAATTTTCAGATTGGGCAAAAGCGGGATGGGCAATTGCGATGCCGAGCAAAATGCCCAACAGACTGGCCGTCTTGAAAATATTCACCCGCCTCGTCCCTCGAATAGCAATTGCGCCAGAGCCAATCGTCAAAGCAACATGATTTGTCGATTATTGATGTCCCTGTCTCCCTCTATATCATTATATAATGTCAGTCTTATCAAATTCAAACAGGATTCGTGTCGCGGGCGAAATAGCGCAGGCACAGCCTTGCGCCAGCTTTTCGAGACCCGCAGGATTGCGCAAAAATGCCAGGATTGCTTTCGCAAACCCCGGCATTATGGGATGGCGATGGGCCAGAGCCGACATTTGGAGCATCCCTCCTTAAATCCTGAGCGATTTAAGGAGGGGTTCTATCGCTTATTTCAGCGCAGCATCGGTGATCTCGTGGGTGTAAGCGCCAACCGGCTCCTTGCTGATGACCGGATCAGAGCCGCCGCCGAGCAAGGTGGCAACCGTGCGCTTGTAATCGGCATCATCCAGGGCGCCGTTTGAGCCTGCGGTGAGTTTTGCCACTTCGCTCATCATGCGCTTTTGGTGCTTTTCGGTTTGAGCGCCAGAGGCGTCATTTTCGAGCACAATCTCGGCGGCGGCGTCGGTGTTCTTTTCAGCCCACTTCCAGCCCTTCATCGAGGCGCGCACGAATTTGACCATTTTCTCCTTGAAAGCCGGGTCTTTCAGCTTTGGTTCCAGCACATACAGGCCATCTTCCAGCGTTGCCACGCCTTCTTTTTCATAAGGGAAGGTGATCAATTCGTCTGGCTTGATGCCAGCATCAATCACCTGCCAATATTCATTATAGGTCATGGTGGAAATGCAGGCGGCCTGCTTTTGCAACAGCGGATCGACGTTAAAGCCCTGTTTCAGCACTTTCACGCCATCCGGTCCGCCATCGGTCTTGATGCCCAGATGCGCCATCCATGACAGGAAGGGATATTCATTGCCGAAGAACCACACGCCCAGCGTCTTGCCCTTGAAATCGGCAGGGGTTTTTACACCGCTTTCCTTGAGACAGGTCAGCATCATGCCGGAATGCTTGAACGGCTGGGCGATATTGACCAGTGGCACGCCTTTTTCGCGGGTGGCAAGGGCAGACGGCATCCAATCGACAATCACGTCAGCGCCGCCACCGGCCAGCACTTGCGCTGGCGCAATATCGGGGCCGCCGGGCTTGATATCAACGTCGAGGCCTTCTTCCTTATAAAAGCCCTTGTCTTTGGCGACGTAATAACCGGCAAACTGGGCTTGGGTCACCCATTTCAATTGCAGGGTCAGCTTATCTGCTGCATGGGCCTGCATGGCCAGCATGGAAATGCTGGCCGCCATCAGCAGGGTGGTGATTTTGGTTTTCATGATCGTTCCCCTTTTTTGTTGATCATTGCGTTTATCGAGTCAGTTTTATCGAATCTGGCCACTGCGGACAGACGGATGCCAGAAGGTGACGGCTTTCTCCGCCAGCGCCACCAAACCATAGAAAACCGAGCCAGCCAGAGCCGCGACTGCAATTTCGGCCCAGACCATATCGACATTGCTGCGGCCAACCTCGGTTGAAATGCGAAAGCCCATGCCGACAATCGGTGTGCCAAAAAACTCCGCCACAATGGCCCCAATCAGCGCCAGCGTGGAATTGATTTTCAGCGCATTGAAAATAAACGGCCATGCGGCGGGCAGGCGCAGTTTGATCAACGTCTGCCACGGGCTTGCGGCATAGGTGTGCATCAAATCGCGCTCCATGCTGCTTGCCGCAGACAATCCCTGCACAGTGTTTACCAGCATGGGGAAGAAGGTCATGATCACCACCACCGCCACTTTGGATGGCCAGTCAAAGCCAAACCACATCACCATGATCGGTGCGATGCCCACCACGGGCAGGGCGGAAACAAAATTGCCAATCGGCAGCAAGCCGCTTTTGAGAAAGGGCGAGCGATCAATTAGCACCGCCACGATAAAGCCCAGCCCGCAGCCTGCGACATAGCCGGTGAGCACGGATTTCAGGAAGGTCTGTTGAAAATCGGCCCAGAGGACGGGCGTGGAATGGATCAGCCGTGTCCAGATCATGCTGGGGGCAGGCAGCAGAATGGAGGGAATATCAAAGCCGCGCACCACGCATTCCCAGATCACCAAAAGTGTGATGCCAAACAGCAGCGGCACGGCAATATTGGCGGCGCGTTGGGCGGGCAGGGCCGCAAAGCGCTGGCGCACCAGCCATTCATTGACGCCCCATGCAACAAGCCAGAACATCAGGGCAAAGATCAGATAACCCCTCATGCTTTGATCCCCATCCGTTTCAGCACAGCTGTGTGGGCGAGGCCCACAATGGCCACCAGAATGGCGGCAAGCCCTGCCGCCATGAAAAGCGCGGCCCAGATTTGCACCGTCTGACCATAGTAGGAGCCGGACAACAGCCGCGCACCAAGACCCGCAACCGCCCCGGTTGGCAATTCGCCAACAATCGCCCCCACCAGCGAAATTGCAATGGCCACTTTCAGCGAGGTGAACAGATAAGGCATGGCGGCAGGCATGCGCAATTTCCAGAATGTCTGGGTATTGCTGGCGTAATAGGTGCGCATCAGATCAATCAAAATGGCATCGGGGCTGCGCAAGCCTTTGACCATGCCCACCACCACCGGGAAAAACGACAGATAGGTGGAAATCAGCGCTTTGGGCAAAAGGCCGGAAATGCCAATGGCGTTGAGCACCACAATGATCATGGGTGCGATGGCAATAATCGGGATGGTCTGGCTGGCAATCACCCACGGCATCAGCGATTTATCAATGGCGCGGTTATGCACAATGGCAATGGCCAGCAAGATGCCAAGCAAGGTGCCCATGCCAAAGCCCATCAGTGTCGCCGAGAGGGTGATCCAGGTGTGATAGACCAGACTGCGCTTGGAGGTGATGGGCTTATCAATGGTGGTCGCCCATAGCTCGGCTATGATTTGGTGCGGTGCCGGCAGCACCGGGCGCTCCTGATTAAAGGTGCGCTCTATCAATTGCGTCGTGGAAACACTCTCGCCTGCGCGCGCCGCCTGATCGCGCACAAAGGACGCGTTGAGAATGACCACGAAGATGTGCCAGACGATCAGAATGGCGAGAATGACGGTGAGGACGGGGAGGACGTGGGTGCGGAAACGGGTCATGGTGTCACCGCCTGTGGTTTTAGAAATCTGCTTAAGACAGCCTCGAGAGTGACAAACAGATAATCGGGATTGTCGAGCACCTGATCATTATCGAACCGAAGCACGTTGAAACCTTGGCTTTGCAACCATGCATCTCTTTGTTCGTCGTGACGCTTGCCATCATCGGTTTCGTGGCTATGGCCATCAACTTCAATGATGATCTTCGCGGATAGCCAAGCGAAATCAGCGATATAGGGACCAATTGGTGTTTCCCGGCGGAACCTTGCGCCTCTTGGTCTGAAATCCCGCAGCAGATTCCACATTTCCTGTTCGGCTTTGGTCAACTCGCAACGGAGTGCTTTTGCACGGGTGCGGGTCTTGGGTTCGATGTTGGAGTGGGCCATATTTTGTGGTTTGGTTGATGTTGAATTTGGGGCTTTTTCCCCTCCCCAACCCCTCCCCACAAGGGGGAGGGGCTTTGGTGCCATGATCCACTTTTGTGCTTGGGGTAGGTGAGTTGCTCGATTTTGAGTTGCTGCGAATTCGAGCCTATTTCTTTCATGGAATAGGGTTGCGACATCGTAGCCCCTCCCCCTTGTGGGGAGGGGTTGGGGAGGGGTTTTCGTTCTTGCGCCAAGACTACTCATCATAACTATGCCCCGCCCGCAAACCTTCCCGCACCCGATGAGCAATCTCCAGAAACTCCGGGCTTTCGCGAATATCCAGCGGCCGCTCTCTCGGCAGGGTCGATTCAATCACATCGGTAACGCGACCGGGCCTTGGGCTCATCACCACGATTTTGGTGGATAGATAGACGGCCTCTGGAATCGAATGGGTGACAAAACAGATGGTCTTGTTGGTGCGATCCCAGAGTTTCAGCAATTGCTCGTTCAAATGGTCGCGGACAATTTCATCCAGCGCGCCAAACGGCTCGTCCATCAACAAAAGATCGGCATCAAAAGCCAGCGCGCGGGCAATGGAGGCGCGCTGCTGCATGCCGCCGGAGAGCTGCCAGGGGAATTTCTTGCCAAAGCCAGAGAGATTGACCAGTTCCAGCGTTTGCTCGATCCGCTTTTTCTTCTCCTCCGGGCTATAGGCCATGATTTCCAGCGGCAGGGCAATGTTTTGCTCAATCGTGCGCCATGGATAGAGTGCGGCGGCCTGAAAAACATAGCCGTAGGAACGTTCCTTGCGGGCATTCTCCGGCGTCATGCCATTGACGGTGATGGTGCCGGATGTGTGCTTTTCCAGATCGGCAATCACCCGCAAAAACGTGGTTTTGCCACAGCCGGAGGGGCCGATGAAGGAAACGAAATCGCCTTTTTTCACCTCCAGATCGACGTTGGACAGTGCATGCACCGGCCCATCATTGGTCTGGAAGGTGAGACAGAGATCTTTGGCGGAGACGACGGAGTAGGGGGTGTTCATTTTAAGATCGCCAGTTGTTTTGCAGCGGCTTTCAGGCTCTTGCTGATGGGTTGAAGAGACTCGCCTGAGCGATGCGGAAGCTGAATGACATGCGGGTGCTCTCTCATTTTAAAATCGCTTCTTGCCGATAAAAGCCGATGAGCCAATAAATCCAGGCTGCCAAAATGCCTGTCGGCATCAGGCCAAAGGCAAGCGGGGTGACATCGTGGTGAAAAAACCGGCCCAATGTCAGCAGTTGCACACAAAGAATTCCGGCCAGCGGTGAGGCCGCACCGGCCAAAGAAAAATGCCACCACCGGCGCAGACGCAGTTTTATCAGGCATGCGGTTGCCAGGAGCGTGAAAGGGGCGGCAATCAGCATTGCCGCCGGCAGCGTTTGGACGGATAATTTTGCAATCCGCAAAATACGGCCGGGATAGAGGGCAAACAGGGGTGGGCGGCCATAGGTGATTGCATCGGCAATCTCCAAGGACGCCCAAGTGCCCATCATGCCGAAGAAAACCGCTGCTATATAGCCGAGGCCAATGCGGCCCCAGCCAATACTGCGTGTTTTCAGCGGCCCGATGTTTTTCACATTACACTCCCGTTGCCGGAATGCCGGTGCGCTCGACTTTACGTGGCGATACCAGCTCTTTCCACGTGGATAGCGCCTTGCTCACCGCCGGATAAGGCTCGCGCTTGACAAATTTGCCGTGGCCTTCTTGTGTCTTCACGGTGCTTTCCTCAATCGCTACCACACCACGGGTCACGGTAAAGCGCGGCAGACCGGTGACGGTTTTGCCCTCAAACACATTGTAATCAATGGCTGATTGCTGGTTGGAGGCGGAAATTGTCTTGGAGCGCTTCGGGTCCCACACCACAATATCGGCATCGGCCCCCACAAGGATGGCACCCTTCTTCGGGTAGATATTGAGGATTTTGGCGATGTTGGTGGAGGTGACTGCCACGAACTCGTTCATGGTCAGGCGGCCTGTGGCCACGCCATAGGTCCACAGCATCGGCAGGCGATCTTCCAAGCCGCCGGTGCCGTTGGGAATTTTGGTGAAATTGCCGACGCCAAACCGCTTCTGCTCGGTGGTAAAGGCGCAGTGGTCGGTGGCAACGCAAGACAGCGAGCCGGATTGCAGACCGGCCCAGAGGCTATCCTGATGCTGCTTGTTGCGGAACGGTGGCGACATCACCCGGCGGGCGGCGTGGTCCCAATCCTTGTCGAAATATTCGCTCTCATCCAACGTCAGATGTTGAATCAGCGGCTCGCCATAGACCCGCATGCCCTTTTGCCGGGCGCGGCGGATGGCTTCATGCGCCTGCTCGCAAGACGTATGCACCACATAGAGCGGCACACCTGCCATATCGGCCAGCATGATGGCGCGGTTGGTGGCTTCACCTTCCACCTCGGCTGGACGGGAATAGGCATGCGCTTCCGGCCCATTGTTGCCCTCGGCCAGCAGTTTGGCCGACATGGCGGCGACCACATCACCATTTTCGGCATGAACCAGCGGTAGCGCGCCCAGCTCGGCACAGCGCGAGAAGGAGGCGAACATCTCGTCATCATTCACCATCAACGCGCCCTTATAGGCCATGAAATGTTTGAAGGTGTTGATGCCTTTGTCTTGCACGATGGTCTGCATTTCGTTGAAAATGCGCTCATCCCATGAGGTGATGGCCATGTGGAACGAGTAATCGCAATTGGCGCGGGTGGATTTATTATCCCAACGGGTCAGCGCTTCCAACAGCGACTGGCCGGGGTCGGGCAGACAGAAATCCACCACCATCGTGGTGCCGCCCGCCAGACCCGCACGGGTGCCACTTTCGAAATCATCGGCGGAATAGGTGCCCATAAACGGCATTTCCAGATGCACATGCGGATCGATGCCGCCGGGCATGATATAACAGCCGGAGGCATCCAGCACTGTCTCGCCGGAAAGATTGGGGCCGATTTCGGTGATGATCCCGCCGTCGATTTTCACATCGGCCTTGTAGGTGAGATCGGCTGTGACGACGGTGCCGCCTTTGATGACTGTGCTCATGTGTGTTCACCCGTGTTTGTTTTCGTTGTCGTTTGGCGGCCTTCGGCCCCTCATCCGCCTGCCGGCACCTTCTCCCCGCCGGGGAGAAGAGACCCGGACGCAGCCGCTTCGTCTATTGGAAAGCACAACGGGTACGGTGCACTCCCTCTTCTCCCCAGCGGGGAGAAGGTGGCTCGAAGAGCCGGATGAGGGGGTGGCCGAAGGCCCCTGTGCTTGCTCATTCCTATCCTCGTTTTCCTGGATAGAACCGCAATGTATTACAGCGTTCGGTGATCTCTCCTTCCAGAACTGCGAGGATTGTCGCAAGAACCTCGTGTCTTCCCGTTCGAACCTCGTCATTCCAAAACCGGAGCACATCATAACCCTGGTCATTCAACCAAGCAGTTCGTATTTCGTCTGAAGCGCTTTCGGCATGTTGGCTGCCATCCAGTTCAACGACCAAGTACCGTTCACGGCAAACGAAATCCGCAATATAGGGCCCCAGAGGCACCTGCCGCGTGAATTTATGGCTGTTGAGCAACCTGTTGCGAAGATCGCCCCAAAGTCGATATTCAGCATCGGTTTCATTCTGGCGAAGCTGTCTTGCTTGTTCAGTTTTGCCGGGGCGGCGTTTGGTGATGT
Organism: Gillisella terrae; assembly: GCF_004801395.1. Taxonomy (GTDB): domain Bacteria; phylum Pseudomonadota; class Alphaproteobacteria; order Rhizobiales; family Rhizobiaceae; genus Allorhizobium; species Allorhizobium terrae. The sequence goes on from NZ_SSOA01000001.1 coordinate 152,007, forward strand.
CGGTCATGCCTTCGGCCCCCTCATCCGCCTGCCGGCACCTTCTCCCCGCGGGGGAGAAGAGACCATGGCGTAGCCGATTCGTCTTCATCTGCTGTCGTCGTGCAGTGCAAACCATGCGGCACACTCCCTCTTCTCCCCAGCGGGGAGAAGGTGGCTCGAAGAGCCGGATGAGGGGGTGCCGAAGGTTCATGATCACCCCACAACCTCCGCCGTCTCCAGCATCGCGTGGAGCAAAACATCGCAGCCCGCTGTTGCCCACTCCTTGGAAATCTCCTCGGCTTCGTTGTGGGAAAGCCCACCCACGCAAGGGCACATGATCATGGTGGCAGGCGCGACCTTTGCGGCCCAACATGCATCGTGGCCAGCGCCGGAAATGATGTTCATATGGCTATAACCCAGCCGTTCAGCCGCATCACGCACGCGGCCGACCAGTGTGGGATCAAACGTCACGGGATCGAAATGGCCGACGGCTTCGACCGAGCAGCCAACGCCCAGCGCTTCGCAAATCGTTGCGGCTTCGGCTTCAATCTTGGCCCGCATCCGGTCGAGTTTGTCTTGAGACGGTGTGCGAATATCCACCGTGAACACCACCTTGCCCGGCAGCACATTGCGCGAGTTGGGCGAGAAGAACACCTGACCAACGCCGCCAACCGCGCCCGGCTGTTCGCTCATGGCTACGTCCTGCACCATCTCAAGGATGCGGCCCATGGCGAGGCCAGCGTTAACGCGAAGGTTCATCGGTGTCGAGCCGGTATGGGCTTCGCGGCCGGTCAGCGTAAATTCCAGCCACCACAGGCCCTGACAGTGGGTGACAACGCCGATCTGCTTGTTTTCGGCCTCTAGAATCGGCCCTTGCTCGATGTGATATTCGAAATAGGCGTGCATTTTGCGCGCACCAACCTCTTCCTCACCCAGCCAGCCAATGCGTTTCAGCTCATCGCCGTAAGATTTGCCATCCGGGTCTTTGCGGGAATAGGCGTAATCCAGCGAATGAACGCCCGCGAAAACGCCAGAGGCCAGCATGGCAGGCGCAAAGCGCGCGCCTTCTTCATTGGCCCAATTGGTTACAACAATCGGATGCTTGGTTTTGACGCCAAGGTCGTTCATTGAACGCACGACTTCCAGAGCGGCCAGCACACCCAGCACGCCATCATATTTGCCGCCGGTGGGCTGGGTGTCGAGGTGCGAGCCAACATAAACGGGCAGCGCATCCGGGTCGGTGCCGGGGCGGGTGGCAAACATGGTGCCCATCTGGTCCACGCCCATGGTCATGCCCGCCGCCTCGCACCAGCTCTGGAACAAGGCGCGTCCTTCGGCGTCTTCATCGGTCAGGGTCTGGCGGTTGTTGCCGCCCGCAATGCCGGGGCCAATCTTGGCCATGTCCATCAGGCTGTCCCACAGCCGGTCACCATTCACGCGCAAGTTCACGCCGGGTTGAGCCGTCATTTTATCGTTCCTAATTTTTGCAGGGATTCCGATGCTGATCGAAAACCGCTGTTCCCTTTGTCTGACCCTTATTGTTGTTTTTGGGCCTTTGTGGTCTCTCACCATTGCCTTTTTAGAGGCACTGATTGATATTTGACCGATTGGTAAACATTACAACTTCCACTGCTGTACTCAAGCCGTAAAATGGGAAAAATTCTGCAAAAATGACAGGCGGTTGCTTAAAAACTGGGCCTGTTTTTTGGGCGGTTCTCTGCTTGGTATGGTGGGTTGACAGATGACAGGGCAAATGATGGCGATACCGAGAGCGGCCAAGACCCAGCGGCGCACCCGTATTCAGCAGGAGAAGGAAGAGCTTATCCTTCAGGCCGCACTGGATGTCTTTTCGCAACAGGGGTTTCGCGGCTCGACCATTGACCAGATTTCTGATGTCGCTGGCATGTCCAAGCCCAATCTGCTCTATTATTTTCGCACCAAAGAGGCCATGCATCGGGTGCTGATGGATCGGCTTTTGACCAATTGGCTGGAGCCTTTGCGCGCTTTTGATGCCGAGGGCGACCCGGCTGAGGAGATTTGCGCCTATATTCGCCGCAAGCTGGAAATGGCGCGGGATTTTCCGCGCGAAAGCCGGTTGTTTGCCAATGAGATCTTGCAGGGTGCGCCCAATATTGAAGATGTGCTCAAGGGATCACTGAAAGATCTGGTGGATGAAAAAGCCGAGGTGATTCGCAGCTGGATTGCGGCGGGCAAACTGGCACCTTGCGATCCTTATCATCTGATTTTTTCCATCTGGTCGACAACCCAGCATTACGCCGATTTTGATGTGCAGGTGCGCGCCGTGTTGGGTGAGGGGCCTGCCACGGACACCCGCTTTGACGATGCCGTGCGCTTTCTGGAGGGCCTGTTTGTGACTGGGCTAAAGCTGGGCTGATCAATCCGGCAGGGTTGCCATGGCCAAAAGCCCGGCGGCGGTAATGATTGCCCCTGCAAACACCCCAAAGGGTGCCCAGCCATGGCCCAAAGCGCCTTCAAGCAGAATGATGAACGTGGGAGTGAGATAACTATAGGCCAGCACCTTGGGGGCGGGCAGGCGTTGGGCGGCATATTGCAGCAACAAGAAGGTGATCAGGGTCATGACGATGGCCAGATAGGCCACCATAAACCACGCCAAAGGGGGCACACTGCCATAGTCCAGCGCCAGCAATTTGGGCGTGCCGGGAATGAGAATAAAGCCAAGCGTCGCCACTGCCGTCCAGAACATGAAAATCAGCGGCGGTTCATTCTCGTTGAATTTGCGCAGCAAAGGCACATAGATGGCATGGGCTGTGACGCCGACCAGATAGATCATCTCGCCCTTGCCGAGATCAAAACTCAGCAGCGCTTGAATATCGCCGCGAAAGATAACCCAAATCGCCCCAATGGCGGCAATGCTAAGGCTGACCAGCACCCGCCCGCGGGTGCGCTGGCGCATCAACAGCCAGGCGAAGCCCGCACTCATCAGCGGCATGATGGTGAAAATTGCCCCTGTCGCAACGGGAGCCGTGAACTGCAAGGCAATGAACATGCTGAGCATGTAGGTGGACATCAACGCACCAATCGCCAAAAACCGCCCCGGCCGCTTTGGCAAGGCGAAAGGATAGCGCTTGATCTTGAAGCAGATAACGCCGGTAACCAAAACAGTCAGCAAATAGCGCAGCGCCGTGAGCGCAATCGGATCAATCACCTTGGTTGCCATGCCGCCAAAGGAAAAGGAGGTGGCCAGCAACATGGCAAACAGCAGCACAGCCAGATGCGCTTTCAGCTTTTCCCGGCCACGGGCGTGCATATTGTGGCGGTCAACAGGAGAGGCGATGGAGGGAGATGTCATGGATTACTTCTTTATGGCGCTGTGGGAGGCTATAGAAGAAATTGCCTCACCCTTCCACCCTGATTGCACCGTACACGCGAAATTTATGGCGCTACCGGATCGTGTGAGACTTTCGCGCTGATCAGCCAGTGGCGCTGATTTTTCTGCTCGCATGGGTCTGGGTCATCAGCGCGAAAAGATCGTCTTCGCTCATCGGCTTGGCCAAAGCATAGCCTTGCAGAATGTGACAGCCCAGATCGCGCAGAATTTCGGCGTGTTGCATGGTTTCCACCCCCTCGGCGATGATGTCGATGCCCAAGGATTTGCCAATATCGACAATCGAGCCAATCAACCGGCGCTGCGGCTTGCTCTCCAAAATCGGCAGGGTCAATTGCCGGTCGATCTTGAGACGGCGCGGCGACAATTTCAAAAGGCTGAGAATTGAGGAATAGCCGGTGCCGAAATCGTCGATTTCGATCTCAATGCCGAGCGCCTTGATCTGATCAATCGCGGTTGATGCGGCTGCATCCTTGTCGTCAAAGGCAATCGATTCCAGCAGTTCAAACGAAAGCCCGCCAGCAGGCAGCGGTATGCTTGCCAGGCGCTCCATCAAGCCGTCATCAAACAGGCGCTGGGCCGAGATGTTGACCGAAACATGCAGCGTGTCGAGATGATTTTCCTCCCACCGTTTGGCGGCCTTGAGGGTTTGTTTCAAAATTGCCTTATCGATTTCGGCCACCACATTGAGGCTTTCGGCAACCGTGAGGAAGGAGGCAGGCGAGAGCAGCCCATGCTCGGGATGTTGCCAACGGGCCAGCGCTTCGACCCCGATGATTTTCAGGCTATGGGCGTCAAATTGCGGCTGGAAATAAGGAATGAATTCGTCGTTTTCGAGGGAGCGCAGAATGGCATCTGCGGTGCGCTTGGTGGCAAATGTGGCTTCCTTCAATGTGTCGGAGAAGAACTCCAGCCGGTTCTTGCCGCGGCGCTTGGCTTCATAGAGCGCGATGTCGGCGTTGATCAGCGCCAGTTCCATGCTGTCGAGGCTTGGCGGGATAAGAGCTATGCCAACGCTGGCTCCCACGCGACATTCCTGCCCCTCCCACGGGATCGGTTGGTTGATGGCGGTGATCAGTGCTTCGCCCATGGCTTTGGCCTGCTCTTCTGCCATGCCCGTGGGGCTTTGGCAGACCACGACAAATTCATCACCGCCGATGCGGGCGGCGAAATCATCCTCGTTGGTGAGCGCGTTGATCTGATTGGCAACATGGCGCAGCATGGTGTCGCCAGCGGCGTGCCCCAGCGTATCGTTAATGTCCTTGAAGCGGTCGAGATCGATATGCAACACCGCTGCCATCCCGTCGGAGGCATGGGCTGGCTGTATTTTGGCCAGATGTTTATCGAGATAGCGGCGGTTGGCAAGGCCTGTCAGTGGATCATGCAAAGAGCTGTACTCCATGGCACGGCGGGCATCTTCCAGTGCATGATTTTGCAGCTCCAGTGCCGTTTTTGCCTTTTGCAGATCTTCTTGCATTTTCACATCGGCGGTGATGCTCCAGTTGACGCCGACAATCTTCTTGCGGAAATGCGCATCGCGATAAACCGCGCCAAATGCCCGCAAATGTCGGACCTCGCCGGTGTCGGTGATGATCCGAAACTGGGTGGAATAATCGGAGTTGGTGCGAATGGCATTGTCAAAGCGCTTTGATGTTGCCTCGCGATCTTCCGGGTGAATCCGGTCTCTCCATACTTCGATATCTGTTTCAGAAATGTCCGGGTTCATGGCATAGAGCTGGCGCATGCGCGCATCCCAATGGAGGCGCCCTGAGGCGATATCCAGCTCCCAAACGCCAATTTGCGACGCATCCAGCGCCAGTTGCAAGCGTTGGGAAACGCTGCGCAATTCGCGTTTTTGTTCGTTTAGCTCGGCAATATTGGTTTGGCGTTCTTCCAGCAGTTTCGCCACCCACAAGATTGGGCCGAGAATCATGAATGCCAAGCAGAACATCAGCAAACGGCGTGTTGATGCATCTTTAGCGGCCGCATTTGAAACATTCTTCGGACTGGCCGCCAAAACCCAGCTCTGGGCACCGATGTTGACGGTCACGGTCAGTAACGCCGCTTGCGTTAATGGGCCATTGTCGAAGATCGGTGCGCCTTTTCGGTCGATATTGTCGTATAAGGCGATGTTGAGATCAAGCGAGGGGTCCGTCAGGCCGCTTTCCCGAAAGAGCCGGTCCACTTCAATGGTACCCACCAAAAGCCTGCGGATATTGGCGGCTGCTGGCAGCTTGTTGTCCACGCCCGCAAGACCCTCTCCATAATTGAAGGGATAAAAGATCTTCATGCTGCGTTTGTTGAGCGACGATATATGGGGGCGGGCCACCACAAAGGTGTTGTTTTTCTCAGCCGAGCTGGCGGCTTTTATGTCCTCTGGGTCAGAGGAAAAAACGTCTCCCACCAAAGGTTGATTGGGCAGGTAGGGGTAAATAAACGTCGTTGTCGTACTATCGACAATACTGATATCCGTGAGGCGCATCGGGCGCGAAAACAGCCGTCTGCCAATTTCGGCAAACCGTGTCTGATTGATGTTTGGCTCCGTCTCCATCACGGCGGCCAGACCTTGCAGAAGCTTGATATCGGATTTTATATTGCCTTCCAACTGGGCGCGAATGGGCCCGAGCTTGTCGGCCACGGCTACTCGACGATCTTCAATATGCGATTTTTCTGCCTGGGAATCGAAGATATAAACCGCAACAAACACAGCGATGCTGACAATAAGGGTTGGCCAATAAAATGTGGCGTACCGGCTTATTTTTTCCAACATATCGGGTCTGTGTTGTGCGTCTGTCATGCGTGCGCTTTATTCATGTAAAGAATGACCCTGCGATAGCGGGCAATTCAGGCCATGAAAGCCTTTATAAACTCTGAATACATTGCGGACAAATGATTGCAATCACGATTAATTCGCCAGATGAGGGCGCTCTGTTGCATTTGTGGTACTGTGGTATTTTTAATTTAGATATGCGTTAAAAATTAAAAGCTTCCGCCTGTGGAATCCGCCTAAACACCACGTCCTCGCTTGCCGAATTTCAGAGCCTTGGCAGGAGAGATGAACGCTTCGCCGAAGCTTTCAAACATGTTCTGTCGAGCAGATTTAAGGCGTCGCAGCGTCCTTTGCCATATAGGGCGCACGGCGCTGTATCATACAACTGCGGGACGCCCATGAAAAGGCGTCCCGCACTGTTGTTTTAGGCTTTTTACATATTATTCGGCAGCAACAACCGCCATGGGGTTGTTCGGGTGGGTTGTCCAGTTGGCATACTGGGCATCCACTGGCTTGCCGGTGCGCTGGTCCAGTTTGCCCGGTTCAAGACCAACCATGGTGATGCAGTTCTCGACAGGACAGACATTGACGCAGAGATTGCAGCCAACGCACTCGTCTTCCATCACCTCGAATTTGCGAAGACCATCGACCATGTTGGTAATGGCCTGATGTGACGTGTCTTCGCAGGCGATGTGACAGCGACCACATTTGATGCAGGCATCCTGATCAATATGGGCTTTGGCCACATAATTGAGGTTGAGATATTGCCAGTCGGTGACGTTTGGCACAGCCCGGCCACAGATGTCGTCAAGGGTTTGATGACCCTTGGAATCCATCCAGTCGGACAGGCCGGAGATCATTTCTTCGACAATCTTGAAGCCATAGGTCATGGCGGCGGTGCAGACCTGCACATTGCCAGCGCCCAGCGCCAGAAACTCGGCTGCATCGCGCCAGGTGGTGACGCCGCCAATGCCGGAAATCGGCAGGCCATAGGTTTCCGGATCGCGGGCAATTTCGGCCACCATGTTCAGCGCAATCGGCTTCACCGCCGGGCCGCAATAGCCGCCGTGGCTGCCCTTGCCGCCAACGGTTGGATTGGGCGCGAAATTATCGAGATCGACCGAGACGATGGAATTGATGGTGTTGATCAGCGACACTGCATCGGTGCCAGCCTCTTTTGCGGCGCGGGCTGGCTTGCGGATATCGGTGATGTTCGGGGTGAGCTTGGTGATCACCGGCATACGGGTATATTGTTTGCACCAGCGCACCACCATGGCAATATATTCCGGCACCTGACCAACGGCGGCCCCCATGCCGCGCTCGGACATGCCGTGCGGACAGCCGAAGTTCAGCTCAATGCCATCGGCTCCGGTCTCTTCCACCAGCGGCAGAATGGCTTTCCACTCTTCTTCCACGCAGGGCACCATGATGGAAGCAATCAGGGCGCGGTCGGGCCAGTTCATCTTGACCTGCTTCATTTCCTGCAAATTGACCTGAAGCGGGCGGTCGGTGATCAGTTCGATGTTGTTGAGGCCCAGCAGGCGGCGATCGGCCCCCCAGATGGCCCCGTAGCGCGGGCCATTGACATTGACCACCGGCGGGCCTTCCGAGCCAAGCGTTTTCCACACCACGCCGCCCCAGCCCGCCTTGAAGGCGCGCTCGACATTGTAAGCCTTGTCGGTTGGTGGCGCAGAGGCCAGCCAAAAGGGGTTGGGCGATTTGATGCCAACGAAATTATTGCGAAGATCAGCCATGATACACTCTCCCTCAAGCCACAGCAGTTGTGCCCGCAGCGGCGGCTGCGAGAGACAGGTTGATGCTTTCAGCCGCATCGCGGCCCATGGCAACGGCAGACACGGTGAGGTCTTGTCCGCCAAAGGCGCAGTCGCCACCGGCCCAGACACCGGGAATGGAGGTGCGGCCTTCCGCGTCAATGGCGATCTTGCCGCCTTGCATTTTCAGCCCGTCTTGCCCTTGCGGGTCAAGCTTTTGGCCAATGGCAACGAGGATTTGATCGGCCTTGATCTCTGTGATGTGGCCGGTGCCTTTCATCAGGCCGTTTTCCAGATGGGTATATTCAAAGCTGATGGATGCGACATGGCCATGATGATGGGCCACTTCCTTGGGCTGGAGCCAATGGCGAATGTGCACGCCCTTTGATGCTGCCAAGTCCTGCTCGAATTGCGAGGCATTCATATGCTCTTGCCCACGGCGATAGCAGATGGTGACATTTTCCGCCCCCAAAAGCTTGGCCTGCACACCGGCATCAATGGCGGTCATGCCGCCGCCAATCACCACGACATCGCGGCCAACCGGCACATCACCTTTGCTGTCGGCCTGGCGCAAATGGTCAATGAAGTCAACGGCATCCATCACACCATTGGTGTGGGCACCCGGAATGTTGAGTGCATTGACATTGCCAAGGCCGGTGCCGAGAAACACCGCGTCGAATTTTTCCTGAAGCTCCGCAAGCGTAAAATCACGGCCCAGCATTTGACCATGCAAGACATCGATATTGCCGATGGAGAGGATGTAATCCACCTCGGTTTGCGCGAAATCATTGGTGGTCTTGTAGGCGGCAATACCATATTCGTTAAGGCCGCCAGCCTTGTCGCGGGTGTCGAAAATGGTGACGAAATGGCCATGCATGGCCAGCCGGTGCGCGCAAGCCAAACCCGCCGGACCTGCGCCAACAACGGCGATGCGCTTGCCGGTTTCCGCTCCGGCTGTGTAAAACTGCCGACCCTGTTCAATGGCCAGATCGGTGGCGTAGCGCTGCAAGCGGCCAATTTCCACCGGGCGTTCTTCGGCGGTGTTGCGCACACAGGCCTGTTCGCACAGGGTTTCGGTTGGACAGACGCGGGCGCACATGCCACCCAGAATATTCTGGTCGAAAATGGTCTTTGCTGATCCGGTGGGATTGCCAGTCGATATTTGCCGAATGAACATCGGAATATCGATGGCGGTGGGACAGGCCGTCATGCACGGCGCGTCATAGCAGAAATAGCAGCGATCCGAGGCCACCAGCGCCTCATGGTCGCTTAAGCGCGGGTGCAGATCAGAAAAGTTTTTTGCATAATCGGCAGCGTCAAGCCGCCCGGCCTTCAGGCCCGGTTCCAGTCTTCGCATCGCAGTTCCCTCTTTTTTGTTCGAAGCGATTGGAAAAATGGTAACGCAGGTTCAAAATTTTATCAAACGGTAAAAATAAATTTTCTTGCACTGCAACGACACGGCTAAAACTATGATTATAAAGGATTAAATTCAGAAAATACGCTGGAGCGGTTGTCGGGGCAGGGTTGCAAATTTTTACGTTAAAACATGACAAAAATAATCATCTATATACTTTACTCTTTTTATCATGTTTTGTAATGTCTGTTCCATCAGGATGGCTGAACCGCCTCCCACTCGAACGGAGACGATACAATGGCAAAGCGTGACATGGTCAAAAAGAAGAAGGCCGACAAGCGCCCGGTGATGGCTGCGCCCGTGGATGACAAGGGCAATCAATCGGACATCAAAAGCTTTCTCTATGTTGGCGGGCGAGATTGTCAGGTGGCGCATTTGCGACAGATTGCCACCAATTATGGAGCCGAATTGATCCATCACGATGGTGGTTTGCGTGAAGCCGTTTCGCGTATTGATACCGTACTGCCGTCCGTTGATTGCGTGTTTTGCCCCATCGACTGCATCAGCCACGATGCCTGTCTGCGGGTGAAAACGGGTTGCAAGAAATTTGGCAAGACCTTCATTCCGCTGCGCAATGGCTCGAAATCCAGCCTGGAGCGGGCCTTGCAGACGTTGAACGAGCGATCTGATCCAGCTTGAAGGAAGGCGTCCGATGATGGACACACGTGATAAAAGCGCAATGATTGAGCTGCACAAGCTGATGGATCAGCCCTGCGATGGGCTGGTCAACGAGCTTTATGAACGCATGAGTGACCGCAGCGCGCAGATTATCAAACTGCCGGGGCTGCATGAGCGCAATGTGTCGCGCTCGGAGCATTTGGCCAATGGCCTTCGCCAACACCCAGAACAGGCAGTGGTGCTCGACTTTCCAAGGCCGCAATGGCTGCGTAACGCCGATCGGCGCTAGAGTTTGTCAGGAAAAAGTGGAATCCGGTTTTTCTGATCAGACAAACTCAAACATTAGGACGATGGGGCTTTTTTGAAAAATGCGGCCAGCGCCAGCAGCAACCAGCCGACCATCATCATAATACCGCCGGTGGGAGCGGCCATGGGAAACAGGCTGTTGCCGGTGAATTGTTTTAGCACGAGATCGGCGCAAAATAAAAGCGCGCCAAGGGCAATGACCAGACCCGACAGGGTTGCTGTTTTCACCCGATCATGGGCCAGATAAAGCACTAGCACGGCAGGCGCATGGGCAAGAGCGATGCTGGAGGCCGGGGCCAAGAGATTGCTGGCACCTGTGACATGGGCAGCGGCGGCGGCAAGTCCCACGCCACTTGCCCCGAACAGTCCTGAGAAAATCAGCAACAAAGGGCGAAAGCCTGACAGGTTCATGGCGGCTATTCCTTGTTTTGCATATGATATGCCAGCTTCTCGATGGGTGCCCAGATGATCTCGCGCAGCTTTTCATGGGCGATGGTGTCTTCCATGGCCCGACGAAAACACAAGAGCCATTCATCGCGTTCCTGCGGGCCAATCTCGGCAACAAAATGCCTGCGTCGCAGCATGGGGTGACCACGCTTTTCCATATAGATCGGCGGACCACCCAGATAGCCGGTGATGTAATCGTAAAACTTCTCTTCGCTTTCCGTCAAATCCTCAGGATGAATGGCGCGGCAACGGGCGGCCTCGGGCAACGTGTCCATCAACTGGTAAAAGCGCTGGCACAGCGCCTTGACGGTCGCGTCACCACCAATGGCTTCATAAAGTGTAATGGTTTTTTCGTCGCTCACGGCCTGCCCTCAAGGATATTTCTCCCCCATATTGCCGGTTTGAGGCGCTCAATCAACCGATGATGGTTGGATGTGGCAAGCGGGCACAGGCATGCAAGGGTTAAAAGCCCTCGTATCAGAGCTTTCAACGCGGCAAAGTGTGTTCGAGGCCGTGTATTATATTGCCCTCAGTTGGCCTTTTCAGGCACAAAAACGGCAATGCTGGTTTCGCTCAAAGTGAACCGATTGTCGTCTTCAGCGTCTTCGCGTTCGCGGGTGTCAAAAATCCGCGTCCAGCCTTCAATTCCCGGCAGAGCGGGCAGGGTGATGGTGTCATCACCACCTGCGTTAAAGACGCAAAAAACCGCATCTTCTTCGACCTCAAACTGCACAACATCGCGAATATTGGACAGATAGCAGCCAAACAACCGGCGTTCGCCATCTTGCCAATCACCATCTTCCATCGGTTGTCCGTCCTGTCGGAACCAGGCAATGTCCTTTTTGCCTTCGAGAAGTTCCTCGCCGGTCAAAAACTGCTCCTGCCGCAAGGCCGGATGGGCTTTGCGCAAAGTGATGATGGCCCGAGTGAAATCAATCAGTGCCGTATTGGCCTGATCCCAATTGATCCAGCTGATCTCATTGTCCTGACAATAGGCATTGTTATTGCCGTTCTGGCTGTTGCCCAGCTCATCGCCGCCGAGCAGCATGGGCACGCCCTGGCTGAGAAACAGGCTGGCAATCATGTTTTTGACGCGCAAGATGCGTCGGGCATTGATGGCCGCGTCATCAGTCTCGCCTTCAGCGCCCATGTTATAGGAATGGTTGTTGGAATGGCCGTCGCGATTGTCCTCGCCATTGGCCTCGTTGTGTTTTTCGTTGTAGGACACAACATCATGCAGGGTGAAGCCGTCATGGGCGCTGAGCAAATTGACCGAGGACGAGGCGGTGCGGCCGGAGTGGTTGAACTGCACCGAGGATCCGGCGACGCGGGCGGCCATATCGGCGGCCTGTCCGCCATCCTGCTTCCAGAAGCAACGGGTGGTGTCGCGATATTTATCGTTCCATTCGCGAAACGGCGGCGGGAAACCGCCCACCTGATAGCCGCCGGAGCCGATATCCCAAGGCTCGGCAATCAGTTTTACGCCGGACAGGATAGGATCCTGCCGGATGGCATTGAAAAACGTGCCTTCACGGTCGAAATCCGGGTTTTCTCGGCCCAGCGTACTGGCCAGATCAAAGCGAAATCCGTCGATATGCATGGTGCCAACCCAATAGCGCAGGCTATCCAGCACCATGCGCAACACCATGGGGTGCGAGGCATTCAGCGTGTTGCCGGTGCCAGTGGTATCAAAGGTGTGGCGCGGATTTTCTGGTGAGGCGCGGTAGTAAGACAGATTGTCGAGGCCGCGATAGCTGAGCGTTGGCCCAAGCTCGGAGCCTTCAGCGGTATGGTTGTAAACCACATCCATAATCACTTCTATGCCAGCGGCGTGGAAGCGGCGCACCATGGTTTTGAACTCGGTGATATGGGCCGATGACATGAAGCGCGGTTGCGGCGCAAAAAAGCCGATGGGTTGATAACCCCAATAGTTGCGCAAGCCCTTTTCAATCAGATAGCGATCATCAACAAAGCTTTGCACCGGCAAAAGCTCAATGGCCGTAATACCAAGCCTGGTGAGATGATCCAGGATCGGCTGGCTGCACATGCCCAGAAAGGTGCCGCGCAAATGCTCCGGCACATGCGGGTTCAGCATGGTCATGCCACGCACATGGGCTTCATAAATAATCGTATCGGTCCATGGCCGCCTTATCGCCTCATCACCGTCCCAGTCAAAGGCCGGGTCTTGTACCACGCCTTTCATCATGAAGGGCGCGCTGTCGCGCTCATCGAACGAGAGATCGCCGTTGTCATCACCAACGGTATAGCCGTAAAGCGCATCATCCCAGATCAGGTCGCCGTGAAGCTGTTTGGCGTAAGGATCGAGCAAAAGCTTGTTGGGGTTAAAGCGCAACCCTTCTTCCGGGCGGTAAGCGCCGTGGGCGCGGTAGCCATAGATGGTGCCCGGACGCAGGCCCTCAATATAGCCCGACCAAATATCGCCTTCTCTGTGGGGCAGGGCCAAGCGGGCAATCTCACTTTTTCCATCCTCGGAAAAAAGACAGAGCTCTATCTTCTCAGCATGGGCGGAAAATACCGCGAAATGAGTGCCTTCGCCGGTAAATTCAGCGCCGAGCTCTGGTTTCATAAACGCGAGAGGAGAGAAGGAAAAAGTCATAAAAGTCGGCTCCTGAAAAGGGCGGCAATGCGCAATCATAGCGTGTTGTCATGCGAGATATCATCTGTCACACCATGTGGGGCGTGGTGTTTGACAGGGCCGGGTTTCCACAGTCTCTGGCTTGTCCTACAAGCCATGAGCGCGCGAAAGGTTCCTGTGAGAGGCGACAATATTTTAGGAAGAGCGGTTTTATAGCACAAAAAGCCCAGCCGATCTTTTGAACCGACTGGGCCTTTTGGTGATATGCCTTTTAAAAGATGGCTCTAAGCCGCAACGCTGCGGAAAAATTGCATGCTGGCGTCAATGGCACCGGGAATCTGGGTGGTATGATTGCCAAGGATCACGTCTGATTTGATGGCAACCTTGGCAGCCTTTGCCCGCTTCATCAAAAGTTCCTGACCGTCATCAAAATGGGTTTCTTCTGAGGCATGCAGCAAAAGCGTCGGGCATTTGAAACTATGGGCGTAGCAAACCGCGCTGCGCACTTCAAATTCATGCGGATTGCTGTCGTCAAAGCGAATATCGTCGGGATAGCGATTGAAAAAGCGAAACGCATTGGGATTGCCGGAAATCGGCACGCTGGCGCGAAAACGATGAGTACTCATGGATGCCAGCATGGCAAGGGCACCGCCCACGCTGTGGCCAGCCAAAAACACCCGCTTGCGATCGACACCGGGCAAATGCGCCAGGCGCTCGGCGGCGGCCAGCACATCGCTCACCTCATCATAAAAGCCGGAAAAAATACCCATCTGGCCATTTTCTCCACGCAATGATGGCATCATCACCACATAACCTGCATCAACATATGCTTTAAGTGGTTGCCACTGGCCAATGCCCATGGCGTTGCCACCGTGAAGAAAGAGCACCGCAGGCTTGAGTTTTTTCTCACGCTTGTATTTTGAAACCCAGGCTGTCAATGAGAGCTGTCCGCCGCGACCGGATCGATAAAATATCCGCTCTGCATCCGGAGGTGTTTCAAGCGGTTCGTATTTATCGGGGGCAGGGCCTTTTTCGAGCAGGTGCGTGCGAAAATGCTCGCGCGCTTTCATATAGTCATGGCTCAGCAGCCGCGGCTCTGCCGGAATGTCAAAGGCCCGTGCCATGGAGGGGGCTGCGCAGGCCGCAGCCATTCCCGCCAATACGCTTCTGCGTGTGAGTTTCATGCTGCTCTCAAATTTTAATACCATTCGCAAAAATACTCCATGAAATACTTGCTATGGTGCATTGCTTTGCCGGGTACGCCAAGACACTTTTTTTTGAGCGTTTCTGGCGAGGGCGTGTTCGCGCCTGTTTTCATGTCCATTTTATGACACGAGTCGTTCCATAAGCATATTGCCGCCCAATATCCCGCATCAGAAAAAGGTGACCGGAGGTCGTTGCCTTGGAAATTCGATGCATTATTTTATGCATTTGCTAATATTTTCAGCAATGATGAAACGCGCTGTTTCAGCAAGCTGTGCCTGCCTGGCCAAAAACGCTTAGTTTTCAGGCGTTTTTTGTCAATTTGGGTCACTCCAAAATATTATGGGCAAATTGTGCACGCTTCTTGCATTGCTGGTGAGGTTGTATTCATATGGATAAAAAAAAGGGGGATAGCGCCATTGGCATTTGATGAAATGATCAAGGCGGACGGCAGTCCGCGCGGGCCGTATGACAAGTTTTTCGAGTGGTATTCCAGTCAGGATCCCAAGCATCTGATTGCAAAATCACGCGATGCAGAAACAATTTTTAGGCGAACCGGCATTACATTTGCCGTTTATGGTCATGAGGATTCGTCTGAGAAACTGATCCCTTTTGACCTCATCCCGCGCATTATTTCGGCGCAGGAATGGCGCAAGCTGGCGCAAGGCATAGAGCAGCGGGTTTTGGCGCTGAACGCTTTTCTGGATGACATTTACCACAAGCAGGAAATCATCAAGGCAGGTCGTATTCCCCGCGAGCTGATTGAAAACAATGATGCCTTTCTGCCGGAAATGATCGGCTTTCGCCCACCCGGTGGGGTTTATACCCACATTGTCGGCACCGATATTGTCCGCACTGGCGAGGGTGAATTTTACGTGCTGGAGGACAACGCCCGCACGCCATCCGGTGTCAGCTATATGCTGGAAAACCGCGAAACCATGATGCAGATGTTTCCTGAGCTGTTTCAGGCCAACAAAGTGCAGCGTGTTGAAGATTACCCCTATCTTCTGCGCCAATCGCTGGCATCTCTGGCTCCTCCCGGCTGCAAGGGCAAGCCGCGTGTGGCGGTGCTGACCCCCGGCATTTATAATTCGGCCTATTACGAGCATTCCTTCCTTGCCGATATGATGGGTGTTGAACTGGTGGAAGGCTCAGACCTGCGCGTCATTGATGGTAAGGTGAAAATGCGCACCACGCGCGGCTATGAGGCCATTGATGTGCTCTATCGCCGCGTCGATGATGATTATCTGGATCCGCTGACCTTCCGGCCAGATAGCTGCCTTGGCATTCCCGGCATTATGGATGTCTATCGCGCTGGCAACATCACCATCGCCAATGCGCCAGGCACCGGTATTTCCGATGACAAGGCGATCTATTCCTACATGCCTGAAATCGTTGAATTTTACACCGGCCGCAAGGCGATTTTGGAAAACGTGCCCACCTGGCGCTGTTCTGAAGCTGATAGCCTGAAATATGTGCTGGAGCATCTGGAAGAGCTGGTGGTCAAGGAAGTGCATGGCTCTGGCGGCTATGGCATGTTGGTGGGGCCAACGGCCTCGAAAAAAGAGCGCGCTGCCTTTGCTGAAAAGCTGAAGGCGCGTCCCAGCAATTACATTGCCCAGCCCACGCTGTCGCTCTCGACCGTGCCGATTTTGGTCAACAAGGGTATCGCGCCCCGGCATGTCGATTTGCGCCCCTATGTGCTGGTTTCTGACAAGGTGAAGATTATTCCCGGTGGCTTGACCCGCGTGGCGCTCAAGCAAGGATCACTGGTGGTGAATTCCAGCCAGGGTGGTGGCACCAAAGACACCTGGGTATTGGAGGACTGATGGTTATGCTCGGAAGAACGGCGAACGGGCTCTACTGGATGTTCCGTTATATTGAGCGCGCGGAAAATATCGCGCGTCTGGTGGATGCGGGCTTGCGGGTGTCGCTGACCCGCTCAGGTGCCACGGATGAAGACTGGAATGGCGTTTTGCAAAGCGCCGACGTGCTGGATATTTTTCTGCAAAAATACGACACGGTTACGGCGGCGGATGCCATTGATTTTCTGCTGCGCGATCAAACCAACCCATCCAGCGTCATGTCCTGTGTGGATTCAGCGCGCAACAATGCCCGCATGGTGCGCACCGCGCTGACGCGCGAAACATGGGAAGCCACCAATGAGTGCTGGATTACCATGAAGCAATTGCTGGCCCGTAAGATGAAGTCGGCCGATCTGCCCGAAGCCATTGATACGGTCAAGCGCAGTGCCGGTCTCATTCGCGGGGCGTTCCATGGCTCGATGCTGCGCAACGAGATCTATAATTTTGCGCGGATCGGCACATTTATGGAGCGGGCGGATAACACCAGCCGCATTCTGGATGTGAAATATTATGTGCTTCTGCCAGCAGTCACGCAAGTGGGCTCGTCGCTGGACAACATCCAGTGGGAGTCGATCCTGCGGTCTGTTTCGGCTCATCGCTCCTATCGCTGGGTCTATGATGGCGAGTATCTGCCTTCCAATATTGCCGATTTTCTGATTTTGAATGGGCAGATGCCCCGCTCGCTGGCCTATTCCTATGAGAAGATTGTCAGCAATCTTGGCTATATTGCCAAGGAATATGGAGAGCGGCTTCCCGCCCATAAAACGGCGGATGATATTCGCGCATCCTTAAACTCCACCAACATTGCTCAGATCATGGATTTGGGCCTTCACGAGTTTCTCGATAATTTCATCGCTCTCAACAACAAGTTGGGGCAGGAAGTTACCGAGGGCTACCGGTTCTACAGCTGAGGTGGGCACAATGCGTTTGAAAATCAAACATGTGACGGAATACCGCTATGACGAGCCGGTTCAGTTTTCTCTGCAACGGCTGCGCCTGACGCCTGTTGAAGGGCCGGGCCTTCGTGTCTTGTCGTGGAATATTGCCGTGGATGGTGCCAAGGTTGAGGCTGGCTTTAATGACCAGTTTGGCAATCACACCCATCTGGTGTCCTATGAGGGCGAAAGCAGCTCGGTGCGGATTGTGGCCTCCGGCGAGGTAGAAACCGAGGATCGGGCTGGCGTCTATGGCCCGCATGTTGGCTATGTTCCGCTCTGGCTCTATCTTCGCGATACGCCGTTCACCAAAGCCGGAAAGCTGACAAAGGAACTGGTCAAAAGTCTCGAAGGCGACACCGATCTGGCCAAAATGCACGATTTGATGGGCAAGCTGCATCAGCAGGTGCGCTATGTGCCGGGCACCACCAGCACCGAAACCACCGCCGAGCAGGCGCTGGAGGCTGGCTCCGGTGTGTGTCAGGATCACAGCCATATTTTCATAGCAGTAGCCCGGTTTATGCAGTTTCCAGCGCGCTACGTGTCTGGCTATCTGAAGATGGATGAGGTGGAGGAGCAGGTGGCAACCCACGCCTGGGCCGAAGTCAATCTGCCGGGTCTCGGCTGGGTTGGATTTGACGCCGCCAACAACGTCTGCCCCGATGACCGCTACGTGCGTTTGGCATCGGGCCTTTGCTATACCGACGCCGCGCCAATTTCCGGCATGCGCATTGGCATTGCGGATGAAGAAATGAGCGTGGTGGTGACGGTGACGGATCAGAACCAAAGTCAATCGCAAAGCCAGTCACAAGGTGAGTCCAAGGGTCAATCCCAAGGTCAATCATCTGGCCAGAGTTGAGATCAGAAAATCCATCACGGCCCTAACGCGCGGTGCACGGCGAATATCGTCGTGCACCAGCATCCACAATTCGCGCGGCGGCGGGGTGAGGGCGCTGGTCAGCTTTTTCAAACGCGGATCGCCATCGCCAAGATAATCGGGCAGGAGCGCGACGCCCAAGCCTGAGGCTGCCGCTTGTGCCTGCGCCTGTGCATCACTGCTGCGCAGCACCACCCGTCTTGCTCCAAGCTGTGCCAGCAACCACGTTTGCTGCGGCATGGAATTGTCTTCTTCGTGATAGGTGATGAACTCCCAGTGGTCTTCCGCTGCCTGATAGGTGTGGTTTGCAAAAAAGAAGAACGGAATATCGCGCAGCTTGCGCGCAATCAGCCCCGGCGTGTTGGGCCGCGAAAGACGCAGCGCAATATCTGCTTCTCCCTTGTTGAGATTGGCGAAGTCTTTTTCTCCCGTCAGCCGGATATCGATGTCGGGATAGCGTTGGCGCAGTGCGAGAAGGCGCGGGGCCAGCGCCATTGTGGCAAGGCTTGGGGGTGCGGAAATATGCACCACCCCCGCTAAGCTGTTGCCAGCCCCATGGGCGGCCCGCTCAACGCTTGCCATCGCTTCTTCCACCGGCGTGCCAAGGGCCGCCAGCCTTTTTCCCACAGGCGTCAGCTTCACCTCGCGTGCAAGCCGCTCGACCAGTTTGACGCCCAGATCCTGCTCCAGCGTGGAGATGCGGCGTGCAACCGTGGTGTGATCGACATGCAGCGTGCGCGCTGCCGCCGAAAAGCTGCCCGCTTGCGCCACAGCCAGAAAGGTGCGGTAATCATCCCAGTTCATCGGGGCATTTTTCCATAGGTACTGTGCAGTTTTCTGCAATTTCACCCATGTTAATCCAGCGCTATGTCATTTGCATGCGAATTTACACAAGGATGCTGATGATGAATGAGGTGATGGAATTTGACATGCCCGGTGACGCACAGGTGCTGACGCTCGCCAATCGCCCGCTTGCAGCGCTTGAACCCGGCGAAATTCGCCTGCGCCAGACGCAGATTGGCGTGAATTTCGTGGATATTTATCATCGGCAGGGCCTTTATCCCTTGCCACTGCCTGCCGTTCCGGGTGTTGAAGCCGTGGGTATTGTCGAGGCGGTGGCCGATGATGTTCGTAACCTTCACCCCGGAGATCGCGTGGCCTATGCCTGTCTTCCGGCTGGCAGCTATGCAAGTTTTCGCAACCTTCCGGCATCCATGGCGATTCCGCTTCCCGATACTCTGGATGATCGGGCGATTGCGGGTTCTTTCCTGCGCGGGCTAACGGCCCATATGTTGCTGGAAACGGTCACATCGGTCAAACCGGGACAGACAGTGTTGATCCACGCCGCAGCCGGTGGCCTGGGGCTGATCTTGACCCAATGGGCCAAGCAAAAGGGTGCCACCACCATTGGCACGGTCAGCACCACGGCCAAGGCTGATCTGGCCGTTGCCCATGGTCTGGACCATGCCATTGTCTACACTGAAAGCGATTTCGTGGCGCAAACGCTGCACCTGACGGACGGCAAGGGTGTTGATTATGTCATTGATGGCATTGGCGCAGATGTGTTGCTGGCGAGTTTTGCAGCGCTCAAACCGTTTGGCATGGTTGCCTCAATCGGCCAGACGGCAGGGCCTGTTGCGGCGATTGATCCCAAACTTCTGACAAACCGCGGCTTCATGCGCCCAAGCATTCTGGCTCTGACCGCGGATAAGCAGGCCTATCGGATAGCAGCAGAGGCCTGGCTTACCATGCTTGCCGCCGGCATGCGCCTTGAAGACGGCCATACCTATCCTTTGGCTGAGGCGGCAAAGGCCCATCAGGATATGGAGCAAAGACGCACAACCGGGCCGGTGCGGCTATCAACCGGCAATGCTTGAGCCAACGGTACAAAATCGATTCCGCTTTGCGAAAAGATAGGATAGATTCTGTCGCAAATCAGGGCAGACGCAATGTTGTTTGGGCAATCCATCTTTCAATCCGTTGTGGAGCGGCTTTCTCTCGAAGAGGAGGAAAAGCCCGACGATGCTTCCGTGGCGAGGGCCTATCGGGTTTCCGGCTTGAGCACGGGCTTTGTGCAAGACAATGGTTTGATGCAGCAGGCAGCAGCGGATTGGGCGCAAGATCAGTATCTTGATCTGATGAGCGATGACATCTTGCAGCCTGCTCCGCCCGCGATACCTGAGATGCCTGCGCATCTTGGTCGCTTGGGTGCGTCTGAGATTGCCGATGATCTGGGGCTGAAAGACGCCGACGATGTGGCCGCGCTGCAAGCCAAGCGACGGGCGTTTGCCATGACCAATCACCCGGACCGGGTTCATGCGGCCTTTGCAGAGGCTGCCCACACCCGCATGACAATTGCCAACCAACTGGTGGACGAGGCGCTGCAAAGGCGTGCCTTGCGCCATGGGTGAAAGTCTCGGCCTACTGCATAATTCCTTAAATCGGAATCGATTGAAGGAATTATGCAGCAAATTAAAACTGTTACAGCGCCGAGATCAGGAACAGGCGATGACAGGCTTAATCAGAAATGCATCGCAGCATTTCAATCAGTTGATCGCGCTTTTCATGGCCGCCAAGCCGACCTATGAATCTGTCTTCATGCTCGCGCCATTTGGGCATGAGCGATTGCAGAAAAGCCGTGCCCGCATCCGTCATATGCAGAAAATAGACGCGCCGGTCGGTTGCTGATTTTCGGCGCTCAATCAGGCCTTTTTCCTCAAGACCATCGACAATTGCCACAAAATTCGCCCGTTGAATGGAAAGAATTGCAGCAACATCGCTTTGCCTCAGGCCCGAATTGGCAGCAATGATCGATAAAACCGAAAAATCGGCGGGGCGAATGCCTTGATCGCCCAGAACATCCTGAAAATCTTGCGCTATTGCAAGTTGCGCCCGTCTCACGCGAAAACCAAGAGATATTTCCAAAACTGACTGATCGACAACCCCTTGCCGATCCGCAAGTCTCTCTGCGGACATATTTAAATTGCTCATAACCTTTTAATCAAAACCTCCCCCACATAAATGCAGCGTCCCACAACGCCACACGCCAGAATTTTTCCTCAGCCACCAATTCTCGCATCTTCTTCTGTACTATTCTCGATAGAGCGAGGCAACATGCTTCTCTTTCTCGATAGTTGTTTAATATATCTAATTTAAGCTATAGCTGCGCTGCGCACAGCCTGTTTGGGAATGTTGAAAACAGAGCACCTTCTGTGGAGCAAATGCAAATTCACCATTGAAGAGACGAGAAGACTAGGCTATTAACCGCTTCGCACCGTAGCGTGAAACGCTGAACGCACCCGTAGCTCAGCTGGATAGAGTGTTGGATTCCGATTCCAAAGGTCACAGGTTCGAATCCTGTCGGGTGCGCCATTTTTTCTAGTGCATTGAAACGCCAAAAAATTAAGGTTTCTGTAGCGCGGCGCGACCTTTGGCACAAATTTGTAATAGCTTTGTGACACGACAACACAAAACGCCGCGACCTTTTTAAGCTGCGTCTGATTGCTTTCGGGTGATCAGGCGGAAGTCCATACTCAAACCGTTCACAACGCCGCGAATGATCTCAGACCACTTTCACGGTATAAACAATCACGACGCTGATCCAGTACCCCTCCAGATGTATCTTAATTCAAAGATCTTTATAGTTTTTGTAGCAGATAAGTTGCATGCGGTTTGAAAAACGTGAGATGGCTTGCCGCTGCATCTTCGGTGTGTCATAGACAGGCTCACCGTAAGCTTGAAGAACCATGCTTACGTATATTTTACGATGTGTTTCGTCTTGGGCAATATCAGCTGCAAGTTTCATAGTGTCTGTTAGATCTACTTCGTGTTGACGAAGCTCCATGAACTTGGCTGCAAATTTCCCCATATAAGCACAAGTTGAATCTTCTGCGGCGTTAACCGGAAATGCGAAAGCTATCAATATTATATGAAGTAAATATATCCGCATGACTACTCGCTAGCTTATGAGTTTGAAAAAACAGGGCAACAACTAATTTTTGCGATTGCTAGGGAGTCTAATCATTAAATACCTTCAAAAAAGCAACCTAGTTTTCGTCTAATTTGTGGTGTGGCTCGACCTTCTGGACAGAATGGCGTTAGCTTCTGGACGTGAAAACGAATTGGGAAGCCTTGAAATCTTCTACTGCATAATTCCTTAAATCGGAATCGATTTAAGGTGAAAATTATGCCGCAGATTTAAAACGTTACAGCATCCTTTGTGCACCATGTATGGCGCACGGTGCTGTAGGGTTTATCGAAACGACATTGGAGCGAGGAGGCTTACCAGCTACCGGCCAGGGCTTTGCCTGTGAGTTGCACCTGCCTTTGGTTCCCGTATTCATCCGCCACCGTCATAAACGGCATCATTTTCTTAGGCGCTTTGCGAAACCAGATTTCGGCGAGGCGGGCGAGGTCGCCGATGGCGTTTGCGTCTTTCCAGCCAGCAAAGCGGCGGGCGGTGGCGTTTGGGGTGGAGGCGTAGAAGAAGTCGCCGGAGGTTTTGAGGTCGTTGACGCTGGCAGTCATGGCGCTCAGGGGTTTTTGGAACATTTTGGCCGGAAGGGTGACGCCATCGGCGCTTAACGTTGGGGCCATGAAATCGAGCGCCCAGCCGTCTGCCTCAATCCAGCAATGGAAGTTCTCGCCATCGCCCGTCACATAGCCGTCGTCCTTATGATCGGCAAACAGCAGGACGTGATTGTCGAGGCGGTAGGCTGCAAGGCCGCTTTTGGGGGTGGCGTTGATTTTAAAATGCTGTTTCAAAAGATAAGAGCCGAAGACGCTGAAATACATGCTGGCCGTGGCTGGATTGGCTTTTTCGCTCAAAAGCAGCGAATTGATCACGCTATAGATACGGTGATAGTCGGTTTGCTTGATCAGCATGTCTGGCAGGCCTTTTTGGGAATTGTAAACGCCGAAAAGGCCGGATCTACCGGCCTTTCCTGATATTATCGTGATCGCTGAATTTTAGCGCTCGCGGCGCTGACCACCGGCACCAGCGCGGGCTGGGCCGTCCTGGCGAGGGCGGTCTGGGCGGCGGGCCGGGCGGTTGCCGGGCTTGCGGTTGCCGCCGGGACGGGCCGAGCGGTTCTCGCCTTCGCCGCCGTCTTCGCGGGGACCACGGTTTTGTGGGCGGCCGTGGTTGCGGTTGCCCGCACCGGCGTTGCCACCACCGCCGCCGCGACGGGCAGGACGGGCAGGGCGGCCACGATCCGCCGGGGCTTCGCCGCTGGCTACGGCAATTTCAATGCCCATCAGGCGCTCGATGTCGCGCAGCAAGCGGATTTCATCGGGTGCGCAAAAGGCAATGGCAATACCATCACGGCCAGCACGGGCGGTACGGCCAATGCGGTGCACGTAAGCGTCTGGCACTTCCGGCAGGTCATAGTTGAACACGTGACTGACGGCTGGGATGTCGATGCCGCGGGCGGCAACGTCGGTAGCCACCAGAATCTTGATCGAGCCATCACGGAAGCCTTTAAGGGCGCGTTCGCGCTGGCCCTGGCTCTTGTTGCCATGGATGGAGGCAACCGAATGGCCGGTCAGTTCCAGATGCTTGGTCAGCTTTTCAGCGCCATGCTTGGTGCGCAAAAACACGATGGAACGGCCATCTGGGTTCTCGGCAAAGGATTTTTTGACCAGCTCGGTCTTGTGGTTCTGACCATTGACGAAGTGAACATATTGCTCAACCTTGTCGGCAGCCTTGCCCGGAGGGCTGACTTCAACCTTGGCCGGGTCTTTGAGGAAGCTGGCAGCCAGATCGGCAATCGCCTTTGGCATGGTGGCCGAAAACAGCAGAGTCTGGCGCTTTGGCGGTACCATTTTGGCAATCTTGCGCAGATCGTGGATAAAGCCGAGGTCCAGCATCTGGTCGGCTTCGTCAAGCACAAGATATTTTACTGCGCGCAGCGAAATGGCGTTGCGCGAAATCAGGTCCAGCAGACGGCCCGGTGTTGCCACCAGAATGTCGGTACCTTTTTCCAGCTGAAGCTGCTGCTTGTTGATGGATGCGCCGCCAACCACCTGATTGATCTTCAGCGGTGTTCTGCGAATGAAGCTGCGCAGATTGTCGCCAATCTGGTTGACCAGCTCGCGGGTAGGAGCCAGAATCAGCGTGCGGGTGGTGCGGTTTTCAGGACGGCTTTGGTCCTTGAGCAGCATTTCAATCAAGGGCAGGCCGAAGGCGGCGGTTTTGCCGGTGCCGGTCTGGGCCAGACCAATCAGGTCGCGGCCTGACAGAACAACGGGAATACCCTGTTCTTGAATTGGTGTTGGTGTATCGAAATTCATGGCGGTCAGCGTGGCAACAATATTTGCCGAGAGGCCAAGTTCGTTAAAACTGGTCAATTCATTTACCTTTTCGGGGCGCCAAAACAAAACTCCACCATCGCCTCATTGCGATCGCGGTTGTTTTAGCGTCAAGAACCCCGCGTGATTTGGGAACTTGTCAGTTGGAAGACTGCTTTCAGGCGCGTTTGGCTGCCGTTGCAGCCATATATAGGGCGCCTCAAGACCTTCTTTGACTACTGGGAGGAGTAGCAGGGCGCGCTCACGCGGCGGCCGGAAGGTTTAAAGCTGACGTGCATTTGCTCTTTTCGTCAGCCGTTGTCAAGTGCCCGCCGGTTTTTAGAGTTTGTCAGGGAAAAGTGGAATCCGGTTTTCCCGAACAGACAAACGAACAAAAGGATAGCGAGAGTCTGGCTGGTTCAATTTGAATCTGACAGACTCTCGCCTCGGGCACCGATATTTTCGATGTCATGGAGCGGCGTTAGCGAGGGCAGACCTGCACGCGATAGGCATCACCCCATTCATTGTGACGCCATTCATAATGGCAGGCGGGCACATAGACCGGACGATAGTAGGTTCTATAGACTGGTGGCGGTGGTGGTGGTGCTTCATACACCGGATAGGCATAGGCGGGGCGGCGCGCTTCATTGATCAAGGCACCGCCGATAATGCCGCCGACGGCACCTGCGGCAACACCACCCCAAAAATGGTCATGGGCCTGCGCCGCTGGCGCAGTTGCAACGAGAGAAAGCCCAACCATAGATGTGGCCAGACCCGCAGACATAAATGTACGAAATATGGACATGACCTTGTTCCTTTCAAAGCCCTACTTCGAAGATATGGGCATAATCTGATCTCGAAACACGGCAGATTAATGATCAATCTGTGGCAGAGAATTTTAAATCTATGTCATGTTTTTCGCACTTACAGTTGTTTTCACAAAGTAATTCGCTCGTTGGGGGGAATGAAACGGATGGTTAATAAGGTGTTGTTTTTCGAAGGTTACTCTGTTTAGGTCTTTGTGGGGTGACGGGTTGGTGTTCTTGCAAACTCAAACGTAAAAGGGGGGCGCATTGCCGGTGGAAGGAGGACTTCTCGCCATTGCGTGCGAAAAAATCGCAAAACTGGACGTTCCTGCCTTTATCAAGGACAGCGAGTTGCGGTTTGTTGCGGTTAATCCGGCGTTTGAGGCATTTTCGGGCTATGATCGGGCTTCTCTTTTAGGTCATGACATGGGCACATTGACCGGAAGGCCAGAAGATTGCGCCTGGGAAGATATGGAGCGCCGCGCGCTGGTGTTTGCCGATGAGCAATTGGCGCTGTGTTTCGATGGGAGTGGGCAGGAACATTGCCGGGTACAAATTGAGCGTTTTGTGACCGAAGATGAAAAGCTCTTCGTGTTTGGTGTGTTTCGCGAGCGCCCCAGACAATCAAAAGGACGGCTGTTAAAGCGTAGCCGCCACGCGCCACCTGTTGATACTGTGCCGGCAAAACTGCTTGCCGCCAATGATACCATGCAGCCGACCGCAGATTTTCCGGCCTTGCTGGATGCTCTTGCCACCGGCGTGTTGCTGCTGGATGGCGACCTTCGGATCGCGTATTTTAACCATGTCATAGTCGATATGTTTGCCGCCATTGGCCATAGGCCAAGGGCAGGGGACGGGTATCTGACCTTGGTGGATGCCATTCTTGCCGAGAAAGGGCAAGGCGCACAGATCGATCGTCAGGGTCTCGTCGACCTGGTCATGACACGTGACGTGGCTGATAAAGAAAGTTTGGCTGCGCGTCGGATTCCTTTGGGCAAAAGGATTGTTGATATCAGCCGCAAGACTTTGCCCTGTGGCAATATTCTGTTGCAAATCAGCGATGTCACGGATTTGCAGGCTTTTGAGCACGAAAGTCTGCTGTATCGCAGCGTGTTGGAAAATGTGCCAGAGCCGGTTTTTCTGCGCGATAGCGCGCGGCGGCTGATTTTTGCCAATGCGGCCTATGAGCAAATGTTGGGTGAAGACCGAACCCGCTTTTACGGCATGACCGAAGACGAAATGTTTTTGGAAAATGGCGCGCAATTGCGCAGCGAAAACGACAGTGTTCTTGAAACGGGTATGCAGATTGAGCGCGAGCAGGTTATTACCATGCCCAATGGTGTGGCCGTGCCGTTGCTCACCAGTCTGCACCGCATTGAGGATGGCGATGGTGCGCGCTATATCGTGGGGACACTTGCCGATATTTCGATCCTGAAAGTCAGCGAGCGCGCTCTTGTGGAAGCGCGGGCGCAGGCGGAAGCGCTTTACCAGCAATTTGAACGGATTTTGCGCACCATGCCCATCGGCGTGGTTATCTGGGATCAGGATCTCACCATCAGTTTTGCCAATTCAAAGGCGCGCGAAATTGTCAATTGGCCTGATGACCGGCCCATCAATGGTGTGTCTGGAGCGGATTATATCCGTCACGCCTATGACAATGGCTGGCCTTTGATCGCTGAAGGTGAGGATCTGGATGCGCGGATTGCAGCGCGATGTGCTGAAATCAAACAGCTTAACGGCACCCAGCAATATGAGAGAACGCTGGACAATGGCTGCCATGTGCTGGTGAGCATGACATCTCTGGAGCATGGCCAGATTTTGGTAACCTACACCGATTACACCGAAAAGCATTTGCGTGAGCGGGAAATCCGGGAAGCCAGAGCCCGCCTTGAAGATGTTGGCACTTTGCTGAAAGAGGCCTCACAGGTGATGACGCAAGGCCTTTGCGTGGTGGCAAAACATAAAATTCTCTATGCCAACGACAAGTTTGCCGAAATACTGGATCTTCCCGCCCCAATGGTTGCCCAAGGGGCTGATTGGCAAGCGCTTTATGACGCTTCCATGCACAATGGCGCGTTCGAGACTGAGTTGGCAGAGCTTCTTGCTGACATGACATCGCGCCTTGCCAATGAGAAAAGCGCAAGCGGTGTGCTGAAGCGGCATGATGGTGTCTGGGTGAATTTGGAAGTGTTGGTCAGTGGTGAAGGCCGTTGGCTGTTCGTGGTGCGCGACATTTCCGATGCAAAAAATCGCGAAGCGGAGCTAACCGCGCTGGCATCGCAGGCGGAGGCGGCTGACAAAGCCAAATCGCGCTTTCTGGCCAGCATGGGGCAGGAAATTCGCACCCCGATGAGCGGTGTGCTGGGCATGGCCGAATTGCTGATATCATCGGATCTCGATGCCCGCCAAAAGACATTTGTTGATGTTATCTTGAAATCTGGTCGATCTCTTTTGACCATTATCAATGATATTCTGGACTTCGCCAAGATTGATGATCGAAGCCTGTCCTTGCGCAAAGCCCCTTTTGATCCGATGGCGGCGGTGGAAGACGTGATCCTGCTGATGGCCGGTCGGGCTGCGGAGAAGGACATAGAGCTGCTGGTGCGCGGTCATGGTGGCATCAAGCATCTGGTATCGGCGGATGCGGGGCGTTTTCGGCAGATTTTGACCAAGCTTGTTGATGAGGCCATCAAGGCAACGGACAAAGGCCATGTGCTGGTGGAGCTGTCCGAGCAAAAGGAAAGTGATGACCTGCTGTGGCTGACCCTTCAAGTTGAAGATACCGGCCGCGGATTCACGCCAGAGCAGCGCAGCCTTGCCTTTTCCAAGTTTTCGCAATTCGAAGAGCCGCCTGTGTTTCATAAGGGCGGTGCCGGTCTGGCGCTGTCCATCGTTGGTGGATTGGTGGAGTTGTTTGGTGGCACCATTGGCATTCTGAGTGAACCGGGTGAGGGGGCCGTGATCACGGTGCGCTTGCCGCTGGCCATTGCCGGTGAGAAAATATCGGAGCGTTCAGCCTTGCATTTGCAAGGCAGCAGGGTTTTGGCATTGGCAGAAAATGCGCTGTCTTGCAGCATCCTCAACGATCAATTGGCCCAATGGGGTTTTGATGGCGTAGCACTTACCGAGCCGGAAATTGCCTTTGGCGTATTGCGCGAAGCGATTGTGGTTGATCAGGTCATTGAGGTGCTGGTGGTGGATGTTCAAAAGGCCGGAGATGCAGCGATAGATTTCATCCGGCGCGTGCGACGTGATGGCCTGTTTAACCGCCTCGCCATTCTTGCTCTGATGCCGGGGAACCTGTCAGGCTTGCATGACGAGCTTGGGGACATGAATGTTCAGGCGCAATTGCACAAGCCCGTCGCCGATACTCTGCTGCGCAACGCAATTTCGGATGTGTTGAAGGCGGCAAGGCGGGCCTTGCGTCATGAAACGCCGCAAGAAGAAATCGTGAGGGTGAAGGGCCCACTGCATCAGATGGCCAGCAGGCTCTTGCCGTCGCAGCCCAGCCAGACCGTGATGATCGTCAATGCAAGTGACGTGGAAGGTGATTTTTTCCGCCACACCTTGTCGGAGGCCGGAATTGGCTTTCAGCTTTTTGCAAGCCAGGAGCAGGCGTTCAGCCTTTGGCAGCAACAGCGTCCGCGCGTGATGCTGATTGATTTGACGCAGGACGATGCGGGTGCTTTCGAGTTTCTAAGCTTTGTGCGGGCGGAAGAAGGCCGCACACCACATTTGCCGCCGACCGCTTTGATCGGACTTGCAAGCCGTGCAGTTGAGAATGATAGCGCGGTCTATCTCACCGCAGGCCTTGATGATCTGCTGGTCTTGCCGCTCAGTCCTGCCAAGCTTCTGGCGTGTCTTCAGCACTGGTCGGCAGAGCATCATCCACAGCCACAGATGGCGCTATCGTGAAATGCTGCCGCACAGCATTTCACGCTTTCCCGCAAAACCTTTGCGGCGCTCCACCTGAAAGCCTGCCGCCGCCAGATTGCGCCGCACGAAACCGGCTGCGGCATAGGTGGCAAAGCGACCACCATCGCGGGTGAGCTGGCAAAGGCGGGTCATCAGCTCAATCGACCACATGTCGGCATTGCGCGATGGCGCAAACCCATCCAGATACCAGGCATCGAACGGCTCTTGCCAGCTTTTGAGCGAGGTCAGCGCATCACCACAAACCACCACCAGCCGTGTCTGGTCATCCAGATCGAGCTGAACCTGACCGCTGGGAGCCTCAGGCCAAAGCGATACGAGTTTCTGTCGCTCAACATCAATTTCCGGCCAATGGGAGAGGGCGCGGTCAATATCCTGCCCCTGCATGGGATAGAGCTCAAATGAGGTAAAGGTGAGTTTTTGCCCGGGCTGGCGGTAGAGTTTCCACTGCCGCCATGTTTCCATGGCATTCAGGCCAGTGCCGAAACCAAGCTCGCCGATGCGGAAATCCTGCGCGCCGTGCCAGCGCTGTGGCAGATCATTGCCCGCCAAAAACACATGGCCGCATTCCAGCCTGCCATCGGTCTGGCAGTAAAAATGGTCGCCAAAAGCGGTGGAATAGGGCATATCGCCCTCTTGCCAGGTCAAGCTCTGGTGCGTTGCGGCAATTTCGGATTCTGAAGTGGAGTGTGTCATGACAAATGGCGATAAGATGGCTTTGCGCTTTGGTCAACTCTCTACCGATCTTCTTATTGTTGGCGGCGGCATTATGGGCCTTTGGGCGGCGCGTTTCGCGCTGGAAGCGGGGTTGCGCGTCACATTGGTGGATGCAGAGCGCATTGCCAGCGGGGCCAGCGGTGGTTTGCTTGGCTCGCTCATGCCCTATATGCCCGATAGATGGTGCGAGAAAAAGCAATTCCAGTTTGATGCGCTGCTATCGCTGGAAGATGAAGTGGCGCGGCTGGAGGCGGAAACCGGGCTCTCCGTTGGCTACCTGCGCGCAGGCCGGTTGATCATGCTGCCCAAACCGCATTTGCGCACCATTGCGCTTCGCCACGAAAAAGATGCGCAAACCGCCTGGCAGACGCCCACCCGCAGCTTTGCCTGGCAGGTGCTGGATCAATCACCCTTTGGAGCGGATTGGCCAGACCCCAGCTATACGGAGGGCGGATTGGTGCATGATACGCTGGCGGCGCGCGTGTCACCGAGAGGCCTGACGCAGGCCTTGCGGCAGGTTTTGATGGCATCACCCCGCTGCAAGATTATCGAGGGCGCAGCAGTGAAAGGCTTTGATATCGCGCAGCAGCAGGCCTTGTTGCAAGATGGCCGCAAGATTGCCTATGGTCATGTGATGATTGCGGCGGGCACCGGCTCATTTCCGCTGCTGGAGGCCTTGGTGCCACCGCAGCCGCAGCCTTTGGGCATGGCCGTGAAAGGACAATCGGCGCTGTTGCAGGCCAAAATTGATCCAACCCTGCCGCTGTTGTTTCTCGATGGCGTCTACATCGTGCCCCATGATGACGGACGGGTGGCGATTGGCAGCACCAGCGAGAACCATTTTGAGGCCCCCTTCAGCACCGATGAGCAGTTGGAGAGGTTGATCGAGCGGGTTGGCATCATGGTGCCCGCCTTGCGCGATGCACCGGTTGTCGAGCGCTGGGCGGGTCTGCGTCCCAAGGCCATTGACCGCGACCCCATGATTGGCCCGCACCCGGAGCATCCAACAGTGCTTGCGCTTACAGGCGGATTTAAAATCAGCTTCGGTCTGGCCCATCGGCTTGCGCAAGCGGCGCTTGCTCCGCTGCTGGGGGCTTCGCTTTCGGCACAATCATTCGGCCTGCCTGCCGGGTTTACGCTCCGGCATCATCTTGAGGTTGCTTCACGCAAAAAGTGAAATCCGGTTCTTGCCGTTTTCGTCATAGTGTCATGCAAATCGCCTATCTCGAAGAGAAAGCGGGTCTTTGACCCTTGCTGATTCGATGAGCCGAGGAGGCAAACTGCATGCGTTACTCGATTTGTTATACACCTTCAGCGCGTGATCCCCTGACGCTGGCCGCAAGCAGCTGGCTGGGGCGCAGCGTCTATTCCGGCGAAGCGGTAGAACACCCTGAGGGCATCGGTTTGAGCCAAAGTGAGATTGCCTTTCACACCGCTTTGCCGCGCCGCAATGGTTTTCATGCCTGCCTGAAGGCTCCTTTTCGCCTGCATCCTGATGTGAGTGAGGCGATGTTGCTGCGCGAACTGATGCATTTTTCCGGCGTTGTCGAACCCTTTGCCCTGCCTGCGCTGGAAGTCGGGCGGCTGGGGGATTGTTGCGGCTTGATGCTCAGCCATCAATCGGTGCAGCTTGATCAATTGGCCTCTCTGGTGATGCAGAATTTTGATCAGTTTCGCGCGCCCCTCACAGAAGCCGAAATTGACCGCATGGCACCGGAACGCTTGAGCGCGCCGCAATTTGCCAATCTCTACCGCTGGGGTGATCCGCATGTGCTGGATGAATATCGCTTCTACCTCCCCTTGACCGGCCCACTCTCGACCCACGACAGGGAGCGGGTGCAAAAGGCCACCAGCAACTATTTTTCCACCTATCTCGTTCAGCCGCCAGTGTTTTCCAATCTGGCGCTGTTTGTGGAGCGTGAGCAGGGCGCGCCATTGGTGGTGCATTCGCTGCATCCCATGGGGCGGGTTTCGGCACGCAAGATTGCCTAGTGGTTTGTCAGGGAAAAGTGGTCACCGGTTTTCTGATCAGGCAAACTCAAACAAAGAAGTTCATAGTCTCTCGACAAGGTTCTATCGCAGTGCTTAACCTTTGATCTCCCGAGATATAAAGGTGACGTGATGCAGGATAAAGCCTACCCCCGCGATCTCATTGGTTATGGTCGCCACACGCCCGATCCCAAATGGCCGGGCGGGGCCAATGTGGCGGTGCAATTTGTGATCAATTACGAAGAAGGCGGAGAAAGCTGTATTCTGGATGGCGATCCCGGTTCGGAAAATCTTCTGTCCGAAATTGTTGGTGCGGCAAGCTGGCCTGGCCAGCGCAATCTTAATATGGAATCGATTTATGAATATGGCTCTCGTGCCGGTTTCTGGCGCTTGCACCGGATGTTCACAAAGCTGAATCTGCCTGTCACCGTTTATGGTGTCACACAGGCCATGGTGCGCAATCCGGACGCAGTGGCTGCCATGAACGAGGCAGGCTGGGAAATTGCCAGCCATGGATTGCGTTGGCTGGAATATAAGGATTTTCCAGAAGACGTAGAGCGCCAGCATATTCAGGATGCCGTCAGGCTGCACACGCAGGTGGCTGGCGAGCGGCCCTATGGAATGTATCAGGGCAAGCCATCAGACAACACGCTCAAGCTGGTGATGGAAGAGGGCGGTTTTCTCTATTCCTCCGATAATTATTCGGATGATTTGCCGTTCTGGGTGCCGGATCATCATGGCAAGCCATTTTTGATCATTCCCTATACGCTGGAAACCAACGACATGCGCTTTGCCACCCCGCAAGGCTTCAATTCCGGCGATCAGTTTTTCACCTATCTCAAGGATGCGTTTGATACGCTCTATCAGGAGGGAGAAGAGGGGGCACCGAAAATGATGTCCGTGGGTCTGCATTGCCGTCTCGTCGGGCGTCCCGGACGGGCCGCCGCTCTCAAGCGATTTTTGGATTACGTGCTGTCGCATGACAAGGTCTGGGTGCCGACGCGGTTGGATATTGCCAAACACTGGCATGAACATCACAAGCCAAACTGGTAAGTGGTGCAACAGGGTTGCTTTTGAGTGTAGCGCGTCAAACACGCGCTACAGAGAACCTTTGTGCAGCATATAGAGCCACGCCTCTGTAAAATTTGCTTCAAAAGTGTGTGCATTTCCTGCAAAAAAATGTTTTTTGAGAGGATTATTTAATTCTCAAACGCTACCGCATAATTCCTTAAGTCGGAATCGATTTAAGGAATTATGCGGCAGATACGCTCTGCTGCAAGACGGAGCCGTTATTTACTGCCAGAGAACCGTTTTCAATGAACGAGCATGCCGCGGGATCTATACATTCGAGGCCATTTTTAATTGCGACCATTTGTGCTGCCATGTTTGTTGGTCTTGCGGCCTGGACTGAGCTTTCCAACTGGCAAACTCAGGTGTCGCGCATCAATTCCTATCTGGAGCAAACCGCTAAGGCGATTGCTCAGCACACCGATGATGTTATCGAAGTGGCAAAGCAGCCTTTGGTGGGGTTGGTGCTTCAGGTTCGCAACAACAATGATACGATGTTGCAAAAGCTCGAACTGATGCGAACGATGCGTGAGGTGACCCGGAACTCACCTTACTTGCGCAGCCTGGCTTATCTGGGTGCGGATGGCCGATTGATTGAATCCACGACAAATGTCTTTTCTGCGGGTGTCGATTTATCCGACCGGGCCTATTTCATCCATCACCAACATTCCGAGGATCTGAGCCCACGCGCCGATGGGCCTTTTAAAGGCCCGGTGACCAATGAATGGTTTATGACCCTGTCCCAGCGCTTGAATGACCGCGAGGGACATTTTGCAGGCGTCATGGTTGCCACCATTGATATCAGAATGTTTGTCAATTTTTTCAAGGGCTTCAGTTTTCCGGGAGAGGCGACGCTCGCCATGATTGATGGTGATGGCCGTCTGCTTGTTCGCTCGCCGATGGATGAGAGTGCGTTAGGCACGAATCTGAGCCAAACGCCATTCTATCGAGATGCACTGCTGGCAAAAGGCAGCGGAAACTATCCTTATCGGTCTCCATTTGACGGTGTGTTCAAACAATCCGGCTATTATACCAGTCAGGCAACCCACATTGCCGTGCTTGTTGCGATCCCTCAAAAAGATATTTTATGGTATTGGGTCACGGTTTCCAAAACCAGATGGCTGTTTTCCTTGGCGGCCATCTGCGCGGCATTGGCCATGGCCCTGCGGTTGAGGCACAATATGGCCATGGCGCGCCGCAACCAGCTGATGATTGCGGCACGAGATGCCGAATTTCAGCTGATAGCCAATGCATCGTCTGACCTGATCGAAAAGCTGGATGATAACGGCCTTCGGGAATATGTGTCGGCGGCCTCCCGATCGGTTCTGGAAGTTGATCCGGGCGATATTGTCGGCAAAAGTGTGCTTGACGGTTATGATGCCGAGGTAAAGCAATATTGGTCCGAGGCGCTGGCCAATATTGCTGCCGGGTCTTCCATCGAGAGGCTGGTTTTCCGACGAACCAGAAAGAGTGGCGAAACAGCGTGGTTGGAAACGGTGATAACCCGTGTGCGCCATTTTGATGTTGGCGGCGGCATGGTTGCCATCACCCGCGATGTCACCAGTCAGCGTTTGCTGCAAGAAGAGCTGGACCGACTGGCCAATACGGATGAATTGACCCAATTGTCAAACAAGCGCCATTTTAATGCACAGTTGAGGCTGCGAACGGCAGAAGCAAGAGCAAATGGCCAGCCGTTTTCCCTTTTGCTCATGGATGTTGATCGCTTCAAACTGTTCAATGACACCTATGGACATTTGCCCGGCGACACCTGTTTACGGCGCATTGCGGCTGAAATTTCGACAAGCATTCGCCCCGGCATGGATCTCGCGGCCCGATATGGTGGTGAAGAAATTGCGGTGTTGCTGCCTGGCCTTGGCGAGGATGAGGCCTGGGATAGGGCCGATATGATCCGCCAGCGCATCGCCGCTCTCGAGATCGAGCACGCAAAAAACCTGCCTTGGGCCTGTGTCACGGTGAGCATCGGTGTCGCGACGCTTGCGGTTGAGCAGAATGAAAGCGATGAGGCTCTGATCGTGCGGGCTGATCAGGCTCTCTATCAGGCCAAAAATTCCGGGCGCAACACGGTTCTTGGCGGTCAAGGCCGCGTCACTGAATAATTGCTTAAATCGATTCCGATTTAAGCAATTATGCAGAAAGCTTTCCCCGGCTGGCCGGGGAAAGCTGTGCAAGACGTATGCGTGATCAGGCGTCAAGCGTTGCCATATCGATCACAAAGCGGTAGCGGACATCGCTTTTCAGCACACGGTCATAGGCTTTGTTGATATCTTTGATATCAATAATCTCAATGTCCGAGGTAATGTTGTGCTTGCCGCAGAAATCGAGCATTTCCTGCGTTTCCTTGATTGAGCCAATCATGGAGCCAGACAGGTTGCGGCGCGCAGGAATGAGCGAGAAAGCGTGCACCGGCACTGGCTTTTCCGGAACGCCCAGCAGCACCATGGTGCCATCCACCTTGAGCAGGTTGAGATAGGCATTCCAATCAATATCGGCACTGACGGTGCAGATAATCAGGTCAAACGTACCTGCCAGTTTTATAAAGGTCTCGGCATCGCTTGTGGCGTAATAGTGCTTTGCACC
This sequence comes from Gillisella terrae, assembly GCF_004801395.1. Taxonomy (GTDB): domain Bacteria; phylum Pseudomonadota; class Alphaproteobacteria; order Rhizobiales; family Rhizobiaceae; genus Allorhizobium; species Allorhizobium terrae. The sequence goes on from NZ_SSOA01000001.1 coordinate 187,555, forward strand.
CAGCCGCAGGCCATCTTCTTTCTTGGAAAGTGTCTGGCTCAAAACTGTAATCTCGGCACCCATGGCGGCACCAAGCTTGACGCCCATGTGGCCAAGGCCACCCATGCCAACGATGGCCACCTTTTTGCCAGGGCCTGCCTGCCAGTGGGCAAGCGGCGAATAGAGCGTAATGCCAGCGCACAGCAAAGGTGCCGCAGCATCAAGTGGCAGATTGTCGGGGATGGACAGCACATAGCCTTCCTTGACCACGATGCTGTCAGAATAACCGCCCTGGGTCACGGTTTTGCCATCGGCTTCATAGCTGCTGTAGGTTTGCACCAGACCGGGCTGATATTGTTCGGTGTCAACATCACGGGTCTGGCAGTGGACGCAGGAATCCACAAAACAGCCAACACCAACGTGATCACCAACCTTGAATTTGCTGACCTTTGAGCCAACCGCCGTCACAACGCCCGCGATTTCATGGCCGGGGACCATCGGGAAAATCGAGATGCCCCATTCATTGCGCGTCTGGTGAATATCTGAATGGCATACACCGCAATATTTGATGGCGATGACCACGTCATCATCATTCGGCTCACGACGCTCAAAGGTGAAGGGTTCAAGCGGCTTGGTGGCATCGGTGGCAGCATAGCCTTTTGCAATAGGCATGGGAAATCCTCTCGGAAGATGAGGTAAAGAAGAGTGAATGGTGTTGCGTAGCAAGGATGCTACAAAATTCACTTGCCGCATATAGGGCGCACAAAACTCGCAACAAGGGGCGAGGGGATGAGTAGCACAAATTATGCGCTATTGTAGGACGCTGCCTCGTTCACATTGAAAATGAAATGTTATATCGTTTAAGAAGAAGATTATGACTTTAAAAGTACCTGCTGTTTACAGCGCCGTGCACCATTGACGGCGCGCGGCACTGTATCGCTTTAATTTGTATCGCTTTAAATTTGCTGCATGATTTTTTCCTTAAATCGATTCCGATTTGCGGAATCATGCAGCAGATCTCGCCGCGCGCTGTGTGGACGCCATACGCCTGTCCTCGATTTTGAACATCGAGAGAAGATGCGCAAGGTTTTCTGCTTCTGCCTTGAGCTGGCTGGTTGCTGCTGTGGTCTCTTCCACCATGGCAGCATTTTGCTGGGTCATGCGGTCTATCTCGTTGATCGAACTGTTGATTTCGGAAATGCCGGTGGATTGCTCGCGCGATAGAGTGGCAATGTCGCCAATGCTGGCATTGATGGTCAGCACACGACCGTCAATGCCCTGAAGAGCGGCACCCGTTGCCTCAACCAGTTGCACACCGGTCTGCACTTGCGCACCAGAGGCCTGAATATGGGTTTTGATTTCCTTGGCAGCGTTGGCCGATCTTTGGGCCAGTTCGCGCACCTCTTGCGCCACCACAGCAAAGCCCTTGCCCGCTTCGCCAGCGCGGGCGGCCTCAACGCCTGCGTTCAGGGCCAGTAGATTGGTCTGAAAGGCAATTTCGTCAATCACGCTGATAATATCGTTGATTCTGGTCGAGGATTGTTCAATCAGGCCCATGGCGCTGATGGCCTCAGTCACTACGCTGCTGGATTTCGCCGCATCCTCTTTGGCTGAAAGCGCCATGGCTCTGGCTCTTTCAATGCTGCTCTCCGACGATTTGATCTTGTGGCTGATATCGTCAATTGCCGCAGCCGTTTCTTCCAGATTGGCGGCCTGTCCTTCCGTTCGTCTGGAAAGATTGGTCACGGCCCCATTGATCTCATCGACGGAGCGGCCAACACTCATTGTGCTCTCGGCAATTTTTTGAAGCGTTTCCGCCAGCGCCGAGACGGCTTTGTTGAAATCGGTTTCAAGCTTGAGATAGTCGCTCGGAAGATTGGTGAGCCGCACCGTGAGATCGCCTGTTGAGAGTGCCTCAAAGGCTTGGGCAAAACTGGCCACCACGCCAGCCTGTCTGTCGCTGTTTTGTTTTTCAATTTCGGCACGTTCCTGCCGCCTTTGGTCCATGGCCAATTGGCTGGCGGCCCGATTGTCTTCCAGCCTGTTGCGCTCGACAACGGAATTTTTAATCTCAACCAGCGCATTGGCCATTTGACCAATCTCGTCTCGGCGACTGATATGCGCAATCTCGCCGGATGTATCGTTGGCGGCAATTTTGATCATGGTGGCTTTGAGCGCGTTGAGCGGTTTTGAGATCGAACGTCCGATGAGGATAGAGCCGAGAATGGTGGCGATGGCGGCAAAGATCATGATAATGCCGGTGGAAAGCGTCTGCTTTTGGCTCATTGCCACAATATCATCATTGTACACGCCGGTGCCGACAATCCAGCCCCAAGGTGCAAACAGCACAATGTGAGAATTCTTGCCAACCGGCTGATCAGAGCCGGGCTTGGGCCACATATAGTCAAGATAACCTTCGCCGCTGGCCTTGGCGATCTTGATAAACTCCTGAAAAATGAAAACGCCGTTCGGGTCTTTCATGCCCAGAACACTGGTGTTGTTCAAGGCCGGTTTGGCGGCATGGGCCACCATCACACCGTTCAGATCGTTGATCCAGAAATAGCCATCAGGGCTATATCGCATCGCCATGATCTGCGCGATTGCATCTTTCTGCGCCGCCTCGCGGGTCATTTTACCTTCAGCTTCGAGGCTCTGGTAGCGCTTGAAGATGGAAATGGCATTTTGATCCATTTTCATCAGCATCGCTTTCCGCTCGCTCACAATATTCTGGTAGGATTGCTGCCCGCTATAAAACAGCGCACCGGCCATGATGACGAGGCTGAGGCCCATCAGCAAAAAAATTCTCTTCAGCACAGACAAATTAGACATATCTTAATAGACTCCCCCATCCTCTCTTTAGAGAGTGAGCCGCAAGCGTTTACAAATGTCTAATTTTGAACGTTTAAATGGTTGCAGGTGGCTCGGTATCGCGCATCTTGTGTCTTTTTTTGTCACAAGTTCCGCCCTGACTGCATAATTCCTGAAATCGATTCCGATTTCAGGAATTATGCAGTATGCAACAGAGTCAGCGTGAGTGATGTGAGGTGAGGGCGGCTATGGATCGGCACTTGTTTGTTTCGCAGTTTGGTGGCGTGTTTGAGCATTCGCCCTTCATCGCAGAGCGCGCGTTTGATCAAGGTTTGGTTGAAGAGCCAATGACCTTGGCCGGTGTCCATGGTGGATTGTGCTTGGTTTTTCGCCAGGCAAGTCATATTGAGCGGCTTGGTGTGTTGCGCGCTCATCCGGATTTGGCAGGCAAGCTGGCAATTGCCGGTGAATTGACGCAAGACAGCAAGAATGAACAGGCCGGTGCGGGTCTTGATCGGCTGTCAGCCGAAGAACATGCGCGTTTTACAGCCCTCAACAGCACTTATACCGAAAAGTTCGGCTTTCCCTTCATTGTTGCCGTCAAAGGTCTGACCAAGAATGATATTCTGGAGGCGTTTGAGGCTCGCATAAATAATGGCTCTGATGCGGAATTTGCCACCGCATGCAGCCAAGTCGAGAAAATTGCCCGTCTGCGTATCGAAGCAATCCTGACGAAGGATTAGCAGCTTTTATCTGGCGCACCGAAAGCGCAGAGGCAGGGGCTTACAGCCTCTTGCGCTTATGGTGGCGTTGCAGTGTCCAGCGCAAAAAAAACGTGCATTATTGCTTGCGCGTCTCTTCTGCTTCGCGGATAGCGTCCTCGTGATACCAGCTCGCCGAGCCGCTTTCATAAATCACTGGTGCGGGCTTGTTGCGTTCACGCATTTCGCGCAGCCTTTGCGCATTCCGAATGGGAAATTCGTAGATTTTTGCCGATTCACGACCAAGGCTCGTTGTCATTGCACTGCCTCTCAAAGTTCCTCGGGCTCCTCCGCCCTGAGCATTACCGTAGCATGTTCTCTCATGATCTGCACATCAAAAGTGCAATTTGCTCAAAAAAAGATCATTTTTATTCTGATCTTTTGCATGTTTTTTCGGCGCTCCGCTTGGCTGCGTTATATTTATGCGCCAAAATTTTTCTAAATCAGAATATTCTAAATATCAGTTTGAGCGGAAAACATTAAGAAAACCTGTTGTTTTTCAAGGCAGGGTTTCAAAGTTTCGTTTTTTTTGCTGTTTGCGAGCGTTGGCTTTGGAAAATTGGCACGCTTCCTGCTTCTTAATATTCGACTCGCCGGACTGCCGGAGAATCAATCCTAGGGTGCGCTCGGTGTAGAGCGCTGGACTTATGAGAGATCGACAATGACGAAGTACAAGCTCGAGTACATCTGGTTGGATGGCTATACGCCGGTTCCGAATTTGCGCGGCAAGACGCAGATTAAGGAATTCGCTGAATTCCCAACTTTGGAACAGCTCCCTCTCTGGGGCTTCGATGGTAGCTCCACCCAGCAGGCCGAAGGCCATAGCTCGGATTGCGTGCTGAAGCCTGTTGCTGTTTACCCAGACCCAGCCCGTACCAATGGTGCGCTGGTTATGTGCGAAGTGATGATGCCAGATGGCGTAACACCGCACCCTTCCAACAGCCGCGCCACCATTCTGGATGACGAAGGCACATGGTTTGGCTTTGAGCAGGAATACTTCCTGTATCAGGATGGCCGTCCTCTCGGCTTCCCTGAAAACGGCTTCCCAGCACCACAGGGCCCTTATTACACCGGCGTTGGCTATAAGAACGTTGGCGATATCGCTCGTGAAATCGTTGAAGAGCACCTCGACCTTTGCCTCGAAGCAGGCATCAACCACGAAGGCATCAATGCTGAAGTGGCGAAGGGTCAGTGGGAATTCCAGGTTTTCGGCAAGGGCTCCAAGAAGGCTGCTGACGAAATCTGGCTGGCTCGTTACCTGCTCGTTCGCCTGTGCGAAAAATATGGCGTTGACGTTGAATTCCATTGCAAGCCACTCGGCGACACCGACTGGAACGGCTCTGGTATGCACTGCAACTTCTCCACGCAGTTCATGCGCGAAGTTGGCGGCAAGGACTATTTCGAAGCTCTTATGGCTGCTTTCGCCAAGAACTGGAAAGAGCATATCGACGTCTACGGCCCAGACAACCATCTGCGCCTGACCGGCAAGCACGAAACTGCGCCTTGGAACAAGTTCTCCTACGGCGTTGCTGACCGTGGTGCATCGATCCGCGTTCCGCATTCCTTCGTTGCCAACGGCTACCGCGGCTACCTCGAAGACCGTCGCCCGAACAGCCAAGGCTGCCCATACCAGATCGCTTCTCAGGTTCTGAAGACGATTTCTGAAGTGCCAGTCGCAAAGTCTGCTGCTGCCTAATTCAGAAGCGCCGATGCTTAGGCATCGGCGCTTTTCCCCCTGCTTTGGTCCATTGCGGCGGTTGGATTTTCAGGGTGTTTTTGCCCGCTCGATCTCCATAGGTGGGCTGGCAGAAGCCACTCACGCCACATCATTCACGACAGCGATCATTCGTTTTTCATCATGCCTTGCAAAAGAGTGGGTGTGATGGCCCATTTGGCTTCAATTCGCTGTTCCCATACATTTTTCAATGCGTTACCTTTGAGAAAACCATTGGATATGTTTATGCCTCACCCTCTTTTCATCCGCCCGCTTACCCCTGAAGCCTTTGCCCCGTTCGGCGAGGTGATAGAGGCTAATCCCGACACCATGCGCCTGATCAACGGTGGCACCACGGAGCGCTTTCATGCGCTGGCAAGCCCCGATGTGGTGGGTGAAGGGGCGCGGGTTATTCTCAATATCTTTCGGGGTCAGCCGCGCAGTTTTCCCTACCAAATCACCATGATGGAGCGGCATCCGCTGGGCAGCCAGAGTTTTACGCCGCTCTCCGGGCGTCCGTTTCTGGTGGCCGTATCGCTGGATGAGGGGGGCAGGCCGGGCGCGCCGCAGGTGTTTTTGGCCAAAGCTCATCAGGGCGTGAACTATCATCGCAATGTCTGGCATCATCCTTTGATGGCCCTCGGCGAGATCAGTGATTTTCTGGTTGCAGATCGCGATGGGCCGGGCAACAATCTCGAAGAGTTCTTCTTCGAAGAGCCTTATCATCTTGAGGAGCCAGCGCTATGACCGGTTTGACCACCCATGTTCTTGATACCGCCCTTGGCCGTCCGGCTTCCGGTTTGCGCATTCAATTGATGCGCATGAAGGGCGAGGAAGCGGAGCTGATCCGCACCGTGTTTACCAATGATGATGGTCGCGTTGATGGTGGTCCCATTCTCGCGGGTGACGAATTTCAGATTGGCCATTACCAGTTGCTGTTTCACGCTGGCGATTATTTGCAAGCCACCGGCGCGCCGCTGAGCGATCCGCCGTTTCTCGACGTGATCCCGATCCGCTTTGGTGTTTCAGACACTGCGGCCCATTATCATGTGCCGCTTTTGCTGTCTCCCTATGGCTATTCGACCTATCGGGGAAGCTAAACATGCGCTTTGCCGCGATTGCGGACATTCACGGAAATTGTCTGGCGTTGGAAGCGGTGCTGGCTGACATTGCGGCGCAAGGCATTGATTATGCCGATGTTGTCAATCTCGGCGATTGCTTTTCCGGTCCTCTCGAAGCGGGCCGCACGGGTGATTTATTGCTGTTGCTGGATCTTGTCACGGTGCGCGGCAATCATGATCGCTATCTGATCGAGCGTGCGCGGGCGGACATGGAAGCGACTGATGCGGTGGCCTTTGATCAATTGGCAGAACGCCATTTCAATTGGCTGAAAGCGCTGCCTTTTTCAAAGATTTGGCGTGATGAGATCTACCTTTGCCATGCCACGCCTACGGACGACAATACCTATTGGCTGGAATCGGTGACATCGGATGGCAAGGTGCATCTGAAGCCACGGGCAGAGATCGAGGTCTTGGCGCAAGGCATTGAACAAGAGCTGATCCTGTGTGGCCATTCGCATATTCCTAGGGCTGTAAAGCTTTCCGACGGTCGTTTGATCGTCAATCCCGGCAGTGTCGGCTGCCCGGCCTATAATGATGACCTGCCATTTTACCACAAGGTGGAGGCGGGCACGCCGCTGGCCTCCTATGCCATCCTGGAAAAGACACCGGCTGGCTGGACGGTCGCATTCCGCCAAGTACCCTATAACAATCTTGCCATGGCGCGGCTGGCCGCCGACCATGGCCGCAAGGATTGGGCCAGCGGGCTGGAAAGCGGCTGGCTGTCCTCTTGAACTATTGCGGCTTGCTGGCCACGCCTGCCACATAGGTTTCCACCACAACGCGGTCATCGCCGAGCGTTTGCATCAAAAACAGCTCTTCGATCAGCGTAGTCACGGCTTCCATTTTCAGCGCCATGGCTGGTGTGGCTGATGCATTGAGCACCACCAGATCGGCTTCAGTGCCGGGCTCTAAAGTTCCGATTTTATCAGCCAGTGACAGCGCCTCAGCGTTGCCAAGCGTCATATGGTAATAGCTTTCCAGCGGGTTCAGCCGTTCGCCCAGCAATTGCTGAATCTTATAGGCTTCGTCCATGGTTTTGAACATGGAATAGCTGGTGCCGCCGCCGATATCTGTGGCAACGGCCACACGCACGGGCTTTTTGCGCCGTTGAATGGCTTTCAGCGGAAACAGGCCAGAGCCAAGGAAGAGATTGGACGTGGGGCAATGTACGGCAACCGAGCCGGAGTCTGATAGCGCATCCGCCTCGCGATCGGACAGATGGATGGCGTGGCCAAACAGGGTCTTTTTGCCCAAAAGGCCATAGCGGGCGTAGATATCCGTATAGTCGATGGCGTCCGGATATAGGCTGGCTGTAAACTCGATTTCCTCACGGTTTTCAGAGAGATGGGTCTGAATATGCAGATCGGGAAATTCATAGGCCAGCGCCTGTGTGCGCTCCATCTGCTCGGGCGTGGAGGTGATGGCAAAGCGCGGGGTGATGGCCACCATGTTGCGGCCACGGCCGTGCCAGCTTTCAATCAGCTCACGCGTTTCATCATAGCCGCTTTGCGGCGTATCCAGCAGGCCTTGCGGGGCATTGCGGTCCATCATCACCTTGCCGGCAATCATGCGGGTGCCGCGTCGCGCACTCTCGGCAAAAAAAGCATCCGCTGAGGTTTTGTGCACCGAGCAATAGGCCACCGCTGTTGTGGTGCCCTGGCGCAAAAACTGATCAAAGAAATGGGTGGCAATGCGCTGGGCGTGGGCCGTTTCCACAAAGCGGCATTCCTCAGGGAATGTATAGGTGTTGAGCCATTCCAGCAGGTTGGCGGCATAGGAGCCAATCACCTGCATTTGCGGAAAATGCACGTGGCAATCAATAAAGCCGGGCATGATCAGATGGGGGCGATGATCGATTTCCGATGCCGTCTCGGATGCTTGCGCCTTGACCTGATCGTAAGCGCCGGAGGCAATAATCAGCCCGTCGGCCACCAGCACGGCACCATCACTCTCATAGAGATAGCTGTCGGTATCTGCGATGTGCTGGGGTGCTGCCTTGAAGGAGAGCAGACGGCCACGGATCAGAAGTTCACTCATTACTCTGTTTTGCCTTTCACAGCGCTTTCATACCAGGCCACCAGCATGGCCCGCTCTTGCGGGGTAACGCTGGTGACGTTTCCCGGCGGCATAGCGTGGCTGCGGCCTGCCTGCAAATAAATCTCGCGTGCGTGGGCCGCAATCTCGTTATCGGTCTCGAATTTCACGTTTTTGGGCGCAAATGTCAGCCCGTCCCACGATGGCTCCTGCGCATGGCACATGGAACATCGGGCTTCAACAATGTCGCGGGCTTTGGTGAAATGAGCATCTGCCAGAAACTGCGTTTGCATGGGCGACAGGCTTGCATGTTCGCCAGCCCCCAGTTTTGGCTGGGTTGAGAGCCACATGATGATGATGAAAATCACCGTGGTGATCATCCATGTCCAGATGGGCTTGCCCTTGCGCGCATGGCCGGTGTTGAACCAATGGCGGATGGTGACACCCATGAGAAACACCAGCGCTGCAATAATCCAGTTATAGGCCGTGGCAAAGGCCAGCGGATAGTGGTTGGACAGCATGAAGAACACGACGGGCAGCGTCAGATAATTGTTATGCAACGAGCGCTGCTTGGCGATCACGCCATATTTTGGGTCTGGCTTGCGTCCGGCAATCAGGTCTGCGACCACCACGCGCTGATTGGGCATGATGATAAAAAACACATTCGCCGTCATGATGGTGGCGGTAAACGCACCCAGATGCAGGAAAGCTGCACGGCCGGTAAACACCTGCGTATAGCCCCAGGCCATGATCACCAGCAGAATATAGAGCAGGATCATCAAGCCCCATGTGCTTTTGCCAATGGGCGATTTGCACAGCAGATCATAACAGATCCAGCCAATGGCCAGCGAGCCGGCAGACAGGGCAATGGCCTGAACATGGCTGAGGTCCAGCAGGCTGCGATCAATCAAAAACAGGTCTGCCCCGCCATAATAAACCACGCAGAGCATGGCAAAGCCCGAGAGCCATGTGGCGTAGCTCTCCCATTTGAACCACGTTAAATGCTTGGGCATGGAGGCGGGCGCGACCAGATATTTCTGGATGTGGTAAAAACCACCGCCATGCACCTGCCATTCCTCACCATAGACACCTTCGGGCATGCCGGGACGTTTGGTGAGGCCAAGGTCCAGCGCGATAAAATAGAAGGAAGAGCCGATCCAGGCGATGGCGGTGACCACATGCAGCCAGCGCACAGCAAAGGTCAGCCATTCCCAGGCAATGGCGTATTCATACATAAGGCACCCCGTTTTCTCTCCCGACTCGTAACTGTGCAAAATGTTAAGGTCTAAGGGAAGGGGCGAGGGCGGTGAATGTGTAAAAAATTGTGCATGGCTTCAATTTAGGCAGTGTCGGGGGTAAGGGGCGGCAGTGCCTCTGTCAGCCATTGGTGGAATGCTTTGATTTTAGGGCTATTGCGTTTGTGCGGCGGGTAAACCAGCCAGTAGATATTCTGGTCGCGATAGGAGAGGTCGAAAGGCTGGATAAGTCTGCCAGCCGTAAGATCATCTTCCACATAAAACCGACTGAGCATGGCGGCTCCGTGACCGGCAATGGCAGCACCCGCTTCGAGGTCGAGTACGCCAAATGCCGTGAACTTGATTGCCTTTTTGTCTGGCGAAGGAATGCCTGCGGCCTGAAACCAATCCGCCCACCAGCATTCGCCTGTGCTGATCCACGGCAATTTAAGAAGATCTTCCGGCTTATTTACGCCGCCAATGCTTGCCGCCAGTGCTGGGCTCACCATCGGCGTGTAATCAAGCTCCAGAATCGGATGGCAAATCATGCCGGGTAAGGGGCTTTTGTCAATGTGAATGATGACATCCGCATTTTCGCGATTGGGATCATTTTTACCGTCAGACCGCAGCAGTCGCACGGCGATATTGGGATGTTGAAGCTGAAATTTGCCCAGATGCCGCGCCAGCCATTGTGACGCAAAGGTGGGCGTGGAGTGAATTTCCAGCACTTCATCTGCGGCTTGGCGAGCCAGAGCAACAGCTTCGCGCAACAGTTCAAACCCTTCGCGTGTCTTCGGCAATAACCGTTCACCTGTTCCGGTTAAGGTAATCTGCCGGGTTTGTCGCAAAAACAGCGCCTCGCCAATATTATCTTCCAAAATCTTGATCTGATAGCTCACTGCCGTTTGCGTCATGCCAAGCTCATCCCCGGCACGGGTAAAACTGTTGTGGCGGGCCACCGCTTCAAACACACGGAGCGCATTGACCGGAAACTGCTTCGACATTTTCATGGATAAGCTCTCTTTATGCGTTGTCATTGTAATTGAATTGGAACCGGCGCGCAATTCAATCCATAATGTTGCTCAAGAACAGCAAGGCTTGGTGTTTTAACGACGCTCCTTTTGGCTATTCATTCATTGAAATCATAAGAATAACGGATGCAATGGCGCATGCCTGCTGGCTGTGCGCGAGCCATGCCGTTTGCACGCAGGGTACGGGTCATGGAAAAGGGATTGAGGTTTTTACAATGGATTTTTCGATGGATGAATCGGCCGAATGGATGGCGCACGGATATGTCTGAGGGGTTGCGTCGTGATCTTGGATTGCAGGATCAAGACAGTATCAACAACCGCATTGAGGCCTTCTGGGTCTGGTACATCCGCAAGAGATAAGCTTATCGTTGCAACAATTCCGCTGCCACCAGAGCCGCAATCACGGCTGGCCGTTTGTCTTTGCGTTCACTTTTGCCAATCGGCAGGATCAGGCGGTTAAGGCAGGCGGGATCAGTCCCCTCGCGGGCCAGCCAATGGGCAAAAGTGGCGCGTTTGCTGCTCGATCCAATCATGCCAATGTAAGAAAGATCGTCTCGCAAAAGCGCTTCGCGGGCAATGAGAAAATCCAGCGCGTGGTCGTGGGTGACGATGACGCAAGCGCCGCCGGGGGGAATCGCCGACACCTGCGTTTCCGGCATGGCGCTTCGGTGAAAAATTATGCCGGGGGCAATGTCGCCATCGATGTGCTCACGGGTATCAATCAGGGTAACGCGAAACGGCAGTGGGGCGAGGGCGACGGCCAGCGCCAGACCCACATGGCCTGCGCCGAAAATAAAAACGGGTGGGAGGCTGTCATAGGCTGCGGCCTGTTGTTGCAGAAAGATTGCACGTCTCTCAAGCGTGAGACGGCTTAAGCGCAGCCCCACACGCCCGCCGCAGCATTGGCCGATCTCCGGGCCAAGTGGCACATCCATCTCGGCGTCATCATCGCCATTCATCAGCATGGAACGGGCTTTGTCTATGGCCAGATATTCCAGCTGGCCGCCGCCAATCGTGCCGGTCGTGGCGTGAGCGGCGACAATCATAAAGGCCCCCGCCTCGCGCGGGGTCGAGCCTTTGGCCTCCGATACCGTTACCAGCACGGCATCGGGGTGATTGGCCAGAAAATCGCTGCTCAGGCGTGGCTGGCTCGTCATCACAGCCTCTTCAGCCGCTCCACGGCCATCAGCACCCGCTCAGGGGTCGCGGGCGCATCCAGCCGCGGGCAGTGGCGATAATCAGCCACCGATGCCACGGCCATGGACAGCGCTTCCAGTGCTGAGATCGCCAGCATGAACGGCGGCTCGCCCACGGCTTTGGATCGGCCAATGGTCAACTCGGCGTTTTCAGCCCAATCGGCCAGTTTGACGTTGAAGATTTTCGGGCGGTCAGAAGCCAGCGGGATTTTGTAGGTCGAGGGCGCATGGGTACGCAGGCGGCCCTTGCCATCCCACCACAGTTCTTCCGTGGTCAGCCAGCCCATGCCCTGCACAAACCCGCCTTCGATCTGCCCAATATCAATGGCCGGATTGAGGGATTTGCCAACATCGTGGAGAATATCAGTGCGATCCATCAGATATTCGCCGGTCAGCGTATCAATCGACGCTTCCGTGCAGGCTGCACCATAGGCGTAATAATAAAACGGTGTGCCGCGTCCGGTTTCACGATTCCAGTGGATTTTCGGCGTCTTGTAGAAGCCAGCGGCTGAGAGCTGCACGCGGGCAAAATAGGCCTGTTTGATAAAGTCCGGGAAGGGGATTTCCTGTGCGCCAACCATCACCCGGTTGGGCAAAAAGCGCACGTCGGAGGCGTCCACGCCCCATTTTTCAGCGGCAAAGGCCACCAACCGTTCCTTGATCTGGCGGGCGGCATCATAGGCGGCCATGCCGTTCAGGTCGGTGCCGGAAGATGCGGCGGTGGCAGAGGTGTTGGGCACTTTGCCGGTGGTGGTGGCGGTGATTTTTACCACATCAATATCCACCTGAAAGGCGTCGGCCACCACCTGCGCCACTTTGGTGTAAAGGCCCTGACCCATTTCCGTGCCACCATGATTGAGGTGGATGGAGCCGTCCTGATAGATATGCACCAGCGCCCCGGCCTGATTAAAGGCGGTCATGGTGAAGGAAATGCCGAATTTGACCGGGGTGAGGGCAATGCCCTTTTTGATCACGGGACTTGCCTTGTTGAAATCAACAATCGCCTTGCGCCGCGCCTGATAATCGCATGAGCTTTCCAGCTCACTCACCACGCGGGCAATGATATTGTCCTCCACCGTCTGGTGATAGGGCGTCACGTCGCGGCCTGAGCCTGTCTCGCCATAGAAATTGGCCTTTCGCACCTCCAGCGGGTCTTTGCCAAGTGCATAGGCGATTTCCTCAATCACCCGTTCTGCCCCCAACATGCCCTGTGGGCCACCAAAACCGCGATAGGCGGTGTTGGAAACGGTATGGGTTTTGAGTGGTTGTGAGGTCAGTTTCACATGCGGGTAGAAATAGCTGCTGTCGGCATGAAACAGGGCGCGGTCTGTGACCGGACCAGAGAGATCCGACGAATAGCCACAGCGGGCGGCAAAATTGGCCTCAACCGCATGGATGCGGCCATCGCTGTTGAAAGCGACGTCGAAATCCATCTTGAAATCATGGCGCTTGCCGGTGATCGCCATGTCTTCATCCCGGTCGGGGCGAAATTTCACCGCACGGTTCAGCTTTTTGGCCGCAACAGCGGCGAGTGCCGCAAATTGATTGCCTTGGGTTTCCTTGCCGCCAAAACCCCCGCCCATGCGCCTTGTGTTCACCGTGATGGCATGGGACGGAATGTTGAGCACATGGCCAACAATATGCTGGATTTCAGAGGGATGCTGGGTGGATGACCACACGGTCACATCATCATCCTCACCCGGAATGGCCATGGCAATCTGGCTTTCCAGATAGAAATGCTCCTGTCCGCCAATGCGCATGGTGGATTGAAGGCGATGCTCGGCCTTATCCAGCTCACTTTCGGGCGTACCGCGCTTCAGCACCATGCCGGGGGTCACCAGCGGTGCACCATTTTCCAGCGCGCCATCAATATCGGTCCAAAACGGCAGGTCGCGGTATTCCACCTTGGCAAGCCGCGCTGCCTTGCGGGCCGCATCGCGGGTCTCGGCAATGACGGCAAAGATGATCTGGCCGTGGAATTCCACTTTGGTGGTGGCAATCAGCGGCTCGTCATGGCGTCCGCCGGAGGACACATCATTGGTGCCGGGAATGTCATCGGCAGTAAGTACCGCCACCACGCCGGGGTAGGCTTTGACTTGCGCAAGATCGAGAGAGACAATCTCGGCATGGGCGCGGTCCGCTAGTCCGAGACCGCCATGCAGCAGCCCTGCTGGTTCTGGAATATCGTCAATATAGTCTGCGCTGCCCGCCACATGCTTGTGGGCGGAATCATGGCGCAAGGATTGGTGCATAGGGCCTTTGATGGCGGCGGATTTTTCGAATGTTGCCTTATCCATGGGCTAGGCTCCTGTTTTGGTCCTCATGATAAAGCACACACATTTGTGTGTGTCGTTCACCCCCCTCTGTCCTGCCGGACATCTCCCCCACAAGGGGGGAGATCGATCTTTTGTTGGCTGCTCGCTTCACATCACCCCTCCAAAGTGTCGCAAATTGTGACCTTATTTGAAGGCATGGGACGCTTCGTCTATCCAATCTCCCTCCTTGTGGGGGAGATGGCTGGCAAGCCAGAGGGGGGTGAACCGCAAATGAAAACGATAATGTCGTATCCTGTGCGCTCATCACACCACCTCCATCGCAAACCGCTGCAATTCCTGGCCGTTGCCCGATGTTTCCAGAAAGAAACGGGTTGCCAGGTTCTTGGCCGTCAATTGCCGATAGTCTGCTGTTGCCCGCCAATCGGAGAGTGGCTGATAATCCACGTCAAAGGCATCTCGTGCCGCCTGAATTGTTGCCTCATTCCATGGCTTACCCATCAGTGCCGCTTCCACCGCATGGGCGCGCTTTGGGGTGCCTGCCATGCCACCAAAGGCAATGCGTAGCGTCGAGACTTTGCCTTCATCGGTTTCCAGATAAAACGCGCCGCACAGCGCCGAAATATCCTCATCGCGACGCTTGGAGATTTTGTAGACGGCAAAATGGCTGGCAGGTTTGGGCCGCGGTACAAAAATGCGCTCGACGAATTCATCGGGCTTTCTGTCCTGCTTGCCATAGTCAATGAAGAAATCTTCCAAGGGCAAGGTGCGGGTGCCAGCGGTGGAGCGCAGAGTAACCGTTGCGCCAAGCGCAATCAGTGCCGGTGGCGTGTCGCCAATCGGAGAGCCATTGGCAATATTGCCGCCGATCGTTCCCATATTGCGCACCTGCTGACCGCCAATGCGCTCAATCAAGCGGCCAAAGGCAGGGATTTCGGACCGAAGACAGTCAAAGGCCGCAGCATAGCTGACACCCGCTCCAAGGGTGATGCCAGCATCGCCCATCGAAATGTCTTGCAATTCGCTCAGGTGGTTGATGAACACCACAGGGTCCAGAACCCGCATTTGCTTTGTCACCCACAGGCCCACGTCGGTTGCTCCCGCAACAATCGTGGCCTTGGGGTGGGCCGTCAGCGTGTTGGCCAGCGCCTCAACACTGTTTGGCACAATCAGGTTTCTACCATCGCCTTCCAGCACAATGGTATCAGTGCTGGTCATGCTTTGTAGCGTGGTAATGATGGTTTCGCGCTCGCGCGAAAGCGCGTCAAACACGGCAGAGGGGCGGATGCGCCCCATTTGTTCAGCTGCTTTCACAATCGGCTCATAGCCGGTGCAGCGACAGAGATTGCCTTGCAGGGCACGCTCAATCTCGGCGCGGCTTGGGGCCTCATTGGTCAGCCACAAGCCATAGAGTGACATGACAAAGCCAGGGGTGCAAAAACCGCATTGCGAGCCATGGCAATCCACCATGGCCTGCTGCACGGGATGGAGGGTTCCATCCTTGGCGGCCAGATGCTCGACTGTCACCACATGGGTGGCATTGAGCGAGCCAACAAAGCGAATGCAGGCGTTGACCGCTTCATACATAAGCTGGCCTTTGATCAGCCGCCCCACCAGCACGGTGCAGGCGCCGCAATCACCTTCTGCACAACCTTCCTTGCTTCCGGTCAAACGGCGGTTCAGCCGCAAATAGTCCAGAAGCGTTGTTGTGGGGTCTATGCTGGACAGCGAGACCTCTTGATCATTGAGCAGAAAGCGAATGCGGTTTGTCATGGGTGCCTTTCAGAAGCGATATGCAACTGACAAGACTATTACGACAGTATTACGCCGTCCAGCCGCCATCGATGGATATATGCGTCCCGGTGATTTGCTGGGCCGCCTCACTGGCCAGATAGATAGCGCAAGCGGCCACCTGTTCGACAGTCACAAACTCCTTGGTGGCTTGCGAGGCCAGAATGACGTCCTTCTTGACCTGTTCTTCGGTCATGCCACGGGCTTTGGCCGTATCGGGGATCTGCTTTTCCACCAGCGGGGTCAGCACATAGCCGGGGCAAATGGCGTTGACGGTCACACCATGTTCGGCAAGCTCAAGCGCTGCGGTCTTGGTCAGACCCATGATCCCGTGTTTGGCGGTGACATAGGCTGATTTGAATGGCGAGGCCACCAGGCCATGGGCTGACGCGATGTTGATGATGCGGCCAGATTTTTTGCCCTTCATGTTTGGAATGGCGGCGCGCATGGTGTGAAAGGCGCTCGACATATTGATGGCAATGATCTGATCCCATTTTTCAATCGGGAATTCCTCAATCGGAGCCACATGCTGGATGCCAGCATTGTTGACCAGCACGTCAATACCGCCAAACTGCGAAATGGCGGTTTCAATCATATCAGTAATTTCAGCCGGTTTGGTCATGTCGGCAGCGTGATAAATCACCTTGCCGCCTTTGGCTTCCAGCTCTTTGCGGATTTTTTCAATCTCGTCAGCAGGGCCAAAGCCGTTGATCAGCAGGTTGGCACCTTCTTGTGCAAAAGCGCGCGCAATTCCAAGGCCGATACCACTGGTGGAACCGGTTACAACAACATTTCTTTTCATCGCTTCTTCCTTTTCGGTGAGGGCATGTGACAGGTGTTGCAAAGTGGTTTGCCTGCTTTTGAGAGTTGCAGCCAGACCCGATTCAATTTCCCCGATTATATTTATATGGGTAGCCTATGCCCAAAAGCCAGCGCTTGGCAATTCGGCTTTTGGTTGGCGGCTTTCATCTGTAAAGATGGGTTGAAGGGTATAAATGCCCTGTTGAATAACAGGAAATCTTCGTTTACGTTTCTTTTTCAAGGTTGTATGCGGCTAAAAACTTCATTTTGCGCGCATTTCGAAAATAAAACGAAAGCTCTGGGAGGAGTGTCATGGCTAGGTTTGTGCTGGCAATTGATCAGGGAACAACATCCAGTCGCGCGATTGTGTTTGATGAGGCCATGCGCATTGTTGGTCGCGGCCAAAAAGAATTTCCGCAAATTTTTCCGCAATCCGGTTGGGTTGAGCATGAGCCCGAAGCGATCTGGGAGAGCGTAACCCAGTGCATTCGCGAGGCCTTGGCGCGGGCGCGCATCACCCTCGCTGATATTGCCGCCATTGGCATTACCAACCAGCGCGAAACCGTGGTGGTCTGGGAGCGCGACACCGGCAAAGCCATCCATAACGCCATTGTCTGGCAGGATCGTCGCACGGCTGCTTTTTGCGAAAAGCTCAAAGGCGATGGGCTGGAAGCACTGTTTACCGAAAAAACCGGCCTGCTGCTCGATCCGTATTTTTCCGGCACCAAGCTGTCGTGGCTATTGGACCATGTGGAGGGTGCACGCGAAAAGGCCGAGAAGGGCGCACTCTGCTTTGGTACCATTGATACCTATCTGATCTGGCGGCTCACCGGTCGCAAGAGCTTTGTCACCGATGCCACCAATGCCTCGCGCACCCTGCTTTATAATATCGCTGATAACCAGTGGGATGAGGAGCTGTTGAAACTCCTGAACATCCCCGCCGTGATGTTGCCGCAGGTGATGGATTGCGCCGCCGATTTTGGCGTCACAGACGTGGCCGTGCTGGGGGCAGAGGTGCCGATTTTGGGTGTGGCTGGCGATCAGCAGGCAGCCACCATTGGCCAGGCCTGTTTTGCGCCGGGCATGGTTAAATCCACCTATGGCACGGGTTGTTTTGCGTTGCTCAACACCGGCACAGATCGGGTGGTGTCGAAAAACCGATTGCTCACCACCATTGCCTATCGCATGGATGGCAAAACCACCTACGCGCTGGAAGGCTCCATCTTCATTGCCGGTGCGGCCGTGCAATGGCTGCGTGATGGGCTGAAGGTGATTGGTGATGCGGCAGAAGCCGGCAATCTGGCAGCATCAGCTGATCCAAACCAGCAGGTCTATCTGGTGCCGGCCTTCACCGGCATGGGTGCACCGTGGTGGGATCCCGACGCCCGTGGCGCTATGTTTGGCCTGACGCGCAACAGCGGCCCTGCCGAATTTGCCTGTGCGGCGCTGGAGGCTGTTTGCTTCCAGACCCGCGATCTTCTGGATGCGATGCATAAGGATTGGCAAAACGGCCATGACGAGATGGTGTTGCGGGTGGATGGCGGCATGGCGGCCTCAGACTGGACCATGCAGCGTCTGGCGGATTTGCTGAATGCGCCCGTGGATCGCCCCGCGATTATTGAAACCACCGCTTTGGGGGCCGCTTTTCTGGCCGCCAGCCGCGCGGGTCTGTGGCCCGGCATGGATGAATTTGCCAAGGCCTGGGCGCGCGATTATCGGTTTGAGCCGGTGATGAAGGAAGATTTGCGTTTGGCCAAGCACACAGGCTGGCAAGATGCTGTGCGTCGCACCTTGACCCATTTTTGATGTTTTGAATCAACAGTGTGAAAAGTTGAGTCAGCTACCGGCTTTACCCCTTTGAATATAGGGGTAAATTCGCATGTATTCATGGGATCGTCTTTTTTCTGAACAATGCGTTTTCAACCCGGCGTTTGCGCTCGCGCCCGCTGGTCGCTATCTCTGTGTCAATGATAGGAGATAGTGATGGAACTCGGACTTTATACCTTTGCGGATGTCGATCCCAATGCCGCCAACAAAGGCTTGGAGGCCAAGCGCCGGGTGGATGAGCTGCTGGAGGAAATTCAGCTGGCTGATGAGGTCGGTTTGGATGTCTTTGGTCTTGGTGAGCATCACCGCCCCGATTATATGGCGTCTTCGCCCGCTACCATTCTGGCGGCGGCGGCGGTGAAAACCAAAAACATCCGGCTCACCAGTGCCGTCAGCGTGCTCAGCTCAGACGATCCGGTGCGGGTGTTTCAGCAATTTGCCACTGTGGATCTGCTCTCAGGTGGGCGGGTGGAAATGATGGCCGGGCGCGGCTCCTTCATTGAGAGCTTTCCTTTGTTCGGCTATGATCTTGAAGATTATGATCTTTTGTTTGCTGAAAAACTTCAGCTCTTGATGGAAATCCGCGAAAACGAAGTGGTGTCCTGGCAGGGAGAAACCCGCAAACCCATTCAGGGAAGAGGGGTTTATCCGCGCCCGCTGCAAGACCCTCTGCCTTTGTGGATTGCGGTGGGTGGTACGCCACAATCGGTGGCACGGGCAGGCGCACTTGGCCTGCCTTTGGCGCTGGCCATCATTGGTGGGGAGCCGCATCGGTTTGCGCCTTTGTTTAATCTCTACCGCCAGAGCGCCGAGCGCACCGGAACGGATCCCTCCCTGTTGAAGACCTCCATCAATGTGCATGGATTCATTCATGAAACCGACCAATCGGCGGCCGATATTTTCTATGAACCGCAGGCCGTGGTGATGAATCGCATTGGCCGAGAACGCGGCTGGGGGCCGACCAACCGCGCCCATTTTGATGCCAGCCGTGGGCCGCAGGGCGCTTTGTTTGTGGGCAGCCCCGAAACCGTGGCCGAGAAGATCATTGCGCATCACAAGATCTTCAAGAACGATCGCTTCTTGCTGCAAATGGCCATTGGCCCCATGCCGCATAAAGAGATCATGAAGGGCATCGAGCTTTATGGTTCGAAAGTGGCCCCTCTGGTGCGCGAGGCATTGACCGCAAACACGTTGGGGGCGTAAGCCAGCCAAAAACCAAACTTTGAAAGCGTGCCAATGATTATTGCCAATGATGATGAATTGCAGGGCCTGAAGGAAATTGGCCGTCTGTGCGGTCTTGCAGTCAAAACCATGGCAGCCTCGCTTGAGCCCGGCATCACCACCCGTGAGCTGGATTTGATTGGCCGTAAAGTGCTGGAGGATGCCGGTGCGCAATCGGCACCGGAGCTATGCTACAAATTTCCGGGTGCCACCTGCATCAGTGTTAATGAAGAGGTGGCACATGGCATTCCCGGTGATCGGGTGATCAAGCCCGGCGATCTGGTCAATATCGATGTCTCGGCCGAGAAAAACGGTTTCTTCGGCGATACCGGAGCCTCTTTTCTGGTACCGCCCGGCAAGCCGAAGACTGAGCGCCTGCTGCGCGATGGCAAGCGGGCGCTGTTTTTGGGTATTCAGCAGGTCAAAGCCGGATTTCCCTTTGCAGGCATTGGCCGCGCCATTGGTGCCTTTGCCGATAGCCACCGCTATACGCTGATTGAAAATCTGGCCAGCCATGGCGTGGGTCGCTCACTGCATGAAGAGCCGCGCGAGCTCTCGACCTGGGCGGACCCGGATGAAACCCGGATCATGGCCGAGGGGCAGGTGTTTACCATCGAGCCGTTTTTGTCGCTGGGTGGCCAATGGGCCGAAGATGGCGGCGGCGATGATCAATGGACGCTCTATAGTGAGCCACGGGCGCTCACCGTGCAATTTGAGCACACTGTGGTGGCCACCAAAAGCGGACCGCTGATTTTGACTCTTGTGGAGTAACGGGCGTGGAGTAACGGCGGATTGAAACACGGATTTGTGACCCGATCCGCCGGCTCGCTTCGCTCCCATCAAAAATTATGAATTGTCAGGTTTTGCCTGTGGTGCGATAGCAGGTCATGAGCACCGTACAATCTCGCCGATCTCTCGTTCTTGCCGCCATAGCCGGTGCCTTGGCCATGGCATCGGCCATGGGCTTTGGCCGTTTTTCCTTCACGCCGATTTTGCCCGGCATGATGACCGATCTGGGGCTTTCGGCCAGCGATGCGGGCTTGATTGCGTCTGGCAATTTTGCAGGCTATCTGGTGGGGGCCGTGCTGGCGGGCAATAGTTTTGCCAGCGGACGAGAGCGCGGGCTGGCGATTTTATCACTTTTGCTCAATGCTGTTTTGCTGGCGGCGATGGCCCTGACCAGTGACGTTGACGTCTTCGTGTTTGTGCGGTTTTTATCCGGTGTTGCCAGCGCGTTTTCACTGATTTTCTCAAGCTCCGTTGTGTTGTCCTTTGCTGCTGGCAGTGAGCACGCGCAATCCACCCATTTTGGCGGTGTGGGCTTTGGCATCGCGCTGTCCTCTTTGCTGGTCTTTGTGATTGGTCAGATGCACGGCCTGTTTGGCCTCGCTGGCTGGCGGCTGGATTGGCTGGTTGGTGCAGCTGTCAGCTTTGCAGCCACCATTTTGGTGGCCGCGATGTTGCCTCGTGTGGATAGTGCCCGCGCCCGGCAAGCCCCGGAGGGCAAGCTGATCTGGACACGCAAATTTCTGCTGTTGCTGTCGTCCTACGGCCTGTTTGGCTTTGGCTATGTCATCACCGCCACCTTTATCGTCACCATGGCCCGGATGGCTCACACAGGTGCGGTGATCGAGTATCTCTCATGGTTTTTGGCCGGTCTTGCCGCGGCCATTGCCCTGTTTGTCTGGCACCCGCTGATGCTGCGACTGGACCTGGTTGGGGCCTATTGCGTGGCGCTGCTGCTGGAAGCGATCGGGGTGTTTTGCTCCGTTGCTTTGCCCGGCGTGGCAGCGCCTTTGGTGGGCGGCGTGGCGCTGGGCGCAACGTTCATGACCATTACGGCCTATGGTTTGCGACTGGGGCGGGTGCTGGCCCCCAAAAGCCCACGCAAGGCGCTCTCGATGATGACGGCAGCGTTTGGCGTTGGCCAGATCATCGGCCCGCTGGTGGCCGGTGCCGTCGCCCAGCGTAGCGGCAGTTTCACCCTCCCAAGCCTGATCGCAGCTTTTGTGCTGCTGCTCAGCCTTGTTTTGGCCTCATCCCTGTGGACAAGCATGCAAAAGGCAAAAAGTCAGGCCATTACAAATGCGTAAGGATAGTTCTGCGCTCTTGTCGCATTGCAGTAACTGACTTAGTTTGCGGCTAAGGTAAGCCGCCAATATCGAATACTGTCAGGAAAGTCAGTCCCCGTGTTTCACTCATTCTTCCCCAAACCTAAAGTGTTCTTTATATCCGCCATTGTGTGGACATTGGTGTGTATATTTGGTTGGTACCTTTATGTGGCAGGGCTGGGTGACAGTCTTGGATTTGCCGCGCCAGCGGATGGGAAAGAGCCGTTTGACCTGACGTATTTTCTGATGCCGAGTAATGTTTGGTTTTATGGCTATTTTGCTTTGTGTCTGGTAGTGTTTGGTATTGTTTGGCACATCAAAGCCAAAGATAACCCATGGAAAGTCTGGTCTATCTGGGGTTCGATATTGATCATCTGCGTCACCTATTTTGGCGTGCAGATTTCGGTTGTCATCAATAACTTTCGTCGGCCGTTTGGTGATCTGCTTCAAAATGCACTTGCGCAAAAGCCGGGTATTACCGTCTGGAATTTTTATGATCTCCAGATTGTTTTTGTGAAAATCGCGTTTCTCAGTATGGCTGTGTCTATTCTGACAGACTTTTTCACCAGCCACTATATTTTCCGCTGGCGCACGGCGATGAACGACTTTTACATGTCGAAATGGGAAAAGCTGCGCCACATTGAAGGTGCTTCCCAGCGTGTGCAGGAAGACACAATGCGCTTTTCCAGCACGCTGGAAGGTCTTGGCATCACCTTGATCAATTCGGTCATGACGTTGGTTGTGTTCTTGCCAATCCTGTTTTCTTTGTCTTCTTACGTCACGGATTTGCCAATTATTGGCGAAATTCCGCATTCATTGTTTTGGCTGGCACTGTTTTGGTCTGCATTTGGCACGATCCTTCTGGCGACGGTTGGCATCAAACTGCCTGGTCTCAACTTTCGCAATCAGCGCGTTGAAGCGGCCTATCGTAAAGAACTGGTGTATGGCGAAGACCATGCAGACCGGGCCGAGCCAGCAACAGTGAAAGAATTGTTTGCAAACGTTCGCAAAAATTATTTCCGGATGTATTTCCACTATCTCTACTTTAACGTTGCCCGTTACTTCTACATACAAGCTGATGCAGTGTTCTTGTTAACAATGCTGGTTCCCACAATTGTTGCAGGTAAAATCACCTATGGCATATATCAGCAAATCGCGACTGCCTTTGGGCAAGTGAGTAGTTCTTTCCAATATTTGGTTAGTTCCTGGACAACAATTATCGAGCTGCTTTCGATCCATAAGCGTCTTAAAGCTTTTGAGGCCGCCATTGATGACGAGCCGTTGCCGGAGATTGATCAGCGCTACATGGCGCGGCAAGAGCAGGATTAACATCCTTCACGGGTTTTGATGCAGCAATGAAAACGGTCGGGATTTCCCGGCCGTTTTGCGTTTCGCGGCAAAGGACTTGATAGCAGGCAAAGTGGGTGGGCTATAGTCACAGGCGCTGTCCTGCGCTATCACTCTTTGCATCGTGGTTTAGAGGGAACCTTTCTGTATGCTTATTCTCATTCTTGGCCTCGTTCTGTTTTTGGGCCTGCATTTGATCCGCACCGTGCTACCCGGCGTGCGCGCGGCCATGGTGGAGCGATTGGGGCTAAACGGCTGGAAGGTTGTGCACGCCACTCTGGCCATTTTATCCATGATGATTATCATTTACGGCTATAGCATTGCGCCCGTGGTCAATGTCTGGTTTCCGCCCATGGGCATGAACCACCTGACCATTACCCTGATGCTGATTGCCACCATCTGTCTGGTGGCGGGTCTTTTGCCCGCAGGCCGCATCGTGGTTTTGACCAAGCACCCGATGGTGCTGGCCATCAAAATCTGGGCGCTGTCGCATCTTTTGTCCAATGGCGATGAGCGCTCGATCATTCTGTTTGCTGCGTTTTTGGCCTGGGGCGTGATTTTGCGTATTTCTATGAAGCGCCGCCTGCGCGCCGCTGAGATTGTGCCAAAAGCATTTGTATCGGCAAAATATGACCTCTATGCCGTGGTGCTAGGCGTTGCGATATGGGCGGCAATCACCTTCAAACTGCACGAATTGCTGATTGGTGTGGCTCCGCTTGCGATGTAATACGAAGATTCATTGAAAATGACTCTTCGTATCCTTTTTGCAAATATCTCAAGCCCGTGATGCATTTGAGATATTTGCAATTTCTTCAAGGCGAGGATGCGTGAGCATCTTCGAGACTTGGCATAAAATGACGATTTACGGGGGGCTTGAGCCATGAATTGCCATCCGCCCCCTTACAATAGTGTAAAAATCGGGTAGAAGGCGCAGCATCAGTTGATCGATTGAAACATGGCTTGAGCCCGGAATTTGTTATGGCAGACCAAAACGACAGCTTTATTCGCGAAGTGAATGATGAACTCCGCTCGGAGCAGATGCAGCGCGCCTGGCGCAGGCTTGGGCCGATCATCATAACGCTTGCCGTTCTGGTTGTTCTGGGCACGGCGGGCTATCGCGTTTATGATTACTGGACCGATGACCGTTCATCGCAGTCTGGCGATCAATTTCTGGCAGCGCAAAAGCTGGCAGCCGATGGCAAGACAGATGAAGCTTTGAAGGCGTTTGAGGCGCTGGAAAAAACCGGCTTCGGCAGCTATCCTGTTTTGGCAGAGTTTCGCTCGGCCAGTCTGCTGGCGCAAAAGGGTGATGCGAAGGGTGCTATTGCCGCTTTTCAGGCGCTTGGCAAAGACAATGCCGTGCCGGAAGCGCTTCGCGATGTGGCCCATATTCGCGCTGGCTGGTTGCTGATCGACAATGGCACCTATGAGCAGGTGTCGGCGGAAGTGGAAGCTTTGGCAACACCCGCAAACGGCATGCGCAGCTCTGCCCGCGAGGCTTTGGGCCTTGCCGCCTACAAGGCTGGCCAGCTGGACCGCGCCCGCGAATGGTTTGAGCAGATTGTGGAAGACACGCAGGCACCGCGCAATGTCAGCAACCGCGCCCAAATTATGCTGGACAATATCGCTGCCGCAACAAAGACTTCTTAATTTGACACGTGCCCGGAAACGGGTGGCAACAACCGGATACTAAAATTTCATGAGCTTTACCGTCGCCATCGTCGGACGTCCCAATGTGGGCAAATCCACGCTTTTCAACCGTCTGGTTGGCAAGAAGCTGGCGCTTGTCGATGACATGCCCGGCGTGACCCGTGATCGGCGCCCCGGCGACGCCAAGCTGGTGGACCTGCGTTTTCGCATTATCGATACCGCAGGTCTGGAAGATGCAGGCCCGGAGACGCTGGAAGGCCGCATGCGCGCCCAGACGGAAGCGGCAATTGACGAGGCCGATCTGTCGCTGTTTGTGGTCGATGCCAAAATGGGCCTGACCCATGTGGATAAGACGCTTGCCAATATGCTGCGCAAGCGCGGCAAGCCCGTGGTGCTGGTGGCCAACAAGTCTGAGGCCAAGGGCTCGGACGGCGGCTTTTACGATGCCTTCACGTTGGGGCTCGGCGAACCTGTGCCGATTTCTGCCGAGCACGGCCAAGGCATGATCGATCTGCGCGATGCGATTGTCGAAGCCCTCGGCGAAGACCGTGCCTTCCCGGACGAGGATTATGACGATGTCGCCGAAACCGACATTGCCCTTGCACCAACCGGCGATGATGATGAAGAAGACGAAGATGCGCTGTCGCTCTACGATGAGAGCAAGCCGCTGCGCGTCGCCATTGTTGGCCGTCCAAATGCTGGCAAGTCAACACTGATCAACCGCTTTCTCGGTGAAGATCGTTTGTTGACCGGGCCGGAAGCGGGTATTACCCGTGACTCGATTTCGGTGGAATGGGATTGGCGCGGCCGCACCATCAAGATGTTTGATACCGCCGGTATGCGCCGCAAGGCCCGCGTGACAGAAAAGCTGGAAAAGCTGTCGGTTGCCGATGCGCTGCGCGCCATCCGCTTTGCGGAGACGGTGGTAATTGTGTTTGACGCCACCATTCCCTTTGAAAAGCAGGACATTCAGATTGTTGATCTGGTGTTGCGTGAGGGCCGGGCTGCGGTCTTGGCCTTCAATAAGTGGGATCTGGTCGAAGATCCGCAGGCTCTGTTGGCAGAGCTGCGCGAAAAGACCGAGCGCTTGTTGCCGCAGGCGCGTGGCATTCGCGCCGTTCCCATTGCCGGGCAGACCGGCTATGGCCTTGAAAAGCTGATGCAATCGATCACCGACACGGATCGGGTGTGGAACAAGCGTATCTCGACTGCCAGGCTGAACCGCTGGCTGGATAGCCAGACGACGCAGCACCCGCCACCAGCCGTGTCTGGCCGCCGCCTGAAGCTGAAATACATGACACAAGTGAAGGCGCGTCCGCCTGCCTTCATGATTTCCTGCACACGGCCCGATTCCGTGCCGGAAAGCTATCTTCGCTATCTCACCAATGGTTTGCGCGTTGATTTTGATATGCCCGGCGTGCCAATCCGCATCCACCTGAGGGCGGCAGACAACCCGTTTGAGGGGCGCAAGCGCAGGCGTTAAGCTGTTTTGTCAGGGAAAGCGTTTTTCACGTTTCCCTGAAAGGGCCTAGCTGCCCAAGGCTTGTCTCATCGCTTTTCGCCGCCGCAAGCGCAGGCGGCGTCTTCCTTGGGCTTTTGCTTCAATAACATTATCCAGAAACTGTCTGGTGGCGGCAGTCCACGAATAGTTCTCTGCCAGCGCGCGAGCGGCAGTGCGCGATGCATCCAGCGATTTGACGCAGGCGAGTTTCAAGTCGTCATCCAGCGCACCTGCTTCGGGGTCGGACAGAATATCGATAGGCCCGGTCACCGGATAGGCGGCGACGGGAACGCCAGAGGCCAGCGCCTCGAGAATGGTATTGCCAAATGTGTCGGTTTTCGACGGAAAAACAAAGACATCGGCCTGAGAATAGGCATAAGCGAGATCTTTGCCATGCTTGACGCCGGTAAACAGCACATCGGGATAGCGCGCAGCCAGCTCATTGCGGGCAGGGCCATCGCCGATCACCACCTTTGAGCCCGGCAGATCAAGATCGAGAAAAGCGGGCAGGTTTTTTTCCACCGCAATGCGTCCGACAGTCATGAAAATCGGGCGTTTGAGGCCAAATGGCTCATCTTCCAAAGGCTGAGGATGAAAGAGCTGGGTGTCGATGCCGCGACTCCAAAGCCGTAAATTACCAAGTTTTTTGGCTTCCAATTCCCGTTTCAGGCTCTCAGTTGCCACCATGCAGGCACCACCGGCGCGGTGAAACCAGCGCACATAGGCATAGAGCCAAGTCAAAGGAATGGGCAGGCGGGCTGCGACATATTCGGGAAAGCGGGTATGATAGCTGGTGGAAAAAGCCACCTGATTTTTAACGCACCAGCGCCGCGCCAAAAGGCCAAGCGGGCCTTCTGTGGCAATGTGAATAAGGTCCGGCTTGCTGTCTCGAATGGCTTTGGCGATGCTGGCAGGCCCGGTGAGGGACAGTCTTATTTCGGGATAGGTGGGCATGGGCACGCTTTTAAAGGCGGCAGGCGTGATCATCGAGACACTCACGCCCATTTTCGCCAATTCCGCATTGGTGTTTTCAATGGAGCGCACCACGCCATTGACCTGCGGATGCCAGGCATCTGTCACGATTGTCAGCCTCATCGCGCGCTCCCTTGAGTTTGTCAGGAAAAAATGGAATCCGGCTTTTCCGAAAAGACAAACCAAAACAAAACAATGCAGAGTGGATTACGCAACGCGACTCATAGACGCGCCGCCACTGTCTATGCGCTTATGAGCCAGATTTGTAACAGGTGAATGAAACACACTTTTCTGTGACGGCCACTGGTTTTTACACCCTTGCCTCTATAGCTTTCCTTTTATGATCGATGTTCAAGACGGGAAAGACGCATGACAAAAAGCACGCAGGCCGCTCAAAAAGACACACACAAAAATGCTGACTGGTGGCGTGGTGCGGTGATTTATCAGGTCTATCCACGCTCGTTTCAAGACAGCAATGGCGATGGCATTGGCGATATCAAGGGCATCACCGAGCGCTTGCCTTACATTGCCTCGCTGGGGGTGGATGCCATCTGGCTTGCGCCGTTTTTTACCTCGCCCATGGCCGATATGGGCTATGATGTTTCTGACTATTGCGATGTTGATCCGATGTTTGGCACGTTGCGCGATTTTGATGACATGATGGCCAAAGCCCATGAGCTTGGCCTTAAAGTGATTATTGATCAGGTCATTTCACACTCCTCCGATCAGCAT
Organism: Gillisella terrae; assembly: GCF_004801395.1. Lineage (GTDB taxonomy): Bacteria > Pseudomonadota > Alphaproteobacteria > Rhizobiales > Rhizobiaceae > Allorhizobium > Allorhizobium terrae. Next base: position 215,660 of record NZ_SSOA01000001.1, read on the forward strand.
CCATGGTTCAAGGAAAGCCGCACGAGCCGCGATAATGACAAGGCGGACTGGTATGTCTGGGCGGATGCCAAGCCCGATGGCACGGCACCCAACAATTGGATGTCGATTTTCGGCGGTCCCGGTTGGGAATGGGACGGCGTGCGCAAGCAATATTACATGCATAATTTTCTGGCGTCCCAACCGGATCTGAATTTTCACAATCCGCAGGTGCAGCAAGCGGCGCTGGATGCTGTGCGCTTCTGGCTGGAGCGTGGGGTGGATGGTTTTCGCCTCGATACGGTAAACTATTACTTCCATGATAAATTGCTGCGCGATAATCCGCCCCACACGGCTGACAGCAATGAAGCAGGGCTGGATGCGCCCGATGTGAACCCCTATGGCATGCAAAAGCATCTCTATGACAAGACGCAGCCTGAAAATGTTGGCTTTCTGCATAAATTGCGGTCGCTGCTGGATGAATATGGCGGGCGCACCACAGTGGGCGAGGTGGGCGATGGCGCGCGTTCCTTGCAGACCGTTGCGGCCTACACCAACGGCGGCGACAAGCTGCACATGTGCTACACGTTTGATCTTCTTGGGCCGGAGTTCAATGCTGCCCATATCCGCAACTGCGTGACATCGTTTCAATCGATGGTGCAGGATGGCTGGGTTTGCTGGGCCTTTTCCAATCACGATGTGATCCGCCATGTTAGCCGGTTTGCGCCGACGGTGCAGGATCGAGTGGCGATTGCAAAACTGGCAATCACGGTGCTGGCCTCCCTGCGTGGCTCGGTCTGCCTTTATCAAGGGGAAGAACTGGGCTTGACGGAAGCAGAACTTGCCTTTGAAGATCTGCGTGACCCTTATGGCATTCGCTTTTGGCCAGCCTTCAAAGGCCGTGATGGATGCCGCACGCCCATGGTGTGGGAGGGACACTCCGCCAACGCGGGATTTTCCGAAGGTAAGCCATGGCTGCCGGTGCCAGCTGCGCATCAGGCACGTGCGGTGGACATTCAAGATGGCGATGGAAGCTCGGTGCTTACACACTATCGGGCCGTTCTGGCATGGCGAAAGGCCCAGCCGGAAATGATCGATGGTGACATGTCCTTTATCGATCTCAACGAAGATGTGCTGGCATTTGTGCGCGAGAAAGACGGCAAGAGGCTGCTGTTTGTCATCAATATGACCATGGAGCCGAATCAGGTGACGTTACCTGCGGAATTTGTGCCCCAGGCGGTGCTGCCGCTTCCCGGCATGAATGCTACTTTCGCGTCAGGTGTGGTTCGGCTTGCTGCTCTGGATGGCTTTTGCGCCCGACTTTGATGTGCGATTGTGGACAAGTTTTCAAATCCGTGTGAGCCTTGCCATGTGGGGGTGATCGCGCAATGCGCGGTCACATTTTCGCCATCTGCTGCGGCACAAGTCGGCGCATAATTTTGAGGGAGATGTGTGCCTATGGTGGGCGTTGAACCGTGTAGAGCTGGCGAACTGGAACTCGAATTTTTCGGTACCATTCGTCCTCATCAGACGGTGCGCCCATTTTCGCTGCACAATCATTGGCGCACTGTTGCGGTCCTGGTGCTTTTGGCAGCGGTGCCTGCCGGTGTGCTGGTGAAATTCATGGATGGCAATTTTGTAAAAGCGCCTGTGCGGCCCGCGGTGGTTTTGCTTGCCAAACGCCATCGTCAGGTTGCGCGCAAACAGCCGCGGTTGCGCGTGCCGGTTGGGGCCATAAAAACCGCCAAAATGAACATGATTGAGGCCCGCATGGATGGGTCTCTGGCCAATAACACCTATTTTTCGACCTCTATTGACCTGTCCGATGCCTCGCCTGCCGAATCCCAGGATGATCAAGGCGCTGTTGCCTCGCTTGCCGCCTATGGCAATCAGAATGCGACCAAGCCTGATCCGTTTAACCTGATCTTGCACCATGAAAAAGAACCGGGCGAAAGAGGAGAGGGTGAAGAGGGAGAGGGGCATGCGTTGCTGCACCCCGGACCACGTCTTGTCAGCCAGCCTGTGCGTGGTGTGCCCATCAATGTCAGCGTTGCCACGGAAAGCCCGGCACCTTCGGTGCGGCGGCTGGTGGCCATGCCCGCCAAGCCACAGGATTTGAGCGATATCGGCGGCACATTGAACGTTTCCGATGACGAGTGGGCGGCCCTTGGCGAAAAACTGGGTATTCAAAGTCTACAGCCGGGTGAACGTCTGGAGATTATCTACAGCGAGGCCGATGAGGTGACCGGCGACTCTCATATCATTCTTGCCCGCTATGTCAGCAAAAGGGGCCATGAGGAGCTGGTTGCCCGGCAGCACAACGGGCAATGCGAAGAGATCCGGGATCGTGCGATTTATGAACGGCTCCTGGCAGAAGCTCTTGCCCATCATGACGATGAGGCCGTGGTGCAAGACACCGCCCTTTCTGTCAAGAAATCAGCTATTGCCGCTGCAAAATCACAATACCCCTCTGTGATGGCCCATATGAAGCGCGAAAAAGTGCCCATGACGGTGGCGCTTCAGGTGGTGGAACTGCTCAAGCTCAATGATGTGCACGTGTCCGACACGGATGACGCCTTGTCAAAACTGCATGTGGTGTTTCGCAAGGTCGAGAGTGGCGAGGTTGAGCTAGTTTTCCTTGGCATCGATGAGGGCGGACACGAGCGACGCTTTTACCGCTATCCCGGTCGCCTGGGCCATGATGCAGAGTTTCTCGATGAAAGCGGCCGGTCCGTCTCGAAACCTCTGATTGCTAATCCCGTGCCCGGCAGCCGGAGAAACGATGGCTTTGGCTGGCGCATTCACCCGATTTTGCATCGGCCGGAGTTTCACAATGGCGTTGATTTTGATGCGCCCATGGGCTCGCCCATTGTGGCCGGTGGCGATGGTGTGGTGATCAAAATCTCCTCCGAGAAAGGCTATGGCAAATATGTGCGGGTGAAGCATGATTTCGGCTATACCACCACATACGCCCATATTTCGGGTACAGCCAAAGGCCTGAAGGTGGGTGATCGCGTTTATCAGGGACAGGTCATCGCGTTTATTGGCTCCACCGGCCTGTCAACGGGACCGCATCTTTACTACGAATTGCGCTTGGGCAATAAATATGCCGATCCAACCAAGACAAAAATTCAGGCAGGCACGGTGCTGACAGGCGATGCGCTGTCAGAATATCATCGTGAAGTTGTTCGCGTGAATGACATCGCCAAATTTGTCGTCGCCTCGGCCAAATCGGTTGCCGATGCGGTGGGTGATGGCATTGAAAAAGTCGTGCAGCCCCATTGAGGCGAAGCTCTCAGTTTTGTTTGCGCATCGAATTTATCTGAAAACCCACTTTTCAGCCGATGCTTTAAATGCCTTCATCCGGGATGTTTAAAAGCCGCCCGCAGGCTTTGCAATGTACAGCATCCGTGTCATGGCGGTTCAGGCCGCAATCCGGGCAGGAATAGGTGACCTTGAAGGGCCGCACCACTGCCTGCGCCAGCCGCACAAACAGCGAAATTCCGATAATCATCGCCACGACAGAGGTCAGCTTGCCCAAAGGACCGGGCAGGGTGATGTCGCCAAAGCCTGTGGTGGTGACGGTCGCGACCGTGAAATACAGCGCATCGACAAAACCTTCGATGCCGGGCAGATGGTTGAAAAAGAACGTATAGACAAAGCCAGTCAGCATGAACAAAAAGACAAGCAGATTGATGGCCGCTTTGACGATATCCACCTTGTCCATCAGATGCAGGCGTTTCAACATCAAGGTAAAAATAGGTCTTTGCACCACGGCCCAGATGCGCATCACCCGCAAAAACGCGAAATTGAACAGCAAATCTGGAAACAGCAACGTTCCGAGTACAAAGATGTCGATCCAGGTCATGGGCCGCAGAATCCAGCGCCGTGTGCTGGATGAGGCCGAGAGCTGGGCAATCAGCTCCAGCGCCATCCAGGCGGCGATGCCATAGTCCATCACCAGATAGCTTGGCCTATCCCGCAGGTAAGGCCCAGCCAGAAAAAACAGGATGATGACGAGATCAATCACCATCAAGGCATATTGAAAGCGGATGGCTGAGGTGCTGTGGCCGAAATAAAGGCGGTTGAGCGTCAGGCGGATCGGTTTGCTATTCTGCGGCAAGCGGGGCTCTCGTCTGGTCACCGCGTCCGGCGATAAGGCCCGCCACAGAAATGTCTTCGTCCAAGTCTTCCCAGTGGATACCGTAGGGGCTTAACTCGAAATGGTTTCGTTGCTCGGGAGATGCAATCAATAATTTCGGGAACCAAGCCAGTGGAATGCCCAAAATCCGACCGTCACTCAAAGACACCCACATGCTGTCTTCATCAAATTTGACATCAGTTGCCGAAATGGTCACGCCAAGCCCTCTCGAAAGCTACGCGGTTGTCTATAACAATCTTGATAATAGCATGTAATTCCCTGCTGTTGAACCCGAAGCTGTCAGCCAATCCAATTGTCGGCTCCAGCCAAATTTTTGCTTCACCCTTGCTGCTGCGCACGTGCACGTGGATGGGCTCACGGGGATTGCCTTCATTGGAATAGAAAAAGAATTTGTATGGGCCGTGGCGTAGCAGGAGGGGCATTCTATTTCTTCTGCGTCAACATATGGCCCACCTATAGCTCTCGAATGGGTGCCTATACTAATCTGCGCTTATTAAATTCACCCGATCAGCATAAATTTATCCACATCCACCATGCCCTTATCTGAAATCTTCAAGTGTGGAATGACGGGCAGGGGAAGGAAGGCCACTTGCAGGAAGGGTTCTTGCAAGGTGGTGCCGAGGGCATAGGCGGCTTTGCGCAAATCATGCAGAGTGTCACGCACGCTTTCAAATGGCTCAAGGCTCATCAGGCCCGCAACCGGCAGCGGAATCTCGCCGGTCACCTTGCCGTCTTCCACCACCACAAAGCCGCCCTTGATTTCAGAGAGGCGGTTGGCGGCCAGCGCCATATCGTCTTCCGAGACGCCGACGACGCAAATGTTGTGGCTGTCATGGCCGACGGTAGAAGCAATGGCTCCTTTTTTCAGACCAAAGCCCTGTACAAAGCCATTGGCATGATTGCCATTTTTGCCATGCCGCTCAATGACGGCGACCTTGATGATGTCGCGGTCGAGATCAAGGCTGGTCTGATTGCCCGAAGAGGGCAATCGATAGCGGCGATGTTCGGTGATGATTTTACCGGGCAGAACGCCCATCACCGGCACTTCGCCTTCGCTGACCGGCACGGCAAAATCGGCGGCTTTGATGGTACGGGCCTTGACGCTATCGAGGCCGACAGGGCCAACTGTTTTTCGGGCGGCAAACAGGGCGTCGGTGACAAGGCGACCAGCGGCAAACACGCTCGACGCTTTGCAATTTTCCAGACTGTCCACCACCACCAGATCGGCGCGGTAGCCGGGAGCGACAAGGCCACGATCGCGCAGGCCAAAAGCACGGGCTGCCGAAATGGAGGCGGCGCGATAGATGGCCAGCGGCTCAACACCATGGGCAATCGCGGTGCGGATCATATAATCAAGATGGCCTTCCTCGGCGATGTCGAGCGGATTACGGTCATCGGTGCAAAGGGCGAGGTGAGGAGAGAGACGCTCGGTGATGATTGACATCAAGGCATGCAAATCCTTGGAGACCGAGCCTTCGCGCACCAGAATATGCATGCCCTTGCGAATTTTCTCCATCGCCTCTTCTGCTGTGGTGCACTCGTGCTCAGTGCGGATACCAGCCGCGAGATAGCCGTTGAGATCATTGCCGCGCAAAAGCGGGGCGTGGCCATCAATATGCCCGCCCTGAAAGGCTTCCAGCTTGGCCATGCAGATCGGGTCTTTATGGATCACGCCCGGAAAATTCATGAATTCTGCAAGGCCGATCACCTTGGGATGATCACGAAATGGCAAGAGCCGCTCAATGGGCAAATCAGCGCCGGAGGTTTCCAGATGGGTGGCGGGTACGCAGGACGAGAGCTGCACGCGGATATCCATGATGGTTTCCTGAGCGGAATCCAGAAAAAACTGGATCCCTTCGGTGCCCAGCACATTGGCGATTTCATGCGGATCGCAAATGACGGTGGTGACACCATAGGGCAGCACGCAGCGGTCAAACTCATGGGGCGTCACCAGTGAGCTTTCAATATGCAAATGCGTATCGATAAAGCCCGGCACGACAATTTTACCGGAAATATCAATCTCTTCGCGGCCCTGATAGTCGCCGCAAGTGCCCACAATTGTGTCACCGCAGATGGCAATGTCGCTGGCAATCAGCTCTCCGGTGACCAGATCAAAGAAGCGTCCGCCCTTCAGCACAATATCAGCAGGTTCGCGGCCAACGCCTTGATCGATGCGGCTTTCCAATGTGCTCATGATGGTTGCTCCAGTTTAAAAATATTTTGATCTGGCCAGTTTCCGTCGACGGGAATTGGCGCAATGGCACGGGCCGTAAAGTCTATGGCGTCACAAGTCTATCTTGCGATGCTTCTATTTCTGATTTTTCACCGTGACGGAAAATCCGTAGTCAGCCATTTTTCCGGCTGGCAGAAGTGCGGTATAGGGGCGATCCTTCAGCTCTGAGCCTTTGCCGTGCTGGGCGGCCATGCCGTGCCATGGTTCGATGCAAATGAAGGGTGCGCCGGGTTTTTGCCACAGCGCCAGATTGGGCAGGTTTTCAAAGGTAAAGTGTAAAGACGGCCCACCTTCCGCTTCATAGGTCAGGCCCGTGCCTGCGCCTTGCGGAAAAATCATGGCGTCTTCCACATATTGGCTGGCATCCAGTGTCAGGTGTCCGGCACGGAAAGGTGAGGGCTGTGTTGCCTGATCCAGCAGGCCGCCGCTGAGGCGCAGCAATTCAGGTTCTGCGCCATTGTCGAGCATAATGTGATGGGCTTTGCCTTCTGCACCCGGAAAGGGCCAGAGAAAGGCCGGATGAAAGCCAATGCCGTAGGGCATGGCATCGTCACTGGTATTGGTGACGCGGGCCGTGACGCTCAGCGTGTTTTGCGCGAGTTGGTACGTGAGGGATAAAGAAAAATCAAAGGGATAGACGGATTTTGTCTCATCGTTTGAGGTCAGCGTAAAACAACAGCTTTGCGCACTTGCGGCCGTCAGCGCAAATTCTCTGCGTCTGGCAAGACCGTGTTGCGCCATTGGGTAGGGTTTGCCGTCAATCAGGACGGTGTCGTCTGGTGCTTTTCCAACGATTGGAAACAAAATAGGAGAGCGCCCGTTCCAAAAGGCGGCGTCGCCATTCCACAAAAAACAACGACCATCCTTGGTAGCAAGCGATTGCAATTCGGCACCCAATGATGAAATTTCGATGGTCAATTGCTCGTTTTCTAAGCGGGTGAGGCTTGGCATCGAATCTCCTTCACGTGCATCTTGAGCGCATGTTATTGCATAATTCTCTAAACCGGAATCGGTTTAAAGATAAAATTATGCAACAAAAATAAAGAGCTATAGCGAAGGCCTGTTCGTCATATATGGGGCAAGGCGCTGTCGCGTATAATTGTGTAACCAGAATGCAAATTGAGAACGAAATTCTCAAGCCAGTTTACGGCGCAATCTTCTTTTTTGAAGTGGTGCTGTGTCTCTTTAGATTCGCTGCGTAATTCCTTAAATCGATTCCGATTTAAGGAATTACGCCGTAGGGTGGATTGAGTAAGGCTGGCGCAAGCAGGCCCTGATTGTATTACGCCATGATCACATAGGGTAATCGAAAGGCAGTTCGATTACCCCCCCATATCCTTGAGCCCGATCGGCTCCGCCAACATTGTGCTCAATGCAGGCTGCACTGCGCACAAGACAGTGCATCAAGGATGGATCTATGCATGACCATGATAGCAGGCCGTGAGCTCTAACAGGCTCTGGCCTGCTGGCATGGACACTGTCCATGTCAAATTATGCGGCAGATATAAAGAGTTTCAGCGAATCTTTGGGTGCCATATTTGGCCAGAGGCGCTTTAAAGCGCGGCACGCAAAATCTGTAGGTTCGCATCGGGTTTTACTGCGCCTCTCACCATATATGGCGCACTAAGGCTGAAAGTAACACCTCTAGAGCAAATACGAAAAGACAACAAAGCGGATTTGACTGGGTTTAACCCCGTCTTCGGCTTTACTGCATAATTCCTTAAATCGGAATCGATTTAAGGTGAAAATTATGCAGCAGCTTAAAAGTGTTACAGCGTCCTTTGTGCGCCATAAATGGCGCACGGCGCTGTAGGGTGCTTGGCGTTTTGCCAGTGAAATGACGGCGTAGTTGTTGAAACCACGCCGTCATTTCATGGTATGCAGCTATGACAGCGATATCATTTACGCGGCATTGCGTGTGGCTTCCTGGCCGCAAAAAATGTCCTCAAGTGTTCCGAGAACCTTCATCACAGCTTCAGACGTGCTTGAGTAATAGATTGTCTGTGCGTCGCGGCGTGTCTTTACAAGCTTCTGGGCACGGAGCTTGGAAAGGTGCTGTGACAATGCGGATTGGCTCAATCCAACCTGCGAGGCAAGTACGCCGACTGGCACCTCACCCTGAACCAGACTGCATAGAATCATCAGTCTCTTTGGATTTGCCATTGCGGTCAAAAGGCCGGCTGCGGCATTGGAGTGATCACTCAACTCGTTGGCTTTCATCTCTCAGTCTCTCTTTTTAATCGAATGAACCTGCTATCAGGTTCTTTTGCGACCCCGTAAAAAACCCTACTTCTAAACTCTAGCAACATAAGGAAATTTGTATATTCCTAAATTTAAGGTATCGACTACCCTTTATTAGCGCCTCTCGAACATGTGATCCATACTCCAGATTTTTTCGGTCTGTCATGCAAAAAAGCAAGGTATTCACCCAAAAAAAGTCGTTTCTGGCATGATCGGGAACAAATCTAACTCTTAATCGGTTCGGTAAGAGTGAAAGTTTGTCGAGAATTTGGGTAATTTTGTGAAGGGAATACCCTAAATTTAGTATGGTTCGCGGGCCTAGTTTTCGCATTGCGCGGAGGAGGGGGAGCGCAAAAGGTCATCCTTCGTCAGTAAAAATGCTTTTCCGAATCCCCCGTTCAAGCTTGCACTCTGGGGTGTGAGTCGAAAAAACAGGAAATCAGGAAAATCGATGTAGAGTTTCGCCTTCGGGTGGAGGGTCAAAAATGCGCTGCGTATCGTGGCATGGTCTTGGCTATCACGCGCAATTTTTTCACCGATGCACTGCATTGTTACCCGCGGATGCGCCAAGGGATCGCCTTTGCCGGGCTCTCCAACCAGCAGTGATGCCCGCGGATCAGCCAGCAGCGCTTTGGTGTGGGTTGCAAGTTGCGAGACAAGAAGCGAAAGCGTGCCATCTGGCATGGCCGCCATCAGCACGCGACTGACGAAGGGCGCGCCCGTATCCGGCTCCAACACTGCGAGTGCGACATGTTTGGCTTTGTGCAGCAGATCTTGCACCAGTTGCCTTGCTTCATCTGTTGTGGGGCGAATTGGAGAAGGTTTTTCCGACATGGCTGATCTCGAGGGCTGCTGTTATAGAAATGCGACCAGCTACTGCATCATTCCTTAAATCCGAGTGGATTTCAGGTGAAAATTATGCAGCAGATTACTGCATCATTCCTTAAATCGGAATCGATTTAAGGAGAAAATTATGCAGCAGATTAAAAGTGTTACAGCACCGTGCGCCATGTACGGCGCACGGTGCTGTAAAGTGTGACAACGCCGCGCACCAGATATGGCGCACGGCGTTGTAAGGAAGCAAGAACGGGGATCGAGAAAAGCAACAATAAAAGTGTTGCGCTTTATGTCTGCCGGTGGCGTGTCAACGCGCTGACCACATCCTGGGCGCTGATCGCACCGATGACGGACCCGTTTTCCACCACGCCCACCACACCGGGCTGTGACGTCATCGCGTCCAGAACATCGATCAAAGGCGTATCGGGTGCCGTTGTGGCTGACACGCCAAGGGCCGTACCGCTGCTGTTATGGGTGCCTCTTTGCATGACGTCTTTCGCCGTCAGCATGGCAATCGGGTTCATGTTGCGCACGAAATCGGCTACATATTGGTCGGCCGGATTTTGAACGATCTCCTGTGGCGTGCCACACTGAATGATCCGGCCGCTTTCCATGATGACAATGCGGTTGCCGATGCGGAAGGCTTCGTCCAGATCGTGGCTGACGAACAGGATGGTTTTTTTCAAGCGCCGCTGAAACTCCAGCAACTCGTCTTGCAGACGGGTGCGGATCAGCGGATCAAGGGCCGAAAACGGCTCATCCATCAGCAGGATAGGCGCGCCAGTGGCGAAGGCGCGGGCAAGGCCCACGCGCTGCTGCATGCCGCCAGACAGCTCATCCACCTTGCGATCGGCCCATTGCGAAAGATTGACCAGTTCAAGCTGTTCGCCAACAATTTTCGAGCGCTCACGCTCACCGACGCCGGCGAGTTCAAGGCCAAACCCGACATTATCGGCCACAGTGCGCCACGGCAGAAGTCCAAATTGCTGAAACACCATGGAAACGCTGTGCATGCGCAAATCGCGCAGCGTTTTGGCGCTGGCGGTGTAAGGGTCGACAAAGCCATTACGGGATTTGACAGACACCGTGCCGCGCACCACGGGAGCCAAGCCATTGACCGCCCGCAGCAGCGTGGATTTGCCCGAACCGGACAGGCCCATCAACACCAGGATTTCGCCTTCTTTCATCGTCAGGGATGCCCCGGCAACGCCAAGGATCAGGCCGGTTTCCTTATTGATCTGATCGCGGGTCAGGCCCTTGTCCACCAGAGGCAAGGCCTTTTCCGGTCGATCACCAAAGACAATGTCAACATTGCCAAAAATCACTGCATCGCTCATTTGTCATCTCCCGCAGCGGAAATCCGGAACATGCGATCCAGAATAATGGCCAGAATGACGATACACAGTCCTGCCTCAAACCCCTTGGCGATATTGACGGTGTTGAGCGCACGTACCACCGGCACGCCAAGGCCCGCGGCTCCCACAAGGGCTGCAATCACCACCATGGACAGCGACAGCATGATCGTCTGGGTCAGACCCGCCATGATTTGCGGCAAAGCGTAGGGCAGCTCCACTTTGCGCAAGACCTGTGAGGGCGTTGCGCCAAACGCGACAGCCGCTTCAACCAGCGAGGATGGCGTGGAGACAATGCCAAGCCGTGTCAGACGGATGGGCGATGGCACGGCAAAAATCACGGTCGCGATCAGGCCGGGCACCATGCCAAGACCAAACAGGATCAAGGCGGGAATGAGGTAAACAAAGGTTGGAATGGTTTGCATCAGATCGAGCACTGGACGCATGAGCGCATAAATCCAGCTGCGGCGGGCCGCCAGAACACCCAAGGGCACCCCGACGATCATGCACACGGCAGTGGAGGCAAGCACAAGGGCCAATGTCTCGGTGGTTTCTTTAAAATAGCCTTGGTTGATAATGAACAGCAGGCCAAGAAAAGTGAAGAGAGCAACGGTGAGGGAGCGGCGCAAGAGCCATGCAATGATGCTGATCACCAAAGCGACAATCAAAGGGTTTGGATATTGAAGGAGAAACAGCACACCATCAATGCTGCTGGATATCATATGAGAGAGCCAGTCGAAAAACCAGCTGCCATTTGCCGTTAGCCAGTCCACAAAAACTTTGGCTGTGGGCCCAACGGGAATCTTGAAATCAGTAAGCCAATCCACTGAAACGCGTCCTTTAAAAAGAGGTGTGAGGAGCGGTATCGGGGCGACTGGGTCGCCCCGAGGCGATCATTCAGTGAGACTTAGAGCCCCAACCCCTTTTTAACGGCGGCCAGACCATCCTTGCCGTCCTTGGTGGTCACGCCAGCCAGCCAAGGTTCGACCACAGCGGGATGTGCCTTCAGCCATGCCTTGGCAGCCTTTGAGGGGTCTTCACCATCATCGAGAATTTTGCCCATGATGGCATTTTCCATATCCAGCGAGAACGACATGTTTTTCAAAAGCTTGCCGATGTTTGGGCAATCGGTCGTGTAGCCGCCGCGCACAACGGTATACACGGTTGCACCACCGTAATTGGGGCCAAACACAGTATCGTCACCACCAGCCAGATAGGTGATCTCGTGAGCAACGTTCATAGGATGCGGCGCCCATGCGAGGAAAATGATCGGCTTCTTTTCCTTGTCGGCGCGGGTCACCTGGCTCAACATGCCTTGCTCAGAGGATTCGACCACATCAAAGCCCTTGAGGCCAAAGGTATCGGCCTTGATCAGGGAGGTGATCATCTCGTTGCCTTCATTGCCGGGCTCGATACCATAGATCTTGCCATCCAGATCGGCCTTGTGGGCGGCGATGTCCTTGAAATCCTTAATGCCAAGCTTGGCACCGGCAGCATTGGTGGCAAGCGTGTATTTTGCGCCTTCAAGATTGGCTCTTACACTTTCAATCGACTTATCATCGATATAAGGCTGAATTGCACCTTTTTGAGCGGGCATCCAATTACCAAGGAAAACGTCGATCTCCTTGTTTTTCATGGAAGAATAGGTGACCGGGACGCCAACTGTCTTGACGTCAGCCTTATAGCCCAGCGCTTCAAGAACGGCAATAAACGAAGCATTGGTGGAGGCGAGATCGGTCCAGCCGACATCGGAAATGCGGACGGTGCCACAGCTCGCTGCATCTGCGGCCAAGGCCGTCTGACCAAAGGCGGTCAGACAGCCCGTCAAAGCGAGGGCGATCTTAACGGACATCTTAGCAGACTTGGAAATTTGCATATTATCTTCCCTTTTTTATGTTCCCGGCATTATGAATACATAAACCGATGAGGCAAGCCTTCGTGTTCACGCCGGAGGATAGGGGCCATTTGCGACATTTTGACATATTTTATGTCGACCAATGGTCCATCCGGGATGTAGGGCGGACAGAATTTCTTTCTAGCCCTTTCTATCTGCTGACGAATTTCGCCTTAAACTGGTGTCGGTTCAAGCAATCACGCAGCAGCGACTTGACGCGAAAAACTGTGGTTATCGCAATGGCCGACTTTTCATGGGCCGTGCATCCGGGCAAAAGGTGGCCATGGCCAAGCTCTATTTTAACTACGCCGCTATGAACGCGGGCAAATCCACCATGCTGCTGCAAGCCTCCTATAATTATCAGGAGCGTGGCATGCGAACTGTCATTTTGGTGGCAGCGCTGGATGATCGCGCAGGCCGTGGCAAAGTGGCGTCTCGCATCGGGCTTTCCAGTGATGCCCATACATTTGAGGCGGACACCAATCTGTTCGAAACCGTCAAGGCCATGCATGAGCAGGAGGCGATTGCCTGTGTGTTTGTGGATGAGGCCAATTTTTTGTCGGCCCCGCATGTCTGGCAATTGGCGCGCATTGCAGACCGGCTGCATATTCCGGTGATGACTTATGGATTGCGCACGGATTTTCAGGGCAATCTTTTTCCGGCATCGGAATTGCTGCTCGGCATTGCCGATGAATTACGCGAGATCCGTACCATTTGCCACTGCGGCCGCAAGGCGACGATGAATGCCCGCTTTGACGCCAACGGCGAGGTGATCCGTGAAGGCGCGCAGATTGATGTTGGCGGCAACGAAAAATACGAGTCTTTTTGCCGGCTGCATTGGGATGAGCTTTTTAACGGCCTGTAAGTTTTCAGGGACCATACCGTCACAAGTTTACGCGAGCGTTTCACAAAATTTCACCCATCAGGCTGGTGCTTGTTGTTATCACGCGCGCGTGAGCCTATCTGTTGAATGGACAACAGGAGGCAAGACGGATGCTGGATGCGGTGAAGCGAACATTTATGGGCTTGTGGTCTGCGCTACGTCGAAGTGCAGGGCTTCTCTACATCGCGGTATCATGGCCTTTTCGGGCGCGCCATTCGGCAACAGGCAAGCGTGGCCTGATCTTTCGCGCGACAGTCGCTTTGCTGGTGCTGGTGTTGATTGCCGCCTATGGCCAATTCTTATGGCGCACGCAGGTCTGGAACGGCTTTAATCCCGAATTTGCCAAGGCATACGGCTTTGCCGATCGAAAGGTTGCAGCCGGCCAGTCTTTGCCCGACAAGCCGGGAGCCTGCCAAAATTCTGGTATCGTGACCACGGTTGCCGATTTGACCGATAGCAATGTCAACCAGAATGACTGGGTGTCCTCGACTTTGCTTTACAAGCTTGGTCTGTTTGGTCTCGATTGGGATGATACACCGTTTTTTGACAACAAGGCGTCTTTCCAGCGCGGTGTGAATCAGGTGGCCAGGCGCGTGGCCATTGAACTTGCTGATAATATGGGCCGCGTGCGCGGCACATCCGGCATCAATGCCGACTTGCAGGATGCGCGGGGCAATATTCAGTTCGATGAGAGCACCTGGTACTTTGGCCTTAGCCCTTTTGGGTTTAAAACCCCGTCGCCGGGCTATTACCGTTCCGCGATCAAAAGCTGGCGCAAATTCAATTCTGACCTGGAAACCTGTAAGGCGGTGTTTGATGCACGCGCCGACAATCTGGTTCAATTGCTGGATCGCTCCGCCAATGATCTGGGCAACACATCGGATATTTTGCGCCGTCGCTCGGAAGAGCACAGTGCGGGCTGGTTTGATATGCGCGCCGATGACCGCTTCTGGTTTGCTTACGGTCAGCTTTATGCGCAATATGCCATTTTTCAGGCTGCCAGAGCCGATTTTTCAGATGTGATCCGCGAGCGTAATCTCACGGCAATCTGGACCGAAATGGAAAAACAAATGGCCGCAGCCCTGCGCATTCAGCCATGGATTATCTCCAACGGCAGCGAAGATGGTATTTTCATGCCCAATCACCTGTCGACAATGGGGTTCTACATTTTGCGGGTGCGCGCCAATATGGTTGAATTGCGCGGTGTGTTGGAGAGATAAAAGCTGATCGCAAGGGAGATTATGCAGCAGATTTAAAGTGTTACAGCGACGTGCGCCATATTTGGCGCACGTCGCTGCATTGACTGCGGCAGGCTTAGAGATCAGCAAAAATTGCTTCCGTTACCTGTTCGTCAGGCCGCTCGAAACGGTGCACATCGGCAGTTTCGAGAGATCATTCTTTGGACTGTGATCCATCTGGGGACTGTGATGGAGCTGGAGATGATGCGTGGTCTGGTTTTATCAAAAATGCCGCTGAAGGAACGTGCTGAAACAACTCATGTGTCATTCCTCGGACTTCAGGGATGCCGGTGGCATTGATGTTGTGATAACCAACACTGCGAACCCATTTCACGGATTTGCTTTTGGTAATCACCCGGTAGATACAGTGATAGGTCTGTCTGGTTTCCATGCTAACCTGAAACGTGTCCAACACCATGGTATGGTCGTCAGGATGGATCACTCGCAACATGGACGCAAAATTAATGGGCCCTTCATGGGGCGTCATCTCAAAAAGTTTGAACATGTGTTCTGTGAAGTAGAACAATCCGTCATCAAGGGCGACGCGCCAAAAGCCACAGGTGAGAAAAGCTTCTAATAGCGTCGTGACATCATTTTCATTCATGCCGATGGCATGTAAATCCTGTATCGGTTGTGCGACGGATTCGTCAAAGCGCCAAGCCAAACCTATGTCTCCTGTCACAGCCATCACCGAAGCAATCCAGATTATTGGATCAATTTCAGCCTTATTGCTTTCGCTACCAATTGTGTACGATTCACGCAATCCAGCTTTTTCATGGCGGTGTTCATGTAGGCATTAATTGTGTGGTCGGAGAGGGTCAGAATACTGCCAATCTCGACGGAGGTTTTTCCCTGCGCAGTCCAGCGCAAAACTTCCAGTTCCCTTGCCGATAGTGCGTTGATGGTGCTCATTTCGGCGCGCAACAGGCTATTGTATCGGTCAAACAACTCCATGGCGATCATATTGAGTTCATTCAGTTCGCCGCGGGATATGGGTGGCCTGTCTCCCTCGAAACGCATGTAATATTTGCGGTGGTCTTGCGCGTTGAAAACGAAGAAAACACCAACAATCAAGCCAAAGCGCAACATCAGATCGCGGGTCAGGGGCAACCATTCCAGGTCATCGCCGTCATGCGAACTTGCCATCAAATCCCATGTATGCGGACGGATCGAGTCTGCGAATTTGGTGATCATCGGGCAGTGTCGAACCATCTGATGCCGATCGTATTCCTGAATGAATTCGATTGGCAACGTGGATTCCAGCACGAGCGGGGCCGCATGCACATCAGCAGGTGTTGGTGCCACAAAAAGAGTGCCGTGCGACAGGCCGAAGGCGTTCACGATATTCTTTATAACTGCCAGGCATTGGCTGCGGTGGGTCACAGCAGAAATCTCGGTACTTAACAGTGCTTGTCGGGGGGCAGCTATCATTGATGCGCAACTGACTTTATGAGTTAAAAAATAACAATACCAAACATGAGCCCCCCTTGGAAGCAATCACACGGGGTAAATCATTTTTTGGTGTACTTATTTAGTTAATGATGAGATGTCGACATAAAACTGAAATCAATCACATAGGCAAGCATTTTGCGGTTTTTCAAACAAACGAGCCAAAGACGGCTGTTTTTGAAAGCGCGTTTTATACATCTCGCTTTCTTATCAAATGACATAGCCAGATAAAATAAGACTTTTTGTTAATACCCCACATTTTCAAGGGTGCATTATGTGGGGTCGTTTATCCGTTCATGCTCACAGCTTTTGGGCTTGAAACCTTGTGTTCTGGCAGTTTTTCTCTCGATAGATGGTTGTTGAAGGGGTGCGCGTCTATTATAGCGCCGAGCGTGCTTTATGATGCGTGAGGGGTCGCTTGAACCGTCTGGCAGGAGATGACGGTTTGCGTATCGTTCTCGGTGGTGGCAATGGCAAACAAAAGGTAGAATGCGGATGTCAGATATTGAAATCGCCAGAGCGGCCAGCAAGTTGCCGATCCAGGAAATTGGCACAAAGCTTGGTATCGGTTATGAAGACCTCGTTCCCTATGGTCACGACAAAGCAAAGATCAGCGCCTCTTTTCTTGCTTCACTCAAAGACCGGCCCGATGGTCGTTTGATTTTGGTCACGGCCATCAATCCAACGCCAGCGGGCGAGGGCAAGACCACAACCACAGTGGGTCTGGTTGATGGCCTCAACCGCATTGGCCGACGCGCCCTTGTGTGCGTGCGCGAGCCATCGCTGGGGCCATGCTTTGGCATCAAGGGCGGGGCGGCAGGCGGTGGCCACGCGCAAGTTGTGCCAATGGAAGATATTAATTTGCATTTCACCGGCGATTTCCACGCCATCACCTCAGCGCACAATCTGCTGGCCGCGATGATTGATAATCATATCTATTGGGGCAATGACGAGGATATTGATACACGCCGTGTGACATGGCGGCGTGTGGTGGATATGAATGACCGCGCCTTGCGACAGGTGGTGGGTGCGCTCGGCGGTGCGCGCAACGGTTTTCCGCGCGAAACCGGTTTTGATATTACTGTCGCCTCCGAAGTCATGGCCATCTTGTGTCTGGCCAGCGACCCGGCGGATCTTGAACTGCGCCTCGGCGGCATCGTTGTTGGCTATCGTCGCGATAAAAGTCCGGTGTTTGCTCGCGATATCAAGGCCGATGGTGCCATGGCCGTGCTTTTGAAAGATGCGATGCAGCCAAATTTGGTGCAGACGCTGGAGAACAATCCGGCCTTGGTGCATGGCGGGCCTTTTGCCAATATTGCCCATGGCTGCAACTCGGTTGTTGCCACCAAGGCGGCCTTGAAGCTGTCCGATTATGTGGTGACAGAAGCGGGCTTTGGTGCCGATCTTGGCGCTGAAAAGTTCTTCAATATCAAATGTCGCAAAGCGGGTCTGAAACCCGCAGCGGCTGTGGTTGTTGCCACCGTGCGGGCGCTGAAAATGAACGGCGGTGTGGCCAAGAGTGATCTTGGGCAGGAGGATGTGGCCGCTGTGGTAAGGGGAGCCGTCAATCTGGGTCGCCATGTCGAGAATATTCGCAAGTTTGGTGTGCCGGTGATTGTGGCCATCAATCATTTCACCAGTGATACGGCGCAAGAGGTTGCTGCTGTGCAGGCCTTTGCCAAAGAGCTGGGTGTCGAGGCCATCCTGTGCCGTCACTGGGCCGAAGGTGGCGCCGGCATTGAGGAGCTGGCGCAGAAAGTGGCAACCCTTGCCGACAGTGGCGTGGCTGATTTCCAACCGCTCTATCCTGATGACATGCCGTTGCTGGAGAAGATCGAGGCGGTGGCCAAGGGCATTTATCGCGCATCATCTGTCACGGTGGATCGTCTTGCTGGCGAGCAATTGGCGCAATTTGAGGCCATGGGCTATGGCGCTTTGCCGGTTTGCATTGCCAAAACGCAATATTCTTTCTCCACCGATCCCACTTTGCTCGGTGCGCCTGAAAATCATACGGTGCATGTGCGCGAGGTGCGCCTTTCGGCCGGTGCCGGTTTTGTTGTGGCTGTGACCGGAGATATCATGACCATGCCCGGGCTGCCGCGCGCGCCTGCGGCTGAAAGCATTCGGCTTCGCCAGGATGGCATGATTGAAGGGCTGTTTTAAGCCCTCTGTGTTGATTGAAAAGGCATGAGCGAGATGGGCGGCAGGTATGCCGCTTATTTCACTCCTTTGGATCCCGGCAATAACGGGCATCATTGTTGCGCCTGATCAGGTCCAGATGCATGTGATCCATGTGGGTCTCGTCGCTGCCGGGGGCCAGAACGGTGGTGAAATACAGGCAGGCTGAGGCATTGAGCGTGCGCTGAAAGGCACCACTCATGGTCGGATTTTTCTCTTCGGCAATGGTCATATCCACTGTGCCTTTTTCAAAGCCTAGCGAGGCAATATCAATGGCGTTGCCGCGCGCATGTTCAGAAATCTTGCCCGTGGTTTTGCTGTTGCGTTTACGGCATATATAGCTCGATGCCTGATTGACCGAGGTGAGCTTGCCTTTGTCCTGCAGGGCCTGTTCTGCGGCGGGAAGCACCGACGTTTGCACCCATTTGGACAGTTCAAGCGCCGCCTCACATCTCAATGTGGCTTTGGGAGACAGTGCGACACCGGGCAAGATACTGCTGACTTCCACCGGCTTATCGATGCCACAGCCATCACCATCGTCAATTCGGGGCTTTTCAACAAAGGTCACGCCCGCCGCCGTCAGATCCTTGAGGCATTGGCTATAGGCGGCAGGATCTTCCGTCATGATGGGTGGTGGCGGCGCTTCGGCTGGCTCTGATGGTGTCTGTTCCGGTTGCTTGCCATTGACAGGGCTTTCGGCTGGTGACGGCAAGGGGGTGGGAGCGACGGGCGGAATGGGTGGCTGCTCGGACGAAGGGGTGGTCTTGCTTTGCTCAGGGCCATTGGGGGCCGTCGAAGGCTTCTCAGGCTTCTCAGGCTTGTCAGGCTTGTCGTTGGCTTGCGTTGCTGCACCACCACTCTTGTTTTCTTCGGGACGCTGATCAGGTACGGGGCCTGTTGGCGGCAATGCGGCCCCCGTCAACAGGAAAACGCTCAAAGCCATCGTCGTGATTGTGCGGTTCATACGCCCAGTTCCATTGTCTACAATGGGTCTGTAACGCACGACCTACCAATTGGTTGCCTTTCGGGCGAGATGTTTTGATCTCACGCCGCATTCGCGCTGGTGTGGGCCGGGCTTCCGTGCAGGGACCGCGTCTTATCAGCGTCTTCCGGTCTGTCGCGGACGCGCGAGCGACGGTTGAACACGAATTGCCCCACCAGACGCACCAGTTCAGAGGTCTCTGATGCCAGAGAGTGGGTGGCCGCTGAGGTCTCTTCAACCATGGCTGCGTTTTGCTGGGTCAACTGGTCCATCTGGTTGACGGCAATGTTGATTTCACTGAGGCCCGAGGCTTGCTCCTGTGCGGATTGAGCAATGGATTCAATATCATCAGCAATGCCGGAAATATTGTATTCAATCTGCGCAAGTGCCTCGCCTGTGTTGTTGACCAGATCGACGCCGACAGAGACTTCAGCCCCGGACTGGGCGATCAATGTGCTGATTTCCTTGGCAGCCGCAGCAGAGCGTTGCGCCAGATCGCGCACTTCCTGGGCGACAACTGCAAAGCCTTTGCCTGCCTCGCCTGCGCGTGCCGCTTCGACCCCGGCGTTGAGCGCCAGCAAATTGGTTTGAAAGGCAATCTGGTCAATAACATTGGTAATATTGCCAATGCGGCTTGAGGCTTCTTCAATCCGATGCATGGCATCCACCGCGCTTTTGACCACCGTTGCCGATTTTTCGACATTGGCTTTTGCGGTCCGTGCCTTGTCGCGGGTCTGGCTGGTGCGGGTCGCCGCTGTGGAGACATTGCTGGTGACCTGTTGCAGGGCAGCGGCGGTTTGCTCAAGCGTGGCGGCTTGCTGTTCGGTTCGTTTGGCAAGGTTGTCCGAGGATTCTTTCAGGTTGTCAGAATTGCCTTGAATCTCTCGCGCCTTTTCCAGAACTTTGCTCATGGTTTCCTGAAACACCGCAAGAGACTTGTTGAAATCATGGCGCAGGACTTCGAATTCGGGAGAAAATGGCTGGTCCAATGTCATGCGGATGTTGAATTTTGACAACCGGTCGAGACCTGCACCAAGCTCGGAAATAACCTTTTGCAGATTGTGTGCTTCCTGTTCCTGCGCTTGCAGCCTTGCCGTGCGTTCAGCGTCAATCTGAAGCTGCTGTTTTCGCGCGTCTTCCTCCATGGTGCGCTTGTCACGTCCGGCCTGACGGAAAACGGCCACGGCAGATGCCATGTCGCCAATTTCGTCTTTACGGTTCAGATAGGGAACACCAGTTTCAAGATCGCCTGCGGCGAGGTTGCGCATGTAGTCGCCGAATTTTGTCAGAGGCACGATTGCCCGCAAGCGGAAAACATAGAGACCCGCTGCAAGCAAAGCGAAGGCCAGGGCGGATATGACCCCAATGAAAATGGTCAGCATCTTGACGTTTCGGCGCGCCTCTTCCTCTCGTGCAACAGAGAGTTTGTCGATCAACGGCAGAAGCGTTGCGATGGCCGCGCGTTCATTTTCAAAATGGGTGCCCAGCTTTTTCAGGCTTTTGGACAACATGATCTTGTTGCCAGCTTTAAGGGCAGGCAGGTAGCCGTCATTGATTTCCTGCCAGAAAGCATCAGAGGCTGGTTTGACCTTGGTGTTGAGTTGATCGAGAATCGGTTGCGGCAGGGCGGAGTTGGACCAACGTTTCATCGCCGCCCCATATTGCTGCCGGAGCTTCAAAATTCGCCCAATGCTTTTGCCGGTGTCCAATCCTCCTGCCAAGGTCTCATTGGCAACCAGATAAGGCTCCATCACAAAAAGCGGTGGCGGCATAATGTCGGCTCTGAACGCATCGCTGATGGTCAGATCTCGATATTCTGGCCCATTGATACGCAAGCGCTCAAAAGTATAGAGAAAGCCCCCTAACGCAACGCCAAATCCGATGGCGACGAGCAGGCCAAACACAATCAGGCTTCGGGAGATGTTCAGGCTCATATATCTCTCCAGTCAGTATTTCAATTTTTCTCTATCTGAAATTGCTTACGTAAATGCTAAAATTGAAACATCTAATTTTTACATCCCTCAGATTTCATCTCTGGCGGGTGCGCGTTACGCCTCTTGTCTTGTTAAATGCGCTCTTGCACATTGGTTCTGCTCAGGCTATGAATTTGCCATGAAGATCGCTTTGTCCATGAATGCTTGGTGGTGGGTTCGCTAAACGCGGCCTTGACCTGTCATGTCTAAAGACGATTGACCACAAAGCCGCCCGGAAATCCTGAGGCGGCTTTTTTGTGTTCAAGCCCCTCAAGCCGGGTCTTGATTGAGGAGAGACTGCAAGATGGTAAGCGTTGTTCAAAATGACGAGGGTGAAACCTACCAGACCCGCGGCGGTATTCGGGTAACACGGCAGCGCCGCGCCACCCCTTACGCTGATGCGGTGTCGAGCTATGTTGACAAGCTCGATGAGCGCCGAGGTGCTGTGTTTTCCTCCAATTATGAATATCCCGGCCGCTATACCCGCTGGGATACTGCCATTGTTGATCCGCCTTTGGGCGTTTCCTGCCGGGGCCGCACCGTCTGGATCGAGGCTTATAATGGCCGTGGCGAAGTGCTTTTGTCTTTCATCGCTGCCAAGCTTGCGACCATTGCTGATCTCACTTTGGGTGCCTCCACCGCAACGCGGCTGGATCTGACTGTCAACCAGCCCGATCGGGCCTTTACCGAGGAAGAGCGCTCCAAGGCTCCCACGGTCTTTACCGTTTTGCGCGCCATTACCGATCTGTTTTATTCGACGGTGGATAGCAGCATTGGCCTGTTCGGGGCATTTGGCTATGACCTGACCTTCCAGTTTGATGCCATCGACATGAAACTGGAACGCCCAGCGGATCAGCGCGATATGGTGCTGTTTTTGCCCGATGAAATTCTGGTGGTGGATCACTATTCGGCCAAGGCATGGATTGACCGCTACGATTTCGAGAAAGACGGCCTGACCACGGAAGGCAAGGCGCAGGACATCGCACCGGAGCCTTTCGAGAAAACCGATCGTATTCCGCCGCGCTGTGACCACAACCCCGGCGAATATGCGCAATTGGTGGTGAAAGCCAAGGAAAGCTTCCGCAAGGGCGACCTGTTTGAAGTGGTGCCGGGCCAGAAATTCATGGAGCGCTGCGACAGCAAGCCTTCCGAAATTTCCAAGCGGCTGAAACAGATCAACCCGTCGCCCTATTCTTTCTTCATCAATCTCGGCCATCAGGAATATCTGGTCGGGGCCTCGCCAGAAATGTTCGTGCGCGTCAATGGGCGGCGCATTGAAACCTGCCCGATTTCCGGCACCATCAAGCGCGGCGATGACCCGATTGCCGATAGTGAACAGATTCTCAAGCTGCTCAATTCCAAAAAGGAAGAATCTGAGCTGACCATGTGCTCGGATGTGGACCGCAATGACAAATCCCGCGTCTGCGAGCCGGGCTCGGTCAAGGTCATTGGCCGTCGTCAGATTGAGATGTATTCGCGCCTGATCCACACCGTGGACCATATTGAAGGCCGTTTGCGCGACGATATGGACGCCTTTGACGGCTTCCTCAGCCATGCGTGGGCTGTGACAGTGACGGGTGCGCCAAAGCTGTGGGCCATGCGCTTTATTGAAAACCATGAAAAGAGCGCGCGCGCCTGGTATGGTGGAGCCGTGGGCATGGTTGGCTTCAATGGTGATATGAACACGGGGCTGACGCTGCGCACCGTGCGCATCAAGGATGGAATTGCTGAGGTGCGGGCAGGGGCGACGTTGCTCAATGACAGCGTGCCCGAAGATGAAGAAGCGGAAACCGAATTGAAGGCATCGGCGATGATTTCTGCGATTTTGGATGCAAAGACCGGCCACAACGCCAAAGCCAAGCGCGATGTGGCAAGCGTCGGGCAGGGGGTGAAAATCCTGCTGGTCGATCACGAAGACAGCTTTGTGCACACGCTGGCCAATTATTTCCGCCAGACGGGTGCCACTGTCAGCACCGTGCGCTCGCCGGTGGCCGATGAAGTGTTTGACCGCATGAACCCGGATCTGGTGGTGCTGTCACCCGGTCCCGGCTCGCCATCGGATTTCGATTGCAAGGCCACCATCAAGAAAGCGCGAGACCGCAATCTGCCGATCTTCGGCGTTTGCCTTGGCCTGCAAGCCTTGGCGGAAGCCTATGGCGGCCAGCTTCGCCAATTGGCGGTGCCGATGCATGGCAAGCCATCGCGCATTCGCGTGCTGGAAGCAGGCACCGTGTTCGCGGGTCTCAACAAGGAAGTGACCGTGGGCCGCTACCACTCGATCTTTGCCGATCCCGCAACTTTGAACCGTGATTTCATCATCACCGCTGAGAGCGAAGATGGCACCATCATGGGCATTGAGCACACAAAAGAGCCGGTGGCCGCCGTGCAATTCCACCCGGAATCGATCATGACACTCGGCGGTGATGCCGGTATGCGGATGATTGAAAACGTGGTGGAAAAGCTGGCAAAGCGGGCAAAGGTGAAGGCGGCGTGAGCGAGATCACCATTGAGCCCATGCGGCCTGAATATATCGAGAGCTTCTGGGAAGCTCTCGATCGTGTGTCGCGTGAGCGTCGGTATTTGAGCTTTTTGGAAGCGCCGCCGCTTGAGCGGTTGCGGACGTTTGTGCTCGATATGATTGAGAATGGCAGCCAATTCGTTGCCCTGGATGGTGGCAAAGTTGTTGGTTGGTGTGATATTCGCAGATTTGATCGCGAGACAAGTTCCCACCGTGCCGTGTTGGGCATGGGCATTATTGATGGGTATCGCGAACAGGGATTAGGATTGCGCTTGATCACAACCACACTGGATGCGGCGCGCAACATGGGGCTGCATCGGGTTGAGCTGGATGTTCATGCGGATAATACCCGCGCGGCTCGTCTTTATGAGAAGGTTGGCTTTGAGCGTGAAGGCGTGGCGCGGGATGCCGTGCTGATTGACGGGCATTACATCGACCTGATCAAGATGGCGATTATATTTCCGACATCACATCGAAATTCAGTAAATTAGTAAAATCTACCATTCATTAACAACGCTTGGGATTATGTGTCGCTTTGGTTTGACACGTTAGTAATTTTGAACGATACCACGCGCATCATGAAACCGTCCGGCCTTGTCAGGCTTGGGCGGTTTTGCCGTCTTAAGGGGCCAGTTTCTGCAATTGGTTCGCAAATGCAATGAGGTCAATCATGTCTGACAGCAATCCATTGGTAAAGACCCTGGCCTTTTGGGGTATTCCGCTGGCCATCGGCGTGCTTGGCCTCAAAATGCTGGCCTGGTGGGTTACGGGCTCGGTCGCGCTGTTGTCCGACGGGTTGGAATCCACCGTCAATGTGGTTGCTGCCTGCATTGCCTATTTTGTGATTGGCTATGCGCAAAAGCCTGCCGATGATGACCACCCTTATGGTCACCACAAGGCCGAATATATTTCGGCGGTTATTGAAGGCGTGCTGATTGTGGTGGCCGCCGTGCTGATCATGAAGGAAGCGATTGCGGCCTTGGAAGCGCCTGCCATGCTGGATGCGCCAGCGCTGGGCCTTGCCATCAATTTCGTGGCTGGCGTGATCAATGCGGTTTGGGCCACCATTTTGATCCGGGTGGGCAAGCGTCATCGCTCGCCAGCCTTGACGGCGGATGGCCAGCATATCATGTCGGATGTGGTCACATCGGTGGGTGTGTTGGTGGCTTTGGTGTTGGTGGTGTTTACGGGGTACGCCATTCTGGACCCGATCATTGCCATTCTGGTGGCCTGTAATATCATTTATCAGGGCTTTAAAGTCATCACCCATTCGGTGGACGGCCTGATGGACAAAGCCGTTGAGCCAAACGAGGAAGCCGCGATCAAAAAAGCCATTGCCGATAATGCTGCGGGGTCGCTGGGTGCGCATTATCTGCGCACACGCCGGGCAGGGGCTGCCACCTTTGTCGGTTTTGATCTGGTGGTTCCGGCCGATATGACCGTGTGTGAAGCCCATGAAATTTGCGACCGGCTGGAAGCTGCGATAAAGACTGCACAGCCCGGCGCGCGCGTAACAATCCACGTGGAGCCGGAAGATGAAGTGGCCCATGGCGTGGACGTGAAGGTTGAAGGAGTAAGTGTATGAGCAAGACCGATGTTTCCGGCCTGTCGCAGCTGGGCCAGCAGGTAGAGGCCCCCACCAGCCCGGAAACGGCTGTGCTGGAGCGTGTGCCCAATGGCAATGCCGGAACCGATTATGTGGTGCGCTTTACCGCACCGGAGTTTACCTCGCTGTGCCCGATGACCGGCCAGCCGGATTTTGCCCATATTGTGATTGATTATATTCCGGGCGAGTTTCTGGTGGAGTCGAAATCCCTGAAACTCTTCCTGTTCTCGTTCCGTAACCACGGTGCGTTTCACGAGGATTGCTCGGTCTATATCGCCAAGCGGCTGGTGGACCTTTTGAATCCGAAATGGCTGCGCATTGGTGCCTATTGGTATCCGCGCGGCGGTATTCCGATTGATGTGTTCTGGCAGACCGGCGAAGCGCCAAAAGGTGTTTGGCTGCCAGACCAAGGGGTTCCGACCTATCGCGGACGTGGGTAATACGAAGAGTCGTTGAAAACGACTCTTCGTATTCCACTTTCGAATATCTCAGGCCATTGATGCATTTGAGATATTCGAAACTCTTTCAAGGCGAGGATGCGTCAGCATCTTCGAGCCTTGGTATAAAACGCAAAAGAGCGCCGATCCATTCGGCGCTCTTTCTTTGTATGCCATATCTGGTCAGGCGTTCATGCTGTCGTCGCCGCCGAAATCGCCACTGTCATCGTAGCCGCCGTCGTCATTATTGTCATAGTCCGCCTGCTGATAACCGTTGTCGCTATTGTCGTTAAAGCTGTTGCCAGCATCATTGTTTGGTTCGGTGATGTTGTAGGTGTTGTTGTTGATGATGGTTTCTTCAACAGGGGCAGCACCCATGCCAGCCATTCCGCCGCCCATGCCCAGCATATTGCCAAAGCCACCGCCATGGGTGGTAAAAATGTCGCGCACCGCATCGGCCATCAGCACGCCGCCAGCCACACCTGCGGCGGTGGTGAGTGCGCCGCGCAAGAAGCCACCACCGGCAGATGGGGCAGCCTGCTGCTGAAATCCGCTTGCTTGTGGTGCGCTTGTTTGGGGGTAGCCGGTGTTTTGCGCATAATTGTCGTAGAGGCGGCCTTGCGACGGGGCGGCTTGCGGGCTTCTGCCCCAAGGGCCGCTGGCGGGTTGAGGGGTTGTGTTGCCGCCGCCAAAAATAGAGCTGAGACCGCCAAGAAAGCTGCCTTGCTGGGCAGGCGTGTTGGCTTGGCCGATATGGCTTTCCAGCTCTTGTATATGGGCTTCAAGGTCGCGGATTTTCGCGGTTGCGGCCTCAAGCCCTTTTTCCTGAATAATCACGGCTTGCGCCATGTAATAGGCGGCGTGGGGCTGGCGTTGCAGCTCAGCGGCAATCAAGCTTTCGGCCTCGCTGTCACGCGGGTTTGAGCCAGCTTGGGCAAGGCGATCAAACAATTGGGTCAGTAATTGGCGTTCTTCCGGTGACATGGTCCATTCTCCAAGGACTGTTTATAGCCATGATGTAGAGCCGCAATCATGGCGCTTCCATGCCATTTTGAATTACAAATGTGTAATCTCGTGCGGCATCCATAAAAAAAACGGCGGGATTTCGCCCGCCGTTCTTCTTTTAATGGATGATTTTATCAGCCCAGCATCAAAGCGGCACCGCCCACAGCGGTTGCAACGCCCAGCAGCCGTGTGACCTTCGGGCCGAAGCGATTGAGCGCAACTCCAAGGCCAATGCCCACAGCGTGCAAAAATGCCGTTGCAATCATAAAACCAAGGCCAAATTCCAGCGCGCCTGCACCGGCCATCTCGGTGCCATGGGCATAGCCGTGAAACAGCGCAAACAGCGCCACAACGGCAGATGCACCCGCAGCCGGAATGCGAACAGCCATGGCCACCAGCAGGCCAAGCCCCATGACAGAGGCCAGAATGGCAGGCTCAACAAAAGGCAGATGGAAGCCTGCCAGCGCCAGCAAAAAGCCAACAGCCATGGTGCCAACAAAAGCGGCAGGCACGGCATAAAGCGCCTTGCCGCCCTGCTGCGAGGCCCACAGGCCAACCGCCACCATGGCCATGATATGGTCAGGGCCGGTGAGTGGATGGGAAAGACCTGCCATGACTGAGCCATGCTCGGCGGGGTTCAGGTGGGCAAAAGCAGGCGCTGTGGCCGCTGCAAAAAATGCGGCAGAAATTGATAAACGTTTGAACATGATAAGTCCCTCAAATTGGTCAACCTGGCGTCCGGGATTCGGTCCCGCCGGTTTCTTTCTTATGTCAGGGATCAGTTTACGTTAAGGGCTTTTCGCCTGTCCATGCGGAATTTACCGGGGGTGATGGTTGTTCTTGCGTAAAGCCATAAAAACCCCACATAAGAAGAATGCTTCCGGAGATTGATGATGTTGCCCTTTGATAATTCCTATGCTCGCCTGCCGTCGCATTTTCATGCATCTGTTTTGCCAGCACCAGCAGCAAAGCCAAAACTGATCCGCTATAATGCAGCGCTGGCCGAGGAATTGGGCATCACGCTGGATGCCGAGGATGACGATCTGCTGGCGGCGATTTTCTCTGGCAACACGCTGCCTGAGGGCGCAAGCCCACTGGCCATGGCCTATGCCGGGCATCAATTTGGCGGATTTAACCCGCAATTGGGCGATGGCCGGGCAATTTTGCTGGGCGAAGTGGTGGATCGAACCGGCAAGCGGCGCGATATTCAGCTGAAAGGTGCAGGCCCGACACCCTTTTCGCGCAACGGCGATGGCCGCGCGGCCCTTGGTCCGGTGCTGCGCGAATATATTGTCTCCGAAGCCATGCACGCCCTTGGCATTCCCACCACCCGCGCCTTGGCGGCGGTTGCTACCGGGCAGGCGGTGCGACGCGAAACACCCTTGCCGGGCGCGGTGTTTACCCGCGTCGCGGCAAGCCATATCCGGGTTGGGACATTTCAATTTTTCGCAGCCCGTGGCGATACCGATGGCCTGCGCACATTGGCCGATTATGTGATTGCGCGGCATTATCCAGAGTTGAACGGGGTGGAAAACCCCTATCTGGCGCTGCTGCATGCCATTGTGGATGCGCAAAGCGCGCTGATTGCGCGCTGGATGGCGGTGGGCTTTATCCATGGAGTGATGAACACCGATAACGTGACGGTGTCGGGAGAAACCATCGATTTTGGCCCTTGCGCCTTTTTGGATGAATACGACCCGAAAAAGAAATTCTCTTCCATCGATCAGCGCGGTCGCTATGCCTACGCCAACCAACCTGGCATTGGCCAATGGAACATGGCACGGCTTGCCGAATGCCTGCTGCCACTGTTTGAGGGTGGCGAAGAGAAGGCGGTGGAAGATGCCAATGCTGCCCTGGTGCGCTTTGGTGAGAGCTTTCAGCGCCATTGGCTGAACAATTTCCGTGCAAAATTCGGAATCGAAGGCGAGGATGACGACGATCTGGCGCTGATCAATGATTTTTTGGGTCTGATGCATCAGTCGGAGGCCGATTTTACCGTGACCTTCCGCAGACTTGGCCATGTTGTGGGTGGAGAAAGCTCGACCTCGCTAAACCTTTTGCCGGATGAGCTTGCGCAATGGCTGCCCCGCTGGCAAGCCCGCCTTGGAACTGGTCGTGACCCTGCTCACATCGAAGCTGTCATGCACGCCACCAACCCGGCGCTCATTCCGCGCAATCACCGCATTGAAGAGGCGATTGCCGCAGCCATTTATGATGATTATTCGTATTTTGAACGGCTGACAGGGGCGCTGCAAAAGCCGTTTGATGAAGCGGATGCAACAGCAGATTTAAGGGTGCCGCCGACTGTTGAGGAAAGAGTGGCGCGTACGTTTTGCGGGACGTGACAGACAGCTTTAAAATGTCATGCAGATCACGATGCCGTGTTTTGCCAACAAGCCCTTGGGCGGTCAGTTTCTATCAGAAGCTTGGGTTCGTTGAGATCGCAATTGAAGACTTTGCGGTGCTTGGGGGCACGCTGAAATCGCTGATCATGTCTGTAAAAGTCGAAGCACTGAAGGCGCTGCCGGTCGGCAGGTGAGTCCGGAAGTCGATTTGCTGATTGTCAATTAAACGCAGATCGTTGGCGAAAATGTGACTGCTTATCGGCTCTTCTCCGGGGTTTGACTGTCTAAATTAAAGTATTGAATTTCCTATGCTTGCGACTTTTTATAGTTGTGACGCCAAAATTTTGTTTAGAAAAGGATATGTTGTTTTAGTGTTTTTTAACTCTCCTAATGATTGTATTTCTGCATTGCAATATCAACGGAACGGTTGGCTGCCATGTCGATTTTCAATGGATTATCTTCGCGCAAGGTGCTCGAAGCTCAAAAAGAGTTTCGCGATGTAAAGGAACGGTCGGACCTTCTGGACGATGCCAGTGGCATTGGTCTTTGGGAGGCGGTGCTGCATCAGGGCGATGCGATGCATCCGCAAAGTCGGTGGACATGGTCGCCGGAGTTCCGCCGTCTTGTTGGCTTTCAGACCGTTGAGGAATATCCGAATGTCGTACAATCTTGGTCGGATCGCCTGCATCCCGATGATGTTGCGCCGACATTTGCTGCCTTTGGCAAGCATTTGGAGGATAAAAGCGGCAAGTCACGCTATCGGGTTGAATATCGTCTGAAGTGCAAGGATGGCACCTATCGCTGGTTCCGCGCCACGGGTGGTTGCAAGTATTTGCCTGATGGGGTCACGGTGCGCGCTTGCGGTTCGCTCACGGATATTCATGAGCAGGTGATGTTGCAGGAAGCTATAAAGCAGAAGGAGGAGGAGGAATATCGTTCCGTTCTCACCGTGTTGTTCAGTGCTTTGGGAGGCCTTGCCGATGGTGATCTGACCCGCCAGATCCGCGAACAGATGCCGGAAAAATATGAACAGTTGAAGGTCAATTTCAACAAGGCGACAGTGAGCTTGCAAGAGTTGGTGTCGGAAGTTGCAGCGACAGTTTCAACTTTTGGTTCAGATGCGCGCAATATCAGCCAGGCCACGGATGATCTTGCCAAACGCACCGAGCATCAAGCCAGCTCACTTGAGGAAACGGCTTCGGCCATGGAGGAAATTGGCGTCGCTGTTCAAAATACGGCCCAGCGTGCCCGAGAGTTGAGCAGCCTTGCCACCAAGACCCGCGCTGCGGCTGAAGAATCGGGTGTCGTGGTCAACAATGCGGTGCATGCGATGTCTGAGATTGAGAATTCGTCCGAGCAGATCGGCCAGATCATTGGCGTCATCGATGAGATTGCCTTCCAGACCAACCTTCTGGCGCTGAATGCCGGTGTCGAGGCGGCGCGTGCAGGTGAAGCGGGCAAGGGCTTTGCGGTGGTGGCGCAGGAAGTGCGCGAACTGGCGCAACGATCTGCCAAGGCCGCCAAGGAGATCAAGGCGCTGATTTCCACCTCTTCCAATCAGGTCAGCGAGGGTGTCACCCTGGTTGGGCGCACGGGCGAGGCATTGCAGGGCATTGTGGTTGCCATTGGCGATATTACGCAGTTGATTGCCGATATTGACAATTCGACCCGCGAACAATCCAGCAGCGTCAAGGAGATCAATGCGGCGATTTCGCAGATGGACCGCATGACCCAGCAAAATGCCGGCATGGTGGAAGAAACCGCCGGTGCCAGCCGCCAACTCTTCGAGCAATCGGAACGCCTGTCGCATCTGATCGCCCGCTTCAAACTGCACGACGGCTATTCCTCTGCCGCAAACAGCTGGTCATCACGCGCCGCTTGATTTTCATTCAAACAACAGCAGGACCGATGGTTTCGATCCTGCTGCTTTTCTGTCAAAGCACCTTCGTTTTTGGGAAAACTGAAGGTGCTGGTCTTTACTTCGAAGCTCTTGCCTCCAGCACTCGATTGGCTGCCGAGATAATCGCTTCCAGCGAGGCCGTCACGATATTCTTGTTAATGCCTGCGCCAAACAGTTTGCCACCGGGATGGTTCAACTCGACATAGGCAATGGCTGCGGCGTTGGAGCCGTGTTGCAGGGAGTGTTCAGAGTAATCCTGCACCGAAATCTCAAAGCCGAGGTAGGTTGAGAGGGCATCGACAAAACCGTCGATGGGGCCGGTGCCTTTGCCTTCGATCCGTTTCGTTTCACCGCCATCGGTGATTTCGGCGGCAACCACCCGCAGGCCCTTCACGGCTGTGTCGGGGTAGGTGTGGTGATCAACGAATTTCAGGCGCGCTTTGGGCTGCTCCACATAGCGCTCAATGAAGCTGTCGTAGATGCGCTTGGCGGGTAGCTCCACGCCTTCTTCATCGGTAATACGCTGAATTTCCTCGCGGAATTCCACCTGCAAATTGCGCGGCAGGTTAATGCCGTAATCCTCTTGCAGAATGTAAGCGATGCCGCCCTTGCCCGATTGCGAGTTGATGCGGATGATGGCCTCGTAAGAACGGCCCACATCCTGCGGGTCAATTGGCAGATATGGCACTTCCCACACGGGGGAATTGGCCTTCTTGATGGCCTTCATGCCCTTGTTGATCGCATCCTGATGGGAGCCGGAAAAGGCGGTGTAAACCAGTTCGCCCACATAAGGATGGCGCTCAGGAATGGTCATCTCGTTGGAATATTCATAGACGGCCTTGATGCGCTCGATCTGCGAGCAATCCAGCTCAGGATCAATGCCTTGTGTGTACATGTTCAGCGCCATGGTGACGACATCGACATTGCCGGTGCGCTCGCCATTGCCAAACAACGTGCCTTCCACGCGGTCGGCACCGGCCATCAAGCCCAGCTCAGTAGCCGCAATGCCGGTGCCACGGTCGTTGTGCGGATGCAGCGAGATGATGACGCTGTCGCGCTTGTCGATGTTGCGGCACATCCACTCGATCTGGTCGGCGTAGATATTGGGCGTGGCCATTTCAACGGTCGAGGGCAGGTTGAGGATCAACTTGTTATCGGGCGTCGGCTTGATCTCGGCAATCACGGCGTTGCAGATGTCGAGCGCCACGTCCAGCTCGGTGCCGGTGAAGCTTTCCGGCGAATATTCAAAACGATAGCCGCCGCCCGCCTTGGTGGCCATGTCGATGATCATCTTGGCGGCATCCACGGCGATTTGCTTGATGCCATGCACATCCTTGCCAAACACCACGCGGCGCTGCAATTCAGAGGTCGAATTGTAGAAATGGATGATCGGCTTGTTCGCGCCTTCCAAGGCTTCAAACGTGCGGGTGATCAACTCGGGGCGGCATTGCACCAGCACCTGCAAGGACACGTCATCCGGCACATTGCCTTGCTCGACACACCAGCGGGCAAAGTCAAAATCGGTCTGGGAGGCAGACGGAAAGCCAATTTCGATTTCCTTGAAACCCATTTCCAGCAACAGCTGGAACATGCGGGCTTTGCGATCATGCCCCATGGGGTTGACCAGCGATTGATTGCCATCACGCAAATCGACCGAGCACCAGATGGGGGCCTTGGTGATGGTTTTCGATGGCCAGGTGCGATCCGGAATATTGATCTGCGGGTAAGGGCGATATTTTTCTGAGGCGTCTGGCATGCCTTTTTGGGTGGATTTCAACATGGTTCTTCTCTTCTCATCCCGAATATGCCCGGCTTATAGCGGCTTGATCGCTGTTTGCGAATGACAAATTCGGCCCCTTAGTGGGTCAATCTTCAAATTTATGGATTTGGTGAGGAGCAATCGCCTGAAACGGCTAACCCGGCCGCCGGGCGCTCCTCAATGGACCCGGCAACCGCGGATAAGGTCGAGAAGAAGAAGCGAGGATAGGGCGCGCGAAGACGCGACGTGGCTGAAATTGCCCCGCGCTACAGTCTTCATCATGGAAAAGCCCGATCTGTTCATGGCAAAATGTATACGCAGGCGCATTTGTGCTGGCAAGGGGGCTTTTTTCATTTTGCAAATTTTACGGTGAGCTTGTTAAGCCCCAGCATGACGATACCGCCAACAAGACCCCAAAATGCGCCCGAAATTCCCAAAAATGAAATGCCCGATGCGGTAACAAGAAAGGTGATGGCGGCTGCATTGCGGCTTTCCGGCTCTTTAAACGCCGCGAAAGCCGAGCCGGAAAACGCACTGATCAGCGCGAGCCCCGCCACCGATTTGATCAGAATATCGGGCGCGAGTGCGACAAAGGCGGTGACAACGCCGGTTAAAAGACCAAGCACAATATAGGCCATGCCTGCAATGATGGCGGCCCAATAGCGGCGGCTTTCATCCGTGTGGGCATCTTTGCCCGCGGCCATGGCGGCGGTGACGGCTGCAAGGCAAATGGAGCTGCCACCAAACGGGGCAACAAAGGCTGAAAACAGGCCGGTCACGGCAAAAAGCGGGCCTGGGGCCGGGCGATAATCATAAACCTTCAAGATCGCAATGCCGGGAATATTTTGCGAGGCCATGGTGACAATAAACAGCGGCAGGGAGATGGAAATCACGGCGGGCAAGGTGAAGTGCGGCACCACAAAATCTACCGGAGGGGCCAGCGAAGCGCCCAGATTGGCAAAAGCCGATTCGGGCACATGCACACCAAAAATCAACACCAGAACAAAGGCCGCAAGGGCTGCTGGCACCGCAAAAAGGCGGTTGAATGCGCCGACAATGGCCCAGGTCAGCAGGATGGGCAGGCCAAACAGCGGATTGAAGGAAATTGCTTGAAAAGGCGCAAAGCACAGACCAATGATGATGCCTGATAGCAATGCATTGGCCAACGCCGAAGGAATGGTGGCAATCACTTTACCAAGCGGTTTGAACAGGCCCGCGATGATGATCAGCAATGCACAGACCAAAAATGCACCAACGGCTGCGGAAAACCCGCCCTCAGGCGCGCCAGTGTTGATCAACAGCGCCGCTCCCGGCGTGGACCACGCCACCGAAATTGGCATTTTTGTTTTAAGGCTCACCAAAATGCCGCAGACACCCATGGCAATGGACAGCGCCATCAAGCCGGCTGCCGCCTGCATGTCGGAGGCCCCCACGCCTTTCAATCCTTGCAGCACAATGGCAAACGAACTGGCAAAGCCCACGAAAGCAACCAGCAGGCCCATAAGCAGGCTTTGTAGGGAAAGATCTTTATGCATGAGGTGGTCCAGCATGGAGGGTTGTGATGCTGGAACAACAGATTTTTAGGATAGGTGCAAGGTCAGTTGTACTGAAAACCGGTACGCTTTGCCTGTTGCTTCATCAATTTGATCGTTTCCGCAGCAGGTGATCGATGGAGAAAATCCCCGGACCATGAGCCATGATGATCAAAAGACAGGCAGCCCATGTACCGTGGGTGGGCCATGCATCGGGATAGACGAAGATTTCGATCACCAGCGTCATGCCCAAAAGAGCAAGGGCTGAGAGGCGGCTGGCAAGGCCAATCACCAGCAGAATCGGGAATAAATGCTCGGCAATGGCAGC
The DNA here is from genome assembly GCF_004801395.1 of Gillisella terrae. GTDB lineage: Bacteria > Pseudomonadota > Alphaproteobacteria > Rhizobiales > Rhizobiaceae > Allorhizobium > Allorhizobium terrae. The sequence goes on from NZ_SSOA01000001.1 coordinate 250,488, forward strand.
CAGATGGGCGGCAAGCCAAGGGTCAACCAGCGGTACTTTGTATTCATTTTCAAAGAGGTAAACGGCGGTGTCGGTGACGTGAAAGCCATCGACTTTGGTTTGGCCAGAGCGCCAGAAGGTACCCGCGATCGACAGGCGGGCAATCAGCGAGACAAGATCAAGCGGAATGCGGCTGAAAAGGCCAGTGAAACGGTTGGCCAGTGAGGGTGACTGCATGACACGCTTCCTTATAGAATGGTCGTAAAGGCACCGCTTTGCAGCGCGCCGGTGAGATTGGCGGTGAGATCGAAGGCCTCTGTCTCGGCCATGGCGATATTGACAGCCTCGCCAAGGGCGGCACCTTGCGCCAGCGCCAGCAGAAAACCTGCACCGCCGGGGGGAAGCCGATGCACCTCAACCGTCATCTGCGGGCGCAAGATCAGTGCATCTTCGCCCTGCCAGTCATCAATCGGGCAAAGTTCTGCTTCGCCGGCGTTCATGGCCCAGATGGTCACAACCGGGTGGATGGAGCGGATCACGGCAAAGGATGGATGCGGTGAAAACCGCACATCCGCCAATGTCTCCGGGGCAATGGCGGCAAGAGAGCCGGGGTCCAGCGGGGCCTGATCGGCAGCGTGGTAGGCGCGGCTGCGGGCCGCCTCCAGCCGCATCACGTCTGGCAGATAGCTGAGTTCTTTGGCGGGTTCAAAACCCGCGACAAAATCGGGAAAATCATCACCATAGGTGAGCAGCAAGGGCGAGCGCGGCGGATGAGCATCGATGAACGCCTGCGCCATGGCAGCAAAAAAGTCTCTGCCCACAATGGCCTCACAGGCTGGAAAGCGTGATGCCAACGCGCCGCGCAGGCTGGCGGAGACATTGTTGCGATAGACTTTGAAGCGGCGTTCGGGTGCTGCGCTGTTCCATGCCGCCACGCCATCTGGCACGGGCAGGGAGATGTCGTTCAGGGCGGCGGCGAAGTTGTTTTGGGTGATGTGGGACATGGCAACCTCACGCAGCCCGGCTTTGAGCCGCTTGGTTCAGAAGCGCCTGAGCGGATTGCGCTTCAAGGCGCAAGGTTGGCCAGTCCGGCACGTCATTGTCCCACTCAATCAGGGTGGCAACCGGGCCGGTGCGGGCCAAAACCTCTTCATAAAGCGCCCAGACCGGGTCTTTCACCGGCGTGTCGTGGCTGTCGATCAACAAGGGGGCACCGTGATCATCGACGGTTTCGGAATGGCCGCTCAGGTGAATTTCGCGCACATGACCGAGCGGAAACCGTGCCAGATAGCTGCGCGGATCAAGCTGGTGATTGGTGGAGGCGACAAACACATTGTTGACATCCAAAAGCAGTCCGCAGCCGGTGCGTGCCACCAGTTCAGTCAGAAAATCCACTTCCTCCAGCGTGCTCTCGGTGAAGGTGATGTAGGTTGCCGGATTTTCCAGCAGCATTTGCCGCTTTAAGCTGTTTTGCACCTGATCGATGTGGCTGGCCACATGGTTCAGCGTTTCTGGCGTATAGGGCAGGGGCAGAAGATCGTTGAGAAACACCGTGTCGTGCGAGGACCATGCCAAGTGCTCGGAAAAGCTTTCCGGTTCATAGCGATCACACAGGTTTTTCAGGCGGGCGAGGTGGTCTTGATCCAGCGGCTGCATGGAGCCAATGGAAAGGCCTACACCGTGAATGGAGAGCGCATAATCCTCGCGCAGTTTGGAGAGTTGTGCATGCGGCGGGCCACCGGCCCCCATATAGTTTTCGGCATGGACCTCGAAAAAGCCCAGTGGCTGCGGCGCATCAATGATGCTGCGAAAATGCTCCGGCTTGAAGCCGACGCCTGCATGTTTGGGAAGCTGGCTTGGTTTCATGGTGTCTTACACCTTATGTTGCGGGCGTTGTCTGATGTTTTTCGAAAACAGAGTGGCGGAAGGCGTTCCGCCACTCTGTTTTCTGTGGGGTTAAGCGGGGGCGGGGCCTTGGGTGAGCGAGCCATGACCGTTCGGCGTCTTCATGGTTTCGCAAGAGCCCGCAGGCACCAGCTTCCATGCATTCTGCTGATAGTCGATCTTGGATGTTCCGGCGCAGGTGGTGCCAGGGCCTGCGGCGCAATCATTCTGGCCTTTCATGGCAATGCCGTAGCATTTTTCTTTCGTGTCAGCGGCTTGTGCTGGCAGCGTGCCAACCACTGCGAGAGCGGCACCGAGCGAGGCGGCAAGAAGGGCGTGGTTTTTTGTCATGGGTCGTCTCCGTGTTGGGCTTAAGCGTTACATGGACTTCAACATGCCATGGCCATGCGGCGTCTTCATTGAGACGCAAGAGCCGGTGGGTACCAGCTTGAACGAAGACTTGTCGTAATCCATGGTGGATTTGCCAGCGCAGTCGTGCTTGCCAGCGGCGCAATCATTCTGGCCTTTGAGGGCAACGCCATAGCATTTTTCTTTGCCAGTCATGTCGGCGGCATTGGCGGCGGGCACAGACACAGTGGCGAGGGCAGATGCAAGCGAGCTGGCAAGAGCAAGGGTTTTGATAGAAGTGTTCATGGTGGTCTCCTCAGATGGTTGCCATGATTGGCTGACATGAGAGGCTACGGATGCGCTTTGGGTAATGTTACAGAGCGGGAGAAATTTTTTATCGAATCTGTGCAAATATGATGAAGCGGCATGCCAATACATTTTATTGATAGAATTGCAGACCGTCTGTAACAAATCCCCTCCAGCCAACGTATAGGGTGCGTGGTGAAGCAGTCAGAACGCGAAGATGAATGGGCAGAATGGATGCGCGCGGCCATTGCAGGCGACGCTCAAGCCTATCATCGTTTCCTGATGTCCGTAACGCCCCATTTACGCGCCATGGCAAGGCGACGCTGTGATCAGTTTGGCGCGCCAAAGGGCGATGCGGAAGATGTGGTGCAGGAAGTGCTGCTGGCCATTCACCTCAAGCGTGGCACGTGGGATTCCAAACGGCCCATTGGCCCTTGGCTCACGGTGATTGTGCGCAACAAGCTGATTGACAGTTTGCGCAAGCGCGGTCGCCACGTGCATGTGCCGATTGAGGATGTGATTGCAACGCTGGAAGCAGACGAGCAAACCGATGCCACCGAGCGAATGGATACGGAAGCCCTGCTGGAGCGGCTGAAAGACCCGCAGCGGGATATTGTTCGCTCCATCTCTTTGCATGGTGCTGGCATTCGCGAAACAGCGGAAAGATTGAAGATGAGCGAAGGATCTGTGCGGGTGGCGCTGCACAGGGCGCTGAAGGCCCTGGCGGCGATGTATCGGAGTGAAGCACAATGAAGACAGATGAGCTGATCAGCCTTTTGGCACAGGATGCCCCGGTGCGCTTTTCATTGAGCAAGCGGATGGCATGGGCGCTTGTGGTGGGCGTTGTTGTGTCTGGTGTTCTGTTGATCTCCACCGTGGGGTTGCGGCATAATCTGGAAAGTGCTGTGGAAACGGCGCGGGTGGCCTTCAAAATTGTTGAGACCTTTCTTTTGGCGCTGACGGCAAGCTGCCTTGTGTTTCGCATTGGCAAGCCCGATCTCGGCCTTCGTCCCTTGGCGCTGTGCCTGCTGATGCCGCTGTTTTTGCTGGTGGCGGCTGTTGCAATTGAGCTGACCGTGCTGCCAAAGCCGCTTTGGGCACCCAGTTTAATCGGCTCTCACGCCGCGTTTTGCGTGTTTTTCATTCCGGTTTTGTCACTTGTGCCACTGATTGGTTTTTTGAAAGCCTTGCAAAGTGGCGCGCCCGAAAATCCGGGTCTGGCCGGGGCATCGGCTGGCCTTGCAGCCAGCGGCATTGCGGCCGCGCTCTATGCATGGCATTGCCCGGATGATAGCCCGCTGTTTTTGGCCACATGGTATGGGCTGGCGATTGTGCTGGTCACCGCGGTTGGCTTTTTTGCGGGTCGGAAAATCTTGCGCTGGTAGTGAAAAAGCCCGCCTGTTTCGCAACAGGCGGGCTTTTAAAATATGTTCTCAGCCTCAGCCTCAGCCTCAGCCTCAGCCGATGTCAGACTGGCTTTCAACAATGCGAGACACCAGACCATAATCCTTGGCTTCTTCAGCCGAGAGCCAATAATCGCGGTCAATGTCCTTGCCGATCTTTTCTTCCGACTGGCCGGTGGCCTTGGAGAAGATCTTGATCAGGCGCTTGTTCATCTTGATGATTTCATTGGCCTGGATTTCGATATCGGAAGCCATGCCGCGTGTGCCGCCCGAGGGTTGGTGCAGCAAAAAGCGGGTGTTGGGCAGGCAAAGGCGCTGCTCTTTTGGCACGGAGACGTAAATCAATGCGCCAGCAGACGCTACCCAGCCGGTACCGATGATCCACACCTTCGGCTTGATGAACTTGATCATGTCATGAATCGAATCGCCCGATTCAACGTGACCGCCGGGGGAATTCACGTAAACGCGAATGTCCTCGTCGCTGGCAGCCGCCAAGGCCACCAATTGGGTGCAGACCTTTTGCGCCAGTTCCATGGTGATGCCACCATAGATGAAGATCGAACGCGACTTGAAAAGATTCGCTTCCGTTTCCTTGCCGAGAGGCAGTTCCTTGCTCTTGTCGTCGTCTTCTTCGTTCATTCGGCAATTCCTCATTTGCGTTTTTCTTAACCGCGCATTGTGCGCCGTGACCAATATATGGTGCAGAAGGCTCCGCTATACCACCTATGTCTTTTGCATAATTTTTTCCTTAACCGGTTTCTATGCCGATCATGGAAAAGCATTATGCATTTATGCTTCTCAAGGCTTAAAACAATGTGTGAAAAAGACAAGCACATTACCGGATTCTTTAAACCGGAATCGGCTTACTGCATAATTCCTTAAATCGGAGTGGCTTTAAGGAATTATGCAGTAAGCCGTGCAGCGTTCGCCTTTTCACAGCAAAACGGACGCCGCATCTGTCGCAACGTCCGTGTGATTTTCACCTGCAATTTCAGCAATATGCCTACATGAACAGCTGGGTTACGCTGCGTTGCTGGCTGTTGGCAATGTTCAGGCCAATGGTTTGCAACTGACTTTGAACCTTTTGCGAAGACAGCTTGGTGGCTTCTTCTTCCATATTGGCATCCGTCAGACGACCAATGCTGATGGTGTTGACGTCCTGAAGGTCTTTCAGGAAATCGGTGTTGGCGGAAATGGTTTTCTGGGTGGCCCCAATCTCTGCCCCGGCATTGGCCAGGCCATAAAGCATGGTGTTGGTCGCCGAAATCATTCCGTCAATGTCAGCGTTGGGCGTGCTGTTGGAAATGGTAATTTCCTGAGCCGTTGGCGAGGCTGGCGTCTGCGAATTGGCATTGAGAAGATAATAATCGCTTGTCGAGCCATCCGGCGCAATCGTGGTATAGGCGCGGGTCAAAATGCCGTCATTGGCATCATTGGCGCTGGTCAGCACACTTTTGGCCGTGTCGAAATTGGTGACGTTGACGGCCAGATTGCCATTGCTGTCGGTGCCAACCGAAGACACCATGGAGGTCACCTTCGGGCTTTCCGAGGCACCAAGCTTGAGCCAGTTCTGGCCGTTGAAGCTCGACGATTCGGCAACCGTCGACAATTGTGATTTGAGCTGGGTGATTTCGGTGTTGATGGCGTCCTTATTGGCACCCACAGCCTTGGCGAGAATCAGCTTGGATTGAATATCGGAGACAATGCTGGTGGCCTGCTCCACACCCAGAGCCGCCGTATCGGCCACGGCGGCCGACAGGCCGGTGGCATCCTCTGCGCTTGACAGCGAGAGGTTGGACGATTTCATCGTGGTGGCAATAGACCAGTATGCGGCGTTATCGGCTGCTTTATCAACACTTTTGCCAGTGGCAACCCGTACCTGTGTGCTTTCATAGGCTCTGGATGTGCCGGTGAGCAATGACAGAGCCGAACTCGATGTTGCGTTTACAGAAGCCATGCTAATCTCCACCCACGGTACGATACACAATACAGACCCGCCGCCGGACCCGGAAATTCCTGATGATGATTGCAGAGGCAGCCGCCAAAAGCAATCATGTGAGTTATCTATAATGTACGAACTATTACAACCTGCTTGATACAATAATTAACAGTTTAACGATCCGGGCGAAAATACCCATATTTCTGCCGAGGCCCATGAATCGGCGGAGGCCTCTCAATCCGCAGAAGAAAGACGGCGCATGGTAAATTCAATGCGGTCATCCTCAAGGCGTCTCCAGCTTTCAATCTCGGTCCAATAGGCGGCACGGGGAAAGGCATCAAACCACTCGCGTGCTTTTATGCGGGCATCTTCCCGATTCAGGCAAAAGGTTTCGCGGATAAAGGCAGGGTTATGCGCGCCTTTTTGCCCCTGGCGATAGCGATCAATCTGACGTTTCAACCCGTCGAGCGGAGGACGAGGAATTTTTGCAGCCATGACGGTATATCCTGTTCCGACCTCATCATAAAACAACTGCGGGTATTTTTCCAGCACTCTAAATTGAGAGATTCTAAATCAGTTTTGATGTTCTGGCGCATCAAAGTCAGACCTGCTATCTGCTGCGATCAAAATTCGCCGAGATGACGACAGGGAGAATGCATATGGAACGTCCTGTTTTGCCAAAGGGCCTGCCCGCCGATATCGAGCATAAAAAGGCAACGGCACGGGCGTGGTTTGAAAATCTGCGGGATCAGATTTGTGCGTCTTTTGAAGCGTTGGAAGACGAATTATCCGGCCCGCTCAGTGACCGTGAGCCCGGCCGTTTTGTGCCCAAGGACTGGCTGCGCGAAGAGGGCAAGGGCGGCGGTGGCCGCATGTCGATGATGCATGGCCGGGTGTTTGAAAAGGTTGGCGTGCACACATCCACCGTCTACGGCGAGTTTTCGCCCGAATTCCGCAAGCAAATGCCCGGTGCCGAAGAAGACCCCAGCTTTTGGGCCTCCGGCATTTCGCTGATTGCCCATCCGTGCAATCCCAATGTGCCAGCTGTGCATATGAACACCCGCATGGTGGTGACCACCAGCCAATGGTTTGGCGGCGGTGCTGATTTGACGCCAGTGCTGGATCGCCGCCGCACCCAGGACGATGCGGATACGGTTGCCTTTCATGCCGCCATGCAGGCCGCCTGTGATGCTCACCCGGATGTTGCGGATTATCCGCGCTATAAAACATGGTGCGATGAGTATTTCTTTTTGCCCCACCGCAATGAGGCGCGCGGCATCGGCGGCATTTTCTTTGACTGGCTGCATGCTGGCGAAAAGCTGGACCGCTGGGATGCGAATTTCGCCTTTGAGCAGGAGGTCGGTCGTCAGTTTCGTGATGTCTATCCGCAGCTGGTGCGGCGCAATTTCAACACGCCATGGACAGAGGCGGACCGCGAGGAGCAATTGGTGCGCCGGGGCCGCTATGTCGAGTTTAACCTGCTTTATGACCGCGGAACGATTTTTGGCTTGAAGACGGGCGGCAATGTCGAATCAATTTTGTCATCCATGCCGCCGCTGGTGCGTTGGCCTTGATGGCTCATTTGCGCCATTTTACGACATCTGTGGGGTAGTACCCCTCGAATTGAGGGGGATATGGATTGATGCGGCATCATTGTGTGCTGTTTTAGTTAAGGAGAAGCTGTTTTATTGGCACTCACAAAAGATTTAACATTGGTTTAATTCTCTTCTGTGTTACACTTAAGACACAGATCAAGGAGGAGGATTGCAATGGTTGCCATGAACAGCATGCCCATCCCCACACAGCCCAATAGCGGCGAGAGATCGCTTGATACTGTTGAGTTGATCGATCGTATGGCGCATGATTTGAAAGCGTCCAGCGATGCAGATCTGCCCCACTGCTACTTTGTGGAGCAGGCAAAGCTTCGTTTGGCGGGTGTTCACACCCGTGAGCGCGCAGCGAATGATACGGTCAAGACGGTGAGCAAAAACATCGTCAACGGACCAAGCTCGGTGTTTTATGCTTGGGCCATGCCTGAGTAACTTTGCCTGCGTAACTTGGGCCATGCCTTAGTAAAAAGCCGAATAAAGACCTGCTTAAAAGCAGACCAAACCATAAAGAACCTTCTGCGCCGGAATGATCTCTGGTGCAGCATTGAACCGCAACTTCGAGAGGTGAAGTGCGCGGTATCACGCATGACATGGAGGAGTTTTATCATGAAACAGTTTGAGTGTGGCTCACTTGTGCCAGGTTGCGAATGGCATACCCGTTCCAATGAGTCCGCAGAGGTCGTTCACCGTGCGGTCGAGCATATGCGTCTGGCGCATGGAGAAACATTTATTCGCGAAAACCTTGTCTACAATATCAAATTGCGGGTTGTTGATACCGCTGACGCAAAAGCGGCTTGATGGCGATTGTGCCTGAGGACGAATACGCCGTCAGGCACAGGTCTTGGTTCAAGGCTGTGATCAAGAGTGTGATGCCAGTCTTTCTGTCAGCCGCGAAAGCAGCGTGTCGCGGCTGAGGGTGAAATTGGCCTGCACCCACATGGCCTCCATTTGACTGAGCAGGTCTCCAACCTCTGGCCCGGCGGCTATTCCCTTGGCTATGACATCTGCGCCATTGAGGGGAAAAACCGGCTTTTCGAAATTCTCCGCTCTTTGCAACAGGCGCGAAAAACGCCCGCTCTGTGCCATGGCCTCGGTGTCACCTTCGGCCTTGCTGCGGGCATTGGCAAGCGACAGGCGAAGCTGGGCGATGATACCAGCTTTGCCGTGGGTGTAGAGCAGGCGGTCCAGTGCGAGCTCGCTCGTGCTATCGGCAATTTTGGGAGCACTGACGAAGTCCTGCAAGAACTGCGCTTCGACTTTGGAGAGTTTCAGGCGGGCGCTTAAAGCCTTCATGCGCTCCGCATCATTGGGCACCATGGCTGCCAATCTTAACAGAGGTTCAGGCTCCCATCCCAGTGCATTTTGCGTGGCGATCAGGCCGGGCATGGCGTCAATGCCCCATTTTTCGGTTTCCGGCAGGATGGCGGTGAGCACACCTGCCTGACGCATCCACAAAAGCGCGCGGCTCGGATCCTTGGCCGACAGCAATTTCTTGATTTCGCTCCACACCCGCTCCACTGAGAGCTGGCTGAGGTTATCGCGCGCGCCTGCACAGGCGCGAAGGCCAGCGGCATCAGGCCGTCCCCGGCCGTACCAGGCAAAGAAGCGAAAAAAGCGCAGAACCCGCAGATAATCCTCGGCAATGCGCAGGTTTGCATCACCAATAAAGCGAATGGTCGCCGTTTCAATGTCGGCCTTTCCCCCCACCAGATCAATGATTGTGCCGATCTGATCGGCATAAAGCGCATTGATGGTAAAATCGCGCCGTTCGGCATCTGCCTGCCAATCGGTGCCAAAGGCAACCTCGGCATGGCGGCCATTGGTGGCAACATCGCGCCGCAGGGTGGTAACTTCAAAGGGTTTGCCATCGACAACCAAAGTCACGGTGCCGTGGTCAATGCCGGTTGGCACGGCTTTGATTTTGGCATTCTCTGCCCGTGCCATGACCTCAGCGGGCAAAAGCGTGGTGGCCAGATCAATATCACCAACCGGTTCGTCTAAGAGGCTGTTGCGCACCGCTCCACCAACCACACGGGTTTCTGCGCCATCCGCATTGAGAAGATCAAGAACGCGGGTAAGCGATGGGTCTCGAAACCATGGCTGATCGGCAACAGAGATCATGAGTAAAGCCTTTCATACAGCGTGCGTAAAATGCCTGCGGTAATGCCCCATATATGGTGTTCGCCATAGGGCATTTCATAAAAATGCCGATAAACGCCATCGCGAAACAGTTTGCTGCCGCGTTGGTGATTGGCAGGGTCCATCAAAAAGGCCAGCGGCACATCAAACACCTCGGCCACTTCATCGGGGTTTGGCGTGAGTGTGAAGCCGGGCTGCACCACAGCCAGAACGGGCGTGATGCGAAAGCCGGTGGCGGCCAAATAATGGGGCAGGCGGCCAACGGTTTCCACAAACTGCGGCTCTAGGCCGATTTCCTCATGGGCTTCGCGCAGGGCTGCGGCTTCCGGGCTTTCATCTTCGTCATCAATGCCGCCGCCGGGAAAGGCGATCTGGCCGGAATGCTTGCGCAATTTATCGGTGCGCTGGGTGAGGATAATCCGCGGCGCATTGCCATCATTGACCACCGGCACCAGAACTGCGGCATCTTTCAGCCGCATGGTTTCCAGAAATGGCAGAAGGTCTGTGTTCAGCGCATGGTCACCGTGATTGCGCCATGCTTCCGCCAAGGGCGCGCCGCTCTGGCGCTGGGCGCGCGCTCTGAAATCTTCGGCGGTAAATTCCATCTCAACAAGGTTATTCATGGGGCTGTGTTCTCAAGCAATGCGGCTTCCATGACCGGAAAGGTAGCGCCCCCGGAGCGGATGGCAAACATCTCTCGCCCGTCAATCTCCATGACCTCACCTTGCGCCAGAAGATCATAGGTCACAGCGCGAGATACCAGCGCTTGCAGCCTCCCGCGCACATTGAGATAGGGTTTGAGCTGGTCATTGTCATTGGTAAAACTCAGCGGATGGTCTGGACCGGCTGCAATCACATCGCCAACATTGGTGCGAAAGGTCAGCAAGGGGTCGCCCTTATCTTCGCTGACTGTCATCTCGACAGCCAGAAAATGGGCGTCCTGCACCCGGATACCAACTTTTTCCACAGGTGTGACGAGATAGGTTTTGCCATCATCGTCTTTGCGCAGAACGGTGGAAAACAGCCGCACCAGGGGGGCGCGGCCAATGGGGGTGCCCATGTAAAACCACGTGCCATCGGCTTTGATTTCCATGTCAATATCGCCGCAAAACGGCGGATTCCAGCGATCAACAGGGGGAAGTCCCGCCTTGCCGCCCGTGGTTTGCTCGCTTGCCCGCGCTATCATGGCGGCCAGATCGGCGCTGAGTTCGGCTTTATTCTCTTTATCGCCTGCCATGTTTATGTCCCGGTTTTCAACGTAATAGCTGTATGACACGAGATAGTGGTTTGAAACGCGCTTGTCAGCCGCCATACGGGTAATAAGTTATAGAAAGATTGTGTTGCAAAGCGGCGTGATCGATTCGATTTGTTTTGTGAGCCAACGGAGAACGCCATGGGCATGATCACCACCACGGACACCGCGCTCGATGAAAAGGCGATGATTGCCAGCGCCGAACGAGCCTTGAGCGAGATTGCCGATGTGCGCCGCGAGGTCTCCAAGGTGATTTTCGGACAAGAGCAGGTGGTGGAAAGCACGCTTCTGGCCATTCTCTCCGGTGGCCACGCGCTGCTGGTGGGTGTGCCGGGCCTTGCCAAGACCAAGCTGGTTACCACGCTTGGTACGGCGCTGGGGCTGGATGCGAGCCGCATTCAGTTTACGCCCGATCTGATGCCCTCGGATATTCTTGGCTCTGAAGTGATGGATCAGGACGAGCACGGTCGTCGCTCATTTCGCTTTGTCAAAGGCCCGGTGTTTGCGCAATTGCTGATGGCCGATGAAATCAACCGCGCCAGCCCGCGCACCCAATCGGCGCTTTTGCAGTCGATGCAGGAATATCACATCACCATTGCAGGCCAGCGCTATGACCTGCCAGCACCTTTCCACGTGCTGGCCACGCAAAACCCGCTGGAGCAGGAAGGCACCTATCCGCTGCCAGAAGCCCAGCTTGACCGCTTTTTGCTGCAAGTGGATGTCGGCTACCCTGAGCTTGCTGCCGAGCGGCAGATTTTGCTCGACACCACGGGCATCAGTCATGCCCACGCCAATGCGGTGCTGGATGCCGAGCGCCTGCGTGCTATTCAACACCTGATCCGGCAAATGCCGGTGTCGGAAGTGGTGGTGGATGCGATTTTGTCGCTGGTGCGATCGGCCCGTCCGGGGCAGGGCAATGCCGAGACCGACAAGCATGTGGCATGGGGGCCGGGTCCACGCGCAGGGCAGGCTCTGATGCTGTGCGCCCGCGCCCGTGCGCTCTATGAAGGGCGTTTGGCACCCTCGATTGATGATGTCCATGCGCTGGCAGAACCCGTTTTGCAGCACCGTATGGCGCTGACCTTTGCGGCGCGCGCCGAAGGCATGGCGGTGCGCGACGTGATTGCCGCCCTCATCAAGCAGAACAAGGCGTAAAGGAGAGCGTGGCAGCGTGGCAGCAATAGGACAGATCGTCGAGAAAACCCCGACCGGGGACGGTCTGGCCCGTGCACGTCAGCGCGCAAGCCTGATCCCCGATTGCATGGTGGAAGCCAAGCGCATCGCCAACACCGTGATTGCCGGGTGGCATGGCCGCCGCAAACGCGGCATTGGCGAAAACTTCTGGCAGTTTCGCCCCTATGCGGAGGGCGAAAGCATGGCGGCCATTGATTGGCGGCGCTCGGCCCGCGATGATCAACTCTACATCCGCGACCGCGAGTGGGAGGCCGCCCACACCGTATGGCTCTGGGCCGATTTTTCACCATCGATGATGTTTAAATCCAGGCTTGGCACAGTCTCCAAGGAAAGCCGCGCTCTGGTGCTGATGCTGGCGCTGGCCGAGATTTTGGCGCGCTCCGGTGAGCGCATTGGCTGCCCCGGCATTCTGGAGCCGATTGCGGCGCGCAATGCCGCCGAGCGGCTGGCAACCGCCTTGATGCATGCCGAGAACAATGCCGCGTTTTTATCGGGAATACCGCAGACGGGCATGATCCGAGGGGCCAGTGATATTGTGCTGATTGGTGATTTTCTCGATGATGCGAACCGGATTTTGGATAGCATTACGCCCTTGTCGCGTCGCGGCTTGCGCGGCCATATGATTGAAATTGCCGATCCGGCGGAAGAGCTGTTTCCCTACGCGGGTCGCACCGAATTTACCGATCCTGAAACCGGCGAAAAGCTGGTGTCAGGTCGCGCCGAAGCAATTGGTGATGCCTATCGACAGGCCTATCTGGCCCGTCGAGAAGCTTTGGGGCAGGGGATGCGGCGTCTTGGATGGAGTTTTACCCATCATCTGACGGATCGTCTGGCCTCTGAAGCCTTGGCGGCGGTGCATATGCATCTGTCGGGTGCCCCACAAAATACCCGTCAAAACACGCAGAAAAACGCGCATAGAGGGGGAGGGCTGTGATGTTTTCCTCCTTTGCATTTGCCAGCCCCGCTTTGCTGGGCGCGCTCGTTGTGCTTCCTGCCATCTGGTGGCTGTTAAAACTCACACCGCCGCGCCCGCAGGCAGAAGTGTTTCCGCCGCTGAAAATTCTGGCAACGGTCTTGAAGCGCGAGGAAACGCCAGCCCGCAGCCCGTGGTGGCTGACACTGCTTCGCATGCTGATGGCAACATTGGTGATTTTTGCGCTGGCCGAGCCGGTGCTGAACCCAAGGGTTGGCACGATTGCCGGTGGCGGGCCGCTGGTGCTGGTGATGGACAATGGCTGGGCAAGCGCAACCGATTGGGACCGCCGCGTGGAAACTGCCAGCGGCTTGATTGATGAGGCCGAAAGTGAGGGTGTAGCCATCTCCACCGTGTTTACCGCCGAGCCAAGCCAAGATGCCGTGCCGACTGATCCGGCCACAGCACGCGAGCATTTGCGCGCCGCCAAGCCGCGCCCGCTGGTGCCAGACCGCGAGCGCGCCGTGACGGCTTTACAAGCGGCGTTGAATGGCACCCATCCGGGCACTTTGGCCTTTATAACCGATGGGCTGGCTGCAAAGGATGATGAAAAGATCGGTGCACAGCTATCTGCCCTTCAGCCTGCCGAGATGCGGGTGATTGCTGATGATGGCAAATCGGCGCTGGCGGTTACCTCTGCCACCAACGGAGTTGAGCGCCTGAATGCCAAGGTGACACGGCTTGCAAGCGCCAATCCGCAACAGGTGATTGTCGATGCGCAAGACCAGCAAGGTCGCGCCATTGCCACTGGCACGGCAACATTTGCGGCTGGCCAAAGCGTGGCAACCGCCGAGATCACCGCGCCCTATGAGCTGCGCAATGATTTTGCCCGTCTGAGCATTTCGGGGCTCTCTACTGCGGGTTCCGTGCATTTGCTCGATGATGGCTTTCGCCGTCGCAAGGTGGCTTTGCTGTCGGGCGATTCCAATGATGAGTTTCAGCCGCTTTTGTCGCCGCTCTATTATATTGAACGGGCCTTGCAGCCTTATGCCGATCTGATCAAGGCGCAAGACAAAGACCTGCCCACAGCGGTTACCCAAGTGTTGCAGCAAAACCCGTCGGTGGTGGTGATGGCCGATATTGGCCGCATGCCGCCAGAGGTGCAGCAGGCCTTGCAGCGCTGGCTGCAAAAAGGCGGCACCTTGATCCGTTTTGCCGGTCCGCGTCTTGCCGCAGCCCCTGCCGATGATCCACTGGTGCCGGTGATGCTTCGCCAAGGCGAGCGGCAATTGGGTGGTGCACTGTCTTGGGCAGAGCCGCAAGCCTTGGCACCCTTTCCGGCCAATGGCCCGTTTGCCGGTCTTGCCCCGCCCAAGGGTGTGTTGGTGAAACGACAGGTTTTGGCCGAACCGACCCCGGATCTGGCGGAGCGCACATGGGCAAGCCTTGCCGATGGCACGCCGCTGGTGACCACCAGAGAGCTCGGCGCTGGCCGTATCGTGCTGTTTCATGTCAGCGCCGAGGCCAGCTGGTCCAACCTGCCAATTTCTGGCGAATTTGTGGAAATGTTGCGCCGGATTGTGCAGCTTTCTCATGCTGGTGTGGGCGTGAGTGGCACAACAGGGGCCGCAGCGGCCAGCCTGCCACCCTATCGGCTGCTGACCGAGCGAGGGGCGCTAACATCTGAGGCAGGCAATGCCAAACCGCTGGAGCTTGGCGCAAACCGCCCGAAAGCCGCCAATTTTGACAATCCGCCCGGTCTTTATGGCTCGGAAGATGGGTTTACGGCGCTCAACCTTTTGCCCAATGGCGCAGAGCTGAAGCCGGTGGATCTCAGCGGGGTGAGCGTACCTGTGGTGCGTGAAGCATTGGTTGGGGCAACGGCCAAACCGCTGAAGCCGATTTTGCTGGGTATTGCCTTGGTGCTGTTTATTCTCGATAGCCTCGTTGTGCTGTTTATGGGTGGGGCTTTTGCCAAACTGCCAAAGCGCAAAGCGGCGGCCGTTCTGGCTATGGTTTCTCTGGGTAGCGCTTTATCTTTCGCACCGATGGATCGGGTTTATGCCGATGACAGCAAGCCCGGCGATGAGATTTTGTTGCAGCATTTGGACAATACCCATCTGGCCTATGTCAAAACCGGCGAAAGCGATGTGGACGAGTTGTCAGAGCGCGGCTTGAGCGGTTTGAGCGAATATATGACCTATCGCACCACGTTGGAGCCGGGCGCGCCGGTGGGCCTCGATATCGCCAAGGATGAATTGTCGATTTACCCGATCATCTTCTGGCCGATTTCGGCCACAGCCCCCATGCCCAGTGCAGAGGCCATCAGCCGCATTGATGCCTATATGCGCTCTGGCGGTACCGTGCTGTTTGATACCCGCGACCAGATCAACAATCTCGGCATTGATGGCGCGCCCAGCCCCAATGCCGAGCGGCTGCGGGCCATTTTGGCCAATATTGACATTCCGCCGCTGGAGCCGGTGCCAAAAGACCATGTTTTGACCCGGTCTTTCTATCTGCTGCATGATTTTCCCGGTCGCTACAGCGGCAGCCCGCTGTGGGTGGAAGCGCGGCAGGAGGCAAAATCAAAGGGCAAAGAGCTGACCTCTGGCGGTGATGGCGTGTCGCCCATCATGATCACCGGCAATGATTTTCTGGGGGCCTGGGCCATTGATGCCAATGGTGTGCCGCTGTTGCCAACCGTGCCCGCCGATGAGCGCCAGCGCGAAATCTCCTACCGGGTTGGGGTCAATATTATGATGTATATGCTGACCGGCAATTACAAAGCCGATCAGGTGCATGTGCCTGCTCTGTTGGAAAGATTAGGCCAATGAGACAGGCCGCAACACAGATAAGGAGGCCGCAATGAGCCTTTCCTTCTCGCCGTTTTTGCCATGGTGGGTGCTGGGTGTGCTTGGCGCTTTGGCGCTGGTGGTGGCTTTCATTGGCTTTTACAAGGGCATTCGTGGCAGCACCATTCGCCTCATTGCCTTTGCGGCCCTGATTGCGGCGCTGGCCAACCCATTGCTGTTATCGGAAGACCGCGATGCGCTGAGCACCGTGGTGCCGGTGGTGGTGGACCGCAGCCAGAGCCAGACGGATATTCCTTCCCGCAAAGCGATGACCGATGAAGCCTTGCAGGGCATCAAGCAGCGCTTGGCGCAATTTTCCGGCATAGAGCCGCGCATTGTTGAGGCATCAACCCCGGAGACGTCCGATACACCCTCGACGCGACTGTTTGAGGCGCTGTCATCGGCCGTGTCTGATGTGCCGCCTGCGCGCATTGGCGGGGCAATTTTCATCACCGATGGGCAGGTGCATGATGTGCCGTCCAACCTGAAAACGCTCGGCATGAACGCGCCGATCAGCACGCTTTTGACCGGCAAGGCCAATGAGTTTGACCGCCGCATCGAAGTGGTGCGCGCACCGCGCTTTGGCATTGTTGGCCAGAGCCAGGATATGGTGTTGCGGGTGATTGATGAAGGCACCAAGGTGAGCCAACCTGCGACTGTGAACGTGCGCATCAATGGTGTGGAAAGCGGTTCCTTCTCCGCGGTGCCCGGCAAAAATACGCCCTATAGCTTCACGGTGCCGCGCGGCGGCAGCAATGTGCTGGAATTTACCGTCTCAAGCCTGCCCGGCGAGGTGACGGAAACCAACAACAAAGCCGTGCATCTGATTGATGGTATTCGTCAAAACCTGCGGGTTCTTTTGGTGTCGGGCGAGCCACATGCGGGCGAGCGGGCATGGCGCAACCTTTTGAAATCCGATCCTTCAGTCGATCTGGTGCATTTCACCATCTTGCGCCCGCCAGAAAAGCAGGATGGCACGCCGATCAACGAGCTGTCGCTGATTGCCTTTCCCACCCGTGAGCTGTTTGTCGAAAAAATCCATGATTTCGATCTGATCATTCTCGATCGCTACCAGCATCGCGGCGTGCTGCCTTTGCTCTATTACGACAACATTGCCCAATATGTGCAAAATGGCGGCGCACTGCTGATTGCAGCAGGGCCGGAACATGCAGGGCCGGATTCGATTGCCAATACGCCGCTTGCCAACGTCTTGCCAGCCGCACCCACCGGCCAGATGGATGATGGCGGCTTTTATCCGCGTCTCTCGGATATTGGTAAAAAACATCCGGTGACCCGCGATCTGGAGGGTTCAAATTTTGAGCCGCCCCATTGGGGCCGCTGGTTTCGCAGCGTGGATGTCACCAAGCCCTTGGGCGAAACCGTGATGACCGCCGCCAATGGCAAACCGCTTCTGGTGCTCAACCGCGCAGGCAAGGGCCGGGTCGCCATGCTGCTGTCGGATCAAGGCTGGCTGTGGGCGCGTGGTTTTGAAGGCGGTGGGCCGCATGTGGCGCTTTATCGGCGGATTGCCCATTGGCTGATGAAAGAGCCGGAACTGGAAGAAGAAGCCCTGACGGCGCGCGCCAGTGGCCGGATGCTGACCATCACCCGCCAGACCATCGGCAATAATCCGGGTCCAGCCACCATTCTCTCGCCGTCTGGCAAGCGTGAAGAAGTGGCGCTATCGCAAACCGAGCCGGGCCGCTTTACCGCAGAAAAGCGCATGAGCGAAACCGGCTTGTTCACCATCACCAATGGAGATTTTTCGACCCTTGTGCATATCGGCACGGTGGACGCGCCAGAGTTCAAGGCGATGATCTCAACGCCCGATATTTTGCAGCCGGTGGTCGATGAAACCCATGGCTTGATGAAGCGGCTGGATAACGGCAAGGGCGGCATTTCCATTCCCGACATCATTCCGGTGCGGGGGCAAGTGCGCAGCAACGACGGCCAGCGCATCGCCATTCGCATGACCGATGAAACCGTGCTGAAGGGCATCAACACTCTGCCGCTGTTTGCCGGTTTTGGCGGTTTGGCGATGTTGCTGTTTGCCGTATCGGCCATGTGGTGGCGCGAGGGGCGGTGAGGAAATTTTTGTAAAATTCAGGCGCAATAGGGACAAAGCCCATGAATGATACTGGCGCAGTTGATCGTCTTAATCCGGTGCGGTTTTCGCTCGGTAAAGCGGACATCATCGCTTTTTGTGATGGTGTTTTGAGCGCCCCTATTGCCAATCTCTACCGTCGCGGCTCTTATCAGCCAACGCCGGAGGCTTTTGCGCAAGCACCCACCCAGCTTTCGGTCAATGCGTTTCTGGTTAAAACCGATGGCAAACTGGTGCTGATCGATACCGGCTCAGGTCAGCTTTTTGGCCCTGATCATGGCAAGCTCGCTGCGGGCCTTGCGCAACTTGGCCATTCTGCCGATGAGATTGATGATATTATTCTCACCCATATCCATGCCGATCATGCGGGCGGCCTGATTTTGGATGGTGAACCGGTTTTCAAGCACGCAAAGCTGCATATTGGCAAAACGGAAGCCGACTTCTGGCTGTCACCAGGGGCTGCCGATGGCGCAAACGTGACAGAGCGCGTGAAGGGGCAGATCGGGCGCGCTCATGCCTGTATCGATCCCTATCAGCAGCAGGGTCGCGTCCATATTTTTGCCGATGAGGCTGTGATTATGCCCGGTTTCAGCGCCATTTTGCGCGCAGGCCATACGCCGGGGCATTTAACCATTCGCTTTGAGAGCGATGGACAGGTCATCGCTTTTGTTGGCGATATTGTCCATGGCGATGCCGTGCAATTTGCCGATCCATCCGTGACCATCGATTTCGATTATGACCAGAAAAACGCGGCCATTGCTCGCAATGCTGCGTTTCAACAGGCGGCGGATGAGGGATATCTCATTGCTGCCACCCATATTCCGTTTCCGGGTGTTGGGTCTGTACGCCGTGAAGGCGACCACTACCGCTTTGAGCCGCTCAAACGGTCTTAACCGTTGGCCACCATCAACTGCGGCTCATAAAAATCCTCAGCCGCAGTTGGCTCCATGACATCGGCTGGATCACGCCAGCTAATTGTGCCGACAAGCCGGGCGTGAACATCCTCTTTCAGCGGCACCACCAGAACCCGGCTTGCGTCCACTGGGCCGGGAAATTCCAGCGCTTTATAGCTGACTTTTTCAAAACCGAGCGGCATGTAATAGGGCGGATCGCCAACCAGAATGACGGCTTCCGAGCCTGCGCGTCTGGCGGCTTCAATGGCAATCCGCACCAGTTCGCGGCCAATGCCGAGGCATTTATGGGAAGGGCGCACAGCAAGGGGGCCAAGCATATGGCCTTTGACGTCGCCTGCCAGCACCGGGGTCATCCGCACGGAGGCAATGGTTTCGCCAGCATCGGCACACACGAAGGAGAGTGCGCGCTCATGCGGGCCTTGCTCGCGAATACGGGCTGCGGCTTTCACGAAACGGCCGGGGCCAAAAGCTTCTGCGTTGATGAGTTCGATGATGGCGTCGTGAGACGCATCCTCAGTGAGGTAGACCAGATCGTGCTTGTGCATGAAAACCAGAACCGTAGTGCGAATTGCATAAATGTGTACCACCATCCATCAGATGGTTGATCAGCATCAGCGTCGTCGCAGGTTCCGGGTGGTCATAGGGTGCTATCCTCGTTGGTGGAAAATTGCATAACAGCATTTTTTTGTCTCGTCTATCGCAAAAACGCACTGTTCAGCATTTGCAACCTCGCCTTTTCTGTTTCGACCCTTATGTATTAATGCAAGAAAATAACAGCAGTGAGGCAATGTCAGATGGGTATGCTTGTAGACGGTGTTTGGAAAGACGTGTGGTATGATACCAAATCCACCAAAGGCCATTTCAAGCGCACCACCACCAGTTTTCGCAATTGGGTCACCAAAGATGGCGCGCCCGGACCATCGGGTGACGGCGGCTTCAAGGCCGAAGCGGGCCGCTATCATCTCTATGTCTCGCTGGCCTGTCCGTGGGCGCATCGCACGCTGATTTTTCGCAAGCTGAAAAAGCTGGACGACCTGATCTCGGTCTCCGTTGTGCATCCGCTGATGCTGGAAAATGGTTGGACATTCAAAACCGATGCCGCCGCCACGGGAGATGATCTGTTCGGGCTGGATTATCTGTGGCAGGTCTATGTGAAGGCCGATCCCGCTTACAACGGGCGTGTGACGGTGCCGGTGTTGTGGGACAAGATCCAAAACACCATTGTGTCGAATGAATCCGCCGAGATTATCCGCATGTTTAACACAGCCTTCAATGGGTTGACCGGCGATGATCAGGATTTTTATCCGCAAGCATTACATGACGATATCGAAGCGCTGAATAATCGCATTTACGACACCGTCAATAATGGCGTCTACAAGGCCGGTTTTGCCACCACGCAGGACGCCTATGAAGAAGCGCTGACACCCTTGTTCGAATCACTGGACTGGTTGGAAGAGCTGCTGACAAACCGCCGCTATCTCTGTGGTGATGTGCTGACAGAAGCGGATTGGCGGCTGTTTACCACGTTGGTGCGCTTTGATGCGGTCTATGTCGGTCATTTCAAATGCAACATCCGCCGCATTGCCGATTATCCGGCCTTGAGCGCCTATCTGAAAACGCTCTACAGCGTGCCGGGCGTGGCCGAAACTGTGAACATCGATCACATCAAGCGTCATTACTACGGCAGCCACAAGACCATCAACCCAACCGGGATTATCCCCGTGGGGCCGGAGTTGGACTTTCTCTTACCATAGGTCGGCATAAGGACCGCCGCGCTCCAATTCGTCCAAGCGGCGGCGGGTGGCGGGTGTTACCCCATCCGGCAGGGCGGTGAGCGGAAAAAAGCCGCTCTCGGCAATTTCATGGTCGGGCGCGCGCGGTGCTGTCTGGCGCACCATGACGCGATAAAACAGCACATGGTCGCGGCGGCTGGCGGTGAGATTGAGATAGCACTGTAGGAGTGTGGGTGAGCCTGTCATTTGCAGGTTACCCTCTTCACGTAATTCTTTTTCCAGAGCCTGAGCTGCGGTTTCGCCCCGCTCCACACCGCCGCCAGGCAGATACCAACCGGGAAGATAGGTGTGACGAACCAGGAAAATGCGGCCTTTGTCATCATAACAGGCGGCGCGCACGCCCAAGGTCATGCCGCGTGAAAGGGCGAAATAGAGATGTAAAACTCTGACAATTGCTTTTTTAAACGGGTTGATCCGCTCATCATTGCGGTGTTTGCCACGCATCATTCTTGCTCCTGACCCAAGATGGTATAAACAGGTCTTATGTTTAAGCTCGCTCATATTTCCGATATCCACCTTGGACCCCTGCCGCATCTGACCTTTCGGGAGCTGGCATCCAAGCGAATCACAGGATATCTCAATTGGCACCGCAACCGCGCAAAGCATATGGTGTCTGGCACGCTGGATGCTTTGGTGGAAGATTTGCGTAGCAAAAGCCCGGATCATTTGGCGGTGACCGGTGATCTTGTCAATCTGGCAACCGGCATTGAGATCAACCGAGCGGCAGACTGGCTGCGGGAGCTTGGCCCTGCTGATGAGATTTCCGTTGTGCCCGGCAATCACGACGCCTATGTGCCCAAAGCCCATGATAGGGCCATGCAGGCCTGGTATGATTACGTGCGCGGCGATGATGATCCTGAAATCTGGCGCAAGGACTTCAAGCTCTGGCCAACGATGCGCCGACGTGGGCCTGTGGCGCTGATTGGCTGCTCCACATCAATTGCAACACCGATGTTTTCCGCCACGGGCTATTTCGGCTCGCGGCAAGCGCGGGAGGTTGCGCAATTGCTGCAAGAGGCAGGCGAAGAGGGCCTGTTTCGTGTCGTCATGATCCATCATCCACCCATTCGCGGCGCAACGTCTCAGCATAAGCGCATGATCGGGATTCGCCGCTTTGCAGCCGCTATCGCGGTTGGCGGGGCTGATCTTGTCCTGCATGGCCACACCCATCTCAACACCTTGAACTGGCTTCATAATCGTCGTGGTCGTGTGCCGGTCGTGGGCATTGCCTCGGCCTCGCAAGGGCCGGGCGGCAAAAAGCCACCGGCGGCCTATAATCTGTTTTCCATTGCAGGGCAGATGGGGGCGTGGGAGCTGGGCTGGCAGCGCCATGCGCTCAATCATGAAGGCGATGCAGTAGTTTTATCCCATCAAGAAATGCTGCTGAAACCTTGAGCTACGCAGCCAGCAGATCGGCTTTTACAAGAGCGTCCTGCAAGGCCTGAATGCAGATGGGATCGTGACTGGCATTGGCTCCTTGCCATAGAATGTCGATGGCATTTTGCATCGGCATGGCCGGTCGGTAAGGTCGGTTTGCGGTCAGGGCGTCAAAGACGTCGGCGGTGGAGACGATGCGGGTTTCCATATTGATGTCGTCACCAGCCAGCCCGTGCGGATAGCCCTTGCCATCCAGCCGTTCATGATGGGCACCGCCGATGACGGCCAGATCAGCAAAGGCCTGGATGCGCGATAGAATGTCATAGGAAAATTCGGGATGACGGCGCATCAGCAGCCATTCATCCTTGTTGAGGCTGTGGGGCTTGTCCAAAACGCTGTTGGAAACACCCAATTTGCCAATGTCGTGCAAAAGCGCGCCGCGCCTCAGCTTGCGTCGCGTTGTGGTATCAATCTGCATCTCTTCGGCAATGAGGTCCGTATAGAGGGCCACCCGCTCGCTATGACCCGAGGTGTAAGGACTTTTGGCATCGATCACACGGGCAAAGCCCGCAGCAATATCATCCAGATAGTCTTCATCGGCCATAATCACATGCAGGCCCGGCTCGGTGCCGAGCACAATGCGCTCGAGATCGGAGGAGGCCAGATCGTGCCAAAAGCTTGGACGATAAGCAATGCTGATGAAAGCATCCACGATGGCAGGATCAAACCAGGTGCCGGAGCGGCTCTCGATTTCTCGCACGGCACCATCAGCACCGCCGACTTGAAAAAACACATCCACCACCTGCGCCAGCAGGGCAATGCGGGCAAACACATGGATATTGTCGCCAGCAATGCGCGCGGGCAGGCCGCCACCATCATAATGCTCATCCAGATCGCGAATGCCCATCGCGACATCCTCTGAAAAGCGCATTTGGCGGGCAATATCGGCCCCGCGCTCACAGCGGGTCTGCATCAATTCCACCGCATTCCTGCTGCCATGCTTCATCACATTCAACAACGTGCGCAGCCTCTCGGCAAGATTGGTCTGCACGCCCGTATGGGTCAGCAAAAATCGGATCATCTGCGGCATGCTGCCATTGACCAGTTTGAAATCGCGCTTAAAGGCCAGATCGTCGCTGACATATAATTCGCAAATCCGCGCCGCATTGCTGGAGCAGCCGAGATCCTTGAGCATCAGCGTGTAATAAAGGTCATGCAATTTTTCGTCGGAAAGGTGGATGGCGCGGCCAATGGCCATGCCAATGTGGCAGCAACGCACACAATGGCCGGGCAATTGCCCCTCCGTCAGGTCAAGCGCATGACTGAGTGCCTTGATAATTTCTGCCAACCGTATGCGTAATGCCATAAATACCCCTTGCCCGTCGATCTGGGCCACCAGACAGGTCTCTCAAGCCAGCACAAAAGCATAGGGATACTTTGCGCCGGTTTGGTAAGTCCTGAAAATGCCTCAAAAGGACATGTCTTCTTGAGGCATAGCAGAGCAATCTAGGGCAAGTTGGTTAACATGAGGTAGTTTCTTATTCATCTTGACATCAGGATGAATGAAATACCCCTTTTTACTTAGGAATTTAAGGTTTCTGATTGTTGCGCTGGCTGGAGCGTGACTGTCTTCTTGTCTTCATCGGTGCCGAGGGCTTTTTTTGTGCACTTTGCGGCGCGGCACTCTTTGCATCAGCTTTTTGCTCAGCAACAACAGTTTCCGTGGCTTCAGCAACGGCCTGTTCAACGGATTCAGTCAGGGGTTCAGTCGGGGGTGCCGTCACAGCCGGGGCTGTCTTCTCCGCCTCCGGCTCCTTCACAGGTTCCGCCTCTGTGGTGACTGCTGGCATCTCATCCGGCGCGGCTACTTTGACGTCTGCGGCTTCAACAACAGCCTCATCGGCTAGGCTGACCTCTGGCATTTTGGAAGCCACGTCAGTGGAGTCAGGTTCTGGTGTCGGCGTTTCCACCAGATGCAAGCCTGATGCCTGGTCCTGCGGTGGCACTTTGCTGGTGGGCTCTGTCTCTGCTTTTTGCGTCTGTGTCTCGTTCAACACATCCCGCAACAGGCTTGTGACTTTCAGAGCACCAGGCATGTCACTGTTGGTGGAATGACTGCTGCGCGGAACGCGAATGATATTTGTGGCCGGTGCGGTGGCATTCAACTCGCCATACCAGTCCATCTCGCCCATGATGGCAAGAGGCGGCTCTATGGCTGCGGGCACCGAAATGCGGGTGGAAAAAGAGATCAGCTTGAGGCTCTTGCTCAATGCTTGCAGCCGTTCCGGCGCATTGGTTTCCAGCGCGCGCAGGGCTTCCGCGATGATAAGATTGCCCTTGGAATGGCCGGTGACGAGCTGGAAGTCGAGTTTGTCATTCGCCAGCAATGCCTCTACCGTGTCGGTATCAAGGCTGCTTTTGCGTGGCGCACCATCGGCGGTGCCATTGCGCTTAAAGGCACCCAGTTTGGGGCGTCCAACAAGATCATCAATCATTTCAAAGTTATGGCGCAAAAATCCGAGCGGGCCGAACAGGAAGTTGCTGCCCAATGCCTCGGAGATCATATCACCAAGCCCATAGCCGGACACAACGGCCGCCACGGGCGCGTCCACCGCATCGGCAATATTGCGGGCAAAGGCCGCAGCACCCGTGGCCGAGCCGCCAATGCCTGCCACCGCCATAACGTGAACATCACGGCCACCGCGCAGAATATATTCATCAATGCTGTCACACATGATCAACATGCCTTGGCCGCTGGGCGGCACAATCATCAACATGCCTTCAGCTGCAATCGAATCGCTGATGTAAAAAGCCTCATCCGAGGTCACGGTCTTGATGTCATAAAACATCGCATCAAGGCTTGCGTTTCGAAACCGCCATGGTTCAAGCGCTGCATTGCGCAACGGTCTTTTCTGGAGCCGTTCGGGCAGGGAGAGGGATCGAGCGAATTGCGTCAGGCCGAAGGTGAATGCCGTGTTGAACATCGTGCTTATCCTCGTTCATCTTGCTGCGGTGCAGCATAAAATTACAGGATCGAATTGGCAATGATTGTTTTAAATTTTTCTCATGCACGTATAGGCTGCCATCTACGGCACCATGCGCCATAGGTGGCGCACACAGGACGCTGTAGCACTTTTGATCTGCTGCATTTATTCTCCTGAAACCCACTCGGATTTGAGGAATTATGCAGTAGCAGCCAATTATAACGCAGTGTTGACGGTTTGGCTTTGATGAAATGCAGACATGCTGCGATTTGTGATTGGCGTTTACGCAATCCGGGTCTGGCGCATGGCCTCGCCTGCAATCATGGCGACAGACATGGCGATGTTGAGAGAGCGTTGACCCTCGACCATGGGAATGAGAATGCGTCCATCGGCCATGTCATGCACGCTATCGGGCACGCCCGCACTTTCGCGGCCAAACAGCAGGATGTCGTTGGGCTGAAAGGCAAAGTCAAAATAGACATCGGCGGCTTTGGTGGATGCCAGCACAAGCCTGCGCCCGGTGGTTGCGCGCCATTCCTCGAAATGCGCCCAGCTGATGTGGCGGGTCAGCACAACGCTTGCCAGATAATCCATGCCAGCGCGCTTTAAATTGCGATCGGACAGATCAAAACCGGCAGGCTCGATAATATCGACGCCCAAGCCAAGGCAGGCCGCCAGCCGCAAGATTGTGCCGGTGTTGCCGGGAATATCGGGTTGGTAAAGGGCGATGCGCAAATCAGACATGGGTAAATCAGACATGGGTGATGCATAGCGCCAAGCGCATCGTCTGTCTGTGGTGTCCGGGCAACACTCTTGGACCAAATCAGCTTTCGATGATAATGCGACTTTGCAATTTTTTTAATCATTTGTACAAAGAACGCATCTTCAACTCGAGACAAGGGAGGCGTGTATGAATAACACTGATTGGATGCGCGCTTCTGCTGTGCCGGCTTTCAAGCTGCGCTGACCCCTCTCGTTTTCCCTGAATTTTAAAATTGAGAGTGTTTTCCGGCTCCGTCATGGGTCGGTATCAATCCTTGGCTCAAGGTGGGCTGTGCACGTGTGCCGCTTTGCGCCCTTTTGTGACGAAATGGAGTTTTTCCATGTTTTCGTGGTTTGAAAACCGTATCAATCCCTATCCCGAAGTGCAGCCCTCACGGCCGCCCAAGGGGTTGCTGCCCTTTGTGTGGCATTATACCAGACCGGTTTCGGGCTGGCTGGCGCTGATGACCTTTCTGGTCATGCTGATTGCGGTTGGCGAAGTCATGCTGTTTCAGTTTCTGGGCGATATCGTCAATTGGTTGTCCCACGCTGATCGCGCCACGTTTATGCAAACCCAGGGCTTTCAACTGTTGGGCATGGGGCTTTTGGTCATGGTGATCCTGCCGGGCCTTGGCACCATCAACTCGCTGATTGTGCATCAAACCCTGCTTGGCAATTTCCCGATGATTGCGCGCTGGCAGATGCATCGCTTCTTGCTGAACCATTCAATGACCTTCTTTGCCAATGAGTTTTCGGGCCGGGTGTCCACCAAGGTCATGCAAACCTCGCTGGCCGTGCGCGAAACCGTGGTCAAGATTCTCGATGTCTTCGTGTTTGTTGCCACTTATTTTGTCTCGATGCTGGTGATTATCGGCAATGCCGATCTGCGCTTGCTGGTGCCGATGCTGCTGTGGCTGGCGGTTTACGTTGCCATTGTTGCCTATTACGTCCCACGGCTGCAAAAAATTGCCGCAGCCCAGGCGGATGCGCGCTCGTCCATGACGGGCCGCATTGTTGATAGCTATACCAATATTGCCACCGTGAAGCTGTTTTCGCACAGCAGCCGCGAGGAAGCCTATGCCAAGGGCGCAATGGATGAATTCCTGCAAACGGTCTATGCGCAAATGCGCAAAGTCACGATGTTTCAGGTTTTGGTCTATCTCAACAATTGCACCGTTGTTTTTGTGATCGGTGCTCTGTCGATCTGGCTGTGGTTGAATGCATCCATTGAAATTGGCGCAATCGCCATTGCCATTGGCCTTGCCATGCGGGTCAACAGCATGTCGCAATGGATCATGTGGGAAGTCTCGGCGCTGTTTGAAAACATTGGCACAGTCTATGACGGCATGGAGATGATGACCAAGCCCCATGATATCGTTGATGCGGCCGATGCCAAGGTGCTGCGCGCCGATAAGGGCGAGATTGTCTATGACAAGGTGCGTTTCCACTACGGCAAGACCAAGGGCATCATTGAAGATTTTTCATTGACCATCAAGGCAGGTGAAAAAATCGGTCTGGTGGGGCGCTCCGGGGCTGGCAAAACCACGTTGATGAATCTGCTCTTGCGTTTCTATGAAGTGGAAGCAGGTGCCATCAGCATTGATGGGCAGGATATTTCCAAGGTCAAACAGGAAAGCCTGCGCGCCAAGGTGGGTGTGGTGACGCAAGATACATCCTTGCTGCATCGCTCCATTCGCGACAACATCGCCTATGGTCGCCCGGATGCCAGCGATGCCGAGGTGATTGAAGCGGCCAAGCGCGCCAATGCCTGGGATTTCATCGAAAACCTGGTGGACTTGCAGGGCCGCAAAGGGCTGGATGCGCAGGTGGGTGAGCGCGGTGTGAAGCTCTCTGGCGGTCAGCGCCAGCGGATTGCCATCGCGCGGGTGTTTTTGAAAAATGCCCCCATTCTCATTCTGGATGAGGCAACCTCTGCGCTTGACTCAGAGGTCGAGGCCGCCATTCAGGAGAGCCTGTTTGCCTTGATGGAGGGCAAAACGGTGATTGCTATTGCCCATCGCCTCTCCACGCTGACCCAGATGGATCAATTGGTGGTGCTGGACAAGGGCAAGATTGTCGAGATGGGCAACCATCCGCAGTTGGTGGCCAGAGGCGGAATCTACGCTGATCTGTGGAATCGCCAATCAGGCGGCTTTCTGGCGGATGAGGGGGATGGGCAGGAGGATGCGGCGGAGTAATTCGCCGCACAGGTTTTTGACAAACCTCTCGCTCGACGTTTCGTCACCCTCGGGCCTGTCCCGAGGGTCTGCCGTGGCTAAATAAGAAATTGACTTTGCTTATGAAATTAACGTGGTTAGATGCTCGGCACAGGGCCGAGCATGACGTCGAGAATAAATTTAGGGTTTGTTAGCAGTCTGGGCGGCGGAGTAATCAGCCGTATTCCCATTACGCAATCGTGACCGCTGTTTAAGCATCCGCTGGTTCTTAGCCCTTTGTTGTGATGCGGAATCGCCTTACGCTGAAACCCATGATCATACGCGCTGTACTCCGCCTTTTTGAAAACTGGACCAATCCGTTTGCGGAGCCGCAAGAACTGCGCCCTCCCGCCAGTGCCTGGGCCTTTGTGTGGTTTTACGTGCGTCAGGCAAAGCTGGCGTTTGTGGCCATGGCGGTGTTTGGCGGTGCCGTGGCCGCCATGGAAGCCAGCATGTTCTGGTTTGTCGGGCGGCTGGTGGATCTGTTGGAGACCGTTCCCAAAGGCGAGGGCTGGCAGGGTCTGTTTGCCATGCATGGCGCAGAGCTGGCGGGCATTGCACTGGTGGTGGTGGCTGTGCGCTTTCTGGTGATCACCATAAGCGCTTTGGTGGAAGAGCAGGTGGTGGTGCTCAACTTTTCCAATCTGGTGCGCTGGCAAAGCCATGTGCACATCAGCCGTCAGGCCATGAGCTTTTTTCAAAATGATTTCGCCGGTCGCATTGTCACCAAAGTGTGGTCGGGCGGTCTGGCGGTGGGCGATCTGCTGACCTCGCTGTTGCAGGTTGGCTGGTTTATGGTGATCTATACCCTCTCAACCATTGGCCTTCTGGCGCAGCTCGATTGGCGCCTCTCGGCAGTGATTGCCCTTTGGGTGGTGATGTTTGCCTTCATGGCGCGCTATTTTGTGCCCCGTATCCGCTTTCACGCCAAAGAAACCGCAGAAAGTGCATCAGCACTCAGCGGCAGGCTGGTGGATAGCTATGCCAATATCCAGACGCTGAAGCTGTTTGCCCGCGAGCGCCAGAACGACCACTATATTCGCGAGGGATTTGAGCGTTATCAGGCGTCGCTCAAGCCCTTCACCCGGCTGATCACCGGAGTTCGCGCCAGCCATGCCCTGCTGTCTGGCTTTATGGTGCTGGTGATTGCCATGCTGTGCATTGATCGCTGGTTTCAAGGGGCAATGACCCCCGGCGGCGTGGCCTTCACATTGGGTCTGGTGCTGCGCCTGAGCATGTTGCTCAACCGCATGATGACCCAGCTCAACAGCATGATGCGCAATCTGGGTACGATCCAGAATTCGGCCGAGCTGATTTCGCAACCGATTGGCCTTCACGATCAGCCGGATGCAAAAATCTTGAGCGTTTCCGGCCCTTTGATCCGTTTTGAGGATGTCAGCTTTCACTATGGCAAGGATAAGGGGGCGATTGATCATCTGTCGCTGACCATTCATCCCGGTGAAAAGGTCGGGATTGTCGGTCGCTCCGGTGCGGGCAAAACCACGCTGGTCAATCTGTTGCTGCGGTTTTACGATGTGGAAGACGGTGCCATCTCCGTCGACGGGCAGGATTTGCGCACAGTGACGCAGGAAAGCCTGCGGGCAAAAATTGGCATGGTGACGCAGGATACCTCATTGCTGCATCGCTCCATTCGCGACAACATCATGTTTGGCCGCGATGATGCCACCGAAGAGCATTTGCGCAAAGCAGCCGAGCAGGCCGAGGCGCTGGAGTTTATTGAAAAATTGGTCGATCAACGCGGCCGCCTTGGCTTTGATGCCCATGTGGGCGAGCGTGGGGTGAAGCTCTCAGGCGGCCAGCGCCAGCGCATTGCCATCGCGCGGGTGATGCTGAAAGACGCGCCGATTTTGGTGTTGGACGAGGCAACGTCTGCGCTGGATTCGGAAGTGGAAGCCGCCATTCAATCCAATCTGGAACAGTTGATGCGTGGCAAAACCGTGCTGGCCATTGCCCATCGGCTTTCCACCATTGCCAGCCTTGATCGGCTGGTGGTGATAGACAAAGGTCGGGTCATCGAAGAAGGCACCCATGTCGAACTGGTGGCGCGCGGCGGGCTCTATGCCGAGCTATGGGCGCGGCAATCGGGCGGCTTTCTGGGCGATGAGCTGCTGGAAGAAGTTTAAATCTTGCCGCCGTTCAATTCGAGCCAGGCTGGCTATCAGATTTTGCAATCATAAGATCAGCAATCAACCCATAATGGTTAGAGCCAAAATTGGATGGAATACGGCTGAGTTTTTGTGCCATCAGCGGAGTACGAATATAAATATGGTCGATGGGAATACCAAAACGCCCCAAGCGAACCGGCCATGTGGCTGGCTCCCAGCCGGTGGTTGTCAGGCCGGTGTGCTTCAACAGCGCCTGCATGTCCGGGGCAATGGTTGCGGCATTAAAATCACCAGCCAGCAGCAAGGGGCCATTGGTTGTGCTCAGAACCTGGCTTAAAATATCAAGCTCTTCTGCATGGTAATCGTCGAAATAAGGCTTGCTGAGATGCGCGGCAGCCAGCTGCAGGGCAGTGCCTGCGATATGGACTCTCGCCATCGCAAACCGGTCTTTACGTAAATCGCTCAAATTGCCCACATAAATCATATCCAGCGGGTATTTTGACAGCAGCATCAAATCGCAGGTCGCGGTGTGTTCGCCGCAGCCAATTCGATAGGGATAGAGTTTGGACAATCGCTCAAGATGCAGGGCAACCGGGGCGGCCTCCATAATATAGGCAATGTCTGCGTCGGTCTTTTCGATGAAATCCGCAATCTTCGTGCTGTTTTTAATATTGTCACCCAACACGTTGAAGGAGAGCACCCGAAGCTTTTGCATGCTGGCCAGATTGCCAGAGCGCAGGTTGTCTGGGATGGGCGGCGGAAGCGATTGCCACATCATCCACACAGCATGAAAGAAAATGAACAATGTCATCATCAGCATAAACAAGGTGAAGCTGCTGGGCCTGATGATGACACATGCAAGGGCCAGCACTATAAGGGCAAGGCCAGCTTGCAGCTGCAAGCTGAAGACCACGCTGACGCCCCAGAAATTTGTCGTGTAGCGCAAGGCGAAGACAGCAAGGCCCAGGCAGAGCAGTGTTGCTAAAATATGCAGGAACATTGCTCTCATGGATCTCTTCATTGACGGTTGCGACTGCGGCTGCATCCTTGTGGCATTTGATAAAGCGTGGGGCGCTCAAATGCGTATCACGTGATTCGCGCCTCCCACTATAGCCAATTATGTCGGCATATCTCTCTTTCGAAGTCCGGGTAAGGTTTGAGCAGCTTTCTGTGGTGTGAACTGCTCAGGTGCTGGTCACGAAATTTTGCGACGCAATAGTCGTATATGCAGTGCGGCATACTTGACAATTTTCAAACTGCCTTGGCAGAAAAATGCCGCCAAAATGGGTGATTTGCAAAGCGTGCCGTCTTGATAATGCGCAAACCCCTGCATTTAAAAGGGAAATTTTATATCCTAAAACTCTAACTTTTTCCGCGACATGTTGCCTCCTTTGCGGTTGAAGACTGGACAGATTTCACCGGTGTGCTTAGAAATTGTCTTATGGGCGGTGAATCTATGGCGGCTTTGTGGCACATTGATTTTTCGCTGGGGGGCGCTGCTGCTTCTCACTGCATTGTGAACGCTTTCGAAAGAGAGATTTCCCGGCGCAGGCGATGGGCAGCAGATGGTACGTGAATGAGCGTTTTTTGCGGGTCGGTCTTGGCGCGCGGCGCTCAAACGGTTTGTCGCAAGTGTTGCGAAGAGGATGGTTTGACCGTGAGCGAACACAATACACAGAGTGAGAGCATGGCCGGGGTTGGTGGCGAAGGCGGGCACGAACCCACGCGCCGGGATTTCCTTTACCTCACAACTGGCATGGCAGGTGCGGTGGGTGCCGTTGCTGTTGCCTGGCCTTTTATTGATCAGATGCGGCCTGATGCCTCAACCTTGGCGCTTGCCTCGATTGAGGTTGATGTGTCGGCGCTTCAGCCCGGCATGTCTTTGACGGTCAAGTGGCGGGGCAAGCCGGTGTTCATCCGCAACCGCACCGACAAGGAAGTGGAGGAGGCCAAGGGCGTGCCCATGGCCGAGCTGAAAGATCCGCTATCGCGCAATGCCAATCTGGCCGCCGATGCAACCGCAAGCGATGTTGATCGCTCGGCCGGGAAGGGCAAGGAAAACTGGATCGTTATGATCGGCTCCTGCACCCATCTGGGTTGCGTGCCTTTGGGGCAGGCGGGGGAATATGGCGGGTGGTTCTGTCCCTGCCACGGCTCGGTTTATGATACCGCAGGCCGTATTCGCAAAGGCCCGGCACCGGAAAACCTGCATATTCCAAATTATGCATTCGTGACCGATTCTGTTATCAAAATCGGCTGAGGGGGAGATATTTATGAGTGGGCATTCCAGTTACCAGCCTCAATCCGGGCTGACACGGTGGATCGATCAGCGCTTGCCATTGCCGCGCCTCGTTTACGATAGTTTTGTTGCTTTTCCTGTGCCGCGCAACCTCAACTACGCCTATACATTCGGGGCGATGTTGTCGGTCATGCTGGTGGTGCAGATTTTGACCGGTGTGGTCTTGGCCATGCATTATGCAGCCGATACGACGGTTGCGTTCAACTCGGTTGAAAAAATTGCCCGTGATGTCAATCACGGCTGGCTGTTGCGCTATATGCACGCCAATGGCGCATCTTTTTTCTTCATTGCTGTTTATCTGCATATTGGTCGCGGCCTCTATTATGGCTCCTACAAGGCCCCACGCGAAATTCTCTGGATGCTCGGCGTGGTCATCTTCCTTCTGATGATGGCAACGGCTTTCATGGGCTATGTTCTGCCCTGGGGTCAGATGTCGTTCTGGGGGGCGACCGTTATCACCGGCTTCTTCTCAGCCTTTCCCTGGGTTGGCGAGTGGATTCAAACCTTCCTTCTCGGCGGCTTTGCGGTGGATCAGCCAACCCTCAACCGCTTCTTCTCGCTGCATTACCTGCTGCCCTTCATGATCGCCGGTGTGGTGATCCTCCATATCTGGGCCTTGCATGTGACCGGCCAGACCAACCCGACCGGTGTTGAAATCAAGCACAAGACCGATACGGTGCCGTTTACACCCTATGCGACGCTCAAGGATGCGTTCGGTGTATCGATCTTCCTGATCGCCTATGCGTGGTTTGTGTTCTATATGCCAAACTTCCTGGGCCATCCTGATAACTACATCATGGCGGACCCTTTGAAGACACCAGCGCATATCGTGCCTGAATGGTACTTCCTGCCGTTCTACGCCATGCTGCGCGCCATCACCTTCAACATCCTGTTCATCGATTCCAAACTCGGTGGCGTGTTGGTGATGTTTGGTGCCATTATCGTGCTGTTCTTCCTGCCCTGGCTGGATACATCCAAGGTGCGCTCGGCTGTGTATCGCCCATGGTACAAGCTGTTCTTCTGGCTGTTTGCAGCCGATTGCATTCTGCTGGGCTGGCTTGGCTCGCGCCAACCCACCGACACCTACACTTTGATGGCGCAGTTTGGCACGCTCTACTATTTCGGCTTCTTCCTGGTGATCATGCCATTGCTGGGTCTGTTTGAAACGCCGCGTCGCGTGCCAAACTCGATCACCGAGGCCGTTTTGGAAAAGAATGCGAAATCGGCAAAGGCAGCCGTTTGATACGGGCTCAGGAGAGGATTAATTTTATGAAAAAGCTTGTTTCAAGCCTCCTGTGTCTGGTCTTTGCAACAGGTCTTGGCCTGTCGGCAGCCATCGCACAGGAACATGCGGAAGGCGAAACCCCGCATTATCCGCTGCATAAGCCACGCAATCAGGAATGGAGCTTTGCCGGACCTTTTGGCAAATATGACAAGGGCCAGCTCCAGCGCGGATTGAAGGTCTATAAGGAAGTGTGCTCGGCTTGCCACTCCATGAATCTGGTGGCGTTTAGAACGCTGGGAGAGCTTGGCTATTCGGAAGCACAGGTGAAAGCCTTTGCTGCCGAATATGAAGTGCAGGATGGCCCGAACGCCTCAGGCGATATGTATACCCGCAAGGCGGTGCCTTCGGATTACTTCCCCTCGCCATTCCCGAACCATGAAGCGGCGGCGGCCGCCAATAATGGTGCAGCACCGCCAGATATGTCTTTGCTGGCCAAGGCACGTGGTATTGAGCGCGGGTTCCCGACTTTCCTGTTTGATATTTTCACCCAATATCAAGAGGGTGGACCGGATTACATCTATTCGCTGTTGACCGGCTATCAAGAGCCACCAGCCGGTGTCGAAGTGGCGCAAGGCACTCATTACAACCCTTACTTCGCCAACGCATCGGCGCTGGCTATGGCACCACCGCTCAGCGATGGACAAGTGACCTATGATGATGGCGCACCGCAAACCCTGGATCAATATGCCAAGGACGTTTCCGCATTCCTGATGTGGGCCGCAGAGCCGCATCTGGAAGAGCGCAAGCGCACCGGCTTTATGGTTTTGGTGTTTCTGCTGATCTTCTCGGGTTTGATTTATCTGACCAAGAAGTCGGTTTATTCAAACAAGCCACACTGATGGATTGTGCCTCACAAAAGCTTTTGGAAAGGCGGCTCTTGGGCCGCCTTTTTTGTTGGGGCTTATCGCTAATCTTGATAGAGTCAGTTGCAAATAAAGCCTGTCGCCGTGAATAGGATTCACGGCGACAGGCTTTAGATTTTATTGTGCCGCATGTCGCGTTTTATTGAGGACAATAAAACGCGACATGCTTTAGAAAATCCGCAGACCCGGAACTGACAATGACAAAATTCTCCCAGGAGCTTTCCGACACCATCCGCTCCATTCCTGATTATCCCAAGCCGGGCATTATCTTTCGCGACATCACCACGCTGCTGGGCAATCCGCGCGCTTTTCGCCGCGCTGTTGATGAGCTGGTGCAGCCCTATGCTGGCATGAAGATCGACAAGATTGCCGGCATGGAGGCGCGTGGCTTTATTCTTGGTGGTGCAGTTGCTCATCAGCTGTCAGCGGGCTTTGTGCCGATCCGCAAAAAGGGCAAGCTGCCCCATGATACGGTCAGCATTGCCTATAGTCTTGAATATGGTCTGGACGAGATGGAAATGCATGTCGACGCCGTGCAGCCCGGAGAAAAGGTCATTCTTGTTGACGACCTGATCGCCACCGGCGGCACGGCCGTGGGTGCCGTGCAGCTTTTGCGCCAGATTGGTGCGGATGTGGTGTCCGCCTGCTTCGTGATTGATTTGCCCGATCTCGGTGGCCGCAAAAAGCTCGAAGCGCTGGACGTGGATGTACGCACGCTGGTAGAATTTTCCGGCCATTGACCGGGTTCATCTCAGCGCCATAGTCTTGATTACGGCGCTGAGATAGAATCGTTAGCCCTTCACGGCCTTGGCAATATCGTCCTCAATCTCTTCCGGCTTGGTCAGAGGGGCAAACCGGGACAGTGGTGTACCATCGCGGCCAATCAGGAATTTGGTGAAATTCCATTTGATCGCCTCGGTGCCGAGAATGCCCGGCACTTCGTGGGTGAGGTATTTGTAGAGCGGGTGCGCGCCTTCGCCGTTGACCTCAATCTTGGAAAACATCGGGAAGGACACTTTGAAATTGATGTCGCAAAAGCTGGCGATTTCGGCTTCGCTGCCCGGCTCTTGTGCGCCAAACTGATTGCAGGGAAAACCAAGCACGACGAGATCATCCTTGAAGCGCTGTTGCAGCGCTTCCAGCCCGGCATATTGCGGCGTCAGCCCGCAGGCGCTGGCTGTGTTGACAATCAGCAGCAGTTTTCCTGAAAATTCGGCGAGTTTGCGTTCCTGGCCGGTAATATCCTTGGCTGAAAAATCATGCACATTCATGTCATTCTCCCGCATTCGTAAACTCGAGAACGTTGCTGGTAAAACGCAGCACGGGCTCACCCTTCTGGTTAAAGCCTTCGGCGGTGCTGCTGTTCAGCCGCCAGCCGGGGCGCGATTTCAGCGCGCGGCCGCCAGAGGCTGTCAGACTATAGGTGATGTCATCCCCCGCATAGACCGGCTTGAGCCAGACCAGATCCTGAAATCCGGGTGAGGGGCCGAGCGTGGGCGGGTTTTTGCCGTCTTTGCTCAAAGCTGTGACGGTTTCATTCCAATAATCGTAAAAGGTGCGCATCCAGCCAGCGCAAGTATGCCAACCTGAGGCACAAAGCCCGCCAAACACAAAATCTTTTGCCGCTTCTGCATCAACGTGAAAGGGTTGCGGGTCGAACTTTTTGGCAAAGCGCATGATGTCTTCGGCGGAAAAATGCCGTGTGCCAAGGATGACCTTTTGCTCCGGTGGAAAAATGTCGAGCATCATCATTGGGCGACTCCTGGCACCTGGCGCATGCGGACCATGGCGGCATTGCGGGCATTGAGAACATTATCGCCATGCTGGTTTACCAAGCGATGGCGGGTGGTGATCACACCAATGCCCGGACGCGAGCGCAAGGGCCGCATTTCTTCCACGGTGGTGTGTCCGCTAAGGGTATCGCCAGCCATCACAGGCTTTTTCCATTCGACAAATTCAATGCCGGGTGCCCCTTCGCCATGGCATTTGAGCACGTAGGCATCAATCATCATCCGCATCAGCAGGGCAGAGGTGTGCCAGCCAGAGGCAGCCAACCCGCCCAGCAGGCTGGCCTTGCCAGCCTCTTCGCTCAAATGCATGGGCTGAGGATCAAATTCTGCGGCAAATTCGATGATCTCTTCCGCAGTCACCGTGATGGGACCAAGCTGGATCTCCTGTCCGACCGCAAAATCCTCATAAAAGAGTTTATCCATAGTGTCGCGTTTCCTCCCGCTTCCCTGTGGCGCGCAACAGGCATTGCTCTTTGGTTGCTGCGCACCATTCCATCTTCTTGTATCCGAGTTTTTGCACCTGCGTACAGGGCGCAGGTGCAAAGATTTTTCTCACGCCCTCATTGTTGCGGGGCAGGGGGCGCGATGGATTGCTTTGGGGCGGAGGGAAGCTGAAATTCGTGGCCATTGATTTTGATTTGCCCGGCACTGTCGCTTTCAACGTGCCAGAGGTTATCTCCATTGCTGTCCGTCTTGGCAAAGCCTTTGGCCATCATCATAAAGAAGGCCGCCTGCCCCAGCTTGGGCTCTTGTTTGGCGTGGGACGAGAGATATTCGATTGTCTTGTCCAAGCCCTTGGCGCGGATGGTGACATCGGCCTGCGGCTTATCTGGTCCGCTCATCGCGATAATGGTCTTGCCGGTGACTGTCACGTCATAGAGTGAAGATGCGGCATGGCTGCCGTCAAAGGTCAGTGTCAGAGTGTTGTCGGGGAAAAACTGACGGCGAATTTCGGCAGTCTCTGGCGGTGTCATCTGACGCCCCGGCGTGAAATCCACATTGTCCATCATGTAAACAACGCCATTTTGCGTATTGATGCCGCTGGCGGCGACATTGATGTGAAGATCATCCGGGATGAGGGAGGTGAACGTTGGAGGCAGCATGCCGGGTGGCAGTTTCAGGCCCGCAAGGTCCAGCCCGATCGCATAGCGGGCATCATTTCGAATGCCATTGGCATTGAGGTTCAGCCCGTAGTTTTTGACGCCAAATGTGGCACCGTTCGTACTGACCTGAACATCGTGATAGACAATGTTTTGCGAGGCGTTTTGAAACAATGGGAAACTGCTGCGAAACAGCGTTTTCAAGCGTTCCTTGTCATCCAGTCTGATGTGCTTGTTGGGCACATTCTGAAGCAGAATGGACACCATTTCCTGCAAAGCTTGCATGGAAAGACCGGTTATGTTGCCTTCTCCTGCACCGGAGGCGGCCTGAAACAACGTGCCTGGCTTGTTCGCCGGGTTCATTGTCTGAGAGTAATCCTTGATCGTCATGGTATTTTTGACGTTGAGCGTGTTGTTATCACCCTTTTCGCTGCTCAAGCTATAATCCAACGAGCCAAGGCCGATATCGAAAGATTGAGCCGGATTTTTCGAGGTGACGCGCAAGTTCTGCGCTTTTAACGTCGCGGATTTGGCATAGCGCAGGGCTGGATCAAAAATGCCATTATATTGAGAGGACGCAATGGCATATTCGACATCTGTCGGGCCCTGCGGCGACTGGAATTGCGCTTTGACATCCAGATTGGATTGTTGGTCCAGCTGCCACAGCCCGTCATCCGTTGGTCGCAGGCGATAGACCCACGGCGTCAACCCTGAAATCTTGATGTCCTTCTTCTTGTCGAGAGAAAACAATTCCATGGGATCCACGGTTACCTGATAGGCGTCGCCTTTTGCCTGCACGGTAATTGCGCCCGCCGGGATCATGCCCTTGGGCAGGATGGATGTGAGATTGGTTTCAATCTCTTTTGCCTGTTCCGGCGTAATCTCGCTGGCGTGGGCGGCTCCGCTCATCAGAGCGGCGACAATAAACATGGACCGTATCGGCAGTGGGGACATGGTGTGCCTCTTTATTGTTGGATTGGCAAAATCGATTGAAATGTCGCAGTGATATTGGGCGCTTGTTGCCATTTTTAAAGGCGAGGCGACGGCTTATTTCTCCCCTGTTTCCTGCATTTCGCCACAAAAAAGGAGGCTGTTGCCAGCCTCCTTTGGTAAACCATGCCTTTGGTGGCCTGATCAGGTGTTGAAACGGAAATGGATGACGTCGCCGTCATGCACCACATATTCCTTGCCTTCATCACGTGCTTTGCCAGCTTCCTTGGCGGGCACTTCACCGCCCAGAGTGACGTAATCATCATAGGCAATGGTGAAGGCACGGATAAAGCCGCGCTCGAAATCGGTGTGGATTACGCCAGCGGCTGCCGGTGCCTTGGTGCCGCGACGAATGGTCCAGGCGCGGGTTTCCTTGGGGCCAACCGTGAAATAGGTGATCAGGTCAAGCAGGTGATAGCCAGCACGGATCAGGCGGTCGAGGCCAGCTTCTTCAAGGCCCAGCGCGGAGAGGAATTCCTTGGCTTCTTCGTCAGGCAATTGCGCCACTTCGGCTTCAATCGCGGCCGAGATGATCACGGTTTCCGCGCCTTGCGCATCGGCCATGGCCTGTACGGCCTTGGTATGCTCATTGCCGTTCACGGCATCAGATTCGGCCACGTTGCACACGTAAAGGACGGGGTGCGAGGTCAGCAGATTGAGACCCTTGAGGATTTCGCGCTCCTCGGCATCCACGGTTTTCAGCAGCAGACGGGCTGGCTTGCCGTCTTGCAACAACTTCAGGGCGGCTTCCATCATTGGCAATTGTGCCACTGAATCCTTATCCTTGGAGGTGGCACGCTTGCGGGTCTGTTCGGTGCGACGCTCAAGGCTTTCCAAATCGGCCAGCATCAGCTCGGTTTCAATGGTTTCGGCATCGCCAACCGGATTGATGCGCCCTTCTACATGGGTGATGTCGTCATCTTCAAAGCAGCGCAAAACATGCACTACTGCATCGACTTCGCGGATATTGGCCAGAAACTTGTTGCCCAGACCTTCGCCCTTGGAGGCACCACGCACCAGACCAGCAATGTCAACGAAGGAAATCCGGGTCGGGATGATTTCCTTGGAACCGGCAACGGCGGCCAGCTTGTCCATGCGCGGATCAGGCACGGCCACTTCGCCAGTGTTGGGCTCAATGGTGCAGAAGGGATAGTTGGCAGCCTGTGCCGCCGCTGTTTTGGTGAGTGCGTTGAAGAGGGTGGACTTGCCAACATTCGGCAGGCCAACGATACCGCATTTAAAGCCCATGGGTGTTTTCCGTGGTTCAATTGAAATCTGTTGCCTTGCGTATGGGGGAACGGATGCTTGTGGTCAAGGCTTTGGTGCCTGTTGAAGCAATCTCCAATTCGCATTATGCTGTTTTTATTCTTCGCTGACGGGAGTTGCCAGTGCCTCGTAAAGACATTGCCCTACAGCCAAAACTGCAATCCAGATTGCAGTTGCAAAAGCCGAAGCTTTACAAAGTCATTCTCAACAATGACGACTATACCCCGCGCGAATTCGTGACCATCGTTTTGAAGGCGGTGTTTCGCATGAGCTCGGAGACCAGCAACCGGGTGATGATGACTGCTCACCGGTTCGGCAAGGCCGTGGTGGTGGTCTGCACCAAGGATATTGCCGAAACCAAATCCATCGAAGCCAATGACCTCGCCAAAGAGGCGAATTTTCCGCTGCTGTTTACCACAGAGCCGGAAGAGTAAAGCATGGTGCGGTCCACCTCAGCCGTTTTGTCGAGACTGCGAAAAGGGGAAAAGGCGGTCGTAGATGAGGTTGAAAAGGAACGCATAAACCACATAGAACAGTGACAGTGACACATCCAAAATCAGCGCCTCCACCAAGGTTATGCCAAGATAGAGTGCAACCAGCGGCGCAAGAATGGCCAATAATCCGGCCTCAAACAGGATGGCATGAAAAACGCGGATCGGTATCGTCTTGTTCAGATCGCCTTTCACCCGCTTCATGCCGATGTCGAAGAGCAGGTTATAGATATAATTCCACCCGGTCGCCACCACAGCGCTGCCAATGGTGATCAGCCCAATGTCGTTCGCGGGCATGTGAAAGAACAGAATACCAAGTGGAATAATGATGAGAAGGGCGATGACTTCAAACACGATGGCGTGTTGTACTCGGTCTCTGACGGTTTTCATGGAAAATGCTCCCTGATTTGGTTGCATAATTCCTTAAACCAATGTTGTTTCAAGGATTTATGCAGCAGGGTCGTCCCCAATGAAGCAGATGGCACGAAGTCGTCTTCGTTGCTGGGCTATTTAGGATACGGATGGCACCATTTCAAGTCTTATCCGTCTCGGCGCACCTGAAAGCCGGTTTTGTTTTGCACAAAGCCGCAGGCTTCATAGAACTTATGAATGCTTGGGTCGGTGCGGCCCGTCAGCAGCATGGCTTTGTAGCAACCTGCCTGCCATGCGGCCTCAATGGCGTGGCAAACCACCGCCTTGCCAAAGCCTTGGCCGCGATGACTGACGGCGCTGACCACATTTTCAATCAGGGCATAGGGCCTGCCGCCACGGGTGAGATTGGGAATCACCACAAGTGATGCGGTTGCCACGGGCATGTCTGCATCAAGGGCCAGAAATATCGTCAGACCGGGGTGGTTCAGAATGGCCGCATATTTCTCGCGCACGAGGTCAGGCTTCAAGAGATCGTCATCACTGTTCAATTCCTGATATAGCGACAGAATGCTTTCAAGATCATCAGCTCGGGCGCTACGAATGGTGATGGGGCGCGTGCTCATCTCAATCCTTCTTGGCACCAAACATCTTCTTCAGCATTTCTGCCATCGGGCCAGTTTCCGGCAGTTTTTTCGGCTGTGCGCTGTTGCGGGCTTGATGGATATGCGATTTCGCTGGCTTATTCGGCGGTTTGGGGGCTTTCTGCTTTTCCTCTTCCGCCTTTGCCCCTGTGGCCAAGGCCAGCTTGTTGAGCAATTGGCTGTCTTCGCCGCGCACCAGCATATCGGCATTGTCAGCCAGTGCTTCCAGCAGCGGCTCCAGCCATTCCGCATCAAGCTTGCCAAAATCGCCCAACACATGGCCTTGCACGCGGGATTTATCGCCCGGATGGCCAATGCCGAGCCGCAGGCGGCGATAGTTCAAACCGCAATGGGCGTCGAGGGATTTGATACCATTGTGACCGCCATGGCCGCCGCCCAGCTTGATGCGGGCCTTGCCGGGCATCAGATCCAGCTCATCATAAATCGCCACCAACTGCTCTGGCCCAAGCTTGTAAAAGCGCAGTGCCTCGCCAACCGATTCGCCAGACAGGTTCATAAACGTCTGCGGTTTCATCAGCAGCACTTTTTCGCCAGCCAAAGTGCCGTCGGCAATCTCGGCCTTGAACTTCTTGCTCCAGGGCGAAAATCCGTGGCGGCGATGAATGGCATCAAGCGCCATGAAGCCAATGTTATGGCGGTTTCCAGCATATTGGGAGCCTGGGTTTCCCAGTCCGGCAAGAACGATCATGGTGTGGTCCTGAAGCTGTTTTTTAAGGGTCGCCACCAATGCGACGCGGTGGCTGTACCACGAATTCAGGGGGAGATCATCAGGCCGTAGCGTTTAAAAATCTCCTGCTGCTGGCCACTGGCAATCAACCTGTTCAGGCTCGCCTGCATTTTGGCAATCTGTGCATCGGGAACGGATTTGCTGCACGCCAGCGCAAAAGTTTGCTGGGTCATGACAAACTGTTGCTCCAATGGATAGCCACGCCCGACCAGATCGTGAAAGAATTTCTCCGACAAGGGGACAAGATCGATGCGTCCGATTTCCAGCTTTTTCAATGTCAGATCGAGGCTCGAGGCAAGGTCAATCTCCGTGAAGCCGTGTTTCTCCAGAAAGGCCTGAGTATAATCATCACGTTGCGTGCCAACGCGATAGCGGCGAGCCTGTTCGAGATTATCGACATGAACACCGGAGCCTTTCCTGGCCGTCATGATGCTGCGATCCAGCGACAATGGTTCAACCCATTTGAACATCGGATCGCGCTCTG
This sequence comes from Gillisella terrae, assembly GCF_004801395.1. Taxonomy (GTDB): domain Bacteria; phylum Pseudomonadota; class Alphaproteobacteria; order Rhizobiales; family Rhizobiaceae; genus Allorhizobium; species Allorhizobium terrae. Next base: position 292,912 of record NZ_SSOA01000001.1, read on the forward strand.
GCGTATGGGCTGTGGAGAAAACACAGGTTGGCGTGTTCAATTGCGCCATCGCATAGGCCCGCGCCCATGGCATGAGCTCGACCGAATAGGGGATACCTGTGTCTTTCAGGATCAGCACCATTTGATCATAGCCAGCCCCTTTGTAAACGCCGTCTTCGACATAATTATAGGGCGGATAATCCTCGGTGGTGAAGGTGATGCGGTCCTCGGCGCGGGCGGTCGTCGTCAAGGCCGACAATAGCCATACACTGCCCAAGGCGAGATTTCTGGTGGCTTTGATCAAGACAGATGCTCGTTTCATGGCTCAGTCTTTGTTCGAGCGAGAAGATAATAGGGCCGTCACAGTGCTGGTCACACGACCTTCAGCGCCGGAATGTCCTTGTGGAGAATGCGGTCGCGCAATTGTTCAAACGAAAGCGGACGATCAAAAAGATAGCCTTGGCCGTAATCGACACCAATGGCTTGTAGCAGATACCGCTGCTCTTCGGTCTCTATCCCCTCAGCCACCACAGTGCATTTCATCTTGTGGGAGATTGCGGTGATGCCTTCAATCAGCATGCGGCTGCGATCGCGTGTTTCTTGAACATCGCCTGTCATGGAGCGAATGAAGGACTGGTCGATCTTGACGATATTGACCATAAACCGGCTGAGATAACTGAGCGATGAATAGCCGGTGCCAAAATCATCCAGGGCAATCCGGCACCCAAAATCGGCAATTTTGCGCAAAATTGTCTGGATGCCTGGATTGTCATGCAGCATGGTTGCTTCGGTGATTTCAATCACAATCCGCGAGGGATCAATATTAAACAGATGGACAATGCTGGCCAGCCAAACGGGTAGGCTCGGCTCGATCTGCAAAGGCGACAAATTGACGGCCAGATAGGATGTATTGTCGCCGCTCAGCGCGGAAAGAGCGGTAAAATGCTCGAATGCTTTGCCAAAAACCTGCTTGCCAATATCGTGAATGGCACCGGTTTCCTCGGCGGTTGCGATAATATCAAAAGGAGCCATAACGCCGTGCTCGGGGTGATGCAGACGCATAAGCGCTTCATAGCCGATAATACGATTGGTTTTCAGATCAATGATCGGCTGTAAATATGCGTCAAACCACTCGTTTTCCAAGGCTTTTTCAATGGTTTGCTCAATTTCGGCGCGCTTGCGGGTGTTGCGTCCGATGGTGTCGTCAAACACCTGAAGACCATTCTTGCCGTCGCGCTTGCGATCATACATGGCCATGTCGGCCTTTTGCAGCAGCTCAGACGCGTTGTCGGCGTGTTGCGGATAAAGTGCTATGCCGATGCTGGCGCTGAGGCGAGTTGATGTGCCCTTGATGATAAAGGGTGCCTCAAACAGCTTGCAAATGTCTGCGGCCAAATTGGTTGCCGCCGTTTCGCAATCATTGGCGCGCAGCAAAATGGCAAATTCGTCGCCGCCAATGCGCGCGGCAATGGAGTTTTGCGGCAAAAGATTGACAATCATGCTGACAATCAGTTGCAGGGTTTTATCGCCGGCATGATGGCCCAGATTGTCATTGATCCATTTAAAGCGATCCAGATCCACAAACAGACAGGCAAGAGAGCCGCCATATTTGTCGGTCTCGGCAATCTCGCTGTCCAGCGCCATCTCAAAGCCCTGGCGGTTTATCAGTCCGGTCAGATGATCGGTGAGGGCCTGGCGACGATTGCGCGCTTCCGCTTGCTTGAGCGCGGTAATATCCGTCATCACGCTCAGAGACATCCGCTTTTGCATGGGGGAGATCTTGGGGCTGGATTCAACGATCAAAACATCCATGATGCTGCCGTCGGCACAGACGAATTTGGTGGTGTGTTCCCACCTTGCGGCAGCGTTAGCGTTGTCTTTACGGGTTTCGTAGGCCTGACGACCGCTTTCACTCAGCAGTTCGGCGAAGAACAGGCCAATGACGTTCTCGCGTCTATATCCCGTTGCCAACACCCAATGATCACTGACGCCGATGATGCGATCATATTGATCCAGCGAATATAACATGGCCGGGGTGGCATTATAGGTCTCAGTCGCCAGCCTGTGGGCGTTTTTCAGTTCGTTCTCTTCTTGTTGCAGCTTGAGCTGCATGGTGTTGAAACTGTCGGCCAACTGGCCCATTTCGTCATTTGAGGCCCAGTCAACGCTGTGTCGTGAGCCAAGCTGCTGGGTTGCCTCAATGGCGGCGGTCAATTTGGCAAGGGGCCGCATGACCATCATCCGGTTGCCGAACACGGTGGTGCCGATGACAATCAGCAAAGCGCCGGAGAAAATGGCGACAAGAATTCTCTCATTACTATCCACGCTCGAGAAAAAGCCGGTGGGCTGAAAGAACAGCGTGATGGTGCCGACCTGTTTGGGGCCATCAATATGTTGATAGATGATGTTCTCGGACAAGGATGTTATGTTCAATGCTGGCGAGAGCGGCGCTGAAGGCAAGGTGATATCGATGTCGCCCGTCTGATCCTTGACCGTGACGCGCATGACGCTGGCATCCGATACAACGGCCGCTGCAATCTGCCTGACGCTCTCGGCATCAAAATCCCACAAGGGCTTTGCCATCGCCTTTGCATTTGCGGTGAGTAACACGGAGATATTGTGTCTTTGCTCGGTTGATGCGTTAGAAGATGCAAGCCAAAGGAACAGTGTGAAGAGCGGAACGATGCAGACAAACACCGTGCAGGCCACCAGTGCTAGAAAACGGCGCTCCACCGAGCTCTTCATCGGTACACGCAACAAACATTGGTTGATATATTTGAATACAATTTCTGGTCCCCGTTCTTTTGATTTTTGGGGATGATAATTCACTTCATTTGTTAATGTTAGCTAAAAATGTCGCGTGTAGCGCGAAAATATAAAGGCGTTCGCCATGAAAAAACCCGCCAGAAGGCGGGTTTAAACGATTTAGAAGAATGTTGCGTAGGACTATGCTTGAAACTTTTCAGTTTCATGCATTGAAACGCTGTGCTGATTAAGCAGTTGGTTCTTCTTCTTCGGTAACGCCAGCAGCCGGAGCAACAATGGTTGCAACGGTGAAGTCACGGTCAGTGATAACCGGGCTTGTGCCAGAAGGAAGCTTGATGGCGGAGATGTGAATGCTGTCGCCAACCTTCAGACCGGTCAGGTCGAATGTCAGAGCTTCTGGAATGGCGTTAGCCAAAGCGTGCAGTTCAACTTCGTGACGAACGATGTTCAGCACGCCGCCGGTCTTGATTGCAGACTTTTCTTCGTTGATGAAGTGCACTGGAACCGAAACCACAACGTGGCTGTTTGCGGTAACGCGCAGGAAGTCAACGTGCATGGTGAAGTCGCGAACCGGGTCCAGCTGGTAGTCCTTCGGCAGAACGCTGATCTTTTCGCCATTGACGTCAATGGTGGCAACCGTGGTCATGAAACCGCCAGCGTGAATACGCTTGGTGACTTCATTGGTGTTCAGGGTAATAGCAATAGGGGCCTGCTTGTCACCGTAGATGACAGCGGGAATCAAGCCGTTGCGACGAAGTTCACGGGAGGACCCCTTACCAACCCGTTCGCGCGTTTCGGCCTTGAGCTCATAAGTTGCGTTGCTCATGGCAATACCTTTCAAAGTTACTGGAGAGCTCCAGCCGTTGGCATCTGCCAAAGACATGGAACCTGAAGCGATGATGACGATACCGATATCAGGGCTTCATCCGTGTTGCCTCCAAGGGTGTCTACACGGACGGGGGCGCTATAATACGAAAGTGCCGTGCTTGCAAGGCTTGTTAGGGGTTTGATGGCCCTAAAACGCATGATGCGGTGTGCCTGTTGTGTCTTTGCCATTGCCTTTGGCGGTTTGGCGGTTCATCTTGATGGCAGATAAACGTTTGCTTTGGGAGGAGCATATGAATGTCGGATGCAAACACTCGGATACGGTTTATTCCACAGCATTGAAAGGCTCCACGGCGGCGCGCTCGCCGATTGCGGCATCCTGGCGGCGCTGCCTTGATGTGTATGGCTTAAGCCCCGATCAGGCGGCAAAGCCGCGAACGCTGGATCAAGCCGCCTTCCGTCAGGCCCGCGAGCGCATGGATGCTTTGATTGCAGCAAGCTCTGACGAGCTGGACCGCCTGTTTCAAACCGTGGGCCGATCAGGCTGCTGCCTTGTGCTGGCCGATGCGCAGGGCGTGGTGCTGGAGCGGCGCAGTGCCTCTGGCGATGATGCCGATTTTCACCGCTTGGGCCTTTGGGAGCAGGCGGAATGGAGCGAGCAAAGCGTGGGCACCAATGGCATTGGAACGGCCCTTGCCGATGAACGCCCGGTGATCATTCACCGTGATCAGCATTTTCTCAGCGCCAACATTGCCCTCAGTTGCGCAACGGTGCCGGTGCGCGATCATCGGGGTCAGTTGGCCGCAGCCCTTGATATTTCCACCTGCCGACATGATGTGACGGACCTGTCCATGAATATTCTCGCGCAAGCCCTGCGCGATGCGGCGGTGCGGGTGGAAACCAACCTGTTTCGCATGGCCTTTCCCATGGCGCGAATCATCATGCTGCCCAACACCGCGACACCTGCGGCACTGTTGGCCGTGGATGGCGATGATCTGGTGCTGGGCGCAACCCGCGCCGCCAGAATGGCTTTGCAGATTGACGATCAACTGATCGCTGCCGGACTTCCCGCCGCAGACGCTTTGCGGGAAAAACATCATGATGCCGGCGATGATCTGATAGAGGCCGAGCGCTCGGCGCTGAAACGGGTGTTGTCACGCGCCAAAGGCAATGTATCACGCGCCGCCCAGCTTTTGGGTATCAGCCGTGCAACCTTGCATCGAAAAATGAAGCGATTTGATATTCATTGAGGGCTGGGCGCTTCACTGTCTCACGGATGCGACACTGTGCACTGCGGCATTGGTTTTGTGCTCTTTCATCTTGCGCAATCCGGTTGCATCTTTTTCTCACGGTTCCAAACGAACCTTCATCAGGGAGGATGAGACATGAACATTCAGACACAGACCAAAGCCAGCACGCCGTTTAAATTGAAGTACGGCAATTTTATTGGTGGCGAATGGCGTGAGCCGGTGGGCGGCCGGTATTTTGAAAACACCACGCCCGTAACGGGCGGCAAGCTTTGCGATGTAGCGCGCTCCGACGAGAAGGACATCAATCTCGCACTTGATGCCGCCCATGCCGCCAAGGACAAATGGGGCCGCACCTCGGTTGCCGAGCGCGCCAATATACTCAACAAGATTGCCGACCGGATGGAAAGCAATCTTGAGCTTCTGGCGCGGGCGGAAACCTGGGACAATGGCAAGCCTTTGCGCGAAACCATGGCCGCCGACATTCCGCTGGCTATCGACCATTTCCGCTATTTCGCCGCCTGCGTTCGCGCTCAGGAAGGCTCGATTGGCGAAGTGGACCACGACACCGTTGCCTATCATTTCCATGAGCCATTGGGCGTGGTTGGCCAGATCATTCCGTGGAACTTCCCGATTCTGATGGCAGCTTGGAAGCTTGCTCCTGCCTTGGCGGCTGGCAACTGCGTGGTGTTGAAACCTGCCGAACAGACGCCTGCCTCCATTCTGGTGTGGATTGATCTGGTGGGTGATCTCCTGCCAGCCGGTGTGCTCAATATCGTCAATGGTTTTGGCCTTGAAGCGGGCAAGCCTTTGGCATCCAGCCCACGCATTGCCAAGATCGCCTTTACCGGCGAGACCTCGACTGGTCGCTTGATCATGCAATACGCCAGCCAGAACCTCATTCCAGTGACACTGGAACTGGGTGGTAAATCGCCGAACATCTTCTTTGAAGATGTGATGCGTGAAGATGATGATTATCTGGATAAGGCTCTTGAAGGCTTTGCCATGTTTGCCCTCAATCAGGGTGAGGTGTGCACCTGCCCAAGCCGCGCGCTGGTGCACGAAAAGATCTACGATCGGTTCATGGAAAAGGCCGTGAAGCGGGTTGAGGCCATTGTGCAGGGCGACCCGCTCGATATGTCAACCATGATCGGTGCGCAGGCGTCTAACGAGCAATTGGAGAAAATTCTCTCCTATCTCGATATTGGCAAACAGGAAGGTGCCGAAGTGCTGACCGGTGGGTCGCGCAATATGCTGTCTGGCGATTTGGCCGGTGGTTATTACGTGAAGCCGACCGTGTTCAAGGGCCATAACAAGATGCGGGTTTTCCAGGAGGAAATCTTCGGTCCTGTTGTGTCTGTGACCACCTTCAAGGACGAGGCTGAGGCGCTGGAAATTGCCAACGACACGCTCTACGGTCTGGGTGCAGGCGTGTGGAGCCGTGAGGCCAATACATGCTACCGCTTTGGCCGCAACATCCAGGCTGGTCGTGTGTGGACCAATTGCTACCATGCCTATCCAGCCCATGCCGCCTTCGGTGGTTACAAGCAATCGGGCATTGGCCGCGAAACCCACAAAATGATGCTTGATCATTATCAGCAGACCAAGAACATGCTGGTAAGCTACAGCACCAAGGCTCTGGGCTTCTTCTAAGGCTTGAGTGACGTGAAAGCGTGAGACAACATGCTGGCGGAGGCATACCTCCGCCAGTCATTTGGCATTGATGGGAGGCAAGCGGCATGGATCAGCAAATTCCAGAGCAAAGGGTGGTTGCAACGGATGCAGCGCTTGAGCTGATCCGTGAGATCAAGCGCGATTATCCCGAAATTCTGTTTCACCAATCCGGCGGCTGTTGTGATGGCTCGTCGCCGATGTGTTATCCCGCCGATGATTATATCGTTGGCGACACCGATGTGAAGCTGGGTGAGATTGATGGTGTGCCGTTTTACATTCACCAAAGCCAGTATGAGGTGTGGAAACACACGCAATTGATCATCGATGTCGTGAAAGGCCGTGGCGGGATGTTTTCGCTCGATAATGGCCGCGAAAAGCGCTTTTTGACCCGCTCAAAACTGTTTAATGGTGAGGCCTGTCCGCTGCCTCAGCGCTGACAGGCCTGTTGCACAGTTCCTTAGAGTTTGTCAGGGAAAAGTGGAATCCGGTTTTCCCGAAAAGACAAACTCAAACAAAGAAGTTTAGAGTCTGTCTGGTTCAATCTGAACCTGACAGACTCTAAATCTGAACCGGGCAAAGTTTAAAGAAACCCGCAGCGCGCGCAGGCGCGATCAATGATGGCAAGCTTGATGCATTGAGCGCGGGCATATTCTGCGCGAAACTCGTTGGAAATCCAAAGCTCGGAACGGCCGCGCGGGCCCAGCCAGCCAATAGTGCCAACTTTCGCAGCATCAAGCAATTTACGGGTGAGATGGGTTCGCGACAGATGGAAGATCTCAGACATGGTCTGAATGGAGACGATACCGACTGGTATGCGTTTGGCGTCTGCATCAACTGGCTGAGAATTGGCAATCAACCAGTCAATGATGATATTACCATTGTTCAGCCATATAAAGGGATCGAACACTTTCGGCTGGTCACGCAGTTCTGCGGTCTGCATGAAATCCGCTGTGATGAGCGGATGGATCTTGCCCATGTCTCGACCCGAGGCATGAAATTTTTGAACCCGGTTTCCGTTATCAAAACGGTCGAGTGTCTCGAGATGGAGCTCCAACCAATTCAGGGCTGCATTGATGCTCATGTCTGATGGCACAATTGGGCGGCTGCGCCGGTCTTGCGCTGTAATCGGGGAGACGATGCCGTAGACTTCCATTTCCTTGAGGAAAGCATCTGCTGTGTTGCGGCTGGCGACATCATTGTCTTCGATTCGATCAAAAAACCGCGCCGGTAAAATCTGTCCGGTCTCGAAATATTGTACCAGCGCAATATGCGCCAGCAGCCAGCGCTGATGGCTGGCAAAAATCCGCGCAACAAGAGGAATTTCTTTAAAACGTGACAAAAAGCCCGCCGCCTGCTGGCGTATGAAATCATGGGCATGAGGATGGGCCAGCATGATATCGCTTGTTAACGCCATGGGCGGTTCTAGCTTGTCACCGGGAGGAGTGTGATCGCTGGCGATATGGGCGTGCATGGTAGGGTTAGGGTCCTCAATCCCGATGTATGGTCAATAAAAGCGTTTTGCGTTCAGCAGCGCGCGCGCCCGACAGTGTAATGCTATCAGATTACTTTTCCATCAAATTTAAAGAGGGTTTGCCGCGATGATCGCAATTCATGGAACCGCACCAGCATGATTGATAAGGGCGGCTCGTGTCACGGCGCTGTAATACCCCATCCCCGGCGTGCAGCGCCTCTCACCATATATGGCGCAGAAAGGGCGCTGTAACATTTTTAATCTACTGTAATTCCATAAATCGATTGCCGGCGCGGCAATTATGCATGAGATGCAAAGCATCGGACCAAAAAGCGGAAAACGGTTTTCGGTCCGATGTTTTATCTGCTCAATCGTCGAACAGGCTGGAAACCGAGGCCTCCGCGCTGGTGCGGTCAATGGCTTCACCCAAAAGCGTTGCTGCACTGACAACACGGATATTGGGGGCTGACAGCACAGCCGTTGTGGGCTGGATGGAATCGGTGATCACCAATTCGCGCAATTTGGATGAGGAAACGCGGGCAACCGCGCCGCCAGACAATACGCCATGGGTGATATAGGCGGTGACGCTGTTGGCACTCTGCTTCAAAAGCGCTTCGGCTGCGTTGCACAAAGTGCCGCCGGAATCGATGATGTCGTCGATCAGGATGCAATCCTTGCCGGTCACATCGCCAATCACATTCATGACTTCAGATTCGCCTGGGCGGTCGCGGCGCTTGTCAACAATGGCCAAGAGACAGTCGAGCCGCTTGGCAAGTGAGCGGGCACGGGCAACGCCGCCAACGTCTGGCGAGACCACCATCAGGTTTTTCAGGTCGTAATGCTGTTTAATGTCGCGGGTCAAAAGCGGTGCGGCATAGAGATTGTCGGTGGGAATATCGAAAAAGCCCTGAATCTGGGCTGCATGGAGATCCATGGTCATCACGCGGTCGGCACCGGCCTCGGTGATGAGATTGGCCACCAGCTTGGCCGAAATGGGCGTACGAGAGCCCGATTTACGATCCTGACGGGCATAGCCGAAATAAGGAATAACGGCTGTGATGCGCTTGGCCGAAGACCGGCGGAAGGCATCAATCATGATCAGCAGTTCCATCAGGTGGTCATTGGTGGGAAAAGAGGTGGGCTGGATGACAAATACATCCTCGCCGCGCACGTTTTCCTGAATTTCCACGAAGATTTCCTGGTCAGCAAAGCGCCGAACGCTGGCCTTTCCAAGCGGAAGATTGAGATATTTACAGATTGCTTCTGCAAGTTGCCGGTTTGAATTACCTGCGAAGACCTTCATGTATGTCCGCCTGTTTGCAAGCTGGCGCTAAAGCTGCGGGACCGTTATTGATCGGGCTTAGCCTTACGCGGCAGATCTAAAACTGTTAGCACGAAGCGAGCGTATTTTCAGTGATACGCGGCGCTCTCTTGCGGGCTTTTTAGCGCCCTTCGCCTTGAATGCAAGAGGTTTACGCGCTCTTCTGCTGAATTTCGTAAATGGACATGGTTTACGTCCTATCCGGCGCTTTTGGTGCGCCACTCCTGGTAGTCATCCATGGTTTTGGTTGCAATGTTTTGCATGGTCGATGCGGGCACCGATGCCCATGGATCTTTGGCCTTGCCGGGCACGGTTTCCTGCCCTTGAATACGGTGCAGGCGATTGCCGCTGGCGTCCAGAACATCCCACACATAGACAACCACGGTGCGGCCGCCATCATTATAGGCCGAGAAATAACCTTTCAGGATATGTTGGGCCGGTTCGGTGCTTGAGTCCCGTAAAACAAGGCCTTTTTCCCGCGCTTCCATGCCAAGCTGACGCGACAGCGGCATGACCACTTGCGATGGCGCGCCAATGATGGGCAAAAACCGAATGGCGTTAGCGGAGGCTGGATCGGGCGCAAGGGCGGCTTGCTGCGCGCTTTCCGGGGCAGGGTTTGCTGCCTGCGAAGAGGCTGGGGCCTGCGCCTCCTGACCACCATAAACCGGCGCTTGGCGGGGTTGTGATTGCTCGTTTAAGATGCGGTGGTTTTCCACAGGCTGGCGAGTGCCACCATGGTGCTGTGAGTGTTCTTGCCAGCCAGGATTGTCGCCCAAGGGTTTGGACGCCACGGGATTGTAGCCGTTTTGCAAAGCCTGTGCCTGGGCTTCCAGTGAATTTTGGGGCGAAGGTTGCCCATCTTCAATGGGCTGTTGCGGATAGGAATAGCTCGCTTCGGTTTGCCCGCCCATGGCGCTTGACGAAACGCCCTGATTTTGGACGCCCTGATTTTGGGCGCCCTGATTTTGGGCGATTGCCGTTTGCATGTCGGTTTGGTTCAAAGGGGCGCTATTGCTGATCGAGCCGCTGGTGCCAACATCCAGCGGTGGCGTCAAGGTATCCGAGACCGTGCAGCCTTGAACCATGCTGAGGGCCGCGATCATGGCAGGCCCGGAAACGGAATATCTCATGGCGGCCTCCTGATCGTATTTCCGATTGAAACCAGTGTCCCGCCCGGAAATACGCAAAAACAAACAGCCAGAGATTTTCCATCATCAAACGAAAGACAGAAATGCTCGGGCAAACAGGGTATCGCGCTTCAGCATCTCGTTATTGTCTTCCGAAATCGTTAAATTCTATCTTAAATCGTCATTATTTTACGATCATCTCAAGTGGATGTCGTGATAAGGCCCGTGGTGCGTCCTCAGTGGTGAGGTAGGTGTGGCCAAGGGTCATGGCGATATTGTGCTCTGAATCCATAATGATCATATGGATGAACAGAGACATATCGGGCAAAATCGGCTGCGGATTGCCGGTGTGGAACATCTGGTGCTCCATCCACGATGGCGAAAAACGTGCACCAAGCGAGTAGCCGCAGGCATTGAGCCGATGGCGCGTCAGGCCGCGCGCATCCAGCACCCTTGAGTGCGCCTCAAACACATCGCCAAAGGTATGGCCGGGGCGCATGACCTTTTCAATTTCCTGAATGGCATCATAGCAGGCATCAAACAGCTCAAGGTGGCGGGCCGTTGGCTCACCAATCACCACCGTGCGCATCATGGCGGCGTGGTAGTGGGCGAAAGCACCGGCCCATTCCAGTGTCAATTGATCATTGACATCCAGCGTGCGACGACCGGCCTTGTAGCGGCACAACAGCGCATCCTGGCCGGAGCCAATGATAAATTCATTGGCGGGATAATCGCCGCCACCGGCAAAGACGGCTCCCTGCATTGCGGCCAGAATGGCGGCCTCATCGGCACCTGGGCCGGTCAGTTGCAAGGCCGCATCCAGTGCGTCGTCGGCAAGCTGTGCTGCTTTCTCAATATAGGCAATTTCCTCAGCGCTTTTGATCAGCCGCAATTCGCTTACCAGATAGGAGGCATCGACCATCTGGCAAAAGCTCATCAACTGATTGTCGAGCAGGCGGGCGACCCGGCCGGTCATGCCGTGGGTGTCATATTCCACCCCAATCCGCGCGCCCAAAAGATCGAGATCATTCAGCAGATCTTTCAGATCAATGGTTGGGTCGGCATTGGTGCGGTCCACCCAGATGTTGATGTTTTGAATATTGGAGGTATGGCGCGCCTGACGCAGATCGGCGGAGCGCGTCAAAAGCGTCATCTCGCCATCGGCCTTGACCACCAGTGTCTGAAAAAAGCAATAGCCGAAAGTGTCATACCCTGTCAGCCAGTACATGCTCTCCTGCGCGAACAGCAGGACAGCATCCAGCTTTTCAGTGGCCATTCGAACCTTCAATTGATCCAGGCGCGATGCATATTCTGTTTCAGAAAAGTGTAGCGTCATGGGGATATCTCCCTGAGGTAAATTGCGGATACCTGACGACCATAATCCGGCTCACCAGCATGGGTTGTGCGGCGATAGGAGAAAAAGGACTCCGAATCGCCATAGGTGCAAATCCCTAGCATGTCGGCATGGATTCCGGCACCCTGCAATCTTTTCACCGTCAGTCCCGGCAGATCAAACATGGCATGGCCGGGCTTGGGCGAGGGGGTGAAAAACGCGCTGTAAGACGCATCATGTGCAAGAAAGCGCTCCACGAACTCCGGCCCGACCTCGTAGGCTTTGGCGCTGATGGAGGGGCCAAGGGTGGCGACAATGCTATCGCGTTTGGCCCCAAGGGCAATCATGGCATTGATGGTGTTTTCCAACACGCCGGTCAAAGCACCTTTCCATCCGGCGTGGGCGGCACCAATCACCCGATGGGCTGGATCGGCAAACAGGATCGGCCCGCAATCGGCCGATAAAACGCCGAGTGCCAGACCCGGCGTCGCTGTTACCATGGCATCCACCTGCGGGCGATTGTCGCCAAGCGGCGCTGTCACCGTGATAACATCGGGCGAATGCACCTGATGTACTGTGGCCAGATGCGATGCATCAATATCAAACCAGCGCGCAACGCGGTTGCGGTTTTCAAGCACATGCTCTCGATTGTCATGAGAGCCAAGGCCAACGTTCAGACCCTGATAAATACCTTTTGAGACCCCGCCTGCGCGGGTGAAAAAGCCATGAGCAATGCCAGCACTCACACCTTTGGCAAGCAGGGGGCTTTGCAGCGGCTGAGGAACGGAGTTGGACATGGCTGCAACCTTATCAATGGAGGGGACGAAAGGGGGGCAAAGACAGGGCCGGGGTGGAGACGGCCAAAACCTTGAACAACTCGCCCATTCTGCCTTCGCCGTCACCCGCCAATCGGGTGACGGCTTCTGTCAGCATCAATTGGGTGGCGGCGTCCTTGCCACGTCCCAGCACGCCAGCGCGATCGGCAATGCCGAGGCCGAGCAAAAAATCACCCTGACGCATACAGCCGGTGACCGAGACGCCGTTGCTCATCGCGGTGCGGGCCAGATCTTCAAAATCGACATGGCTGGTCAGATCGGCAATGCCCGGATGGGCCAGTGGCGGATCGTAATCATGGGCGCGCACCGCCTGCAATGTGTCGCCAAAGCCGGTTGCCATATGGCCATAATCAATAATCAGGGCGGTGCCGCCTTCCTGACCAAGGCGGTGGCAAAGGCCTTCCATCACGGCACGACGCGCAGGTGAGAATTCATAGATCGTACCGTCCGGCGCGCGTTCGGCTCCTTCCGGCAGGAAGGATGGATCGAGAACGGCGGTGCCAAGGGCGAAAACCAATTCATCGTCATGGTCGAGGCCGATAACCCGCTCGACAAAATGCGGGCCTGCCTTGACGAACTGCCGGATGGGAATGGCATCAAACAGCTCATTGGCAACCACCAGCGTGAAGCCTGCGGGTGCATCTTCCAGCGTGTCATGCCAGGAGATTTTTTCAATATGGGCGGCAAGGGTGTTTTGTTGCACCTGCCGCAGGCGTTCGCTGGTTTCAATCATGTGCACGCTGGTGTCGCGGTACATATCGGGGGCGAGTTTCGCAATCACCCGCAACATATCACTCATCATCGTGCCGCGTCCGGGGCCAAATTCAACCAGCCGCACCGGGTTGGGCAGGCCGTGGCATTTCCATGTGTGCACCATAAAGGCGGCAATCATCTCACCAAAAATCTGGCTGATTTCAGGTGCGGTGGTGAAATCTCCCTTCGCGCCAAAAGGCTCGCGGGTTTTATAATAGCCAAATTCCGGATCGGCCAGACAGAGCGCAAAATAATCACTGACGCTCATGGGACCATTCAGGTGGATCAGCCTTTTGATCTTGTCACCGAGTGGAGTACTCATACGTGATAGGCCCCTGTTCATTGTTGGGGTCTACGGCACTGCGCGTTTTAAACCTCGCGCAAAGGAGGCCGTAGCACTCTAAATATGATGCATAATCTTTCCTCAAACCCTTCAGGGTTTCAGGCTTTATGCCGGTGTCGCGGTTTGCGCGCGCCATATTGCCCACAAGCCAAGCGCAAACATTGGCATGGACAAAACCATGCCCATGGTGAGCCAACCGCCCGCCAGATAGCCCAGTTGCACATCTGGCTCGCGGAAAAACTCAACGAAAATTCTGGCCAGAGAATAGCCACAGATGAAAACGCCGCTGATGGTGCCCGATTTCTTCAGTGCCGATGTTGTGCGACCCAGAACTTGCACGAGGATGAACAGCACAATTCCTTCAAGCGCTGCTTCATAAAGCTGGCTGGGGTGACGGGTAAAAGGCCCGCCGGTTGGAAATTGCATGGCCCAGGCCACATCGCTGACGCGGCCCCAAAGCTCGCCATTGATGAAGTTGGCGATGCGGCCAAAGAACAGGCCGATGGGAGCAACGCAGGCCACCACATCAAACAGCATCCACACAGGCAGGCCGTTTCGGCGCGCAAATATGATCATGGCAAGGGTGGCACCGGTGAGGCCGCCATGGAAAGACATGCCGCCGCGCCAGATCTCAAGGGCGACCATGGGATTGGCCAGTACCGGATCGAGATCGTAAAACAGAATATAGCCAATGCGGCCACCCAGCACGATGCCAAGCGCTGCCCAGACCAGAAAGTCATCAAGGTGCTTTTCGGTGATCGGCGTGTAATTGTTTGGCCAAAGCCGTGGCGTGTTGATCATGCGCCGCGCCAGCCACCAGCCGAGCAGAATGCCGGTGACATAGGCAAGACCATACCAGCGGATCGCCAGCGGCCCGATGCTGATCGCAATCGGGTCAATTTGAGGATAAGGTAGCTCGGTGAAAAGGCTTAGCGCTGTATTCAAGGACATTCTCTCACTGTTTGCCCGGAAAATGGCGGGCGGCCTTTGCACCGTCAAGGTGATTCTGGGGTTAATGATGGCAGAAGCCACGTTTGTCAGGGGAATTTTGTCTTGCAAGCCGCGTTGCGAATGCCTACCTGCATAAATATCGAGTTTGGATGCCCAGGACGGGCATAACCCTATGGCCAGATGGAGCGCGATAATGAGCACCGGAACCAATCGTATCATGGACGAATTTGCAAAGCTGATGACCGATGCGGCTGGCGCTGCCCAAGGTGTGCGCCGCGAGGCCGAGACCGCCTTTCATGCGCAGGCCGAGCGCTGGCTCAACAGTCTGGATGTGGTGCGCCGCGAAGAGTTTGATGTGGTGCGCGAGATGGCGCTGAAGGCGTTGGACGAAAACGAGGCTCTGCGCGCCAAAATCGAAGCGCTGGAAGCCAAGCTGTCGGGTGATGGCAAGTAACGAGTTACGGAAGATTGGATTAGATTCCTGTTTTTCCGTAGTATTTCGTGCAAATCATTAATGACGCAATAGAGCGGCTGCGCGGGAGTGCAGCCGTTTTTTTTATGCTCTAAGCTTTCGATTTTACAGCGGCTTTTGGCTTATGCTTAATGATTGGTTACGTTTTTTTTCCACATGTGGATAGTGCCAAAAAACACAATGGCCAGAGTCAGTTAAGCCCCGGTTCTGAGAGATGAAAACAAGCGCTGTCCACAGCAACGGTTGTGAAAAGCGCTCGGTGGGGCTGGTTTGAGACTCCCGCCGTTATACACTGATTTTAAATGATGATTCGAAACGACCCGGCAAGTTTCGGGCAGGGTGCCACAAGCACTCTGGGGGTATTGGGTATCATTCGAAATGTGTTTCCGGTGGATGCGTGGCGTTTTGACGAGGGGGTATCCTTTTGTCTGCGGTTCAAGCGTTCCCGGCTGAAAAGGTGCGGCATGACCCTTATGGAATTGCAAATGGAACGTCAGTCCAACCCGGTTGATATGATCGAGTTTGTGGCTTCAAATAATGACTGGTCGTTCGAGCGGTCATGTGAAGATGAAATTGCCATGACGGTAAACGGCCGTTGGGCAGCCTATCAGGTATCGTTTTCCTGGATGGAAGAATGCGAGTCCCTGCATCTCGCCTGCGCGTTTGATCTGCGCGTGCCTGATGCCAAGGTCAATGAGATCATCCGTCTGCTGTCGCGCATCAACGGGCAGGTGATGATGGGCCATTTTGATTTGTGGAAGCAGGAAGATGTGGTGATTTTCCGCCAGTCCCTGCTGTTGGCCGGTGGCGCAGAACCCACCAATCAGCAAGTTGAAGTGCTGCTCTCCAGCGCGGTTGAAGCGTGTGAAGCTTATTATGAGGCTTTCCAATACGTCATCTGGTCTGGGCTGGATGCAAAAGCTGCCATGGACGTTGTGCTGTTTACCACGGTTGGGGAAGCCTGAGAATGAGCGGTTTGATTGCTTTGGTGGGTGCGGGCAATATGGGCGGTGCCATGCTGTCCGGCTGGCTCAAGAATGGTGTTGATCCATCCTCTATTCTTGTCATCGATCCCGGTGCCAATGATGCCGCCAAAGCGCGCTTTCAAGAGGCAGGCGTGCAGCATGTGACTGAGGCACCTGTAAACACAACAGTGTCACTGTTGTTTCTGGCCGTCAAACCTCAGATCATGGCAGCGGCGCTGCCATCGCTGAAAAATCTGGTGGGCAGCGATACCGTTGTGGTCTCGGTTGCTGCTGGCAAGACGCTTGCCTTTATGGAAAGCCATCTGGGAGCTGTGGCCATGGTGCGGGCCATGCCCAACACGCCAGCTATGGTGGGGCGCGGCATTACCGGTGCTTACGCCAACGGGCTTGTCAGCGAGGCGCAGCGCGCCACTGTGCACGACCTTTTGAAAGTCAGCGGCCCGGTGGAATGGGTTGCCAGTGAGAGCGATATTGATGCTGTCACGGCTGTTTCCGGCAGTGGACCTGCCTATGTGTTCTATCTGGTTGAATGCATGGCGGAAGCGGGTCGCAAGGCCGGTTTGCCTGCGGATCTTGCCATGCGGCTTGCGCGTGAAACGGTTGCCGGTGCGGGTGAGCTCTTGCATCAATCCTCTGACGATGCCGCGACGTTGCGCAAAAACGTCACCTCGCCGGGTGGCACAACAGCAGCAGCACTTTCGGTATTGATGGCGGATGATGCGATGCAGCCTCTGTTTGATGCGGCGATTGCGGCGGCAAAGACCCGCGCAGAGGAGCTGGCATCGTGAGTGGTGATGAGAAAATCTCTGCCGAGATCACCTATGGTGACTTTGAAAAGGTCGATATTCGTGTCGGTACGATCATCGAGGCAGAGGATTTTCCACAGGCGCGCAAACCAGCCTATAAGCTCAAAATCGATTTTGGTGCCGAGATCGGCATCAAGCGTTCATCGGCGCAGATTACCGTCCATTACACGCCGGAAAGCCTGATTGGCCGCCAAGTGCTGGGCGTGGTGAATTTTCCGCCGCGCCAGATTGGCCCGGTGCGCTCCGAAGTTCTCACCCTCGGCTTTGAGGATGAGAATGGAGCGATTGTTCTGGCCTCGGTTGAGCAGGGTGTTCCGAACGGCAAAAAGATGATGTGAGCCTACAGCGCCTCTCACCAAATATGGCGACAAAGGACGCTGTAACACTCTAAATCTGCTGCATAATTTTCACCTTAAATCCACTCCGATTTAAGGAATTATGCAGTCGTTCAGTGAATCTCGCGTGAGACGGGATCGCCAAGTTTGAAATCAAAGAACTCAACGCGAAAGCCGGCGCGCTTCGGCGAGCAGGCCATAAGCCCCACCTGCACTTTCTCTGGTTTTGGTGAAAACCACGCCAGTCGGGCCATGGCCCAATTTTTCCCTTCATCAATGCTGTATTGAATGAAAAGCGCATCGCCCAGCCGGGTGATCCGTGCTGAAACCACCTTTGGCTCTCCCGGCAGCACAACAACCGACCAGTCCGAGTGATCATTGGTAACAACCGTGCTGAAATGCATGTGCCCGTCGGTATATTCCACACCGCATTTGACCCAATGGGTTTCATCCACGCGCAGCATCAAACCGGCCTGATCGTAGAGGGTTTCATACTGGCCGGAAAAGCTGACTTCGACGGTAAAATCGCCGCTCCGGGTGGTGGAGAGAAAGTGGCCATTATCCGGCGTGAAGCCATAATAGGTCTTTTGCCAGAAATCGCTGGCGTCTTTTGTTTCAACGACCACGCCGCGCTCGGTCCATGTCGCGTTTTCTGGCGGGTTAAACCATTGCATGGTCTTGATATCAAAGCTCATTTCTCTCTCCCAAATTCTTAAAAAAACGGTTCTTAGGCACCAGTCATATCTTAAAAGTCACATCTTAAACGGGGATGCGAATCTTGGCGCGCAAGCCGCCCATGGGGCTGTCTGACAAGGTCACATTGCCGCCGTGGCTGCGGGCAATATCGCGGGCAATTGCCAGGCCTAAGCCGGTGCCGGACGAATCGAGATTGCGCGCTTCATCCAGCCGATAGAATGGTTTGAACACGTCTTCGCGTGATGCTTCGGGAATGCCGGGGCCGTTATCATCAAACACGATGGTCAGCCATTTGCTGCCGTGCCTTGCCTCCACATGGACTTTTTGCGCATAGCGGCGGCCATTGGCGGCCAGATTGCCGACAAGGCGCCAAAAGGCATTTGGGCGCACACGCACATTGTCATCGCCGGTAATGTGGAAGCTGAAATCCTTGCCGTGCAGCGTGTAATCGCTGCTGATCTTCTCGAACATCTCGCTCAAATTGCAGGGGCCGAAATTCTCTTCGGCTTCGCCTTTGGCAAACGCCATATAGCCCTCCAGCATGGATTGCATGGCATCGACATCTTCGTTTAACGGCTCAAGATCGGGATTGTCTCCGGCCAAGGCCAGTTGCAGCTTGAAGCGGGTGAGAATGGTGCGCAAATCATGGCTCACCCCGGTCAGCATGGCTGTGCGCTGCTCCAATTGGCGCTCAATGCGCTCGCGCATCAAAATGAAGGCGCGGCCAGCGCGGCGAATTTCATCAGCCCCGCGCGGCACGAAATCCTTCTCAGGCTTTTGGCCCTTGCCAAAGCTCTCGGCAGCGGCGGCCAGCGACAGAATGGGGCGGATCTGGCCACGCAAAAACAGGGTTGAGATAATGATCAGCACCAGTGAGGTACCAAACATCCAGATGATGAAAATATGGGTGTTGGACGCATAGGCCTGACTGCGCCGGGTAAAAATGCGCAACACCTCGCCATCCAGCTTGATGCGAATTTCAATCAGCGGTGAATCGCCCACCGTATCGATCCAGAAGGGCCGGTTGATCTGGCGGCGCAATTCATCACTGAGCAATTGATCAAGAATCGAGAAAAACGGTTTTGGGCGCGGGGCAGGCAATTCGCCATTTTTTTCCAATGTCGCCGTAAGCGCCATTTTCTCGCGCGCAACTGCGAGGATCTCTGCGCTGTCATTGGGGTATTTTTCCAACAGCACAATGATGGCCGAAATATCGCGGGTTACGGCGGCAGAAAGCCGCTGCGTCACCATTTGCCAATGCCGTTCCATAAACACAAACAGCAGCACCGTTTGCAAAATCAGCATGGGCAAAATGATGATCAGCAGGGAGCGGGCAAACAGACCTGTCGGCAATTGCCTGCGCAGCCATCGGCTGAACCAGCGCAGGTTGACCCACGAAATACGCCGGTGTTTGAGGTGGCCGATCGCCTCGAGCAGGGTCATAGGATCAGTCCCGGCTCAGGCGATAGCCAATGCCGCGCACGGTTTGCAGCCAGACCGGATTGGCCGGGTCGTCTTCAATCTTGCGCCGCAAACGGTTGATCTGCACATCGATGGTGCGTTCGCCCACATCGGCGTCCTCGCCCACCAGTTCATAGCGCGGGATAGTTTCGCCAGCCTTGTTGGCAAACAGCATCATGATGTCCTGCTCGCGATCGGTGAGGTGGATAACGTCGGCACCTTTCTTCAATTCCTTGCGCAACAGCGAAAAACTATAGGGGCCAAACATCACCTGCTCGATTTTGGGGCCATCGCCGCTGCTGTTGCGCTTGAGAATATTGTTGATGCGCAGCACCAGTTCGCGCGGATCAAACGGCTTGGCCAGATAATCGTCAGCACCTGCCTCCAGCCCGGCAATGCGCGAATCCGCCTCGGAGCGGGCGGTGAGCATGATGATGGGGGCCTGGTTTTTTTGTTCCGACAGCGATTTCGTCAGTGACAGGCCGTTCTCACCGGGCATCATCACATCGACAATCAAAAGATCAAAGCTCAGGCCATTCAGCCTGCGTCGCGCCTCTTGCGCGTCGGCGGCAACGCTGACACGAAAGCCCTGTTCGCTCAAATACCGATGCAGCAGATCACGAATACGGGTGTCGTCATCCACAACGAGCAGGTGAGGGGCATCGTCCAGCAGATCTATCTGTTTCATATGGTCAGGACTCCTCGATTTGCGCGGTGCTTTCCACCGCTTCGCTGCGCATGGCTTTCAGGAAAACCCGAACTGCCTGCATTTGATCCGGTGTCAGGCCTTTAAAAGCATTGGCAATGCGGCGCGATTGTGGATCCGAGAGCGCCAAAGCCAGCTCGCGCCCGGCAAGGGTTGGATAAAGCCTGCGCTGGCGGCGATCAGCGGGGCCGGTCATCTGGCGAATATAGCCTTGCTCGATCAGCTCTTTCAGTACCCGTGCCAGACTTTGCTTGGTGATGCGCAAGATTGACAACAGATCGGCAACGGTCATGCCGGGTTGGCGGCTGACAAAATAAACCACACGATGGTGGGCGCGGCCATAGCCGAATTTCTCCAAAATTTCATCCGGGTCGGACACAAAGTCACGATAGGCGAAAAAGAACAGCTCGATGGTTTCGAAATCAATGCTCTTGTCGTCTATATGCGGCATTTCCGGCAGCTGTTTCTTGGCTGTTTTGGCCGTCGGCGATCTTTGCACGTTTCAAATTCCTCATCTATTCCAATGCGTCTAGACGCTTCACATTGCCTTGCGGCAACCGCTGCTGCTCTTTGCGGTCCAAATTCAAGCAAAACTATGCCGAGTAGGGCGGAATTGCCATAAAAAACTGTGCTTTTCCCATGGGATGAGCGCGCACAATGCCCTGCATGCGGCAAAGGGCGTGGCAATGGCTGCCGGACAGTCTGATTATGGCGTAATTTTGCGCAAAATCTGTTCTGTTTTCCGAAAAATGACATCGTAAAAAATATTTTAATTCTCATGCAACCAAATCGCGCCTCGCGACTTATTAGGGTAAATCATTAGCAGAGAGGCGCCCATGACCCCGACACCTGAGCTGACAGATCAAGATGTTGCAGATGATAAGTTGCGCCCTCTGATGATTTTGGTTTTTAGCTTGAAAACGGCTACCGCTGCGCTGTTGCTTGCCAATCTTCTCCTGTCCGGCGCGCCGCAGAGCGACCATCAGGTTATGGCGTCACTTGGTTCACAGCCTGTTCAATAATCCGAGACTGGCATTCCACCCTTGGAAAGGCTATCCACATACCGTTTTATAGTCATGCCTAACGCATGGTGATGAAGAGGGTATTATGGGTCAGTTGCAGGCAGGGATTATTCCGGTCACGCCGTTTCAGCAAAATTGCACGGTGTTTTTCGACAGCGAAACCAAAGAGGGTGTTGTGGTCGATCCGGGCGGTGATGTGGAACACATTCTGGAGATGGTCGCCAAAAACGGCATCACCCTGAAAGAAATCTGGTTGACGCATGGCCATCTCGATCACGCTGGCGGCGCAGAAGATGTGAAGGATGCGCTTGGCATTCAGATCATTGGTCCCCATGAAGATGACAAATTCCTGCTCGAAAGCATCGAGGAGAAGGCGCTTGCCTACAAAATGCCCGGCAAAATGCGCAATGCCACGCCGGATCGCTTTTTGAAAGAAGGCGATGTCGTTGGCTTTTCAGGCCATAGTTTTGAGGTGTTTCATTGCCCCGGCCATGCGCCTGGCCATGTGATTTTTTACAATCGGGCGCAAAATTTTGCCCATCTTGGCGATGTGCTGTTTAACGGCTCCATTGGCCGCACGGATTTGCCCGGTGGCAATCATCAGCAATTGCTCGATAGCATTCGCGACAAGGTTTTGCCGCTGGGTGATGATGTTGGCTTCATCTGTGGTCACGGCCCCGGCAGCCGCATTGGCGATGAGCGCCGCACGAATCCTTATCTCAAGGGATTGTAAAATTTCAGTTTTTCAAAAAAAACCCGGCAAAACTTGCCGGGCCGCTGCGCGAATAAAAAATGTGAACGAGGTAATCAGCCTGCGATTTGCAGATTGACAGCCTTTGGTCCCTTGCCGCGGCGGTCCGGTTCCGTATCAAAGCTCACCTTCTGGTTTTCACTAAGACCAGAAAGGCCAGATGCCTGAACGGCTGAGATATGCACAAAAATGTCGGCAGCACCATTGTCCGGCTTGATAAAGCCGAAGCCCTTGTCAACGTTGAAGAATTTTACAATGCCAGTTTCGGCCATGCGTCAGGTCCTTTTGTCTCTGTCCGGGATCGGCGGACAGCTATGCTCCATCCCCTAAGGGTCTAGCCGGCCAATCAAATGGTGAGGAAAGGTCCCTGCCACCGCAGCCACAAGCAAATCACACGACGCAACGCCGCTTTTCCCCTGTGGTTGCCCGGAACTTCTGCGTCTCCGGTGCCATAAATTATAGGTCTTTCCGTGCATTGAAATTGCCCGAACGTGCGAAGATTGCTTCGTTTATGGAGAATTGGCAAGCAAAAGTTTCTTTACCAATCTGTGTTTTGTCATGGTGTGAGAATCGCAAATGAGCCGAATTTGGGGCGCCTTGGGCGAAAATTTGCGAAAAACCGGCTTGTCGGCGCTGACTGCCAATAAAATCAACTCAAATTGATCAAACTTGTGGTAAACTTTTTCACAGTGGTAAAATGCTGCGTGATTTAAAATTTATGCCGTTTGGCGCGATGTTTTGTGCCATTCAGGCACAACTTCCACCGCCAGCATGGCCAAAAATAACAATCCGCACCCCATGTAACCAATCGGCGGTAGTGTTTCATGCAGGAAATATGCACCCAGCATTGCACCAAACAGCGCTTCTGACGACATGAAGATCGCGGCCTGAGACGAGGTTGTGTAGCGCTGGCCGATAATTTGCAGGCTGAACGCCAAGCCGCTCGACAACAGGCCGCCATAGAGGATTTGCGGCATGCCACTGACAATATCGCTGATGGTGATGGGCTCAAGCGAGGCAGCAGCCCCCGTGCAGAGCAGGGTGGTGACGGCAAATTGCGCGGCGGCCAAGGTTAAAGGGCGCGATACGGTTTGCATGATCCGGCCTGTCATCAGAATCTGGATGGCGAAAAAGCCAGCGCAGAGGATTGTCAGGCTATCGCCGGGCGAAATGGTCTCAAGACTTGCCCCGTTCAGCAAAAAGATCCCGGTGAGGGAGGCAAGCGATGCGGGCCAGATGACCCAATGGGGGCGATATTTTAAAAACAGCACCGAGACCACAGGGACGATGATGACGTAAAGACCCGTTAAAAAACTGGCATTGGTGACGGTGGTGGTCTTGAGACCAAATTGCTGGGCGGTCTGCGCCAGAAACAGAAAAGTGCCGACAATGACAAAACTGGCGATTTCGCCTCGAGTGAGCTTCCGTGTTGCTTTGCGGCTTTCCATCCACGCAAATGGCAGCACGGCCAGTGTGGCAAGCCCAAACCGCAGCGCATTAAACCAATTGGCTTCCACATGGTTCATGGCGGTTGATTGGGCCACAAACCCACCGCCCCAGATGGCGGCGGCCAGAAGAAGTGCGAGATTGGCTTGAATGCGTGTCATTCCGGACCTTGTTTATTTATACGTCAAACAATAGGTCCTCATAATCCATAAATCCCGAAACCGGAATCAAATTCGGGAAAATAATGGCAAAGGGAACTGACGGATAAGATCCAGCCCGGAAGTGCTCGCAAGCGTGATATGGTGTTTCAGCTTCTCTTGTCCTCACGACTGGGTGGGGTGCGATTGATCCACACCACAAACAGGCCAATCAGGCTGAGCATAACCAGAATGCGGCGGTCGGCCAGCATGGAGAGATAGGACGGGATTTGCACCGACGACACGCTGTTGGCAACGGCGCGATCAATGTGGGTGTTATCCAGAGTGTTGCGGGCCTGATTTGCTGTGGTGCCGATGCTGCCCGTTGAGAGCAGGTCGAGCGCTGTTTGACTGGCTGGCTGGGTTACCGCATCCGCTATCTGGACGACGGATTGCGGCTCAACGGCGGCGGCAGCGCTTGCAATCGGGCCAAACATCGACACGCCAACCACTGTGAGTGATGCGAAAACTGCGCGGATACGCAGCCGTCTTCCAAGTTGATTTTCAGTCTTCTGTGTCATCGTGTCACCGCTTTATTGCACCCAAACCGCAGGGTGATAAAAGCCGCTCGAAATGGTTCGTAAAGGGACAGAATTGTGGCACTGCACCGCAAAAAATAAGGCGATATTGTGGCGCGTTAACATTTGGCCCTGAAGCGGGTTAATAGCTTCCCTTTTTGGGATGGTTTGCGCCAATGTCTGCCCCAATGTCTGCCCCAATGACTGCCTTTGTCACCGTGACAAGAAAAGCAGCGCCGCGCAGCGTTTATGCTTGAAACAGGGCTTGAGAATTGTCATAGAGCTGTAACCTGAAGCCTTGGAAAATCCGAGGCCCGTGATCGTTCATTAGCTTCAGGATATGTTACATGGCTTTTCTTGCCGACGCTCTTTCCCGTGTTAAGCCCTCAGCCACCATCGCAGTGTCGCAGAAAGCGCGCGAACTGAAGGCGAAAGGCCGCGATGTGATTGGCCTTGGAGCCGGTGAACCGGATTTCGACACACCAGACAATATCAAGCAGGCGGCGATTGACGCAATCAACCGTGGCGAAACCAAGTATACGCCCATTTCTGGCATTCCAGAATTGCGCAAGGCCATTGCTGAAAAGTTCAAGCGCGAGAACGGCCTCGATTACAAGCCGGAGCAGACCATTGTCGGCACCGGCGGCAAGCAGATTCTGTTCAATGCCTTCATGGCAACCATGAACCCTGGCGATGAAGTGATCATCCCGACCCCTTACTGGGTTTCTTATCCGGAAATGGTGGCGCTGTGCGGCGGCACACCTGTGTTTGTTGCCACGACACAGGAAAATAACTTCAAGCTGACGGCTGCCGATCTTGAAAAGGCAATTACGCCCAAGACCAAGTGGTTCCTGTTCAACTCGCCCTCCAACCCATCGGGTGCGGCCTATACCCATGACGAGCTGAAGGCGCTGACCGATGTGCTGGTCAAGCATGAGCAAGTCTGGGTGTTGACCGATGACATGTATGAGCACCTGACCTACGGCGATTTCAAATTCGCAACGCCTGCTGAAGTGGAGCCAAAGCTCTATGACCGCACTTTGACCATGAACGGTGTGTCCAAGGCCTATGCCATGACCGGCTGGCGTATTGGCTATGCCGCAGGTCCGCTGCCGTTGATCAAGGCCATGGACATGATTCAGGGCCAGCAGACATCCGGTGCCTGCTCGGTTGCTCAATGGGCGGCTGTGGAAGCTTTGAATGGCACGCAAGCCTTTATTCCAGAAAACAAGAAGATCTTTGAAGGTCGTCGTGATCTGGTGGTGTCGATGCTCAACCAGGCCAAGGGCATTATTTGCCCATCGCCGGAAGGTGCGTTCTACGTTTATCCGTCTTGCGCTGGCCTGATGGGTAAGACCGCGCCATCGGGCAAGGTGATGGAAACCGACGAGGATTTCGTCACAGAACTGCTGGAAACCGAAGGCGTTGCCGTGGTTCATGGCTCTGCCTTTGGCCTTGGCCCCAACTTCCGTATTTCCTACGCCACGTCGGAAGAGCTGCTGGAAGAGGCCTGCAAGCGCATTCAGCGCTTCTGCGCGGCTTGCAAGTAAGAGTTTACCGCATAATTCCTTAGGTCGGAGTGGATTTAGGGAGAAAATTATGCAGCAGATCAAATGTGTTACATCGCCGTGCCCATATATGGCGCATGGCGATGTAAGTGATGACGAAAAAGGCGGGATGGTCAAACCATCCCGCCTTTTTTTCCTGCCTTTTTATGTGTCGCAGTTTTTCTCTGCTTATGCCGTTTTTGTATATTTCATCTGCGATGAGGTTGCGCCTTTGGGATCAAGCTCTTTGGGCTGTTGAAAAAACAGCTCTCTCTCGCGGTAGAGGGCAGGGATGGCCAGCAGTGAGACGCAGAAGACGGCAATGATCGTCTTTGTGAATTCCGTAAAGGGACCAGCAAGGCCGTCGATGTAGCGCACCGCAAAGACCACCAGCACATGCCAGACATAAACGTGCAGCGAATGGCGGCCAATGAGGCGCAGGAAGCTGAGCGTAAACAGGCTGTGAAGCACGTTTGCAGCTTTGCGCACAAATGCGTTCTCATGCTTGTGACCAGCAATCAGCAGCCATGCCACCAGACTGGCGAGCGCAATAAAATTGAGCAGGTAAACCGGCCCGAAATCTGCCCGCACTTCCATGGTGCCGAATTTCTGCAACACAGAACCCGGCATCCAGCCATTGGCCGTCAGGATGCGAAGCGGCGCAAAGAACACCAGAATTGCCAGCGCAAATTTTGGAATCAGGGTCTTTTCCGGCGCGAACACCTTTGTCCAGTCAATGGCACGATTGGCTGTCATGCTGCCAGCAATCACCCCAGAGAAGAACACAATCTGCCAGCCAAGCAGGTTGAAGCTGGCACGAATGCCCTCCTTGTCTGTGGCGCTCAACCAATCATTCAACGGATAAGTGAGGAGGCGATGCAGGCCAAGCTGCCCCGCCATCCACACCAGCAGTGAGCCGATTGCCACCTGCACCCAGCGGCCCGTGACACACAGCCAGATCAGCATCGGCGCAAAAATCATGTAAATGATATATTGCGGCAAAATATCCATAAAGGTCGGCTGGAACAGAAATGTTGCAATCGAGCCAAGACGAAGCGGATCATTCAGGCTGGTTTCACCCAACCAGTCACGCCAGATCTGGGTGGATTGGGGCAAAACCAGACGCGCCGCCAGAATCACCAGCACAATGCCCATGGCATAGCGATACAACTCAAAGGCGCGAGCCCAGATCCGGTCTCGGGCGGCATCGTAGCCGCTTTTCAGCATTTTTCGCCCGTATACCATGCCCACCAGAAGGCCCGACATGAACACGAAACCCTGTGCATCTTCAACAAATGTCAGCTGGTTATGATTGATTTTCACCAGCAGATAACCACCCGTGAAAATCAGGTGATTCAGCATCATGAACACAAGGAAATACCCTCGCATCCCGTCGAGAACATCTAATCGCTTCAAGGCCGTAGCTCCCGATTCAAAAACCATGCGTGTAGCATGTTCGGTTTGTTGTCCTTCATCTTGGTGATAATGCGGCAACTATGTTGGTTTTGTCGCCGTATCTCCATGGGACGTCAACGAACGTGTGTGTGATTCGTTCCCCATTGACGCAAATGTGACAAAGGTTCCTAGGTTTGTAAGGTTAGTTTAGAGCCCCAAAGCTGAAAGCATGATGAACGTTGCAAAAAGAACAAAGTGAGTCATACCTTCAATTGCATTTGTCTCGCCATCGTTGAGATTTATGGCTGCAGCAATCAGCGTTATTGTGACCATCACCGTCTGCACCGGGCTCATGGCCATGATGAAAGGCTGGCCGGTGTAAAGCGCTATGCCCTCCATAACCGGCACCGTAAGGATGACGGTGGAGAGCGAAGCCCCCATGGCGATGTTGACGGTTGCCTGCATGCGATTGTGCAAGGCCGCTTTCAACGCGGTGATAATTTCGGGTGCTGCCGAAATCGAGGCCACCAAAATCGCCATAATGGCCGGAGGTGCGCCGGTGCCGCGCAGTCCTTCTCCCATCAACGCCGACATGAATTCGGCGAGGATACCAATAACCACCACGCCGATGATGATGATGGCGATGGAGGTGGCAACGGAATGCTCTTCTTCAGCGGGGGCTTCCTCTTTTGCGCTTGATGCGGCACGGCGCGGATAGCTGTAGCTGAAAAAATAGCTGTGCTGGCCAACCTGCATGCGCAAAAACACCGCATAAAGCGCCAGCATGGCAAAAATGGTGAAGGCTGAATAATAGGTCCATTTGGCGTCGGGCACAAATTCCGGCACAATCATGGAAATGCCCATGGCGGTGAGAATCATCACACCGTAGGTTTTGCCACTATCGTCATTATAGGGTTGCTCGCCATGCTTCAGGCCGCCCAGCAGTGCCGCCAGACCTAAAATGCCGTTGATGTCGAGCATCACGGCTGAATAGATGGTGTCACGCACCAGGGTGGGTGATTCCTCGCCGCGCATCATGATGGCCAGGATCAACACTTCCACGGCCACCGCAGACAGGGTGAGAATCATGGTGCCATAGGGATCGCCAACTTTATGCGCCAGAATTTCGGCGTGGTGGGCAACGCGCATTGAGGCCACCAGAATGCCACCCACCAGTACGGCAGCGCCCAACAACGACACGATACGCCCTGCTTCAAGCAGGCTATGCTCTGCAAAATAGGCAATGAGCGCCAAAAGAACCGGTAACACCAGGAATTTTTCTTGTTTTAAATCGCTCACCTGCTGTCATCCTTTTCTCTGCCGCTTTTGGGAAGATGGCGAATCTTTCCTGACGTAGACCGTAACGGTTGAGTGCTATTTGCAGTTCCGCGCCCAAGATGCAATAATATAACCTGTACAGGAAATCGTATGATTTTATCCTTGACCCCGGCTTATTCCGGCATAGGTTTAATGATAAAATGATGTGGCAGATCAAAGCTCTATATTGTTTATCATCTGTCAAAATCCGAGCTATTCCTGGGAGAGGAACCACGATGGTCAAAGTTACCTATGAGATCGTACCCCATGATGAAGGCTGGGCTTATCGTTTAAACGGAGCCTATTCCGAGCGATTCGACAATCACGATCAGGCGCTGGAGGCGGCGCGGATTGTGGTGCGCGAGTTGTCGCTGAACGATGAGCCAGTGCGCATCGTCTATCAGGACGAGAATGGCAAGTGGCGTGCAGAGATGAGCAGCGGCGATGATCGTCCTGAGGTCGAGATCGTGGACGACTATCAGCCCTCACAGGGTCGTCACTCCGCCTGATAGGCTTTCAATCCGTTGACTATCGCGTCAAAAGTGACCCGACAGCGGGGGCTATGCTTGAGATCTTCATGCATCACCACATAGGTGTCGAGATCGATGTTGAGTTGGTTCGGTAAAACCTCGACCAGATCATCATGGCGCTTTGCCAAGGTGGTTTGGCACATGCCAATGCCTGCTCCGGAACGAATGGCGGCAAATTGCGCTGCATTGCTATCGCAGCGAAAGGCAAAGTGGATTTGCGCAAGATCGGGCCGCATCTTCAAAATATCGCGAATATAGGCCAAATGCCGATCAAATCCGATCAAGCGGTGCTGATGTAAATCCTCCAGCGTTACGGGCGTGCCGTGTTTGGCGAGATAGCTTTTGTGGGCGTGAAAACCAATGCGGATCGTGCCGATGCGCTGGCTGAGAAGATTGCCTTGCTGCGGTGCTACCATGCGCACGGCAATATCGGCCTGATGGCGCAACAAATCCTCTACCTTATCCGAGAGCGACAGTTCGATTTCCAGCTTCGGGTGACTTTCCTGCAAGCTTGCCAGAACGGGCGGCAGAATCTCGATGGCGACAATTTCACTGGCGCTGATGCGCACCGTACCTTGGGCGTTCTGATGCGCGCCTGAAGCAATGCGGGCCAGCGTGGCGCTGCTGGCCGCCATGACTTCTGCCTGCGGCCGCATGGCCAGGGCTGTGTCCGTTGGCAGCAATCCTTGCGGAATCCGCAAAAACAGCGCGGTGCCAAACATGGCTTCCAGCGCTTCGATATGCCGTCCCACTGTGGGTTGGGTCAGCCCAAGCGTTCTGGCGGCGGCGGAAAGCGAACCTTCATCCAGCACGGCCAGAAAGCTGCGAAAGTGATCCCAACTGGTGACGTCTTTTACCATGCAAAAATGTATAGCATAGCTACAGAAATATACAATTTTGAAAGTCCTGTTTCAGATGCACTCTCTGCCCATCAGCCTCACCCGTGAAGCAGAGAGACGATGATGGAGACAGATGATGACAGAGATGGACAATAGAAAACTGATTTTGGTTATGGGAGCCACCGGCGGCATTGGGGGCGCACTCGCCAAAGTGCTACAATTGCGCGGCTATCGCATTCGGGCACTGCATCGGCGTGCAAGCGAGATGGCAAAGTGCAACCCCGCCTTCGAGTGGGTGCAGGGCGATGCCATGAATGCGAAGGATGTGTTGGATGCGGCAGCGGGGGCTTTTGCGCTTGTACATGGCGTCAACCCGCCGGGCTATCAACGCTGGGGTGAATTGGTGTTGCCGATGATTGACAACAGCATTGCCGCAGCCAAGGCCCATGGTGCTCTTATTCTGATGCCGGGAACCATCTATAACTTTGGGCCGGATGCCTTTCCCCTGTTGAAAGAGGATAGCCCGCAGCATCCCCTGACCGTAAAGGGAGCCATTCGGGTGAATTTGGAGCAACGGCTGCAAGCGGCGGCACAGGATGGCGTTCGAACGATTCTGGTGCGGGCAGGGGATTTTTTTGGCCCGGAGGCAGGCAACAACTGGTTTGCGCAAGGCCTGGTGAAGCCGGGAAAGCCGATCACATCGGTTGCCTTGCCGGGCAAGCCGGGGCTTGGACATGCATGGGCCTATCTGCCTGATGTGGCCGAGACATTTGCGCAATTGTTGGAAAAAGCGCAAGAGTTACCCACCTTTGCACGATTTCATATGGCGGGCCATTATGATGCCGATGGCCTTGGCATGGTGCAGGCAATTGCCAAAAGTCTTGGCAGGACGTCGATCAAAACCCGCCGCTTTCCGTGGTGGATTGTGCCTGTGCTGGCTCCCTTTATGCCCTTGTTCAAAGAGTTGCGGGAGATGCGTTATCTCTGGCAGGAGCCATTGCGGCTGGACAATCAGCATTTGGTGGAGGTGCTGGGTGCCGAGCCACATACGCCGCTGGATGAGGCGGTGCTGACGACACTTGAAAACCTGAAGTGCGTGGCCTGAGATAATCTTCGACCTGCCCCAACCCATGAGCGAGGGCAGGTCGATGGCGAGATCAGGCGTTCAGGGTAGGGTAGTCCGTGTAACCCTTTTCGCCGCCACCATACATGGTGGCCTGATCCAGCTCGTTCAAAGGCGCGTCGGTCTTCAGGCGTTCCACCAGATCGGGGTTGGAAATGAATGGCTTGCCAAATGCCACCATGTCGGCCCTGCCGGATGCAATCGCGTCCGTTGCGGTTTTCTTGTCATAACCATTGTTGACCATCCACACGCCCTTACCACCAGCATTGATGTAGGCGTCTTTGAAAGCTGCCCAATCGAATGGCGTATCGCCTTGGCTAAAGTCACGTGCACCGCCGGTTGCACCTTCGATAACGTGAATATAGGCCAGATCAAACGGTGCGAGCTTTTCGATCAAGGCGGTGTAAAGCGCTTGTGGTTCTGGGTCGAACACATCATTGGCGGGCGTGACCGGTGAGAGGCGAATACCGGTGCGGCTGCTGCCGATTTCGCGGGTAATGGCCTGCACCACTTCCAGCGTCAGGCGGATGCGGTTCTCAATAGAACCACCGTAAGCATCGCTGCGCTGGTTGCTGTTGGAGCGCATGAACTGCTCCAGCAGATAGCCGTTGGCGGCGTGGATCTCCACGCCATCAAATCCGGCATCAATCGCGGCGCGGGCGGCCTTGCGGTAATCTTCAATCAGGCCCGGAATTTCCGACAGCTCCAGCGCCCTTGGCTCGGATGTATCGGCAAAATGGCCCTTGCCTTCGCCGTCCATAATATAGGTCTTGGACTTTGCCGCGATGGCAGAAGGGGCAACCGGCTTGCCGCCATTAGGTTGCAGGCTGGTGTGCGAGATGCGGCCAACATGCCAGAGTTGCGTGACAATCTTGCCGCCCGCGTCATGTACGGCTTTGGTCACGGCCTTCCAGCCTTCGATGGATTCTGGCGTATAGAGGCCGGGCACGTCGGCATAGCCCTGTCCCTGATGAGAAATGGCGGTGGCTTCGGTGATCAGCAGACCGGCCGTTGCACGCTGGCTGTAATAGGTGGCCGTCATGGCGCGTGGCACAGCGTTTGGTGAACGATTGCGCGTCAGCGGTGCCATGGCAATCCGGTTGGAGGCGGCGATGTCGCCGATCTGGATGGGATCGAACAGAGTGGTCATTGAATCGTCCTTTCTGAGGAGGCGATGGGATAGGGGAGGAGATGGGGTCAGAGGTGGGTTTTAAGCTTTGTAAGAAAAGCTTTGATCGCCTCTTCATCCCGTTTGTAGAAAATCCATTGGCCCACTTTTTTGGAGGTCACGAGGCCTGCTTTTTGCAAGCTTGCGAGATGGGCCGAAACCGTGGACTGAGACAGACCACACCGCTCGAACTGACTGGCACAAACCCCCATTTCCAGCGGATGGGCTTGATCGCTAAAATGCAGCTCCGGCTCTTTCAGCCATTGCAGCATGGATAGCCGGACAGGACTGGAAAGCGCCTTCAGGGCGTCATCAAGATTGTCTGGCAGATCGCCATGGCTCAAAGCCTGGTTCGGTGGTGAGGTTATATCGTCCATAACCGATATATGGATCGATAAAATACGATATCAAGAGCTGAATTTTGAATATTGCAAAAAAAAGCACCCGTCGCCGGGTGCTGAAGGTGTGGAGATATTCATCCTCCAGAGGGGAACAGCTGAAAAGGGAGGCCACCCAAAGGTAGCTGCTTTGCTCAGCTAAACTCTATTTAGGGTGCAAAGATTGCGTTTCAATGGCATGCGAACAAAATTCATCAAGCGCATAGGCAAATGGCGCATGGCGTATTTCGGATGGGGGATTTAGCCAAAAAAAAGGGGCCACCGGATTGCTCCAGGGCCCTAAAGTGTGAAGGTTAATCTAACCTCCAGAGGGGAACAGCTGGTGCGGTGGAACTGGGAGGAAACCACCGTGTGCATCAGCTGTGTGCTATATGATGGTTTTTTGTGCAGTGAACAATGCTTTTTTGTGCATGGGAGGCATGCAAGTGTCGCAAGTCTCTCAATTTGTCGCTATTGAGAGATTGTTCAACAATATAACGCCCATGAAAAATCCCTTATTTTTCATGGGCGTTATCGATCAGATGCATCGCGGTTGTAAAAAATCAGAAACTCCAGTTTCTGGCTTTTGCGACGATAAAATCACGAAAAACTTTTAGCTTGGCCGCGTTTTTCATCTCATCCGGATAGCAGAAGTAGGTATCGAACGACGGAACATCGGCATTGATCGGCAACTGAATCAGGCCCGGATCACGCCCAACGATATAATCTGGCATACAGGCAACGCCGATTCCCAACAGGCAGGCGCGCTTGATGGAGGTTTGGCTGTTGATCTGCAAATGCGGAATACGGCGGTTATCGGAAGAGCGGCCCGCCACTTCCAGCCAGTTCACATCCAGCAAATAGTTCGGCGCAGGTTCACCAAAGGAAATGATGCGGTGATTGTCCAGATCTTCAATGGTCTGCGGTTCGCCATAGCGGTTGATATAGGATGGTGCCGCATAAACATGCATATGCACGGTAAACAGCTTGCGCTGGATCAGGTCTGATTGCTGCGGCTGACGCAGGCGAATGGCGCAATCGGCATGGCGCATGTTCACGTCCAGCTCTTCATTGTCGAGGATGAGCTGAATCGACATGTCGGGATAGAGTTGCAGAAACTCCTGCACCTTATCGGTCAACCAGCCTTGGCCAAGGCCGACGGTGGTGGTGACGCGCAATTTGCCGGTGGGCTTGTCGGTGGTTTCCGTCAGCTGCATTTTCACTGTTTCCAGCTTCAGCAGCACATCATGGGCGGTGCGATAGAGCAACTCGCCTTGCTCGGTGAGAATCAGGCCACGGGCGTGGCGGTGAAACAATTTCACCCCCACGTCTTGCTCCAGCGCGCTGACCTGTCGGCTGATGGCCGATTGCGAAAGGTGCAGCTTATCGGCCGCATGGGTAAAGGACCCAGCCTCGGCTGCGGCATGGAAAATCCGCAACTTGTCCCAATCCAGCGGTATATTGCTGCCCCCTCGCATCATGCTCTTACTCCGCAGCCAGGGCCGGGGCGTCTGCCACAGCCAAAAAACGTTCCGCTTCCAAAGCCGCCATACAGCCCATGCCAGCAGCCGTAATGGCCTGACGATAGACATCATCGGTCACATCGCCTGCGGCAAACACGCCGGGCACATCAGTGGCGGTCGAATCAGGAGCCGTCCACAGATAGCCATTGGGCTTCAATTTCAGCTTGCCCTTGAACAGCTCTACTGCGGGCGCATGGCCAATGGCCACAAACACGCCGTCAATCGGCATTTCGGTGATAGCATCGGTTTGAATATTCTTCAGCTTCACGCCGGTCACCGATGGCGGCATGGGGTGCTTGGCCGGAATGCCCGTCACTTCATCGACAACACTGTTCCAGATGATCTTGACGTTTTCCTTGGCAAACAGACGTTCTTGCAGGATCTTTTCCGAGCGGAAGCTGTCGCGGCGATGCACGACGGTGACGGTTTTCGCGATATGCGAAAGGTAAAGCGCTTCCTCGACCGCCGAATTGCCGCCGCCAACCACAATCACATCCTTGTTGCGATAGAAAAAGCCATCGCAGGTGGCGCAGGCCGATACGCCAAAGCCCTGAAAATGCTGCTCGCTTTCAATGCCAAGCCACTTGGCCTTGGCACCGGTGCAGATAATCAGCGTGTCAGCCGTCCAGATCGTGCCGCTATCGGTTTTGACGGTGAAGGGCCTGTGCGAGGTATCCACCTCGGTTACCACATCATTGACAATTTCGGTGCCAACATGGGTTGCCTGCTTGAGCATTTGCTCCATCAGCCAGGGGCCTTGAATCGGATCGCCAAAGCCGGGATAGTTTTCAACATCGGTGGTGATCATCAACTGGCCACCTTGCTCCATGCCAGCAATCAGCACCGGCTTCAGCATGGCGCGTGCGGCATAAATGGCGGCAGTGTAACCGGCAGGGCCAGAGCCGATGATCAGCACTTTGGTGTGACGGGCAGACATGTCAGTTCCTTTCAAGGGCGAGGGACGTGTTGAAAGACCGCATATAGGAAGCCTTCCTCGCCTTTTCTTCATTTCATTTATGAAGGCTCTATGCATTTATTCAAGGGCAGCATTGCTTTAACAACAAGGCAATTCAATCCACCGCAATTTTTATGCGCGCTGGCGACATATTCTTGCGCAGTTGCGCGGCTGGCGTCATAACCTTGAGCGACAAAGGATAAAAGGGTGATCGCTGGTGTTTCGCGCAGAACTGGATGCTATCGACATAAAAATTTTAAGAGAGTTGCAGCGCGATGGCCGCATGACCAATGTGGAGCTGTCCGAGCGGGTCGGCATTTCGGCACCACCCTGCCTGCGCCGGGTGCGCAAGCTGGAAGAGGGCGGCATTATCCAGGGCTATCATGCGCTTTTGAACGGTCCCAAGCTTGGTTTTGACCTTGTGGCCTTTTGCATGGTGGGCTTGAAGCACCAGTCGGATGCCAATCTCAAGGCGTTTGCCGCCACCACCAATCAATGGCCGCTGGTGCGTCAGGCGTGGATGGTCAATGGTGAAAGCGATTTTCTGCTGCAATGCGTGGCGGAGAATCTGACTGTCTTTCAGGATTTTGTCATTGAGGTGCTGACCAGCAATGAGCATGTGGATACGGTGCGCACCATGCTGACCATTCGGCAGATAAAGCGTTTGGGGGCGCTGGAGATTTAAAGCATCGGCTGAAAAGTGGGAACCGGTTTTCAGATCAATCCGATGCGAAAACAAAAACTGACAGCTCCCGATCGAAGCATCCAGCGCTCAATTACACGGCGAGCTTGGTGGTCGCCGATAGATTAAGCTGGCCGATATAGGCAAAATCGGCAGGATTGAGGGTGGCGTGACGATGCGCGGCAATGCCAAAGTGCGTGAGCTGGCGAACCCCTTGGCGCATTTGCGCAATCACACGGCGCAGCATAAAGGCGCTGCTCGATTTCGGTCTGCTTTCATTGATGGATGTTGCGGTGTGTAGTGGTACTGCGACCCCGTAATGGGCGCAGAAGTCCAGTTGCACAGCCAACGCGGGCTCTGCCTGAAAGGAGCGCAGGTTATAAGTTGCGCAAATGGCCGCGTCGGCAATGGCGGCCTGCCGTGCTGTCCTGGCCAGCAGCTTTTTGGCTCCCGCTGGCCACAAAACATAGGCCGCCGCCCCAGATCGGTCTTGATAAAGCCTTGTGATAATGGAATCAGACCTTGGCTTTCGCGCCATCAGCTTTTTACGGCCACGGGTTTCAAGGGTCAGATGATCAATATCCTGACGCTTGCCCACCTGCGCAAGCAGGGCCGGGACTGTGGTTGCGAGAACCGCGTCATCCTCCAACACCAGAGCGGGTTTATCGCTCAGCGAAATTTGGGTCCAAACCGCGCGATGGCTGAGAAAACACGCCTTCTCGGAAAGACGCATTGGCCGTTCCCAACGGTTCCAATAGGGATCGGCCTCGTCAATGGTCAGATCCTGCGCGTTGACTGCCGGGATGCGGGTGTAGCTTAATCCGAGTGCTGCCATTTGCGCGTGCTGAAACGCAAGGCGATCCGTGGATCGGTCGAGATTGATGATCAGCACTTGCATAATAATGGTGTCCTTGAAAGGTTTAAAATACGCAGGTCGTGCCCAAGTCGGTCCTGAGCAAGGCAGCGTATTCCTTTTCAAGCGATTTTGCCTCGTTTTTCAACGCAAAATGTTCTGACACATGCGTGATCGCGGCCAGCCCGTGCTGATGCGCCATGTGTGGATCGGCCAGATAAGGGTCGATGGCATTGCGCAAGGCGTCATAATCGCCAGCCGCCACCACCGAGCCGGTTTTGCCCTCATCGATCAATTCTGCATAGGCCCCGGCATCGGATGCAACAACGGCGGTTTGTGAGGCCATGGCCTCCAACGGCGTGAGGCCAAACCCTTCATTGCGCGAAGGAGCAACGTAAAGGCTCAGGCGGCGATACCACGGTTTGATATCGGCAACTTCGCCCAGAAAAACAATGCGATCCGACAGGTTGGCCTGTGCGACATCGGCCTTGAGCTGATCGGCAAAGGCGGCATGTTCCGGGGTCACCCGGCCCGAGATCACGGCAGTCCAATCCGGATGATGCGGCAAAAGCTCAATCATGGCGCGGACAAAGAGGTCCGTGCCTTTCTGGTGGCGCACGCGACCAAAACAGCCGACAAGATAGCGACCGGGCAGATGGGTGGCCGAGATTGTATCATCCTGGCCGGTTGGCGGATGAAACAGTGCGGTATCAATACCATGACGAATAACGGTATGCGGCACTTTCAAATAGGAGCCGGAGCGACCGCTTGTGGCAACCACGGCATTCATCTTTGAGATCAGCCAGCGGGTATAGCTGCTGTGATGACGCTGGGCGGCTGAGGTAAACAGCAGCTTGAGCGGCATGCGCAACACATCACGCAGGATCAGGCCCGCCAACATTTCATTGTTGCGCCGCGCGTGCCAGACCCGGTGCGATGCGCTTTGCGGGCGCTTCCACAACAGCGGCAACTGCCAGTAGG
This sequence comes from Gillisella terrae, assembly GCF_004801395.1. GTDB lineage: Bacteria > Pseudomonadota > Alphaproteobacteria > Rhizobiales > Rhizobiaceae > Allorhizobium > Allorhizobium terrae. Next base: position 330,224 of record NZ_SSOA01000001.1, read on the forward strand.
ACATGGCGGGCATGTCATCTGGCAGGCCGGGACCGAGCGTCGCAATACCCAATCCGCGCCGCCTGTGCTCTGGAATCAATTGAACCAGAGTGGAGGTGACACCAGACAGGCGCTTTTTGAAATTGGGCGCGATGATCAGGATATTGCGAAGCTGCACTTTGCTCGACATTGGGGTGGAAATTGGCTTAACCCCAATTGACCGCAATAACTTCGTAAGCCTTGGAGCCGCCGGGTGCGACAACTTCAATGCTATCGCCCACTTCCTTGCCAATCATGGCGCGGGCAATGGGAGAGGAGATCGAGATACGGCCAGCCTTGACGTCGGCTTCCTGATCGCCAACGATCTGGTAGCTCTTTTCTTCCTCGGTATCTTCGTCCACCAGCTTGACGGTTGCGCCAAACTTGATCTTGCTGCCAGACATTTTCGACAGATCAATCACCTCGGCGCGGGCAATCAGGTCTTCCAGCTCGGAGATACGGCCTTCATTATGGCTCTGGGCCTCTTTGGCAGCATGATATTCGGCATTTTCCGAAAGGTCGCCATGGGCGCGCGCTTCAGAAATCGCCTCAATAATCCGAGGACGTTCTTCTTGTTGACGCCAGCGCAATTCCTCCTGAAGCTTGGAGAATCCACTCTGTGTCATTGGTACCTTTTCAACCATGTCCTCTTCCTTCACCTTTCATGCCCAAATAGGTGGACATGAAAATAAAACAGGTCCCGAAGCAAAGCCACGGAACCAGCCACAAATCAAACTGCCGGTATTATAGCAGATTGTCACAGGCAATTTCCAGATATTTCGAAACCAGCCAGAGTTGGTCACAAACCTCTTCGTGTGTGTATCGATAAGGTTCTGATTTTTCTAATGATTGTGGTTATCCGAGTGGTCTTCTGAGCCATGGTGATGGCTATGATGTGCACTATGGCCATGATGCATGGGGTTTTTATAGTTCAACCAAAAGAGCCAGATGGCACCAGCACCAAACATCAGATTGAGCCAAAATGTGTAGTCGATACTAAACTGTGTGAGTTGAGCGCGTATATCACCTGAGGGTTGTGGCACGAGATTCAGAGATGAGAACACCAACTCCATCAGCAGGGAGCTGACAGCCATTGCCGAAAACAAGGCTGCGGCCATATAGAGCGCCATTTTCCAGCCAAAATACCGCCTGTAGGCATCAATCAACGGCAAAATTAACAGGTCGGCATAGATGAAGGCCAGAACGCCGCCAAAGGATGCGCCACCGGCAAACAGCACGGCGGCCAGCGGAATATTGCCGATCGAGCAGACAAAGGTCAGCATTGCCACAACCGGTCCAATCAGGGCGTTGGTCCCCACCTGTACCCAGCCGGGCTCTTGCGTCAGAAACAGCGCCTGCCAAATGCTATCAGGCACGAACACGGCAATGAAACCACCAATCAAAAAGCCTGCGACCAGGTCTTTCCAGAGCATGGACCATTCCATTGCAAAATTTTGAGCAACCCGAACCGGTGTTTGCTGGTTCTTCAGCCGGTCTTTCCATGTCTCACCTTCAACCACCATGGAGCCATGTTCATGGCCCTTGCCGGATTCCTCGTGCTGTCTTGCTTCTTCGATCAGCTTGGTTGGGCGGGTTAGTTTCACCAGAAGCGTCATGAGGGCGATCATAACGAGGCCGCCGACCCATTCTGCCACCATAAACTGCCACCCCATCAGGATCAGTAGGATAATGCCAAGTTCGAGAACGAGATTGGTGGAGGCCACCAGAAAGGCGAGAGCGTTGACCAGATCAGCTCCTTTTTTGAAAAGCGTGCGCATGATGGCGGCAGACGCATAGGAGCATGACGAGCTGGCCGCACCTGCGGCACTGGCCAAGGCCACCTCTTTTGCACTGCCCTTGCCAAGGTAACGTTGCATTTTGGCGGCGGGTACAATGGTTTGTAAAACGGATGAGATCACAAAACCAAGACAGAGTGTCCAGCCGGTTTTCCAGGCCATGCCTAAGGCCATCAACAGCGCTTGCCCAACGCGCATGATCATATCGTGCATGTCGCCCCCATTTCCTGTGTCTTCTCGGAAAGGCGGAATTGACGTTTTCCGTAAAAGCTCTGGGAAGCCAATGATGGAGACGGCTGAATGTTCCCACAAAAAAGCCTGCGATCATGGTTTTGATCGCAGGCTGCTGTTTTAGCACATGTGAGGCCGCCGTTCAGCGATGGCTATCTCAAAAATAGCTCTGCAGCGGACGCACTTCCAGCTGACCGTTTTTGAGAGCCTGAATGGCTTCGGCCGCCGCCAAGGCACCGGCCATTGTGGTGTAGTATGGCACCTTCTGCATCAGAGCTGCGCGGCGCAGCGATTTGCTGTCCGAGATCGCCTTGTTTGAGTCGGTGGTGTTGATCACCAGTTGGACCTGACGGTTGCGGATGGCGTCCTCAATGTGTGGTCGGCCTTCGAGCACCTTGTTGATCTTGATGGCTTCAATGCCTTGCTCGGCGAGGAAGCGCTGCGTGCCGCCCGTTGCCAGAACCTTGAAGCCGATGCTGACCAGCAGCTTGATAGCGGGCAGAACGCGGGTCTTGTCGTCATCGCGCACTGAGACAAACACGGTGCCGTCGCGCGGCAGTTCCACATTGGCACCCAGCTGGCTCTTGGCAAAGGCCAGTGCAAAATTGCTATCCAGACCAATGACTTCGCCGGTGGAGCGCATTTCCGGACCCAGCAGCGTATCAACGCCGGGGAAGCGAGCAAACGGGAACACGGCTTCCTTGACGGCAATATGGTTCAGGTTGCGTGGGTCCGGCTTTTTGCCATAGGCGGCAATCGCGGCATCCAGCTTTTCACCAGCCATGATGCGGGCGGCGATCTTGGCAATCGGCGCGCCGATGGTCTTGGCGACAAACGGCACGGTGCGCGAAGCGCGCGGGTTGACTTCAAGAACGTAGATCACGCCATCCTTGATGGCATATTGTACGTTCATCAAGCCGCCAACGTTCAGCGCCTTGGCCATGGCGGCGGTCTGGCGTTCCAGCTCGTCCAGGGTTTCCTTGCTCAAGGAGCGCGATGGCAGCGAGCAGGCCGAGTCACCGGAGTGAATACCGGCTTCTTCGATATGCTCCATGATGCCCGATACGAAGACATTTTCGCCGTCGCACAGTGCATCCACGTCCACTTCGATGGCGTTGGTGAGGTAGCTATCGAACAGCAGCGGGTTCTTGCTGAGAAGCGTGTTGATCTGGCCGGTCTTGTCGTTCGGATACCGCTGCTTGATGGCTTCCGGCACCAGGCCGGGAACCGTATCGAGCAGATAGGTTTGCAACATGCTCTCATCGTGGATGATCTGCATGGCGCGGCCACCCAGCACGTAGGATGGGCGCACCACCAGCGGATAGCCGATTTCGCCAGCAATGACGCGGGCCTGCTCAACCGAGTAAGCAATGCCGTTGTTGGGCTGGGTCAGGTCCAGCTTCATCAGCAGCTTCTGGAAGCGGTCGCGGTCTTCGGCAAGGTCAATCATGTCCGGTGCTGTGCCGAGGATCGGAATGCCGTTCTTTTCCAGCGCTTCGGCCAGTTTCAGCGGCGTCTGGCCACCAAACTGCACGATCACGCCAACAACTTCACCCTTTTCCTGCTCGGCGCGCAGGATTTCGATCACGTCTTCAGCCGTCAGCGGCTCAAAATAGAGACGGTCTGAGGTGTCGTAGTCGGTGGAGACGGTTTCCGGGTTACAGTTGATCATGATGGCTTCGAAGCCAGCATCCTTCAACGCGAAGGCGGCATGGCAGCAGCAATAGTCAAACTCAATGCCCTGACCAATCCGGTTTGGACCACCGCCGAGAATAACCACCTTCTTACGATCCGAGATTTGCGCCTCTGATCGGGCTGCACCCACAAACGGGGTCTCATAGGTCGAATACATGTAAGCAGTGGGCGAGGCAAATTCGGCAGCGCAGGTATCAATGCGCTTGAAGACTGGGCGCACGTCCAGACCGTTGCGCAGCTCTGCCACTTCTTTGGGGCGCTTGCCCGACAGGCTGGCGAGGCGGGCATCGGAAAAGCCCATGGCCTTGATCTTGCGCAGGTTTTCAGCATCGGTTGGCAGGCCATGTTCGCGAATGCGGGCTTCAAGATCGGTAATCGCCTTCAACTGGGCGATGAACCAAGGGTCGATCTTGCAGCCTTCATGCACTTCTTCTTCCGACATGCCGAGGCGAAGCGCCTGCGCCACCATGCGCAGACGATCTGGCGTTGGTGTGCCGATGGCAGCGCGAATGGCGTTCTTGTCATCACCCTGACCGAGGCCGGGGATTTCAATTTCGTCCAAGCCGGTCAGGTTGGTTTCCAGACCGCGAAGGGCCTTCTGGAGCGATTCTGCAAAGGTACGGCCAATGGCCATGACTTCGCCCACCGACTTCATCGCTGTGGTCAGGGTTGGCTCGGCACCGGGGAATTTTTCAAAGGCAAAGCGCGGAATTTTGGTGACAACATAGTCAATCGATGGCTCGAACGACGCAGGTGTTGCACCGCCGGTGATGTCATTGTCCAGCTCATCCAGCGTGTAGCCAACTGCCAGCTTGGCCGCGACCTTGGCAATCGGGAAACCCGTGGCCTTGGAAGCCAGCGCCGACGAGCGCGATACGCGCGGGTTCATTTCAATCACCACCAGACGGCCATCCTTGGGATTGACCGCGAACTGCACGTTGGAGCCGCCGGTTTCAACACCAATTTCGCGCAGCACCGCAATCGAGGCATTGCGCATGATCTGGTATTCTTTGTCGGTCAAAGTCAGGGCAGGGGCAACGGTGATGCTGTCGCCGGTATGCACGCCCATTGGGTCGATGTTTTCAATCGAGCAGATGATGATGCAATTGTCCGCCTTGTCGCGGACCACTTCCATTTCATATTCCTTCCAGCCGAGAACCGATTCTTCAATCAGCACTTCGGTGGTGGGGGAAGCGTCGAGACCGCCGTTGATGATCTCGAAAAACTCCGAGCGGTTGTAAGCAATACCGCCGCCGGTGCCGCCCATGGTAAAGGAGGGGCGGATAATCGCAGGCAGACCAACAACATCCAGCGCTTGAGCGGCAATCGCCATGGCATGGGCCATGTAGCGCTGCTTGCGGTCGGTTTCGCCAAGGTTCCACTGGTTTTCCAGCTCATCCAAAGCCTTGTCCAGCGCATCGCCAGACAGAGAAGCCTTCAGCTTTTCGCGCTCAGCTTCATGGGTCTTGCGGTCAGCATCCTTGATTTCGGTGGCGTTGGCCAAAAGCGACTTTGGCGTTTCAAGGCCAATGCGGGCCATGGCCTCGCGGAAAAGAGCGCGGTCTTCGGCCATGTCGATAGCGGCAGGCTTTGCGCCAATCATTTCAACATTGTAGCGATCCAGCACGCCCATGCGCTTCAAGGAAAGCGCAGTGTTCAGCGCCGTCTGGCCGCCCATGGTGGGCAAGAGCGCGTCAGGCCGTTCCTTGGCAATGATCTTGGCAACCACTTCCGGCGTGATCGGCTCAACATAGGTGGCGTCAGCAAGGCCCGGATCGGTCATGATCGTGGCGGGGTTGGAGTTGACCAGAATAACCCGGTAGCCCTCTTCCTTCAGCGCCTTGACGGCCTGAGTGCCGGAATAGTCAAATTCGCATGCCTGTCCGATGACAATCGGACCTGCGCCGATGATCAGGATGGATTTTATGTCTTGGCGCTTTGGCATGGTCTCTATCCGTTCTCTTCATCCTGCGCAAAAAGCGGCCAAGGTGATGGGCTCACCGGCCGGGCGCAGATCAATGGTCATTTCAGGCTAGAAGCGGCTTATAGGGAATTCTTGGCCAAAGCGGAACCCCCGATTTCATCTTTTCATAAGGATAAGTGAACAGTTTTTCAGGTGATGCGAAATCCCCACTTTTGAGGGGGGATTTTTTGAAATTCAGCAGGTGTTGTCACGAAACTGTTGCGAGGCACAGCGTTAACTCTGCGACATTCTGACCGGAGATCTGCCTATGCCCCACACCCAATTGTTGCCTGCTCTTGTTCCTTTTTCCGAAACGGAGGGCGCTGGCCCATCTCGTCATCTCGGTATTCGCTTCAATCAGGACGGAAAGTTTCTACCAGAACCGGGCAATACGATTGTGTGCCATTTGACGAATGGGTCGCCAAGCTGCCAGGCAATCCGCAATGCCCGCAGTCGCTATATGACTATGCCGGAGGCTGATCGACTGGCTTTTACCGCAGAATCCAGCCTGCACATGACCTTGTTTCAGGGCATTATCGAATATCGGCGCGAACTTCCCTTTTGGCCATCCGATATTCCGCTGGAAACACCGATTGATGACATGACCGAAATTCTGGCTCAAAGGCTTGAGCATTTCCGAAAAGGCCCAGGCTTTCGGGTGCATGTTACCCATATGCTGCCCACCGGCCTGCAAATGGATGGTGTCACCGCAGCGGATCGTGCCGCCATGGCGGAATGGCGCAATCGGCTGGCCGATCTGTTTGGCTATCGCCATCCCGATCACGACAGCTATGAATTTCACATCACCTTTGCCTATGTCATCCGGCCTTTGAGTGAGCAGGCGCTGTTTCAATGGCAATCAATGCTGGCTGAAGTTCGGGATGACTTGCGCGCCCGGTTTGATCACATTGAGCTTGATCCGCCCGCCTTTTGCGCCTTTGAAGATATGCATCATTTTGAAGAGCTGGTTGTGCTGGATTGAGGCTGCTGGCGGTTGCCGCAGAAACAAAGGCAATCACACAGGCTGCGAGCATAAAACCGGCCGGAATATCGATAAAATAGTGACTGCCATGGGACATGGCAGACACGGCCATCATCATATTAAGACCAAGAATGGGGTAGCGCGCTGGCTTGATAGACCACGCACCCCAAGAATAGAGCACGGCACAGGCGGCATGAACCGATGGAAAGGTCAGAATGCCCGCCGCTTTGCTGGTTTCCAGCATGAAAGTGGATTGGCTGCGTACGGCATGAAACTGCTCGAGAAAGCCGTAGCCCAACGATGTGTTTATGTGCAGCGGCGGATGGTTTGCCAGTTGATAAGTGACATACGCACTTTGGGCGGGAAACCATATGGCAATAATACTTGCACAATAGCCGATAACCCCAAAGCAGAGGATCATCGTGTAGCCGCGATCTTTTTGCCCAACGGCGCAAAGAACCATTGCAATCCCCATCAATTGAAACCCGAAACTCTGATAGGCAATGCCAAGGCTCCAGGCGAGGAGAGAGTGGTGATCAACCATGCGGATAAAGCCCCACCAGTCCAGCCCCACGGCCTGATCGATCTGGTGCAACCAGGCATCGGCGAGCGGCCTGTCCAGCTTCATGGCGGCATAGGTGGAAAACAGAATGGGCAAGCCCAGCAGCACGCCAAAGAGAAAGCACTCTGCAATCGATGAAATGCGCAGATAGCGCTTGTGGCGTGCAAAGGCTGCAAGTGTGAGGCACGAAAGCAAAAACGGCGAAAGGCTTAAGAGCCACTGATAGACATCGATTGTCACCGCGGTTGCCAGCGACAGCGGCACCATCAAGGCATAGGAGGTCGCAATGAGAGCTATCAGTAAAAATCTTGGTTTATCGCGAAATATCATCAAGGTGCTGGCGATTTAAATCTGGCTTTGGATCCGTCTATGCGCTCTGGTCTGTCTGTCAGGTGGAGATTGAGCATGACAGACAAGAGAATTCTTGTTTTGTTTGTCTGCTCAGAAAGACCGCGAGCACTTTTTCTTGACAAATTGTAGCACTGAAAGATTGATGATGTGTTCGTGTTAAAATAGAGCCGAAAGATCAATTCCATTGAAGGTGTGCCTGATTTGATTACCGTTCATTATCTCGAAAATTCCAGAGCGCATCGTATTCTCTGGCTGTTGGAGGAGTTGGGGCTTGAGTATGATATCAAGACCTATAAGCGCGGTGCCGATATGCGCGCGCCTTCGACGCTGAAGGCGATTCATCCCCTCGGCAAATCTCCGGTGATTGAGGATAAGGGCAGGGTGATTGCCGAAAGCGGTGCGATTATCGAATATTTGATTGGCATGTATGATAAAGAGCACAAGCTTCGTCCGCCGGGCGGCACCGATGAGCGTCTGCGCTATATTTACTGGCTGCATTATGCCGAAGGCTCGGCCATGCCGCTGTTGCTGTTAAAGCTGATTTTTCTGCGCCTGCCCAGCCAGATGCCGATCTTCCTGCGCTCGGTGGGCAAGGTCATTTCCGACAGCGTGCAGCGCAAGCTGATTGATCCACAACTGGCTGACCATCTCGCCTTTTGGAACAGCGAACTCTCTCGCGATGGCTGGTTTGCCGGAAGTGCGTTTTCAGCCGCCGATATTGCCATGAGTTTTCCGGTGGAAGCGGGCATGACCCGCATGGATCAGACTGGCGATGTTCAAGCCGTTCGGCGCTATATGGACACGATCCGTGCGCGTCCAGCCTATCAGAGGGCGCTGACGCGAGGCGGAGCCTATGTCTACGCCGACAGTTAACGTCGGTGCTGAAACAAGGCCGGGAACTTATCTGTCTGGCAATGTGTTTCTGTCCGGATAATCGTAAAGGTGTCTGACAGCGCCGCTTTTATGCGGCTCTGTCGGTGGGGGCGGCCATGGAACTGGATGGACATCGAAAATCTGACAATGTTGAAGATGTGCGTGGCAGTGCCAGAGGCGGCTTTGGCCGAGGTGGTTTTAGACAGCGCGGAATTCGCTTTCCCAGCGGCGGTGGCGGGCGCGGTTTAAGCCTTTCGACCATCGTTATTCTCGCACTGATCTATTTTGGCCTTCGTGCTATGGGCATCGATTTGGCGCAAGTGTTGGATGACGGCAGCGGCGGAGCATCGCCATCCTATCAGCAGCAGTCCAATGTGTCTGGCTCTGAGCAGGAGATGAAAGTCTTCGTGCAGCGCGTGCTGGCCTCCACAGAAGACGTCTGGACGGATATTTTCGAGGCCCATGGTGGCCAATATGACATGCCCAAGCTGCGCCTCTATTCCGGGCAATATCCGTCTGCCTGTGGCACGGCATCGTCTGCGACCGGGCCTTTTTATTGCCCCGGAGATCGAAGGGTCTATCTCGATACGGCGTTTTTCACCGAGCTTTCGCGCCGCTTCAAAGCCTCTGGCGATTTCGCCCAAGCCTATGTGATTGCCCATGAAGTGGGCCATCACGTGCAAAACCTCACGGGCGTTTTGCCAAAATTCAACCAGATGCGTCAAACGATGACCCCGGTACAGGCCAATAAAATGTCGGTGCGTGTGGAGTTGCAGGCCGATTGCTTCGCAGGGATTTGGGGCCGTAAGGCGGATGAAAAGGGTTTGCTGTCAGCAGGCGATTTGCAGGAAGCCCTGAATGCTGCCCAGCAGATCGGCGATGACGCGCTGCAAAAGCGCGCCCAAGGCTATGTCGTGCCCGAAAGCTTCAATCACGGCACATCGGCCCAGCGGATGAAATGGTTCAAGCGCGGCTTTGACCAAGGCCGGATGGAGGCATGTGATACTTTTTCCGGCCCCGTTTGAGATGCGGCACTTGATGAGCGGGACGGGCAAACGGGTGCTTACTACACGATTCCTTAAATCGGAATCGATTTCAGGCGAAAATTATGCCGCAGATTTATAGTGTTATTGCGTCCTTTATGCGCCATACATGGTGAGAGGTGCCATAAGTCTGTTCGTCGGTTTTATCCATCAATAAATGTGATGCGATTGCGAAAACATCTGACCTGAGTTGGCTTGTGGTTGAAACATCCCACTTGATGGCGTATCGCTGCATAAATAGCCGTTTGCCTTGTTTTTGAGCGCGGCATTTTTCGTTTTGGAAGCAATCATGAACCAGGTTTCACTTGCAAAAGCCGGCGGCAACGCTGCTGGTTGGGGCAGCCATTTTCGCGCAACGCTGGCGTTGGGGATTCCATTGGTAGGCGCGCAGCTCGCCCAATTGGCAATCCACACCACTGATGTGGTGATTGTGGGTCGTCTGGGGGCCGAAGCGCTGGCGGCTCTGGTTTTGGCCGGGCAGTTTTACTTCACGGTGTTTATTTTTGGCTCCGGCTTTGCCATCGCCGTTATGCCCATGGTGGCCAATGCTTATGGCAAAGGCGATGTGCGTCTGGCCCGCCGCTCGATCCGCATGGGCTTGTGGGTGTCGCTGGCCTATAGCGTTTTGATGTGGCCGCTGTTCCATTATTCGCACGCGGTGCTGTTGGCCCTGGGGCAGGTGCCGCATGTCGCCGAACTGGCGTCAAGCTATATCCGCATCATGTGGATCAGTCTGCCTGCGGCCCTTGTGGTGGCAGTGATGCGGGCGCTGGTGAGTGCCATCGGACGGGCGCAGATTGTGCTCTACATCACCATTGCGACGCTGCTGCTCAATGCCGCTTTGGCCTATTGCGTGGTGCTGGGGCATTTTGGCTTCCCGGCCTTTGGCATTCTGGGGGCTGCATGGGTTGCCGTCACGGTCAATATATTTGCCATGCTGGCCATGGCTGCCTACTTGCACTTTAACAGCATGACCCGCAAATATGAGCTGTTCGTACGTTTTTGGCGACCCGATTGGGATGCGCTGCATGATGTTATCCACCTTGGTCTGCCGATTGGCGTGACGGTGCTTGCCGAGGCGGGTCTGTTTACCGCGGCCTCCCTGCTGATGGGCTCAATTGGCACCATTGAGCTGGCCGCCCATGGCATTGCGCTGCAATTGGCCTCCATTGCTTTCATGGTTCCGCTTGGGCTTGCGCAGGCGGCCACCGTGCGGGTCGGCGTGGCCCATGGGCGCGGCGATTATGCCGATGTGGTGCGGGCCTCTATTGCCGTGGTGTGCATTGCAGCCGCGCTTTCGATTTGCGGCGGGCTTTTGTTCTTTTTCTTTTCCAACGAGTTGAGTGGTCTCTTTCTGGACCGCGGCCGGGGCGATGCCGCTGCTGTCTTGGACTATGCCGCTCCGTTGGTGGTCGTTGCCGGTATTTTTCAGCTGGTGGACGGCATGCAAGCTATTGCGGCGGGCTTGTTGCGGGGCCTGAAGGATGCCAGAGTACCGATGATCCTGGCGCTGATTTCCTATTGGCCCATTGGCTTTGTGCTGGCCTGGATCATGGCTTTTCCGCTGGGGCTTGGCGGACTTGGTGTGTGGTTTGGCTTTTTGATCGGCTTGTCTAGTGCTGCGATCATGCTCGGCCTTCGTTTTATTCTGCGGCTTCGCCATGAAATGCGGGTGGCCGCCATTTAAAGGATAGCTTTCATGTGGAAAGATATTCTGGTGAGTGCGGGTCTACCCTATCTCACCTTTCTGTATTTAACGTCGCAGGGCGTTCCAACGGTTACAGCGCTTGCCGTCGGAGCAATTTTCCCCATAGGCTCCATTGTGATTGCGTTTGTGCGCAGTCGCCGCATTCAGGCCATTGGCATTTTGACCCTCTCGGCCACATTGGCTTCGCTCATCGCCAGCCTTTATTTCAACAGCGCCTATCTGGCATTGGCGAAGGGGTCGTTAATCACTGGCTGTATTGGGCTGGTGTTCGGGCTGTCACTGTTTGCCAAGCGCCCCCTGATCTTCTATCTCGAATCCAGTTATGCGGAAGGACGCGCCCGCGCCGAAACCCTCTGGCAAACCACACCGCAATTTCGAAAAGCCATGCGCATGATCACGGCAGTGTGGTGCATCGGCTTGATGAGTGAGGCGATTGCGCGCCTTGTGCTCATTCCTCTGATGCCTGTGGATGTGTTTCTGCCCGTCAGCGAAGTGATGTGGATAGCCTGCTTTGGCTTGCTGATGGTGTGGAGCTATCGCTATGGCCGCAGCAAAATGGCAAAAGCCACGTAAGCGTCTTCATATTTTGATTCAGAATCAAATAAGCCGACCAAGTGATTGGTCGGCTTATGTTTTTTATCAAACTAAATGCTGTCTCAGCGCTCAGCCAAAGCCGCTTCGCCCTTGTTTTCACGCACCATGTTAATGAAGCGGCGGAACAGGTAGTGGCTGTCTTGCGGGCCGGGCGATGCTTCCGGGTGATGCTGGACCGAAAATACATTCTTGCCGGTCAGACGCAGGCCGCAGTTGGTGTTGTCGAACAGCGAAATGTGAGTCTCTTCAACACCTTCTGGCAGAGACTTGGAATCCACCGCGAAGCCGTGGTTCATCGACACGATCTCCACCTTGCCGGTGGTGAAATCCTTGACCGGATGGTTTGCGCCATGATGGCCCTGATGCATCTTCTCGGTCTTGGCACCCAGCGCAAGACCCAGCATCTGGTGACCAAGGCAGATGCCAAACATTGGAATATCGGTCTTGATCAGCTCCTGAATCACTGGAACCGCATATTCGCCGGTCGCGGCTGGATCGCCAGGGCCGTTCGAGAGGAAAATGCCATCGGGCTTGAGCGCAATAATATCAGCCGCACTGGTATTGGCAGGCACAACCGTGACCTTGCAGTTCAGGCCGGTGAACAGGCGCAGGATGTTACGCTTGACGCCAAAGTCCATGCAAACGATGTGATAGACCGCATCGGCAGCCGCCAATTCACTTGTGCCCTCATTCCACACCCATGGCTTTTCATTCCACACCGACGACTGGCCGGAGCTTGCTACCTTGGCAAGGTCAAGACCTTCCAAGCCGCTCCATGCTTTTGCCTTGGCCTTCAAATCATCAAGGTCGAAATTGCCATTGGGATCATGAGCGATCACAGCATTTGGCGCACCATTTTCTCGGATCCATGCGGTCAGGGCGCGAGTGTCCACGCCTGACAGGCCGATGATGCCACGGGCTTTCAGCCATGCATCGAGATGTTTGGATGCACGGAAATTGGATGGCTCGGTTATATCGGCTTTGAAGATGGTGCCAACTGCACCGTGACGGGCAGCGGGTGTCAGGTCTTCAATGTCTTCTTCATTGGTGCCGACATTGCCGATATGGGGGAAAGTGAAGGTAACGATCTGGCCGAGATAGGAAGGATCGGTGAGGATTTCCTCATAACCGGTCAGGGCAGTGTTGAACACGACTTCGGCCTGAACGGTGCCGGTGGCACCCACGCCCTGACCTTCAATCACAGTTCCGTCGGCCAGAACAAGAAGGGCTGTGGGCTTGGCTGTTGTCCATGGGGCGGTGGTTGATGAGGATGTTTCGGTCATATCCGTTCCTTTTCCAGCCGCTTGCCCCGGCGGATCAAAACCGGCGGCGCGAGGCCTTATATGTGTGCCAAGTGTCGTCGCGCAGCCAATGCTTGCGCGTTACGGAACCTGATCTCAATGTCTGTGCAGGCGATGGTTCATAGACGACAAGTATGGGGCAGGTCAATTGTTCCTCTGCTAAAAGCGCGCTTTTCCCGCATATGTTCAAGCCCGCCCGCATTGCGCAAAAGAGCGGACGGGGGTATCACCACCGTCAAATTCGATCGATCTGGCGCTTTGGTCTTTAGGGCCGCCCAACAAGGAGAAAAGACATGTTACGTGAGGATCTGACCGCCGCTCTCAAGGAAGCCATGAAGGCCAAGGACACCCGCAAACTCTCCACCATTCGCCTGGTGCAGGCCGCCATCAAGGATCGCGATATTGCCAACCGTGGCGAGGGCAAGGGCGAATTGAGCGATGAAGATGTTTTGCAGTTGATGGCCAAGCTGGTCAAACAGCGCGAAGAATCAGCCAAAATTTATGAAGACAACGCCCGCCCTGAGCTGGCCGCGCGAGAGCGCGAGGAAGTGGCCATCATCAAGACCTTCATGCCGGAGCAGATGAGCGACGAGAAGGTACGTGAAGCGGTGGCTAGCGTGATTGCAGAGATCAACGCTGAAGGCATGCGCGACATGGGCAAGGTGGTTGCTGCCTTGAAAGAACGCTACGCTGGCCAGATGGATTTTGCCAAGGCGTCTGGTGTGGTGAAAGCGCTTTTGACGAAATGATCGTGTAGAAATGCGCAACGCCGCCCACGGGCGGCGTTAGCTTTTATCCTTCCCCGCCGTTTGCTCCCGCACAAAATGGCGCAAAACGGCATTGATCCGGGTCTGATAGCCTTTGCCGGTTGACTGGAAATATTCGATAATATCGTCATCCAGCCGAATGGAGATGGCCTTTTTCCTGTGCGGAATGACCAGTTCGGCCTTTGACCAATCCACATCGATAAAATCACACCAGTCAGGATCGTCGCGCATGTCGCGCTCGATCTCTTCATCGGTTTTGGCGTTGACGCGCGCCCAGTCGGTGAGGCTTTCGCCGCGTGCAATTTTCTGGTTGATCTCTTCAGCCGTATATCTGACGATATGCTCTTTGCTCATTTTTCCTTGCAGCCCGTGCTTATATAATCCGACACACATCACCTCTCATGGTGTACACCACAGCAATAAGCTTCAGTGTGTCGGGGCAGATTGCCAACGTTCGGGCTTCTCCATCTCTGTCAGAGGTTGTCTTTACATGCGGTCTTTGTAATGCCCCCGCAGCACTTATAAAACTTATTCCATGTTTTAGTATGTTGGTTTTATTTTTTGTCTCGTCCCATTCGAACGCCTTAAATTCATTTTCGATCGTCATTGTTTATTTCCGATGGGGTAAAGTAATTTGTATATACAGATGTATGTCTTTGTCAATCCGCTGTGAATAACGGGCACATCTCCACAAGCCCATGGCGTTCAATGCCGCCTGCGCCTATATAGGCTGATCATCCTAAAAGGTAGCTCATGCGCTTTTCGAACGATTTTCTTGATGAAATCCGTGACCGCGTGCCGATTTCGGCCGTGATAGGCTCGCGCGTGTCTTGGGATCGCAAGAAGACCAATGTGTCGCGCGGCGATTATTGGGCCTGCTGCCCGTTTCATGGCGAAAAAAGCCCAAGTTTTCACTGCGAAGACCGCAAAGGCCGCTATCATTGCTTTGGTTGTGGCGTGTCTGGCGATCATTTTCGCTTTCTGACCGATCTCGAAGGGCTGAATTTTCCAGAGGCTGTTGAGCGCATTGCCGATATGGCGGGCGTTGCCATGCCGAAAGCCGATGTGCGCGAGGTGGAGCGCGAGCGCGAACGCACCAGCCTGCAAGATGTGATGGAGCTGGCAACCCAATATTTCCAGGATCAGCTACAATCAGCAAGCGGCGCGAAAGCGCGGGCTTACCTGCGCGAGCGTGGGCTTTCTGGCCGCACCATTGAGACTTTTCGGCTGGGCTATGCCACGGAAAGCCGCAATGCGCTGAAGGAATATCTGGCCTCCAAAGGCGTGCCGAAGGAGCAGATTGAAGCCTGCGGACTGGTGGTGCATGGGCCGGACATTCCGGTGTCTTACGATCGCTTTCGCGACCGCATCATGTTTCCGATTCTGTCATCGCGCGACAAGGTGATTGCCTTTGGCGGTCGTGCCATGTCGCCGGATGCGCCCGCCAAATACCTCAATTCCAACGAGACGGAGCTGTTTCACAAAGGCAGCGTGCTTTATAATTTTTCCCGCGCTCGGCGATCTTTGCAGGGAGCCGATGGGGCAGGCACCATTATTGCCGTGGAAGGCTATATGGATGTGATTGCGCTCTATCAGGCGGGCGTTGAAAATGCGGTCGCCCCGCTTGGCACCGCACTGACGGAAAATCAGCTTGAACTGATGTGGAAAATGACGCCGCAGCCGGTGCTGTGTTTTGATGGTGATGGCGCGGGCCAGCGGGCGGCCTTTCGCGCTGTTGATCTGGCGCTGCCGCATCTTAAGCCCGGCAAGAGCGTGCGCTTTGCCATGCTGCCGGATGGCAAAGACCCTGATGATCTGGTGAAACACGAAGGCCGCGCTCCGTTTGATCGGGTGCTGTCAGAGGCGCGATCGCTGGATGATATGGTTTGGACCAAGGAGGTTGGGCAGGGCCGGTTTGAAACCCCTGAGCAGCGGGCCGAGCTGGAAGCGCGTCTGAAGCAGATTGTCACCGTGATTGCCGATGAAAATGTGCGCAAGCATTATCAGCAAAATGTGAGAGATCGTCTGTACGCCTTCTTTCAGGGCCAGAGCGGCGCGCGCGGCGGGCGTGGCAATTATGAACGCGGTGGCCCGGCTGCACGCGGCGGGCCGCGCAATGGTTCAGGCGCGGGGCAGGGTGGTTTCCGCGGATCTGCCCCACGCGGTTCCATGCAGCCATCGGATCGCCTGACGCGCTCTGGCATTGTCAGCCGCAATCATGATCAACCGACCTTGCGAGAAAGCGTTTTGGCGCTCACCATCGTCAATCATCCGCAATTGTTGCAGGAAGATTACGATGAAATTTCTGTGATCGATTTTGATAGCCGCGATTTGCAACGGCTGTGGCCGGCTGTTTTGACGGCGGTGGCCGATACCGGCGCATGGTTGAGCCGGGAGGCTTTGTTCGAGAGGTTGGCCGCCGAGGGATTTGACTCCCTTCTTACCGCGCTGGATCAACAAATCCGCAATGCGCGCCTGTGGACGGCAACCACAGTTGCTGCGCTGGAAGACGCGCGCGAATGCTATATTCAGGCTTTGTCATTGTATAAGCGCTCAAAAGCGCTCAGGCGTCAGCGCATTGAGCTGGAGCGAGAAATTGCCGAGGCGACCGAAGCGGGTGATGATAACGGCATCGGCACCTTGCTGGCTGCCTTGCAGGAAGTGCAGCTGGAAATCGTGCGGATGGAAAATCAGGAAGCGATTATTGATGGCTTCGGGGTCATGTCCGGCCGGGTCAAGGGGCCAGCTTACGGCAACAAATAATGGCTGAGTTTGCGCATTGTTATCATCAATATCGATCGCCCCTCTTGCAACGGCGCGATTATTGCCTAACTTTTAGCAAACGGTACAAGAAGTTTAAAACGATGCTGGAGTCGTTTTTTTACGGTTTCAACAGGCTGGTGAACGTTAAAGGGCTTGACGTGGCGCTAATTTGTGGGAATCACCTCGGGAAGATAAAAGGTGACGCAAGTCACGCTGGGTTTGAGTCCGGCGGGCTTCGTTGCCTATTTGTGTAATCGTATCACATTTGGCTGCGGCCACTGTGGTTAATCGGGAATTAAGGATCACTTCGTAAAGCAATCTCAGGAAAAGTGTTAGGCGGTTTTCCGTCCGAGATTGCGAAATGAAAAAGCAATCTCAGGAAAAGTGTTAGGCGGTTTTCCGTCCGAGGTTGCGGAATGAAAAAGCAATTTCGGGAAACGCGCTAATCAGTTTTCCGCTTGAAATTGCGAAGAGCGGTTTTCGATGATTTAAGAAAAACGCGGTAGGTCATCAGCAGTGATCTGCGACAGGCTGGGCGATAAAGGGTCTGGCATTGTTGCAGAAAATTGAAGCGTCAGGGAAAGCGACGAGATACATGGCAACTAAGGTCAAGGAAAACGAAGAAGCCGACAACGAGCGCGATGGCGCAACCGATGGCCCGCTTCTCGATCTTTCGGACGACGCTGTCAAAAAGATGATCAAGGTCGCCAAAAAGCGCGGCTATGTCACCATGGACGAGCTGAATTCGGTGCTGCCCTCTGAGGAAGTAACCTCGGAGCAGATCGAAGACACCATGTCCATGCTGTCCGACATGGGCATCAACGTCGTTGAAGACGAAGACGTGGAAGACCCGGCTGCGGAAGACAGCGACGGCGACGACGCTGCTGACGGCGAAGGCGGTGAGCTGGCAACCACCAGCGGCAATGCCGTGGCCACCACCAAGAAAAAAGAGCCAACGGACCGTACCGACGATCCGGTGCGTATGTACCTGCGCGAAATGGGCTCGGTGGAGCTTTTGTCGCGTGAAGGCGAAATCGCCATTGCCAAGCGCATCGAGGCCGGCCGCGAAACGATGATTTCGGGCCTGTGCGAAAGCCCGTTGACCTTTCAGGCCCTGATTATCTGGCGCGATGAGCTGAACGAAGGCACAACGCTGCTGCGCGAAATCATTGACCTTGAGACCACCTATTCCGGTCCTGAGGCCAAGGCGGCTCCGCAGTTCCAGAGCCCCGAAAAGATTGAGGCCGACCGCAAGGCTGCCGAGGAAAAAGAAAAGAACCGCCGCCCACGCGGTGGCGACGACGACATTACCAATGTCGGCGGCGATATGCCTATGCCGGAAGAAGAGGAAGAGGACGAAGACGAGTCCAACCTCTCGCTGGCCGCCATGGAAGCCGAGCTGCGCCCGCAGGTGATGGAAACGCTCGACCTGATCGCCGATACCTATCGCAAGCTGCGCAAGCTTCAGGATCAGCAGGTTGAAGCCCGTCTGGCCTGCACCGGCACGCTGTCCACCGGGCAGGAGCGCCGCTATAAGGAGCTGAAAGATCAGCTGATCACGGCGGTTAAATCGCTGTCTTTGAACCAGAACCGTATCGATAGCCTTGTTGAACAGCTTTACGATATTTCCAAGCGCCTGATGCAGAACGAAGGCCGCCTGCTGCGCCTTGCTGAAAGCTATGGCGTGAAGCGCGACAGCTTCCTGGAGCAATATCAGGGCGCCGAACTTGATCCGAACTGGATGAAGTCGATTGCCAATCTTTCTGCCCGTGGCTGGAAGGATTTCGCCCGCGAAGAAAACAACACGATCCGGGAAATCCGTCAGGAAATCCAGAATCTGGCCACAGAAACCGGCATTTCGGTTGCCGAATTCCGCCGCATCGTTTCCATGGTGCAGAAGGGCGAACGCGAAGCCCGCATTGCCAAGAAGGAAATGGTCGAGGCCAACCTGCGTCTGGTTATTTCGATTGCCAAGAAATATACCAACCGCGGTTTGCAGTTCCTCGATCTTATTCAGGAAGGCAACATCGGCCTGATGAAGGCGGTGGACAAGTTCGAATATCGGCGCGGCTACAAGTTCTCTACCTATGCCACATGGTGGATCAGACAGGCCATTACCCGCTCGATTGCCGATCAGGCGCGCACCATCCGTATTCCGGTGCATATGATTGAAACGATCAACAAGATCGTTCGCACATCGCGCCAGATGCTGCACGAAATTGGCCGCGAACCAACGCCGGAAGAATTGGCCGAAAAGCTGGCCATGCCTTTGGAAAAGGTGCGCAAGGTTCTGAAAATCGCAAAAGAGCCAATCTCGCTCGAAACCCCTGTGGGCGACGAGGAAGATTCACATCTTGGCGATTTCATCGAAGACAAGAACGCCCTTCTGCCCATCGATGCCGCCATTCAGGCCAACTTGCGCGAAACCACCACCCGCGTGCTGGCCTCGCTGACACCGCGCGAAGAGCGCGTGCTGCGTATGCGCTTCGGCATTGGCATGAACACCGACCACACGCTGGAAGAAGTCGGCCAGCAGTTCTCGGTGACGCGCGAACGTATCCGCCAGATCGAAGCCAAGGCGCTTCGCAAGCTGAAGCACCCAAGCCGCTCGCGCAAACTGCGTAGTTTCTTGGACAGCTAAGATTTTTGGCGATGTGAGATTTGAAAGCCCGGCGGAAACGCCGGGTTTTTTGTTGGCCCCCTTATTCTTTTTCGGGGTAAATATGATTTTGAGATGTGGGATACAGAGCTGTTCGCCATATTAGTGGCACTGTGCTGTGATGTAGATTTGATCGAGGTGGGAAATGGTTTTCGTAAAAGAATTAGAACGTATCTACATGGAGCGTAACGCGCTTCACGGCGAGGTGTCCGGGACGTACTCAGTATTTGGTCAAGATGAGAGGTTGGTTTTGCAAATTGACACCTACGGAAGTCTGGAAAGAAAAATTCCTGGGAAGAAGAGTCAAACCGTTCAATTTGATCGAAAATCTGCTGAGCAGCTTTTTAGAATTTTAAAAGACGAGTTTGGTTTCCGATAAATCACAATTGCAAATAAAAAGGCGTGTAAGCACCGGCTAAGCATCGTTTGTATCCCTCCTGGTGTCATTTTTTCGGTCAATTGGGAAGTCGCTGGTATGATTGCTGCCTTTGATGATTTGGGCATTTGCGAGTTGCGGTTTCGCCGTGTATTGCTGCGGCAATGAAAGACAGAGACAAGCCTGTGCCGAAGCGTTTGATCTGGGGTGTTAGTGCCTCGGTGCTTTTGCATGTCTTTTTGCTTCTGAGTTTTTTGTGGAATTGGCCGATAACCGCTCCTGAGGTTCCCAAGGAGGAGGTGGTCAATGTTTCGATTGAGCCGCCGCCAGAAGAAAAGCCCCCAGAAAAACCTGAGGAAAAACAGAAGGATGAGCCAAAGCCTGAGGAAAAACCCGCGCCCAAACCTGAACCTAAGCCAGAGCCTAAATCTGAGCCCAAGCCGGAGGAAAAGCCGCAGCCCAAGCCTGTGCCTGCGCCGGAGTTGAGGCCAACGGAAACTTTGCCGCCGCCACCACCGCCCGAATCAGTGCCGAATGCCTTTGAATCGGCTCCCAAGGACGAGACCGCGCCGAAAGAGGAGGATGCGCCCGCGCCGCCGCCATCAGAGCAGCCAGCAGAGGAAGAGGCAAAGACCAATACGGCGGAAAAGCAGGGTGAGGATAAAGCCGTGGCGGGCGATCCCAACAAACAAGAGCCTGCAAAAGAGGCAAGTGTGTTGAAGGATATTGCCCCGCCGGAGCTTGGTCCTGATGCGCGCCCAAAGGTGGCTGACAAAGCCGAAGAAGCGGGCGGCGGCATTGTAACCGAGCAGCGCGCCCCTGTCAGCGAAGGTGCGAACGTTGGCGTGCCGACCGCTTCTGTGCCAACGCCTGCGCCAAAGCCAAAGCAGCTTACCACCATTGCCAGCCTGAAACCGGCCAAGCGGATTTATTCCAAGGACACGCTGTCTGATCCGCGTATCAAGGAGGCCTTGGGCAAGCTGCCGCCAAAGCGGCGTGTGGTGCAGATGTGCAGCATCGAAATGTTGGAGCAAATTCGCCGTAATGTGCCCGGAGCCGTACCCGATATTATTGCGCCGACCGCCGAAACAGTTGAAAATATTGATGAAAAGCTGATGGATGTGACGGATGCCGCCTATCACAGCCGTGGCCAATGGTTTGATGTCAGCTATCATTGCGAAACCGATGCCAAAACCACAACAATCACGTCATTTCGCTTCAATATTGGCAGTGTGATTCCCAAAAGCCAGTGGGAGGCCCGCAGGCTTCCAGCCCGTTGATTGTCTTGCAGCGTCTCTCACCATACATTGCGCACAAATGACGCTGTAACACCTTTAGTCTGCTGCATCATTTTCGCCTTTAATCCACTCCGATTTAAGGGCTTATGCTTTATGCCATCCACACCAGTTTGATGGCAATCCATGCCATGACCAAGGCAATCACCCCATCCAGCACCCGCCAGGCTTGCGGCTTTGCAAACAGCGGAGCCAAGAGCCGTGCGCCATAGCCAAGCGAGAAGAAAAACAGATAGGAGGCCGTTACCGCGCCGAGGCCAAAAGCGAGGCGGTGGTCGGGAAAGCGGCTGGATACCGAGCCGATCAGCAAGACCGTATCCAGATAGACATGCGGGTTTAAAAACGTCAGCGCCAGGCAAGTGGCAAGGGCCTTGGCCAACGCAGTTTTGGGCTGCTTGGCGGGTGTCAGGCTATCGGTGTGATAGATAGCGGAATAGGCATGGCGCAAGCTGTAGAGCAGCAGAAAGCCAGCGCCGCCATAGCGCAATACCAATGCAAAGGCCGGAAAAATCGCACTCGCTTGCGCAAGGGCTGAGATGCCAAGGGCAATCAGCAGGGCATCGGCGGTTGCGCACGTGAGGCATAAAACCAAGACATGTTCTTTACGCAAACCCTGCCTGAGCACAAAAGCGTTTTGCGCGCCAATGGCCAAGATGAGGCTGAGGCCCAGTGAAAGGCCGGAAATAAAGGCATTCTGCATGGTGATCTCCGCATGAGGTGCTTTGACTACCATCACAGCCATCATTAGCATAACGACAAAATCTAATTTTCCATAAGGTATTCTAATGAAAATGGATGGTGACCACCTGCGCGCGCTGGCTGCGATTATCCGCACCGGCAGTTTTGAAAAGGCGGCGCATATGTTGGGCGTCACCCAATCGGCGGTGTCACAACGCATTCGCCAGCTTGAAGATCGGGTAGGGGCGGTTTTGATTGTGCGCGGGCAACCGTGCCGGACCACCGCTGCTGGCGAGAGGCTGTTTCGCCACGCCGAAGAGGTGGCCCTGCTGGAGCGGCAGTTGCAAGTGGATCTTGCACTGCCGCAGGATGATAACTCAACCGTGGTGCGTCTGGCGGTGAATGCCGATAGTTTGGCAACGTGGTTTTTACCTGTCATGGCCGCAAGCGACGGCCTGCTGTTTGATATTGTGCTGGATGATCAGGATCATAGCGCCGAATGGTTGCAGCGGGGCGAGGTGAGGGCGGCAGTCAGCAGCGCGCCAGAGGCCGTTCAGGGCTGCGATTGCCAGGCTTTAGGCGCTCTCACTTATCGCGCCACAGCAAGCCCCGCTTTTATGAGGCGCTGGTTTGCCAATGGTGTCACGCGCGAAGCGTTCGCGGTCGCCCCATGCCTGACTTTTAATGCCAAGGATCGGTTGCAGAGCAAGTGGCTCTCTCAGGCTTTTGGTATCAGCACGGCTTCCCCCACCCATTGGCTCCCCTCCAGCCATGCCTTTGTGGATGCTGCAAAACTGGGAATAGGCTGGGGCATGAATCCCGATTGCCTGGTCGCGCCCTTGCTGGCCTCAGGTGCTCTGGTGGAGCTTGTGCCGGGGCAGGTGTTGCGGGTGCCGCTGTATTGGCATTGGAGTAGATCTTTGGCAAAGCCCCTGCAAAGCCTGACCAAAAATGTGCTCGCCGCCGCCGCACTTGGGCTTTCTTGACAATAAATAGCTTGATATTCTTATGTTTAAATAAAGGAATATAATATATTATTGCACGGTTGCGGGGAATATCATGTTCCCGAAAACAGTATGCTGCGTTTGTGAGGCGCAAACAAATGGCTGTAACGCTTTGAATGCAGCTGAATCCTTCCCGAAATCGGTTCGGTCTGAAGGAATGGCTCAGTGAAATTGCAGTTGGAGTATCCATGAAAGGTGTAGTTTTTACAGAGTTTCTGGCATTTGTTTCTGAAAGCTGGGATGAGGATCTGGTGGATGATATTATCGAAGCCAGCGCCCTTGAAAGCGGCGGCGCATACACCAGTGTGGGAACCTATGATCATCGTGAAATTGTAAGCTTGCTGGAAGCGCTGTCATTTCGGACCGAACAGCCGAAAGATGCTTTGATGCGGCAATTTGGCTTTTATCTGGCAGGTCGATTTTCTGTTTTTTTCCCGCAATTTTTCACCCGCTGCGACACCCTTTTTGCCTTTTTGGCCAGCATTGATGATTACATCCACGTAGAGGTCAAAAAGCTCTACCCCGATGCAGAGTTGCCGTCTTTTGATGTGTTGCAGAGTGATGAGACACAGATGTCCATGCGCTATCGCTCTTCACGCAAAATGGAGGCTTTGGCGCAAGGGCTGATTTATGGAGCTGCCCATCATTTTGGCTGCACCATCCATGTGGCTGCAAGCGATGGTGGTGATGGCTCCGTTATTTTTGCGATCAATGAGGCGGGCTCATGAACGCGCCAATCTCACCTTCAGGTGCTCTTGATGACCGTGTGGAGCGGCTGATGCGCCGGCTTGAGCGAGAAAAGTCCGCCCGCCAGCAGGCCGAGGCCTTGCTGGAAGAGCGCTCCCGCGAGCTTTATTACGCCAACACGGCACTGGCGCAATTGGCACAGGATCTTGAAAAGCGCGTTGTTGCGCGCACATCGGAACTGTCTGTGGAGCGTGAACACGCCATGGCGCTGGCACAGCAAGATCAATTGACGACATTGCTCAATCGCCGTTTCTTTACCAGCAGCCTCGGCGACTTATGCCAGAAAGCGCGCCTTCGCGGCGGGCGCGTTGTTGTTGTTCTGGTTGATATGGATGATTTCAAGGCGATAAATGACACGCAGGGCCATGAAGGTGGTGATATTGTGCTGCGGGAGGTTGCCCAACGGCTTTCATCACTGGTGGGCTATGGCATTGCGGCACGCCTCGGTGGCGATGAATTTGCTTTGGCTTTATCGGATTTGCCAAATGACATGGCGGATGCCGTTTTCGCCCAACGCCTTATCGCGGCGCTGAACGTGCCTGTCGATTTTAACGGACGCAAATTGCAAATCTCGGCATCGGTTGGCTACGCCAGCATGCCGGATCATGCAACATCGTCGTCGCAATTGCTTCGGCATGCCGATATGGCGCTCTATACCTCCAAAAAAGCGGGAAAAGGTCGCGCCACCGGGTTTACCGATGATTTGCGCGCCGAAGCCGATGAGCGCCGCTTGCTGGAACTGGAGTTGGTTCTGGCCATTGAAAAGCAGGAAATTGTGCCCTGGTATCAGACAATTGTGGATGGCTTCACCGGACGTACTCTGGGTGTTGAGGTGTTGGCGCGGTGGCATCATCCCTATCGTGGGTTGGTTTTACCGGGCATTTTTCTGCCGCTTGCGGAAGAGAGAAACCTGCTTGAGGCGATATTTGTTCAGGTTGCCACAAAGGCTTGCGCTGAAATGGCCCCCTTTGTTGCGATGGGCAAGCTGAATTATGTATCGCTCAATGTTTCTCCCAGCCAGTTCAAGACAGGCAATATTACCTCGACCATCGCCAAAATTTTGAACAACACCGGTTTTCCCGCAACAGCACTGGTGGTGGAAATTACCGAGGATCTGATCATGTCAGATCTGGGGCGTGCCGCCAGCGAGCTTGAGGAATTGTCGCGGCTGGGTATTCGCATTGCTCTCGATGATTTTGGGACCGGCTATTCCAACATCGCATCGCTCAGTGCTCTGCCCATTCAATGGATCAAGCTGGATCGCAGCCTTGTGCGAAAGCTGGGCGAAAACAGGGTGGGGCAGGCCATTGTTGAAGCTGTGCTGCAAATGGCGGCGGCTTTGCACATTGATGTGGTTGCAGAGGGCATTGAGACCGAGATACAATCGCAATGGCTTGTTGCCGCCGGTTGCCGCAAACATCAGGGCTTTCTCTATGGCCGGCCTGGCCCCTACCACGAGCTTCCTTGTTTTGCAGATCCGACAGGCCATAAGCAATTTCGACGCGGAAACAGGAATTGGGAGCATCATGCGCGTCAGACAACCTCGCATGATTCCCTCCCACAAGAATGAGTGCAAGGGCGCATGACACAGCAAACAGTGCTTTCCATTTCAACGCGGGGGCAGGGGCTTTATGAATTTACCCGCCAAGCGCAGGATTTTGTCAAAGCCAGCGGTGTGGATCTGGGTTTGCTTACCGTGTTTGTACGGCACACCTCCTGCTCATTGATTGTTCAGGAAAATGCCGACCCTGACGTGCGGCGCGATCTCTTGAGTTTTTTCCAACGCCTTGTGCCGCCAAGCACAGATCCTTCCATGGGCTGGATTGTGCACCGGCAGGAGGGACCAGACGATATGCCCGCCCATATAAAGGCTGCGCTGACGCAAACATCCATCGGCATTCCCGTGTCTGACGGACGGATGGTGCTTGGGACTTGGCAGGGCCTCTACCTTTTCGAACATCGCGATATCCCACACCGCAGGCAAGTGGTTTTGCACTTATCCTCTTAAAATAGCTTTATATTTTGTAAGTTGCACAATTGGGCAGCCATAAATGTGTGCCATTACTTTTCCGCCTCAGAGCGAAAAACAATGAACTGCATGTGAACGCGGCTTTCGGATCGCGTTCACCCATGCCGGATTATTCTCTCCTTAATCGCAGAAGGGCCGGGCTGGTCAAAAGCGAGACGTTGGTTTCAGGAGAACGAGAATGTCCATGACTTTTGCAAAAGCCGCTCTGATTGGCCTCGTTGCCATGGGTGCTGTAACAAGTTCGATAAGCCCGGCAGCGGCCCAATCCAATGTAGGGTTTAGCCTATTTATCGGCCAGGATGATGGCCCGGATGACGATGACGTGGTGGTGGCACCACCTCGTGTTGTGAGAGTATGGGGTGATGATGAGCGCTATGCGCCACCGCCTCCGCCACCACCATTTTGGGATCGCCCACAACGCTGGGATGGCCCACGCTACGCCCCTCCGCCACCAGCACCACGCTGGGATCGCGGCCCAGGGCCACGGTTTAGCGGCGTTTGTGCCCCTGGCGATGCCATTCGCCAAGCGTTACGCGACGGTTTGCGCCGCCCATCAATCGACCGCGTAACACCCCGCGTCGTGGTTGTGAGCGGGCGTCGCTACGGCGATTTCGACCGTGTCGTTTTGAGAAATCTTCCCGGTTGTCCCTATGCAGACTAACTTTCTTCGCTTTCGCGCGTGAAATAAGGACGAAAAAATGGAGGCCCGGTTTGGGGGAACCGGTTTCCACTTCTTCCTGACACGCTATATCGCTCGTAAAATCCTTCAAAAAGCCTCGGAATTGAAAATAGCAACGGTTCTGCTGCTTAATTCCTTAAATCGGAATCGATTTAAGGAGAAAATTATGCAGCAGATTAAAAATGTTACAGTGTCCTTTGTGCGCCATATATGGCGCACAAAGGACACTGTAAGTGCATGAATCAGTAAGGGCGATGCCAAGCCGCAGCATTTCTGTGCTGCTGCATAATTCATATCTTATGCGACAAATGGTGGGCCCGGAGGGACTCGAACCCCCAACCAAGCGGTTATGAGCCGCCGGCTCTAACCATTGAGCTACAGGCCCGTTTGGCGTGAGGCCAAAGGTGAGTGCTGGCAATGGCACCAGCGCTTCGCGTTGATGCTCTAGCGGAAAACCTTTTCCTCGACAAGCCTTTGCCGCATTACCTTCACAATAGGTTGCGCATTATCCAAGATCTTATAGTGGGTCGTATGGGAGAAAGTAGTATGGCTGGTTTTTTGAAGACGCAACAGGCGTTGATGGCCGGGGTTTTGTTGATGGGCGTCGGAATGGCTTTGCCTGCCTGGGCGCAGGAGGCGAGCCGGGCGGAGGCTGTGATCAATGTGGAGGGGCAGGGGGAGGCCAGTCTGGCACCCAATATGGCCATTATGCAATTGGGCGTCGTCACTGAAGATGAGGCGGCAGAGCAGGCGTTGAAATCCAACACACTCGCGATGGCGGGCGTGATGAAAATGTTGAACGGCCAAGGTGTTGCGGATCGTGATATCCAAACATCCGGTTTTGAAATCACCCCCCGCTATCAGCATGTTGCCGACGATAAGCAGGATGGCAAAGCGCCCAAGATCGATGGTTACAGCGTCAGCAACGGATTGAGCGTCCGCGTTCGCGATCTGGCTAAATTGGGTGGCATTATTGATGGGGCTGTTCAGCTTGGCGTCAATCAGGCTGGGGCCATCCGCTTTACCAATGATAAGCCGGAGCTGGCGATCAACGATGCGCGTAAGCAAGCCATGGAAGATGCAATGACCAAAGCCAAAACACTGGCAGAGGCGGCAGGCGTCAAGCTTGGTCGGATTGTTTCCATCAATGAAAACGCCTCTCGGCCCTTTGAGCAAACCATGATGATGAAAACCAGCATGGCAAGGGATATGCCCATGGCACCCACTCCGATTGCAGCGGGCGAAAACACCTATCGTGTCACTGTGAATGTCACGTTTGCGCTGGCGCAATAGCCTTTAAAAAAAGCCCTGATTTTGCAATCAGGGCTGTCGTGCAATATCTGAAGCTGAAATTGTTTTCAGATGAAAATTTTTCATTGTATTCAATTATATGCAGCGCCACGCATTGTGTAAATTGCGCGGCGCTGCACCGTTCTAAATTAGAACTTTACGCCCACGCCAACGTTGATAACGTGCTGCTTTAGGTCAAATTTCGCGTCCCTCAGAGTCTTGGAGCCAAAATCGTTGTAACGATATTCACCACGAGCGAAGATGCGGTCGGTCACGGCATAGTCAACGCCACCGCCAATGGTCCAGCCGCTGAATGTCTTCTTGCTGGTGGCATTAATGTCAGACTCGTAAAATTTACCCTTCGTTGCGGTCCAGCCACCGGCTACAAAGAGCAATGCTCTGTCTACAGCGTAGCCGGCGCGGGCGCGGGCTGAGCCGGAAAGATCCGTTTTGAAGTTATTAATTCCGACTGTTTTTTTGTTCCAGTCGTAGTTCAGGTCGCCTTCGGCACCGAGAATGACATTGTTGCCAACATCAAAGTTCCAACCGGCAAAAGTGCCAATACGTCCGCCTTTGAATGTTGCTTTCGCGGAGTCGCCCAAATCGTCGGTCGTCTTGGCCTTCAGGGAGCCATAGCCGCCCAACGCACCGACGTAACCGCCAGCCCAGGAGAATGTTGCAGGTGCTTCAACCGCCGCAGGTGCAGACGGAACTTCGTCCACGGCATCTGCCGCTATGGCAACGCTTGAAAATACAACAGAAGCAATGGTTGCAAACAGAATCGATTTTGTCATTTTTAAACTCCACACAATCGGAATGCGCGCCTAGATAGTGGGAGTGCAGCCGAATGTATGTAGCGGATTTGCAACACTTCTCCATAAGGTTGTTTCTATTTTAGATGTGCCTATTTTAACGGGTTTTACCCCCTATATTCTTTGGGAGGTAATTCGCCGTTGGGCGGCACCTAGGCAAGGATGGTGTGGGGATGATGGAAAAGAGTTTCCGCTGGAGCGTTTAGAAAATTATCTAACAGATTTAAAGTGTTGCAGCTTTCTTTGTGTGTCATGCATGGCGCACAAAGAACGCTGTAGAGAGGTCAGATTCGAATGGTGAATCGACAGCAGATTTTTTGTGCTGCGCATAAAAAAAGCCCCGGTTTCATCAACCGGGGCTTCTTGTCTGCTGGGGCAGATTAGAACTTCATACCCACGCCAACGTTGATGACGTTTTGCGACAGATCGCGAACGTTGTTGCCACCAAAGAAGTTCTTGGAGCCGTAATCGTTGTAGCGATATTCAGCGCGGGTGAAGATTTTGTCGGTCACAGCGTAGTCAACGCCAGCACCAACGGTCCAGCCATTCACCATTTCACCGGTGTTTACGCCAGTGGCGCTATCCTTGAACTTGGCACCAGCGCCAGTCCAACCACCTGCAACGTAGAGCAGGGCCTTATCCATTGCATAACCAGCGCGGGCACGGACCGAACCAGAAAGCTCTGTTCCAAAGTTCTGGCTGCCGAAGCTGCTCTTGTTCCAGTCGTAGTTCAGGTCGCCTTCGGCACCGAGAATGACATTGTTGCCCATGTCAAAGTTCCAGCCAGCGAAGCCGCCCATACGGCCGCCATCAAAATCCTGCTTGGAAGAGCCAGAAGGGCCGCTAACCCGACCGTCAGCCCAGCCATAGCCGCCATGAACACCGGCGTAGCCGCCAGCCCATGAAAACACAGGAGCAGGTGTGTCGACTGCTGCCGGTGGTGCTGGGATGGTTTCAACAGCGTCAGCCGCGAATGCCGCACCAGACATAAACAAGGATGCTACACCAGCAGCAAGAATGATCTTCTTCATTTTCAATTCTCCAAAGTTGCCCTAACGCTTGAAATAGGTCCTTACCCCAATTTAACGAGAGCCATTTTCAACTTTTCTCGCAGATCTTGGCTTTTTTCAGTCAAAAACCGGTCTGTTTTGCAAAGTTTATTTTTTCTTTGGGTGGGAACTTTTATGTCGGTTGCGTATTCGCCAGCTCCTGCAAAAGGTATTGAAAGTGGGCATTGAGAACGTCATCGGGTATCAGGCCGCGCTCTTGTCATCCCTCATAGGCAAATTGTTTGCGAATTTGCGGGCACCAACCACGCAGGCCACAACGGCAAGGGCTGTTGCTAGCATGGCAGGGCTGACGGTCTCATGTAAAAATGCGGCAGCCAGCGCGAGGCCAAAAAACGGCTGAAGCAATTGCAATTGGCCAACAGCGGCAATGCCGCCCATTGCCAAACCGCGATACCAGAAAATAAATCCTATCAGCATGCTGAAGACGGAGACATAGGCCAAGCCCAGCCAGGCAGGTGTCTGCACCTGTGCAAAGGCGGATGGCATGGTCATGATGCTCAGGGTGATGCTGGCGGGCAGGGCAAGCGTGAGCGCCCAGCAAATAACCTGCCAGCCGCCAAGATGGCGCGACAGCCTCGCGCCCTCGGCATAGCCAAGGCCACAGATTAAAATCGCCAAAAGCATCAAAAGATCACCAAACGAAGCCGAAGCCGCCCCTTGTGTCAGGGCAAAACTTGCCACCAACAGGCCGCCAGCGACGGAAAAAAGCCAGAAAATCGGGTGAGGGCGGTCGCCGCCGCGCAAAACCCCAAAAAGGGCGGTAGAGAGCGGCAACAGGCCAATAAACACCAGCGAATGGGCGGAGGTGATGTGCTGGAGCGCCAAAGCGGTCAGCAGTGGAAAGCCGATGACCACGCAAAGCGACACAACGGCAAGCGCCAGCGCTTCGCGCCCGGTCGGTCGTGCCTGACGATTTGCCAGCAGCAGAAGGCAGCCCAGCACGCCCGCAATTGTTGCTCGCGCAACAGTGAGAAAGGCGGGATCAAAGCCCTCAACGGCTGCGCGGGTGGCAGGCAAAGAACCGCTGAAAATGACCATGCCGATAAAGCCGTTGATCCATCCGCTTGTTGTTGTGTTCATTTTAAAAGCCCCTTGGCAGACCTTGTGCTTGTCTGTGGCTGTTTTGGCTTGATGCGTCGCAAATACCAGATACGGTGCAGTACAATTTTTAAAAACTGTTATGCTTACGGGAGCAATACAGATGACCTTGATGCAGACAGCCATGCGGCCAGGAAGCACACGAATTGAGGCTGTCATGGCGGCCATCTCTGAGCGGATTGCAGCCCGCAGCCTGCCGCCGGGTGCAAAATTGCCCTCGGTGCGGGGCTTTGCAAAAACAATGCATGTGTCTGTATCGACCGTGGTGGAAGCCTATGAGAGGTTGGCGGCGCAAGGTTTGGTGCGCGCCAGGCCGGGATCCGGCTTTTATGTGGCAGCACCGCTGGCCCCTTTGTCGCTGGCGCAGATCGAGCCGAGGCTGGATCGGGAAATGGACCCGCTTTGGGTGTCGCGCCAATCGCTGGAATCGGGCTTGGCGGTGTTGAAACCGGGTTGCGGTTGGCTGCCGCCATCATGGATGCCAGAGGCGGCATTGCGCCGGGCGATGCGGCATTTGGCGCGTGCTGACACTTCCGTTTTGACAGACTATGGCATGCCGCTGGGCCTCTTGGCTTTGCGGCAAGTGCTTTCGCGGCGCATGGCAGAGCACGGCATGGGTGTTGCTCCAGACCAGATCATGCTGACAGAATCGGGCACCCATGCGCTGGACCTGATCTGCCGTTTTTTGCTGGAGCCGGGAGATTGCGTACTGGTCGATGATCCTTGCTACTTTAATTTCAATGCGTTGCTGCGGGCGCATCGGGTCAAGATTGTCGGGGTTGCCTATCGCCATGATGGCCCGGATATTGAGCAATTTTCCAAATTGGTCGCGGAGCACCGTCCTCGGCTTTATCTGACCAATTCCGGCGTGCATAACCCCACGGGGGCCAGCCTCTCGCCCGTCAATGCCCATCGGGTACTGACCCTTGCTGATCAGGCGGGATTGGTCATTGTTGAGGATGATATTTTTGCCGATTTTGAAGAGGTGGCATCGGCGCGCCTCTCAGCCTTTGATGGCTTGAACCGGGTTGTTCAGATTGGCAGCTTTTCCAAAACGCTGTCGGCCTCCGTGCGCTGCGGATATATTGCCGCCAAACCAGACTGGATTGACGGGCTGGTGGATTTAAAAATCGCCACCAGCTTTGGTGGCGGGCGGATGGCGGCGGAACTGGTGCTGGCCATGCTCACCGATGGCAGTTATCGCAAATATCTGGAAGGGCTTCGCGCCCGCCTTGCCTCGGCGCGTGATGAGGTGACGGCGCGCCTGGCATCGCTTGGCATCAAACCCGTTCTTCGGCCACGCGCTGGCATGGTGCTCTGGTGCCAGCTTCCAAGCGGTGTTGATTCTGCCGTTTTGGCCCGCCATTGCCTGCAAGATGATGTGGTTCTGGCACCCGGCAATGTGTTCAGCCAATCGCAAACAGCCGGTCAGTTCATGCGGTTCAATGTGTCGCAAATGGATGATCCGCGGATTTATCAGTCTCTGGCGCGCGGATTGGACGCCATAGGATAGGCCGATGGATCGAGATTTTTGTGGTGAAGGTGTCCGCCGCCTTTTTCTCTGTGGAAAGATTATGGTTTCATTTATCGTCAGGGGAACGCCAACCATTTAGAAACTCTTAAGCACGATAATGCCGCGCAAGACAGCGAGGAATCGATCATGGCGGCTAGAAAAGCAGGTGGACGAAAGCCAAGCGGCAGCGCAAGGCGCAAGCCCGCGCGCCGAGCGGCAAGCTCCAGCGGCGGCTTGTGGCTTTGGGTTGGTGCGTTGGTATTGGTGGTTGGCGGCGTATCTGCCTATGATCACCGGGCAAATTTGCCGGGCTGGGTGGATAAGACCTTTGGTTTTGGCGGAAAAGAAATCGCAAAGCTTGAGGGTAAAAAGACGTCTGAGCCAGCGATACCCCTATCGTCTGTGCCAACGCCCGCCGCACGTCGGCTGGACACTGCTCCTTTGCCGCCTGCGACAACCATGACACCGACGGAATCGATGACACCGCGCGAGCGTGCTCAATTGCCGTTGCCGCCGGCAACAACCTTGGTGCCTGAAGTCTCTGGCCAGACGGTTGCGTCCATTGCGCCCGGAAACATCGACCGCAAGATCGACCGCAAGCAGGTTTCGGCCCGCTTTTATTACTGTGGCACCAGCGGGCTCAACAATTGCGTGGTCGATGGTGATACATTCTGGCTGAACAAGGAAAAAATTCGCGTCGCAGACATTGATGCGCCGGAAACAGAACAGGCCAAATGCAAATCGGAGCGCGATCGGGGCTTTGCGGCCAAGGTGCGTTTGCGTGAGCTGCTCAATGCCGGTGGGTTCGAGGTCGAATCCTTTGGCACCCGTGATGTCGATCAATATGGTCGCAAGCTGCGTGTGGTGACCCGTGATGGCCGCTCGCTTGGTGGCATCCTGGTGCAGGAAGGGTTGGCACGGCCATGGACCGGCCATCGTATGCCCTGGTGCAATTGATCGAAAATGGGGGAAGGGCGAAAATTAATCGCGCCTTTGCTCATTTTTTTCTGCGTCTGGTGGAACAATCTGATTGATGAGGAGTTCGGCCAGCGCATGGAGAATAGCCCCTACCATGCCGCCGACCATCACTTCGGTTGCGCGATAGAGTCCTGCTGTCCAAACCGGCACGGCAGGATGACCGTGGGCTGTGAGAAAAACAATGGGTGTGGTCCACATGCACACCCGTAAAAGGGGGGAGAAGCGCGCGATGACAGCGCAAATTGCAACGGCAATGGCCAGTTGGACTGTGATGCTTGCACCAAAAGGATCTGTGGCAAGTGAAACAGCAACGGCTGCCGAGATGCCGATGAGTGTCCCACCAAACCGCCCCACCATAGCGTCTTTTGTTTCATTGATCTTCTCTTGAGAGACAATGATGGCTGACATGGAAGCCCAGACCGGATGCGGCAGCGCCAAGGCTGATGCTAAACCATAAGACAGACTGGCCGCAGCGGAGCAGCGAAGGACAAAGGCGAGGTGACGGATAAAGTCGTGACGGCTCATCATTTTCTTTCGTGTCGTCGCTCCCACGTTAGTTAACAACGGCCTCAAAAACGATGCAATGACAAAGTAAGTTGTACCAGGATTGGAAACGAAATTGAAATATTTAGATATTTCTAATTTTATCTTTTCCAGTTGCGTTTTATCAATGAAAACTGCGCATTCTCATCATCGGGGCCTAAGTTTTTCTCAATAGTTTCAATGATGGCAATGAGAAGATTTGAAATTCGCCTGCCATGAAAGCTTTCCGGTTTTGCCACGTTTTTGCCTTCTGCACGACACTTGCCTGTTACAGGATTGATGCATGATCTAACGATATAAAAGGAGAACAGAAACATGACCTACGATTTTCAGGATATGACAATGTCCGAGATGCTGAGAGATCCTTTGATCCGTCTGATGCTGCGCGCAGATGGTATTTCGCTCAGTGATTTTGCCTCCATGCTGGATGATGCCGCACGCCAGAGCGGCAAGTCCCGCCGCGATGCAAAGCTTGCGATTCCGGCTCCCCATATTATTTGCCAGAATGCTTCGCAAATGTGCTCATCTCGGACTGTTTGAGACAGATGTGATGCGAATGATAAATATGCCAATCATGATGCGGACCAAACGGCCAACAAGCGCTTATCTGGTTCGCATCATCTTGATTGTCTGTTGCGCTCGGTGTTTTATAAACGCCAAATATGCTGCATGATTTTTTGAAGCGATTTTTATGCCTCGAATTGTGCAGTCCGTTTTGGATTCGACAGCGCAAGGCTATTTTATGAGTATTTTCCGGCTTTTCTGCTCAATTGTTCTCATCGCCTTTGCCCCTTCCGCTTTCGCTGAGGAGAGCGCTCAGCCGCAATTTGGCACCGTCGGCGGCCGCTGTCTGACACTTTTCATCGGTACACAGGATTTTTCCAAGCTGTGTGAAGAGCAACTGGGGCGCAGCCTGCAACCGGACGGGCGAACCGGGGTCTATTTTTTCGTCGGATCGACGCATATCATTACCTTCAGCGGCCGATCGAAAGAGGATCGAACCCGCGACCAAACCAAGCTGGATTCGATTGCGGTTGACGAGCTTGTTCTCAATGATGGGCAAGGTGGCAAAGCAGGGCCGCAGCATATTTCCGCGAAAGGCACCTGCGACACGGCACAGGAAACCGACAAGCTCTATCTGGTCAGTTGTCGCGGCACTTTGGAAAAGGGAACGACATTTTCGGCCAGCTTCCAGATTGATACGTCGCTCTAAAGCATCGGACCGAAAAGTGGGAACCGGTTTTCGGATGTTTCCGATGCGCAAAACAAGCATCGGACCGAAAAGTGGGAACCGGTTTTCGGATAACTCCGATGCGAGAAACAATCATCGGACCGAAAAGTGGGAGCCGGTTTTCGGTCCGATCAGAAGGTGTATTGGATACCTTAAAGAACGAGCGGGTGTTCCTTGATCATCTTGGTCAGGCTGCCTTCAGCCGGAAACAGCGGAATGAGGCAGGCTTGCAGGGCATGATAAATATCGCCCTTGCCGGGGAACAGGCTATTGGCGGGTTGCAAATCCTCGGTCATTTCCTCATGCCAGCCGCCAAATTGCCGATCAATGGTGTTGTTGGCAATGAAATTCCAGATCTTGCGATATTGGTCTTCATTGAGGATCGTGCCCTGATGATGGTTGAGGAAGTGGCCAGCCGCCGCTGCCTCGCACAAGGGCCACCAGAGCTTGAAGGTCTTGGCCGGTACATTGTCCCAATCCAGCGTGTAGAAAAAGCCGCCGAGCTTGCGATCCCAACCCAGCAGCATGGATTGATAGAACAGACCACGGGCCGCTTCGGGCATCCATTCATATTTTTTGCCGCTCAAGGCCCAGAGCTGCAAAACAAGGCGGGTCCATTCCAGCCAATGGCCGGGCGTGGTGCCAGCCGGGCGGAACATTTCATTGGGGTGATAGTAATTGCGATCCACCACCCAATCTTCATTGAAATGCTCAGGGACGCGGAAGGCTTCTTCACGGGCGCGGCGGTTGATGATCAGATCGGCAATGCGCACGGCCTTGTCGAGATAGTGCTTTTCGCCGGTGACTTCAAAAGCCGCCATCAGCGATTCCGTCAGGTGCATGTTGGAGTTTTGGCCGCGATAGCCAGCCACAGGCTGCCAGTCTTCAGAAAATTCTTCTGCAATCGCACCATGGCGCTGTTCCCAGAATTTGGTTTCCAGCACTTCAGTAATGTCTTCCAGCAGGCGATCGGCCAGCGGGTGGCCAATGGCTTTGGCAGAGGAGGCGGCCAGCAGCACAAAGGCATGGCCATAGCCCTGCTTGGAGCCGTCAGCGACGCCATCATCATTGAGCTGCCAGAAATAACCGCCGTTTTTCTCATCGCGATGCTTGCGCCACAGATAGCGCATACCGTGATCCACCACATCTGCAGCCCCCGGACGCCCAAGCATGTCGCCAATGGCATAGCAATGCACCATGCGCGCGCTGGTATGGATGCCGCGCACCGGATTGTCGGTGGAGAGAGGCTTGCCGTCGCGGGTCAGATCGTAAAACCCGCCTTTAGGGTTGATGGTTGCGGTCTGGAAAAAGTCGAACAGGCCGTTGGCCTGATCCAGCAACCATTTGCGGTGATAGGGGCGCTTGCTCCAGTTTGCTGGTAATGTGTTGGTGTCAGCAATGTTCGACATTATTCCCTCCGGCGACGAATATTTGTCAACTTCTATAAAGGCTTCGTGGCATATTGTCACCGCGCTCGGTGATTTGAATTTGCTGCGCCGTATATTGACATAAACATATCTTTATGTGATTTGGTTGTGATGTTGGGAACGGAAGGATACCGCAATGCTTGATCAATTGTTTGGACGCGAAGGCGCGAACCGTGATGGTGCGGAGATCCTGAAAGCCCTGCAACAGGCAGCGCGCGAACGTATTCTGATCCTTGACGGTGCGATGGGCACGGAAATTCAAGGCCTTGGTCTGGATGAAGATGATTTTCGCGGTGAGCGTTTCATCGGCTGCGCCTGCCACCAGAAAGGTAATAACGATCTTCTGATCCTGACCCAAC
Organism: Gillisella terrae; assembly: GCF_004801395.1. Lineage (GTDB taxonomy): Bacteria > Pseudomonadota > Alphaproteobacteria > Rhizobiales > Rhizobiaceae > Allorhizobium > Allorhizobium terrae. Next base: position 366,659 of record NZ_SSOA01000001.1, read on the forward strand.
CGGCTGCCATTGAAGATATCCACTTCCGTTATGCCATGGCGGGTGCCGATATTATTGAAACCAACACCTTCTCCTCCACCCGAATCGCACAGGCCGATTACGAGATGGAAGGGGCGGTTTATGACCTCAACAAGCATGGTGCCGAAGTGGTGCGCCGCGCCATTGCCCGCGCCGAGCGTGAAGACGGCAAGCGCCGCTTTGTGGCCGGAGCCATTGGCCCCACCAACCGCACGGCCTCGATTTCGCCAGACGTTAACAATCCCGGCTATCGCGCTGTGTCCTTTGATGATCTGCGCGGTGCCTATGGCGAGCAGATCGATGGTTTGATTGATGGCGGTGCCGACATCATCCTGATCGAGACGATTTTCGATACGCTGAATGCCAAGGCGGCGATTTTCGCCTGTGAAGAGCGCTTTCTCGCCAAGGGCATTCGTTTGCCGGTGATGATTTCCGGCACGATCACCGACCTTTCCGGCCGCACCCTGTCTGGCCAGACGCCATCGGCTTTTTGGAACTCTGTGCGCCACGCAAAGCCGTTCACTATCGGCCTGAACTGTGCGCTGGGTGCCGACGCCATGCGTCCGCATTTGCAGGAATTGTCAGGCATTGCTGATACGTTCGTTTCTGCTTACCCCAACGCTGGTCTTCCCAATGAATTTGGCCAGTATGACCAAAGCCCGGAATTTATGGCCAAGCTGGTGGGCAGCTTTGCCGATGAGGGCATTGTCAATGTGGTGGGTGGCTGCTGCGGCTCCACGCCTGCGCATATTGCGGCCATTGCTGAGGCCGTGAAGGGCAAAAAGCCACGCCAGCCGGTCGAGCATCGCCCGTTTATGTCGCTCTCTGGCCTTGAGCCGTTTGAGCTGACCAAGGATATTCCTTTCGTCAACGTGGGTGAGCGCACCAACGTGACTGGTTCGGCCAAGTTCCGCAAGCTGATCACTGCTGGCGATTACAATGCGGCCCTCGTGGTGGCCCGTGATCAGGTGGAAAACGGCGCGCAGATCATCGACATCAATATGGATGAAGGCCTGATCGATTCGGAAAAGGCCATGGTTGAATTCCTCAACCTGATTGCCGCCGAGCCGGACATTGCCCGTGTTCCGGTGATGATTGACTCATCCAAATTCCAGATCATCGAATCCGGACTGAAATGCGTTCAGGGCAAGCCGATCGTCAACTCCATCTCGCTGAAAGAAGGCGAGGAGAGCTTTGTCGCCCACGCCAAGCTGATCCGCAATTACGGTGCCGCTGTTGTCGTCATGGCCTTTGACGAGCAGGGACAGGCGGATACCTATGAGCGCAAGGTGGAAATCTGTTCCCGCGCTTACAAGATCCTCACCGAAGAAGCTGGCTTTGCGCCGGAAGACATCATCTTCGACCCGAATGTCTTTGCTGTCGCCACGGGTATCGAAGAGCACAACAACTACGGTGTCGATTTCATCGAGGCCACCCGCACCATCCGTCAGAACATGCCGCTGGTGCATATTTCCGGCGGCGTTTCCAACCTGTCCTTCTCGTTCCGCGGCAATGAGCCGGTGCGCGAGGCGATGCACGCCGTGTTCCTCTACCACGCCATTCAGGCCGGCATGGACATGGGCATTGTCAACGCCGGTCAGTTGGCTGTCTATGAAAGCATTGATCCAGAACTGCGCGAAGCCTGCGAAGATGTGGTGCTGAACCGCCGTGCCGATGGCACCGAACGCCTGCTGGAAATTGCCGAGCGCTATCGCGGCACAGGCGAGGCGAAAGCCCGTGTGCAGGATATGTCCTGGCGTGAACTGCCGGTGGAAAAGCGGCTGGAGCATGCTTTGGTTAACGGCATTACCGAATTTATCGATGCCGATACCGAGGAGGCGCGTCAGGCTGCCGAACGCCCGTTGCACGTCATTGAAGGTCCGCTGATGGCGGGCATGAATGTGGTGGGCGATCTGTTTGGTGCGGGCAAAATGTTCCTGCCGCAGGTGGTGAAATCTGCCCGCGTGATGAAACAGGCCGTGGCCGTGCTTCTGCCTTACATGGAAGAGGAAAAGCGCCAGAACGGCGGCTCTGGTGAGCGCGAAGCCGCTGGCAAGGTGCTGATGGCCACCGTGAAGGGCGACGTTCACGATATCGGCAAGAACATTGTTGGCGTGGTTCTGGCCTGCAACAACTATGAGATCATCGACCTTGGCGTGATGGTGCCTGCCTCCAAGATTCTGGAAGTGGCAAAGCAGGAAAATGTCGATATCATCGGCCTTTCCGGCCTGATCACCCCATCGCTGGATGAAATGGTGCATGTGGCATCTGAAATGCAGCGTCAGGGCTTTAACGTGCCGCTGCTGATTGGTGGAGCCACCACCAGCCGCGTGCATACGGCGGTGAAAATTCATCCGCAATATCAGGCAGGGCAGGCCGTTTACGTGCTGGATGCCAGCCGCGCCGTGGGCGTTGTGTCATCCTTGCTGTCGCCCGATACCCGCGATAGCACCATTGAAACCTTGCGGGCCGAATATGCCAAGGTGGCGGACGCCCATGCCCGCGCGGAGCTTGAAAAGCAGCGCCTGCCGATTGCCCGCGCCCGCGCCAATGCTGCCAAGGTGGATTGGACCAGCTACAAGCCCAAAAAGCCAAGCTTTACCGGCATCAAGGTATTTGAGGATTATGATCTCAAGGAATTGGCTCATTACATCGACTGGACGCCGTTCTTCCAGACCTGGGAGCTGAAAGGACGTTACCCGGCCATTCTCGAAGATGAAAAGCAGGGCGAAGCCGCTCGCTCGCTATTTAACGATGCACAGGCCATGCTTACCAAAATCATTGACGAGACATGGTTCCGCCCCCGCGCGGTGGTTGGCTTCTGGCCTGCCAACAGCGTTGGTGATGATATTCGCCTGTTTACGGACGAGAGCCGCAAAGAAGACCTCGCCACCTTCTTCACGCTGCGTCAGCAGCTCTCCAAGCGCGATGGCCGCCCGAATGTGGCTTTGAGCGATTTTGTGGCACCGGCTGACAGCGGCGTGGAAGATTACGTCGGCGGCTTTGTGGTGACAGCAGGCATCGAAGAAGTGGCGATTGCCGAGCGCTTTGAGCGCGCCAACGACGACTACTCGTCGATCATGGTCAAGGCATTGGCTGATCGTTTCGCCGAAGCCTTTGCCGAGCGCATGCATGAGCGGGTGCGCAAGGAATTCTGGGGTTATGCGGCGGATGAAAACCTGACCCCGGAAGAACTGATTTCGGAAACCTATGGCGGCATCCGCCCAGCGCCCGGTTATCCAGCCCAGCCAGACCACACCGAAAAGGTCACGCTGTTCAACCTGCTCAAGGCCACCGAGACCACCGGCGTGACGCTGACGGAAAGCTACGCCATGTGGCCCGGCTCCTCCGTCTCCGGCCTCTATATCGGCCACCCGGAAAGCTATTATTTTGGCGTGGCCAAAGTGGAGCGCGACCAGGTGGAAGACTATGCCGCTCGTAAAGGCATGGAGGTCCGCGAAATCGAGCGCTGGCTTGGGCCGGTGCTGAATTATGTGCCGAAGGCGGCGGTGAATGAGGATGCTGCGGCGTAAAAGCGTACAAAGCTTTTGTGTACAGTCGTGAGACTATACCGACATTTGTATCCTATAGCTCTAGGATTTTACGAATGTCGGTGTATCATTTTAGCGCATTAGTTGCTACTGAAAGTCACGAGTAAGCATTTGAGAGGCTGCTGATGCGTAAGATTTGTTTGCACCCTTAATCTCTTTTGCCGCCCGGATTCCATCTTTATGAAATCCTGCTAAACGGTCTTTGAGATCCGAAAGCTTTGAAGTATCCAGATGAAGTCTAACCGCGGTCCCTTTCAAATTTGAGTGGATGTCGAGCTTTCGATTTTTCTCAAGCCATACTCCTGCATTTCCGCTACATATAAAAAAACAACCGCCCGCCCGGCAAATTCTATTTGTCATGTATAGCCCATATCCGGTATTCATCCACGGATTGCTACCTTTTCCTGCTGAGATGTTTCCTGACACTCCGGGCATTAGTGCTGTATTAATACTTTCTCTGTCGGTTTCAAATCGGAAGTTTGGATTTTGGCCAAGGCCTGCTTTGATTCCGATTCCTGCATCAATGATACCGACCTCAACTTCGTTTTTGGATGGCCAATGTTGTGCGCATATTAAAACTTCATCCGCACAACTATGCTCGAATGCATTGCGTAAAATTTCTCTGATCGAATAGGTTAGTGTATCATGAACTATTCCTGCATTTGTTTGTGTTAGTATTGTGGATAACGATGCCGCCTTCCGCTCTATTATTTCACCTTTTTCTACATACTCTTGCGAAGCTTTTTCTGATATTTCGCGCTTTTTTATTGACTGGATGGGAATATATCTCTCACTGCCTTTCGCTTCCCCCGGTTCATTGCCATGATCCAGCCCAAAGGTTTTAAAAAAGCCCATGTGTGCTGCATATTGATGATTCTCATGATTTGTTACGTAAAGTTCAGAGTTTGGATGTAAATCTCCAAACTGCCTTAGATGCATGGCAAGCAAAATCATTGAAAAAGGAGGAAACCATCGCGTCTGTCCAAAGTCAAAATCAAATCCATCCGCACTTTCTAACTTGCTTAATTCATAGCCGAATTTACATATTGAGGCGGGTGTAAGTTTCTGAGGCAAAATAATTTTTTTTATGTTTGACAAATGAATCTCCCTATTTAAATCTTGATGGACGTGGTGCATGTCAATAAGCTTCAACCCTTACGATTAAGTTGATATTTAAACCTCAAGACTGTTGAATATGTAAGGAATTTCCCTTACCTTTTGTGATGGATAGGGAGACATCGATGCCAGCTCTTATGCGCAAAATAAGCACCATCACGGAAAAGGGTCAGGTCACGATTCCCAAGACTGTTCGGGATGCGCTTGGGCTGGGCTATGGCGGTCGGATTGCTTTCAACATTGACGAAAGCCGTCATGTTTCCATTGAACGCGTCGATGATGAAGACGAGGCTGATCCGGTGATTGATCACTTCCTGACCTTTCTGGCCAAGGATATGCAGGAAAACCCTCAGCATATTGCCGAGTTTCCCGAGGCTTTGCGGGGTCGGATGCAGGCTTTGGTCAAGGGCATGGAAGTGAACCTTGATGATGCCATTGATGGCGAAGTCGATCTTTGATCCATGCCTGTCATTTACGGCTGGACCGTTCTCGCACATCCTCTTCTTGTCGATCAATTGGAAAAACTGACGGCTTCTGTGGAAGCCTTGGCGCTCAAAAAGCCTAATGACTACCAAAATAGTGCCAATGCCAAGCTGTTGGCGGCTTTGCTGACGCTCATTTGTGACAAGGTTCCGCAAGACCCTACATTAAGCGCCTATGTTCAGGGAAAGACCTTGGGGCCCAAGCGTCGACATTGGTTCCGTGCCAAATTCGGTCGCGGGCGTTTTCGCTTGTTTTTTCGTTATAGCACCCAAGCGAAGGTGATTATTTTCGCTTGGGTTAATGATGAAAATTCCTTGCGAACCTATGGTTCAAAGACGGATGCTTATGCCGTCTTTAAAGACATGTTGGACAGCGATAATCCGCCCGACAATTGGGAGGAATTGCTTAAAGCCATCTCCGCGAGTTCATCTGAAAGTCGTTTTGATACGGCCTATCAGAAAGCAAAAATTTCCGACAGATAGGAGCCTCCATCATCTTGTCACGACCGCCGCCTGCGGCAAGACCTCGTTTTGCTCTCCCTTTTGTGCCGTAAAGCTGAACTTTTTGCGCAGTCGCAATATTGGCTTCTCAATAAAATGCCATGAACCCATGGCCACCAGCGTTGCGATGGGCAGGGATATGGCAAAATGCAGCCATGGTGATGTCAGCTTTGGAAATAGCGTGACGAGGCCTTGCTGAAAAGGATAGCCGTAAAGGTAGATCCCGTAGGAATAGTCGCCGCGATGATAGAGCGGAATGCGGGGAATGGGCGTCATGCCGATAAAGACGGTGAGGTAGACCAGCATCGGCGCGAAGATGATGCAGAGCGTGCTTCCGCTGACATCGGGCAACAGGAAGGATGCAGCCAAAGGGCAGGCAACGCAGATCAGGGCCAGAATCCCATGTTTGGGAATGAAGCGGCGAAAGAGAAAGAAAATCGCTCCCAGCATGAAGTTGACGTAAAGCATCAAACCACTTGGCCCGATGAAGTGATTCAGCAGTGTGAAGCCCGCGCTTTGCGGCTTGAAAAGCCCGCCCAGTGTTGCCGGATTGATCTTGTAGATCGTAAGCCCGATGATGATGACAGTGACCACAAGTGTCGCCATCAGAGCTGCAAAGGGTCGTTTTAAAAAGCCAAAAACAATCAGGGCTGACATAATGGCGTAGCAGCCGATCTCATAGGGAACTGTCCACAGGGAGCCATTCACGGTGGCCGGAAAAGGATTGTGCTCAAACACGCCGGGCAGAACAAAATGGATCACGCCAAAGATATTGGCGAAATAGGCCCAAAATTCATAGGAACTGAAATAGGTTTGCAGGCTCACGGTTGTAAAAATCGGCCCCAGAATGAGAGCGGCAAAGACGATGTCAACCGCAAGCGCTGGCACAATACGAATGCCGCGGTTGAGCAGGAAATCTTTCAGGCGAAGGCGCATGGCGCTGCCGGTGATCAAAAAGCCGCTGAGGGCAAAAAACATCGGCAGGATTGCGGCTTGCAGCACGGTGATGCCGGGCTTGGAAAATTGAAACTTCTCACCCTCGGCAATCAGGAAAGAGTGGGTAAAAAGCACCATGATGGCGAGGAAAATTCTGAGGAAGTCAAACCCCGGGCCAATACCCCGGTGCTCATCCAGTACAGATCCAATTGTCTTCATTGAAATACCTCTATGTGCAAGTTTAGCGATCTCTATGTTAGAGAAACGATAGGTGAATGCTCATTGGCGGGTCGTTCAATGCTCAGGCTTTAGATGGAACTTGTGTTTATTTTTAGGGCGCTTAATGTTTGAAAATATTGACAATACAACTGGGAAGTCAGCATGAGCCAGTTCTGGAGCCCCATCGTTCGCACACTGACACCCTATGTTGCTGGCGAGCAGCCCGCTATCAGCACGTTGATAAAGCTGAACACCAATGAAAACCCCTATGGTCCATCACCCCATGCGTTGGCCGCAATGCGCGAGGCGGTGGAGGATGGACTGCGGCTCTATCCCGATCCCAGCGGTTTGCCCTTGCGCACGGTGATTGCCGAAACCCACGGTCTTGAGCCTGATCAGGTATTTGTTGGCAATGGGTCCGATGAGGTGCTGGCCCACACCTTTCAGGCGCTTTTGAACCACGATAAGCCGCTGTTGTTTCCCGATATCAGCTATAGTTTTTACCCCACCTATTGCCGCCTCTATGGCATTGCCTATCGCAACGTGCCGCTGGATGAGGTCATGCGGGTGAACATTGCAGATTATCGGCAGGATTGCGGGGCGATTATTCTGCCCAACCCCAACGCCCCCACCGGGATTGCTTTGCCTCTAGGCGAGATTGAAACTCTTGTGCGGGATCATCCCGATCAGGTGGTGGTGATTGATGAGGCCTATGTGGACTTTGGCGCAGAAAGTGCTGTGTCGCTGATCAAGACCTGTCCGAACCTGCTGGTGGTTCAGACATTTTCAAAGTCGCGCGGGCTGGCCGGTTTGCGGGTTGGTTTTGCCATGGGCCAGCGTCATTTGATTGAGGCCTTGGAGCGGGTTAAGGACAGTTTCAATTCCTATCCGCTGGATCGGCTGGCGCTGGCGGGAGCCGTTGCGTCTTGGCAAGATCGAGATTGGTTTGAGCGCCATCGGGATTTGTTGATGAACAGCCGCGAGCGGTTGGCGATTGGCCTTCGCGATCTTGGTTTTCAGGTGTTGCCATCATCTGCCAACTTTGTCTTCGCTCGCCACCCTGACAAATCGGGGATGGAGCTTCTTCACGCTCTACGCGAAAGGTCAATTTTGGTCCGGCGCTTTGCTGGTGAGCGCATAGAAAATTACCTGCGGATCAGTATAGGCACTGATGCCGAGTGCGATAAACTTTTGGCGGCCTTGGCAGAGATATAAACGTTGTTATCTCAGCGCCCGCAGAGCGTTCAAAATAACCGTGATGTCGATGAGTTCTTGCAGCAAGGCTCCTTGCACCGGAGGCAGATAGCCGAAGGCGGCGGCGACCATGGCGCTTAGCGAAAGGCCAAGGCCTACGCTGACGCTTTGAAAGGCAATGGTGCGACTGCGCTGGGCAATTGTCATGGCTTTGGACAGTGCAGAAAGCTGGTCCACCAACAGCACAACGCCTGCCACTTCTGAGGATGAGGCGGTGCCGTGGGCTCCCATGGCAACACCAATATCGGCGGCAGCAAGGGCCGGGGCGTCGTTGACGCCATCTCCCACCATCATCACAGGGCCGTTGCGGTGCTCGGCGCTGACTGTTGCCACTTTTCCGTCTGGGGTCAGGTCGCCCAAAATCACATCAATACCAAGCGTCGCGCCAATGTTATCGGCAATGTCTTGCCGATCACCGGAGGCGAGAATGATTTTGGCAACGCCCGCATCGCGCAGCGCTTGAAGAGCATTTGCGGCGTCGGAGCGGATGCGATCGGCAAGAATGATAACGCCCGCCACAGCGCCATCCACACCCACAGCCACTGTCATCGCGGTTTTATCAATGGTTGACAGCAGGACAAGATCATCGCCCTTCTTGCAGCGATTGCGCACAAAGCTGTTGCCGCCAACAACGATATTGTGACCATCAACCACGCCCTCAAGACCGGCACCTGGAACCTCGATAACCTCTTGCGGTGCCGAGAGCGTCAGTCCACGCCTTTGTGCTTCGCCAATCAGGGCGGCGGCCACCACATGCCCGGAGGCCTGATCAAGGCTGGCTGCCAGCCGCAATACGGTATCGGCATCATAGGCGAGCGATGTTTTGATCTCTGTTACCTCCGCCTGCCCATGGGTGAGGGTGCCGGTTTTGTCGAGAATAACGGTGCGCACCTTGGCAAGCGTTTCCAGCACCCCACCGCCTTTCACCAGCACGCCCATGGACGCTGCGCGCGACATGCCCGCCATCAGCGCAACGGGAACCGCGAGAATGAGCGGGCAGGGTGTGGCGGATACCAGAACGGCGAGCACCCGGTCTGTATCTGAACTCAAAAGCCATGCGCCACCGGCAATCACCAGCGTGAGGGCCAGAAAGCCCAAAGCATATTGATCGGCCATGCGCGCCAGCGGCGCTTTGCTGGCTTGTGCTGCTGCCACAAGCCGAACAATGCCCGCATAGGTGCTCTCGGTTGCCGGGCGCGTCGCAATCATGTCAAAAGGTGGGCCAGCGCATGTTGAGCCGCTCAAGGCCTCACCGCCCCTCTCGCGTTTGACCGGCAAAGATTCGCCAGTAAGCGATGAGAGATCGAGCAGGGCAACATCGCTGGCAATGCATCCATCCACCGGAAGCACTTCACCTTGGCGGATCAGCAGACGATCGGCGGGTTTGATTACGGCAATCGCCACCTCTTGCAGAGCGTTTCCCTCATAGCGCATGGCGGTGTGGGCAACGCGGCTCATCAAGGCGGTCATTTCGCGCTTGGCTCGGCCTTGGGCAAAGCGCTCCAGCAATTGGCCGCTGGAATACATCATGGCCACAACATTGCCCGCCAGAGGCTCACCAAAGGCAAGCGCTGCCGACATGGACAAGGCCGCCACGACATCAAGGCCGATATCACCGGCCCGAAGTGCATTTACGATCTGCACCAGCAAGGTGATCAGAATGGGCACCGTGGCCACCGACCACACAAGATCGGCATAGGAAACAGCATCCACCCACCACAAAGCAGTGCCAACGAGCAGGCCAAGACCTGCTATGGTGATCAAACTATTGGCGATGTGCTGCCTGAAAATATCCATAGGCTCTTCCATGTGGGCGCAAAGGCATTTTTCACCCTCTACCCGTGCCACAGAAGAAGCAAGCTATCCAACAGTCCAATGGCCTCGCCCGCCGTTAGACCTCAATGCGGCATAAAATCGCGGTGGTGTCATCGCATTGTTTAAAGCGTGGAAACTGGACGCCATCGGGGTCCACCTCCCGTTCCAAATGGCGCAGCTCTGCCACCAGGGCTTTTAGCCCGGCTGTGGCTGCGCGCTTGATCAGGCTGGCGGGGTCATAGGCGTGGTAAAGGCTGACAAGGTCGGCGAGGCCATCAGAGGCAATGATTGCGGTTGCGCCGCCTGTGAGAACAATGTCTGTGCGGCTCAAGTGATCGGCGGCATCGGGAACAAGACCCAGTGACCAGATCCAGCCATCGGGCGTATTTTGCTTCTCGCGTGCGTGGCGCAGCTCACTCAACGTTTGCGGATCATGGGCGGCAACACCACTTTCACCAATGCTACCGACGCGTTCAACATGGGCGCGCGCTGCCATTTGCTCACGCTCGAAGGCTTCGGGAAGCGCCGTCAAGCTTTCCACTCTTCCATCGTCATGCAGAATATAAACCACGCTATCGCCAAGGCCGATAAATTCAGCGCCATCCGGGGTGAGCCGAAGAGCGGCGAGGGCGCACAGCGGCCAGGCATAACGCGGCTGTTCGCCCGCAGTTGCGGTGAAAAGCTCGTGGGCATCGAAAGCGATGGCGCGGATAAGCTCGGTGACAAGCGTGTCCACCGAGAGTTCGTTGATCAGCCGCTTCGCGGCAAACTGGGCCATCCATGCGGCGTCGGAGCCAAAACCTTCCATATATTGCTGATCGCCAAGGCCGGTTGCGCCGTCCAGCACAAAGGCACAATCGGCATTATGGCCAAGCCGATCCTCATTGGCGCGATCGTCCTTGCCGGGGTCGGTGATGGTGTCGATGATGGTGAGTTGGGCGGTCATGGTGGCTCATAGTGTGGTGGGCGCGCCCGACTGTTTGCGAATGAAACAGGCAGACGAGCACTTTTTCTTTTCGTTTATCTGCTGGCAAATTATTTTGCCGTTTGGTCTGACAAACTGCGCGGAACGTTATGCTGGTACTGTTCCACACTGCATCGACGTTGCAAAAGAAAAATGTCAAAAATAAAAAACGCCAAGGAGATTATCCTTGGCGCTGTTGCATGAACATGGCGCAAGTTCAGGCGGCGCTTCGCCTTTGATTGGTGTCTGGGCCTCGGCGGTCCTGTGCCCCGCGCATGGCCGCAGCACTTCCCGGTTCGCGGATGCTTGAGCGCCGGTTGAGCTGGAAGCGGTTGGCCAGTTCAGTGAGTTTTGCCGCCCCGCTGGAAAGTGCTGCGCTGATGGCATTCATACCGCTGACCATGGAGGCGTTTTCTTGGGTCATTTGATCCAGTGCGTTGACGGATGAGCTGACTTCCGTAAGGCTGCTGGCTTGTTCAGCTGCGGCTCTGGCAATGGCTTCAACATTGTTGTCGATTGATTCCACGAAAGTGGAAATATGGTTGAGCGCGCTACCTGTTTCGCCCACCAGCCGCACACCCTCGGTCACTTCCTCGCTGGACTTGGCAATCAGTGCCGAAATCTCACGCGCGGCCTTGGCAGAGCGCTGCGCCAGTTCGCGCACTTCCTGTGCAACCACCGCAAAGCCCTTGCCGCTTTCGCCAGCACGCGCCGCTTCAACGCCCGCATTCAGGGCGAGAAGATTGGTCTGGAAGGCAATTTCATCAATCACGCTGATGATGCTGCCGATCTCTTTCGAGGCGCTTTCGATGCGGCTCATGGCGTCGACGGTGGAGCCCACCACTTTGGTGGATTCGGTGGCCGCTTTGCGGGCATCGCGCACCAGATTGCGGGTTTCGCTGGCGCGGGCACTTGATTCCTTGACGGTAACGGTAATCTCTTCAAGCGCCGTGGAGGTCTTCTCCAACGCTTCAGCCTGCTGCTCGGAGCGCTGCGCGAGGCTGGACGATCCATCCAGCATGGCATCACTGTGCTGCGAGACGGATGCTGTCTCGGAGAGTACCTGCGCGAGTGTTTCCTGAAACTTGCCAATCGACATATTGAAATTCTGGCGCAAATATTCAAAGGCCGGAATGAACGGTTCATCAATGGTCATGCGAATATTGCATTGTGCCAGGCGCTCAAGGCCTGCGCCAATGGCGTCAACGGCGTTGACGCGGCCTGTGACATCGGTTGCAAACTTGACGATTTTGAAGACTTTGCCTTTTTCATCGACAATCGGATTATAGGTTGCCTGGATAAAGACCTTTTTGCCACCCTTGCCGATACGCATGAATTCATTGCTCTGAAATCCGCCAACGTTCAATTTGTGCCAAAACTCTTTGTATTCTGGCGAAGATGCGTAGGTGTTGTCGCAGAACATCGAATGGTGCTTGCCGACGATCTCTTTCAAATCATAGCCAAGTGTTTTGCAAAAGGCGTCATTGGCGGTGAGAATTTCACCTGAAGGCGTAAACTCGATCACGGCTTGAGAGCGCGACAAGGCATCAAGCTTGCCATCGCTGTCCATGGATTTGAGTTTCGCAGCGGTAATGTCAGTGGCAATTTTGATGATTTTATAGGGTTTTTTACCCCGAAAAACTGGATTGTAGGAGGCTTCAATCCAGATTGGCTGTCCTGATTTGGTAAAGCGTTTGTATTGGCGCTGATCAAACTCACCACGGCCAAGCTTGGCCCAGAAGTCGCGATAGGCTTGCGAGTCCGCGTCTTGCGGGTCAACAAAAATCCGGTGATGTTTGCCAACAATTTCTGAGCGATTATAGCCGAGCGCTTTACAAAAATTATCATTGGCACTCAGAATATTGCCTTGAAGGTCGAATTCAATAATCGCTTGCGAGCGGTTCAAGGCATTTAGGATTGCTTTAGCGTCGCCACCCTGACCGAATGATAGTAAACCCATGTAACGTGACTCCAGTGTTGCAGCACATTATACGGGCTTGTATTTTCGGAATCGTTAACTTGTTGAAGTCTTCATGGTGTTAGTGCGTTGAAATTTCTTTATTTTTCCCGCTGACGTGGCCGAAGAAGCGTGCGCACGCGCATAGCGGGTTAATCCGGAATGATCATCAGGTCATCGCCCGCGAATTTGAGGGTCACGTTATCGCCAGCCAAGGGGGGCTTCTGGGCGGGATCATTGAATGTATCAAAGCAGATGGTGGTGCCGCCGACATTGAGACGGGTGCGAATGACAGAGCCAAGGAAGTGGCTGGAGGAGACTGTGCCACTTAACTGCACATCGCCCTTGGCACCTTCTGCCATGGAGCCCGCCTCAGGTCGTAGCGCGATTGTCACGGTTTCGCCTTTGGCCTTGTTCACTGCCCGCTTGACCTTCACCTGCTGGTCGCCAATTTGCAGCGTGTTGGACGCGCTATCAACAACTTTGGCTTCAATCAGGTTCAGTGTGCCAACGAAGGACGCGACAAAGCGGGTTTGCGGATTGTTGTAAATCTCGAACGGTGTGCCGATCTGGTCGGCGCGGCCTGCGTTCATGACCACGATACGATCAGAGATCGATAGTGCTTCTTCCTGATCATGGGTAACGAAGACGGTGGTTATGCCCAGTTGCATCTGGATTTGACGGATTTCCTCGCGCAAGGAGACGCGAATCTTGGCATCCAGCGCCGACAGCGGTTCATCCAGCAAAAGCACTTGCGGTTTGGGCGCGAGTGCGCGCGCCAGCGCCACGCGCTGCTGCTGACCGCCGGAGAGCTGATAGGGGTAGCGGCTGGCCAGATGCTCCAGATGGATCAGCTTCAGCATTTCCATGACGCGCGGTTCAATCTCGGCCTTGGGCAGCTTGGCGATTTTGAGACCAAACGCCACGTTGTCAAACACAGTCATATTGGGAAACAGGGCATAGGCCTGAAACACCATGCCGATGTTGCGCTGGTTTGGCTTCAGATCATTCTGGTTTTTACCGGCAACGGAAATGGTACCATCTGTGATGGTTTCAAAACCGGCAATCATGCGCAAAATCGTGGTCTTGCCGCAGCCTGATGGGCCGAGAAAGGAGATGAACTCTCCCTTGTTGATCGACATATTGAAATCATGCACGACCTGAACGGTGCCGTAGCTTTTCTTGAGGTTGGTGAGGGTCAAAAAGGACATGGGCAATCAGGCCTTTGCGGGCATATGTTTGGAAAAGCGGGCGACGAGGTTGAGCAGCGCAATGCTGGCCCAGGTCATGGCGAAAGCAATGATGGCCAACGCCGGAGGCTCATAGGCCTTGTTGGCACCAATCAATTGCAGATAGGGGCCAAACGCCGGGCGGTTGAGCAGCGACGGAATGGTAAATTCACCAATGACAATGGCAAAGGCGATAAACGCGCCGGACAAAATGCCCGACAACACATTGGGGAAAATGCAGCGCAACAGGATGGTGGCCCAGCCAGCGCCAAGGCTTTGAGCAGCCTCTGTCAGGGTGCGCACATCAATGGTGCGCATGGCGGCATCAATGGAGCGATAGGTATAGGGCAGCGACAACATCATCAGGCCGAGCAGAAACAGCAGGTTGGTGCCAGATGTGGTGGCGGTGAGCGGCAGGAAAGAGGAAGAATTATAGAGCCGCAAATAGCCAAAAATCACCACGATGGACGGAATGACCAACGGCAGCATGGTGATAAATTCCACCACAGGCCGCATTTGCGGCAGGCGCAGGCGTATCCAATAGGCGGTGGGCACAATGAGCACAGTGATGAAGATGATGGTCAAAACCGCCATCAGCAGCGAATAGCTGAAGGAATCGCGAAAGGTGGTGTCAGAAAACACCGAGCGATAGGCATCGAAGGAATATTCACCACGGCGCATGCGCAGTGAAAATTCAAAGGTCGCAATCAGCGGTACGAGAAAGTAAAACGAGCCAATGGCAATGGCCAGCCAGGCGAAGAGTTTTTGCATCTTCATTTCTGCCACCGTTCTGCGCGCACCCGCAGCGTGATGTAAATGATGTTGGAAATGCCGGTGACGACAATCATGCCAAACGCCAGCGCATAGCCAAGGTTGGCATTATGCAGCACGTCGCCACGAATCTGAGCGTAGAGCTGAATGGGCACGATGTTGAGCGAGCTGCCGGTGAGCGAGAAGGCGGTTGCAATCGCCCCGAAGGAATTGGCAAACAACAGCACAAAGGCACCCGCCAAGCTGGGCAGAAGAATGGGCAAGGCCACCTTCATCCAATATTGGGCATGGGTTGCGCCAAGGCTCTCAGCCGCTTCGCGCCACTCCTTGCGCAGGCCCTCAATGGCCGGGGTAATGATCAGAACCATCAGCGGAATCTGGAAATACATATAGGTCAGGGTCAGGCCGGTGAAGCTCAAGAGGTTAAAGCCGGTGGCATAGAGATTAATGCCAAACCAGTCCCGCAGCAGCACGGTGATCAGGCCAAGACGCCCCAGTGTGGACAAAAATGCGAAAGCCAGTGGCACGCCCGCGAAATTGGAGGCAACACCGCAAAATGTCATCACCGCCGAGCGAATAAAGGGCGGCAGGCCGCCCAGCACCAGCGCCCAGGCAATGTAAAAACCCAGCAAAACCCCGCCAATGGCCGAGGCGATACTGATGCGGATACTGATGGAAAAGGACGACATGATCTTGTCGGTAAAAAGATCGACAATATTGGCGAGTGTAAAATGGCCGTTGGCATCCTGAAATGCGCCCGTGACCAGATAAAGAGTTGGAACAATCAAAAACATAAGGGCGAAAAGCATGAAGGGTGCAACACCCAACCAATCGAAGAGCTTTCGGTTTCGCTCCGCCTTACTCACTTGCATATGGAAAATCCCTGCCGGATAAAACGTCTGAATGCAAATGTGCCTCCCCGAAGAGTCGAGGAGGCACACCAGTTTTATAGATTACTTCACAGACGCGCCGACAACCTTGTCCCAGCCTTCGGTGATCACCTTCTTATACTCGTCCTGCTGGGCGAGTGTTGGGAATACGGCCTGTTCATAGGCCTTCGGGTCAGGCAGCTTGGCCAGCACGTCGGCTGGAATCTTGCCGTTCTTGGCAAGATCGTTGAAGCGGATTGGGTGGCAATAGCCCTTCAACCAGCCAATCTGGCCTTCGTCAGAATAGAGATATTCCATCCACAGCTTGGCAGCGTTTGGATGCGGTGCGTAAGCCGAAATGGCCTGTACATACACACCGGCAACTACGCCAGAGGCAGGAACGATAACGTCAACCGGAGGGTTGCCCTTCAGCGAGTCACGGCCAGCCAATGCATTATAGTCCCAACGCAGCATGATCGGGGTTGTGCCTTGTGCAAGCGTTGCAGGCTTGCCAACTACAGGAACGAAATTGCCCTTGGCATTCAACTCTTTAAAGAAGTTAAGACCAGCTTCGCCAGCCTTGGCGGCATCACCTTTCGCAGCAGACAGACCGGCTGCAAACACGGCAGAAATCGCCTGATTGGCTGTGCGCGGGTCACCGCCCAGAGCAACCATATTGGCATATTCTGGCTTCAACAGATCGGCCCAATCCTTTGGCGGATTCTTGACCAGATCCTTGTTCACTTCAAAGGCCATAACGCCGTAGTAGTCGCCATACCAATAGCCGTCAGCATCCTTGGCGGCGTCTGGAATGCTATCCCATGTGGAAACCTTGTAAGGCTGGATCAGTTTGTCGGCCTTGGCGGTTGGGCCAAAGGACAGGCCAACGTCAATCACGTCAGGAGCCTGATCGCCAGTGTTGCCTTTGTTGGCCTTGATGGCTTCAATTTCGTCGCCAGAGCCAGCGTCAGGGTTCAATTCATTGACCTTCAGGCCATATTTGGCCTTGAAGCCTTCGATCACACCACCATAGCCGCACCAGTCGTGGGGCAGGGCGATGGTTGTCAAGGTGCCTTCCTTTTTGGCAGCGGCGATCAACTCGGCGCTCGGCTCGGCGGCCGCAAAAGTGCTCGAAGCAATGACCATGGCGGTCGAGAGAGAAAGAATGCGGCGCAAACGGGTGTTCACTGGTGTTCTCCTTGGTTGTCTGCTGATAGCCGAGCAAGTCAATATGAGGCTGACATGATAGTTGTGTGACAGATGCCCGCGGTTTCCACATGTGGAACACCCGGGATCACGTTTCTCAATTCCCCTCAGCCGTACGGGCATCAATGCGCGATGATCGAGCCCGGAATTAAACTCTGCTGTTCCCTTATCCGGTCTTTGCCGGTTCGCCCTTGCGGGTTTGTGACAGCAAATAAGACGCCAGAGGGTGCGAGAGTCAATCTACCGCCATTCAAAAAGTGTCATATATCGCCAATTTAAAGCGCAATTCCCTGAAATTTATTTTTTAAATGTATGAAATTTATAAGGAATTTTTTTGATAGAGTGTTCTGGGCATTTGTCATAATTGCACCATGCGGCTGGGATTCGCGCTTTGCATCGATTTTTATCATGTGGCGCGCCGTTTTTGGTCATCTGCCAAAAAACAGCGCAACGGCGCTATAGGTGCTCAATCATTTTATCGTGTTTTCCATAGAGATTGACAAAATCTCCGTGCAGGATTTCCATTCGGCATGTGAATTGCTTTCCAAGCAATGTGAGCAGCAGATATTTAAATTTATAGAGCTTCTGACCGAAAAGTGAGCACTGGTTTTCGGTGCAATACGCAGGCCCCGCACCATAGGATCGTGGTTCGGGTTTTTAGCGAAAAGCGGCGTTTCGCGCATTTGATCCGGGGAAACAGCGAGAGCGGGCACAGCGCTTATAACGGCAAAAGCCGATGAGCGCACAGGCAGAAGCTGCCGGGTTTATCCCGGCTAACAGGGGGTCACAATGGCCGATTACTCAGACGTTGATAAACAGGACGATCTGCATATTCTGCATTCCATGGGCTATGCTCAGGAACTTGAGCGGCGCATGAGTTCGTTCTCCAATTTCGCAATTTCATTTTCAATCATCTGCATTTTATCTGGCGGCATCAATTCGCTGGCGCAGGCAACGTCTGGTGCGGGCGGGGCGGCTATTGGCATTGGCTGGCCGTTGGGCTGCGCCATTTCAGGCGTGTTTGCGCTGGGCATGGCGCAAATTGCCTCCGCCTACCCAACAGCAGGCGGGCTTTATCACTGGGGCTCGATTTTAGGCAATCGCTTTACCGGCTGGGTGACCGCCTGGTTCAATCTGATTGGTCTGGTGACCGTGCTGGGGGCAATCAACGTTGGTACCTGGGGGTTCTTTGCAGGTTCGATTGCGCCCTGGTTTGGCATGAATGTTGATACCACAACGGCGGCTGGCTTTGCCAATCAGATCATTTTTGTCGGCGTCATCACAGCGCTGCAAGCATTGGTCAATCACCTTGGCATCAAGCTGACGGCGAAGCTGACCGATATGTCAGGCTATCTGATTTTCATCACTGCGATTGTGCTGACGGTGGTGTGCCTGTTTGGGGCCAAGTCCTGGGATTTCAGCCGCATCTGGACCTTTACCAATTATTCCGGCACCCCGGAGGGCGATGCATCCGTGTGGCCGCACACCGGCAGCATGTGGTATATTTTTGCTCTCAGCCTGCTTTTGCCGATTTACACGATCACCGGTTATGATGCTTCCGCCCACACATCTGAAGAAACTATCAAGGCGTCTGAATCCGTGCCAAAGGGCATGATTTCATCGGTGTTCTGGGCCTCCTTGTTTGGCTATATCATGCTTTTGGCTTTCCTTTTGGCCATTCCAGATATGGATGAAGCCGCCAAGCAGGGCTGGAACGTGTTTTTCTGGACGCTCAACAGCGTGGCCAATCCGGTTATCGCCAATATCTTGTACCTTGCCATTTTCATCGCACAGTTGATTTGTGGTTTGGCGACGGTGACTTCTGTGTCGCGCATGATTTTTGCCTTCTCGCGGGATGGCGGCCTGCCCATGTCCAAGGCGCTCTCAAGCGTCAGTGCCAAGTTCCGCACACCGGCCATCGCCATTTGGGTTGGCTCCGTGGCTTCGGTGCTGTTTGTCTGGGGTGCCTCGCTGGTCACCATTGGTGGCGCGTCGGCCTATACCATTGTGGTGTCCTGCACCGTCATTTTCCTGTTCCTGTCCTTTGCCATTCCGATTGTGCTCGGCATGAAGGCAATCGGCACCGCAAAATGGCCGAAAATGGGTCCATGGAACATGGGTATCGGCACTTACAAGCTGGTGGGTTGCCTGGTTATTCTGGCCATGGTTGCTATTTTCATCATTGGTGTGCAGCCGCCAAACCAATGGGCGATGTATATCACGGTTGGTTTTCTGGGGCTGACAGCGGTGATCTGGGTGTTGTTTGAGCAGCGCCGTTTTAAAGGCCCACCGATTGGTGATGAAGTCATCAAGCGCCAGAGAGAAATTGCCGCCGCAGAAAAAGCGATTGGCGATGTCTGACAGATTGTCGGCAAGATGATGAGAGGCCGCGCAAATGTGCGGCTTTTCAGTTTTTTGGGTGAAGCGCCCGATTTTCATCAATTCATTAGCATTTATTTATTCTGCACCAACTAACTTTATGATTGCAGGCTTGGAGGAGGCTGCACAATTGTGAGGTTGGTTGCGCCTTGAGTGGCCTGCCTCTCGATTGCGTTTTTCATCGCCGGACGTGAGGAGTGACCGCCATGAAGATCGTTGCCAATTGGAACTACCCCACAGACATTCGGGTTGGACGCGGGCGGGTTGAAGAGCTTGCCGATGCTTGCCGATCGCTTGGAATATCCAATCCGCTGTTGGTCACAGATCGCGGCCTCGCGAATATGGCCATCACCCGAGCCGCGCGCGAAACCTTGAGCGATGGCGGCCTGAGCCACGTGTTGTTCGCCGATGTTGATCCAAACCCGAATGAGCTTAATCTGGAAGCAGGCATAGCGGCTTTTCGCAATGGTGACCATGATGGTGTGATCGCCTTTGGCGGTGGCTCCGGCATTGATCTTGGCAAGTGCATTGCGCTGATGGTGGGGCAGACCCGTCCGGTCTGGGATTTTACCGAGAGTGACGATGGCTGGAAACAAGCCGATGCGGATGCGATCGTGCCGATCATATCGGTGCCGACCACGGCGGGAACCGGCGCAGAAGTTCGGCGCTCAAGCATGATCACCAACAGCGTCACCCATGGAAAAACCGCTATTTTTCATCCCAAACTTATGCCGTCTGTGGTGATCTGCGATCCGGAATTGACCGTGGGCATGCCCAAATCCATCACGGCCGGCACCGGCATGGTGGCCTTCTCCCATTGCCTTGAGGCCTATTGCTCGCCGGTTTATCACCCCATGGGGCAGGGCATTGCCATTGAAGGCATGCGGCTGGTGAAGGAATATTTGCCAAGGGCCTATCGTGATTCCATGGATCTGGAAGCGCGTCTCAACATGATGTCAGCAGGCATTATGGGAGCCATTGCCATTCAGAAGGGCCTGGGGGCCATTCACGTCCTGTCGCACCAAATTGGGGCAATGTATAACACCCATCACGGTACCACAAATGCGGTGCTGATGCCGATGGTGCTGCGCTTTAATCAAAAAGCGGTGGAGCGCAAAATCGAAAAACTCGCCGGTTATCTTGAAATCCCCGGCGGCTTCGAAGGGTTTCACGGGTTTTTGCTGGCGTTTCGTGCTGACCTCGCCATTCCGCAAAGCTTAAGTGAAATGAGCATTTCCAACGACCACCTCGAAGACATCGCCGCACAAGCCATGGCAAACCCGATGGCGGCGGGCAATCCGGTCAAGCTCACATTGGACAATACGATTGAACTGCTGGAGAGCTGCTTCTGAGCAGCTTTGCACCGCCGCTTTCAACTTTGCACGAAGTGTCTGTTTTTCTGCGCCTATATAGTGTGTTTCCGATTTATTAACCAATTTTAGTAATGATGCATTAACACCATGCAAACGGGTGCCAGAACGAGCGATGAGTGGCTCAGACATTGCATCGAGGATATTATGCCAGTCATCTCATTTGCCAACGCCAAAGGCGGAGCCGGAAAAACCACAGCGGCTCTTCTCTTGTCGACTGAACTCGCCCAGCAGGGCTATCGCGTCTGTGTTTTGGATGCCGATCCGCAGCGCTGGATTACCCAATGGGCCGAATGCGCAGGCCAACATCCCAATATCGAGGTTATTTCAGAAGTTTCCATCGGCTCGCTGCATTGTCATATCCGCGAAGGCCGCAAAAGTGCAGATTACGTCATTATTGATCTGGCCGGTGCGCGTGACGCATTGGTCACCATGGCCATTGGCCTTTCAGATCACGTGATGATTCCGGTGCAAGGCTGCGCCATGGATGCCAAGGGTGCGGCGCAAATTCTGGATTTGATTGAGCAGATGCGGATTGCTGGCAATCTGGTTATTCCGCATTCAGTGGTGCTGACGCGGGTGGCCTCCATGGTTACCACCAAAACATTGCTGGCCATCAAGGGCATTCTCGCCCAGCGCGGGGTCAATATCGTCAACACACCCATTGCCGAGCGCACGGCGTTTCGCGATATTTTCGAAACCGGCGCGTCGCTTTACACGATGGATCCACAGAAAGTGAGCAATCTCGATAAGGCCAGAGAGAACTCCAAGGCGTTTACCGCCGAGGTTCTGCGGCTTATGCCAGCACGGGTGGTGCGCTCCGCCCGGCCAAGGCTTTTGCGCATGGTAAGCAACGCGGCCTGAGCCGCAAACAGGCGAGTATTTGGGTGAGCCTGTTAAACAACCGGCTCACCTCCTTAACCTAAAAAGCCATCAATCAACAAATTCCACTGTCACGCCGGGCTGCACCATTTTGGCAAGCTCTGTTGCATCCCAATTGGTCAAGCGCACGCAGCCATGGCTTTGGGTGCGGCCAATCTTGGAGGGATCGGGCGTGCCGTGGATGCCATAGGTTGGCTTGGACAGTGCAATCCACACTGTTCCAACCGGACCATTGGGCCCCGGCGGAATATTCAGCACTTTATCATTACCGCCCTGCTGAAAATTGATCTTGGGATTATAGGTATAGCCCGGATTGAACGCGACGCGCTGCACTGTCACGGTTCCCGACGGAGACGGCGTATCGCTGGAGCCAATGCTGGCGGGGTAGGCGGCAATCAACTGGCCATCCTGCCCATAGGCAAACACCTGTTTGCGGCCCTTGTCGGCCACAATGCGGGCAACCTTGCCGCTTTGCCCCGATCCGACATTGACCACTTTAACGGTGCTGCCCGGCACGGTGAAATCCACACCGGGATTGATGGCCTTGAGATAATCCTCATCCATATGGAATTTCTCGGCCAGCATTTCGGTGGTTGAGGTGTAGCCCAAGGATTGCATGGCAGCCTTTTGGCTGTAATCGGTCGGAATCTCTGCCACATAGGGGCCAGCAGCATCGGCTGCTGTGATGGTATAGGTCTTGAACGGCAGGCCGCCGTCGAGCTGAAGACGATCCATGATCGCCTCAGTGTTTTTAGGATCAAGCTTTTCGCCGGTTTTCTGCTCCCAGGCTTGTAGTGCCTTTTCGACATTTTGGCCCATGCGACCGTCAATGGCACCCGGCGAAAAGCCCTCGCGATCCAGAAAAACCTGAAGCGCGGTTATCTCTGGTGTTGCCTTGCTGCTGCCAGAAAATGACGGTGCAGAATAAGACGGCTTGCGCGGCATATTGCCATTCATGGTGCCCATGGATGGGTCGTTGTTGCCGTTTTGCGGATAGGGTTGATCGAGCGAGCCGCGCTCGACGTATCCTTCATCAGGAATGCCGCCAGTTACGAAATTATCATCATCCGAGCCGCCACCGGACGGGGCTGGCGGATAATAATCATTAGGATAACGCGCCCGGTTTGGCCGTCCATACACCACATCGGCAGGCATTTCCGTGGCAACCACATTGCCGAAACTGTCGATCAAAACCGTGCGGCCCATGCGGTCGCGGCTGATCATCACCGAGCCGCGCTCAGGCACATATTGCAGCACTTCACCCGACGGGGTGATCAGCACGGTTTCCGGGCGCTGGTTATAATAGGGGCTGCGGGCCAACGCAGATCCGCTGGCGCTGGCAAGCAGCGCCGCGATGATAAAACCAGTTTTCCAAAACGATTGCACAGGCCAAAACGATTGCACAGGGTGGTCTTTCCGGTTGAAGTCAGGGTGTTTCATGGCGTCAAGAATGGGCATGACTTGTTCGGTGCATGTCTCACCCTTTTATAGGTAGTGCTATGACAAGCAAATTTTGACCCTAATGTGGAAAAATTTATATTTGGTGAAAAAATAGTTAAAATGCCGAATTTCAAGGGTTTTTATGCGCTGGATCTATGGCTTTGTCTGGCATAAAAACGACGAAACTCGATGGAGGAGCGAATCGTGAAACTGTTTGCCAAAACTGGACCTGTTGTTGAGCTTGACGAGGGCTCGGTTCTTGATATTCGCAGCCTCACCGTGAACGGTGTCGATCTGGCACCGGGCCGGGCCATTCCTGATGATGGTGATCCACGCATCGATCATTCGCTTGAAGGGTTTATGTTCACCTGTGGACCAGATCACATTCGCCATCCAGAGCCGCTTGCCGATGGTTCGGGTCGCTACCCGTTGCATGGTTCATTCTCGTCCCATCCGGCCAAAATGATCGAGGCCAGCGAGACGGAATGCACCGCTGAGATTGCAGTTTTTCACGCTGATGGTGGTCAATCGCGGCTGACGCGCAACTGGCGGATTGATGCCGAGACCGGCACGGTTTTTCTGTCTGATCGGCTGACCAATACCGGCGATGCTGCGTTTCCCGCGATGCTGATGTATCACATGAACATTGCCGCCAAGCTGTTTGACGATGCCGTGCGGCTGGAAGGCGACATGCTGGCGGGCGGCGGCTTTGGCTGGCGCTTTGGCGAGGAGCCGGGTGGGGTGTTCTGTGTGTCCGCAACGGCGGGCGGTGATGGCTGGGCCGAGATGCGGCTGGGGCCAATCGCTTCGATTGGTGGGTTGACGCTGACCGTGCGGTTTGACACGCAAACCCTGCCGCATCTGCAGATCTGGCGAAACCAGCAGGCACCCGCAAATGTCTTGGGCATTGAGCCGGTGTCGCATCGGTGGATTGGCCGGCAAGAGCTGGCAGATGCGGGCGAGCTGGATATGCTGGCGCCGGGCGAAAGTCGGCAGTATCAGCTGTCATTTTCCTTTGCGTAACGTTGACGCAATCACGCCTGCGTCGTAGATGTTTGCGCGAAATTGATGAGAGGATATGCTGATGAACATCAGACCAATCAATGAGGAATATTCGGTCAGCGGCCAGATTCAGGTTGCTGATCTGGATGAGATCAAGGCACTCGGGTTTAAATCCATTGTCTGCCACCGCCCTGATGGCGAAGAGGCCGGACAGCCATCCTTTGCTGCCATTGCAGCCCGCGCCAGCGAGCTTGGTCTGGCCATCAAGCATATTCCGGTTGGTCCCATGGGCGTGACACCCGATGCCGTCGCGGCCATGGTGGACGCACTCGACGATTTTGAACGTCCAATGCTCGGCTATTGTCGCTCAGGTGCGCGCTCGACGGCCACCTATGAGCACAGCCTGCGTCAGCGTTAAGCAACTTTTTCCATTTCAAACCCTAGGAGATTTCCATGTCCATCAAGCGTATCGAGCCCGGCAAGCGTATGAGCGGTGCTGTTGTTCACGGCAACACTGTTTACCTGGCCGGTCAGGTTGGCGAAGGCGGCAGCGTCACCGAGCAATCCAAGTCGGCTCTGGCTGAAGTTGATCGTCTGCTGGCTGCTGCTGGTTCCGACAAGTCGAAGATCCTGCAAACCATCATCTACCTCTCTGACATGTCGACCTTTGGCGAAATGAACGCTGTTTGGGAAAGCTGGATCGACCCTGCCAACCCTCCAGCCCGCGCCACCAGCGAAGCCGCTTTGGCAACACCAGATTACAAGGTTGAGTTTATCGTGACGGCTGCGATCTAAGCCTTTGCGATCTTGAATCGGAAAGCTGTCCTATCTTGTTGATAGGGCAGCTTTTTTGTTTTGATATGTTGCGTCTTCTGTTCACTCCAAAGGGGAGTGCGTGGCAGTGACACGCGAAAGCACGAAATAGCGCAAGATCGGTCGAGCGCTTTGCTCCGATCCATAGCAAACTGTTGCTGTTACGGAGAAAAACGATGACGGCAGCATTGAAAAACTACCATGCCCGCATGCAACGTGTGCTGGAGCATATTGACCAGCATCTTGATGGAGAGCTCAATCTTGAGGCGCTCAGTGATGTGGCTGCTTTCTCGAAATATCATTTCCACCGGCAGTTCACCGCTCTGTTTGGGCTGTCTCTGCATCGCTACATCCAGCTTGCCCGCATGAAGCGGGCTTCCTATCAATTGGCCTTCAGAGACGCCATCAGCGTGACTGAAATAGCGATGGATGCCGGTTATGAAGCACCGGATGCCTTTGCGCGTGCCTTTCGCCAAAGGTTCGGGCAATCGCCTCAGGTGTTTCGGAAATCTCCTGATTGGGAGCCGTGGCTTGCCGCCTTCGGGCCTTTCGATAACGCTAGGAGAAAACGCATGCAGAAGACTTATACTGCCCAGGATGTGACCATTCGAGAGCTTCCCCCCACGACCGTTGCGATCATGCAGCATCAGGGCGATCCGGCGACCCTTGGCACCACGATTCAGCGCTTTATTGCCTGGCGCAAATCCGTTGGGCTAAACCCCAAGATCAGCGCCACCTTCAACATTTTCCACTCTGATCCACGCATGACTCCGCCTGCGGAGTTTCGGCTTGATCTTTGCGCAAGGACAGATCGTCCCGTCGAGCCGAATGTGGAGGGCGTCAGGTCGGGAACAATTCCCGGTGGACGTTGCGCCGTGCTGCGTGTTGTGGGCGAGGTTGATGATCTGGAACCGGCGGCCCTTTACCTCTACCGCGATTGGTTGCCATCCAGCGGAGAAGAATTGGGTGATTTTCCGCTCTATTGCCAACACATCACACTATTTCCAGACGCTTCCGCCCATGAGGTGGTCAAGGAGCTCTTTCTGCCTCTGAAATAGGGTGGCAGCTGACGCTTTCAGATGTTGATTTTGAGGCCGGGTTGCCCCGGCCTCAGCTTATTGACGAACCTCTCGCTCGACGTTTCGTCACCCTCGGGCCTGTCCCGAGGGTCTGCCGTGGCTGGATAAGCAATTGACTTTGATTGTGAAATTAGCGTGGTTAGATGCTCGGCACAGGGCCGAGCATGACGTCGAGGATAAATTTAGGGTTTGTCAGCAGTCTGAGGCCGGGTTGCCCCGGCCTTTTTCATCAGCGTTAAACCACGTGTCAGCTTTTCTCTCGAATCTGCGTCAGTGTCCGCGTTGGCGTAATCGCCTCTGCATCCAGCTTGATTTCAATGATGGATGGCTTAGCCGATGCGCGCGCACGCTCAAAGGCGGCTTCGAATTCCTCGGTCTTTTCCACCAATTCGCCATGACCGCCATAGGCCACAGCAAAGGCCTTGAAATCGGGGTTGACCAGATCGGTGGCGCTGACCCGGCCGGGATATTCGCGCTCCTGATGCATGCGGATGGTGCCATAGGTGCCGTTGTTGATCAAAAGCACGATGATGGGCAGATTGTAGCGCACGGCGGTGATGAATTCCTGCCCGTGCATCATGAAGCAGCCGTCACCGGCAAAGCAGATCACTTCGCGCTCGGGAAACAGCGCCTTGGCAGCGACTGCGGCGGGTAGGCCATAGCCCATGGAGCCGGATGTGGGAGCGGCTTGGGTGTTAAAGCCCTGAAAGCGGTGAAAGCGGTGCAGCCATGTGGCGTAATTGCCCGCACCATTGGTGAAAATTGTGTCTTTGGCGGTGTTGGCTTCGATCCATTGCATGATCGGTCCCATCTGCACGGCACCGGGGCCGGTCATGGGTGGGGTGGACCAGTTGAGATAGCGGGCGTGCATCTCCTCGGTTCTTGCGGCCCAGACGGGTGATGTTGGCGCTTCAAGAGTGGCGAGGCTCGCGACAAAATCCTTGGGGCTTGCGCAAATTGCCAGATCGGGGCGATAGACCCGGCCAAGCTCGGATGGGTCGGGATAGACATGCACCAGCGTTTGCTTAGGGCAGGGGATGTCCATCAACGTGTAGGATGAGGATGGCATTTCAGAAAAACGCCCGCCCAGCAGCACAATCAGATCAGCCTCTTTGATCTCTTTTGCCAGTGCGGGGTTGATGCCAATGCCCACGTCACCGGCGTAAGCGGGGTGCAGATGGTCAAACAGCATCTGGCGGCGGAAAGAGCAGCCGACCGGCAATTTCCACTGGGTCGCAAAATCCTCAAAGGATTTGACCGAGGTCTCATCCCAGCGGGTGCCGCCGAGAATAACCATGGGGCGTTTGGCACTCTCTAGCATCTCGCCAAAGGCTTTGATCTGGCTGACACCGGGGTGCGCTTCCACTGGCGTGTAGGGGCGGGCGTCTGGCAGCTCGACCTCTTCTACCAGCACATCTTCAGGCAGGGTCAGCACCACAGGGCCGGGGCGGCCGGAGGTGGCAATGGCAAAGGCGCGGCTGATAAATTCGGGAATGCGGGCAACATCATCAATCTCGCCAACCCATTTGGCAAATTCGGTAAAGGCGCGGCGATATTCCACCTCTTGAAAGGCTTCCCGCTCGCGCGCATCCCGCTGCACCTGCCCAATGAACAGAATCATCGGCACCGAATCCTGTTTGGCAATGTGCAGACCGGCAGAGGCATTGGTGGCACCGGGGCCGCGGGTGACCATGCAAATGCCCGGCTCGCCGGTCAATCGGCCCCAGCAATCGGCCATCATGGCAGCGCCGCCTTCCTGACGGCAGACCACGGTTTCGATGTTGGTATCAACCAGCGCATCCAGAACCGCCAGATAGCTCTCTCCGGGCACACATGCCACGCGCGTGACGCCATTGGCTTTGAGGGAATCGACAATCAATTGTCCGCCGGTCTTTTTCATTAGGCATGTCCTCTCATGATCTGCGTTTCGGCCCGTTATGGTTGAGGCGGTCCGCTGGTGTTGGAAACAGGCTTGTTGGCGTGGCGGCGCTCTCGCCAGATGATGTAGAGGCCGGAGCCAATGATGATGGCAATGCCCAGCCATTTCAGGGCATTTGGCAGGGCACCAAACACCAGCCAGCCAAACAGCGTGGCGGTGACAATTTCGAGATATTGCAGCGGTGCCAAGGTCGATGCCGGTGCGGCGCGATAGGCGAAAACGCCCAAGAGGCCGCCAATTGCGGCTGTGAACCCCGTGCCAAGCAGCCAGACAAAGCCCTCACTATCCGGCCAGACCACGGCAAATCTTTCTGGATCAATACCATAACCGATGGCGATGATCAGTGCGGAGTAGAGCGCTGCCCAGCAGCCGGTTTCAACCTGAATGACAAAGGGGTCTTGGTGGCGCGTCAGCACGCGGGTTAGAATCGCGAAAATCGCCACGCAAAGCGCGGTGATCAGTGGGAGAAAGGCAACGCCGCCGACTTCTTGAAAACTCGGCTGAACCACCAGCATGGCTCCCAAAAAGCCAACGGCACAGGCTGTATACCGTCGCCAGCCAATGGTTTCTTTGAGGAAAATGCTGCTGAGAATTGTCAGCATAATTGGTTCTACGAAAAATATCGCCACCGCATCGGCCACTTCCATGTAGCGCAGGGTGGTGACGAAGCTCAGCATGGACAGGCAGAGCACACCGCCGCGCAGCATGTGCATGCGGGTGTTGTGCCATGTCAACCGTGGCCATGTCTGGCGCATGATCAGCACCGGCAGCATGAACAGCACTTGAAACACAAAGCGGGCAAAGCTGATCTCTGATGACGGCATGGTCTGGGTCGCCAGCTTGGAAAACACGTCGACCAACGGCGTGATCAACACCGACAGCACCATCAGGCCAAGCCCAAGGGTGACGCCTGAGAACCGCGCGGTTTGATTGGAAAGCTCCAGACTGTTGCGGGATGGCGTGGACATGCGGCGGTTCTCGCTTTCTATCGTTATTCTATAATCGCTTGTCGGCGCGCCGGCACGTGAATTTCCCGCATAGGTTCATTCAAAAACGGAATGAGTTTTGTTCACACCGCCGCCGTTGCCCACGCGATAAAATCGTCAATGGCCTTTTCGCGCCCGATCTCGTTTAAAGTTTCGTGGCGCATATCGGGATAGATTTTCAAACGCACATGGCGAAGGCCAGATTGCGCCATGCGTCCTGAAAGCCAGCGGGTTGCTTCCGCTTTCGCTGTCGCCGGGTCCTGACCGCCACCCACCAGATGGACAGGCAGGGTTTTGGGCAGGGCAGAGAGCCGCTCATGCGTTGCAGTGTTCAGTGTCAGTTCCATCAGGTCCAGCCAGAGCGAAACACTGACCGGAAAGCCACAAAGCGGATCGGCGATATAGAGATCAACCTCCTGCGCATCGCGGCTTAACCAGTCAAAGGCGGTGCGGTGGTTGCGGATGGATTTTCCCCACGCCTCAAAGGTCGATTTGGCCATAATCAGGCTTGGCACATCAGAGCCTTTCAAAGCGCGCTCGATTTTGAGCACAATGCGGGCGATGTGGCCCGCAATGCCTGCGTTGAAATTGGAATTCCAAACCGCAAGCGCGTTGAAGCTCTCGGGATATTCCGTGGCGGCGCGAAGCGCAATCAACCCGCCCATGGAGTGACCAAACAGGACAATTGGCAAATCGGGATGGGCAGCACTTGCGAAATCACGCATGGCTTTCACATCGGCGATCACCTTGGCCACGCCATCTCTTCGGGCAAAACGCCCAAGGCTTGCGTCTGGCGCTGTTGTCTGACCATGGCCGCGATGATCATGGGCATAGACATGAAAGCCCGCCGCACTCATGGCCTTGGCAAAGGCGTTGTAGCGCAAGGAGTGCTCCGTCAGCCCATGGCAGATCAACAGGATGCCACGTGCGCTCAAAGCAGCGGGCTCAAGATGATAGGCCAAGCGCGTGCCATCTGGCATGTCCAGATAAAGTGTCTTTTCGAACATCGAAAGCCTCCCCTTGCTGTCAGGAAAAGGTTATGTCTTGCCATGATGTTTTTGTCGATATTGGTTTGGGAGGTGTTTCCATGAAGAGGCGTAATAACTGCTTTGCTTTCGCGTTGTCTTTGGTGGCCGGAATGGCCTTATGCGCCCCGATACAGGCGCAAGAGAATGGTCGCGGCAAGACAACCAGCATTTTGGCCGCTAGTTGGCAGCCGGCCTTTTGCGAGACAAAACCGGGCAAGCCGGAGTGCAAAAGCCAGACGGCCGATCGTTATGATGCCAACCATTTTGCCTTGCACGGTCTTTGGCCGATGCGCAAAAATTATTGCGGCGTTGATCAGGCCGATATTGATGCCGACAAAAAGGGGCGCTGGACGGATTTGCCCGAGGTGAAATTGTCTGCGGCTACCCGCGACGCGCTGGACAAGCTGATGCCGGGCACGCAATCGGCCTTGGAGCGTCACGAGTGGATCAAGCACGGGACCTGCACCAATCTCAGCCAGGAGGCGTATTTTTCTGAAGCGATTGCGCTGATGGATGCGCTCAATACCTCAAAGGTCAGCGCTCTGTTTGCCGCAAACGTGGGCAAGGCCGTCACGCAAGATCAGGTGCAATCGGCCTTTGATGAAAGCTTTGGTGCGGGCGCGGGGCGGCGCGTCAAAATGCGCTGTGAGCAGGACGGTGATCGCCGCATTGTGACGGAATTGACCATTGGTCTTGGCGATGGTGACGCGAAAACATCGCTTGCCGATCGTATTCAGGCCGCAGGCGGCACCAAGTTTGATTGCAATCAGGGTATTGTCGATCCGGTTGGCCTGCAATGACACCTGTGTGAAGACAATTGGCAGGCAGGGAGCCACAAAAGCGTGGTTTTCCTGCCGCCTAGCATTGCCCCGGCGCAGGCTTTCCCTTACATAGCGGGCAATTCCATTTACCGTGCGGAGTATTTACCGATGGCACGTCAGTTCATCTATCACATGTCCGGGCTTAACAAGTCCTATGGCGCCAAGAAGATCCTTGAGAACGTCAACCTGTCTTTCTATCCCGACGCAAAGATCGGTATTCTCGGCCCCAACGGTGCCGGTAAATCGACGGTTCTGCGCATTATTGCCGGTCTCGACAAGGAATATACCGGTGAAGCATGGCTCGCCGAAGGTGCGACCATGGGCTATCTGGAGCAGGAGCCCAAGCTCGACCCGAACAAGACCGTGTTTGAAAATGTCATGGAAGGCGTTGCCTCCAAGACAGCGATCATCGACCGTTATAACGAGTTGATGATGAACTATTCGGATGAGACCGCCGAAGAGGGCGCAAAGCTTCAGGACATTATTGATAGCCAGAATCTGTGGGATCTGGAAAATCAGGTTGAAATGGCCATGGATGCCCTGCGCTGCCCTCCGGGCGATGCCGATGTCACCAGCCTCTCCGGTGGTGAGCGTCGCCGCGTGGCCCTGTGCAAGCTTTTGCTGACGCAGCCTGATCTGCTGCTGCTCGACGAGCCAACCAACCACCTTGATGCCGAAACCATTGGCTGGCTGGAAAACCACCTGCGGGAATATCCCGGCTCCGTGCTGATGATTACCCACGATCGCTACTTCCTCGACAACGTCACCGGCTGGATTCTCGAACTCGACCGTGGTCGCGGCATTCCTTATGAAGGTAATTACTCGGCTTATCTGCAAGCCAAGGCCAAGCGCCTGATGCAGGAAGCCCGTGAAGACGCATCGCGCCAGAAGGCGCTGTCGCGCGAACAGGAATGGATTGCATCCAGCCCCAAGGCCCGTCAGGCCAAGTCCAAGGCGCGTATCAAGTCCTATGAGCAACTGGTGGAAGCGGCTGAAAAGCAGCGTCCCGGCGATGCGCAGATCATCATTCCGGTCAGCGAACGTCTTGGTCAGGTGGTTATCGAGCTGGATGGTATTTCCAAATCCTATGGTGATCGTTTGCTGATCGATAACCTCAGCCTCAAGCTGCCACCGGGCGGTATCGTTGGTGTTATCGGCCCGAACGGTGCGGGTAAAACCACACTGTTCCGCATGATCACCGGGCAGGAAACGCCTGATACGGGTAGCGTCAAGATCGGTGACACCGTGCATCTTGGTTATGTTGACCAGAGCCGCGATGCGTTGGATGCCGACAAGACAGTCTGGGAAGAAATTTCCGGCGGTGCCGAAATCATCAAGCTCGGCAAGTTCGATATGAACTCGCGCGCTTATTGCGGAGCGTTTAACTTCAAGGGCGGCGACCAGCAGCAGAAGGTTGGCAATCTCTCGGGTGGTCAGCGCAACCGCGTGCATCTGGCCAAGATGCTGAAGGCTGGTGGCAACGTTCTTCTCCTCGACGAACCGACCAACGACCTTGATACGGAAACGCTGGGTGCTTTGGAAACGGCGCTCGAAAACTTCGCCGGTTGCGCCATCATCATCAGCCATGATCGCATGTTCCTCGACCGTCTGGCCACGCATATTCTGGCCTTTGAAGGTGACAGCCATGTGGAATGGTTTGAAGGCAACTTTGAAGACTATGAGAAGGACAAGATTCGTCGCCTTGGTGCAGACGCTGTGAACCCGAAGCGGGTGAGCTACAAGCGCCTGACTCGCTAAGCTTCTTGTCTCTTCTTCATCGTGATCAATCCGCCGTTTCCACGGCGGATTTTTTTTGGCAAAATCCTTGCTAAGGTATTGTAAATTCAACTCATGATTATGTTCGTATTCGGTAACCTACAATTATTGTTTTTGTGATTTCATCCAGACATACATCTATGTTTGAGATGGGGGAGTTAGCGTGTTTTCAATTCGGAATATTCTGATCAGCGTTTTTTCACTGATCAGCCTCATACTGAGTGTGCTGGTTGCCAATTCATTGGCGGGGGCCTACCGCAATTACGTGGTTTTTGATGAGGTTGCACAGTTGACGCAGCTGGATAAAGCTATGTTCAAGGCTTTGCTGGCTTTCAGAAACGAGCGCGGCGATAGCGCGACCGCGCTGGCATTGTCGACCAAGGATAACGTCAAGACGCTTGAGGTTGTGAAAACTGGTCGTGCGCAGGTGGTGGCAGGTATGGACGATGCCAAAGCCGTCAAAGCGCAGTTGGCGACCAAGGACCTTGATGGCCCGATTGGCACGCTCATGCAGGCCTATGACAAGGTTGTCAGCCTGCGAACGAAAATTGATAGTGAAGCTGCCAAACCGCAGGAACAGCGTGAAGCAGGCCTGAGTGAAGTTTGGATGGCCGCTGGTGGCGATTTCCTTGTGGCGCTCGAAAAGGCCGCTGATGCGACAGAAGGACGTATCCGCACACTCGATCCGTCGATGGTGTCGTTGATTCAGATGCGCTCTGGCGCATGGTCTGCCCGCGCTGTGGGGGGCAATAGCGCTCTTGTTCTCAATGCTGTCATTGCGGGTGGCAAAACCCTGACGCCGGCAGAGCAGGGTAAGCTTGCCGTTACAGATGCAACAATGGCCTATGCCTGGAAGGGCGTGCAGATTCTTGCTGAGCATCCCAGCACCGCGCAAGAAATCAAGGATGCTGTTGCCAAGGCAAACAGCTCTTATTACAGCGGTGATTTTGCAGCGCTGCGCAAAGGCATCCTCGATAAATTGAATGCTGGTGAGAAGTCCCCTGTGAACATTGATGATTGGCGAGTGCCGGTCACGGCTGCACTGAAGACAATTGCCGATGTTGCCGCTATTGCCATGACGCAGCTTGATAAAATGGCTGCAGATGCAAAGGCTGATGCTCTTCACTCCGCTATTCTCAGCCTCGCCTTGTTTGTTGTCGTGTTGACCTTGGCCGTTGCCGGAATTGCGGTGATTATTCTGCGAGTCGTGCGCCCGATCGGCGCGTTGACGCGGTGCATGGATGCGCTCGCGCAGGGCGACCGGAATGTTCAGGTGCCGGGCGAAAGCCGAACCGACGAAATCGGTGGCATGGCGCGCTCAGTAGAAGTTTTCCGTCAGGCTGCCATTCGCAATGCGCAGCTTGAGGCGGAGGCGGAAGAAAACCGCAAGCGCAATGAGAATGAACGTGCTGAGCTGCAACGCCGCGCCGAAGCCGAGGCCGAAGAGCGTCTGACCAAGGCCACAGGGGCGTTGGCGGGCGGGTTGAAACGTCTGGCCGATGGCGACATGCTGTGCGAAATCCATGAGGAGTTTGCCCCGCAGTTCGAAGCCCTGCGCCATGACTTTAACCGTTCTGTCGAGCAATTGCGCACAGCCTTGCTGGATGTTGGCACTGCGGCGCATGCGGTGCGCAATGGCAGCGGTGAAATCTCGCAGGCGTCCGATAATCTCGCCAAGCGTACAGAGCAGCAGGCAGCCTCTCTGGAGCAGACCGCAGCTGCTTTGGAAGAAATCACGGCCAATGTGAAAGCAACATCGCAGCGCACGGGCGATGCCCGTGATCTGGTGCGCAACACCCGCGCTAAGGCAGAGCAGTCCGGCTCTGTTGTCAGCAATGCAGTCACAGCCATGGGCCGGATTGAAGAGGCATCTTCCAAGATCACCCAGATTATTAGTGTGATCGATGAGATTGCCTTCCAGACCAATCTGCTGGCTTTGAACGCCGGTGTTGAAGCAGCCCGTGCGGGCGAGGCGGGCAAGGGCTTTGCGGTTGTTGCGCAGGAAGTGCGTGAACTGGCCCAGCGGTCTGCCAATGCGGCCAAGGAAATCAAGGCACTGATTGCCAATTCGGAAGTGGCTGTTGGCGATGGCGTCAAGCTTGTGAACGACACGGGCAAGGGCTTGAGCGAAATTGCCGAGCTGGTGCAGGCGATCAATGCGCATATGGATGCGATTGCCACCGCAGCACAGGAGCAGTCTGTGGGCCTTGGCGAAGTGAACACGGCTGTGAACCACATGGATCAGGCCACGCAGCAGAATGCTGCGATGGTGGAAGAGATGAATGCGGCGGGCGCTGGTCTCAATCAGGAAGCCGTCAAGCTGGGCGATCTTCTGGCAAGGTTCAGAACAGGCAATGCCGCGGCACCGCAAGCCTATGCTGGAAACGCCAGGGCACAGGAAAGCCGCTTCAGCGCCCGTCCTGCTCCTTCCGCCAGCCGGCCACTGGCAACACGGGGCGGTGCGGCCGCTGCCGTCAAGCCGCAGGCGTGGGAAGACTTTTAAAGACAGGTTCCGTAATACTGCGGATATCGGAATGGCTTAAACGCAAGGCGGTGCAGAAATGCACCGCCTTTTGTGTGTGAGTTGCATTTCGGACTTGCGAGAATATGGCGCCTGATATAAAGATATCTTTATATCTTGATTGATGGAATTTGGCGATGGCGTTTACCCTCGATGGTCTGGTGGATTTGCTGAAGGCGGCGGGTGAGCCCACGCGGCTGAGGCTGCTTGCGTTGTTGGGTGCTGGCGATTTGACGGTTTCTGACCTCACGGACATTCTGGGCCAATCGCAACCGCGCATTTCGCGCCATTTGAAGCTGCTGGCCGAGGCTGATTTGGTCGATCGTTACCAGGAAGGCGCATGGGCTTACTTTCGCTTGAAGCAGGATGGCCCGGCGGCGCGGGTTGCGCGCCTGTTGCTGGAGGAAGCGTCTGGCTCCGATGCGGTGTTGCTGCGCGATGGGGATCGGTTGGGTGCTGTGAAGCGCGCGCGGGCTGAAAAAGCCCAAGCCTATTTCAGCCGCAATGCAGCAGAGTGGGATGAATTGCGCCGTCTGCATGTGAATGATGCCGAAGTCGAGGTGGCTCTGGTGTCGCTGATCGGTGATCAGCCGGTTGATGCGCTGCTGGATCTCGGCACCGGCACGGGCCGGATTTTGCAATTGCTGGAAAGCCGCTATCAGCGCGCGGTCGGCATTGATGCGAGCCGGGATATGCTGGCCGTGGCGCGGGCCAATCTGGACAAGGCGGGCGTGATCAAAGCATCCGTGCGTCAGGGCGATATTTTGAATCTGCCGCTGGACGGTGGAGAATTTGATGTCGTGATTATCCATCAGGTTCTGCATTTTCTGGTGGAGCCTGAATTGGCGTTGCAGGAAGCGGCCCGGATGCTGAAGCCCGGCGGACGATTGGTGATTATTGATCTCGCTCCGCACAAGCTGGAGCATTTGCGAGAAGATCACGCCCATGTGCGGCTTGGTTTTTCCCATCAATTGATGGGCGATTGGCTGATAAAAGCGGGTTTTGATGTGGAGCGTGCGGTGGATGTCTCGCCGCGCCAGCAAGCCGGCGAAGCATTAACGGCAACACTCTGGCTGGCAACCTATAAGGCCGCCGAGACTTATGTTGCGCAACAACCAAAATTGGTGGGAGGCTATTGATGGCTGATAATTTGCAAACCCAGGCGCTGAAGCGTCCTTTCAAGCTGTCGTTTGAGTTCTTCCCGCCCAAGTCCGAGGATATGGAAGCCCAGCTTTGGGAAACGGTTGATGATCTCGCGGGGTGGGAGCCGGAATTTGTATCCGTCACCTATGGCGCTGGCGGCACAACCAAAGCGCCAACGCTTGCGGTTGTGCGCCGCCTGATTGCGCAAACGCCGCTTGCCACGGCATCTCACCTGACCTGCGTGGGCGCAACGCGCGAAGAGGTGGCCAATGTGGTGGAAGAGTTTCGGGCCGTGGGCGTCAAGCACTTTGTGGCTTTGCGCGGCGATCCGCCAACCGGCGTTGGCTCTGCCTATCAGCCCCATCCCGGCGGCTATGAAAATGCGGCCGCGCTGGTGGCAGGTCTGAAGGATCTGGGCGATTTTGAAATTTCAGTCTCGGCCTATCCTGAAAAGCACCCGGAAAGTGCCGATCTTGCCATGGATATCGATATGCTGAAGCGCAAGGTGGACAATGGTGCCACGCGGGCGCTCACCCAGTTTTTCTTTGATAATGACCTGTTCGAGCAATATCTGAATCGGGTGCGCGCCGCAGGCATCACCATTCCGATTGTGCCCGGCATCATGCCAATTCTGAACCTCACCCAGTTGAAGCGCTTTGCCTCGATGTGCGGCACCTCTGTGCCAGCATGGCTGGATGAGCGCTTTTCAGGGTTGGAAGACAGGCCTGTGGTGCGCGCGCAGGTGGCCGCGGAGATCGCCGCTGAACAGATTGCTGATTTGCAGCGCCGGGGCGTGGATGAATTCCATCTTTACACGATGAACCGTGCACCATTGGTCAACGCAACATTGCAGCAGCTTGGATTGAACAAGCCGCAACAGCAGGTGAAAACGACTGCACCATTTGCCGAGAGTGCCACTGCCTGACGTCTGTTTCGAACATGGGGTTCGGTGGTCATTCAATCACCAGAAACGTATTAATCCGGACCCTCTGTTAAGTGGGCCCGGATAGCGGTTCCAGACCGCGTTCGCGCGATTAAGACAGTTTCTTCTGGTGTGCCTTGCAATTTGCCTCATGATTGCAAATTGCGTATATTTTTATTGTACCCTGTTCAGCTAGAGATTTTTTCAATCCTCTCAAAGCCAATTGTCATGGTTCATGTCATATGAACAGCATGACCGCTACAAAAACAAATGCTGCACTTACTGCCAGGATGTTGAATGAACGTGTTAGTTCCATCTCTGCCTCCTTGCGTTAACGTTTAGAGAATATGACCGTTTTGTGTCTTTTGGAAAGCGAAAACTGTGCTGCATTGCAGCGGAAGTGTGGAAGCGCCCGGAATGCCAATTGGTAACGCTCGGAAACAACAGGTGAAATTGGCGTGATAACGAAATATTTCAAGGTTAATCTGCTCTTCACCATAAGCCGGTCATGGCGGCGTTATGAGACGTTTTCACCTGTTTTGGCGTCAAAAGTGTCTTCGCATTTTGAGCGCGAGCTGAAAATGACAGGCAGGAATCATCCCATTTTTTCATCAACCCGGCGGAGTAGATGCGGCGGGCTCTGGTAGAGCCGGTTCCATGCCCGCCGAAACTGCCGTGCCGAGGCAAAGCCGCAGCGCTCGGCAATGGCTTCCATGTCCAGCCGGGAATTGATCACCAGCTCGCGCGCCAGCGCCATGCGCATGCGGTTGACATAATCGGTGACACTGATGCCGGTGTGTTCATTAAACAGGCGAGACAGCGTGCGGCGGCTGGTCATGGCAATATCGGCCATGGCATCCACGCTCCAGGAATGGGTTGGATCTGCCGTCACGGCATCCTGCACACGGTGAATGGCGGGGTGAATGTGATTGCGGCCTTCAAGCCATGGCGAGAGTTGAGGATCACCACCAGCGCGGCGCAGGTAAACCACGAGATAGCGGGCGACGGTCAGGGCGGTGACGTGACCCACTTCTTTGGCGATCAGCGACAACATCAGATCGACACTGGTGGTAATGCCAGCGCTGGTCAGCCGATTTTTATCCTCCACGAACAATCGGTTTTCCAAAACGGTTGCGGTCGGTGCCAGTTTTCTCAGGTCTGCAATATTGGCATGGTGCGTTGTGCAGCTATAGCCCTCCAGCAAACCCGCCTTTGCGGCAAACAGCGCACCGGAGCAAATGGTGATGAGCTTTGTGCCCGGCTGAACCGTATCACGCAGCCACGCGATGATCTCGGCTTCCGCTTTGCTATCGCGCGGCGAGGGCGGTGAACCATCGACCACAAGCGGCTCATCGGCACAGCCGGAGATGACCACCATTGCGCCCAGTGGCAAAGTATGGGGCAAGGGCGCGATGTCGCAGAGAGCGAGACCGATAGAGCTGATGACATTCGCTGACGCACCGACATAGCGCACACTGAAATGCACCGCCTGCTGCACAAGATTGGCCTTGCGCAGCACTTCCATAGGCCCTGCCAGATCCAGCAGCAGCGCATTGGGCGGCACAACCACAATCATCGGAACTATGCGTGGTTGGCCAGCCTCGTCTGTCATGCGGCTTTCTTCTCTCTCTTGCCTTCCAGCGCCTGTTCCACAGAGGCAATCCGGGCAAAGCGGTCTGCCAACACCAGTTCGGTGCGGGCGCGGATTTCCTGTGCACTCCATTCCCGTCCGCTGGCATCGGTCATTGGGAAGGTCAGGGTCGCTTCTGCCACGAAATCGACAGTGTAGCCAAGGTCCGAGGCATTGCGGGTGGTGGTTTCGCAACACTGCTCGGTGCGAATGCCAGAGACAATCACATTGCGAATGCCATTGGCAATCAACCACACATCCAGACCGCTGCCAATCAGGGCGCTATGGCGGGTTTTGCGAAAAATGACGGCGGGCGTGAAGTCAAGCTGCGGCAGGGTTTTGACAAAGCCGGAGCTTTCCGAAAAGACGCCGGTTTTTTCCACATGGAAAATCTGCACCACGGGAATACCTGCGGCCTTGGCACCATCAATCAACGCCTGTTGACGCGCGATATAGGCATCAAACCCATCCTCGCGAAAATAGGGACGGTGGAGAAAGGATTGCTGGGCATCGATAACAAGCAGGGCAGTGTTTGAGTGTGGCATGGTAAATCTTTCAGCGGTGATTGAACATGCGCACAGTTTACTGCCCCGGTAAATTGCCGAAATACAGGTCCGGGACGTTGATGGGACAAAACGCGCCATTCGTTTTGCACTAGAGTCTGGCAGCTTCAGATTGAACCTGCCAGACTCTACAGCGCCGTGCGCCATATATGGCGCACATAGTACACGACACAAACGCCTTTATGTGCCGTTTACCCCCCCTCTGGCTTGCCAGCCATCTCCCCCACAAGGAGGGAGATCGGATAGGAGCTCCCGCTCGTTTTTAACAATGAACCTGTGATTTCCGACACATAGGACTTATGCTGTTGAGCAATAGGGTTGCTTTTTGTCGATCTCCCTCCTTGTGGGGGAGATGCCCGGCAGGGCAGAGGGGGGTGAGCTATACGGTAAAACCTATGCGTCGTGTACTGTGAGATTGAACCATACAGACTCTAGATTCCTTTGTTTTCGTTTGTCTTTTAGGGAAAACCGGGTTCCACTTTTTCCTGACAAACTCTATGCCCAAAGAAAATGCCACGCATCAGGGAGATGCGTGGCATTTAAAAAATATCTTACGTGGCTACAGAGCGGTCAGCTCAGAGAGCGGCCAAAAGAGCAGGGGTCGGCCAGCCATCGGCGGGCATATTGTGCTTCAACTGTTCTTTTTGCACGGCATCGCGTGTGCCGCCGCCCAAAATACCGTCGATGTCGCCAACGTCATAGCCTTTGGCTTTCAGCTTGGTCTGCAATTCCTTCATTTGCACATCGTTTAGGCCGGGTTCTGGATCGCCCTTCAGGTAAGGCTCGGCCCCTTCCAGACGGGTGGCAAAATAGGCCGCCGACGTCGTGTAGATAAACGACTTGTTCCATTCCAGATAAATGCCAAAATTGGGGTAAGTGATAAAGGCTGGGCCTTTGCGGCCCTGCGGCAGAACCAGCTCACCCTCAAGATTGGCAAATTTGGTGTTGCCGTCACGTGGCTTGACGCCCAGCTTGAACCAGTCACCGGCGGTCATGCCGCTGTCAAAGCCGCTTTTTTCCCAAGGCAGATTGTCTGGCACGGTGACTTCCTGAATCCACGGCTCGCCGCGCTTGAAGCCAAGGTGCTGGATGAATCTTCCAGCCGTCATGATGGCGTCTGGAGCGCTGGTTTTGAGCGCCACATGGCCATCGCCGTCGCCATCCACGCCAAAGGCAACGATGTCCTTGGGCAGCATTTGCACCTGGCCAATTTCGCCAGCCCACGCGCCGGTGTTGGTGGCGGGGTCGAGGTCGCCATGCTGCACCATGGTAATCAGCGCCAGCAATTGCGGACGAAACAGCTCTGGGCGGCGGCAATCATGCGCCAGCGTTACAAGTGCGTTGCGAGTGTTGAAATCGCCCTGAAACGCGCCAAAATCGGTTTCCATTGCCCAGAAGGCGGCAATCACGCCGGGGGCGACGCCATAGTCTTTTTCCGCACGGGCAAAGACGTTGGCATATTCCTGCAACTTCTTCTTGCCCTGATCAAGACGCCCCTTGGAGACAGTGCGAGAGGAAAACTCGGTAAAGGTCTGCTTGAACACACCTTGGGCGCGGTCGCGGGCCAGAACCTTCTGATCGATTTGCGCGCCTGCCAAAGCCTTGTCGGCTGCCTCAACCGACGCGCCGTTTTTAACGGCCTCTGCTTTGACGCCTTGCAGGAATGTATTCAGGTCACCACCGCATGGGGGTGTTTGCGCGAAAGCGGAACCGGCCATGAGACCGCTCAGCAGAGCTGCTGCGGTAAGACGGGAGGCAATTGACATGTTGCAGTATCCTCGAATTGAAAGATGGCTTCATTTGCACAAGCTTTGTGACCTTAACATGGACATAAGGCACGCAGCGCCGCAAGTGGCTTGGAAATCGCGCAACAACTGGTGAAAGTGTTACATCGCCCTCGGCCATATAGGACGGACGGCGCTGTAAAGCCACACTCTGTGGGCGGTCAATTTGCCGCTTCCTGCACCTGGCGCTCTTGCTGCGATGGAGTAGAGACGGCAGCGACCCACTTGTTCCAGAATTTTCTGGTGCCAGCAAACACATTGATATCGGTATTGCCCTTGATGCCGGGGATCACGCCGGTCGAGGTATACTGCCAAAACGCCCATTTGCGATCCGGGTAGATCTCGGATGGGTGCTTGGCCACCGAGCGGACCCAGAAATAATAATCCTTGAAGGCACCTTCGAGATTGTCGCGGTGGAAATCGACAGACGTATAGATGATCGGCCGTTTGCCATAATAGGCTTCCAGCCGGTCCATGAACCGCTTCATCTGGGCGCGCACAACCTCAGGCGAGGGGCGGGTGGTGCAGGTTTTAGAGGTATGGTTCCACTCAACGTCGATCACCGGCGGCAGAGCCATGGAGTCGCGTGGAACATTGGCAATGAACCAATTGGCCTGATCGTCGGCGGTGGAGCAGAAATAATAGAAATGGTAGGGCGCATGCGGCATGCCAGCGGCGCGCGCTTCCTGCCAGTATTCGGCAAAGCGTGGATCGACAACATCCTTGCCTTCGGTTGCCTTGATGAAGACAAAGGAAACGCCGGACTGTTTGACCTGCGCCCAGTTGATGTCACCATTCCACTTGGACACATCAATGCCATGCACCTGATGGCGGTGTGGCGAGTTGATGCCGAAATCCTGCGGGTCTTTATCCTTGAAGCGTGGCTGAATCGACGCAGTCTCCATGAAGTCGTAGCTCGTGGAGGTGCAAGAGGCCAGAATAAGGGATAGTGGCATCAGTGCTAAAATCAGCGACCGCATCGGAGACCCGTTCAATCAAAGAGTGAAGCCACTGATGCCCGGCGCGCACACGCAAGAACAAAAGAGGCGCTATCCATCTTCTGCTCTATCATCGTTAAAAAAAAGTTATTTTCAACTCAGGATGCAATGCCTTTTTTGCAAAACCGCATGCCACGCATATCCCCTGTAGAGAGGAGTGAAGGTCAGTCGCGCGTTGCTGATCTCGGCCTGACGGGCCAGCGCCACGCGCATGTTGGCGCGCGGTGTGACATGAAAACGGGCCAGCCAGCGATGAAGGCCTTGTCGAAAACGCTGCGGCAATTCTTCCTGCTGACCAAAATCGACAATATGCAAGGAGCCACCGGGGTTGAGCGCGTTGAGCGCACACGCCACGGCTTTTTCCCATTCGGGGATCATCGAG
The DNA here is from genome assembly GCF_004801395.1 of Gillisella terrae. Lineage (GTDB taxonomy): Bacteria > Pseudomonadota > Alphaproteobacteria > Rhizobiales > Rhizobiaceae > Allorhizobium > Allorhizobium terrae. Next base: position 409,005 of record NZ_SSOA01000001.1, read on the forward strand.
AGCGCATAGGAAATCAGGATGCGATCAAACCCGCCTTCCCCAAATTCGGCGGGGGTAAAGGCCGAGGCATCGGCAATGCGCAAAACTGGTGGGTGGGCGCTTTTTTTAAAATTGCGTCCGGCCTGCGCCAGCATTTCCTCTGAAATATCCAGCCCGAACAGATTGGCGGTCGGATAGAGCTTTTGCGCGCAGCGCAGATTGCGGCCCGTGCCGCAGGCCACTTCCAAAAGGCTGCCATTTTCGGGCACGTCAAGTTTCAAAATCGCCCGATCACGGCCAAGAAGATAATATTTGCGTGTCAGATCATAGATATAGCGCTGATAGCGATAGACCTGATCCATCTTTTTCGCGTGGCCATGGTTCATGTTTTCGCTGGTCGCTGCACTGCTCATGGCTTTTTCTCATAGATATGGAAACCGCCGTAAATGGCCGAACGATCCAGCGTGTTGAGCTGTTCCGAGCGCTCTTTGAGATAGGTCCACTGGTCTGCTATTGCATCCGAAATGCGGCCCTCAATAACGCTTTTTTCGGCGGCGGTACGGAAAATAACGCGTGCGCCTTGGTCTGCCGTGCGGGTGATTTCCGTCCAAAGATCATTCAGCTGATCATTGGTCATCCAGTCTTGTGCATCCAGCAGAATAAAGCGGTCAACCGAGCTTGCGGGCTTGGTGGATAAAAGCTCGGTGTAGCTGGCGTGGTGCACCGTGACATTATCGGTATGGGCACGGATGGTGCTGTAATAATCGGCGCGCAGATAATCAGGCAGGCTGCCCTCATGAGCCTTGGGATAGCGACGGGCAAAGGCCTGCCAGGCAAAATAATTATCCTTGATCGAAAAGTGGCAGGCGAGCTTTTCCAGCCGTTGTTTGAGAACCGGGGCGATTGTGCCAGTTTCGGACACCGAGGCCAGTTCGTCATATTGCTGTGGCGGAATGCCAAGACCAAACAGCGAGCTTTTGCGGTTGGTCAGCCAGCGCACCAATGGGCGCTCAAAAATCGGGGCGATGCGGGTGTCGAAGAAATGCCGCTGTTCCTCTATGGAGCGGCAACGGGTGATCTCTTCCAGCTTCACGCCATGCAGGCGGGCGAGAGCATGACCGGCGGCAATGAAACGGCCCAACAGCCCGGTGCGATAGAAATTGCCATTGAAAACACTGATGCGGCGGCGACCAAGCGGGCTGCGCTGGTTCCAGTAGCGAAGGGTGCTGCTATCCAGATGCGGGGCAACGTAGCGATCAAACATGGTGGCATTGGTGCGGGCATTGTCCGAGCCCAGCAGCCGCACGACCGCCATATGGTCTGGCAGATGCCGAAAGGCGGCAAGCTTCATGCGGTTGAGCGCAATATGGTGGGGGTTGAGATCGACCACATCAATGCTTTCCGGTGCGCGGGAAAGATAGGCCAGCATGTTGCAGCCGCCAGAACCGATGGTGACGATGCGATGGCCGGGGGCAAGCGCCATGGCCTGCATATCCACATCCGGGTCTTCCCAGATTTGCGGATAGACAAGGCCGGAAAACAGGATGCCAAACAGCCGCTCCGACAGGCCCTTGGCAGAAAGAGCGCTGTGCTGGAGAAGGGCTGATTTCAGCTTTTCATTTTTGCGAAAACCCGCATCAGGAACAAATTCGGTCATGGTCTTTGGGCCCTGTGTCACGTTCCGGTTTGGATAGTGGGTCTCTAATACAGTTTGATGACGGGGGCTGTTGACGAGCTGGAAGAGGAAAATTCTGATGGATTTTTCTATCAAATCGCCGCGTTGCTTTGTAACCATGGCGAGATGAGGGATGGAGTGAGCGAAATGTCGGTGGTGATTCGAAGATTGAAACTGGCGTCCATAGGCATTGCTGCACTGGTGATGGGTGGTGCTGGCTGGCTGGCTGTTGCGCCGCCCGAGATCTTGCGCGTTGGAACTGGCTATGCGGCCAAGATTGTCTGCTCCAATGTGTTTATCGCCGATCGCGATCCCAACGCGGTTTTGCAGGAGGATGTTCAAGCCGCGCAAAACCCGGCCCTGAAGCTCTTGCACCAGACTGTGGATCGAAAGGCCAATACCGTAACCACCTACTTTCTGGGTGTGTTCGCACCCAGCATCGCGCTCTATCGCCCCGGTCTTGGCTGCGCCAATGTGGTAGACGGGCACGTGGATGAGGCCCAAAAGATTACCTTGCCTGCGGCAGACATTGCCCCCGCCAAAGCTGTGGCCAGCACAGCACCATGGCCAGAGGGCATGGGGGCCGCACAATCTGATCCGGCGTTAAAGGCCATTTTTGCCGATCCTGCCTTGATGGGGCAGGGCATGCGCGCCGTGCTGGTGATGCGGGGTGGCAAACTGATTGGTGAGGCTTATGGCAAGGGTTTTGGCCCTGCCACGCCGCTTCTGGGTTGGTCGATGACCAAAACAGTCACCGCCGTTCTGGTTGGACTACGGGTTCAGGCCGGGGCGATGAGGCTAGATCAGGATCACCTTTTTCCCCAATGGAACAATGATGGCCGTTCCGCCATCAAGCTTTCGGATTTGATGGCGATGCAAAGCGGCCTGTTGTTCAATGAGGATTATAGCGATCTCGCCGATGTGACCCGCATGTTGTATCTGGAGCGTGATCAGGTTGGCTTTGTCGCCAGCCGCCCGTTGATCGCCAAGCCGGGGACGACATTCAGCTATTCGACCGGCTCGGCGGTTCTGGTGTCGCGCTTGTGGATGAACAGCTTGCCAACGCAGGCGGATGCGCTTCGCTATCCCAAGGACGCCTTGTTCAGTCCGCTTGGCATGACCAGTGCCGTGCTGGAGGCAGATGAGAACGGCACGTTTGGTGGCGGCTCTTATCTCTACGCCACGGCGCGCGACTGGGGCAAATTTGCGCAAATGCTGTTGCAGGATGGTGTGTGGAACGGCAAGCGCGTACTGCCCATTGGCTATCTGGGCATGATGCAGCAGCCAACCAAAGCCTCAGACGGGATCTATACTAGAGGATTCATGTGGCGTGTGGGGCCTCAGCCCAGCGCGCAATCAGAAGCAGGGCTGCCAGCCGATACCGTTTGGTTGCAGGGTCATGATGGCCAAACAATTGCGATCATACCGTCTGCCAGCCTGATCGTCTTGCGCATGGGCTTAACGCCACTCAGCGTGGGTTATAAGCCACAGAATCTATTAAGGGCGGTGATCGCCGCCCTTCAATAAGAATAGGATGGGGGAGGGGTGACCAAATCGTCTATTGAAGATAATTGGTCATGCCCTTGCGCTTGGCATCGTTATAATAGCCTCGGGCATAGAGGCGCACGGCATTGTCATTGTTGTTCTCTGCAACCATCCAAGCACCACGAAGATATTTGATCGCATATTTCAGGTTGGTTTCAGGATCAAACAGACCTTCCGGCTTGCCTTCATAGCCAAGGCCACGGGCCGTATTATAGCGAATTTGCATCAGGCCATAATTGCCACGGTGGTAAGCAGATGGGTTATAGCGGCTTTCACGGCGAATGACGCGGTGAATCAGCTCTGATGGCATGTTGTAAATTGCAGCATATTTATTGACGAGACCATTGATAACAGTCGGTCCCTTACTTTCCGAACCCGATGCGGACCCCAAAGGCTGCGTGGTGGGTTCGCTTGTGTCAAATTGTGCGTCCAGCGTGGCAAAGGACACCAGAACCGGCTTTGCTGTTGCAGTTGCAGCAGCCAGACGCGGAGACGCATCCCCTAGCGATGCTGGCCGTGGCATCGGAATGGCTGATTGCAAGGCAATCACATCCGGCTGTAGCGCTTCGCTCTCAAGACCAATTGGCTGGTCCTCACTGACACTGGCGGGTGCATTGGCGCTGGTGACGGAAGCAACCGTAGGGCCAAGAGATCCCAGATTTGATTCATGCGGGTTGGCCTGCGGAATTGGGCCTTGCCCTGCTGCCAGATCAATCGCCGCCGAGGCGGCATTGCCCTGCTTTGTCGAAGCCAATGCTGCAACAGCAGATTGGGATGCATTGGCTGGAGACGCTGTGTCTCCTGTTGCCGATGCAGTTTGTGCGGTCGTATTTGCGGATGCAGCGGCAGCAACCTGACTGGTCATCGGTTTGGGTGCCAGGTTTGCCTTGGCACTCTCATTTGCGCCTGTGCAACTCGAAAGGGCAGCAACGATTGCAGCAGTAAAACTGAGTGTAATCGCGCGGTCCGTTTTCGCTGTCATACGTCTGTCCGTCGGCTATTGAAACGAGCGAGGATTTGACCCCTCTGACGGACTATTAACATCTGATTCACAAATTTGACAGCCCCTTTAATGCCGAAGTTTTGATTAGCTGTGGTCAGGCGGCAATTTTTCTAAATCCGGCACTGACGGAGCGGGCCGAAATCAGCATGGTTTTGCCGTTTGGCGGGGCCAATTTGCGCACGGAGCGTTTGCGGATGATACGGTCGATCACTTTTGCAAAAATGGCCTGATAGAGGCAGGTCACCGTGGCAATTGCGGCAAAAATGCCCGCCAAATTCAAGAAATCTCGGCCTTGTGGCAAAAAGACAACTCCCAACTGGGTGGCCATGGCCAGCAGAAAAATCACCGTGCGAGCATCCAATGCGCAGGCAGCGACGCCCTGCGACACAATGACCGCAAAGGATTTGTTTGCTATATTGTCATTATCTGCAACTGGGCCGATATGAAGAGGAGCTTTCCACAGCCTGAGAGCAACAAGCATAAGGGCCGCCATGCCCAGCCATTGCAGATGTTGCACCGCAATTGCCCCGGCATTCACCAGGCTTTGCACAGCCGCAAACACCGCCGTCGCGGCGATGCCATAGCCCGCTACGCAGCCCAGCACGCAAAAGCCCGCAAGTTTTGCTCCGCCTGCGCGCCTGCACTCGACAATGCGTTTCGCCGCCCGTCCGGGCACAGCCAGAAAGGCGGCGGATGTGACGGCATAGAGCAGCCAGTCCTGAAGTTGCATGGGCTTCTCCTCTCCTCTTCACAGGACAAGAGACGTCACCGCATGGCTGAGGCATCAAGCTGCCGGGCGAAACTTTTGTCCTAGGTGATCCATAACATCTTTAAACCACGGTGTGTTCAAATCAAATGCCTTGCCGCCCTTTATCCGAGGAAATTCGATGGCGCGAAGCTTGCCGCCCTGATCTTCATCATGGCCGGTCACGCCAGATACACCGTTCAGACCACTTTCAACGGCCAGATCCACCATGCTTTGAATGAGGCGCAGATCCTCGTGATTGGCGGGGGCAGAGCGGGCATAATAGCCAGATTTTTGCACCATCGAACGCTCGGCCTGCAAAAGCTTGGCAAAATGCTGCTGGAACCAGCCGCCGACATTGATTTTGTCGAGCTGGACGTGGCCAAAGGCATCACGCTTGATTTCTTCTCCAGCCGCTTCACGATCTGCAATGATCTCGTCCATGCAGGCCCCTTCCGACACAAACAGTGTCACAAAGCCGGTCTTGTCCATCATCTCCTTGAGGCGTTCCGCTTCGCTCTCCATATCGAAATGGGTTTCGGGCAGATACAATCCATCGATATTCTTCAGCGCCTCATTCATCATGAAGCCTTCGACATATTCATTGTGCTTGATACGCTGAATATAGGCACGGGCGGTTGCTGCTGTCAGCCATCCACAATGGCGGCCCATGACTTCATGAATAACCAATGTGCGCGGAGCAGCGCTTTGTTCGTTGGAGACATTGTCAAAAAAGCGCGCGCCAACCTCTGCCGCTGTCCAGGCACCCAGTGATTGCTTGATGGGCACCACATCATTGTCCACCGTTTTGGGCAGGCCCACAACGGTGAGGTCATAGCCATTCGCGCCAAGATAGGCGGCGAGATCGGCCGCCGTGGTATTGGTGTCGTCGCCGCCAATGGTGTGCAGAATGGTGATGCCGTCGGCAGCCAGCCGCTCGGCCGCCACCTGAAGCGGGTTTTGACCTTCCTTGATCAAACCGCGCTTGACGCAATCGGCAACATTGGTGAGCTTGACGCGGCTGTTGCCAATCGGCGATCCACCGTAGCGGTGCAGAACATGGGCCTGCTCGCGCATATGCTGGTTGATCTCGATCTTGTAATCCATCAGCAAGCCGCGATAGCCGGATTTATAGGCAATGATGTCGGCGTCAGGCGCAATATCGGTGTAGCGTTCGATCAATCCGCCAACAGCAGACGAAAGGCAGGGTGCGAGCCCGCCTGCGGTGAGAAGCGCAACTTTGGTCTTGGCCATGTATTCTCCTTCAAGCGATCAATCATTGCCGCCGCAGAGCGTTGTGCGCAAATGTCTTTTGCGGATTTGCGAGCAGGCACATGTGTTGCAGCGGGCAAGTGTGTTACAAAAGATAGAGCATTGCAGTGTCCCGGCGAGATGCCACTTTGCTCAAAGATGGTTATGCTGGGCCATGGATGCGATAGCGCAGGCAGCCTGTAAAGGAAAAAATCGTTTAAAATCCGAAGTTTCGCTGAAATTTCATAAAGCGATGCGTTTCAATCGTTTCAAATATCACCCATCATTTGTGGGTGATTGTGGATAAGTCACCAGCAGCCTGTCTTGCAAAATAATCCTGCGTATTGCCAGTTTTGTTCATGGAGTATTCAGATAATGCTTCTTTGATTGTGAACAAAGTTTAATCAAAATCCTGAGTGTGCCGGTCTTGCTTTTCGGCTGCTAATTTGGTCAAGCTGTCAACATGATGTTTGATTTTAGCTGCCTGCAATTATCGTCTTTATGGGAACGGCTGGTGAGCGCGGTGAGCGACGCGGCTGGCACTGCCCTGTCGTCGCTTGTCGATGCGATCCGCACGATGTTTGAGGGCGATCCCGAAACGCGCAGGCGCGTGTCCTTTTCTGTTGCCATCATTGCCCTGTCCGCCAAGATGGCTAAGGCCGATGGTATTGTCTCGCAGGCCGAGGTCAATGCCTTTCGCAGCATTTTCGAATTTCCACCTGAAGAAGCGCGCAATGTGGCAAGGCTCTATAACCTCGCCAAGCAGGATATTGCTGGCTATGAGGCCTATGCTGAAAAGCTCGCCAATCTGTGCGGTTCACGCACCAAGGGCTGCCCGATCCTGGAAGAGATTGTCGATGCGCTGTTTCACATTGCCACGGCCGATGGACTGATTCACGAAAAGGAAATGGCCTTCCTGAGTCGGATTGCCGAGATTTTCGAAATCGGTGAAGATCGGTTTGAGGCCATTGCTGCACGGCATCTGACATTGGATCACGATCCTTATGGCATTCTGGGCGTGTCACGCAGCGATGATTTCAGCACCATCCGCAAGCGCTATCGCACTTTGGCTTCCGAACATCATCCTGATATGCTTTATGCGCGTGGCTTGCCCGTGGAAATGCATGCGGCAGCGCATCAGCGTATGGCCGCCTTCAACGCCGCCTATGCTGCGATTGAAAAGGAACGTCGGGCTGCATGACTGATTTGAAGGCTGATTATTCGGGCGCGGAGGTCATTGCATCTCCGAACCACGGGGAGCGCGTAGACATTGCGGCCCCTGATACCATCATTTTACATTATACCGGCATGCCGAGTGAAGAAGCGGCGATTTCCTGGCTTTGCAATCCTGAAAGCCAGGTGTCCAGCCACTATCTTGTGCGCGAAAACGGTGATGTGGTGCAAATGGTGTCTGAGAGTCGCCGCGCCTGGCACGCCGGTAAAAGCTTCTGGGCGGGCGCCACCGATATCAATTCGCGCTCCATCGGCATTGAAATTGCTAATGCCGGACATCCGGACCTGCCAGATTATCCGCAAAAACAGATTGAAGCCGTTGCGCAATTGTGTCTGGATTGTGCAAAACGGTGGTCTATCACTCCCGATCGGGTGCTGGCGCACTCCGATATTGCCCCTGTTCGCAAGGTTGATCCGGGCGAACATTTCCCTTGGGATCGGCTGCATCAAATGGGGGTTGGACATTGGGTTGAGCCAGCGCCTATGGGCGGTGGGCGCTTCTTTAGTCAAGGCGATCGTGGTCAGCCGATTGAGGCTTTGCAGTCCATGCTGTCATTCTATGGCTATAATATTGAAATAAATGGCGAATTTAACGAAGAGACTGTTGGCGTCGTCAAAAGTTTTCAGCTGCATTTTCGGCAAGCAAGAGTTGATGGCGTCGCCGATTCCTCGACCATCGATACCTTGCATCGCTTGCTGGTATCACTGCCGCGTTTTGCCTGATTGCTGAAACATGGGCCGCGCGGATGCGGCCCTGTTTGCAAGCCAAAAATCATAAAATTTTGCTCGGCCATAGGATTTCCTTATTGCGGCTGTTTAACAAACTCGCTGAACGGCGGGTTTGACTTCACCAGATGATGTCTTCCGCAATTATCAACGATGAGGGTGATGTAAATCTTCGCTTTTACAAAAGCGGCGACATGGAGAAGCTTTGACTATGCTTGTCTTTATTTCGAACCCTTTGACTGGAGACTGAACCTTTTCATGAAAACGCATCTTTTTGCTGCTGCGGCATGCCTCGCTATCACTTTGCCTGCTGGCTCCTATGCTCATGCGAATGAGACCGCAAAAATCCCATCTTTGATGGACATGCTGGGCGGAGACAAGGATCAATCAAGCGAGAAGGAGATTGACAGCAATTCGGGTGCAGAGCGCACCAGCGGCACGGTGCCGTATCACGCGCTGATTTCATCCTACTCCAAGCAATATGGCGTCTCGCCACAACTGGCGAAAGCTGTGATCAAGATCGAGAGCAATTTTAACGCCAAGGCCAGAGGGCGTCATGGAGAAGTTGGCCTGATGCAGATCAAGCCCGCCACGGCCCGCGCCATGGGCTATACCGGCAGCACGGCAGGCCTCTACGACCCGGCCACAAACCTGAAATACGGGATCAAGTATCTGGCCATGGCCAACCAGCTGGGTGGCGGCGATATGTGCAGCGCAATTTTACGCTACAATGCCGGTCATGGTGCGACCCGTATGAACCCGACCTCCAAACGCTATTGCGGCCAGGTTCAGGCGATGCTTGGCGACAAGGCCTGATTCAATCCGCGCCAATACCGCCTGCGCCAACACCGCCTGCGGCAATGTTGCTGATGCGAAATCTGAACCGCCATGCTAGTTCTGCGCCATTGAATCGTTTGGGTGTTGAAATGGCGGATCAGATTTTCAAATATATCATTATTGGACGCGGCATGATGGGGGCGGCAGCGGCGCGCCATCTTGGGGCGCACACCGATGGCGTGGTGCTTATCGGGCCAGATGAGCCTGCTGATAAGGTCAATCATGATGGCGTATTTGCCAGCCATTATGATGAGGCCCGCATCACCCGCACCATTGATGGCAATCCAGTTTGGGCAAAGCTGGCCAATGTTTCGATTGCCCGCTACCGCGCAATGGAGCAGGAAAGCGGCATTCCCTTCTATCACGAGGTGGGGTGCCTGATTGTTGCGCCGAAGCCCGGTGGAAAATCCACCTATATCGCCAATGTGCAAAAGGCCGTATCGCAGCTTGGTGTTGCCACAGAGGCGCTGGATGATGCGGCTCTTGGACGGGAATTTCCATATTTTCAGTTTGAAACAGGCTGCCTTGGCATTCATGAGCGCCATAATGCGGGCTATGTGAACCCGCGCGCTTTGGTGGCCGCTCAAACGGCTCTCGCTGAAAAGGCTGGTGTCACTCTTATCAATGCCGTTGCAACAGGCCTTCGTGATGAGGGGGCTTATGTGTCGGTGACAACTGCTGATGGGCAGGTGGTCAAGGGTGAAAAGATACTGGTGGCGGCTGGAGGTTTTTCCATTGCGCCTGATCTCTTGCCGCAAAAGCTTGATCTTTCGGTCTATGCGCGCACCGTTGCTTTTTTCGAGATCCCGGATGAGCATTTGTCGCATTATAGCGGCATGCCGTCGCTGATTTATGAGCCATCGGAACCGCTGGATCACATCTATCTCCTGCCGCCGGTGCGCTACCCGGATGGCAAGACGTACCTGAAAATTGGCGGCGACCCGGATGATCTCAAGCTTTTGAGTGAACCGGACATTCGTGCCTGGTTTAGAAGCGGTGGGCGTGAAAGTACGCGCAATCACCTTAAGCGCATTGTAGACGGGCTGGTGCCAACGCTTGCCCATGCGCCGGTTTCCATGGCCGCTTGCGTCACCTCGTTCATGCCCAGCGGCTATCCGGCGATTGGTATGAGCGCCAGCCCCCGCATTGGTGTTTTGACCGGCGGCTGCGGTGCCGCTGCCAAAAGCTCGGATGAAATCGGCCGTCTTGGGGCTGTGCTCATGCAGCAAGGCTCGCTTGAGGGCGAGGATTATCCGGCAGTTTTTTCGCCCAGCTTCGCTTGAGGCGATTATAGGGGTGGTGTTTCGCAGCCTTCTCGTTTAATCACCCCACACCAGTCGGCCGGGCAGCCGCGCTTTACCAATGTCGAAAGACGGTAGGGTGAGGAAAGTCCGGGCTCCACGGAAACACGGTGCCGGATAACGTCCGGCGAGGGCGACCTCAGGGAAAGTGCCACAGAAAGCAGACCGCCTCGTTTAGCGAGGTCAGGGTGAAAGGGTGGGGTAAGAGCCCACCGCGTCGCTGGTGACAGGGACGGCATGGTAAACCCCACCGGGAGCAAGACCGAATAGGGATGACGTGGGGGCTGCGAAAGCGGCCCTACAGCCGGTTTTCGGGCCAGTCATCCGGGTGGGTTGCGAGAGGCGGCGCGCAAGCGTCGTCCCAGATGAATGGCTGCCACGTTCCGGGAAACCGGGGCCATACAGAACCCGGCTTACAGGCCGACTGGTGTTTGTTTCTAAACGATTTTTACAGATCCGCTGTGAAATTCAATTTTCCGAAAATTAGAAAAATATTATTTACATCAATGGTTTGCAGGTGCGGCCATGGCTTTGTCGCGTCCAGTGCGGCCATTGACGTAATAACTATTCATTAATCTTAACGGGTTATAAATTTCCGATGCTGTGGTCCGTGTTTGGCGGGCCCATTCCCATTGACGCCCATATGGTCCCATGTTATCCCATAAGTGCACTGCCGAGGGGCGATTTGATGCCCCGATATGTGAAGCAAAGATGCGGACCTTTCGGGGTTTGCTCGACTGTTTTTGCTGCCAGGCAATGAGCATTTCTGCGCACGTGCATTCTTGGAGTTGCGGGTGTTTGATCCGCATGAAAGGACAGGAGGCGGCGGTAAAGCGTTATGAACCGCTTCTTATCCAATGCGACAAACCGGATCGATGCGAAGGGGCGGGTTTCCGTGCCGGCGGCGTTCCGTGCTGTCTTGGCTGTTCGGGAAATTCAGGAGCTGTATTGCTTTCAGGATTTCACGTTTCCGGCGATCAGCGTCGGTGGTCCGGATCTGCTCGAGCGGTACGAGCGCCAGATCAGCGAGGTCGATCCGTTTTCGCCGGTCGCAAACGAGATGTCGCTCTTGATTCACGGGGGCGGCGTGTTTATGCGTCTCGATTCCGAGGGGCGTTTGATGGTCACGGATTTTATTCGCGACTTTACGGGCATTACATCCGAAGTGACCTTTGTGGGCCGCTCGGATCATTTTCAGGTGTGGCAGCCGCAAGCGTTTCACGAGGCGCAAGCGGCAGCCAGAAAAGGGCTTGGACTGAGAGGTTCGGGCTCATCTTAAGGCGGAGAAGCGGAATGGTGACGGATCTTGGCGGAGGGAATACTGAAGCCGAAGGCGGACCGGTTCGTCACATTCCGGTTCTTCTCAAGGAAGTTCTGGATTCGCTTGAGCCAAAGGCCGGGAAAGTGATTCTCGATGGTACGTTTGGCGCTGGCGGCTATACCTCTGCCATTTTGCGCGCTGGTGCCGATGTTGTCGCGCTTGATCGTGATCCCACGGCCATTGCCGCAGGCCAGGCGATGGTTGCGGCCCATGCAGGTCATCTCACGCTTAATCACACGCAGTTTTCCGCGCTGGATCGCTTTGCGCCCGAAGGTGGGCTGGACGGTATCGTGCTCGATATCGGCGTGTCGTCGATGCAGATTGATGAGGCCGAGCGCGGGTTTTCGTTTCAGAAAAATGGACCACTTGATATGCGCATGTCGGGTGCTGGCGTATCGGCGGCTGATGTTGTCAACCGGGCCAAGGTGTCGGACTTGATCCGGATTTTTGGTTTTCTCGGTGAGGAAAAACAGGCTGGCCGCATTGCGCGCGCCATTGAAAAACGCCGTGCGACCCATCCGTTTGAAACCACCCGTGACCTGGCGGGCATGATCGAGATTGTCACACCGCGCAAGGCCAAGGATAAGATTCATCCGGCAACGCGCGTGTTTCAGGCGCTTCGTGTGTTTGTCAATGATGAGTTGGGCGAGCTGGCGCAGGCGTTGTTTGCGGCTGAACGGGCGCTTAAGCCGGGTGGTCGGCTGGTGGTGGTCACGTTTCACTCGCTGGAAGACCGTATCGTCAAAAAGTTCTTTTCCGATCGTTCGGGCAAAGCGACAGGCTCGCGCCATCTCCCCATGGTAGTTGAGCGTTTGGCAAGTTTTGAGCCGGTGGGCAAGGGTTTGCTTGCTGCCACCGACGAAGAAGCCGAAATGAACCCGCGCGCCCGTTCCGCCAAGCTTCGCGCTGCTATCAGGACAGTGCATCCCGCCATGAAGGCCGATTTCTCGATTTTCGATCTGCCCGATCTCGCCGAGATCGAACGACTGGGAGGTTGATCCATGATTCGCACCTTTGACGTTATTTTGATCGGGGTCATGGCGGCTGCGGCAACTGTGACCTATCAAATCAAGCACAATACTGACGAAAAATTTCAGAACGTGCGGCGCGTTGAGGCGCAGATCAAGCTGGAGAAAGACACGATTGAGTTGCTGGAGGCCGACTGGGCCTTGCTGACGCAGCCCAACCGGCTGGAAAAACTTGCCAATGTCTATCACGATGAGCTGCAACTTCAGCAGACCGACCCCAATCAACTTGCAAGGGCCAATGAATTGCCCATGCTGAAGTCGCAGGTTCCTGTTCCACAGATCGCTGAAGGTCGTCCCAAGACGAAGCCGACAGACCAGATCACAACAGGATCGGTGGGGCGCTGATGTCGTTTTTGTCTCGCATGATGTTGTTGAAAAGCAAGGCGCATCTTTCGGCAGATGTCCGTCGCGCCAGTTCATCGCGCAATCGCTCGCGCGTCAGCGATAACGCCGCCAAACGCAAGGCCGATATGGCCCGTCGGCGCGTGGGCTTGCTGATGTTTGGTTTTGCGGCAGTTTATCTCGTCATTGGCGGGCGGCTGATGCAATATGGCTATGCCCATCCTGAAAACACATCCAGCATTATCCCGCCAGATCGGTTGATGGCCGCACGTCCAGACATTTTGGATCGCAATGGGCAGGTGCTGGCCACGGATATTCGCACCGTCTCGCTGTTTGCCGAGCCGCATAAAATTGTTGATGCCGATGAAGCGGTGGAAAAACTGGCAACGGTTTTGCCCGATGTTGATGCGCGGGACATGTATCGCAAGCTGTCGTCCAAGTCGCATTTCCAGTGGCTGCGCCGTCAGTTGACACCCAAGCAGCAGAGCCAGATCCTGGCTTTGGGCATTCCCGGTATCGGTTTTCGTCCCGAAATTCGCAGGTTTTACCCCGGTGGTTCCACGGCGGCCCATATTGTCGGTTTCGTGAATATCGACAATCGCGGCATGGCCGGAATGGAAAAATATATCGACAATCAAGGCTTGGCCGAACTGGCCGATCTGGGCATGACCAGCAATGCTCGCCTTGAGCCGGTCAAGCTTTCGATTGATCTGCGGGTGCAGAATATCGTGCATGATGTGGTGGCGAATGCGCAGGTGAACTTCAAGGGCAAATCCGCAGGGGCCGTGGTGCTGGATGTTGAAACCGGCGAAGTGCTGGGCATGGCATCCTACCCGGATTTCGATCCGAACAAGCCAGAAGAAGGGGCAAAGGACGGCTGGTTGAACCGCATGTCGAATGGTACGTTCGAAATGGGATCGACCTTTAAATCCTTCACCCTGGCCATGGGTCTGGATACCGGCCGCATCAAGCTCAGCGATAGTTTTGATGCACGTTACCCGATTAAGATCGGCGGTTTCACCATCAAGGACTTCCACGGCCAGAGCCGGTTTTTGACCGTGCCCGATATTTTCAAATATTCCTCCAACATCGGCACGGCAAAAATCATCGACGTTGTCGGCATTCCCGAACAAAAGGAATATCTGACCCGTCTTGGCCTGTTGACCAAGATGAAGACAGAATTGCCGGAAGTGAAAATGCCATCGCAGCCCCGTGAATGGAAAAAGATCAACTCCATCACCATTTCCTTCGGCCATGGCGTTGCCACCACCCCGTTGCAGACGGCGGTTGCTGGTGCGGCTTTGGTGAACGGTGGCCGCTTGATCGAGCCGACATTCCTGCCGCGCACTATTGAGCAGGCTGATGAAGTTGCCGAAGCTGTGTTGAAACCGACAACCAGTGCCGATATGCGCTACCTTTTTGATTATAATGGCAAGTTTGGTTCTGGCCGTGGCGCGCGCATTCCCGGTTTCGACGTGGGTGGCAAAACCGGTACTGCCGACAAGGTGGTCAACGGTCGTTATGACAGCAAGCTGAACTTCAATGCCTTTCTGGGTGCATTTCCCATGGGCAAGCCGCGCTATGTGGTGTTGAGCTTTATTGATGAGCCGTTGACCGGCGAACAGGGCGGAACCATCTCTGCTTACACGGCATTGCCGATTGTTCGCGACATTATTCGCAGAACCGCCCCAATTCTCGGTGTAGAACCAGACTTCGGTTCGCTCGGAAAAGACATGCTCGTGTCATATTGAGGTTTCAATGCAGGACTGGTGGGTGGAATCAGTGCCGCCCAGCCAGTAGGGGACGAAGAAAAGATGAAACTGCGAGAACTGACGGATGGTGCGCTGCAAGAGCTGATCGGCCCGCTGGACAGTGGATTGGCAGAGCTGGAGATTTCCGGCCTCACCGCCGATAGTCGAAAAGTGCAGCCCGGCATGATGTTTGTGGCGCTCAGCGGTGTGAAAGCCGATGGCGCGCAGTTTATTACTGACGCTGTGGCGCGTGGTGCGGCTGTTGTAGTGGCATCATCCTCTGTAGAAACTGAGGTTCCCGTGTTGGTCACAGATCAGCCGCGCCGCGCCTTGGCGCTGGCGGCGGCCCGCTTCTATGGTGCCCAGCCGCAAACCATGGTTGCCGTCACCGGCACCGCTGGCAAAACCTCGGTGGCGTCGTTTGTGCGCCAGATCTGGGCTTATGCCGGTTTGGACAGCGCGCAGATTGGCACCACGGGTATCATTTCCTCCAAGCGCAATGATTATGGGTCGTTGACCACGCCTGATCCGGTTGAGCTGCACAGGATGCTGGCGGAACTGGCGGGTGAGGGTGTCACCCATGCTGCAATGGAAGCATCCAGCCATGGTCTGGACCAAAGCCGTCTGGACGGTGTGGTTTTAAAGGCTGCGGCCTTCACCAATCTTGGCCGCGACCATATGGATTACCATCCAACCATTGAGCATTACATGGCCGCCAAGATGCGGCTGTTTCAGGTGCTTTTGCCCAAAGGTGCGCCAGCCGTTATCTTTGCCGATGATGAATGGTCGGCGGAGGCTGTGCGGGTGGCGACAGAAGCGGGCCATGATGTGCGCACCGTTGGTCGTGCCGGTAATTTTCTGACGCTCAAGCGCGTTGAGCATTTCCGCCACAAGCAAACCGCCGAAATTCATCATAATGGCGCGATTTACGAGGTTGATCTGCCGCTGGCGGGCGATTTCCAGATCGCTAATGCGCTGGTGGCGGCGGGTCTCGCCATTTCCACCGGCGTGTCCGTTGAAACCACCATGAAAGCGCTGGAAAAGCTGCAAGGTGCCGCCGGGCGGCTGGAGCTTGTGGCGCAGGCCAAGGGTGGCGCGCTGGCCTATGTCGATTACGCCCATAAGCCGGATGCCTTGGAAAACGTGCTGAAATCGGTTCGTCCTTTCACCAGTGGCCGCATTATTGCGGTGTTTGGCTGTGGTGGCGACCGCGATAAGGGCAAGCGTCCGATTATGGGTGAGATTGCCAATCGCCTGGCTGATATTGTGATTGTCACCGATGACAATCCGCGCTCGGAAGTGGCGGCCACTATCCGATCCGAGGTTATGGCAGCCACCCCAAGGGGTATCGAAATTGCCGACCGCAAGCAGGCCATTCGCGCCGCTGTTGCCATGCTGGCAACGGGGGACACGTTGATTGTGGCTGGCAAAGGCCATGAACAGGGCCAGATTGTTGGCAGCGTCACCTTGCCATTTTCGGACCATGCCGAAATCCTGAACGCCATGGAGGAATTTCACCCTTGAATTCACCCTCGAGTTTCCTTTGGACCATTGATGAAATGGTGGCGGCCATGCACGGGCGGCCATTGGGTGCCATGCCGGAAGGCATTACCGGCATTTCAATTGACAGCCGCACCGTGCAGCCCGGCGAAGCCTTTTTTGCCATCAAGGGCGATCGGGTTGATGGCCATAATTACGCATCTATTGCGGCCGCCAATGGCGCATCCTTGATGGTGGTCAACGAGTCCAAATTGCCAGCGCTTGGTCGGCTGACCGTGCCGATGATTGTGGTTGAAGATGTGCTTCAGGCGCTTGGGCTTTTGGCCTTGGCGGCGCGGGCGCGCTCCAAGGCCCACATTGTTGCCGTTACCGGCTCGGTTGGCAAAACCACCACCAAGGAAATGCTGCGGCAGGTGCTGGCCCCGTCTGGCGAAGTTCATGCCGCCGTTGCCTCGTTCAACAACCATTGGGGCGTGCCACTGACGTTGGCGCGTATGCCGGCCAGCGCCGAATTTGGCATCTTTGAAATCGGCATGAACCATAGTGGCGAGATTACCCCGCTGGTGCAAATGGTGCGTCCGCATGTGGCGGTGATTACCACCATTGCGCCGGCCCATCTGGGCAATTTCAAGAGTGTGGATGAGATTGCCGATGCCAAGGCCGAGATTTTCTCAGGTGTTGCTCTTGGCGGTGTCGCGCTGCTCAATCACGACAATCCCTATTTCGAATATCTGGCCCGCAAGGCCTATGATGCCGGTGTGACGCATATTCATTCCTTTGGTCAGCACACCAAGGCCGAGTTCCGCCTCGCAGAATTTGATGGCGGTGCGGAAAGCTCGACCGTCTGGGCGGTGATTGATGGCGAAACCCGCGAAGTGGTCATCGGCGCTCCGGGGCGTCATATCGCGGAAAATGCCATGGCAGCTTTGGGCGTCGTGCGTCTTTTGGGTGCCAATATGGATGCCGCCGTGCAGGCTTTGGCAGACCTTGCTGCGGTCAAGGGCCGCGGCCAGCGCCACCGGCTGCGCACGGAGAGCGGCATTCTCACTGTTATTGATGAGAGCTATAACGCCAATCCGGCATCGATGCGGGCCGCCATCGCCGTTTTGGCGGCAGCCCAGCCCTATGCCGATGGCCGCCGCATTGCCATTTTGGGCGACATGCTGGAAATGGGCGAGTTGTCCGGTGAGCTTCATGCAGAGTTGAGCGGCCCTCTGTTGGCCGCAGGCATTGAGCATGTCTGGTTGGCAGGCGCTGATATGGCCAATTTGAAGGCGCATCTGCCCGAGACCGTTTCAACCATCTGGTTTGAAACTACCGATGAACTGGCGGCTTATGCCACCTCTGCCGTTCATGGTGGTGACGTGGTGATGGTTAAATCCTCGCTTGGTCTTGGTTTTGGCAAGATTGTAGCGGCCCTGCTTGACAAGTATCCCTCATTGGACGACACCCGCCGCCCAGAATAGACCTAAACGTTCGGCCAAAGATTCGATCTTTGGCCGAAGCGACTCTTGGAAAGTGCTTTCATGCTGATCTGGCTTGTTGACTTCGCGAACCATGTGCAATTTTTCAACCTGTTCCGTTACATCACGTTTCGGACCGGGGCTGCGATGTTCACCGCCGCGCTGATTGTCTTTTTGTTTGGTCCTGCGATTATTGCCTCTCTTCGGGTGCGCCAAGGCAAGGGCCAGCCCATTCGTGCCGATGGCCCGCAGACGCATTTTAAAAAGGCGGGGACGCCAACCATGGGCGGCCTGATGATTCTGGCAGGCATTGTGGGTGCCTCACTGCTCTGGGCCGATTTGTCCAATGTCTATGTGGTGGCAACGCTGCTGGTGACGCTGGGCTTTGGTGCCATTGGCTTTTATGATGATTATTTGAAAGTCACCAAACAGTCGGACAAGGGGTTTTCGGGGAAAGCCCGTCTGGGCATCGAGTTTCTGATTGCCGGTGTTGCCGTGTTTTTCATGATGGAAGCGGCCAAGGTTTCGGCACCCCAGGGTCCGCATGTGGCAACCTCCGTGGCCTTTCCATTCTTCAAGGATGTTTTGCTCAATCTGGGCTATTTTTTCATTGTCTTTGGCGGGTTTGTGATTGTTGCCGCTGGCAATGCCGTCAACCTCACCGATGGTCTTGATGGTCTGGCCATCGTTCCGGTGATGATTGCCTCTGCCGCCTTCGGCCTGATTGCCTATCTGGCTGGTAACGCGGTATTTGCAGGCTATTTGCAGATCAATTTTGTGCCGGGCACCGGCGAGCTTGCGGTTATTTTGGGCGCGGTGATCGGCGCTGGCCTTGGCTTTTTGTGGTTCAATGCGCCGCCTGCTGCTATTTTCATGGGCGACACCGGCTCGCTGGCGCTGGGCGGTTTGATTGGCACAGTTGCCGTTGCCACCAAGCACGAAATTGTCATGATCATCATCGGTGGTCTGTTTGTGATGGAAACCCTCTCGGTGATCATTCAGGTTGGTTATTACAAGATGACCAAGCGGCGGGTGTTTTTGATGGCCCCCATCCATCACCATTTTGAAAAGAAGGGCTGGACTGAAAGCCAGGTGGTAATCCGCTTCTGGATCATTGCCGTGGGTCTTGCCATTCTTGGCCTCTCCACTCTGAAGCTTCGGTGAGGCCATCATGATTCCGGTCACCAGTTTTAAAAATCAAAAGCTTGCTCTGTTTGGCTTAGGCGGCTCCGGCTTTGCCACGGCGCGAGCACTGATTGCAGGTGGCGCGGATGTAACCGTTTGGGATGATAATCCCGACAGCGTGGAAAAAGCCCGCACAGAGGGCTTGAAGGCCGAGGATCTGCGTGAGCTTGACTGGTCCGCTCTCGCTGCATTTGTGTTGTCGCCGGGTGTGCCGCTGACCCATCCCAAGCCGCATTGGACTGTGGAGCTGGCCCATGCCGCCAATGTGGCGATTATTGGTGATGTGGAGTTGTTTGTGCGTGAGCGCCGTCTGCGCGCGCCCGACTGCCCGTTTATTGCCATCACCGGCACCAATGGCAAATCGACCACCACGGCATTGATCGCCCACATCTTGCGCGCCAGCGGCCGCGATGTGCAGATGGGTGGCAATATTGGCACGGCAGTGCTGACCCTTGAACCACCCCAAGCCAAGCACTTTTATGTGGTCGAATGCTCGTCTTATCAGATTGATCTCACCCCAACCATCAACCCCTCGGTTGGGATCGTGCTCAACCTTACACCTGACCATCTCGATCGCCATGGCGATATGCAGCGTTACGCCGACATCAAGAACAGACTTGTTGAGGGCAGCGATATTGCCATTGTCGGCGTGGATGACAGCTACACCCGGCGCATTGCCGAACGGTTGGAAAATGCCAACCGTCAGGTCATTCGCATTTCTCAGCATGAGCCGGTTGCGCAAGGCTTTTACAATCAGGATCACAGGATTTATCTGGGAACAGAGCAGGGCGGTGATCTTGTTGCTGATCTAAACGGCATTCCCACGCTGCGCGGCAGCCACAATGCCCAGAATGCGGCAGCCGCCATTGCGGCCTGCCTTGCTGTTGGCTTGTCGGAAGATGAAGTGCGCTCTGGTCTTGCCTCGTTTGGCGGGCTGAAACATCGGATGCAGCCGGTTGGGCGGCGCGGCAAGGTGGTTTTTGTCAATGACAGCAAGGCAACCAATGCGGAAGCCGCTGCTCCTGCGCTGTCGAGCTATGATCGCATCTACTGGATTGCCGGTGGCGTGCCGAAAGCGGGCGGCATTGCCAGTCTTTCGCCTTTGTTTTCGCGCATTGCCAAAGCCTATCTGATTGGTCAGGCCGCACCCGATTTTGCGGCAACGCTGGGCAATGATGTGCCGTTTGAAATGTCCGAAACATTGGAGCAGGCCGTTCGCCATGCGGCCGTTGATGCCGAGGCCGATGGGGCGGAGGTGGCCGTGATGCTATCCCCGGCTTGCGCAAGCTTCGATCAGTATAAGAATTTTGAAGTGCGTGGCGATGCCTTTGTGACGCTGGTCGCCGGGCTGCAAGACGTGACAATGCTGGTGCAACAGGTCTCAGGAGAGCAATGACATGGTAAGCCGCGCACAACGAGGCGCTTTGGCCGACTGGTTCTGGACCATAGACCGCGTTTTTCTGGTGATATTCATTGTGCTTTTGGGCATTGGCTTCATGCTGTCTTTTGCGGCATCGCCAGCGGTGGCCGAGCGCATCGGGCTTGACAGCTTTCACTTTGTGCGCAGACAGGCAGCCTTTACCGTGCCGTGTCTGATCACCATGATCGGCATTTCATTTCTCACGCCCCGGCAGGTTCGCCGCGCCGCACTGCTGATCTTGCTTGCCTCCATCGCCATGATGATTTTGGCGCTGTTCTTTGGCCCTGAGGTCAAGGGTGCGCACCGCTGGATCAATTTTGGCAGCCTCTCCATTCAGCCATCTGAGTTTATGAAACCCGCCTTTGTGGTGGTCTGCGCCTGGCTGTTTGCCGAGCATGCGCGCCAGCCTGATATTCCGGGCAATTTCTTCGCCATCCTGCTGTTCATGGTCGTGGTGGCACTGTTGATGGTGCAGCCAGACTTTGGTCAGACGGTTTTGACGTCGGTGGTCTGGGGCGGCATGTTTTTCATGGCCGGTGTGCCGTGGATTTTCATTGTGCTTTTGGCCGTGGGCGGCGGCGTTGGCTCAACCCTTGCCTATTATACCATGCCGCACGTTGCCGGTCGTATTGACCGCTTTTTGACTGGCGATGGCGATACCTTTCAGGTGGACACGGCGCGTGAGGCGATTATTCGCGGCAACTGGTTTGGTGTTGGCCCCGGCGAAGGCATTGTGAAACGTATCATTCCCGATGCGCACACCGACTTCATCTTCTCGGTGGCGGCCGAAGAGTTCGGCATCATCTTTTGCATGGTTCTGGTGGCCATCTTTGCCTTTCTCGTCATCCGTGGCCTGCGCCATGCGTTTCGTGAGAAAAACGACTTCAACCGTTTTGCTGTCGCCGGTCTGGTGTTGCAGATTGGTGTGCAGTCGATGATCAATATCGGCGTTAATCTCGAGCTTCTGCCAGCAAAGGGCATGACCTTGCCGCTGATTTCCTATGGTGGTTCTTCCATGGTGGCCATTGGCATTACCGCCGGTTTCATTCTGGCATTGACCCGCCATCGTCCTGAACAGAGATCTCAAGAGCGGCGGTTGTTCCGCTCGGTCCAAAGCGTTGCTGCGGAGTAAGCCATGTCCAAAGGTTTGATCCTTCTTGCCGCCGGTGGTACCGGCGGCCACGTTTTTCCAGCCGAAGCGCTGGCCCATGAATTGCGGGCGCGCGGATATAGCGTGCATCTGGTCACCGATAGTCGGGCCGAACGTTATGCGGGCAAGTTTCCGGCCGATGCCATTCATGTCGTGCCATCGGCAACCATCGGCTCGAAGAGCCCAATCAAAGTGTCACGCGCTTTGCTGACGCTGTGGCGGGGCTATCGCACCGCGCGCACGTTACTTGCAAAGCTCAAGCCCAATGCGGTCATTGGCTTTGGTGGCTATCCCACCATTCCGCCGTTGATGGCGGCTTGCGCACTGAAAGTGCCGACCCTTATTCACGAGCAAAATGCGGTGATGGGCAGGGCCAATAAATTTCTGGCCTCACGGGTCAACAAGATTGCCGGTGGCTTTTTGCCAGCCGGTGGCGCTTATGCCGACAAAACTGTGGTGACGGGTAATCCTGTGCGGCCAGCGGTGCTGGCGGCCTCCGAGATGGAGTATGTGTCCTCTGGCGATGGCGATCCATTCCAACTGGTGGTGTTTGGCGGCAGCCAGGGCGCACAGCATTTTTCCAACACAGTTCCCGGTGCCATTTGCCTGCTGGATGATGTGTTGCGGGCGCGCCTTGTGGTGACCCAACAGGCGCGGCCGGAGGATGTGGCGCAGGTGCAAGGCTGTTATGCCAAGCTTAAGATCCCCGCTGAAGTATCGCCGTTTTTTGGCGATATGGCCGATCGTATCGGCAAAGCCAATCTGGTGATCTCGCGGTCGGGTGCATCAACGGTATCGGAGCTTGCGGTGATTGGCAGGCCCGCCATTCTGGTGCCTTATCCTTTTGCGCTCGACCATGATCAGGCGGCCAATGCCGCCACTATGGCAGGCCTTGGTGGTGCTGTGGTGGTGCCACAATCGCAAATGACACCGGAGAAGCTGGCGGCGAAATTGAAAGCGTGGATGACCAGCCCGGAAAAAATGAGCGAAATGGCGGCAGCCGCCGCCAAGGCAGGGCAACCACAGGCAGCAGGCTTGCTTGCTGACGTGGTTGAGTCTATTGCCAGACAATGAATTGACGTCGATTTTGAGGGGAATGAACAGATGAAAATGCCGCAAAGCATCGGCCTGGTCCACTTTATCGGGATCGGCGGGATCGGCATGAGCGGCATTGCCGAAGTGCTGCATAACCTTGGCCATCGCGTGCAAGGCTCGGATCAGGCCGAGAGCGCCAATGTGCAGCGCCTTCGCGAGAAGGGCATTGAGGTTTTTGTAGGCCACAAGCCGGAAAACCTTGGCGATGCCGAGGTGATTGTGGTGTCCACCGCCATCAAGCCAAACAATCGGGAGTTGATTGCAGCGCGCGAAAAGCTGCTGCCCATTGTGCGCCGGGCCGAAATGCTGGCCGAGTTGATGCGTTTTCGCAATGCTATTGCCATTGGCGGCACCCACGGCAAAACCACCACGACCTCCATGGTGGCAGCCCTTCTTGATGCTGGCCAGATGGACCCGACTGTTATCAACGGCGGTATCATCAATGCTTACGGCACAAATGCCCGCATGGGTGAGGGCGACTGGATGGTGGTCGAAGCCGACGAATCAGACGGCACCTTCCTGAAGCTGCCAGCCGATGTCGCGGTGGTCACCAATATCGACCCCGAGCATCTCGATCATTACGGCACGTTTGATGCAGCGCGCGCGGCCTTTCGGCAATTTGTTGAAAACGTGCCGTTCTACGGGTTTGGTGTGCTGTGCCTTGACCATCCCGAAGTGCAAGCATTGGTCAGCCGGATTGAAGACCGCAAGGTCGTGACTTACGGCGAAAACCCGCAGGCCGATGTGCGCTTTTCCAATGTGCGCATTGATGGCACCAAATCGATGTTTGATGTCGAAATCCGCCGTCGCCGCACAGGTCGAGTGTTCAACTTCAAGGATCTGGTGGTGCCTATGCCGGGCCGCCACAATATTTCCAACGCCTGCGCGGCGATTGCTGTTGCCAACCGGCTTGGCATTTCTGAAGAGGCAATCCGCAAGGGGCTTTCGTCTTTCGGTGGCGTCAAACGGCGCTTCACACTGACCGGCACCTGGAACGGCGTGCAGATTTTCGATGATTACGGTCACCACCCGGTTGAAATCAAGGCGGTGCTGAAAGCTGCGCGTGAGGCATGCTCTGGCCGAATCATTGCAGTGCATCAGCCGCACCGTTATTCGCGTCTTTCCAGCCTGTTCGATGATTTTGCCAATTGTTTTAACGATGCCAACAGCATTTTTATTTCGCCGGTCTATGCGGCGGGCGAGGATCCAATCGAAGGTTTTGACTCGGAAGCCCTTGTTTCCCGCATTAAATCGGGCGGCCACCGCGATGCGCGCACTTTAGCGTCACCTGATCAGTTGGCTCAGGCAATATCAGCCATTGCGCAACCGGGTGATTTTGTGGTCCTGTTGGGGGCAGGAAATATCACGCATTGGGCAGCAGCACTGCCCAAGGAATTGGAAGCGCTTTCGGGAAAATCGGAATGAAACAGGTCGATGGGGAAAAGTTGCTGGCTCGCTTGGGGCCGGGGGTCAGTGAGTTGCGGGGGCGCTTGACGCCGGACGCGCCAATGGATCGCGTTACATGGTTTCAGGCCGGCGGTCTGGCCGAGTTGATGTTCCAGCCGCATGACAAGGAAGACCTGATTACATTTCTGGCGCTGCTGCCAGAAGACGTGCCTTTGACTGTGGTGGGCGTTGGCTCTAACCTTTTGGTGCGCGATGGCGGCATTCCGGGTGTGGTTGTGCGCCTGTCGGCCAAGGGCTTTGGCGGTCTTGATCTGGAAGGCGAAAACCGCATTCGTGCCGGTGCCATTTGCCCGGACAAGCACATTGCCGCAATGGCCATGGACAATAACATCGGCGGCTTTGCCTTTTACTACGGCATTCCCGGATCGATTGGCGGCGCTTTGAAAATGAACGCCGGTGCCAATGGCGGAGAAACCGCAGCACGTCTCGTTGAGGTTGAAGCGGTTGATCGTCAGGGCAATATCCATGTGCTGTCCAATGCCGATATGGGCTACAGCTATCGCCATTCCTCTGCACCGGACGGTTTGATTTTCGTCAGCGGCCTGTTTGAGGGGTATGCTGATGAAAAGGCAAAGATTCGCACCGAAATGGATGCCGTGCGCCAGCATCGCGAAACCGTTCAGCCGGTGAAGGAAAAGACAGGCGGCTCCACCTTCAAAAATCCTGAAGGCCATTCGGCCTGGGAATTGATTGATGAAGCCGGTGGTCGTGGCTTGATGATTGGTGGCGCGCAAATGTCGTCGCTGCATTGCAACTTCATGATCAACACCGGGCAGGCGACAGCCTATGAGCTGGAATATCTGGGCGAGACCATTCGCCGTCAGGTGTTTGAGAATTCCGGCATCAAGCTGCAATGGGAAATCAAGCGTCTCGGCTTGTTTATGCCAGAGCGTGAGGTTGAGCCCTTCCTCGGTGTCACCACCGAGTAATCGCGATGCAAATACATAAAAAGCCCGCCAAGTCATGGACTTGGCGGGCTTTTTTGTTGTTCTGAATCTGATTCAACGTGTTCAGAAGGAGCTTAAACTTCGTCTTTGCCAGAGGCCAGAATGCACACCAGCGTGATCAGCGCGGCAAGGCCCATGTAATAGCCAACATAGTCAATGCCATAGTTGGAAAACAGCCATGTGGCGATGTAAGGCGCAAGGGATGCTCCAAAAATACCAGCCAGATTGAAGGTGATGGACGAGCCGGTATAGCGCACCGATGTGGGGAAGGGTGCTGCCAGCGCCGTACCGATCAAGCCATAGGTCATGCCCATCAGGGCCATGGAAAGGCCGGAGAACAGGAAAATCCCCACCGCACCACCCGTCATCAGGCTTGGCAGCAAGAATGAGAACAGGCCGATCAGCACCGTTGTTCCAATCAGCATTTCGCGACGGCCAAAACGATCGCCGAGTTTGCCAATCAGAGGGATGAAAATGCCAAAGACCACAGAGCCGAGGATCTGAACTTCCAAGGCTTCCACAAAGGGCATGCCCAGCACTTTGATATTGTAAGACAGCAGGTAGGCAGAGCCGATATAGAATAATACAAAGGTTGCCAGCGCCACAAAGGTGCCAAGGAAAATGCTGCGCTTATGGCTGCGAAACAGCTCGACCACGGGAACAGCAACACGCTCATGGGCATCAATGGCTTTTTGAAAGGCTGGTGTTTCGGTGATGGAAAAACGCACCCACAGGCCAATGACGATCAGCACGGTTGAGGCCAGGAACGGCACGCGCCAGCCCCAGCTGAGCAAGGCATCCTTGGAGATGAAATGCAGCAAAATCCAAAACAGGCCAGAGGACAAGAACAGTCCAACGGGCGCACCCAACTGCGGGAACATGCCATACCAGCTGCGCTTGCCTTCGGGTGCATTTTCGGTGGCCAGCAGCACTGCGCCGCCCCATTCGCCGCCAAGGCCAAAGCCCTGACCAAAGCGGCACAAAGCCAGCAGAAGCGGCGCAAACACGCCAATCTTCTCATAGGTTGGCAAAAGGCCAATCACTACTGTGGAAATGCCCATGGTCAAAAGGGCAGCCACCAATGTGGTTTTGCGGCCAATGCGGTCGCCAAAATGGCCAAAAACCACAGCGCCCATGGGCCTTGCAAAGAAGGCGATGGAGAAGGTAGCAAAGGAGGCCAGAAGCGCTGTTGTTGCATCACTGTTTGGGAAGAACAGGGTTGGGAAAACCAGCACGGCGGCCGTTGCATAAACATAAAAATCGAAAAATTCGATGGTGGTGCCAACCAGACTGGCCAGAAGCACGCGTGCAGGGGAATTTAATGCAGCAGATGCTTGAGGCACAGAGGAGGGCGACACATTGCGTATCGCTTCATTCATATTCTGTGTCCATTGCGGGGTTACGTCAAAGATGGGAGGCGCTGTAGCGCAACTTTCTATCGCAAGAAAGCCAATTCCGGTAATTCTCCTAAAATCCCGACAGTTTCAGCCACCAAGAGCGAAGTGCTCTGCGTCAGGAAGTTAATCAAAGTAAACGGTTCATTAACCTTAATCAGTCTTTATCTAGGCATGTGACGGAACCTGCGCGAATCAAGCCGCAACTCTGGCGCAAGATAGAACGGGTTCTTTGTTGTTTCTCTTCGGGTGCGTGAATGTCTAAGAAGCATGTTGCTGTATTGATGGGTGGATTTTCCTCTGAAAGGCCTGTGAGCCTTGCCAGCGGTACCCCTTGTGCCGCAGCGCTTGAAGAAGAGGGTTACCGCGTCACCCGTGTAGACGTGTCGCGTAATGTGGCAAGTGTGTTGCAAGAGCTGCGGCCTGATGTCGCTTTCAACGCGCTGCATGGACCGTTTGGTGAAGATGGCACCATTCAAGGTGTGCTGGAATATCTCGAAATTCCCTATACCCATTCAGGCGTTTTGGCGTCGGCATTGGCTATGGACAAGGTTCAGGCCAAAAAGGTTGCGGCAGCTGCGGGCATTCCCGTTGCATTCAGCCGCAGCATGTCGCGCTTTGAGGTTGGCAATATTCACCCCATCGAGCCGCCCTATGTGGTGAAGCCGGTGCGCGAAGGCTCCAGCTTTGGTGTGGTGATTGTCAAGGAAGATCAATCGCATCCACCGCAGGTGATTGGCTCCAGTGATTGGCGCTATGGCGATACTGTGATGGTGGAAAAATATGTTGCGGGTCGTGAACTGACCTGCGGCGTGATGGATGGCAAGGCGCTGGCTGTGACCGAAATCATCGCCAAAGCCAATACATTCTATGATTATGACTCGAAGTACGCTGCTGGCGGTTCGGCTCATATCATTCCGGCACAAATTTCACCAAAAATTTACCAAAAAATACAAGAATTGGCCGTTAAGGCGCATGAGGCAATTGGTTGTCGCGGCGTGAGTCGTTCGGACTTTCGCTACGATGATCGGTTCTCTGAAGATGGTGAGCTGATCTGGATGGAAATCAACACCCAGCCGGGCATGACTCCTACCTCGCTTCTGCCCGAAATGGCCATTCAATCTGGCCTTACCTTTGGTGAATTTGTCAGTTGGATCGTGGAGGACGCTTCGTGCTCACGTTAAGCGCCAAAAAATCTAGGCCGAGAAAGCCCCGGACGGATCGGCTTGCCAGCACCAGCCGTATCGCTGTGGGCGCAGAAGACGGCTCGTTTGTTCTGCCACGGCCTGCCCGCCGCTTGGTGCGTTTCATTGTGTCGCTTTGCACCGGCAAGGTCGAATTGCCACGGCATATCGGCAAGGTGTCGCTTGCGGCTTACGTGTTTGCGGTGGGCGGCTATGGCGTTGTGCATGGCGGCTATTGGCCGCAATTTTCCGAGACCATGACCTCCAGCGCAGGCTTTGCCGTTGATAACGTCAAGCTGTCGGGCAATGTGCATATTTCGGAAATCGACGTCTTGCAGTCGCTGGGTCTCGATGGCGCAACGTCGCTGGTGTCGCTTGACGTTGATGATGCGCGCCGTCGGGTGGCTGCCCTGCCGTGGGTCGCATCCGTTGATATTCGCAAGGTTTACCCCAAGACAATCCTTTTGAACATCAAGGAGCGCCAGCCCTTTGGTATCTGGCAGCATGGCAGTGATCTGTCGTTGATCGAAGAGAATGGCAATATCATTGCCCCGCTGCGCGACAATAAATTTGCAAGCCTGCCGCTGTTTGTTGGCCGCGATGCCGATACCGATGCAAAAGAGGTGATGGCCGAGTTTGCCGCATTTCCGCAGATCGCTGCCCGGGTGAAGGCCTATGTGCGGATTTCAAGCCGGCGTTGGGATCTTTATCTGGACAATGGCGTGACCGTGAAATTGCCGGAAGATGATGTGGGCCTTGCCCTCAAGCGGCTGACTCGCATGGAAACTGAACAGCAATTGCTGGAGCGCGATATTGCTGCCGTTGATCTACGTCTTGCAGACCGCATGACGGTTGAACTGACGCCTGATGCTTTGGCCCGTCGCAATGCCGCCGTTGCGGCCCGCACAAAAGCCATGGCGAAACTGGAGAAGGAAACATGAGTATTTTTGGCTCCTCCTCTCATGGTCTGCCCCGTATGAAGCCTTTGTCGTCCAAGCGGCATCATGTTGTATCGGTGCTGGATATTGGCTCTACCAAGGTTGTCTGCATGATTGGCCGGCTGACGCCGCGCAAGGAAAGCGATGTGCTGCCGGGCCGTACCCATCATGTGGACATTATCGGCATTGGCCATCAGCGTTCGCGCGGCATGAAATCTGGTGTTATTTCGGATGTGGATGCGGTGGAAAGCGTTGTGCGCCTCGCCGTTGATGCTGCCGAGCGTATGGCTGGCCTTACCGTTGACAGCCTGATCGTCAATGTGTCTGCCGGTCGTATTGGCTCAGATGTTTACACCGCCACCATCGATCTGGGTGGTCAGGAAGTGCAGCGCGGTGATTTGAAACGGGTGTTGTCGGCTGCAAGCCAGCAATCCCAACGCCGCGAGCGGGTGATTTTGCATGCCGTGCCAACCGGTTTTTCGCTGGATGGCGAGCGCGGCATTCTCGACCCACTTGGCATGTATGGCGATGCATTGGGTGTTGACATTCACGTGGTGACGGCTGAACGCGCAGCGATGAAAAACCTCGAATTGTGCATCAACCGCGCTCATTTGACGGTGGAAGGTCTGGTTGCAACTCCTTACGCCAGCGGTTTGGCCGCCTTGGTGGATGACGAGGTAGAGCTGGGCTGTGCTGCCATTGATATGGGTGGCGGCACCACGACAATTTCGGTGTTTGCCCAAGGAAAATTGATCCATACGGACGCAATTGGCATTGGCGGTCATCATGTTACGACGGATCTGGCCCGTGGCCTGTCCACCCGCATTGAAGATGCAGAACGGCTGAAAGTGGTGCATGGATCGGCCTTTGCCAACGGCACGGAAGAGCGCGAAGTTGTTGCAATTCCGCCAATCGGCGAAGATGATCGCGATTTACCGACCCAAGTTCCACGTTCTTTGCTGACGCGAATCATTCAAGCGCGTATTGAAGAAATCCTGGAGATGATTCGCGACCGCATCCATGCTTCGGGCTTTAGCCCTGTGGTCGGTAAGCGGGTCGTTCTGACCGGAGGCGCAAGCCAGCTGACTGGCCTGCCGGAAGTGGCGCGGCGTATTCTCGCCCGTAACGTTCGGATTGGTCGGCCAATGGGGGTTTCGGGTCTGCCTGTGGCAGCCAAGGGACCGGCGTTTTCCACGGCGGTGGGTCTGATGATCTATCCGCAGGTGGCCGATCAGGAAATCGCTGTGGGCCATGGAGGTTTGTTCTCCTCTGGCACCGGCAACAGCCGCATGATGCGGGTTGGACAATGGCTAAAAGAGAGTTTTTGAGACCCCGCGCCTTGACGGGACGAGAGCAGATTCAAGGCGCGTGATCTGAAGATAGAGACGACATGGCTGGCGTGGCGATGCGGCCAGGGAAAGAAGGAACGGGTACAATGACCATTAATCTGAATAAGCCAGACATCACCGAGCTTAAGCCGCGCATCACCGTTTTCGGCGTCGGCGGCGGCGGCGGTAATGCCGTAAACAACATGATCACCGCAGGTCTGCAGGGCGTGGACTTCGTGGTGGCCAACACCGACGCTCAGGCCCTGAGCATGACCAAGGCAGACCGGATCATTCAGCTCGGTGCCAGCGTCACGGAAGGCCTTGGTGCCGGTTCCCAGCCTGAAGTTGGTCGCGCCGCTGCCGAAGAATGCATCGATGAAATCATCGAGCACCTGCATGGCACCCACATGTGCTTTGTCACCGCCGGTATGGGCGGCGGCACCGGCACGGGTGCGGCTCCCGTTGTGGCGCAGGCAGCCCGCAACAAGGGCATTCTGACGGTTGGCGTTGTCACCAAGCCTTTCCATTTTGAAGGCGGTCGCCGCATGCGTCTGGCGGAAGCAGGCATTGATGCCTTGCAGAAGTCGGTTGATACGCTGATCGTGATCCCCAACCAGAACCTGTTCCGCATTGCCAACGACAAGACCACCTTTGCCGATGCTTTTGCCATGGCAGACCAGGTGCTCTACTCGGGTGTTGCCTGCATCACCGACCTGATGGTCAAGGAAGGCCTGATCAACCTCGACTTCGCCGACGTTCGCTCGGTGATGCGTGAGATGGGTCGCGCCATGATGGGCACCGGCGAAGCATCCGGCCCAGGCCGTGCATTGCAGGCGGCCGAAGCAGCGATTGCCAACCCGCTGTTGGACGAAACCTCGATGAAGGGCGCACAGGGCCTGCTGATCTCCATCACCGGTGGTCGCGACCTGACCCTGTTCGAAGTGGACGAAGCTGCAACCCGTATCCGCGAAGAAGTCGATGCCGACGCCAACATCATTCTTGGCGCTACCTTCGACGAAGCGCTGGAAGGCCTGATTCGCGTGTCTGTTGTGGCAACTGGTATTGACCGTGCTGCCAACGCTTTGGAAGCCCGCGGCGCTGAAATGCGCTCCATGGCGGCCAAGCCTGCGGTTCGTCCAACGATCGCTGCTGCACCTGCGGCTCCCGCACCGGCTCCTCAGCCTCAGCCAGCACCGGTTGCTGCGTCTGTTGCTCCAGCCCCAGCTGCCCAGCCTGCCCGTGACGCGATTGCCGAGCAGATCCGTGCAGCAGAAGCCGCGCTGGAACGTGAGCTTGGTCTTGCCATGACCCGTCAGGAAGCACCTGCTCCTGTTGTTGAACCACAGCCAGTGGCTTCGGCACCTGTTGATGATTTCCGTCCGCAGAGCAAGCTGTTCTCGTCCTTCGCAGCGCCTGAGCAGCCTGTTGCCCGCGCTCCTGCGCCGCAGCCAGTTCAGCAGCCAGCACCGGCTCCGCAGCCAGCTCCAGCCGCTTTTCGTCAGGAGCCAGTCGCCCCTGTGATGCGTCAGCCTGAGCCTGTTCGCATGCCAAAGGTTGAGGACTTCTCTCCTGTTGTTCAGGCTGAGATGGAGCATCGCGCTCATGGTCAGGCTGCACAAGCGGCAGATGAACGTGGTCCTATGGGTCTGCTGCGTCGCATCACCAGCTCGCTGGGTCGTCAGGATGAAGCGGCTGATGTGGCACCTGCTGCGCCAGCACAGCCACAGCGCCGTCCATTGACACCAGAGGCAAGCGTGTATGCACCACGTCGCGGCAATCTCGACGATCAGGGTCGTCAGGTGCCACAGGCTCGCGCATCGCATGACGACGATCAGCTGGAGATCCCAGCCTTCCTGCGTCGCCAGTCCAACTAAAGTTTGTCAGGGAAAAGTGGAATCCGGTTTTCCCGAATAGACAAACGAAAACACAGGAATCCAGAGTGTGTCTGGTTCACTTCTAACCTGACAGACTCTAAGACTTCCGAACTGATATTTGCCGCAGTGCACAAGCGTTGAAAAAGCCCGGGTTGAAAAGCCCGGGCTTTTTCTTCGTTCTGATTCCGTGAAGTGAAAATCATCCAATTGACTGAAGCCGTAGCAGCGCCACATCACGCCCTCAATGTTGCGTGATGCTGTTATATGAAATTCTTCATAAGATTGAATGGGTTATAGTGAATTTTATGCGCCAGCCAGGCGGAAAGTGCCGATTGTCATAAAACGTTCTCATCCACAGATTTTTTGAGGTTTTTCAGATGGATGTTTCGTAACAATCCGAAAGAAACATTGATTTGGAAAGTGAGGATTCGAACCGTATATCCCTTTCAAATGATCGAGGCTGCAACATATCTCGAAACGATACGTTGCTGTTTCGCACAATAGGTGCTCCGGGTGTTTTGTGTTTGCGGGCGCCACGTGTTTTGAAAGGTAGAATGTCCATGGCAATCGGTTTGTTGAGCTTCCAGACGACCATCGCTCAACCCGCGACCCTCAAGGGTATCGGGGTGCACTCCGGTCAGCCTGTGACCATGAGCTTTCTGCCCGCCGATGCCGATACGGGCATTGTGTTTCATCGCCTTCATGCCAATGGCACTGTGACAGAGCTTCGGGCTGTGTCCTCGCAGGTGGGTAACACTGATCTCAGCACAGTGCTCGGCTTTTCGCCTGCCAATTGGGTGGCAACGGTTGAGCATGTGATGGCAGCGATTTACGCGCTGGGCCTCGATAATCTGATTGTTGAAGTGGATGGGCCGGAAACGCCTGTGATGGATGGCAGTTCTGCCGTCTATATCGACGCAATCGAGCATGCTGGCATTGTCAGCCTTGATGTGAAGCGCCGCTACATTCGGGTGGTCAAGCCTGTGCGCGTTGAAAACGGTGCGTCCTGGGCCGAATTTCGTCCCTATGACGGCACACGGTTTGACGTCGAAATTGATTTTGACTGCCCGTTGATTGGTCGTCAGTCCTGGCAGGGCGATTTGACCGCTGAAAACTTCAAGCGTGAATTGTCCCGCGCACGGACATTCGGTTTCATGCGCGATGTCGAGCGGCTGTGGGCTGCCGGTCTGGCGCTTGGTTCTTCGCTGGAAAACTCTGTTGTGATCTCGGATGACGACAAGGTGGTCAATGTTGAAGGCTTGCGGTATCCGGACGAATTCGCGCGTCACAAGACATTGGATGCTGTGGGCGATCTGGCCTTGGCCGGTGCACAGTTTATCGGGTCTTACCGCTCTTATCGTGGCGGTCATAAAATGAACTCGATGGCGCTTAAGGCCTTGTTGTCGGATGCCAGCGCCTATGAAGTGGTGGAAGCACCCGGTGCGCGGGGCGGTCAGGCACGGGCGCGGGAATTTGTGGCTGTGAATGCGCCGGGCTTTGCCCCTTGGACAGCCTGATCCGAATCATCGGCAGTTTTAAGTGGCACCGGAAGGTGCCATTTTTATTTTGCGGCTCAAAATCGGGGTGAGCTTGGGCTTAAACATTGAATAAAACGTGGCAATTCGTTACCACGCCATAAAAATGCGTTAAATCATCAGCATTGCGTTGCCCTTATCTAGTCTTTATGGCTAAAAACGCCTGGCGGACGTGATGGCTTGTGAAGCGCCGCTGCAATTGGGATCTGTCGTATGAGTGAAGTGAAGTCTTCCATGGTTCATCAAACTGCACGTGTTGCGGCCATTTGCCTGTCTATTTTTGGAACTGCCGCGCTGCTCTCAGCCTGCGGCACAGATAAAGACATTGATATTACCAAGCTGGGCATGGAGACAGACCCACCGGAAATGCTTTATAATCAGGGTCTTGCCAATATCAAGGCAGGCAACCTTGCTGAAGCTGGCCGCAAGTTTGACGCCGTGGACAGGCAAAACCCGTTCTCGGACTGGTCGCAAAAGGCGCTCGTCATGAGCACCTTTGTGAAATACCGGCAGAATAATTATTCGGAAGCAATTGCCACCGGCAATCGCTACATGACGCTTTATCCTTCCACGAAGGATTCGGCCTATGTGCAGTATTTGATTGGTCTTTCAAACTGGCGGCAGATTGCCAGTGTAACGCAGGACCAGAAATTCTCGACCCGCACCATCGAAGCGATGACCAAGGTGGTGAAGAACTACCCGAAATCGGAATATGTCGAGGATGCGCAGGCTAAAATCCGTTACGCGCGCGACCAGTTGGCCGGTAAGGAAATGCAGGTCGGCCGTTATTATCTGGAGCGTAAGGAATATCTGGCCGCCATTCAGCGCTTCCGCGTGGTTGTTGAGCAATATTCCAACACCAATCAGATCGAAGAAGCTTTGGCGCGTCTGGTCGAAGCCTATTACGCCATGGGCGTGGTGGAAGAAGCGCAAACTGCTGCCGCCGTTCTGGGGCATAACTATCCCGATAGCAAATGGTACAAGGATAGCTATGATTTGCTGAAAAAGGGCGGCGTTTCGCCAAATGAATCCAAGGAATCGTGGATTTCCAAGGCGGGCAAAAAGCTGTTTGGCTCAGATACCTAATCACCAGTTCATCATCGTTCCACGAGAGATGTAAACACTTATGCTTGTCCAGCTTGCGATCCGGGACATTGTGTTGATCGAGCGGCTCGACCTTGATTTTTCCGCCGGTCTCTCTGTGCTGACGGGAGAGACGGGCGCGGGCAAGTCCATTTTGCTTGACAGTCTGTCGCTGGCCCTTGGCGGGCGCGGCGACGGCGGTCTTGTGCGCCATGGCGAAGACAAAGGGCAGGTCACGGCAGTGTTTGATGTGCCGATGGTGCATCCGGCCCGCGCACTTTTGCGCGACAACAATATTGATGATGACGGTGATCTGATTTTCCGCCGGGTGCAATCGGCGGATGGCCGTACCCGCGCCTATATCAACGATCAAACGGTCAGCGTGCAGTTGATGCGTCAGGTGGGTCAGCATCTGGTCGAAATCCACGGCCAGCATGATGATCGAGCACTTGTGGATACGGCTGCCCATCGCATGTTGCTGGATGCCTTTGCCGGGCTGACAGAAGAAGCATTGACGCTGGGCGACACCTATCGCCGCTGGCGGGAGGCCGAGCGCAGCTACAAGACCCATAAAGCCAAAGTGGAGGCTGCTGCCCGTGAGGCCGATTATTTGCGCGCCTCCGTTGAAGAACTCGAAAGCTTGAACCCGCAGGATGGCGAGGAAGAAGACCTTGCCGAGCGCCGCTCACGGATGCAGAAATCCGAGCGTATCGCCGGTGATATTTCCGAAGCGAGTGATTTTCTAAACGGCCATGGCTCACCTGTGCCGCTGCTTGCATCCATGATGCGCAGGCTGGAGCGCAAGAGCGCAGAAGCCCCCGGCCTTTTGGAGGAAACTGTGAGCCTGCTTGGGGCTGCTTTGGACACGCTGTCCAGCGCCCAGATGGAAGTGGAGGCAGCCCTTCGGCGCACCGAGTTTGACCCGCGTGAATTGGAGCGGGTGGAAGAGCGGCTGTTTGCCCTTCGCGCGGCCGGGCGCAAATATTCCGTGTCTGTTGCCGATCTCCCGGCTTTGGCCGAAAAAATGATTGCCGATCTTGCCGATCTGGATGCGGGCGAGGACAAGCTGGGCAAGCTGGAAAAGGCGGTTGGCGAAGCCAAAGCCATGTATTTTGCCGCGGCCCAATCGCTCTCGACAAAGCGCCAGAATGCGGCCTCGGCCCTTGCGGATGTGGTGATGGCGGAGCTGCCAGCATTGAAGCTGGAGCGCGCGCGTTTCATGGTGCAGGTCACCGCCGATGCTGGCAATGCCTCGGCTGATGGCATTGATGTGGTGGAATTCCATGTGCAGACCAACCCCGGCACGCGCCCCGGACCGATTATGAAAGTGGCCTCGGGCGGCGAGCTTTCGCGCTTTTTGCTGGCGTTGAAAGTGGCGCTTGCTGATCGCGGTTCGGCTCCGACCCTTGTGTTTGACGAAATTGATACGGGCGTTGGTGGAGCCGTGGCTGATGCCATTGGCCAACGCCTCAAGCGGCTGTCCGATACGGTGCAGGTTCTGTCGGTAACCCACGCACCGCAGGTGGCGGCACGGGCCGCGACCCATCTGCTGATCTCCAAGGGACCGGCCAGTGACGGCAGCGACAAAATTGCCACCGCCGTGGCCACCATTGGCCCTGATCATCGTGTGGAAGAAATTGCCCGCATGTTGGCTGGGGCATCGGTCACTGATGAAGCGCGCGCGGCGGCGGCCAAGCTTTTGGCGGGAAGCCATTGACCATTCGCGTTTTTGCCCCATCTCTTGGCAAAATAGGCTTGATGGCATTCGAATAGTCGACGTGCATATCACTGGGTGGGGGGTGCCGTGCCGAATGTTTGATGTGGTTTATGCCTACTGGCCGCATATTTTACTGGTTCTCTCCACGGTTTTGAGCGTGATTGCCTCTGTGCATGTGGCGATGACCAAGCGCGATGTGCGCTCTGCCAATGCCTGGGTGGGCGTCATCCTTCTCTCGCCCATCATCGGGCCATTGGCCTATGCGGTTGCTGGCATCAATCGCATGCGTCGCACATCTTATATTGCCCGGCGCTCCCGCAGACAGCGCCGTTTAAGCGCGGCACTTGCCCATTATACTGTGCCTGATGGAGCGGTCGAAAGCCAGTTTGGCGGGCGGATGGAAGCGCTGCGGCGGTTGGGAGACCGTGTCTCAGTCCATGCCTTGAGTTCCGGCAATCAACTGCTGCCGCTTGAAACCGGCGATGCAGCCTATGAGGCCATGGGACAGGCGGTGGATGCGGCGCGCCACAGTATTCTGATGGAAACCTATATTTTCGACCGTGACGGCGCTGGTCTGACGCTGGCGGATAAGCTGATTGCCGCCCATAAGCGCGGCGTGACGGTGCGCGTGCTGATTGATGCTGTTGGAGCGCGTTACAGCGTCCCAAGCATTGTGCAATATCTCGAAGAAGGTGGCGTTACGGTTGCCTGTTTCAACGGCAAGGTCATCATGGGCCTGCGGCTTCCTTACGCCAACCTGCGCACTCACCGCAAAATTCTGGTGGTGGATGGCGCGACGGCCTTCATGGGCGGTATGAATATTCGCGATGCCTTTGTTGGGCCGAATGCGGCCCATGATACGCATTTTAAAGTGTCTGGCCCGGTGGTGGCCGATATTTTTGCTGTTGCTGCCGATGACTGGCATTTTGAAACCGGCGAAGTGCTGGATTCGGATGCGTGGCAGATTCGTTTGCGTCAGACAGCACCATCTTCCGCTGGCTTTGCCCGTGTTGTGGTGACGGGGCCGGATTCCAATCTGGAATGCAATCACAAGGTTTTAACCGGGGCGTTTTCCATTGCTAAACGCTCGATCCGCATCATGTCCCCATATTTTTTGCCGGATGCGGTGTTTCTGGCATCTCTGGCCACGGCGGCGCGGCGTGGGGTTGAGGTTGAGATTGTGGTGCCATCGAAAAACAATCTTGCCATTGTCAGCCACGCCATGAACGGGCAGTTTGAGCAGATTATCAAAAATGGTTGCCGTATTTTCCGATCCAACGGCCCGTTTGATCATTCAAAACTCTTGGTGGTGGATGGCCGCTGGGCCTTTGTTGGCTCGTCCAATATGGACTCGCGCTCGCTTCGGCTGAATTTCGAAGTGGATCTGGAAGTCTTCGATCACAGCTTTGCCGCGTTTGTGGAAGATCGGATCGCAAAAAGCAAAGAGGGCGCGCAAGCGGTGAGTTTGACCGAGTTGCAAAACCAGCCATTCCCGCTCAGGCTGTTGCAGCGGGTGTTGTGGCTCGGTTCGCCTTATCTGTAACGATGATGGCTCATGGTTAGGTCAGCATGAAAAAACAAACTCCCACGCTTCGTTCGCAAATGCTGACATCATGGCGCAATCACCGCAGCCGCACACAGGAGATAACGGCTGATGAGCGCAGAGCGGGGCTTCTGGTGGCCTCCTACAATGTGCATAAATGCGTGGGCAATGATGGCCAGTTTGACCCCGAACGGGTGCTGCATGTGATCCGCGAAATTGGCCCCGATGTGATTGCCCTGCAAGAGGCGGATGAACGTTTTGGCGAGCGCAATGGTCTTTTGGATCTGGCCCGCCTGCATGGCGAAACCGGCCTGACATTGGTGCCTGTGGAGGGGCTGCCGAAAAGCCACGGCTGGCGCGGCAATGTGCTGTTGTTTCGCGAAGGCGTGGTGCGCGAGGTGCGGCCTTTCAAGTTACCGGGGCTGGAGCCGCGCGGCGCTGTGGTGGCCGAGATCAATCTGGGCGAGGGGCGCGAACTGCGCATCATTGCCGCCCATCTTGGTCTGTTGCGCTGGGCGCGGCGCAGGCAGGCCGATTTCATTCTCGACCTCATGCGCGACTGTGCAGATTGCCCTACGGTGCTGATGGGTGATTTCAACGAATGGCGGGTCGGCCGCGGCTCGGCGCTTGATCGGTTTGAGCCAGTGTTTGGGCCGCTGCCAGCCCCCATGCCCAGCTTTCCGGCACGCTTGCCGGTGCTGGCTCTGGACCGGATCATGACCAATCGCCCCGGATTGATCGCCGACATGCGGGTGCATGACACGCCCCTTTCGCGCATGGCCTCCGACCATTTGCCACTGAAGGCGTGGATTGATCTTGAGCAAACTGTTGAGGATGCCGTGCAGGCGTGATCTCATCTTTCCATTCAGCGAAATTCGGGTAAGACCGGAGTGGATCAAAGCAGGAGTGTGTGATGGCGTATGCATCAATAGCCGTGAGCGAGCTGAGTGAAGACCAGGCAAAAGCCGAGCTGGCCAGGCTGGCGAGCGAGATTGCTCATCACGATGCACTCTATCATGCCAAGGATGCGCCAGAAATTTCGGATGCTGATTATGATGCACTCAAGCGTCGGAATGATGCAATTGAAGCGCAATTTCCGCAATTGTTGCGCACCGACAGTCCATCGCAACGGGTGGGGGCGGCACCTGCGGGCATTTTCTCGCAAGTCACCCATGCGCGGCCCATGCTGTCGCTGGACAATACGTTTTCGGATGAAGATGTCAGCGATTTTGTTGCGTCCGTCTATCGCTTTTTGGGTGTCATCCCGGACAATTCCATTGCCTTTACCGCCGAGCCGAAGATCGACGGGCTTTCCATGTCGATCCGCTATGAGAACCGAAAACTGGTCACAGCCGCCACCCGTGGCGATGGCACAACCGGCGAAAATGTCACCGCCAATATTCTGACCATCAAGGAAATCCCCACCGAACTGCCATCGGACGCCCCCGATGTGGTGGAGGTGCGCGGCGAGGTCTATATGGCCAAAAGCGATTTTCTGGCGCTGAACGCTGAAATGGAAGCGCAAGGCAAGCAGACCTATGTGAACCCGCGCAATACGGCGGCGGGATCGTTGCGCCAGCTTGACCCAAAAGTCACCGCCAGCCGCAAGCTGAAGTTTTTTGCCTATGCCTGGGGCGAAATGGCCGACATGCCTGCTGACAGCCAATGGGGCATGGTCGAGGTGTTCAAGCGCTGGGGCTTTCCCGTCAATCCGCTGACCCGCCGTCTGACCTCGGTGGAGGACATCATCAGCCATTATCGCGAGATCGGTCTGCAACGGGCCGATCTGGATTATGATATTGACGGCGTGGTCTATAAGGTTGACCGGCTGGATTTGCAGGCGCGTCTTGGCTTTCGTTCCCGCTCGCCGCGCTGGGCCACGGCCCATAAATTCCCGGCAGAACAGGCCTTTACCAAGGTCGAGGCCATCGACATTCAGGTAGGCCGGACCGGAGCCTTGACGCCAGTGGCCCGCTTGGAGCCGATTACCGTCGGCGGCGTGGTGGTGACCAATGCGACGCTGCACAATGCCGATTACATTGAGGGCATTGGCAATGGCGGCGAGCGCATCCGGCCAGAGGGCCATGACATCCGCATTGGCGACACGGTGATTGTACAGCGGGCAGGCGATGTGATCCCGCAGGTTTTGGATGTAGTGCTGGAAAAACGGCCTGAAGGTGCGGTGAAATATGAATTTCCCAAAGCCTGCCCGGTCTGCGGCAGCCATGCGGTGCGCGAAAAGAACGAAAAAACCGGCAAGCTGGATTCGGTCACCCGCTGCACCGGCGGCTTTGTCTGCTCGGCACAGGCCAAGGAGCACATCAAGCATTTTGTCTCGCGCAATGCCTTTGACATTGAAGGGCTCGGCACCAAGCAGGTGGATTTCTTCTTTGAAAGCACGGACGAGCTGATGAACATCCGCACGGCCCCCGATATTTTCACGTTGAAACAGCGGCAGGAGCGCTCCCTTGCCAAGCTCGAAAATATCGATGGCTTTGGCCGCGTCAGCGTACGCAAACTGTTTGATGCCATTGATGCTCGGCGCGAGATTGCGCTGAACCGCTTTATCTTCGCCCTTGGCATTCGCCATGTGGGCGAAACCACCGCCAAGCTTTTGGCCCGCTCTTATGGCTCCTACAACGCCTTTGCTACAGCCATGCAGGAAGCCGCCCCCAAATTTGGCGAGGCATGGAACGAGCTGAACAGCATCGACGGCATTGGCGAAGTGGTGGCGGCATCCATCGTGGAATTCTTCAATGAGCCGCGCAACATGGATGTTGTCTCTCGTCTTTTGCAAGAGGTAACGCCACTGGATGCAGAAGCGCTCGCCGCCAGCAATAGCCCTGTGGCTGGCAAAACCGTGGTATTCACCGGCTCGTTGGAACGTTTTACCCGCGATGAAGCCAAAGCCCGTGCCGAGAGCCTTGGCGCAAAAGTGGCGGGGTCGGTGTCAAAGAAGACCGACTACCTGGTGGCAGGGCCGGGGGCAGGCTCCAAGCTGGATAAGGCCCGCGAAGTGGGTGTGACGGTGATGACGGAAGATGAATGGCTGGCGCTGATTGAGGGGTGATGTCTGTTTGAT
Source organism: Gillisella terrae (assembly GCF_004801395.1). Classification (GTDB taxonomy): domain Bacteria; phylum Pseudomonadota; class Alphaproteobacteria; order Rhizobiales; family Rhizobiaceae; genus Allorhizobium; species Allorhizobium terrae. Next base: position 449,647 of record NZ_SSOA01000001.1, read on the forward strand.
CTTTGGGCAATGTCGCCGAAACTCTGACGGCGACATTGCGAATTTCGCAGCCAAAACTGCTGTTTTTGAAGCCTAAGTTGCAACACAACAGTCAGCCTGGCATGGGATCATCCGTCTGTGCCACGTTGTTGCGCAATAGCCATGGCGAACACGCCATTTCCAACGCTCCAGTCCGAATAATCATTCTCGTGCATGAAAATAAAGACATCCTTCGGGGATACGCCAGCCTGTGTTTCAAGGTTTTGACCTATCGCTGCGTAGAGGGCGCGCTTCATGGCGTCGCTTCGTCCCCGGCGCATGGTGATTTCAACAACAATCAACTTGTCTGAGCGCGCGATGCCGTTGAACGTACGGGAAAAGAAAAAATCGCCCTCGTGATATTCACTGACGAGATTAAACAGCTCGTCTTGCGGCATGCCAATGCTTTCGACTAAAGCATCGTGAATTCCTTGGACAATTTTTTGCTTGTGTGCGGGGTCCGTTCCCTGGGGCAGGGCCGTTCTGACAAATGGCATCGGTCAACCTTTCATAAGAGGAATGTCCCGATTTATCACACTGAATCTATTGTATATATTGACATATTATCCTCATTTATGTGAGTTTAAGTCACATGATATCTCGCAAAAACTTACCCGTTGCGGCATTGCGTGCCTTCGAGGCCGCAGCCCGGCACGGCACCATAACGAGCGCTGCGGAAGAGCTTGGTGTTACCCATGGGGCGATCAGTCGCCATGTCAGCCATCTTGAGGCTGTTATTGGCGCGCCTCTGTTTGAAGGGCCTCGAAACCGCCCAAAGCTCACAGCCGAGGGGCGGGTGTTTGGCTTTGCGCTCACGGCGGCTTTTGATCAGATGGAAGATGCGCTTCGGCTTGTGGCGAGGGGCAGCGATAATATTCTCGATGTGGCCTGTCTCAGCACCTTCGCCATGCGTTGGCTTATCCCTCGGCTCCATCACTTTACCGCTGAATACCCGCACTATGATGTGCGTCTTGCCACCGATGATCGCCAGCCCAGCACACGGGTCGATGTGCGGATTCTGGTTCTGTCTTCAGATGTCGGGACCCCGGAAAATGGCAGACTGTTGTTTCGCGAAGAATTGGGAGTGATCGCAAGCCCGGCGTTGGTCAATGCGCCTCTGCGCGATGATGGGGGTGATATACTTACGCGCCCTCGTTTGGAAACCCGAACCCGGCCGCATGTGTGGCAGGAATGGTCACGCTTTGCTGGGCAGGATGAAAAGCACGTCGCTACCACATCAAGAACGTTTGATCATTACCATCTGACGATAGAGGCGGCTTTGAATGGCCTCGGTGTTGCCGTTGTGCCCCGGCATCTGGTGGCTGACGATCTCGCTTGCGGGCGCTTGGTGGCACCTTACGGTTTTGTGCTCAGTGATTATCGTTATGTGGTGAAAACAGAGCGGCAGGGAAAACGCAAGGCAGAGCATTTTGCAAATTGGCTGATCGCTGCCATTGCCGAACCTGATGGGCCTGCGCGGTGATAACCTCATGCACGGGCACAAACGTTTTTGCCTAAACCTTAAACACATCATCCCCTACAAAAACGATGACATAGCCGCCACGCCCCTCGGCCTCTTTGGCCCAATCGTGAAGCTGTGTGCTGTAAGGCTCAAGCTTCCACATGGCTGGATAGGCCGGGTCCACCAGCACGGTCATCTGTGGGCCTTGGGTGTAAACCATCATATGGGCTTTGGCGGGTTCCCACTCGTCGCCGAGCGTCGCGTCCGTCATCCAAAGACAGAGAAAATCGCGACAGGTTTGCGGGCGGTTTTGATAGATTTGACAGCCCATGCCATCCACGCAGTGGGTGCACCACGCATTGGCGGGTTTTGACAGTTCATCAATGTCAGGCAAGCGACAGCAAAGAGTGCAGGTGCCGCAGGTGCGGGTGTTTGAAGATGATTGGCTGTGAGCTGTCAATGGATCTGCTTTTTCTGAAGGAGCATGAGAAGTCATCAATGACTTCTGATAATGCGTGGTTTGGGCAACGGCAATTTTGTCAGAAATGTGGTTGACCGATGCGTGTTCGGCCCTACATCATTTAAATGCTTCTCAAAAGGCGTATTTTCCGGCTCGATCCGACAATTTTTGAGAGCAAGGAACATGTTTATCAGCGCAAAGCGTCAGCACACCGCTTTGTGTCATTTCAGAGAGGGGTGCCCGTTGAGCGCGCACTATTTCGACGCGCGTTAAGTGATGATTGTGTGGCATCGATTTTGGTGCTCCGCCTCCGGCTCATCGTCGTGCGGCCCTCGGCATTTGTGCGCAGAGAAAGGGAACAAGACCTTTGAGCGATCCAACGAGCAATGTGTCTGCGAACTCGGATGTTGAAGCTATTCCGGCACCGGAAGGCCAGACCGAGATTATCGAGACCTCCTATCAGATAGGCCAGGACAATTATAACTACAAAAAGCGTTTTGTCTTTGAGCTGGATATTCACAACGTGGTTTTCAGTGTGTCGGCTCTGACAATTGTTGCCTTCACCTTTGTAACGCTTGCGTTTCAATCAACGCTTGAGCCCGCATTTACCGGGCTTCGCAACTTTTTGACGACCAATCTTGACTGGTTTTTTCTGCTCACAGGCAATGTTTTTGTTGTGGTCAGCGTCGGCCTGATCTTGTCGCCTCTGGGCCGTATCCGTCTGGGCGGACCTGATGCGCGACCGGATTATACCAATATCTCGTGGTTTGCGATGTTGTTTGCCGCAGGCATGGGCATTGGGTTGATGTTCTATGGTGTTTCCGAACCGCTGGGGCATTTCACGGCTGCACTGAAGGGACCAATTTTTGAAAACGGTGTTCGCACCGATTGGGCACCTCTCAACGGTGCTGTTGGTGATGTTGAGGGTTCACGTCGGCTGGCCATGGCGGCCACGATTTTCCATTGGGGCCTGCACCCTTGGGCAATCTATGCTGTTGTTGCGCTGGCGCTGGCTTTGTTTTCCTTCAACAAAGGTTTGCCGCTGACCTTGCGCTCCGTTTTTTATCCGATTTTTGGTGAGAGGATTTGGGGGTGGCCGGGCCATATTATTGATATTCTGGCCGTGTTCGCCACCATCTTTGGCCTCTCCACCTCACTTGGCATTGGCGCGCAACAAGCCAGTGCTGGCCTTGACTTCCTGTTTGGCATTCCCAAAACAGACACGACCATGATCCTGCTGGTGATTGGCATCACGGCCATTGCCACCGCTTCCGTCGTGGCTGGCATGGATAAGGGCGTGAAAATTCTGTCTGAGGTCAATATGGGCCTTGCAGCGCTGCTGCTGCTTTTCATTATTGCCGTTGGTCCCACTGTGCAGATTGCCAAGGGCTTCTTCCTCAATCTCGGGGCCTATATCGAATACCTGCCGCGGCTTGCCAATCCGTTTGGCCGTACGGATGCGAATTTCTCGCAAGGCTGGACGGCATTTTACTGGGCATGGTGGATCAGTTGGTCGCCATTTGTCGGCATGTTCATTGCGCGCGTCAGCCGTGGCCGCACGGTGCGAGAATTTCTCACTGCCGTGTTGCTGATCCCGTCCTTGGTTTCGGTTTTATGGATGACGGCTCTCGGCGGCACAGCCATCAGTCAGGTGACCACTGAAGGTCTCACGTCGGTGAAAGATGCCGTGCTGGAACTTCAGTTGTTCGAAATGCTGGCGCATCTGCCTTTGACCGCCATCACCTCATTTATCGGCATTATTCTGGTGATCGTGTTCTTCGTCACCTCATCCGACTCAGGTTCGCTGGTGATTGATACCATCTCTGCCGGTGGCAAGGTCAATGCACCGGTGCCGCAACGGGTGTTTTGGGCCAGCTTTGAAGGTCTGGTTGCCATTGCGCTGTTGCTGGGCGGCGGCTTGGTGGCCTTGCAGGCCATGGCGGTATCCACCGGCTTACCCTTTGCGGTGGTGTTGCTGGGGGCGGCTTATGCGCTCGTCAAAGGTTTGATGACGGAACCTACTTCATAATTCCTTAAATCGGAATCGATTTAAGGAGAAAATTATGCAGCAGATTAAAAATGTTACGGCGTCCTTTGTGCGCCATATATGGCGCACGGCGCTGTAGGTAAAGGCTTGATCTGAAATGCAAAAGGGGCGGTCAATGGCCGCCCCTTTTTTGTCTCTGCTACGTCTTAGAGTCTGTCAGGTTCAGATTGAACCAGACAGACTCTAGATTCCTTTGTTTTCGTTTGTCTATTCGGGAAAACCGGATTCCACTTTTCCCTGACAAACTCTAGCCCTTGGGCTTGAAGCTTTTCTTCTTTGCACCACCGGCTGGGCCGTCAAACTTGCCTTTTGCCTTGCCTGCATAGGCGGGCTTGTCACCCTTACTGTGGGCTGGCTTTGCGGGCTTGTCCCAACTGCGGGTTTCACCTGCATTATAGGGCTTTTTCTTTGGCTTTTCGCCCCACACGTCGTCATCGACCTTGGACAATTCGTCCTTGTAAACGCGGCGCTCACCTGCTTCTGCCTTTTTGGCATAAGGCTTCTTATCGCCGTAGGGCTTGGTTTCGCCGCGTGGCTTGCGGTCTGCAAAATCCGAATCGTCGCGCGGTGGGCGGGCTGCGCGTTCCTTTGGCGGCGCGTTAAAGTCGGGCATGCCCGGCAATTGCTTGACGGTAATGCCGCGCTCCAGCGACTTGTTCGGACCAAGGGCTGTCAGGAACTTGTCCAGATGCGTCTGCGAGATCTCCACAAAGGTCTCTTCCGGCTGCATCTTGATAGCGCCGATTTCATTCTTGGTGATATTGCCGTTGCGGCACAGCATTGGGATCAGCCAACGTGGCTCGGCGCTCTGGCGGCGGCCAACCGAGAGTGAGAACCACACGCTCGGGCCAAACTCGCTGCGCGGGCGCGATGGTGTGTTCGGCTCATAAGAGTCACCGTCGCGGCGTTCGCGGGCGGGTGTTACCTTGACTTCCATTAGGTCTTCCGGTGCCGAGCGCGTGCTGCGGTAGCCGCGCAGGAAAGCAGCAGCGACCTTTTCAGCGCCATGGGCTTCCAAAAGGCGCTTCACAGTGTCGGCTTCGTCTTCGGTGATCTTTTCCTGGAAGACCGGATCGGCCATCAGGCGCTCGTCATCGCGCGCCAGAACTTCGTCAGCAGAGGGCGGCTTAACCCAGGCAGGCTGCACATTGGCACCGCCCAGAATGCGCTCGGCCTTGCGACGCTGGCTCATCGGCACAATCAGGGCCGAAACGCCCTTGTTGCCAGCGCGGCCTGTGCGGCCAGAGCGGTGCAGCAGGGTTTCGGAATTGGTCGGCAGATCGGCATGAATCACCAGCTCAAGGCCGGGAAGGTCGATGCCGCGGGCAGCAACGTCGGTTGCCACGCAGACACGGGCGCGGCCATCACGCATGGCTTGCAGGGCGTGGGTGCGCTCGTTTTGCGACAATTCGCCAGACAAAGCCACCACCGAGAAGCCGCGATTGTGCAAACGGGCGGTCAGGTGGTTGACGTTGGCGCGGGTGGAGCAAAACACAATCGCATTGCGCGCTTCATAGAAGCGCAGCACGTTGATGATGGCGTTTTCCTTGTCTGACGGCGTGGTCAGCATGGCGCGATATTCAATATCCACGTGCTGCTTGCGCTCAGAGATCGTCTCAATACGCTTGGCATTGCGCTGATAGCTCTTGGCAAGGTCCGCAATCGAGCGCGGCACAGTGGCCGAGAACATCAACGTGCGGCGATCATCCGGTGAGGCTTCGAGGATAAATTCAAGATCTTCGCGGAAGCCGAGGTCTAGCATTTCGTCGGCTTCGTCCATCACCACGGCCTTCAGGCCGGAGAGATCGAGAGCGCGGCGGGTGATGTGGTCACGCAGGCGGCCCGGTGTGCCAACAATGATATGTGCACCGCGCTCCAGCGCACGGCGCTCGTTGCGAATGTCCATGCCGCCAACGCAGGTGGCAAACACCGCACCAGTGTTTTCATAGAGCCATTCCAGCTCGCGCTGAACCTGCAAGGCCAATTCGCGGGTGGGGGCAATGCACAGTGCCACAGGCTGGGTGGTGGCGCGCTCAAAGCGGTTTTCGCCGCCAAGCAATGTGGGAGCCAGGGCAAGGCCAAAGGCAACCGTTTTACCAGAACCCGTCTGGGCCGAAACCAGCGCATCCCGGCCTTCGAGATCTTCATCGATCATCGCTTGTTGCACAGGGGTGAGGGTGGCGTAACCACGTTTGCGCAAGGCCTCGGCAATCGCCGGGACGATGCCGTCATAAATAGTCATGGGGTCATCTCTCGAAATATCTGTCATCAGGTCATGCGCCAAGCAGCTATCTCAGGACAGACACGAAGGCACGACGCCCGCCGATTGCGGGTATGGTTGCGCCGTTCCTAACCGGGAAAGCTTCGAAAGTACAGAGGGGAGCCGCAAAAAGCCACCAAGATGGTGAAGAGGGGCGCGAAACCCCTCTGTTTTTCAAGCGGGCATGCGGGCCATGGCGTAAGCATCCACAAAGCGGCCTTCACGAAAGGCAAAGGCCCGGTGCAGGCCTTCGCGCTCAAAACCGAAGCTTTCATAAAGCGCTATGGCTCCAGCGTTGTCAGTATAAACAGTCAGTTCCAGCCGCTTGATGTTCAGCCAGTCATCAGCAATCGCCACCAGCTCGCCCATAAGGGCGCGGCCAATGCCCCGGCGTTGATAATCATCGTGCACGCCCATGCCAATCGTGGCCACGTGGCTGCGGCGGCCTGCCAATTGGGTCATTCCGGCGTGACCAACAATTTTACCGTCTAATACAGCAACCAGTGAGGTGACGTTGGGCGGAAGGGTCTCGATATATTTGCGGGCACCTTGAACGGTTGGATAGGGTGGACGAAGCGTGCCGAACCGAAAACCGGGCAGGTTTTGCATGGCTGTCAGCCCTTCGGCATCATCGGAGCCAATGACACGAATTATCAAGCCCTCCGGCCAGCGAGCGTTTTGGGCAACGGGTATAATGGGTGGATTATCTGACATATCTGCTCTCTTTTATCGGCGAAGGAGCAGGAGCTTTGATCAACCCTGCTGACGATCGCAGGGTTGGTGGGGTTTGAAGGTCGTTACACTAAAGCCAAGCGACGCCATCCCCACGTTCCCGCGGAACGTTGGTAAGAAGGGTCATCACGTGGGTTGAGCGAATTGCGTTCATGGATGATTTTTTCAACAGGCACCTGCCAAAGTCAAGAGGCTTATCTTGCCCAAATTCTCCATGGCGCTTATGCAATAGCGATGTCGTTATCATCAAAAAGCATCGCGCCCAAAACCATCGCCCCAAAAACCATCGCCATCGATTTTGAAACCGCCAATGAGGGGCGCGATAGTGCGTGCTCGGTTGGCTTGGCATGGATTGCAGATGGGCAGGTGGTACGGGTGGAAGAGCGGCTGATTCGCCCACGCACCATGCGGTTTTCATCGTTCAACATCGCCATTCACGGCATTCGGCCTGAACATGTTGAGGATGCGCCTGAATTTCCTGAAGTGATGGATGAATTTGCCGACGATTTTGCGGGTGCGATGATGATTGCCCACAATGCCGCCTTTGATTTTTCGGTCTGGCGTGGCGCACTGGATGCCTACCGGCTGCCCTATCCGAGCTTTGATTATGTGTGCAGCGTCAAGCTTGCGCAAAAAATCTGGCCGCAACTGCCCTCCCATAAGCTCAATATTCTGGCGGCTCATCTGGATCTGTCGTTTCGCCATCATAATGCCGCTGAAGATGCCAACATTTGCGCACAAGCCGTGGTGGAGATGATGGATCGCAAAGGGGCTGCGGATGTGGTGGAGCTGGCGGGCATGGTTGGCCTGTCTGTGGGCAAGCTGTTTCCCGGTGGTTATCAGGCCTGTTCTGTGCGCAAACCGGCAAGGGCGTTGCGCTGATCAGGTTTCACTCTTGTAACGGTGGCGTGAAGCCATATCTCTTCTTCAGATGTTCTTTGGAGATTGATATGTCGAGCGTTGTGAAAACCCTGACCATGGCTGCGGCTGCCCTATCGGTGTCCAGTGGATTGGCGTTTGCGGATGTCATTGGCAAAGTCGGAGTAGACTGGACCGGCAATGACATTGTGGTTGAGGCCATTGCTGATCCGCAGGTCAAAGGGGTGACCTGCCATGTCACCTATTTCGACCGCTCGCTGATTGACCGATTGCACAAGGGAAACTGGTTTGAGGATCCCTCCAATGGGGCCATTGCCTGCCGCCAGACCGGCCCGATCGAGATTGGCGATATCAATCTCTCCAAGTCAGGCGAAGAGGTGTTTCGTCAGGGACGTTCGTTGATCTGGAAATCGCTGGTGGTGAATCGAATTTACGATAAGGCCAATGATACGCTGGTCTATCTGATCCATTCCCGCCAGGTTGTGGATGGGTCGGCGAAAATGGGAATTTCCACGGTGCCGCTGTTCAATCAGAATCCGGTCTGGAAAAATGGCAAGCCGTAAGCCCAAGATATGATCCCAAAAAAGGTCATTTTATCACCTGTCATTCTGACCATTCATGAGAATTCAGGGGTTTATCCTTGGGGCGTGATAGTGCAAATTAACGCTGCGTGGGGGCTGGGTTAAGAGCTTCACCACTGAGCGTCTGCGCATGTCAAACGACTGGGCTGGGTTGTCGTCTCTGGTGCATTGCGTCCTAGGCTGGAATTGTTTGGGGAAATATGCAGCGGATTTAAAGCTTACAACCTCTTTTGTGCGATCTATGATGCACAGAATGCTGGATGCTTTTAAGGCGAACATGAGCGCAGGATACGAATGCTCTAGCGGTTTTGGCTGGTTTTGAGGCTGCCGCTTTTGCACAAAGACCTTTACCTGTGGGTCACGAAGACCATCCTTAAGCCACCGGGGTGGTCTTCATTGCGCAAGCATTCATTGACATGTTGAAAAATAAGGCCTGCCTGTTTTTATTGAAAGCAGGCAGGCCTTTTTGATGCACTTAACTTATTTTATGTAAACGATTTTTCCGCCGTTGAGCGCGGTTTGCACCCACACAATGTTATGGATGCGAATGCCGCGCTTTTGCATGGCTTCGCGTAAGGAAGGGCTGCTTCTCACTTCAGCTTGTGCGTTTTGCATCCGATCCTTCGATGGGTAGATAGCCGTGAGCGGCAGGTCGTTTTCGCGCCCATGCATGTGGTTCGCCACATTCACCACGGAAACGTTGTCATTGTAGATCGTGCCAAACAGGATTTTGGAAATCTCGCTTTGCGCAGCATTGGCCGGAAGCACCATTGTGCCAGCCAAAAAAGCGGCTGCAAGTGTTGAGGTGATCAGGGTTTTCATGGTTGGTCTCCATTCTCCGTCAGGGCGCAATTGCAAAGAGGCTCAATGCAGATGTCTCTCTTATAAATTATGTAAGAGCCCGATTGGCGAATGCCATGGGGGATGATGAAAAAAGCCCCTGTCGCGCTGTTCTACAGCGCCTCTCACCACATATGGTGCACAAAGAACGCTGTAGCACTTTTAATCTACTGCATAATTTTCTCCTTGAATCGATTCCGATTTGAGGAAGCATGCAGCAGGATGCTACGGTCCACACTCAACGCAAAAACCACCGGTTCGGTGCCATCACGTCCGAACCAGTGGATATCATGATAAAATCCATCATGCGCTTTCGCCCATGATGAAGCCTGTTGTCAGGCTGCGTTTGCCAGCAACTCGTCGGCAATGACCGTATCGAGGTTGAGGAAGCAGACCATGGATTTTTCGAGAGCCACAATGCCGCGGCAGAAATCGCGTTGCATTTCCGGGATAATTTCCGGAGCTGGCTGCAAGTCTTCACCGCGAATGGTCATCATGTCGGAGACCTGCTCAACCAGCAGACCAACCAGCTTGCCGCCAATGTCGGTGACGATAATGGCAGAGCGCTCGGACGGCTCAGTCATGCTCATGCCGAGACGGCAGGCCATGTCGATAACCGGAATAACGGCGCCGCGCAGGTTGATCAGACCCAGCACGTAAGGAGGTGTGTGGGGCATCGGCGTCACGGGGGCCCAACCACGAATTTCGCGGATGGCCATGATGTCGATACAAAACTCTTGCTCGCCCAAATGGAACGAGACAATTTCGAGATATGCTCCAGACTGTTTGATGGCATTAGACATGGTTAGAACTCTTCCCACTGATCGGTTGCTGTCGCGGTTGCCGCTGCCTTTGCTTTGGCGGGCGGCGCATTGCTGCTTTTACTAAATGCACCCGCAACCTTGCCTATAAGCTGCCTTGCGGGCGATGGTGTTGGTGTTGATGTCGATTTTACCGGCATCGGTTTGCTGATCGGCTCTCCAGGCTTCGCACCTTGAACCTTGAACTGGCCCACAAGCCGTCCCAGGTTCTCAGCGTCGCTGGCCAGCGTGTGGCTCGCGGCATTGGTTTGTTCGACCATGGCCGCATTTTGTTGCGTCACGTGGTCCATTTGTCCAACCGCAGAGTTTATCTCGCTCAGTCCAATTGATTGTTCGCGCGCGGAAGTTACGATCGACTTAACATGCCCGTTAATTTTGAGAACATCCTCACCTATTTTGTGCAAAGCCTCGCCAGTGGCCGTCACAAGCTCCACGCCTGTGCGTACTTCATCGTTGGATTTGCCCACCAGAGACTTGATGGTTTGGGCGGCAGTGGCCGCGCGGCCAGCCAAAGCGCGCACTTCCTGGGCGACAACGGCAAAGCCTTTGCCAGCCTCACCGGCGCGCGCTGCCTCAACACCGGCGTTCAACGCCAGCAAATTGGTCTGGAAGGCGATTTCCTCAACCACATTAATGATTTTGCCAATTTCGGCGGTGGCGTCTTCAATCCGCTCCATGGCGGCCATGGCATCGGCCACAACGGCCACCGAGCGCTCGGCGAATGAATTGGTGTTGGCAACCATTGTGCCTGCATCTTCAGCGCGCTGGGTGCTGGTGCGCACGGTCTCGGTGATTTCGGCAAGGGCTGCCGATGTTTGTTCCAGCGATGCGGCCTGCTGTTCGGTGCGCTTGGCCAGATCATCGGCGGCAGAGCGCATCTGGTTGGCATTTGCCTGAATGGAGGAGGAATTGACCGAGATTTCTTGCATGACATTGTAAAGGCGTGCAGCGACCTGATTGAAATCGATGCGCAAGCGGTCGATTTCCTGCGGGAATTCCTGATCAATCACGGCGCGCAAATTGCCTTCCGCAAGCTGGTTCAATCCCTTGCCCAGAGCGTCAACAGCCACGTTGAGGCGGTCGCGCTCTTTGGCTGCGGCATTGGCGCGCTCATGCAACTGGCTTTCATTGATTTTGCGGGTTTCTTCAGTTTGCACTTCAAGAGCCAACTTTTCCATGGCTGATTGACGAAAAACCTCGGCTGCGCGGGCAATTTCGCCAATCTCGTCGGAACGGTGCAGGTTTTCGATTTGCGCGTTATAATTTCCGCTGACAATGTCTTGCAGGCTGGTGCGCGCACTGCGGATACCGGACAGAATAAACCGGGTGTTGATGATTTGCAGGGCAAGAACCACCAGAAAGGCGACAATGCCGATGGAAAGCTGCATGACAATCGAGCTTCTGGAGGCCGTGGTTGCCTCGTTCACGCGCTGTTCAACCAGTTTGTTGCCGGTCGAATAGAGTGTTGCCAGCATCTTGCCCAGATTTGCGCCAGCCTGGTCAATCACATCATCAATGCGTGCATAGGCGTCTTCGTCCGCGCCCGATTCCACCAGTGTTTTCAGCTCAAGACCGGTTTCCTGAATGAAGCTTTTGACGTCCGAGTCGTAAGTGCTCACCGCACTTTCAACCCCGAGATCTTTGGCGACTTCTTTGACAATCGCAGCACCGCTCAGAAGCGTTTTGCTGCCTCTATCAAAAATTTCCTGGCGCTCGGGATGAATTTTACGGTCGGCGCGGTCAATAATGGTATCCATGGCCGCCAAGGTTATTTCATCATTGGCGCGCCGCAGGTCATTAATGGTCTCGACCTTACCTTTGATGTCAATGGCGCGGATGAGGGATGCATCCAACTGGCTGCTTTTATAATACCCCACCGCGAGCATGGCGACGATTGCGCATGTGGTTGCCACTCCCAATGTCATCAAGCGTTGACTGATGGAAAGTCCGCGCCCAGAACTTTTGTCGCTCATAAATGTCACCGCCCCGCTGGATAGATCTCTCAAAAATTGCTGCGGACGAGCCGCAATGAAATTTGCGCGCGCCTTGTGTGATATGGCACAGATGTTGCTGCACCATTTCCATAAGTGCAGATTTTACCGACAACAGTTAAGCTTCCGCTAATTTTGCGAAAGATTGTTTTTTATCTTTATATGTATAGTGGTGCGCAATCTTTCAGAGCGGGGCGATAACGTGTTGTTGTGGCCAGTATGATGATAAAAGTTGCAGAGCATTGCCGAGTTGATTTGCATTTGAACAACCAAGCAGCGTATTCAGAATGGCGGCAGGTTTTGAAACAGGGCAGTGCGGTGGAATGAAGAGATTACGGATTGCATTATGGGGACTGGCAGCAGTTTGCGCTGCATTTCTGGGCTATATGACATTTCAGATTTCCGGAGCAAAGCAGCAGCTTGTCGAGAGTGCGTTTGGCGCACCGTTTCAGCTTGTTGACCAGCACGGCAAAGCCATTTCCGAGCAGGCGATGCGCGGCAAGCCGAGTGCGGTGTTTTTTGGCTTCACCCATTGCCCCGAAGTATGCCCCACAACGCTTTTCGAGCTGGATGGCTGGTTGAAAAAAGTGGATCCGAAAGGCGACAAGCTCAACGCATTCTTCGTGACCGTTGATCCTGAGCGCGACACACCGGACATTATGAACCGCTACGTCTCCAACGTGTCAGATCGCATCACCGGCATTGCAGGCGCACCGGACAAGGTGATGGAGATGGTGAAGAGCTTTCGGGTTTATGCCAAGAAAGTACCGGTCGATGACAAAAATCCGAATGGTGATTACACCATGGATCACACGGCGTCGGTTTTTCTGCTCGACAGCGCTGGCCGCTTCAAGGGCACGATTGCCTATGGCGAAAACCCGGATGTTGCGGTCAAAAAGCTGGAAAATTTGGCGAAGGGCTGAATTTCTCCCCTGGTCGGGCTTTTTCTTGCAACCGGCGCTCAGGCATTGTACCGAAAAACATGGCTGTATCCCTGAACCGGACACCGGTTCAGGGATGCAGTCAATATAAGCGCTACAGTGGAACCTTGTGTCTCATGGATCACGTTCCCTGTAGAGAAGAGACCTTCAGCAGGACATGTCCATCGTGAGCGAAATTCGTTTTTTTGTCAGCGCCACCGAACAGCAGACCAATCGTATTCTGGATCTGATGAGCTTTGAATTTGGTGAAGAGGATTTCGCCATCGCCACCACGGAAGTGGATGAGAAAAACGATGTCTGGGAGGCATCCATTTATCTCATGATCGAAGATGAAGGTGATGTGCTGGCGCGCGTGCAGTCGGCGCTTGCTGAAGAGTTTCCGGATCTGCCGGTGCAGCGCGAAGTGATTCCTGATATCGATTGGATTGCCAAATCGCTCGAAGGTTTGACGCCAGTGCGGGCAGGGCGCTTTCTGGTGCATGGTTCGCACGATAGGGACAAGGTGCAGGTCAATGATCTGGCCATCGAGATTGATGCGGGGCAGGCTTTTGGCACCGGCCATCATGGCACCACGGCTGGTTGTCTTGAAATGATCGACAGCGTGGTGCGCTCACGCAAGATCCGCAATGCTCTGGATCTGGGCACCGGCAGCGGCGTGCTGGCCATTGCCGTGCGCAAGCTTTTGCCTGTGCCGGTTCTGGCCACGGATATTGATCCGATCGCAGTGCGCGTTGCTGCTGAAAATGGCGTTCGCAACGGTGTTCCGAATGGAATCGAATTTCGCACCGCGCCCGGATTCCATTCGACAGCCTTTTCTAAATATGGCCCGTTTGATTTGATTATCGCCAATATTCTGGCGCGCCCTTTGATGAAAATGGCACCGCAACTGGTCAATCATCTGGCACCGGGCGGTTCCGTGATTCTCTCTGGCATTTTGGCAGCGCAGCGCTGGAAGGTGATTGCGGCCTATAATGGCGCTGGCCTCAAACATGTCCGCACCATCTGGCGCAATGGCTGGGTAACGATTCACCTGCAATAAGCGGGGCTTTGGCCGTGGGTGCGCCAGCACGGCGGCGCGCCTCTATATTGTTGCAGCAGATTAAAAGTGTTGCAGCGCCGTGCAGAACGCAAAAAAGGCGACATCAATGATGTCGCCTTTTTTCTTCGATCAGGTTTCCCTGATCACCCGCGAGCCTTGGGAGGATAGCTCAAGCAGGTCTCGTATTTTTAAAACTGGAATTGTCGTGCTATCAGATCGCAGCGCGAACGGATGTGTTGCGCACGGTGCCTGGGCGGCCTGCGCCAGCAAGAATATCACGAGACAGCGACGACGCACCGTTCAGCCCAATCTGGCGGCCGTGCGGCATAGCGCGGGTCGGAGAGGTTGTGCGGATCGGGCTGGTCATCGTTTTTCTCTTGATTTCATTTGAAGTGATATGTTGCGGTGCTTCTAACGTGTTGCGCTGCATTATCCTAGAGATTTGATGGAATGGTAGCTATGCGTTTGATGCATACTTAAATGCCAGTTCAGCCTGTTTTTGGTCAAAAATCTGTCACAATCTGTCATGGCGTCTGACGTGAGCCCATATGTTATGCAAAATCCTCAAACGCCGCTTGCAGCCGATGCGCCAATGCCCCAGCCGATGCAGTAATGCCATTGGCGAGCGGATATTTGGCATGATGCGCTATGGTATCTTTCAGTTTATGGGGCGCATGGCGCTGTAATCGATTCCGATTCAAGGAATTATGCAGTAGGCTGTTTTTAGTTTTGATTGTGTCGAGCAGGTCTTATGTTTCAATCTTTTGACGTCACCTCCACCCCTCAATTTGGCAAGGCGCGAGTCGAGGCCTTGCGTGAGCGGTTCGCAGCCCTCGGTATTGACGGGTTTCTTGTACCACGCGCTGACGAATATCAGGGCGAATACGTGCCTGCCTGTGCCGAGCGCATATCGTGGCTGACAGGGTTTACCGGCTCTGCGGGCGAGGTTTTGGTCACCGCGCAGCAGGCGGTGGTTTTTGTGGATGGCCGCTATGTGACGCAGGTGCGCCAACAGGTGGATCTGGAGGTGTTTACGCCGGGCGATCTGATTGATGAACCACCGGCAAAATGGATTCCCGCCCACGCCCCGAAGGGTTTTCGTCTTGGCATTGATCCATGGATGCACACCGTTTCGCAGGTGACACGGCTTGAAAAGGCCGTTGCGTCTATTGGTGGTACATTGGTTATGGTGGCGGAAAACCCGCTGGATGCCGTGTGGACAGACCAGCCAGAGCCGCCTCTGGGAGCCGTCAGTATCCAGCCTCTGTCGGCGGCAGGCGTCGAAGCCTCGGATAAAATTGCAAAAATTGCGCAGGATTTGCGAAACAGCCAACACGATGCCGTGCTGATTACCGATCCATCGTCGGTGGCGTGGATTTTCAATATCCGTGGCGCGGACGTGCCGCATACGCCCCATCCTCTGGCGCGGGCGATCATTTATGCAAACAGTAAGGCCGATCTGTTTCTGGATAAGCGCAAGACCAATCTGGAGGTTTCGGCCTATCTGGCACCTCTGGCCACCCAGCAAGACCCCAAGGACTTCATTGCTATTCTGGGTAACTTTGCCAAGAGCGGGGCGTCGATTGTGATCGACCCGGACTTGGCACCATCCGCGCTTCATCTTCTGGTGTCGAGCCAGGGCGGCAAGGTGGTGGATGGCAGCGACCCCGCCAAGCTGGGCAGGGCTGTCAAAAACATGGTGGAGCTGAACGGCTCGGCGGCTGCCCATCTGCAAGATGGCGTGGCCGTGGTGGAGTTTCTCAGCTGGCTCGATCAGCAGCCAGCGGGCAGCGTGACGGAAATTGGTGCCACCAAGGCGCTGGAAGCGGCGCGCACGCGGGTGGGGGAGCGCATGCAAAATCCCTTGCGCGATATCTCGTTTGATACCATTGCCGGTGCCGGTGAGCATGCCGCTATCATGCATTATCGGGTGACAACCGACACTGATCGGCCGCTCAACGCTGGCGAAATGTTTCTGATTGATTCCGGCGCGCAATATGTCAACGGCACCACGGATATCACCCGCACCGTGGCCGTGGGCGCAATTGGGCCGGAAGAGAAGCGCTTCTTCACGCTTGTTTTGAAGGGCATGATTGCCATTAGCACGGCAAAATTCCCGAAGGGTGCGCGCGGATGCGATCTTGATCCCCTGGCGCGCATTGCCTTGTGGAAGGCCGGTGCCGATTTTGCCCATGGTACGGGGCACGGTGTCGGCTCCTTCCTGTCAGTGCATGAAGGACCGCAGCGGATTTCACGCTTGTCGACACAAGAACTGTTGCCCGGCATGATTCTGTCGAATGAACCCGGTTATTACCGCCCCGGCTTTTTTGGCATCCGCATTGAAAATCTGGTGTATGTGCGTGATCTGGAACCTGTTGAGGGCGGAGATCAGGACATGATGAGTTTTGAAACGCTCACCTTTGTGCCAATTGATCGTCAATTGATTATCGAGTCCTTGCTGACCCGCGAGGAAGTGCGTTGGCTGGATGACTATCACGCCCGCACGCGCGAAGAACTGATGCCGCTGTTGGTTGATGAAGACGCCCGCCAATGGCTGATCAAGGCAACCGAGCCGCTTAACCGCGTGTGAATGGTGTTGCGCAACGTCAGGCCGATGTTGCGCAACGTCAGGCATTGTCTGGCGTTGCGAACTTACACCTTCATCTGCTGCATAATGTGAGCCTTAAATCGATTCCGATTTAAGCAATTATGCCGCCATCAGCGTGGATGCAGGCTACGGTCTTTGCTTTCACGCATGGCTTCATCAAGAGCAATTTCCAGCAGATAGCTCAGCATCTCATAGCGTCCCTGGGTGGATGCTTTGATCAGCATTTGCAGATCCTCGGCGATCTGGTGAATGGGATCAGGTGCATTCTCCTGATCCTTTCCGCCTTGGATAATCGCTAGTTTATGGCTCTGATGATTCATCGTGCACGTCCCTTCCAACAGTCTCAAACAGCAAAGTTCCCGCTATATGATTCTACTTTAGGTTTTTAATATTATGTGTAGCTGATGAACAATGTAACCCTGTAAATGGAGGGTTCCGGCACTTTTATGTGTCAATTGAGTGTTTTGTCTCGCTGTGTTGCAACGATAATGCGTCAAAAAGACACGTAATACGAGAATATCTTCAAGGTTTCTCAGAGCAATGCGGTTTTCGGACCAACGTCTAGAGTCTGTCAGGTTCAGATTGAACCAGACAGACTCTAATATTCTTCATTTTCGTTTGTCTATTCGGGAAAACTGGATTCCAATTTTCCCTGACAAACTCTAAAGAAACAGGTGGCGTAGCAGCACGGCCGTGCCCCAACCACACAACAGCATGGGAATGAACGAGAACCGCAACCCCACCAGAAGTCCAACCACCATGGCGATTTTGACTTCCAGACCGCCTGCATAAAAGGCGGGAGCCACCAAGGTGGTGAGAACAGCGGCAGGCACGGCATTCAGGGCCGCATCAACCCGCGGCGGAATGGATTTAAGGCGGCTGATGATCAGGTGGCCGCCTGCGCGCGTGGCATAGGTGGCAACGGCGGCAGCCAGAATGATCATCATCATATGGGTGTCGATGTTCAACATTATTCGACAATCTCCGCTGCGGTCGGAATGCCTGTGGTCTTTGGAGGTGGCAGCAGGGCGGCGGTGATAATACCTGCCAGTGCGCCGAGGCTGACATGCCACGGGGAGCCGACAATCTGGATGGCAACAATCGAAGCGACAGCGCTAACCGCTACAGTGATGACAAAATTGGGCCTGCGGCGAAAGCCGAGTACGCTGCCCATGAAGTAAACCGGCAGCAACACATCAAGGCCCAGATTTTTAGGATCGCCCACCATGCTGCTGAACACGGCCCCAATGGCGCTGAAAGCGACCCATGGAACGTAGATTGCCAGTGCGAAACCCATATACCAGCCAAATGAAACGGTATTGCCTTTTTCGCTATGCTTGATGGTTTCGGCAAATTGCGGGTCGGTCATAAAGAAGAAGGCGATGGCTTTTTGTGTGCCGCTCAGCGCTTTGAAATAAGGCCCGATCGCTGCCGAATAGAGGATGTGGCGAAAATTGACGGCAAAGACCGACAGCACAATCAACCATGCGGGCACGTTATGACCAAACAGCTCAATGCCCACCAATTGGCTGGCACCTGCGAAAATGGTGGCGCTGGTGAGGGCGGCCTCCAGCACGGTTTGGCCGTTGGCCGCTGCCACCGCGCCAAACAGGGCCGCAAACGGCAAGGATGAAAGTGTCACGGGCAAGCTCTGGCGTGCGCCGCTGAAAAAGTCTGACATGGCGTGGTCCTGAAGTATTTTCGTGGTGGCTTATGACACCTGACGTTGATAGGCAAACCAATTAAGATGATGTTTCGGCTGAATTTCGCTGAACGGCATGCAGCCTTTCAACGTCAGATTATCCGGAGGCTTCACGCAGCGCTTGAACAAAAGGAACGCCGTTTATGACAAAGCCGATGTTTTCCAAAGAGGAACTGGCCACCATGGTTGCCCGTGTTCAGCACCATTTGCTTGCTGAGCATGATGTGCAACTCGGTCGCTTTGAAGCGGAAAGCCTGATTGATTTCATGGCAAGCACCGTTGGGGTGCAATGCTACAATCGCGGTCTGCATGATGCACAGGCGCTGATGGCGGAGCAAATGGAACGTTTTAACGACGGCATCTTCCAGCTTGAACGGGTGATGCCGAAATAGGTGACCCGACGCCCGCGCTTGCCGTTTCAGTTCTTCGAGCGCGGCTTAAACGTATGTTCTGGTCCGGGAAAGTGTCGAGCCTTGACCTCTGCGGCATAGGTTTCCACAGCGGTTGAGATCACGCCTGCCAATTCGGCATAGTGTTTGACAAAGCGCGGCTTGAAGTCGTTGAAAAGCCCCAGCATGTCATCGGAGACGAGGATCTGACCATCGCAGGCTGGCGACGCGCCAATGCCAATGGTGGGAACCGTGAGGCTTTCAGAAATTGCGCGCGCCAAAGGCTCAACCGTGCCTTCAACGACAATGGCAAACGCGCCCGCGTCAGCAATGGCTTTCGCATCTCGGCGGATGGCGTCTGCTTCCGCATCGCTATGACCCTTGGAGCGATAGCCGCCAGAGGTGTTGACCTGCTGCGGCATGAGACCAACATGGCCGAGAACCGGCACACCGCGCTGGCTGAGAAAATGCACGGTTTCTGCCATTTCCACCCCGCCTTCCAGCTTGATGCCATCGCAACCTGTTTCCTTCATCAGGCGGGCAGCATTGCGAAAGGCCTGTTCCTTGGATTCCTGATAGGAGCCAAACGGCATATCAACAATGACGCAGGCGCGGCTGACTCCGCGTAAAACCGCTTGCCCATGGGCAATCATCATCTCCATGGTCACGCCCACGGTGCTGTCCAGACCATACAGCACCATGCCGAGGCTATCGCCCACCAAAAGCAGATCGCAATGGCTATCGAGCAGCCGCGCCATCGGCGTTGTATAGGCGGTCAGAGACACAATCGGCTGCTGACCTTTGAGGGCAGCAACGTCGCTGGGTGTCAGGCGCTTTTGGCGGGTTGGCGTGCTCATGGGGCGTTGTCTTTCTGAAGGTCGTCAAGCGTGGGGATGCGATGGGGTGATGACGCGATTGTCCAGCAGTTTTGTTGTGCCAAGCCGCACATAGAGCAGCACCAGAAACGGTTGATCCAGCCTGTCCAGCTTTTCCAGCGTGTGTGGATGGCGCACCGCCACCACCTCTGCATGAGCCAGAGGCTCGCGACCAATAAAGGCGGTGAGGGCGGCTTCCATTGCGTAAGGGTCGGTTATACCGCTGTGCGCAAGTTTTGCGGCCTCGTTCAACGCTTCGGGTACGATAACAGCGGCGGCGCGCTCAGCGGGGCTGAGATAGACGTTGCGCGATGAGCAGGCCAGCCCATCGGCCTCGCGTACAGTAGCAACCGGAACAATGCGCACATCTTGCGCCAAGTCCTCAACCATGCGGCGGATAATGGCCACTTGCTGATAGTCTTTTTCGCCAAAATAAGCGCTATCCGGCTGCACAATGTTGAAAAGCTTGGTTACCACAGTGGCAACGCCAGCAAAATGGCCGGGGCGTGCCTCGCCTTCCAGTTTGCTGCCCAGCTTTGGCAGGTCCACCACGGTGTCCATGGGCCGAGGATACATATCCTCAACGCCCGGCGCGAACAGATAATCGACGCCAACAGCCTCCAGCATGGCGCTATCGCGGGCCAAATCGCGTGGATAGGCGGCCAGATCTTCGTTTTTGCCAAATTGCAGCGGGTTTACAAAGATGGAAACAACCGTGATTGCATTCTCAGCGCGGGCCTTCGCCACCAGCGTCAGATGGCCTTCGTGCAGATAGCCCATGGTGGGCACAAAGCCGATGGTGCTTCCTTCACGCCGGTGGGGCGCAAGCCTTTGCCGCAGTTCGGCAATGCTGGTGATGGTTTGCATATCGGCTCCTCCGATCCGTCTCACGCGCTGACATAATCGTTGAGGAACCGTAAATCAATGTCCTTGGGGTTGATGCATTTCCTATCAAGCTTTGGGCGAATCTTGGCCGAGAACTGTGCTGCTGGTGATAACGTGCACGCCATGGGATTGCATGTCGGCAATGGCAGCTTCCACCGTTTGTGGATCGATGCCGAGACTGGCATCCTGAATGAACCGCGTCGTGACACCCGGCAGCATCTCCACGGCATCAAGGGCCGAAAACTTAACGCAAAAATCAGTCGCCAAGCCCGCAATATCCAGTTGAGTTACGCCTTTTTCCTGAAGATAGGTGTGAAGGCCGGTGGTGCTGGTTTGGTCATTGTCGCGAAAGGCCGAGTAGCTATCCACGTCAGGATTTTCGCCTTTTTTCTGAATATAATTAATGCGGCTGATGTTGAGGTCGGGGTGAAACTCGGCATCCTGTGTGCCTTGCACACAATGATCCGGCCACATCACTTGCTGCTTGCCGGAAAGCATGCCCATTTCAAAAGGCTGTTTGCCGGGATGCATGGAGGCAAAGCTGCCGTGGTTGGCGGGGTGCCAATCCTGTGAGGCCACAATCAGGTCGTAATGGCCGCTTGCCATCAGCGCATTGACGACTGGCACAATGGTGTCGCCAGCCGGGACGGGCAGGTTTCCGCCAGGGCAAAAGCCGTTTTGAATATCAATCAGCAAGAGGGCTTTCGTCATGCAATCTGTCTCCTTTGTCATGCTCTCAACATGGCAATGAAGACTGATGCGGGCAAGGGCAAAGCGTAAAAACCACCGTTTGGACCTCTTACAAGAACCTTTTTATTTTTATGGAACCTTTGCGCCGCCGCTGCGTTGGCAGAACACTATGCTTTATTTTTGAGGCATGATTTTCAGTCTGCATGACATCTGAAACGGGCTTGCCCTGCTTCGGCGGTTGTGCGGAAAATTTGCGCGTTGCGGTAAAGCTCAAGGGCATTTTTATGGCCGTATGCTTCGCTCGCAGCGCATGTCATGGGATGTTATCAATGGTTCTTATCCTCACAGCGATTGTTTTCGCCGCGATGGGGCTGGTGCTAGGCGGTGGCGGTGTATATCTGCTTTCGTTGGGCGGCAGTCCATTTTTTCTGGTTGCGGGTCTGGTCTTTTTGCTCACGGCGCTGCTTTTGGTGATGCGCAAGGCAAGCGCGCTCACCGTGTATGGCCTTTTTATTCTCGGTTGCCTTGGCTGGGCTATCTGGGAAGTCGGGTTTGATTGGTGGCAGTTGGCATCGCGCGGCGGCCTTGTGATCGTTCTTGGCTTCTTGCTGCTTTTGCCCGCCGTGCGCCGCAAGCTTGGGCCATTGCATCGCCGCGAAGGCGGCATTGCGGCCAGCATGTGGCCGGTGGCGCTGCCAGTTCTGGTGTCGCTTTGCGTGGCTGGCTATTCCATGACCCACGACCCTTACGGAAAATCCGGCACGCTGCCGATGGAGGTAACCGACGCCAACCCCGCCTATGGCAGCACAATCAAGGATGGCGAGTGGCACCAATATGGCCGCACACCCTTTGGTCAGCGCTATTCGCCGCTCACCCAGATTACCCCTGATAATGTCAAAACCCTCAAAACCGCTTGGACCTTTGAGACTGGCGATGTGAAACAACCGGGTGACGTGGGCGAAACCACTTATCAGGTAACGCCCCTTAAGGTTGGCGATACGCTTTATCTCTGCACCCCGCACAATTGGGCCATTGCCATTGATGCTGCAACCGGCAAGCAAAAATGGAAATATGACCCCAATGTGGGTCTCAACCCCGATCGCCAACACCAGACCTGCCGCGGCGTGACCTATTATGCCGACGCACAGGCAACAGCCGGTGCACCCTGCGCCACCCGTGTTTATCTGCCCACATCAGACGCACGCCTGATTGCGCTGGATGCGGCAAGCGGCAAGGTGTGCGAGAGCTTTGCCGACAAGGGCACGCTGCACCTTGAGCAGGGCATGAAATACAATCCGGCTGGCTATTATTATTCCACCTCGCCGCCGGTGATTGCGGCTGGCAAGATCATCATTGGCGGTGCCGTCAATGATAACTATTCCACCATGGAGCAATCCGGCGTAATCCGCGCCTTTGATGTGCACACCGGTGCCCTGATCTGGAACTGGGATAGTGGCAACCCAACAGAAACCACACCAATCCCTGCGGGTCAGACCTATACGGTCAATTCACCCAATAGCTGGTCGGTATTTTCAGCAGATGAACAGCTCGGTCTTGTGTATTTGCCGATGGGCAATCAGGTGCCCGACCAATTGGGCATGAACCGCAGCGCCAATGTGGAGAAATACTCGTCTTCTGTTGTGGCTTTGGATATCAACACCGGGCAGGTGCGCTGGGTAAAGCAATTTGTGCACCATGACCTGTGGGACATGGATGTGCCTGCCCAGCCCGTGCTGCTGGATTTGAAGCGTGACGGCGCAACCATTCCAGCGCTGGTGGCTCCGACAAAGCAGGGCGATATCTATGTGCTGGACCGTCGCACCGGCCAGCCGATTATTCCGGTGAAAGAACTGCCGGCGCCGGGCGGCACCATTCCTGAAGATCATGCCTCGCCAACCCAGCCGATTTCGGAGCTGACCTTCCGCCCGGAAAAGCTGCAAGAGCGCAACATGTGGGGCATCACCCTGCTGGATCAGCTGGCCTGCCGCATCCGGTTTCATGAGTTGCGCTATGACGGCCAATATACGCCGCCATCCTTGCAAGGCTCTATCATCTATCCCGGCAATTTCGGCACCTTCAATTGGGGCTCTGTTGCGGTCGATCCAGAGCGCGGCCTGATGTTCGGTATGCCGACCTATCTGGCGTTTACCTCGCAACTGGTGCCGCGCGATCAGGTGCCACCGAAAAAGCAGGATGAAAAGGGATCGGAACAGGGCCTGAACCGCAATGACGGCGCACCCTATGCCGTGAAAATGGGTCCGTTCCTGTCGCCCCTTGGCATCCCATGCCAGGCTCCACCATGGGGCACTGTTGCGGGCGTCGATCTCAACACTGGCAAGATCGCCTATCAGCATCGCAACGGCACGGTCCGGGATATGACCCCGCTGCCACTGCCTTTTGCTGTGGGTGTGCCGGGCATTGGTGGTCCGATGATTACCAAATCCGGCGTGGTTTTCCTCGGTGCTGCCGTTGATAACTACGTTAGGGCCTATGATCTCGCCACCGGCAAAGTGCTCTGGAAAGGCCGTCTGCCAGCGGGCGGACAGGCAACGCCTATGAGCTACGAGCTGAACGGTAAGCAATATGTGGTGCAGGTCGCCGGTGGCCATGGCTCGATTGGCACCAAGCCGGGCGATTATGTTATTGCCTATACGCTGCCATAGTAAAATATCGACAAGATATTGAAATCAAATGAGAACCCTCGAGGATAGACCTCGGGGGTTCTTTTTTTGATACAGGTCGATAAAATCCAACATCAGTGAAGCAACCAAACCTTAACCATGATGGGGTTAAAACGAATCACTCACGTAAAGGATGGTTCGAATGCCCAACACTGCCGCCCAACTTCAGCCCACCCCATCATCGCTCGCGTTTTTTCCGCTCGCAAGCCGTCGTGATCTGGTGCGCAGCGCAGCAGTAACCCTCGACCGCCTGCACGGCGATAACGCCACCGTCTTCTGGCGCACCACCTGCCGCCAGCTCGGAGCCGAACTGCTCGACCTCGGCTGCCCCGAAGAAGACATGCGCGCTGAAATCATGGAATTTCAAGACGCCGTGCAAATGGAACTGATGTGGTTGCATCAGGGGGATGAAGCCAAGGCGTGAGGTTGGTGCTGTGATGAAGGCTTAAGATAACGCCTGCCACGGGTTGATCAGGATAACGCCGGTTCCCTCGAAATCTGCAGAATTTCTGGTGACCACAGTCATGCCGTGAACAAGGGCCGTCGCCGCGATTAGCGCATCACTCTCATTGCGGCGGTCTGGGACGTGAAGATGGGCGCAACGCGTTGCCACATCATCGTCGATGACAAGAATGCGTCCCGAGAATTCTGGTCGAACGCGGCCATCCATCCAGTCGCGCAGGCGAGACGCCTGAACTTTATCGCGACGCTGGAGGCTCAAGATGCCACGCTCCAACTCAAGAATTGTAATCGCAGAAATGAACAGCTGGTCCGGGTTCTGGGCAGCAACCCAAGCCGTGACGTTCCTGTCCGCTTTACCGTCTCCGGCTTTGCGCAGTTCGGAGACGACATTGGTATCCAGCAGATAGTTCAAGATAAATCAACCTCACGGACCGAAATCACGGCGCGTGGTGGATCGAACTCAATCGACGACAGGCCGGGCATCGATAGTGCATCGACAAGATTGCGACGCTTGCCGCTCAACCGCTCGAACTCTTCATACGTCATCAACACATGCGAAGGCCGACCACGATCGGTAATGATGACGGGGCCAGTCTCGGCAGCGCGTTTTGCACGGCTGACATCTTGATTAAGTTCTCGGCTTGTGAAGTGGGGCATAGCTATCAATCTTAATGTAGTTATGTGCCTACATATAATCTATTTGAGCTTATTCGGCAAGCTGGAACGCTCAAGCCCGCTCCACAAACCCATCCAGCACCCGCTTTTGCCCGGCTCTGTCAAAATCGATGGTCAGCTTATTCCCCTCAACGCTGGCCACATTGCCATTGCCGAATTTGATGTGGAACACACGGTCGCCCACCGCAAATTTTGATGGCTCAGAGGCTGTGGATTTGGCCACCAGATGGCCGTCGATGGTTTTGCCGCGGGGGCCGCTTTCGCCGTAGCCGATGCGCTCGACCGAGTGGCCGGAGCGGCTGCCCCAGTTTTCGCGGGTGGCGTCGGTTTTGTTGGCCTGGGCGCGTTTCCAGCCGGGGGTGGAGTAGGAGCTTTGGAAAGGCTCCTGCTTGTCAAAGCGCGATTGGCCGTAGCCGCCGCCGCGGCCATAGCCGCCGTAACTGGTCTCGGCTTCCGCTACCTCCACATGGGCGGGTGGCAGTTCATCCAAAAAGCGCGATGGCATGGTGGATTGCCAAAGCCCATGAATGCGGCGGTTGGAGACAAACCACAGATGGCAGCGGCGCTTGGCGCGGGTGATCCCGACATAGGCAAGGCGACGTTCTTCTTCCAAGCCAGCACGGCCGCTTTCATCCAGCGCGCGCTGGTGCGGAAACAGGCCTTCTTCCCAACCGGGCAGAAACACGGTTTCAAACTCCAGCCCCTTGGCCGAATGCAGCGTCATGATCGAGATGGCGTCCATATTCTCGTTTTGCTCGGCATCCATCACCAAGGAGACGTGCTCGAGAAAGCCGCGCATACTGTCAAAACCTTCCATCGAGCGGATCAGTTCTTTCAGGTTCTCAAGCCTGCCCGGAGCTTCCGCCGATTTGTCGTTCTGCCACATGGCGGTGTAGCCGCTCTCATCGAGGATTTTTTCGGCCAATTCCGTGTGTGGGGTGGTGTCGAGCATATCCTGCCAGCGGGTGAAATCCGCCACCACATCCAAAAGCGATTTGCGCGCCTTGGGTTTTAGCTCATCGGTCAGCACAATGTCGCTTGCCGCCTGCAACATCGGAATATCGCGGGCGCGGGCATAGTCATGCAAGTTGCGAATGGTGGTGTCGCCAAGGCCGCGCTTGGGCGTGTTGACGATACGCTCAAAGGCCAAATCATCGGCAGGCTGGCAGACCAGTCGGAAATAGGCCATGGCATCGCGGATTTCGAGCCGCTCATAAAAGCGCGGGCCGCCAATGACCCGATAGTTCAGGCCCAGTGTGACAAACCGATCTTCAAACTCGCGCATCTGAAAGGATGCGCGCACCAGAATGGCCATGTCATTCAAAAGATGCTGATTGCGTTGCAGCTGCTCGATTTCCTCGCCAACGGCGCGGGCCTCTTCTTCCGAATCCCAGGCGGCGTGCACCACCACTTTTTCATCATTCGGGTCGACGCGATCGGTAAACAGCGTTTTGCCAAGACGGCCTTCATTATGGGCAATCAAATGGCCCGCCGCACCAAGGATATGCTCGGTTGATCGATAATTGCGCTCGAGCTTGATGACTTTTGCGCCCGGAAAATCCTTCTCAAACCGCAGGATGTTATCAACTTCAGCGCCGCGCCAGCCATAGATCGACTGGTCATCATCGCCAACGCAGCAGATATTAATCTGCTGCGATTTGTTTTCGTTCACGCTGTCGCCGCTTTGCGGCTCGCTCCACGGGGGCGCACCATCAGGTGCGACGGCCGCTTGGCCTTGCCGCCCGTTGGGCGGATTGGTGCCCCGCTTTGACGCAGAGGGCCTTTGTGCCAGCAAACGCAGCCACATATATTGTGCGGTGTTGGTGTCCTGATACTCATCCACCAGAATATAGCGAAAGCGCTGGTGATAATCGCGCAGCACATCGGGATTGGCCCGGAACATGCGGATGGGGTGCAACAAAAGATCGCCAAAATCGCAGGCGTTCAGGCTTTTCAGCCGGTTTTGATAGGCGGCGTAAAGCTCGCGGCCACGGCCATTGGCAAAGGCGCGGGCATCGCCTTCCGGAATTTGCGATGGGTCCAGCCCCTTGTTTTTCCAGCCATCAATCATGGCGGCAAATTGTTTGGCAGGCCAGCGCTTGTCGTCCAGCCCTTCGGCTTGAATGATCTGTTTGATCAGCCGCACCACGTCATCGGTATCGAGAATGGTGAAATCGGATGACAGCCCCACAAGCTCGGCGTGGCGGCGCAAAAGCTTCACCCCAATGGAGTGGAAGGTGCCAAGCCATGGCATGCCCTCAACGGCACCGCCAACAAGAACGCCAATGCGTTCCTTCATTTCGCGGGCGGCTTTGTTGGTAAAGGTCACCGCCAGAATCTGGCTGGGAAAGGCGCGGCCTGTGGCCAGCACATGGGCAATGCGGGTGGTGAGCACGCGGGTCTTTCCGGTTCCGGCACCGGCCAGCACCAGGACCGGTCCGTCCAGCGTTTCCACCGCTTCGCGCTGCTCGGGGTTTAACCCTGAGAGATAATCGGGCGTGCGGGCCTGATCGCGCGCAGCAATGGCGCGGGCGGCAATACCCAAACTCCCGCCAGACGGATTAGCGCCCGAATGTGCGCCCGTCTCGCTGTCAAAGACAGACGGGCGGGCAGGGGAAGGCGCACCCATATCAGCGTCTCTGGGGGTGGTGCCAGACGCGGGTTTTCTAGGCGTGGGTTCTTCATCGAAGAAGGGAAAATCATCAAAACCGGTGCTCATGCCCCTCAATGTAGTGATTCTACCCCGAAAGGCTAGTCAGATGTTCCGGTTTTATTCCCGTTTTTGACAGAAGTTGTGTGTTCTTGGCTGCATAAGGCGTATTTTTCGCCACCAGTGCCTGATTGAAGAGGGGGCGAGAACAAGAGATTGCTTATTCACACATGCGGTCAGATGTTGTCTTCACAGATTTGTTACTGGGGCGCGCAAGTATTAAACTGTCACAAAACCTTTGTGAAAGAGGCGTAGGTCGATCCCGGACAATAAAACTTGTGACGACAACAGGGATTGCTTCAATGACTTTGATCAGAAAAATCACCATGGGTGCTACAGTTGCAGCACTGAGCCTGACATTTGCCAGCGCAACATTTGCGGCTGACATTGCAGGCGCTGGCTCCAGCTTTATCTACCCTGTTTTCGCCAAGTGGGGTGAGGCCTACAAAGCGAAAACCGGTATCAACCTGAACTATCAGTCGATTGGTTCCGGCGGCGGCATCAAGCAGGTTGAAGCCAAGACTGTTACCTTTGGCGCAACTGACAAGCCTTTGAGCGATGAAGAGCTTGAAAAGAACGGCCTGACCCAGTTTCCGATGATCATGGGCGGCATTGTGCCTATGTATAACGTGGAAGGTGTCAAGCCCGGCGAACTGGTGCTGGATGGCAAGACGCTTGAAGAAATCTACATGGGCAAGATCACCAAGTGGAATGATCCTGCCATTGCAGCCCTCAACAAGGGTACAAAGCTTCCCGATCAGGCCATTGTTGTTGTTCACCGCGCGGACGGCTCCGGCACCACCTTTAACTTCACTGACTACCTCAGCAAGATCTCGCCGGAATGGAAGAGCAAGATCGGCTCCGACACCGCTGTTGAATGGCCGGTTGGCGTGGGTGCCAAGGGCTCTGAAGGCGTTGCCAACACCGTGAAGCAGACCGCTGGTGC
The DNA here is from genome assembly GCF_004801395.1 of Gillisella terrae. Taxonomy (GTDB): domain Bacteria; phylum Pseudomonadota; class Alphaproteobacteria; order Rhizobiales; family Rhizobiaceae; genus Allorhizobium; species Allorhizobium terrae. The sequence goes on from NZ_SSOA01000001.1 coordinate 478,341, forward strand.
CATCGGCTACAATGAATATGCCTATGTGATCCAGAACCACCTCGGCTATGCCAAGATGGTCAATGCGGCTGGCAAGACAGTTGAGCCATCGCTGGACAGCTTTGCTTCTGCTGCTGCAAACGCCGATTGGGCAAAGGCCAAGAACTTCCACGTTGTGATCACCAATCAGCCTGGCGACAAGAGCTGGCCAATTGCTGCTTCCACATGGGTTCTGATCCACAAGACCCCTGTTGATAAGGCTGCAACCGAAGCTGCCTTGAAGTTCTTCGCCTGGGCTTACAAGGACGGCACCTCAGAAGCCAAGTCTTTGCAATATGTTGCTATTCCAAAGTCGGTTGTAACCCTGATTGAAAAGTCCTGGGAAGAAAACATCAAGGCTGACGGCAAGCCTGTCTTTAAGGCCATGTAATCTTTTGGCCTCCTGTTGAACGTATTGTGGCAGCGGGTGTGTATGCGCCCGCTGCTTCTTGCTTGAATATTCTCTGTTCTGGGGTGTCAGATGTTGATTGAGGGCCAATCGCCGTTAAGCGATGGAGGTGCAGGGGCAAAAAGCCAGCGCATTCAGGACATTATTTTCATCAAAACAACGTGGCTCTGTGCCATGCTGGTGATGGTGGTTCTGCTTGGCGTCTTTCTTTCACTGTTCATCGATTCCATGCCAACGTGGCGCGAATTCGGTCTCAGTTTTATCTGGAATGAGCGCTGGAGCCCGGCCAAAGACATTTACGGGGCCGCAGCACCAATTTTTGGCACGCTGGTGACGTCGGTGATTGCCTTGGTGATTGGGGTGCCGATCAGCTTTGGCATCGCCATTTTCCTCAATGAAATTTGCCCCATGCCACTGCGCCGGCCCATTGGCGTTGCCATTGAGCTTCTGGCTGGCATTCCCAGCATCATTTACGGTTTGTGGGGCTTTTTTGTTCTGGCTCCGATCATGCAAACCACCGTTCAGCCCTTTTTGCTCGACACGCTGGGCCATGTGCCGGGGCTGGATATCTTGTTCAGTGGTGCGCCCTACGGCATCGGCCTGCTGACGGCAGGCATTGTGCTGGCCATCATGATCTTGCCCTTCATCACGTCGATTACCCGCGATGTGTTCAGCACGGTGCCGGTGCTGCTGCGTGAATCGGCCTATGGCATGGGCATGACCACGTGGGAAGTGGTGTTCAACATCATCATTCCCTACACCCGCCGCGGCCTGATTGGCGGTATTATGTTGGGTCTTGGCCGCGCCCTTGGCGAGACCATGGCTGTGACCTTTGTGATCGGCAATTCCCACCGCATCGCCGCATCATTGCTGGCACCCGCCACGACAATTTCGGCGTCTATTGCCAATGAATTCAGCGAGGCGACGTCGGATCTCTATTCATCCAGCCTGATTGCGCTGGGTCTGATCCTGTTCTTCATCACGTTTGGGGTGTTGGCGATTGCAAAGTGGCTCATTGGCCGCAGCGAAACCTATTGAGGAGCATGATATGTCGATTATTGCACGGCGTTATCTTGTTAATCGCATTGCCATGACCCTATCCGTCATCTCGGCGGTGATTGGTCTGGGCTTTCTGGCGTCCATTTTGTGGACCTTGCTCTATAATGGTCTGACGGCCATCAACCTTGATATCTTTACCCAGATGACACCGCCGCCCGGCTCCAGCGGCGGTTTGGCCAATGCCATCTATGGCTCGTTCATGATGACATTGATTGCCACCGTGATTGCCACGCCGGTGGGCATTCTGGCAGGCACCTATCTTGCCGAATATGGTCGCGGCTCAAAGATTGCCGCGGTTGCCATTTTCATCAACGATATTTTGCTGGCCGCGCCATCCATCATTGTCGGTCTGTTTATCTATGCGCTGCTGGTTGTGCCGTTCAAACATTTCTCCGGCTATTCGGGCGCCATTGCTTTGGCGGTGATTGCCATTCCGGTGATCAACCGCACCACGCAGGATATGCTGGCGCTGGTGCCGGACGCGATGCGCGAGGCGGCAGCCGCCCTTGGTGCACCGCGCTGGAAGGTGATGACGGCGGTTGTCTGGCGCAGCGCCCGCAGCGGCATTTTGACCGGGGTTTTGTTGGCGGTTGCCCGCATCAGCGGCGAGACGGCCCCCTTGCTGTTTACCGCACTCAACAATCAATTCTGGACGGCTGATCTCAGCCAGCCAATTGCCAATCTGCCGGTGGTGATTTTCCAATTCGCCATGAGCCCTTACGATGATTGGCAGCGTCTGGCCTGGGGTGGTGCCTTGATTATCACGGTCACGATTTTGCTGCTGAATATTGTCGCACGAAGCCTGGCTTCCGGATCACTCTTTTCGAAGGAGAATTAAAATGAGCACATACAGTGCGGGAATAGAGATGGCGTCTGCGAAAACCCACTCTGAGGCGTTCAATCCTTCTGATATTGGCCGCAAGATCAAGCTGGAAGCCAAGGGCGTTTCCTTCTCCTATAAGCCTGGCCATCAGGTTTTAAAAAACGTCAACCTTCCCTTGCGTGACAATACCGTCACCGCTTTCATTGGCCCGTCGGGTTGCGGAAAATCGACGCTTTTGCGGGTGTTTAACCGCATGTATGACCTTTACCCCGGCCAGAAGGCCACGGGCGAAGTGTTGTTGGATGGTCGCAACATCTTGAAGCCCTCCGAGGATCTCAACCGCTTGCGCTCCAAGATCGGCATGGTGTTTCAAAAGCCAACACCCTTTCCCATGACGATTTATGAAAACATCGCTTTTGGGATTCGCCTGTCGGAAAAAATCTCCAAGGCCGAGATGAATGATCGGGTTGAATCGGCCCTGCAAGAGGCGGCATTGTGGAGCGAAGTGAAAGACAAGCTGCACCAGAGCGGTCTTGGGCTTTCCGGCGGTCAGCAACAGCGCTTGTGCATTGCCCGCGCCATTGCAGTGAAGCCTTCCGTGCTGCTGTTGGATGAGCCAACCTCGGCGCTTGATCCGATTTCGACCAGCAAGCTGGAAGAATTGATCGAAGTGCTGCGTGCCAATTATTGCATTGCCATTGTCACCCACAATCTGCATCAGGCCGCGCGCATTTCGCAATACACGGCCTTTATGTATCTTGGCGAAATGGTGGAGTTTGACACCACCGAGAAGATTTTCAGCGCCCCCAAAGAGCAAAAGACCAGCGATTATGTCACCGGTCGCTTCGGCTGAAACATGTGTTTTTGAGAAGACGGCATCACCTGAGCCAATGGGTGATGCCGCTGCTGGAATGGATGATCTGCCGTGGCTTGCAGTGCACTGGACAAGTTCAAGCTGCGGGGGCATACCTGCGCGTTAAAACCACAGGCTTTTAACAGGCAGGAATTGACATGAGCAGGAAGGATGTAGTGGCAGGCCCGCGCAACGAAGAAGGCATTGCGACGGTGATTGGCCTTCTCAAGCAGCGCTTTGGCGAGAGGTTTCAGACCGGCCAGTCCTTTCGTGAGCAGCACGCCCACACCACCACCTATATTCCGGCGCAATTGCCCGATGGCGTGGTGTTTGTCGAAAACAGTGACGATGTGCAGGCCGTGGTCAGACTCTGCGCCGCTCATAAGGTGCCGATGATTGCCTTTGGAGTTGGCTCTTCGCTGGAAGGGCAGGTCAATGCCGCATCGGGCGGTATTTCCATCGATTGCAGCCGGATGGACAAGGTGCTTGAGGTCAATGCCGAAGACCTTGATTGCACCGTGCAACCGGGTGTGACGCGCGAGGCGCTGAACACCTATTTGCGCGACACCGGCCTGTTTTTTCCGATTGATCCGGGTGCCAATGCATCTCTTGGCGGCATGGCGGCTACGCGGGCGTCTGGCACCAATGCAGTGCGCTATGGCACCATGAAAGATAATGTGCTGGCGCTGACGGTTGTCACGGCCAATGGTGAGGAAATCCGCACCGCCCATCGCGCCCGCAAATCCTCGGCTGGTTATGATCTGACCCGGTTGTTTGTCGGCTCTGAAGGCACGCTTGGGATCATTACATCGATTACCTTGAAGTTGCAGGGCATCCCTGAGAGCATTGGCGGTGGCATCTGCACCTTTGCGGATGTGAAATCGGCCTGTGATGCGGTAATCATGACCATTCAAATGGGCATTCCTGTTGCCCGTATCGAGCTTCTGGATGCCATGCAGGTGCGGGCCTGCAATGCCTATTCCAACCTCAGTCTGCCGGAAAAACCAACGCTGTTTCTGGAATTCCATGGCTCCGAGCAGACGGTGGCTTTGCAAACACAGCAATTTGCCGAGATCGCCTCGGAATTTGGAGCCGATGGCATGCGCTTTACCTCTGATCCGCAAGAGCGCAATCAGATTTGGAAAGCGCGTCACAATGCCTATTGGGCTGGCCGGGCGCTGGCCCCGCATTTGAACGGCTTATCGACTGACGTGTGTGTGCCGATCTCCAGACTTGCCGATTGTGTGGAGGCAACGCAAGCCGATATTGCTGAAACCGGCATTCTGGCACCCATTGTCGGTCATGTGGGCGATGGCAATTTCCATCTGCTGATCCTGTTTGACGACAAGGATGAGGCGGACGTGGAAAAAGTTGAAGCCTTTATGGCGCGGCTGACCGAACGGGCACTGGCCATGGATGGAACCTGCACCGGCGAACATGGCGTGGGGCAGGGCAAGATGTCCTATATGCAAGCCGAGCTGGGCGGCGCGCTGGAGCTGATGCGGCAGGTCAAGCGCGGGCTTGATCCTGATAACCTGTTCAATCCGGGCAAGATTTTCCGTATGTAGCGTCAAGCAGGGCACGAACTGCTTGTTCCAGATGGCGAACTGGTTAGTGTAGTGCCTTGATCATACTGGAGTTGGATTACGTGCTCAGCAGGCTTTTTATTGCTTTTGGCGGGTTGGTTGTCGTGGCGCTGTTTGCAGCGCTTCTGGCTCCGCTCTTCGTCAACTGGACAGATTTTCGTCATCAATTCGAAGATCAGGCCAGCCGCATTCTGGGCAAGAAAGTTGTTGTGCATGGCAGTCTGGAAGCGCGCCTTCTGCCGTTTCCCTCCGTGACCATGAATGATGTGACGGTTGGCCCCGGTGAAGATGGCAAGACACTGGCTCATGTGGCTCGCTTTTCCATGGATGTGGAGCTGGCTCCGTTTCTGTCCGGCGAAGCGCGCATTTTTGCCATGCGGATTGAAAAGCCCAGAGTGCGCTTGCGGGTCTTGCCCAATGGCTCGCTGGATTGGCTGCTGGGCAGCCGCCCCAGTTTGCCGGCCCGCAATGTGGTGTTGGAAAATGTCACTGTGAGCGATGGTGTCATTGATGTGATCGATGAGCAGACCGGTCGCAACCGTATTGTTCAAAACCTCAATGCGAATTTGAAAGCCGGATCGCTGGCAGGGCCGTGGACCGTATCCGGCAGCGCTGCGCTGGATGGCCAGATGGGGCGTTTTTCCCTGTCAACCCTTCAGCCCGAAGCGGGGCGGGCGGTCATTCCACTCAAAATTCATCTCGTGCCCGCAACAACGCCGGTTGATATCGATTTGTCAGGCGATCTGGACATGGCCGATCAGCACCCGACGCTGAAAGGCACATTTGTTGCCAGCATCCGCTCGGCCCAGCTCAGCGGGGAGGCGGGCAAAAAGAGCCGCAATGAGGCCATCCTGCCAGAGCCGAGAGTGCGGGGTAAATTCGAGCTTGCCAATGATCGTCTCCGGGTGCCGGAATACCGGCTTGAGGTTGGCGCGCTGGATCAGCCCTATGTGATTACCGGCGAGGCAACGCTGGATAGCGGCAAAGCCCCGGAATTTTTGCTGACGGCCGAGGGGCAGCAGATTGATGTTGATCGGCTGACCATGCCTGTCACCGCTGGCAAAACCGCTCGCATGGTGGAAAGCTCTGCGCGTCAGCGTATCCGAGCGCTGATTGCGCTGGCCGACCAGATTCCGATCCCAGATGTGCCGGGGCGGGCCAGCGTCAAGCTGCCTGCCATTGTTGCAGGCGATACGGTGTTGCGCGATATCACCTTGAATTTGCGCCCGGCGGGCAGGGGATGGACCGTGGAAAAGGCTGTTGCGACCTTGCCGGGGCGCACGCAAGTGGAGGCATCGGGACGGCTTCAGCTAAAAGGGGCCGCCTCCTTTGCTGGTTCGTTGTTGATTGCTTCCAACCAGCCTTCGGGTCTGGCCTCATGGCTTTCAGGCAATGTAGACCCTGCCATTCGCACTTTGCGCGCGGTCGGCCTATCCGCCAATGTCAATCTCACGGCGGATGTGCAGCAATTTGACAAGCTGGAACTGGCCATCGGCTCCGCCAGCCTGCGCGGGCGGCTGGAGCGCCATTCCGGTGATAATGTTGAGCCAAGCCTGTCTTTTGATGTGGCTGGCGATGCCTTTGATTACGATGCCGTCAAGGCTTTGGCCTCGCTGGTGTCTGGCGATGCCAGCGGCGATTCTCTGCTCAATCAGCAGATTTCCGGCAAGATCAAAGTGGGTGCTTTTTCGGCGCTGGGCGTCACCGCGCAGGATGTGGATGGCCTGTTTACCTATGATAATGGCGGATTTTCCATTCGCAAACTGGATATCGGCAATCTTGCCGGTGCCAGCATCAAGGCAACGGGTGAGGCCTCCGGCTCGCTTGCCGATTATAACGGCAAAGCGCAGGTTGTTTTGAATGCCAGCAATATGGCGCGTTTCCTGGCAATGTTGCAGCAGCAATTGCCGGTTCATCCGCTGTTGAACCGGCTTGCCAATAGCGGTGACTGGTATGGCAACAGCAACCTCGTGCTGGATGCGCGCTTCGGTGATGCGCAATATGGCGGCGTGCAACTGGATCTGCATGGCCAATCCAACGGCACAAAACTTAGTGTAGCACTGCGGCAAAGCAGCCTGTTTGACGTGTTTGGTGATGCGCAAAAGACGCTGTCGGTGCACGCCGATAATGCCGATCCATCCATTCTTCTCGGTCAGCTCGGATTCCAACCCCTGTCGATCCCCATGGATGGTGCGGCAAGCCTCAATCTTGAGCTCAAAGAAGAGGGCGATGCTCCGGCGACAGGGAAACTGAACCTGAACGCGGGCGCTACCCATCTGGTCGCTGACGGCACGGTCAATCTTGACTCGGCAATTTTCCTTGAAGGGAAGGGCAATGTCACGCTGACCAGTGATGACATTGCGCCATTGATGATGATGAATGCCGTGAGCCTGCCCGGCATTGTCGATGGATTGCCGCTGTCTCTATCTGCAAAGGTCGAGCACAAAGGGCAAAAGACGATGCTATCTGCACTGACGGGACAGATTGCCGGCGATGCCATTGGCGCAAACCTGACATTGGAGCCGACCAATGACGCCTTCAAACTTGCGGGCGATGTGAAACTGGAACGTGCCAATCTGAACTGGTTGGCCTCCAGCATGATTGGTCCGGTTCATGATCCGCTTAAGGGCGGTTTTTCGACGGAAAATCTATCAAGCCCGATTTGGGGGCAGATGCAGATGGCGCTTGATGTCCATGCTGATAGCCTTGGTCTCGCTTCTTTGCCCGATGCGCGCAATTTCGCAGCAAAGTTGACATTGCTCGATGGCGGTATGACGTTGGAAAACGCATCCGCCGACTGGTTGGGCGGTAAAGCCGATATGCGTCTTTTGCTGTCAAACAATCAGGACACGGCATTTTTGCGCAGTAAATTGACGCTGAAAGGCAGCCAGCTTGCAGCAATCTGGCCCGATAGCGGCTTGCGCGGCAATGCCGATGTGGACTTTACGGCGGAGGGCAGCGGCAAAAATGCCAAGGAGTTGATGTCTTCTGTCAATGGATCGGGTCGGATTGCGCTCTCATCACTGGTTTTACCAAAGCTCGATCTGAACAGTCTTCCGGCGCTGAGTGCAGCGTTTGAAAGCGCCAAAGGCGAGGTCACGGCGGCGCAGGTGGCCGATGTGCTCAAGCCGCTCCTGGCCCGCGCTCCGGCTGATCTTGGCGAGGTCGCTTCTGCCTTCACGCTGACCGAGGGCAAGATGCGGGTCCAGGGTCTCAAGGCGCAAACACCAAAAGCTGATCTGAGTGCGGAGGCAGTGGTGGATGTGCCTGATGCAACACTGAATGGGGCGTTGACGGTGGCGTTCCATGCCGATGACGCTGTAGGCGCTGGCAGCACGCCGACCGTTCGGGTTCTTGCTGATGGGCCGGTGAGTTCGCCCGCCACAACACTCGATGCCAACGAGATGGCGAGCTATTTGTCTATGCAGGCCTTTGAGCGTGAGCGCCGCCGCGTGGAGACCCTGCAATCCAATGTCTTGGAAAAACAGCGCCTGCGGCGCGAAGTGGCCTATTACACGGCCCTAGCCGAAGCCAGGCAGGCGGCTAAAGACAAAGCTGAGATGGAGCGTCGGAAGGCCGCAGAGGCGTCAAGACCCAAGCTTAATCTTGACGGCGCGCTTCCGCCCGCACCGCATGATCCTGTTGGTAACCTTATTCAGCAGCAGAGCGGATCGGGCGCAAATTAAAACGAGGGCGGTCCACCTCCCGCTGCGTCATTGCTTAAGCTGCCGGCCCGTTCTTCAGCCAGTCCAGCACATAAAGCCTGAGGGCCGAGGAGAGGTTGCAATCGGGTCGGCGATTGCTGTCGATTTCGGCAATCAAACTGGCGATCGCCATTTGGCGATGGTCGGCAATGGTGCGTATTTCATGCCAGAAGGCATCTTCCAGTGAAAAACTGGTGCGATGACCATGCAGCGAAATCGAATGCTTCCTGATCATCGGCTTCAGTTCCAGGTGAGATTGGAAGAATCAATCAGATTTTGTGTGCAAGCGATTGATGCTTCACAGATGTCACGCATCTGTCTGGTCGGTAGGCTTGTTTGAGGACCGCTCAAGACGCGATTGATCCAGCGCTTTTTCCGCCTTTTTATTCAATGCCGATGTGAGATTTTTTTCAGCCTTGGTGCGCCCGAAGGTCAGGCGGTTTTGATCCGCCGCCTTTTCCTTCTCAACGCGCGCCTTGGCTTTTTTAAATTGACGCAGGTTAACAACGTCACCGGACATTGGCGATCAACCTAATGCTTCTTGCGGAAGGCATCGAGAGAAACCACGGAGCCTTCCTTCTTTTCGCCATCAACCTTTTCCTCATCCGAGCCATCGGCTTTTTCAGCTGTGCTCACGGGATAAGCGGTGATTTCGGCCGACACGTCGGATTCTTCCACCAGAGGAACATCAAACTCCAGCTCGAAATTGACCGAAGGATCGTAGAAACCGCGAATGGCATTGAAAGGAATAACCAGCTTTTCCGGGGTGTCGGAAAAGGAAAGGCCGACTTCAAACTGACTTTCCGTGACCTTCAAATCCCAGAACTGGTGCTGCACGACGATGGTCATCTGCTCGGCATATTTTGCCTTCAGCGCCTGAGAGATACGTACGCCCGGCGCGCCTGTGAGAAAGGTGATGAAAAAGTGATGGTCACCCGGCAACCGGCCCGTCGCAGCCACTTCTGTCAGCACTTTACGGATGACACCGCGCAGCGCATCTTGAGCCAGAATATCGTAACGGATGTGGTCCTGCCCCATATGGTCCTGTCTTTCTTCTTCGTCCGGTCATGGCGCATCAAGATGCGCGCGTCTTATGGTTATAAGCTATGCTTGCGTTCGGGCAAAGGCCGAATCTCGCATCTAGCTATAACAGTATAAACCAATTTTGAAGAGGCGGGGGAATTTTGAAACAGGAAGTAGGTGAAGGCTTCTGTTGCCAGGTGCCTTCGGACCCCGCCATACGGGGCTAACCGTATGGACTTAAGTTTGGGTTTCCGGAACCGCCATTAGGCAGCTACAGCATAACCCTGAGCATTGTTGTCATTTGCAACTACTCTTTTGACCCGATAACGGTGGTATCATGCCGAGCAAAAGTTCGATCTTTACGCCCTTGTCGATCCTATTTCACCCCCATCAAAAGCCGGTCATAACGACAATCTAGCTTTTAGGCCAGTTTTGGCCGGTTTTTGGTGGAGGCGCCGGGTACCGCCCCCGGGTCCAATAGGTTTATTACACCGACAGTTTATTGCCATAGCCGGTGCAAGCACCGGCAAGCGGTATATAGGTGCTTTAAGCTGTAATGAAAAGAGTTTCCTGCGCTGTTTTTACAATTCTGTTCAATGGCCGGGTTCGAATCACAGAAAACCGTTTAAAACAGGCGAGGCGGATGTGTTGGCGCTTTGCGGGAAGGCATTTCCTCATTAGATCTGTGGCCCATCATTGGCTGTGCGATGGCGTGTGAACTGGAACGAAGAGGTGCAATCTCATGAAGCAATATCACGATCTTTTGCAGCATGTGATGGAGAAGGGCAGCGACCGCGGTGATCGCACCGGTACCGGCACACGCTCGGTTTTTGGCTATCAGATGCGCTTTGATCTGACTGAAGGCTTTCCGGTTTTGACCACGAAGAAACTGCATTTGCGCTCGATCATCCATGAGTTGCTGTGGTTTTTGAGAGGCGACACCAATATTGCCTATCTCAAGGACAATGGGGTCAGCATCTGGGATGAATGGGCTGATGAAAATGGCGATCTTGGCCCGGTGTATGGATCGCAATGGCGCTCCTGGCCCACCGCCGATGGTCAGCAGATCGATCAGATTGCCAATCTCATCACCAGCATCAAGACCAATCCCAACTCGCGCCGCCATATCGTCACGGCATGGAACCCGGCAGAAGTGGACAATATGGCGCTGCCGCCCTGTCATTGTCTGTTTCAATTTTATGTGGCCGATGGCAAACTGTCCTGCCAGCTTTATCAGCGGTCTGCGGATATTTTCTTAGGGGTGCCATTCAATATTGCATCTTATGCGCTGCTGACCATGATGGTGGCGCAAGTGACAGGGCTGAAGCCGGGTGATTTTATCCACACGCTGGGCGATGCGCATCTTTATGCAAATCATTTCGAGCAAGCAAAATTGCAGCTTTCGCGAAAGCCCAAGGCATTGCCGGTCATGAACATCAACCCGGATGTTACTGATATCTTTGGCTTTACCTTTGATGATTTCAGCCTTGAGGGGTATGATGCTGACCCGAGCATCAAGGCTCCGATCGCGGTGTAATTCATTTTCTGTAAACGGAGTGTTCACGCCGATTTTATGAAAGTTGGGGTGACATTGTGTCGCAGCTATGCTGAAAGCGTTTTCATAACAATCTTTGAGAAGGTTTCTCCCAATATGTTTATTAAATTGTCCAAGTGGTCGCCTATCATGTTGAGCGTTCTGCGCATCATTGTTGGCTTGATGTTCCTGGAGCACGGCATGGGCAAGCTGCTCGGCTGGCCAGCATCCGACATGCATCCTGCCGCTATGTCTCTGCCATGGATTGCTGGCTGCATTGAGCTGGTGGGCGGTGTGCTGATCACCATTGGTCTGTTTACGCGCCCTGCCGCTTTCATTGCGTCCGGCATGTGTGCTGTTGGCTACTTCCTTGTTCATGCTCCCATGAACTTCTTCCCGATGAACAACCACGGCGAAGCCATCATGGCGTATTGCTTTATCTTTTTGTACATCGTTTTTGCAGGCCCCGGCCCGCTGAGCGTCGATTCGGCAATGGGCAAAGAATAAAGTTTTGTATTGATAGCGAATTTATCTCTTAGGCCAACGAGGCATTGCCTTGGTGGCCTTTTTTAAAGAGTTGAAATGCGCTTGCTCTTACGCTAGGTGAACTCTCGTAGCAGGCTCATCGCTGATAGATGTGCTTATTTCTAGGTTTCGAGTATAAAGCGAGTGAAAAAATGGCTGATCGGGTACGGATGCCTTCGGCTGCATCTATCGTCGCTCGAAGCTATCCTGATAAAATTATTGGGATCGAAAACACACTACCCTGGCATCTTAGAACCGACTTGCAGCTCTTCAAGAAACGGACTTTGGGTCATGCCGTTATCATGGGTAGAAAGACGTTTGAATCTATTGGTAAACCTCTTCCAAATCGTGTGAATATTATTTTGTCTAGATCAAAGCTCGATATTCTTGATGAATATCCATCAGTTAAATGGGCCGCTGATCCTGAAACTGCTCTATATTTTGCTGATGTTGACTCCATAATATCTGGCAATAAGGAGTTTTTCATTATTGGCGGAGAGCAAATTTACAATCTTTTCAATAAGTTTATGAATCGCGTCTTCGTCACGGATGTCTTTTGTGGAAATATCAATGGTGATGCAAAGTTTGATGTAGATTTTGCGGCGGGTGACGTTGGTAAACGTTCTGAATGGATTATAAAGCGTGAAGAAGAGTATCCTAAAACAGTTTCGGATGACTATCCTTTTAGAGTAACGGAATATCGCAGACGTATGCCGTTGCACAGGTACCGGGTGAAGGAAGAGGCGATGGGGCGCGTTCCAGATGTTGAAGCATTCTGGCTGTCCAAAGACATGCATTTGACGCATGTTGATCAAAATGATGCTCAATTGAATTTTTGGGAATCCTTAGATCAATAGTCGGTTAAAATTTTATCGAACCGTTGTGCCTGCCGGTGAGCGCGACAGTTTTGCCACCCGCTATGTGGTTTATTGTCGCAAAAATCCGGTTTAATTTGTTTATTTGCCATGGATTTGAAAGAAGTTGACGCTTTGCGTTGAAAGCGCGGCACGCGATACCTATAACTGTCTTAATCCTTGTGCCTGCCTTTATCGGCGGCGTTGAGGGCCTCTTCATAATTCCTTAAACCGCAGGCGGGTTAAAAGGAGTCTTATGCGGGGAGTAGCGGTTTTACAGCCACCTGTTTGCGTTTGAAAAAGCCTGCGGTGCTGTAGGGGAGAGTTCTCAAATAAAGAGGTTTTGATGCCTTGGAGTAATCAGAACGGCGGCGGCCCGACGGGCGGCGGCGGTGGAAATAATCAAGGCCCATGGGGTCAGGGGCCTAATAAGCCGCGTGGCAATGGCGGCGGTGGTGGAAAACAACCACCGGATCTGGAGGATATGATCAGGCGCGGTCAGGATCAGTTTAAAAACCTGATGCCCGGCGGCTTGAACATCGGCATGGGGCTGGTTCTGGCGCTGGTGGCTGGCGGCTTCTGGCTGACGCAGGCGGTTTACACCGTGCAGCCCGATGAGCGCGGCGTGGAAATGCGCTTTGGCAAGCCGAAAGATGAGATTGCCGGTCCCGGTTTGCATTTTCATTTTTGGCCGCTGGAAACGGTTGAAAAGGTCAAGGTCACGGAACAGCAGCAGAATATTGGTGCCAAGGTTGCCAGCAATTCGACCGCTGGCTTGATGCTGACGGGTGATCAGAACATCGTCAACGTGCAATTCTCGGTGTTGTTCACCGTGAGCGATCCGAAGGCCTATCTGTTCAATCTCGAATCACCACCGCAGACGTTGCAGCAGGTTGCTGAAAGCGCCATGCGTGAAGTGGTTGGCCGACGGCCCGCGCAGGATATTTTCCGTGATGCCCGTCAGGAAATTGCCAATGATGTGCGCAACATCATCCAAGGCACCATGGATAAATATGGCGCTGGCATTTCCATCAATTCGGTTGCGATCGAAGACGCGGCACCGCCGCGTGAAGTGGCTGATGCGTTCGATGAAGTGCAGCGTGCTGAACAGGACGAAGACCGTTTTGTTGAGGAAGCCAACCAGTATGCCAACAAGGTTCTCGGCTCTGCCCGTGGTCAATCGGCCCAGATCAGAGAAGAAGCCGCAGCTTACAAAGACCGTGTGGTGAAGGAAGCTGAAGGTGAAGCGCAACGCTTTATCTCGATTTATGACCAATATGTGCTTGCACCGGATGTGACACGCAAGCGGCTCTATCTCGAAACCATGGAGCAGGTTCTGAAGAAGTCGAACAAGGTTATCATGGATAGCAATGGCCAGCCTGCTGTGCCTTATCTTCCCTTGAACGAGATTGGTCGCATGGGTGCGCAATCTGGCTCTGCTCAATCCAACCAGGGAGGCAAGTAAGATGTCAAATCGTATGCTTTCCCTGTTGATCGGCTTTGCCGTTGTGCTGCTGCTGGCCTATTCATCGATGTTTGTGGTCAACCAGCGTCAGCAGGCGGTGGTGATCCGCTTTGGTCAGATCAAGGAGGTTTACAGCGAGCCGGGCCTTTACTTCAAAATGCCCTTTGCATTTGCTGGAGCAGATCGGGTCCAGTTCGTATCTGATCAGGCTTTGCGCTTTGATCTCGACAACATCCGTGTTCAGGTTAAGGGCGGTAAATTCTACGAGGTCGACGCCTTCCTGATCTATAAGATCACCGATGCACGGCGCTTTATCGGTATCATTGCCGGTGGTAACCGTGACGATGCTGAAGCGCGGTTGAGAACCCGTCTTGATTCGTCCTTGCGTCGTGTCTACGGTTTGCGCGGCTTTGAATCGGCGCTTTCAGAAGCACGTTCTGCGATGATGCAGGAAGTGGCGGCTGATCTGAAAACGGATGCCGAAAATCTCGGTATTACCATTGAAGATGTTCGTATTCGCCGCACTGATCTGACCCAGGAAGTGTCGCGCGAAACCTATGCCCGCATGCGGTCTGAACGCCTGGCAGAAGCCGAATTGATCCGTGCCCGTGGTAACGAGCAAGGTCAGCGCCGCCGCGCGATTGCCGATCGTCAGGTGGTCGAGTTGAAGGCCGATGCGCAGCGTGATTCTGAAATCCTGCGTGGTCAGGGCGATGCAGAGCGCAACAAGGTGTTTGCGGATGCTTACAAGCGCGATCCAGCCTTCTTCGAGTTCTATCGCTCGATGGCGGCCTATGAGGATGCGCTTGGCAACAAGGGAACCTCTATGGTGCTGTCGCCGAATTCGGAGTTCTTCAAATTCTTCGAACAGTCGAAGGGCGCGCCCGATGCAAAGCTTGCGGCACCTGCTGCCAGCAATTGATCATCACTGCGTTGAAAATTAAGCGAGAGGGCCGGTTTATGCCGGCCCTTTTTCGTTTCCCGTTGTTTTTTTCAAGCCTGATCATGCCTTGGCCACAACCACAATATAACGTGAACAAGTGTTGGAAGGGCGTTTCGGTTTTTGCCATTGCGCCCTATGATGTTGTGAAAATTTTGCTGAATGCGAGGATGCCCATGATCAAGCGCCGCGGAACAACCACGCGCCTTCTGATGTCTGCCGTTGTCGGAAGTGCCGTGTGCTTTGGCGGGCTGATTGCTGAAGGTACGGGTGCCTATGCACAAATGCCCGGTCCGGCCCCTGTGGCTGATATTGCGCAAGGGCTTCTGGGTGCTGTGGTGAACATTGCCACGTCGCAAAATGTCGATGATGACGAAGCAGGCCCGCTGCCGCAGGTGCCAAAGGGCTCGCCCTTTGAAGATCTGTTCGAGGATTTTTATAAGCAGCGTAAAGGCAAGGCGGGTAACCACAAGGTCAATTCGCTTGGTTCCGGCTTTGTCATCGATCCGGCTGGCTACATTGTCACCAACAATCACGTCATCGAAAATGCCGATGATATCGAGGTGATTTTTTCGGATGGCTCGAAGCTTAAAGCCAAGCTGGTTGGCACTGACACCAAGACCGACCTGTCGTTGCTGAAAGTAGAGCCGACCGAGCCGCTGACGGCGGTGAAGTTTGGCGACTCGCGAAAAATGCGGATTGGCGATTGGGTGATGGCCATTGGCAATCCCTTTGGCCTTGGCGGTTCTGTGACGCTTGGGATCATCTCGGCGCGTGGCCGCAATATCAATGCCGGGCCCTACGATAATTTTATCCAGACCGATGCCGCCATCAACAAGGGCAATTCCGGCGGTCCGCTGTTCAATATGGCGGGTGAGGTGATTGGTATCAACACCGCGATTATTTCGCCCAGCGGCGGCTCGATTGGCATTGGCTTTGCGGTGCCGACGGAGCTTGCGGAAAATGTCATTGCCCAGCTCAGACAATACGGCGAGACCCGGCGCGGCTGGCTGGGTGTGCGCATTCAGCCGGTGCCGGATGAGCTCGCAAAACAGGCAGGCATCAAGACCGGGCGTGGCGCTTTGGTAAGCAGCGTGATTGATGGTGGTCCTGTGGCCAAAGGCCCGGTGAAAATGGGCGATGTGATCATCAGCTTCAACGGTAAAGAGATTTTAGAGAGCCGGGATCTGGTGCGCACCGTGGCTGAAAGCCCGATTGATCAGGATCTGGACGTTGTGGTGTTTCGGGATGGCCAGCGCCAAACCTTGAAGGTGAAGCTTGCAAGGCTGCCGATCGAGAAGGCGGCGGAAGCCAAGGACACCGGTGCCAAGGAAACCGAGCAGGCCGATCCGCAAGGCCAAGATGGAACCGCCGATGACGATTCCACCACAGCGGTTTTGGGCATGAGCGTGACCAATCTTGACGATGACAAGCGGGCTGCCAACAGCATTGCGGAAAGTGTCGAAGGTCTGCTGATCACCAATGTTGAGAAAGGCTCACCGGCCGATCTGAAAGGCATGAAGGTCGGTGAAGTGATTGTTGAAGTGGCGCAGGAATTTGTCGATACGCCAGACGCACTTTTGGAAAAAATCCTGAAGCTGAAATCCGATGGCCGCCGCAGCGCTTACTTCATGGTGGCGACGCCCAGAGGTGATCTGCGGTTTGTATCGGTGCCGCTGGAGTAGCGCGCCAGATTGTTGAGTCAATTCAGTTGGCTATATCGTGATGCTTAAAAAATGAATCCGGTGCTTCAAGTGGTTTCTCGGCCGATAAATTCCTCTGCCGTCAACCTGTAAAGCACATGGCGCTGCAAATGTGGATGGCTGGTTGGCACGCGCGGATGGATGAAGCTGCCCGATATATCCTGTGTCATGCCAAGCCGTTTCATAACAGCTGTTGAGCGATGATTCTCCTCGACCGCAAAGGAAACAATCTCGTCCAAGCCTTTGATGCGGAATCCATAATCCAGCAGAGCGCTGGCGGCTTCGGTGACATAGCCATTGCCCCAGAAGCGTGTCGCCAGCCGCCAGCCTATTTCAATGGTGCCTTCCGGCAATACGCCTGGCAGCATGGCATCGGTCAGACCGCAGAAGCCCATGGGCTCTTCGGTTTCTTTCAGCTCAAGCGCAAAAAAGCAAAGCCCGGTGTCGTGGATCAGTCCATTGATCTTATCCATCATCGCATCGGCTTCTTCATGAGAGCGCTGATAGGGAAAAAACTCCATGACCTTCGCATCGCGGTTGATTTCCCGAAACAGATCGCGGTCGCTGTCTTTCCAGCTCCGCAAAATGAGCCGATCTGTTTCGAGAAACATCATGATGACCTCATGCGGCGACGAAATCGGTTTTGCGATAGCCTTGCAGATAGAGAAGGGCGGTGAGATCGCCGTGATCGATTCTGATCTTGGCCTGCGCCGCAACCGATGGCTTGGCGTGTAGCGCAACGCCTGAGCCGGCAATGCCCAACATGCCGAGGTCGTTTGCGCCATCACCCACCGCAATCACGTCATCATTGGTGATGCCCAGCTTGGCGACAATGTCTTCCAGTGCATCCACCTTGGCCTGTTTGCCCAGAATGGGCTCGGCCACTTCGCCGCTCAACACCCCATCCTGTTCCAGCAAGATGTTGGCGCGATTTTCATCAAAGCCAAGCGTTTTTGCAATTTTTGAGGTGAAGACGGTGAAGCCGCCGGAGACGAGAGCGGTATAATAGCCCTTGGCTTTCATGGTGGCGATCAGCTCAAGCCCGCCGGGGGTGAGGGTGATGCGCTTGGCAATCACCTCATCCACCACGCTTGCGGGCAGGCCTTTCAGCAGCGCCACGCGCTCGCGAAGGGCGGGCTCAAAGGCTATTTCACCGTTCATGGCGCGGGCGGTGATTTTGGAGACCTGCTCTTTCAGCCCGACTTCGGCAGCGAGCTCGTCAATGCATTCTTGGCCGATCATGGTCGAATCCATATCAGCGATCAGAAATTTTTTGCGGCGTTGATCAGAATTTTGAATAGCAAGGTCAATGGGCAAGTCGCCAATGATCCTGCGCAGATGGTGTTCGGCATCCGCGAGATTTGTGCCATCTTTCAAGGCGATATCGCAGGCCACGCCATCGGCCAGCCAGTAGAGGCCGGAAGCGTTCAGCTCCTCCGCCGCCTTTTCTGCGAGGTCTGGTGTGAGAACAGGATTTGACGGATTGGCGATAAGCGTGGCAACGAAAGCCATGATGAAAAACCTTGAAGACAATTGCGACGCCATCCTGATAACCGGCCCGACCGCCAGCGGCAAGTCCGCGCTTGCGCTGAAGCTTGCCAAAGAGTCGGGCGGTGTGGTGATCAATGCCGATAGTATGCAGGTCTACGACACGTTGAGGGTGGTCACGGCGCGGCCCAGCGATGAAGAAATAGGCGATGTGCCGCATTATCTCTACGGTCATGTGCCCGCTAGCAAAACCTACTCCACCGGCGATTGGCTGCGCGAGGTAACAGTGCTGCTTGCGACATTGAAAGCTGAAAGTCGTCTTCCGGTGATTATTGGTGGAACGGGGCTCTATTTCAAAGCGCTGACCGGTGGCCTCTCCGAAATGCCCATGATCCCCGATGCTATTCGAAACGAGCTGCGGGAGCGGGAAAAGCGGGAAGGGGCAGAAGCGCTGCATCTAGAGCTCGCATTGCGCGATCCTGTTGTGGCCGAAAAACTGAACCCGCAAGATGGGCAGCGCATTGTGCGGGCGTTGGAAGTGCTGGAGGCGACGGGCGAATCCATTGCTCAATGGCAGGCGCGCACCGGGCCTATGATCGTTGATCCAGAACGGGCGCGCAAAATTGTGGTGCTGCCGGAGCGCTCTTTGCTGCACGACCGGATCAACCGCCGCTTCGCCTTGATGATGGAGCAAGGCGCGGTGGAAGAGGTTGAGGCACTGCTGGCGCAAAACCTCGCCCCAGATATGCCCGCCATGAAAGCCATTGGCGTCTCACAAATCGCCGCCATGCTACGCGGAGAGATGAGCTTTGATGAGGCCATTGAAAAAGCCTCTGCTGCGACCCGGCAATATGCCAAGCGGCAAATGACCTGGTTTCGCAACCAGATGGATGAAAGCTGGGAGCGGCTGGGGTGAGGCAATAAGGATGCTTGCACCTTCACTCTCTCAGAGACCCTGAAGGCTTGTGATCGGCGCTGATCCGTGATTTTTTAGCCAAAACACACCTTTACGGAGCCTCCATGAACCGCTTTCTGGCCAGAACACTTTCCACGCTCAACGCTGTTTTTGCCCTGCTGATCATTGTTATCGCAACGGCATCCGGGGCCACGGGCGGCGGATATTATTTTACCGGCAGCCTCTCACTCTCCGGCGCAATCTTTGGCGGTTTGGGCGGCGTACTTGTGGCGGCCCTCATCTGCGGCACCATCGCATTTTTAACCCTGATTGAGCGGCATTTAAGCGTGCTGGCCGAGGCGGCAAAGCGTAACGTGGGTGGGTGAGCTGTATCGCTTTTCGGCGTACCAATGCGCGTTGGGTGGAGGTTTGCCTGTTTTTATGTTGCAGGAGAAACATGGGCCTGTGCAGATCCTGATTTTATTGAGATAGCTTACACTGATCGATGAGAGATGTTTAATTTCCCACATGACAGCACCTACACCAGAACAAGTTGAAAAACTCGCGATCGCTTTTGAGCGATTTACCCGCCGTTTCAAGGTGGCAGAAGCTGCGGCAGCTTTGAAAAATTCGCTTAATGCCCTGGATATCCAAGCCCTTCTGTTCATCAATGACCACCCAGAGTGCACTTTGGGCGATGTCGCACGCCACCTTGAGGTGGCGCTGACAACAATGTCGTCTTCTGTCGATAGATTGGTGCGCAAACAGATGATCGAGCGGCAGCGGCCACAGGAGAACCGTCGATCGGTTTCCCTGAAGATCACCAAGCAGGGCGAAGAGGCTGTTTTGGGCTATGTTGATGGCTATCGTGCGTCGTGCAAAGCCATGTTGGAGGCTCTCGATCCGGCAGAGCGGCTCGATTTTCTAGACCTGACACAGAAAATCTCTCAATCCGAAGGTTGAATAATACGAAGTTCGTAGTATTTGTATGACGTCGCAAATCTTAAGGGACGTCATCATGAGTCATACATCATCCATCGCACTCATCACCGGAGCCAACAAGGGAATCGGGTTTGCTATCGCGCGGCAGCTCGGCGCACGTGGTCACATGGTTTGGCTCGGTTGCCGGGATATGTCGCGTGGTGAAGTGGCAGCTTTGAGCCTCAGGGGCGAGGGAATTGATGCCCGCGCCGTAGAGCTGAATGTGACGCAGGATGCCAGCGTGACCAATGCTGCAAAGACCATTGAGCGCGCGGTGGGGTGCCTTGACGTGCTGGTCAATAATGCGGGGCTTATGTTGGGAGAGCCAACGTCGCTTGCACGTGAGTCAATCGATGAGATGAAGCAGATGTTCGACACCAATGTGTTCGGCGTCTTACGGGTCACTCAAGCATTTCTGCCTTTGCTGCGCAAATCGGGTGCTGCTCGTATTGTGATGATGAGCAGCGGTCTGAGCTCGCTCACCGACGCGCTTGATATGAGAAGCGAAACATGGGGCGTGGGGTTTGGTGGCTATTGCGCCTCTAAAACAGCGCTCAACATGCTGACGGTCAAACTTGCCAAAGAACTTGACCGCGAGGGGATCAAAGTGAATGCTGTTGATCCAGGTTTGACATCAACCGATATGACAGGAAACGGACCGGGACATTCAGCCGATGACGGGGCCAGACCCGCCGTCGCATTGGCGACAATGCACGCATTTGGTCCTTCGGCAGGACTTTTTGCCTGCTCGAGCGCAGGCGAACTTGTCCCAAGAAATTGGTGAAAATTTCGCCGCAGATTGAACGTGTTACAGCACTGTCTGCCCGGTTTGGCGGAGAGTGCTTTCGACGCAATCGCGTTTAGTCTTTTCCCCCACCCAATGGCTTTTTCAAAATACTCTCCCGCAAGCTCATGCCATGTTCGCGCCGGGGCGGAACAGCGGGAGATGCGGCGGTCGCAAAAAGGCCGGGGGCATCGGGTGCGCGCAGACCCGCGTAAGCGCTGGCGGGGCGAAAGCCTGAAGCTGTGGATGTCGGCTCAGGGGCCATACTTGGCAACATATCTGGCCGATAGGGCTCAATCGGTGCGTCTGCAGAAGGGTTTGGCGGGGTGCTCACGTTAAAGCTCGCCAAATCGGGATCGGCCGTCGATCTCATTCTTGAGATCACATCGCGCAGGTCGATGTTGTCCGGCTTTTCGTCGGATTGGCGCACCGTCGTTCCGCTGGCTTTGGGCAGGTAGCGCTGCTCGACGCGCGAAAAGCGCATTCTCATCGGAACGGCAATGGCCTCACCAAAGGCTATCGCCTCGCCATTGCCAATCGATGAGATAAAGCTGGTGGCCGAGATGGAGCCATCGGGCAGGGCAGAGCGGATGATGTCCTGATCGCGATCATTGGCCAGTCGCATGGCAAACACCGTCGAGCATTGTGACAGGATTGTCTGGTCCAGCTCGCCCGGTCTCTGGGTGATAATGCCGAGCGATACGCCGTATTTGCGGCCTTCCTTGGCAATGCGGGCAATGGCCTGGCGCGTTGGGAAAAAGCCGAGGCTTGGATCGGATGGCACATAGCGGTGGGCTTCTTCGCAGACAACCAGCATGTGAATGGCACCGTTTGACCACATCGCAAGCTCAAACGCCATGCGGCACAGCACCGAGGCCACCGAATTGACGATCTCGGAGGGGATACCAGCCAGCTGAAACGTGGAAATCGGGCGGCCGTGGCCCGGCACACGGAAAATATGCGCAACCGTTTCCATAATCGTATCGCTGATCGTGTTGCTGGAAAACATGAAGCGATAGCGCGGATCATTGACCGCCGAGAGAATGCGAATTTTTACGGCACGCAAGAATGGCTTTTCTTCCCGGCCTTCCAGCTTGCCGATGCGCTCATCGATACCAGCCAGCAAATCGGCCAGCCGGTAGGGCACCGGCGTATCGGCGGTGAAGCTGGCGCGGTCGCTGCGGCGAACAAGACTTGCATCGCCGCCTTTGAAGGCGCGTTTGGCCTCTGGAATCAGCTCGCGCAGGATGTCTACTTCTTCCGGCACTGCAGGGCGACCGCGATAGAGCACCTCGGTAAATTCTTCCAGCCGCATCAGCCAAAACGGCAGGTCCAGCGTGTCGGTATCCACCACCACCGCATGATCGGGAAAAGCTGCGGCAAATTCATTGTGTGGATCAAGGATCAGCACGCGCAGTCTGGGATCGCTCTCAATGGCTTTGTGCAGCAGCAATGAGACGGCGGTGGATTTGCCAACACCGGTTGAGCCAACCACGGCGAAATGCTTGGATAGCATCGCAGGGATGTTGATGGTGGCGTCAATCTCTTCATCCTGAGAGAGCTTGCCAATGACGCAGCTGCCGCCTTCCTTGGACTCATAAATACGCTTGAGGTCGGCCACGCGAATGCGGTGGGCAACTGCCCCAAGATAAGGATATTGCGTAATACCGGTGGAGAAGGTTTCAAACCCATCCGCACCACGGCGCACTTCGCCCATCAACTCAACGTCGATGATGAAGCCGTTATTTTCGTTTTCGGTCCAAAGGCCGCTTGCGGTGCGCATGGCATAGACGAGGGCGACCACGCGATTTTGATCGACGGTGATGGAAATCAACCGCCCGACCGACCACAGGGAGGTGAGGTTGGTTTCGCCATGTTCGGCGGTGGCGGCGATGGTGGCCTGTGCGCCATTGCAGGCAACCACCCGACCCAAGAAGCGGTTTCCCGGAGCCAGCAGATTGCGTCGATCGTCTTCGGGCTGCGAAGATGGGGGGAAGGTGTCTTGATTTCGCAATGGATGCTCCATGGGCCTTGCGATATTTTAAGGCTGGCTCTGTTAATAAGCCGTATACTGATTTCAGCGGGCCGCTCAGCCGTGCGGAATGCCTGATAAATTTGCGTTTGCTGCCGCATTTGCAGGCTTTTTGGCGTTGACGCTTATCAAGATAGGGGCTAATACTTCGCCTATGACAAATTTTGCTATTATTCTTGTGGTGGGATCGCGCGTGGGCATGACGGTGTAACCGTCAGGCATTAGCCTCCCATGCGCGACAAACAGGCTCCTCTCAGGGGCCTTTTTTTATGCCCAAAATCACGCTAACAGCACATAACTTCGGGAAACTGGCGGGAGCAGACATGACTGGAACAGAAAAAAACGCAAATGAGCAGCCAAACACCAAGATGACCGGTGCGGAAATTGTCTTGCAGGCTTTGAAAGACAATGGCGTCGAGCACATCTTTGGCTATCCGGGCGGCTCGGTTTTGCCGATCTATGACGAGATCTTTCAGCAGGACGATATTCAGCACGTTCTGGTGCGTCACGAGCAGGGCGCTGGCCATGCGGCAGAGGGCTATGCACGCTCGACCGGCAAGGTCGGGGTTGTTCTCGTCACCTCTGGTCCAGGGGTCACCAACACGATTACGCCTTTGCAGGATGCGTTGATGGACAGCATCCCTATGGTGTGTCTGTCTGGTCAGGTGCCCACCACGCTGATTGGCTCCGATGCGTTTCAGGAATGCGACACCGTTGGCATTACCCGCCCTTGCACCAAGCACAATTGGCTGGTGAAGGATGTCAATGATCTTTCGCGCATCATTCACGAAGCTTTCCGTATTGCCCAGACGGGGCGTCCCGGCCCGGTTGTGGTTGATATTCCAAAAGATGTGCAGTTTGCCACCGGCACCTATACGCCGCCGCAGCAACACGCCATTCAGCGAAGCTATCAGCCCAAGCTGCAAGGCGATGCCAAGGCTATTGAAGCCGCTGTTCAATTGATGGCAAGTGCCCGCCGTCCGGTGATCTATTCCGGCGGTGGCGTTGTAAACTCCGGTCCCGAAGCCTCCAAATTGTTGCGTGAACTGGTGCAGTTGACGGATTTCCCGATCACCTCGACCTTGATGGGCTTGGGCAGCTATCCGGCTTCCGGTGCAAATTGGCTCGGCATGTTGGGCATGCACGGTTCCTATGAGGCCAATATGGCCATGCATGATTGCGACGTGATGGTCTGCATCGGCGCGCGTTTTGATGACCGTATCACCGGCCGTTTGAATGCGTTTTCGCCCAATTCCAAGAAAATCCACATCGATATTGATCCATCGTCGATCAACAAGACGGTACGGGTCGATATTCCAATCACCGGCGATGTTGGCCATGTGCTGGAAGATATGGTCCGTATTTGGCGCGCTTTGCCCAATAAGCCACAGGCCGATCAGACCGCCGAGTGGAAGGCAAGCATTGCCAAGTGGAAGGCGCGCAAGTCCTTCTCTTATACGCCGTCCAGGGATGTTATCATGCCGCAATACGCCATTGAGCGTTTGTCGGCCCTGAGCCAGGGGCGTGATACCTATATCACCACCGAAGTTGGCCAGCACCAGATGTGGGCCGCGCAATTCTTCGGCTTTGAGCAGCCAAACCATTGGATGACCTCTGGCGGACTTGGCACTATGGGCTATGGCTTCCCGGCCGCCATTGGTGTGCAGATCGCCCATCCCGATGCTTTGGTCATCGATATTGCTGGCGATGCATCTATCCAGATGTGCATTCAGGAAATGTCTTGCGCCGTGCAGTATAATGCGCCGGTCAAGATCTTCATCCTGAACAACCAATATATGGGCATGGTGCGTCAGTGGCAGCAATTGCTGCATGGCAACCGCCTGTCCAACTCCTACACCGAAGCCATGCCGGACTTTGTCAAGCTGGCCGAGGCTTATGGTGCGGTTGGTATGCGTTGCGACAAGCCTGATGATCTGGATGATGCGATCATGGAGATGATCAACGTCAAGCGTCCGGTGATTTTTGATTGCCGCGTGGCCAATCTGGCCAATTGCTTCCCGATGATCCCATCGGGCAAGGCCCATAATGAAATGCTGCTGCCGGATGAGGCGACGGATGATGCTGTTGCAACTGCGATTGACGCCAAAGGTCGCCAACTCGTTTAACTTAGGGGGAACATTATGAACGCACATCTACAGCCAACCGGTTCTGCCTATTTCATCTCGCCAGAAACCGAACTTGCCGAAAACCACACGCTTTCCGTTCTGGTCGATAACGAGCCGGGCGTTCTTGCCCGCGTCATCGGTCTGTTCTCTGGTCGGGGCTATAATATCGAAAGCCTCACAGTGTCCGAGACCGAGCACGAGGCGCATCTGTCGCGTATCACCATTGTCACCCGTGGCACGCCGCTGGTGCTGGAGCAGATCAAGGCACAGCTGGAGCGGATTATTCCGGTGCACCGGGTGCTGGACCTCACCGTGCGGGCGCGTCAACTGGGGCAGGAGCGGCCAATCGAGCGCGAAGTAGCGCTGGTGAAGGTTGTCAGCACTGGCGAAATGCGGGCGGAAACCCTGCGTTTGGCCGACGCTTTCCACGCCAAAGTCGTGGATGCCACCGTGGATCACTTCATTTTTGAGCTGACCGGTAAATCCTCCAAGATTGACCAGTTCGTTTCGATCATGAAGCCACTGGGCCTCAATGAAGTTTGCCGCACCGGCATTGCCGCCATGAACCGTGGCGCGCAGGGCATGTAAGCATGATACCGCCGCGCGCTGGCAGAGGATCAGCGGCGGCGGTTGCCTGGGCCTATTATGACACGCGACAAATTCAATATTTATTGGAAACGGCCTGAATGAGTTTGGGAAACAGCCGGTAGGATATTTCAATCAGCTTGCCACGGCCCGGATAGTTGAT
Organism: Gillisella terrae; assembly: GCF_004801395.1. GTDB lineage: Bacteria > Pseudomonadota > Alphaproteobacteria > Rhizobiales > Rhizobiaceae > Allorhizobium > Allorhizobium terrae. The sequence goes on from NZ_SSOA01000001.1 coordinate 503,891, forward strand.
TTCCTTTCCAGCCTCCAGAGCTTGCTCGACAGAGTTCACAACCTCTTCGGGTGTTACCATTTGTGAAATAGCCGTGCGGCCCTTCTTCAGGAAGTCCGGGCCGTCCGAGGCTTGCGCAATCAGTGGCGTGTCAACAGCTGGTGGGCAGACCAGTTGAAAGCGCAGGCCTTTGCCGCGATTTTCACTGATCAGCACTTTTGCATAGTGGTTTACGGCCGCTTTTGTCGCCCCATAGGCACCGAAGCGATTGATGGGAACGATACCTGCTGTCGAGCCATAGATAATCACATCACCCTGTTCACGATGTAGCAGTTTGGGTACAATGATACTGGTGATGTTGACCATGCCGCCATAATTGATCTGCATGATTTTATTGATCTTGGCGGCATCGGTTTTGGCCAATTCACCACCCGGCATGATGGCGGCACAAACAATAAGCCCGTCGATTTCACCAAGGTCACGCTCAATCTGAGCAACAGTGTTTGCAAGGGCCGAAAAATCAGTGACGTCGCAGGAATAAGCACGGATAAGCGCGTTCTCCGCGCTGACGGTCTTCAAGCCATCCTCATTGAGATCAACGATTGCGACAGTCTTGCCTTTTTCGGCTAAGCGGAGTGCGTGCAAGCGGCCAATACCGCTGGCACCTCCGGTTATGAGTGTAACGCCTGTCATGTTCAAAGCCTTATTTTGATGGGTTTTTCATCTCGCTCCAGGCAAAAGGCATAGGGGCCGGGAACACCTTTAAGGTCCATAATGCCCAGCACGCGTCTGTCATCAATGCGTGCAAAATGGTCAAAGATGGGTTTGCTGTCATAAGCCATCGTGGCTGTGGCGCGTCCGCGAAACTCGATCATTCTTAAGCGGGCCTTGGAGGATTTTGTTTGCACAAATGGTCTGGCCAAGGCCATCATGACCCCAAGTGCGGATGATCTGGGAAAGGGAGCCGTTAAGGGAACCAGGGTCGGATCAACGGCATAGAGGCTGTCTTTGCTTCGAGTATAGAATAGCAAAGGGTGAACGCAGTCTTTGTCCTCAAACAATTTGCCATACCATCCGGTTGGCTCAAGCAGTCCATCCAGTGGATGACCCGTTCGTATTTCAAAGCCACTCCAGCGGCCCAGCATGAAATCAATGTCAGCGGTGGGCAAGCTATCGAAACATTGCAGAACAGCCTCAGACGAGGCCGCTTTTTTTGAAATAATGTCTTCGATCATGCTTCTTCTTTTCTCTCTTTCCACAATCTTTAACTGTATTGGCTTCAACCGTATTGGATCTAGTGTGTACGTTGCCTGTTTCAAGCTGCGCTCATGATAAGCGCCGTTGGAGCTTGGTGAAATTTGAAATGGCAATAGACCTGATTACGTCTTGCTGTTCGGTTTTTACGTCGTCATTCCTGTTGTGTAAAAAAACTTGCGTAAAAATTATCCGTCGAAATTTGAACAAAAGTGCTAATGGCGCGTTAATGGCTCAGAGAAACACAGGAGCCTGCCATGAAAGCAGCAACAGTATTCATTCTTATCGCATCTTTGTCGGTCCCGGCTGGTCTTGCGGCAAAGGGATTTGTTGAGCATCAAGGCCAATCTTCTTTTACGAAAACGGAGCCTTTTGTTGATGTAACTGTGAAAAAGGGCCCTCGTTTGCAAAAAGAGAACGAGCAGAGCGCTTTGACAGATGACTATGCTTCAGAATGGGTGTCGGATTGTTACGATGCCTATGGTGATCCGGGCAATACTGCCAATTTGAGAGCGTGTCTCAAGGGTTAAGTTTGTCAGTGACCTTACTTAGTTTTTCAGACCCGTCTTTGCGAATATCGCGCCATAGATCGCAGTATTGAAGATCCCGCACAATTTTAAAGATGCGGGATTTTTTATGAATAGGCCGCGCTTTTTTTAAAATATTTTTAATAATTGAAATTCACATTTTTTTGTTAATGACACTATTTATATTTGATCAAACATCCATTTTCGTTTTTTTTATTTGACTATAAGCTGTCTATCAACCTCTCAATCGGCATTTTTAATAAAGTATATTCATTGCCGGTTTTCATGACTGGATAAAACAGGGAGGGTTCCAGTTTCTGTGTGCTCGAGACCCCTCATCAAAGAGGAGGCGGCGCAATGACGGGGGATTGGCATGACAAACGCTGGCTATATTCGTTTGGGGACGGTGGCTGTTTCTCTCTGCCTGGCTTTGTCGGGTAGTGCTTACGCCAAGTCCACAGGTTGGTTGAATGCAAATCGATTGCAGGATTTTGGCAGGGAGCATCTACATGCCAATGCATTGCCAACATCGATAAGCTGTAAGGACTCCGATGTTGTTGCCGGGATGGATCGCCGCAACACCATGGTCAAGATTGAATATTCTTCGAACCCGGAGCACATCAAATGGAAATGGGCGTGGGGTGGCCTGGTGGGCAAGATTGACCGTGATTATGCGGCCAAGGGCTACAAGATGGTTTCGCAAGACAGTTTCCGCCGACCTTCAGGCTTGTTGATGCGGTGTGCCATCTGGCAAAAGCGGAACTGACAAACTCCGGACAACCGACGCTCTACAACATTTCAAGTGGTTGTTTGCGCTGCGGTGGCGCAAACAGCGTATCAAGGCGCTGCAAATCCTCATCCGTGAGGTCCAGCTCCACCGCCGCTCTGTTTTCCTCCACGCGATGCACATTGGCCGATTTTGGAATGGGAAGCACGCCTTCGCGCTCCAGCAAAAAGGCAAGTGCCACTTGCGCGGGCGTGGCCTGATAGGCCTTTGCCATATGAATCAAATCTGCATTGTTCAGCAGACGGCCTTGCTCAATCGGCGAATAGGCCATAACCGCAATATTGCGCTGCTGGCACCAGGGCAGAAGGTCAAATTCAATGCCGCGACGGGTAAGATTGTAGAGCACCTGATTGGCCGCACAGTTGTGACCATGCTCAACGCTGAACAGCTCTTCCATATCTTCGACATCGAAATTGGAAACACCCCATTCGCGGATTTTTCCTTCCCGTCTCAAGCGTTCAAAAGCGGCAACCGTCTCTTCCAGCGGATGGTCTCCACGCCAGTGGAGAAGGTAAAGATCGAGATGGTCGGTGCCCAATCGCTTCAGGCTGTCCTCGCAGGCCTGAATGGTGCCTTTGAGACTGGCGTTCCAGGGTAAAACCTTGGACACCAGAAAGGCTTCATCGCGGCGGCCTTGCAAAGCCGCACCGGTGATCTTTTCAGCGCCGCCATTGCCATACATTTCGGCGGTATCAATCACGGTCATACCAAGGTCGAGCGCTTTGCCAATTGCTGCAATTTCGTCTTTGGCCTTTGCGCCATCTTCGCCCATGTTCCATGTGCCGAAACCAAGGGCGGGCAGGGTGATGCCTGATGGAAGGCTCACGGTTGGCAGAGTGTCGTCCATTGTCGCATCCTCCGAGATTGCCGCAACTTCAAGATACCAACGCAGTGCAGCTTGGCAAGTTGCATCGCGGTCTGAATATCGTGTCACCGTGACAATCAAAGGGCTGTGGAGCGCTGGAATATTTCGATAGGTCAGCTATACTGACCTATCGGACTTGCGGGAGGAGTGTTGTGACATTTGAAACATTGGGGGCGCTGGTGCTTTTCGCATTCACCACGTCGATCACACCGGGGCCAAACAATATGATGCTGTTTGCATCGGGGGTGAATTTTGGCTTTCAGCGAACGCTTCCGCACATGCTCGGCATTGGTGCCGGATTTTTCTCGCTGCTGGTTGGTGTGGGCTTTGGCCTTGGAGCGTTGCTGACAGCTCTGCCTGCGGCCTATCTTGCGCTTAAAATAGCGGGCGGGCTCTATCTTCTCTATATTGCCTGGAAAATTGGCACCTCACGCACATTGGGTGAGGGCAAGAGTACAGACAAGCCCATGAGCTTTCTATCGGCTGCCGCATTTCAATGGGTCAATCCAAAGGCCTGGGTGATGGCGGTGACGGCCATGGCGACATACACAAATGTCGAAAATTACTGGTTGACGGTGATGATTGTCGGCCTCGCCTTTGCGGCGGTCAATGTGCCTTGCGTGTCCACTTGGGCAGGTTTTGGCTCGGTCTTGCGCGATTGGCTGTCGGTGCCGGTGCGGCTAAAATGGTTCAATATCACCATGGCGGTCTTGCTCGTGCTCAGTTTATGGCCAATGCTGCGGTAAAAAAGGGGAATCTTGTGAGCGGACATCACCACCACGATCATGAACATCATCATGACAATCATTATTCCGACATACAGGCCCGCGTTAAGGCGCTGGAGACCTTGCTGACGGAAAAGGGCCTGATTGATCCCAAGGCCATTGATGCGATTGTCGAGACCTATGAAACCAAAGTCGGGCCGCGCAATGGTGCCAAGGTTGTCGCCAAGGCGTGGGTGGATGCAGAGTTTGCGCAATGGCTGGAAAGAGACGCGACTGCGGCCATTGCCAGCCTGGGTTATACGGGGCGTCAGGGCGAGCATATGCGCGCTGTGTTCAACAGCGAAGACACCCACAATATGGTGGTTTGCACATTATGCTCCTGTTACCCGTGGTCGGTGCTTGGCTTGCCGCCGGTGTGGTACAAAGCGCCGGCCTATCGCTCACGGGCAGTGATGGACCCACGCGGCGTCTTGGCCGAGTTTGGCGTGACCTTGCCTGAGCACACAAAGCTGCGCGTGTGGGATTCCACCGCAGAGCTGCGCTATCTCGTCATCCCCATGCGTCCATCGGGCACCGAAAACCTGAATGAGGCGCAATTGGCCGATCTGGTCACGCGCGATTCCATGATAGGTACCGGCCTTGCACGTTCATCAAAGGTGACCGCATGAACGGCCCGCATGATCTGGGTGGGCAAATGGGTTTCGGCCCTGTCGCACCTGAAAAGGATGAACCGATATTTCATGCCGAGTGGGAAAAGCGGGCCTTGGGCATTACGCTTTCTTGCGGCGCGTTTGGCGCGTGGAATATTGATGAAAGCCGCCACGCGCGTGAAAACATCCCGCCTGCCCATTATCTTGCGGCCAGCTATTACGAAATCTGGATCAGGGGCATTGATATGCTGCTGGAGCGCCATGGCTTTGCCACTCGTGAGGAGCTTTTTTCGGGCCAGCATAAGCAGCAAGGGGCAATCCCTAAGCGGATATTGAGCGCCGATCGGGTGGCGGAGGTGCTGGCAAAAGGTGGCCCCTGCGATCGCCCGGTTCAATCAGCACCGGCTTTTACGGTGGGGCAACGGGTGAGAACGCGCAATTTTAACCCGACAACGCATACGCGCTTGCCGCGTTATGCTCGTGCCAAAACCGGGGTAGTTGAGGCTGTGCAGGGCAGTTTTGTTTTTGCCGATGACAATGCTCATGGGCGCGGCGAGAACCCGCAGTGGCTTTACACAGTGGTGTTTGACGGAGTGGATATCTGGGGCGAAGGCGCTGATCCCACCTTGAGTGTTTCGATTGATGCATGGGAGAGCTATCTTGAGCCAGTGTGAAACGCCCTCTGCGCTTGTTCAATCACAAGGCCTGCCAAAATCAGCAGAAGGTGATCCGGTGTTTGCCGAGCCATGGCAGGCCGATGCCTTTGCGCTGACAGTGCATTTGCATGCAGGCGGCGTGTTTACGTGGACAGAATGGGCAGAAGCGCTTTCAGTGGAGGTCCACAAACCCGGCCGTGCAGAGGATGGCTCGGATTATTTCGAGGCATGGGTTGCGGCTTTGAGCACGGTTTTGTGCAGCAAGGGTATTGTGGATGCGAAGGGGCTGGAGGCGCTGCAACAGGGCTGGCAAAGGGCTGCCATGGCAACGCCCCACGGCCAACCAATCCTGCTGGAAAATGACCCGGAATATGCGGCATAAGGTGAGCAAAAGCCGGTTTGCGCTTGCAATTGGAGTGCGAATCCGCGCATGTCCTCACCATGGAATTTGCACCTCAACAGGATGAAGCCCTCAAGGCCGTTGCCAAATGGCTGAAGGAGGGAAAGAGCCCGGTTTTCCGGCTGTTCGGCTATGCCGGAACCGGCAAGACAACACTTGCGCGGCATTTTGCCGAAAACGTGGATGGGGATGTGCTGTTTGCGGCCTTCACCGGCAAGGCAGCGCAGGTGTTGCGCTCCAAGGGGGCGACCACGGCCCGCACCATTCATTCGCTGATCTATCGCCCGCGTGGTGAAGAAGAAGTGTCGGACGAGGAAACCGGCAAGACCTCCATCGCACCGATGTTTTCGGTCAATCGCCAAAGTCCGGTGGCCAAGGCATCGCTGATTGTCATCGATGAATGCTCGATGGTCGATGAGCAACTGGGCCGCGATTTGATGAGCTTTGGCACGCCCATTCTCGTGCTGGGCGATCCCGGACAGTTGCCGCCCGTCTCGGGTGGTGGCTTTTTTACCGAGCAGGAACCGGATTATCTGCTGACCGACATCCACCGTCAGGCGCGTGATAACCCGATTATCCAGCTGGCCATGCAAATCCGCGAAGGCCGCGAAATCACCCATGGTGATTACGGCTCAACCGCGCGGGTGATTTCCAAGAATGAGGTAACACAGGATCTGGTGCTCAATTGCGATCAGGTTCTGGTGGGCACCAACAAAACCCGTCGCCGCTATAACAAGCGCCTACGCGAGCTGAAGGGCTTTACCGCCGATTATCCGCAATCCGGCGACAAGCTGGTGTGCCTGCGCAATGATCAGGTCAAAGGTCTGTTGAATGGCTCGCTGTGGCAGGTGATGACATCATCGCGCGAAACGGTGAAGCCGGGCATGAACCTGCTGATTAAGCCAGAAGACGATGATATGGATCGCGGTGCCGCCAAGATCAAATTGTTGAAAGCGGCCTTTGAAGATGTGGAGACGGAAATTCCGTGGTCTACGCGCAAGCGCTATGACGAGTTTGATTACGGCTATGCTTTGACCGTCCACAAGGCCCAAGGTTCGCAATGGAACAATGTGGTGCTGTTTGACGAGAGCTGGGCGTTTCGCGATACGCGCGAGCGCTGGCTTTACACGGCAGTGACCCGCGCGGCTGAAACCCTGACGATTGTGCGTTAAGAGGCTATAAGTCCCAAAAGCACGGCTTTTGCCACGGCTTGAAAACGGTTGGTCGCCGAAATTTTGCGCATGATTCCGGCTTCCAAAGCCAGCACGGCTTCCGGTGTCATTTGCAGCGTGCGCGCCAGGCGAATTTGGGTGTAGCCCTCGGCCATGAGCGTCAGGCAATGATGCTCCAGATCGGACAGAGATACGCCGGGCGAAGGTTGCGCCTCTTGCTCCATCTGCTCGTCATCATCCCCTTCAATCAAGGCGTTGATCTGCTGCATCTGTCGGAAAAGAGTGGACTGCGCACCGAAAAGCTCACGCTTTCGATATTCAAGCGCCGTTCGCAGCAGCGTATTGGCCTCACTTTGACTGGTGACATCGCTGAGTTCTGCCAGAAGATCCTGAATGGCAACAATGGGCATGCCGATTTCGCGGCAGGTGTTGATCAAGGCCATCAACCGGATGTCGCGATGATAATAGACCCGCATCAACCCCACCCGACTGGCGGACAGGAGTTTTTTCTCCTCATAGAAATGCAGGGTTCGGTGCGTTACGCCAAAAAGATTCGCCATGTCGGAGATGGCAATCGGCTCGGCTGGCAAATTCACCGGCATTGGTACATGCGGCAAAAATGGCAAGGCGGCGTAAGAAACACCATCGGTTTGAGTGGTGGAATTTGAATGTTCAGCATGAAGCCACATAGGATTTTCTCTGCCTCCCTCATGTCACGTTCGGTTTAACGCGCTTGACACCATTCCGACTCATGATTTTCTTATAGAAAATCACTTATCATTGTTAATTCGAAAATACAAATACACGTATTGTGTCCCATTTTGTATTTTGTGATGGTGACTTTGTCTTCTCGGTAGAGATCGGCTCAATTCCCCAACATAATGGACTGTTTCATTGCACAACTCCATTCAAAGCCTTCGATCGAAGGCGGGGATTCTCTGCAAGCTTCCCTCTTTTGTATATATCTCATGGTGCTTCTTTATTCATTGCTTTGCAAGCAAAAGCTGTGCCATTCTTCAATAAACACCTCTGCCTTGCCATGCTCCAAGCGCAGGTGCCAGAAAGAGGTGTGCGCGCTAAAGCTTGTCGCAACGCATGGGATTCACGACGGCAGGCGTTCCAGCACTGTGCAGAAAATCGAAACCAGCCGATGCTCCAGATTTTGTTTTTGCATCGGATGGATCTGAAAGCCGGTTTCCACTTTGCAGCCGATGCCCAAAACACAATAAATTCCGAATTTCCATCGATTGATCACATAATCTCATTGGCGTTTGATGCGCCAAAGTTTTACAGACAAAGACGGGATGGTCCGCAAGGCTTTGTGGCGATCCGACAATCTAGAGCATCGTGCAGAAAATTTGAATCAGCCCGATGCTCTCAGTTTTTTGTTTCCGCATCGGATTGATCTGAAAACCGGTTCTCACTTTTCAGCCGATGCTTTAAATGGATTTTGATCAATGGCAGCCAAGCTTTCCGTCAATCTCAATGCTATCGCCATGTTGCGCAACCGGCGTGATCTTCCCTGGCCAGATGTGGCCCATTTTGGCCGCTTGGCGTTGAAGGCCGGTGCCTATGGTCTGACCGTGCATCCACGGCCGGATCAGCGTCACATTCGCTTTTCTGATCTGCCAACGCTTCGGGCGTTGATTGACGATGAGTTTCCCAAGGCAGAGTTTAATATTGAAGGCTATCCGACCGAGGAGTTTATGGCGCTTTGCGAAGATGCTGCGCCGGAGCAGGTGACATTGGTGCCCGATCATCCTTCGCAGGCAACCTCGGACCATGGCTGGGATTTTGTAAGCCATCAGGAGCTTTTGAAAAGGGTTGTGGGCCGCCTGAAGGCCAAGGGCATGCGTGTTTCGCTGTTTGCCGATGGGGACGGCAAGGAAGAGGCCGTGCTGGCTGCAAAAGCCACCGGTGCCGACCGTATCGAACTTTACACCGGCCCTTACGGCGGATGTTACGATGCGCCTGAGCGGCGTGACGTGGAACTGGACCTTTTGGGCAAAACCGCAGATGCCGCCCAAGCGCTGGGCCTTGGGGTCAATGGTGGGCATGATCTGACCGTTGCCAATCTGCCTGCCCTTGTGGGCCGCATTCCCTATCTGGCTGAGGTATCCATTGGCCATGGTTTGACGGCAGATGCATTGGAATTTGGCATGGCGGAAACCGTGCGACGTTTTCGCCATGCCTGCGGAGAGTCCGTTTAAACGGAGGGGTCAACCCACCAATTTGGCAGCGTTGTCTGTCAAAAATGCCTTGAGTGACACCAAAGGTATGTTGGCCAGGGTGGCGGCGTCGTTTGATGCGATGTCGAGATCGCCTGCACGGGTGCCGGTATCAAACGATACCAGCAAAGGAGCCACGTCTGCGGCAATGCCCACGGCCAACAAGCCGTTGAGCAATTGCTCATCGGTGAGGTTGATCACCTCAATCGGCTTGTCAATCACCTCTGACACCAGCGCGGCAATCTCGCCGTTGGTATAGCTGGCATCGCCGTTCAGGCTGTAGGTTACGTTGTCGGCCACCGGATTGGCAAGGCCAGCGGCAATGGCGCGGGCAATGTCTTCTCGGGCAATATAGGCGGTTTTGCCGTCTCCTGCCGATGTGTACCATTGACCATTGCCCACCGCTGGCGGCACAGCCATGAACAGGTTTTCCATGTACCAGCCATTGCGGAAAATGGTGTATGCAAGGCAGGATGCTTTGATATTGGCTTCGGTGGCTGCATGTTCCGGCGCAAACAAGACTTTCGATGTGTCGGCATTAAGCATGGATGTGTAGAAAATGCGCCCAACGGAAGCTTGTTTGGCCGCATCAATGGCTGCCTTGTGCTGCTCAATGCGCGCGCCAATGGCATCACTGGAAATCAACAAAAGCCGGTCCACACCCTGAAAGGCGCTTGCAAGTGTTGCGGGGTTTGCAAAATCGACCGTGCGCAGCTCAACACCTTTGGCGGCAAAGGCTGCCAGTTTGGAGGTATCGCGACTTGCGGCAATGATGTCTTGTGCAGCAATGCCCTGGCTTTCCAGAAGATGCTTGATGACAAGCCCGCCAAGATTGCCCGAAGCGCCGCTGATTAAAATTTTTGACATGCTCTTTTCCACTTCGTCGATGGGGAGTCTGATAAATATATTGCTCTCAATTTGAGACTAAGGCTAAAATGAGCATTCAAAGTCATTTGTAAAGAAGGCAGTTTTTGTGCTGCTCGTTACCAAAAGGGAACCACCATGCTGCAAGAGGTTAAGCCGGACACTGCGATAAATGGAGGCGCAAAGCCTCTTTCTGCAAAGGATATTGAGGATGCCTGCCCGGTTCGCTCGGTGATTTCCCACGTCGGCGACAAATGGTCGACACTGGTGCTGGCTGAATTGGCGCAAAAGCCCTATCGCTTTGGTGAGCTTCGGCGCTCGATTTCCGATATTTCTCAACGCATGTTGACCCAGACATTGCGAGATTTGCAACGCGATGGCTACGTCAATCGGGAGGTCTTTCCCACCAAGCCGCCGAGTGTGGAATATAGCCTCACGGAGCTTGGGCAATCGCTGGTGTTTTCTCTAAAGCAATTGATTGATTTTGCGCTTGAAAACCATCCAAAGGTGGTCGATGCGCGCCGAAAGTTTGATGCTGAAAACGTGTGATAAAAAAGTGCAGGCGGGGCATAGGCCCCACCTGTCGTGATAGAAGTGGTTATTTCTGTTGTCCGGAGTTTTTCTCCGTCAAAATCAACAGAAGGGCAGCGGTTGGAAATACAAAGCCAAGCCAGCTTGCGCGCTCCCATCCGCCTGTTGCATAGGCCCATCCGCCTGCCGCCGAGCCAATGGCTCCGCCGAGGAAAAAGGTGGCCATGTAGATGCCATTGAGGCGGCTTCTGTGTTCAGGGCTCATGGAGTAGATAATACGCTGGCCACTGACCAGATTGGCCTGCACCCCGAAATCCAGAATGATGGCCGAGAGCGTCAGCAAGGCCAACCCAAGTGCCGGGTTCAGTTCAATGCTGGTTCGGCCCAGTAAAAAGGCAGCCATTCCCATGATCATGGCAGCGATAGACACGGCGCGCGTCAAGCCCTTGTCGGCCATGCGCCCGGCAATGGGCGAGGCAATGGCACCGGCGGCACCGGCCAGCGCAAAAAGCGCAATGCCATTTTGGCTAAGACCAAAGTGAGGGCTTGAGAGCAAAAGCGGCGTTGTGGTCCAAAACAGGCTGAACGCGCCAAACATGCCAGCTTGATACAGCGCCCGGCGCTGCAAAATGCGGTTTGTGGTTGCCAGATGCAGCATGGAGGACAAAAGTGCGCCATAGCTGATCTGGCCATGAGGTTTGCGCTGGGGCAAAGACACACGAAGTACCGCCAGAAGCGCAATCATGGCAATGGCTGAGACAATGTAAACAATATGCCAGGATGAAGCTTCGGCAATAACACTGGCTACGGGTCTTGCCAGCATGATGCCGGTGAGCAATCCGCTCATTACATTGCCAACCACCCGGCCACGATAGGCATCCGGGGCCATGCTGGCGGCGAAGGGCACCAGCACCTGCGCCGCTGTTGAGGCCAGCCCAATGGCAAAACAGGCCAGCAGAAACAGACCGGGGTTGGAAGAGAGGGCAGCGGCCAGCAGGGCAAAGGCTGCCAAGGCCAGAAGCACAAGAATGAGCTTGCGGTTTTCGACCAGATCACCCAGCGGCACCAGCAGAATGAGACCAAGGCAATAGCCGAGCTGACAGAGCGTGACAATCAAGCCGGTTGCCTGCGGTGAAAAGCCAAGGTCGGCGCTGATCAGACCCGCAAGCGGTTGACCATAATAGAGATTGGCAGCCACCAGCCCGCAGGCCAGCGCGAAGATAAAGGTTAGCAATGGCGACAGCGCTTTATCCGCGCCATGCGTGAGCAGGGTTCGTGAAAGAGTCATTGGATTTCACTTTTCAAAGGTTGGCTCGTCCCGAGGGAGACAGGCGAGAAAACAGTCTCTAGTCCAGAAGTTTCATGGCCATATCAGCCACGTCTTGCATGTCGGATTCCGTGGTTTGGCCGGTTTTGCCCACCACCCGCATACCCATGGACAGGCAAAGCAGGCTGCGAGCGGCTGCATTGGCTTCGAGATCGGCGCGTATCGACCCATCGCGCTGTCCCGCCACAATCTGTTCTTTCAAGCGCAGATGGTTGGCGGAAAAGGCCTTGCTGACATGCGCGGCCGCTTCCGCATCCAGCAAGGACAAATCATTGGCACCGCCCACCACCAGGCAGCCGCGCCGCCCAATTGCGCCGTGTGAGCTTTCGGCATAATGGGCCAAAATGGCCCGCAATTTCTCTCGCCCGGTGGCAAGTGGGGCAAGCCGCTGCTGGATAAGCCCATTGCGCACCGACCAATAGCGATCAAAGGCGCGCAGGAAAAGGCCGCGCTTATCGCCAAAGGCCTTGTATATGCTGCCAGCCGTCAGCCCCGTTGCTGCCGTGAGGTCGCTGATTGAGGTTGCCTGATAGCCTCGCTCGGAAAACACGATCAATGCAGCATCAAGCGCTGCATCCATGTCAAATTCACGGGGCCGGCCGGCTGCACGGGCCGATTTTTCTGTCTGTTGTTCTGTCATGACTGAATAATAGGAAACGATCATTTCCAAATCAAGTAAAAAAATGCCCGCCGTGGTGTTTGGCGGGCATTTTGTTCAAGCCGACATTTTGAGCCGCTGTTGCGAAAGGGAATAATCAACCGCAGACTGGCAATGGATTGTGGTGGAATCAAAGCCGGGCAGCACCAGGTCGTCAGGGTTCAACAGCAGGCAGATTTCGGTGCAGCCGAGAATAACGCAATCGGCACCCTCTGCCTTGGCTTTGTCAATAATGGCCAGATAGGCCTCGCGGGATTGGTCTTTAACGCTGCCGCAGCAAAGCTCGTCAAAAATAACGTTATGCACGGTTTGGCGATCATCGGCGGCTGGCACCATGGGCTGCAAGCCAAGGCTGGTCATGCGATCAGTGTAAAAGCCGTGCTCCATGGTATAGCGCGTGGCCAAAAGCAGCGGACGCTTGAAGCCTGCGGCTTTGATGGCAGCGGCTGTTTCATCAACAATATGGATCAGCGGCACATTCACACGAGCGGCGACCGCATCCGCAATCAGGTGCATGGTATTGGTGCAGATCAGCACGCATTCGGCTCCGGCGCGCTCCAGTGCGGCTGCGGCATCGCCCAGCGCTTTTTCGGCCAGATCCCAGCGGCCTGCTTTTTGAAAGCTGACGATTTCGGCAAAATTGACAGAGCGCATGACAATTTCAGCAGAGGCAAGGCCGCCAAGTTCCGCCCGCACCGCTTCGTTGATCAGCCGATAATAGACTGCTGAACTTTCGAAACTCATCCCACCAATCAGGCCAATCATCCGCATTGCTCAAATTCCTGTGCTGCATTTTGAAGATGCGATTATCATGCAGCCATTCGGGTGAATGCGGTTTGCAAAGTTTGGAAAAAATCCCCCGTGCGATGCAAATAAAATGCGCTATAATCCATCAAGGCGCGCCAGATTTGCGCAGTGGTTTTGAATGGCAGGAGGTTTAAGCGTGCTGGACGATAGAGACCGGAAAATATTGGATGTGCTACAACGTGACGCTGCCATTGCCGTAAGTGACCTTGCGGATCAGGTTTCTCTCTCCATCTCGGCCTGTTCGCGGCGCATTCAGCGATTGGAAGAGGGAGGCTATATCGAGCGGCGCATTGCTGTGCTGAATCGTGAGAAAGTCGGCGTACCCACGACGGTCTACGCCTTGGTCAAGACCGCGCATCACACCGATGAATGGACGGAGGAATTTCGCCGCGCTATTGGTGATATTGCCGAGATTGTTGAGGCGCACCGCCTGACGGGGCATCACGACTATATCTTGAAAATCGTGCTGCCACGGGTGGAGCATTATGATGTCGTCTATCGCCGACTTGTGCGCCGAATTGAGCTTTTTGATGTGTCCGCCTCTATTTCCATGGAAACCATGAAGAGCGGCAGTGCTGTGCCTGTTGATTATGCGGTTTAGGGGCTCGGCCCAGCCCGGAACGCCTGAAAGGAGCGTTCCGGATCGGGGGATGGTTGAGCCATGGGATCAGCCGGTGAATTCATTGCGATGATGCTCATGAGGATACATCTGGTCGCTGTTGTTCTGAGCTGTTTTATCGGTTGTGGAGGTGGTTTGGGTCACGGTTGCCTGCGGCGGGGTGTGCTTATCCTGCACAGGGGCGGCATAAGAGGCCGATGCACCGGCAAGAGTTGCGATCACGGCGGAGATCAGAAGCGTTTTCATGATAAACTCCATATGTTTAATATGTATGTTTTTTAATCAAACCATTCGGTTCGATGAATTTAAATTGGGCTTTTCATTTCGAGAATTCAAGCGCGGTTCGTTTCATTCCGCTGCATCGCAGCATTGCGTTTTTGCGACTTGTCAAAAAAAGACGAGTTTAAAAAATTGAAAACACTGACCATTTTCGTTTTTTTTGTTTGGTTTTGTTGGCTGGAGGCCTGCCCTTGCGGCAATCTCACGTCTTTTTGACAGCTGGGCAGGTTTGATAAAATCATGAGCATGACAAAAGCCGCTTGACGTCCTCATTTAATCATCTTAATAGGAACCGTACCGTACGGTACCTTTTTTGGAGGAGTGTTCTCGTGTCAGTCGATACCATGCCAGCAGCGGAGTTTTCCCCGCGCCAGAGCGCCGTTCTGGCAGAAGCTCTGCGGCTTTTGGTGGACGGAGGCGATAAAGCCCTGACAACGGCGGGGCTTGCCCGCGCTGCCAATTGCTCCAAGGAAAGCCTCTATAAATGGTTTGGTGATCGCGACGGCTTGTTGTCGGCGATGATTTCCTATCAGGCCAGCAAGGTGCGCACCTTTGAGCGCTCCGGCGAGCGCCTTTCTCCCCAAACCCTGATCGAACATCTTGAGCTTTTTGCCCGCGATTTGCTGGATGTCTTGTCCGGCGATATTTCGCTGGCGCTCAATCGGCTTGCCATTGGCCAAACCAGCCGTGATGGCTCCAAGCTTGGCGAGATGCTGCTTTTGCGCGGTCGCCGCCAGATTGACCGGCGCGCGCGGGCTTTGCTCGATTCTGGTCGGCGTGACGGCCTTCTGCGCTTCGATGACGGCGACGAAGCCTACCACACCTTATACGGGCTGATCGTTTCCGATTTGCACGTTCGCCTTTTGCTGGGCGAAAAGCCTGAGCCAAAAACATTCGACACCCGTGCACGCAAGGCCATCACAGCCTTTCTTGTGCTGCATGGCACCGATAAGACATCGCCAGCGTAAGCATCGCTGGTGCGAAGAAAACCGTTCTAACACCTGACAGAGCATAGGGAAGGATTATACAATGCGCGTCTATTATGATCGTGATGCCGATTTGAACCTCATCAAGGCCAAGAAAGTTGCCATCATTGGCTACGGTTCTCAAGGCCGCGCCCACGCGCTGAACCTCAAGGATTCCGGCGCTCAGAATCTGGTTATTGCCCTCAAGTCTGGCTCCAAGACCATTGCCAAGGCTGAAGCTGATGGCTTCAAGGTCATGACCGTTGCTGAAGCTGCTGCCTGGGCTGACCTGATGATGATGGCAACCCCTGACGAATTGCAGGCCGACATCTACAACGCTGATATCGCTGGCAACATCCGCGATGGCGCAGCAATTGCATTCGCTCACGGTCTGAACGTTCATTTTGGCCTGATTGAGCCAAAGAGCACCGTTGACGTTGTGATGATTGCGCCAAAGGGCCCTGGCCATACCGTGCGTGGCGAATACCAGAAGGGCGGCGGCGTACCTTGCCTCGTTGCTATTCACCAGAACGGTTCCGGCAATGCGCTTGAACTGGCTCTGTCCTACGCTTGTGGCGTTGGCGGCGGCCGTTCGGGCATTATCGAAACCACCTTCAAGGAAGAGTGCGAAACCGACCTGTTCGGCGAGCAGGTTGTTCTGTGCGGCGGTCTGGTCGAGCTGATCCGCGCTGGCTTTGAAACGCTGGTTGAAGGCGGCTATGCGCCTGAAATGGCCTATTTCGAATGCTTGCACGAAGTGAAGCTGATCGTGGACCTGATCTATGAAGGCGGTATCGCCAACATGAACTACTCGATCTCCAACACCGCTGAGTGGGGCGAATACGTTACCGGTCCACGCATCATCACCGCTGAAACCAAGGCTGAAATGAAGCGCGTTCTGCACGACATTCAGACCGGCAAGTTCACCTCGGACTGGATGCAGGAATACAAGGCCGGTGCCGCCCGCTTCAAGGGCATTCGCCGCATGAACGACAGCCACCAGATCGAAGAAGTTGGTGCAAAGCTGCGCGGCATGATGCCTTGGATCGCCAAGAACCAGCTGGTCGACAAGACCCGCAACTAATCCAGACAGAAGGTTCTTGGCGCTCCAAGTTTTCCTGTTTGCGTGCCTATGGCATCGCGGGGGATCGCCAAGAACGAGCTGGTTGACAAGGCCCGCAATTAATCTTGACTTGAAGGGTTCTTGCGCCGCCACGCGTTGTTAGAACCGGAATAAGACAGTCAAAAATGGCAGCGGAGATCGTCTTCGCTGCCATTTTTGTATCAGGTCGTTCTTTCTTGTTATCCACTTTCGATGGCGTTTGCCGCTTTGCGGCGCTGATAAGCTTTATGCTTGGCTATTTGCTGTGGGCTGCTTGCCCTCTAATGTGCAGGCAACCGCCGCCTCGAAATCCGCCATGGTTTTCAGGTAGCGCGTTCCGGCCACACAATCGGCGTCAGAAAAGCCGCGGCCGCCCAGCCATAGTTCAACATGTTCCGGCAATGCCTGCCGGATTTTGTTGATTTCGCGTAGTCCCTTGTGGGAGCGGGCATTTTGCGAGCCGAGGCAAACAATAGACGCGCCAATGTTTTGTGCTGCTATGGCAATGTCTTTTGCGGGCAGTTGTGCGCCAAGGTAATGGCTTTGTAAGCCGTGGCCCTGTGCCAATAGGGCGGCAATGAGCGTACCGAGTTCATGTAATTCACCCTCTGGCGTGGTGAAAATGATGTGGAGGGGAGTGTTGCCCGGTGCCAGCATTTTCATGCCATTGCCCAGCAGGGAGCGAATGATAGCGGATACCATATGTTCTGCTGCCACGCTAAGGTCACCGCTGGCCCAGCGCTGCCCCACCTCATGCATCAGTGGAATCACCACATCCTTCGAAAAGTCAATCGGTCCCAGCGCGAAATAGCGGCTGCTGAGCAGGCGCTCAAGCTCGCGACTATCAAGCGTAGCCAATGCGGCAAATATCGGGCTTAGACCATCCAGCGTTTTCCGCGCGCTCACAATCGCCTGTAGATCCTGTATGGATAAAGAGGCAATTTTGCCGACCCGATACCCAAGATCCACGCAGGATTTCATCAGGCAAAGCTTGGTGAGATGTTCACGATTGTATGTTCTTCGGCCTGTTTCGCTCTGTTGCGGTAAAACCGCACCGTAGCGTCGCTCCCATGCGTGCAGAACCAGCTTCGAGATGCCAGTCACCTCCATGACTTCCCGCAGACTGAACGAATCCTTTTGTTCTTGGTTCCGGTCATCAAGCATGTCTGATCTCGTCGATATACAGAACGAACCTATCGGGAGGAATTGTGTTTTCTTGTATATTCCTGTTCCCTTAAATTTCCGTATCAATCCCGATGTAGATCTTTCATCGGTCGATTATTAAATTTAAGCGCAATATATAATAGATCATTTGTATTTTTAAATTTGACACTTGCTAATTTTCTTTGTTATTTTGAAATATTTACTTTCTGTTTCGGCTTCTTTTCGAGTTTATATATAAAATTTTAATGAAAAAATCAGAATACATTTCAGCATATTTGTAAAATCAGAAAGATATACAATATTTCCTTGAATTAAATATTAGTAAGAAATTGTATATATATGTATGACAGGATTTGGAACAGTGCAGCCAATGAGTGCAATCATCACTTAACAGATCAGCTTTGGAGATTTGGCTATGAGCCTATTTGGAATGACAGGCGGTGCAAAAGCTGAAGTTGAGGCTTTACGCAAATCTCAGGCCGTCATCGAGTTTGATCTTGACGGTAACATTCTGGATGCAAACGACAATTTTTGTCGTGCCATGGGATATACTCTTTCCGAGATCAAGGGAAAGCATCATCGCATGTTTATTGATCCGCGAGAGGCGGACACCCCTGAATACAAAGCCTTCTGGGAGAATTTGCGGGCGGGCAAATTTGATCGCAAACAATATCGACGCATCGCCAACGGTGGTCGGGAGGTCTGGATTGAGGCATCCTACAATCCGATTCTGAAAGGTGACAAGCCGTTTAAAGTGGTAAAATACGCCACGGACATTACCGAAACAAAGATTCGTGCTCTGGAGGATGATGCCAAGCTGAAAGCGATTTCCGTGTCGCAGGCGGTGATTGAGTTTACGCCGGATGGCACGATCATCACCGCCAATGAGAATTTTTGCAATGGACTGGGCTATTCTCTCTCCGAGATCGTGGGCAAGCATCACAGCATGTTTTGCGAAAAGGCCTATGCGCAATCGGCGGAGTATGTTGAGTTCTGGAGAAATCTTGCGGCGGGCAAGACATCCTCCAATGAGTTTCGCCGCATTGGCAAGCGCGGTAACGACGTGTGGATTCAGGCCTCCTATAATCCGGTGTTCGACAGCCATGGCAATGTCTATAAAGTGGTGAAGTTCGCCACAGATGTGTCGGTGCGTATGAACGCTATCTCAGACGTCGCAATGGCCTTGAAGGCGCTGGCTGAAGGTGATTTGACGCAAAGGCTGAACAAGGCCTTTGTCCCCACGATGGAGAAATTACGCCTTGATTTCAACGATGCGGTCTCAATCCTGTGCGACACGATGAACGGGGTTATGGAAAGCTCGCAAGCCATCTCAAGCAGCACCGCTGAAATTAAAGAGGCGGCCATTGATCTTTCTCAGCGCACCGAAAAGCAGGCTGCTTCTGTGGAAGAGGCTGCGGCGGCGCTTGAAGAAATTACCGGCACCGTGACCGATTCCGCCAGACGTGCCACAGAGGTTGGGCAGCTCGCCACCAATACCCGGGCACACGCAGAAAAATCCGGCGTGGTGGTGCGTGATGCCGTGGTTGCCATGAATGAAATTGAGCAATCGTCCAAGCAAATTTCCAGCATTCTCGGGGTCATTGACGAAATTGCTTTTCAGACCAATCTCCTGGCACTCAATGCCGGTGTGGAAGCAGCCCGCGCCGGAGAAGCAGGCAAAGGCTTTGCCGTTGTGGCGCAGGAGGTGCGTGAACTGGCGCAGCGCTCTGCCACGGCTGCCAAGGAAATCCGGCAATTGATTATTACCTCGGCGGCGCAGGTTGAAAGAGGCGTGTCACTGGTGGCCAACACCGGCACCGCTCTTGAGCAGATTGTTCAGCAAGTTGCCGAGGTGAGCAGCACAATAGCCACCATCATTCACAGCTCTGGTGAACAATCCGGCGCTTTAAAAGAAATCAACAGTTCGGTGAACGTGATTGATCAATCCACGCAGAAAAATGCCGCTATGGTGGAAGAGACAACAGCGGCGACATTCTCGCTCGCCAACGAGATCGAAAACCTTTTCCAACTTGTTCGACGCTTCAATACGGGGCGGGGGCAGCAGCAGCATAAAACGCGATTGGCGGCGTGATTGAAGGCGGTTTTGCCAACGCCAAGACATGTCTGAATTGCAATCATTATGTGATAGGTCAGCATTGTTGACACATCATTGCTTTCATGGTCCTCTGAAGTATCAAAAGACCTCTGAGGAAACTCCCGTGCTCAATTGGGACCATATGTTTGCAACGCGCTCATCCAAAATGCGCGCGTCTGAAATCCGCGAATTGCTGAAATTGCTGGATCAGCCTGATATCATCTCCTTTGCCGGCGGCATTCCTGATCCCGCCCTGTTTCCCGCAGAGGCATTTCAAGCTGCCTACACGGATATTTTTGCTGGCAATCAGGTGAATTCCGCCCTGCAATATTCGGTGTCGGAAGGCTATAAGCCCTTGCGTGAATGGCTGGTTGGCGAGATGGCTAAGATCGGCATTCCTTGCGATGTCGACAATGTTTTCATTACCTCTGGCTCACAGCAGGCGCTGGATTATCTCGGCAAACTGTTTTTATCGCCCAAAGATACCGCGCTGGTGACCTGGCCAACATATCTTGGTGCCCTTCAGGCGTTCAATGCCTATGAGCCAAATTATGATCAACTGTCGGTGACAGGCAATCGCACACCCGGCAGTTACGAGGCAACGGCCATAAACATGGGCGGGCGGGTGAAATTTGCTTATCTCTCCACCGATTTCTCTAATCCGACCGGCGAAACGGTGGATTTGGCGGCACGCCAGCATTTGATCGATATGGCCGATGAAATGGACATCGCCCTTATTGAAGACGGCGCTTACCAATCCTTGCGCTATGAAGGCGAAGCGGTTTCACCGATTCTGGCGCTGGAAATTGCCCGCAAAGGCTCGATAGAAGAAACCCGAACCATCTATTGTGGCTCCTTTTCCAAAACCTTGGCACCGGGGTTGCGGGTCGGGTTTGTGGTGGCCAATACAACGGTAATCCGCAAGCTGGTATTGATGAAACAGGCGGCGGATTTGCATTCGTCCACCATCAACCAGATCGCCATTGCCCATGTTGCAGAGCGTCATTTTGAGGCGCAGGTGGCCAAGATCAAGGCGGCTTATAACGCGCGGCGTCTGGCCATGCTGGCAGCGCTGGATCAGTATATGCCAGCAGGCACGGTGTGGACGAGGCCGGAAGGCGGCATGTTTATCTGGGTGACATTGCCGGAAGGCATGGATGGTGCCGATCTGCTCAGCCACTCCATCAAGACGGAAAAAGTGGCCTTTGTGCCGGGGCAGGCGTTCTTTGCGGACCGTTCCGGTGCCAATACGTTGCGGCTCTCCTTCTCCTGCGCCAATGAGCAGATGATTGATGAAGGCATCAAGCGCCTTGGTCGGCTGATTGCCGGGGCTATCGCTGAAGCGATCTGATATTATGATGTGATTGTTGAAAAGCCGCCGGTTATCTGGCGGCTTTGTCATTTTATGGCGCAGAATGCCGTGTAGAAGCGACGAGAATAGCTGGTTTTCATATCTTGAAGTGAGTTTTCATGCCGCAATCTGCCAATGTTGTAACGACTGAGACAATCGAAGATCATCTGCATTGGCCGCCGGATGGACAGGTTTTCGAAATTGATGACGTGCAATTGGCGGTTCTTGGTGGAGATCATCCATTTCATCTTGCCAATGCAGAAGGGGCCAAGGCCCATTGGCAGAAGGCTGTTGCCGAAACGCCTGCGCTGTTTGATGGAAAGATGCTATTGTTCAATCGCTTGTCTTTGCAGGGCAGGCGGGTGTTGGGCGATTGTTATGTGATTCCCTATTCCACCTTTTTGCTGTGGCGCAGACAGGCAGATCCCGGTCTTGGCTATCATCTCTTCGCTTTTGCTGTGATCATGTCATCCGATGGCGCGTTGATTGCCGTTGAAATGGCTGCCCATACCGCCAATGCCGGATTGGTCTATTGTGCGGCGGGTTCGCTGGATATGTCCGATATTATCGACGGCCAGGTGGATGTTGAAGCGAATATACGCCGCGAGGTGATGGAGGAAACAGGCCTTTCCCTGGAGAGCGCCAAGGTGGATGCGCAATTGAGGGGCTATCGACGTGGGCGCATTGTTACCCTGTTTCGCTGCTTTCATCTGGATATGACGGCAGAGGAGATTTTTGCGCGCATTGAAGCGCATATGACTGTAGATCACGAGAAGGAAATTGCACGGCCTGTGGCGATACGGTCAGCGGATCGCAGTGCCTATCGTTTTAGCGAAGCCATGTACCCTTTGCTGGATTGGGTATTTCCCGGATAAACTTCAGAGATCGCCTTGCATGGGTGGCTGAGGTCGTGCAGTCTGCACCCAAATTCAATCGGCACTGGAGGCGCGTTTGGCTCGGCCATATTGCATCTATGACGTTTTCACCGACAAGAAACTCTGCGGCAATCCGCTGGCGATTGTGTTTGATGCAGACGGGCTTGATGATGAAGCCATGCAGGCCATTGCGGGCGAATTCAACCTGTCTGAAACAGTGTTTGTTTTCCCATCCTTAAACCCGGCGCATCTGGCGCGTATCCGTATCTTTACGCCCACACGAGAGCTTCCCTTTGCCGGTCATCCCACCGTCGGCACGGCGGTGGCTCTGGCGGAACGGGCGCATGAGGGCAGGGATCGTCCACTGGATATTGTCTCCGTGCTGGATGAAAAAATCGGACCGGTGCGCTGTGCCGTCAGCCTTCGGGAGGGCGAGGTTGGCTTTGCCGAATTTGATCTTCCCAAAACCTCCACGCAAATCCATTTTTCAGTCGAGCGTGAGGCCATTGCCGAGGCGCTGGGCTTGCAACTCAGTGATCTGTGCTTTGGCAATCACGTGCCTTCCATCTGGAGCGCAGGCGTTCCGTATTTACTGATCCCGGTCAATAATCTTGCAGCCGTTGAAGGCGTGGAGTTTGATCCGCAGCTTTGGGAGCGCACGGTGCCGTTTTGCGAAGGCGCTTTAAGCTCCGCCTATGTTTATTGCCGTGGTGGCGTGCATCATGCGTCTCATTTTCACGCGCGGATGTTCTCGCCCGATATGGGGATGAACGAAGACCCTGCCACAGGGTCGGCGGCGGCGGCGCTTTCGGGGGCCATCAAGCATTTCGATGGCCTGGCTGACGGACACCATCCCATTCTGATCGAGCAGGGGGTAGAGATGGGCCGCCCGTCCTTTATTCACCTGCATATTGATTGCAAGGAAGACAAGGTGTTTCGGGCGCGGATTGGCGGTCGTGCCGTTCGATTTGCCTCTGGCTTTCTCGACTATTGATATTGCTTGGTTTTTTGTAATTTTTATTTTTTCCACACTTTCTGGCTTTTTTTTTAAAAGGACGCTGGACAAGGTGAGAGAAGCCCTTTATATCCCCGCTCACGCCAGCAGTGAGGCAAACAAACTGCAAACGTACGGGTGATTAGCTCAGTTGGTAGAGCAGCTGACTCTTAATCAGCGGGTCGTAGGTTCGAACCCTACATCACCCACCATAACACCATAGACGGGTGATTAGCTCAGTTGGTAGAGCAGCTGACTCTTAATCAGCGGGTCGTAGGTTCGAACCCTACATCACCCACCATGGTGCAAAAGCGGCGTCACTTCACTCTCAGAATGACAAAAATATTAAAAAAAGTTTGCAAAATCCCCCTGTTGTTGATTTGTTCCGCATGTTTTTCTCGCGTTCTTTTTTTGTTCGTGAAATTTGCCTTTTTGCAACCCGAAAAGGCTGTGGATAACTGTGGATAACTTGTTGTGAGCCCTGTTGAGTGATTCTTTGCAGAGCCGTGCACGACTGCACAATTCCTTAAACCGGAATCGATTTAAGGATAAAATTATGCAGGAGATTAAAAGTGTTACTTTGAGCCTTTGTGCGTCATGTATGGTGAGAGGCGCTGTAAAATGGCGTACGACGCTGTAAAACGCCAATCCGTACAGTAAAAATCAACAAATACCCAGATTTAGGGCTTTGCGTCATTTATCTTGCCGCAATGGCACGATAAATACCGCCAAATCGACGTGAAAAGGGACATGGGTTTGCAAAGCGTTAAGACATTTCTGGCGGCATTTTCCATTTTGGTTTTGATGGCGTGGGCAACTGTTCCCGGCAGCGATATTCTTTTGCCGGGCGTGGCCATGGCGCAAGACGGCCCGTTTGCCGATGATGATGCGGTGAGCAAGGCGTCCGCGACGCTTGATGTTGCGCAAAAGCAACTGGATACGATCAACGCCGAACTTGCCGATCACACCAGCAGTGATCGCGATCTTATGGCTGAAAAATCGAAGGTCGATGATGTTCTCGCAACCCTGCTGGGTATGAAATCGCAAATTTCTCCGCGTCTTGATGAAGTCACGGCGCGTTTGGCGGATCTCGGCGCACCACCAAAGGAAGGGGCACCGGTAGAGGCGCTTGAGGTTAGCACGCAGCGCGGCAAATTGACGGCGCAAAAAGCGAGCATCGTCAACATACTTGCACGCATTGATGATACGACCAAAGTTGCCAATGATGTCTCCTCCAGAATTTCGACTGCGCGGCGCGATCTTTTCACCAAAGAGCTTTTTGCCCATGCCGATGTATCGCTTGATGCCATGAGCATCGCGGTCAGTTCGATCGGGCCGGAGGTATCGCGTTTTGTCGATACCATGAGCAACTGGCTCAGCTTCGTTGTTCGTTTGAAGCTGGTGTCTTTGGCCTCGGCACTGGTGCTGTCGCTGATCATGATGTTGGGTTTGCGCACGATTCTGCATCGTATTTTTGGACCCGTTGTGGCCCGCGGCAAGCAGGAGCAAAATCCATCTTACATGAGTCGGTTTTCTCTGGCTTTCTGGTCAACGATTCTGCCGTCTCTGGCTTTCAGCTTTTTCCTTGCCTCCAGCTTCTTCTTTCTCGACATGTTCAATGTCCTGCGGCCCGATATTCGGCATATGGTGGGGGCTTTCTTCGGCTTTTGTGGTTTTGTTTTCTTTTCCACACGGTTGGCTCTGGCAGTGTTTAATCCGGTGTCGCCCAAATGGCGCCTGCTGCACATCACCGATAGAGGTGGCTATCAGTTGGCGGCAGCCTTTATTTCCATGTCGGTGCTCAACAGTCTGGATTTTGTGCTTGCCGCGATTTCGCAAGTCCAGAGCTGGCCGATCGAGATGACTGTGCTCAAAGGATTGGTGCTCGCCATTCTGGTGGGCGCGATTCTGCTTGGGGTTTCCTTTATCAAGCCAATGCTTCCGAAGAATGGCGAGGACGACACCAACGGTCGCCCTTGGTCGGTCATAACGGCCAGCCTGATGCGCATTATCGGTGCCGTCATCATTGTCCTCGGTCTTTTTGGTTATGTCGGGCTGGCGCGCTTTATCGCCACCCAGATCGTCCTGACAGGCGGCTTGATCTGCACCATGTATATTGGCATCCGCTCGGGTCGGGCGGTGTCAGAGCGGGACCGTTTCGCCGAAACCATGGTGGGGCGCTATTTTCAGCGCCGATTTTCCATTGGTCCGGTTGCTCTCGACCAAATGGGCATTGTGGCCGGTTTGCTGATCTATTGCATTGCTGTGGTGCTGGGCCTGCCATTGATCATGTTGTCATGGGGGTTCCAGCTCCCCGATATTCGTCTTTGGGTTTACAACCTCTTCACCGAAATCAAGATTGGCAGCATCAGCAT
The DNA here is from genome assembly GCF_004801395.1 of Gillisella terrae. Taxonomy (GTDB): domain Bacteria; phylum Pseudomonadota; class Alphaproteobacteria; order Rhizobiales; family Rhizobiaceae; genus Allorhizobium; species Allorhizobium terrae. Next base: position 529,140 of record NZ_SSOA01000001.1, read on the forward strand.
TTCCGTGGTCGGAATTATGGGCGGTGCCTTGCTGTTTGCCATCGGCATTGTGGTGACGCGCTGGTTCGAAAAATGGCTCGACGGCACAATCATGGTGCGTGCCCATGTTGATACGGGGGTGCGCAACTCCATCAAGACGGTGGTGGGCTATGTGGGGGCGGTGCTTGCGGCGGTGATTGGTCTTTCTGCTGCGGGCATTAACCTCTCAAACCTCGCGCTGGTTGCTGGTGCTCTGTCTGTTGGTATCGGTTTTGGCTTGCAAAACATTGTGTCCAACTTCGTCTCAGGTTTGATTTTGCTGGTCGAGCGGCCGTTCAAGGTGGGGGATTGGGTGCTGACCGGCACCACAGAAGGTTTTGTGCGGCGTATCAATGTCCGTGCAACGGAGATCGAGACCTTCCAGCGCCAAACCATCATCGTGCCAAATTCCGAGCTGATCAACGCCGCCGTTGGTAACTGGACCCATCGCAACACGCTTGGCCGTGTCGATGTGCCGATTGGCGTGAGCTATAACAGCGATCCGCAAAAGGTCATGGACGTGCTGAAAGAAGTCGCCATGGCTCAGGAAGGTGTGCTGCGCAATCCGGAACCGTTCGTGGTTTTCCTCAGCTTTGGCGCATCCTCGCTCGATTTTCAGCTCAGTTTCTTCATTGGCGATGTCTTGAACGGACTTGCCATCAAAAACGGTGTGCGCGTCAAGCTTTACCATCGGTTTCGTGAGGAAGGGATCGAAATCCCATATCCGCATCAGGATCTCAAAGTGGTGCTGGAACGGCAATCACCCAAGGGGCCGGGTCAGCCTGCCGTGTAGGCCACCCCGATCCAGACACGATTGCAAAGACCACCACAGCACGGCTGCGGTGGTCTTTTCTCAAGCACTTGCGGTTTCAAACATCACCATGTCGAGCATGAAAGAGCCATCCGGCTCAATCGCAAAGTGCGATTTGACTTCGCGACTTGCCTTTTCCTGCAACATTGAAATTGCCGCGCACAATGGCTCAGGCGTGCCAATCCGCTTGGTCCAGCTTTTAAACTCCATGCGCAGACGAAATGGCCGAAGGCCTGTCACCTCAAAGCCAGCGCGCCCCAGCATCTCCGTCCATTCCGCCACCGTGTAATTGCGCACATGCGATGTATCACGCAAAAGTTCGATGGCTTGCAGATGGGTGTTCAGCAGTGGAGCCGCCGGGGCCACCACATCAATAAAGATTGCGTTTGCGCCTTTTGACAGCACGCGCCGCGCTTCTCGCAAGCCGGCATTCACATCATGCCAGTGATGGGCGCTGTAGCGACAGGCCAGAAAATCAAATGTGGCATCGGCAAAGGGCAGGTGTTCGGCAGAGGCCTCGGTTGTTTGCACATTGGTCAGGCCTTTTGACGTTGCTGTCTGATCGACGGCGGCCAACATGCTGGCCGATAAATCAACGGCGGTAACCGCGCCCACATGCGGTGCGATGGTGTAGGACACATGCCCGCCGCCAGCCCCCAGATCGAGCGCATTTCGGGGTGTCAAATCCTGCACAATCTTTGCGAGCCGGTTCAAATCCTCACCTTGGGAATGAACGGTACTTTCCACATAGGCGTTTGCGCGCGGGCCAAAATTATCCTGCACGTGGCGGTCGTGACCGGGGGTGGCTTTTACTGTGCCGCTGGTTGGTGTCTGCATGACTGTTCTCCTGTTAAAATGTTTTTGTAGCATTGCACAAAAATATGCTGTTACAAGATGATCAGTTATCCTATTATAAGTGCTTCCATGCTCGATATTGATCAACGAAAATCTCTTGGCGAATTTGTGCGCGCCCACCGTGAAAAGCTCGCGACGGATCGTGTTGGTAGACGACGCACACCCGGCCTTCGGCGTGAGGAACTGGCCGAGCGCGCCGGAATAAGCCCCACATGGTGCGCATGGATAGAGCAGGGCAGGCAGGTGCAGGCGTCGCCCCACGCGCTGGCGCGGCTGGCAAGAGCACTGGAATTGACGCGGGCCGAGCGCGCCTATTTGTTTGAGCTGGCAGCACGGCGTGATCCCGATGATGAGGCGGGTACGCCGATGGATGATGCGCCAGCCTCGCTTCTGGCTGCGGTGACATCGGTGCAACACCCCGCTTACGGGCTTGATCGTTACTGGAATGCCTGCTGCTGGAATTCGGCGGCGGTTTCGCTGTTTCCAGGCTGGCTGGATGAAGAGGTGCAGGAGCGTAACCTGCTGCGCTATGTGTTTTTAAATGCGCGCGCTCAGGAGCATATTGTTGACTGGCAGGTGCGGGCCTTGCGGCTGTTGGCCGAGTTTCGCGCCGATTACAGTCACGCCTTGAGAGATCCCGCCATTCGCAATCTTGTTGAAACGCTGCAAAAGGAAAGCGCTTTGTTTGATCAGGGCTGGCAGGAGCAGATGGTGCTGGAGCGCGAAGGCGGCGAGCGTGAATTTCTCTTGCCCGGCCGCGGCTTGCTGCGGTTTCGCCAGTTCAATTTCCGACCAAGCGACCGGCCCGATTGCAAACTGGTGTTTCTGATTCCCCAGTGACGGCAAAAATCAGATCTTTTCATCAATGTCCTGCACGTTGTCCTCAGAGAATTTGGAGTGAGGTCGCGGCCTTCCATGCTCATGTCGCAAACGGGCGGCAAAGCTGGCGTGGTCTTTATCATAGTCCCATCATCAACATCTGCTGCGGCATTTATGATTTGCGCTGTGGCGAGAGCAGAAACAGGGGAATTCCATGTCGATCAAATCTCATGCGCGCGCCGTGGTGATTGGCGGAGGCGTCGTTGGCGTTTCCACACTCTATCATCTGGCCAAGAAGGGCTGGAGCGATAGCGTTCTGATTGAACGCAAGGAACTGACATCCGGCTCGACATGGCACGCCGCCGGTCTGTTGCCATTGTTCAACATGAGCTATTCGGTGGGCCAGATCCACAAATATTCCGTGAAATTCTATCAGGAACTTCAGGAAGAAACCGGCATGAATGTCGGCTTCAGCAAAGTGTCCAACATTCGTCTCGCCCGCACCAAGGATCGCTGGGATGAATATATGTATTACGCAGGCATTGCCGAAACCATTGGCGTCAAGGTCAATATTCTGACCCCTGAACAGGTCAAGGAAATCTGGCCTTTGTGCGAAACAGAAGGCCTGCTGGGCGCAATCCAGCACCCTGATGATGGCTATATTCAGCCTGCCGATCTGACGCAGGCGCTGGCCAAGGGCGCGCGTGATCGCGGTGCAACCATCTACCGCAACACCACGGTCACGGCGATTGAGCAACTACCGGACGGTCTTTGGAAGATCACCACCGACCAGGGTGAAATCACCGCCGAACACGTTATTTCCTGTACCGGCAATTTCGCCCGCAAGACCGGCGAAATGGTGGGTATCAACATTCCGGTTATTCCGGTTGAGCATCAATATATCGTCACCGAGCCGCATCCGGCCATTCTGGAGCGTAAGGCGCAAGGCCTGCCGGAAATGGGTGTTCTGCGCGAATCGGACAGCGCCTGGTACATGCGCGAAGAAAACGGCGGCCTGTTGCTGGGACCATACGAGCATGGTGCGCCTGTCTGCTACGTTGATGGTCCATCGGATGAGAGTGAATACGAGCTTTTCCAGGAAGAGCTGGATCGCTTGATGCCGCATATCGAAACCGCCATGGTGCGCGTGCCAGCCTTTGGCGAAGTGGGCATCAAGAAGGTTTACAATGGTGCGATTGCCTATACGCCGGATGGCAACCCCATCATCGGTCCTGCACCTGGCCTGAAGAATTTCTGGCTCAATGAAGGTCACTCATTTGGCATCACCGCCGCTGGCGGTGCTGGCTGGCAATTGGCAGAATGGATTGTCGATGGCGAATCCACTCTGGATATGATGGGTGCAGATCCACGCCGTTTTGGCCCTTACGCCACTGAAGGCTATCTGATTGCCAAGAATGAAGAGGCCTATGCCAACGTCTTCACCATGCACTATCCTGATGAAGAGCGTGCAGCAGCCCGTCCCTTGAAGACCACTCCGGTCTATGATCGCCTCAAGAAAATGGGTGCGGTTTTTGGCTCGGTGTATGGCTGGGAGCGCGCCAACTGGTTTGCGCCGGAAGGCTACGAGGTTCCCAAGGAAGAGCTTGGCGTTGGCGCAGATGTTTTGACCAATCATAATTATGCAGAGCCAACTGAAGACGGCCGCATTGTCGAAAAATGGTCTTTCCGTCGCTCGAACTATTTTGAGCATGTTGGCAATGAAGTCAAAAACGTTACGGAAAATGTCGGCGTGCTGGATATGTCAGCATTTGCCAAGATGGAAGTGTCGGGACCGGGAGCTCGCGCTTGGCTGGAAAGCATTTTTGCCAACGCTATTCCGAAAAAGCGCGGCCGCATTGCGCTCTGCCACATGTTGACCAAGCACGGCGGCGTACGGGCTGAATTCACGGTCTATGAATGGGCTCCAAACCGCTTCTATCTGGTATCGGCGGGTGCCTATGAAGCGCATGACCACGATTACCTGCGTAAGCTGGCTCCAACCGACGGTTCGGTGAAATTGCAGCACATCACCCAGAAATTGGGCGTTCTGGTTCTAGCGGGTCCAAAGTCGCGGCAGGTGTTGCAAAAGCTCACCCGCACCAGCCTTGCCAATAAGGATTTCCCATGGCTGTCCGGCAAGGAAATTGCGGTGGGCGTTGCCTCGGCTCACGCTTTGCGCGTCAACTTTGTTGGTGAACTCGGTTGGGAGCTGCATCACCCGATTGAGATGCAGAACTACATCTTTGACCAGCTGATGGAAGCCGGTGCAGAGTTTGGCATCAAGCCATTTGGTATTCGCGCCATGCTGTCCATGTCGGTGGAGAAATCCTATCGTCTGATCCCGCGTGAAATGTCGATCGAGTATAACGCCTATGAGTCGGCGCTGGACCGCTTTATCAAGCTCGATAAGGAGTTCCTCGGCAAGGAAGGGTTGCTCGCCTATAAGGAAAAAGGCCTGCAATGGAACTTTGCGACGCTGGTTCTGGAAGGCGTCAAGGATGTTGATGCGCGCGGATCGGAAGCCATCTACAACGAAGCGGGCGAGCTGGTTGGACGTGCAACCAATGGCACCTATGGCTGGCGCCTTGGCAAGTCTATTGCCCTTGCTATGCTCAAGCCCGGTTATGCTGCAATTGGCACCAAGGTGAAAATCAAAATCCTTGGCGATATTTACGATGCAACGGTGGTGGGTGAAAGCCCGTTTGACCCGGACAATACCTTGCTGCGCGCTTAACGTGTGGTGTCACTGATCGAAACACAGGGGGCGGCTGTCAAAGCCGCCCTTCATTTTTTGTTTAGAACTTCAACAACAAGCTCCGGTTTATATTAATATTTCAGCAATCGGTGACGTCTATAATCGCGCAAAATCACTTCTTTTCAAAGGCGCGTCATGACCTATCTTGGTGTATCTGGAATGCAATATTCTGGCGAAAAGTTTCCGGATGCACGTATTATCGTCGCGGAAGATTCGAACGTATTCACGTCGATGATCAGGCAGCGCCTTAAAGAAATATTCGATATTGATGTCGAGATTTGCCGCACCTATGAAGATTTGATGGCTGCGAACGAACTATCCGATGAAGATGTTACGCTCGCCATTTCAAATATAAATTTGCCGGGTGCTGAAAATGGTGAGGCGCTCGAGTATCTGACCGATTTGAGTATTCCAACAATTGTTTTCACCAGTACATTTCATGAAAAGACCCGTGAAAAACTATTGGCAAAAGACATTGTCGACTATGTCTTGAAGGACAATATATTCGCTGTCGAAATGCTGGTTGAGTCTGTTTGCCGCTTTTTGACCAATCATGATCATCACGTGCTGATTGTAGATGATAGTCCAACGGCGCGGGCGCTTCTGTCCAGCCGTTTGAAGCGCTACAATTTCCGCGTTAGCATGGCGGATAGTGGCGCAAAGGCTCTGGAGATTCTCAAGGCCAATTCCGATATCGGTCTTGTGGTAACCGATTATAACATGCCGGATATTGATGGTTTTGAGCTCACACGTCGCATTCGCGCTGTTCGTGGTTCGCACGAGCTTCGCATCATTGGCGTCTCTTCATCGTCTGACCGGCTGTTGTCGGCACGCTTCCTCAAAATTGGCGGCAATGACTTTATGCTGCGGCCATTTATTGATGAGGAATTTTACTGCCGCGTGAATCAGAATCTGGATACGCTGGTGCAAATTCGCGCCGGTCGCAAGCGGGCGCAAGTGGCCGCTTAATCAGACCTGCCTGCTGCGAAGCGATATTGACTGCATAATTCCTTAGATCGGAGTGGATTTAAGGTGAAAATTATGCAGCAGATTTACTGCATAATTCCTTAAATCTGAATGGATTTGAGGAGAAAATTATGCTGCAAATTAAAAGTGTTACAGCGTCCTTTGTGCGCCATACACGGCGCACGGCGCTGGAAATGCGGGTGTCCTCGGTTTTGGATTGTCCACCGCTATGACGGAGCTTGTCTAGCACATCTCTGATTCCTGTCATGGGAGTCAGATCTTTCGCTTATGCCGAAATTTCTTTTCAGGTGTTAATAATTTAACAAGGCCGAATTTGGCAAAAGGCAAGGCTGGATAAAACTCAGCTCCGATGTGGTGTAACTGAAAGTATGAACGAGAAGATTATGTCAGCAAGTGCGGGAGCGCCCGTTGAAGACGCACGTGGGTCTGCTGAGGGCAGGGCGCGCCAACCCTCTGTTCTTCTGATCGAAGATTCCCGTTCCATATCATTTGTGCTGAAGGAGCGGTTGGAGAAGAGCACCGGAGGGCGGATTACGTCTTGCTTTACCGCCGATGAATGCCGCACTGTGCTGGAAAACGCCTCCGACGAATTTGACGCCGCGATTGTCGATCTCAATCTGCCGGGTGCGGCGAATGGGGAGTTGCTGGATCTTGTGGTGGCAGCCGGCATTCCGGCTGTGGTGTTCACTGCAACGTTTGATGCCGCTGTGCGCGATACCATTCTGGCCAAGGGTGGGGCCGATTATATCATCAAAGATCACGATAGCGCGCTGGATATGGTGCAAGCTGCCGTTGAGCGCCTGATTGGCAATCGATATTTCAAGTTGTTGGTTGTCGAAGATGGGTCTTCGGCGCGCCATAGTCTGGTCAGCGTACTCAAGCGCCAAAGATTTCAGGTGGTGGAAGCCAAAACCGGCAAAGAGGCGCTTGAGCTTCTGGAACGGCAAACGGATATCTCTCTGGTGCTGACTGACCATTATATGCCCGACATGGACGGGTATGAGCTGACACGGCGTATCCGGCGTACCTTTAAGAGCGAAGATGTTTGCGTGATTGGCATTTCATCGTCAGCAGATCGGTTGCTTTCCGCCCGTTTTCTCAAGGCCGGTGCCAGCGATTTTGTCTATCGCCCCTATGTGGTGGAAGAGCTTCAATGCCGAATTGATCTTCATATTCAGGCGCTTGCAAAAGTACGTCAATTGCGGATGGCAGCCTTTCATGATTACCTGACGGGGATTCCTAACCGCCGCTATTTTTATGATGAAGGTCCAAATCTGGTTGAAAAGTGTTTGCTAAAGGGGCAGGACTGCTCTGTCGCCATGGTTGATATTGACCATTTCAAGCGGATTAATGACACCTATGGCCACAATGCCGGTGATGAGGTTCTCAAACACGTTGCCAAGCGAATGATGGCCAGAATGGACCAACAGTCTGGCCTGATCGGGCGCGTGGGTGGTGAGGAATTTGGTATTTTATTGCCCGGCATGGACGATGAGAAGGCTTTGGAGTTTTGCGAAGCACTGCGGCAGGACGTGTCAAACGATGCGTTGGTTTTAGGTGGCCAGGAAATTTCCATCACCATCTCCATCGGTCTGGTGGATGTGGGTGGTCGCGAGTATTTCCACAATTACATGAATGCAGCAGATCAATGCCTGTATATGGCCAAATACGCTGGTCGCAACCGTGTTTACTCTGAAAAGCACATCGGTTCAGGCTTGTAGCAGGGGTATAGAGGCCAAGGAAATCCACAACAGGCGGTGGTCGCATGCGTTTGTCATGCTATAAGAGCCTCCTGTTTGTCAGGATTCGGTAAAGAATGACCCCAATTATTTCCATCCGCGACCTTACCAAAACCTATGCCAATGGCTTTTCTGCTCTCAAAGGCGTCTCTCTGGATATTGAAGAGGGAGAGATTTTGGCATTGCTGGGGCCAAATGGCGCTGGCAAGACCACGATGATCTCCATCATCTGCGGCATTGTGAACCCAACATCCGGTGTGGTGACCGTGGGCGGCCATGACGTAGTGAAGGATTTTCGCCAGACCCGCTCGATGATCGGTCTGGTGCCGCAGGAATTGACGACGGATCAGTTTGAGAGCGTTTTGAACACCGTCAGCTTTTCGCGGGGCATCCATGGCTGCAAAGCCAATCCGGCCCATATCGAAAAGGTGTTGAAGTCACTTTCCTTGTGGGACAAGCGCAACAGCGCCCTTCGTGAACTGTCTGGCGGCATGAAGCGGCGTGTGCTGATTGCCAAAGCCCTCTCCCATGAGCCCAAAGTGCTGTTTCTGGATGAGCCAACAGCCGGCGTGGATGTGGCGCTGCGACGTGATATGTGGAGCCTGGTTTCCGATCTGCGCCGCGAAGGTGTGACGATCATTCTCACCACCCATTACATCGAGGAAGCCGAGGAAATTGCGGACCGCGTTGGCATTGTCAACAAGGGAGAACTGCTTTTGGTCGAGGATAAAGCCAAGCTGATGGGTAAGCTTGGTCGCAAGCAGATGGTTCTCGATCTAGTGGAGCCGCTGAAGAGCATTCCGGGGCGGCTGGATGAATGGGATTTGAAGCTTACCTCTGACGGTATGCAGATTGTGTATGATTATCAACCTGATGCCACGCCCGGTTCGCTTATGGCATTGTTGGCGGCATTGGAACTCTCCAGCATTGCCGTGTCCGACATGGCCAGCCGCCAGACCTCACTTGAGGATATTTTTGTATCGATGACGGGAGAGAAGGCATGAACACGTTCGCCATTCTGGCCATTTACCGCTACGAGATGAACCGGCTTGGTCGCACACTTATGCAAAGCGTTATTTCGCCCGTGGTGTCCACTTCGCTCTATTTCATTGTGTTTGGGGCCGCCATTGGCGCGCGGATGGATACGGGCACCGGCATTCCGTATGGTGGATTTATCACGCCGGGACTGATCATGCTGGCGTTGATTACGCAATGCATTCAATCTGGTCAGACAGCGATCTATTTTCCCAAATTCACCGGCACGATCTATGAAATTCTCTCGGCTCCTGTTGCTTTGACCGAGATCCTGATTGGTTATGTGGGGGCAGCAGCCACCAAGGGCATGATTGTCGGGTTGATCATTTTGGCAACCTCGGCATTTTTCGTTGATGTGCGGGTGGATCATCCGGTGATGATGGTCTTTTTCATGATGCTTACGGCGGTGACTTTTTCTCTCGCCGGATTTCTGATTGGCATCTGGGCCAAGAACTTTGAGCAACTGAGCCTCGTGCCCATGCTGGTGGTGCCACCTTTGACCTTTTTGGGCGGCACATTCTATTCCATCAAAGCCCTGCCGCCGTTCTGGCAGCTCGTGAGCCATTTCAACCCGGTATTTTATCTGGTGAGCGGCTTTCGCTGGAGCTTTTTCTCGCAAGCCGATGTCAATCCCATGATCAGTCTGGCCATGGTGGCTCTGTTCCTGGGGCTCTGTCTGTTGATTGCGGCATGGATTTTCCGCACGGGTTACAAGCTCAAGTCTTAATCCGTAAGCCGTAACTCGTCGCCGCGCATTTGCACGCTATCGAGTGTGGACAAAAAGCTCATGCCGAGCAGGCCGCTTTGCAGTCGTCCCGGTTGGGTCACAAGGGCGCGTACATCCTTGCGCACAATTGGTCCAATAGACACTTCATCCAGACGCACAGGTGCCGCCAATGCATCCCCATTTGCGGTGCTGACGGTGACACCATAATTGAGCTTTTCGACATCAATGCCAAGCTTTGCGGCATCTTCGGCGCGCAGCACCACGCTGCTTGCGCCCGTATCCACCATCATCGGCACGGTAACGCCATTGATAGAGACTTTGGTGGAGAAATGGCCATTGTTGCCGCGCTGAAGAATTATCTGGTTCTGGCCGCCCCCGGTGGTGGTGACAACAGCATGACCGGGCACCAGTCCCGCGAAAACACGATCGGCCACGCCCATCGCATCATTGCGGTAGAGGTAGCCAATGACCAACACCAGCGCAATCATCAGCCACCACGCGGCAAAGCGCAGGTTTTGCCCAAGATTGGTACGGCTTGCAACAATGCCCGCCGAGAGAAGCAGCGCAAACGGCACAAGCATCACCATGCGGGCAAAGCTGTCATTATCAATACCAAAGCTTTGGCCACTATCGCGGTTGATGAAAAGCACAACGAGGCCTGCAATGATGAGGCCAATGACCACGCCAAACATGCTGAATTTCATGATCGTGTCCTTTCAAATGCCGATGGAGCTTGTGCGGCTTGAAGCGTTGCCATGATGGCCCGGCGCGTTGCCGGAGCATAGCTTGACCACGCGGCAATCTGGGCAAGGCTTCGACCGCAGCCAAGGCAAAGCGCTGTTTGCGGCTCAATGGTGCAAATGCCTGTGCAGGGGGATTCGATCGGAGGTGCTGGCTTGTTTTTCATTAAAATCCTGGAGTTTGTCAGAGAAAAGTGGAAGCCTGTTTTCCTGATCAGACAAACGAAAACAAAGAATTTTAGGAACTGTCAGGTTCAATCTGAACCTGACAGTTCCTAAAGTGAAACAGAGAGAGCGGCCAGCGCGATCATTTCAACAATCTGCTGGGTTGCGCCAATGGTGTCGCCTGTCTGCCCGCCCAATTTCTTGTGCACGTAGATTTGAAAACCATAGGCCGCTGCGCCACTGATGAGCAAGCTGACGATCAGCGGATGAAAGCCCGCAAAGGGAACAATGGTCACCGCGGCAATGCCAATCCCCAAAAAGAGCGCGGTATAAAGCGCTTGATCATTGGGCGCACCAAGCGATGCTGCCACGCCATCAGCTTTTGCGGCGGGCAGGGCATGCCAATGCCACACCATCATCGCACGGCTCAGCGCGGCAATCCCGATCAGGCACAGTGCGACATTCATTGGCTCCACCGTATTGACCATAGATGCGATGGCTGAAACCTTGATGCCAATCGACAGGACCAGCGCCAGCACACCATAGGAGCCTACCCGGCTATCCTTCATGATCAACAGCGCTTTTTCCCGATCTTTTCCGCCGCCAAGTCCGTCGGCACAATCAGCCAAACCATCTTCATGCAGGGCACCAGAGAGCAATATTTGCAGCGCCACAGCCGCAAATGCGCTGAGCATGGCACTTGCACCAAAGCCCAGCAGAAGGGCCAGAAACAATCCTGCTGGGGCTGCAATCACGGCACCTGCCAAAGGAAAGGCACGCGGTGTGCGGCTCATTTCGCCAGAATGCCCCTCGAAAAAACGAGAGGACACGGGAAAGCGGCTCAGAAAGCCGAGAGATCGTGCCAAATCTGTGATGAGCGCGCTTAACTCTTTCACCTATCATTCCTTTGTTTCTATCATGATCGAGCATCGGACCGAAACATGGACTCCGGTTTTCGGCAAAATCTGATGCTGTAGATAGGGTGTTTTGCGGTGTTTTCCAATTCCCCTGAAAGCCCATTTGCTGGTCCATTGTGACGTGATGCCCCAAGCATTGCTTTTTCAGTTGTTGGAATGCGGCGCACTGTTTAAGAAGGGGCACCAAAGCGTGATTTGTGCAAAAATACAAGAAAGCCTGCCTGATGAGTGTTACCGGCCTGCCTTTTGATGACTTCCGTGTGCTGCTGCGTGATTTGCCGGGGCCTGACACGCAAGCGCTGAGCGCTGCGCGTGCGCGCGATAGGCAATTGACCAAGCCACCCGGCTCGCTGGGCCGCCTGGAGGAAATCGCCATGTGGCTTGCCGCATGGAGCGGACGGGCACCGGCTGTTAATCGGCCATTGGTGGCTATTTTTGCTGGCAATCACGGCGTGACCAAGCACGGTATTACCCCTTATCCCTCATCTGTGACGCAGCAGATGGTGGAGAATTTTGCAGCCGGTGGTGCGGCCATCAACCAGATTTGTGTGACCCATGATCTTGGCCTGAAGATCTTCGATCTGGCTCTGGATTATCCAACAGGCGATATCACCTGTGAGCCAGCCTTGTCCGAGCGCGATTGTGCCGCAACAATGGCCTTTGGCATGGAGGCTATTGCTGGCGGAACCGACCTGCTTTGCCTTGGCGAAATGGGCATTGGCAACACCACCATTGCCGCCGCCATCAATCTGGCGCTCTATGGCGGCACGGCTGAGGACTGGGTTGGGCCGGGCACGGGGTCTGAGGGAGAAGTGCTGGAGCGGAAAATCGCCGCCGTGAATCAGGCGGTGGCCTTCCATCGCGATCATTTGTCCGATCCGCTTGAAGTGATGCGTCGCCTGGGCGGGCGCGAAATTGCCGCCATGGCCGGTGCGATTCTGGCAGCCCGCGTTGAGCGCATCCCGGTGTTGATTGATGGTTATGTGGCAACGTCTGCCGCGGCAATCTTGAAAGCGGCCAATCCTTCGGCGCTTGATCATTGCCTGATCGGCCACGTCTCTGCCGAGCCCGGGCATCTCAAGGCCATCGACAAACTGGGCAAAACGCCGCTTTTGGCGCTTGGCATGCGGCTGGGCGAGGGCACGGGGGCTGCACTGGCTGCTGGCATCGTGAAATCTGCCGCAGCCTGCCATGCAGGCATGGCGACCTTTGAACAAGCCGGCGTTTCCAACGCTGCAAACCATTAATATCAAGGCGGTGCAGGCATGAATGAACAAAAGCCTGCACCGTTTTCGAAACAAACCGGGTTTGCGCACCTGTGGGCGGCAACTCGCTATTCGGTTCAAGGTTTTCGGCGCTTGCTGGGTGAGGCGGCCTTCAGGCACGAACTTCTGTTGTTTGCGGCGTCACTGGCTTTGTTCGTCATTCGCGGCGCATCGCCATTGCACTATCTGGGCCTGATTTTGCTGATGGTGACGTTGTTTGCTATCGAAGCGTTGAACACCGCAATTGAAGAGATTGTCGATCGGATTTCGCCCGAGTTTTCAAAAGTCGGACGCAATGCCAAGGATCTTGGCTCATTCGCCGTGTCCTGCCTTTTGTTCGCCAATCTTGTTTATATTGGTTGGGTGGTGTTTTTCGCCACTGCATAATTCAAACTAGGACAGAATATGAAGCGCATTCTACGGCTTATCGTTGTGATGGCAATCACGGCCTTGGTGATCTTTGGATCTCGCTGGTACACCTATGTCACCAACACGGACACACCGTATCAGGAAGTCGGAATTGACATCAACAGCCGTCTGCCCGGCCCGCTGAACAAATGGGGCTGCGACCAACTACACAAAACCTTCGGCACCATGCTCCCTCCTGCGGGCTGCCAAAGTGAAGCAGACAGCAGGCAATGGCGCTAAGAGCGGTGGTTTCGTTTTTTTGAGGTTAAAAGAGATTACCTAAATAATGGTTTAGTTACAGGAGCATACATCGCATCTGCGGATACTTGAGGCTGCCATCGTAATTTAGCTCAATTGGAAACGTGAAAATGTCTCATATTTTAACGCGACTTTCAGCCTGTCAACGCTTTGCTATAGACAACTCTTCTTGACAAAATAAGTAAGCTGTTAAACTACATCCTAATAAACATAATAATCAACAGATATCCCTTCAATACGAGAGATGAGTCGATATGAATAAAAATGGTCTGAAGCCTGATGGTGAGCGCTTTCTCCCGGAGTTCAGTGGAACGATCGAATTCGAGCACTATCACCGTTATTTAATCGCTTTAGATTTAGTAAAAAACAAGCATGTTTTGGATATTGCAAGCGGCGAAGGTTTCGGTTCAGAAATTTTGGCGCGCCACGCAAAAAACGTCATTGGAGTAGATGTATCTCAAGATGCAGTCGACCACGCCAACGAGAAATATGCTCGAGATACTTTAAGTTTTATATGTGGTAGTGCTACTAATATTCCAATCGAATCCAAATCGGTTGATGTTGTCATTTCATTCGAAACAATTGAACATCTTAGTGATCATGCGTTGATGATAAGTGAGATCAAGCGTGTTCTTAAGCCTGATGGTCTTTTTTTGATATCAAGCCCAAATAAGCTCGTTTATTCCGATCAACCAAAATACAAAAATCCTTTTCACGTAAGAGAGCTGTACACAAGTGACTTTAATACACTTGTGTCACGATATTTCCAGAACGTGAAGCACTTCGGTCAACGGGTCGTGACTGCGTCAGTTGTCGTTGGTACTGGTCAATCATCGGAATTTAAAACATACACTCGAGCAGGTTCGACTCCGGATCTGTTTGGGCAGATGTACGATATAATTCTAGCGTCTGACCAATCGCTACCTGATACGTTTCATTCTATCTATGAAGAGCCTGATAGCAAGCTTCAACCTCAAAAAATCGAAGCATTGCTCGTTGAATATAACCGCTTGTCTGACGAACTGCGTCGATTGCAAGAAAAGGAAAAAAATAACGCACAAGCGCAAAGCTCCGAAGTGCAATGCGATGAGCAACATCAAAAATTGGCCGAAATTTCAGCGCAAAAGCAAAATATCGAAGCGAGTCTGCAAAGCTTAGAATTGAGCCATGCAAAATTGCTCGAAAGGTTGGGGCAACGGGAAGCTGCACTTGAGGCGATCGTAAACGATGCTAACAGGGTTCTTGCAGACAAGTGGTGGCGTCGTACACGGTCGCTTAGGCGTTGGTCGAACTCTATTAGGAAAATCAAGGGTAAAACCAAGAAGTATTTCCCTGTAGAATTTAACGCATCTGACTACCTGAACGATACAGACTGTTCAGCGCAAAAGGATGATGTTACGCCAGTAAGTCCGACGCTCACAATACCGACTGTGCAATATTCCTCCGTGAAAGAGGATTACGTTGCGTATGAAGCTCACCCATCCATAAATACATCCCCGAAGCTAATCGCTTTTTATTTACCGCAATTTCATCCGTTCAAAGAGAACGACATTTGGTGGGGCAAGGGCTTTACAGAATGGACGAATGTGGGGAAGGCTAAACCTCTTTTTGAAGGGCATCACCAACCACATTGCCCAATTCATCTTGGCTATTATGATCTCCGGTTGCAAGAGGTTATGGAGGAGCAGGCTCGGTTGGCTGTCTCATATGGTGTATCTGGATTTGCCTGTTACTTTTACTGGTTTGCAGGCAAAGTTTTGATGGAGACTCCGCTTAAAAATATGCTGAATAATGATCGAGTGGATATTCCCTTTTGCATGATCTGGGCAAATGAGAATTGGACGAGACGTTGGGATGGTGCTGAGCATGACGTTTTAATTGCTCAGGATCATTCGTTAGATGATTCTCGAGCAATGCTTGAATATCTCCGACCCTTTTTGGAAAGTCCACGCTACATAAAGATAGACGGAAAGCCGCTGTTTATAATTTATCGTGCCGATATTATTCCTGATATGGCCGAGACTCTGAAACTTTGGCGTAGTCAATCTATCGAATACGGTTTCCCCGGGTTATATATTGTCTGTGCACAAACATTTGGACACAAAGACCCGCGTGAGTTCGGGTTTGATGCGGCGATGGAATTTCCACCCCACACTGTCCAGTCGACAGATATTGCGCATGAGAAAGAAAAATTGGAGCCTGAATTCTTCGGGAGTATCTTCGATTACGATCAAGTTGTTTTAAATGCGGTTCAAGCTGAAGCTGAAGAATACAAGGTGTTTCCTACGACCATGTTGTCTTGGGACAACACTGCGCGTAAAGGCAAAAAGTCAACTATTTTCTCCAATTTTTCGCTGACTAGATATAGTCAATGGTTGTCGAGCAACGCTGAACGAGTTTCAAAAAATAATATTTTCTCACCAGAGGAGAAAATTATGTTCGTTAATGCCTGGAACGAATGGGCGGAGGGCACTCATTTGGAGCCGGATCAAAAGCATGGGTTCGGATATCTCGCAGCAACGCGTTCGGTGATGGAAAATTATGAGAGCTTCGGGTTGGCATATCAAACGCCAATTTATCCAAGCGTTGCTAAGTCTAAATATGCCATAATCATACATCTACACTACGAATCAACTTGGAAAGACCTATTTGAGGCGGTGTCTAGAGTATCCAATCTATCGCCTGATATTTACGTGACCGTGACATCGATTCATTTGGCTGATATCGTAAGACGAGATTTATCAGATGCTGTGATTGAACTCGTTGATAATAGAGGACGGGATATAAGGCCGTTTCTGCACGTATTTCGTAAGATTGAAGCTTTAGGCTATTCGGCGATTTGTAAAATCCATGGTAAAGCATCTACGTATCGAACTGACGGAGATGAACTCCGAACAAATTCCCTTCGTGCTTTGTTAACAGAGCATTGTATGAATAAAATGATATCGACTAATGAGCTTGGCTTGTTGGCACCATCTGCATCACTTATTGATCATAATGATAAAAACATGCTTTGGAACGGCCATCATACTCCTCTCTTAATTGAGGAGCTGGGACTCGAAAATTGGCGTGGAAAGTTTCCTGCTGGTTCAATGTTTTGGTTCAGGCCGCAGGCGTTGTCACCGCTTCTTATGATCAGTGAAAACAGATTTGACGTTGAGAGGGGGCTCGCCGATGGAACGATATCTCATGCAATCGAGAGGTTGTTCGGCTCAGTTTGTATCTCTCAAGGTTTTAAAATAGAGGGTATTTAACTTTACTTTTGGTAATGAGATAGAGTTTGACGCATGTGTTTTCCGAAGGGGCAGCGTAGTCCTGCCCCTTCTGTAAATGGTGAAATTCCAATCTCCGCGAAGGGCCAGACCTCCTAACAAAGAATTTTTGGGGGAAGCCTCCTCTTCAGGATAAAAAGCGATATTTATTCGGAAATGCCTCTTGCGCTCGCGATCAATCCGTTCTAAATGCCCGTCACCACACGCTTTTAAGTATTGGAATGGCCTCGTGGCGGAGTGGTTACGCAGAGGACTGCAAATCCTTGCACCCCGGTTCGATTCCGGGCGAGGCCTCCATTCCCTTCTTTCTCCCCCAGCAAGATATTGATGTTAAATCGGTATTTGCGGGTTCGGAACTTGGTTTCTTAATTATTCAATTTCATCTTTGCTTAAGGCGTGTTGCGTTTCATCGTCCGCGTTGAAACTCATAACGTCTATGCGACACGTCCTCGGACGGTCCTTGGTCGCGCGTTACCGTGTCCTGCGTTTATGAAACCCGCCAAAGACACTGTAACACTTTCAATCTGCTGCATAATTTCGTCTTAAGTCGATTCTGATTGAAGGAATGATGCAGTAGTCCTTTCCCCGTATGACAATCGATTTATAAACCTTACCTGAATATCTTCTAAATGAGAATTTATTTACTTAGTATCTGCTTAATATTTGCATCCTATAATTGAGATTAATGATGTCGGGTTGAGGTGTTTGCTGAGAAGGGTGCAACAGGAAATCACATTGGAGACTGAGTGCAGTCGCTGCTCCAAGGAGCATTAGAGTTTGTCAGGGAAAAGTGGAATCCGGTTTTCCCGAATAGACAAACGAAAACAAGGGAATCTAGAGTCTGTCTGGTTCAATTTGAACCTGACAGACTCTCGTGTCAGGCATGTAGGCGTGCATTCTCAACTTTGATGGCGGCGTATTGTCCATAGCTTTCATCAAAACTGAATCTGCCGTTTCCTTAAGGGGGCAGCACCCACTCGAGAGACTTCTGATGAACGGCTTCGGCTTCAGGAAACGTCTGGCAAATTCTTCTTCACATGGCGGTCGCCATCGGCATCACAACGAATGAGCTTCAGTAACGGCCAAGAAAGCTTCCGATAGGGGAAATACAATGTCTTTCTACATGCAAATGAAAAAGTCGTCCAAATCTCATGTGGCTGTGGCCGAGATACAGCGCGTGTCCAGCCGTGTCGGCGATGGAAATCTTTCCGAGCGTGCCAATCTTGATGCGGCAACGGGGGAAGCGCGAGAGATTCTGATTGCTGTCAATGGATTGCTTGAAGCCAGTCTAGCGCCGATGCAGAAATTCATGGCGGCGATTGCACATATGTCAGGCGAACATGACAAGGGTGACATTGATGTCACGCTCCGCGCGGAAGATTTCAGGGGCGATTTTGCCCTCATGGCCAAGGGCGTCAACGATATGGTCGGCAGCCATATTGCTGTGAAAAAGAAGGCGATGGCCTGTGTGAAAGAGTTCGGTGAGGGCAATTTTGAGGCACTTCTTGAGCAATTCCCCGGTAAAAAGGCCTTCATCAATGAGACAATCGAAACCCTGCGCGGCAATCTCAGGGGCCTGATCTCGGAAATGAACAGGATGTCTGCTGAGCACGACAAGGGCGATATTGATGTCTTCGTGCCTGTCGAGAAGTTCAAGGGCGATTTTGCCCTCATGGCCAAGGGCGTCAACGATATGGTCGGCAGCCATATTGCTGTGAAGAAGAAGGCGATGGCCTGTGTGAAAGAGTTCGGTGAGGGCAATTTCGAAGCACCTCTTGAGCAATTCCCCGGCAAAAAGGCCTTCATCAATGAGACAATCGAAACCCTGCGCGGCAATCTCAGGGGCCTGATTTCGGAAATGAACAGGATGTCTGCTGAGCACGACAAGGGCGATATTGATGTCTTCGTGCCTGTCGAGAAATTCAAGGGCGATTTTGCCCTCATGGCCAAGGGCGTCAACGATATGGTTGGCAGCCATATTGCTGTGAAGAAGAAGGCGATGGCCTGCATTAAAGAGTTCGGTGAGGGCAATTTCGAAGCGGCTCTTGAGCAATTCCCCGGTAAAAAGGCCTTCATCAATCAGACTGTTGAGACATTGCGTGGAAATTTGCGAGCCATTACCGCTGAACTTCAGCGTTTGATTGTGGCATCGACCGCTGGCAAGCTCTCTGAGCGGGGTGCTGCTGATCGCTTTGTTGGGGATTTTGCCAAGCTGGTTTCTGGAATCAACGGCATGTTGGATGCAATCATCCTGCCGATTTCTGAGGGAAATCGCGTTCTTCGCCAGGTGAGCGTTGGCGATCTTACCCAGCGTGTCGAAATTGAATGTGAAGGCGATCATGAGCGCATGAAGAATGCGATCAACACGATGATCGAAAACTTGCGCAACACAGCATCCATTGCAGATCTGATCGCCAGCGGCGACTTGACCGTTGAGCCAGCGCCGCTTTCCGACAAGGATATGCTGGGCCTTTCTCTTGCCTCAATGGTTCAACGACTTCGTGGTGTTGTGGCTGACGCACTTGAGGCAAGTCAAAATGTTTCAGCGGGTTCCGTGCAGCTTTCTTCCGGGGCCGAGCAGCTTTCGCAAGGTGCGACCGAACAGGCATCCGCGGCCGAAGAGGCGTCCGCATCGATGGAAGAGATGGCTGCCAACATCAAGCAGAATGCGGACAACGCCTCCCAGACCGAAAAGATCGCTCGTCAATCATCGAAGGATGCAGAAGCGTCTGGCGAAGCCGTCAACCGGGCTGTGGCTGCAATGCGCACGATTGCCGAAAAAATTTCGATCGTGCAGGAAATCGCGCGTCAGACTGACCTTCTGGCTCTGAACGCGGCGGTGGAAGCCGCCCGTGCCGGAGAGCATGGCAAGGGGTTTGCCGTTGTTGCCTCTGAAGTACGAAAACTTGCCGAACGTAGTCAGGCGGCCGCTGGAGAGATCAGTGGCCTTTCCGGACAGACTGTGCAGGTTGCCACTGAAGCAGGAGCGATGCTCGCGCGTCTTGTGCCGGATATTCGCAAAACGTCCGAATTGGTATCTGAAATCTCGGCGGCTTGCCGCGAGCAGGATATTGGTGCCGAACAAATCAATGAGGCAATCCAGCAGTTGGACAAGGTGATTCAGCAAAATGCTGGAGCATCGGAGGAAATGTCGGCAACCTCTGAAGAACTTGCAGCGCAAGCAGAGGAACTTCAGACCTCAATTTCCTTCTTCAAAGTTGACAATGCCGGAGACGCGAAAAATCAAGGTTTGCGGACTCCGGTGGCCAGAACCCGGTCCGTGAGCAATACTCCACCAAAACCGCAGGCAATGGCCTCCAAGTCCAAAGCGGGGCATTCCGTTGCCAGCCAGCAGGCTCGCGTGAAGGGCTGGGTGCTCGATATGTCCATGGGCGGCCCAGACGCCGAGGATTTAGAGTTTCAAGAAGGAGCATAACCATTTGGCGCACCATGGCCGAATGCGGGTGTAAGTTGGTTCTCTAAAGTGTTGATGGATCTATAGTGTCGTGAAGATGCTATAGATCAACTTCCGAGAGAGCATCTGCGTCACCACCGCTACAGCCCCGTGCAGCAAAATTTGCGACCGCCTCGAAACAGCAGCGGCTATGGGACTGAGGCGAAGCCTTGGTCAGATCAAACTCCCTGTTGGAGAGAGCCTTGCAAATGGCCCGCTTTGATGCTTGTCTTTTGTGCATTCTGAGAGATTCTGCACCGCACACAACGTCACGGCTTGAAAGCTGGCTTCTGGCCGATTAAACACGGATAGAAATTTAACCCAGTGTGAGATGGGCAAAGACTATGATCGATTTCGAAGCAGCGCGCGCAAAGATGGTGGATGGCCAGATTCGCACGACGGATGTAACTTCCCATTCTATTCTGTCGGCTTTTCTGTCGGTGCCGCGCGAAGCTTTCGTGCCGGACCATTTGAAGCCTCTGGCCTATATTGACGAAGACCTGCAAATAGCGCCCGGTCGCTATCTGATGGATCCGTCGCCATTGGCCAAGCTGTTGCAGCTCGCAGCCATCAGCGCCGATGATCTGGTTTTGGAAGTTGGTGCGGGCACTGGTTATGTCTCGGCCTTGCTCGGTCGGCTTGCCGGTGCCGTGGTTGCACTCGAAAGTGATCAGGATATGGTCGCAAAAGCCAAGACTTTGCTGGCCGGTGCTGATGCGCAAAATGTCACGGTGGTGGCTGGCGCTTTGGAAGCCGGTTGGGCGGCTGAAGCCCCTTATGATCTGATTTTCATCAATGGTGCCGTGGAAGAGGTTCCTGCTGCGCTGTTTGGCCAATTGCGTGAAGGTGGTCGTCTGGTGACCGTTGTCGGGCAGGGCCTTTCGGCACGCGCAACGCTGTTCGTGAAGGCCGCTGGCACCATTTCGGCAACCTCGTTCTTCAATGCGTCCATTCGCCAGCTTCCAGGCTTTCAGAAAGCGCGTGAATTCGTTTTCTAAGCAGTCGTTTGGTTTTTTGAGCAGACCCACAAAGCTGTGCATTGTGGGTCTTTCGTTTTTTTATGCAATTTCTTCCTGCACTGGCTTATCCTAAGGTGAAACGAATCAGATGGCATAAGCCGATGAGGTAAAACGCCAACGGGGAGTTTCATGGCCCAGCCGAATGTATCGCGTGAACCGTCGATGGAAGAGATTCTTGCATCTATCCGTCGTATTATTGAAAGCAACGAACCCGTTGCTGCCAATTCCTATGACGCTTCTTACGGTTATGAGAGCGAT
The DNA here is from genome assembly GCF_004801395.1 of Gillisella terrae. Classification (GTDB taxonomy): domain Bacteria; phylum Pseudomonadota; class Alphaproteobacteria; order Rhizobiales; family Rhizobiaceae; genus Allorhizobium; species Allorhizobium terrae. The sequence goes on from NZ_SSOA01000001.1 coordinate 550,642, forward strand.
TTGGACCAAGTGGATGTGGGCAGTGGAAACGATAGTTTCGGCTCCGCTGCGACCTCTATGGATCTTCCGACGCCTGCCAATCAATCTGGTTCTTCCAGTGTTACGCGCTTGAGTGATCGTGAGCCCGCAGGCGGACCGGCAAAAACCGTTTCGCTGGCTGATCTCGCCGCGCGTGTGCGTGCAACAACTGAGCGGGTTGAAACCGCGGGTGCAGAGCCCTCTGTGCTTGAGGAGGTGCCGGCCTCGGTTGCGCCTCAATATCCGGCTGACCGTTTTAGCGCTCATCAGGACAGACCTTTGCAGAAGGCGCGGATCGCCGATATTCATCATCTGGACTCGCTGGAAGAAAACCGACGTCAAATGGACGCCATGGAGCATCCGCGCTCTTCCGTGATGGAAGAGCCTGAGGATATCCCTCAAGATGAGCCTCGCGGTTTGTTGTCCAGCCAAGCCGGTGCAGAGGTTGCCCGCTCTTTTGAAGAGTTGGCGGCGGCTGTTGATGGTCAACAGCGCCGCTCCTTGGATGAAATTGCGCAAGACATGCTGCGGCCCATGTTGCAAGACTGGTTGGACGATAATTTACCCACACTGGTTGAGCGTCTGGTGCGCGAAGAGATTGAGCGCATTGCGCGCGGTCCTCGCCGCTAAATCACCTTTAAGCGGTATTATGGTCAAGCCGCCTCGACAACGGGGCGGCTTTATTATTGACTCAGCCTCACGGCTCCGCTTTACACAAACCTATCTCTTTCAAAGTATCAAAGTCTGGTCAGAACATGCTCGATAAGACCTACGATTCCGCATCGGTCGAACCTAAAATTGCCAAATCCTGGGAAGAGGCGGATGCTTTCCGCGCTGGCGCGAACGCCAAACCGGGCGCTGAAACCTTCACCATCGTGATTCCGCCGCCAAACGTGACAGGCTCTCTGCATATGGGCCATGCGCTCAACAACACCTTGCAGGACATCATGGTGCGGTTTGAACGTATGCGCGGCAAGGACGTGCTGTGGCAGCCGGGCATGGACCATGCGGGCATTGCCACCCAAATGGTGGTTGAGCGCCAGTTGATGGAAAAGCAGTTGCCGGGCCGTCGTGAGATGGGTCGCGATGCGTTTATCGATAAGGTTTGGGAGTGGAAGGAAGAATCAGGCGGTCTGATCTTCAATCAGCTCAAGCGGCTTGGTGCGTCTTGCGATTGGTCGCGTGAGCGCTTCACCATGGACGAGGGTCTGTCCAAGGCCGTTTTGGAAGTGTTTGTGACGCTCTACAAGCAGGGCCTGATCTATAAGGACAAGCGCCTTGTGAATTGGGATCCGAAGCTGTTGACGGCGATTTCCGATCTGGAAGTCGAGCAGCATGAGGTCAACGGCAATCTCTGGCACCTGCGCTATCCGCTGGAAGAGGGCGTGACCTATCAGCACCCGATTTCTTTCGATGAAGAGGGCAAGGCGACAGAGTGGGAAACCCGCGACTATCTGGTGGTGGCCACAACCCGCCCCGAAACCCTGCTGGGCGATACCGGTGTTGCTGTGCATCCATCCGATGAGCGCTATCAGTCGATCATCGGCAAGCATGTGATCTTGCCGATCGTTGGCCGCAAAATTCCGATCGTTGCTGATGAATATCCTGATCCGACAGCCGGAACCGGTGCCGTGAAGATGACGCCTGCCCATGACTTCAACGACTTTGAAGTGGGCAAACGTGCTGGTCTTCGCATGATCAACATCCTGAATGTTGATGCGACGGTGACGATTGTCGACAATGACGATTTCCTTGAAGGTTTGACACCGACCCGCGAACAGCAGATGGTTTGGGCCGAGCTGGAAGGCCAGGACCGCGCGTTTGCCCGCAAGAAGATTGTTGAAATCCTCGAAGCCGAAGGCCTGCTGGACAAGATCGAGCCGCACAAGCACATGGTGCCTCATGGCGACCGCGGTGGCGTGCCGATTGAGCCGCGTTTGACCGAACAATGGTATGTGGATGCCAAGACGCTTGCCGAGCCCGCGATAGCCAGCGTGCGCGAAGGCCGCACCAATTTCGTGCCCAAGAATTGGGAAAAGACCTACTATGAGTGGATGGAAAACATCCAGCCATGGTGTGTGTCGCGCCAATTGTGGTGGGGTCATCAGATTCCGGCATGGTATGGCCCGGATGGTCAGGTTTTCGTTGAGAAGTCTGAGGAAGAGGCGCTGGATGCGGCTGTTCAGCATTATCTCGCTCACGAAGGCCCATGGAAGGCCTGGGTGCAGGAAAAGCTGGAAAACTTTCAGCCCGGCGAGATTTTGACCCGCGATGAAGATGTGCTGGACACGTGGTTCTCGTCGGCTCTGTGGCCCTTCTCGACGCTGGGTTGGCCGGACAAGACACCGGAACTGGCGCGTTATTATCCAACAAACGTTCTGGTGACGGGCTTTGACATTATCTTCTTCTGGGTTGCCCGGATGATGATGATGGGCCTGCATTTCATGAAGGACGAGGATGGCAATCCGGTTGAGCCCTTCAGCACCGTTTATGTGCACGCGCTGGTGCGCGACAAGAATGGGCAGAAAATGTCCAAGTCCAAGGGCAATGTTATCAATCCGCTGGAGCTGATTGATGAATATGGTGCCGATGCGCTGCGCTTCACCCTGACCATTATGGCCGCACAGGGTCGCGATGTGAAGCTGGATACGGCGCGTGTTGCGGGCTATCGCAACTTTGGCACCAAGCTGTGGAATGCCACGCGCTTTGCCGAGATGAACGGTGTTAAGAGCGATCCGGGCTTTATCCCGGAGGCAACGACGCTTGCCATCAATCGCTGGATTTTGACCGAGCTGACCCGTGCACAGCGCGAGGTCACAGAATCGATCGAAAACCATCGCTTCAATGATGCGGCGACAGCACTCTATCGCTTCGTGTGGAATAATTTCTGCGATTGGTATCTCGAATTGCTGAAGCCAGTGTTTTCTGGCGAAGACGAGATGGCGAAGATAGAAGCGCAGGCTTGCGCCGCTTATGTGCTGGAAGAAACCTATAAGCTGTTGCATCCGTTCATGCCATTCATGACGGAAGAGCTGTGGGCGCACACAGCAGGCGAGGGGCTTTCACGCGAGACGCTGCTCTGCCATGCGGATTGGCCCGCTCAGGACTTTATTGATGAGCTGGCGGCAACCGATATCAACTGGCTGGTGGATCTGGTCACGGGCATTCGCTCTGCCCGTGCGGAAATGAACGTGCCACCAAGCGCCATTGCGCCTTTGGTTGTGGTCGGTGCCAATGTGGTGACGCAAGAGCGCATCAAGCGTCACGAGGCGTCTATCAAGCGCTTGGCGCGCGTTGGTGAGATTAGCCTTGCCCAGGAAGCGCCAAAGGGTGCCGCACAGGTTATCGTTGGCGAAGCCACCGCCTGCCTGCCACTGGGAAGCTTGATTGATGTTGCGGCCGAGCGGGCGCGGATTGAAAAGGCGATTGGCAAGACCGATGTGGATATCGACAAGACCCAGAAAAAGCTTGGCAATGAACGTTTTGTTGCCAATGCCGATCCTGAAATTGTTGCCACAGAGCGTCAGCGTCTGGCTGAGCTTGAGGGGCAGCGTGCGGTTCTGGCTGTTGCGCTTCAGCGGATCAATGACGCCGTCTGATCGGATCCGAATCTTTTAGAAATAGCCCGGAGCATTCGTGCTCCGGGCTTTTTTATGCAGCAGATTCAAAATGTTACAGGGCCATTTGCGCGCCATATATGGTGAGAGGCTCTGTAAAGCCTGTTGCGTTGAATGGGAGCTACTTCGACCGGTCTTAGCGCTTTCTTTTTTCGCATGGACGTTCTCGTTTATTGAGGAGAATAAAACGCGACATGTTCTATGAGCGAATCGCGAGACTCCTGATTTTATAAGTGTTCGCATCTTTTAATTGCATAGCGATGTTGCGATGCATTATGTGTTGCGTATTTTTCCAGCAGGCCATAATGTTAAATCTGTGGCATCTTTACAACGCATTATTTGCTCTTGGAAATATTTTTCTAAATTTTGACTTAAATCCAAGCTCTGTAAAAAAATATTCTTTATAAAATGTCAACTTTATGGCACTTAGAAATTCCTACGTAAAAACCTGAAGGTTATGCTGCACCGCAATCAAATACAGTAAAGTTGTCATTTACTTTGAATAGGTTAGGGTGTGACTTAAATGAAGAGTGGGTGGAGTGACACATGGTAACCAAGACATTTTCGGCGGGGCTTTTGGCTGTTATTGCGGCGGGACTGTGGCAGACGACAGCATTTGCGGGCGGACTTGAACGGGGTGGATATTACATTGATCTGCTGTTCGATCCTTCAACGGTGACAGCAGAAGGCAATACAGTTTATGTCATGCCGAACCGTAAGCTGAAGGATGTCAAAGACATCAATCGCAGCAATGGTTTGGGTTCCAATGGTATCGGCGGCGGCACAAGCACTGCGGATGACTCAGAAGCTTACGCTAATTCACGCTTTGGTATTAAAGCAGCGCTGGGAAGCGGCTTTGATTGTATGGTCGATTATTCCCAGCCTTGGGGTGCTCACACAAAGCCCGGTGCCAATTGGGCAGGTGCCAACGAAAATATTGAAACCAAAATCAACAGCGACAATTATGCTGCAACGTGTTCCTACCGTTTTGATGCCGGTCCGGGCCAGTTGCGCGTAATCGGTGGTGCTTTCTATCAGGAAGTCAGCGGTTTCAAGGATCGGCTGGTTTTGTCTCCGATTGCTGGTGCTCTCGCGGGTGTCAGGGTTCCGGGAAATGGTATAGGTCATCTGCAGCTTGAGGGCGATGGCTGGGGCTGGCGCGCCGGCCTTGCCTACGAAATTCCAGAATACGCTTTCCGCGCAAGCCTGGTTTATAACAGCCAGGTGAAGCTGGATAATATTGGCGGTAAGCTGGATCTTAGTCAGGTCAACGGTCGTACCTTCGACGTTTATGGCTCTCAGGCCATGCCTGATGTGCTTGAACTGAAGGTGCAGAGCGGTATCGCGCCCGATTGGCTCGCATTTGGTTCGGTGAAATGGGCGAACTGGAGTCTGCTCCAAAAAGTCAATCTATATTACACCACCACGAAAACCTTTGCGACTTCGCTGGACCTCGGCTACCGCGACGGCGTGACCCTGAATGGCGGTATTGGTCACAAGTTTAATGATCAATGGAGTGTTGCAGGTAGCCTGTCATGGGATCGTGGCACATCGCAAGGCTACGGCACTCAGACCGACACCTGGGCAGTGGGCGCAGCTGTTGCTTACGCACCGACCAAAAATGTCGAGTTGAGGCTTGCAGGTTTGATGGGCGTGATGACCAGCGGCAAGTCTGGCCCTGTGACCATCAACAATGAAGCTTATGGCACAGACGCAAGCTACAGCTTTGGCAATGACTTTTTGAGTGCCGTATCTGCCAATCTCAAGGTCAAATTCTAAGCTTCTCTTCGAACAAAAAAGCGCAGCGGATTTTTCGCTGCGCTTTTTTGTATTTGAGATATTTTTTACTCTAATTTTTATGAGTTCTTTTAAAGAGGACCGACTATGACCTGTGTGGGTTATCGTCTGGCTTTCAAATTCATCTGTGTCTGTTGTGCTACTCTGTGTCGATTTTGCAACATCGAATATATCCTCGTTCCATTGGCCTTGGGCGGTCAAAAATGTCTATTTCCCGCCACAAATGGAGCGCAGCACAACTACAAGGCAAAGGTGGACCTTTGAAAGAGCATCCTGGTAGATTGCAGGTTTTTAGGTGGGTTTGGCACATTTTGGACTTGTGTTTTCTCGCCTGGATGCTGCATTTAATCAGATGTTGTTTTAGGTCGCAGTGTTGCCCGAAATGCAGTCTAGGGTGGGAGAAATGGAACTGATGCGTAAAGTTGTTTACCAGAAATCACTTCGGTTGGACGCTTATCGTTATCTTCCTTCGGTCAAAGTTGATCGTTGCCACCATGGCATCTTTGCACACGTGGATATGGGCCTGTAATCGTGGATACATTAAAGCTGTACAGAGCTGGAATGGGAAATGGCTGGATGTCTTCAGCCATCGTTGTACTGTCGTTGGCCGTCGTCAATTTGATTGCCGCACAATCTTGCCATGCCTTCGATATCAAGGCGGGGGTTTCCAAGGAATCCGGTCCATTCGATCTTTTTAAATTTGGTTTTAATGCCCAGAAAAATGGCCAGACTCAGGATGCCGTCGAAGCCTATCGCTATGCGGCTGAAAAAGGCCACACGGGTTCGCGTTGGGCTTTGGCCAACATGTATGCTGATGGCGATGGCGTGGTCAAAAACGACTACGAGGCTTTCAAAATCTATTCTGAAATTGCCAATCAGGGCGTCGAGCCGGGTTCGGAAGATACGGTTTACTTTGTCAACGCGCTGGTTTCGCTTGCAGGCTATTATCGCACCGGCATTCCCGGCAGCCCGGTAAAAGCCGATCTCGTTCAGGCACGCCAGCTATATTTTCAGGCCGCATCTGCATTCGGCTATCCCGACGCGCAGTTTGATCTCGCCAAGATGATGCTGTCGGGCGAGGGCGGCAGACGCAATGTGCAGCAGGCCAAGAAATGGCTCAATGTAGCCCGTAAAAATGGCCACCCCGGTGCCATGGCGTTGTTTGGACATGTGATCTTTGATGAAGGCCAAACCGCACGTGGCCTTGCCTTCATGACTGCGGCCATGGACAAATGCGCGCCGAAGGACTGCAAGTGGATTGAGGATATGCAGGAAAAGGCATTTTCTCTGGCCGACGAAAAAGAGCGCCGGGTGGCCGTCGCTCTGGTGCCACAGGTGCAGCAGCAGCCTTAAGGGTTGAGATTTCAGCTTGCGAGGCTGAAGTTAAAATGACCGATCACCGGAACATGGTCGGATGGTTTTTCCGCTCCACGCACATGCTTTTCGATATCTGTTGAAATCAGCTTGTCTGCCGCTTCTGGTGATAGCAGCAGGTGATCAATGCGGATGCCGTTGTTTTTCTGCCAGGCACCGGCCTGATAATCCCAGAAAGAATAATGTTTTTGCGCATCTGTTGTGGCACGCACGGCTTCTGTCAGGCCCAGATTTTCCAAATTTCGAAACGCGGCCCTTGTTTTGGGCAGGAACAAAGCATCGGTGGCCCAAACGGCGGGATCATAGCAATCATGCGGCTCGGGAATCACATTGTAGTCGCCAGCCAGAATCAGCGGCTCTTCCAAAGCCAGACGTGATTCTGCAAATTTTTGCAGCCGGGCCATCCACGCCAGTTTATAGGGGTATTTTACCGGATCATCGGATGGATTGCCGTTTGGCAGATAAAGCGAGCAAACGCGCAAAACGCCGTCTTTGACCGAGAACACGCCTTCGATAAAACGCGCCTGCTCGTCAGAATCGTCGCCGGGAAGGCCACGGTTGATCTCATCAGGCTTGATTTTGGACAGCAGTGCCACGCCGTTGAAACCCTTTTGACCGTGGGTTTCCACGTGATAGCCAAGCGCTTCAATCTCTGCGCGCGGAAAGCCTTCATCAACGGATTTGATTTCCTGCAAGCAGGCAATGTCAGGAGACGAGCTTTCCAGCCATTGGCATAGCTCTGAAATGCGCGCTTTCACACCGTTGATGTTCCAGGTCGCAATTTTCATCAGAATTCTCCGTCATCGTTCAACGGTCTTTTTAGCGCAATTGCGACAGTTTACCACTGCGATTTACTGAAAAACATATTTAAGATTTTGCAAATTTTCACTGTTGCGGCATTCTGTTTTGGTTGTGATGCGACGTTTGGGAGGAGCGGGCGTATTCTAGATAAAAATGGGGAACATAATGTCTGACATAGTAGAAAAGACAGAGCCTGTGGATGAAGTCCTGCCTATGCCGCGATTGGCGGTTCTGGGTATTCAACATGTTCTGGTGATGTATGCCGGGGCGGTGGCAGTGCCGTTGATTATCGGACGCGCGCTCAAGCTGCCGCCCGAGGATGTCGCGTTTCTGATCTCGGCTGATCTGTTTGCTTGCGGCTTGGTGACATTGATCCAATCTTTCGGAGTGACCCAGTGGTTTGGCATCAAGCTGCCGGTGATGATGGGCGTCACCTTTGCATCCGTTGGCCCCATGCTCGCCATGGCATCCAGCCTGCCGGGTGTGGAAGGGGCACGTTTGATTTTCGGCTCCATCATCGGAGCAGGGCTGGTCTCGTTGTTGATCGCGCCTTTGGTCAGCCGGTTGTTACGCTTTTTTCCGCCGGTGGTGACAGGCACGATCATTTTGGTGATTGGCGTGACATTGATGCGCATTGGCATCAACTGGATTTTTGGCAATCCTTTCGGTCCCACCGCGCCCAGCATTGTTGATCCCGCGGCAGTGAAGTGGTTGGCCGATGTGAAGGCGCTGGCGGCCAGCGGCGTGGCTATTCCGGAAATGCCTGCAAAGCTGGCATTTGCGCCGACGGTCGCCAACCCGGCTTATGCGCCATTGAGTGGTGTTGCGATTTCAGCCGTGGTGCTTGTGTCGATTTTGCTCATCGCACGCTTTGGCAAAGGCTTTGTTGCCAATATCGCTGTGCTGATGGGCATTGTCATCGGCGGTATTTTAACCGCACTGTTGGGCATGATGCATTTTGATAAGGTGGCCAATGCGGCGTGGTTTGCCCCGATCATGCCTTTCCACTTCGGTTTTCCGATTTTCGATCCGATCGCCATTGTCACCATGTCGGTGGTGATGATTGTGGTGATGATTGAATCCACCGGGATGTTTCTGGCTCTGGGCGAATTGACGGGCAAAACCATAACGCGACCAATGCTGGCGGCAGGGCTGCGAACCGATGGGGTTGGTACGCTGATTGGCGGGATTTTTAACACATTTCCCTATACCAGTTTTTCGCAAAATGTCGGGCTGGTTGGGGTAACCGGCGTGCGCTCGCGCTTCGTGTGTGTGGCGGGCGGCCTTATTCTTGTTGTCCTTGGCTTTTTACCAAAAATGGCCGCTTTGGTGGAGGCTTTGCCGACCGTGGTTCTGGGTGGGGCGGGGCTGGTGATGTTTGGCATGGTGGCTGCAACCGGCATTCGCATTCTCGCCAATGTCGATTTCAAGCAAAGCCGCAACAATCTCTTCGTTGTTGCCATTTCCTTGGGTTTTGGGATGATCCCCCTGATTGCGCCGAATTTCAAACAATGGATGCCCCATGAAGTGCACACCCTGATTGATTCCGGCATTTTGCTGGCGTCATTCGCGGCGGTTGTTCTCAATGCCTTTTTCAACGGCGTGGGGGAAGCATCCGTGGAAAATGTGACGAAAGCGGCCAAATTGGCCGATGCCCACTAACAAGGAGAAAGCCGCCGGTGCAAACCGGCGGCGCATCAAAGGCGTCAAACCGCAAAGCTGGTGCCGCAGCCGCAACTGGCGACCGCGTTGGGATTGTTGATCTGGAAAGACTGGCCCAGCAGATTGTCGACAAAATCAATCTCGGAGCCTGCCATATAGACCAGTGACATTTCATCGATCAAAAGGGTGGCACCATCACGCTCAATCACCAGATCGCCTTCTTGAGCATCCTTATCGAGATCAAACTTATAGGAAAAGCCGGAACAGCCGCCGCCCTCGACGGACACGCGGAGCGCCTTTTTATCGGCCTCGGACGCCACGATTTTGGCAATGCGCCGGGCCGCAGCCTCGGAAACGGTCACAGTCTGATTCGTCATAGTCGCCTCCTGACGGGTTCAAGGCCCGTAGAAATTCGGTGGTTTCGATTTCAGTTTAATCTGAAATCCGAAGGTTTGATACAAAAATGCATTCAAAACACGGCATGGTGAGAGGCAAGGCCGTGCCTTGTGCTGGCATTTCCTATAGGTATGAAGTCGAGACGTGCGCGTCAATGGTGGCAGAGCGGGGCGGGTATAGCAGGCATGACGATTGATAAAAATGCATTGGGATTTGGCTTTGGCGAGCGGGCGGTTTTTGCCGCCGATCCATGGACCTCGCGCGGCAGGCTCTATCCTGAAACCAACAGCCTGACACGGTCTGATTTTCAGCGCGATCGCGACCGTATCGTTCACACCACAGCGTTTCGTCGCCTCAAGCACAAAACGCAGGTGTTTATTGGGCCTGATGGCGACCATTATCGTACCCGCCTGACCCACACCATTGAAGTGGCACAAATTGCCCGGGCGCTGGCGCGCGCCTTTCACATCGATGAGGATTTGGCCGAGGGCGTGGCGCTGGTGCATGATTTTGGCCACACCCCTTTTGGCCACACCGGCGAAGACGCGCTGCATGAGCTGCTGCTGCCGTACGGCGGATTTGATCATAACGCGCAATCGCTTAGAATTGTCACCAAGCTGGAGCGTCGCTACGCCGAATTTGACGGGTTGAACCTGACGTGGGAAACGCTGGAAGGCTTGGTCAAGCACAATGGCCCACTGACAAACGCCAATGGCGAAGGCATTAAAGGCCCTGTTCCTTTGCCGATTGTGGAATATTGCCAGCTCCAGGATCTAGATATCGCCAGCTATGCCAGCCTGGAGGCGCAAGCGGCGGCGGTTGCCGATGATATTGCCTATAACACCCATGATATTGATGACGGGCTGCGTTCCGGTTTTCTGACCTTTGATATGCTGGAAGAGGTGCCGTTTCTGGCAGGTTTGATGCAGGAAGTGCGCGACCGCTATCCCAATCTGGAGGCTGAGCGCTTTACCCATGAAATCATGCGCCGCCAGATCACCCGGATGGTGGAAGATGTGATTGCAGTGGCCCAAAGCCGCCTCAGCCGTATCAAGCCCATGTCGGCCGATGATATTCGCAAGGCTGGCGAAACCATCATCACCTTTTCCGATGCCATGGCGGAGACGGATCGGCAGATCAAGAAAATGCTGTTTTCGAAAATCTATCGCCATCCAGACATCATGCGCATCCGGGCAGGTGCGGCACAGATCGTGACCGACCTGTTCAATGCCTATATGGCAGACCCGACCCTGATGCGCAGTGACTATTGGGTTGAGCATACCGCAGGGCTGGAAATTCCTGCCAAAGCCCGCCATGTCGGCGATTTTCTGGCTGGTATGACGGATACTTATGCTGTGCGCGTTCACCGTCAGCTGTTTGACCACACACCCGATTTGCGTTAGGCAGCGGGCGAAAGTGCCGCCGCCTCAAGCGTCGTCTGTTTGCATTTGTCTGGATTGATCGTCATGAACCTCTTCGCCGATTTCGAAAATCGAATCAAAACCGCTCTCGAAAGCCTTGATATTGTAAAGGAAAAGCGAAGCGAGCTGTCATTCGACAGAATCGTTGTCGAGCCGCCGCGCGATGCAAGCCACGGCGATGCCGCAACCAATGCCGCCATGGTGCTGGCCAAGCCGCTGGGCACAAATCCGCGCGCGCTTGCCGATCTTCTGGGTGAAAAGCTCAAAGAAGATGCCGATATCGCTGAGGTTTCCGTTGCCGGGCCAGGTTTCTTGAATATTCGTCTGTCTGTTGCATACTGGCAACGCCTGCTGGCCTCGGTGATTACCGAGAGCGAGGCCTATGGCCGCTCACAGGTGGGCGGGGGCCGTAAGGTCAACGTAGAATATGTTTCCGCCAACCCGACTGGGCCGATGCATGTTGGCCATTGCCGCGGTGCTGTGGTGGGCGATGCGCTGGCCAATCTGCTGTCGTTTGCGGGCTTTGACGTTACCAAGGAATATTACATCAATGATGCCGGTTCGCAGATTGATGTGCTGGCGCGCTCCGCCTTTATTCGTTATCGCGAAGCGCTGGGCGAGAGTGTGGGCGAAATTCCCGCAGGTCTTTATCCGGGCGATTATCTCATTCCGGTCGGTGAGGCGCTGGCCAAGGAATTTGGTGTGCGTCTGCACAATATGCCGGAAGAGCAGTGGATGGCGATTGTCAAGGATCGCGCCATCGATGCGATGATGGCGATGATCCGCGATGATCTGGCCGCCCTGAATGTGCACCATGATCTGTTTTACTCCGAGCGCAAATTGCATGAAAATGGTGCGACGCCCATTCGCACTGCCATCAATGATCTGACCTTCAAGGGGCATGTCTATCGTGGCACGCTGCCGCCACCAAAGGGGCAGTTGCCGGAGGATTGGGAAGACCGCGAACAGACCCTGTTCCGCTCCACTGAGGTGGGCGACGACATGGACCGTCCGTTGATCAAATCGGATGGCAGCTACACCTATTTTGCCGCTGACGTTGCTTATTTCAAAGACAAGTATGATCGCGGTTTTGACCAGATGATCTATGTGCTGGGCGCTGACCACGGCGGCTACGTGAAGCGGTTAGAGGCGGTTGCGCGCGCGGTATCGGATGGCAAGGCCAAGCTGACAGTATTGCTGTGCCAAATGGTGAAACTGCTGCGCGATGGCGAACCGGTGAAGATGTCCAAACGCTCCGGTGACTTCGTGACGCTTCGTGATGTGGTGGAAGAAGTTGGACGTGATTCGGTGCGTTTTATGATGTTGTATCGTAAAAGCAGCGAAACATTGGACTTTGATTTTGCCAAAGTTACCGAACAGTCCAAGGACAATCCGGTGTTTTACGTGCAGTATGCTCATGCCCGTTGCATGTCCATTTTCCGTCAGGCTTTTGAAGCGTTTGGCGAGATGGATTTGTCGGCGAAAACCCTTGCAGAATCAGTGGCTGAGATCACTGATCCGGCAGAAATGCAGTTGATCGCCAAGCTTGCGGAATATCCGCGAATCGTTGAATCTGCGGCCCTGTCCATGGAACCGCATCGCATCGCATTTTACCTGTATGATCTTGCCAGTTCTTTCCATGCGCATTGGAATAAAGGTAAGGATCGTCCGGAATTACGATTTGTTAACGATAAAAATAGACAATCGACCCTTGCCAGACTTGGGCTGGTGCATGCTGTCGCTGCTGTATTGAAGTCTGGTCTCGGTATTACCGGCACAGATGCTCCTTCGGAAATGCGATAGTCTTGACACCAATAACCCACATTGCTCTGGCAAGCCGATTGTCGCGTAGCGAGTGGAAATAAAGTGATGGTGCAAAAACCGGCCTCGTACAATAGGGACCCAGCAAGCGATGCTTTTGCGGATGATGATCCGCTGGCAGAGCTTGCTCGCCTTGTGGGGTATGATGCACCCCGCTCCGATCGCGTGCCGCAGCCTCGGGTGGAGCCGGAAATGTCGGCCTCCCGTCCAGCGATGAGCCATGCAGGTATCAGCCAGGCTGGCGCGGGCTACCCAGCACCGCGCCAGGCGGCTGATCAGTTTGAGGATTCGGCGCATCTGCGTTCGGCTTACAACGACGAGCGGCAGCACCTGTCTGCATTTGAGCCTGTTTCGTTTGGGGCAAACCCGGCGAGAGCAGCGCCGCAGGATGACAGCGTCAGCAGCGAGAATGATCTGGCGGATGAACTGCTGTGGTCGATGGGTGAGGTGGCCGCCGAGCCGCAACGTTCACCATCGGGCGGCGCGAATGCATCTGAGGGCTATAACCGTTATCGCCTGCCTCTTGCCAATTTTAATCCTGTTCAAGCAGCACCCGTCCAGCGTGATGAGCCGCCGATGCAGCGGGCTGAGCCTGTGTTTCAGCCAGCGCCAGAGCCGGAGCCTTGGGCAGTGGCACCCGAGCCTGCACCTGTTTCGCGCGCGGCCCCAAGCTATGCTGAGCCGAGCTTTGCAGCAACAGCCTATTCTGAACCCGTCGCGCCACGCGCGCGGGAGCCAGATTTTGACAGCCATTATCCTTCGGATCAGGCGGAACCAGAACGGTCCTTCTCGATAGAAGCCGATCGCCGTCCGGCACCTGCTGCTTTTCAGGAGCCGGTGTTCGAAGCGCCAGCGCCAGCAAAGCCGACGGTGCCCAACTTTTTCGACGAGCCTCGTTTCCAACGCGAAGAGCCTGTTGTTGCGCAAGTTCCACGAAACGAACCGCAAAAGGCCGAGCCCGCAGCAGTTGAGGACGATTTTTTTGCAGGTGATCTTGAGTTGGATCTCGCCGAGATCGAACTGGATTTGGCTGACATGGAGCCAGAACCCGTGGTCGCACGTCCGGCTCCGCAGCCTGCGCCTGTGCAGGTGCCAATGCACGCCAGTGAGCAAGCGCCAGTTTATCACGCATCAGAGCCTGTTTATCACGCTCCAAAGCCAGTCCAGGCTGATTATTCTGCACCTTCTCATGAGGAGCCGCAGGATTTGCCTGTTCCGCCATTGCCTTTTGATGCGTCGGCCATTTCCGATCAGGATGAGCATTTGGAGGTTATTGCCCATCTGGATGTTCCCGATCTGCCGCCGCCAGAAGAGCAGAAGCCGGTTAATTATGTCAGCGAATACGATTTTGATATTGATGCCGAGTTGGCAAGCTTGCTCGACAAAACGGCCGAGCAGCAGGCACAGGCGCAGCAGCCCGCACCGGTAGCGCATCAGGCACCCGCTGCGGTTGCCGCACCGGTGAGCGCCCCGCAGCCCAAGAACAGTCTGAGTGAGGACTTCGACGTGTTTGAAAAAGCACTCGAAGAGGATTTTCGGCGCACGCTGGATACGCAATATAGTTTCGGTGCCAAAAAAGCGGGTGCTTTGCCCGAGGTGCCAGAGATTGAAGACGAGGAATTTGACGAAGAAGAGCCATCAACTTCACGCCGTTGGATTGCGATTGCTGCGGCAGCCGCGATTGTGCTTGTTGGTGGAGGCGGTGTCTTTGCCTGGATGAAGAGCGGTGGCGGTGAAATTATTGGCGGTGGCGAACCCAAAATCGTTATGGCCGATAAAGATCCGGTGAAGGTGGTTCCCGCCAATCCAGGTGGAAAATCCGTACCGAACCAGAACAAGGCGGTCTATGATCGTGTGTCTGGTGCAACGACAGATCAGCCTTCGCAGAAAAGCCTGATCTCGCAGGACGAAGAGCCAATGGACGTTGCCCAGCGGACATTGGGGCCGGACAATATGCCCCTTGATGACGAAGGTGGCGGTGCCAATGCAGAGGCGGGGGCAAATCCTGCGAATGGCGGTGCGACGAATGCCGCCAATAGTGGTGATGAAAACCTGTCACCCCGTCGGGTAAAAACCATGATCGTACGGCCGGATGGAACCTTGGTGGCACAGGATGATCTGGCCAATGCTGGCGCTCAGACCGCCAATGGTGCTCAGACCGCCAATGCCGCACCTACTGCGACACCGGCGTCGACAACAGCATCAACGACCGGCCAATCTGTTGGAGATTTGCTGGCATCGGGTGATGCGCAGCCAGATGCCGCATCGGCGACCTCCGATGATTTTGCGGGTGCGCCTGCCCCCAATATGCCCGTGCCTATGGCAAGGCCAACGCAGACGGCGTCTGCCCAAACAGCGGCCGAAAAGCCAGCCGCTGAAAAGCTTGTGGCACCGTCTGGCGCAGCGCAAGCTTCTGTCACCACGCCCGTGGCCTCAACCTCGACAGCACCGGGAGACTATCTGATACAGATTTCATCCTTGCCGACCGAGGCAGATGCCCAGAAGAGCTATAAAAACCTGTCGAGCAAATACAGCAGCGTGATTGGTGGTCGCGGCATGAACATCAAGGCGGCAGAAATTGCGGGCAAGGGCACCTATTATCGGGTGCGGATTCCTGCGGGCAGCAAGGATGCAGCAGTTTCGCTGTGCGAACGCTATCGGGCGGCTGGCGGAAGCTGCATGGTGGTCCGCTAGAGTTTGTCAGGGAAAAGTGGAATCCGGTTTTCCCGAATAGACAAACTAAAAGAAGGGAATCGAGAGTCTGTCTGGTTCAATTTGAACCTGACAGACTCTAAGATCATTCCGGGACGATTGAAAAGGGGCTGTTTCGCTGGAAACGGCCCCTTTTTGTTGTTTTTGAGCTGTTTTCTGTGCATGATCACAGCTTGCCTCTCGGCTTTTGCCAAAGCTTCATTATTGTCAAAGCATGACCCACGCAAAAGCAATGATTTTGGGCTGCTCAGGCCCCGTTCTCACCCCGGATGAAAAAGCCTTTTATGGCGATCATCAGCCGTGGGGTTTTATTCTGTTCGGTAGAAACTGTGTTGACGCCTCCCAGATCAGTGACCTGGTGGCTTCCATGCGCGAAACCGTGGGCGGACGCAATGCGCCCGTGCTGATCGATCAGGAAGGCGGGCGTGTGCAGCGCATTCGCGAGCCCATGTGCCAACGCTACCCATCGGGTGCAGACATTGGCGCGCTTTACCGGCAGGATCGCGAGAAGGGTTTGCGGGCCGCATGGGTCATGTCGCGTCTGCATGCTTTTGATCTGCTGCGCTTCGGCATCAATGTGGATTGCCTGCCGGTGCTGGATGTGCCGGTGGAAGGGGCCAGTAACGTTATTGGCAATCGCGCCTATGGCACAGACCCGCACACCGTGGGTGAAATTGGCGAGGCCGCAGCCGCAGGCCTCACAGCGGGCGGTGTTTTGCCGGTTATGAAACATATTCCCGGTCACGGCAGGGGCATGGCCGATTCGCATCATGAATTGCCGGTGGTGAATGCCAGTCGGGCCGAGCTTGAGGCCCATGACTTTCCACCCTTCCAACGGTTGAAGGGGGAACTGATGGCGATGACCGCCCATGTGGTCTATTCCGCCTATGATCCGATCTATACGGCTTCGACCTCCGCCACGGTGATCAATGACGTTATTCGCGGAACGCTTGGCTTTCAGGGTCTGCTGATGAATGACGATATCTCCATGAACGCACTGAAGGGCACAATTGCAGAGCGCGCCGCCGCTGTGATCGCGGCTGGCAATGATGTTTTGCTCCATTGCCATGGCATCATGGAGGAAATGGTGCAGGTGGCGGATCATGCTCCGGTTCTGGCTGGCGCATCTTTGCTGAGGGCGCAAGCGGTTGAAGCGGCTTTTGGCACCGGTGACGGCGCTGACGAGCAAGCCTTGCGCGACGAGTTTAACGCCATGATCGCGGTGTCGTGATGGTTGATTCTGGTGCGCCAGCAGCGACGGTGACCGCGTCCGACGTGCCGATGGAAAAGTTGTGGCAAGAAGGCAATGCCGTTGAGCGGGTCAGCGAAGACGAGGCCTTGCTGATCGATGTTGCCGGTTTTGAAGGCCCGCTCGATCTTTTGCTGTTTCTGGCGCGCAATCAAAAGGTCGATCTTTCGCGTATTTCTGTTTTGGCGCTGGCCGAGCAATATTTGATCTTTGTGGAAAAGGCTCGCAGCATCCGGCTGGAGCTTGCGGCAGATTATCTGGTGATGGCGGCGTGGCTGGCCTATCTGAAATCGCGGCTGCTGATTCCGCAACAGGCCAAGGATGATGAGCCATCGGGCGAGGAAATGGCCGCAGCCCTGTCATTCCGCCTGAAACGGCTGGAAGCGATGCGCGATGCGGCAGGGCGGCTGGTCAACCGTAATCGGCTGGGGCGGGATGTCTTTGTGCGCGGAGCACCTGAGCATGTGCCTGATAAAATGCACTCCTCCTATGATGCCAGCCTTTATGATCTTTTATCGGCCTATGCCAATTTGCGTCAGCGACAGGCATTTACGCAGGTAACAATCGAGCGCAGGCGTGTGTGGTCCTTGGTGGATGCCCGCACCATGCTTAACCGCATGATCGGAGAGATCAGTGATTGGACGGCGCTCAACCACTATCTATTGCAATATCTGACGGACCCGGCGGAGCGTATCACGGCCATGGCCAGCGCATTTGCGGCGTCGCTGGAACTGGTGCGCGAGGGCAAACTGGAAATTCGTCAAGACGGTGCCTTTCAGCCGATTTTCATGCGCGGCGGCAATGGCCGGATAGTAGACGGCAGCCGTGCCGCAGCCGGACAACAGGGCTGAGACAATGACAACGGACGAGCAAGACACCGGGCAAAATCTGCAACAGCCAGCGGCGGAGTTAAGCGAGATTCGCCAGCGTGAAGCTGTCCGTATTGCCGAAGCGCTGGTTTTTGCCTCCGCAGAGCCCGTGTCCGAGAGCTTTTTGGCAGAGCGCTTGCCGCGAGGCACCGACGTAGGAGCTTTGATGCGCAGCTTGCAGGCCGATTACGCGCCGCGTGGTGTTAACTTGCTGCGCATTGACGGGCATTGGGCGTTTCGCACCGCGGCTGATCTGGCCTTTGCGATTCGCAAAGAGGAGAGTGAGGTCAAAAAACTCTCGCGCGCGGCATTGGAAGTCCTTGCCATCATTGCCTATCACCAGCCGGTTACGCGCGCCGAGATTGAGGATGTTCGCGGCGTGCAAACCTCCAAAGGCACGATCGATGTGCTGCTGGAAGCGGGCTGGGTGCGGTTTCGGGGTCGCAGGCGCACGCCGGGCCGGCCTGTGACGTTTGGCACGACGCGGGATTTTCTCGATCACTTCGGCCTGGAGGAAATCCGAGACCTGCCGGGCATGGAGGAGTTGAAGGGAGCAGGGCTGTTGACGGGCCGTATCCCGGCCAATTTTCACGTGCCCATGCCAAGCGATGGTGCGGATTTGAACGAAGACGAAGATCCCATCACGCAACTTGATCTGGAAGAGCTTGGCTTGCTGGCACCCGGCGATGAAAGAAACGACTGATTTTGCCTGACAATTGCGTGAAAAGTGCCGTGCATGTTGATGGTGTGGTCTTGGCGTCTTGCCTCTGTCGTTTTACCATGCCAAGCATGCATCTAATTGTTTGAAAAAGACGTGCAGAGATCTTACATGCGTAAGATCATGGAAACAGGAGCGGGATCATGGGATCTTTTAGTATGTGGCATTGGCTGATCGTTCTTGCGATCGTGCTGTTGTTGTTTGGTCGCGGCAAGATTCCGGATCTGATGGGTGACGTTGCCAAGGGCATCAAGAGCTTCAAAAAGGGCATGGCAGATGATGATGATGCCCCGGAAAAGTCGTCAAAGACGGTGGACCACAAGGCTGACGATAAGTAATCGTTGCATAAATCTGCACACAGGCGAGATTGTTCGCCTGTGATTATGACGTGAATAGGTCGCCGCTTGGCCGACGGCTTCAGGAGCCTGAAGAATGCTGGACATTGGCTGGAGCGAATTGCTGGTCATTGCGGTTATTTTGATCGTGGTGGTGGGGCCAAAAGACTTGCCTCCGATGCTGCGCGCATTCGGGAAAATGACAACGCGATTGCGCAAGACAGCGGGCGAATTTCGCGCGCAGTTCGATGATGCTTTGCGCGAAGCCGATATGGATGATTTGCGCAAAACCATTGGCGATGCGCAAAGGCTCAATCCGGCCAATGCCCTTCGCGACGCCATGAACCCGCTGCGGCAGATGGGGGCCGATATAAAGGCCGATTTGCAGCGCGCAACCCAGGTCGATCATTTTCCGCTTGCTGATGTGAGTGGAATTGCGGCGAGCGACCAGCCGCTTGTGCCGATGTCGGATGCGGATTTCCCGCCTCTTGGCCCGATTGACAATCCGGGTGCATCGCAGTTTTCCCTCAGCGGATCGGCGGCGGGAAATAACAAGCGCGGCGGCAGCGGTGTGGGAAAATCCGTACGCTCAAGACGTGAATTGATTGTCACGCCGTCATCCGTTGCTCATGCAAGCGCCAAAGCTGCCTCGCGGTCTGCTGTTCGGCGAGCTTTCCGCAAAAGTGACCGTTCGTAATACCTGACCGTGTACCTGAGAAGTCAAGGATGAAGCATGAGTGACATTGACGATAAACCGCAGCCACTTGTGGAGCATCTGGTTGAGCTGCGCTCTCGGCTGATCTGGTCGCTTGGGGCTTTCTTTGTTGCCTTCATCGTGTGTTTTTTCTTTGCGAAACACCTGTTTAATCTGCTGGTGATTCCGTACAAATGGGCGGTGATCTGGGCGCATCTCGATGTTACCAAGGCAGAGTTGATCTACACCGCTCCGCAGGAGTTTTTCTTCACGCAGGTGAAGGTCTCCATGTTCTGTGCCATGGTGGTCTCCTTTCCGGTGATCGCGGCGCAGGTTTACAAATTTGTGGCTCCGGGCCTTTACAAGAATGAGCGCGCGGCGTTTCTGCCGTTTTTGATTGCTTCACCCGTGTTGTTCCTGATGGGGGCAGCGCTGGTGTATTTCTTCTTCACACCCATGGTGATGTGGTTCTTCCTGGCCATGCAGCAAGCGCCGGGACAGGGGGATGTGGCGATTTCGCTGATGCCGAAAGTGTCGGAATACCTGAGCCTGATCATGTCTTTGGTGTTTGCTTTTGGCCTGGTGTTTCAGTTGCCGGTGGTCACGACTCTTTTGGCGCGGGTGGGCATTCTGGAATCGAAATGGCTGGCCGAGAAGCGCAAGTATTTCATCGTCATCGCCTTTATTGCGGCTGCGATTCTGACCCCGCCTGATCCCATGTCCCAGATCGGTCTTGCACTGCCCACAATCCTTCTTTACGAAGTGTCCATCTACGCGGCAAAGCTGGTGGAACGTGGGCGGGCGAAGGCAGCAGCTTCCGAAGGCTCATCGTTAACCGATGTGGATGCGCGCGATTAAGCCGCGCGCGTCTCTTGTCGCTATAACCCCTGATGGGATCGGATGAAATTGGACCCCTATTGGTCAGCATAACGATCCCAGTCTGAATTGAAGATCTGGAACGACGATGCTCGATATTAAATGGATCCGTGAGAACCCCGAAGCTCTTGATCAGGCGCTGGCCAAGCGCAGTGCCGAGCCTTTGTCTGCCGGTTTGATTGCGCTGGACGAAAAGCGTCGCGCCGTTGTGCAGTCGATGCAGGATATGCAGTCGCGCCGCAATTCGGTTTCCAAGGAGATTGGCGCTGCCATGGCCGCCAAGAATATGGAGCTGGCCGAAAAGCTGAAAGCCGAAGTGGCATCCCTGAAGGACAGCCTGCCTGCTGCCGAAGAAGAAGAACGCAGGCTGACCGCCGAGCTGAATGATACCTTGTCGCGCATTCCCAACATTCCGCATGATGATGTGCCGGTTGGCAAGGATGAGCATGACAATGTGGTGACCCGCGTGGTTGGCCAAAAGCCCGGCTGGAATCATCCGGCACAAGAGCATCCCGAAATCGGCGAAGCGCTGGGCTATATGGATTTCGAGCGCGCCGCCAAGCTCTCCGGCGCACGTTTCACGGTGTTGACCGGGCCGCTGGCCCGGCTGGAGCGTGCCATTGGCCAATTCATGATTGATCTGCACACCAGCGAGCATGGCTACACCGAAGTGTCGTCGCCGTTGATGGTGCGCGACGAGGCCATGTACGGCACCGGGCAATTGCCAAAGTTTGAAGAGGATTTGTTCAAGACCACCGATGGTCGCTGGCTTATTCCAACTGCCGAAGTGACACTGACCAATCTTGTGGCCGGTGAAATTCTGGATCAGGAAAAACTGCCGCTGCGCTTTACCGCATTGACCCCTTCGTTCCGTTCTGAAGCGGGCTCGGCTGGTCGTGATACGCGCGGCATGTTGCGCCAGCACCAGTTCTGGAAATGCGAACTGGTGTCGATTACCGATGCCGAGAGCGCCATGGCCGAGCATGAACGCATGACGGCTTGTGCGGAAGAAGTGTTGAAGCGCCTTGGTCTGCATTTCCGCACCATGACGCTCTGCTCGGGCGATATGGGCTTTGGCGCGATCAAGACCTATGATCTTGAGGTCTGGTTGCCGGGGCAAAACACCTTCCGCGAAATCTCGTCCTGCTCGGTCTGCGGTGATTTTCAGGGCCGCCGCATGAATGCGCGTTACCGCAACAAGGATGGCAAGGGCACCAGCTTTGTCCACACCCTGAACGGTTCCGGCACGGCTGTTGGCCGTTGCCTGATTGCCGTTATGGAAAATTATCTCAACGAAGATGGCTCCATCACTGTTCCTGACGTTCTTCTGCCATATATGGGTGGCTTGAAGAAGATCGAGAAGGCTTCTTGATCAAACGTTATTTGTTCTCGTTTGTCTGATCAGAAAAACCGGGTTCCACTTTTTCTTGACAAACTCTAGGATCATGTGATGCGCATTTTGCTCACCAACGACGACGGCATTCATGCTGATGGACTTGCCGTTCTGGAGCGGATTGCGCACACGCTCAGCGATGATGTCTGGGTGGTTGCCCCCGAAACCGATCAGAGCGGGCTTGCGCATTCTCTCACCCTGTCGGAGCCATTGCGGTTGCGACAGGTCGGAGAAAAGCGCTTTGCCTTGCGTGGCACGCCGACCGATTGTGTGATTATGGCGGTGCGCAAGGTGATGGACCGCAAGCCCGATCTGGTGCTGTCTGGTGTAAATGCCGGAGCCAATCTGGCTGATGATGTGACCTATTCGGGCACTGTTGCCGGTGCCATTGAGGGCACGGTGCATGGCATTCGCTCGTTTGCGCTCAGTCAGGCCTATAGCTATGAGGCGGGCGCACCCATTCCCTGGCACGTGGCCGAAACCTTGGCCCCGGAGCTGATTGCCAAATTGGTAAGCGTTGATTTGCCGCCGGGCACATTGCTCAATCTGAATTTTCCCAATTGCGAACCACACGAGGTTCAGGGTGTGGAAGTGACCGCGCAGGGCAAGCTGGAATTTGGGTTGAGCGTTGAAGAGCGCACTGACGGCCGTGGCTTTCCCTATTATTGGCTGCGGTTTGGCGATCGTAAAGGAAATTTCCGCTCAGGAACTGATATTCGGGCGATTCGCGAGGGCCAGATTTCGGTAACCCCTTTGAAATTGGATATGACGGATTATTCTGTTCAGGATAATATTGCGCAAGCGCTGGCGACCGGAGTCGTATCTTGAAGTCTGCAATGATGGAACGAGAGGGCTTTGCCGCACTGGTGTTGCGGCTGAGGTCCGAAGGCATCTCCGATATCAATCTGCTGACGGCGGTTGAGCAAACCCCGCGCTCAAGATTTGTTGCGCACCATCTGGCTGAGCACGCTTATTCCAGCCGAACCATCCCGATTGAATGTGGCTCATTTCTGGAGGGGGCTGATCTTGCCGTGCGATTGTTGCACCGGCTGCGCATCGGGGCCGGGCAGCGTGTGCTTGAAATTGGCACAGGCAGCGGCTTCATGACGGCGGTTCTTGGGCGAATCGTTGAGCGGGTGATTTCTGTTGAGCGCTATAAGACGCTGGTGGACGAAGCCCAGACGCGACTGGATCAGTTTTCGATTCGCAATGTGATTCTGCGCCAGGGTGATGGCAGCAATGGATTGCCGGGCGAGGGGACGTTTGATCGCATTATCGCAACGGCCGCTTTTCCAGCGATTCCCAAGAGCTTTACCGAGCAATTGGTGCACAATGGCATTTTGATGTGCCCGGTCATGATTGATGATGACCGCTGCATCATGGTGCGGTTAACCCGAACCGGCAGCCGGTTTGAGCGTGAAGACCTGTTTGAAGTGCCTTACCTGCCGCTGACGCCGCATATTGCCGCTTATTTGTAAGGGGTTTATGTGTGAGACGGGCGGATTTGCCGGGATTTCACGTCCTGCACATTCTGCCGAAAAATGCGCCATTTACCAATGATTCACCAAAAAGCTTCCCAAGAAGTGATCCCGGTTAACCAGCCGGTAACACTAACGCGCTTTAATATATTCCAAGTTAGTTGCGTCGTTAGTGGATTGTATCATGCGTCAGAGTCACTCTCCAAAATCCGGCATCCCCTTTGCCAAATTGCTGTGGGTCGCTCTTATGGCGAGTGCGGCAACTGGCTGTAGTTCCGATTCATCTCGTTTTGCCGGCTTGTTCTCAAGCAAGGATACGATGTCGACGGCATCCGTCGGCCAGCGACCGAGCGTTATGAACAATGCGCCTGTGCCGATGGCGGATGTTACCAATGCGGGCGGCACTTACGCTGCGCAAACTTCACCAGCGGGTGGCGATTATAACAATCGTAGCCAAGCGATGGCGCAGCCTTATCCCGGCCAGCAGACCTATTCGCCAGCGCGTCGCGCATCCTCGGCTGTGCAGGTGCAAAAATCCGATCTCGCCCCACCTCCGGGGTCTAGCGCATCAACCGGGCCGATTTCCGAGCACCGGCAAACGGCATCTGCTCAACCATTCCCGTCTGCCAATGGGCATAATGATGACCATGATGGTTTGAACACCGCCACGGTTCCGCATGCGGCAAATCCAGAAAGCATCAATCGCAGCAGCAATGGCTGGAGCACGGAAAACGCACCTCGCGTTGTGTTGAAGCCCGGCGAAACTGTTGCGGCGCTATCCAGACGTTACGGCGTTCCTGAAAAGGAAATTGTCAAGGCAAATGGCCTGTCCAGCGCCAGCGCCGCCCGCCCGGGTCAATCCATCGTGATCCCGACCTTTGGTGCGCGCAGCACCGCCGCGCGCACCGCCGCAGCTGAAGGATCGTTGCTGCCGCCGGGCCAAAACCCGACACCTATGCCGCGCGGCGAGGAAAAGGTTGCGGTCTTGCCCACCAACCCGAAACTGCGGGATAAGGCAAAGTCCGAGATTGCATCTGCGAACGCCAGCAATGCTGAGGGCAATGGCAATACACCCCCGTCGGCGGGCACTTATGTGGTCAAGCCGGGCGATTCGCTCAACAAGATCGCCCAACGCAATGGGATATCAGTGGCCGCTCTCAAGCAGGCCAATGGCTTGAACGCACAAGGTGTGCGCGTGGGGCAGACATTGAATTTGCCTGCCGCCAGCGACAAGCCTGTCGTAACGCAGGTCAGCACAGGTACGCTATCGCCAAAAGCCGAAGCGCCCAAGGTGGCGGATGCGCCGAAGGCCGCCACCGCACCCACCAAATCGGTCACAGAAGTTGCCTCGACCGATCCCGGTGCCACAGCACCCGAAGCAACGGGCATTGGCAAATATCGCTGGCCGGTGCGCGGCGCAGTTGTTGCTGCTTTCGGGGCCAATGTTGGTGGCAAGCGCAACGATGGCATTGATATTTCAGTGCCCAATGGCACCCCCATCAAAGCCGCTGAAAATGGCGTGGTCATCTATGCTGGCAACGGCTTGAAAGAATTGGGCAACACTGTGCTGGTGCGCCACGATGATGGCACCGTGACCGTTTACGGCCATGCCAGCAACCTTTCGGTGCAGCGCGGCCAAAAGGTGCAGCGAGGCCAGCAGGTTGCCACATCGGGCATGAGCGGCAACGCCACACAGCCGACATTGCATTTCGAGGTGCGCAAGGATGCCACCCCGGTCAACCCAATGACATACCTCGAATAGAGCATGTCGCGTTTCATTGCCCTCAATGAAACGATAACGTAAATGCAAAAATAAGGATAAGGCCTGTCGCTGTGGACTCTATTCACTGCGACAGGCCTTATCTTATGCGTTTCAGGCGTTGGAAATATCCACCCGCAGGCGGCCTGCCAGATCCTGAATATATTGCCAGGCCACGCGGCCAGAGCGTGCGCCGCGTGTTGTGGCCCATTCCAGCGCTTCGGCGTGTAACTTCTCGGTGGGCAGTGGCAGATTGAAATGGCTGGCGTAGCCATCAATCATGGTGAGGTAATCGTCCTGGCTGCATTTGTGAAAGCCCAGCCATAGGCCAAAACGGTCCGACAGCGATACCTTTTCTTCAACCGCTTCTGATGGATTGATGGCGGTCGACTGTTCATTTTCCATCATATTGCGTGGCAAGAGGTGGCGGCGATTGGATGTGGCGTAGAACAGAACATTGTCTGGCCGTCCCTCAATGCCGCCATCGAGTGCCGCTTTCAAAGATTTATAGGCGGTGTCGTCGTGATCAAAGGACAGATCATCACAAAAGACGATGACGCGCTGGCCGCTGGTTTTCAAAAGATCCAGCAGGGCAGGGAGCGAGGCAATATCTTCGCGGTGAACCTCGATCAGCTTCATGGCAACGCCAGATGTTTTGCACACGTCGGCATGTACGGCTTTGACCAGAGATGATTTGCCCATGCCGCGCGCGCCCCACAGCAGCACATTGTTGGCGGCAAAGCCTTGTGCAAAGCGCTCGGTGTTTTCGTGCAGAATGTCGCGCACCCGATCAACGCCGCGAATGAGGGTGAGGGCGACCCGGTTGGGTCGCGCCACCGGCTGAAGTCTGGCACCCGTTGGATGCCACACAAAACACTCTGCCGCCGACCAGTCATTGATGGCATTTGGTGGTCCTGCCACACGCTCGATTGCGTCTGCCAGACGTTTGACTTCCGTTAAGAGCTGGGTGAGCGTGTCGGTCATGGTCCGCCTCATTCTTTCAGGAAAAGGGTAAATTGGGTGTCTCTTCATGCCGCTACCATGGCGAAATGGGGCTCGAAAGTGTATTAGCCTTGGATTCGGTACGCAAAGCCGCTGTTTCTGTTGCATTTGTGGCATGTCTTACTATATTCCGGCGGCAAAACAGGGGGCATTGGCCTCTTTGCGACCCCGGTTCCGAAGGAGTTTTTGATGTTTATTACCCAGGCATTCGCTCAGGATGCAGCACCAGCCGCTGGCGGCTTTGGCTCCGGCATGGAGATGCTGTTTCTTTTCGCGCCTCTCATGGTGATCTGGTATTTTCTGCTGATCCGTCCGCAGCGCAACCAGATGAAGAAGCGCAATGAGACCTTGGCCGCCATTCGCCGTGGCGATCAGGTGGTCTTGGGTGGTGGTCTCATCGGTAAGGTGAGCAAGGTCATTGATGACAGCGAACTCGAAGTTGAGATCGCTGATGGCGTCAAGGTTCGCGCATTGCGCAGCCTGATTGCAGATGTGCGGGTTAAGGGCGAGCCGGTGAAAGCCGACGCCTGATAGCCTGCTGTTCAGGCCGCTCTTTCTGAAGGGCGGCCACTTTTTTGGCTTTAGAGTTCTGTCAGGTCCAGATTGTGCCCGGCAGACTCTAAAATTCGTTGTTTGAGTTTGTCTGATCGGAAAAGCCGGCTCCCACGTTTCCCTGACAAACTCTAGATCCGAGATTTCGATGCTGTATTTCGCCCGCTGGAAAACAATTCTGCTTTGGCTTGCTGTCGTTGCAAGCGTATTGGTCGCGCTGCCCAATCTTTTCAGCAAGGAACAGCTGAAGAATTTCCCATCCTGGATTCCCTCCAAGCAGATCACCCTCGGGCTCGATTTGCAGGGTGGCTCGCATATCATGCTCCAGATGGAGCGCAACGATATCGTGAAAGAACGGCTGGATGCCACCGTTTCGGATATTCGCTCCAGCCTGCGTGATGCCAATATTCGTTACACCGGCCTCAATGGCACCGGACAGGCAATTCAGGTTCGCATCACTGATCCAGCTCAGGTTGAAGCCGCCAAGAAGGCTTTGCAGAACCTGACAGCGCCTGTCAGCGCTGGTGGTTTGACTGGCGGTACCATTCAGGAAGCAACGCTTGATGATGCTGGCGACGGCTTGCTGAAGATCAATTTGACCGATTCCGGTATTGATTATCGCATGTCCTCGGCGCTGACCCAATCGATTGAGGTTGTGCGCCGCCGTGTGGACGAGTTGGGCAATACGGAACCTCTGATCCAGCGTCAGGGCAGTGATCGCATTATCGTACAGGTGCCGGGTCTGAATGATCCGCAGCGCCTGAAGGCATTGTTGAACCAGACAGCCAAGCTGACTTTCCGCATGGTGGATACCAGCATGCCGGTGTCTGAGGCGATCAGCGGCCGTCCTCCGGCGACTTCCGAGGTCCTTTACGGCGAAGGCGAAGCGGCTGAACCCTATCTGGTTGAAAAGCGCGTTATCATCTCCGGTGAAGATCTGGTGGATGCACAAGCCAGCTTCAATCAGCAAAATAACGAGCCTGTTGTTACATTCCGTTTTGATAGCCGTGGCGCACAGCGTTTTGCGCAAGCCACTCAGCAGAACGTCGGCAAGCCTTTCGCAATCATTCTCGACAATCGCGTCATTTCCGCGCCTGTCATTCGTGAACCGATTATTGGTGGTTCGGGTCAGATCTCGGGTAATTTCACAGTGCAGGGGGCCAATGATCTGGCTGTGCTGCTGCGCGCCGGTGCGCTGCCTGCGACGTTGACTGTGGTGGAAGAGCGCACAGTTGGCCCAAGCCTCGGTGCAGATTCTATCCGCGCCGGTGTGTCGGCGGGCTTCATTGGTGCTGGTTTGGTTGTCTTGCTGATGATCGGCCTCTACGGCTTCTTCGGTGTTCTGGCCGTTGTGGCGCTGGTGGCCAACGTCATCATGATCATGGCGGTGCTGACGCTCCTTGGCTCAACGCTGACCTTGCCAGGCATTGCTGGTATCGTGTTGACCATTGGTATGGCGGTTGACTCCAACGTTCTGATTTATGAACGTATCCGTGAAGAGTTCAACGGTGGTCGATCTCTCATTCAATCCATCGATACCGGGTTCTCCAAGGCGCTGGCGACCATTGTCGATGCCAATTTCACCACGCTGATTGCGGCGGCTGTTCTGTTCTTCCTTGGCTCCGGTCCGGTTCGCGGCTTCTCGGTGACGCTGGCCATTGGTATCATCACCACAGTGTTCACCGCCTTTGCCCTGACACGCTGGATGTTTGCGCTGTGGGTTAACCGTCGTCGTCCGAAGCACATGCCAAAGGGTGTGCGCACTGGCATTTTCGATGGCACCAATATCCCGTTCATGGGTATTCGTCGCTACACCTTCGCAATTTCGGTGGCGCTGTCATTGGCCGCTTTGGGTGGTTTTGGCACCGTTGGCATGAAGCTCGGTATCGACTTCACTGGCGGCTCGATCATTGAGCTCAAAGCCAAGCAGGGCGACGCTGATATTGCCGCCATTCGTCAGGAATTGAGCACGTTGAATGTCGGTGATGTTCAGGTGCAGAGTTTTGGCGACAAGAGCAGCGTGCTTGTGCGTTTGCAGGCCCAGGACGAAGGCGAGAATGGCGAGCAATCTGCTGTGGCCAAGGTGCGCGATGGGTTGCAGGACAAGTATGAGTTCCGCCGCACCGAAGTGGTTGGTCCTTCTGTTTCCGGCGAGTTGACCAAGTCCGCCACAATCGGCGTTCTCGTCTCGCTTCTGGCAATCCTGGTTTACATCTGGATCCGCTTTGAATGGCAGTTTGCCGCTGGCGCGATTATTGCGACCTTGCATGACGTGATTTTGACGCTTGGTCTCTACGTCGTCACCGGGGTAGAATTTGATCTCAGCAGTATCGCGGCGATTTTGACAATCGTTGGTTACTCCCTCAATGACACCGTGGTGGTCTATGACCGTATGCGAGAAAACCTGCGGCGCTATAAGAAAATGCCGCTGGATGTGTTGATTGATACGTCGATCAATCAAACGCTGTCGCGCACGATCCTGACCTCGGTAACAACGCTCCTTGCTCTGTTGGCGCTGTTCCTGTTCGGTGGCGAGGTCATCCGTTCGTTCACCTTTGCCATGCTGTTCGGTGTTCTTGTTGGCACATTCTCGTCTATCTATATCGCGGCACCTGTGTTGATCGCCTTCCGCTTGCGCCCCGAAGGCGTCAACCGGGGCGACGACGAAAAAGAAGACAAGAAGAGCACAAGCGGCGCGAGGGCATAAGGTTTGGCAAAAGGAATCATCATCCGCGACGCCCATTTTCCGGGTCGTGCCCAGATTGACACCTACGGCAATGGCGGTTTTCGCTTTGCCGATATGTCTCACAAGGGCTCCCTGATGCTTTTGCCGTCAGGGATTCACGGTTGGGATATCAATGAAGGTGATGTGCTGACGGTGGCGTCCTTGCAGCGGGTGCTGGATCAAGCGGCAGAGATTGAATTTCTGCTGGTTGGTACGGGCAAGGATCTGGTGCGTATTCCCAGCGACGTCAAGGACGCGTTGCGGGCGGCAGGCATTGGCTCAGACCCGATGAACACCGGCGCTGCCGTTCGGACCTATAATGTGATGTTGGCCGAAGAGCGCGCCGTGGCTGCTGTGCTGATGGCGGTTTGATGTCATGAGCATTAGCCAAAATGATGCCGTGACCCAGGGCGCAGACGCCTGCCTTTCGGCTTTGCGTGAAACAGACCGGGATCGCTATCTCGCGTGCCTTTTATCTCCGCCTGAAAAACAGGCAGGTTTGGCCGCACTCTATGCCTTTAGTGCAGAATTGGCGCGGGTGCGCGAACTGGTGAGGGAACCGTTGCCGGGTGAAATTCGCCTACAATATTGGCGTGATTTTCTCTCAGGGCAGGGCCATGGTGATGCGCAGGCTAACCCGCTTGCTGTTGGCTTAATGGAGGCGATAGAGCGCTATCATCTGCCCATCAAGCCGCTGCTTGATATGATCGACGCACGGGTAAGTGACCTTTACGATGATCCTATTGGGCCAAAATCCGCGTTGGAAGGCTATGCTGGTGAAACCGCATCGGCTTTGATTCAATTGGCAAGCCTTGTGCTGGACGAGAAGGCGGCGCTTGGCTGCGCTGATATGGCCGGGCATGCGGGGGTAGCGCAGGCCGTTGCCGGATTGCTGCTGCTGATGCCGCAGCATAGCGCGCGTGGTCAGCTCTATATTCCCGATGAAATTCTCACCGCCACCGGTCTTACCCGCGACAGTTTTCTGGAAGGTCAGGATACTGCCCGTATTCACGCGGCCATTGAGGCCTTCGCAGGGTTTGGGCTGGACCATCTGACCAAGGCGAGAAGCTTGGGCAAAGTACCCGACAGTATTTTCAACGCCTATGTGCCGGTGGCATTGGCGCGGCCGGTTTTGGTGGCAGCTCGACGTAATCCAGCCCGCGTTTATGCGAACAGGCTTCGCCCTGCCCAGTGGCGGCGACAATTGACGATGCTGACGTCAAGTTTGTTTCGCCGGTTTTAGAGGGATGTGTGCACCCATAGCGCACAAAACTTTATCGCTCTACAGCGCCGTGCGCCAGATATGGCGCATAAAGGACGCTGTAACACATTTAAGTTGCTGCATAATTTTCACCTTAAATCGATTTCGATTTAAGGTGAAAATTATGCAGTATAGTTCAAATTCGCACAAGCTCAGAAACTTAAGTAAGTGATTGTTGACTGTCTTCTCTGTTCGGTCAGAATTGGTTTGACAGAGTGTTGATGTGATACATGTTAAGTATCGGGATAAAGCGCGCATTAAGCAGCGCGTGACGCTACGGTGAGATGCAAGCGTCACCGGGAGGTTGTTCAGTGGGCATGGCGTTTGGAATATTGGTGTTCGGCACAATTATCGGTATTTCCTGGTATTTTTCACGCATGTCAGAGCGTGAAAAAGACCCGGATCTCAGCGATGTCGGGCTTGCTATTGTGGAATTTGGCCGGGCTTTTCCGAATGAAGCGCTGCGCAGCCTGCACGCCACTGCTGACGGTAAGGCGGTTTTTGCGCGGCTGCATGATAATCGTGCAGGATTCATGCGCAATATGCGCGGTCACTATGCCTGCCATGTGATCGAAAAAGGCCGCCTTCAGGCGCAAATTTTGCAGCAAGGGACAGGGCTTCACGTTCGCTTTGCCGATTATCCACAATACGACGGCGATTATCTGTTTGCCTCGGCCGAGGAAGCCGCAGAAGTGTCGCTGTGGATGCTGAGCAATTATCTCTCTGATGGCGCATTGGATGATGCGGCTGTGCCGCCAAAGCAAGACTGAAACGGCGAGGGCAACACATATTGTTGTGCTGCCCTCAGGCGTTGCTTATTCGACGTTCATCGTCTCATCCAGCTCATCTGCTGGTGTCTCAAGTGTTGCAGGCGGCAAACCAAGCCAGTTTCTGCAATCCGACAATGCGCGGGCGCACATCAATTGCCGTTTCATCACGGTTTTGTCTTTGCCGCGAAAGCGCTTCACACCCTCCGGCTTGACAATCGAGCCCGGCTCCAGCTCTGGAAACAGGCCAAAATTGATGTTCATTGGCTGAAATGAACGCTTGCCCGGCTCGTCATCGGAGGTGATATGACCACCAGTGATGTGCGAGAGTAGGGCACCAAGCGCGGTTGTAGCAGGCGGTGGACTGATCGATTCGCCCTTGCGCTCGGATGCTGCGAAACGTCCGGCCAAAAGACCAATCGATGCGCTTTCGACATAGCCTTCGCAGCCGGTGATCTGGCCGGCAAAACGCAGGCCTTTTCGGCTTTTCAAGGTGAGGGTCGAATCAAGCAGAATGGGCGAGTTGATATAGGTGTTGCGATGCAGCCCACCGAGACGCGCAAATTCAGCATTTTCCAAGCCGGGAATCATGCGAAAAATCTCGGCCTGCGCGCCATAGCGCAGCTTTGTTTGAAAGCCCACCATGTTGTAGAGCGTGCCCAGCGCATTGTCCTGGCGCAATTGCACAACTGCATAGGCTTTTACCGTTGGGTTATGGGCATTGGTCAAGCCCATCGGCTTCATGGGGCCGTGGCGGAGCGTTTCGCGCCCGCGTTCGGCCATCACTTCGATTGGCAGGCAGCCGTCGAAATAGGGGGTACCTTCCCATTCCTTGAAGCCAACGGCGTCACCAGCAATCAATGCATCGATAAAGGCATTGTATTGGGTCTCATCCAATGGGCAGTTGATGTAATCCTTGCCCGTGCCGCCCGGACCAACCTTGTCATAGCGGGATTGATACCAGCAAATGTCCATATTGATGCTGTCGCGATGAACAATCGGCGCAATGGCATCAAAAAACGCCAGTGCGTCAGCTCCGGTCTCTTCCCGGATCGCCTCGGCGAGCGCAGGTGATGTCAGCGGGCCGGAGGCAATGATGGCGAGATCCCATTCCTTTGGCGGCAAGCCCTCCACCTCTTCGCGCACAACGGTGATCAATGGATGATCATGCAGTGCTTGCGTGACGGCATTGGAAAAACCATCGCGGTCAACAGCCAGTGCACCACCGGCAGGCACTTGATGCTTATCCGCGCAAGCCATGATCAGTGAGCCAGCCAGGCGCATTTCTGCATGGATAACGCCAACGGCGTTGGCGGTGGCATCATCCGAGCGGAAAGAGTTGGAGCAAACCAGTTCGGCGAGGCCATCGGTCTGGTGCGCATCCGTGCCACGCACGCCGCGCATTTCGTGAAGGATAACCGGCACACCAGCCTGGGCAATCTGCCAGGCGGCTTCTGAGCCTGCGAGGCCGCCGCCGATGATATGAATGGGGGAGAAAGAGCTATCTTGGGTCATGGCGCGCTCTTTATCATGCCTGCTTGCGGCTTCCAATCGTCTCGCGTTGGATATTTGCGAAGGAGCTACGACCTTTTAAAGAAGCAGGCTTTCCGCGCGGTCTGTAAAGATCCGATCCTGCATTCTAAATGGAACCAAAGCCGTAGAATCAAAAACGGCACCGCGTGGTGCCGTTAAGACAGACAAATCAGTCGGTTCCGATTAACGGAAAGAGCGATTTGCAATATTGCGGATTTCGTAACGGCTGATGCCGATATCAGACAATGTCTGGTTGGACAGGTTGCCCAGTTCAGAAACGGTGCGGCGGTAGCTGATCCAGTTCTTTGCAATGCGGATCGGGTTCATGGTCTTTTCCTCTAGGTCATTTGCTTGCTGATCTCGCGGTCTCTTCCGCCTCAGCTGTTGGACACGTTATACGCCTGAGGATTATTTTATGACAGTGCAATATTTAGGCGACTGCTATGCATTTGTGCAGGTAGTTGCTGCATATTTGAGCCATGATGGCTATTTGGGCAGATGTGCCTGTGTAACGGGCGTAGCGGCTCTGGACGCTAAATATTGAGTCTGTCTTGATTTTTGGGCTATATATGGTGTCAGTGCTATGAGCACCGATCTGGCCTATCGCGAAACGAAAAAAGCCTCCGGTTAGGGAGGCTTTTAAATATGCAAAGATATTGATCAGATAGGGCGTTGCAGCAAACTGTTGTGCACCTCTAAAGGCGCAGAGCTGCAAGCCTGTATATCGATCTTAGCGCTCGTTGACTGCGTGGCGGGCAACGCTGCGGATTTCGCTGCGGCCAATGCCAAGGTCGTGCAATTCGCGGTCCGACATGCGGCCAAGTTCAGATACGGTCTGACGATATTTGCGCCAGTTGGTGAGTGTGCGGGTCAGGTTCATGGTATGCCTCGTTTCAGCGTGTTTGCTGGCACATCAGCCAGCCCTCATTTGATGAGTTGAATATATGCTGCACAGCAAAACATATGAAGAGCCAATGTCGCGCGGCACCTATGCTCTGAATGCATGACGCAGTTAAAATTTTTAACCATCTGTCTATTTTGAAGGCAAGATTGTGGATCAAAGGTGGTCAGCAACATTCGTGCTGCGCGAATGGGCCAAAATGTCGATGGCAAAGCCCGCCGGGTGCTCTTAATCCTTAACGGGGACCAGGGGTGCCGGTGTTAACCAATGGGTGTGAAGCGGGGCGTTTGGTCTTGTCTTATGGGCTTGTTCGGGCGCTGGAATCAATAACGCCCACCGGGGGAGGAGGTCCGGCGGGCGTCATTTGAGGTGACTGACAATTGGGAGGAGCTTGTCAGTCCGATCGACGCGCATCAGGGAGGAGGAGGACGCAGCGTCGAAACTTATTGGCGGTTACCGCCGTTAGCGCACATCGGGCTTATTTGCCTGTCGTTTGCCGTTGCAGTACTACTATCAGAATTTACGGTTTTGTGCAGTGCGATATTATCATGGAAGATATGCATCAAGCGCATGACCCATTTTATTCGTCAGCGGCGTTCATTGGCAGCGGGATGGGGCTTCCGTTCTGGATGTGATTGGATCAATGTGAGACGGCCAGTCAGGAGATGCCATGTATCGCGCAAGGCTAAAAAGAGATTTGGACCGGTGGGTTGCAAACGGGCTCGTGAACGAGCGCGATGCGCAAGCCATGCTGGCTGATTATGATGCGCAAGCGTCAAGTTTCAGTGTTGGGTCTGTTTTGTTGGTGCTGTCTGCTGTTTTGCTGTCGGCGTCGATTTTGCTCGTCATTGCCGCCAATTGGCAGGCGATTCCGCGGCTGATGAAGGTGTCTGTGGTTATTGCCCTGATTTGGGGTTTTCATTGTGGCGGTGCCATCTTGATTGCCTTGGGCCGAAAAGCCTTGGGGCAGGGATTGCTGGTGTTGGGGGCTGCAAGCTTTGGCGGGGGTATGGCGCTGGTTGGGCAGCTTTATCATCTCTCTGGCGATGAGCTTGATTTGTTTTATGTCTGGCTCACGGCTGCCGTGTTGTCATGCATCTTTTTCCGCTCAGGTGTGATGCTGGGCTTTGTCGCTGCGCTGTGCATGGTTACGGTTGCGGTTGGGTTTGATCGATATAACTTCGATTGGACAATGCAGACCGTGCTTTTGCCGCCAGCGCTGAGTTGCGTCATAATTCTCCTGTCGTTTTGGGCGGGAAACCTGCGGGTTCGTCATGTTGCTGGCGTCTTGTTGCTCGCTTGGTTGGTCTGGCTCTATGCGCACACCACAGATGTTCGGATTGCAATTGCTTTTGTGGCTGGTGGTTTCGGGGTGTTTGCGGCTCTTGCGCTAACAAAGTTCTATGAGTGGCATCTGGCGCGCCTTTTGGCGACCTATGCGCTGGCACTTAGCGCAATTGGTTTGGCGCTGGTCAATATCGAATATAGCACTGGCCTGTCTTTGGCCTTTGTCTCGATTGTCTCTCTGGTCATCTCCGTTGCAGCCCTTGTCATGAAAGGCCGCGATGACGGCATGGTCCGGGCAATGGCGTATATGATCTTCGCAGGCGAGACATTGTATCTTTCCTTTCAGACCATTGATTCTCTTTTGGACACCTCCAGTTTCTTTTTGATCAGTGGGCTGCTTGTGGCGCTCCTGGCTTTTGGCGTCAGTCGTCTGGAAAAGCTGCTGTCCCAAAACCGTGGTTTGAAGAAAGAGAGCGCCGATGCTTCGTAATCATCTGTTTCGATTGGTCTGTGCTGCTATTTTGCTGGCGTGCTTTCAAACTGCTGTAATCGGCTACCAGATCGGCGAGAGGACTTACATTCTGCGCACCGGTGTTGAGATCAGGCTCAAGACAGAAGCCGTCGACCCGCGTGATCTTTTGCGAGGCGATTATGTGGTGCTGAACTATGCTATTTCCCGCCTGCGCAATGATCAGATTGTTGGCGAGCGACCAGATCACCGCGAGGATGTGCGGTTTCATGTGCGGGTCGCGCCCGGTACGGATGGCTTTGCGGTGGTGCAGGAGGCATCTATCGCAAAGCTGCCACCAAAGCCGGGCAGCGTTGTCCTGCTGACGGAGCCGCTCGTTTATGATCCTTCCTTCGGCAAGGATGCCAGCTTTGCCGTAAAATATGGTATCGAGCGCTTTTATGTTCCTGAGGGGGAGGGAAAAGAGATCGAGGCTGAGCGCAACAAGGGCGCGGTCAGTGTGGCGGTGCGGGTGTCTTCGGGTGGAAAAGCGCAATTGAAGCAGCTTTTCATTGGAAATGATCCGGTTTACGCACAGCCTGATTTTTGATTTCCCCTTATTTTTCTCAATTCAGTTTTGTTGTAATCTATTGTATTTGTGGGTATTTTGTTGAGTGTGCATGTTTGAGGCGCTCGAATTGCGTCTTCAGTGTCATTTTTCCTTTGCGTGGCGAAAAACGGGTGCTATAGAGACCCGCGCTCCGGCGGTTTCATGCAAATGTCGCATGAAGTTCTGATGGATCGCGGGTATGGTGAAATTGGTAGACACGCCAGATTTAGGTTCTGGTGCCGCAAGGCGTGGGAGTTCAAGTCTCTCTACCCGCACCAGAATGTAACGCAAGAGGGCTGTCGGGCGGGAATGGTATCATTCCGGCCCTACACCTGTTAGCGCCATTTTGCCCGGAAAATGTTCACGGGGCAAAATGCCAAAGATTTGCTAAGAGGCCGCGTCTTGGAATGATCCGGCGTCGCGCTGAGACAAAGTCACCGACCGATCGATCACGGTCGTCATGAAACCAAGGTTGTCCGAGGAGGGCGACCAAGAAACCAACGGCGGCCGTGCACGGTCGCCGCGACACGAAGGTTACAACATGCAGGTTATCGAAACGCTCGCTGAAGGGCTGAAGCGCGAACTGAAGATCATCATTCCGGCCGCTGACATGGAAGCTCAAATGAATGAGCGCCTTGCCGACGTGAAGGACAAGGTTCGTATCAATGGTTTCCGTCCTGGCAAGGTGCCTGCTGGTCATCTCAAGAAGATGTACGGCAAGTCTGTTATGGCCGAACTGGTCAACGAAATCGTTCGTGAGCGTCCTTCGACCATTCTTTCCGAGCGTGGCGAAAAGTCTGCGACACAGCCTGAAGTGGCGATGACGGAAGACGAAGCGCAGGCTGAAAAGATCCTGAACGCTGAAGCCGATTTCGAATTCACACTGAGCTATGAAGTCATTCCTGCAATCGAATTGAAGCCAGTGGACGGCATCAAGGTTGAGCGCGAAGTTGTCGAAGTGTCGGAAGACGAAGTCAACGAGCAGATCATGAAGATCGCTGAAAGCGCTCGTTCGTTTGCCACCAAGGACGGCGTTGCTGAAGATGGCGACCGCGTGACCATGGACTACCTCGGCAAGGTTGACGGCGTTGCTTTCGACGGCGGCAAGGATGAAGATGCAGAGCTGGTGATCGGCTCGAACCGCTTTATCCCTGGCTTTGAAGAGCAGCTCAAGGGCTTGAAGGCTGGCGATGAGAAGGTGATCAACGTCACGTTCCCAACCGAATATCCAGCTGCAAACCTGGCTGGCAAGGACGCAACCTTTGACATCACTGTCAAGGAAGTTGCAGCACCGGCCGCTCAGGAAATCAACGACGAACTGGCCACCAAGCTTGGTCTTGAATCGGTTGACAAGCTGAAGGAAATCGTTCGCGGCCAGATCGAAAGCCAGTACGGCAACGTGACACGCCAGAAGGTGAAGCGTCAGATTCTCGACCAACTGGACGAGATGTACAAGTTCGAAGCGCCTTCGCGTCTGGTTGAAGCCGAGTTTGAAAACATCTGGCGCCAGATCAACACCGATCTTGCTCAGTCCGGCAAGACCTTTGAAGACGAAGACACAACGGAAGAAGCTGCTCGCGAAGAATATCGCACGCTGGCTGAACGCCGCGTTCGTCTCG
This sequence comes from Gillisella terrae, assembly GCF_004801395.1. Lineage (GTDB taxonomy): Bacteria > Pseudomonadota > Alphaproteobacteria > Rhizobiales > Rhizobiaceae > Allorhizobium > Allorhizobium terrae. The sequence continues at coordinate 588,337 of NZ_SSOA01000001.1, forward strand.
GCCTCGTTCTCTCCGAAATCGGCGAAAAGGCCGAAATCGAAGTGACCGAAGAAGAAATGCAGCGCGCGCTTTACGCTCAGTTGCAGCAGTTCCCAGGTCAGGAAAAGCAGATCATCGACTTCTTCCGCAACACTCCCGGCGCTTCTGCATCGCTGCGCGCTCCGATCTTTGAAGAAAAGGTCATGGACAAGCTGATTGCTGAAGTGAACGTGACGGACAAGACCGTGACGAAGGAAGAGTTGCTGGCTGAAGACGAAGACGGCGACGACGCAAAGCCTGCCAAGAAGAAGGCAAAGAAGGCGACTGCGGAAGGCGAAGAAGCCGCTCCAAAGAAGAAGGCAGCACCTAAGAAGAAGGCTGCTGCTGAAGGCGACGCTGAATAATCTGCTTTACAGATAAAACCGAAAAGGCCGTCCATTGGGCGGCCTTTTTGTTTGTGCTGGAGAAGGCGGTATCTGCGGACAAGTGCACATTGAGGGGTAAAGCCTGCCAATTGCTCTGCTGTAAACCGTTCAAGCTCGGCCTCTTGGCCGAGCTGTTGCGCCACGGTTTGTCTGCTGGCTGGTGACCATTAAAGCCTGCTGCTGTGAATAGGACGCATTGCGAAAGGCTTTTATCTCTTGTTGTGTTGCATGTACGCTGTCGTTTTATTGAGGACAATAAAACGCGATATGCATTAGGATTTAGGCGCAGGCATCTCCGGCTCCAGTTTCAAAGCCAGTTTCGCCACACCCAATTTTTGCGCTTTGTAAATGCCAACATGTCCGCTGCACAGATAGGCGACAAAACAGGCGACGGCGAGATAGGCGGCATGGGTGGCACCAAACAGCTCAATCCCCATGATCAGGCAGGCCAAGGGCGTGTTGGTTGCGCCAGCAAACACGGCCACGAACCCAAGGCCTGCGAAAAGATCCAGAGGCGCGCCGAGCACACCTGCAACGGCGCTGCCAAGGCCAGCACCGATGAAAAACAGTGGCGTGACCTCACCGCCTTTGAAGCCTGCGCTGAGGGTGATTACTGTGAAAATCAGCTTCCATGCCCAGCTCCAGTAATCCGCGTGGGCAGCATTAAAGAAGGTGGTGATGGTGATGTCATCCGGGTTGGGCGACCATACACCGAGGCCGAGATAGCTGCGTGTGCCGAGAAGATACACCAGCGAGAGCAGGATGAGGCTGGCCAGCACCGGCCGCAGCGGCGCATAGGGCAATATTTTCTTATAGAGCGAAGATGCTGTATGCGCTGAGGTGGCAAAAAGGCGTGCTGCAAGACCAAAGGCAACACCAGCAATAGCGGTTTTGATCAGCAAACTGGCATCAAGATTGAAGCTTGCAGGTGCAGCACCTGCACCGAAGGATATCGCGTAATGCACATGGCCAATGCCCCAGGCATGGCAGGTCCAGTCTGCAACCAGTGCAGCGACAAGGGCGGGCAGCAAGGCGTCATATTGCATACGCCCAATGGTCAGCACTTCCAAGGCGAAAACGGCACCGGCAATCGGGGTGCCAAACACCGCACCAAAGCCCGCAGCAATCCCCGCCATCAACAGGATGCGGGTGTTTGCGTAAGTGAGCTTGAAGGTGCGGGCAAAGGCGCTGGCCAAGCTGCCACCCATTTGCACCGCCGTGCCCTCACGCCCCGCAGAGCCGCCAACCAGGTGGGTCAGCACGGTCGTAACCAGAATAAAAGGGGCCATGCGGGCCGGCACGCCACCGCCCGGCTGATGGATCTGATCAATAATCAGATTGTTGCCAGCCTCCACCGACGCGCCAAACTTCTGATAGGCATAAACCATCAGAAAGCCTGCCACCGGCATGCAGTAGATGAGCCAGGGATATTCAAAGCGCGTGCGCGTTGCTTGATCCAGCCCCCAGAGAAATGCAGCCACAAGGCTGCCAACGGTGATGGACATGGCCAGAAGAATGGCGTTCCATTTTATTATCTCGGGAATGCGTTTGAGGTGAGGGGCGATAGATTGCGTTAACGCCATCATAGGATGCGCTCCGAACTGCGATAGATAAGATTTGGGGATATAAGAGGTCTGGATTTTTGGCACACGTCTACTCCTACGCTTATGCGTGTTGAGTAGGAGTCATCAGCTTTATCGAGAAAGCGGTTTAGCGTTATGCCCGGCAGAATCCATTACCGTTTGTATCGCATACTTGGTTGCGATCATGTCTGTCAATACAGTTTATAGCGCTCCCAATGACCAGAGGTTTTGTTGTGTTAAGCAGATCAATTCCGCCTCGTATTTACAGCGGTACACGCAAATTTGATTGATGTGGGCCCGGTTTCTGTCACGATGATGTCACGCTCTTGACGTTATGCACGCCACGTGACTGACAGAATTTCGCCTGCTTTTTTCCTGCCGCCGTCTCCCTTCTTCTCCCTTGGTGGACTTCACTATGGCTTCTCATAAACATGCGCCGCTCGCGGTTCGCCAGTCGCTGCTTCTTAGCCTTTGGAACGTAATGGCGCTGCTGCTGGTCATTGGGGTAGTCGTTCTCATTGCCTATGGTGCTGACGTTTCGACAGAACCATTGACAGCGCTTGATGTTGCGCCCTTGTCGCTTGATCCGGCAAATTTGCCGCTTTATGCGGTGCGCACCATGCTGCGCATGTTGCTGGCCATTGTGTTTTCGCTCATCTTCACCTTTATCTTCGCCACCATTGCCGCCAGAAGCCGTCGGGCTGAAATGGTGATGATTCCCATTCTGGATATTTTGCAGTCAGTGCCCATTCTGGGCTTTCTGACATTCACCGTCACATTCTTTCTCAATCTCTTTCCCGGTCGGGTGCTGGGCGCGGAACTGGCATCAGTCTTTGCCATTTTCACCAGCCAAGCCTGGAACATGACATTCAGCATGTATCAATCCATGCGCAGTCAGCCTCGCGATCTGGAAGAGGTTTCAAGCAGCTTCCATCTCAGTGGCTGGCAGCGGTTTTGGCGGCTTGATGTGCCGTTTGCCATGCCGGGATTGGTGTGGAATGCCATGATGTCCATGTCGGGCGGATGGTTTTTCGTGGTTGCTTCCGAGGCAATCACGGTGGGCGATACGACCGTGACATTGCCCGGTGTTGGCTCCTACGTGGCACTTGCCATTAAACAACAGGATATTTGGGCCATTGGCTACGCCATTGCGGCAATGCTGGCTGTGATTGTCATCTATGACCAGTTTCTGTTTCGCCCGCTGGTGGCCTGGGCCGACAAATTCCGGTTTGAAACGACGTCTTCTGGTCCGGGGCCGAGATCATGGATGCTGGATCTTTTGCGCCGCGCGCGGATTATTCGTGTGCTGACAGCACCGATTGGCTGGATCAGCCACCTGATCTGGAACCTTCGTTTTCCATCTTTTTCGGTGTTCAAGTCACCAAGCGTGCAAGCCAAGCCATCGGTGGTGGTTGATCGCTTGTGGGTGACGCTGATTTTCATCGGCGCAATGTTTGCAGCCTATCTCAGCTATAATTATCTGCGTGGCACGATCGGCTGGGGTGAGGTGGGTGTTGCGGTTTTCGATGGCTTTATCACGCTGCTACGGGTGATTGTGCTGATTGTGCTTGCCACCGTGGTCTGGGTGCCCATTGGCGTGTGGATTGGCCTGCGGCCAAAGCTGGCAGAACGGGTGCAGCCCTTGGCGCAGTTTTTGGCGGCTTTCCCGGCCAATCTGGCCTTTCCGGTCTTTGTGGTGGTGATTGTCCGCTATGGTTTGAATGCCGATATCTGGCTCAGCCCGCTGATGATCCTTGGTACGCAATGGTACATCCTGTTCAATGTCATTGCGGGAGCCTCGGCCTTTCCGGGCGATTTGAAAGAGGCGGCGCGCAGCTTCCATATCAAGGGTTGGCGCTGGTGGTTCAAGGTCGTGCTGCCGGGCGTGTTTCCCTATTATGTCACGGGCGGCATTACCGCATCGGGCGGATCATGGAATGCTTCCATTGTAGCTGAGGTGGCAAGCTGGGGCACCACGCAGCTCTCAACGCCTGGGCTTGGCTCTTACATCGCCAATGCCACCACGCAAGGCGATTTTCCGCGGGTTGTGCTTGGTATCATCGTGATGTGCACGTTTGTCACGCTGTTCAATCGCCTGTTTTGGCGTCCACTCTATGAGCTTGGCGAGCGTCGCCTTCGTGTCAATTGATCATGGTGAGGCGCTTGCCATGATCAGATTCGTTGTTTTGAACACTCTTATCCTGAAAGATCGCGCCCATGTCTGATCTGTCCACCAAGGCTCCGCTCGTTCACATCCATCAGGTCAGCCGCTCTTTTCCCAAGGGCAGTGGTACAGATGTGGTTGTGTTGGAAAATGTTGATCTGACCATCAAGGAAGGCGAAATTGTTGGCCTTCTGGGGCGGTCCGGCTCTGGCAAGTCCACGCTTTTGCGCATCATTGCCGGTCTTATTCCGCCGTCCTCGGGCAAGGCCCAGAGCCGAGGCAAGGATATTGTTGGCCCGCCCGATGGCATTGCCATGGTTTTTCAGTCGTTCGCGCTGTTTCCATGGCTCACCGTGTTGCAAAACGTGGAGCTGGGGCTGGAAGCGCAAGGGGTGAATAGCACAGAGCGCCGCGCGCGTGCGCTGGCCGCCATCGACTTGATTGGCCTTGACGGCTTTGAAAATGCTTACCCTAAGGAATTGTCGGGCGGCATGCGTCAGCGCGTTGGCTTTGCGCGGGCGTTGGTGGTGCATCCTGATCTGATGTTGATGGATGAGCCTTTCTCGGCTCTTGATGTGCTCACCGCCGAAACACTGCGTACAGACATGATCGATCTCTGGATCGAAGGTCGCCTGCCGATTAAATCCGTGCTGATCGTCACCCATAACATCGAAGAAGCGGTGTTGATGTGCGACCGCATTCTGGTGTTTTCCTCCAATCCGGGTCGTGTGGCATCGGAGTTGAAGGTCGATCTGCCGCATCCGCGTAACCGGCTTGATCCGCTCTTTCGGCAATTGGTTGACAGCATTTACGCACAGATGACCAATCGGGCCGAACCACGCCAACCTGCCATGGACGGCATTCATGGCACAGGTGTCGGCATGGTTTTGGAGCACGTCTCCACCAACGTGCTTTCAGGCTTGATTGAGGCTGTTGCCGGGCCGCATTACAATGGCAAAGCCGATCTGCCGGTGCTGGCCAGTGCCCTGCAATTGGGCACGGAAGAGATATTTCACCTCGGTGAGGCGCTGCAACTGCTGCGGTTTGCGCAGATGAGTGAAGGGGATCTGGTGCTAACCGAGATTGGCAAGCGCTTTGCCCATATGGATACGGACGCGCGCAAAAAGCTCTTTGCCGAGCATCTGGTGGCCTATGTGCCAATTGTCGGGCTCATTCGCCGCGTATTGGACGAGCGGCCATCGCACACAGCACCGGCCATGCGCTTTCGAACAGAGCTGGAAGATTACATGCAGGAAGATCAGGCAGCGGAAACGCTGAAAACGGTGGTGTCCTGGTCGCGTTATGCCGAGCTGTTTGCCTATGACGAACATTCAGAAATGTTCAGTTTGGAAAATCCAAGCTGACACCTGATTCTAGACGTTCGTCAGTCCTTGTCTGATTTTGCTGCGACTTGAGCGAGGATCATTGCATCTTGCTCAAGGCGCAAAGCCCGCAAGCGCGCCGTCTTTTCATTGCGCGCTATTGTAACGGCGTCTATTTCCGAAACAACGCGATTGCGTGACAGGTGCTGGGTCTGTGTGAGGCTGAAGGCGGCTTCGGCGCGTTCACGGTTCTTGCTGATGTGGTCAGTCATGGGTGTTTCCTGTGTTGGAAAAAAGACAGCGCCTTGCCGCAGAGTTCTTAAGTCGGAATCGATTCAAGGAGAAAATTATGCAGCAGATTAAAAGCGCAACAGCGTCTTTTGCGCGCCATATCTGGTGGTCGGCGCAGTAAAAAAAAGGCCAGGCAAGATGCCTGACCTCATGATTCATTCTTGTCGCGTTGATGCCAGTACATCCGTGGTCACCGGCAACAAAAATCGTATTAGGCAGCCTGAAGCTGACCTGCGGACATCTTGCCCGACTTGCGATCACGCTCCAGCTCGAAGCCAATCTTTTGGCCTTCGGTGAGTTCGCGCATGCCAGCGCGCTCTACGGCCGAGATGTGCACGAAAACGTCGGCGCTGCCGTCGTCTGGCTGAATGAAGCCGAAGCCTTTTGTGGAATTAAACCATTTTACTGTGCCAGTGGTCATAACGAACCCTTTCAATAGCAAGATTATAGGAAAGGCCGCGCAATACGCGGACCTCATTCGCTTCGATTTTTGAAGGGTAATTTCGTCAGAGTTGCACAGAGTGCCAGCAACAACAATATCAAACAAACAATTATCGACAAGCTACTTATATCAGCCTTATTGCTGCCTGTCCAATTTATATTTTCGCCTCACAATACAGCGCCTCTCACCACATATGGCGCACGGCGCTGTAGAACTTTTAATCTGCTGCATAATTTTCACCTTAAATCCACTCCGATTTAAGCAATTATGCAGTAGAACTGGCAAACCTGCGTTTTGTGAGGCGCACAATTCTGTCTTCAATTTTGAGGTCGAGGCAAAATTTTGGATTGAAAATTCAAGCCTTTTTCACCAGTTCACCCATTCTGTTCCAGGCGTCCAGACCTGCAATCTTATAGGCTTCAGCCAAGGTTGGGTAATTGAAGGTATTTTCGACAAAATATTCGACTGTGCCTTTGAGATTTAGAACGGCCTGGCCGATATGCACCAATTCTGTGGCACCCTCGCCAACAATATGCACGCCCAGCAGGCGGCGGGTTTTGAGCGAAAAGATCATTTTCAGCATGCCGCTATCCAGCCCCATGATATGGCCGCGCGAGGTCTCGCGAAAATGGGCAATGCCGCATTCATAGGGGATGTTGCGTTGCTGCACTTCTTCTTCAGTCAGGCCACAGGTGGAAATTTCCGGCACGGCATAAATGCCATAGGGAAAATATTGCGGTGGCTCGCTGGAATGGGCACCCACGGCATGACGGGCGGCAATGCGACCCTGCTCCATGGAGGTCGAGGCAAGGCTTGGAAAGCCGACCACGTCACCGGCAGCGTAGATATTGGGCACAGCAGTTTGGAAAGTCTCCGGGTTGACTTTGAGGCGGCCGCGGTTGTCTGCTTCCAACCCGCAGGCTGCCAGATTGAGTGTATCGGTTGCGCCAACGCGACCGGCCGCAAACAGCACCATTTCGGCATTGAGCACGCGGCCGCTTTTCAAAGTTACACGGCACTTGCCATCGTCTTTTTCCACCTTGTCGGCAGATTGGCCAAAAATCAGCTTCATGTTGCGATCGCGAAGCTGATAGGTGAAGTCCTCGACAATTTCCTTGTCGATAAAGTCCAACATGCTGTCGCGTGGTTCAACCACCGTCACCTGCGTATCCAGCGCGCTGAAAATCGTCGCATATTCGATGCCAATGACACCCGCACCAATCACAATCATGGAGCGCGGAACATCCTTGATATTCAAAATATCATCGCTGTCGAGAATGGTTTCGCCATCAAACGGAATATGCTCTGGCCGATGGGGCCGCGTGCCCACAGCCAGCAGAATGGCGGCGGCGGTGACCTGAGCAATTTCTCCATCGTCTTTTTTGATTTCAAGCGTGTTCGCATCAAGGAATCTCGCCGTGCCACGCATTTGCTGGACGCGATTGCGCGAGAACTGGTGCTCAAGCACATCCACTTCATGATCAAGTGTAATCAGCAGGCGGCGGCGTAGGTCAGCGGCGCTAATTTCCTGCTTCACCCGGTAGGAGCGACCATAAAAGCCGCGCTCACGCCAGCCGGTGAGGTTGAGCGCCGTTTCACGCAATGTTTTTGACGGAATAGTACCTGTGTGAACAGAGACGCCGCCAACCCGGCCTCCGCGCTCAATAACCAGAACTGACTTCGACAGCTTTGCGGCTTGAATGGCGGCCCTGCGGCCGGCGGGGCCGCTGCCGATGACAACGAGATCATACTGGTACATGGTTTATCCTGTCTGGCGCTGTTTCAGCTTGGGGCTGATGATCCTCATATTACCCGAGGATTCTAACTGAATCGTTATTTTACATTGCGCTGCACATAAGACCAGAATTTAACGGGCATGCATTTTCAGGAGCAGAAAAAGGTAATTGCCAATTTACGCTGATGGTCGCAGTTCATAAAATGATTCAAGTCCTGTGCAATCTGATTCAATATTTTGAATTAATCTCTTGATTTTAATTTTAAATATCTGGTTTCGGGTTGGGGTTAATCGTCGAAGCGAACGTGAGAAAGGGGAATTGAGGGCATGGGCTCATTTTCCCACATGCCTTTGAGTTTTGCGTTCCACACGCCAATTTTAGGCAGCGCGAACAGAAACAGCGCGGGTAAATCTTTTGCCAGCATGGTTTGTGCTTCGCCATAGAGCCAGTCTTGCTCTTTCGCATCGGTGGTTTGCTCTATTGCATCGAGAACGGCGTTGAAGGCGGGGTTGTGGTAGTTGAAATAGTTTTTCTGCTGGGCAAATATTCCGATATCCATGGGTTCAGCATGGGCCATAATGGTCATGTCATAGTCGGCATTATCAAACACCTCGCGGGTCCAAACCTCTGGAAACAATGCGGTCTTGATTTTCATTGTCACGCCCACTTCCGCGAAAGAGGCTTGCAGGATCTGCGCACATTGCACCGCGTAAGGCATTTGCGGGATTTTTGCGGTAAAGCTGAAACCGTTCGGATAGCCAGCCGACGCCAGAAGTCCCTTGGATTTGACCGGATCGTAAGGATAGATCCCTGTAAGGTCGCGGTAGGCACGATCATTCGGCGTGTAATGACTGCCTATTTCGGTGCCAAGGCCATCCCAACCGCCATCAATAATCGCTGAACGGTCAACGGCCATCATCAGCGCCTGACGCACCCGCAAGTCATTGAAGGGTTTGCGCGCGTTGTTCAGGCCTGCAATCACTTTCATTTCTGTGACGCCGATTGCCACTTTCAAGGACGTATCCCGTTGCAACTGAGCGACCGGATCAGGCGAATTGAACTCCGGAACAGCATCAATCGTGCCCGATTTGATGCCGCTGGCCAAAAGATCCGGATCGTCAATAAAATGAAATGTCACTGCTTTCAGGGCAATTTCGGAGCGATTCCAATATTGCTCATTAACAACCAGATCGATTGTCTTGCCCTTGCTCCAATTTGAAAACCGAAAAGGTCCGGTTCCAATAGGCCTGGTGGCATTGGTTTGCGCACTATCCGGTGCGATAATGACGCTGGCGGGCCAGCCAAGCCAATAAAGCAGGCTGCTGTTTCGGCGCTTCATATGGATGATCAGTGTCAGCGGGCCGTGTGCTTCGACCCAATCGAACTGCGCAAAAAAATGCTTCTGGGGATTTTCAGAGTCGGGTGCTCGTGCGCGATTGAGCGAAAATTTTGCCACACTGGCCGTGAGCGGCGTTCCGTTGTGGAATACAACGCCTTTGCGGAGCTGGAATGTGTAGATTAATCCATCGGGCGAAATGGTCCATTCAGTGGCCAGTTGCGGCTGTATCTTGCCATGGCGATCAATGGTCACCAGTCCTTCGAAAATATTGCTCCATGTGACTTTGCCGACAGAAACAGGGGCGGATGCAGTGGGATCAAGCGCCGGAGGTTCGAGCGACATGGCGATATTGAGCGATGTTCGGCGCAATGATGTTTGAGCCAATGATGTCTCGGGCGATGTTGCCGGGTTGGCGCAAGCACGAGTGACCATTGCACCGGCAACAACGCTCTGCATCATGCCGTTGAGCACAGCTCTACGGGTTACAAATCTCAAATTCATTGCCTCAGCCCCCTCATACCAATAGTCAATCGAAATGCGCAATGACTGATCATTGGTATGAGGCACATCTATTTCCTGGGGTTCAGGTTATAGTGTGAGATGTAAAAAAACTTGAGATAACTGTTTATGTTATAAACAGGAGATTGCAAAATCTATCTAGTTTTGTGAATGTTATTCATGTTTATACTATGAATTGAATAGAACGAAAAGCGTTGAGACCAAATTGAAGTGCGCTAGATTTTAGAAATCCATATATTTTGATTTTGTGGTTAAGTTTCTGTTTTTGGCGAAATTCTGCTTTTGTCCTCACCGGAATTTTGTAAATTACTGTGCTGCTTCCTTGGCGCACCAAGGATGCTGAAGAAATTTTAACTTATTGCGTAATTGCTTAAATCGATTCCGATTTAAGCAATTATGCATTAGATAAATACTATGATTTAAAATTCCCAATTCTATTGTTGGGTCAGAAAATTGGGCGGTGCATTGATGTCCTGTTGTTTCAATCCGCGCGTGGCAAGTCTCTCTCTGCCGCCGATTCCGGCTGTTTTTGCGTGGGGCCGCAGCTATGACGGGGCGCATGGCTCTCTTATTGATCTTTCGCAGGCGGCCCCCGGTCATCCGCCTCATGACAATCTTTTGCGATGGTTGGCAGAGGCGGCGGGATCGCCTGAGGCCTGCGGCTATGGTGCCATTGAAGGCGAATTGTCCCTCAGGCAAGCCTATTGCCATCATCTCCAAGGGGTTTATGGTCAGGCCTTCGGGCCGGAGCAAATTCACATTACCTCGGGTGCCAATCAGGCTTTTGTTTGCACTGTAATGGCCTTAGCAGGCAGAGGCGATAAGGTCGCGCTGACAAATCCGTTTTATTTCAACCACGAAACCACGCTCTCCATGCTGGGTATTGAGGTCGTGCCTGTGCAGTGCGATGCGGATGATGGTTTTTTACCCTCCATATCGTCTGTCACTGCGGCCTTACAGTCAGGTGTAAAGGTTCTGGCGCTGGTCACACCCAACAATCCAACCGGTGCGGTCTATCCAAAGGCCTTGCTGCAACAGATTTTCGACCTGTGCCAAGCCCATGACGCATGGCTGATTGTTGATGAAACCTATCGTGATTTTCTCGATCCTGCGTTTGGTAAACCGCATGATTTGTTTGCCAATGCCAGCTGGCCGGAAGGCTTGATTCAAATCTACAGTTTTTCCAAATCTTTTGCCATTCCGGGCCATCGCCTTGCGGCGGTCACTGCGGGGCAAGACACCATTGCCCAAATTGTGAAGGTGATGGACAACGTGCAAATCTGCGCGCCAAGGGCAGCGCAGATTGCCTTGGCAAAGGCTTTGCCGGTGCTGGACGGTTGGCGGGCTGACAATGCATCCGAAATTGCCCGACGCACTATTGCGATGCAGCAAGCTTTCAACGCCCTGCCAGATTGGCATTTGGCGTCAATGGGGGCCTATTTTGCCTTCGTGCGACATCCCTACGGGGGCAAAAGCTCTGTGGAGGTCGCAGAGCATTTGGCAAAACGGGCCGGTATCCTCACGGTGCCGGGCGGCTTTTTTGGAACAGCTCTGGATGGCTACCTTCGCCTGGCCTTTGCCAATGTCGATTGCAACACGATTGTAACCTTACCAGAACGGCTGAGAACCTTTGAAATGAAAGCGTGACAGTCTGTCCAATAATCGCCGCTGACCGGCTGCAAATGGTAATTTCTGCGCTTCCGGTGCTCACGTACCTTAAGTACGCTCCGCTCCGGTTTTCGAAATCACCATTTTCGCCAGGTCAACAGCAATTCTTGAACAGACTGTGAGGAAATCCCTCACTTTTTCAAAGGCACACAAGGGGTCTTCTTGCCCATCGAGCAGGTGGTGATGGGGTCGATATTTTTGCCCCGATGTTTAACGTGTTTGGGCTGAACGTGTTCGGAATGCTTGATGGGCTGTTGCGCCGGTTTGGCAGCGTCGCAACGGGCGACGACGCCCTCTTTTGCACATACGCCCTCAGGTGTTGTGGATGCGGCATGTCCAGGCTGCACGGCCAGGATCATCGCGGCGGTTATCACCAAGGCTGATATAATGGTCTTCATCGTCTGTCCTGTTCGATAGCGGCAAACTGTGTGCCGCAGCCGCATACATCATTCTTTTGAGCATTTACCAATGCAAAACCCCGATTTTTGGGGCTGGAAATGTTAGATCAACCGCAAGCCCTTCAAGCTGGCATGGCCTTGTTTGCCAATGATCACATGATCATGAACGGTGATGCCAAGTGGTTTGGCTGTATCTATGATGGTTTTTGTCATCTCAATATCGGCCCGCGATGGTGTTGGGTCGCCGCTGGGATGGTTGTGTACCAGAATAATGGCCGTGGCCGAAAGCTCCAGGGCGCGCTTGACCACCTCGCGCGGATAAACGGGTGTGTGGTCCACCGTGCCGCGCCCTTGTATCTCATCGGCAATCATGGCGTTGCGCTTGTCGAGAAACAGAATGCGGAATTGCTCGGTTGTCTCATAGGCCATGGCCGCATGACAGTAATCAATGACGCTTGACCACGATGACAGCACCGGCTTTCCCTTGATGTCGCTTTTCAACATCCTTTGAGCCGCAGAGGAAATGAGTTTGAGGTCGAGAGCAACAGCCTCGCCAACCCCCTTGACCTCTTGCAGCAGGCTCAGTTGGGCACCAAACACACCGGCCAGAGAGCCAAAACGATCAATCAGCGCTTTGGCAATCGGCTTGGTATCGCGCCTTGGAATGAGGCGAAACAGCAGGAGCTCCAGCACTTCATAATCGGCCAGCGCATCATCGCCCTTGTCCTTGAACCGCATCCGCAAGCGGTCGCGATGGCCGTGGTAATGCTCCACTGGTTTGCTATCAACGGGCTTGGTCGCGACGGGCGAGGTTCTTTTTGACGCTTTTGGCTTTTGTGCAAGCTCGGCAAAAAAGCCGCGCTCGTCTTCTTCGAAGTTAAAAGAAACGCCGTCTGGATCGCTTTGGAACTGCTCTGAGTCCATCTCGTTCAGGCCTTGGGTCCGTGGCGTTTTGGTCATTGCTCAGCCTTGCAATGGAGGAAGGCCGGGGCGATCAAGACCGGCAGGCGAGAGCGTGAAAATTTCGCAGCCGGTGGCGGTGACACCAACAGCGTGCTCATATTGCGCGGTCAAGGAGCGGTCGCGGGTCACAGCTGTCCAGCCATCCGCCAGCACTTTCACATGTGGTTTGCCGAGATTGATCATCGGCTCAATGGTGAAAATCATGCCTTCGCGGATTTCCGGTCCTTCGTTGACCTCGCCATAGTGCAAAATATTCGGCACATCGTGAAACAACTGGCCAACGCCATGGCCACAAAAATCACGCACCACCGAGCAACGCTGGGCTTCGGCGTAAGACTGAATGGCCGCACCAATGGCACCCGTGCGCGCACCGGGCCGCACAGCGGCAATGCCGCGCATCAGGCACTCATGCGTCACTTCTAGCAGACGCTCAGCGGCGCGCTTGATTTCGCCCACCGGATACATGCGGCTGGAATCGCCATGCCAGCCATCAACCACATAGGTCACATCAATGTTGACGATATCGCCCTCGCGCAGAGGCTTGTCATCGGGAATACCGTGGCAGACAACATGGTTGATCGAGGTGCAGACCGAATGGCGGTAGCCGCGATAGTTCAAGGTGGCGGGAAGGGCATTGTTGTCCATGCCAAATTCAAACACGAAGCGGTCAATCTCATTGGTGGTCACGCCCGGCTTGACCATGGGGGCCAGGGCATCCAGACAACGGGCTGTGACATTGCAAGCCTTGCGCATGCCCTCAAACGCCTCCGGGCCATAAAGGCGGATAGCACCTGTGTTTTTCAGCGGCGCTGTTGCGGCCTCGATATAATTCACCATTTGCTCTGTGTCCCGCTTCCAATTTCAGCGCTTACATACCGCAGCCGAAGGGAGTTCGTCCATGGTGAACCGGAGATTGTGATGAATTCTTAACCGAAAGCGGCGTTTTGCCCGGATAATTTTAGAAATTGCCGTGCCACTTCGCTCAAGCGACGCTCGCGGTGGCGAAGTGCTGAAAAGTGACGCGAGGTGAGGCGAATCGGTGCCGCTTGCAGGCTGCCGTTATCAATCAGCGGTGCTGCGGTGGAGTGCGAAACGGCTGCCGCGCAATGGCCCTGCAAAACAGCCGAAAGCACTGCTTCATTGGAGGGTAATGTCAAAGCAATTTTGAGCATTTCGGATGCAATGCCAAATGCGCGCATCGTTTCCTCAAAATAAGCGCGCGTACCTGAGCCGTGTTCCCGCATGATCCATGTCGTCGCAACCAATGCTGCGGGCCAATCATCCTGCGGCGTCAAAATCGGATGGCCGGGGGCTGCAACAATAACCATGATGTCTTCCGCAACCCGTGTGCGGGCCAGTTTGTCTGAAGACACATCGGCCTCAACAAAACCCAGTTCGGCAATGCCGGATATCACGGCATCCGCCACCGAGGTGGAATTGCCAATGGTCAGCGCCAGTTCGATGTCTGGATACAGAGCGTGAAAACGCATCAATTGCTGCGGCAGCCAATGGCTGGCCACGGTCTGGCTGGCCTGCACATTCAGCTTGCCGCGCTTCAAGCCGCCAAGCTCGGCCAGCATTTGCGCCGCACGATTGGCACGGGCCACGGTGGCCTTGGCTTCCTCCAAAAACAGGCGACCGGCCCCCGTCAATTCTATGCCCCGGCCAACCCGATCAAACAACAGCACGTCATGATTGGTTTCCAGCAATCGAATGGCGGAGCTTACCGCCGATGGCGTCAGACCAACGGCTTCGGCTGCGCGGGTGATATGCTGCCGCTCGGCAACGGCAATGAAAATGGTCAATTGTTCAAGGGTCATGGGTTCCGATCATGTAATTTTATCGCATAAATTATCGCATATTATGCGATGGAATCAAACGAATTGCGAGAGCACATTGGGCGCACGCTTCAAGAAAGGTTTTGGTCATGCGCCCGATTCATCGTTTTATCTCTCTCTTTCCTGGAATTGGCTTTTCAGCCGCTGTCGCGCTTGGCGGCTACGGTATTGCCGCCATTGTGGAGCGTTTGACCGGGCAAACGCTGGTGGATGCGCTGGTATGGTGCATTCTCTTGGGTACACTGATCAACAGCCTGTTCAGGCTATCGCCCAAGATGCACGACGGCATTCACTTTTGTGCAAAAATCGTGCTGGAAGTGGCGATTGTGCTGCTGGGGGCCTCCATCAGCCTCAGCCAGATTGCCAGCAACGGGCTGTCATTGATCGCGGCTGTTGTTCTCGTTGTCTGTTGCGCCATCAGTTGCAGTTATCTGATCGGCAGGGCCTTGGGTTTGGCCCATCCTCTGGCGCTGCTGGTGGCTTGCGGTAACTCCATTTGTGGCAATTCCGCAATCATGGCGGCGGCTCCGGTTATCAGCGCCGATTCCGATGATGTGGCCTCATCCATCGCCTTTACTGCCGTGCTTGGCATTGTCGTGGTGTTGCTCTTGCCCTTTATTGCCTTGCAAACCGGCCTGAGTGATCGTCAATACGGCATGCTGGCTGGCATGACGGTCTATGCGGTGCCGCAAGTCTTGGCGGCAACAGCATCTTTCGGCACCATGAGCTTGCAGATGGGCACGGTGGTCAAATTGGTTCGCGTGATGATGCTGGGGCCGGTTCTGTTGCTGTTGGGCATGCAAACGGGGCAGGGCAGCAAAGTGCGTCTCTCGCACGTTGCGCCCTGGTTCATTCTTGGCTTTTTGGCAATGCTGCTGGCGCGCTCTGCTGATCTTCTGCCCCATGCGGTGTTGGCACCATCGCAGCAATTGTCGGGCTTTTTCACCACCCTGTCCATGGCGGCGCTGGGCCTTCAGGTCAATGTCCGCAGCGTGCTGGCATCGGGGGGAAGGGTGCTGGCCACGGGCAGCCTGTCGATTGTGGCGCTGGCGTTGATTGCTGGAGCCGCCATTCACGTCATATCATGAGTGCACTATAGCTCAGATCAATGACAACATTCTTGTGCGGTGCAATAAAATACGGGGTAATCGCACATTTTACCGCATAAGCTTCAACCCCTTGCGCAATGGCTGCCTGAAAAGCCCGGCCATAGCCGGGATCCAGATCGCCACAGATTGCCAAGCCATCGCAATCATCGCGCTGAATGATGTAGAGCATGACGGCGCGCTTGCCGCTTTGCACCAGTTTGCCCAATTCATTCAGATGCTTGGCACCGCGCGTGGTGACGCTATCGGGAAACTCGGCCAGACCTTTTGTGCGGATGAAATGGACGTTCTTGACCTCAACATAGCAATCTTCCCGGTTCGGGGTCGAGAGCAGCAGGTCTATGCGGGAATTTTCGCCGTAGCGCTGTTCGGTACGCAGGCTGCTGTATTGTGCGAGATCACTGACCAACCCGGCTTGAATGGCTTCAATCGCCAGCTTGTTTGGTAAGGCTGTGTTGACGCCGACCAGCGTGTTTTCAGCCTCAATCAACTCAAATCCATAGCGATATTTGCGGCTTGGGCTATCATGTATGGATAACCAGATGCGAGAACCGGGCGCGGTGAGGCCGCGCATGGAGCCAGTGTTAGGGCAAAAGCCGGTGATCTCTTCGCCGCTGTCCAGCGTCGCATCAAACAGAAAACGCTTGTAGCGGCGAATGAGTGTCGCCGGTACAAGCTCTGGATCAAATTTCATCGCGGCTAAACACGCTCCAGCACATAGGTTCCGGGCGCATCGGCAATTGCGTTCATTGTTGTTCCGCCCGGTTTGCGCGCGGCGGTGCGCCGCTTGTCGAGGCTTTCAATCCAGCCCTGCCAATGGGGCCACCACGAGCCGGGGCTTTCCTCTGCGGTTGCCACCCAGTTTTCAAAGTTTACTGCTGCAAAATCGCCGTTTGGCTGACCGCCCGTCCAATATTGATATTTCATTTTGTCGGGCGGATTGACGACACCGGCAATATGGCCTGAACCGCTCATCACATAGGTGACGGGGCCACCAAAGCAGCCGGAGCCAACAAACACCGACTTGGCCGGCGCAATATGGTCTTCCTTGGTGGCCAGATTGTAGATCGGCACTTTCACGTCTTTCAGCGACAGGGTTTTGCCATCCAGCTCCATCCGGTCTTTCGCCAGATTGTTTTCGAGATAGCAATTGCGCAAATAAAACGAATGATTGGCAGCCCCCATGCGAGTCGAATCGGCATTCCAGAACAACAGGTCAAAGGCGCTCGGGTCTTGGCCTTTCAGGTAATTGTTGACGAAATAGGGCCAGATCAATTCCGATGAGCGCAGCATATTGAAAGCTGTCGCCATTTTGGAGCCATCCAGATAGCCCTTGATGCGCATGCGCTCTTCCAGATTACGCACCTGCTCTTCATCGACAAACACCTTGAGATCGCCTGCAAAGGTGAAATCCACCTGCGTGGTAAACAGGGTGGCGCTGGCAATGCGCGTATCACCCTCCTTGGCGTGCAGCGCCATGGCCGCAGACAAAAGTGTGCCACCAACACAATAGCCAATGGCGTTGACCTTTTTCTCACCCGTCGATTTTTCAACCGCGTCCAACGCAAAATCTACGCCTTCGCGGATGTAGGACAGCCAGTCCTTATTGGCGTGGCGTTCATCCGGGTTGACCCAGGAGATGACAAAGACGGTATGCCCCTGATCAACACACCATTTGATAAAGCTCTTTTGCGGATTGAGATCGAGAATGTAGAATTTGTTGATCCACGGCGGGCAAATCAGCAGCGGCCTTTTCAACACCTTCTCGGTGCTTGGTTCGTATTGGATTACCTCGCATACGTCGCTGCGGGCAATCACCTTGCCGGGTGTCAGGGCCATGTTCTCACCCAGCGCGAATTTGCTGGTGTCGGTCTGGCGCAGTTTCAAATCACCTTTGCCAGCGGCCACATCTTCGGCAAACATCTTCATGCCCTTGGCGAGATTTGCGCCATGGGTGGCAATCGTTTCGCGGTAGAGCTGCGGATTGGTCATGATGAAATTGGCAGGCGACAGCGCCGCCGTCATCTGCCGCATGTAAAAAGCGGCTTTGTGGCGGGTGTGCTCATCCAGACCTTCGGTATTCTCCACCAGTTTTTCAGCCCAGTCGGACACCACCAGATAGGCCTGACGGAGAAAATCGAAAAAGGGATTGCGTTGCCAATCGGCATCAGCGAAGCGCTTGTCCTTGATCGGTTCCGGCGGTGTGTCAGCCTGAGTGGGTGCGTTGACGCTGGCAGAAAGCTTGTTCAAGCTTTTCATCCACACGCCAAACAGTGATGACATCAACTGCGTTTGTGCTTCAAGATTGCGCTTCGGATCACCCATCCAGTATTCGCTGACACTGGAGAGCGTCTTGATCATCTCCACCGCCGGTTCAGAACCGGTCTCGGTGATTTCACCCCTTTCGCGTGGCGCAATCCATGTGGAGGCCGCTTTTCCAAGGTTTTCCAAGGCTCTGGCAAAGTTGACCGCCAAGGCTTCCGGGTCTTTGACAATGTAGGGATCGACCAGAGTGGGATCAAAGCCCGGAATTTCAAAACTGCCGCGCTCTTGCTCGGTCTGGCCACCACCTGTCTTGCCTTCGCTGTTTGATGCTGTGGTCAATGCCGTCTCCCCTCGGTCGCGAATGTTTTTTATAATTGCTTATCCTGCCTGATAATGACTACAAGTTCCAGACAGACGATAATATGACGCTATGACTGGCTTGCATATTTTACAAGACTTTCATGTGTGGGTTGTGTCTGTTTACAGCGCCGTGCACCATAGATGGTGCACAAAGGACGCTGTAAAACTTTTAATCTACTGCATAATTCCTTACATCGATTCCGGTGTAAGGAATTATGCAGTAGGTGGTAAGCTTGGCGCTCAAGGCTGCCGTATCAGTGGGTTGGATTTGAATATGACTGCAATCGTCTCCGGGGCGGCTTATCGCCGCATATGTGCCAAGATGTGTGCCAATGTGCTGGTTATGGCCGCAGTGGTTACTGTCGCGGGCTGCGCTGCCAGCAACACAACAAGCGTAAAGCCATCGACCATGACGGCACCCAAGAGCGTGGTGGTGACAGGACAGGCGGAGCCCGCCGACAATTATAAAACGCCGGATGGTTATCCTGATCTGTCCCGGCCTTTGACTGCGGCCAACAAGCAGATGTCGAATGACGATGCGAAAAAGCAGGAAGATACGCTCTCCAGCCTGGCGGCAAAGCGCAAAAAAGGCCTGATCAGCGAAACCGAATACAACAAGCGGGTGGAAGAATTCCGCAAGCTTGGCCAAACGCAGTGACGTAAATTTTAGCGTTTGAGGCGCTTTCGAAAGTGGGAAGGCCTTGCATTCCTGAAATTGTCATTGCAAATCGCAAGACGGCGTCATCGTTCCTGCCGTTCGGGTTGCAATTTGCAAATAAAAGCCGCGAATCGGTGTTGAATACGCTAAAATATCATCGCCTCGAGTTGATTGGTCCGTTTTCGGGGCGGCTGAATGGGTAACGGGTCATCCGCAGGGTTTTGAAGTGCCCGCGGTTCAACGAGGTCTGAGATGGAAGAGTTTCATAAAGTCCGGCGCTTGCCGCCCTATGTTTTCGAACAGGTCAATCGTTTGAAAGCAAGCGCGCGAGCCGGTGGCGCGGACATTATCGATCTCGGCATGGGCAATCCAGACCTTCCGACTCCCCAAAGCGTTGTTGATAAACTGTGTGAAGCCGTGCAGGATCCGCGCACCCACCGTTATTCTTCCTCCAAGGGCATCCCCGGCCTGCGCAAGGCGCAAGCCGCCTATTACGCCCGCCGTTTCAACGTGAAGCTCAATCCCGACACGCAGGTGGTGGCAACGCTGGGCTCCAAAGAAGGTTTCGCCAATATGGCGCAGGCCATTACGGCACCGGGCGATGTGATTCTGTGTCCCGATCCAACCTATCCAATCCACGCCTTTGGATTCCTGATGACCGGTGGGGTTATTCGCTCTATTCCGGTGGAGCCGGATGAGACATTCTTTCCGCCGCTGGAGCGGGCTGTGCGCCACTCCATCCCCAAGCCTTTGGCGCTGATCATCAACTATCCATCCAATCCGACGGCGCGGGTGGCATCGCTGGATTTCTACAAGGACGTGATTGCCTTTGCCAAAAAGCATGACCTGATTGTGCTCTCGGATCTGGCCTATTCGGAAATCTATTTTGATGGCAATCCGCCTCCATCGGTGCTTGAAGTGCCGGGTGCGATGGATGTGGCCGTCGAGTTTACCTCTATGTCGAAAACCTTCTCCATGCCCGGCTGGCGCATGGGCTTTGCCGTTGGCAATGAGCGCCTGATCGCAGCACTTGCGCGCGTCAAATCCTATCTCGATTATGGTGCGTTTACGCCTATTCAGGTGGCAGCAACCCACGCTCTGAACGGTGATGGTTCTGACGTTGCTGAGGTGCGCAATATCTACAAGCGCCGCCGTGATGTGCTGGTGGAAAGCTTTGGCAAGGCTGGCTTCGACGTGCCGCCGCCAGCGGCCACCATGTTTGCCTGGGCAAAAATTCCGGAAAAATTCCGCCATCTTGGCTCGCTGGAGTTCTCCAAGCTGTTGGTCGAAAAAGCTGACATTGCCGTTGCGCCCGGCATTGGCTTTGGTGAGCAGGGCGATGATTATGTCCGCATCGCGCTGGTGGAAAACGAGCATCGCATCCGTCAGGCTGCCCGCAGCCTCAAGCGTTTCATGTCAAGCGCCGATGAAACACTGCATAATGTGATCTCGCTCAACGCTCATCGTTGATCTCAGGCTCCCAAAGGGCGGTCTGTTCTGGGCCGCTCTCTTCCCAAACGTCCAAAAGCATAGCAGGTATATTTCATGACTGACGCCCTTAAGATCGGCATAGCGGGTCTCGGTACTGTTGGTGCGTCTCTGGCGCGGATTGTTCAAACACGTGCAAATGCTCTGGCCATCGCCTGCGGCAGGCCATTGACCATCACCGCAGTCTCTGCCCGCAGCAAGGGCAAGGATCGCGGGTTCGATCTTGATGGTATTGCGTGGTTTGATAACCCGGTTGAAATGGCCGAAACCGCTGATATCGACGTTTTGGTCGAGTTGATTGGCGGGGCAGAAGGGGCGGCGGACCAATCGGTGCGGGCCGCGCTTGCGCGCGGTTTGCATGTGGTGACTGCCAACAAGGCCCTGCTGGCCAAGCATGGCGTGGCGCTTGCCAAAATGGCCGAGGAAAAAGGCCTGCTGCTCAATTACGAAGCGGCTGTTGCGGGCGGCATTCCCGTCATCAAGACCTTGCGTGAATCGCTGACCGGCAATCATTTTTCGCGCCTTTACGGCATCATGAACGGCACCTGCAATTACATCCTGACCCGGATGGAAAAAGAGGGCCTGAGCTTTGCCGATTGTCTGAAAGAAGCGCAGCGCCTTGGCTATGCGGAGGCCGACCCAACCTTTGATATTGAGGGCAACGACACCGCCCACAAGCTGGCGATCTTGACCACGCTTGCCTTTGGCAGCCAGATTGCCGCAGACGAGATTTATCTCGAAGGCATCAGCAATATCTCGATTGACGACATTCAGGCCGCCCATGATCTCGGCTATCGCATCAAGCTTCTGGGCGTGGCCCTCAAAACCGCAACCGGCATTGAGCAACGCGTGCACCCCACCATGGTGCCGCTGGATTCGGTGATTGCTCAGGTGGATGGCGTAACCAATGCGGTGGCGCTGGAATCGGATATTCTGGGCGAGCTTTTGATGGTTGGTCCCGGTGCCGGTGGCAATGCCACGGCTTCTGCCGTGCTGGGTGACATTACCGATATTGCCAAGAGCCGCCCCGGCGCGCAGCAGGTGCCAATCCTGGGCCGTCCGGCGCATCTGCTGGAGCCTTATGCCAAGGCGGAAATGACCCTCCACGAGGGCGGTTATTTCATTCGTCTCAGCGTGGTCGATCGGGCTGGCGTGTTTGCCAGCATTGCAACGCGCATGGCCGAGAACAATATCTCGCTCGAATCCATTGTTCAGCACGCCAAATCGGCGGCGTCTGGCGATGAGAGTAAAAACATCATTCTCGTTACCCACGCAACCATGGAGCATTCCGTGCGTCAGGCCGTTGCCGCCATCAAGGGCGAGGGCTATCTGCTGGGTGAACCGCAGGTGATCCGTATTGAGCGCACCAAGTCTGCCTGACAATTTTATCGTCATCTTCTCGATGATGACGGGTTGTCGATCTCTCTTTACGCCTTATACAGGGATGTAAAGAGAGATGCAGGATACCCATGTTTGAACCCGTTGATCCGATTGAGCGCGCCTTTTTAAACGTTGAGTCGTCTGCCAGTGGTCAGCGCTGGGTATCGCGTCTGGATCAGGCCGGATTAAACCGTTCTCTTGCGATTACGCAGAGCCACGGCATTCCCGAGCTGGTTGCTCGCGTGCTGGCGGGCCGTGGCGTGCCGGTGTCTGAGGCCAAAACCTTTCTTGATCCCACCATTCGCGGGCTGATGCCCGATCCATCCAGCCTGACCGATTGTGATACGGCGGCGCAGCGCTTGATGACGGCAGTAAATCGCGGCGAAAAGGTTGCGATTTTTGGCGATTACGATGTGGATGGTGCGGCGTCGTCGGCGCTGCTATGGCGATTTCTTCATCACTTTGGCGTGGATGCCGAAATCTATATTCCAGACCGTATTTTTGAAGGCTATGGGCCGAATGCCGCCGCCATTGGCCAATTGATCGAGCGCGGTGCGCAATTGATTGTCACTGTCGACTGCGGCTCCACCAGCTTTGAAGCTCTGGAAGAGGCCAAGCGCCGCAATATCGATGTGGTGGTGATCGACCACCACCAGATGGGCCATGAACTGCCAGCCTGTATGGCGCTGGTCAATCCCAACCGGGGCGATGATCTTTCAGGGCAGGGGCATTTATGTGCCGCTGGCGTGGTGTTCATGGTGCTGGTGGCCACGCTTCGGCAATTGCGCGATTCTGGCCACGCCAATGCCCGTTCGCTGGATTTGCTGTCGTGGCTGGATCTGGTGGCGCTGGCGACCGTATGCGATGTGGTGCCGCTGAAAGGCCTTAACCGTGCCTATGTCGTCAAGGGCCTGATCGCCGCCCGCCATCAGCAAAATGCAGGCCTTGCCTCGCTTTTGAAAGTGGCAGGCATTGGTGGACCGGTCACACCCTATCATTTCGGCTTTCTGGTGGGGCCACGCATCAATGCCGGTGGGCGCATTGGTGATGCGGCCTTGGGCAGCCGCCTGCTGACGCTGGATGATGCGGCAGAGGCCGAGGAAATTGCCGCCCAGCTGGATGACCTCAACCGTCAGCGTCAGGCCATGGAAGCGCAGATGCTGGCTGAGGCCGAGGCCGAAGCCATGGCCGAATATGGTGATGGTGAGCGGGCCTCGGTGATCATTACAGCCCGTGAAGGCTGGCATCCCGGCATTGTGGGCCTTCTGGCAGCACGCTTGAAAGAACGCTTCCAGCGCCCTGCCTTTGCCATTGCTTTTGACGGATCAGGCAAGGGGTCGGGGTCCGGGCGCTCCATTCCCGGCTTTGATCTGGGTAAAATGGTGCGAGCCGCTGTTGATAACGGTCTTTTGGTGAAGGGCGGTGGTCATGCCATGGCGGCGGGCCTGACGGTTGAGCGCGGCAATCTCGGAAAACTGCGGAGTTTCTTTGAAGAGCAATCCCAGAAAACGGTGATGGAGCTGGCCGCCAACCGCGCCTTGAAAATTGATGGAGCGGTGAGCGCATCGGGTGCCAATCTGGCACTGATTGACCTGCTGGAAACCGCTGGCCCCTATGGCTCCGGCCATTCTCAGCCAATTTTTGCCATTCCGGCCCATCGCATTCGTGATTCACGCCTGATCGGCACCAATCACGTCAAAGTCACGCTGGAAGCTCCTGACGGCAGCCGTCTTGATGGCATTGCCTTTCGCGCCAAAGAAACGCCGGTTGGTGATCTGCTACTTGGTAAACGCGGTGATTCTGTGCATGTGGCAGGAACCCTGAGCGCCGAAGTGTGGCAAGGCTCCCGCCGCATTCAGATTCGCATAATCGATGCAGCTCCGGCGTTTTAGAGCATCGTACAGAAAATTGGAATCAGTCCGATGCTCTAAGTTTTTGTTTCCGCATCGGATTTATCTGAAAACCGGTTCCCACTTTTCAGCCGATGCTATAATCGGTCATTCTGCAATAACCCGAAGCGAGCGACCTACCGTGCCTCGACCATAGATCATCACGTGGATCGTGGTGTCGCCCCGCATAATACGCTTGCCATCGGCGCGTGAAATTTCGCCCTGCGCCAGCATGGCTTCTGCTGTGGCGCGGTTCGCTTCCGATGCGAAATAGCTGTCATTCTCATCGCCGACCTGGCGAATGCCGAATTTATGATAGTTGGCGCGATCTTGCCGGATAACCTGCCAAGGCTGCGTCAAACGCTCACCTTTGGAATTGTAGAGATCATCTTGGGCAATATAGGCGCTATAGCCATCAATGACCTCATCAGACTTCGCGCTTCCTGTCGATAGCGCGAGAGCTATTGTTGCAAACAGCAAAATTGAATGGCTTTTCATGGCGTCCCCCGTGATCAATAGGGGCAAATTAACGCATACGTTCAGCAACATAAATCGATATTCATCGATGCGCTGCCATGATACTGAGCATTTTTTGGGTGCAATTTCAGGAAAGGCAGTGGCACGCCCTAGGGGAGTCGAACCCCTCTTTTCAGAATGAAAATCTGACGTCCTAACCGATAGACGAAGGGCGCGTGCTGTGAGGCCGCTTATAGGCATCGACTTGATTCATGGCAAGCGGAAAAATGATCTTTTTCCACAGGCTTGCATTTTTTTTCTAACGCAGGACATGAGGAAAAAATAACGGCATGAGCCCAGTATCACGCAGCGTGAGCGACGTTGTTTTTTGAATTTCCGAACAATTTGGAGAGAGAAACAGTGGCACGCCCTAGGGGAGTCGAACCCCTCTTTTCAGAATGAAAATCTGACGTCCTAACCGATAGACGAAGGGCGCGTGCTGTGTGGCGCTCTCTTAATCGGAAGTGATTGTCGCCGCAAGAGGAAATTTCAATTTTCTGCTACAAAATTGAAAAATCTTCGATGAAAATTCTCTTTGGCTCATGGCATGTTTGATCTTGGCAATCGAATGATCTCTTGGTGCCTACTGCATGATGTGCAGATGCATGACCGACGCCAGTATTCGCCGGGCTCGAATGCTGCGGGCGATGAAAAAGGCATAGGAAGGAGGAGAAGAATAAGGAGAGAAGCAGTGGCACGCCCTAGGGGAGTCGAACCCCTCTTTTCAGAATGAAAATCTGACGTCCTAACCGATAGACGAAGGGCGCGTGCTGTGGGGCCTTATAAGCAGAGGCGGTGAAACTGGCAAGCGGCGAGTGTGGATTTTTGTCAGGAAAATGACAGGCGATTGAAAATAATAAATTTATTTCTGCGTTTCACATCATGCCCTACAGCAGCGTGCCCTATGGCACCGTGCATGACACACGGCGCTGGGGCGCTTTTCATCGGCTGTATGATTTTTGCCTCAAATCGGTTCCGATGTTAGGAACTATGCAGCAGCCTCGGTTATTTGCGCAATTTCGCCAGGAATTTTTTGATAAAGCTGTCCCGTGTCATACCCTTTGCCTCCGGCGCGCCTTGAATCTGTTCCATCTGGCTAGCGGCCGTGGAGTTCGCAGAAGCTGGGGTGGCTGTTGGTATGCTGGCTTGCAACTGCGCGGTTTCAGCAGCAGTCAATTGCGTGGCCATTGCCGGTGCGTTTTGTGCCGGCGCGGTTTGGGTGGTTATGCTTTGTCCTGGTGCGTCGCTTTCGCGGATTTTCTGCATGTTCTGTCGCTTGCTTGGATCGGGAGCCAGTCCGGCAAGGATCTCCGCCTTTGTTGGACGCCGAGACTGTTGCTCGATCGGCATCACGGGTGCGGGTTCCGTGGGCTGGATTGAAGCGTCCTGCTCCAAAGGCGTTTGCAGGCTGTAAACACTGGCGACAGTGGCCTGAATTGACCGGCTCGGCATGCGCGAAGGCACAATGCTGTTATTGCCTTCTGTCTGCACGGCGGGCTGCGCTTGGGCTGTGAAAAGGCCGCCGCGATTGGCTGAAACGTTCTGGCGCGCTGGCGCAGGCTCGGCTTGAGCCTCGTTGATATTGGCTGTGTGGCCCGGTGTCACCTGGCTTTGCGTCTGAGGCTCACTGTGCTGGGTGGTAACCAGCGGGTCTTTATAGGGCCCTTTATTGCGATACACCACTTGCGGGGCATCAGCATCGCCAATGGAGCCTTGGTCGGCAATTGGGGGCGGTGTTTTTGTCGTTGCGCAGCTGCCAAGCAATGAGAACGCAATCAAAGCTGTCGCAGTTTTCAAGGGGTGCGCGCGGGTCAAGATGTTGCCTGACGTCATGTCATTCTCCAATTCAGACTGAGCGCACGGCTTGTTTAAAGCAGCATGCGGCGGATCTTATTTGAGAAGGACTGTCTCACGCTTAGCTTGCGTCAGGCGGGACGCCGCCCCACACCTGCGGGGCAGCTTTCACAAAAACCCAGTAACTGTAACGGGTTCAAGGGGCATAAGACGTGTAAAATGCGGTGCTTTTACCAGCTACCGGTATTGGGCATGGATACCCAAGGCTCGGCGGGTTCAAGCGCACCATTCTTTTGAAGAATCTCGATGGAAATACCGTCTGGAGAGCGAACAAAGGCCATGTGTCCGTCTCGCGGCGGTCGGTTAATGGTGATGCCATTGTCCATCAATTTTTGGCAAGTGGCGTAAATGTCGTCAACTTCATACGCAAGGTGGCCAAAATTGCGCCCGCCCGTATATTCCTCGGCATCCCAATTGTAGGTCAGCTCCAGGCAGGGGGCCATATCTTGCTTGGCCTTTTCCAAGTCATCGCTGGCGGCGAGGAAGATAAGTGTGAAGCGACCTTTTTCGTTTTCGATTCGGCGCACTTCGGACATGCCGAAATGCTCACAGTAAAATTTCAGAGATGCATCAACATCTTTTACTCTGACCATTGTGTGAAGGTAGCGCATATTCAAATCTCCCAGTGCATCGATCCAAACGGCAGCTTCAGCAGAGTTTGGGTAAATCGATGCATAAACAAAAGGCGAGTGCACGAAAGCATCAACGAAGTGAATGCTTTCGTGCACGATGTGCCTGATGGATATGTCGCTTTATCACCGTTGCTTCAAGCATTGCATAGGCTTGCATCGTAAAAATAACGCCCGACGACAATTCCGATTGGAGAGCATACGAAGGGCGCACAATGCCCGTCAGCCTCGAACAAGCTTTGAACGGCAAAAACGATATGCAAATAAGTGAAACTAGGGCTTGCGCAAAGCCGTTAGCAAAATGTTAATCTAGTTTCAGGGAATCAGTTTACAATAGTCATGTTTGGCGTGGTTGAGGGACGAATTGAGATGGCGGAGAGAATTTCAGCGAAAAGCTTCGTGGAATTCAGCGGGCTCTCGGACGAGGCCCTGGATCTTGTTGAAATCACAGGCGTTGTAAAATGGTTTGATGTCGCCAAAGGCTTTGGTTTTATTGTGCCAGACAATGGCATGCAGGATGTTCTGTTGCATGTCACCTGCCTGCGCCGTGATGGCTTCCAAACCATTCTGGAAGGTACGCGCATTGTCGCGCTTATTCAAAAGCGTGACCGCGGCTATCAGGCCTTTCGTGTTCTTTCCATGGATCAGTCCACCGCAGTTCATCCATCGCAAATGCCGCCCATGCGCACCCATTCTCAGGTCACGCCATCAAGCGGCCTTGAGCGGGTTATTGTGAAGTGGTTTAACCGCACCAAAGGCTTTGGCTTTTTGTCGCGCGGCGAGGGCACTGAAGATATCTTCATTCATATGGAAACACTGCGCCGTTTCGGCTTGACAGAACTTCGTCCTGGACAGACTGTGCTTGTGCGTTTTGGTGATGGAGATAAGGGGCTTATGGCTGCCGAAATCCACCCGGATAACCCAGTATCGCTCGTGCGGGCTCACTAGAGATTATCACAATGACAGTTTTTGTCAGAAGCGCCTCAATGGCGCTTTTTTTTATCATTCTTTCAGCCTTGCCCAGCCTGGCTGTGGATGCCTTCCGAAAAGGTGAGGCGATCGTTGAGACCGTGACGGGCCAAAGGCACGTCTTGCAGGTCGAATACGCCACCACAGCCGAAGAGCGCGAGCAGGGCTTGATGGGGCGCACAGTGCTTGGGCCAAACGAGGGGATGATTTTTGATTTTTCCCGGCCGCAGCTGGCAATTATGTGGATGAAAAACACCCCTCTGTCTTTGGATATGCTGTTTGTCGATGAAAAAGGTGTTGTGATCCGTGTTGCTGAAAAGACGACGCCTTATTCTGAAGATTTAATCCCGTCTGAGGGGGTGGTCCGCTATGTGATCGAACTGAACGGTGGGCGAGCCGAGACACTTGGCATTCAAAAAGGGAGTCGGGTAGTGCAGGGACTCCATCCCGCAAAATAGCCAGCTTGAAGCTTTGTCTGCGCCAGCCCACAATCTTTTGTCGACGCCTCGGTGTTTTTCTCTGATATTTTCTATGAAAATTATGAAGAGAAAATAATCTGTTAAGTCATTGTTGATTTTGTATTTTTTGGTGTTTAAGTGTGCGTCCGAAGAAAAGCGATTTTTCCTGTTGCGCACCGGGAATGAACCGTGTAGACACACTTCCAGTCGCCGGTCACGGAGTGTAGCGCAGTCTGGTAGCGCATCTGGTTTGGGACCAGAGGGTCGGGAGTTCGAATCTCTCCACTCCGACCATTCTTTCAGCGATTTTTCGTTGAGGGGTGATGGTGATGAGGTGGCCGCTTTATGCGGCTTTCTTCATTTTTATGGGGAATGGAAAACATGTCTGCAAAGATCTATCGGCCAGCCAAAACTGCAATGCAATCTGGAAAAGCCAAGACGCATTTGTGGGTTCTTGAGTTTGATGCGACCGAGCCGCGTTCCATTGATCCGATGATGGGCTACACCAGCTCTGGTGATATGCTCCAACAGGTCAAGCTGACATTTGAAACACTTGAACTTGCTGAAGCTTACGCAAAGCGCAACGGAATTGAATATCGTATTATTCATCCCAAAGAGGCGCACCGCCAGGCGGTTTCCTACTCCGACAATTTCCGTTTCAGCCGCACCCAGCCTTGGACGCATTGATCGTTCAGTAAAATGCTGAACGGCTTGATTAACAGACCAATCCGGCCCCTTAGCTCAGCTGGATAGAGCACCTGCCTTCTAAGCAGGTTGTCGCAGGTTCGAATCCTGCAGGGGTCGCCATCGCCTTGTTTTTCGTCTTGCAGTTTTACGATTGCTGCTGAGGATGACAAAATCTCAACTGAAAGATTTGATGCAGGCTTGCTCTTTCCCAAGGCTTGCCCTCAATCGGTAATAGCGCCTATATACGAGCTTGATCAGATATAGATGGCAAGCAGCGGGATATGTTGACAAAAAAGGGGAAATACGGGCTCAAGGCGTTGGTTTATCTGGCGCAACTGTCTCCGAATGAGACTGCGTTCGTTGCCGATATTGCATCCAAAAATAATATTTCCAAGAAATTTCTTGATACTATTTTGCTGGAATTGAGGAATGGAGGCATTCTACGTTCCAAGAAAGGGCCGGGTGGGGGGTATGCGCTCTCAAAGCCTGCGTCAGAGATTTTTGTTGGGCAGGCTGTTCGTATTCTGGATGGGCCTTTGGCACCGATCCGCTGTGCCAGCAAGACAGCGTTTGAAGCTTGTGACGATTGCGATCACCCGCAAGACTGTCAAATTCGATTTGCCATGACAGAAGTGCGTGATGCCATCGCCAGCATTCTTGATGGAATGACCCTGGAGGCTCTGGTAAGCAAGACCTCTTCGACGGCGAAAACATTGGATGTGCTGACGCACTCTGCTTAAAGCATGTTGCGCTTTATTGTCTCACTGCATGATTTTCACCTTAAATCGGAATCGGTTTAATGGGAAAATTATGCTGGAGATTGAAAGCGTTGCAGCCTCCTTTGTACGCGCTATATGGTGCACAGTGCTATAACGACAGCCAATCTCGGTATGTTCACACCATCAACGCGACCCGAAGGGCCATGCTGACGGTGGTTTTTCATCGATATGAAATCCGCCGAGTTCAACGCTGTTCAGTTGGTGTATCTCGTCATTTAAAGGATAGGTTTCGGCTTGTGTTTGGGTGGTGTGGCGTGATGTGAGATCACCACCGCGGCTTTTCGAGATGCCGGCAAGAGTGGTTTTTGCGGCAATCGCTGCGTCTTTTGCCAATATCGCAGCGGTATTGGCTGATAAGGATGCTTGAAGCGCAGAGTCGGCTGATGCACTGACCTGAGCTATGTCGAGTTTTTGGCCCGCCCGTTCCAACATAGCAGAGGCACCCTCTATTCGTGCGGCCAGCTGGCCAACAATGACACGGGCGGACATGTCTTCACCCTTGGCCTTGCGATGATGCTCACAAACATCAGCAAATGCGGATTTGGCAATTCCCAAATCGATGCTGCTGTTGAGAAGATGGGAGAGCGACGCCCATATGGATAGCTCAAGTGAACCGATCGTCAACGGAATCAGGTTGTCGGCAGGGATATGAATGTCTGCGATATCCATCCACACGTCTGGTTGCTGATCCTGCGGCAACGAGTCGACAACGGGTCTGAATGCCAGACCTTCCGTGTCGCGCGCCAGAAGGGTAAGCACATGTTGTCCTTTGGGATCAATCGCAGGCACGGCAATCCAATCCCAAAAGCCTCCTGCGATTGACACCGTCGATGGTGGTAAACGAAAGCCTGTGCGATCTGCCGTCAGGTGGGGCCATGTAGATGGTTCATGATGCTCAGGCTCCCCGTAAGATGCGAGTGCGAATTGTTCGCCCGCCAAAGCATGGGAGAAGTAAACGCTGTGTTGTCCCTGTGATGCGAACAGGCGAAGGGCCTCAATAACCTGAAAGTGGCTTTTCAAACACTCACCCAGTTCAACTGCGCTTTCAGCCACCAGCGCGATCACCTCAGCCAAAATGGCATTGGCGATATCCGCGCCGCAATGGTCCGATGGCACAGAAATACCTAGCAACCCCGATCTCGATACAGAAGAGAGCACCTTGAACAGTTGTCTCTTATCCCCGTCGGCGTCATTCAGAGTTGCCCTGATCCTGCCCACGATGTCGCGGGCCGCATTCAGCGCTTCGACCTCTGTGGAAAGCTGCGCTGCGGATTGCTGCCTTTGGTCAGGCAGCCTTTGATCCGACAATCGGAATACGTTGTGCATAAGCCACCTCCAGATCCGATCGCCAATGCTGCCATGCATTTTGCCGCCCGAAAAGGGCAAAAATACCCGGCTGCGGCAATCATCGGGATATATTTTTTCACACTCCGGTAGGCAGCTCACAGCGCCGTGCGCCATATATGACAAAGGCTCAAAGTAACACTTTTAATCTCTTGCAAAATTTTCATGGGCTTTGGCATCCTGAAACATGCGCTTCTATAATGGTGTCGCGCCGTTTTTTTGCCGCCACCCGCTTACGCAGCACAGGTGTTCCTACCGGGCGAGGAATAATAGAATACTAATTCTGTAGACTATATTGACGATTAGCGTCATTGCGGCGACACTGAGGCATGTCGCGTCTCGTTGTGCTTGATCCCGCGGCAGAGTGGGCGTGCCGTCGGCACGTTGCTCCTATCACCCAAGTTGCTTATGTCACCTGAGGAGATCATGCTATGCCCCTGAGCTTTCACGGATTTTCTTTTGACTTGTTTGGTTTTTCCTGGCGTCGCAGCCTTGTCGACGATCCTGTCTTTTCAGAAAGAAAGAACAGTGCCAACGCGCAGAGCGTGCCTGCCAAAACCGGGTGCATGCGAGAGCGAGAGGTGGAAGATGCGCCTGAAGTGTCCTTCCGGACGCTGTGCATTTTCCCAATTCTCTAACGAGAGGAGCGAGCCCCATGGCCTATCCACCCACACAGAATGCTCGTGGCCGATTATCAGCAAGCCGGTTTGCTGTAAGCGTTGATGGCATTCTTGGTATCGCCGCTCTCGTTTTGTCCATGCTCTTCATCACAGGGGTAATTGTGGCGCTATGATCTCTTCCAGGCCTGTTGTCGTCCCCGTTATCGTCATTGTGGGTGGGGGCTTTACCGGCGCGGTTCTGGCTATCCATTTGGCAAAACGTCATGGCGGCGGCGGGGCTGTGCGGATTATTGTGTTTGAGCCGAGGGAACGGCTGGGGGCGGGGTTGGCCTACAGCACCTCTGAGCCAACACATCGCATTAATGTGCCAGCGGGAAAAATGACGGTCTATCCCGAGGATCCGGAAAGCTTTCTTCGTTTCGCAACGGATGCGGGCGTTTTCGAGCAAGATCCCGAAGCGTTTGCTGAAAGTGGTCTTCCTTATCCGCGCCGTTCTGCATTTGGTGATTATGTCGCAGCCGAGATCACACCTCATCTTCAGGCCGGTGTTATCGAGCATCGTAGAGCCAGCGTTTCAGCCATAGAGAAGGCCACAAATGGCTGGCTGCTGCATGGCAGCGATGGCAGTGCAGTGTCGGCGAATGTTGTTGTTATTGCTGTCAGCCATCCCGCGCCCACGGTTCCAGCGGCCTTTGCCGCGATCGCGGATCATCCGAAATTCATTGCAGATGCAACGCGTGACAATGCCCTTGCTTCCATAGAGGCAAACGACCGTGTATTGCTGGTGGGCAATGGATTGACCTCTGCCGATGTCATTGCCACCCTGAATGCAAAGGGGCATCGTGGTTCCATTCTGGCAATTTCCAGACGCGGGCTTCGATCGCGTGGGCATGCTGTGTCCGATCAGGAACCGTTCGGAGATTTTCTCTCAAAGCCCTGTGTCCGTGCTTCAGACCTGCTGCATCGCGTTCGCCTGACACTGCGACAAGCGCAAAATGCGGGCTTAAGCTGGCACGCCGTCATTGATGCTGTGCGCGCGCAAGGACAGCAGATATGGCAAGCGCTGCCTGTTGCAGAGCGCAGGCGGCTGGCGCGGTTCGTTCGCCCTTTCTGGGATGTTCACAGGTTTCGTATTGCCCCACAAGTGGAGCAAGTGTTGGATGCGGCAATCCAGACAGGACAGCTTTCAGTTCGTGCCGGTTCTGTCCAAGCGGCCACTTTGGCGGGGCAGGGCTTTGATGTGCGCTTGCGGGATAAGCAAAACCGCGCGCCGTTGCCCATCCATGTGGATGCCATCATTGTCACGACCGGTCCGGCCCATGGCGGGATTCTCACGTCGCAACCGTTTTTGGAGGGCTTACACAATTCCGGGGTGTTGAGCGCTTGCGAAACGGGGCTTGGAATTGCCTGTGACCTGAACGCGGTTGCCCGCGATCCGCGCGGCATTGCGGTGCCTGGACTGTTCATTGCCGGGCCTCTTGCGCGCGGCACATTTGGTGAGCTGATGGGATTGCCTCAGGTGACCGAGCACGCCATTTTCGTGGCCGATCAGGTCGAGGACTCCATCGGTCTGGCGGCTACGCCGCATGGCAACAGGCAGGCAAGTTAAGATTATGCCGCGCATCGTCTGTTGGGTGTGCCTTTTTTAAACGTCGATGGATGTGCGTATAAACTTCCTGAGAGGACCGATTTTTGGAATATTATTTCTATAAAATCTATGGAAATTATACACAAATAGACAAGCGAAAACGTCTATGACCCCTCGCGGTGTCAACAATGCCTCATGATGGGAGATGTCGATCAGACGTCTCTCATGAACAGAAAAGAAGCACGGATTTGATCGCATGATGATGGTCAAATTTACAAACAGGATTTGCACGATGGCCAAGACAGATCAGCCTCTCGACTTTCTCTGGTTTATCCCAACCTCTGGTGATGGCACCTATCTCGGCTCCGACGATTTGAGCCGGCCAGCCGATCCGGGGTATTTTCGCGAGATTGCCCAGGCCGTGGACCGGCTTGGCTATTCCGGTGTGCTGATTCCGACAGGGGTTGCCTGCGAAGAATCCTTCATTCTGGCCGCTGATCTTGCCGCTCACACGCAACAGCTCAAGTTTCTGGTGGCCATTCGTCCGGGCACCGCATCCCCGGCCTATTATGCCCGTCTTGCATCAACGCTGGATCGCGTATCAAACGGCAGGCTTTTGCTGAACATTGTTGTGGGCGGCAGTGCGCAGGAGTTGGCGGGCGATGGCATCTTTCTTCCCCATGATGAGCGCTATGATCACGCTGATGAGTTTTTTCAGGTGTTCAACAGCCTGATCGAAACAGGCCACGCTCATCTGGACGGCAAGTATATTCAGGCCCATCATGCGCGCCTTGGCTTGCCGCCGGTGCAAACGCCACGCCCGCCCATTTACTTCGGCGGCTCATCCGATGCGGCCATTGATTTTTCTGGCGGAATTATCGACAAATACCTGACATGGGGCGAGCCACCGCATCTGGTGGCCGAAAAAATCGCCAATGTGCGCAAGGCGGCTGCCAAACATGGCCGCGAGGTCACCTTCGGCATTCGTCTGCATTTCATCGTTCGTGAAACCGATGACGAGGCATGGCAGGCGGCAGATAAGCTGATTTCCAGGCTGTCCGACGAAACTATTGCCGCAGCACAGGAAGTGTTTGCCAAGAATTCTGATTCCGTTGGCCAAGCCCGCATGGTAGCTCTTCACAATGGTCGGCGTGACAAATTGGAGGTTTCTCCCAATTTGTGGGCAGGAATTGGTCTGGTGCGCTCAGGGGCCGGTACGGCACTGGTGGGGTCGCCCAAAACCATCGCGGCGCGCCTCAAGGAATATCAGGATATTGGCATAGATACTGTGATCGCCTCCGGCTATCCGCATCTGGAAGAGGCTTATCGCGTGTCAGAGCTGCTGTTCCCGGAGCTTGGCATTGCAGGGCCACGCAATCAGATCCGCTCCTCATTTGGCGCAAAGCAGGTGTTTGGCGGCGGCGGCCATGGCGGCAACGTCAAGATCGCATCCGGGTCGTAAATCTCAAAATGTGGCACAAAGATACGGTGGGTTTTCGATGACACAACAGTTTAAAGCGCAGAATTTTGATCTGGAAAGCAGCTCTTCGGTTTTGGAGCATCACACCGCTGATGCGGATACCCTCAAATTGGCCCTGAGAACTCTCGGGGGTGGGGTTAGTATCATCACCACAGGAGATGGAGATAGCCGCACAGGTGCAACGGTCACGAGTGCAACAGCATTGTCTGTTGAGCCGCCGCGCATGCTGGTGTCACTCAACCGGTCGTCGTCCACCTGGCCAGTGCTGGAAAAATCCGGATCATTCGCCATCAATATTGTTGGCGGCGCGCATGAAGCGCTGGCCAATCAATTTGCCGGATTGGGTGGCCTCAAAGGGCCGGACCGGTACAAAGGGGCAGATTGGATCAAGCTGGCCAGTGGTGCACTTGTGCTCAAAGATGCCGTTGCTGCCATCGACTGCGTGATCGAAGAAGCCATCGAGCGTCACAGCCATGTGATTGTCATTGGCAAAGTTGTTGCCATCCGGCTGGGTCAAGGCAAGTCTCTGCTCTATCAAAGTGGGCGTTATCACAATCTTTAATGCACCAAACGATCTATGGGTATTGGCACCAGTCTTGCCAATACCCGGATCAACCAGAGCCTGCCTGCGTGAGGCCAACAGATTGACGGCATGGGCCAGCTCAAAGGGGCTCTATTATGGGCGCATGACGCGGCGAGAGGCATTTTCGAACTCTTTGCAATGACTGTGTCATAAGGTGTGACTGTCCATTTTATCGTTGTAGATAAAAATTGTATTGATAGGTTTTTCGGTTCGCAGGTAAGTTCAACGTCATATTTATCTGAATTTATTGATTATTTTGTAATATATTTCGTTCGGATGTGAGTTTTTCCAAGCATAGGCAGGTGGTGGAATTTTTCGCAATATTTACAGATTATGGAAAATATCACCTCAATAAAGTCTATAAAAAATATAGATTAACTTTATAAATTGATGTGACCTGCGATGCTGATTTTGGCTGAGAATTATCGAACGAGGAGCGGTGTGCATGACCAAAACAATCCATTTCAACGCTTTCGACATGAATTGCGTGGGGCATCAATCACCGGGTTTATGGGCGCATCCAGAAGATAAGTCCTACACCTACAAAGATCTGGATTATTGGCAGAACCTGGCGCGCACTTTGGAGCGCGGCATTTTTGATGGCATCTTCATTGCTGACGTTGTTGGCTATTACGACGTCTACAAAGGCTCCAACTTCCACGCCATTCAGCAGGCCGCGCAAATTCCGGTCAATGATCCGTTGCAACTGGCGGCTCCCATTGCCTTGGCCACCGAGCATCTGGGCATTGGTATCACGGCATCAACGTCGTTTGAGCATCCTTACACTTTTGCCAGACGCCTCGCGACGGCGGACCACCATACGAAGGGCCGGGTAGGGTGGAACATTGTCACCTCCTATCTGGAAAGTGGTGCCAAAAATGTTGGTCAGGCTGGCCTGAAGCGCCACGACAACCGCTATGAAATTGCCAATGAATATATCGAGGTGATTTACAAGCTGCTGGAAGGCAGTTGGGAAGAGGGCGCGGTAATCCGCGATGCGAAAGGACGGGTTTTTACCAATCCATCCAAGGTTCACGAAATCGGCCATAAGGGCAAATATTTCGATGTGCCCGGCTATGGCTTGACCGAGCCTTCGCCTCAGCGCACCCCGGTGCTCTATCAGGCCGGGGCATCTGGCCCGGGTAAGAAATTTGCCGCTGAACATGCCGAATGCGTTTTTGTGGCAGCGCCCACCAAAGCGGTGCTGAAAGCCTATGTCACTGAAATCCGCCAAAAGGCGGCAGCAGCAGGGCGCAATCCCGACTCCGTAAAAATTTACACGCTTATCACCATCATCACCGATGAGACCGAGGCAAAGGCCAAGGCCAAATTCGAAGATTACACGCAATATGTGTCTTACGATGGTTCGCTGGTGTTCATGTCGGGCTGGAGCGGCATCGATTTTGGCCAATATGCCCCAACAGATGTGATTGAGAAGGTAGAAACAAACGCCATTCACTCCTTCGTGGAGCATATCGCCGGTGGCGATA
This sequence comes from Gillisella terrae, assembly GCF_004801395.1. GTDB lineage: Bacteria > Pseudomonadota > Alphaproteobacteria > Rhizobiales > Rhizobiaceae > Allorhizobium > Allorhizobium terrae. Next base: position 625,147 of record NZ_SSOA01000001.1, read on the forward strand.
AAAACTGGACCATTGAAGAGCTGGCAAAATTCGGTGGTATCGGCGGCATGGGGCCGTTTTTTGTCGGCGCACCCGATCAGATCGCAGATATTTTACAAGAGTGGGTGGCAGATACCGACGTGGATGGGTTCAACATCGCCTATGCCGTCACGCCCGGCAGCTTTGAGGATATTGTCACCTATATCGTGCCAGAGCTGCAAAAGCGCGGAGCCTATCCCACGGCTTACAAGCCGGGCACGTTGCGCGAAAAGCTGTTCGGCCAAGGGCCTTACTTGCCGCGAAACCATCCCGCCGAGCAATACCGCGATATCGAAGCATTCAAGCGCGCCCAAAAGGCTCCGCTGGCCAATGCCAGCTAAAGCATGTCGCGCAAAAGTGTGATGCGGTTTTGCGATAACGACATGCGTTAAAGAACCCCCTTCTCAATTTCAAGCAACGAGGCACGATTATGGGTACCGTTACCGACACCAGGATCGACTACACCGTTCACCCGCGCGTCAATTCCAATGATCCGGTTGCACCGCGCCCGCGCCCGGCCACGCCTGCGCATGTCATTCAATCCGACGCTGAAGCCATCGAGATTGCCGAGCGACTGGCAGAGCGTTTCAAGGTCAATGCTGCCCTGCGTGACCGGGAAGGGCTTCTACCCATCACCGAACTGGATGAATATTCCCAAAGCGGGTTGTGGAGCATCAACGTGCCAAAGGCCTATGGCGGGCCTGAGGTTTCCTATGCCACCGTTGCCAAAGTGATTTCCACCATTGCCAGTGCCGACCCCGCCATTGCACAGGTGACGCAGAACCATTTGGCGATTATCGCAACCGTTGATCTGGATGGCACGGAAGAGCAGAAGCAACTGTTTTTTGGTTGGGCATTGCAAGGCCTGCGCTACGGCAATGCCTTTTCCGAATTGAAAAGCAAAACGGTGGCCGATTTTGAAACCAGGGTCATCCATGACGGTGACGACATCATCATCAATGGCGAGAAATTCTACGCCACCGGAGCGCTTCTTTCGCATGTGGTACCCATTGTTGGGGTCGATGAAAGCGGCCAAGGCTATCTGGTGTTTGCCGATCGCGAGGCACCCGGCCTGACCGTCACCAACAATTGGTCCAGCTTTGGTCAGCGCACCACGGCGTCCGGTGCGGTCAAGATCGAAAATCTGCGGGTGCCGAAGGTGCGGGCTTTGAAAGTCACCTCGTTTGATCATCCCACCGTGGGAGGTCCGGTATCGCAAATCATTCAATCGGCCATTGATGCGGGCATTGCCCGTGGCGCGATTGATGACACCATCAGTTTTGTCAAAACCCTGAGCCGTCCGTGGATTGATAGTGGCAAGCAAAAGGCCAGCGAAGACCTGTTCACCATTGCCGCCATTGGTGATCTGAAAATCAAGCTGCACGCCGCAGAAGCCCTGCTGGAGATTGCCGGCCGTACCATTGATGCCGCGCGGGCCAATAGCACGCTGGAGACCGTATCCGAAGCAACCATCAAAACGGCGGAATCCAAGGTGCTGACCACCGAGATTGCCATTCTGGCTACCAACAAGCTGTTTGAGCTGGCAGGAACCCGCTCGACCTTGGCAGAACACGGGCTGGATCGCCATTGGCGCAATGCACGGGTGCATACATTGCATGATCCGGTGCGCTGGAAATTCTACCACGTCGGCAATTACTACCTGAACGGCGAGCATCCGCCGCGCCATGCGTGGAATTGAGCCATGAGCAGCACAGATCGCACATTACACCGTCAGGCCGCCCTCACGGTTGGGCGTCCTGCTCCGCATATCCCGCCACGTCGTAGCACGGCGCATGTAATTAAGGACGATGCGGAAGCCATCGCGATCGCCAAGGAATTGGCGCGTGACTTTGCCTTGGGTGCGGCGGAGCGGGATCGGCAACGGCATTTGCCAGTCGCCGAGATTGAGCGTTATTCCCAAAGTGGACTTTGGGCCATCACTGTGCCCAAAGCTTATGGCGGGACTGGCGTCTCAGCAGCAACACTGGCCGAGGTGACGGCGACCATCTCGGCAGCCGACTCTTCCATTGGGCAGATTCCGCAAAACCATTTCTACATGGTGGAAGCTTTGCGGCTTTCAGGTTCTGATGAGCAAAAGGCCCATTACTTCCAGAGGGTTCTGGAGGGGGATCGGCTGGGCAATGCCTTTACCGAAATCGGCACCAAAACCCCGGTGGATTACAAGACCCATTTTGCTGATCGCGATGGTAAGCTGTTGCTGAACGGGCAAAAATTCTACGCCACCGGATCGCTGTTTGCCCATATCATCGTCGCCGTTGCCAAAGGCCCAAACGGGCGTGTGCATCTGGTGTTTCTGGACCGCGCCACCCCCGGCCTTGATCTGGTGGATGACTGGACCTCCTTTGGCCAGCGGTCCACCGGCAGCGGCACCGTGACCTTTGATGATGTCGAAATCACCCCGTTTCAGGTGGTAGATCATGATGTGGTGTTTGATCAGCCAACACCGATGGGGCCTTTTGCCCAGATCATCCACTCGGCCGTGCAGGTTGGCATAGCAAGGGGTGCGCTGAAAGAAACCATCTCTTATGTCCGCGCCCACGCAAGGCCATTTTTCGAGCTGACCATTGAGCACGGCTATGAAGACCCGCACACCATCCATGCGGTGGGTGATGTCTCCATCCGTGTTCACGGTGCCGATGCGTTGCTGGCGCGGGCGGGACGTCTTCTCGACATTGCCACTGCCAATCCCAATGCGCAAACTGTGGCTGAGGCCTCGATTGCTGTGGCCGAAGCGAAGGCATTGGGCACCGAAGTGGCGCAACTGGCCGCCACCAAGCTGATCGAGCTGGGCGGTGCGCGCTCAACGTTGGAAGCTTATGGGCTGGATCGCTACTGGCGCAATGCTCGCACCCATTCGCTGCACGATCCGGTGCGCTGGAAATATCACCACATCGGCAATTTCTATCTGAATGACCAACTGCCGCCACGCCACGGAGCGCTCTGACTCTCCGGATTTTACATATCGGGTGCAGCCTCCTGAAATATCAATCTATCGAAAAGGACTTGGGACCATGGCAGATCACATCATCAACACCGGCATTGGTCGGCGTGAGCTTATCAAGTTTTCAGCTTTGGCAGGGGCAACAGCCGCAGGGGCAAGCCTGCTTGGCACCGTTGCTGCCCACGCCGCAGACGATGGCTTGAGCCTGAAGGGCAAGCGCATCGGTATCAGCACGGCGGGCACAGATCACTTTTTTGATCTGCACGCCTATAACGCCCAGATCGCCGAGGTGAAACGGCTGGGTGGTGAGCCGATTGCCGTGGATGCAGGCCGCAATGATGGCAAGCTGGTGGCGCAACTGCAAACCCTGATTGCGCAAAAGCCGGATGCCATTGTGCAATTGCTGGGCACGCTGACAGTCATTGATCCGTGGCTGAAAAAGGCTCGTGATGCCGGTATTCCGGTGCTTACCATCGATGTCGGCTCCAACAATTCGCTGAACAATTCCACCTCGGACAATTGGGGCATTGGCAAGGATCTGGCCCTGCAACTGGTGTCGGATATCGGTGGCGAGGGCAATATTGTGGTCTTCAACGGCTTCTATGGTGTCACGCCCTGCGCCATACGCTACGACCAGCTTGTCAATGTGGTGAAATATTTCCCTAAGGTGAAGATTATCCAGCCGGAACTGCGGGATGTGATCCCCAACACGGTGCAGGATGCCTTTTCCCAAGTCACCGCCATCCTCAATAAATATCCGCAGAAGGGCTCTATCAAGGCCATCTGGTCGGCGTGGGATATTCCGCAATTGGGGGCCACGCAGGCCCTGACGGCAGCAGGCCGCACTGAAATCAAGACCTATGGCGTTGATGGCAGCCCCGAAGTGTTGCAGCTGGTGGCTGATCCTGCGTCACCTGCTGCCGCTGATGTGGCGCAACAACCCGCAGAACTTGGCCGTCAGGCCATTCGTAATGTCGCGCTTTTGCTGTCTGGCAAGACGTTGCCAAGGGAAAGCTATGTGCCAGCGCTGCTGGCCAACAAACACAACGTCAGCGAAGTCAGCAAAAAGCTCGGGATTGGCTGATCAACAACCTTAAAAAGCGGCCGATGCATGAGGCCTCGGCCCCCTTTTTTATTCCGTAACTGTGCGCTTTCCGAGGTGATGATCCATGACGAACAGCTTTGACGCTGATAAAGCGGCCATCCGCTTTCATGCCATTACAAAACAGTTTGGCGGCGCGAAGGCGCTTGCCGATGTGTCATTTGCCGTGCGTGCTGGCTCTGTCCACGGCCTTGTCGGCCAGAATGGTGCTGGCAAATCGACGCTGATCAAGATTCTTGCGGGCTTGCAACATCAAGATAGCGGCACAATAGAAATTGATGGGGTTGCCGCAACAGACCTGACGCCGCATCACGTTGAAAAGCTCGGCCTGCATTTTATTCATCAGGACCGTTTGCTGGTCCCGTCTTTCACGGTGGGTGAGGCCCTGTTTCTGGGCCGTGAACCCCGGATTGCGGGCACGCCATTTCTTGATCGTCGCACCATGCAACGGCAGGCGGACTCCATATTGCAGGATTATTTCGGCCTGCGTTTGCCCACCAGCACGCTGATTTCGCAACTGACAACGGCGCAAAAGCAGATTGTGCAAATGACCCGCGCGCTGCTCTCCAAGCCAAAGGTGTTGGTGTTTGATGAACCCACCGCTGCCCTGGTGCGGCGCGAAGCCGATATTCTGTTTTCGCTGATCCGCCGCCTGCGCGATGATGGCGTAACCATCATCTACATTTCCCACTATCTTGGCGAAATTGAAGACCTCTGCGACGACATTACCGTGCTGCGCAATGGTCAGGTTGTGGTCAGCCGGTCGATGGAGGGCTTATCGGCGAAGAAGATCGCAACGCTGATGGTTGAGCGTGACATTGCCGAGATGTTTCCAAAGCCCAATGTGGTCAAGGGTGAGTGCCTGTTGGATGTTCGCAATCTGACGGCTGCCGGAAAATACCGGGATGTGTCCTTAAGCCTGCACAAAGGCGAGGTGTTGGGCCTTACCGGCTTGCTTGGCTCAGGTGCCAAAGAAGTGCTGCGCACGCTTTTTGGCCTGGAAAGGGCAGACACGGGCGAAATTCGCAGCCATGCGCAGGCGGTGTCCTTCTCGACACCGCATCAAGCGGTATCCCGCAATCTGGCGCTGGTGCCGGAAGATCGCAGGCGCGATGGAGTGGCGCTGGAGTTGACGGTTGCCGAAAACATCACATTGGCCAGTCTTGAGCGTTTCTCAAAGGCAGGTTTTCTCAACCGCCGCCGCGAACAATCGGCGGTGGATCGGCTGATTGCACAATTACAGATCAAGACAGCCGGGGGCAATGCGCCCGTGCGCACCCTGTCTGGCGGCAATCAGCAAAAGGTGGCGCTTGCAAAATGGCTCAGCCGCCAATCGGAAATCTATCTGCTGGATGAACCGACTGTGGGGGTGGATATTGCTGCCAAGGTGGAGATCTATCAGTTGATCGGTGCCTTGGTAGAGCGCGGGGCGGGCGTCATCATTCTGTCGTCCGACCTTGCGGAACTGGTGGGGATTACTGACCGTATAGCGGTGTTTTTCCGAGGCCAGATTGCCGCAGAACTGACATCAGGCGAGACAACGGCAGACGCTGTTTTTGCCGTCGCCACAGGTTCCCATGAAAGGTATCAGCATGTCGGCTGACATTACGTCTCCATCCGTTGGTTTCGATGCGGCCCGTCCGCAGACGAACCGTGTCAACCATAAAGCCCGATCTTTCGGCCCCTTGCTGTTGCGCACCGGGTCGCTGCTGGGCATTGCCAGTGTTTTCGCATTTTTTGCGCTGACGGCTCCCTTCTTTTTCAGCTTTGGCAATCTCGGCAACGTTCTCGGTCAGTCGGCTATTTTGGGTGTGCTGGCTTTTGGGTTGACGGTTGTCATCATCACGGGCGGCTCCAATGTTGTCACCGGTGGGATAGATCTGTCGCTTGCGGCCAATATGGGCCTGAGCGCTGCTGTCTATGCCAGCCTTATTCAAGGGGGGTGGGGTGACGGTGCCGCTATCTTCGGGGCATTGTCGACCGGGCTGGCCATCGGCCTTGTCAATGCGCTGGCCATTGTGGTGGTCGGCGTTGTTCCGCTTCTGGCAACCCTTGCGGTGATGAATGTTGTTGCAGGGCTTGAACTGGTGTTGACGCAAAATACGGTGGTGCCAGCCTCCACCGACTTTCTCTCAATCCTGTCGTCCACTGGCCCACTGGGCTTGCCGGTGTTGGCCTATGTGCTGCTGGGACTGGCGGTGGTGACAACGGCGCTCGTGCAATACACGCCCCTCGGCCTTCGGCTTTATGCGGTTGGCGAATTTCCAGATGCGGCAAGAGCTGCCGGATTGAAGGTCAAGCGGCTGACAGCAGGTGCCTTCGTTTTTGCGGGACTGACGGGTGGCGTTGCCGGAATTCTCAATGTTTCCTATCTCAGCGGCAGTTCCACCGGCGCTGGCGACATGCTGCTGCCCGTGGTGGTGACAACATTGCTGGGGTCTGTTTTCTCAAGGCGGCTGCTGCCGACCATTCCCGGCACGCTGTTATCTGCGGTGTTTGTGGGCATTTTGATCAACGGTTTTCAACTGCTCAATCTGTCGAGCACTTTGGTTGCAGGCGTGCAAGGGGTGCTTATCCTTTTGGTCGTGTCTGCCACCACATTGCTGCGCAAGGGATAAGATCATGACATCTCCTGTTCAAATCAGTGCTCCGTTGTTCTCAAGCCTGCGCAGAAAAGCACGTTACGCGATTATCTTTGCAATCATTGGCGTGGTCACGATATTTGCCAATCTGGCACCAGGCTTTCTCACCGGTGCCAACCTGTTGAGCGTTCTTGTCAACAATGTTGCTTTGCTTGCCATCGTCTCAATCGCCATGACCTTTGCCGTTGCATCCGGTGGCATTGATCTTTCTGTTGGCACGGCGGTGGATTTCGCAAGCTTTGCCTTTATCAGCCTTGTGCTCGCAGGGGTGCCCGTCAGCGTGGCTGTGGTGTTTGCGCTTTTGGCGGGCGGCACTGTGGGTGTGCTGAATGGTGTTTTGATCTCGATTATTGGAATCTCTCCGTTTCTGGCAACGCTTGGCACGCTGTTCATTGGTCGCAGCGTTCAGCAATTGTTGACCAATGGCGGCAATCCAGTCTATCTGCCGCAAACGAGCATTCCTGAGGCCTTTTCGTTCATCGGTCATGGCCGGTTGGCTGGTGTGCCTGTGCCGCTCATTGTCACTCTGCTGCTGGTTCTTGTCACGGCCACGCTCCTGGCAAAAAGCCGCTTCGGTCGGGTTTTGACAGCAACCGGCATTCAGGCAAGCGTGGTTCGCTATTCAGGCCTCTCGGTATCAAAGACGGTGGCTGCCGCCTATGTCATTGCGGGCTTGATTGCAGCAGTGGCCGGGATTGTGCTGACCGCAACAGTGAATGTCTACATTCCCTCTTCCGGCAATGCCTTTATGCTGAATGCCATTGGCGCGACATTTATCGGCACAACCATCCATCCGCTGCGACGGCCGAATGTGACGGGAACCGTGCTGGGTGTGCTTTTGCTTGGGCTCGTATCCAATGGGTTGCTGCTTTCAGGATTGAACTTCTATTGGCAGCAGGTTGCCACGGGCGCTCTGATTTTCTCCGTCCTCGCCTTCAGTTTCAAAACAAAGAGCGACGGCGTAATTCCTTGAAATTGAAAGAGATAAAGCGAGGTACCTCAGACATCTTCTGCAAATTTGCCATGCTTGAGCAAGAACACCATGCCAGCATGAACATCGCGGGCAATTTCCGCCCCGGCGTCTTCCGCCCTGTTTTCAATCAGGGCCGCAATCGCGCCATCGTGAAAGTTCGCATAGGTCATCTGGCTGAGATCTTTATTGAGATGCCTCAGGAATGGCGCTGCCAACAGCCACAGCAATCGAATGTGAAGAAACAGAATCTCCGAGTCACAATGCTTGTAAATCGAGAATTTGAGCCTTTGATTGTAGTCCAGATAAAGGTCAATATCATTTTTTTCGATCGCCTCTTCCAGACCTTTGCCAAAGGTTTTCAAATCGCGCAGACTTTTCTGGCTTATCTTGCCGCAGGCTGCTGTGGTGGCGCGCCCTTCCAGCAAGGCGCGAAGCTCCATGACATCCTGGAATTTTTTGCGGCTGATCAGCGGGATGGTAAAGGTGCCGTTGGCATTCTGGGTCACAGCCCCTTCCGCCACCAGACGTCCCAGGGCTGCCCTGACCGGCATATCGCTGGTGCCCAGGGATGCTGCCAATTTGCGAGAACTCAGCTTTTGTCCGGGCTGAAAGCCGCCCCTCATTAAAACGTCGGTAATTCGCTCATAGACCTTCTCCTGCACAGACTGGTGGTCAATCGGTTGCATGGAAAGAACAGAGGAACTCACATCATCGCTTTTCATTCGATACCTTGATCACCGCATAAAGCAGTGGGCTATATTCCAAAACGCTGCGTGGATAAGATGTGCGCAGTGTTGGATTGATCATAAAAGGGTTCCAGCTATCTGGCTACGGTATAACTCCTTAAATCGGCGTGGATTTCAGGACAAAATTATGCAGTAGGGGCCATAACGTTTGGTGAACTGCTCTGAGAAGGGGCGGGATGCAAAGCAGGGTCGGGCTCTGCTTATATCTTTTGGCCGTGAAAAAACGTAGCTCTGAGCTTGATGAATGGTCTTTAAGCCGAAAGCGAAATTAAACCGCCGTTCTATTGCGCGATCGCAGATCGCATACTATACCCTCTCCACCGTCTGAAATCGCGATCTGCGCCGCCATTGGCGCCTTACCTTCGAAGCATTAACGAGGTGCATGATGACAACTGAGCAGTTCTATATCAATGGGCGCTGGGTCGCTCCGCTTTCAAGCGATGTCATGGATATTGTCTCTCCGGGAAACGGTGCCGTTTGTGGTCGCGTGGCCTTGGGATCTGTGGCAGACGTGGATCTTGCTGTAGCGGCTGCCAAACGGGCGTTTGAAAGCTGGAGCCAGACTGCGCCTGCCGAACGCCGTGCTGTTTTGGAGCGGATCGTTGAAATCTATGCACGCCGGAGCAATGACATTGCAGACGCTATGATGCTGGAGATGGGCGCGCCAAAGACCCTTGCCCGCGGTGCTCAGGCTGGTGTGGGTCTTGGCCATCTCAAGGATTTTGTTCGGGCCATGGATCAAATTCACTGGGAAAGGCCGCTGTTTCAAGGCGATACGGAAAACCATATCGTGATGGAGGCGAAAGGGGTGGCCGCCTTGATTACCCCTTGGAACTGGCCGATGAACCAGGTGACGTTGAAGGTGGGGGCGGCGCTTGCTGCTGGTTGCACCATGGTGTTGAAACCGTCGGAACTCTCGCCGCTTTCTGCTGTCGTTTTTGCTGAAATTCTCGATGAAGCCGGGGTGCCAGCCGGTGTGTTCAATCTGGTGCAGGGTACCGGCCCTGTTGTCGGCGAAAGGCTTGCCGGACACCCGGATGTTGCGGTAATTTCACTCACCGGATCCACCCGTGCTGGCATTGCCGTCACCAAGACGGGGGCCGACACCATCAAGCGCGTCGGTCTTGAGCTGGGCGGCAAGGGTGCCAATATCATATTTGCTGATACGGATGTGGAAGCTGCGGCAACGCAGACGGCGCAACACATGTTCCGCAACAGCGGGCAGTCTTGCAACGCGCCATCACGGATGCTGGTCGAGCGCTCGGTTTACGACCGCGCTGTGGCCGCAGCGGCGGCTGTTGCTGATCAGGTCAAGGTTGGGCGTCCGGAGGCCGAAGATACCCAGATGGGGCCTGTGGTCAGTGCTGCGCAGCATCAGCGCATTCAATCGCTCATCCGTAAAGGCATCAGCGAAGGGGCGGTGATTGTTGCGGGAGGTCCAGACAATCCAGAGGGGCTTAATGACGGGTTCTACGTCAAGCCGACCGTCTTTTCAGGTGCCAACAATGAGATGACGATTGCACGAGAAGAGATTTTTGGCCCGGTTCTGACCATTATCCCCTTCGATGATGAAGCAGAAGCGGTGGCAATTGCCAACGATAGTGTCTATGGGCTTGCAGCCTATATCTGGACGGGTGATTCCGAGCGCGCGCGCCGCGTGTCACGCAAGTTGCGCAGTGGCATGGTCCGTCTCAATGGTTCTGACCTTCCTTATGGTGCGCCGTTCGGTGGCTTTGGCCAGTCCGGCATTGGCCGTGAAGGGGGAGTCTGGGGTATCGAAGAATATCTCGAGGTTAAAGCCATCAGCGGCTGGATCGCAGCATAAGCTTCTGAACCAGATGTTATTTTGGTAAAGCCCGCGCAGTTGAACTTGCGCGCAGCAAAGGCGTAATTCCCTGTTGTATTGGATCTGGATCAGGCGGCTTTCAGTCAGAAAGCCGCCTTTTTTCATGCCGCCCATACAGCGCCTCTCATCATTCATGGCGCACAAAGGGCACTGTAACACCTTTAATCTCCTGCATAATTTCTCCTTAAGTCGATTCGGATTTAGGGAGTTATGCAGCAGAGCAAGTCGCGCGCCTGCATGGCCCGAGCCATGTTCGTAACATGCATCTTCTCCTGTCACTCTTTTTTCCGAATGCTTTTTTATCTCCCTTGATTTTTGCGATCGCAGATCGTAGAAATAATTTGATCAAATTATGGTCGCGATCTGGAGATCTGCTCATGTCGCTGGCGAATAAAGGTTGTATTGTCACGGGTGTCACGTCCGGTATCACGTTTGCCATCACGAGAGAATTGTCATTGCCAAGCTTACTGTGTTTCGGGTCTCCGATTATGCCAGCGTCATGACTGGCTCACTGGTGCCGATTGGTGGCGGAACGGCCGCGCAGTAGACCGACCTCATGTCAGAAAATGCCTGACCGTTGTGATGGCAGTTGCCGTTTAGAGTTTGTCAGGGAAAAGTGGAATCCGGTTTTCCCGAAAAGACAAACGAAAACAAGGGAATCTAGAGTCTGTCTGGTTCAATTTGAACCTGACAGACTCTAGAAAATTTCAGTCCTTCTGCCTGTGAATTCCATGCAGTGGTCGTAAGGTTATAAGTATTTGTATTTTGATAAAAAACTTCGGCAAAGCCGAGCGTATTCGAGGGGGTTCAATGACGATTTTAAACAGCACTCGGGAATTGCAAAAAACGGATGCGGCCCATCACTTGCACCCTTTCACAAATACCCGCGAGCTGAATGCTCGTGGCACCCGTGTCATCACAACAGGCAAGGGTGTCTATCTGTATGACTCTGAGGGCAACAAAATCCTCGATGGGATGAGCGGCCTTTGGTGCGTCAATGTCGGTCATGGTCGCAAGGATATCGTGGATGCCGTGGCCAGGCAGATGGAAGAGCTGGCCTACTACAATACGTTTTTCAACACCACTCATCCGCCCGTCGTTGCGCTTTCAAAGCTGCTCTCGGATCTGACACCCAAGCAATTCAACTACTTCCACTTTACGGGTTCTGGCTCGGAATCCAATGACACGATTTTCCGGCTGGCGCGTTATTATTGGCAATTGATGGACAAACCAGAGAAGACGATCTTCATCTCTCGCAGGGGCGGCTATCATGGCTCCACCGTTGCCTCGGCATCGCTGGGCGGCTTCGGGTCGATGCATGCGCAGGGCGGCCTGCCTATTCCGGGCATATTTCATGCGCCGCCGCCATCATGGTGGGCCAATGGCGGCGATTTGACCCCTGACGAGTTTGGCTTGAAAGTTGCCAATCAAACACTGGAACTGATTGACTCCATTGGCGCACACAAGATTGCAGCCATGATTGGAGAGCCGATCATGGGGGCAGGCGGGGTCATTGTTCCGCCCAAGACCTATTGGCCCGCTGTGGCCAAAGGGCTGAAAGAGCGCGACATCCTGTTCATCTCCGACGAAGTGATCTGCGGCTTTGGCCGCACAGGGCAATGGTTCGGCTGCGAATTGATGGGTACCGAACCTGATTTCATGACCATGGCCAAGGGCATTACATCCGGATATGTGCCAATGGGCTGCGTTGGCGTTTCAGACCGCATTGCCCATGTGCTGCTTGAAAAAGGCGACGAGTTTGCCCACGGCTATACCTATTCCGGTCATCCGGCGGCCTGTGCTGCGGCCCTCGTCAATCTGGAAATTATCCGGTCAGAAAAGCTGATTGAGCGGGTTCGTGACGATATTGGTCCTTATCTTCAAGCCAAATGGAAAGCGCTTGCTGACCATCCAATGGTTGGCGAAGCGGTGATGGAAGGCCTGATTGGCGCTTTTCAGTTTACATCAGACAAAAAAGCCCGCGCCAGCTTTGCCGAAGAGGCCAAAATTGGTTTGACCGCCCGTGATTTCTCATTTGAAAATGGTCTGGTCATGCGCGCGGTGGGCGACCGCATGGTCATTGCACCACCTTTGACGATCACCCATGCCGAAGTGGATGAGCTGATGGAAAAGACCATCAAGGTTATTGATCTGACCTATGCTCATGCCCGAAAAAATGGGCTGATCGGCTAAGTTGAAATGCGAAGAGAGGTTGAACGGGTGGCAAACATGACGACAATATCGCCGACCGGCACCAATCTTGATGAAGCCAATGAGTTTCTCGCAAAATACCCTGAGGTTGAGGGTATCGATATTGTCATGACGGATTGCCACGGCATTGGTCGTGGCAAGATCATTCGCCGCCATGAACTGATTTCGCTCTATAAATCGGGCCGTGCCATGCCAAGTTCTCTCTTTGGGCAGGATGTGGCCGGTGACGACGTGGACGCGTCGGGGCAGGTGCTGGATGGCGGTGGTGACAAGCGATGCTGGCCATTGTCCGGCACACTTGGCATGATGCCGCACACCAAGCGTGGTCAGGTGCTGGTGAGCATGTATGATGCAAACGGAACCGGCTATCCGGCTGAGCCACGACATGCGCTTGTAAAGCAGATTGATAATGCCAAGGCAGCAGGCTTTACCCCCATGGGGGCGTTTGAGCTGGAATTTTATCTGGTGGACCGCAAGCCTGACCAAAATGGCCGGTATCAACCAGCGGGCTATGTGATGACGGGGCGACGTGCGCTCAATCGCAACACCATGGCCGTCGACGAACTGGACGAAATGTCCCCGCTGTTCGATGCCATTTATGAAGGGGCGGCCCATCTCGGCTTGACGCTGGAATCGTTGATCTCAGAATATGCGGTTGGACAATTTGAGTTGACCATTCGGTATCGGGATCTGTTGCGGGCCGCAGATGATGTGATCATCGCGAAGCGGTTGATCAGGTCTTGCGCGAGACGTTTCGGCATCGAGGCCTGCTTTATGGCAAAACCCTTCGGGCACGACGCTGGCTCGGGTATGCATCTCCATTTGTCGCTGGCCGACACATCAGGCAACAATCTCTATGCTGACCAAGCTGATGGCGCACTCAGCCCTTTGATGCTCCACTCCATCGCCGGCATCCGCCATACGGTTGGTGATACAATGCTGGTGCTGGCCCCTTTTCTCAATTCGTGGCGGCGTTTTGCATCGGCATCCTATTCGCCCGCATCCGATGATTGGGGCATTGAAAACCGCACGGTGGCGCTGCGCGTACCGGGCACGCCGGGCAACACACGCCACTTTGAACACCGAGTTGCGGGTGTTGACGCCAATCCTTACATGGTTGCCGCAGTCACACTTGCAGGCGCTTTACGCGGGATTGCCGCAAAGCAGGATCCTGGCCCCGCCGTGGAGGGCCATAGCTACGCCCAACAGCGCCTCAACAGCTTGCCTAAAAGCTGGCCCCAAAGTTGGCCCCAAAGTTGGCCCCAAAGCTGGCTTGAGGCAATTCACAGAATGGAGCAATCCGAATTTGTAAAGGAGGTTTTGGGTGCAAGTCTGCACCAGGCGTTCACCGCCGTAAAACATGCAGAGTATCAACGCCTTGCGCTTGAGGTCTCTCAAGCCGAATGGGATCTATATGGGTTTGTTGTATAATGATAGATAAGACGTATGCGCCGATTTCTCCCGGTCTCGAATTTGTCTTCGACATAAACGCGGAGATCGGGCAACCGCTGGATGGCGGTCCGGGTCGTAATGGCCATCGACGGATTATTCCGATTCTTGGTGGAGTGGTGCGTGGTCCACGGCTCAACGGTCGCGTATTGATGGGCGGAGCCGATTATGAGCTGATCCGCAGCGACGGTTGTTCGGTGGTGACGGCCCATTACACTCTTGAAGCTGACGATGGTACGCCGATTTACATCCGCAATCAGGGTCTGTTCATCGCGCCGCGAGAAACTGTTGCGCGGGTCGATGCCGGTGATTTGGTCTCACCGGACCAATATTATTTCCGGGCCGCACCGGTGTTTGATGCCCCCATCGGTCCCCATTGCTGGCTATCCGATACGTTGTTCGTTTCCTCCTGCGCTTTCAAGACCACAGATGTCACGATTTCTGTTTATAAAGTCACTTAACGCGCATTGCGGTTGATACCAGAATATTTCCCTCTGATCGCGTTTGCAAATATCTCAAACCGCTGAGGCATTTGAGATATTTGCAACGCCTCCACGGCGGGAATGCGGCGATATTTCTGCTGCCGGACCTTATACAACGCCGCGCTTGCAGCAGGTCGTGCCGCAAAGCGCCGGCCTAACCAGAGGTCATTGTTTTTCAGGTGACGCGGCCCGTGCTTTGTCCAAGAAGAAATGCCGACCGAGATGGCCAATGCCATCTTGAATATCCGCCGTGATTGCAATTTTCAGCGCTTCACTGTCTTTTTCGCGAATTGCGGCGATGGCCTCAGCGTGGCGGTCAATCCGGTAACTTTCAGCGAGATTGATTGTTGCTGCACGCATGAACGGTCCCAGCCGAAGCCAGATGGAATCAAGCAGGCTTAGCAGCACAAGACCGGAGTTTACCTCAAAGATGCAGCGGTGAAACGCGATGTTGAGCCGTGTTGCTCCCTGAAAATCGCCAGAACCATAGGCATCCTCAAGCTCTTTATCGATTGCCTGAAGCATATCAATGCGGGAGGATTCAATGTGCGGCAGCGCCCGCTCTGCCGCCAATGTCTCCAGCGCAATTCTGGTCGCAATAATCTCATCAAACTTCGCAGGCGTCATGTCTGGAACGCGCACCCGCCTGTTGTCCATATATTCCAGCGCGCCATCGGCAACCAAACGGTGCAGGGCCTCGCGCACGGGCATGGCGCTGACCTTCAGGCTTTCGGCCACACCATGAATGGTAATGGGCAAGCCGGGTGGAACCGCTCCATACATCACTTGGTCGCGCAGGGTTCTGTAGACCCATTGCTTGGCCGATTCTGCGGCTCTTTTTTTTTCCTTGATCATTGCTCACTCTGCTTTGTTGCAACACGGACCATGCCTTTCACCTATCATAGGCGCGATATCTGCGGAGAGTAACGAGAATGTTTTGTCGAAAACGCAATTAATTCTTGCAATTTGATCACATTGGGTTTGATATGATCAAAACAATGCGATCGCAGATCACATGAATGGGGAACAAATGCATGACGTTGAGTGCTGAAGCGGGGCGCGGCGATGCCGTGGCTTTGGATGGTGTGACGAGAGATTTTGGTATCTATCGTGCTGTCAATGAAATCTCGCTTTCTATTGCGAATAATGAATTTTTTACGTTGCTCGGCCCGTCAGGTTGCGGAAAGACAACTCTCTTGCGGATGATTGCTGGTTTCGACTGGCCAACCAGCGGTCGAATTTTTGTAGCTGGCGATGAAATGACACATCTGCCTCCCAACCGCAGACCAATCAACACTGTTTTCCAGAGTTACGCGCTGTTTCCACATATGACTGTCGCCGAAAATATCGGCTTTGGCTTGCGAATGCTCAAACGGCCGCGCGAAGAGGTCACCGCCACGGTCAATAAAATGTTGGATCTCATTCATTTGAGCGGTCGCGGTGATCAGTCAGTGACGCGGCTTTCCGGGGGGCAGCAGCAGCGCGTTGCGCTGGCACGGGCATTGGCCCCGCGTCCTAAAGTTCTCCTGCTGGATGAACCGCTCTCGGCGTTGGATCTAAAACTGCGCAAGGCCATGCAAATTGAATTGAAACGCTTGCAGGCCGACACTGGCATTACCTTTATCTTCGTCACCCATGATCAGGAAGAAGCGCTGTCCATGTCAGACCGCATCGCGGTGTTGAGTGAAGGGTCGGTGCGGCAGCTTGGTGCGCCCAGTGAGCTTTATGATCATCCTGCCGACAGGTTTGTGGCGGATTTCATTGGCGAGACAAATTTCCTGACCGTTGATGTGAGCGATATTTCCGCAGGGGTAGGGCGGGTGACATTGGCGTCTGGCGCAGTGGTGGCCGCCAAATGCCCCCAAGGGCTTGCCGCTGGAAAAGCAACAGCTGTGGTGCGGCCGGAGCATGCCCAACTGGTTGCGAATGACGCTGATGCCTTGCTGCGGGGAAATGTTCGCGATGTCATCTATCTGGGCACAGATACGCATTTTCACGTTACCCTGTCTGATGGCAGTCATTTCATCGTGCGTCAGCAAAACCTTACAGCAGGTGGCTGTGGCGTCGAGCCCGGTCAGCCGGTTGCGATCGGTTTTGCCGAAGGCACCCTTCAGCTTTTGAAGGATTAGGCCATGAACAGTTTGTCTATGCATGAACGCGCACGCCAAAAGGCTGACATCCGCGGGCGTTGGCTGAGATCCGCGCCAGCGCTGGTTCTTGTCACCTTGGGCGCTGTTGCCCCGCTGCTTGTTGTGTTTGTCTATTCATTTCTGAGCGCTGGTGATTACGGGGATGTGAAATTTGAACTTTCGGGGCAGGGTTGGTTCAACGTTCTGTTCGAGGTGGATTTTCTGGATGGTGCCGTGTCATTTGCCCAGACGAATCTGGATGTTTTGGTGCGAAGCATCAAACTTGCATTGCTGACGACGCTCATCTGCGCCGTTGTCGGTTTTCCGACCGCCTTTTTTATCGCAACGCGAAAGAGACAGGTGCGGTCTGTGTGGCTGTTTTTGATCACCATTCCATTTTGGACCAATATGCTGATCCGTACTTTTGCGATCCAGGATTTGTTGCGCACAGAAGGTATTGTCAATTCCCAGCTCTTGCGCTTTGGCATCATCGATAAGCCTATTCAGTTTTTATACACGGATACTGCCGTGCTTTTAGGTATGCTCTATATCTTTTTGCCGCTGATGGTTCTTCCGCTCTATTCCAGTCTTGAGAAATTTGATTTCCGGCTGGTTGAGGCGGCTTATGATCTCTATGCATCGCGCTGGGCGATGTTGACCAAAGTGATCATGCCACTTGCGGCACCCGGTTTGTTAGCGGGGTCTGTGCTGGTGTTTATTCCGGCTGTTTCCAATTACATCGTTCCCCAGCTTATGGGCGGCGGCAAAAACATGATGATTGGCAATCTGATCGATCTTCAATTTGGCCAGGGGCGAAATTGGCCTTTGGGTTCTGCCCTTGCGGTTACGCTTGTTGTGATCGTTTCCGTGGTTCTGATTGTTGTCATGCGACGGGCAAAGGGTGCGGAGGTATCCCATGGCTAAAATGAAAAGTACTTCATATCTGCCGGGGGTGGCCACGGTCGCGACTTTGGTGTTTTTCTTCCTGTATGCACCAATCGCCGTGCTTGTCTTATACGCCTTCAACTCAGGCACATCGGTAACGGGCTGGGAAGGGTTCTCTCTGCGCTGGTTCGAGGCGGCCTGGAACGATCCGCATGTGTTTGAGGCTGCCAGCCGGTCGCTTTTCATTGCCGCCTGTGCGTCGATTATTGCCACGGTCGTTGCAACGCCCACGGCGCTGGCAACCACAAGAGTTGCCGAATACCGTGGCAAGGGATTGAAAATATCGATCATCAATCTGCCTCTGATGGTGCCGGAAATCGTTACCGCTGTGGGCCTGTTGATTGTCTTCTCGCGTATCAAGGTTTGGACCGGTTATACGGGAATTGGATATATCGTCCTTGCACACGCTGCATTCTGTGTTCCGTTTGCTTATATGCCGCTGCGGGCGCGTTTGTCGGACATGAATCGCTCCTTGGAAAATGCCGCTTCAGACCTGTATGCATCGAGCTGGCAAACCTTCAGATTCGTGACCTTGCCGATGATTTGGCCCGCTATTATCGCCGGCGGCATGCTGTCTTTTGTGATTTCCCTCGATGACGTTGTGATCACCGAATTCATCAAAAGTGGCGGCCAGGAAACCATCCCCACCTACATGTTGGGCCAGATCCGGCGCGGTGTGACACCCCAAATCAACGCGATCGCAACCGCCTTTTTAGCGATTTCGATTGCGATTGTGACGGTGTTCTACTTCGTAAACCGTACCGAAAATCAGGAATAGGGCGTTTAAGCATTCACCTTGTTCATGCCTACTGCATAATTCCTTAAATCGGAATCAATTGAAGGAATTATGCAGCAACTTTAAAGCGTTACTGCATGCCTTGTGCGCCATATATGGTGCATGCTGCTGTCGGTGATTTATGTTTATGCAGCAATTATTCCAGCTTGGTTGAACTCTCGCTTGGATCTCCAACCTTGCCTGTCCGGGAGCCTTGGTCAGCGGCTTTCCTGCACCGACAAAACTACATCTTGGCCAACAACAAACAGCTAAAAAATAGAGGAGAACGATTATGGTCCGCAAATTTGCTTTGGTGTCGACAGCGGTCATTGGGTTGATGACCGCATCCATGGGGACGGCTGCGGCTGAAGGTGCCCTGAACATCTTCACCTTCGGAAATTACACAAGCCCTGAACTGATCAAGAAATTCGAGGACACTTACAAGGTGAAAGTATCCATCACCGAATATGATTCGAATGATGCGGCCTTGGCAAAGGTGCGCCAGGGCGGAGCAGGCTACGATATCGTTGTTCCGAGTTCTTCTGTGATGCCAATCTGGATCAAGGAGGGCTTGCTGCTGGAAACCCGGCCCGACCAGATGGAAAACTTCAAAAATGTCGACCCGAAGTGGGTGAATGTCGATTTTGACAAGGGGCGGCATTACAGCGTTCCCTGGGTTTGGGGTGCTACCGGCGTTACCGTCAATACCAAGGTTTACAAAGGCGATATCAACACCTCGGCTATCTTCATGGACCCACCCAAGGAGCTTGCTGGCAAGGTCAATGTCCTGCCAGACATGTCTGACGTGATGCCGCTTGCGCTTTTTTATGTCGGCGGCAAACAGTGCACGGATGACAAAGCGGTTTTGCGTAAGCTGCGTGACACATTAATTGCGGCAAAAAAGAAATGGGTTTCCATCAGCTATGGCAATGAAAACCTGTATGCGGGCGGTGAATTTCTGGCGGGCGTGAACTGGTCGGGTGCGTCCTATCGTTCGCGCCTGCTCGACGATGCCATCAAGTTTGGCTATCCGAAAGAAGGTTTTCCACTCTGGACTGACAGCGTTGCCGTTTTGAAAGATGCGAAGAACGTCGAGAACGCCAAGCTTTTTCAGAATTTCATTATGGACCCGAAAAATGCGGCCCTGATCTCCAACTTCAACCGCTACAATAACGGCATTATGGGATCTGCTGAATATATGGATCCAAGCCTGAAAAACGCACCGGAGTTGTTCCCATCAGCGGAATTGTTGTCTCATGGCATTTTCATCACGCCGTGCTCTCAAGACGTACAAACCATCTACAACAAGATCTGGGCTGAAGTGATGCGGTAATTTCCGGTCTGGCTGATACCGAGAGGGTATCAGCCAGATATCCAGATTTCGGTGCAAGACATGTCAGCTTCCGGCGCTGCATACCAGCCTTGCGCTTTCTTCATGTAAATTCCAGGATGTTCGTAATGACCGAAGCAGCTTCGATTGTAATTAAAAATGGCCGCGTCTTGACGATGGATGCCGACACACCAAAGGCCAGCGCGCTGGCAATACGTGATAACCGTATTGTCGCTGTGGGGGACTGGGATGATGTCTCTGGCTATGTTGGTGACACGACGCGCATCATTGATGCAGGTGAGGGCACGGTTATGCCGGGCTTCAACGAAGGGCATATGCATATTTTTGGTGGATCGGTGTCGCTGGTGCGGCTCGATGTATATGGCCTCAAGGGATTTGAGGTGCTGAAGGCCGCAGTTCGCGATTATGCAAATGCTAATCCGGATCTTAAAATGTTGATCGGCAATGGCGCTGATTACGGCGTTATGGAAACAAAGCGCCTCGACCGGCATGATCTGGATGCGATCATCTCTGACCGCCCGTTAATCTTGTTCTCCTTCGACCACCATATTGCCTGGGCCAACACGCTGGCGCTGGAGCAGGCGGGTCTGTTGCAGGGGCGTGATGTTGGGTTGGGCAATGAAGTGGTGATGGGCCCGGATGGGCTGGCCACCGGCGAATTGCGCGAAGCAAACGCATTTGGTCCGGTTGTTGCCCTGTCGGATAGCGGCGGTCGTGACATGCTGGGCGTCGCAACAGGTGGTGACCCGGAAAACGTCTCGGATGAGGAGCGTAAAACCGATATCGCGCTGATCAAGCGGGGCTTGGCCTATTGTGCTTCGCTCGGTATCACATCTATCCAGAATATGGATGGCAGCCTCTACCAACTCGAAATTCTCGAGGAAATCAAAAACACCGATGGCCTGCCCTGCCGTGTTCGCATGCCATTTCACATGAAGAATTTTATGCCGCTTAGCGATGTTCAAGACAAAGCTGTGGCATGGCGCGCGCGCTTTAATGATGATCAGTTGCGGTCCGATTTCATCAAACTCTTCATGGATGGTGTCATCGAAGGTGAAACCGCCCACATGTCTGGTGGTTATGCGCACAAGCCGGGCCTCAACTGCGATCCGCTGTTTTCGCAAGAGGCGTTTGATGCAATTGCCATTGAGGCCACCAAGGAAGGTCTCCCCATTGCCGTCCATGCCATTGGTGATGGTGCCGTCAATATGGTGCTGAACGGTTACGAGGCGGGTATAAAAGCCACGGGAAATACGGCGATCCGTCACCGGATAGAGCATATTGAAGTGGTGTTGCCGACGGATATTCCGCGTTTTAAAGAGCTGGGTGTTGTCGCATCCATGCAGCCTCCACACCCACCAGGCACAGGCTTGTTGCCGCTGCGCCCTTGCATCGATTATATTGGCCGCGAACGTTGGCCCTATTCTTACGCATGGCGAACATTGGTGGATGCAGGTGCCAAAATGGTGTTTGCAACCGACTGGCCGGTTTCTCCGCTGGATCCGATGTTGTCGATCGAGCAGGCCATGACCCGTCAGAAATGGGCAGATGATCTTCAGGATCAACGGTTAAGCTTGCAAGAAACGCTGGAAGCCTACACGATCAACGGTGCCTATGTGGAAAGCATGGAAGACCGCAAGGGCATTTTGAAGACAGGCTATCTGGCGGATGTTGTCGTGCTGAACGGCGACGTTGAAGCTGTGCCGTTTGACGCTTTATCGCAGGTGCGGCCGGTGGTTACCATCTGCGACGGTCAGGTGACATTCGAGGCCTGATACTTGATGACGTGAATATTCCGGCGCATCCAATATGCGCCGGAATATTGCATGGGAGTTTGTGAGGGAAGAGTGGAATCCGGTTTTCCCGAACGGAAAAACGGACACCCCTTACAGCACTGTGCATCGATCAGGCGACGACCACGACGCCGGTCACAAATGCGATGATGAAGATCACCAGCACGATGAAGATCAGGATTTTGGCAATTCCTGCCGAGGCACCTGCAACGCCGCGAAAGCCCAGAAGACTGGCGGCTGCGGCAATCAATAGAAAAATCAATATCCAATGAAGCATGGTCCGATCCTTTCTTTTGCTTGGGACCATAACGACCAGAGGGATGTCTTTGTTCCTACATCTTTGATGTTTCTGAAATAAACGTGCTTTGCCATCATGCATAAGCGCCGTGCGGCAGATGAGCCGCACGGCGCAAAGCTGTTTTTAGGATTGATACAAATCGGCATAGGTGGTGCGAAGAATGTTTTTCTGCACCTTGCCCATCGTGTTGCGCGGCAAGTCGTCGATAAATATGACGCGCTTGGGTTGTTTGTAGCGGGCTAAACGGTCTTGAAGGGCGTTTAACACGCCTTTTTCATCCAAGGATGCGCCGGGCTTGAGCACGACAACGGCTGTGACACCTTCGCCGAAATCTGGATGGGCAACGCCGATGACGGCGCTCTCGACCACCTCGGGCAACATGTCGATCTCGCTCTCCACTTCCTTTGGATAGATGTTATAGCCGCCTGAAATCACCAGATCCTTGCCGCGGCCGACGATGTGGACGTAGCCATTCTCATCCACTTTGCCAAGATCGCCAGTGATGAAAAAGCCGTCGGTTCGAAACTCGCTTTGGGTTTTTTCCGGCATGCGCCAATAGCCCTGAAATACATTTGGGCCTTTCACTTCGATCATCCCGGTTTCGCCGTCTGCCAATGGCCTGCCGCTTTCAGGGTCGGTGACGCGCAATGCGACGCCGGGTAAGGGGAAACCAACAGTCCCGGCCACCCGTTCACCGTCATAGGGATTGGAGGTGTTCATATTGGTTTCCGTCATGCCGTAGCGCTCAAGGATACGATGGCCGGTCATGGCTTCAAACTGGCGATGGGTTTCGGCCAGCAGCGGCGCAGAGCCAGAGATGAACAACCGCATATGGGCGGTGGATTGTGGCGTGAGATCCGGGCTTTGCACCAAGCGGACATAGAAGGTGGGAACGCCCATCATGACTGTCGATGTCGGCATCAGGCGCAGCGCTGTGTCGGCATCGAATTTCGGCAGGAAATACATGGACGCGCCCGAGAGCAGGATGACATTGGATGCCACAAACAGTCCGTGGGTGTGAAAGATCGGCAGTGCGTGGATAAGCCGATCTGCGCTGGAGAATTTCCAATAATCGCGCAGGGTGGCGGCGTTGGACAGCAGATTGTCGTGGCTTAACATCGCACCCTTTGAGCGGCCTGTGGTGCCGGAGGTGTAGAGTATCGCCGCAAGATCATTGGCTGCGCGCTCAACGTCTGTGAATGCATCGGGCTGCTGCGCTGCCAGTTCCATCAGGCTGCCACCACCTTTTTCATCCAGCGTTTCAACGGCAGCATTTTTGGCTGTGGCAATTGGCAAAAGTCCGGACTTGGCGGCTGGAGCACAGACAACCAGGCTTGGTTCGGCATCGCCAATGAAATACTCGAGTTCCGCCAGTGTATAGGCAGTGTTGAGTGGCAAATAGACCGCACCGGCCCGCACGCAGGCGAGATAGAGCATCAAGGCTTCCGGGCTTTTCTCAACCTGCACCGCCACGCGATCGCCGGGCTTTACGCCGCTTTTGACAAGGGCAGAGGCCAGGCGGGCGGAGAGGGTGAGCATATCACCATAGGTCCAGCACTTACCCTCTAAAGTCTCGATAAAGGGCGCGTCTGAACGGATGCCGGCGCAGATGGCATCAAAAAGGTGGTTGCTCATGCATGAAACTCCTTGCTGCTATTGGTTTTTTGCTCGTCTTTGGCCTGCGTGGCAATCAAGGCTTGCGGCAGAGCAATCAGATTTTTCGGTGCTTTATCGGTTGGCACCAGCTTACGAATGGTTTGCGCTGCAACAACCTCGTTGCGGGCTGCAAATGCCTCGTGGTTTGTCTCGATATCATCCAGTTTATAGAGATAATTGACCATCAAACCAAAGGATTGCTTTAATGCGCGGGGTGAGCGGTCTGCAAGAAAATTGATGCGCTCAAGGCGCGCACCATTGCCCAAATGGAAGCGGGCCACAGGGTCGATGACCTTTGCTTCGCTGTTGCGGGCTTTCAAGAAATACCAGGCGGCAGCCATGGTGATGATGGGGCGAATTTGCTCGCACAAAGCGTCATCATTCCACCATTCCGGCTGGTCCAGCGCTGCCAGTTTGGCTTTGTCGGTGGCGCTGAGGACGTCCGATGCGTCATTGTCGCGCTCTTTTGCAAGCCATGCGGCAAAGGCGGGTACCGGCGAAAGTGTTACAAACGTTTCAAGCTTGGGCAGATCCCGCCGCAGGTCTTGCACAACCTGCTTGATCAGAAAATTGCCAAAGGAAATGCCGCGTAGGCCATCCTGACAATTGGAGATCGAGTAAAACACAGCAGTTGTTGCCTCCTTGGCGTGGATTTCAGCCCGTTCCTCCCGCAACAGACCGGCGATATTGGCGGGGATTTCCTGCGTCAGTGCCACTTCAACAAAGATCAGCGGATCATCCACCAGTTGCGGGTGGAAAAAGGCAAAGCAGCGGCGGTCATCTGGCGCAAGTCGCAGGCGCAGTTCATCCCAGCTGCCAATGTGGTGCACAGCTTCATAGCGGATGATTTTTTCGAGGATATTGGCGGGCGTCGACCAATTGATGGACCGCAGCATGAGAAAGCCGCGGTTGAACCATGACCCGAACAGATGGGCGAAATCGGCATCCACGGCTTCAAGATCGCGGTCGCTGGCCTTGATGCCAAGAAGGGCTTCGCGCATACGCACCAGGGATGCCACGCCATTGGGAGCTAGGTTAAATCGCCGGATCAACTCCTGACGGCGTGGCTCGGAGGCAAAGTGAAGTTCCAGCAAGGCTTTGGGGCTGGGGTTGCTGCGGTAATTGTCAATCGCCTTTTCAAGGCGGTCTGTTTTTGGGCCGAAGCGTGTGAGCAGCATATGCATGAAGGCTTTTTGCTGGGCGGCATCCAGCCGCTGCCAGCCGGCCAGAATGTCGGTGGCCAGCGCCATGCCCGAGGCCTCACCCCGGCTGGAAAGCAAGGTCTCGCAGAGCATTTCCATGGTGCTCAACGGGTTTTCATCTTCATTGCGTGGGCCAAAGGACAGCAGCCGACGGCCCCTATCGGTAATGGCTTGCAGCATGTCGCCAAAGAAGGATGTGGTGTTCATCACATTGCTCCGAGCATATGATTGGGTAGCCATGTCACAATATCGGGAAAGACGCACAAAATGAGGATGGCAATGAACATCACGATCACATAGGGCAGAGCACCCCACAAAATATCGCGCGTGGGTATTTTGGGCGCAATGGCATTGATGACGAACAAATTGAGCCCGATGGGTGGCGTAATCAGCCCGACTTCCATGTTGATCGTGAGAATAATGGCAAACCAATAGGGATCAAAACCTGCTTGCGTCACAATCGGGAACAGCATGGGCGCTGTCATGACAATGACGGCAACGGGCGGCAGGAACATGCCGCAGATCAGCAGGAAGACGTTGATGATCAGCATCAAAACCCAGCGGTTTACTTCAAGATCGGCGATAAAGGTTGCCACCGACTGAGTGATGTAAAGCGATGATAGTGCAAAGGCGAACAATTCTGCAGACGCCATGATCATCATGATCATCACGCTCTCGCGCATGGCCGAGGAAAAAATCTGGGCAACGGGTTTGATGCGAAACAGCCGATAGGCAATGATAACGACAGCGAGCGTGAGAAAGGCACCAGCACCTGCCGCCTCCGATGGCGTTGCCACGCCGCCGTAGAGCACATAGAGCGTTCCGGCAATGATCAGCAAAAAGGGCAGAATGCGCGGCAGAGACGCCATTCGTTGTTTTAACGTGTAGCGAATGCCACCGGCATCAAACACATAGCCTTTGCGCTTGCAGTCAATCACGGCCCAGATCATGAACATGATTGTCAGCATGATACCGGGAATGACGCCTGCCATAAACAGGCGGCCAATGGAGGATTCGGTGGCGATGCCATAGACAATCAGCGTCACCGATGGCGGTATCAAAATACCAAGCGTGCCGCCTGCGGCGATGGAGCCGGTGGCAACCGAATTGGGGTAACCCCGATTGAGCATTTCGGGAATGCCCATTTTGCCAATGGCGGCGCAGGTGGCGGGGGAAGAGCCGGTCATGCCGGAAAAAATCGCACAGGCACCGATATTGGAGAGAACCAGACCGCCCGGCACCCGGTTTAACCAACGATCCAGCGCGGTATAGAGATCCGATCCCGCAGGTGATGAGGCAACGGCGGCCCCCATGAGCACAAACATCGGAATAGAAACATAGGCCAGATTGGCAATGCCGGAGAACATGGTGTCGCCCAGCACATAGAAAATATCAAAACCGCTTTGGAAAAACAGCGCAGAAACAGCGGCAAGGCCAAGCGCAAACGCAATGGGCATGCCCGTGCCCAGCAGCACAAACAACGCAAAGATCATCAGCAATCCGGCAGCAGTTGGGCTCATTGCGGCATCTCCTTCAGAGCGGAATGTGGATCTTCGGACGCATTGGAGGTGTCTTGCGGCTGATGGGTGAGAAGCGACAGGATTTGTGCGGTATATTGCAGGCTCAAAAGGCCAAAGCCGATGGGCAAAGAAAGCAGGGGAATCCAGAGCGGCGGTGCCCAGACGCTGGAGTGTTTCCAATTACCGGCCCAGGCATCGTGAAACTGAAACCAGCCCGCCAGCAGCATGATCACACAAAACAACAAACCCAAAAGGCTGCCAATCAGTTTCAGCCCGCGTCGGGTCGATGCGCTGACCATCAATTCAACCACATCGACACCAACATGGCCGCCTTTGAGCAGCACATAGGGTGCGCCGAGAAACATGGCGGCGGTGGCTGCGAACACCACAAAATCGGTTTGCCAGATCGTGGGAAGATTGAACGCATAGCGCAGTAAAATCATCTGACAGACGACCAGCATGGACGCAATCAAAAGTGCTGTTGCAATGAAAGCAAACAGGCGGGATATTTGGCTGATTGTCCAAATATAGGCCTTTACCATCTTGATATTCCCCAATTTTTGCCGTGAGGGTGCGGCATTGCCTCCGCAGCCCTCGATGCTTTGGTCGATCATTTTACGGCGAGTGCTTCATCAATCAGCTTGGCACCGCCTGGCACTTTCTCGGCGAAGTTTTTGTAAGAGGTTTTCTTGGCAATCTCGAGCCAGGCATCATAATCGGCCTTGGTCATTTCAACGACCTCCACGCCTGCCTTCTTATAGGCATCAATCATCACCTGATCGCCTTTGCGCACTTCCTTGTCGAAGAATTCTTCAGCCTTTTTGCCCGCAGCCAGAATGGCTTTTTGCTGGTCCGGTGTCAGCTTGTCGAAGGTCTTCTTGGAAACCAGAACGGGCTCATACATGAACCACAGCGCGTTCTCTCCGGGTGCTGTGAGGCACTTGGCCTGTTCAAACAGCCGGTAAGAGACGAAGCTGGCAGAGGATGTGTTGGCCGCATCCAGTACGCCGGTTTGCATGCCGGTGTAAATTTCTGAAGACGGCATGGACGAAATGGAGGCACCAGCACCCACCAGCATCTCTTCAAAAGCAGGGCCTGCTGCGCGTATGGTTTGTCCCTTTATGGTTTCAGGCGAGGTGATGCAGCCCTTTTTGGAGGCAAAAGCCCCCGAAAGCCAGGCGTCAGAGATCACGATAGCCCCTTGCTTTTCAATGATCTTCTTGATGTCTGTCATAAAGGGCGAGGTGTTGAGGCGTTTGGCACGGTCAAAATTGCCGACAAGGCCGGGCATCAAGGTTGCCGAAAACTCGGGATTGCGGCCCGAGGCGTAATCCAGTGGAAAAGAGGTCATATCCAGAAGGCCACGGGTGAGGGCGTTCCATTGGTCGTTGGGTTTGTAAAGCGAAGACCCCGGAAACACCTGAATGGTCAGCCCGACATTGGCGGCCGCAACATCGCGGGCGATAAGTTGAACCATCTCATCGCGGATGTCGCCTTTTCCCCCCGGAAATTGGTGGGACGCTTTCAACACTGTGTCCGCATGGGCGCTCCACGCTGCAACGGTGCTTATGGCGGTCAGCGCGCCGACTTTCAGTATCTGTCTGATTTTTTTCATGTTTTCCTCCCTTTGTTCCAGCCTCCCCGCCGGATTTTTATCATGATGCCCCTGTCTTGCACGCAATGTCAATAATGTTGTATACAAGATTTTTGATATTGTACGCAGAGATCCGCCATGTCTTCAAACACTTTCCACAAGCTCCGGGATGAAATTGAAAACGGTATCGTGGCGGGGGAATTTGTGCCGGGCGAGCGGTTGGATGAAGTGCAGCTTGCGTCTCGCTTTGGCGTTTCGCGCACGCCGATCCGTGAAGCATTAATGCAGTTAAGTGCGATTGGCATGGTAGAGATCCGGCCCCGGCGCGGGGCAGTGGTGGTTGATCTTGGACCGCAATATGTCTTTGAAATGTTTGATGTGATGGCCGAGCTTGAGGGTATGGCAGGCGCACACGCCGCACGCCGCCACACCAGCGCAGATCGGATCGCGCTTCTGGACGCGCATGCGCGGTGTGAGCGGGCTTGCCTACAGGAAGACACCGACGATTATTACTATGAAAACGAGGTGTTTCACCATGCGATTTATGAGGCTTGCCATAGCGGTTTTTTGAAAGATCAATGCGTGCTGTTGCATCGGCGTCTTCGGCCTTATCGCCGTTTGCAACTGCGTGTTCGCAATCGCATGAAAACGTCCTTGCGGGAGCATGGTGAAATTGTTGCCGCCATTCTTGATGGCGACGCCGAAAAAGCCCGTCACGTGTTGCGTGACCATATCGCGGTGCAGGGAGATCGGTTTGGCGATCTGGTGTCCAATATAAAGCGGATGAAGCGTGCGGATCGCGATGCTTGAACCTGGCTCTGCTGCCGCCTGATCTTTGAAAGATAAGGCGGCGGCCTTGGTAAAGCGTGTGTCGCTTGGTCCCCTTGATCAGGCTGTTGCCATCTGCGGTGCTGCCCATTCCGCGAAGGGGTCTTTCATATTGCGCCAGGCAGCGGGCGTGAAGCTCGATTCGGGCACCAGACATACATCCAATTTTGCACGGATCTCGGCTTCATTCATCGGGTCGGCACCAATAAACACCAGTTCCTGGCGACGATCTCCCCAGATCGGATCGAGATAAGGGGCCATGGCCCGCATGAAGCCGGGATCTTGTGGCCATTGCTGCTTTGGCACCGAGGCCCACCACAGACCCATGCGGCCTGTGCGCACCAAGGGGCCAGCCTGGCTCATTTCGCCAACATGGTGGGGGCGGGTGGCCAGCCAGAAAAAGCCCTTTGCACGGATAACGCCCGGCCATGCGCTATCAATAAACGCCTGAAACTTCATGGGATCAAAAGGACGGCGGGCTCTATAGACAAAGGAGCGAATGCCGTATTCTTCGGTTTCCGGCACGTGATCTTTAAAGCCGTGCAGTTCTTTAAACCACAGCGGATGGGTTTCGGCGCGGGCAAAGTCAAAGCGGTTGGTGCCAAGCACCTGCCTTGGTTCAACATGGCCGAAATCCGTTTCGATAATATGGGCATCGGGGTTAAGGCCAACGACAATCTTGCGGGCGGCATCGAGCTTTTCAGCGCCGGCGATGCTGGCTTTGTTGAGCACAACGACATCGGCAAATTCGATTTGCTCGACCAGCAGATCCACCAGCGTGCGGTTGTCTTCATCGCCCGCCGTTTCACCGCGGTCTGCCAGAAAATCGGTGGAGCTGTAATCATTGAGAAGATTGGCGGCGTCCACCACCGTCACCATCGTATCCAGACGGGCAATATCGTTGAGGCTTTGGCCATCTTCATCGCGAAAATCAAAGGTGGTGGCAATCGGCAGCGGCTCGGCAATGCCGGTGGCCTCAATCAAAAGGTAGTCGAATTTGTTGGAAGCGGCCAGCTGGCGCACTTCTGTCAGCAAATCCTCGCGCAGCGTGCAGCAAATGCAGCCATTGCTCATTTCCACCAATTGCTCATCGGTACGCGATAGGTTTGCGCCGCCATCGCGCACGAGGGCCGCATCAATATTCACCTCGCTCATGTCATTGACAATCACCGCCACGCGCAAGCCATCGCGATTGCCAAGAATGTGGTTGAGCAGGGTGGTTTTACCGGCACCCAGAAAGCCGGAAAGAACGGTGACTGGAAGTCTCTGCGTCATTTCTCACTCCTTAATGTAATAACATTACATTTGTCGACCTTAAAAAGGCGGATGTCTGCATCCGCCGTTTTTGAACTTGGTATCAGCCCTTGAGGCAGGTGCTGATGGCGTTTGCCATATTGGTCATCAGAGCCGGATATAGGTCTGGCCCATCCTTCAAATCGGTGCCGAGGGGATCAAGCACGCCGGTGCGGGCCTTGGTGCCTTCTGCCACCACAGAAATCAGCTTTGGGGTAAACTGCGGTTCGGCAAACACGCAGGTGGCTCCCAACTCTTTGACCTTGGCGTGAATTTCGGCCACACGCTTGGCACCGGGGGCGGTTTCCGGGCTGACGGTAATGGAGCCCGCAACGGTGATCTTATAGTGATGCTCAAAATACTGATAACCATCATGAAAGACGATGAACGGTTTGCCGCGCACCGGAGCCAGTTGGGCTGCAAGCTTCTTGTCCAGTGCATCAACGCTGGCGTCGAAGGCCGCCAGATTTTTGGCATATAGGGCCGCATTGGCAGCATCTTGCTGGCTTAATGTGTCGGCGACCGTTTTCGCCATGGCTTTCGCATTGTTCGGATCAAGCCAGATATGCATGTCAAAGGCTTCGTCATGCTCGTGATGCTCGTCATGTGCCTGCTCATCATGTGCCTGCGCGTCATGGGCATGTTCATCATGGGCGTGGTCTGCATCGTGGTGCTCGCCGCCCTCGGCGGCATCATGATCTTCATCATGCATATGTGGCTCAAATGTTCCGCCTTGACGTGTTGGCAGAAGTTTTACGCCCTTGGCATGTTCCATCTCGACCACTTTGGCTTTGCCCGCCAAAGCATCCAAAGGCTTATCCAGAAACGCTTCCAACCCCGGTCCAATCCAGAAAACCACATCTGCGTGTTGCAATGCTTCGGCTTTCGATGGTTTGAGGCTATAATTATGGGGAGAACCAGCACCCTCCACCAGCAATTCAGGTGTACCCGCACCTTGCATGATGGCGGCTACAATCGAGTTGAGAGGTTTGATCGAGGTCACGACATTGGGGGAAGCAAAGGCAGAGCCACACGCCAAAAAACTGCTCATAAAACCGAGGTAAGCAAGGTGCTTTGCGCGCATGATGATCTCCTGTATGTCATGTCCCGTGATGCCCATGTAATGTTATTACATAGATTGCGTAACGCTATAACGTGTGGCATAGCGTGATGCAACAGACAAATTTAAGGTCATGCTTGCGTGCTGAATATCTCTGGTGAAGCTCCGCTGGTCACTCTTCGCAATGCTGGTATTCAGCGCGGTGGGCGCTGGCTGGTGCGTGGTGTCGAGCTTGAGTTGCGTAAAGGCGAGATTGTTACCCTGATCGGCCCAAATGGATCAGGAAAATCCACCACGGCCAAAATGGCCATCGGTGTTCTGAAGCCTGATGAGGGCAGCGTCGAGCGGTTGCGCGATTTTACCGTGGGTTACGTTCCGCAAAAGCTCGCCGTTGATTGGACCATGCCGCTCAGTGTCGAGCGTTTGATGACGCTGACCGTGAAGCTGAGCAAGCGCGAGGTGGACGCCGCCCTTGATGCTGTAGGCATTGCCCATTTGGCCCGCGCACAGGTGCAAAATCTGTCGGGTGGTGAGTTTCAGCGCGCACTTCTGGCCCGTGCCATGGCGCGCAAACCTGATTTGCTGGTGCTGGACGAGCCTGTGCAGGGTGTCGATTTTGCAGGTGAAATCGCGCTTTACGATTTGATTTCTGACATTCGGCGCAAAACCGGCTGCGGTATTTTGCTGATTTCACACGATTTGCATGTGGTGATGGCCGAGACCGATACGGTGGTGTGCCTGAACGGCCATGTGTGTTGCCGGGGCACGCCCGATATTGTCAGCCAAAGCCCGGAATATCAGCGCTTGTTTGGTGTGGCCGCTGCACGCACGCTGGCGGTTTATAATCATCGCCATGATCACACCCACCTGCCGGATGGGCGGGTGCAGCATCAGGATGGCTCGATTACCGACAATTGCCACCCGGGTGACGGCCATCATCATGATCATGATCATGGGGAAAAACACCACCATCAGCACCATGGCGAAGGCACGGCCTCGACCGCATTGAACGGAGGTCGCCATGATGGATGATTTCTTCCTGCGTGCGCTTCTTGCCGGTGTTGGGCTGGCGTTTACCGTTGGTCCTCTGGGATGTTTTGTGATCTGGCGGCGTATGGCCTATTTTGGCGATACCATGGCCCATTCGGCGTTGTTGGGCGTGGCGCTGTCCTTGCTGTTTTCGATCAATTTGACCTTGAGTGTGTTTTTGGTGGCAGCAATGGTGTCGTTGTTGTTGCTGGGCTTGCAGAAAAAACAGGGGCTGTCATCTGATGCGCTGCTGGGTATTTTGAGCCATTCCACGCTGGCAATTGGCCTTGTGCTGGTGGCGTTCATGACCTGGGTGCGGCTGGATCTGATGGCCTATCTGTTTGGTGATATTCTGGCGGTGACCAGTACCGATATCGTCACCGTCTGGTTGGGCGGCTTTTTCGTCATTGCTTGTCTGTGCCTGCTGTGGCGTCCGCTGCTGGCGGCAACGGTGAATGAGGATGTGGCGGAAGCCGAAGGCTTGAAACCCGCACGCGCCAGACTTATTTTCATGCTGTTGATGGCGGTTGTCATTGCCATTGCCATGAAGATTGTGGGTATTTTGTTGATCACGGCTTTGCTGATCATTCCGGCGGCAACAGCAAGGCGCTTTGCTCCCACGCCCGAGATCATGGCCGTTATGGCCTCGGTGATTGGCGGGCTTGCCGTTGTCGGTGGGCTGTTTGGTTCACTGACCTATGACACGCCGTCGGGGCCTTCCATTGTGGTGGCGGCTCTCGTGTTGTTTCTTTTAAGTCTGCTGCCCGTGCGCGGTCCTCGCGCCTCCAACGGGAAAGGATGATGTCTATGGCCACGCCGCAACTAACCCGCAATCAGGCTCTTGTGTTTCAAGCTCTCGAGAGCGCTGATGGGCCTCTTTCCGCCTATACCATTCTTGATAAATTGCGCGATCACGGTTTTCGCGCACCGCTTCAGGTCTATCGCGCTTTGGAAAAGCTGTTGGAATTTGGGCTTGTGCATCGGCTGGAAAGCCTGAACGCTTTTGTTGTCTGCTCCCATCCAAAGCATGATTGTTGCAGCCACGGCACGGTTGCCTTTGCCATTTGTGAACGCTGCGGTCTGGTGCAGGAGTTTCACGACCACGCCATTGAGCATCAGCTTCAGGACTGGACCAAGGGCAGGGGGTTCAAGGCCGAGAAAACCACCATTGAGATCAAGGGCGTTTGCGCCAATTGCGCAGGCTTATAATGGACGCAGATCGCGGGCAAAACGCTGCCAGTTGGCAATGTAATTGAGCGCCGATTTTCGCAATCCCTCGACGGCTTGATCATCCAGTATGCGCACAACACGGGCCGGCGCGCCAACAATCAGGGAATTGTCGGGAAATTCTTTGCCTTCGGTAATCAGCGCATTGGCTCCGACCAGGCAATTCTTGCCAATTTTTGCGCCGTTGAGAACGGTCGCTCCCATGCCGATCAGGGAGTTATCACCAATGGTGCAGCCATGAATAATGGCATGGTGGCCAATGGTGCAGCCTTGGCCGATTGTTGCGGGAAAGCCCATGTCGGTGTGGATCATGGTGCCTTCTTGCACATTGGTGCCAGCACCCAGCGTAATGGCTTCATTATCACCGCGCAGCACGGCACCAAACCAGATGCCAACGTCTTCACCGAGAATGACATTGCCAATCACATGCGCATCTGGCGCAATCCAGAACCGGTTGGCTTCTGGCAAGGCTGGTGACAGATCACCCAAAGCGTAAAGTGGCATGATGTTATCCCCCCGACAATCAAGCTAATATCTATATTATCTCAGGCGCATTGTCAGCGGAATCCGGCCCGATTGCATGCCGATATGGATGTGAATATGGGCTTCTGGCTGTGAGTAGCGCCAGGCGCGCGCACCATGGCACATCAGCAGATTCATCAACTCGCGGGTCTTTGAACGCGGCTTGTTTGTACCAAATTCCGCCAGCTTGAAAGCTGCATCGTGCAATGGGTTCAACACGCTGCGCGGGTTGTACGGCATGGCCGCATCTTCAGAGATGATGTTTTCAATATTTTCGTTGTTTGCCATTTTGGTTTCCTCGCACGCATGACATTTCGAGGTGGGGTGTTGTGGTTATTGCATCGCGGCCCAGCAACTCACGCCAGATTTTTTCAGCGAATTACATGCATTTAAAGCGGCTTGCTGGTCCTCAAACCCGATAAAGCGGGCGCGGTAGACTTTTGAAGAACCTTCGCCATAGGCAACAGCCAGAGGGCGAGCCTGTTTCAATCCGGCGTGGCCCTTCGCTTTTGCCCGCTGTAACAGGTCCATGGCATCGCTATGGCTGTTGGCAACGCCAATCTGAACCGTCCAGCCCGATTCGGCTTTTGCCTCGGACTTTGTGGAGAAGGTCATCGTGTTATCAACGTTGGCAGGTGGTACAGGGTGATGGCCAGTCATCTTGCGACGTTTCGGGGTCGGCGCAATTGTCGAGATTGCCTTTGACGCACTGCTGTCGTCTTCATCATTTGCGTAAGCCGTTTCGCCCAAAGCCGGAGCGCTGCCGTAGCGGGCACCGGGAACAGGTACGTCTGCCATCGGCAAGCTGGGCACGGGTTCGGAGCCGCGCGAAGCGTTGGCAACGGGCTCAGGTATCGATTTCTGGCTGGCAACAAGGGCGCGGGTGTTGCCGCGGCTTGAGGCTTGCGGCAAATAGGTGGCAATCAACTGGCGCATGCGATTGTCGCGGGCAGGGGTTGAAACACCTCCGAGCACGACCGCAACCAATGACTTGCCATCAATATGGACCGAGCTGACAAGATTGAAACCAGACGCATTTGTGAAGCCGGTTTTGATGCCGTCTACACCGCGTACGCTGCCAATCAAGCGGTTATGGCTGCCGATAACCTGCTTGCCATAAACAAAACGTCTGGCCGAAAAATAATGGTAGTACTGCGGAAAATGCGTATACAGCGCCATGCCCAGACGCGCCTGATCGCGTGCTGTGGTTTTTTGTTGTGAATTTGGCAGGCCATTGGCATTGCGATAGGTGGTGCGCGTCATGCCAAGGGAGCGCGCCTTTGCGGTCATCATTTCGGCAAAGTGGCTTTCACTGCCGCCCAATGCTTCACCAAGGGCCGTTGCCACATCGTTGGCGGAGCGGGTGACCACGGCCAAAATGCCTTGCTCGACCGTGAAGGTCTGTCCGGCTTTAACGCCGAGCTTTGATGGCTTTTGCGATGCCGCATGCGCCGATACCCGAATAGGGGTGTTGAGGCGGATCTTGCCCTTTTGCAATTCTTCGAACACCAGATAAAGGGTCATCATCTTGGTGAGCGATGCAGGATAGCGCAGCGCGTCGGGATCAGAAGATTTCAACACTTTGCCAGTGTTGGCGTCGACCACTATATCGGCATAGGGCGGCGAGTAGGCGGCCTGGGCCGTGGCGGTGCTGCTGAGGCTGGCGGCACATGCAATGAGGGCAGCGACAGACAGACGGGTCATATACCGGATCATCATACTCCGGCCAAGGAGGCTCGCGACTTGCTTCTTCACCACTATGCTCTTTTTTCCAGAATCCACGATTTTGCCGCCCCCTACTGCATAATTCCTTAAATCGGAATCGATTTAAGGCGAAAATTATGCAGCAGACTTAAACTGTTACAGCGTTCTTCGTGCGTTTTTTTAAAACGCACGACGCTGTAGCGACACTGGTCCCACTTTAGAACGACAGCGTTACCAAGTGGTTTATGATGAACAACTCCTTGCCAAAGACTGGGCGATTTTCACTAATTTTTTATGGATTGGCATTTGCTGTTATGCGTTTGCTCACATAGGCGGTCACGGCATCGTCAATTTTTTGCCAATCCGCCAGATTTTGAGCGGAAAAACGATAAAGAACACTCAAGTCTTTGCCGAGGTGAATATCGCGCTGGCAATCGTCTATCGCTTGATCTTCCAGTTTTGGGGCATCCATGCAGCGTATGGCGTAATCTGCATTACCGGGCCGATGTGCAGTGTAAAGGATCTCGCCATCATAACCGCTGCCCGGTTTGAGGCGGTGAATGGTCAGGCCATAAGGCCCTTGCTGTGGTGCACCGTCAAAAAGTTGCGTGTAAATCGGTGCGACCCGCCCGGACATATCTTGCGACATGGTGCTTTGGCTGATCTGAATAAAAATCAAACGGTTGGTCTGGCTGGCATCATCAAAGCGCAGCCGATCGGCAACGTCATAGCCGCGCATTTCCGGCCACATGAGCGCAAGATCAATACGCATCGCTTTGCCATCGTGCCGCTGGCGCTCAAACCGAATGGCGTTTTCTTCGACCTGCAATTGATCAAGGCCGATGGTGATGCTGCGAACTGTCTGGCGATCGCTGTGATCGCCCAGCAAAAGAAAATGGCCAAGTGTTGGGCTGAAATAGGTGAGCGTCAGCGAAAACAAAGCCATAAATCCCAAGACCGCGGCGAGGGCGATCTTTTGGCGCAAGGATAAAAGCGGCTTTTCCTGATTCAGGCTATTGTCGTCTTGCGCATGTGCCACGCTGAAACGCTGCTCCGCTTGAAGAATCTCTCTATCGGTCGATAGGGTTGCGCCATTATGGTTAATTGACGGTTAATAAAATCGAGCCGGTTCCGTGGCAGCGGAACCGGCTCTTGGTCTCGGCCGGGATAGGTGTGCGGGGAAGACCGGACCAATTCGATAGGGGTGTGCGTTCATCCAATGTCGGTTATGGATTATTTTGTTTGCAGAGCCGCCATCGCCGAGTTGCGGCTATCGATAATCTTGATCCATTGGCCGGGATTGTCGCCAGCCTGACGCTTCAGGTAGGTGTATTCGGTATCGGACCACAGCATCACCTTGTTGCGCATATTGTCCAAAATGAAATCGCCGCGATCGGTTCTGACCGTTAGAACGGCATGGCCCTCGCCATTGGGCTGCAACACCACGGTGATCAGAAGGTCTGACGCCGACACGCCTTTTTCCATCAGTTCGCGGCGTTTCAGCAGCGCGTAATCTTCGCAGTCGCCAGCCGTGACAGGATAGGCCCAAAATTCTTCGACGCCATATTGCTCCAGATCCGTCTCAGGTCTGATGGTGGTGTTTACGGTGTAATTGACATCCAGAATGGTTTTCCAAAGCTCAGGTGTCAGTTTTGCCGGGCCAAAATCTCGCTCAAGAGGCTTGCACTCGATCGCATGGGTTTTGCAAAATTCGTAATGGCCAATGGGCTGGCTGGTTTTTCCAGCGAGTGTCATGGCGGCTTGTCCTGCATTGGCGCTGCTCGCAGATGCGAAGGCAAGCATGGCAGCGATAAAGGCGAAACCGATTGTGTTTTTCTTTGTCATTGGATGTCTCCCCGTTCTGGGAGTACAATGACGCTGATGTTTTTATCTCTCGCAAAATTCAGAACTCAAAATAAGTATAGTTTTGAATAGAATAAGTATTAAATTTATCGAAAATTCTAACGAATTTGGTAGGCTAAAAGATAGAAATCAGCTTAAGTGGTTGTGTATACGTTGTCCTGCTCGTTCTGAGATTTTCAATTTAATACGTTGAAATTTATGATGGAAAACGATTTTTTGCCGATGTGCAGTTTCAGTGTTTTGGTCTGAGTTTGATCGAGTTCCCGTTTTGGGAGAGTGCGATATTCCCAATTTGGAACGAAAAATCCGCCTATTTCGCCCGAATGCGCTGTTGCTGAGGTGATTATTTATTTTACTAAGCGTTCGGATGGTGAATGCTTAATGAACGGAATATGTTGATACTATATTTATGCCAAAAACGCCCCTTTATACCTTTCGTAAAGCATTTGTACGCAAGCGGAGTGCGCCGTCGTCGTTACGGGTAGCGAGCTGGATCATGCGGGAGGTGGGGGTGAAAAGAAGGATGAAGCACACCGCACTCTCCTGCATAAGTTTTTAAATCGGAGTGGATTTAAGAACTTATGCAGCAGTTCTGTGTGCTCTGGTTCAATCTGAACCATAGTACACGACGCATACGTTTTACCGTGTAGCTCACCCCCCTCTGCCCTGCCGGGCATCTCCCCCACAAGGAGGGAGATCGACAAAAGCAACCCTATTGCTCAACAGCATACGTCCTATGTGTCGGAAATCAGGATTTCATTGTGAGAAACGAGCGGGAACGCCTATCCGATCTCCCTCCTTGTGGGGGAGATGGCTGGCAAGCCAGAGGGGGGTAAACGGCACATAAAGGCGTTTGTGTCGTGTACTCTGAATCTGAACCTGACAGACTCTAAATTCCCTTGTTTTCGTTTGTCTTTTCGGGAAAACCGGATTCCATTTTTCCTTGACAAACTCTAGAGAAAATCTTTCAAGGAATCACGCGACTGAAGCGTGGTAAACTCAATGGCGACGCCTTCAAGAAAGTGGCGGACCACGCGGCCGCGGGTGTTGCCCAGACGGACAGCCGTACCCATGGCGGGACGATATTCCATTTCCACGGCGGCACCCGACAATGAAAGGTCGATAATCCGGCAGCTGAATTTCTGACCGTCGTCCAGTGTCAGTTCAGCGCGTGCCTTGCGCGGGGTGAGGCGATCGTGACGACGATCTTCCGGCAGGCCCAATTCGTGTTTATTGGCAATCCAGGTCAGTTGCGCCGCCAGTTTTTCGCGTTTGCGATCGGTGGCAACGATGCTGATGACAAAGCCATCATCGGTGGTTTTAACCACACTGCCTTCGATGCGGCCAATATTGTCGATGTAAGCGATGATACGATCACCGGCCACCGGGCGGGCAGCGCAAATAAAGCGGACGTCACCGGGCGACATATCCACGGTCAGGCAAACATATTCGTCCTGGCTGGGCACCATCAAGCGCCCTTCAAGACTAACGGACACACGCTGAAAGGCGCGTTGAACCTGACGCCTCTCTGTCTCGCTTTTTTGTGTCTGTTGAAAGGAATACATTGCCGGGTCTCGCAGCCGTGGATAGGCGTTAATATTAGTTGGTAGCTATTAATAGAGTCTTCACCCACGGCACCGAAAGCGCGTTCGTGACACCATGCATCCTCTGTTGCTTGCTTCCTTATACCGATTCTGGTTTGCGAAAATATCCAGCAGGGCGTTCGCCCAAAAAATTTATATAGCCCCATATTTTCATCCCGCGCCGGGTGCTGAAATGCAAAACGCCCGACGAAAAGCCGGGCGTTTTGTTTCAACTTAAATCCGCAGTCAAAAGGTGCGTTATTTTACGATTCGAGCGGAGATGTTGTTTTTGCTGTAACTCACCTTGAGCGTGTGACCTGCAAGTGAAACAGAATCAAACTTTCCCTGAACCGTGCTGGCATTCACCAGTTGCAATGTATCGCCAACCTTAAATGTTTGTGAGGGCGCTGCGGTCAACACCAGCTTGCCACCCTCAATCGACATGGATTTGTTGATCTGGAGGCGAACATTGTTTCTGTCTTGCAGTTTGATTTCAACATTGGCCTGTTTGCGCACGGTGACATTGCCGCGCACTTTCAATTCCCGTGTATCGATCACGGCTTTGCCGCCGCTTAAGTAAAGGTCGCCATTGCCAAATGCTGTGTCGGATGCAGCAATCAATGTGCCATCCTCAATCATTGTGCCGCCGGTCCAGTTGTTTTTGCCGGTGAGGGTGAGGCTGCCAGTGCCTTGCTTGCTCAACATACCCTTGCCGTTGATGGCGTTCTTCCAGGTATCCGCTGCATTGAAGCCGCCCTTGCTGGCGTCCATAACCAGCGTGACATCGCCGTCAAATGCGCCGTAGCCGTCAGCGGCCCGAAACAGGTCAAGACGGCCCCAACCCTCAGGATCGCTGATAATCGGATAGCCCGAAGCGATTTCCGTGGTTTTGAGCACCACACGGCGCTGCTCTGCACTGAGGTAAGGCAGGCGGGTTTCGAGTAGAACTTCTGCACCCTTTGGCACTGTGGGGGCCAGGTTTGGATCGCTGATCTGTGGATAGCCATAGGTCAGGCGTTCTTCAACGAAAGCCTTGTTCCAGGCGTAATCGGCCAAAGCATCCTTCGGCTTGGGCTCGGAATGGGCAAAGGCCATCAGCGCCTGAAAGTTAGACGAATCGGTTGCCTTCATCAGCCATGTCTGGCTTTGCTCATAGGCTTCCTGACGCAGAGGCGCGTTTTTGGGCAGATTGAGATTGTAGGCGACAATCGCGGTGGCCAGAACGCGGCCACCCAGAACGTCAAATGTTTGGTGCATACCGGCGCGGATACGATTTTCGCCAAGAACAGCGGCGCGGGTTACCATTTCCTGATAGCGCTGTGGCACCAGATAGGCCATCACCAGCGCATCGCGCCAGGCTTCGGCGGTGTGGCCACTTGGGAAGCCGCCATCAGAAACCGGCTTGGAGCTTTCGGCTGGCACGAGCTGCGGCACAACGCGCACCTTGTCGCTTTGGCGATAGGGGCGGGCAAATTTATAATAGCGCTTGGCAGGCTCGGTGGAGCCATCGGCGCTGCCGGCTTCAATCAGATCAACCGCCTTGCCGAGATCGGGATTGTCTTTTGCGCCAACGCCGCGGTTGTTGCCTTTATCGTCGTATTTCACCGTTGTGGCGTCGGCAGGCATGTCCGTGATGGTGGTGGTCTGCTTTGCGCCCTTGCGCCAGGCGTCGGTCAATGGGCCAAGGCCGTCGGTGATGCTGACATTTTTGCCGCGACGGTCATCGAGATAAGCGGCAAGATCGCGCTCCGGCGTATGCTCACCCGTCACCTTGATGGAATAGGCAATATTTTTTCTGTGCAGATCCGGGCGCTTCGGCACCCCGTCGGTGGTGCTGCCCGGAATGCCATCCCAATCGCTCTTTTTAACTGCCGGGCAACCATCCTTGGCAGGTGCATCCTGATCGGCATCGACAAAGGGCGTGCGGGGAGTCCACAGAGCGAGAAAGCCGGAAAGAACCCGCACACCGGCGTTGGTTTCCACTGTGGCGTGGCAGGCATCACCACGCTGATTGGTGGCTCCCGTGTCGACATAGGCCAGCACATTGGCCGGTGGTGGCGCTGTATCGGCGTGGCCCACGCCGGTGGGCGCGGGCGGCAACGAAAGGCCCTCGGCGAAGGCCGGGGTCAGGGCGGTAGCAAACAAAAGTGCGGCTGAGGCAGCGGCAATGGACTGAAAACGGGTCATGAAGGGCCTTTTCTGCGAACATAAGCGAGAGGAAAAGCGCAGGGCTTCGGTGTTTATTCGTCAACATGACGAAATAAATCGCGTTGTAACAGGAGTGTCAACTCTTGATAGGTGTGCTGTCGTCTTGATTGACGAAATTCAGGCTCGTCTATAGGGTTGTCCGGTAACAGTTTTCTGACAGGTTTTGGGGTTTCCATTTCCTTTTGAAGGTGCATCGCTATATGCTCAATCTGGTGTATTGCAGGGGCCGCGCATCATAGGGAATCGAGTGCATGGACGATAAATCGAATGGGCCTTGGGATCAGGACCCCGACGATGTTGACGATGTGGCGGACGAAAGTCTTGTGAGAAGTGGCCGCAAGCATGAACCGGTGTTTAATCTGCCGGGCGGGGTGCTGTTATCATTGCTTCTTGTGGCTTTGATCTTTGCGATAACCAATTGGATTGTCTCCACTGAGCTGTCTGACTGGATTATGCGTGAATTCGGCTTTTCCCCGATACGCTACGTCACGCCGTTTTCCGATCAGGATATGGCGTGGATCTGGACGCCGTTCACCTATTCGTTGTTGCATGGCAGTGTTGAGCATCTGGCCTTCAATGGTCTTTGGCTTGCGGCTTTTGGCACGCCGGTCTGGCGGCGCATTGGTGCGTCCCGCTTTGTCCTGTTCTGGTTGGTGACGGCGGCTGCCTCGGCCTTTGCGCATGCGGCACTGAATTGGGGCTCGGAAGACTTGCTGATTGGTGCCTCCGGCGTCATCTCCGGCTTGATGGGAGCTGCCTGCCGTTTTGCCTTTGGCTCTGGTCGCGCTGGCTTCAGTTTTGATGAGGAGGATGCCTGGGTGCCACGTCTGAGCGTGTTTGAAGCCCTTGCCCAGCGCACCGTTCTCGTGTTCGTTTTGATGTTCTTTGCAGGCAATCTGATTATTGCCTTTGGTATTCCATTGATTGGTGATCCTGGTGGTGCCATTGCTTGGGATGCCCATATTGGCGGCTTCGTGGTAGGCTTCTTTGGCTTTGCGCTGTTTGACCGCAAACCTGTGCGCAAATCAAATTAGGAAAAATAAATATTCGGGGCGGCCCTCTCGGTTGCGTTCTTCTAAAAATGCAGGCAGCATAGGCGTTCAGGCTTCTTATCTTGGGGAGGGGGAAGAAGTCTGAATCCTATGCCCGGAGATCTGCAATTGAGGAGGAAAGCAAATGTCTGTGACAGTCAGGAATATTCTCGGTGAAAAAGGCCGCGACGTTGTTACCGTTGGGCCAACCGTCAGCGTGGCAGATGCTGCCCGCGTTCTCTATCACAATAAAATTGGTGCTGTTGTCGTGGTCGGCATGGAAGGCCGGATTGTTGGCATTTTCACTGAGCGTGATCTTGCCTCGGCCATTGGTCGTCTTGGCGTGGAGGCCATGGATCTTCCCGTTTCCAAACTGATGACCGCCAATGTGTTTCGCTGCACCGAAGACACCACGGTCAACGAATTGATGGGGATGATGAGCAACAAGCGCTTTCGTCACGTTCCCGTTGAAAGCGGCGGAAAACTGATCGGCATCGTATCCATTGGTGACGTGGTCAAACAGCGCATCCGTGAGGTTGAGCTGGAGGCCGAGCATATCAAGGCCTATATTGCCGGTTGATCAGGCAACTGCAGCGTCCTGATTGAAAGGGACGCTGTAAACACGTCACACACAGTTTCAGCGCGCGTAGCTCTGCTGCATGCGCTGAATGGCTGAAATATTGGCCCGTGTTTCCTCATAGCCTCTGTCGATCGATTCGCCTGCGCGATGAAACTCGGACAGGCCAATTTCGTTGACGCGGGGATGCAAGGCCAGATCGGGCGGATCACCTGCGAGGCGGGCGCGCGAAATGCGATCTTGAATAATGTTGAAAGATTGCACCATCACGCCGGTGACGCCAATGCGGTTCTGTGTTCGCCGTGCGCCTGTATCCGGGCCGATAGGCCCAACCTTGTGTTTCACCACAGCCGAGCGACCATAAAGATCGTAATGAAGATTGACGGCCACCACCAACGGTTGTTCATAGGCGCGGCATACGGAAACCGGAACCGGGTTTACCAGTGCGCCATCAACAAGAGTTCTGTTTTCACTGCGAACGGGCTCAAAAATACCGGGCAGGGCATAGGAGGCACGCAGCGCGGTAATCAGGCTGCCACCATCAATCCAAACTTCATGGCCTGTGTGCAATTCGGCCGCCACTGCCACAAAGGGTTTTGGCAGCGATTCAATGGAAAGCCCTTGCAAATGTTCCTGCATCCGCTTGGTAAGGCGCATGCCTCCCAGCAGGCCGCTGCCGCCAATGGTCAGATCCAGCAAGGCTGCAATGCGGCGCACGGTGAGGGAGCGCGCAAAGGTTTCAAGCTCATCAAGCTTGCCCGCCAGATAGCAGCCGCCCACCAGCGCACCAATCGATGTTCCGGCAATCATGCCAACTTCAATGCCAGCCTCGTCCAGCGCTCTTAAAACACCGATATGTGCCCAGCCACGAGCAGCACCGCCACCAAGCGCCAGCGCGATTTTGGGCTTCGGCTGTGGCGGTCGCTCTACAGAGGCGGGTTCAGTGGGGCCACTGGCAATCGCATTTTTTGCCCCTTGGCCTTTTAAATTCCAGTTCAGCATATGTATCGACCCTCCTCGGTTGAACATATATCAAGAACAGTGTGGACCCGCGAGATTACCAAAGCCTTGATGATCGAGTTTTACGGCATAATTCTTTAAACCGGAATCGGTTTAAAGAGAAAATTATGCCGCAGATATAAAGTATTACAGCGTTCATTGTGCGACATATACGGCGCACAATGAACGCTGTAATTTATTTTTTGCCATAGACAGAATTGGGATCAAAATGCCGGTGATCATCTGTGATCACTGTTTTTGCTACGCCATTGTCCAGCTCGACGCGGCGATAAAAGCAGGAGCGGCGTCCAGTGTGGCAAGTGGCGTCATGGCCCGCCACCTCCACTTTCAGCCAAATAGCGTCCTGATCGCAATCAACCCGGATTTCCTTCACGCTTTGCATATTGCCAGAGCTTTCGCCCTTTTTCCAAAGCGCCTTGCGTGAGCGGCTGTAATAATGGGCAAGGCCGGTTTCAATCGTTAGCGCCAGCGCCTCGGCATTCATATGGGCCACCATGAGCAGCTCGCCATCGCGGTGATCGGTGACAATTGCCGTCACCAATCCGTGAGCGTCAAACTTGGGGGTCAACAAGCCGCTGTCTTCAAGAATGGCTTTATCGGT
This sequence comes from Gillisella terrae, assembly GCF_004801395.1. Classification (GTDB taxonomy): domain Bacteria; phylum Pseudomonadota; class Alphaproteobacteria; order Rhizobiales; family Rhizobiaceae; genus Allorhizobium; species Allorhizobium terrae. The sequence continues at coordinate 669,387 of NZ_SSOA01000001.1, forward strand.
GGAGGGAGAGGCAAATTCGATCATATGTTTTATCCGCAAAAAGAAACACGCGCTTTTGCAAGCGCGCGTTATTGTATTACACCACCAGATGAAATCGGCAACCGGCTTATCGGCCGCGCACCATGGTCATGAAGCGCACCTGCTCACTGGCATTATCCTTGAACTCACCGGTGAAGGTGGTGGTCAGCGTGGTGGAGCCGGATTTTTGAATGCCGCGCATGGCCATGCACATGTGCTCTGCATCGACCATGACGGCCACGCCGCGCGGCTTGAGGTTGGTGTCAATGGCTTCGGCAATCTGTGCCGTCATGGTTTCCTGTGTTTGCAGGCGGCGGGCGAAAATATCCACCACGCGGGCAATTTTCGAAAGGCCCAACACACGACCTGCTGGCAGATAGGCCACATGGGCCTTGCCAATCACCGGCAGCATATGATGTTCGCAATGGGAGAAAAACGGAATATCTCGCACCAGCACGATGTCGTTATAGCCGCCAACCTCTTCAAAGGTTGTGCCAAGCGCATCTTCAACACTGGTCTGATAACCGGAAAAAAGCTCCGCATAGGCCTTGGCTACGCGCTTGGGCGTATCCAGCAGTCCTTCACGGTCCACATCTTCGCCAGCCCAGCGCAGCAGCGTTCTTACAGCATCTTCGGCTTCCGCCCGGCTGGGGCGGGCCGCTTCTGGTGTCAATTTTTTCACGATGGCGTCCATGCCGTTGTTCTCCGCTCAGGTGCCCTGGAGGAAACCCTTCTTCGCTCGTGAGCTCTAAATGGGTAATTCTTGCCATTTTGGCAAGTCCAATCCGTGGCGATCACTCATACTACGCGAGGTTTGATATTCTGGATCACGTTCATCCATGCTATATAGGCAAAAACCATTGATCTGGTTAGGCCGTTGAAGTGACGCAGTGTCGCGTAATTAAAGGTCTCCTGAAAGGTCTGGTTTTGCGTGACTGTGCATTTCAGGAGTAAACTGTGGCGATGGATGATGTTTATAACGGCAAAATTCTCGAATTCGCTGGCAATATTGCACGCATCGGGGTGCTGGGCGATTTCGATGCCAAAGCTGAAAAACACTCCAAGCTGTGCGGCTCACGCCTGACCGTTTATCTCAAGACCGAAAACGGTTTGGTGACAGATTTTTCCCACGAATTGCGCGCCTGTGCATTGGGTCAGGCCTCGGCCTCCATCATGGCCCGCCATGTGGTGGGTGCCAGCTTTGATGAACTGCGGAAGGCGCGGGCGGATATGCTGGCCATGCTGCAAGAGAATGGCGAAGGGCCATCCGGTCGCTTTGATGATATGCGATATCTGCTTCCGGTACGCGATTATAAAGCCCGCCATGCCTCCACGATGCTGACCTTTGACGCTGTTTGCGATTGTCTGGACCAAATTGAAGCCCGCAATCAGGCTTTGGCAGGTTGATTCATGTGCCAGTTTTGCGAGGTGGATGACGAGGATGAAAAGCCGCGCCACCGTGGCCGTAATTATCATGGACCTTTTCGAAAAACGCCGGATCGTCTGCTGGGCATGGGGTTGATCCGCCTTTATCAACTGACGCTCTCCAGCCTCGTCGGCAGCCATTGTCGCCATATGCCCACCTGCTCGGAATATGGCTATGAAGCCATTGCCCGCCATGGCTTGTGGGTGGGGGGCTGGCTCACGCTGTTTCGCGTCAGCCGTTGCGGCCCCGGCGGCACCTGGGGCGTGGATACCGTGCCAGAGGTGCTGGAAAAGCGCTATAAATGGTGGGCACCGTGGCGCTATTTTGCCGTAGGTCGTCAGCATCAAACTGGAGTTTGAAACATGCCGATGCCGATGGAATATCGCCATGCATCTGAACAGTTTGATGCCTTTATGGAGGCTGTGCAGGAGCGCTCCGGCCTCGCCACCCGCAACCAAACCTATACAATGGTGCAGGGTGTTTTGCAGGTGTTTCGCGCCCGCCTGGCTGTGGCTGAGGCTATTTCCTTTGCTCAAGTGCTGCCAGCGGTGTTGCGGGCCATTTTCGTGTCTGAATGGGATGTGTCTCGCTCCATCAAGCTGTTTGGCAGTCGGGAAGAAATGACGCAAGAGGTCAAGGGCCTGCGCCGCGACCATAATTTTTCGCCAGACACTGCCATTGCCGATGTGGCTTTCGTGTTGCGCCAATCGGTAGATCCGGTGGCTTTTCAACGGGTGCTGAACGAGCTCTCGCCGGAGGCTTCTGCCTATTGGGCAGTTTAGAGAATTTCGAAGAATTTCTTTACTCTGTAACACTTTCGGCTTATTCAGCCCACGTTTGTTGCCGGTCAGGAATCGGCCTTTTTGCACCACCCGCATTGGTTGGCGGGACTGGATCAGGAGATTTTGCATGTCAAACCCCATTTCCCTTACATTTCCAGATGGTTCTGTGCGCACCTATGATGCTGGCGCAACCGGCCGTGATGTGGCCGAATCCATCTCCAAATCGCTGGTCAAGAAAGCGGTTGCCATTGCCATTGATGGCGAGTTGCGCGACCTTTCCGACCCGGTGACTGACGGCAAGATCGAGATCGTGACCCGCGCCGATCCACGGGCGCTTGAGCTGATCCGTCACGATGCCGCCCACGTCATGGCCGAAGCCGTGCAGGAATTGTGGCCCGGCACACAGGTGACGATTGGTCCGGTGATCGAAAACGGGTTTTACTACGATTTTGCCAAGGCTGAACCCTTTACGCCGGAAGATCTGCCGAAGATTGAAAAGCGGATGAAGGAAATCATCCAGCGCAACAAGCCTTTCACCAAAGAGGTTTGGCCGCGCAACAAGGCCAAGGAGGTTTTTGAAGCCAAGGGTGAGAAGTATAAGGTTGAGCTGGTCGATGCGATCCCGGAAGGTCAGGATCTCAAGATCTATTATCAGGGCGATTGGTTTGACCTCTGCCGTGGTCCGCATATGGCCTCCACGGGCCAAATTGGTACCGCTTTCAAGCTGATGAAGGTGGCCGGTGCCTATTGGCGTGGCGACAGCAATAACCCGATGCTGACACGTATTTACGGCACGGCCTTTGCCGAGCAGGAGCAGTTGGACAATTACCTGCATATCCTCGCGGAAGCCGAAAAGCGTGACCACCGCAAGCTGGGCCGCGAAATGGATCTGTTCCATTTTCAGGAAGAAGGTCCGGGGGTGGTGTTCTGGCATGGCAAGGGTTGGAAGATGTTCCAGACTTTGACGGCCTACATGCGCCGCCGGCTGGCTGGCACCTATCAGGAAGTCAATGCGCCGCAGGTGCTGGATTCTTCGCTGTGGGAAACCTCCGGTCACTGGGGTTGGTATCAGGAAAACATGTTTGCCGTAAAATCGGCCTATGCCTTCACTCATCCTGAAGACAAGGAAGCCGACAACCGCGTTTTTGCACTCAAGCCCATGAATTGCCCCGGTCACGTGCAGATCTTCAAGCATGGGTTGAAGTCTTACCGCGAATTGCCTGTTCGCCTTGCGGAATTTGGCCTTGTGCATCGCTATGAAGCGTCTGGCGCTTTGCATGGGTTGATGCGTGTGCGCGGCTTTACGCAGGACGATGCGCATGTGTTCTGCACCGAAGAGCAGATGGCGGCGGAATGCCTGCGGATCAACGATCTGATCCTGTCGGTTTACGAAGACTTCGGCTTTAAGGAAGTGGTGGTGAAGCTCTCCACCCGTCCTGAAAAGCGCGTTGGCTCTGATGATCTTTGGGATCGCGCTGAAAGCGTGATGTCGGAGGTGTTGAAGACCATCGAACAACAATCCGGCGGTCGTATCAAGACCGGCATTTTGCCGGGCGAGGGCGCGTTCTACGGTCCAAAGTTCGAATACACCTTGAAGGATGCCATTGGCCGTGACTGGCAGTGCGGCACCACGCAGGTGGACTTCAATCTGCCGGAACGGTTTGGTGCGTTCTACATCGACCAGAACTCGGAAAAGACCCAGCCAGTGATGATCCACCGCGCCATTTGCGGCTCGATGGAACGCTTCCTGGGCATTCTGATCGAGAACTTTGCTGGTCATATGCCGCTGTGGTTTGCACCTTTGCAGGTGGTTGTCGCCACCATCACCTCCGAGGCTGACGATTACGGTCGCGAAGTTGCCGAACTGCTGCGTGATGCTGGTCTGGAAGTGGAAACCGATTTCCGCAACGAGAAGATCAACTACAAGATCCGCGAGCATTCGGTTGGCAAGGTGCCTGCCATTATCGTCTGCGGCAAGCGCGAAGCCGAAGAACGCACGGTCAATATCCGCCGTCTCGGCAGTCAGGATCAGGTGTCGATGACGCTGGAAGAGGTGATTGCATCTTTGGTGGATGAGGCAACGCCACCGGATGTGAAGCGCAAACTGGCTGCGCGCAAGGTTTGATTTATGCTGACATCGGAGCCGTATATTGCAAAATATACGGCTCTGTTCCGTGTCTGCTGAAATGCACTTCACGCAGCAAAAGTGCTCCCGCTTCAAAGCAGGAACAAAGCACAGCCTCACATGAGCCGTTGACTCAATTTGTGTCGTAAGCCGTGTCTTTTTGCAGGCTTTGCATGCTGTCTTTCATCACCAGCTCGACATCTGCGTTTACGCCAGCTTTGACGGTGAAGTCTTTCTGGTAGATGTTGTCCTTGTTGCGGGCAATTGCCGTATAATTTCCCTCTGAAAGCACCAGCACCGGAAAAGCGCTCACGCTTTCGGCCACGGCGTCGCCAGAGGATGTCAGAATCGACCAAGCGGTATCTGCAATGGCTTCCCCGCCGGGATTGGAGACAAGCTTGAAGTTCATTTGCGCGGCGCGATGTTGCAAGGTGGCTTCTGTTATCTTGTTGGCTTCGACCTTGATATCAGCGCGCACCACGGCGTTCACAGAACCGTACTCTGATACGACATGATAGGTGCCGGAGTTCAGGCTGATTAAGGTGTTGGGCTCCACATCATCCATAATCAAATTGTGTCCGGCATCGTCCTGTCCGTCGCCGGCATAAATTTTGAATTTCAGTTTGTTGGATTTGATTCGTGCGTTTTCGCCGGTTACCGCATTCAGCACCATGCCGCCCGCATCAAGCACCATCACTTGCGTGGCCACGTCGCCCTCAGTGGGTACGGTCAATTTGCGGGTGATACCGGCGCGGCCAAAGGAGACATTGACGAAATAATCGCCGGGGGCCAGTTGAAGATCGGCAGTTCCGCCCTGGCTGCTGGCAATCATGGGCAATTTGCCATCGCTGCCAGCAATGGGGCTATAAACGCGCCATTGCAGACCTTGCTGCATGGGTTGGGCATCTTTGTCCAGCTTGGCTTCAAACTTTACCAGCCGTGCATTGGAATGAACCGGGTTGACGGCTGGATTGGAAAAAGCGTTGAGCTTTGGCATCTTTGTGGTGCCATCCAACTGCTTGAATGTCTTGAATGCGTCTTCCGCCCGCGCGCCTTGCAGGCCTGCTGCCATCAGCATCACGGTCATGATCGCAGGAAGACGGCAGGAAAAAGATGTCATAACAGTATCCGACCGTTTCATTGCCTTGGTGAGCAATTACTACAATCTTGCTACAATGGCAAATTCAAGGTTTTCACTGGTTCAAGGTTTTCATGGGCGCGCCCATGCGAAAAGGCCTATTCAAATGCTGTGTTGCGCTTCCCATTGCGATCGGTTTGCTGCAAAACTCGGCTTGATTGATTCCAGTTGCTTTGCCCGTGAGAGACATTCGATATGTATGAGCAGATAAAACTTCTAGATTATCTCGCAACGCGCCGGTCTGTGCCTGCTTTTCAGATGTGTGAGCCCGGTCCATCCAAAAGCGAGCTTGAAGACATATTGAAACTGGCTGTGCGAGTGCCCGATCATGGCAAATTGGCTCCGTGGCGTTTCATCGTCTATCGCGGTGCGCGACGCGCTGAAATCGGTGAGGCATTGTTGAGCATGGCGCTGGTCAAGCGGCCCGATTTGAGCGAAGAGATGATTGCGGTGGAACGGGCACGCTTTACCCGTGCGCCCGTGGTGATTGGCGTGATCAGCACGGCCAGTGCCCATGCCAAGGTGCCAGAGTGGGAACAGGTCATGTCGGCGGGGGCTGTTTGCCTCAATCTGCTGATGGCGGCCAATGCCCATGGCTATGTGGCCAATTGGCTATCAGAGTGGTTTGCGTTTGATGAAGAGGCCTTTCCTCTGCTTGGCATTCAGCCGGGCGAGCGGGTCGCAGGCTTTATCCACATGGGTTCGACCACATTTCCGATCACCGAGCGTCCCCGCCCGGCACTGGACGATGTTGTCACATGGGTCGGGGGCGATGAGTGATGTTTTACGACACTGAAAACAACAGTCATGGCATGGCGCATGATCCCTTCAAGGCCATCGTGTCGCCGCGCCCGATTGGCTGGATTGGCTCGAAGGGGGCAGATGGTTCGCTCAATCTGGCACCCTATTCCTTTTTCAATGCCATTTCAGATTCGCCCAAAATGGTAATGTTTTCGTCGGCCGGTCGGAAAGACAGTTTGCGCAACATTGAAGAGACCGGCTGCTTTACGGCCAATTTCGTCAGCCACGATTTGGGCAATGCAATGAATGTTTCATCCGCTCCGGCTGGCTATGGCGAGAGCGAGTTTGAGCTGGCCGGATTGACGCCTGTTGGCGGAAAGCTGGTGGATGCACCCTATGTGGACGAGGCCTATGCGGTGCTGGAATGCAAAGTAACTGAGGTGATTTCGCCAAAAACGCTTTCAGGCAAACCATCCTCCAACTTTGTGGTGTTTGGTGAGGTGGTTGGCATTCACATTGCCGAAAGTGCCATGCGCAATGGCCGTTTTGATGTCACGCTGGTGCAGCCGTTGGCGCGGCTTGGCTATATGGATTATGCCGCAGTGACAGAGGTGTTTCAGATGAAGCGCCCCTCACAGGCCTGATGCTTTTTCAAAGGCGGCGTTGATCACGGCTATCTTGTACGGATCGTCCGTGATCAATGTCTGGAAACCCTGATGAACAAGGGTTTCTACCTGCTTTTCAATGGGATTCGAACTCGCACCCAGAATTTCGCTCACAAGAATTTCGCACGCCGGAATTTTTGCACTGGCAGCGGCAAGTTGAAGATGGCTGCGGCACGTCTGCAAAACCGGCTCTGCCGCATCCGTTGTCTTTGCTCCAATCGCCATTGCAACCGCCCGGCTGTCTTGCCCGATGGCGATGAGGCGGGCCGAGCTTTGCGCCAGCGCAATCGCCCCGGCAAAACCTTGGGTTTCTAAGCCCAAAATGGCGAGAAACTGGGTTTGCCCATCTGGTAATCCCACCAAAGCCTCTTCCACGCGCAGCATGGCATCCAGCCGCTCCCCATCTGATCTATCTCTTGCATCCATGAGAATAAGACCGTCCGGCTTGAGCGTCATCAGATCGCGGAGCCTGTCTGCGAAGGCGTCGTTATCCAGTCTGGCAGAAATGCACAGCAAAAAGGGCAGGGTTCCCATCGCGCTTTGACGGAGTTCTGCCACCCGCGCTTTGAGGTTGTCTCCACAAAGCGCCAGCGCATCGGCCGTACACGGCAAAGCCTCTCCGTCATTCTCCATCAGCAAAATACTGCGGCACCGGTGCGAACCAAGATAAAAATGCTGATGCAACGGGATTTCGCTATGGTTAATGGACATGGTGAACCAATCTTAAACTTTTTACTTATAGCATCGTCATCATAACTGTTATCTGTTGTTTTGATCGGGGTTCTCGGTGCTTGTAAAGGCTTTCTTTCGCTGGTCGGAAACTGCAAAGGCCGGGGATCGTGCCAAGGCCGCCAATGCGCTTGGGCGAGCCTATCTGCAATCTTCCCTGTCCGATGATGACCGCCGCTCAACCTACGTGGCTATGACCTATTTGCTCGATGATCCATCGCCCAAAGTGCGGTTGGCGCTGGCCGAAACCCTTGCCTATGCCGCAGATGCGCCACGCGCTTTGATTCTGTCTTTGGCCGAAGATCAGCCTGAGATCGCCTCGCGGGTCATTCTGTGCTCGCCCGTGCTGGATGATCGCGATCTGGTCGATCTGGCGGGGCGTGGGTCCAATTTTACCCGCGCCTTGATTGCGGCAAGACCGGGGCTTTCCTTTGCCGTTGCTGCTGCGCTGGTTGAAATCGGCGAGATGGCGGAATGTCTGATTCTGCTGGAGAATGCCAGCGCCAACCTCTCACCGTTCAGCTTGATCAGGCTGACAGAGCGCCATAGCCGCCATGAGGCCATTCGCGGTGCGCTTTTGGATCGGCCTGATTTGCCGGGGCAGGCGCGCCATCTGCTGGTGCGCTCGGTGGGAGATGCGTTTGCCGCCTCGTCATTGGTGCGGTCCGCGTTAGGTGAGACCAAACTGTCACGCATCAATTGCGAGGCTGGTGTTTCAGCCGCGGCTGTGATTGCGGGGGATGTGGCATTTGAAGAAATTCCGGGACTGGTTGAGCAGATGTGTGCAAACGGCCATCTGACCCCGGCTCTGTTGATGGAAATTCTCTGCCGTGGCAAAGCGGATTTCTTTGCGGCCGCTATTGAAGCGCTGAGCGGTGTGCATGAGCGCCGGGTGCGCTCCATCCTCGCCACCGGGCGTATGCATGCAGTGCGCGCCCTGCTGGAATCCGCAGGGCTAAACCGCTCGGTTGCGCCGCTTTTTGTTGAGGCGGTGATGTTGTGGCGCAATGCGGTACAAACCGCCCGCCATAGTGAAATGGGCAATATTTGTCAGGCATTGCTGCACAAAGGTCGCAGTCTAACCTGTGATGATTTTGCCCAAAAACTGCTCGATCTGGTGGAAAGCCTGATGCGGGATGATGAACGGCGGCAAGCGCGCCGCTATGCTGCGCATCTGGTGGTGGACGCAGCGTAGCATCGTGCGGAAAATCGGAAAAGACCCGATTCTCTCAATTCTGGTTATTGCCCGACCATTTTGACGGCCCATGCGTAAGTGTCGGTGACAACATGCACCGGGGCGGTGAAGACCATCTTGATATCCGCCTTGCCGGGCAACACCTCCTGGATTGTCGCGATGGCGCGTCCAGCCAAAGAACGCTTTTCCTGCTCCGGAACCACCGGCGGCGGCGCATCCGGCTTTGGTGCGGCCATCTCCGGTTGGCTGATATTCTGCTTTTGGCAAAAGGCAACAACGCTTGGAAATTTTGCGTTTGAGTACTCAGCTAGTGCCTTTTCGCTGTCAGCATTGCAGCGCTCAACTGTCACCCATCTTTGCTCTGGCGTGGCAATATATTGGCATTGACTGACGCTATCATTGCATCCCAGAATGGTCATTATTACAAGAGAAGCCTGCATAGGTCTTTCCTTTAATGGAATCGGCTTTTACTTTGTAAAGAGTGAGAGCGGCAGGACCAAGATTGATCTTATGATCTCACGTATTTTTGGAAGAAACATGACCGTCACCATAACCAGAGAAGCTCCTCGCCAGCCCGAAGTGATAAGACTTTTAACTTTGTCTGATGCCTATATGGCCTCGCTCTATCCGGCCGAAAGCAATCATTTGTTGGATGTGTCGGCGCTGGAAAAGCCGGGCGTGCATTTTTTCGTGGCACGCAACGAAGGGCGGGTGGTTGGATGCGCTGCTCTTGTCGAGGCAGGTGATGACACGGCCGAAATCAAACGCATGTTTGTTGATCCCGAAGCAAGAGGTCTATCGCTTGGCAAAAAGCTGATGGCGGCTTTGGAAGAACAGGCGCAAAGCCTCGCCCTGAGAGCCATACGCCTTGAAACTGGTATCAGCCAGCCAGAAGCCATTGGGCTGTACCGTAAAGCCGGCTTTGTCGAGATCGCTCCCTTCGAGCCGTATAAGCCGGACCCGTTGAGCATGTTTATGGAGAAAGAGTTGGTTGCGGCATGATTCATGAAACCGGGCCTACAGCACCATAAATGGCGCTGTAATCTCAGGTTGATGACAAAACCCTCACTAGACGTTTCGTCATACTTGGGCTCATCCTGAGGATCTGGTGTTTTTTGGTCAAATAATTGATATTATTGATTAAAATTGACGTGTTTAGATGCCCGGCACAGGGCCGAGCATGACGTCGCGAGACTGAAAAGCTTCTTCAACAGTCTCGCCTTATAGCGCCATATATGGCGCTATAAGGTTCTTGGTTTTCGTTAATCGGATCAGAAAGCCAGAATCTCTTTTTCCTGACAGATTCTAAATATCCAGATTTTCCGCAAACGCGGCCCGGTCCTGAATAAACCGGAAGCGGGCTTCCGGCTTGGTGCCCATCAGCGCATCCACGGCATCGCGGGTACCTTCGAAATCCACCTCATCAATGGCGACCCTGAGCAGGGTGCGCTTGGCCGGGTCCATGGTGGTTTCTTTCAATTGCGCTGGCATCATTTCACCAAGGCCTTTGAAGCGGCCGATTTCGACCTTCTTGCCCTTGAACACCGTGTCCATCAACTCAGCGCGATGCGCGTCGTCGCGAGCATAAACGGTTTTTGCGCCTTGGCGGATCACGTAAAGCGGTGGCACAGCCAGATAGAGGTGGTTGCCGCGGATCAGTTCCGGCATTTCCTGATAGAAAAAGGTGATCAGCAGGGATGCGATATGCGCGCCGTCCACGTCGGCATCGGTCATCACCACAATGCGCTCGTAGCGCAGATCTTCTTCACGGTATTTGCCACGGGTGCCGCAGCCCAGTGCCTGAATAAGATCGGCAATCTGTTGGTTGGCCATCAGCTTTTCGCGGCTGGCACTGCCGACGTTGAGGATTTTACCCCGAAGCGGTAAAATGGCCTGATTGGCACGGTTGCGCGCCTGCTTGGCGGAGCCGCCAGCCGAATCACCTTCGACGATAAACAGTTCAGCGCCTTCAGCGGTGTTTTGGGCACAATCGGCCAGCTTGCCAGGCAGGCGCAGCTTGCGCACGGCGGTTTTGCGGTTGACTTCCTTTTCCTTGCGGCGGCGCAGGCGCTCTTCGGCGCGCTCAATCACCCAATCCAGCAGCTTTGCCGCTTCATTGGGGTTGTCGGCAAGATAATGGTCGAAGGGATCGCGCAGCGCATTTTCCACCAGACGCTGGGCTTCAACTGTCGCCAGCCTGTCCTTGGTCTGGCCGACAAATTCCGGCTCGCGAATAAACACAGACAGCATGCCAACGGCAGAGATCATCACATCTTCTGTGCTGATCTGCTGGGCGCGCTTGTTTTGCGTCAGTTCGGCGTAATTTTTCAGGCCTTTGGTCAGGGCGATGCGAAGGCCCGCTTCGTGCGTGCCGCCTTCTGGCGTGGGGATGGTGTTACAATAGGAATGCAGCACCGGATCACCACCATACCAGGTGATGGCCCATTCCATGGCACCGTGCCCGCCGGTTTTTTCTGTTTTGCCCGCAAAAATCTCGCGCGTAACAGTGAAATCCTTGCCCAGGGTGGCTGCCAGATAATCCTTCAAACCGCCGGGGAAGTGAAACACCGCCTTTTCCGGAATTTCGCCACCGGCAGGCAGAATGGATGGATCGCAAGCCCAGCGAATTTCCACGCCACCAAACAAATAGGCTTTTGAGCGCGCCATGCGGAAAATGCGGCCCGCATCAAACTTGGCATGGTCACCAAAAATCTGCGCATCGGGATGAAACCGCACCCGTGTGCCGCGGCGGTTATGCACATCGCCCAATTCTTCCAGAGGGCCAAGCGGCACACCACGGGAAAAGCGCTGGCGATAGAGCTTGCGGTTGCGCGCCACTTCCACTTCCAGCAGATCAGACAGCGCATTGACCACCGATACGCCAACGCCATGCAGACCACCGGAGGTTTCATAGGCCTTGCCATCAAATTTGCCGCCGGCGTGTAGCTTGGTCATAATCACTTCAAGCGTGGATTTGCCCGGCACCTGCGGATGCAGTTCCACCGGAATACCGCGCCCATTGTCGGAAACGGTCAAAAAGCCTTCTGCATCAAGGTACACCTCGATGAAATTGGCGTGTCCCGCCACGGCTTCGTCCATCGAATTGTCGAGCACTTCGGCAAACAGATGGTGCAGGGCCTTTTCATCGGTTCCGCCAATGTACATGCCGGGACGCATGCGCACCGGCTCAAGACCTTCCAGAACACGGATGGAAGATGCGCCATAGTCATCCTCACCCGAAGCCTTCAAGGCGGGTTTGGAGGGGGCAACAGAGGCTTTTGTCTTTTCGGTTTGCACGGGCTCTGGCGCGGCGGGCGTCGTCAGGGGCAGGGCAGCGAAAAGATCTTTATTCTCGTCCATGTCTCTATTCTGTCGTTTTTTCAGTGATCTTGTGACGCTATCGCATAACGTCGGATGACTGCGTGCACCCGAAAATCCATTTACCACCCTGATCGTTTCCAGGTTGGTTTCTGGTTTGTTCGCCTTGTAGCGCGGCTTACCTTTGCTGCGCAACACCTCAATTCAAACAGGATAAAATTTCCAGCTCAAAAAGGAGTTCACTGTTGATAGCCAAAAGATCGGTTTCCGTTCACAGAAATCTTTGCGTTTGTCGCACAGGCATGGCAAGGCTGCGATATGCAGGAGATCGATTCTGGATGCGGATGTCCACAGTTCATTTGACTTTCACCTCTTTATTGCTTGGGCTTTGCCTTGTTCAGGGCGCGGCGTCGGCTGCCAATCTGAAACCCTTTAAAGATGAGCTTTTTTCATCGCAGGCCGTTTTGGAGACGCGCGATAAAGGGGATTTCCAGACGATTGATTATCAGGAAATGCGCGACATCAACGGTCGCGATGAAATTCCTGAGCGTAAAGTCAAATCTGCCTATGTATCGCTGGGCGTGCGCCATCAGCAGCACGATGAGACGCTTGATCTGGGCGACGGTGGCATGCTGGACGTGACCCGCACAGGTGTCAGCGATGGCGCGAAATTTACCGTTATCTTTATCCATGGCCGGGGTGGTGATCGCCGTCTGGGCGCGGATGATTATAAATTCGGCGGAAATTTCAATCGATTGAAAAATCTTGCTGTTGAGAATGGCGGCACCTATTATGCGCCCACAGTGCGGTCGTTTGATCAGGCGGGTGTGGCCCAGATTGCCGGATTGATCAATTATGCCTCGACCCATTCGGGTGGGCGGCCGGTGGTGTTATCCTGCGCCTCCATGGGTAGTTTCATTTGCTGGGGCATAACCCGCAATGCCAAGGCGGTTGCACAATTATCGGGCATTGCAATCCTCGGTGGTGCATCGGATCCTGCCTTTATTGGCAGTGTTGCCTTCAAGCGGAAACTGCCGATCTGGTTTACCCATGGTAGCCGCGACAGCGTTTATGCCGCAGGAGATCAAATCGGCCTCTATGATCGCTTGCATCGCGCGGGCTACCCTTGCCGCTTCACGCTGTTTTTGACGGGTTCTCACGGAACACCCGTTCGTATGACGGATTGGCGCGCCGCGCTGAACTGGCTGATACGGTAAGCTCAGGGCAGGGTTCTGCTACATTAAGCGTAGCTAAATTTATGCTCTATTTAATGGCATATTGCATTGCAACTTGCCTTTTTTACGCGCACGTTCTTTTATGTAGGCTACGCTCTTTATAGGGTGAATGTTAGAATTTCAGGTCTGGGGTTTGGAGACGATATGACACCGAATGTGCGCCCACTGGTTGCTGGCAACTGGAAAATGAATGGTACGCGGGATTCTCTGGATCAAATCAAGGCGATATCGGAGGGTGTGAAGGGTGACTTGTCGGAAAAAGTTGAAAGCCTGATCTGCCCACCCGCAACCTTGCTTTACGTGGCGACGGCTCTTTGCGAGGACAGCCCGCTTTGGATTGGTGCGCAGGATTGCCATCAAAATGCATCGGGTGCGCATACCGGTGAAATTTCAGCAGACATGATTGCTGATTGCTTTGGTACTCATGTGATCGTTGGCCATTCAGAGCGCCGCACAGATCACGCTGAAACGGACCATCTGGTGCGCGCCAAGGCCATTGCCGCCAATGCCGCCGAGCTCACGGCCATTATCTGCATTGGCGAAACCGCAGATGAGCGCAAAAGCGGCCAGACGCTCGATATTCTCAAGCGTCAGTTGGCGGGTTCCGTGCCGGATGACGCGAATGCCGAAAATACGGTTATTGCCTATGAGCCTGTCTGGGCTATTGGCACGGGTTTGACGCCGACATCTGAAAATGTGGCCGAGGCCCACGCCTTTATGCGCGCAGAGCTGACACGTCGATTCGGTGATGAAGGTGCGAAGATGCGTATTCTTTACGGTGGTTCGGTCAAGCCATCGAATGCGAAAGAATTGATGAGCGTTGACAATGTGGATGGCGCGCTGATTGGCGGCGCAAGCTTGAAAGCCAGCGATTTTCTCGCCATATACAATGCCTATTCGGAAATCCTCGCCTGATGGAATTTGCGTGATAGAACTTGCCGTATAAAATCGGATAAGGGCTTTCTTTGCGGCGGCTCCTGTTGTAAAGAGCCGCCGAACGTTGTTTTGACTTCGCCGAAATTGGCCCAACCTGGGCAGGATGGATTGTACCCATGCAGACCGTATTAATCGTCATTCACCTCATGATCGTGCTGGCTCTTGTTGGCGTGGTGCTGATTCAGCGGTCCGAAGGCGGCGGTCTGGGCATTGGTGGTGGTTCAGGCTTCATGTCGGCGCGCGGCGCGGCCAACGCATTGACCCGCACAACGGCCATTCTGGCAGCGCTTTTCTTCATCACCTCGCTTGGTCTTGGTATCATGACGCGGTTTGAAGCCAAGCCAACGGATATCCTTAACCGGATTCCCGCAGGCCAGCAGGCTCCAGCCGGCAATGTGCTTGATCAGCTTCCTGGTGCGGCTCCAGCCACAACTGCACCTGCTGCGGGTGCAGCTGCGCCTGCCGCTCCAGCCAAGCAGCCAGACAGCGTTCCAACCGGCAACTGATCGGTTTTAATCGTCTTCGCTCCGGCGAGCTTTGCAGCTCGCCGGTTTTTGTTTGTTTGTGTGTATTTCGTCAGTTCTTTGCATTTTAGGGCTGGCGGAATCGAATTTGAAACGGTATCCGGTGAATCCCATGGCGCGATATGTTTTCATCACAGGCGGCGTGGTTTCCTCTCTTGGTAAGGGAATAGCGGCTGCGGCTCTCGGGGCATTGTTACAGGCACGTGGTTATCGCGTGCGTCTGCGCAAACTGGACCCCTATCTCAACGTTGACCCGGGCACCATGAGCCCGACTCAACACGGCGAAGTTTTTGTGACCGACGACGGCGCAGAAACTGACCTTGACCTTGGACACTACGAGCGTTTCACAGGTCGATCGGCTACCAAGACCGATAACATTACTACAGGTCGAATTTACAAGAATATCATCGACAAGGAACGGCGTGGAGATTATCTCGGCGCAACTGTTCAGGTGATTCCGCATGTCACCAATGAGATCAAAGATTTCGTTGTTGAGGGCAATAGTGAATATGATTTCGTGATTTGCGAAATTGGCGGCACGGTTGGCGATATCGAAGCCATGCCTTTTGTGGAAGCCATTCGCCAGCTTGGCAATGAATTGCCCAGAGGCACAGCCATCTATCTCCATCTTACCCTGATGCCTTACATTCCGGCAGCAGGCGAATTGAAGACCAAGCCAACCCAGCATTCCGTCAAGGAATTGCAGGCGCTGGGTATTCATCCTGATATTCTGCTGGTGCGTGCGGATCGGGAAATTCCGGAGCCAGAACGCCGCAAGCTGTCGCTGTTTTGCAATGTGCGTCCGTCTGCGGTCATTCAGGCTCTCGATGTTGCCAATATCTATGACGTGCCCATGGCCTACCACAAGGAAGGTCTGGACAGTGAGGTTTTGGCGGCCTTCGGCATCGAGCCAGCACCAAAGCCACGTCTTGATGCCTGGGAAGAAGTGTCCAACCGCATTCATACGCCGGAGGGCGAGGTTACTATTGCCATCGTTGGCAAATACACCGGCCTTAAGGATGCCTATAAATCGCTGATCGAAGCGCTTCACCATGGCGGCATTGCCAATCATGTGAAGGTCAAGCTGGAGTGGATCGAATCCGAGGTGTTTGAGAAGGAAGATCCTGCTCCTTACCTTGAGAAGGTTCATGGCATTCTGGTGCCCGGTGGCTTTGGCGAGCGCGGCTCGGAAGGCAAGATTCTGGCAGCCCAATTTGCGCGTGAGCGCAAGGTTCCTTACTTCGGCATTTGCTTTGGTATGCAGATGGCGGTGGTGGAAGCTGCTCGTCATCTGGCTGGCATTGAAGATGCATCCTCGACCGAGTTTGGTCAAACCTCTGAGCCTGTTGTGGGCTTGATGACCGAATGGATGAAGGGCAATGAGCTTGAAAAGCGCTCAAGCGCTGGCGATCTTGGCGGAACCATGCGTCTTGGTGCCTATAAAGCGGCGTTGAAGAAAAATTCTCGTATTGCCGATATTTATGGCTCTACCGAGATTTCCGAACGTCACCGCCATCGCTATGAAGTGAACGTGGACTACAAGGAACGTCTGGAAAACTGTGGCCTCGTTTTTGCGGGCATGTCTCCAGATGGTCTTCTGCCGGAAACGGTGGAATATCCGGATCATCCGTGGTTTGTGGGTGTGCAATATCATCCAGAGCTGAAGTCCCGTCCGCTTGATCCACATCCTTTGTTCAAGAGCTTTGTGGAAGCGGCCCTTGAGCAGAGCAGGCTGGTTTAAGTCCGTCAGGTTTATAGGAAGAATTAAAAACCCGCCGTTCTGGCGGGTTTTTTCGTCTCAATTTCAGGGTAGCGGGGTGCCTGCAACGGCCCGGAGGCTCTATTGAGGCAAGAATATATTGGCGATATCGGGCGAGATGCGACGCGGCCGCCGCGTCGTGACATCGACACAGCACCAGGAACTGCGAACCTCTGTTGCAAGATCATCGCCACGCTTGAACAGGGTGGTAAAGGATGCCCTTGAACCGTGGGTGCCTGTGGCCGTCACCTGTGCCTCAACGTGGTCATTGAGAAAAACCGGCATTCGGTAGGATATTTCATGCTTCAGAGCGACCCAGAGCATTTGCTCACGTGCCTCAAGGGTTGAGCCGTGCTCCCAATAGCTCACAACAGCTTCCTGCACCCACTGAAGGTATACGGCATTATTGACATGGCCCATGTGGTCGATGTCACCGGGTGAGATCGATATAAGGTGGTGATAGGTGGGTATCGGTGCTTGGGTCATTGTTAGAAAATAGGTTGACCACTTGGATGATTCAATGCCGACGATGTGGCGATATTGCTGCGCAAAACAACTGAAAATCGTATTTCTGCTTTGAGGAAAATTAAAAGTTGACATGTCTGTGCACAGGCTCTATTGATAGCACATCGATATTTTCTTGCTGAGCTTTGGTTGTTGCGCGATTAGCACCGCGCCCTTAACGAACCCTCCCTTTAAAACAATCGTTACCTTGATCTGCAGCGCATCCGCGCTGTGGGCACTTATATTGCTATGAAAGGGTTCATCATGACCACTGGCACAGTTAAATGGTTTAATTCCACAAAAGGCTTCGGCTTCATTCAGCCTGACAACGGCGGCGAGGATGCATTCGTGCATATTTCTGCTGTAGAGCGCGCTGGCATGCGCGAAATCGTTGAAGGCCAGAAGGTTTCCTACGATCTCGAGCGTGACAACAAGTCCGGCAAGATGTCGGCTTGCAACCTTCAGGCTGCTTAATTCGGTCTCGGCTTTCCTTTGACCACGGATGTACTGGCATTGTTGAAGGCATGAAACCATCTGAGGTCAGGCGACTAGCCTGGCCTTTTTTTATATGTGCGACTGCGCGTTCACATGTTCTGTGGCGCGCCACATATGGCGCATGCGCTGTAAGTTTATGTTTTCCCATCGGATTTATCCGAAAACCGGTTCCCGCTTTTCGGCCCGATGCTTCAGGTTAAGTGCAGTGTGCCTTGCCAAAGAGTTGCGAGACAAAAATTTGTCTATCGGCTCGCCACTTTCAAAATATGTCAGATACCGCGAAATTTATTCGGAATGACATTTCAACTGGAATAGAGATTTGAAAAACGTCAAAAATAACGAACTTCACGACAGACGCGTTACTGCGACCGATGCAAAGGCTGCTCAGTTAGCTGCTTTTCGGGCCGCCCAGTCTGCTGCTGATCCAGCCCGCGAAGCAAAGCGTGCTGAGCGAGTTGCAATTGCCGAAGCGCGCGACGCCCGGCAAGCAGAACGCAAACAGGCGAAGATTGATGAGAAAATCCGCCTTGAAGCTGAGGCCGTGGAGCGCGAAGCCGCTCTGGAAGCCGAAGCGAATGCGGAAAGTCTTGCTCGTGAACTGGCCGACAAGAATCGTATTGCTCGTGTCTTGGATGACGAAGCAGCACGGAAGGCCGAGCGTGACAAACGTTATGCCAATCGCAAGGCGCGCCAAGCGTAAATCAAGCGGTTGAGAACGCTGTGCGCCATTTCTGGCGCACAAAGGCTTTTTTCGGTCTTTCTATTTGCTGTTCGCCTCAGATCGCTTCCGATTGAACGAATACTTTAATAATCCTAGGTCGCGATATGGGGTTTCAGCCTTGCGACATACACCGATATGAGAATTGCGACCAAGGCAATTGCTGCGGCGACATAGCCAAGGTGAGACAGACTCCAGCGCTGAATGACGGCCCCGCCGATGAGCGCGCCCAGGCCAATGCCAGCATTGGCCATGGACACATTGAGTGTACCAGCAAGAGCTTGGGCGTGGGATGCGGCTTTCATCACCCGTATCTGGCAAATTGGATAGAGCGCTGTATTGGCGATGCCCCAGACTGCAAGTGCTGGAATGAGGAAAATATGAGACGATGAAAAGGCTGTCGCGGCGATCATTCCGCCCGCGAGAACCATCGTGGCAACGCCTGTCGCCATAACGGGCCCGCGCTCCACCATATTGCCTCCCAGCCAATTTCCGATCAGGCCAAATAAACCAAATCCCATCAGCCACCAACCCACTTGGGCTGAAGGAACGCCTGCCACCGTTTCGAGGATATCGGCAAGATAGGTGTAGGCTGTGAACATAGCCGTAAAAACCACCACGGACAGTATGATATTTCCTCGAAAAAATGGGTCTTTCAGGATTTGCGCTTGTGCCAGCGCACTCATTTTTTCTGGTTTCGTCATGGTTGGCATGAAGAATCCCAGGAGAATTGCCATTAAGAGCGAGAGCGCGGCAAGGCTCCAGAACGTTCCGCGCCAGCCCAAGGCATCAGCAATCAGCGTGCCTAAGGGAATGCCCAGGACCATGGCTGCAGCAATGCCCATATAAACCTGCGCGATGGCTTTGCTGGCGCGCTTTGATCCCGCCAGCTGCCCTGCGGTTTCGCTGGCGGTGCCCCAAAACACGGGCAAAGCCAAGGCCGGTACAAACCTTCCAATGCCCAGCACCCAGATATTGGGTGCCAACGCCGCGATGGCATTGGATAGGGCAAAAAGAGCCAAGATCGACACAAAGAGCCGCTTGCGCTCAAAATGCGACACCATCGCCGTGAGAAAGGGTCCGGCAAGCATGACCGTGAAGGCAAAGAGCGTCACGAGTTGTCCCGCCGCTGAGACGGAAATGCCCAAATCACGGGCAAGGCCTGGCAACATGCCGACAATGATGAATTCCGTCGTGACGATTAGAAAAGCAGAGACGGCTAGAAAAATGACGGACATGCCGCCGCTGGATCTTTGTCCTGTTGCTGATTGACACGAAAGGTTGATTGACATGTTTTCTCTCCAAATGCTTGGAGCGATCAATAATATGGATCCTAGATCTCGTCTTGCGGCCATTTTTCCATTATCTATGGACTTAAATTCCACAATAGCGAGATTGCATGTTTGAGACGGAGCGGTTGAAGGGTATCGAGGCCTTTGTGCAAGCGGCGCAGACTGGGAGTTTTACAGCTGCTGCGCATCGTCTCAATTTAACCAACTCGGCCATTGGCAAGAGTGTCGCGCGCTTGGAGGCGCGGCTCGGGCGGCGACTGTTTGAGCGCACCACCCGGCGCTTGACACTGACCGATGCTGGCGAGGCCTTTTATGCCATATGCTCGCGCGCACTCGCTGACTTGGCCGAAGCAGAAGCGGTGATGGTGGCTCATGATCGAGAGCCTGTGGGCAGATTGAAGATTAACGTTCCCGTCGCATTTGGTCATATGCGGGTTATGCCGATTATTCTTGCGCTTGCTGAAATGCATCCGGGATTAAGGCCGGAGGTTCATTTTACCGATCGCTTTGTTGATGTGGTAGAGGAAAGTGTAGATGTTGCAGTCCGCATCACAGCGTCGGAGGTCTGGCCGGAGGCGTTGGGCAGGCGGTATTTGGGCCGGGAAAAGCTCATCATCTGTGCTGCACCCTCGTTTCTGGCACGTTGCGGTACTCCTCATTCATTTGATGATCTGAATGGCATGGCCATTTTATATGGTCGGCCAGATGGCACGACCATGCCTTGGCGCATTGTGACTGAGCATGGCTTGGTTGAGAGCAAGTCGTTTGAAGGCCGGCTTGCATTGGGCAGTGCCGAGGCCCAAGTTGCCGCCGTCAAGGCAGGTTTGGGCGTTGCGCAGCTGGCGACGTGGTTGATCGAGGATGCGTTGGAAACCGGTGAGCTTGTCGAGATTATGCCGGAGATGGCCGCAGACGGTTTGCCGCTCTATCTGGTTTGGCCACGCGCGCGCCAACTGAGCCCTAAAATTGACGCGGCAATCGAGATGCTGTCGCATTCCCTCCGGATCAGGTAGCGGATTGCAACTTCCACCAATCCCGACGACTGGAGCGTTACACAATCGGTCTAGAGCCTGTCAGGTTCAGATTGAACCAGACAGGCTCTAAACTTGTCTGTGTGAGTTTGCCTTTTCGGGAAAACCGGATTCCACTTTTCCCTGACAAACTCTAGTAAATGATGCCACGGATATTCAGTGTCGATGCGACCCCTTTTATGGGCAACTACGTGCAACAAAAAACCGGAGCGAAAGCCCCGGTTTTGAGTGTTTTGCAATTCGGTGATCAGGTGAACCGGCCTGCCGCATGCGCCAGCATGGTGTAGACCTTGCCGGTGTCCGAGGTGAGGTAGGATTGCGTGATCGACTTGTCGCGATCAGTTTTGGCAACATCCGACAGCAGCTTTTCAAAATCAGCGATATAGCGGTCAACGGCGGTACGGAATTCCGGTTCGCGATCATATTTGCGCTGAATTTCATCAAAGGTCTGCTGACCCTTCAGCGTGTAGAGACGACGGGTAAAGACGTCTCGCTCGCCACGCTGATACCGACGCCACAAGTCTACAGAGGCGTCGTGGTCAATGGCGCGGGCAATATCCACCGACAACGAGTTGAGGGACTCGACCATATGGCGTGGATTGCGGGCGTCATTGCTGCGTGGAGCCTCTGCAGCCGGGCGTGCCCGGTTTGTGGAAGTGCCTGTCTGCTCTTCCAAAGATGCACCGCGCAGAAGATCGCTGATCCAGCCGCCAGACTGCTCACCGGTGCCTGATGGGGCTGGTGCTTGATCGATTGGCAGGTTGCCCCGCAGGCCAAGCTGTTGCGCAGGTGTCTGGCGCGGCGGTGCAACAGGTGTCGCTCTCGTCTGCTGCGCCGGTGCTGCCGCTCTAGGAGCAGGTGCCGCTGGCTTGACAGGCGTTGCGCGTGGGGCAGGCTGGGAAATTTCCATCTGCTGCGCACTGCGACCGACGAGCTGCGAAATGTCCTGCAAGGCCTTGATTTGCTCGGCAACAGCCCTGCGCATGGCGCTGGCGCTTTCTTTCGCCTCTTCTGGCAGATCGAAGGCACCACGCTTCAGTTCGTTGCGGGTCAAATCCAGCTCGTTGCGAATTTCCTGCGCGGAGCGGCGGATTTCGTTGGTTGCGCCAGAGAAACGACCAAGCGCATCTTCCACCGACGAGCGGATGGCTTCGCGCATGTGCTTTGCGGTGCCATCGGACTTTTGACCGGCCTCCGTCAAGATGCGATCAACATCACTGAGCGAAGACGAAAGGCCATCACGCAGACGATTGGCGAGGTCTGTCGAGCGTTTCTCGGCAGTGCCAAGCGTCTGCTCGATCGAACGTGTCGCTTCTTCACCGGCAGACAACAGCGCATCGCGCATGGAATCGGCCGTCGTCTTTGCCTTCTGCTCGGTTTCACCGAGAATCTGGCCAATGTCCGCAAAGGATGTTTCGATGCCGTGGCGAAGATTGCCCGCGACCTGATTTGAGCGGTGCTCAACCTGATCAAACGCGCCATCCACCATGCCAGCCAGAGACTTCATGGTGTTTTCGATTTCTTCGGAGCGCTTTACGATGCCGATCGACAAATCGCGCAGAGCCTGTTGGCGCTCCTCCAGCGTGCCGGCAAGATTGGATTGCGCCGCAGCCAGAAGATCTGATGCCTGACCCAGCACCTTGGCGTGATCGCCAAACCGGCCAACAATGCCGGTGACCTGTGACAAGGCCTGCTCTGAGGCATTGGTGAGGCGTTCCAGATTGCTTTCCAGCAAACGACCAGAGCTGCCCAGAACATCGGCTGCCTTGTTGGCTGTGGCCGCCAGACGATCTGTTGTCGCGCCAAACTGCCGGTCGGCTTCGGCCATAGACTGCGATGCCTGTGAAACAACGGCATGAAGCGTCTCGTTGGTTTCTGTGAGACGATTGATCATGTGGCCCGCCGTGTTGGCCAATGTCTGTTCGGTCGCATTCATTTGCTCGGCGGCCTTGGCGGCGCGCGCGGTGAGGGCGTCCGTCAGCTGGGTATTTTCCTGACGCAGACGATTGGCGCTTTGCTCTGCCGCCTGAGCGATGCGTGCCGCAGCATCAAGACCAATTTGCGAGAATTGCTCAACAGTCGGCTTGGCATTTTCTTCAATCAGGCGGGCGAGTTCGGAAGAGCGACCGGCGAGCATGGAGTTCAACTCGCGGGTGCGTTCATCCAGCGTCGTGCGGATGGCGCTGCTGCGGACTTCCAGAGCTTTATCGGCACTGTCAAGCGCGGAGGAGAACTCTGCCGTTGTGCTGGAGAGGCTGGCTTTAAGAGCTCCGCCGCGGGCCTCAAGTGCTTTTTCAGCTTCGCTCAAGGCGCTGGCAATGCTGCCAGCCTGCGTTGACATGGTTGTTTGTGCATCGGCAACCTTGCGAACAATGGCGTCGCCAGCTTCCGAGAAGCTTTGAGCAAGCTGCGCACCCTGACCGGCGAGGCGGTTTTGGGTTTCACTGATGCGGCGCGCCAGATTGTCGGATTGCTCCAGCACAGAGCGCGAAAACTCTTCGTTTTTGGCGCTGACAGTGTTTGTGAATTGCTCGCCCGTGCGGCTGAGCAATTCGGCAGATTTTTGCGCTTCGGCATCAATCTCGCGGGTGGCACCAATCACGGCTTCGCGCAAGGAGGTTGCCAGCCCGGCAGCCTTGCCCTCAATCGTGTTGTTCACATTTTGCAGGCCAACATTCAGTGCGCGGTCCATGGTGGAGAGACGCTCATCAATGATCGAGGTGCGGCTATCCAGCGTTTCAGCAACCCGTTGGGTGGCATCACCAAGGGTCTGTTCAATCTTTTGCGTTGCATCGGCGCTGACGCGCTCAAGATCCGAAACTTTTTCGGACAATTTGGCCGCGACAGTCTCTCCCGCAGTGGACACCTTGAGGTCAACGGTCTCGATGCTGCTGCTGATGCGGCTTTCCAGACTGTTGAGGCTGGTTTCCATCCGGTTGCCGGTTTCGCTCAAGCGATCGGTCACACCGGTGAGAGTGTTTTCCACACGGGCCGAGAATTCGTCGGCCGTGCGGGTGATTTCCCGCGCGGTCTCTCCAAACTCGGACGCGATTGCACCGGCAGAACCGCGCAGGCGGTCCTGCAACTCGCGACCGCTGGCATCGATGGTGTCGCGCAGATTTTTCTGCTGCTCTTCCAGAGTCATTTCCAACATGCCAGCGCTGGCGGCGATGGATGTGCCAATTGCCATGCCCTGGTCGGCGAGAATATCTTCGAGCTTCGTGCTGGCACCCTGAATTGCCGTTATAATCTCACCGCCGCGCTCATTGAGCGTCTGGCTGATACGGTTGTGGTTGTCGTCCAGCGTGGTTGCAAGGCGCGATACACTGCTGTGCAAGCCATCCTCAATGCGCGACACGCCGGAACCGAGCAGGCTGTCGACGCGGTCGGTGGATGTGTTGAGAGTTTCGGCCAGACGATTGGAATGAGCTTCCAGAGACTGGTCGAGACGACCCTGATTTTCCTGATAGGCCGCACGGATCTCGTCAGCTCTGCCGCCAAAGGCAAGTGCGAGGCGCAGATCCGCCTCCGAGGCGGTATCCATAAGCTGCTCGACGCGCCCATCGAGCAGGGAGGTCAGGCGCTCGTGATTTGTCTCATAGGCTGCGCGCAATTCCTCAGCCTTGGAGCCAAGCGCCTTCTCCAGACGGCTATCTGCCTGCCCAACGGTTTCAACCAGCGTGTTGACCTTGGAGTCGATCGTGCTGGCAAGGCGAGCTTCACTGTCTTCGTAGACAGAACGGATGGCGTCGACCTTGCTGCCCAGCGCAAATTCAATCCGCATGTCCGCTTCGGTTGCAGCATCGGTCAACTGCTCAATCTTGCTGTTGAGCGTTTTATCCAGCTCGGCCTGACCTGAGGCATAAGCGGTACTGATTGCATCAACCTTGCTGCCAAGGGCGATTTCAATGCGCATATCGGCCTCTGTCGCTACATCGGCCAATTGCTCGATTTTGGTATCGAGCGTTTTGTTGAGTGCGGCCTGGCCGGTCTGATAGGCGGCGCTGATCTGCTCTGCCTTCGAGCCCAATGCCTCGGTGATTTGAGCATCGGCATTGCCGACGGTTTCAACCAGCGTGTTGACCTTGGAATCGATCGTGCTGGCAAGACGAGCTTCACTGTCTTCGTAGACAGAACGGATGGCATCGACCTTGCTGCCCAGCGCAAATTCAATCCGCATATCGGCTTCGGTGGCCGCATCGGCCAATTGCTCGATTTTGCTGTCGAGCGCCTTGTTTAGAGCCGTCTGGCCTGTTTCATAGGCGGCGCTGATCTGCTCAGCTTTTGATCCAAACGCTTTTTCGATCTGGGCATCGGCACTTCCCAGCGTCTCGGTCAGTTCACCCAGCTTGGCATTAATGGTGCCAGCAAGGCGGCCTTCGCTTTCTTCATAAACTGCACGAATGGCGTCCATTTTTGTGCCAAGGGCCAGTTCAATCCGCATATCCGCTTCGGTCGCGGCATCCGTGATCTGCTCAACCTTGGCATCAAGTGTCTTGTTCAGCCGCGCTTCGCTCTCTTCATAGGCTGTACGAATAGAATCCGCTTTCGCACCAATGGCTTGCTCAAGGCGGCTGCCAGCGGTGTCCACAGTCTCGGAGAGCAGGTTGACCTTGGCATCAATGGTGCCAGCAAGGCGTGCTTCGCTGTCTTCATAAACAGAGCGGATAGCATCGACCTTGCTGCCAAGAGCAAGCTCGATCCGCATATCGGCTTCTGTTGCAACATCGCTGAGTTGCTCGATCTTGGTATCAAGCGTTTCACCCAGACGCGCCTGACCTTCTTCATAGGCTGCACGAATGTTGTCAGCCTTGGAACCAATGGCCAGCTCGATCCGCATATCGGCTTCTGTTGCAACATCGCTGAGCTGCTCGATCTTGGTATCAAGCGTCTCGCCCAGACGCGCCTGACCTTCTTCATAGGCTGCTCGAATGTGGTCAGCCTTGGAGCCAATGGCCAGCTCGATACGCATATCGGCTTCGGTGGCAGCATCCTTGATCTGTTCAACCTTGGCATCAAGCGTCTTGTTCAGTCGTGCTTCGCTCTCCTCATAGGCGGCGCGAATGCTGTCGGCCTTATTGCCTATGGCCTGCTCGAGGCGATTGCCTGCATTGTCCACCGTCTCGGAGAGCAGATTGACCTTGGCATCAATGGTGCCAGCAAGGCGGGCCTCACTGTCTTCATAAACCGAGCGAATGGCATCGACCTTGCTGCCAAGGGCCAGTTCGATGCGCATGTCGGCCTCAGCCGCCACATCGCTCAACTGCTCGATCTTGGTATCAAGCGTCTCGCCCAGACGCGCCTGACCGGCCTCATAAGCGGAACGGATGTCATCAGCCTTGGAACCGATTGCCAACTCAATGCGCAGATCGGCGTCGGTGGCAGCGTCGGTGATCTGCTCAACCTTGGCGTCAAGGGTCTTGGTGAGGCGGGCTTCGCTTTCTTCGTAAGCGGCGCGGATAATCTCTGCCTTGCCAGTCAGAGAGGCTTCAATACGAGAATCTGCACCATTTGCGGCGTCGATAATCGTCTGCGCTTTGCGATCCAGAGTTTCGGCAAGCCGTCCTTCTGACGAGGACACCGCTTCAATAATACCGGAAGAGGCATTCTGTAGCAGGTCAGAGATCCGGTCGTGGCTGCCCGTGAGCTGGCTAATGACCGCCTCTGAGCGGCTGCCCAGCGTATCATCAAACCGCTTTTGCGATTCATTGAGAGATTCTGTCAGAGCGCCAGCACGCTCTGCCATGATTTGATCAATGCGCAATTGCGCTTGCGAAATTGTCTCATCCAGTTCCTGACGGCGACGCTCCAGCGCTTCTGCCAACTCGCGGGAGTGGCTGGAAAGCGCCTCGTTCATCATATCCTGACCGTTGCCAAGCGTCATGGCAATCGCCAGAGACTGGTCGTTCATGGTGTTGCCAAGGCGCTCGATCGAGCTGTTCATTGCACCATCAATGGCATTTGTGCCGTGGGCAATCGTTTCATTGATACGAGAGAGGCTGCCTGTCAGCTTCTCATCCAGCGTTCCAGCCCGCTGATCGAATGCTTCGGTGAACTGGGTCATGCGCTGGTCGAAGCTTGCGTTGACTTGACCAATTGTCGACTGCATCCGGTCTTCAAACAGACCTGCGCGCAGATCGATATCAACCAGCGCATCCTCGGCGTTGGATTGCAGGCTGCGGGTAAAGGCTTGAGACTTCTCATCCAGAGACGTATTCAAACGCTCCAATGCAGAATCCAGACTGCTCGAAATAATGGTTTCGCCCTGGGTAAAGCCCTGAGCAATTTCCTTGGTGCGCGCCACAAGGGTTTCGTTGAGCTGCTTTGCACGTTCGCTCAAGGCGCTGTTGAGCTTCTCAGCGCTGGCGTCGAGCGTTGATGCGCGGGTTTCAAACTGGCGCAAAATCTCTTCGCCGTGGCCCGACATCGAGTTCGTCAAATCCTGGAGACGACCATCAAGCTCTGTTGACAGCGAGAACCCGGCTGCGCTCACGGTCTGAACCATATCATCCGTTTTGGCAGACAGCAGCGAACCCAGCGAATCTGCGGCTGTTGCTGATTTTTCAACAATCGCAGTCATGCGCGAGTCCATCATCGTCGCAAAAGCTTCGCCCGATGTGGAAAGACGGATACCGATTTCCTCGGTGGTCAGCGACAGATCTTCCTTGAGCTGATCATGGGCACCGAGAATGGAGGAGCGTACACGGTCGGCGTGGCTGACAATGGCATCGCGCTCGGCAGACAGCTCTTTTACCAGATTGCGAACGCGGGTTTCGTTGTCCGAGTAGCTGCGCTCCAGCGCGCTGACTTCGTTTTGCACCAGTGCTTCCAGCTCGGTGGCACGGGCGATCGTGCGCTCGATACCTTCGTTCATGGCAGAAACTTCACGGCGCACGGCCTGGCTGATCGACAGCATGCGGTCGGATGATGCCGTCTCAGGCTCGGAAAGTCGCAAGGCGACCTCGGCCATCGAGCGCGCAGCATTGCGCATGTCTTGCGCGCGCGACATCATGATGGCGAAGGAGAAAAACACGAAAATCGGCAACACTGTGCCAACGAGAATGGCAATGATGCCCGGATTGGCAAACAGCCCGGCCAGCCCGCCACTCCACATTGTCGAACTGTA
The DNA here is from genome assembly GCF_004801395.1 of Gillisella terrae. Classification (GTDB taxonomy): domain Bacteria; phylum Pseudomonadota; class Alphaproteobacteria; order Rhizobiales; family Rhizobiaceae; genus Allorhizobium; species Allorhizobium terrae. The sequence goes on from NZ_SSOA01000001.1 coordinate 697,144, forward strand.
AAGCAGTTGGGTGAGGGTGAAGCCGCCTATGCCCCAGATCACTGATACGATGCTGGCGTTGCGCATGGCACTCTTCATGGAGCCACCATCCAGTGACTTCAAAAGTGTCGATGGTGTGCGGCGTGTGGTGTCATTGGCCGGGGCCAGCAAAGGTGATTTTGGTGCGGGCTCCGCCGGTGCCATGGCCGGGTGTTTTGCAGCTTTGGCCTGGGGGCGAGGGGGCGCAGTCTTTGCGGTTGGCGTCTGAGCCGCAGCCGCAGCGGCGCGCCGGGCGGCCTGCTCTTTTTCACGAAGAGCGGCATCGGCGCGTTGCACAGATTTGCTCTGTTTCAGGCTCTCGGACACTTTCGCCTCCGTGGCTTCTGACTGGGCGCTATACGCTACCGTATCGTCTTCGTTCTCGAAGTCGATCCTCAGGGCTGCCTCGAGGGCCTGGAAAGCGCTATCGTCAATCGACTCGCTTGTCTTTTTGTTCGCCATAGGTACGCCTCGTTTACGCCTACTCAGGCCGCTTTGCCCGACCGGACAGCTTATCAGGCCCGGCAAACACGGCTAACACCATGATCATTCAGCCATTGCCACCTGGCTTGAATTTTAGCAGATCACGCATCACTCGTCTTTTACGCGTGTGATGCAACGGATATCCATAGCATCACAGAGGCGTCATCGCAAAGCTTGGGCGCGTTCTGCCATTCTAACCGTTCCGTAGTGACACATTCCCTATTATGATACAATTAACGCCAAGCCTTATCCTAAGGGGATAGTTGGCTTATTAACACAATTTAAAGCACGAAAGCGGGCAAAAATGCAGATTTATATGGCAATTGGAGAAAATTAACCATATGAGCATTTTTTGCCGAGGCCCAGCCAAAATTTAACCGTAATCCCACGATTGACCGCAATGCTGAAGTGAGCAAAGTCGAACAATAAGGATCGTGCGGATCATGGTGGCCAAAAACATCGCCTTCGAGGCACCAGAAGTTGAAAACGGATATGGTCCGTGCAAGGCAAGTCCGATCGATTTGAACCACCTTGCGACCCAGACCATGGGTGACAAGGAACTGGAGATCGAGGTGCTGCAATTGTTTGCCAAGCAGGCACGCAAGTGTTTGCAGGCTCTTTCGGAAACGGATGCCGATCAAAAGGCGATTGCCCATCGCCTCAAGGGTGCTGCCAGCGCCATTGGTGCATTTCATGTGGTCACGGCTGCGGGTGCGATAGAAGAGCATGGCGGAGATGCCGCGCGCATTGCCGCAGTCACCTTGGCGGTGGTTGAAACCGAGCACTTTATCCTGAAGCTTTGCCGCGTTTGATCTGGCCCAATTTTTTCCGCAAATACAAGCGCGTCCGCATTATCCGGGCGCGTTTTTGTATTACAGCGACCTTTGTGCGCCCTATATGGCGCAAAAAGGTCGCTGTAACACTCTAAATCTGTTGCATAATTTCCACCTTAAATCGATTCCGATTTAAGGAATTATGCAGTAGGCTTTCGGTTGACTGATGTGTGGATTTGTTGGAAGACGGATGCGTTTGAATGAATCTAACCTGCGGACAGCGAATATGACAAAACTGACCATTATCGCCTTTGACGGCACCCGTTACGATTTCGATGCCGCTGATGGTTCGACGGTCATGGAAAATGCAGTGCGCAACTCGGTTCCGGGTATCGATGCTGAATGTGGCGGTGCCTGTGCCTGTGCCACCTGTCATGTCTATGTTGATGAGACGTGGGTGGAGAAGGTTGGCGGCCCTGCGCCGATGGAAGAGGATATGCTGGATTTCGCAGCCGATGTGCGCCCCAATTCCCGTCTCTCCTGCCAAATCAAAATTGCGCCGGCTTTAGACGGTCTGGTTGTGCATGTGCCGGAGCGTCAGGCTTAATCCCGCTGTAACGCTTTTAATCTGCTGCATAATTTTCACCTTAAATCGATTCCGATTTAAGGAATTATGCAGTAAAAAAAAGCGCCTCGCTTCCCGTCACGGGAGCGAGGCGAATTTGGTGCGATTTTGGTGTGCAATGGGAGGGATTCTTGCAAGCCTTGCACGCACCGGGGAAACGGTTGAAACGCAACACAGATGAAACTGAACGCTGAATACACCACAGCGACTCTCACCCTAAATGGTGCACAAATGTTCGCTGTAACACTCTAAATCTGCTGCATAATTTTCACCTTGAATCGATTCCGATTTAAGGAATTATGCAGTAAATCTGCTGCATTATTTCCACCTTAAATCGATGGCGATCCAAGGAACTATTCAGTATGCAATGCGATTGATTGCAATGTATATTAGATTATCTTAAAATCATACTGCAAGAAATAATGGGTTATTTCCCACCATGGGAAGCCTCGCGCTGATCTCTTTGGGGGGCGCTTTTTCAGGCTGGAAATGCGGCCTACTGGCGGCCCATTCTTTCATGAAACAGGCGATGATGGATGGCTGTTTAATGCTTCGGCATGTGATAGCGAAGCAGGCGCAAAATTCGGGCGTTGAAATTGATGGCCTCAATGCGGTCAAACCGCAATTGGTCTGCGTCATGCTCGTTTGTCACCTCATCGGTTAACTCCGATACTCTTTGGGCCAGGATCTGACAGCTTTTGGCGGATGGCAGCGCCTTGAGGCGTCGGTCGAGATCCCGTGCATGTTGCACCGCAATTTCCGCGTGACGCTCTTCGTGACGTTTGATGTCCGAGGATAAAGTGTCCCATATCAGCGCAAGTTCTGAATTGGCCCTGTGCCGATTTGTCCATTTTGGCAGAATAATGGTGATGTTAACTCGGACCTTTATGTCACCAATCTTGCAGCGTCCGCCTTGCTGAATGTAGTCCATTGTGCCGCCGAATTTGATTTTGGTGGCTCCGGGATGGCGGCTGTCAGTGGTGTTGGTATGCGGCCCTTTGGTCTCCAATTGGCGGTCAAGATCTGCTGCCGTCTTGCCACCAATGGAGAAATAGCGAATGGATTTATGCACGATTGTCCGGGCATTTGCTTGCTGCGTAACAAGAGCAGGTGCCGCACCGAGGGCTAAAAGGGCAAGCGCCAAGGAAATTGCGTGACCGCTTGCTTTCATCATAGACCAGATCCATCACATTGAAACACCATCCACTTTGGTGCATAGAGCGCAGCAGGTCAAACAAGAACGCGCCTGGATTTGGTAAAACTTTATATCCATGGCGAGGTTTGCTTCATCGGTTGTTGGTAAGGAAGAGACTGTGGAGATTACAGATCGTGAGTGGCTGCTGGCGCATGAGCGCGCAATGGTGCTTGGCGGGCAGGCGCGGCTGATGGCCATCGTCAATGTCACGCCCGATTCCTTCTCGGATGGCGGTCATCATGCGGCAGTTGAAGATGCGGTCAGCTATAGCTTGCGCTGCCTCGAAGAGGGCGCTGACATTCTCGACATTGGTGGAGAATCCACCCGTCCGGGGGCGGAACCTGTCTCGGCTGCACAAGAACAGGATCGAGTGTTGCCCGTTATCGAGGCCCTTTCCAGACAGACTGATGCGCTAATTTCAATCGATACCTACCGGGCGGAAACAGCCAGATTGGCCCTTATGGCGGGTGCGCATATCATCAATGATGTCTATGGCTTGCAGCGGGAGCCTGAAATCGCTGCTGTTGCCGCCAGTTTTCGCGCTGGTGTTTGCATGATGCACACCGGGCGAGGTCGGGAGGTTCTTGCCGACCCGATTGCCGATCAGACGCTTTTCTTTCAACAATCGCTGGCCATTGCCGCAGCCGCTCAGGTGTTGCCGGCCACTATTGTGCTTGATCCGGGCTTTGGCTTTGCCAAGGAAACGGTTGAGGTAAACATGGACCTCATGGCGCGCTTTGATGAGTTGCATGGCTTGGGGTTTCCGCTGCTGGTAGGCACATCGCGCAAGCGGTTTTTGGGCACACTGAGCGGGCGCGAGGCGACTGAGCGCGATCATGCAACGGCCACCACCTCTGTTTTGCTGCGCATGCAGGGCGCAAGTGTGTTTCGGGTGCATAATGTGAAGGTCAATCGGGATGCTTTGGCGGTTGCCGATGCGATGTTGGCGGCGAAAACCCGGATCTAGATGTATCAGCAGTGTGGCATCACCTGTTTTTTTAGAAAAACCAAGTGAAAATGAAAGAATTGAGGTTTTGTCCGGTTTAATCTGAACTTGATAAAGCTTAAACGAGGCGGTGGATTGTGCGTTGATACGCGACGCTGCGGAAGGATGACTCAATGGCGGATGTTTATAAAATCACCTTGAAGAATTGCGGATTTTTTGCCCGCCACGGTTTTCATGAGCAGGAAGAGTTTCTTGGTCAGCGGTTTTTTGTCGATGCCGAATTGGAAGTGTTGTTTTCTGAGGCATTGGAGACCGATGAGCTGTCTGGTACGGTGGATTACGGCGTCGCCTTTAACGTGATTGAGGAAATTGTTACAGGCAAGCGCCGCTATTTGATTGAGGCTTTAGCGCTGGATATTGCCAAGTCGCTCTGCGCGCGGTTTGAACCCATCGTGCGTGCTAAGATTACGGTTCGCAAACCAAGCGCGCCGATTACCGGCATGCTGGATTATGTTGAGGTTTCCGTTGATCACCATCGATAAAGACCGCGCAGTTACCGCGGCGCTCGGGCTGGGCGGCAATATCGGTGATCCAGCCTTGACGATGGCGATGGCACTGATGGCGCTCCATGAGCGCAGCGATAGCAAGGTTCTTGCTGTATCCAGCCTTTATCGCACGCCGCCCTGGGGCAAGCTGGATCAGGCCGATTTTTACAATTGCTGCGCGCTGGTGAAAACCACATTGCCGCCTGTGCAATTGCTGGAAGCCTGTCTGGATCTCGAGCGCTCAATGAAGCGGGTGCGCATGGAACGTTGGGGGCCGCGCACGCTGGATATTGATATTTTGCTCTACGGCGATCAGGCGGTGGCCGAGCCGCATTTGGCTGTTCCACATCCGCGTATGTTGGAGCGGGCATTTGTGTTGCAGCCCTTGGCCGATATTGCAGCAGAGTGGATTGTCGGCGGCCAATCGGTGGGGCAATGGCTGGAGGGTGTTGATTCAACGGCTATTACCCAAGTCAATGCCAAGGCCGACTGGTGGAAAAATGCTGACGCATAAAAAATCCCGCCGGTCACATCTGAACGGCGGGATATTTAAAATTCTATAGCGACAGTTTATTTCTTGATAGAGCCAACCGCAACTTGATCAACCTGACGGTTGAGGCGAAGACCGATGACCGGGATCATCCGCTCTTCAACTTTCACGGAGATGGTCACATTGATCGCTTTGTTGTCCTGCATGGAGGCAACCATGGCGCCATTCAACTTGGCGCGGTTGATGCCCATAACGGCTTTGTTGCCAGTTACTTCGCCCGAAATGATGTCGAGACCCTTGCCGCTGGCGCCGTCGAGGAACTGGCCTGTGTAAGTCCCGCCTTTCATGGAGATCACGGCATTCATTGGCTGAGAGAACACGCCAACGCGGCAAGTGCCGCCAAGCTTGATGCCGGTATCGCCACCTTCAACGGGCTCGCCCGTGAGGTTGCAGCTAAATTTTGTTCCCTTGTACTTGCCAGCGACGATTTCGCCGGGACCGCTCCACACGCCAGATGCGGATTCGAAAAACTCACGATCTTTCTGGGCAGCGGTTGCGGATGAAAGCGGCAAAGCAATCACGCATGCAACGGACAGGCTTCCGAGGATCGAAATAAAACGGTGCGACATCGGCTTTTCCTTGGCGCGAACAGCTAAACTCATGAGCTAGCTATAGCGCAAAGATGGTTAATATTTCCTTTCTTTTTCGATCACCAGCCCCAAGCTTTCTTAACCAAAGCCCACATTCCCTCTATGGTAACCACGGGGAAAGCTATTTCATTACAGAGGTTTATCCTCTTTTCCCATGGAAGGGCGCAGATCGCCAACGAAATCACTGACCCCCGGTCGCTTTAACGCTTTGAATGTCAGCGGGCGGCAAAGGTCCATGGCAGCGATGCCGATTCTTGCTGTCATCAGCCCGTTAATGACACCTTCACCGAGTCGCGCCGACAGCCGTGATGCTAAACCATGGCCAAGAACCTGCTGAGCCAATCCGTCGCCGATAGCAATGGAGCCGGTAACGGCAAGGTGGGCAAAAACATCGCGCAGCAATCGCATCATGCCAAACGAGCCGGGGCGACCGCCGTAAAGCTCGGCCATGCCGCGCACCAGGCGCACCACTTCAAACAACACATAGGCCAGATCCATCAGCGCGCGCGGGCTGACGGCAGTGACCACAGACACGCGCTTGGATGACTGCACAATCATGGCACGGGCCTTGGCATCCAGAGGACCGAGCAATTCGCGCTCCGCCAGAGTGATGATGTGGGGTGCATCAATAATATCGTCCTCAGCCGCATCCAGCACGGCGCGGCCACGCGCGGTCTCTGGCCTGTGGCGGGTGAGGGCTGCCACTTCCTTGACAAGCTGCCGCGCTTCACTGGCCGTGCCTTGCAGGGCAAGTGCTACGCCGCGCTCTTTAATCGTCTGCACGGCGTTCAAGCGGTATATGCCGGCCACTTCCCGCGCAATCACCACAAACAGCGCAAAGAGACCGAGAGAAAGCAATGTCAGCGCTGTGTATCCCAGCCAATCCGCCCGGGTGAAAAGATTGCGGATCAGGTCGTCAATCCAGATGCCCACCGCGAGGGACAGCAACGTGCCAAAGGCCGCCATTGCCAGCTTGCCAAAGGAAAAGCCACGCTTGCGCGGTGTGGCAATTGGCACAATGGCATCATCGGTTACGTCGCGCAAAAACGGATCTTCTGCATCCGGCGTAATCGAAATGTCTGGTGCAAAAGTCCGGGGTGGACGTTTGGCCGCCTCCGATGCACGGTTTGTTGCTGCTTCGGTTCGAGCCGCTGTTGGTGCCTCCTCGTCAAGTGTGAATGCAGCCGGGCGGCGGGGTGTTGGGCGCTCATCTTGCGGTAATTTGCTCATGCGAGACGGTCTCCCAGCAGAAATTGCAAGGCCCTGTCCAGCCGGATATGCGGAATGGACAGACGAATGCCGTCGCCGGTCTCAATCAACTCTGGCGGACGAAAGCGAATGATATTGAGGTCTGGTAAGGCACCATCGCTCATGTCCGAGGCAAGTGGTTTTGTGCGAAACAGTGGCTCGATATTCTGAGGCAAATCGCCAGGGAACACTGCCGTTTTGCGCAGGCCATCAAACCGTTCAGATCCGATGGTTTCCCCGTCCATCGGGGTTCCCACCACCACGGGCAACACATGGCCGTCTTGCTTCACCGTGGCTTCGCGGGTTGCGCGCACCGATGCCAAGGCCAGCACTTCTATGCCTGCACCGGCCATGCCAATTGAGGTGATGGCTCTGTCAACCAGCCGCCGGGTGATGGCCTGCAATTGCTCGTGGCTTTCATGGTGCAAGTGATCGGCCTTGGTGGCGGCCACCAGCACCTTGTCGATGCGGCGACCAACCAGACTTGCCAGCCAACTGGAATTTCCGGGGCGAAAACAGGCCAGTACGTCAGCTAGCGCCCGTTCCAGATCTTGCACGGCTTCTGGGCCGCGATTGATGGCCTGCAACGCATCGACCAGCACAATCTGCCGATCAAGCCTCGCAAAGTGCTCGCGAAAAAACGGTTTGACCACCACAGACTTATAGGCCTCATAACGCCGCTCCATCATGGCGCGCAAGGAGCCGCGAACCACTTTGCTCTCGGCATTGAGCGGCAGGGGCGAAAAGGTGAGGGCGGGCGAACCATCAAGATCGCCCGGCATCAAAAAGCGTCCGGGCGGCAGGGTGGAGAGGGAGCGCTCATCGGCCTTGCAGGCTTTAAGGTAATCGGCGAATGTGGAGGCAAGTTGGCGGGCGGTTGTTTCATCGGCGGGTGCGTCTGGATCAACCCGAAGCGCCAATTGCATCCACTTTGCGGCCAGTTCCTGCCGAACGCCAGTTTTGGCCAGCACCACCGTATTGGCACTGAAGGTGGCATAATCCTGATTGAGAAGTGGCAAATCCAGCAGCCATTCGCCGGGGTAATCGACAATATCGATGGCAAGCTTGCCGGACGAAAACATCCGGTTCCAGCCGCTTGCACTTTTATAGTCAATCACCAGCCTTAATTCTGAGATAGCGCGGGTTGAATCTGGCCAGATTCGGTCGCGCACCAGCGCATTGATGTGATCTTCATATTGAAAGCGCGGCACCGCATCATCTGGCTGAGGCTCAAGGTTCACACGGGCGACGCGACCGGATTGCAAGGGTTCAAACAGCGGCAAGCGCCCGCCGTTGAGCAGATTATGCACCAGCGATGAGATGAAAACGGTTTTTCCTGCCCGTGAAAGGCCCGTCACGCCCAAACGTATGGTGGGATAGAGCAGATTGGTTGCCCGGTCGGTCAGGTTATCAAGCGCAATCCGGGTTTCATCTGCAAAGCGGGTCAGAGATGGCGGCACGTTCAGCTATCCTCTTCTTCTCCATCCCATATAGGGGTGGCAAGCATCAGATTGAAGAGGACGCATTCAGGCCTGAAGAAAATCAATCACGCGCCACTCAAGCTTGTTTGTTGCGCCATCCATGTTGCGATCCAGAACGGCAAGGCCGCAGGGCGGATAGCCTTGAGCGATCACCGCTGCCACTTGATCGGCCCCCACCAGCGTTTCCAGTGTTTCGCTGATCGTGGGGTTATGGCCAATCAGCATCACAGAACTGGCCGTGTCTGTTGCGGACAGGATTTCCAGATAGACTTCCAAAGAGCCATTGTAGAGCTGATCAATATAACGCAACGGGATATCTTCTGCGCAAAGTGTGCGGCGTACAGCCTCTGCGGTTTGACGACAGCGCACGGCAGTTGAGCATAAAACCAGATCAGGCCGATAATTTCGGTCTGCGGCTTGGTCCATAACCACTTCTGCCTGTGCATATCCCGCACCGCTTAAGGTGCGGTCAAAGTCCTTCTGCCCATTTTCTGGCCAGCCGGATTCGGCGTGACGTAAAAGATAGATACGCGACAGAGAGGACGAAACAACGATCATGCGAGAGGTTTCCGTTGAAGCTGATTATGCCTATCCTGAGGGCTTGCACGGCGTCAACTGCTATATGCGCAAAGGGTTGTATCCTAGCCCGAGAGCCCGGCAAAATGCTGTCAAGCCCCCATGCTCTCGTCTCGCTGTTCACTTTAAAATGATGAAAATATAGTCCTTTAGACGATTTTTGTGACAAATTTAAAAATCACACAAAGGCAATAGTAAGGCTTGAACGAGACAATTTTCAAGGCTATACGTCCGCCAAGAGATGTTCTTCAGGAGAATCGCGTTGAGTGAGAAGATCGATCTTATTGAGCCAGTGCTCTCGGATGACGATGAGTTTATGAATGCTAACCAGCGTGCATATTTTCGTGCAAAATTACTTGCCTGGAAAAATGACATTCTGAGAGAAGCAAAAGAAACCCTTGGCCATCTTGCTGAGGAAAGTGCAAATCACCCAGACCTAGCAGACCGCGCTTCGTCAGAGACTGACCGGGCGATTGAGCTTCGTGCGCGTGACAGGCAACGCAAGTTGATCGCCAAGATCGATGCAGCGATGCAGCGTATCGATGAAGGCACCTATGGTTACTGCGAAGAAACCGGCGAGCCTATCAGCTTGAAGCGTCTTGACGCCCGGCCAATTGCCACCCTCTCGATTGAGGCGCAAGAACGGCACGAGCGTCGCGAAAAAGTCTACCGCGACGAGTGACTATAGATTTATTGTGGCGCGTGCGGCAGGTTCTTGCCGGTGCGCTGCAATGTTTATGCTGTTCGCGCCGTTCTATCTTCAGTCTGATCTTCCGGTCAGGCTGGGTATGTAGGTTTACAGCGATAAACTGTCGAAGCATAAGCTTGCAGAAGCATATTGGCTGACGATCCGCTCTGGTGCCGTTTGCCATAGTGGCGCATGGCAGCGTAGCTTTTTATTATGATGCGCAATTGCATAAGTCGATTTCGATTTATTCAATTATGAATCCGAGGGCAGGGTGGCGAGCTTCTACCCGCTGCCGATTGCTGGCACCGCAGTCAGCCTGCTGGAAAAGTAGGCTCTCATCCTCGACATCATAGTCGCATCTATGCCGAGCGCAGAATTACATTTATTTTTAAAAAACATCTCATTGCTTATTCAATAGCAGAATGCTCTCGGAATAAACCTTGGGGTGGCAAAATGCCTGCTGCATAATGTCTTCAAGGCGAGGATGCTCTCGCATCTTCGAGCCTTGGTATAAAAGTGTTACGCCGTCCTTTGTGTGTTTGATCACTGTACACGACCCAACTTTTCCGGGGCTTCGTCGCCCTCACCCGGCTGCCGCAACCTGCTGCCCGGAGGGGAGATGTTCCCGGCAGAGGAATGAGGAGGGAAACGGCACAGCAAAACCATAGAGTCGTGTACTCAGGCGTTTGATAAAGCACAGGGCGCTGTCGTGAGAGGTTTGTCAGAAAATAGCGGCGGGCTTTTGTCCGCCATTTTGATGCGATAAACATTCGGCCCTGCAAATGAAGCAGGCGATCAGTTTTTACGCGGCTCGCCCATTTCGCCAAAGATACGGGCAATTTCGTCTTGCAAATTGCCTTCTTTTCCATGCGCTGGCTGGTTGGCATCCACGCTGGGCACCATTTGCGGGCTGTTCGTCACCGGGATGGCATGGACGGGGATGGAATGTGTCACAGGCGGCTCTACAGTTGGGCGCGGGCGCTGTGGCGGTTCTGAGACCACGTCAGAGTCCAGAATTTTCTCAAACTCGCTCTTGATGCTTTCCATGTCGGGATCAATGCGCGGGGTGGGCTCACTCGGTGCAGAAATATCAAAATCCTCGACCGGTGGCTTAATCCGATCAGCAGCAAAGGGCTCGACTTTGGGAGCTTCGACCTTTTGCGCGAGAACCCGCGCGCGGGCCGTCTCCAGTGCCAGGCCAGCATCTTCGGCGCGCACCTCTGGCGGTGTTTGCGGTGTTGCAGGTGCAAGCTCCACGCGCGGAACGTCTTCTTTTGCTGTCTCCGCCGGTTTGGGTGGCATAGGTGCCGATGGCTCAATTTTAGAAGGTGCAATTGGCGTTTCTGGCCCGGCCGGAGGGCGCGGCGCGGGCTGAGTGTTCGCCGAAGGGGCGGCTGGCGCCGATGGGCGCATCTGCGGCCTGCTCATCTCAGGGGCTGCTTCCGGCGGGCGGGCAGGTTTAATGATGGGTGGTTCCGGTCTTTTTGCTCTTTCCACCGCCGGCGGTGCTGAAGGCATGACCAACTCAACCGGTTCTGCTTTTGGAGGCATCTCTCTTGGCGGTTGCGGACGGGCTTCTTTTTGCTGCGGACGTTCTGGGCGAGGGGCTGGCTCCTCTCGTGGCAGTGCCCTCTCTGGCATGTGCAGGGCGGCCTTATCGTGCTGCGCAATACGGGTCTCTGGGGCTTGTTGTTCGCTCAGGGCGGCATTTGCGGCCAACTCGCCAGCAAGGTAAGTCTTTGGCTCGCCAATTCCGCTCTCAATCACGATATCGCTTGGTCCGCCAATCAAAATCAGATGTTCAATATTGTCGCGACGCACAAGCACAAGGCGACGACGTGCATCCACGGCTGCGGCATCCAGCACCTGCAGGCGCGGCTGGCGGCTGCGTCCACCACGCACAAAAGGGGATGGCGCTTTGTTTCGAATAATCCACAATACGGCAACCAGCACAACAAGCGCTAAAGCCACGCCGCCAATTGCTATGACAAAGCGTGCTCCATAGGCGTTGAGGATTTCGTCTATCATGGTCACTGTCTCCGTCTTAATCTCGAGGCTACTTCAACGTTGTTTCCGCAACGGAGGCAAGAAGCCAACGCTTCGTGTTCGTCTATTTCTGGTGATAAGGATGGAATCCGCGCGGTTTCTTCCATAACATTGCGGCAACCGTGTGAGATTGCCTGTGAATGATGGAAAATCACAAGCCAGTTGTGCTTTTTGCACACCTTACAAATTGTTAGAGTTTATATACACAGCGATTCTTTCTTTTGCTGCCGCGACAGGGGCCTGCAACGCCATTCTTTCGATGTGGCGCGCAAAGGTTTGCTGTAGCATTCTATATATGTTGTATCAGGTTCACCTTAAATCGATTCGGATTTAAAGAACTCTGCTGCAAGACATGCTACCAAAGGGCGAATTGCCTTTCAGAACGAGGAACGAATGACAAACCAGCCGCAGACGGAGCATAGCGTGGGGCCGCTGGTTGATCGCAGACCCAATAGCGGAGCAGCGCTTCGCATTGTTATTCTTGCCATAGTGTTGCTGGCCGCGGCCGGTGCCTTTGTGGTGTTCAGACACGCACTCGACAATCAAATCGTGCTCGGTGTTCTCGGCGTGCTTGCGATTGTCGGCATCTTTTTTCTGGTGTCGGCCTTCATCGGTTTCATCGAGGTCATGCCGCAAACCCCGTCCGACGGGCTTGGTCGTGCGTTTCTCGACAATCAAAGCGAAGGCACGCTGATCACCGATCAACGCGGGCACATCATCTATGCGAATGCTGCCTATGGCCGCATGACCGGTGTGCGGCGGGCAACCGAGGTGCAAACGCTTGAGGCCCTGTTGTCGCGCCACCGCGAGGCGGGCGAGGCCTTGTATCGGCTTATCAATGGTTTGCGCGACGGTCGCGATGGCTATGAAGAGTTTCGTTTGCTCAAGCCGCTGGGTCCACTTTCGGAAAATGGATCGGGAGCCCATTGGTATCGCTTGCGCGCCCGCCGTCTGCTGGGCCATGGGGACCGCAAAGACCTGCAAATCTGGCAGATTGCTGACATCACCACCGAGCGCGATGAGCAGGAGCGTTTCTTCAAAGAATTGCAAAATGCCATCGATTACCTCGATCACGCCCCCGCCGGATTTTTCTCCGCTGGCCGAAAGGGCGAAATTTTCTATCTGAATGCGACCCTGTCAGAATGGCTGGGCATTGATCTCACACAGTTTTCGCCCGGCTCCATCTATCTGAAAGATCTGGTGGCGGGTGAGGGCATGGCTCTTATCCAGTCGGTTCAGGCGGAACCGGGCCTGTCAAAAACGGCGACACTTGAACTGGATTTGCGCCGCGCCGATGGCCGCAGCTTTCCGGCTCGCCTCGTGCATCGGGTGCGCTCCGCGCGCGATGGAGCGCCGGGCGAAAGCCGTACAATCGTGCTCGCACGTCAGGAGGCCAGCGCTGGCGATCGTTCCGATTCATCGGCATCCATGCGCTTTACCCGTTTTTTCAACAATACGCCGATGGCGATTGCCTCTGTCGACGGGCAAGGGCGGATTTTGCGCACCAATGCGCCGTTTTTGAAGTTTTTCTCAAGCGTCGTCTCGCGTGATGATATCGATCGCAAAGTCAAGCTCGAAGCCGTGTTGCACGAGAATGAGCGCGCCCGGTTTGAAGATGCGCTTTCCGATGCGCGTGACCGGCAGGTGGATATCGCGCCGATCGATTCGCGCCACCCGCTCGACGATACCCGGCACTTCCGCTTCTACGTCAATGCGGTGATTGATCAGAGTGACGAAGCGCCGGAAGAGGCGGCAATTGTCTATGCTGTGGATGTGACTGACCAAAAAGCCCTGGAAACCCAGATGGCTCAGACGCAGAAGATGAATGCGGTTGGAACCCTGGCTGGTGGTATCGCTCATGATTTTAACAATGTTCTGACCGCGATTTTGCTCTCATCCGACCATTTGCTCCTGCAAGCACGTCCGTCAGATTCGAGCTTTGCTGATCTTATGGAAATCAAGCGCAATGCCAATCGCGCCGCCGTTCTCGTGCGCCAGCTTTTGGCCTTCTCGCGCAAGCAGACTATGCGACCAACCGTGCTGAACCTCACCGATGTGATTGGTGATCTCAGAATGCTGGTGGACCGGCTGATCTCCGGCACCAACGTGAAATTGTTCGTGGATTATGGTCGTGATCTCTGGGCGGTAAAGGCGGATCTGTCGCAATTCGAGCAGGTGCTGATCAATCTGTGCGTTAACGCCCGTGATGCCATGCCGCAGGGTGGGCGTATCACGATCAGCACCCGTAATGTGTCGGGTGCCGAAGCATCGACCTTCAATTATCGCGGTCTTCCTGCCGAAGAATTTGTGCTGATTGAGGTCGCGGATACCGGCACCGGCATTGAACCCGAGATTATTGACAAGATTTTCGAGCCTTTCTTTACCACCAAGGATGTGGGGAAAGGCACCGGGCTTGGCCTTGCCATGGTTTATGGCATTATCAAACAGTCCGGTGGTTATATCTATCTTGACTCCGAGGTTGGCGAAGGCACGATTTTCCGTATCTTCCTGCCGCGCCATGTAATGGAAACGCCCGCCATTTCAGCCCTCGATGCCGAGGCCAAAGCCGGTGCGGTGAAACAGGCGCTGGAGGCACCGCCGGCCGAGAAGGAAAAAGAGCCAGAAGACCTGACCGGCAATTCTGCCGTTGTTCTGCTCGTTGAAGATGAAGATGCGGTGCGTCGCGGCGGCAAGCGCATGCTGGAAACCCGTGGTTACACGGTGCATGAGGCATGTTCGGGCGTTGAGGCTCTCGACATCATGGAGGAGTTGGAAGGCAAGGTGGATATCGTCGTTTCCGACGTCGTGATGCCGGAAATGGATGGTCCTTCGCTGTTGAGGGAATTGCGGAAAAATTATCCTGATCTCAAGTTTATCTTCGTGTCTGGTTATGCTGAAGACGCTTTTGCCCGCAACCTTCCCGCTGATGCCAAATTCGGCTTCCTGCCCAAGCCGTTCTCGCTCAAGCAATTGGCCATTGCGGTGCGGGAAATGCTGGATGCTTAAAGGCCTCTCGGAGGGCCGCTGCTTGCCCTCCGTGCCGAAGACCATAAGCTCTATTGAATCAATAGGTTTTCAACCATTTCTAATGTCATTTCATCAAAGTGGTTGATGACAATCGTGGGGTTGAGCGTTACCACTGCCACGTCGGAATAGCCGAACGGCACAGCGATAGAGGGGATGTTGGCGTTTTGCGCGACAAGAATGTCGTTGCGGCTATCACCCACCATAATAGCGCGTTGCGGATCGCCACCGGCCTTTTCAATTGTACCCAGCAGGTGCTGGGCATCAGGCTTGCGCACAGCAAATGTGTCGCCGCCGGTGATGGCTGCGAAATAGCGGGTCAAACCGAGGCCGTCGAGCAAGGGACGCGCTAAGCCTTCCATTTTATTGGTGCAAACCGCAAGCCTGTATCCGGCGGCTTCAAACCTGTCCAAAGTATCGATCAGTCCGGGGTAGGGTTGGCTTTCGCCCGGCATGTTGGCTTGATAATGCGCAATGAAACGATCGAGAAGCGGTGATAATTCGTCTTCAGTCAGAGGTCTGTCGCGCAGGGCAAAGGCGCGTTCAATCATGACGCGCGCACCGTGTCCGACCAGATGGTTGAGGTCATCTGTTCCCACGGGATCAAGTCCGGCAGCTGCGATGGTGTAATTCAGGCTTGCGACAAGATCTGCCGCGGTATCGATGAGAGTGCCATCGAGGTCGAAGACAATTGTGGGTTTTGACACGCGCGTTCTCTTTCAAACAGGGAAGACGGTGAAAACGGGTAAGCATTTCGGCCCACAAATGCAACGTGGGACGGATGGTAAAAGGGGCTTTCGTTTGCAGGGCGAGCCGTGTAAACAGCGTTAGCTTGGTCAATTTATGAAGATGTGGCCAGACTGGCCTTAAAGCCGGGCGCATGAATTCAGTATTGCGGCACCCCAGTTCGTTTGATCACGCCGGGGCGACGCATTCTTAAAGGAGCGGTTGGCGCATGGACGTTCGCCAGATGAAGATCAAAGCGGCCGAAGTGGCCTTGTCCTATGTCGAAGACGGGATGCGGCTTGGCATTGGCACAGGTTCCACGGCCGAAGAATTCGTGCGTTTGCTGGCCGAAAAGGTCGCAAATGGTTTCAAGGTGCAAGGCGTTCCCACATCCGAGCGCACAGCCCGGCTGTGTGTTGAGCTTGGTGTACCGTTGAAATCGCTGGATGAATTGCCGGAACTCGATCTCACCATTGATGGTGCAGATGAGCTGGACAGCCGCTTGAGCCTCATCAAGGGCGGCGGCGGTGCGCTTTTAAGAGAGAAGATTGTGGCGGCGGCATCATCGCGCATGATTGTCATTGCTGATGAAACCAAAGTGGTTGACACCTTGGGTGCGTTTGCGCTGCCGATTGAGATCAATCCCTTTGGCGCAGTGTCGACCCGTATCGCCATTGAAAAGGCAGCATCCCGTCTGGGCCTGTCTGGAGATTTGTCCGTTCGCCGCTGGGGCGATGAAATTTTTATGACGGATGGTGGACATCAGATTCTGGATGCTTCTTTTGGCCGCATTCCTGATGCAGTGGCGCTGTCAGAAGCATTGTTTGCGATTCCAGGTGTTGTAGAGCACGGGTTGTTCATCGGCCTTGCCTCGCTTGCTGTTGTGGCGGGTCCAGATGGTGCACGAGTGATGGAACCGTCGGCCTGATGGCCAGACATGATTGATGCAGTGAATTATGAAATGAGTTTGCCAGCGCGGCACCAATGTGAACGCGCGGCGCTTTTGAAGCTAACAGGAGCATGAAATTTATGGGCAAATATCAAGGTATCGGTCGTCTTGCAGCAGGTGTGGTTATCGCTGCTTCGCTTCTGGCGGCGCCTGTGACGCGCGCGCAAGAGGTGAGCGATGCTCAGATCGATGTTGCTCGGTCGGCAATCGCATCTTTGGGTGTTACGAATATTTTCGACAACATTTTGCCCAATATCGCAGCCCGTCTGAAGGCTCAACTGATCGAAGCCTATCCGAACCTGGAAGAGCAGATTAACACCACCGTTGACAAGCAGGCCATTGCTTTGGCGGCCCGCCGTGGCGATCTCGAAAAAGAGGCTGCTATTGTTTACGCAAAGGCGTTCACCCAGGACGAGTTGAAGCAGATTGCCACTTTCTTCAATAGCCCGGCTGGCAAAAAACTGATCAAGGATCAGCCAATCGCCAACCGCGAACTTGGCAAGGCTGCCGATATCTGGGCGTCTGGCATTGCGCGTGATCTCGAAAAGAGCACCAATGACGCGCTGATGAAGGCCGCTGGAAAAGAACTGAAGTCGCAGGCTCCTGCGGAAGAGCCTGCAACGGAGCCAGCAAAAGAACCTGCGAAACCCTGATTTTAAGGGCAGGTGAATTTCAAAAGCCCGGACATTCCGGGCTTTTATTTTGTCTTTGTCATCTCCATATGTGAAGAACTTTGTTGGCTTCCTTTAGAGCCTGTTGCAGTGAATAGGATTGATTGCGACAGGCTTTAGATCTTGTTTTGCCGCATCTCCGTTATCGTTTTATTGAGAGTAATAAAACGCGACCTGCTTTAGGAGTTTACCATGTCATCTTTCGATTATGATCTGTTTGTCATCGGCGGCGGTTCCGGTGGTGTGCGCAGTGCGCGCCTTGCTGCATCGATGGGAAAAAAGGTTGCGATCGCGGAAGAGTACCGCTTTGGTGGCACATGCGTTATTCGCGGTTGCGTGCCCAAGAAACTGTTTGTCTATGCATCGCAATTTCATGAGCATTTTGAAGATGCTGCGGGATTTGGTTGGAGTGTTGGTGAAAGTAGTTTCGATTGGAAAAAGCTGATTGCGGCCAAGGATCAGGAAATCGCAAGGCTTGAAGGTCTGTACCGCAAAGGCCTGACCAATGCCGGTGCGGAGCAGATTGAAAGCCGCGCGGAAATTGCCGGACCAAACAGTGTGCGCATCGTCAAGACTGGCAAGATCGTGACTGCGGAACGCATCATCATTGCCGTGGGTGGCGAGGCCAACTACCACAAGTCGCTTCCGGGCCATGAGCTGTGCATTTCCTCCAATGAGGCTTTCCATCTCGAAGAGCTGCCCCGCAAGATCGTGATTGCCGGTGGTGGCTATATCGCCGTTGAATTTGCCAATATCTTCCATGGCCTTGGCGTTGAAACCACGTTGATTTATCGCGGCAAGGAAATTCTGTCACGCTTTGATCAGGATGTCCGCCGTGGTCTGCATCAGGCCATGGAAGCCAAGGGCATCCGCATTCTCTGCACCGACGTGATTGAGGAGGTTTCCAAAAGCGATACGGGTGCGTTGAATGTGCGCACGCTGAACAATGGCGTGTTGGAAGCGGATCAGGTGATGTTGGCGCTTGGGCGCGATCCCTATACAAAGTCACTGGGACTGGAAACGGCGGGTGTTGCCGTGAACGCGCGTGGTGCCATTATTGTCGATCAATATTCACGCACCAATGTGCCGAGCATTTTTGCCCTTGGTGATGTGACCGACCGCGTTCAATTGACGCCGGTGGCCATCCATGAGGCGATGTGCTTTATCGAGACCGAGTATAAGAACAATCCGACATCGCCCGATCACGACATGATCGCAACAGCCGTATTTTCGCAGCCGGAAATTGGCACCGTTGGCATGTCGGAAGAAGAAGCGGCCAAGGCCTTTGCGGAAATCGAAATTTATAAGGCCGAATTCCGTCCGATGAAGGCAACCCTGTCGGGCCGGGCGGAAAAGATGATCATGAAGCTGATTGTCAATGCGGCCGATCGCAAGGTGGTGGGTGCGCATATCCTTGGCCATGACGCGGGCGAGATGGCCCAGCTTTTGGGCATTACCTTGAAGGCGGGATGCACCAAGGATGATTTCGACCGCACAATGGCGGTGCACCCCACCGCTGCGGAAGAGCTGGTCACCATGTATAGCCCGAGCTATCGGGTGCGCGGCGGTGAGCGCGTTTAAGCGCATTTGCTGGGCATGCATTGGGCATAAAGACAGGGCGGGCCGTTTATCGGCCCGTTTCCGCTTTGCCTGACAGGCTTCAGAAAGTGCTTTTGCGCTCAAGAAGAGCTTTCCAAGCTATGAGCAACAGTTTATAAGCCGCCGATCAAAGCTGGGCGTAAGGGCGGCCAGGATTATATGTAGGTGAAGACTATGGCGCAGAATTGGACCCCGACGAGCTGGAGGCAGAAGCCAATCAAGCAGGTTCCGGCCTATCCAGATCAAGATGCATTGAAGGCAGTCGAGCAGCAGCTCGCCTCCTATCCGCCGCTGGTTTTTGCTGGAGAAGCGCGCAGATTGAAAAAGGCGCTTGGCAATGTGGCGGAAGGCAATGGCTTTTTGCTTCAGGGCGGCGATTGCGCTGAAAGCTTCGCCGAGCATGGTGCCGATACAATTCGCGACTTTTTCCGCGCCTTCTTGCAAATGGCCGTTGTTTTGACCTTCGGTGCCCAG
The DNA here is from genome assembly GCF_004801395.1 of Gillisella terrae. Classification (GTDB taxonomy): domain Bacteria; phylum Pseudomonadota; class Alphaproteobacteria; order Rhizobiales; family Rhizobiaceae; genus Allorhizobium; species Allorhizobium terrae. Next base: position 716,351 of record NZ_SSOA01000001.1, read on the forward strand.
CTTCCTGTTGTGAAGATTGGCCGAATTGCTGGCCAGTTTGCCAAGCCGCGCTCTTCCGATATGGAACGGCAGGGCGATGTGGAGCTGCCGAGCTACCGTGGCGACATTATCAACGGCATCGAGTTCACCGAAGAGTCTCGCATTCCTGATCCGCAGCGTCAGTTGATGGCCTATCGCCAGTCGGCTGCAACGCTCAATCTTCTGCGCGCTTTTTCCATGGGTGGCTATGCCAATCTGGAAAACGTGCATCAGTGGATGCTGGGCTTCGTCAAGGATAGCCCGCAGGCCGAGCGCTACCGCAAGCTGGCTGACCGTATCAGCGAAACCATGGACTTCATGAAGGCTGTGGGCATTACGGCTGAAACCAATCCGTCTTTGCGCGAAACAGATTTCTTCACCAGCCATGAGGCTCTGTTGCTTGGCTATGAAGAAGCACTGACCCGCGTTGATTCGACCTCTGGCGATGTCTATGCCACGTCTGGCCACATGATCTGGATCGGCGACCGTACCCGTCAGGCTGACCACGCCCATGTGGAATATTGCCGTGGCATCAAAAACCCAATCGGTTTGAAGTGTGGTCCGTCATTGCAGGCCGATGATCTGCTCAACCTGATTGATATTCTCAATCCGCAAAATGAAGCCGGGCGTCTGACGCTGATTTGCCGCTTTGGCCACGATAAGGTTGCAGATCATCTGCCACGCCTGATCAGGGCTGTTGAGCGCGAAGGTCGCAAGGTGGTTTGGTCCTGCGACCCAATGCACGGCAACACGATTACACTCAACAATTACAAGACCCGCCCATTTGAGCGTGTTCTGTCGGAAGTGGAAAGCTTCTTCCAGATCCATCGCTCCGAAGGCTCGCATCCCGGCGGCATCCATATTGAGATGACCGGCAATGACGTGACGGAATGCACCGGTGGTGCGCGCGCGGTCTCTGCCGAAAACTTGCAGGATCGCTACCACACCCATTGCGACCCACGCCTCAATGCCGATCAGGCGCTGGAACTGGCCTTCCTCTTGGCTGAGCGCATGAAGGGTGGCCGCGATGAAAAGCGTTTGAAGGCTGCAAACGGCTGATTTCAAAACTGTTCATCGGCATCAAAAGAGAAAAATCCGCTGTCATTTGGCAGCGGATTTTTTTTGGCAATCAAGTTGGGTGATAGTTGACTTGTCCCTTCAAACTTCGCGCCGTCTGTCAATCACACCGAGCTGTAACCAATTATGCCGGAAGATTGGACATGATATGCTCGCGCTCAAAGGCGATGTGGCGACGCAAGGCCTCAAAGAAACCGCGCAACATGTAGCCTGTCGCCTCTACATTGACGGACTGGCCGCTGCCCAGCCGCAGCAATGTGTCTGTTAATTCTTCCGCGAAGCAGGCGTCTTCACAATGCTCAAATTTCAACCGATTCAAGGTCTCGCGCAGCGCGGGCTGAATGTCTGGTGTGCTCTCCAGCCATGGAAATAAAATGGTTTCCTCATACGTGTGCACGCCCTTGATCAATGGGCCGAGCGCTTTGGCGGCGTAGAGACATTTTTGGCGATCGACATTGGCTGGAAGCGAATCAGCAATTTCTTCAAGGCGGTCGCAAAGTGCCAATTGTTCGGCATGGGCGCGCTGCAACCATTCGAGGCTGGTGCCGCATGGCGCAAGGCTTGAGAGATGATTCTGTGCTGAGGGGGTTGGCTCAATTGTGCGCCGCATATCCATCTCCATTGATGCCTCCCGTTTTTACGCCAATCGCCACAACCAAGGGTTAGGTTGCAAGTTATGGCTGTCGATAAGGTATTATCTATCTGTAATCGGTGGCTGCTTTGCCTTGATTTGAATCAAGGCCGCTTGGACCTCTTGATGGCACAAAGGCAGGCAACGCAGAGGTTGCACGGCAACGCCGCCAACTTCATGCGCACAACACCTGAGGATGTCTGGAGAAACATCCAAGATGGGGTTGTGAGATTGCACATTGGAGTGGCCGGTATTCCCTTGGAGAACGGTTGCTCTGGACGCCAAGCCGTTGGGGGACTCCAACAATGAATTATACGTTCGAGACGATGGGGTTGGTCCTTTTGACCTTCGCCGCGCTGCTCGGGGCGGGCTTCGCCTACGACAGTCTGTTTGCTGCCCACATGTGGGTTGCCTTTATTGTGCTGCTGATCAGCACCGTTTTTATGCTCCGGCATATCAAATTTGCACCGGCCGCCGTGAGCGCCACATCATCGGCCAATAGCCAATCCGAATATTTTGACGAGGTTGTGCGCTATGGCGTGATTGCCACAGTGTTTTGGGGTGTGGTTGGCTTTCTTGTTGGGGTGATTGTTGCACTGCAATTGGCCTGGCCGGAGCTGAATTTCGGCCCCTGGTTTAATTTTGGTCGTTTGCGCCCTGTGCATACCTCTGGCGTTATCTTCGCCTTTGGCGGCAATGCGCTAATTGCAACCTCGCTGTATGTGGTTCAGCGCACCTGTCGTGCACGCCTGTTTGGCGGCTCGCTCGGCTGGTTCGTGTTCTGGGGCTATAATTTCTTCATCGTCATGGCCGCCAGCGGTTATGTGCTGGGTATCACCCAGGCGCGCGAATATGCGGAACCAGAGTGGTATGTCGATATCTGGCTGACGATTGTCTGGGTGGCCTATCTGGTGGTGTTTCTGGGCACGATCCTGAAGCGCAAGGAGCCGCATATCTATGTGGCCAATTGGTTCTACCTCGCGTTCATCGTCACCATTGCCATGCTGCATATCGTCAACAATCTGGCGATCCCGGTATCGTTCCTCGGCGTCAAAAGCTATTCGGCCTTCTCAGGCGTGCAGGATGCGCTGACGCAATGGTGGTATGGCCACAACGCGGTTGGCTTCTTCCTGACAGCCGGCTTCCTCGGGATGATGTATTATTTCGTGCCCAAACAGGCCAATCGCCCGGTCTATTCCTACCGGCTGTCGATCATCCACTTCTGGGCGCTGATCTTCATGTATATCTGGGCCGGTCCGCACCATCTGCACTATACGGCTCTGCCGGATTGGGCACAGACTTTGGGCATGGTGTTTTCCATCATGCTGTGGATGCCCTCATGGGGTGGTATGATCAATGGTCTGATGACGCTGTCAGGCGCATGGGACAAGCTGCGGACAGATCCGATCATCCGCATGATGGTGATGGCCATCGCATTCTACGGCATGTCGACCTTTGAAGGTCCGATGATGTCCATCAAGACTGTGAACTCTCTGAGCCATTATACCGAATGGACCATTGGGCACGTGCATTCCGGCGCACTTGGCTGGGTGGGCATGATCACCTTCGGTGCGATCTACTATCTCACACCAAAGCTGTGGCATCGGGATCGTCTCTATTCGATGCGTCTGGTCAATTGGCACTTCTGGCTGGCAACGCTCGGTATCGTCGTCTATGCGGCCGTGCTTTGGGTGGCTGGCATTCAGCAGGGCTTGATGTGGCGCGAGTATGACTCGCAAGGCTTCCTGGTCTATTCCTTTGCTGAAACTGTGAAGGCCATGTTCCCTTACTATGTCATGCGCGCAATCGGCGGTGGGCTTTACCTCGCAGGTGGTCTGATCATGGCTTACAACGTCTGGATGACAATTCTCGGCCATGAGCGTGAAGAAGCGCCCATTGGTGGAGCCACCTTGCCCCCAACCCTGCAACCGGCTGAATAAGGAGGGCAACCATGTCTATTCTTGATAAACACAAGGTTATCGAAAAGAACGCCAGCCTGTTGCTCGTCGGCTCGCTTCTTGTTGTATCCATCGGCGGCATCGTTGAAATCGCTCCGCTGTTTTATCTGCAAAACACTATCGAAAAGGTGGAGGGCATGCGGCCCTATAGCCCGCTGGAGCTGGCTGGCCGCGACATTTACCTGAGGGAGGGATGCTATCTCTGCCACAGCCAGATGATCCGCCCGTTCCGCGACGAGGTGGAACGCTATGGCCATTATTCGCTGGCGGCAGAATCCATGTACGATCACCCCTTCCAGTGGGGATCGAAGCGCACCGGGCCAGATTTGGCCCGTGTCGGGGATCGCTACTCCAACGAATGGCATGTTCAGCATCTGAGCAGCCCGCGGGATGTGGTGCCGGAATCAATCATGCCGCGCTACGCGTTCTTGAAGGATACGCCGCTCAAGATCACCGATATCTCGCGTGATTTGACCGTCAACAGTCAGGTCGGCGTGCCTTATACGCAAGACATGATTGTGAATGCCAAAGCCGATCTGGCCGCGCAAGCCGATCCGAACGCCGACACCACGGGGCTTTTGGCGCGCTACCCCAAGGCCAAGGTGAGCGATTTTGATGGAGACCCCACCAAGCTCACCGAAATGGACGCCCTGGTGGCCTACCTGCAAATGCTGGGCACGCTGGTGGACTTCACGAAATACGATGACGCAACTGGATATCGATAAGGAGGGGATCATGGAAGGAACTGAAATTTACACCGCCATGCGCCACTTTGCCGATAGCTGGGGCATGCTTGGCATGGCTCTGTTTTTCCTGGGCGTTGTTCTGTTTGTCTTGCGGCCCGGAGCCAAGAAACTTGCAGACGAGGCCGCCTCTATCCCTTTGCGGGAGGATTGATCATGGCAGAAAAAGACATTGATGAGGTCAGCGGCGTTGAAACCACTGGCCACGAGTGGGACGGCATCCGCGAACTGAACAACCCCATGCCGCGTTGGTGGGTCTATACATTCTATGTCACCATCGTTTGGGCTATAGCCTATACAATCTTCTATCCCGCATGGCCGATGTTGAGCACCAACACCAAGGGCTGGTTTGGTTACACCAACCGTGCGGCGGTGACACAGGAGATGGCCGCTGCCAAAACGGCGCAATCTGTCTTCCTTGATAAAATTGCAGCACTGCCTGTGCAGGATATTCTGGCTGACAAAGAGTTGACGGAATTTGCGACCGCTGGCGGGGCCGCAGCCTTCAAAGTCAATTGCACTCCCTGTCACGGATCGGGGGCTGCTGGTGGACAAGGCTATCCAAACCTGAACGATGATGATTGGCTGTGGGGCGGCAGCATTGATGCGATCTACACCACGCTACAGCATGGTATTCGCTATGCGAGTGATCCAGAAACCCGCACATCGGAAATGCCAGCTTTTGCCGATATCTTGAAACCTGAAGAAATTCGCCAGGTTGCCGCTTATGTCGTCAGTCTGACGGACAAGCCCCTCAATCCAGCCCTCGTTGAGCCAGGCAAGCAAGTGTTTGCCAATAATTGTGCAGCTTGCCACGGAGAGAAGGCTGAAGGGAACCGCGATATGGGTGCTCCTAATTTGTCTGATGCCATTTGGCTGAAGGTGAAGGGCGAACAGCAGATTGCCCAGCAAGTGGCGCATCCCAAGCATGGCGTCATGCCCGGTTGGACCGCCCGTCTGGGAGATACCACGGTGAAGGAACTGGCCATCTATGTTCACTCGTTGGGTGGTGGCGAGTAATCACGGCACAGATAAAGCCCATGAGGTGCAGGTTTGAAAGGGCGCTCGAAGCGCCCTTTTTTATCGATCAGACCAGACTGCTAACTCATAACCATCCGGATCGTTGAAATGAAACCGACGACCACCCGGAAACGAAAAAATCGGGTTGGTAATCTTGCCACCCGCGGCTTCAACTTTTTGCTGGCACGCTTCTAACTCTGCGGTAAAAAGAATGATGAGCGGGCCGCCTTTTGCGGAAACCGGAGCTGTGGTGGTAAAACCACCTTTCAGCCTGCCGTCACTGAACTCACAATATTCAGGCCCATAGTCTATAAAGCTCCAGCCAAAAGCCTTGCCATAGAAGCTCTTCGAAGTCTCGATGTTTGCGACATTCAACTCGATGTAATCAATACGATTGAGATCCCCAGTCATGTCTCTCTCCCAAATTCTATGCAATTCAATAGGATGATAAAGTGCAAAGGCCGTGCTGGCGATAGGCATATTGCATTGATCGTCCCTAGAACCCGTTCCCACTGTTTGCGCCAAAGCTGTCTTCGAGTGGGCAACACACCACTGCGAGGGGCGAGCATGCAAAACGCCCCGGCGCATGGCACCGGGGCGTTCTGCAAATCATCAACAGACCCTATTCTGGCTCTGTAGGCGTTTGTGCCGGGGGAAACCCGAGTGGATTTTCCCGGAACAATGTTAATGCAAAATTTGGCTCAGGAAGAGTTTTGTGCGCTCGTGCTGAGGATTATCGAAGAATTCAGCGGGTGCATTTTCTTCGACAATCTGCCCTTGGTCCATGAAAATAACCCGGTCGGCGACCTGGCGGGCAAAGCCCATTTCATGGGTTACGCAGAGCATGGTCATGCCTTCTTCAGCAAGGCTCACCATTGTGTCCAGCACTTCTTTCACCATTTCCGGGTCAAGGGCCGAGGTGGGCTCATCGAACAGCATGATCTTTGGCTTCATGCAAAGCGCACGTGCAATGGCCACGCGCTGCTGCTGGCCACCTGAAAGCTGGCCCGGGTATTTATGGGCCTGCTCAGGGATCTTCACCCGCTTCAGAAAATGCATTGCAATCTCTTCTGCCTCTTTCTTGGGCATTTTACGAACCCAAATCGGTGCCAGAGTGCAATTTTCCAAAATCGTGAGGTGAGGGAAGAGATTGAAGTGCTGAAACACCATTCCAACTTCACGGCGAATTTCGTCGATCTTTTTCAAGTCGTTGGTCAACTCGATGTCTTCGACAATGATATTGCCCGACTGATGTTCTTCCAAACGATTGATGCAGCGGATCATGGTGGATTTGCCAGAGCCAGACGGCCCGGCAATGACGATCCGCTCGCCAGTCTTCACTTTCAGATTGATATCGCGAAGCACATGGAACTCACCGTACCACTTGTTCATCTTGATGATTTCAATCGCGGTCTTTTGGTCTGACTTGGTCAGAGAATTTTGAGCGACAGCCATATCGTCGTTTCCTTAGAATTTAATGTTTGTGGCCAGTGTCGAGGTGCTTTTCCATGAAATGGGAATAGCGGGACATACCGAAGCAGAAGATCCAATACACAAAGCCTGCAAATATCAGGCCAGTTACAGCCGTTACAGGGGTCGCCCAATTCGAGTCGGACAGGTTGAGTGTCACGATGCCAAGAAGATCAAACATGCCGATGATGGACACAAGCGACGTATCCTTGAAGAGACCGATAAACGTATTCACGATGCCGGGAATGACCAGCTTTATCGTCTGAGGCAAAATGATCAACCGCATTTTCTGAGCGTAGCTCAGGCCCAGAGAGTCTGCGCCTTCGAACTGGCCTTTCGGGATGGACTGCAAGCCACCGCGAATAACCTCAGCCATATAGGCAGACGAGAAGATCGAAACACCGACCAGTGCACGGAGCAATTTGTCGAAGGTCCAGCCGTCGGGCAGAAACAATGGCAGCATGACGCTGGCCATGAAAAGCACGGTGATCAGAGGAATGCCGCGAATAACTTCAATGAAGATCACGCATAGCATTTTGATGACTGGCATGGAGGAGCGCCGCCCCAATGCCAGCAGAATGCCGACCGGCAAGGATACCGCGATGCCGAAGAATGACAGGATGAGTGTCACCATCAAGCCGCCCCAGCGGGATGTTTCAACATGCGGCAGGCCAAATCCGCCGGTCAGCAAGAAGAAAGCAACGACCGGGAGGACCACAAACAGCAAAAGCGCATTCAGGCCTTTAAATGGTGCCTTTGGCATGAGCATCGGCACCATCAGCACCACGAACATGATCATGACAAGCATTGGACGCCATTGCTCCTCTAAAGGATAGCGGCCAAATATGAACTGTTGGAATTTTGCTCCCACAAACGCCCAGCATGCGCCCACATGCCCGTCTGCAATAGCGCCGCCCTGCGCTGCACTCAGGCAGGCGGTACGGTCACTGCCGGTCCAGACGGCATCAATGAAGAGCCATTGAAAAATGCCGGGCAAGACATAGGCCAGCACGGCGAGGGAGATAATCGTCAGCAGAACATCTTTCGGCGTGGCAATCAGGTTTTTTCTGATCCATGCCGTTGCTCCAACCTGTCCTGCAGGCGCAGGTGAGGGGCCGATGAGCTGTTGACTGACAAAAGCTGTTTTCTGGTTTGCCATCCTATTACCTCTCTACCAGCGCCATTTTGGCATTGAACCAGTTCATGAACATCGCTGTGGTAACGCTGATTGAAAGATAAACAGCAAGCCAGATTGCCACAACTTCAACAGACTGACCGGTCTGATTGAGAATTGTGCCGCCCACAGAAACGATATCCGAAAAGCCGATCGCGACCGCCAAAGATGAATTCTTCGTCAGGTTGAGATATTGGCTGGTCAATGGCGGAATAATAAGACGCATGGCCTGCGGCACCACCACGAGACGAGAGGTTTGGCCACTGCTCAAGCCAAGCGCACTGGCGGCCTCGGTCTGACCCTTGGCAACAGCCATGATACCACCGCGCACGATTTCTGCGATGAAGGATGCCGTGTAAAATGACAGTGCCAAAAACAGCGATGTAAACTCAGGACCGACAACAGAGCCGCCCTGCATGCTGAAGCGTCCAACCTCCGGCAGCTCGAATGTCAAAGGCTGACCGAGCGCAAAATAGGCGATCACTGGCAAACCAACGATGAGCCCAAGGGCCAGCCAGCGGGTTGGAAACGGTTGTCCCGTTGCCATTTGGCGGCGCTTGGCCCATGAGGCTGTGAAGAAACTGGCGACAATGCCGAGCACAAAAACGAGAAGCACAAGCTCCAGACCGTCGCCGTAGATTGCCTTTGGATAGGTCACGCCGCGATTGTTGATATAGATATCGAACGGCAGCTTGATCGAGTCTCTGGGCTGGGGCAGAACAGAGATAACACCCTTGTACCAGAAGAAAATCACCAGCAGTGGCGGGATGTTTCTGAAAATCTCGACATAGACCTGACAGATCTTGGCGATCAGCCAGTTTTTGGACAAACGGCCGATACCTACGAGAAAGCCAAGAATGGATGCGGTGATAATGCCTGCGATGGCAACCTGCAAGGTGTTGAGCAGGCCAACAATAATTGCCTGACTGTAGGTCGAATCGCTGCTGTAAGCGATGAGGTGCTGGCCGATGTCAAATCCGGCGCGCCCCTGAAGAAAGCCAAATCCCGAGGAAATATTAGCCTTTTGCAGATTGTGGCTGGTATTGCTGATGACGGTTCCGATAAACAGAACGACGAGTGCAAGAGTGACGATCTGGTAGAAAATACCACGGACTTTTGGGTCGTACATCAGAGACGAAGAGCCGGTTTTTCCGGCTTGAGACGAGCTTGTCGCGTTGTCTGCCATTGAGGCCTTTTTCCCCTTATTCGCCCTATTTTGGGCGTGCTTTCCCTTAACGGGTTTTCAAAGGGGAGGGTGCCTGAGCAACCTCCCCCGGAGTGTGATCTTTTTTAAGATCAGATGATTAGCGGATCGGAGGACCGTACTGCAAACCACCCTTTGTCCACAAAGCGTTGATGCCGCGTGCGATCTTCAGCGGGCTGCCCGTACCGACGTTGCGGTCAAACACTTCGCCGTAGTTACCAACCTGCTTGATAATGTTGTAAGCCCAATCTTCGGATACACCGAGATCTGCGCCGATCTTGCTGCCCTGTTCAGCGCCCAGCATACGCTTGATGTCCGGACCGCCGTTTGTCTTCATTTCGTCGACATTCTTGGAGGTGATGCCAGCTTCTTCCGCGTTCACCATGGCATACTGGACCCAGCTGACAATATCGAACCACTTGTCGTCGCCCTGGCGAACAGCCGGTCCAAGAGGTTCCTTGGAGATGACTTCTGGCAGAATGACGTTGTTGTCTGGCTCTTTAAGCTTCAAACGCATGGAGTAAAGACCGGACTGGTCGGTGGTGTAAACGTCGCAACGGCCTGCATCGTAAGCGGATGTCGCGTCGGCTTCTTTTTCAAACACAACGGGATTGTACTTGAGACCATTTGACTTGAAATAATCGGCAAGGTTCAATTCTGTGGTTGTGCCAGCCTGTACGCACACGGCAGCACCCGACAGTTCAAGCGCCGACTTCACGTTCAGAGCCTTCTTCACCATGAAGCCCTGGCCGTCGTAGTAGTTGATCGGACGGAAGTTGAAGCCCAGCGATGTGTCGCGGCTGATGGTCCAGGTGGTGTTGCGCGTCAGCACATCGACTTCACCAGACTGAAGGGCAGGGAAGCGCTCCTTTGCAGAAAGGGGCGTGAACTTCACCTTGGTCGCGTCGCCAAACACGGCAGCTGCGATACCACGGCAATAATCGACATCCAGACCGCTCCAATTGCCCTTGTCGTCAGGGCTGGAGAACCCAGGAACACCTTGGCTCACGCCGCATTGTACGAAACCTTTTGCTTTAACGTCACTCAGCGTATCCGCAGAAGCGCCATAAGCGCTCATACCGAATGCTGCAGCGCCCAGCGCAACTGACAGAAGCGTCTTTTTCATGTTTCCCAACCTTATGTTATCTTGTGTCATTCGTTCGGCAGCAACTTGGGCGAGATCTCCCCCTCTCCACTGACGGCACGCTTCCGCGAGGGGCGTGCAGATGCATCACATTCATAAATGGGTTCATGGTCAAGAGTTTATGGATGGAAATTGCGTTGAAAAGCGGCATTTTTGTGAAAATGCCTAATAAATAGCCACAAATAATCGTTTTCACCACGGTTTTGATGAAAAAATAGACGAAAAATAAGGCGATAATTTCATGCGTCTTGTTTAGCGACATCGCTCTTGACCGATATGGCCGTGCTGGGCCAAAACCGAACGGATAGGCCATGCAGCGAGAAGGCGATAATTCAGATGTCAGATGAACAAAAGTGGTTGTCCGATTCCGGCGTTAATACGCGTCTTTGCCATATCGGTCATGATCCATCGAGTTATCACGGTTTCGTCAATCCACCCGTGGTGCGCGCTTCGACTGTGCTGTTTCCTCAGGCATCTGGCATGGAGACGGTAACGCAGAAATACACCTATGGAACCCGTGGCACACCGACGACTGATGCGCTCTGCGAAGCGATTGATTCGCTCGAAGGTTCGGCCGGTACAATTTTGCTGCCCTCTGGTCTGGCGGCCATTACGGTTCCGTTTCTGGCATTTCTATCACCCGGCGATCATGCCTTGATTGTTGATTCGGTTTACGGTCCCTGCCGGCAATTCTGCGATACAATGCTCAAGCGCCTTGGTGTTGAGGTGGAATATTATGATCCGTTGCTTGGCGCGGGGATTGAAGCGTTGATGCGACCCAACACCCGGTTGGTTCACACGGAATCACCCGGATCGAACACCTTTGAAATGCAGGATATTCGCGCAATCTCCGATGTTGCGCACCGTCATGGTGCGGTTGTGAGCATGGATAACACCTGGGCTACTCCGCTGTATTTCCGTCCTCTGGATTTCGGCGTCGATATTTCCATGCATGCCGCGACAAAATACCCGGCTGGTCATTCAGATATTCTGATGGGCACGGTTTCAGCCAATGCTGAACATTGGCCGCGACTTAAAGAAGCCAATGGTCTTATGGGGCTGTGTGGCGCGCCAGAGGATTCATATCTTGTCTTGCGCGGTTTGCGCACCATGGGTGTGCGCCTTGCCCATCATGATCGTAGCGCAAGGGCTGTGGCAGAATGGCTGGAGCAGCGGGCTGATGTCAGCGCGGTGCTGCATCCTGCCTTGCCGAGCTTTCCCGGTCACGACATCTGGAAGCGTGATTTCAAGGGTGCAAGCGGTATATTCTCGTTTGTGCTGGCGGTGGATGACCCTGCGAAATTCAAGGCCAAAAGCCATGCTTTCCTCGATGCTTTGCGGCTGTTTGGCCTGGGGTGGTCATGGGGCGGTTATGAATGCCTTGCCGTGCCAGTCAATCTCAATGATCGCAAAATCCGCAAAGCTCCTGCGGGTGGTCCGGTTATCCGCCTGCAGATTGGCCTTGAAGACGTTGCTGATATTATGGCGGACCTGGAGCGCGGCTTTGCGGCCGCTGCCCTTGTGAGCTAAGTTTTTTGATGTGCGCAACGTCTGAGCAATTGGGCGTTGCGCCGCAAAAGTACCTGAACGAAATCAGGAGAGTTTTAGTTCGGGGCGCGGTATCCGTAGAGCCAATCCAGATCCCGTGCGAAGCTGGCGGGCGGGCGCATGGATAAGAGTATATCACGACCAATCCTGAGCGGACCCGAGGCGTGATAGGCGAATTTGTTCAAGGCACCCCGCTTGCGTACCATGGCGACGCGCGCAGAGCGCTGCTGCTCAAACTGCGAAAGTGCTTGCTCAACCGGCAGGGCCGCGACAAGATTGGCCAGTTCATAGGCATCCTCTATGGCCATGCCTGCGCCTTGAGCTGAAAATGGCATCATGGCGTGGGCGGCGTCACCGATAAGCACAAGATCCTTGTCATTGTGCCAGCGGCCAAGGCCAGCTTCGAACAATGGCCAAAACGTCGGATTTTGCGCGTTGAACAGCATATCGCGTACCGCCGTGTGCCATCCGCGAAACGATCGCTCCAATAGTGCTTTTTGTGCAGCGCTTGCCTGTGTGCCCCACCCCTCAGAAGCATCGACACCCCCACCAATGGCAACGATGTTGATACTTGCGGTTTCTCGCAAGGGATAGGTGACCAGATGCGCCTTGGGCGCGAGATAGGCCGTGACGGTTTCGCGATCAAGAAAGGCTGGTGCCGCCTTTTGAGGAATGGTCAATCGCCAGGCGATATTGCCGGAAAAGCTGAGGTCTGGGCCGCCGGCCACGAAATTGCGCAGGCGTGACCATACGCCGTCGGCAGCAATCAAGAGGTCAGGTTTCTTGCCCGAACAGGGGTCGCGTAGCACTTGTGCGTCGGGGCTCTCGACCGGTTGATCCAAGGTGAGCGCGCAAAGCGGGTTTTGCATGACGGCATTGGCCAGCACCCGTTGCAGGCTGGCACGATGCAGTACCGCGTAGGGCGCGCCCCAGCGGCTCTTTGCATTGTCGCGCACCGGCACGGTGCCCAATCGTTTCAAACTCATGCCTGACGCGAGTGCCACCACTTCCGGCTCAGACCAGTACTCCTTCAAGGCTGGCAAAAGACCAAGTTCATCCAGAATGCAGGTGACGTTGGGCGTCAGTTGCAGGCCAGCGCCAACCTCTTCAAGGCTGGCACTTTTTTCAAAGATGCGTGTCGAAATACCCTTTCGGGCAAAGCAAAGAGCAGCGGCAAGACCAGCTATGCCACCGCCAACAATTGCCACGGTTTTCGTGGACATGGAAAATCCGTCTGCCTGCGTGAGATCAGGCTGCTTTAACGTGGAATACGCAACCAGCCGGAACAGTCTCGGTTGCCTTCAAGGTGCTGTTGTAGCGGTACAGGGTGGAGCAGTAAGGACATACTTTCTCGTTGTCCTGCCCAAGGTCCATGAAAATATGCGGATGGTCAAAGGGAACAGAAGCGCCTGTGCACATGAATTCCTTCACGCCAATTTCAATAAGCTGGTGTCCGCCATCATTTTGGAAATGGGGAATGTGATGACCGGCCATGTCTATGCTCCGAATGCCTTGAATTGCAAAAACCCCCAACACGGTTCAGCGCCGGGGTTTGCAGAAGATGAAAACGGTTGCGGCAGTGCCGGGCGGTCATATTCTCTCATACAGCCCCAACAATCCGCCTCAACGGGTTGGTCAGACATTAGCCCTCTTTTTCGCAAAAGTGTAGTGGCAATGCAGCAAGCGGCCCACAGTTTTTCAAGGTGTTGGGCTTGCGAGTGGCGGTAGGTACACTATCGTTGCGGAAAGATTTTCTCTTGTGCCTGATGATGGCCTGACTGACGGACTGATGATTATGAACTTGAATGTGCCTGCTTTTTCCCGCTTTACCCATGATGGGCTGTCGCTTGCCTATTTTGATGAGGGCGATCCATCGGCTCCGGCAGTTTTGCTGATTCACGGCTTTGCCTCCTCTGCGATGGTCAATTGGGTTCATCCCGGCTGGCTAAAGACACTGGTAGATGCAGGCTACCGGGTGATTGCGCTGGACAATCGCGGCCATGGCCAAAGCGATAAACCGCACGAGGCAGAGGTTTACCATCCCGAAAACATGGCTTCAGATGCGGCGGCTTTGCTGGATCACCTTGGCATCGAGCAGGCCCATGTCATGGGTTATTCCATGGGCGCGCGTATATCTGCCTTTATGGCGCTGGATTTTCCAACACGCATTCGATCCTTGGTGTTTGGCGGTCTGGGGATTGGCATGTGCGACGGCGTTGGTGATTGGGATCCGATTGCCGATGCGCTCATGGCTCCATCACTTGATGTGGTGACCCATGAGCGTGGCCGGATGTTTCGCGCGTTTGCCGAGCAGACCCGCAGTGATCGTCTGGCCCTTGCCGCCTGCATCAGCACGTCGCGCGATCTTGTGACGCGCGAAGAACTTGGACGCCTCACCGTTCCGACTCTGATTGGTGTGGGCACAAAGGATGATATTGCCGGATCAGCGCAGGAACTGGCCGACTTGATGCCCAATGCCCGCGCTCTCGATATTCCCAATCGCGATCATATGCTGGCTGTGGGCGACCGAGTGTTCAAGGCCGCCGTGCTCGAATTTTATCGCGAACTTGATCAGCCTGGCGACCAGCCTTGAGTTATTCTACTCTCCTTTGAAAACCGGAGGCCGCTTTTCGAGAAATGCGGTGCGGCCTTCGAGATAATCGGCGCTTTCAAAGGTGGCCGCTCCCAGCACCGCCGCTTCGGTCAGCAGGTTTTCATCTTCACTCTCGCTGGCCCGTAAAGCAAGCTTGGCCGCAGAGACGGAAAGCGGCGCATTGGCGGCTATGGTCTGCGCCAGAGAAAAGGCGGCACCCTCAAGAGCCGTTGGTGCCACAACCTGACTGAGAAAGCCGCAGGCCAAAAGCTCTTTGGCGGGCAGGGCGGCACCGGTAAACAATAAGTGCCGGGCCATTTGGCTTCCCAAGCCGCGCTGCAAATCGGCAACCGCATCCGCCGGATAAGCGAGACCCAGACGGGCGGAGGGAATGGCAAACACGGCGGTGTCGTCGGCAATGCGAAGGTCTGCGGCGGCTGCCAGCCCAAAGGCACCGCCGTAGCAAGCCCCCCGGATAGAGGCAATCACCGGAATGCGAACCTCGCGAAGGGCGGTGAATGCGGTGCTGTTTTCCGCCTCATACATGCGGGCCTGAACGGCGGTGGCGCGTTCGGTGGCAAACTCGGAAATATCGGCACCGGCGCTGAAATCCTTTTGGCCGCCGCCTGTCATGACAATGCAGTGGATCTGTCCGTCTTCCAAAAGCCAATCGAGAGCATCGGGAATAGCGCGCCACATGGCTTTGGTGATCGCATTTTTTCGGGCTGGATTATCAAAAATCAAAGCGCCGATGCCATTTTGTCCGGCAGCACGGATACCGCCACCACCAAATATGCGCGCTTGTTTCATTTTTCAGCTCCCATCTGGTCTCAGAGACATATGATCTATATATTGGAGCGCGAACGTCAATGAGGAGATTGCCATGGCGGCCAAGACCGATCTTGCGAAGCGGGAGATGATCAAGCCAATGGACCCGATATGGGATACGCTGAAGCAAGAGGCACGGTGTGCCGCAGATCAAGATCCCTTGTTGGCGGCTTTTCTGTACTCCACCGTGCTGAACCATCGGTCGCTGGAAGATTGCGTCATCCATCGCATTTGCGAAAGGCTGGACCATCCCGATTTGCAGTCCGCACTGCTGCGTCAGACCTTTGATGAGATGCTTCAGGATTGGCCGGAGTGGGGCTCGATCCTTCGCGTTGATATTCAGGCCTATTATGATCGCGATGCAGCCTGCTCTCGGTTTATCGAGCCGGTACTTTATTTCAAGGGCTTTCACGCCATTCAAACGCATCGGCTGGCCCATTGGCTTTGGACCAACAACCGGCGTGATTTTGCCCTCTATCTGCAAAGCCGGTCAAGCAGCGTTTTCCAGACAGACATTAATCCCGCGGCTTTCATGGGGCGCGGAATATTTCTGGATCATGCGACAGGTCTGGTTGTAGGCGAGACGGCGCGCGTTGGCGACAATGTTTCCATCCTTCACGGTGTCACTCTGGGTGGCACCGGAAAAGAAGGGGCAGATCGTCACCCGAAGATTGGCAATGGTGTGCTGATTGGTGCGGGCGCGAAAGTGCTGGGCAATATCGACATCGGCTGCTGTTCGCGCATTGCCGCAGGCTCCGTTGTGTTAAAGCCTGTGCCGCCGGGCAAGACTGTGGCAGGCGTGCCTGCCAAGGTGGTTGGCGAGGCCGGTTGTGCAGAGCCTGCACGCTCCATGGACCAGATGGTCGCAGGCGTGTGATGGAATGCTGCGGCGCGTTTCGCTTAAGCAAGTGTTTCGCTTAAATCAGGGCAGATAGATTTGGGTAATGCTGCTGATGTGTGCAATCGCGGCTTTACATGGCAGTTTGGCCCGTGCAACAAGCGGCTGGCTTGAGGTGTTTCGCATTGGCTTTCATGCCAATGGCTGCCCCAAGCGACGGCATGACATCCTGCATCAAAGTGGATTGCAGGAGAAAATGGTGCAGCATGCATAAATGTTGCAGCGTGTTTTATGTGATTTGCGAAATGCATAACGCTGCAATGTGATTTTCTGTGTGATTTTTGCCTTGGCGCTGCCTTGGTTGAAGGCTTATGAAGTCATGGCGTAACTTTGCTGATCGTCCCGATTGGTGATGATTGTGCTGGAATTTTAAAAACCACAGCGCCGCCCCAAGGCTGTTGCAAGCCGTTGCGCTGTGGAAGACCGATGGAGACATGTGTGAAAGCAGACGAAATCAAGAAGCTGGACGCCTATTTCAAGCGTACCTTCAATCCAACAATGGTTGTCAAGGCTCGTCCACGCAAGGATGACTCGGCAGAGGTTTATGTCGGCGAAGAGTTTCTCGGCGTCGTTTTCAAAGACGATGAAGATGGCGATCTTTCCTACAATTTTTCGATGGCCATTCTCGACGTGGATCTGTAATCGCGCGTTGCGTTACTGATTGAAATATCTCGTTATATCGCATTCAGAAGGGTGCTCACAGGCGTGGGCACCCTTTTTGTTTTTGATGATTGCAACTTTTGAGGGATGGTGCATTGCACAAATTAACTTGACCTTTTTTAGGGCAATGTTCTATTGTGCCCGGAGCAAGAGGAAAAAGGAGTGCTCGCATGATCAATATCGAAGAAGCCAGCAAGAAGAGCAAGGAAGCTATGGACGCTGCCGTAAAAAATTATGCGGAAGTAACGAAGAGCTTTCAGTCTATCGCGGCCGAAGCGACTGAATATTCCAAGAAGTCGGTTCAGGAATTGACCAGTTTTGTCGAGCAGCTCACCGCTGCACGCAGCATCGAAACCGTCGTTGAATTGCAGACCAAATTCGCCAAAAACTCCTATGAATCCTTTGTTGCCGAAGCAACAAAGATTGGCGAAATGTATGCCAATTTGGCCAAGACAGCTTACAAGTCTTATGAAGCGCCTGTGGCAAAAGCAACGAAGCCTGCCTCTGTCGCGCCAACGGCATAATTATCAGCACTGATTGAGAGAGTTTGTCGAAAAAAAGTTGAGTCCTGTTTTTTGACACAGCCTGATATACTCTGAACAAAGCGGCCGCCTCCCTGGGCGGCCGTCAGCTTATTGACAAACCTCTCGCTCGACGTTTCGTCACCCTCGGGCCTGTCCCGAGGGTCTGCCGTGGCTGGATAAGCAATTGACTCTGCTTATGAAATTAGCGTGGTTAGATGCTCGGCACAGGGCCGAGCATGACGTCGAGGATAAATTTAGGGTTTGTCGCCAGTCTGGCGGCCGCCTTCCCGGGCGGCCGCTTTTGTTTTGCAGCTTACGCCTCTTTGCCGTCGAAAAGGTTCGTTAAATATCGGTTCGAATGTCGCTCAGCCTGTCAAAGTCTTCCGCTAATACCAAAGCCTTTTTTGCATGTTGCATTGCCCGACGCGACTGTGTTCTGGCAGCCAGTGTGAAGTCGTCACCGTATGATGAGAGGTCTGCCAATGCTTTTTGCAGGCAGATTTGCACTTCAATCATCGCTGCCCCATCGCGACCGATTGGCGCAAAGACGTCGGCAAACAGATCTTGAATGTCGAGCGCGGGAACGCGAACGTGAGGAAAGGCAACGTCAGATGTTTTTCGTTCAGGATCGGTTTTTTCGTCTTCGCCGGGCTGCATCATGGCCAAAAGACGAACTGCGCGCCCAATGACATCAATGGCCGTGCCGGGATCATTCACCGCAGGTGATAGGGCCCGTGAGGCGATTTCCGACAAAACGCAAAAACCAAAACGCGGATCCTGCTCATAGGAGCGGGTGTCGGCAATGGTGAATGCAGCCTGGATAGAGGCTTTGGTTTTGTCATCAACAGCCACACCAAGCTTGGCAATGGGCCGGTTGGGGCCTGCAAAACTCCCAGAGACGGCCATCAGGTCGAGAACGGTCTTGTGCTCTTTTGCAATCGTATTCAAGGCTCCGACGTCGACATGCTGAATATAGCCTATCGCTTGTGCGTGGATGATAAAGCCGGAGAGGTCGCTTTCTGGGCTTTTGGGCAGCGGCAGGCCTCCGAGATAGGGATTACCCTGCCGTGCTTGCATGGCGTTGGCTGTAGCGGCTTCGACCCTGCCAATCGTATCTATCATCTGGCCAAGGCGCGAAAGGTGATCCACCCAGCGCAGCAAAGTCAGCACGATGACGGCAATGACAATCAAGGTTGCAACAAACAGAATAACGCGCCCTTGGTCTCCATAGGCTCCGGTGCTGAGGCTGACGATGCCGACAAGGCTGAACAGAAAGGCACCGATGAAGGTGGCCACCACATTCTGCGTTGTGGAATCCTCGACCACAAGGCGTGTTGCTCTTGGCGTGGCGTTGCTTGCGGCGGAGCCATAGGCGGTGACCATGGAGGTTAGGGAAAATGTGGTAACCGTCAACATGCTGGTGGCCAGAATGTTGAGTATTCCATCCACGGCGTCAGCCCCGATTTTGCCCGCCAGTGAAGGTGGCAATTGCGGTGAGAAGAAAACCGAAAACAGGGCCGTTGCCAGGCCGATGAGCGCGAAGATTGCCGGGCGAAACCAGAGCCTTTTTACAAATCGCAGTACAATCCATCGCCATTTTGAAATCATGTTTTTTGTCCTGCATTGCTCATTTAATGTTTCGCGCCCTTCGCGTCATCCCGCGACGTCGGGTGCGCTCAATGTAGCGCTCCAGCGCTCGACGACCAGAACAATCGCGCGCAGCCGCACTGCTTATTGGTCAGCTTCGGGCAGTGAAGGTCTGCGACATTTCGCTTCGCAAGATTGTTTTGCGTTTGCCATGATTGCGATTGGGGCTTTCGCTTGAAGGATGTAAATTAAGACCTATCTTGCGAGAGGACATTGCCGCAGATTGGGTGAAGCACCAATAGCGGGAATGGGTGAAAAACTGAAATTTAGACGATGAAGTTGCAGTGTCTTAAGGGTTTTCGGAATGAGACTGCGCAATTCTGTTTGAAGTGATGGGCAATGGGCTTAAAATCGTCGAGAAATGAACTACCTTATGGACAGGTTAACGTCCTGCAGATTCGGATTCTGCCAAAAAGACCGGGTGTCGGGAGACTATATTGAACATGATCGCGCAACCGATCGTCATGCAACGGCAGGGAAATGGTGGAGACGGACCCAATCGGGGCACGTCTGTCATCACGCGCACGAAGCCGAAGACCAAAAAACCGAACTTGTATCGTGTTCTCATTCTGAATGACGATTACACGCCGATGGAGTTCGTGATACATATACTTGAGCGTTTTTTTCAAAAGGACCGGGAAGCAGCAACCCGCATCATGCTGCACGTGCATAACCACGGGGTAGGGGAATGCGGCGTCTTCACCTATGAGGTCGCCGAAACCAAGGTAAGCCAAGTCATGGACTTCGCACGACAGCACGAACACCCGCTGCAGTGCGTCATGGAAAAGAAATGAGGATCTGACCGTGCCAACATTTTCTCCAAGCCTGGAAAAGGCGCTGCATCAGGCTCTCACTTTTGCCAATGAGCGTCATCACGAATACGCAACTCTCGAGCATTTGCTGCTGGCGTTGATAGAAGATGCCGATGCTGCCGCTGTTATGGGGGCGTGCAATGTGGATCTTGACGTCTTGCGAAAGACAGTGAGCGAATACGTCGATAACGAACTGGCCAATCTGGTGACTGGCTATGACGAAGATTCCAAACCCACATCCGGATTTCAACGCGTTATTCAGCGCGCGGTCATCCATGTGCAATCGTCCGGCCGTGAAGAGGTGACTGGCGCGAATGTGCTGGTGGCGATCTTTGCCGAGCGCGAAAGCCATGCGGCCTATTTTCTGCAAGAGCAGGAAATGACCCGTTATGATGCGGTGAACTACATCTCCCACGGCATTGGCAAGCGCCCCGGCACCTCGCAATCACGCCCGCCACGCGGCGTTGAAGAAGAAAGCGAAGCCAGCAGCAAGGCCAATCGCGACCACGAAGAAGGCCCGGCCAAGAAACAGCCGGATGCCTTGAAGGCCTATTGCGTCAACCTCAATGAAAAGGCCAAGAAGGGTCGGATTGATCCGCTGATCGGTCGTCATGATGAGGTGAACCGCACCATTCAGGTGCTTTGCCGTCGCTCCAAGAACAACCCGCTGTATGTGGGTGATCCCGGCGTGGGTAAAACCGCGATTGCCGAAGGTCTGGCCAAGCGCATTGTTGAAGGCAAGGTGCCGGAAGCTTTGGCCGATGCCACCATTTTCTCGCTCGACATGGGCACGCTGCTGGCTGGCACCCGCTATCGTGGCGATTTTGAAGAGCGCTTGAAGCAGGTCGTCAAGGAGTTGGAAGATTATCCCGGTGCCGTGCTGTTTATCGATGAGATTCACACGGTGATTGGTGCGGGTGCTACATCGGGTGGTGCGATGGATGCATCAAACCTGCTGAAGCCCGCTTTGTCCTCTGGTGCGATTCGCTGCATCGGTTCGACAACCTACAAGGAATATCGGCAGTTTTTTGAGAAAGATCGCGCTCTGGTGCGTCGTTTCCAGAAGATTGATGTCAATGAACCATCGATTGATGATGCCATTGAGATCATGAAGGGCTTGAAGCCCTACTTCGAGGACTATCACAAGCTGCGTTACACCAACGAAGCCATTAAAAGTGCTGTGGAGCTATCGGCCCGCTATATCAGCGATCGCAAGCTGCCCGACAAAGCCATTGATGTGATTGATGAAACTGGCGCGGCCCAAATGTTGTTGCCAACGTCGCGTCGACGCAAATTGATCACCGAGAAGGAAATCGAAGTGACCATTGCCACCATGGCCCGTATTCCGGCCAAGACGGTGTCAAAGGACGATGAGATGGTTCTGGCCAATCTTGAGCAGGAACTGCGCTCGGTGGTTTATGGTCAGGATGATGCAATTGAAGCCCTGTCAACCGCCATCAAACTGGCGCGGGCTGGCTTGCGTGAGCCAAACAAGCCGATTGGCTCTTACGTCTTCTCAGGCCCCACCGGGGTTGGCAAAACAGAAGTTGCCAAGCAACTCGCCTCGTCTCTGGGCGTGGAATTGCAGCGCTTTGACATGTCGGAATATATGGAGCGCCATACGGTGTCGCGCCTGCTTGGAGCGCCTCCCGGCTATGTCGGCTTCGATCAGGGCGGCCTGTTGACCGATGGTGTCGATCAGCATCCACATTCCGTGGTGCTGCTGGACGAAATCGAAAAGGCCCATCCGGATATCTACAACATTCTGTTGCAGGTTATGGACCACGGTTCACTGACTGATCATAACGGCAAGAAGATCGATTTCCGCAATGTCATTCTGATCATGACGACCAATGCGGGCGCATCTGAAATGGCGAAATCGGCGATTGGGTTTGGCTCTTCCAAGCGCAGCGGTGAGGATGAGGAGGCCATCAACCGCCTGTTCACGCCGGAATTCCGCAACCGTCTGGACGCGATCATTCCGTTCACGCCGCTGCCCAGTGAAGTCATTCACAAGGTGGTCCAGAAGTTCGTCATGCAGTTGGAAGCGCAATTGTCTGACCGTGGCGTTACCTTTGAGCTGTCGCCTGAAGCCGTGGCATGGCTGGCAACCAAGGGCTATGACGAAAAAATGGGTGCACGGCCACTTGGTCGGGTCATTCAGGAGCATATCAAGAAGCCGCTGGCCAATGAGATTCTGTTTGGCAAACTCAAGAAGGGCGGTCTGGTCAAGGTTGGTGTTGCCACCAAGGATGATGGAACAGATGGCCTCACTCTCGATTGCGTTTCTGACGCAACGCCTGTCGAGCCGAAGCCGGAAGCCGAGCAGATCGAAGCCATGCATGATGATGGTGAGGTTGTGACCAAGCCATTGCCGAAAGCCAAAAAGGCAAAGGCAGAACCAGAAGTGCAGTCCTTGAATGACAGCAAGCCTGCGGTAAAGAAAAGTTCTGTGCCAAAGGTTCCAAAGAAGAAATAAGCGTCCATCGCGCGATGGAAAATCAACAATGCCGGGCACGCTGCCCGGCATTGTGTTTTGATAGGTTTGTTGATGTTATCGTCGTTTTTTCAGACCCGCCCGCAGCTCCGCTGGTTTTTGATTGGCATGCGTGGTCTCTTCAGTATCCCGGCCATGATCCTCATGGTGTCGTTTGTTGGTTTTAGCGCATTTGCGGTTGAGAGCGGCATTGGTCGCGGCGAAGCCATGTTTATGACGGCGATCATCTGGGCGCTGCCAGCCAAGATGATTCTGATTGGCATGATGAGCAGTGGTGCCAGTCTGCTGGCCTGCTTTTTGGCCGTTTCGCTCTCATCAATACGGATGATGCCGATGGTCGCATCACTGGTGCCGGAAATGCGTGGTAGCAAGACACCAACCTGGCTGTTGCTGATCCTGTCTCATTTTGTTGCCATCACCGCCTGGGTGTTTGCCATGGCCAATCTGAAAACCATCCCGCGCGAAGGCCGCATTGCTTACTTTGCTGGATTTGGTCTGACACTGGTGGCGGTCAACACGATATTGGTGGGCGTTTGCTACAGTCTGGTGTCAACATTTCCGCCCCTTGTTGCAGGCGTGCTGTTTTTTCTCACACCGGTCTATTTTGTCGCTTCAATCTGGGCAACTGGCCGCCAAACGGTGGTGAAGGTTGCGTTTGTGATCGGAATCGTATCCGGCCCGCTCCTTGCCCTCATCGTTCCCGGTTTTGATATTTTGATTGCCGGGATTGGTGGTGGAACCCTGGCCTATCTGATTGATCGCTTTTTCATTCGTGGGCGCGCCAAAGCGGCCCTTGCTGAGGAGGCTGCGTGATGGCGGAGTATTGGCCCTATGTGGTAATTATCGTTGCCGGTTGGCTGGCAACCGATCTATGGCGCTGGCTGGGGGTGATTGCCGGAAACCGCCTGCAAGAAGGCTCGGAGCCTCTGTATTGGGTGAGGGCGGTGGCCACATCGCTGGTGATGGCCGTGACCGCCAAACTTATCGTTTTTCCAACCGGGGCATTGGCCGCCTCACCTTTGTGGTTGCGGCTTGCGGCCACCGGTCTCGGTTTTGTGGCCTTCCTAGTGGCAGGGCAGCGCATCATCGTTGGTGTGACTGTCTCGCTTGCCCTGCTGGCGCTTGGATTGGCGTTTTTATAGAGCCGCAATGATCTTTGCGGCATTGGCCTTTAACACTTCAATATTTTCCATGCCGCCAACATGCGGTTTCAAGGGCTGGCCTTCGTGGCGGGGAATGACGTGGAAATGCAGGTGAAACACGGTCTGGCCCGCAGCTGGCTCGTTGAATTGCGCCACATAGACGCCATCAGCGTCAAAGGCCTCTTGCGCGGCCACAGCCATTTTTTGCACCACAGGGATCAGCTTCGCCAAAACGGAGGGATCGGCATCCAGCAGGTTGCGTGATCCTTGCTTTGGGATGACCAGCAAATGGCCGGGCGCTTGTGGCATGACGTCCATAAAAGCCAGCGTGTCATCGTCCTCATAGAGTTTGACCGATGGAATCTCGCCCTTGATGATTTTTGCAAAGATGTTGTCCGGATCATAGGCCGAAATGCTCATGGAGGTCTCCTCAATATCGAATCGTAATTTTTGTTTTTAGCGCAAGGCAACCGGCGCTAACCATCAAATTCTTCGCCATCACGCATCTGTCGCTCACCCTTTCGAAACGGGGTATGCTCGCCCAGATATTCCTGCGCATGGGCCACCTCGCGACGCTCATGCTCGAGATAATCGGCAATGGCCCGTCGCAAGCCGGGATGCGAAATATAATGGGCTGAATGGGTGGTGACGGGCTGATAGCCGCGCGCCAGCTTATGCTCGCCTTGTGCGCCTGCCTCGACTTTTTTCAAGCCTTTGGCCAAAGCGAAATCAATGGCCTGATGGTAGCACACTTCAAAATGTAAAAAGGGGTGGTCTTCGATACAGCCCCAATGGCGACCAAACAGCACCTCGGAGCCAATGAAATTGATCGCACCGGCAATGTAGCGCCCATTGCGTTTGGCCATGACCAGCAAAATATCGTCGGCCATGCGCTCGCCAATCAGCGCGTAAAACTGCCGTGTCAGATAGGGCCTGCCCCATTTGCGGCTGCCTGTGTCCATATAAAAAGCAAAGAACTGATCCCAGATGTCTTCAGTGAGATCTTTGCCGGTCAGCCAGTCAATGGTAATGCCGTTGTCAAGGGCTGCGCGACGTTCCTTGCGCAAGGTTTTGCGCTTGCGCGAGGCCAGTGTTTCCAAAAAGGCGTCGTGATCGGCATAGCCTTCATTGATAAAGTGAAACTGCTGATCGGTGCGCGGCAGAAAACCTGCCGCTTCAAAGCTCGTGCACTCATTGTCTGGCAAAAAGGTCACGTGGGCGGAGGATACGCCCAGTTGCTTTGCCACCTCCGCCAATCCGCTCGACAGCGCTTTATGAGCGCTTTGTGCATCAACGCCGGGTGCCACCATCAGCCGAGGGCCGGTTGCAGGTGTGAATGGAATCGATGCCTGAAGCTTGGGGTAATATCGTCCGCCGGCGCGCTCAAAGGCATCGGCCCAGCCATGGTCAAACACATATTCGCCTTGGCTGTTGTTTTTCAAATAGCAGGGCATGGCCGCCAAAAGCTGACCTGATGCACTTTCCATCAAGAGATGATGGCCCATCCAGCCGGTTTTTGCGGTGGCCGAGCCTGATTCTTCCAGGGATGAAAGATAGGCCCAGCTGTTGAACGGGTTATAGGCGGCATTTTCCGATGCCTTGCTGGCACCGGAAAGCCTGTCCCACGCAGACTGTGCAATGTCCTTGAACGACTGCTCAACCCTGATTGTGACTTCCTCGGTCATGCGGCTCCAACTTACGCAGTGACGACCGGGTCTCTGGGATCAAACCCTTCAAACGTCATCTGATCTGCATATTTATAGGTCTGCGCCCGCATGATTTCATCCCTGACAGTCCAGGTAATCACGGGAATGTTTTTCTGCCGCTGGGCTTCAATGAAGCTGTTGGGCAGATGCGCCACGCAATAGGAAATGAAATCCAATCCCAGCTGCATGGCTTCATCATGAGCAAAGAAGCTCTCGGGCTTTGTGCCTTCAGCTGTGAGGCCAACAGGATAGGGGCAGTTTTGCGCCTTTAACTCTTTGAGCAGATGGACGTCAAAGCTCATCAGGGCAACTTTTCCCTGATAGCCGTTGAGAACCTCGAGCACGTCTTCGACAAAGCCCTCGTCGTTCCCCAGCCGACCCTTGAGTTCGATGATCAGCGGCACCTGACCCTTGACCAGATCCAGCAGCTGTTTCAGCGTTGGCACCTTGTCTTTGGTGCCGCCAATCGACATCAGCTTCAACTCGGCTGCGGTGCGGTCGCGCACATCGCCAGTCATATTGCAAAGGCGCTGCATGTCGTCGTCATGAAACACCACGGGCACACTGTCGGTGGTGTATTGCAGGTCGCACTCAATGGCAAAACCAGCTTCCACGGCACGCGCTGCCGCCGAAAGCGTGTTTTCCCAAATCAGTTTATTCTGGTCGTGAAAGCCACGGTGGGCGACAGGAAGATCCTTGATCCAGCTGGCATCGATCACAGGCTGATCTCCATGATGGCATCAACTTCAACAGCAGCGTTCAGGGGCAGGGCGGCCATGCCGACGGCGGCGCGCGCGTGTTTGCCCGCCTCACCCAACACATTGGCAATCAGATTGGAGGCACCATTCATCACAAGATGCTGATCGGTAAAGCCCGGTGCAGAAGCAATAAAGCCATTGAGCTTGATGACCTTGACGATTCGCGAAAGATCACCATCCAATGCGGCTTTGGCCTGTGCCAGAATATTGATGGCGCAAAGCTCCGCTGCGCGCTGGCCGTCTGCCAGTTCAACATCCGCACCCAGAAGACCTGTGACAGCAATTTTGCCATTCTCCATGGGCAGTTGGCCGGAGAGATAAAGGAGATTGCCGCTGATGACGAAAGAAACATAGTTTGCGGCAGGCGTGGCCGCAACAGGCAGGGTGATGCCAAGGGTGGCGAGGCGGCTGTCAATGGTTTCGGACATGATCAAATCCCGTATTCGACTGAAACGTGGTGATAAACGTGTATGGGAGGCGGAACTGCCTCGCTTTTGACAACTCAGTTCTTATAGCATTGTAACAGACTGCAACAGGAGATTATGCATGCCGCAGGCGACCTTGGCCCTTGTTCTGGCACTTTCAGCTAACACGGCAATGACACCTGTGAAGGTTGATCCGCACACGCAGACGATTCTTGCCCCTCACCGGGCCACCTATGATATCAGCCTGAAGAAGGCCACGGATCAATCGGGCGTCGATGATATGAGCGGGCGCATGGTCTATGAGTTTAACGGTTCGACCTGTACCGGCTATAAAACCAATTTTCGTTTTGTCACCAAGATTGAAACGGGCGATCAGGTCAGCGTCACCGATCAGCAGATCAGAACATTTGAAAATGTCGGGGCCAGCCGTTTTGATTTTGAAAGCAAATCCTTCACCGATGACAAGCTGGACAAGGATGTCAAAGGCTTTGCCATGGGCAAGGCCAGTGGCCTGCAAGTGGAGCTGAAAGAGCCGCAGCAGCGTGAACTGCAATTGGCCAAGGCGCTTTTTCCAAGCCAGCATGTGCTTGAGATGATTGATCATGCCCGCAAGGGCAATCGGTTTTTTGAAACACGCATCTTTGATGGCACGGAAGATGGCGACAAAAGCTATCTGACAACCACGGTGTTGGGCAAAACCGAAACTCTTGCCAAGGATAACAAAGACCCTCTGTCTGGCCATAGCTATTGGCCTGTTTCCATTGCTTATTATGAAGACAAGTCGTCTGGCGATCAGTTGCCAATTTATACCCAGTCCTTCAATCTCTATGACAATGGCATCACTCGCGATCTTACGCTGGATTACGGCGATGTGATTTTGACCGGAAACCTCACGAAGCTGGAAATGCTGCCAGCCGAAACCTGCAATGCGGAAAAATAGCGTCATGCGTGGGTTTTTAGTGTCCTAGCCTTGATTTGCTGGTCAAATCGCTATATGGCGACCGGCATTCCACACGTGAAGCATGGGATTGTTCGGGAGAAATCCGAATGGTTCCGCCCGGTGGCGTATCTGCAAAGAGCGCTGTTTGCTTCATGGGGGTTAAACCGGAAAAGGAGAAAAGGCATGGCATTGCCTGATTTTAGCATGCGTCAGCTTCTGGAAGCTGGCGTTCACTTTGGTCACCAGACTCATCGCTGGAACCCAAAGATGAAGCCGTACATCTTCGGCGATCGTAACAACATCCACATCATCGATTTGGCTCAGACAGTTCCTATGCTGTCGCGCGCCCTTCAGGTCGTTTCCGACACTGTTGCTCGTGGTGGTCGCGTTCTGTTCGTTGGCACCAAGCGTCAGGCTTCTGATCTGATTGCTGATGCTGCCAAGCGTTCGGCTCAGTACTACGTCAACTCCCGCTGGCTCGGCGGCATGATGACCAACTGGAAGACCATTTCCAATTCGATCCAGCGTCTGCGCAAGCTCGACGAGATCCTGAATTCGGAAGCACAGGGCTATTCCAAGAAGGAGCGCCTGAACCTTGAGCGCGAACGCGAAAAGCTTGAAAAGGCTCTTGGCGGTATCCGCGATATGGGCGGCACCCCTGACCTGATGGTAATCGTAGACACCAACAAGGAAAAGATCGCCATCGACGAAGCAAAGCGTCTGGGCATTCCAGTCGTTGCTATCATCGACTCGAACTGCGATCCTGACCTGATCGACTTCCCGATCCCAGGCAATGACGACGCATCGCGCGCCATCGCTCTGTATTGCGACCTGATTTCGCGCGCTGCCATCGATGGTATCGCTCGCCAGCAGGGCGCTTCGGGCCGTGACATCGGCGCTTCTTTCGAAGCGCCTGTTGAGCCTGCGCTCGACGGTTCTGCCGAAGCTTAATGAGAAGGAGAGCGGGCTGTCACCAGCCCGCGCTCTTTTATCCATTATGGTAAGAATATAGAACATATCCTTGATTTTATAGAGATATGATAGGTTCTACGGATTGATGGGCCGCCACCTCAGCGAAACACTGTGTGGCGGCCCGCTCCTTTCGCTCAATGAGCGGATCGGCAGAGTGCATCTGCCTGATCCTTGTGATGACAGGGTTTCATCACGGTGTAACATTTCCGGGTACAAGTCGTGCCCAGTCCGGGTGCTGGTGACAGATTCTGTTGGCTGGCCCGCCCATGAACAGACACAAGAGGCAAACAATGACCGAGATCACTGCTGCAATGGTGAAGCAACTGCGCGAAATGACGGGCGCAGGCATGATGGATTGCAAAAAGGCTTTGGCTGAAAACAATGGCGACATGGAAGCCTCCATTGACTGGCTCCGCGCCAAGGGCATTTCCAAGGCCGACAAGAAGTCTGGCCGTACCGCAGCCGAAGGTCTGATCGGTATTGCTGGCGCTGGCCACAAGGCTGTTGTGGTTGAAGTGAACTCCGAAACCGACTTCGTTGCCCGCAATGATTCCTTCCAGGAACTCGTTCGCGGCGTTGCCAATGTTGCGTTGACCACAGACGGTTCTGTAGACGCAATTGCTGCTGCAACCTACCCAGCAACTGGCAAGTCTGTCACCGACACCATCAAGGACGCAATTGCCACCATCGGCGAGAACATGGCTCTGCGCCGCGCCGCCCTGCTCGAAGTTGAGCACGGCGTTGTTGCCACCTACATCCACAACGCGGCTGGCGACGGCATCGGCAAGCTCGGCGTTCTCGTGGCTCTGAAGTCTGTTGGCGACAAGGCTGTTCTGACCTCCATCGGTCGTCAGGTTGCCATGCACGTTGCTGCAACCAACCCGCTGGCAATCCGCGCCGAAGAAGTCGATCAGGCTGTTGCTGATCGCGAACGCGCAATCTTCATTGAACAGGCTCGTGAATCCGGCAAGCCAGATGCAATCATCGAAAAGATGGTTGATGGCCGTATGCGCAAGTTCTTTGAAGAAGTTGCTCTTCTGTCGCAGGCTTTCGTGGTCAACCCAGACCTGACAGTTGGTGCCGCCATCAAGGAAGCTGAAAAAGAAGCTGGCGCTGCGATCGAAGTTGTCGGCATGGCTCGTCTTCTGCTCGGCGAAGGCATCGAGAAGGAAGAAAGCGATTTCGCAGCAGAAGTTGCTGCTGTCGCCAAGGGCTGATCGGTCTTTACCGTAAGACGCTCCTATCATGGGAAAACTCAGGGCATCGCGTGACAACGCGGTGCCCTTCGTGTATCCGGCATTTAGAGTTTGTCAGGGAAAAGCGGTCACTGGTTTTCCCGACAGACAAACGGCCACACAAGAATCGCGAGGCTGTCAGGTTCAATGTGCACCTGACAGCCTCAAGTTCACTTTCAGGAGAGACCATGACCTCCAAACCCCTTTACACACGGGTTCTTCTCAAAGCCTCTGGAGAAGCTCTGATGGGCTCCCAGGGATTCGGCATTGATGTTGCTGTTGCAGATCGAATCGCCTCCGACATCGCAGAGGCGCGCGCCATGGGCGTTGAAGTGGGCGTCGTGGTTGGCGGCGGCAATATCTTCCGCGGTGTCGCTGTGGCCTCCAAGGGCGGTGACCGCGTCACCGGCGACCATATGGGCATGTTGGGCACCGTGATCAACGCTTTGGCGCTGGCCACATCTTTGCGCAAGCAAGACGTTGAAACGGTTGTCTTGTCGGCCATTGCCATGCCGGAGATCTGCGAGAGCTTTTCGCAGCGCGCCGCCATTCATCATTTGTCGCAAGGCCGCGTGGTAATTTTTGCGGGCGGCACCGGCAATCCGTTCTTCACCACCGATTCGGCAGCCACCCTGCGTGGTGCCGAGATTGGCGCTCAGGCAATCTTCAAAGGCACGCAGGTTGACGGGATCTATTCCGCCGACCCCAAAAAAGATCCAAACGCCACACGTTTCGACACTTTGACCCATAGCGAAGTGCTTGAAAAAGGCCTGGCAGTGATGGACGTGACGGCGGTTGCGCTCGCCCGTGAGAATAATATTCCAATTATCGTGTTCTCAATTCACGAAAAGGGCGAGTTTGGTAAAATTCTGGCCGGCGGTGGATTGAAGACGGTTGTCAGCGACGATTGACACAGGCCCGATTTAACGTTTTCAAGACGCGATGAAAGTTTGCGAGGAACGGCGGTTCGCTGCATTCCCGACAAGACGAACAAAAAGCTCTCAAGAGTTTACGGAGACTTCGACATGACAGTTGGTATTGACCTCAATGATGTGAAGCGTCGTATGGATGGCGCAATCAATGCATTCAAGAACGACCTTGCGTCATTGCGCACCGGCCGTGCTTCGGCAAACATTCTCGATCCCGTCATGGTCGAGGCTTATGGTTCGCGTGTGGCGCTCAACACTGTTGCGAATATCACTGTGCCGGAGCCACGCATGTTGGGCGTTTCGATCTGGGATAAAAGCATGGTCAGCGCTGTTGATCGCGCCATTCGCGAATCCAATCTCGGATTGAACCCGATTGTTGATGGTCAGAATCTTCGTATTCCTTTGCCGGAACTCAACGAAGAGCGCCGCAAGTCTTTGGTCAAGGTTGGTCATGGCTATGCCGAAAGTGCAAAGGTGGCCGCGCGTCACGTTCGCCGTGATGCGATGGATGACCTGAAAAAGGCAGAAAAAGACGGCGATATCGGCAAGGACGATGCCCGCTCTCTGTCTGAAAAGGTGCAAAAGATGACTGATGATACGATTTCCGAGATCGACCGCTTGCTTGTCGAAAAGGAAAAGGAAATCATGCACGTCTAAAGCGGGGCGCGTTTTATTGGATAAAGTGCAGCCGTGCTTTATCCTTCTTTTTGGGCATGAACATTATTGTTCAACTCAGACCAGTCGAACACGACATGCAAAAGCAGCCATTGGTGCCCGATTTGAGACGTCAATGCAGGACCTGATATGACGAGTTTTATGTCTCCCGCCTTACCCGAACACGTTGCTATCATCATGGATGGCAACGGACGTTGGGCGAATGCGCGCAATATGCCGCGTGCCTATGGCCACAGGCAGGGTATGGAAGCGCTTCATACCGTTGTGCGCACGGCGGGAGATGTTGGCATTAAATATCTGACGCTCTTTGCCTTCTCTTCGGAAAACTGGCGCCGACCCGAAACGGAAATCATCGATCTCTTCGGGTTGCTGAAAACATTCGTTCGTCGTGATCTTGCCGAATTGCATGCGCGCGATGTCCGGGTGAGGGTGATTGGTGACAGAGCCAATCTCAAAAGCGACATCCTCAACCTTTTGATCGAGGCCGAGCAAAAAACCCGCGACAATGCGGGAATGACGCTGGTGATTGCCTTCAATTACGGCGCGCGTGACGAGATCACCCGCGCTGTGACCGCTCTTGTGCGCGATATAGGCTCAGGGGACGTGGCCGCCGATGGCGTGACAGAAGAAGCGATTTCCGCACGTCTGGACACGGCAGGCATTCCTGACCCCGATCTGATCATTCGCACAAGTGGCGAAGAGCGCTTGTCCAATTTTCTCTTGTGGCAGTCTGCCTATTCGGAACTGATGTTCGTGCCAGAGTATTGGCCGGATTTTGGCAAGGATAATTTCCTGGCAGCTCTCGCGCAATATTCCTCCCGCAACAGGCGGTTTGGTGGCCTTAATCCACCTGTTTCCGTCGTAGGCTCGTGAGTTTCAATGACGCGTGAACTTCGGCTTCGTACTCTATCCGCTATTGTCATGCTGATTGTCGTTCTGTCAGCCACATGGCTTGGCGGTTTTTATTTTTCTTGCCTTGCTGCCGTCATTGGTCTGACAGTATTTTGGGAGTGGTCGCACATGACCGGCCTCGCAGCAAACAGCATTCGCGGGGTTGCAGCCGGCTGGTTCTCGGTGGCGGTGATCGCGCTAAACGTTGTTTTCGGTGATATGACCCTTAGTCTCCCATTGCTGGGCGGATTTACCGTGACGCTGATATTGGCAACCTTTATATGGCGATGGTCCTGGTGGCTTTCGGCTGGTGTCCTTTATTCCGGTGCCTGTATCGTCGCTCTTGCCTCCATTCGCGACGATGATGCCCTAGGCTTTGTTGCCATGCTGTTTGTGTTCGTGATCGTCTGGAGCACCGATATACTCGCCTATTTCGTTGGACGGACATTGGGCGGACCAAAGCTTGCGCCGCGCATCTCTCCCGGCAAAACCTGGTCAGGGGCAATTGGCGGCACGATTGCTGGCGTGATCGGCGGCTATATCGTCGCTTTCAGCTACTTCTCAGTCTCTGGTCTGTGGATCCCGATTCTCGCTTTGGCTCTGTCTGTACTCAGCCAAATGGGCGATCTTTTCGAATCCTTCATCAAGCGCCGGTTTGGTGCCAAGGATTCGAGCCATCTCATTCCCGGCCATGGCGGTGTCATGGATCGCGTCGATGGCTTGGCGACGGCCAGTTTTGGTGCATTTATAATCGCCATGTCGCTAGCGGCCAGCAGCAACGGTTCAACTGATTCGATTGGCGGTTTGCTTTTTGGTTTTGTCGGGAAGTGAACCGAAGCCGAAGCCCTTGCTTTTTTATCCGCGGTATCAGTTGCATAGCGCCTTTGCGCTTTGATCTGGCGCGAAGCCTCCAGCTGTGCTTTAACACTGCCACGATAAGATTTTTTGGTGCGGGGGCTGTGGAAGAGTGAGCGGGCTTATGGCTATTTTCGGTTTCCTGACTGGGTACATTATCCCTTTCGTCCTGGTTCTTTCGCTCATCGTGTTTGTGCACGAGATGGGGCATTACCTGGTCGGCCGCTGGTCTGGCATTCGCGTTCTTGCGTTCTCGCTCGGTTTTGGCCCCGAAATTGTCGGCTTCAATGACCGCCATGGCACACGCTGGAAATTGAGCTTGATCCCCCTCGGCGGCTATGTTCGTTTCTTCGGCGATGCTGATGCGTCCAGCAAGGGCAATGCGGCCGAGCTGAACGCCATGTCGAGCGAAGAGCGCGCCAGAACATTGAACGGTGCGAAGCTTTGGAAGCGTGCGGCAACTGTTGCCGCCGGACCAATTGCTAATTTCCTGCTGGCAATTTTAATTTTTTCGGTCACCTTCAGCCTCTATGGCAAAGCGGTTTCAGATCCGGTTGTCGCGGAGGTGAAGCCTGCAAGTGCAGCTGCCGAGGCAGGCGTGGAGCCAGGCGATGTGCTTTTTGCACTCGATGGAAGCCGCGTGAAAACCTTTGACGACGTTGTGCGCTATGTCAGTGTTCGGCCAGAAGTGCCGATTGTTGTGACCGTCAAACGTGGAGATCAGCATATCGATATGACGCTGACACCACGCCGCACCGAAACGACCGATCGCTTTGGCAATAAAATGGAAGTTGGCCAGATTGGCATTATGACCACGGCGAAAAGCGGTAATTTTCGTGTGGAAAAACTTGGTGTGGCCGAATCAATAAAAGAGGGTGTTCAGCAGACATGGAACATCGTGTCCGGCACATACGATTACATTCATAACATGTTGGCAGGGCACATGAATGCCGATCAGCTGGGTGGTCCTATCCGTGTTGCGCAGGCTTCTGGCCAGGTTGCGACCCTGGGTGTGGCAGCATTGCTGCAGTTGGCCGCTGTTCTGTCGGTTTCCATAGGTTTACTTAACCTCATGCCCATTCCGGTGCTTGATGGCGGACACTTATTCCTTTATGCGATTGAAGCAGTTCGGGGTAAGCCGGTAAGTGCCTATGCGCAAGAGATCGCGTTCAGAGTTGGAATGGTCATGATTCTTTCGCTCATGGTGTTTGCGACCTGGAATGATATTAGTCGATTGATTGGCTAGGTTACGGCTTGCATTGATCGAAAGGATTTGTTTACGATGTTTCAAATTGGGTGCAATGAAACTGCCGCAAATTGAAACGAAGTAAATGGAAATTAACCTGCTATCTTGCTTGTAGAGCAAAAGCGGTTAAAACCACCAAAGTACCGGAGTCGGTTTTTTGACCGAGGGACAACGGAAAAAAGGTTAGAAGTTCACATGAAGGCTGGTTCAAAATTTTTGAACGCGGTGTCGGCGGTAGCGCTGTCTGCTGGTGTAGTTTCCCTGAGTGCGGGGATCGGTATTATCGCGTCTACTTCTGTGGCAAATGCTGCAGTCATCCAGCGTATCGATGTTCGCGGGGCAACTCGCGTTGGTTCGGATGCTGTGCGCTCGAACTTGACGATCCAGCCGGGAAAAGCATTCACGAATTCCGATATCGATGATTCTGTGAAGCGCCTTTATGGAACCGGATATTTTTCGGACGTGAAGATCTCTGTTTCCGGAAGCTCCCTCGTTGTTAACGTCAGCGAAAATCAGTTGATCAATCAGGTTGTCTTCAACGGCAACCGGAAGATCAAGGATGACAAGCTGAAGACCGTTGTTCAGACTCAGCCGCTCGGACCCTATAGCAAGGAATTGGTGGATGCGGATATCAGCCGTATCAAGGCCGCCTATGCTGCAATTGGTCGTAGCGATGTTCAGGTGACAACCCAGACAGCCGTTGTCGGTGCGGGCCGCATCAATCTTGCTTTCGTCATCAATGAAGGTGACAGAACCAAGATCGCCGCGATTAATTTTTCCGGCAATCATGCTTATGGCGACAGCCGCCTTGCTGCGGTGTTGAGTACCAAGCGATCGAACCCGTTGTCTTTCTTGACCCGCAAGGATGTTTACAACGAAGACAAGCTGAAGGCTGACGAAGAGCAGTTGCGTCAGTTCTACTACAATCATGGTTATGCGGACTTCAGAATTGTATCGTCTGACGCGTCGCTCAACGAGCAGACCAACGAATATACGATCAATATCGCGGTCGACGAAGGTCAGCGTTACAAGTTTGGCGATATCAGCGTTGACAGCTCTGTTGCCGGTGTTGATGCTGCCGAGTTGAAGGGTCTTGTTACGACTTCGACAGGAAGCATTTACAGCGCTCGCGAAATTCAGAAGTCGATGGAAGCCATTTCCAAGCGCGTTTCTGCAATGGGCTATCCTTTTGCTCGTATCGTGCCTCGTGGCAATCGCGATATGCAGACGGGCACAATTGGTGTTACCTACATGGTGGACCAGGGTGAGCGCGCTTACGTCGAGCGTATTGAAATCAGAGGTAATACGCGTACGCGCGATTACGTTATTCGCCGCGAATTCGATATCAGCGAAGGTGATGCTTTCAATCAGGAAGTTATTTCCCGTGCGAAGCGTCGGCTTGAAGCGCTGGGCTATTTCAGCTCTGTCAATATTACGACAGCGCAAGGTAGTGCTCCTGACCGTGTGATCATTGTCGTGAATGTTGAGGATCAGTCCACTGGTTCGTTCGGCATTGGTGCAGGTTATGCTGTTGGTGGCGGCGGCCTCGTGCTTGAGGCATCCGTGGAAGAAAAGAACTTCCTTGGTCGCGGCCAGTATATTCGTGTTGCTGCGGGCGCTGGCACAGATAACAGCCAGACCTACAACCTTTCGTTCACCGAGCCTTATTTCCTCGGTTATCGGCTTGCTGTCGGTTTTGATATTTTCAAGAGCACAACCAGCAGCAACGATTACTATAAGTATGATGAGCAAGGGGGCACGATCCGTGTAACCGCGCCGATTACCGAAGATTTGGCGACGACATTCCGTTATACTTATAAGCAAATCAAGTATCGTAATAATGGTGCTTATGGTGCCAACGGTGTGCGTGGTGGTGGTGACGACGTGATGTCTGAACCCTATCTCGATTTGATTGCTGGCAGCCCTTGGGTTCAGTCGTCGGTTTCGCAGAGCTTTGTTTATAACACGCTCGATGATCGCACGTTGCCGCATGAAGGTATCTACGCCAGCTTCACGCATGAATTTGCCGGTCTTGGCGGTGATTCCGAGTTCTACAAAATCTACGGTAAGGCGAAATACTATAAGACGCTTTCCGACGAGCTTGATGTTATCGGATCGCTTTCTGTTGGTGGCGGTCACGTTATGGCAACGGGTAGCAACCTGAATGTGTTCGACCAGTTCCAGATCGGTGGCAAGGAAATCCGTGGTTTCAAGAACAACGGCATCGGTCCTCGTATGCCAACCAACGAAGATCCGCTTGGCGGCACAACCTATTTCACAGCCTCTGCTGAAGCCAGCATGCCAGTGCCGGGTGTTCCGCAGGACGCTGGTTTGAGACTTGCGGTGTTCAGTGATGCCGGAACGCTCTATGGTAATGATGTCAAAAACAGCGGTGGTGTGCAGGGTTCTGATATGGAATGGCGCGCGTCTGTTGGTGCCGGTATCATCTGGGCGTCGCCATTTGGTCCATTGCGGTTCGATTTTGCACAGCCTGTTGTCAAGCAGAGCTACGACAAAGTGCAACAGTTCCGATTCTCCATTGCGAACCAGTTCTGATTTCTATAGTCGGAACCTCAGACGAATTCAGAGGTCTGGGATTGTATAATGGAGCATGAACATTTTTACCCGCCCCATGCGGGAGTTGGCTTGAAAGAGTTGGCTGAGAAGCTTGGGGCGGAATTGGTGACAAGTGACGGCGCAGAGGATCGGGTTATTCGATCCGTTGCGCCGGTCTACCGGGCCAAGAAAAGCGAGCTTTGCTACATTCTTTCGAGAAGAAATCGCGATGAGCTTGAGACTTGCGATGCGGGGGCTGTTTTATGTGATCCCGCGCTTCGTTCACTGGTGCCATCCCATATTCCTGTTCTCCTGATCAAGAATGCACACGCTGCGTTTGCAACTGCCGGGCAGATTTTGCACCCGGAGGCGCAGCTTCCTTTGCACATTTCCCGTTCACAAACAGCGGCTATTTCTCCTGCGGCCTTCGTTGATCCATCAGCACGGCTTGAAGACGGCGTGACCATTGAGCCGATGGCGGTGGTTGGTGCAGATGTCGAGATCGGCGAGGGATGTCATATCGGCGCGGGGGCCATTATCGGTCGTGGTGTCAAGATCGGGCGCAACTGTTCAATTGCTGCCGGAGCCAGTGTGCTTGCTGCCTATCTTGGCAACGGGGTGATTATTCATAATGGCGCGCGCATTGGTCAGGATGGCTTCGGTTACGCACCGGGAGCCCGTGGCATGGTCAAGATCGTGCAAATCGGTCGCGTGATCATTCAAGACAATGTTGAAATTGGCGCAAATACCACCATTGATCGCGGCACGATGGATGACACCGTGATCGGTGAGGGCACCAAGATCGACAATCAGGTTCAGATTGGTCACAACGTTCGCATCGGTCGCCATTGCGGTATTGTTGCGCAGGTTGGCATTGCGGGAAGTACCGTGATTGGTGACGGCGTGCTGATTGGTGGCGGTGCGGGTCTGAATGGCCATATCAAGATCGGCGATGGCGTTCAAATCGCCGCGATGAGTGGCGTGGTCAGTGATGTTCCTGCTGGCGAGAAGTTCGGCGGAGTACCAGCGCGTCCACTTGGGGAATTTCTGCGAGATTGTGCTGAGATCATGGCTCGATCTGAAAACAGAGCTAAAGCGAGAAAGGGGCAGAAATGACTATTGAGCAGAACGAATTGGGGCAGGCGGATATTCTGGAGATCATGAAACTCCTTCCGCATCGCTATCCTTTTCTGATGGTTGATCGCATTATTGATATTGATGGTGACAGTTCTGCGATCGGCATCAAGAATGTGACGGCAAATGAGCCGCATTTTACCGGCCATTTCCCAACTCAACCCATTATGCCCGGTGTTTTGCTGGTTGAAGGCATGGCGCAGACGGCTGGCGCAATTTGCGCGCGTAAATCGGGAAATGGTGGGGATCTTGTCTACTTTATGACGATTGATAACGCCCGTTTCCGCAAGCCTGTGGTACCTGGAGATCGTGTGGAATATCACGTTGCCAAGCAGAAGCAGCGTGGAAATATCTGGAAATTCCATTGCGATGCCAAAGTTGATGGCGCTCTCGTGGCGGAAGCCGATATCGGAGCGATGATCGTACGTAAGGAAGAACAATGACATCCATTTCGGCCAGCGCGCGCATTCATCCCTCAAGTGTCATAGAAGATGGCGCAGTGATTGGGGACAATGTCACCATCGGACCATTTTGCTATGTTGGTCCCAAGGTGGTGCTGGGCGAAGGCACTGTATTGCTGGCGCATGCGGTTGTCACCGGGCGCACGACAATTGGCGCTCACGGCAAGATATTCTCCAATGCGGTGATTGGCGGCGATCCGCAAAGCGTGCATCACACGGGCGAGGAAACGACCTTGGACGTGGGCGATCATTGCACGATGCGCGAAGGTGTGACGATCAATTGCGGCACTGTCGATGGCGGTGGCCGCACCGTTGTGGGCAATCACAACCTTTTTCTGGCCAATTCGCATGTCGCTCATGATTGCCAGCTTGGCAGCCATATCATTCTCTCGAACAACGTGATGTTGGCAGGGCATGTCAAGATTGGGGATCGGGCGATTTTGGGTGGCGGATGTGCCGTGCATCAGTTTACGCGCATTGGGCGGCAAGCGTTCATTGGCGGCCTTTCTGCCTGTAGCTATGATCTCATCCCTTACGGCATGTTGAACGGCAATCCGGGCCTGCTTGGCGGTCTGAATGTCGTTGGCATGACGCGGGCTGGCATTGATCGTGCCACCATCCATCGTGTGCGCAAGGCCTACAAGGCGTTGTTCGATGAGGAAGGTGCGATCCGTGAAAAAGCATCGGCCATTCGGGATGAGTTTGCTGACTGCAAAGAAGCGATGGAAGTGCTTGATTTCATTGCGGCAGACAGTGATCGAGCCTTGTCTTCGCCATTTCGTGGCAAGAGCTGAGCCATGACCGGCGAGGCCGGACGGCTTGGAATTATCGCCGGCAGCGGCATGCTGCCGGTTTACGTGGCCGATGCGGCGCGCGCAGCGGGTGAAAATCCCTTCATATTTTCTCTCAAAAACGAAGCAGATCAGCGCTGGAGTGGTTTTGATCACGCGGTGATCAGCGTTGGCGACTTGCGCCAATTGGCCGGTCTGGTCAAAAAACATGGCATCAAACGTGTCGTGATGTCTGGTGCCGTCAAAAGACGGCCGAATTTCAATGAGATACATGTTAATCTTCGCTTTTTGGTAAAGCTTCCCTTTGCGGTCAAAACGCTGCTTTCTGGTGGTGATGACGCTGTGCTCAAAATGGTCATTCAGTTGATCGAGGCGCAAGGTTGCCGTGTTGTCGGAGCCCATGAGATTGCACCGCAACTGCTGGCTCAGACTGGACCATTAGGGCAACATGCGCCCAATGAGGATGACAGACGCGATATAGCAGCGGCGATGGCGGCTGCCGAGGCGCTGGGGCGTCTTGATGTCGGGCAGGGCGCTGTCAGCGTCGGCGGGCGCATTGTCGCGCTGGAGGGCGTTGAAGGCACAGACAAAATGCTGGAAAGAGTGGCGGAGCTTCGGGCGGAAGGACGCATTTCGGACAAGCGCCGAGGCGTTCTGGTAAAACTTTGCAAGCCGCAGCAGGATATTCGCGCAGACCTGCCCACTATTGGCCAATCCACCATCGATCGGGTGGCGGCAGCGGGCCTTTCTGGCGTTGCCGTGCAGGCGGGGCGAGCACTGCTGTTGCAACGGGAAGAGACATTGAAGCGCGCCGATGCTGCGGGTATCTTCGTTTTTGGCCTGGATCTGGAGATGTGACTATGGGTGCAAAACGGCTCAAGATCGCGATTATTGCCGGTGAAGTGTCTGGTGATCTGCTGGGGGCGGACTTGATTGCCGCGTTGAAAGGTCAATACAGCGGTGAGATCGAACTGATCGGCGTGGGTGGCCCGGCGCTGGAGGCGCAGGGTCTTACATCGCTTTTCGATTTTTCCGAGCTGTCGGTGATGGGCATCACTCAGGTCTTGGCCCGACTGCCACGGTTCATTTCATTGATCGGTAAAACTGCCAAGGCTTTGATCGCGGCCAAGCCTGATCTTTTGCTGATTGTCGATAGTCCTGATTTCACCCACCGAGTGGCCAAAAAAATCCGCGCCGCATTGCCTGCGCTGCCAGTGGTGAATTATGTGTGCCCCAGCGTGTGGGCCTGGAAGGAATATCGCGCTCAAGCCATGTTGGGTTACGTCGATGCGGTCTTGGCCGTTTTGCCGTTTGAGCCCGCTGTGATGCAGCGTTTGGGAGGGCCGAAAACCTATTTCATTGGTCACCGTCTTGCGTCCAACCCAGCGGTTCTTGCTTGTCGCGCAGCACGGGCGCAGCGAGCTGCTTCCACTCTTGATGCGCCAAAAACAATTATGTTGCTGCCTGGCTCGCGCGGTGCAGAAATTTCGGGGCTAACGCCCGTCTTTGGCGATGCAGCCCGCATTTACGTGGAGCGAAACGGCCCCACACGGTTTTTGCTGCCAACATTGGCGCGGCGCGAACAGATGGTGCGCGATGCCGTGAAGGATTGGGCCATTCAGCCCGAAATTTTGGTTGGTGAAGATGAGAAGTGGCAGGCGTTTGCCCTGGCCGATGCGGCCATTGCCGCGTCTGGTACGGTGTTGCTGGAGCTTGCGCTGGCGGGCGTGCCGGTGGTTTCGACCTATAAGACCGATTGGTTGATCAAGCTGCTGCACAAACGCATTAAGATCTGGACCGGGGCGCTGCCCAGCGTGATTGCTGATTACGTCGTTTTGCCGGAATATTTGAATGAGCAGTTGCGCGGTGCGTCACTGGCGCGCTGGATGGAGCGTCTTTCCGGCGACACACCCGAACATCATGCCATGATGCAGGCTTTTGATCTGGTGTGGCATAAGATGCAAACAGAAACCCCCGCCGGTGAGGCAGGGGCGAAGGTTGTGCTGGATCTTTTGCGAGAGCGAAAGATTATAGCCGATCCGCATGCCAGCGCAGATGATCATCCATAAACGTTGAGATGAAATAGTAGGAGTGGTCGTAGCGCTCATGCTGGCGCAAGGTCAGGCCAATGTCTGTCCCCTTGACGGCTTCTTCCAACAGCCATGGCTGCAAGCCCGTTTCCAGAAAGCTGTCGGCCTTGCCCTGATCAACCAGAAACTCAGGGAAGCGTGCGCCGTCTTCAATCAGGGCGCAGGCATCATAGAGCCGCCACTTGGCGCGGTCTGGGCCGATGTATTTCTCAAAAGCATCCTGTGTCCAATCTGCCTTCAACGGGCTGACAATAGGCGCAAATGCGGAGCAACTTTTGAAGCGATCCGGATTTTTCAGGGCAATTGTCAATGCGCCGTGGCCGCCCATGGAATGGCCGAATATGCCCTGCCGTGTCATATCGGCGCGAAACTGGGATGCGATCAGCGCAGGCAGTTCTTCGGTGATGTAGCTATACATCTGGAAGTTTTCCGCCCAGGGCATTTCTGTGGCATTGAGATACA
Source organism: Gillisella terrae (assembly GCF_004801395.1). Classification (GTDB taxonomy): domain Bacteria; phylum Pseudomonadota; class Alphaproteobacteria; order Rhizobiales; family Rhizobiaceae; genus Allorhizobium; species Allorhizobium terrae. Next base: position 758,065 of record NZ_SSOA01000001.1, read on the forward strand.
TGCCTGCACCTTTGCCCATCTTCCAGTTGGTTAGTTCATCCGGCACGTCATTGCCGCGCGGGCTGGTATCGGGGCAAACGATGATCAGCCCCAGTTCAGCCGCCAGACGGCGGTATTCGCCTTTTTCCATGACATTGGCGTGGGTGCAGGTGAGACCTGACAGATACCACAGCACCGGACGCGGCTGGGAAATGGCCTGTGGTGGCACAAAGACCGCGAAGGTCATTTCGGTTTTGCAGACATCTGAATCATGACTGAACACGCCCTGCATGCCGCCAAACGCGGTGTTTTGGGAAAGGATTTTCATGCTGCTCTCCTGAGAATGCTTATGCTGTGGATTGAAAGTTATACAGCGCAATGCCCTATGCGGCCATGGATACAACAGCGTTGACGGCTGCGGCGACCAACACCGTATTGAAGAAGAATGACACAATGGCATGGGCAAGATTGATGCAGCGCATGTCTGTTGTGGTCACGGCAACGTCAGATGTTTGAGCGGTCATGCCGATAACGAAGGAAAAATAGAGAAAATCGTAGCCGCCGGGTTCTTCCGTTTGCGGGAAGTCCAGTCCACGGCGCGGCCCTTCGCCTTGGTCATTTGTGTGGTATTGCCAGTAGCGATGCGCGTAATGCATGGCAAACATGGTGTGAATGGTAAACCAGCCACTGATTACCGAGAGGAATGCCAGCGACACTTTCAACAGATCCGGCGAGCCGGATTGGTTGAGCGCATTGAACAAAGCGATCACGGCTGCCGCGATTGCCAAAAGGCATACAACGGGAATGAGAACTGCTGGACCATCGTCGCGCTCAGGGCTGGTTTTTAGTCGCTCAGCTGTGGCGGTCGGAACGCGCTTGACCATAAAGCCAATATAGACCAGAAAAAACACAATCGCCGCGGATTCAATGGAGAGAGCGGGCCTGACATACAGCAGGAACGCAAGGGCGAGTAACCCCATAATGCTTGCGGCATAAAAAGGACTGCGGCGATGGGAGCGCAGGCGATGCGCAAACCGGGACTTTCCGGGCACCTTCATGATATGATGGCCTTGCTGCGACGGCAGAGCTTTTCCATGGTTTCGAGGAATTGAGAACGATCTCGCGGGCTAAAGGCGGCATTGTAGCCTTTGCTTTCGCCTGTTTCGCGTAAATGCGCGCCAAGATCGCGCATGGCCGTGGCCATGCCGATGTTGGTGTCATCAAACACCCGGCCCGTCGGCCCGGTGACCAGCGCGCCATTGGCAACACAGCGTCCGGCCAGAGGCACGTCGGCGGTGATGACAATGTCGGCAGGGCCGCAGCGCTCGGCAATCCAGTCATCCGCGGCATCGAAGCCGTTGGACACGATGACATTGGTGACCATCGGGTCGCGGGAAGGGCGCAGGCCAGAATTGGCCACAAATGTCACCGGAAAATTGTGGCGTTCTGCAACTTTCAAGATCTCGGCTTTAACCGGACAGGCATCGGCATCGACATAAATCATAATGCTCAAGCCCTTCCAATCGAGACGGGCCTGACCATATCGATATGCGGTATTCCATCTTCGAGATATTCCGCCGATGTGGGCGCAAAATCGAAGGACTGATAGAAAAGCTGAAGATGGCTCTGGGCCGACAGCGCAATGGTATGGCCGATAAAATGCTGTTCGCATACAGCAATTGCCTCACGCATCAGCGCGTCCCCGAGATGTTTTCCACGGTGGTTGGGCGACACCACAACACGACCGATTTTCACAGGGTCTTGCGCTTGCGATGGCGGCAAAATGCGGGCGCAAGCCAAGAGTTCATCGCCATCCAGAAGAGTAACGTGCAAAGCGTTCACGTCTTTGCCGTCCAATTCTGGATAGGGGCATTTCTGCTCCACCACAAAGACGTCGATACGCATCTTGAGCAGGGCATAAAGCTCAAGCACGGAGAAGTCTTTCATTCTCCGCACCTGCACTTGATAAGGCGTGGACGCCATTAATACAGCACCACGCTTCTGATGCTTTCACCCTTGTGCATCAGCTCAAAGCCCTTGTTGATGTCTTCCAGTGGCATGGTGTGGGTGATCATCGGGTCGATAATGATCTTGCCGTCCATATACCAGTCAACAATCTTTGGTACATCGGTCCGGCCGCGTGCGCCACCAAAGGCGGTGCCCATCCAGTTGCGTCCGGTGACGAGCTGGAATGGACGGGTTGAGATTTCCTGACCAGCGCCAGCAACGCCGATGACCACAGATTTGCCCCAGCCACGGTGAGAGGATTCCAGCGCCTGCCGCATAACAGTGGTGTTGCCGGTGCAATCGAACGTGTAGTCCGCGCCGCCGATTGTGTCGCCGTTGCGTTTGGTCATATTGACCAGATAAGGCACGATATCGCCTTCAACCTCTTTCGGATTGACGAAATGCGTCATACCGAATTTTTCGCCCCAAGCCTTGCGGTCGTTGTTGATATCAACGCCAATAATCATATCTGCACCTGCAAGGCGCAGGCCCTGAAGCACGTTGAGGCCAATACCACCAAGGCCAAAGACAATCGCTGTTGCACCAATCTCGACCTTGGCCGTATTGATTACGGCACCAATGCCAGTGGTCACGCCGCAGCCGATGTAGCAAATCTTGTCAAAAGGCGCATCGGGATTGACTTTCGCCAGCGCAATTTCCGGCAGAACCGTGAAATTGGCAAATGTCGAGCAGCCCATGTAATGATGGATCTTGTCCTTGCCGATGGAAAAGCGTGAGGTGCCATCGGGCATCACGCCTTGGCCCTGGGTGGAGCGGATGGCGGTGCAAAGATTGGTTTTGCGCGACAGGCACGAGTAGCACTCGCGGCATTCCGGGGTGTAGAGCGGGATAACGTGATCGCCCTTTTTCACGGAGGTGACGCCGGGGCCAACATCAACAACAATGCCCGCACCTTCATGGCCCAGAATGGCAGGGAACAGACCTTCGGGATCTGCACCCGACAGCGTGAAATCATCGGTATGACAAATGCCGGTGGCCTTGACCTCAATAAGAACTTCTCCGGCTCTGGGGCCATCCAGTTGCACGGTCATAATCTCAAGTGGTTTGCCAGCTTGTGTGGCAACGGCGGCGCGAACATCCATTTTCGTCTTCCCTTTCACATCTTCCGGGCGAGTTTTGCACCTTCAGGCAAAAAGCCTCAAGATGCGATTTCGCTTTTATTGGTTTTATTTCATTTTTCGCATGCTTTGAAATGCCGCGCAAAGTGACATTATTATCAATGTCCGGCATGAGGCTTTTTCAAACCGCAAGCTGGTTTGCGATTTGCGACATGCTGCATGGCGTCGTGTCAGTGCATCAGGTTGTGCGGCGGCACCTGCGGGAATGGCCTGTCCTGGTTTGACAATTGCCGATTTCGAGTTCTCGGTTGTGACCGCTTGCCGGGGTGAACCAACAAATCCATGACATTCAGGAGCACTTCGCCATCAATAGGCGAATTTGCCAGGCCGTCCGTCATGAATACCTCGGTCATCCAATTCAGTTTTGTTTGATCAATACGGTTTTTGGGCTCCAACGTTTCAACAATGTATGACGCCATGGCATCGACGAAAAAACTGTGCCATTCAGCACATTTCTCGGGACAGCAAGAATTGAGAACCAAAAGTGTCATGGCATCGCCTCGGTTGCGAACGCCATTTGGCAGACTGTATGTTTTGAGAAGGACAACGTCATGTAAGTCCAATCTCGTCTTTCCAGCAATGACACATGCTGGAAATGAGAGCCGAAAATCGCTCATGCTCAGAACCTCGTTTCTTCATGAAACCGCAGATTGCTGTAGTTTGCATCCGTTGCTCTTAAGCTAATAGCTATGGTTTGTGATCTGTTAATATGTATTGAATTGATGCGGATTTATGGAGGTTTGGTGGAAAAATCCAAAGAATTCAGCAGGGTTTTCAAATGTTGTCTCATGCACATACATTTTTGTGTATGTACCTTTTTAGGGAGCTCGTTTTTTTGTGTGCCAGCATGATGTCATGGGCTGGCGATGGCGTTTCCAGACATGTTGCGGTTACGCTTGTGTTCACGCCATAGAATAAACAGGCCGGAGCCGACAATAATGCCGATACCAAGCCACTTGGATGGGGTCGGAAAATCACCGAACAGGCTATAGCCAAGCACCGTTGCGGCGATGATTTCGAAATATTGAAATGGAGCCAGCACCGACAAAGGTGCCATGCGAAAGGCTTTGACCACGAGAAGATGAAGATAGCCTGACAACACGCCAAGCAGAACCAGAAGGGCAAAACCAAGGGTGTTGATGGGCAGAGAAGGGGTGAAATCTGGGCTGTCTGCTGCATGACCGAGCAGCATGGCGGCACCCATGAACACTGTGCCACCCACACCTGACATGATTTGCATGGTCATGGGCGAATCCGCGTTGCCAATGGCGCGGTTGAGAAACATGTAGAGCGCAAACAGGAAGGCGCACAGAACCGGCAGCAAAGCCGTTGTGCCAAAAACTTCCCAGCTTGGTTGTATGACAATCATTGCCCCGCCAAACCCGACGAGAATGGCGAGCCAACGCCTCCAGCCGACTGTTTCACCCAGAAATAAAGCGGAAAGAGCCGTGAGAATAAAGGGTTCGACGAAATAAATGGCAAAGACGTCGGCAAGCGGCATATATTTCACTGCCGCAAAAAAGCACAAACTGGCCGCACCATGCAATGCGCCGCGCAGAAGATTCAGAAATGGGCGTTTAGCCCTAAATGCGTTGCGGCCTTGCAGCAGCATCAGAAAGGGAAGCGTGCAGGCCAACTGAAAGAAGAAGCGGTAAAACGTCACCTGCCCGGGTGACATGCCCTGCATATTGGCCATGTATTTGGCAATTGCGTCCATGCCCGGCAACAGCAGCATGCAGCCTGCCATCAAGGCCATGCCTTGCAAATTGCCGGAATATGTATCGGAGACAGAAGCCATCGGAGTTCCCATTTTTTCCGATGATGAACACGCACATGGGCAAGATGCAAGCGCTGCGCGCTCCTGTCTGCGCTTTCTCCCGCGTTATAAATTCAAGTGGTTGCGTGCGCGTTTCCAGTCACCCAAAATATGGTCCGGGTTATAGGTCAAAGCCTCTGCATCGGACAATTGCGGGCGGTTTGCATTGATGTCGGCACCGGGGCCAGTGCTTTTATACTCGAAGAATCGCGCATCGGCTAAAGGTTGGAACCATTTTCTCTGGCCATCTTTTGCGAGACCAGACATCGAGGTCCAGCCGTCCTTGGCGATATGGTCTTCCATGTGGCAATTTAAAAACACGGCTTGGCCAACGGCATCGGGGTCGGCATAGCGCCCGTCTTCAAAGTCGCGGGTCGGATGCCATGGACGGCCGAGGTAGTGACTGCCAGCGGGTTGATCGACATTTTCTTTTTTCAGGAGGCAATGGCGAAAGATCAGGCCGAAGGAATTTTCTTTGGCGGTGCTGGGCGCGCTTACGAAACCAGCGGGCAGGGTTGTTTTGTTGGCACGCCCACGGCTGATAATGTCGCAATGATCAAACAATGCGGCACCGCCGCCAAAGATGAAATCCACATTGCCGCTGATGAAGCAATGGGAGAACAGGCTACGGCCGCGATCTGCAAACAGGGTATCTTGATAGCCCGTCATAGCCACATCGTAAAACAGGCTCTTGTCGGCACCGTTTCCCAAAAAGATGGCAACAGCCTGACTGGCACCAATGCGGTCGGCTCCATGTGGATCGCGACGATCATTGTCGAGAAAGTCGAAGCCATTGGCTATGGTCAGGTGGCAAGCTTTGAAATCGGCAGCGTTGATGGTCAGCGTGGCCGAGCCGGGCGTGCCCCATTGGCCGGTTCCATCGGGCTTTTCCGCACCGGCAAAGGCATCAAAAACAATGCATGTTTCGTCACGTCCGCTGCCAACGAGACATATATTAGGCTTGGTAATTGTCAGCTTTTCACGATAGTGACCCGGCATGAGCACAATCGTCCAGGGAGTGGTGTTCTGGTCTGGAGCGGCGGCAATGGCGTCTGCAACCGTAGCATAGGTCGGTGTGCTGTTGTGGAGGTTTTGGCCCCCGTGGTTTTGATCAACGATGGCGTCAGGCCTGTTCCGGTTTATAGCAAGCGCCAGCTTGGGAGATGCACCATAAATCAAGGCAGCCATGAAACACCCTTCCGTAAATACGCGGCGAGACAGGTGAGGCATGATGCCCTCCGCGGTCAAATAATCAAATTGGCAAGAATCTCGTTATCGGTGATGTCTTCGAAGCCTAATCCATTTTGCTCCAGCCGATCAAACAATCCTGCAAAATTTTCTTTTTGGGTTGTTTCAATGCCGATCAGGATGGAACCGAAATTTCGGGCGGATTTTTTCAGATACTCAAACCGGGCAATGTCATCCTCGGGCCCAAGCAGATTGAGAAAATCACGCAAGGCACCGGGGCGCTGCGGCAGGCGAAGGATGAAATATTTTTTCAATCCCGCATAGCGCATGGCGCGCTCTTTAACATCTGGCAGGCGCTCAAAATCGAAATTGCCGCCGGATACCACCAAGACAATGGTTTTGCCCTCAAGATGTTTCGCATCCAGAAGACCAAGCGTTGCGATGGATAGCGCACCGGCTGGCTCCAAAACGACGCCTTCGACATTGAGCATATCGATGATGGTGCCGCAAATTGCGTTCTCAGGTATCAACATGACCTGATCTGGAGAAAAATGTTTCAACGCCTCAAAATTGGTATCGCCAATGCGGGCAACGGCGGCGCCATCAACAAAATTGTCAACCTTGGAAAGGGTAACGACATGTCCGGCCTCAAGTGAGCGCTTGAGGCTGGGTGCGCCGACTGGCTCGGCAAAGATAAAAGAAGAGGGGGGCAACCTGTCACGCAGATAGCTGGTAACACCAGCGCTCAGACCGCCGCCACCAACAGGCAAAATGATGAGGTCCGGCGTGACGCCTTCCGGCAATTGCGCAACAATTTCAGCGGCAACAGTGGCTTGACCTTCAATAATATCAGCGTGATCGAAGGGAGGAACCATATAGCCATCAGCTTCGGCGACGTAATCGCGCGCTGCCTTGTAGCACTGGTCGAAAATATCGCCGACCAGCCGAATGGAAATAAACTCGGCACCAAATTTCCGGGTTTTGTCAATTTTCTGCTGTGGTGTGGTGATGGGCATGAAAACAACGCCTTTGACACCAAAATGGCGGCAGGCAAAGGCGAAACCTTGCGCATGATTGCCCGCAGACGCGCAGACAAACACCTTGTCGGTGTCGCCCTTGGCAATCACTTTCTGAAAGAAATTATAGGCACCGCGTACCTTATAGGAGCGCACCGGCGTTAAATCCTCGCGCTTCAGATAAATATCGGCATTAAACAGCGTGCTGAGGTGCTCGTTCAGTTGCAGAGGCGTTGCCGCAAACAATTCCCGAACTGCATTCACCGCGTGATCAACACCAGATTTCATCATCGTCGTCATTCCCATACTGCGAGAGTGCTTCGATAAGACATGCCTGTGTGAAATGCACGGAAAATTGCGAAATGCACGGAAAATTTGCCCTCGTCTTTGAGTACGGCTGCGCCATGTCGTCGTGCCTGATAAGCTGTTGTCTTTCCCGCCATTGGTTATCGGTTTGCGGTGAATATTTTAATCGAGGTGCAGAGTTGCGCGATTATAAATGGTTGTGTGTCTATTTTTTTGTGTAATTTAAGGTGATAGCTATTGTTTCAAATTGAGATTCTAATTGTGATACGGATGTATCAAGGTGAGACTAATATCGCTAATCTCAATATTATTTCATGATGTCGAACGAATAATTGTCTATTTAAATCATTGCTACGATATTCATTGTTGTTTATGGTTAGAATTCCATTAAATTAAGTATTCAATGGGCTACAACCATATCACAGCGTCAAATCTGAGCTGAGCAGATCACATCTGTATTCTTCTCGGACAGATTTTCTGTGCCTTGCAGGCAACATGAGGTGTGTCGATGAATATCAAGGTTGCCGTCATCATTCCGTTCTTTCAAAAAGAACTTGGCATTCTTTGCCGAGCACTTGAGTCCGTGAAGGTGCAAAAAATTGGCCGCGCCTTGGATTTGCGCGTGATTGTTGTCGATGATAGCTCGCCGATCCCGGCAAAGCAGGAGCTTGCGGATTTCGACCCCGGCGTGGCATTTTCTCTCACGATCTTGGAAAAACCCAATGGCGGCCCCGGCGAAGCGCGCAACATGGCGCTGGATTTTCTTGAATCAAGCCCGGTTGACTATGTTGCTTTTCTCGATTCCGACGATGTTTGGCATGACGATCATCTGGAGCGGGCGCTCAATGGACTGGAACTCGGTGACTTCTTCTTTTGTAACCATGTGCGCGGCAAATATTACCCCGATTACTTCGTGGGTTTGCCGCTGACACGTCGAGCGCTGGCAGACAATAGCAGCGCGATTGCCGAGAGCGGCTATCACGCTGTCCGTAAAGGCGAGATGGCTGAGGTAATGATCAGGGAGTGCCCGCCGCAGACATCCACGGTGGTTTATCGCTACCGGAAAAATGCAGATTTACGCTTTAATGGCCAATTGCGAAGCGCTGGCGAAGACCATGTTTTCTGGATCGAGCTTTGCCTGTTCAACGACACGGTGATTGATCCAAGGATTAATGTCAGCTGCCTTGAAGGCGTTAATCTCTACTGGTCGAATGTGTCATGGGACAGCCCCAAGTCGGTGGCTATTCAGGGCTGCCTGGCGCTGCAATATAATTATCTGAAGGATACGCCGATTATTCTGATGGCCGACAAGCCAACGGTTTTGTTTCGCCAAAAGCTTTATGAAGGTGCTTACATCTATGCATTGCTGCGTGGTCTGGCCAAAGGGTTTCTGCCGGATTTGAAGGTCTTGGCGCGTCTTGGTTTTAGCTATCCCGGTTTTTTCATGCGCATCCCCAAGAGTCTGAGCTTCTTTTTGCGTAATCGCCGTTTGATGACCGATGAGACGGCCGTAAAGTCTCTCGATGCTGAAAATGCCGCGGCATAATTCCCAAATGCGGTATGGTATCGTCCAGAGCTGGTGCCGTTCTTCAACAAACAGTGGTTTTGCTCTTGATTTATCGTGCATGTCTGGCCAAAACCAAGTCTGGTTTGGATATTGCACGATCAGTGGAGCCGCCCGTGGTGAAATGACGTGCGATTGGCGTAACGTCACGGCAGATTGCAGGCGCTGAACTGGCGTTGAAAATTGCGCCCTGACAGGCATGAGGCTTATCGAATGGCTGCATTTCTTAAAAAGATTCTCTCGGCATTTTCGGGAGCATCATCCAGCTCTGGCGAAAAACAGGCGGAGTCCTCTGAGCCGGTTTTGCACGGCGACTGCCGCATCTACGTTGAGCCTTTGCGCGAGGGCAACCAGTTGCGACTGGCGGGGCGCATCGAAAAAGACGTGAATGGCGAAACCTTGACCCGCACATTTATTCGCGCCGATCTGTTTACCTCAAAAGAAGATGCGCAGGATTGCACGTTGCGCAAGGCCAAGATGATCATCGATCAAAACGGTCCCGCTCTGTTCGCCGATGGCGAGAAAACACGCAGCGCGTAAAAATGCCGTCCCTTGAAAAAAGGGACGGTTTTTTGTTGAGGGCAGGGCGCAGCCTAATCCAGATTTTCTTCCGTCGTTGACAGGCTGGCTTGTGGCCCCGAGGCCACTGATGGCGGCAATGGCACACCACGGGTTTTTTCGCGTGACAGGGTTATCAGGCCAGAGCCGATAATCAGCAGGCTGCCCAAAATGATCGGCAGATCAACATGATCGCCGAACACGAGATAGCCGAGCAGGATTGCCCACAGCATCTGGCTATATTGCGTGGGGCCAAGCACGGCAACGGGCGCGGATTTTGTGGCAAACATCATCAATACGGTTGCCAGCGCCGCAAGCAGACCATAGCTCATGAGCAGCAGCCAATCTGTGCCTTGCGGCCAGGTAAAATCATGCAGCATGCAGATTCCCGATATGGTGATGGTGCCAAGCGCACCAGCGCCATAGAGCGAAACGCCTTTTTCGCGAGGGCCAACGGCCCGATAGATGACGATGCTGACCGCGCCGCCCAAGCCGCCAATAACGGCACCGAGATGGCCGATGGATAACTCGCGAAATCCGGGGCGAAGCACAATCAGCACACCAATGAAGCCAATGATAACCGCACTCCAGCGGCGGATACCAACCTGTTCTTTCAGGAATAGCACCGACATGATGGTGACGAAGGATGGCAGCAGGAAGATGAGGCAGAAAGCTTCTGCCATCGAGAGATGGGTGAAGGCGGTGACCGCGCCAATGGCGCTGGTACCAGAGGCAACAAACCGCATCAGCCACAATCCCCGTGCGGTTGTTTTGACGATATCGGTAATTTTGTCGCCTTTTTTGAGCAGAAATGGCAGGGCCAACATGCCAAAAAGCGAGCCAAAGAAGGCTGACTCAAAGGGGCTGACCCGGCCTTCAACGAGCTTCACAGAAGCGTCGCTGAAGGCATAGGCGGCAAATGCCGCGAAAGCGAGAAAAATCCCGCGCGTTGTTTTATCAGATGTCACGATTCGGCTTGTCCTGGGGGGAGGGAGACGAACAGTGATTATGGCTGATCTTGCCTTAGGTCAATTCAGTTTGCTTTGTTCCGCCGCTTTCTCGGCGGCGATTTCCCGAAACGCATTGGCCAGCACATCCTGCGGCTGCGCGCCGCTCACGGCATATTTCTGGTCGATAATGAAAAATGGCACGCCGTTGACACCCATGTCTTTGGCAGCTTCAATTTCGCTCAACACCATTTCCCTGTCCGAATCAGTGGCCAGCAGGCGTGCAATCAGCGCACCATCCAGACCCGCCTCTTTGGCAATTTCGACCAGAACGGCATGATCGCCAACGTTGCGCCCCTGCTCAAAATTGGCCTTGAACAGAGCTGCAACGACCTTATCCTGCATTTCGCGGCTTTCAACACCGGCCCAATGGATCAGACGGTGAGCATCAAGTGTATTGGGGCCGACTTTGATGGCGTCGAAATCGAAATGAATGCCAATCTCCTTGCCCATGGCCGAAAGTTGCGCATGGGCGCGATCCATATTCTCTTTGCCGCCAAGTTTTTTCGCCAGCTCCTCCTGATGGTCGACGCCTTCTGGCGGGTAATCGGGATTGAGCTGATAGGGACGCCAATTGATATCAATGCCGACTTCGTCCTGCACTTCGGCAATGGCCAGTTCCAGACGTGCCTTTCCGACGTAGCACCATGGGCACACGACGTCAGATACGAGATCAATGGTAATACGTTGCATAGATTACGCTCCAATTGGGAGTGGGGCTTTGCCCCTTTTAAATTTGGCTCGGATTATTGAGCGCGCGCATCCCACCATGTGGGAAGTTGGTAGCCCATCAGCGGTACCTGATCGGGCCTGTTGATCCGCTTCCAGCGGGCTAGCCGCTGTTCATTGCTGTAGTAGAGCGGCACCACATAATGCCCCGCCACCAACAATCGATCAAGGGCGCGAACCGAAGCCTGAAAATCTTCAAGGCTTTTGGCTTCGACGATATCTTTCAGAATCCGGTCAATATCAGCATTGGCAACCCCCGCATAATTGAAACTGCCCTGCGCATCACGCGATGCAGAGCCCCAGCGGTAAAACTGCTCAACACCCGGTGACAGTGAGGACGGGTAGGATTTGACAATCATGTCATAGTCAAAGCTGTTGGAGCGCGCCTGATATTGCGCATCATCCACAGTGCGGATGGTCATGCTGATGCCAATCAGCCGCAACGTGCGTTGATAGGCCAAGGCCATTTTTTCCTGCCCGTCATTTTGGGTCATGACTTCGAAGGACAGTGGCTTGCCCGACGCATCCACCATTCTGCCATCATTGATGGAGTAGCCCGCTTGGCTAAGCAGAGCAACAGCCTGACGCAGCACGTTGCGGTCTGCACCAGAACCATCGGAAATTGGCAAAGTGTAGGTTCCAGCCAGAATCTCGGGCGCAATTTTATCTTTTGCAGCGCCTAGAATGGCTAATTCGCGATCGTCGGCTGCATGGCCATAAGCGCCAAGGGCCGAGTTCTGCCAATAGCTCTCTATTCTCTTAAAAGCGTTGCCGTAGAGATTCTTGTTCACCCATTCAAAATCGAAGGCCAAGGTCAGCGCTTCGCGCACCTTCACATCCGCAAAGATATGACGGCGGGTGTTGAACACAAATCCAAGCATTCCGGTGGGCTGCTGCGATGTAAATGTTTCTCGCTGGACGTCGCCTGAATTGGCCGCTGGAAAATTGTAGGCCCGCGTCCAGTGACTGGTATCGCCATCGGGATAGATGTCCACCTCACCCTTTTTGAAGGCCTCGAACAGGGTGCTGTCCTGCAAGAAATAGGTGACGCTGATCTCGTCGTAATTATCAAAGCCAACCTTGGAGGGAATGTCTTTGCCCCAATAATTCGGATCCCGCTCGTAGGTGATTCGCTCACCGGGGCGAATCTCCTTGATTTTGTACGGCCCGGAGCCAACCGGTATCGAAAGCGAGCTCTCTTCGAATTTGTCGGGGTCGATGGCGTGTTTCGGCAGAATCGGCGTCGATGCGGCAATGATCAGCGGTGTTTCGCGATCTGCCTTGTTGTTGAAGGTAAAGCGCACGCTGTGCTCGCCCACCTTTTCCATTTTGGAAACAGTATCGAGGCGCCTGTTAAAAGGCGGCCGTCCTTTCTGCTGCAAAATCTGAAAGGAAAAAATGACATCTTCCGGTGTCACCGGCTGGCCGTCCTGCCATTTGGCCTTCGGATTGAGATTGAATTGAATGAAGCTGCGCGCGTCATCCCACTCAACGCTTTCTGCCAGCAGGCCATAAAGTGAGAAAGGCTCGGAGGCCGAGCGCGTCATCAGCGTTTCATAGAAGAGATTGCCGTATTCCGGATCCCATATGCCGCGCGCTGTGGTGCGCATGCCCTTGATCACAAAGGGGTTAAGGCTATCAAACGTTCCCACCACGCCATAGGCAATTTTGCCACCCTTTTTGACAGTGGGGTTCACATAGGGAAAGTGCTGATAATCGGCGGGCAGGGCTGGTTGGCCATGCATGGAAATGCCGTAGACCGGTGACGCTTTCACAACTGAGGGCGTGAAAATACCGCAAAACGGCAGGACCAGTAGGGTCAACAAAAGGTGCCGCACACCATTTCCTCTCAAATCAATATTCTGGAATTTGCGGCAAAATATCACGAACTCGTGGAAATCCAATCGCTATTGCGAGAATTCGGGCATATGTCATTTAATGGCTAAGAAGCACTGGAAATTTGTAGCAATGCGCGCTAACAGAATGGCCGGAAAGCACAGGTCATCTATTTGCCTCATTTCAAACTCAGGTGATGCGTAAATGGACCGAGCTAATCGGGTCTGAGCTGCGGTTCGACAAAGATTTCAGGAGACGGATCTCGTTATGATGTTTAAAGCAACCAAGACTGCACGTGCGGTCATCGCCGCGTCCGTATTCACAGCAGGCTTTGCAGGCGTATCCTACGCGCAAGAGGCAGCAGCTGGTGATGGTGGCTTGCCGCCGCAGGGCTGGTTCAAGACCTGCTCCAAGCAGGAAGACAATGATATTTGCTCTGTGCAAAACATCCAGTTGGCCCAGAACCGCCAGATGGTGATCGCTGTGGGTCTTATCACCGTTGAAGGCAAGGTCAGCCGCAAGTTGATGCAGGTTTCCGTGCCGTCTGCACGTTTGATTCCTCCGGGCGTGATGATGCAGATCGATGGTGGCAAGGGCCAGAAGCTGGATTACGCTGTTTGCTTCGCAGACCGTTGCACGGCTGAAGTGCCAATGACGGATGCGATGATTGCATCCCTCAAGAAGGGCCACGAAGTTGTCTTCACGTCGATCAACTTCCGCCGCGTACCAAACCCAATCAAGATCTCGCTTGAAGGCTTCACCGGCGCTTACGATGGCAAGGCAATCACGCAGTCCCAGGCGCAAGAGCGTCAGCGGTTGCTCGAAGAAGCAATGCAGAAGAAGAATGCTGAAGCTCAGAAGGCTTTGGAAGATGCTCAAAAGGCCGCAAAGCAGAGCAAATAATCAATTATTCTACAGAAAAGGCCCGGTTTTTCCGGGCCTTTTTATATTTATTACAGTCCAAATATCAGCCGATTCACTACGCTGCGTTAATGAGCGAAATTTGCTCTCGGCTTGAAATGCCCAGATTGTTCCTGGACGAAAATCGCCTGAATGTGGGGATTTCGAAGCGGCTTACCGCTTTCATCCTGCACCAGATTTTGTTCTGAGACATAAGCAACATACTCTGTTTCATCATTTTCAGCCAAAAGATGGTAGAACGGCTGGTCTTTCACAGGCCGAATTTCAGCCGGAATTGACTCCCACCATTCGTCGGTGTTGGAAAACTCTGGGTCGACATCAAAAACAACGCCGCGAAACGGAAAAATCTTGTGGCGGACGATGTCACCGATGCCAAATTTAGCGCTACGTTCTTTCATGGCTTGGTTTCCTTTCCCTTCAATATTTGGGAGAGAAGATGGCAAACATCAAGACCTTTGATCAACGTTTGTCATAAAACTGTTTTTTTCAATTTGAAAACAGTGCCCGGTGCAGTTGCCAGGATAACGCCTGCCATGACTAAGGCAATCCCGACTGCGTGATAGGGTTCAAATCTCTCGCCGAGAAACAGCACGGCCATGATGATAGAGACCGGCGGCATGAGATATAGGGTTGTTCCTGCCATGGCCGGACTAAATACCCGGACTGAATGCTGGAAGCTGTAAAATGCCAGAATGGAGGCAAAGACGATGATGCCTGCAAGCTTGACATAGGCAATCCCTGTGGTTGGGAGTAGCCCGCCGTGGGCGACCTCAATAAGGGCAGGCGGCAGCAGGACCAGCGCTCCGGAGAGAGCCAGCAAGCCGAAAAGTGAGAAGGGCGCAACGGTTGCGACAGCGGGATGTCGCAGCAGCATTGAATAGACGGCAAAGGCAATAGCCGCGGCCAACATGCCAAAATCGCCAAGGTTGAAGTGCAAATGACGAAGGGTCCACACATCCCCTTTGAGAACGATGACCGCCACGCCTATGAACGCGATCATCATTCCCAAAATCTCGCGCAAAATCAGTCGGCGGCCTTGAAACAGCCATTGAAACAGAATGATGAACAACGACGATGTTGTGTAAATTAGGGTTGCGTTCGACGCTGTGGTTACCGTCAGCGCCCAATAAACGAAGCCGCCGCAAATGCCCATGCCAAGAAGGCCAAGCATGAGCCACAGCAATGTATGGTTGCGAATGAATGTCAGACAGGCACCCAGGTCTCGGTAGATCAACGGCGCAATCAGCAGCAGCGCCCCGGCCCAGCGAATAAAGGCGGTGAGAAATGGCCCAATCTCACCCTGAATACCACGACCAAAAATGATGTTGGAGGAGAACAGGCATGGTACTGCGAAAAACAGAATCCAGTCGATTGTGATGGCTCTTTTTTTCTTATCCTGCATCTTAAGTTGGTCCGTTAATTAACTGATTTCCCGAATAATTTTATAAATCGAAATCGGCCTTCGGGGGCATCCAGCGGATCAAAAGTGCTATTAATAAAAAACCGGCGGTGAGACCGCCGGTTGATTGTGTTTGAATGTCTGCCCACTCAAATCGAGTAATACATATCGAATTCAACAGGATGCGGCGTCATTTCATAACGCATGACTTCCTGCATCTTCAGGTCGATGAACGCATCGATCTGGTCGTCGTCGAACACGCCGCCCGCTGTCAGGAACTTGCGATCCTTGTCGAGGCTCTCCAGCGCTTCACGCAGCGATGCGCAAACGGTTGGGATTTTCTTGAGTTCCTTTGGCGGCAGATCATAGAGATCCTTATCCATGGCCTTGCCGGGATGGATCTTGTTCTTGATGCCATCGAGACCAGCCATCAGCATGGCTGCAAAGGCGAGATATGGATTGGCCGTTGCATCCGGGAAGCGCACTTCAACGCGCTTTGCCTTTGGATTGTTACCATAAGGAATGCGGCAAGAGGCCGAGCGGTTGCGCGCCGAATAAGCCAGCAACACAGGTGCTTCATAACCCGGAACCAAACGCTTGTAGGAGTTTGTGGAAGGGTTGGTGAAAGCGTTCAGCGCCTTGGCATGCTTGATAATGCCGCCGATGTAATAGAGGCAGCTTTCCGACAGGCCAGCATATTCATCGCCTGCGAAGGTTGGCTTGCCATCTTTCCAGATCGACTGATGAACGTGCATGCCCGAGCCGTTATCGCCAAAAATTGGCTTCGGCATGAAGGTGGCCGTTTTGCCATAGGCATTGGCAACCTGATGCACCACATACTTATAGATCTGCATCTTGTCGGCATTGCGCACCAGAGTATCAAACTTGATGCCAAGTTCGTGCTGGGCGGCAGCCACTTCATGGTGATGCTTTTCAACCGTTACGCCCATTTCGGACAGCACGGTCAGCATTTCCGAGCGCATGTCCTGGCAGCTGTCGATGGGCGGAACCGGGAAATAGCCACCCTTGACGCGTGGACGGTGGCCAAGATTGCCGGTTTCGTAGTCGGTGTCATCGTTGGATGGCAGTTCGGTCGAATCCAGCTTGAAGCCTGTGTTGTAAGGATCGGCTTTGTACTTCACATCGTCAAAAATGAAGAATTCAGCTTCAGGGCCAACAAAAACGGTGTCGCCAATGCCAGATGCCTTGAGGTAGGCTTCGGCCTTCTTGGCTGTACCGCGCGGATCGCGGCTGTAGGCTTCGCCCGAAACCGGATCGAGAATATCGCAGAGAATAACCATGGTGGACTGCGCGAAAAACGGGTCCATGTGAACCGTATCGACGTCTGGCATCAACACCATGTCTGATTCGTTGATCGCCTTCCATCCGCCGATGGATGAGCCATCAAACATCACGCCATCGGCGAACATGTCTTCGTCAACGCAGACAACATCCATGGTGACGTGCTGGAGTTTACCCTTTGGGTCGGTAAAGCGAAGATCAACGAACTTGACGTCATTGTCTTTGATTTGCTTCAAAATGTCTTGTGCGGTCGTCATTTATTATAGTCCTCGATTGGATGACGATTTACGGCGGGGCCTCCCTGTGCCCAGCCGCCGTTATATAGCGTCGATGCCGGTTTCGCCTGTACGAATCCGGACGACCTCCTCGATATTGGATACGAAAATTTTGCCATCGCCAATGCGGCCTGTTTGCGCAGCGTTGCGAATTGCTTCGATCACCGCGTCCACATTTTCGTCGGCCAAAACAACTTCGACCTTTACCTTCGGCAGGAAGTCCACGACGTATTCAGCGCCTCTATAGAGCTCGGTATGGCCTTTTTGGCGTCCAAACCCTTTGGCTTCGGTGACCGTTATTCCTTGCAGGCCGACTTCCTGAAGGGCTTCCTTCACTTCGTCCAGCTTGAAAGGCTTTATGATCGCTTCGATCTTTTTCATGAGAAAATGTATCTCCGCTTCCCTCATTGATGCAGGTTTACCCTGTTTGCCCTGCGTTGATGCACTTTCCGTGCCAATTTTATTCACTTATTGCGAAGAAAACAGAAAACCACGCGCATTGCAGGCACAGTCTTGCCTAAAGCACGGCAAAACACCAGAGGTAAGTCTCTAAAATTTGTGACTATTAAAAAGATCGTTCTTTTCGATTAGGAAGCAGGATGCGCAAAAATAATGCACAATAAATAGCCCACTAAAAATGCAAATGCATAAAATTTGACCTAACATCGATTTTTTTATGGCTTGCTTTGCGTCGTCGCTTTGCCCTCTAATGGGGGCATGAAACAGCGCTCTTTTTATCATCTGATCACCCCTGCGGCCATGGCAGCCGTGGATAGAGATGCCGCGCGTTCTGGCATTGACAGTTTGGGGCTGATGCAAAAGGCGGGGCAGGCTGTGAGTGCTGCCGCACTGCGGCTTTTTCCCGACGCTATGCGAATGGCCGTGCTGTGTGGACCCGGCAATAACGGTGGCGATGGCTACATTGCCGCAGAGGCGTTGCGCATGTCCGGCGTGGATGTCCAGGTGTTTCATCTGGGCGATCCGGCTCTTTTGAAAAGTGATGCCAGTTCTGCCTTTTTGGCTTATCGCGGCAAGCTGCGCCCCTTGGCCGAATATGTGCCGTGCTCCGGTGATCTGGTGATTGATGCCCTGTTTGGCGCGGGCCTCGGGCGATCTCTGGAGCCGCCTGTTGTGGAGATTATAGAGGCGATCAATGCGGCCTCTGTGCCGGTCGTCGCGGTCGATTTACCCTCTGGTTTGGACGGGTTGACAGGTCACCCTAGACCCGTGGCGTTTCAGGCCTGCCACACGGTGACCTTCATGGCGCGAAAGCCCGGCCATGTGCTGATGCCAGGGCGGGCGCTGTGCGGGTCTGTGGAGGTTTTCGGTATCGGAATTCCGCACCGCATCCTTGATGCTCACAGAGGCGAGGTCGCCGTGAATACGCCCTCGGTCTGGGAGGGTTCTTTGCCCAAATTGACGGGGTCGGCCTATAAATTTACACGCGGCCATCTCACCGTCTTTTCCGGGCCGATGAGTGCGACGGGTGCCGCCCGTCTCTCCGCCATGGCGGGATTGAAAGCGGGAGCGGGCTTGGTCACACTTGCTGCGCCTGCTGAGGCATTGGCCGTCAACTCTGCCCAAACCACGGCGGTGATGGTCAAAGAGGTTGATGATCTTTCTACCTTGCGTGACTATTTGCAAGACACGCGAATGAGCGCTTTTGTGCTTGGGCCGGGATTTGGCGTTGGTGAGAAGGCGCGCGCGTTTGCTCTCGCCTTGCGGGATCGCAAATTGGTGCTGGATGCGGACGGCATTTCCTCTTTCAAGGATAAATCCCAGGATCTGTTTGCGTATTTTGCAAAAAATGTCCCGACACAGCTGGTTATGACCCCGCATGAGGGCGAGTTTGCCCGGCTTTTTCCCGAGATTGCCAAAGACCAAACCCTTGGCAAAGTGCAAAAAGCCCAAGCTGCCGCCAAATGCTCCAACGCGATAGTAGTTTACAAAGGTGCCGACACCGTCATTGCCAGTCCGGATGGGGCTGCGTTGATCAATGAAAATGCCCCGCCATGGCTGGCAACGGCAGGCTCAGGCGATGTTTTGGCAGGCATTATTGGCGGCTTGCTGGCGCAAGGTATGCCAGCTTTTGAGGCGGCCGCCGCAGGCGTTTATATGCACGGCGAGGCGGCTTTGCGCGTTGGCGAAGGGCTGACGGCTGAAGATCTGGCCGCAGCCGTGCGCCCACTTCAGATCGAAACGGCTTTTTGAAGTCTTCTCGCACCTTCCGGCGCATTCACTTTACCGCCGGTGATAAAGAAGGCAAAAACGTCTCTCGGCTCTTTTGCCGCTTTTCTCTCACTGGCAATCAATGGCAAATCCTCAGGCATATCGCCCGCCGCATAGGCCTTGAATCGTTTTGCCCAATCATCGATTTGGTCTTCCGGATAGCAAGTCGCTCTTTCGTCTTCGCCTTTTTGCAGCCGTGCGTAGACAAAATCAGCCGTCACGTCGGCAAACATCGGGTAATCGTGATGATCGGCGCAAACGGCAGCGATGTTATGGCGGGCCAACATGTCTATAAATTCAGGCACCTGAAAACTGACGTGACGTGGCTCCACCACGTGACGAAGAGGTAGACCATCCAGCGTCTTTGGCAGCTGCGCTAAAAATGCTTCGAAATCATCAGGCTCAAATTTCTTGGTCCCCATGAATTGCCAGAGAATCGGCCCAAGATGCGGACCAAGCTCGGCAATGCCCTGACCCAGAAACTTTTCAATTGAAGGTCCAGCCTCGGCCAGCACTTTGCGATTGGTGCAGTAACGACTGGCCTTTAAGGAAAACACGAAATCCTTGGGCACTTCAGAAGCCCATTTTGCAAAGGTTGCGGGCTTCTGGCTGGAGTAATAGGTGCCGTTGACTTCAATTGCCGTCAATTGGCGGCTGGCATGTTCCAACTGCCGCTTCTTTGCCAGTTTTTCAGGGTAAAACGTGCCTTCCCATGGCTCGAAGGTCCAGCCGCCAATTCCTGTTCGTATTTTGCCAGCGCTCATGGTTGTTAGCCCTTCTCACATCCTGCCCCATTCAAATGAGGCACAGGGAAGAGTGCCGACCACGAATGGTGGCACGGTTATACATGTTTGACTGTCCTCACGGTGATCACCCATAAGCGGCTCTCACACTCTACAGTCCAAGCTCTATTCCGCAGCTTCAGTCTTCTTCATAGGACGGCGCTCCAGCAGCTCTTTGAGGAATTGGCCGGTATAAGACGCATCGATTTTGACAATCTCCTCCGGCGTGCCTTGGGCGACGATTTGCCCGCCGCCGTCACCGCCTTCGGGGCCAAAATCGATGATGTAATCGGCTGTCTTGATGACTTCGAGATTGTGCTCGATAACCACCACGGAATTACCCTGATTGACCAACTCCTGTAGCATTTCCAGCAGTTTTGCGACGTCGTGGAAGTGCAGGCCGGTGGTTGGTTCATCGAGAATATAGAGGGTGCGGCCGGTCGATTTTTTCGAAAGCTCCTTGGCCAGTTTTACGCGCTGGGCTTCACCACCCGAGAGCGTATTGGCCTGCTGGCCCACCTTGATATAGCCAAGCCCCACATCGAAAAGGCCCTTCAATTTATCCCGCACAGCCGGAACGGCATCAAAGAAGGCAACGCCTTCTTCCACGGTCATATCCAGCACATCCGCGATGGATTTGCCCTTGAAGGTCACATCCAGTGTTTCGCGGTTATAGCGTTTGCCGTGGCACACATCGCAGGTCACATAGACATCCGGCAGGAAGTGCATCTCGATCTTGATAACGCCATCGCCCTGACACGCCTCGCACCGCCCACCCTTGACGTTGAATGAGAAACGTCCTGGCTGATAGCCGCGCGCCTTCGCCTCCGGCAGGCCAGAAAACCAATCACGGATCGGTGTGAATGCACCGGTATAGGTGGCAGGATTGGAGCGCGGCGTGCGGCCAATCGGCGATTGGTCGATATCAATCACCTTGTCCACAAATTCCAGACCCTCAATGCGGTCATGTTCAGCTGGGTTTTCCCGCGCGCCCATCACTCGGCGGGCCGCAGACTTATACAGCGTCTCGATCAGGAAGGTGGATTTTCCCCCGCCAGATACGCCCGTGACGGCTGTGAACACGCCAAGCGGAATGGCGGCGGTGACGTTTTTCAGGTTATTGCCGCGCGCGCCCACCACTTTGATCTGTTGGCCTTTTTTGGGCTTGCGTCGACTGTTGGGCACATGCACACCGAGCTCGCCGGTCAGATATTTGCCGGTCAGCGATTTTGGATGCGCCATAATGTCTTGAGGCGTTCCTTTGGCGATCACCTCGCCACCATGAATACCGGCAGCAGGCCCGATATCAACCACATAATCGGCGGCCAGAATGGCATCTTCGTCATGCTCAACGACGATTACGGTATTACCAATGTCGCGCAGATGTTTGAGCGTTTCCAAAAGACGGGCATTGTCTCTCTGGTGCAGACCAATCGAAGGCTCATCCAGCACGTAAAGAACGCCGGTCAAGCCGGAGCCGATTTGCGATGCAAGGCGGATTCTTTGGCTCTCGCCACCCGATAGGGTGCCGGAATTACGCGACAGGCTCAAATAATCGAGCCCCACGTCATTAAGGAAGGTCAGACGCTCTCGAATTTCCTTCAAAATCCGCTGCGCGATTTCATTTTGCTTGTCGCTCAGCAAAGCAGGCAAAGCTTCAAACCAGCTCCCAGCCACGCGGATCGACATTTCAGTAACCTGACCAATGTGCAATCCATTGATCTTGACGGCCAAAGCCTCGGGCTTCAAGCGAAAGCCATGGCAGGCCGGGCAGGGAGCTGCGGCCATGTAGCGCTCAATCTCTTCGCGTGCCCAGGCGCTGTCTGTTTCCTTCCAGCGCCGCTCCAGATTGGGAATGATCCCTTCAAACGTCTTGGTGGCTGTGTAGGACTTTTCGCCATCGGCATAGGTGAAGGTAATTTTCTCGTCTGTGCCGTGCAGAATGACTTTCTGCGCGCTTGCGCTCAAATCCGACCATTTGCTGGTGAGTTTGAAATTATAGACCTTGCCCAGCCCTTCCAGCGTTTGCTCGTAATAGGGCGAGGTTGACTTGGCCCAAGGGGCAATCGCGCCTTCCTTCAAACGCTTGTCGACTTCTGGGATGATCAGGGATTCATCAATTTTCTGCTGAAAACCCAGTCCGTCGCAAGAAGGGCAGGCACCGAAAGGATTGTTGAACGAAAACAGGCGCGGCTCGATTTCCGAAATGGTAAAACCGGACACTGGGCAGGCGAATTTCTCTGAAAACAAAACACGCTCATGGGTTTCGTTCAGCGATTTGTTGGCAGAGCCCCCTGCCGCCGTTTCTTCCGGCGGCAATGGTTTGTCGGCGAATTCGGCAACAGCCAGGCCATCTGCCAGTCGAAGGCAGGTCTCAAGACTATCGGCCAGACGCGCGGCCATATCGGGCCGCACCACCACGCGGTCCACCACAACATCGATGTCATGCTTGTATTTTTTGTCCAAAGCCGGAGCCTCGGCAATTTCATAGAACTGGCCATCGATCTTGACGCGCTGAAAGCCTTTTTTCATCAATTCGGTGAGTTCTTTTTTATACTCACCTTTGCGGCCGCGGATCATCGGTGCCAGCACATAAAGGCGAGTACCTTCTTCCAAAGCCAAAACCCGATCCACCATCTGGCTCACAGTCTGGCTCTCAATGGGCAGGCCTGTGGCTGGCGAATAAGGAACGCCCACGCGCGCAAACAGCAAGCGCATGTAGTCATAAATTTCGGTGACTGTGCCGACTGTCGAGCGCGGATTACGCGATGTGGTTTTTTGCTCAATGGAAATGGCTGGCGAGAGGCCCTCGATCAAATCCACATCGGGCTTTTGCATCATTTCCAGAAACTGGCGGGCGTAGGCCGAGAGGCTTTCCACGTAGCGCCGCTGTCCTTCTGCATAAATCGTGTCAAAGGCGAGCGACGATTTACCGGAGCCGGAAAGGCCGGTCATAACGATGAGGCTGTTGCGAGGCAAATCAAGGTCGACGCCCTTGAGATTATGTTCGCGCGCGCCGCGGATGGAAATCGTTTTCAATTCGCTCATAACAAAACTCGACTTGGGAGGGCGTCAGCAGGAAGATTGCTGCCCTTATGTAGATCACAATGGCATTCTGTCGAGACAGGCAGCGTCATTATCGACCCAATTTTGATTCACTTGACAGGATCATAGCGATTATCTAGAACAAATAAAGAACATTTTTCGTTGTGGATTACATTCCTTCGCCCTGCCATTGTTGGGGCTGTATGGGGTAAGGTTAACTTTGATTAGGTTTTGTAAGTCGCCCCGTGGCGGCAGTTAGGTGAGTATCATGGCTGGAAGCGTCAACAAGGTTATTCTGATCGGCAATCTCGGGGCAGACCCTGAAATTCGTCGCACGCAGGATGGCAGGCCGATTGCAAACCTGCGTATTGCCACATCAGAGACCTGGCGCGACCGTAACAGCGGTGAGCGCAAAGAAAAGACCGAATGGCACAGTGTGGTAATCTTTAACGAGGGTCTCTGCAAAGTTGCCGAGCAATATCTCAAAAAAGGCGCAACGGTTTATATTGAGGGTCAGCTCCAGACTCGCAAGTGGCAGGACCAGACCGGCAACGACCGTTATTCCACGGAAATCGTGCTGCAGGGCTTCAATTCAACGCTGACCATGCTCGGCGGTCGTGGCGAAGGCGGCGGTGCAAGCCGTGGCGGCAATGATTTTGGCGGTGGTGGCTATGATGATTATGGTTCAGCGCCTTCAGCCCCTAGCCGTAGCGGCGGTGCATCATCGGGTCGTGGTGCCAGCGCGCCGTCTGGCGGCTTCTCGCGCGACCTGGATGACGATATCCCGTTCTGATAAAGCGACGGGTTGAAGCTGATGGTTATTGCATCACCGTGCACCATAGATGGCGCACGGTGCTGCAAAACTTTTAATGTGCTGCATAATTTTAGAGGCCGAATGTCGCCTTGATACCGTCCAGCACGAATTGCACGGACAAGGCGGCCAGAATGACCCCCAGCAGGCGTGTCAGGATGGCGCGGCCTGTAACCCCCAAAAACCGGTCCAGGCGATCGGCAATAATCATGGCCATCAGCACCACACCAACGCTGAGGGCGATAACAGCGAGAAGCCCCATGCGCTCCACCGGCCCAGGAAGTGCACCTGCGAGCAGAATGGTTGCCGAAATGGCTCCGGGGCCTGCAATCAGCGGCAGGGCGAGGGGAAAAGCGGCGATATTCTGCATGTGGTCGCGGGTGATGGCGTCTTCTGATGTTTTTTCTTTGCGTTCCTGCCGTTTCTCGAAGATCATTTCAAAAGCGATGGCAAAGAGCATCAGACCGCCAGCAATGCGGAATGCGCCGATTGAAATTCCCAAAGCGCCAAGAATGCCTGCACCAAAAATCGCGAACACCGACAGAATGCAAAGCGCAATCAGAGATCCACGAAAGGCAACCTGCTTGCGCTGTTGCCGTGTCATGCCGCGTGTCAGGCCCAGAAACAGCGGCGCAAGGCCGGGCGGATCGAGCGTTACCAGCAACGTGGTAAAGGCATTGAGGAGAATTTCTGTGGTGGCCATGGATTTTCTCCTTTTTGAACATTTATTTAGACCGGGATATAGCCCATTTCGCAAGATAGCGCGATGAGGCTTAAGAAATGCCTTGTCATAGCCGCAAAAGCCTGTTCAAAACCATGGAGAAAAATGGCGCGGGAAGGGGCTTTCCGCTATAAAAAGCTGAGTGATTCTAACAGGCGTGACCCGTTTTGACTGAACAAACCACCCCCGGCGGTAAAACGCCGTCCGATATCGAACCCATCTCGATTATGACGGAGATGCAGCGTTCCTACCTCGATTACGCCATGAGCGTGATCGTGAGCCGTGCGCTGCCCGACGTAAGAGACGGATTGAAGCCCGTCCATCGCCGTATTCTTTTCGGCATGTCCGAGCTTGGTATTGACTGGAATAAGAAATACGTCAAATGCGCCCGTGTTACCGGTGACGTGATGGGTAAATACCATCCGCACGGCAATATGGCGATTTATGATGCGCTGGCGCGTATGGCGCAGGACTGGTCCTTGCGTTTGCCGCTGATCGACGGGCAGGGCAATTTCGGCTCCGTCGATGGTGATCCGCCAGCGGCCGAGCGCTACACTGAGTGCCGGTTGCAGAAAGCTGCTCATTCGCTTCTGGATGATCTGGACAAGGAAACGGTTGATTTTCGCGACAATTATGACGGCACTCTTTCTGAGCCTGTCGTTGTGCCCGCAAAGTTTCCAAATCTTCTCGTCAATGGTGCTGGCGGTATTGCTGTCGGCATGGCGACCAATATTCCGCCGCACAATCTGAGCGAAGTCATCGACGGCTGCGTGGCATTGATGGATAACCCGGCTATCGAATTGCCGGAATTGATGCAGATTATTCCCGGACCGGATTTTCCAACCGGCGCGTTGATCCTTGGCCGCAGTGGCATCAAGCAGGCCTATGAAACCGGGCGCGGCTCTGTGATCATGCGCGGCGTTGCCCGCGTTGAGCCTATGCGTGGCGACCGTGAGCAGATTATCATCACCGAAATCCCCTATCAGGTGAACAAGTCGACGATGATCGAGAAAATGGCCGAATTGGTGCGCGACAAGCGTATCGAAGGCATTTCCGATTTGCGCGATGAGTCCGACCGTCAGGGCTATCGCGTCGTGATCGAGCTTAAGCGTGATGCCAATGCCGATGTAATTCTCAATCAGCTTTATCGTTATACGCCGCTGCAAACCTCGTTTGGCTGCAACATGGTGGCGTTGAACGGTGGCAAGCCAGAGCAGCTTGCGCTGCTGGACATGCTGCGTGCCTTTGTCAACTTCCGTGAGGAGGTTGTTAGCCGGAGAACGAAGTATCTGTTGCGCAAGGTGCGTGACCGCGCGCATGTGCTGGTTGGCTTGGCAATTGCCGTTGCCAATATTGATGAAGTCATCAAACTGATCCGCAACGCTCCTGATCCGCAGACGGCGCGCGAACAGTTGATGGAGCGCCGTTGGCCTGCGTCCGATGTCGATAGCTTGATCAAATTGATTGATGATCCGCGTCATCGAATCAATGAGGATTATACGTATAACCTGTCTGAAGAGCAGGCCCGTGCGATTTTGGAATTGCGCCTTGCCCGTTTAACGGCTCTGGGTCGCGACGAAATTGACGAAGAACTGAATAAGATCGGCGCGGAAATCTCTGATTACCTTGATATTTTGTCGTCGCGTAAGCGTATTCAGGATATCGTCAAGGCAGAGATGATTGCCGTTCGTGACGAGTTTGGCACCCCGCGCCGCAGCCAGATCATGGAAGGCGGTCCGGACATGGACGATGAGGATCTCATCGCCCGCGAAGACATGGTCGTCACTGTTTCCCATCTGGGCTATATCAAGCGTGTTCCTCTGACCACCTACCGTGCGCAGCGTCGCGGCGGTAAAGGCCGTTCGGGCATGGCAACGCGGGATGAAGATTTTGTTACCCGGCTATTTGTTGCCAATACCCACACGCCGGTGCTGTTCTTCTCGTCGCGTGGTATTGTCTATAAGGAAAAGGTATGGCGCCTGCCAATCGGCACCCCGCAATCTCGCGGCAAGGCATTGATCAACATGCTGCCGCTGGAGGCGGGTGAACGCATCACCACCATCATGCCGCTGCCTGAGGATGAGGCAAGCTGGGAAAACCTCGATGTGATGTTCTCCACGACCCGAGGAACGGTGCGTCGTAACAAGCTGTCGGATTTTGTGCAGGTCAATCGTAATGGCAAGATCGCCATGAAACTGGATGAAGAGGGTGATGAAATCCTCTCCGTCGAGACATGTACGGTTGATGATGATGTGCTGCTGACCACAGCGCTTGGCCAGGCGATCCGCTTCCCGGTCGATGAAGTGCGCGTCTTTGCTGGCCGTAACTCGGTTGGCGTTCGTGGTGTCACCTTGCAGCCGGGTGATCGTATTATCTCGATGACCATTGTTGGGCATGTGAATGCCGAGCCTTGGGAGCGCGCAGCTTACCTGAAGCGGTCTGCTGCCGAGCGTCGCGCCAGCGGCATCGAAGAAGATGATATTGCGCTTGTGGGTGAAGAAGTCGGTGAAATCGGCGACCTGTCCGAAGAGCGTTATCAGGAATTGAAGGCACGCGAACAGTTCGTGTTGACGATTTCCGAGCGCGGTATCGGCAAGCGGTCTTCCTCTTACGATTTCCGCACATCCGGTCGTGGGGGTAAGGGCATTCGCGCCACGGATACGTCCAAAACTGCTGAAATTGGTCAGTTGGTTGCTGCCTTCCCTGTGGAAGACAAGGATCAGATCATGCTGGTTTCGGATAAGGGCCAGTTGATCCGGGTGCCGGTGGATGGCATTCGCATCGCCAGCCGCGCGACGAAGGGCGTGACGATCTTCAACACCGCCAAGGATGAGAAAGTCGTGTCGGTTGAGCGGATCAGTGAGCCGGAAGGTGAAGAAGACGAGCTTGAGGCTGGTGTCGAAACCGTCGTTGCGGCCGCTGACGAACCTCCAGCAGACGACATTTAACTTCTGCATTAAAATTTATAAAAAGCGGCCGGTTTGGCCGCTTTTTTGTTGGCTGCGAGTTTTTGTTTCAAGCCGGGTGTACATCTGGATTTGGCATCATGGATCTTTCTCATTTTTTCACGTTCATCATTGCGGTTGTGGTTATTCATCCCGGCTTGGCGGTGGCTGCCGAAAAAGGCAATTGCCAAGGCGCTGCTGGCACACGCTTTCACATAAGCGATGGTCTTGCGACAGACATGAAAACGGGATTGATTTGGCAAAGATGTGCTGTCGGAATGAAGTTTGAAAGCGGAACATGTCAGGGAGAGGCTGGCGTTTTTTCTCTCAAGAGTGCCGCGGCCGCGGCCAAATCGATGGAGGGGGCGTGGAGAGTTCCAAGCGGAGAAGAGCTGCAAACCCTGTTGGACCGGCGCATTTGCAAGGGCTATGCTATTGATGTGCGTGTTTTTCCGGATGTGCCGCAGGTGGACAATGGCGAGGGCGCAAAATACCTGACAAAAACGCCTTTTCTTCCGGGCATGTATTATTATTTCGAGTTCAAGGAAGGCTATGCCGATATGCATACTGAGGGCTACGGCCTGACGCTGCGGCTGGTGAAAGGCAAGGCCAGACCAGGCACAATGCGATAATCGGCTGTGGCCGTTCTTTTCTTACGGCATAATTCCTTAAATCGGAATCGATTTAAGGAATTATGCAGTAACTTGAATGTGTTACAGCGCCGTGCGCCATATTTGGTGAGAGGCGCTGTAATGTGACATTGCATAAAAAAACCAGCAGCCGATGGCCTGCTGGTTTTTATTGTTATTCAGGTTTGGCATCAGAATGATTGGACGCCAAACATAAAACCTGTGAACCAGTTAGGGTCAACACGAGAGGTTATCGTCGTGATTGTGCTCGAACCCGACCGTCAAATTTGACGATCAACGGTTGAAGCTGTCGTAGCTCGCTGTGATCTGTGGGCCATACATGGAGGCCATTTTCTGATCCTTCATGTGAAAGGTGATGCTGGTTGCAAGCATTGCGCCGATCATTGCGGTCCAAACCAAGTTAATCATCGTCACTTTATCAAGCATTGAATCAATCCTTTTTGAAACGTGAAGTCTCAAGCCGAACTAGCGAGACCCACATCATGTTCCGTTGTGCATTGCACCCTTTTTACAAGTGTGCTGCTGAAGCTGTCCTTAACACTCCGTTCATCTCGCGTTCATCTAATGCGCCTTGTGAAAGAGTGTCTCCTTGCGATGGTCGTCCAGGCAATCCACAAACACTTCGATAAAAAGTGCCGAGATGGCCGCGAAAATCAAAAATACTGCAAGCATTTCAATCTCTCTTGGCTGTCTGGTTGAACATGATGCTGTTATAGCTGCTCTGTTTTGAAGCCCGCCTGAATGCGTCGTTCAGGTGGCGTTCATGGGGCGGGCGCCGAGGAGCGCGCCATAAATATGAACAAACCTGTTCAGACAAAGCCTTGCAGTGCATGGGCTTCCATGACAAAAGGCATGCATAAAGCAGCAGGGCCTCATCATGACCACAGCCTTTTATCCGGGTTCTTTTGATCCGATGACCAATGGTCATCTCGATGTTTTGGTTCAGGCTCTGAACGTGGCATCCCATGTTGTTGTCGGGGTTGGCATTCATCCCGGAAAAGCCCCGATGTTCAGCTTCGATGAACGCGCCGATCTGATCCGGCAATGTCTCGCTGATGCCTTGCCTAAGCGAGAAGCTGATGTTTCTGTGGTTTCATTCGATTGTCTGGCGGTCGATGCGGCGCGAAAGTTCGGAGCAAATTTGCTGGTGCGTGGACTGCGGGATGGTTCAGATTTTGATTATGAAATGCAGCTTGCCGGTATGAATCGCCAATTGGCGCAGGATGTTCAAACGGTTTTTATTCCCGCAGGCACGGCATCTCGGCCCATAACGGCCACATTGGTCCGGCAAATCGCGGCAATGGGCGGCGATGTGAGCGCTTTTGTGCCTAAGCCCGTTTTAAAGGCGCTGACGTCCAGGCGCAGTGCCTGAGATATTTTACACACTTACGGAGCCATCATGAAAATTCTGTCTTTTGCATTTGCCGGTCTTCTTGCTCTGTCGACATTGACCACGGCAGCCAAGGCGGCTGATCATTATATGACAATTCAGCTGAAAGATGGCCCTGTGGTCATTCAGCTCATGCCCGAAGTCGCACCCAAGCATGTTGCCCAGATTGAAACACTGGTGAAAGAAGGGCAATATGACAATGTTGCCTTCCATCGCGTTATCGACGGCTTCATGGCCCAGACTGGTGATGTGCAGTATGGCAATATGAAAAACGGCTTTGACAAGAGCCGTGCTGGCACTGGCAGTTCCAAACTGCCCAATATTCCTGCCGAGTTTTCAAAGGTGCCGTTTGAACGCGGCACGGTGGGCATGGCGCGTTCGCAAGATCCAAATTCTGCCAACTCGCAGTTCTTTATCATGTTTGCCCCCGGCAGCTTCCTGAACGGACAGTATACTGTAGTTGGCAAAGTGGTGTCGGGCATGGAGTTTGTTGACAAGATCAAGCGTGGCGAGGGCGGCAATGGCGAAGTGAGCAGCCCGGATCGCATGATCAAGGTGACTTTGGGGCGTAAATAATTGCGGCCTTTGGGCAGCATGACAATATTTCCACTGCCTTTGTCTTGCTTTTCGGTATGACGAAATGGCAAGGAGAGGCAGCAAAAACCGGGTGATCAGCCCGAAAAGCCAAGGAGAGAAACATGGCCGAGATCAAAGATCCGGAAAACACCATCATCATGGAAACCACCAAGGGTAAGGTGGTTATCGCCCTTTTCCCCGATCTGGCTCCGGGCCACGTTGCGCGCATCAAGGAATTGTCGCGCGAAGGTGCTTATGACGGCGTTGTGTTCCACCGCGTTATTGCTGACTTTATGGCCCAGACCGGCGACGTGAAGTTTGGCAAGAAGGGTGGCGAGAGCTTCAACCCCGGTCGCGCTGGCATGGGCGGCTCCGACAAGCCAGACCTCAAGGCTGAATTTTCGGCAACACCACACGTTCGCGGCACATGCTCCATGGCCCGTTCGCAAAGCCCGAACTCTGCCAACTCGCAGTTCTTTATCTGCTTCACCGATGCACCTTGGCTGAACAAGCAATACTCCGTTTGGGGTCAGGTCATTGAAGGCATGGACGTGATTGATGCTGTCAAGAAGGGCGAACCTGTCGCCGATCCTGACTCGATTGTGTCGATGAAAGTTGCTGCCGACGCCTGAGTTGGGGCCTATTCATGAACCCGCCCCGGCGTGATCACGCCGGGGCGGGTTTTTCGCGTTTCAAATTCAGTTGCGGTATCATGCGTGTAGACCTGTTTGATTTTGATCTCCCTGAAGAGAATATTGCGCTGCGGCCCGCCAGCCCGCGCGATCATGCGCGTTTTCTCGTGGTGCGGCCCGATGGGCAGCCGATGCTGGAAGATCGGCAGGTGTTTGACCTGCCTTCATTCTTAAAAGCGGGGGATGCTCTGGTGTTCAACGACACCAAGGTCATTCCGGCGCAACTTGAAGGTGTGCGATTGCGCGAAGGCGCGGAGCGCACGCCCGTGTCCTGCACCTTGCATATGCGCGTGGCGGCCAATAGCTGGAAGGCTTTTGCGCGTCCCGGCAAGCGCATCAAGCAGGGCGATTCTATCGATTTCAACGGATTGCTGGCCACGGTCGCTTTGAAGGGTGAGGCTGGCGAAATAGATCTGGTGTTCGAGGCCTCCGGTCCGGAACTGGATCAGGCGATTG
Source organism: Gillisella terrae (assembly GCF_004801395.1). GTDB lineage: Bacteria > Pseudomonadota > Alphaproteobacteria > Rhizobiales > Rhizobiaceae > Allorhizobium > Allorhizobium terrae. Next base: position 789,404 of record NZ_SSOA01000001.1, read on the forward strand.
CGTCTGTTGGCCACATTCCACTTCCGCCCTATATCGCGGCCAAGCGACCTGAAGACGGGCAGGACAGACAGGACTATCAAACCATCTACGCCCGCGAAGAAGGCGCCGTTGCCGCCCCCACTGCGGGCTTGCATTTTACGCCTGGGCTGTTTGATGCCTTGGACAAAGCCGGTATTGAGCGTCATTTTGTGACCCTGCATGTTGGTGCAGGCACATTCTTGCCGGTCAAAGCCGATGATACCAATGACCACAAAATGCATCAGGAAATTGGCCATGTTTCCAAGGCCACAGCCGATGCGTTGAACGCTGTCAGAGCGCGTGGCGGGCGGATCGTCAGCGTTGGCACCACCTCGCTTCGCTTGCTGGAGAGTGCATCCAGCGACGATGGGCAGGTTTTGCCTTGGTCGGGGGCGACAGGCATTTTCATCACGCCCGGCTATCGTTTCAAGGCGGTCGATATGCTGATGACCAATTTTCACCTGCCGAAATCCACGCTATTCATGCTGGTGTCGGCCTTTGCGGGGATGGACACCATGCGCGCCGCCTATGAGCACGCTATCCAATCCGGTTACCGCTTCTACTCATACGGCGATTCCAGCCTTCTCTTCCGGAAAGACGACTGACCCATGTCCGAGAAATTTACCTTCACCCTCAAAGCCACCAGCGGCAAGGCGCGCCTTGGCGAAATCTCGATGCCGCGCGGCACGATTCGCACCCCGGCTTTCATGCCGGTTGGCACTGTTGGCACGGTTAAAGCCATGTATCTTGATCAGGTGCGCGAGGGCGGGGCGGATATTATTCTTGGCAACACCTATCATTTGATGCTGCGCCCCGGCCCTGAGCGCGTTGCGCGCCTTGGCGGCCTGCATGAGCTGATCCGTTGGCCTCAGCCAATTTTGACCGACTCGGGTGGTTTTCAGGTGATGTCGCTCTCGGGCCTGCGAAAGCTGGATGAGCAGGGCGTGACCTTTAAAAGCCATATCGACGGCTCTTATCATCACATGTCGCCGGAACGCTCCATTGAAATTCAGGGCCTGCTCGATAGTGACATCCAGATGCAGTTGGATGAATGCGTGGCCCTGCCTGCCGAGCCGCGCGAAATTGAGCGTGCCATGGAAATGTCGTTGCGCTGGGCAGAGCGTTGCCGCGTTGCCTTTGGCGAGCAGCCAGGCAAAGCAATGTTTGGTATTGTGCAAGGTGGCGATCAGCCCGCGTTGCGCATTCGCTCTGCGGAAGGCCTTAAGCAGCTTGATCTCAAGGGGTATGCCGTGGGTGGTCTGGCGGTGGGTGAGCCGCAGGATGTGATGTTGAGCATGCTGGATATCACTTTGCCGGCTTTGCCATCAGAAAAGCCGCGCTATCTGATGGGCGTTGGCACGCCGGATGACATGTTGAAGTCTGTAGCGCTGGGTGTTGACATGTTTGACTGCGTCATGCCAACGCGCTCTGGCCGTCATGGTCTGGCATTCACACGTCGCGGCAAAGTCAATATTCGCAATGCCCGCCACGCCGAGGATATGCGGCCGCTGGATGAGCAATCTTCTTGCCCGGCTGCGCGCGATTACTCCCGCGCTTATCTGCATCACTTGGTTCGCTCCAATGAAGCATTGGGTGGCATGTTGTTGTCCTGGAACAATCTTTCCTATTATCAGGAGTTGATGCAGGGTATCCGCAAATCCATCGCCGAGGGCCGGTTTGAAGACTTCAAGGCGGAGACCATGGAGATGTGGGCGAGGGGTGATATCGACCCGCGCTAACCGGATTGTCTGAACGCGGCGTGGGCTTCAAAACAGCCCGCGATCCTCAATTTGGTTCTACTCTATAAACAGGGCCTCCGCACACATATCGCCGTTAACCTGCGATCATAATTGGAAAACTCCATGCTCGATTGTGTTGAAATGCGATGTTGGGTGCTTTGAAGGGATAGGCTGAATTTGAGGCATTTATGCGTATTTTTGTAGGTTCAGATTTCCACGTTGATTACCGTGAGAACCTTCTCTGGTTTGAACAACTCTCCGAACAGGACTATCAACACGACATCCTGCTGGTCGTTGGGGATGTTGCCAATGATATGCCGCTGTTTTCCTATGTCATGAGCCTGCTTGCGGACCGATTTTCGAAAGTTTTGTATGTGCCCGGCAATCATGATGTGTGGATCAAACGCAGCAATGGCGGCACATCCTTCGAAAAATTGCAGGCCATCAAATCCCTCTGCGCTGATCTGAACATTGGCATGGAGGCCTATTCCTGCGGCGATACGCTGATTATGCCGCTTATGGGTTGGTACGATTATTCCTTTGGGACACCGGGCCAAATGCTGCGCAATGCATGGATGGATTATCGCCGGTGTGACTGGGAAGGCCTATCTGATGCCGAGGTCAGTGCCCTTTTTGATGCGGAAAACCGCCTGCCCGATACGACTGGATTCAAGTCCATTTTATCTTTTTCGCATTTTTTACCGCGTATCGATCTCATGCCTGCAAGGATGCCGGAGAAATACCACTTCCTTTATCCCGTTCTTGGCACCAGCAGGCTGGAAGCTCATATTCGCGCTTTGGGGTCGCACACCCATTTTTATGGCCACAGTCATCTGAACAGGCAGGTGGTCAAGGATGGCGTTACCTATATCAATAACGCTTTTGGCTACCCCTCCGAGCGCGATATTGCGGCTCGAATGCTGATGCATGTGGGTGATATTTGAGGATTGGCTTGGCCGTCATCACTGATCAGGTCGGGTGATAGAACCCGACCTGCGTTGAAGTGTTTAAGCACATTCATTCGCCAAGACCGTAACATGCTTTCGAGGCTTAACGTCCAGGTTTGCCCGTTTTGGCTTTGCCGCGAGCCTGCCGCTTTTGCTCGCTCTCGTCCTCGTAAGATCCTGCCCCTGATTTGGCGCGGATGATCGGGCGAGGATCGTCATGATCACGCCGGGAGCCGGATAGGGCGGAATCCGGCTTCTGGGGGATTTTGCCCGGCATTGGCTTTTCGGTGCGCCCTACTGTCATTTCATCGAGCGTGTTTTTTCGAAACAGTGGTTTTGCTGCGCCCGTTTCGTTATCTGGCCCGTCGGACACCGTGTTGCCAGCGAGGGAGGCGTTGCGCTCTTCATTGCGGGCTGATTCCTTTTCGCCCGGATCACCCATGCTGGCCAGTTCGACCTCGCGCAGACGTTTGATTTCATCGCGCAGGCGTGCGGCGGTTTCGAAATCAAGGTCGGTGGCAGCGTCGCGCATCTGCTTTTCAAGGGCTGCAAGGTGCGCTTGCAGATTATTGCCAACAAGATGACCGCCGGATGCAAAGCCTTTGCCGCTGGCCCCTGAAATATCGGCCCGCACGTGATCGCGCTCATAGACTGAATCGAGAATGTCGGAAATTTTGGATTTCACCGATTCAGGCGTAATGCCATTTGCCGCATTGTACGCCATCTGCTTTTCGCGGCGGCGGGTGGTTTCATCCATCGCCCGCTGCATTGAGCCGGTGATCTTGTCGGCATAGAGCACAACTTTGCCGTCAACGTTACGCGCTGCACGGCCAATGGTCTGAATGAGAGAGGTTTCAGATCGCAGGAAGCCTTCCTTGTCTGCATCCAGAATGGCAACAAAGCCGCACTCCGGAATATCCAGACCTTCGCGCAACAGGTTGATGCCCACCAGCACATCAAACGCGCCGAGGCGTAGATCACGCAGGATCTCAATACGTTCCAGCGTATCGATGTCGGAGTGCATGTAGCGCACACGCACGCCATGCTCATGCAGATATTCCGTCAGGTCTTCGGCCATGCGCTTGGTCAGCACAGTCACAAGAGTTCGATAGCCCTTGAGCGTGGTATCCTTGATCTCGCCCAGCACGTCATCGACTTGGGTTTTCGCGGAGCGCACCTCGACAGGCGGATCGATCAGGCCAGTGGGGCGAATAACCTGCTCGGCAAACACGCCGCCAGACTGCTCCATTTCCCAATTGCCGGGCGTTGCCGATACCGCGATTGTGGGCGGGCGCATGGCATCCCACTCTTCAAAGCGCAATGGGCGGTTGTCCATGCAGGACGGCAGACGAAAGCCGTATTCGGCAAGGGTTGCCTTACGCCGGAAGTCGCCGCGATACATGCCGCCGATCTGGCTGACGGAGACGTGGCTTTCATCGATAAACAGCAGGGCGTTATCGGGGATATATTCAAACAAGGTCGGTGGCGGCTCCCCCGGCGCACGCCCGGTCAGATAGCGAGAATAGTTTTCGATACCAGCACAAACGCCCGTCGCTTCCAACATCTCAATGTCATAGCGCGTGCGTTGCTCAAGACGTTGCGCCTCCAGCAGGCGACCGCCTTTTTCCAATTCAGCAAGTCGCTCCTTCAATTCGGCTTTGATGGCTTTTATGGCACCGTTCAAAGCCGGCCGCGGGGTGACATAGTGGGAGTTGGCGTAGATTTTGACCGACTTCATATCGCCAGTCTTTTGTCCGGTGAGCGGGTCAAACTCGGTAATGGCATCAATCTCGTCACCGAACATCGAGATGCGCCAGGCCGCGTCTTCCAAGTGAGCCGGGAAAATTTCAATGGTATCGCCGCGCACGCGGAAAGAGCCACGGATAAAGTTGATGTCCTGACGGCGATATTGTTGCGCCACAAGGTCGGCCAGCAATTGGCGCTGATCAATGCGGTCACCAACCGACATTTCAAAGGTCATGGCGGTGTAGGTTTCCACCGAGCCGATACCATAAATACAGGACACCGAGGCCACGATAATGCAGTCGTCACGCTCAAGAATGGCGCGGGTGGCAGCGTGGCGCATTCGGTCAATCTGCTCATTGATCGAGCTGTCTTTCTCAATGAAAGTATCCGAGCGCGGCACATAGGCTTCGGGCTGATAATAATCATAGTACGAGACAAAATATTCCACCGCATTGTCCGGGAAGAATTTTTTGAACTCGGAATAAAGCTGGGCTGCCAGTGTTTTGTTTGGAGCCAAAATCACCGCTGGTCTCTGGGTTGCTTCAATCACCTTCGCCATGGTGAAGGTCTTGCCGGAGCCGGTGACCCCCAGCAACACTTGCGTGCGGTCATTGTTATTGATGCCTTCCACCAAATCGCGAATGGCGGTTGGCTGGTCGCCTGCTGGCTCAAAATCCGAGGCCATGCGGATTGGAATGCCGCCTTCGGATTTGGCGGGACGGTGAGGGCGGTGCGGCGTCCAGATCTTGCCGTCCTTGAACAGCGGATTCCCGCTTTCAATCAGCGCCGACAAGGCCTCAACGGTTGCCGTCACGCCGCCTGCGGCAAGGCTCTCCGCCTCTTCCAGAGATGTATCCATGCCCGAGATGGCGTGAAGACCTGCGGCTGCCCGCGCCGCCGGGTCCGACGTGGCACCCATGGATACACCGCGCGCCGTTTTGGTGTTGCCAGCACTCCGGGCTTTGGTTGCTTTTTCAAGGGCAACCTTTTCGCTGTGCTTGCGGGCCTCGATTTCAATTTTCTTGCGGTGCTTGCCCGCTTTAGAGGCAATGTCGCGCTGGGTTTCTATGCCCGATACTTCCGCCTCTGCTTCCAGCTGCTTCACCCAATCAGACACGCTCCCTGACAGAGGTGACGTCATGGGTGCACCTTCAAAGCTCGCTTGCGGCGATTCTTCAAAGCCATTGTAAGTCTGTGATGGACTCTCAATTGACGCTTTGGTGTCTGTATTGGGAGCGGGTGTTTTGCGCGTTGATTTTGCCATAAGCCGAATATGGATAATCTCGCCCGCAAATGGAAGTGTGAGATGCAAAAATCAGAACAAAAAAGCAACTTTGCATGGTCACGCTGATACACGTTGGCTGATATCGCTTTGTTCCGGATTGCTGGCGCGCTGGAGCCACGTCATTAATGCATCAATCGGCATTGGCCGTGCATAATAAAACCCCTGTGCTACGTCGCAGCCCATTGCTTCCAACGCCCGCACATCATCGGAGGTTTCGACACCCTCCACCACAATTTCAACATCGAGCGCACGACCAAAGCCAACCATGGCCGCGACCAAGGCCTGATTGACGCTCGATGCGCTGATGTTGGTTATAATGCTTCGGTCGATTTTCAGACGTCCGATGTTCAGACTGATCAGATAGGCCAGCGACGAATAGCCAATGCCAAAATCATCAAGTGCCAATCTGTAGCCGCTGGTTTCCATCTGCCGCAGTTGTTCGCCTGCAATGTCTGGATCAAGGATTGCTTCTTCGGTGATTTCCACCTCTACACTGTGACGGCTGACGCCGTAAGTCGCGGTGACATCATCCAGCATTTCTGCGACGTTGTAGATTGCAAATTCCCGCGGCGATATGTTCAACGCGACGGTGGCTGCTGCCAAATCGTGACTTGGCAATTCCTGGAGCAAGGCGCAGACATTGCGCGCAATCAGGCCCGTTAAGGCCTTGCTCAGGTTTGTGGCCTGTGCCGCATTGATGATTTCAGGAGGCGAGATAAATCCAAAGTGTGGATGCAGCCAGCGAACCAGCGCTTCAAAGCTGACAACCGCCCCGGTCTTGAGGTCGATCTGCGGCTGGAACCACGCGGTGATAACCTCGTTTTGAATGGCATCCTTCAGGTCTTGTTCGATCTGACGTTGACGGTCGGTGATTTGCTTGAATTTTGGATCAAACTCCCGCCATTGCTTCCGCCCCGTCTGTTTGGCATGCAACAGAGCCAGGCTGGCTGAAGAGAAAATTTCATCAGCGGTTATGCCGCCAGATGGAAATAGAACCAGTCCTGCGCTGAGGTTTGGCACAATGGATGTGCCGTTTATGGTGACGGGTGGCAGATCGCACTCCACCATGGCCTGCGCCAGGGCAACGCTTTTTTGGTACACGTCACCTGTGGTGATGAGCACGGCAAATTCATCGCCGCTGATGCGTGCGGTTGTGGCATCCGAGCCAGCCGCCGTCTTGAGGCGTTGTCCAATAATGGTCAGAAACTGATCGCCGCCGTGATGGCCAAACGCATCGTTGATTCGTTTAAAACGATCGACATCAAACAGCAAAAGCGCAACCTTCTGGCCAGAGACAGTGGCTGCGGCCAGTGCGCCAGAGATTTTTCCGTTCAGATAGATGCGATTGAACAGGCCTGTGACCGGATCACAATTGGCAAGGATTTCCAGCCGCATGTTGTTCTGACGGATATCTTCATTGGCAATGATCAGAGATTGGGTCGCGCGATCGCGCGTGAATTTTGCCATTTCTCCTTCGACGGTTCGCTGCTCTGCCTTGGCCATCAGATAGAGCAGGAAGCTGGCCAATAAAATCAAATTGAGTGTTGAGATAATCGCAACAACACCACCGTGCTGTAAGAAATTCCAACCGCAGGCAAGCAGGACAGGTGCTGCAAAACTGAAGGCCGTCTGGCTGCACAATGACTGCCGCAGCATGGCAGCACCTGCCAGCCCAACCAGAATAAGCATCACCGGGGCATCATTGCCCAGCATCTCCATATGAAAAAAGACATTGGGAAGCAGGCTCCACGATAAGCCCTGCAAAAGCGCCGCCAATGACATGAGTTTCATCACGTGTTCGGGCCGGCTGGATGCAAGTTGCTTCTTGATAAGGGCCTTGGCGAGTAAAAATCGAAAAGCTGTAAAAAAGGAAAGTACGGCCATCCAGGCCAGCAGGCGGCCTCGATCGTCATGCAAAGGGATGATCAATTCAGCCGCCGAGAGCATGGTTACGAGATTGACAATCAGAATTGTCCTGGAAGACGCAAGCGTGCCGTTAGCTTGCGCGTGGCGCACCGCCTGGGCAACGTCCTGAGAATGATTTGACGGTGCAGAAATCAAAATAATCTCGTTCGTAAATACAAATCTATTTGGTTGTATGGCACCTGATTTAAGGTACCGTTACAGAGCGTTATTAATAACTCTTAAACGAGTTTTATAAAGTTGTATATTTGAATTATCTTTTATAAACAATAATTTATCAGTCTGTTTTTCAACGCTTTTTTATGTTCGATTGCGATCTTTGATGTCGAGCAGATGATGTTGAAACGCGACACCCCTGAGATAAGTCAAGTGCCGCGTTTTGAATTGATGCAATCACAGGTCTTTTAACGGCTTGTGCTTTGAGCCGCTTTGGCGTGGGCAGGCATCATTTTCAGCAGCGTGCCATCCTTGATAACGAAATGATGAAAGAGCGCTGCTACCGCATGCAGTGTTGAAACGACGATGATGATCCAGGCGATGGCAGAATGGAGGTCTCCCAACAGGTGGCGGTATTCTGATGAAACCGGCAAAAGCGGAGGGATTGAAAAGAAATTGAAGAAATCGACAGCGCGACCTTGGGACCAGCGCCATGAAAATCCAAGGGCAATTTGAACAATCAGGCCGAGATAAAGGCCATAATGGGCGCATTTTGCAACTGCGCCCATCAGGCCTTTTTCAGCCGCCGGAATGGATTTGGCGCTCACTATGCGCCAGATGATCCGACAGATAAAAACGGCGGTGAGGATGATACCCGCTGCATAGTGCACCAGTTTCAAATCAGCTCGAACAGCGCCGCCGCGCTCGGCAAAATCCCACGCTTCTGCCGAGAGGAAAAGCGTCAGGACCAGCGCGGCTGTTGCCCAATGCAACAGGATCATTCCTCTGTTATATCGCTCGGGACTCTGGGTGTTTGCGTTTATTGAGTAGACGGAGGTCATGGTGTGGGTTCCATTCTCAAAAATATATCGATGGCAGTATTCCGGCCGATGATGGGGGAAAAGAACGGCAGGGCAAGCGGTATCAAGCTTTTCAACCTGACGGGAACCTGAACAATTGTTCGAAATCCATTTTGGCTCGTGTTTGTATTTCAGTTATTGTTAATATTTACCAAACTGTAAGATTTCAGCCATGTTTTTACCGCAATAGCGGCAGTTCATAGGGGTGAGCGACAGGTTCGCGGTGGATAGGAGAGGTCTGTGTCGAAAGGCTTTCAAGGAAGTCTTTGGAGTTGGGTCTCTCACGCTGATTTTTCACGGCATAATTTTCTCCTTAAATCCACGCCGATTTAAGGGATTATACAGTAACCCGGAGGTGATCCCGTTGCTTTCTCACTCAACGACAGCCGCTATACGCTACGGCTATGGCTTGCGGCCAGGTGATACAGAGCCACAAGACGCAGATGCCATGGTGAAGCAATTGGCTGATGCTGCGCAACAAACGCCTTTATTCCCATTGGAGGGCGTGGAGGCGCGCAGACAGGCCGTTGCAGATTATTTTGCTGTTCGCAAAACAATCGAAGACAGGAAAAAGGCCGGTTTTGCGGATGGCGAGGTCAACAAGGCACTGAACAAGGATGTCGCTAATCGCTTTAACGCCGATGTATCTGCAAGGATTGCGCAAGCGACCCTTTCGCCTTTCGGCTTTCATGAGCGCTTGGCGACATTCTGGCTCAACCATTTCACAGTCAGCGCTGATAAAAATATAGAAAGCAAGCTGCTTGTGCCCCTGTTTGAGGCTGAGGCCATCCGGCCGCATCTTGGTGGGCATTTTTCAACGCTGTTGAAGGAAGTGTCTCTGCATCCGGCAATGATTGTCTTTTTGGATCAGGCCCAGTCGATCGGCCCCAATTCCAAAGCTGGTTTGAAGCGCAAGGACGGAGGCTCCAATGAAAATTTTGCCCGTGAAGTCATGGAGCTTCACACGCTTGGTGTTGGCACGGGCTATACGCAGACCGATGTGCGCCAGCTCTCACTGCTGTTGACCGGTATAACGTTTGATCGCACCGCTGTTGCGGCTGGCTATGATGCAAATCGGGCAGAGCCGGGTCGTTTTAATGTGCTGGGCAAAACCTATACCCGCAGCGTGGAGCCTTTTCTGAATGCTGTTGCCGTGCTGGAAGATCTGGCCAAAGACGAGCGAACGATGCGTCACATCAGCCGCCAGCTTTATGCTCATTTCATTGCTGAAACAGTGGACGACAGCGCGGTGAATGCCATGGTCGCAGCCTGGAAGCAGGGAGATGGCTATCTGCCAGATGTTTACCGCGTTATGCTGCAAAGCCGTGAAGCGTGGAGCCAGCCCGGCCAAAAATATAAGCTGCCATTTGATTACGTCGTTTCAACCTTGCGAGCTGTGGGCGCGACCAAAGACGACATCATGGGCGAGGATGCCACACCGCACGGACGAATTGTCATGCCGGTGGTCGATTTGGTCCCAGACAAAAACCCAGAGAAAAACAATAACAGCCCCATGATGCAGCCGCAAATGGCGGATGCTGCCAAACCCGCCCAGCTACCCAACCAGGCACCCAAACAGCCGCTTGGGCGGCAGGCTGCCAATGTAATCTCGTCGCTGGGGCAACCGATCTGGCGTCCAAGCGATGCCGCAGGTTTTTCTGACAAGTCCGATCATTGGTTCAGTGCCAGCCAGATGAGTCAGCGCATTCAATGGGTGCGCAGACTTACCAATCAAATGACTGGGCAAGCAGGCGGAGCAACGGAAGACCCGCGCCAATTTGTGAAGCTTGTTCTGGCTGATTATGCCCGCGATGACACCATTCGCGTTGTGACCCAGGCACCCAATCGAAAATCTGGTTTGATGATGACGCTGGTTTCCCCCGAGTTCAACAGACGGTGAAGAGGATTTCAGGATGGAAATGCCAAACACTCTCTCACGGCGTGGTTTTTTGGGCGCTGCCTGCTGTGCCGCAGCCGCCCCCATTTTCACTCCTTTGGCCTTTGCAGAAATGCCGGGTGATAACCGCTTTATCGCGATTATTTTGCGAGGTGCCATGGATGGGCTGGATCTGGTGCAGCCCTATGGTGATCCGGCTTTGAAACTCGCCAGACCGGATTTGGCGCTCTCGGGTGATCAGGGATTGATTGATCTGGATGGCTTCTTTGGTCTCAATCCGGTTGCGGCACCGCTCATGCCCTTGTGGAAGGCGGGCGAACTGGGCTTTGTCCATGCCGTTTCCACGCCCTATCGCAACCAACGCAGCCATTTTGACGGACAGGATATTCTGGAAGCAGGCGGCATGAGCCTGACATCCAAGGATAGTGGCTGGCTTAATCGTGCGTTGTCGCTTACCAATACGCCGGTGCAGGCCATCGATATTTCCAGCGGCAAGGAGATTATCCTTTCCGGGCCGAACCGTGCGGATGTGTGGTCTCCACAGGCCGATCTGGCCATGGGCGGCGATGAGTTGGGCTTTCTGGCGCGGCTCTATCAGGGCGACCCACAATTTGCCGCGACCTTTAAAGAGGCGATCGGCATCGATGCCTATACGGATTTGCTCTACAAGCAGCAAAAGCGCGGCGGCGGCGTGAAAGACATGGCCAAGATGGCGGCGTCGCTGTTGAATGAGCGTTATCGGATCGCCAGCTTTTCGGTGACGGGATGGGACACGCATGTGCAGCAGAAAGACAATTTTGCCAGTGCTGTCCGCAACCTCACGACGGCTATTTTGACCCTGCGTGACGAGCTTGGCCCCAACGCATGGCGCAAAACTGCCGTTGTGGCCATGACGGAATTTGGCCGCACGGTGCGACAAAACGCTAATGCCGGAACCGATCATGGCACAGGCGGTTGTTGCATCATCGCGGGCGGTGCCGTCAGGGGAGGTCGGGTTTATGGCAAATGGCCGGGTTTGAAAGATGAAAACCTGCTGGACAACCGCGACCTTAACCCGACCGGCGACGTGCGTGCTGTCGCTGCTGCTCTCTTGAGCAAGCAGTTTGGTTTATCGGCCAATGCTTTGACATCGACAGTGTTTCCCGGCCTCGGACTGGATGATCATCCGCAATATATCTGACGTATATTTGGCAGGCGCTTGCTGAAGATGGCGTGCTCATGATAGCTCACGCATAACTATGATTTGCATTCGGAGATATCATGAGCCGCACCTGTCTTGCCGTTATTCTTGCCGCAGGCGATAGCACACGGATGAAATCTTCCATGTCGAAAGTGCTGCATCCGGTGGCGGGTCGTCCAATGATTGCCCATGTCATGGCTGCGGTTCAGGCGGCTGATATTGAAGATGTCGCCCTCGTGGTGGGCCGCGATGCTGAAAATGTCACCAAGGCGGCCAGCATCGATGGTTTGAGTGTGACCTCATTCTTGCAGACGGAGCGCTTGGGCACCGGCCATGCGGTGCTTTCCGCCAAAGAGGCGATTGCCCGTGGCTATGACGAGATTCTGGTTGCCTATGGCGATGTACCGCTGATTACCCCAGAAACATTGACGTCTGCCCGTAAGGCGCTTGGTGAGGGCAATGATGTTGTGGTTATTGGCTTTCATACCGAAAGGCCAACGGGTTACGGCCGCCTGCTGGTGGAAAACGGTCAGCTGATTGCCATCCGCGAAGAAAAAGACGCAAGCGATGAAGAGCGCAAGATTACCTGGTGCAACAGTGGCCTGATGGTCATCAATGGTGCAAAGGCGCTTGAGCTGCTTTCCCATATTGGCAATGCCAATGCCAAGGGCGAATATTATCTGACCGATGTGGTTGAAATTGTCCGCTCCAAGGGCGGCAGGGCGGTGGCGGTGGATGCCTCTGAGGCCGAACTGTCCGGCTGCAACAATCGGGCGGAACTGGCCGCAATCGAAAAGTTATGGCAGGAGCGCCGCCGCCATGACATCATGCTGTCTGGTGTTTCCATGATTGCGCCGGAAACCGTGTTTCTCAGCCACGATACGGTGATTGGTCAGGATGTGTTGATTGAGCCAAATGTGGTGTTTGGCCCCGGCGTCACGGTGGAAAGCGGTGCCGTGATTCACTCATTTTCGCATCTTGAAGGTGCGCATGTGGCAAAGGGTGCGACGGTCGGCCCCTATGCGCGGTTGCGCCCCGGTGCCCATTTGGGCGAAGGCTCCAAGGTTGGCAATTTCTGCGAGGTCAAAAAGGCCGAAATCGGAGCTGGAGCCAAGGTCAACCACCTCAGTTATATCGGTGACGCGTTTGTCGGGGCGGATACCAATATCGGTGCCGGCACCATTACCTGTAACTATGATGGTGTGAACAAGCATGAGACCCGTATCGGGGCCAATGCCTTTATTGGCTCCAACAGTGCGCTTGTCGCACCTGTTACGATTGGCGATGGTGCTTTGATCGCATCGGGCAGTGTGATCACCGAGGATGTGCCGGATGATGCGCTGGCCTTTGGCCGCGCCCGTCAGGAGATGAAGCCGGACCGCGCCAAAGCCATTCGTGAGCGTAATCTGGCCATCAAGGCAATGAAAAAATCCAAGCCATAAAGGCTGATATTTTCGTAACGCAGCGAAACCCAAAGTGACCGCGGCGTTGATTGCCAATTTCAGTAAAATCATTAGGAAAGACCTCGCAGCGCTGGAGTTTGTCAGGAAAAATTCGAAACCAGTTTTTCCGAAAAGACAAACGAGAACAGAAGACTCTCGTCTTTCGGGATTCGAAAGCCCTGTTGTTTTGCGAGAAGGAGAAGTGCATGTGCGGAATCGTAGGAATTGTCGGTAACCAGCCGGTAGCAGAGCGCCTTGTGGACGCGCTAAAACGGCTTGAATACCGGGGATATGATTCTGCGGGCGTCGCCACGTTGAACAATGGTGTGATGGATCGCCGCCGTGCAGAAGGCAAGCTTTTCAATCTGGAAAAAAAGCTGTCTGAACAGCCGCTGCCCGGCCATATCGGTATTGCCCACACCCGTTGGGCCACCCATGGTGTGCCGAATGAAACCAATGCCCATCCCCATTTTGTCGATGGCGTGGCGGTCGTGCACAACGGCATTATCGAGAATTTTTCTGAGCTTCGTGATGAGCTTTTGGCGGAAGGTGCGGTTTTCACCAGCCAGACGGATACCGAGGTGGTGGCCCATCTTGCCTCGACATATCGCAAAAGCGGGCTCGATCCCAAGGCCGCCATGCTGGCCACTTTGAACCGCATCACGGGAGCCTATGCGCTGGTGGTGATGTTTGCCGATGATCCAAACACCATTTTTGCCGCCCGCTTCGGGCCGCCGCTGGCTATTGGCTATGGCCGTGGCGAAATGTTCCTCGGCTCCGATGCCATTGCCCTTTCGCCGTTTACCAATGAGATCACCTATCTCGTCGATGGCGATTTTGCGGTGGTGCACAATGATAGCGCCGAGATTTTTGACTACAGCGGCAACCCCGTCAGCCGTCCGCGCCAGATTTCGCAAGCCAGCGCCTATGTGGTGGATAAGGGCAATCACCGGCATTTCATGGAAAAGGAGATCTATGAACAGCCGGAAGTGATCTCCCACGCGCTGTCCCATTATGTCGATCTGGCGGACCACACGGTAAGACCGGCCGATGTCGCGATTGATTTTAAAGCCTTGCGCGGCCTTGCCATTTCAGCTTGCGGCACCGCTTATCTGGCGGGCCTGGTGGGCAAATACTGGTTTGAGCGTTACGCGCGCTTGCCGGTCGAAATCGATGTTGCCTCAGAATTTCGCTATCGCGAAATGCCGCTCTCAGTGGATCAGGCAGCACTGTTTATTTCGCAATCGGGCGAAACCGCTGATACGCTGGCTTCCTTGCGCTATTGCAAGGACGCGGGTTTGAAAATCGGCGCTATCGTCAATGTCAAGGAATCCACCATTGCCCGTGAGGCCGATGCTGTGTTCCCAATTCTTGCGGGGCCGGAAATTGGCGTGGCCTCCACCAAGGCCTTTACCTGCCAGTTGGCGGTCATGGCCTCTCTCGCCGTCGCGGCGGGCAAGGCGCGTGGCTTGATCAGCGCAGAAGACGAAAAGGATCTGGTGCGGCATCTGGCTGAAATGCCGCGGATCATGAGCAAGGTTCTGAACCTTATTCAGCCGCAGATGGAAAGCCTGTCTCGCGAATTGTCGCGGTTCAAGGACGTATTGTATCTTGGGCGTGGCACCAGCTATCCGCTGGCGCTGGAAGGCGCACTCAAGCTCAAGGAAATTTCCTATATCCACGCCGAAGGCTATGCTGCGGGCGAGCTCAAGCATGGGCCGATTGCGCTGATTGATGAAAACATGCCGGTGATTGTCATCGCTCCGCATGACCGTTTCTTTGACAAGACGGTATCCAACATGCAGGAAGTGGCAGCGCGTGGCGGCAAGATCATTTTCATCACTGATGAAAAGGGTGCTGCCAGCTCGAAGCTGGAAACAATGGCGACAATCGTGCTGCCCAATGTTGCTGAAATCATTGCGCCAATGGTGTTCTCGCTTCCCATTCAGCTCTTGGCTTATCACACAGCCGTTTTCATGGGCACCGATGTGGATCAGCCGCGCAATCTGGCAAAATCGGTGACGGTTGAATGATGATTCGACCAGAAAAGGCGGGCGATGAGGCAGCCATTGCTGCCGTCACGCAGGCCGCCTTTGCTGGCAAGAGCTATAGTGATCAGACAGAACATCTGATCGTGGATCGGCTGCGCCGGGCAGGGGCTTTGAGCCTCTCGCTGGTTGCGGTGGAAGGCGAAGCCGTTGTTGGCCACATTGCGTTTTCACCGCTTACACTATCAGGTGGAGAGGCCGGCTGGTTTGGCCTTGGTCCGTTGTCGGTTTTGCCGCAATGGCAACAACAAGGAATTGGGCGCAGCCTCGTGAAAGCAGGTCTTGAACGCTTGAAAACAATGGGAGCCAGCGGCTGCTGCCTTTTGGGATCGCCGCAATATTATCGTCCTTTCGGCTTCGTGAACGCTCCCCATCTTGTTTTACCTGAGGTTCCGCCCCAATATTTTCAAGCAATCGCTTTTACAGGCGTGATTCCCAACGGCACAGTCGCTTTCCATCGTGGATTTTATGGCGAATAATCAACTGAAACGGACCTTATGACCGAAAAACCCGAGATTATTTCAATTGCCGCCCGCTTGCGGACAAATTTTCTCACGGGCATGATTATTTGTGCGCCGCTTGCCATTACCATCTGGCTGACATTTGCCTTCATTGACTGGGCCGATAGCTGGGTCACACCCTATATTCCCGAGCGTTATAATCCGTCTTACTATTTCAATATCACCATTCCGGGGACCGGACTGCTGATTGCCGTGGTTTTTATCACCATTGTCGGCTTTCTGGGGCGTAATCTGGTCGGGCGATCAGTGGTGAATTTTGGCGAATCGCTGCTCAACCGCATGCCGTTGATCCGCACGCTGCACAAAAGCCTCAAGCAGATCTTTGAGACGGCTCTGAAGGAAAAGTCCAATTCCTATAAAACGGTCGGATTGATTGAATTCCCAAGCCCCGGCATGTGGGCTTTAGTGTTTGTGGCAACGGAAGCCACGGGCGAAATTGCAGCCAAGCTGAATGCTGATGGCGAAGAGATGGTGGCGGTGTTTATGCCGCCAACGCCCGTGCCGACGGCAGGCTTTTTGATGTTTGTGCCAAAGAGCAAGCTGAAGATTTTGGACATGACACCCGAAGAAGGTGCGAAGCTGCTTATTTCCGGCGGGCTGGTCATGCCCGATTGGCGGTCCGTTGACGGTGCGCTGCTTGCCACGGGTAGCAATGCAACGGTTTCAAATAAAAAAGCAAGCTGAGCGATTTCAACGTCGTTGATCTTGTCTGCGCTTGTCACGTGCCTGTCATTTCCAAGCTCTAAGTGCAGATGAGGGGTGCGGAATTTCGTGATGCTTTGCAAAGTTATGCATGAGTGCTCAACGCATCCTCCGCTATTCTTGGAGGTTTGGGATGAATTTGTTTTCCTGTAAGTCGGCATTTCTTGCCGCTGGTGTTGTACTGTGCTCAACGTCTGGTGTTTTGGCTGAAAGTTCAGCGACTGCCGCAGGCGTGACCATTGTTAATCACGGTCTCGTCGCCGTTGGTCGTATTCCGGCCAATCAGAAAGATCGCTTCGGCGAAACATTTGGCTCTGGTTCTGGCATGGCGATGGACCTGAGCAGCTGGAAAAAGGATGGCGATGGCTATTCTGGTTCGCTGCTTTTGCTGCCCGATCGTGGGTATAATGTCGAGGGAACGACGGACTATAACGATCGCATCAACCGGATTGATTTTCACCTGATGCCAGCAGGCGCAAACGCCACCCTGGCGCCGGAGCAGCAGCAGACCGGCTTGAAACTGAAACTCGCTGACACGATCATTCTCACCGACGATCAAGGCAAGCCAACCACCGGTCTCGACCCGGAAACAGGTGTGCGGGCGGCGAAAGGCAAAATGCCTGTTCTTCCAGAATCAAGAAATGGAAAAGTGGCGCTCGACCCTGAAGCCGTGGTACGCCTCAAAGACGGCTCCATGCTGATCAGCGATGAATATGGCCCTTACATCTATCATTTTGGCGCAGATGGCAAAATGATCTCGGCAACCCAGCCGCCAAAGGCATTTTTGCCAATGCGCAAGGGCGAGATCAATTTCTCGTCCAACAATGTCGGCGAGGGCGGCACAGTGCCAGACCCGAAAGACCCAGACACCGGCCGCCAGAACAATCAGGGCCTTGAGGGCATGTCGCTCACGCCTGATGGCAAATTCTTGATTGCGGTGTTGCAGTCTGCAACCCGTCAGGATGGCGGCGACAAGAAATCCACCCGCATGAACACCCGTGCGCTGGTCTATGATGCAGCGGATGTCGATAATCTCAAGCTGGTGCACGAATATGTGGTGCCACTGCCAACTTTTGAAGAAAAGGGCAAAGTTGCCGTTGCCGCTCAAAGCGAAATACTGGCCCTGTCCGACAAGACATTTTTGATGTTGGCGCGTGACAGCAACAATGGTCAGGGCCTGAAGGGCGACACCTCCGTTTATCGCAAGATCGATCTGGTGGATGTATCGGGCGCAACCGATATTGCCAATACCGAGTTTGATGGCCTCAAACCTGTCGCGCCCAAGGGCGTGGTCGATGCATCGGTGAAGGTGGCAACCGTGACCCCGTTCATTGACCTCAACGACGCCAAGGATCTCGCCCGCTTCGGCCTGCACAATGGTGCACCGAACGACAAGAACAATCTGTCGGAAAAGTGGGAAGCAATCTCGATTGCGCCCGTGCTTGATCCCGCGGCTCCCGATGATTTCTTCATGTTCGTCGCCAATGACAACGACTTCCTGACGCAGGATGGCTATCAGGTTGGCGCTGCCTATAAGGCAGAAGGTGGTGCCGAAGTGGACACCATGTTCCAGGTGTTTCGTGTGACGCTGCCGGGTGTGGCGAAGAAGTAAATCCAATTTATAGGAAAGGCGAAAAAATCGCCTTTCCTTTTTTTGCTATTTTCTATTTCATGAAATTATCGAAAATATTTGATGCTTATAATTTGGCTGTTCATGACTACGATCATTCTACCAGTATTTTCCTGCATGAAATAAGTAGCGTCAGAGAGCCTTGAAATTGTCCTGCCGTTCCAGCATTCGTTGCTTACGCATATGTTCTCATTATAATTATATTTTTTATTTAATATTTTATCTATACTTAACGAGTATGATGATGTAGTTATTATTAATAATATATTAATCAATAATATTAAAATATTTTCAATTTTAAATCTATTTTTTCCGCTTGCGGAGCACAAGAAGAAAAAAATTATAATTATAATTAAGATTAAAGGTATGGATGTGTATTGATTTATTATGTATTTTTCCTTTGGATTTTCTGTCATGTATAGTGAGAAAATGACGCCAAAATTTGAAAAGAGTACGCAAAACAGGAAATATTTTATTTTTGTTGAATTTTTAAAATAAAATCTTGAAATCTTTATATTAATTGATGTGTAATGGTATTTTCTTGCTTTTTTGATTGGTGGCGAAAAAATAAACACAGGAAGAACCATTATTGCATTTAAAATTGCAGCAAGCGGGACCGATATGATGGATGCCCTAATGATGTCCATCACCGATAAATATCCAAAAGAGTCAGGTCCAAGAGCCCAACAATTTCCAATAAGCCAAAAAAGCCCCCCGAGTAGGCTCGCAGACAAAATTGGTTTATCGAGCTCAGTAAATGGCATCAAAATTTTTGTTATCATGGCTTGTTTTAAAAACTATAGGTTGTTTTGGTTGTCAAATAGAGACACATTTTAAAATGTCCACTTTATAAGGTATCCTACCCCGCCCGCAAGAACCGCACGGCTTCATCCCGCCGCAGCATATATAGCAACGTCCGTACCGCTTCGCCGCGCTCTGATGTCAGGTCCGGGTCGCGGTCCAGCAGATAGGCGGCGTCTTTGCGGGCGATTTCCAGCAGGTCGGCGTGAAACTCCATACTGGCAATGCGAAAGCCCGGGGTGCCGGATTGGCGGGTGCCAAGAAGCTCGCCTTCGCCGCGCAATTTCAAATCTTCTTCGGCAATCAAAAAGCCGTCTTCGCTGTCGCGCAGGATAGAAAGGCGCGCCGTGCCGGTTTCGCTAAGTGGGCCTTTATAGAGCAAGATGCAGGAGGAGGCCTCTGCGCCCCGGCCAACCCGGCCGCGCAGCTGGTGCAATTGGGCCAGACCAAAGCGCTCGGCATGTTCGATGACCATAATGGTGGCGTCTGGCACGTCCACACCCACTTCCACCACGGTGGTGGCAACCAGCAGGCGGGTTTCACCATTTTTAAAGGCCAG
Source organism: Gillisella terrae (assembly GCF_004801395.1). Lineage (GTDB taxonomy): Bacteria > Pseudomonadota > Alphaproteobacteria > Rhizobiales > Rhizobiaceae > Allorhizobium > Allorhizobium terrae. The sequence continues at coordinate 808,858 of NZ_SSOA01000001.1, forward strand.
CATGGCGGCGTCTTTTTCAGCCCCGGTCATGCGGCCATGGACGAGGCCGACAGGGGCTTTGATGGAGCGGGCGAGGGTATCGTGGCGTTCTTCTGCCGACATCAGCTCGGATTCTTCAGACTCTTCCACCAGTGGGCAAATCCAATAGGCCTTTTTGCCGTCCGCAATGGCGCTTTTCAAGCGACCCACCACATCGCCAATGCGCTCCACCGGCACGGTAACGGTTTGAATGGGTTTGCGGCCCGCTGGCTTTTCGGTGAGTTTGGAGACGTCCATATCGCCAAAAGCAGCCAGCACCAGCGTGCGCGGAATGGGGGTGGCGGTCATCACCAGCATATGGGGCGAGATGCCTTTGGAGGTCAGGCGCAAGCGCTGATGCACGCCAAAACGGTGCTGCTCATCGACGACGGCCAGCATCAGGTTTTTATAGGTGACAGTATCTTGAAACAGCGCATGGGTGCCGATGATGATTTGCGCCTCTCCGGATGCAATGCGCTCAACAATCGCCTCGCGCTCCTTGCCCTTGGTGCGGCCTGTCAGCACATCCACGGTGATGCCAGCGCTTGCAACCATTTTCGCAATGGTCGCATGGTGCTGGCGTGCCAGAATTTCGGTTGGGGCCATCAGCACGGCCTGGCCGCCGTTTTCCACAACGGCTGCCATGGCCAGCAGCGCCACCAGCGTTTTTCCGGCCCCAACATCACCCTGCACAAGGCGCAACATGCGCTCATCGCTTTGCATGTCTTTGAGGATATCGGCCACCGCCTGTGTCTGGCTGTTGGTGGGCGTAAAGGGCAGGGAAGCCAGAATTTTATCGCTGAGCTGTCCCGTCGGTTTTACCGGCGTGCCCGCCACTTTGCGCAGACGTTGACGCACCAGCGCCAGCGACACTTGCCCGGCCAGAAATTCATCATAGGCCAGACGTCTGCGGGCAGGAGCCTGTGGGTCCACGTCCTTTTCATCGCGTGGGCTGTGCAGTCGTTCAAAGCTGGCTTTGGCGCTATCAAAGCCTTGCTTGGCCAAAAGCGTGGGGTCAATCCACTCTGGCAGGTCCGGTACCCGTTCTACCGCGTGGTCTATGGCCTTGCGCAGCACTTTCGGCGAAAGGCCAGCCGTGAGCGGATAAACCGGCTCGACCAGCGGCATATTGGCCGCCTCACTGGCTTTGACCATAAAATCCGGATGCACCATCGATGGGCGGCCGTTAAACCAGTCGACCTTGCCGGACACGGTGACAATTTCATCAACGGGCAGAGCTTTTTCCAGCCAATTGCCTTTGGCACGGAAGAAGGTCAGTGCCAGCTCGCCGGTTTCATCGTGCAAAAACACGCGATAGGGCGCGTTTTTATTCTCACGCGGCGGCGGCGTGTGGCGATCGACCCGGCCCGTCACCGTGACAATGGCCCCTTGCGGAGTGCGGGCAATGCCGGGCTGGTTGCGCCGATCAATTAGCCGGTGCGGAGCGAGATAGAGCAGATCCACCACACGGGCGTCATCAGCATCATCGGCACCGAGCAAGGTTGCCAGCAATTGCGCAAGCTTTGGCCCCACGCCGGAAAGCGTTGAAACGGATGCAAAAAGTGGATCAAGTATGGTTGGGCGCATGATGGTGTGGAAAATGGAACGACTTAGAGCATATTGCAAGGCTGACAAGCGGGATTGCAGGCGCTATAGAGCATTTCCAGCAAAAGTGCGCAGCGGTTTTGCGTCCGGAAATGCGTAGAACAAAGAACTTAGAGCCTTTCCGTCTTCAACGGAAAAGCTCTATAGCATTTCCAGCAAAAGTGCGCAGCGGTTTTGCGTCCGGAAATGCGTAGAACAAAGAACTTAGAGCCTTTCCGTCTTCAACGGAAAAGCTCTATAGCATTTCCAGCAAAAGTGCGCAGCGGTTTTGC
>NZ_SSOA01000002.1 GCF_004801395.1 Gillisella terrae
ATGCGTAGAACAAAGAACTTAGAGCCTTTCCGTCTTCAACGGAAAAGCTCTATAGCATTTCCAGCAAAAGTGCGCAGCGGTTTTGCGTCCGGAAATGCGTAGAACAAAGAACTTAGAGCCTTTCCGTTTTCAACGGAAAAGCTCTATAGAAGCGCATCAACAGGAAGGTATGCCCAATGACTGGTTTGGTTCGCAGCAGCTCTGATCTTGACCCGCGCCGCAGGCGCATTTTGTTTCGCTGCTGGCATCGCGGCATCCGCGAGATGGATTTGGTGTTGGGACAGTTTGCCGAGGCCGAAATTGCCAATTTGAGTGATGCCGAGCTGGATGAGCTGGAACGGATCATGCAGGAAGAAGACAATGATCTGGTGAAATGGGTCACGGGTGCGCAAGAAACGCCAGACCATATCAAAGGTCCGCTTTTTACCCGCATTGCTGCCATCCGTCCCGATTTCTCGCCCGTTGTTGATCAATGATTTCTGTGTTTGATGCAAAAAAGGCGGCAGCCGCCAAGGCTGCTGTCACGCTTTCGCCTGTGCCGGATGGCATGGATGCGTTTTTGGTGGCGGAGCTTGCCCGTCAGGGCAGGCCGGTGGCGTATCTGCTGTCCGATTCCAGCCGGATGGCGGATATTGAGCAGATGCTGGGCTTTTGCGCGCCGGAAATTCCCGTGCTGTCGCTGCCCGCTTGGGACTGCCTGCCCTATGACCGCGTATCGCCCAGCGCCGATATTTCGGCAAAGCGCCTGTCTGCGCTCACAGGCCTGATTGCTCACGCTAAAAAGCCGCATCCGGGTATTGTGCTGGTCACCGCCAATGCCATGCTGCAAAAGATGGTGCCAGCCGAGATTATTGACAGTCTGTCCTTTTCGGCCCGTCCTGGCAATCAGGTGCGGATGGATGATATTGCCGCGCGCCTTGAGCGCAACGGCTTTGACCGTGTGGCCACCGTGCGTGAGGTGGGCGAATATGCCGTGCGCGGCGGTATTCTCGATGTTTTTGTGCCCGGCTCGGAAGAGCCGGTGCGGCTGGATTTCTTTGGCGATACGCTGGAGACCATCCGCAGCTTTGATCCCGCAAGCCAGCGCACCATTGCGCAGGTGCGTGAACTGAGCTTAAACCCGATGAGCGAAGTGACGCTGACGCCGGAGAGCATTGGCCGTTTTCGCAAAAACTATCTCTCGCTGTTTGGCGCATCCACGCGGGATGACGCGCTCTATACGGCGGTGTCTGAAGGTCGCCGCTATGCAGGCATGGAACATTGGCTGCCGTTGTTTCATGAAAAGATGGAAACTGTCTTTGATTATCTTCAGGGCTTTTTGCTGGTCACCGATCACACGGTGCGCGAATCGGCCGAAGAGCGCGCCAAGCTGATCCGTGACTATTATGAAGCCCGTCTGGATTCGGCCACGCCCGGTAAAGGTCATCTTGGGCAAGGCGCACCTTACAAGCCTATTCCGCCAGAATATCTCTATCTGAATGCCGAGGACTTCACCAAGGCGCTGGATGGGCTTAATCCGGTTCGCCTGACACCTTTTGCCGAAGTTGGCACGGCAAATCGCAAGATTATTGAAATATCTGCTCATTCCGGTCCACGCTGGGCCAAGGCGGCATCGGCAGAAAAGCCAGAAGACGGAGAGCGCGCCAACGTCTTTAATCAGGCGGTCACATATATCGCCGACAAGCGCGCCGCGGGCTCAAAGGTGCTGATCACCGGCTGGTCGGAAGGCTCACTGGATCGGCTGTTGCAGGTGCTTAACGAGCACGGGTTGGAGCGGCTGAAAAACGTCGCAAAGCTGGACGATCTGGAAAAGCTCAAGAAAGGCGAGGCGGCAGCCGCCGTTCTCAGCCTTGAGGGTGGGTTTGAAGCCAGCGATCTGGTGGTGGTTGGCGAGCAGGATATTCTTGGCGACCGCATGGTGCGCCGCTCCAGGCGTCGCAAGCGGGCTGCCGATTTTATCTCGGAAGTCGCAGGTCTGGATGAAGGCTCGATCGTGGTGCACGCCGAGCACGGCATTGGCCGCTTTGTTGGCCTTCGCACCATTGCGGCCGCAGGCGGCCAGCACGCCTGTCTTGAGCTGCAATACGCCGACGAGGCCAAGCTGTTCTTGCCCGTCGAAAACATCGATCTTCTATCGCGTTATGGCTCTGAGGGCAGCGAGGCGCAGCTGGATAAGCTGGGCGGTGGCGCATGGCAAATGCGCAAGGCCAAGCTGAAAAAACAGTTGCTGGATATGGCCGGCGGGCTGATCCGGGTGGCGGCTGAACGCATGATGCGCTCGGCACCCGTTTTATCCACAACGGAAGGTTTTTACGACGAATTTGCCGCGCGTTTTCCTTATGAGGAAACCGAGGACCAGATGAACGCGATTGAGGCCGTGCGCGGCGATCTCGGCGCTGGCCGCCCGATGGACCGCCTGGTGTGTGGCGACGTTGGTTTTGGCAAGACGGAAGTGGCACTGCGCGCCGCCTTCATTGCTGCCATGAACGGTATTCAGGTGGCCGTGGTGGTGCCCACCACGCTGTTGGCGCGCCAGCATTTCAAGACTTTTTCAGAGCGTTTTCGTGATCTGCCGATCCGCATTCAGCAGGCATCGCGCCTTGTGGGCACCAAAGAGCTGAACTTGGTTAAAAAGGAAGTGGCAGAGGGCAAGACCGATATTGTGGTGGGCACCCATGCCCTGCTCGGTGCCGGGATCAAATTTGCCAACCTTGGCCTGTTGATTATCGATGAAGAACAGCATTTTGGCGTCAAGCATAAGGAACGCCTGAAAGAGCTGAAATCCGATGTGCACGTGCTCACCCTTTCGGCAACGCCTATTCCGCGCACGCTGCAATTGGCGATGACCGGTGTGCGGGAACTGTCGCTGATTACCACGCCGCCGGTGGATCGCATGGCGGTGCGCACCTTTATCTCGCCGTTTGATGGCCTTGTGATTCGCGAAACCTTGATGCGCGAGCATTATCGCGGCGGTCAGAGCTTTTACGTCTGCCCGCGTCTGGCGGACCTTGCTGACATCAAGGCGTTTTTGGATTCGGATGTGCCGGAATTGCGGGTGGCGATTGCCCATGGGCAAATGGCAGCGGGCGAGCTGGAAGACATTATGAACGCCTTCTATGAGGGGCGCTATGATGTGCTGCTCTCAACCACCATCGTTGAGTCGGGGCTGGACGTGCCAACCGCCAACACATTGATTGTGCATCGTGCCGATATGTTTGGTTTGGCGCAGCTCTATCAGATCCGTGGCCGCGTTGGTCGCTCCAAGGTGCGGGCTTTTGCGTTGTTGACGCTGCCGGTCAACAAAGTGCTGACGGCCAGCGCGGAGCGGCGGCTGAAAGTGCTGCAATCGCTGGATACGCTGGGCGCTGGCTTCCAGCTTGCCAGCCACGACCTTGATATTCGCGGTGCGGGTAATCTGTTGGGCGAGGAGCAATCCGGCCATATCAAGGAAGTCGGCTTTGAGCTTTACCAGCAGATGCTGGAAGAAGCCGTGGCTGAGGTGAAGGGTGAAGACCAGATCGTGGATAGCGGCTGGTCGCCACAAATTCAGGTCGGCACCTCGGTGATGATTCCCGACAATTATGTGCCGGACCTGCACCTGCGTTTGGGTCTCTATCGCCGCCTGGGTGAATTGACAGAGCTGAACGAGATTGATGCGTTTGGGGCCGAAATGATCGACCGTTTCGGACCCCTGCCTATCGAAGTGCAGAATCTGCTCAAGATCGTTTATATCAAGGCGCTGTGCCGCAAGGCGAATGTTGAAAAGCTCGATGCGGGTCCAAAGGGTGTTGTGGTACAGTTCCGCAACAAGGAGTTCCCCAATCCGGCAGCCCTTGTGGGCTTTATTGCCAAGCAAGGCACCATGGCCAAGATCAGGCCAGATCACAGCGTTTTCCTGACGCGCGATTTGCCGACGCCAGAAAAGCGTTTGGCCGGTGCCGCAAAAATCATGGTGCAGCTTGCTGAAATGGTAAACCAGAAGTGACCCATAAGTCACATTGCCTGTGTCCCACACCCATGATGTCGATCTTAGCTCGCTTTTATCCAAGTGGCGTAGCAGGATCGACATCACCTCGTCATGATCTCGTGATGGATTGAAACGCATTCTGTATTTTTCAGAATGCTAAATCTTTTCAGGAGGTTATATGCGAACTCTATTTTTAACCGCGGTGGTTGCTTCCATGATGGCCTCTTCCAGCAGCTTTGCGGCACAACCGTCATCATGGCCCGACACGCCGATTGCAAGGGTGTCGGCTCTTGCCGTCCTGCAATCACTCAATGCTGATCTGCTCAGCCACGACAGCGCCACGCTGACGCTTGATCGCTGGTGCAGTGATCACAAGCTGGCCGATCACGCCAAAATTGTTGCCGAGCCGGTTAAGGGTGTCGATAAGCCCGCGACAGCAGAGATTCGCGCAGCCTTGAAGGTTGGCGAGGCGGATAAAGTTGGTTATCGCCGCGTGCGTCTGATGTGTGGTGAGCGTGTGTTGTCCGATGCCGATAACTGGTATGTGCCATCCCGTCTGACGGCAGATATGAACAAGGCGCTGGAAACCACCGATGCTGCATTTGGCCGTGTGGTGAAACCTCTGAACTTCCAGCGTCACACGCTCTCGGCAAAATTGCTGTGGCAACCTCTGCCTGAAGGCTGGGATATGGGGGCGGCAATTCCGGCAGCCAGCGATAAGGCCCTTGAACTGCCCGATCATGTGATTGAGCATAAGGCTCTTTTGAGCTTGCCGGATGGAGCACCGATTAGCATGGTGGTTGAAAGCTATACGCGGCATGTGCTTGATTTTGCGCCACCAACGGTGAAGTAAAGCTGACATCAATGGCGAAACGCGGCGCGAAAACGCCTCGGCGGGATTTTCTGAAAACGCTGGAGTTTGTCTGGTTCAATCTGGACCTGACAGACTCTCGCGTTTCGTCTTTCTCTAGAAAAGCGATTCTGACAGCACCGTTTTGCATGAAATTTTTTGTTGGACAGAAAACCCCCAAAAATGACGTTTCCCTGTGAAATCGCGATCCTCTATTGATTTTCACTTGCGTACACATGACCCAAACATAACGTCAACGCATGTTCCACAATGTCGTGAATTGGATGTGATCGTTGAGGAAATTTACAGCGCCGTGCGCCATATATGGCGCAAAAAGGTCGGCGTAACACTTTTAGCCGACTGCATCATTCTCAAATCGATTCCGATTTAAGAATGATGCAGTCGGCAGAACATTTGCCGTGGAGCAAAATAATATGCGTTCAATGGATCATCTGGTCCTGCCTGTGTCAGATCTCGAAATCGCGCGGACACGTTTGCAATCCCTTGGCTTCACTGTTGCGGCCAATGGGCGTCATCCCTTTGGCACAGAAAACGCCTGCGTGTTCCTGCCTGACAAAACCTACCTCGAACCTTTGGCTGTTGCGGATCCGGCAGAAGCAGAGGATGCGATTGCGCATGGAAATTTGTTTGTTGCACGGGACAGGTTTTTTCGCCAGCATCGTGCTGAAGGCCTTTCTGCCATTGTGGTTCAGTCGGATGATGCTTTCGCTGATCGAGAAGCATTCACTGCCGCTGGAGTCGGTGAGGGCGGCGATATTCTGGAGTTTTCCCGCCCGGTGCGTCTGCCAGACGGTCAAGAACGCATCAGCAGCTTTCGCCTCGCCTTTGCGATTGATCCTCTGGTCGAAACCTTCTTTCTCTTCGCATGCCAGCGGTTAAATCCCTTGTCGGTTGATCGGGATGTGCTGGAGAAACATGCGAATGGTGCCCTCGGCGTCAAACGTATCCTTATTCAAACCGGTCAGAACAATTATCAGGCGTTGATGACGCCGGTCTTCGGCTGTGCCAGCCGCGAGATTACCAACGGGCAAGCTTTTGATGCGGGCAACACGTCCGTTGAGGTTGTTGTGGGCAATGATGCGAATATTGGCATCATTGTGCTTGCGCTGGTGTTTACAGTGGCTGATCTTGAGGTGACAGCGGCGGCTCTGGCTGCTAATGGCGTAAGCCATGTAAGAACACAGGACGAGATTGTCGTTCCGGCAGCACCTGGCCAGGGCGTCACCTTCCTGTTTGAGGAGAATGCATGATGACGTCCCCCAATTCCACAGTTGTTGTCGGCGAAGGCGATCGCCAGGTTTCCTTTTCAAATACAGCGCGCTTTTCATTGATCTGCGGTCCCTGCCAGATGGAGAGCCGTGAGCACGCCTTCATGATGGCGGGCAGCATCAAGGAAATTTGTAACAAGCTGGGCATTGGTCTGGTCTATAAATCTTCCTTCGATAAAGCCAACCGCACGTCCTTGAAGGCCGGTCGCGGCATTGGTCTTGAAAAAGGCTTGCAGGTTTTCGAAGAGCTCAAGAAAGAATTCGGCTTTCCGGTGCTGACCGATATTCACCGCGAAGATCAGTGTGCTGAAGTCGCGAGCGTGGTGGACGTGTTGCAAATCCCGGCGTTTTTGTGCCGCCAGACTGATCTTCTGGTGGCCGCTGCCGAGACTGGTCGCGCCATCAACATCAAGAAGGGTCAGTTTTTAGCCCCTTGGGATATGAAAAACGTGATGGAAAAAATCACGCTATCGGGCAATCCCAACGTCATGCTCTGTGAGCGCGGCGCATCCTTTGGCTATAACACGCTGGTGTCTGACATGCGGTCCTTGCCGATCATGGCAGGCTTTGGCGCGCCCGTGGTGTTTGATGCGACTCACTCGGTGCAGCAGCCGGGCGGGCAGGGTGGATCAAGCGGTGGCCAGCGCGAATTTGTGGAGACTTTGGCCCGTGCAGCCGTGGCGGTGGGCGTTTCTGGCCTGTTTATCGAATCGCATCAGGATCCCGATAATGCGCCATCAGATGGCCCGAATATGGTGTATCTCAATGATCTCGAACGATTGCTGGACAAGCTGTTGGCTTATGATGCGGTAACCAAAGCGCTATGACATCAATATTCCATCGTAGACTGTCATTGTAATTTTTCTTTCATCGGTTAAGACAATTCAATCGGTTCAGATGGGGCGCATTTTGCCCTGTCAATCTACACAGCAGGGAGCGAACATGACCGCTATTACCGACATTATTGCCCGCGAAATTCTCGACAGCCGCGGCAATCCAACCGTTGAAGTTGATGTTTATCTGGAAGATGGCAGCATGGGCCGCGCGGCGGTTCCATCTGGCGCATCCACAGGTGCCCATGAAGCGGTTGAATTGCGCGATGGTGGCAAGCGTTACCTCGGCAAGGGCGTCGAAAAGGCTGTTGAAGCTGTTAATGGCGAAATTTTCGACGCCATTGGCGGTCATGACGCTGAAAACCAGATCATGATCGACAACATCATGATCGAACTGGACGGCACACCAAACAAGTCGCGCCTCGGCGCAAACGCCATTCTTGGCGTGTCGCTGGCTGTTGCCAAGGCGGCGGCTGAAGCCTCTGGTCTGCCGCTTTATCGCTATGTTGGTGGCCCCAACGCTCGCGTTCTGCCTGTGCCGATGATGAACATCATCAACGGTGGTGCACACGCTGACAATCCAATCGACTTTCAGGAATTCATGATCATGCCGGTTGGCACGGACAATATCCGTGACGCGATCCGCATGGGCTCTGAAGTGTTCCACACGCTGAAGAAAGAACTGTCGTCGCAAGGCTTCAACACCAATGTTGGTGACGAAGGTGGCTTCGCACCGGGCTTGAAGAGTGCGCCAGAAGCACTTGATTTTATTATGAAGTCTATTGAAAAGGCTGGCTATCGCCCTGGCGAAGACATGTATCTGGCACTCGATTGCGCCTCGACTGAATTCTTCAAGGATGGCAAATATGTGCTGGCTGGTGAAGGCCGCACGCTCGAGCCTGAAGCCATGGCAGATTACCTGGCAGAACTGGCTGGCAAATATCCAATCATTTCCATCGAAGATGGTATGGCAGAAGATGACTGGGCTGGCTGGAAATATCTGACCGACAAAATCGGCTCCAAGACACAGCTGGTTGGTGACGATTTGTTTGTGACCAATTCGGCTCGTCTGCGTGACGGTATCCGCATGGGCGTTGCCAACTCCATTCTGGTGAAGGTCAACCAGATCGGCTCGCTGTCCGAGACGCTGGATGCCGTGGAAACAGCCCATAAGGCTGGCTACACTGCCGTTATGTCGCACCGCTCTGGCGAAACAGAAGATTCGATCATTGCTGATTTGGCAGTTGCCACCAATTGCGGACAGATCAAGACCGGTTCGCTGTCGCGCTCTGACCGTCTGGCAAAATACAATCAGTTGATCCGCATTGAAGAAATGCTGGGCTTGCAGGCATCCTATGCTGGCACTTCCATTTTGAAGGGCTAATTAGCCACCAAAATTTTGATGTCTTACGCCCGCATCGTCATCTCGATGCGGGCTTTTTTTGTGCTGTGTTGCTATGGTCAACGATCGGTTAAGCAAATTGGTTTAACGTCGCAATGTTCAATGTCGTCCGATGTGTGGCATTGAGGGTAAGTATCGGAGCATGATGCTCACGTTCAACAGTTTTGCGTTGCAGGGCCTTAGCCAATATGTGGACACGCCACCATAAAAACAGAAAATTCGGCCGGCTCGTTCTTCCTGCCGTCACCATCGCATTTCTCGGCTATTTCGGTTATCATAGTATTCACGGCGATTACGGCCTTAAGGCCGGCGAAAAGCTTGATGTGCTGCTGGCAACGCGCAATAGCGAGCTTGCAAGTCTTGTTCACGCGCGCAAAAAGCTAGAGACCCAGGTTCGGCTTCTAAGTGATGGATCGCTTGATCGCGACATGATGGATGAGAAAGCGCGCTATCAGCTCAACATGTCCAAACCCAATGAAATTGTGATTTTCAACCGATAAACCCGTCTTATTTTATGGATTTCCAAATTAACCGAAATTCGGTTAATCTTAAAAAACTCTTTGTTTTCTGTTGTTTATACAGAATACAAGGCATGCATTTAATGCATTGCGACTTTGCTCTTTCTTGAATATGGTGGTGCCAACTAAAAAACCCTTACACAACTCAGGGAGGGATGAATGGCACCGCGCACTAACGCGACTGCTTCTGGTCGGAAGAATACGGCCAAGCCTGCTAAGGGCGAATTCGTCGAAGGTACTATTGTGGAGTTTGATCGCGATCAGGAGCTTAAGGCCTATCGCGAAATGCTGCTGATTCGCCGCTTTGAAGAAAAAGCCGGTCAGCTCTATGGCATGGGCTTCATTGGTGGTTTCTGTCACCTTTACATCGGTCAGGAAGCCGTTGTGGTTGGTATGCAGTTGGCGCTGAAAGAGGGTGATCAGGTTATCACCGGTTACCGCGACCACGGCCACATGCTGGCGTGCGGCATGAGCGCGCGCGGCGTTATGGCTGAATTGACCGGACGTCGGGGCGGCTTGTCGAAGGGCAAGGGCGGCTCCATGCACATGTTCTCCAAGGAAAAGCATTTCTACGGCGGCCACGGTATCGTTGGTGCTCAGGTGTCCCTCGGCACGGGTCTGGCTTTCGCCAACCGCTATCGCGGCAATGACAATGTTTCTCTCGCTTACTTCGGCGACGGCGCTGCCAACCAGGGTCAGGTTTACGAGAGCTTCAATATGGCTCGCTTGTGGAACCTGCCGGTGATTTACGTGATCGAGAACAACCGTTACGCCATGGGCACCTCGGTTGCCCGCGCTTCGGCGCAGACCGACTTCTCTCAGCGCGGTGTGTCGTTCAACATCCCCGGCATGAAGGTCGATGGCATGGATGTGCGCGCGGTTCTGGCTGCTGCCGAACAGGCTGTCGATCATTGCCGTTCGGGCAAGGGTCCGGTTATTTTGGAAATGGAAACCTACCGTTATCGCGGCCACTCCATGTCCGACCCTGCCAAGTATCGCTCCAAGGATGAAGTGCAGAAAATGCGCTCCGAGCATGACCCGATTGAGCAGGTGAAAATCCGCTTGATGGAGCAGGGCTGGGCATCGGAAGAGGATCTCAAGCTGATCGACAAGGAAGTGCGCGATATTGTGGCCGATAGTGCCGATTTTGCGCAAGCTGATAAAGAGCCGGATGCATCCGAGCTCTACACCGACATCCTGTTGTAAGCGAGGGAGGGTTATCCATGTCCGTCAATATTCTTATGCCCGCCCTGTCTCCCACGATGGAAGAGGGTACTCTTTCCAAGTGGCTGAAGCAGGAAGGCGACACCGTTAAGTCTGGCGATGTGATCGCTGAAATTGAAACCGACAAGGCAACCATGGAAGTGGAAGCTGTTGACGAAGGCGTTATCGGCAAGCTGCTGGTTGCGGCTGGCACTGAAAACGTCAAGGTCAATACGCCAATTGCTGTTTTGTTGCAGGATGGCGAAAGCGCTGATTCGGTCGCTTCCGCTCCAAAGGCTGAAGAGGCTGCTCCTGCTGCCGCTGAGGAAAAGCCTGCGTCTGCGCCGGTTCCTGCTGCTCCGGTCTCCAACGCCGCATCTGATCCTTCTATTCCAGAAGGCACAGAAATGGTGACGATGACAGTGCGTGAAGCTCTGCGCGAAGCCATGGCCGAAGAAATGCGCAGCAATGAAGACGTGTTCATCATTGGTGAGGAAGTTGCCGAATATCAGGGCGCTTACAAGATCACCCAGGGCCTGCTGGCCGAGTTTGGTGATCGTCGCGTTGTTGATACGCCGATTACCGAGCATGGTTTTGCCGGTGTGGCTGTTGGTGCTGCCATGGCGGGCCTGCGTCCAATCGTCGAATTCATGACGTTCAACTTCGCCATGCAGGCGATTGACCAGATCATCAATTCCGCTGCCAAGACGCTTTACATGTCTGGCGGTCAGATGGGTGCGCCAATCGTATTCCGCGGTCCAAACGGTGCAGCGGCCCGCGTGGCGGCTCAGCACAGCCAGGATTATGCGGCATGGTATAGCCATATTCCGGGCCTGAAGGTGATTGCGCCTTACACCGCAGCCGATGCAAAGGGTCTGTTGAAGGCGGCAATTCAGGATCCGAATCCTGTGATCTTCCTTGAGAATGAAATTCTCTACGGTCACAGCTTTGAGGTGCCAAAGCTGGATAATTTCGTGCTGCCAATCGGCAAGGCACGTATCCATAAGCCCGGCAAGGACGTGACAATTGTGTCGTGGAGCATTGGCATGACCTATGCAACCAAGGCCGTTGAAGAACTGACCAAGCTTGGTATCGATGTTGAATTGATCGACCTGCGCACCATCCGTCCGATGGACCTGCCGACCGTTATCGAGTCTGTGAAGAAGACTGGTCGTCTGGTCGTGGTTGAAGAAGGTTATCCACAGTCGTCGGTTGGCGATTTTGTGGCCAACAGCATCCAGCGCGAAGCGTTTGACTATCTCGATGCACCGGTGTTGACCATTGCTGGCAAGGATGTTCCGATGCCATATGCGGCCAACCTTGAAAAGCTCGCTCTGCCGAATGTCGGCGAAGTGGTCCAGGCCGTCAAAGCCGTCTGCTACAAATAAGGGGAGGCGAGGCATATGCCGATCAATATCACCATGCCAGCCCTCTCTCCCACCATGGAAGAGGGCAATCTGGCCAAGTGGCTGGTCAAGGAAGGCGACACCGTCAAGTCTGGCGATGTGATTGCCGAGATTGAAACCGACAAGGCAACCATGGAAGTGGAAGCCGTGGACGAGGGTGTTGTGGCCAAGCTGGTTGTTCCGGCTGGGACCGAAGGCGTCAAGGTCAATGCCTTGATTGCCATCCTCGCCGCTGACGGTGAAGATGTGTCTGCTGCCGCCGCTGGCGGTGGTGCTGCGGCTCCTGCAAAGACAGAGGCCAAAGCAGAAGCTCCCGCGGCTGAAAAGCCAGCAGCCACGGCTGCTGCACCTGCTCCAGCTCAGGCCGTTGCGCATTCCGGTGAGCGCGTATTCGCTTCGCCATTGGCGCGTCGTCTGGCCAAGGATGCTGGTCTCGACCTTAAGGGTGTTGCTGGCTCCGGCCCGCATGGCCGTATTGTCAAGAGCGACATTGAAAAGGCTGTCAGCACTGGCGGCGCAAAGTCAGCTGCTGCCGCACCTGCGGCTGCTCCAGCCAGTGCACCTGCTCCGGCTTTGGCAAAGGGCATGTCGGACGATGCTGTGCTCAAGCTGTTCTCGGAAGGCTCTTACGAGCTGGTTCCGCACGACGGCATGCGCAAGACCATTGCCAAGCGCCTGCAAGAATCCAAGCAGACCATTCCGCATTTCTACGTGTCCGTGGATTGCGAATTGGATGCGCTGCTGGCACTGCGCGCTCAACTGAACGGTTCTGCGCCTGAAAAGGATGGCAAGCCGGTCTACAAGCTCTCGGTCAACGATATGGTCATCAAGGCCATGGCGCTGGCGCTGCGCGATGTGCCGGATGCCAACGTATCCTGGACCGACAGCAATATGGTCAAGCACAAGCACGCCGACGTTGGCGTGGCTGTGTCGATCCCCGGCGGTCTGATCACCCCGATCATCCGTCAGGCCGAGCTGAAGAGCCTGTCTGCCATCTCCAACGAGATGAAGGATCTGGGCAAGCGCGCCAAGGAACGCAAGCTGAAGCCTGAGGAATATCAGGGCGGCACCACTGCCGTGTCCAACATGGGCATGATGGGCGTGAAGAATTTCGCAGCGGTGGTCAACCCACCACATGCGACCATTCTGGCCGTTGGCGCAGGTGAAGAGCGCGTTGTTGTGAAGAAGGGCGAGATGAAAATCGCCAACGTCATGACCGTCACGCTGTCCACTGACCACCGCGCGGTTGATGGAGCCTTGGGTGCCGAACTTCTCGGAGCCTTCAAGCGCTACATCGAAAGCCCGATGGGTATGCTGGTGTAACCTGAAAGAAGTGGCATGAAATCCGTTCTTTGCTACGGCGATAGTCTGACCTGGGGTTACGATCCCGTATCCCTTGGTCGGCATGACTACCAGAACCGCTGGCCGAGCGTGCTGCAAAAGGCGCTGGGGCCAGAGGTGACGGTGATTGCCGAAGGCTTGAACGGACGCACTACCGCCTATGATGACTATCTGGCCGATTGTGAGCGCAATGGTGTCAAGCTGTTGCCAAGTGTTTTGGCGACCCATGCACCGCTGGATCTGGTCATCCTGTTCTTGGGCACCAATGATCTCAAACGTGGGCCGGCTGGTACGGCCCACGCTGCAACAAAGGGCATGAAGCGGCTGGTGCAGCTTATTCGCCATCATGCCTGGCCCATGGAAACCGATGGGCCGGATATTCTCATCGTTGCCCCGCCGGTTATTTGTGAAACCGCCAATGAACCCTTTGCGGCGATGTTTCGCGATGCGCTGGAGGAATCGGCCATGGTGGCCAGTCTCTATAGTGATCTGGCCGATGAGCTGGAGTGCAGCTTTTTTGATGCCGGATCGGTGGCGAAATGTTCGCCGCTGGATGGTATTCATCTGGATGCCGAGAATACGCGCGCCGTTGGGCGCGGGCTGGAGCCAGTGGTTCGGGTGATTTTGGGTGTTTAACGCGGTTGGTTTCAATCGGGTTGATCAACATCAAGGAGGTATTTTGTGGCGTGGCTAACCTGATCTCGTAGACCTGAAGAGGAGAAGGGATCATGGCAAACACACCGCATCAATTGACGGCTGAATTTCCTGAATTTGTGGCGCTGATCCACCATTTGAAAATGACAGACGGGCATTTTGCCAGATTGTTTGACAGCTACCACGATGTGAACGGGAAAATTCATCGCGCTGAAACGAATATAGAGCCGGTAGACGATTTCCATATGGAAGACATGCGGAAAACCCGGATGCGGCTCAAGGATGAAATCTACGGGATGCTGGTTCACCATGAACCGGAAGCCGAAACGCCGGAAGTATAAGCCGGGCTGCTTCCAATCCCGTGACCGGCGATCACCAAGCGGTGGTTGCCGCAAGAAACCGAGGAGTGGAAACGCCCATGTCGAATGCTTATGACGTCATCATCATCGGGTCTGGCCCCGGCGGCTATGTGACCGCGATCCGTGCCGCCCAGCTCGGCCTGAAAACCGCGATTGTTGAGCGGGAACATCTGGGCGGTATCTGCCTCAACTGGGGTTGCATCCCCACCAAGGCGCTGCTGCGCTCCGCCGAAATTCTTGATCATGCCAACCATGCCAAGAGCTATGGCCTGACGCTGAACGGCACGATGACCGCCGATGTGAAAGACGTTGTCGCCCGTTCGCGTGGCGTTTCTGCGCGCTTGAACGGCGGCGTTGCCTTCCTGATGAAGAAAAACAAGATCGATGTGATCTGGGGCGAGGCAAAGCTTTCCAAGCCTGGCGAAATCTTGGTTGGCAAAACAGCGAAGCCTGCTGTGCAGCCTCAGAACCCCGTGCCAAAGGGCGTTTTGGGTGAGGGCACCTATACGGCAAAACATATTATTGTTGCTACAGGCGCACGTCCACGCGCACTGCCGGGCATCGAGCCAGATGGCAAGCTGATCTGGACCTATTTCGAAGCCATGAAGCCCGATTTCATGCCGAAATCTTTGGTGGTCATGGGTTCGGGCGCGATCGGCATTGAATTTGCCTCTTTCTACCGCTCCATGGGCGTGGATGTGACGGTGGTTGAGCTGATGGCCAACATCATGCCGGTGGAAGATGTGGAAATTTCCACCATTGCCCGCAAGGCGCTGGAAAAGCGCGGCATGAAGATTATCACTGAGGCCAAGGTTTCCAAGGTTTCCAAGGTTGAGAAGGGTGCAAATTCCATCACCGCCCATGTTGAAACCAAGGACGGCAAGGTGCAGCAGATCACCGCTGATCGTCTGATCTCGGCTGTTGGCGTGCAGGGCAATATCGAAAACCTCGGCCTTGAGACGCTGGGCGTCAAGACCGATCGCGGCTGCATTGTCATCGACGGCTATGGCAAGACCAACGTGCCGGGGCTTTATGCCATCGGCGACGTGGCTGGTCCGCCAATGCTGGCCCATAAGGCCGAACATGAAGGCGTGATCTGCATTGAAAAGATTGCGGGCCTGCCCAATGTTCACCCGATGAACAAGTCGATGATTCCGGGCTGCACCTATTGCAATCCGCAGGTTGCGTCGGTTGGTCTCACCGAAGCCAAGGCCAAGGAGCAGGGCCGCGATATTCGCGTTGGCCGCTATAGCTTCAATGCAAATGGCAAGGCTATCGCGCTTGGTGAAGATAATGGCATGATCAAAACCATTTTTGATAAGAAAACCGGCGAATTGATCGGCGCACACATGGTTGGCGCGGAAGTGACCGAGCTGATCCAGGGCTTTGTGGTGGCGATGAACCTTGAAACCACCGAGGAAGAACTGATGCACACCATCTTCCCGCACCCAACCTTGTCTGAAATGATGAAGGAAAGCGTGCTGGATGCCTATGGCAAAGTGCTGAACGCCTAAGGGTTGGTTGCGATTGAGCTGCCCGCAGCCTATATAGTCGGCGGGACAGCACATATAAGGAGCCGCTGATGACCGGATTTGAATTAGGCTGGTTCATGACCATCATCGTCGGCGGCCTTGCTGGCTGGTTGGCGGGCAAGCTCATGGATATGCGCTTTGGCATTTTCATGAATATCATTGTCGGCATTGTTGGTGCCGCTCTGGCCTCCGCAATTTTCCGCCGGTTCGGAATTTTCGTGGAAGGTGATTGGCTCGGTTATATGATCACCAGCTTTGTGGGCGCAAGCCTTCTGCTGTTTGTTGCCAAACTGGTGCGCCGCTAAATTTTTACTGCCGCAGAGCTGCGGCTTGGACAGGTCAAAATCATGGTCACGATCCTCGATAGAACGCAAAGCCCTGAAAAGCGCATTCGTCACCCGGAAAAGGCGCATAAGCCTGATACCGAGGTGCTGCGCAAACCGGAGTGGATCAGGGTCAAAGCGCCGACGTCCAAGGGCTATCAGGAAACGCGCGAACTGGTGCGCAGCCACAAGCTTGTGACAGTCTGCGAAGAGGCAGGCTGCCCCAACATCGGCGAGTGCTGGGATAAGAAACACGCCACCTTCATGATCATGGGCGAGATTTGCACCCGCGCCTGCGCGTTCTGCAATGTTGCCACGGGCAAGCCGAATGCGCTGGATCTGGACGAGCCTGCAAACGTCGCCAAGGCCGTCAAGCAGATGGGTCTTTCGCATGTGGTGATCACCTCCGTGGATCGCGATGATCTGGCTGATGGCGGTGCTGAGCATTTTGAGAAGGTTATCTGGGCCATCCGCGAAGCCTCGCCACAGACGACCATTGAAATTCTGACGCCTGACTTTTTGAAAAAGCCCGGTGCGCTGGAGCGCGTTGTGGCCGCCAAGCCAGACGTGTTCAACCACAATATGGAAACCGTGCCCGGCAATTACCTGACGGTGCGTCCCGGCGCACGCTATTTCCACTCGGTGCGCCTGCTGCAACGGGTCAAGGAACTGGATCCAACCATGTTCACCAAATCAGGCATCATGGTCGGCCTCGGTGAAGAGCGCAACGAAGTGCTGCAATTGATGGATGATCTGCGCAGTGCCGATGTGGACTTCCTCACGATTGGCCAATATCTCCAGCCCACCCGCAAGCATCACAAGGTGGAAAAATTTGTGACGCCAGAAGAGTTCAAATCCTACGAGGATATTGCCTATACCAAGGGCTTCCTGATGGTATCTTCCAGCCCGTTGACCCGCTCTTCGCACCATGCAGGGGATGACTTTGCCCGCCTGAAAGCCAACCGCGAAAAGAAGCTGCTGGCTGCTGCCGAGTGAATTTTTTATAACAGCCTTGCATGGTTTGAGACCCGGCGCTTATAAACGCCGGGTTTATTTGTTTCGGGGGTGCGGCATTGGTGAGATATCTCAAAACTGACCCTGAAGCGGCAAGCCTTGTAAAACAAGCCCAACGCATCTGCGTGGTGGGTTGCTCTGGCAGCGGCAAAAGCACGCTGTCGCAGGCGCTGTGCAGTCTTTTAAATCTCACCTATATTTCCATGGATCGCGATGTTTTCTGGCTTCCGGGCTGGCAACTCCGGCCTCGTCCCGAAGCGATTGAGCGGATGAAGGGTTTTGTCGCAGGCGAGCGCTGGATCATTGATGGCAACAGCCCTGGCACCTTGCCAGCGCGCTTGGCTCGTTGCAATCTGGTCATCTGGATGCGTCCACCGCGCTACGCCTCGATGTATGGGGTGGTGTCCCGCTGGCTGAAACATCGCGGGCAGGTTCGGCCCGGAATGGCGGAGGGCTGTCCGGAAAAGATCGACTTGGAGTTTTTGAAATACATCTGGAATTTTGAAGCCAAAGAAGTGCCGCAGTTTCAGGAACAGTTTGAAAAGGCGAGGGACGATCTTGGGGTGATTGTGGTGACATCCCGCAAGCAAAGTGCAAAGCTGTTGTCGGAATTGGCCAAAATACACCCTTGAGGTTTAAGTCATGGTGCATTGTGCGCAAAACCTCGAAGAAGCTGCTGAAATTTTGAAAAGCAGCAATCGTATTCTGGTTGTTGGCTGCTCTGGTGGCGGCAAGTCTACGCTATCGATGAAATTGTGTGCGCGGTTCGGTCTTGAGTTTATCTCAATGGATCGTGACATCTTCTGGCTGCCAAATTGGCAGGCCCGTTCGCGATCGGAACAACGGGAGATTATTTCAAACATGGTCGCCGCAGACCGTTGGCTGATGGATGGTAGCAACCCATCCAGCTTCGATTTGCGCTTGCCCCGAGCCGATATTGTGCTGTGGGTAAGGTTGCCGCGCTGGCGGTGTCTGTTGGGGGTTTATCGGCGGGCATTTCGAAACTACGGCAAAAAGCGGCCAGAGATGGCCGAAGGATGTGTTGAAAAATGGCCCGATAAAGATTTTCTCAGCTATATCTGGAACTTCGAGCACAAACACGCCCCCATCTTTATTCGCAACTTCGATCTTTACGGCCCGCAAGTGCCGGTTTTGGTGTTAAAATCCCGGCGCGAAGTGTCGCAGCTTCTTGATCTTGTTGGCGCACAGGCTTAAGTGCCATTTATGCCAAAGTTTGAAACTCGCCGTCCTGTCAAGCACTCTCCTGACCGCATGTATGCGCTGGTTGCGGATATTGAGCGCTACCCCGAATTTGTGCCGCTGTGCGATGCACTCTCTATCCAGTCACGCAAGGAGCGCGACGGTAAGGAGTTGCTGATTGCCAATATGTCGGTGGGCTATAAAGCGATCCGTGAGACCTTTACCACGCAAGTGCTGCTGAAGCCCGAAGAGCGCGCCATCGATGTTCAATATATCGAAGGCCCGTTCAAATATCTCGACAATCGCTGGCGGTTTGAAGAAACGGCTGACGGCGGCTGCATGGTGCATTTCTTCATCGATTACGAATTCAAAAGCCGCATCCTCGGGGCCTTGATGGGCTCGATGTTCGACCGCGCCTTTCGGATGTTCACCGAAGCGTTTGAAGCCCGGGCTGACAAGATTTACGCAGACGGCTGAACAAGGCTTGAGAGCATCGCAATCGCGGTTCTGATGGTCTCAAGGCGCACGGTTTCGCGGCCTAAGTCGCCAAGGCGTATTGCTTTATGAAGCGTCTTGCCCGTTCTGGCCATTGCTGCGAGATGCACAAGCCCTACGGGTTTTTCCGCTGATCCTCCACCGGGGCCCGCGATGCCGGTGACGGCAACGGCGAGTGACGCGCCGGAGCGATAGAGTGCGCCATGGGCCATGGCCAATGCTGTTTCGCGCGAAACAGCGCCATAGGTTTCAAGGGTTGTGGCAGGCACGCCCAGCATGTCCATTTTGGCCTGATTGGAATAGGTCACGTAGCCACGATCGACCACGGCAGATGAACCGGCAATCTCGGTCAAAAGCCCGGCAATCAATCCGCCGGTACAGGATTCGGCGGTGGCAATGGTCAGGCCGCGTTTGCTGAAATCTGCAATCAAGGCCTGAGCCGTCTGTTCAAGATCAGCGGGAAACAGGCTCATGCGGCCCTCCCTTGAAACACCACCGTTGCCGTTGCAATGGCTGCAATGCCTTCTTTGCGGCCCACAAAGCCGATTTTTTCATTGGTGGTGGCTTTGACCGAGCAACGGTCGAGCGAAATCTCCAGAATTTCAGAGAGCTTTTCGCGCATGGTCTGGCGGTGTGGACCAATTTTCGGCTCTTCGGCAATCAAGGAGATATCGGCATTCATGATCGTGCCGCCAGCATCGCGCACGATCTTTGCTGCGTGCTCCAGAAAAATACGCGAGGCGGCACCGCGCCATTGCGGATCAGAGGGTGGAAAATGATCGCCAATGTCGCCAGCGCCGCAGGTTGCCAGCAGCGCGTCGGTCAGCGCGTGCAGCGCAACATCGGCATCAGAGTGCCCGCTTAAGGCCTGTGTGTGGGCAATGAAAACGCCGCAAAGTGTGACACCATCGCCGGGCACCAATTGGTGGACATCATAGCCATTGCCGGTGCGAACATCGGGAAGTAGCATGGTGGAAAGGCGGGCGTCGGCCATCTCAATATCTCGCTTCACAGTCAGTTTTACGTTGTCGGCCAGACCTTCCACCAGTCGCACCGGCATGCCTGCCCATTCGGCAATGGCGGCATCATCGGTAAAATCATCCCGACCAGAGGCTGCGGCCTTTTTATGGGCGTTCAAAATCTTGGCGTAGTTGAAACTTTGTGGTGTCTGGGCTGCGAAAAGTCCAGCGCGCGAAACGGTATCGCTTACAAAGCCATCATGGTTGCCACGCTTGAGTGTATCAGCCACCGGCATGGCTGGCAAAACAGCATCAGCGCCCTCATCAAGGGCCTTGCCTATCCGATCCAGCAGCATTTGGTCAAAAAATGGTCGCACGGCATCGTGAATCATCACATGGTCTGGAGCTGTGGCCTGCAACGCATTGAGACCCGCTAAAACCGACTGCTGGCGCGTTTTGCCGCCATGGGTGACGATAAGCTCTTGTGTAAGATGAGCAATGGGATCGAGGGCCTTGGCCAGCAGCTGTTCATCATCGGGATGAATAACCACCACGATTGTTGCATCCGGCAAATGGCTGCGAAATTTCTGCACGGTGTGCAAAATTACAGGTTTTCCGCCAATGGTGCGATATTGTTTTGGCCCTTCTGTCGAGGCACCAGCGCGTTCTCCGCGGCCTGCGGCGACCAATATCACCGCTGTTGACCTTGCTCCACTCGCTTTAGTATGCACCATAGTCTTTCCAGTCGATTAGCAGGTTTTAGTTGTCTAGCGATGCTTTTGGAGGTTTTCCAGCGCGGTTGCGAAAAAATATCTGTATCGCCCGGAAAGGGCTTGGCATGAAAGAATTTTATGTCTAAAAATCAGGCAAACTAGCTTCATGCTCGAAAGATAATCACTTGTTACATCCACCTCTTGATCAAGGGTTCACGATAGCGTCGGTTGCAATCCGCAATCGCGTGGTGCTTGCTCCTATGTCGGGTGTTACGGATTTGCCGTTTAGGCAGCTGGCTTTTCGCTATGGTGCCGGGCTGGTGGTGACCGAAATGGTTGCCAGTCGGGAGCTGGTGTTCAATGCTGCCGAGAGCTGGTCTCGCCTGAAGGGGGCAGGATTAACGCCGCATATGGTGCAACTGGCAGGTCGAGAGCCGCGCTGGATGGCGGAAGCGGCCAAAATTGCCGAGGCCAATGGCGCAAATATTATTGATATCAATATGGGCTGTCCCGCCAAAAAAGTGATTGGCGGCTATGCTGGATCGGCATTGATGCGCGAACCAGAGGTGGCGCTCGCGTTGATTGAAGCGACCGTGAAGGCTGTGTCGATACCCGTGACCGTGAAGATGCGTCTGGGATGGGATGACACTTCCATCAATGCGCCAGAGCTTTCGCGCCGTGCCGAATCAGCTGGTGTTCAAGCCATCACCATTCATGGCCGCACCCGTATGCAGTTTTATGAGGGCAGGGCCGATTGGGATGCGATTGCCCGAGTTCGCGACGCAATCTCTATTCCGCTGATTGCCAATGGCGATGTGGAAACCAAAGCCGATGCCGCTGAGATTTTGCGACGCTCTGGCGCAAATGCCGTCATGCTTGGTCGCGGATGCCAGGGCAGGCCGTGGCATGCGGGGGTGCTTGCTGGTCACCAAGGGCCGAAAGCCGCAGAGATCCCTGATGTTGCGGTCGAGCACTATCGCCTGATGATGGAGCATTACGGCGCAGATGTTGGTGTGCGTCATGCGCGCAAACATGTGGCTTGGTACTTGGACCGGCACGGTGCGGTTTTATCTGCGCAGGAAAAAACGGCAGTGATGACATCGAAAGACCCCGAGTTTGTGGCCCGGAGCCTGCACGAGGCGTTGGCTAAAGCGGTTTGCGCACCGCAGGAAGAGGCTGCATGAGCAATGACATGATGAGTGCGGGCAATCCGTTGGCAATGGCAGTGCTCAACGCCATTCAAAATCCGGTTGTTCTGGTCAATGCGGAAGGTTTGATTGCCTTTGCCAATTGGGAGGCTGAGGCCTTTTTTGGCGCAAGCGCCAGTCATTTGGCGCGTTATAAGATCTCCACCTTCATTCCTTTTGGCAGCCCACTTCTGGAATTGATTGAGCAAGTGCGCGAGCGCCGTGCGCCGGTCAATGAATATCGGGTGGATTTAAGCTCGCCCCGGTTGGGTCAAGACAAGCTGGTTGATCTCTATGTCGCCCCGGTGGTTGGCGAACCGGGCGCGGTTGTGGTGGTATTTCAAGAGCGCTCGATGGCCGACAAAATTGACCGCCAGTTGACCCATCGCGCTGCGGCCCGTTCCGTCACGGGCCTTGCATCCATGCTGGCGCATGAGATCAAAAACCCGCTCTCCGGCATTCGGGGTGCCGCGCAATTGCTGGAAACCTCCGTGCCGGATGAAGATCGCAACCTGACACGGCTGATTTGCGATGAAACCGATCGCATCGTGTCGCTGGTTGACCGGATGGAGATTTTCTCGGACGAGCGGCCGGTGGATCGCACATCGGTCAATATCCACTCTGTGCTGGACCACGTCAAAGCCATTGCCCAGGCGGGCTTTGCGCGGAATATCAAAATCACCGAGAGCTACGATCCATCCCTGCCGCCGGTGTTTGCCAACCGGGATCAATTGGTGCAGGTGTTTCTCAATCTGATCAAAAATGCCTCGGAAGCCGTCGGAGATAAGCCGGATGGCGAGATCCATCTGACAACGGCCTATCGTCCCGGCATTCGCCTTTCTGTCGCGGGCTCGCGCGAAAAGATTTCGCTGCCGCTGGAATTTTGTGTGCATGATAATGGCCCCGGCGTGCCAGCGGATTTGCTACCGCATCTTTTTGATCCTTTTATCACCACCAAAACAAATGGCTCCGGTCTTGGACTGGCGCTTGTTGCAAAAATCATTGGTGGCCATGGTGGCATTGTTGAATGCGACAGCCAAGCCAACCGGACGACATTTCGCGTGCTGATGCCTGTTTCGAGAGAAGCAGCAGAAGATGACGCGCCGTTTGCCAAAGACACGGGAAAAGCCAGATGACCGCAACCATTCTTGTTGCCGATGACGATGCCGCCATTCGCACTGTATTGAACCAGGCTCTCAGCCGCGCTGGCTATGATGTGCGTATCACCTCCAATGCCGCAACCCTGTGGCGGTGGATTTCGGCAGGCGAGGGGGATCTTGTGGTCACCGACGTGGTGATGCCCGATGAAAACGCATTTGACCTGTTGCCGCGCATCAAAAAGGCAAGGCCAGACCTGCCCGTCTTGGTCATGAGTGCGCAAAACACCTTCATGACCGCCATTCGTGCCTCTGAAAAAGGGGCTTATGATTATCTGCCCAAGCCGTTTGACCTCACCGAGCTGATTGCCATCATTGGCCGTGCGCTGGCCGAGCCCAAAAAGAAACCGGCGCGGCTGGGCGATGATATGCAGGACGGCATGCCGCTGGTGGGGCGCTCTGCGGCGATGCAGGAAATCTACCGGGTGTTGGCCCGTTTGATGCAAACCGATCTGACGTTGATGATCACCGGCGAATCCGGCACCGGCAAAGAATTGGTGGCCAAGGCGCTGCATGATTACGGCAAGCGCCGCAACGGCCCATTTGTTGCCATCAACATGGCAGCGATCCCGCGCGATTTGATCGAATCCGAGCTGTTTGGTCACGAAAAAGGTGCTTTTACTGGCGCGCAGAACCGCTCATCGGGCCGCTTCGAGCAGGCCGAAGGCGGAACGCTGTTTTTGGATGAAATTGGCGATATGCCAATGGATGCACAAACGCGGTTGCTGCGCGTGTTGCAGCAGGGCGAATATACCACGGTGGGCGGGCGCACGCCGATCCGCACGGATGTGCGCATTGTGGCCGCCACCAATAAGGATTTGAAACAGTCGATCAATCAGGGCCTGTTCCGCGAAGATCTCTATTATCGCCTGAATGTTGTGCCTTTGCGCCTGCCGCCTCTGCGAGATCGTGCCGAGGATATTCCCGATCTCGTACGCCATTTTGTGCAGCAGGGCGAAAAGGAAGGGTTGGACGCCAAGCGGTTTGAGCAGGAAGCGCTTGAAGTGATGAAGTCCTACGCTTGGCCGGGCAATGTGCGCGAGGTGGAGAACCTCATTCGCCGGTTGATGGCGCTTTATCCGCAGGATGTCATTACCCGCGAAATCATTGAGCAGGAATTGCGCTCCGATATCAACGACAGCCCCATTTCCAAATCGGGCACGGTGAGTGGCAATGTGACCATTGCTCAAGCCGTTGAGGAGAATATGCGCAGCTACTTCGCCTCCTTTGGCGATGCGCTGCCACCACCCGGCCTTTACGACCGTGTTTTGACAGAAATGGAATATCCACTGATTCTCGCAGCCCTCACGGCTACACGCGGAAATCAAATCAAGGCCGCTGATCTGCTGGGGTTGAATCGCAATACATTGCGCAAAAAAATTCGCGAGTTAGGCGTTTCTGTGTATCGCAGTTCGCGCAGTGCTTGACATTGAGGCAGGTAGCGTTGCAATTTCGCCACAATGCGTTGCTCAATAGCAACGCATGAAAGACTCAATTCGGCTGTGTTGTTTTTGTCACTCGATCTTTCCGGGTTGCAAAAATGGACAGCGATTTGAGGGGTGGCGATAAGGTTGTCGATTTCTTAGAGTTTGTCAGGGAAAGGTGGAAGCCGGTTTCCCCGAAAAGACAAACGAAAACAAAAGAATTCAGAGTCTGTCAGGTTCAATCTGAACCTGACAGACTCTACCGACCTTATCAGTCTGGAATCTTTCGCGCTGTGCGAAAACAAGACTGGATAGAGATGCGCCGAGCGGCAACACATTCTGAGCGAGAAGCGACTGCTGTATTGCAGCAGGAGCGGCGGTCCTCATTCGCATTGCCGGGTTTGTTGCTGGCGGGTGGCGCGCTGGCATGTGCCATTTTTTCGCTGCCTGTTCTTTTGGGGCTGACACCAATTGCGCCGACGCAGACCGTTCTGATCGGCTCAGCCATTGTTAATTCTCTGTTCGTCGTCTGCCTCATTTATCTGATTGGTCGTGAGGTTCATCGGCTGGTGCAGGCCCGCCGACGCGGAAGGGCAGCCGCGCGCCTGCATGTGCGCATTGTGGCGCTGTTTTCCATTGTTGCCATCACGCCGGCGATTTTGGTGGCAATTTTCGCCACAATCACGCTGAATGTGGGGCTGGATCGCTGGTTTTCCATTCGCACGCAATCAATCGTCAGCTCGTCGATGAATGTTGCGCAGGCGTATTTGATGGAGAACGCCAGCTATTTGCAGGGCCAGACCATTTCTATGGCCAATGACCTTGAGCGCAATCGATCACTATTTTTCCTCGATCGCACCGGCTTTATTGATTTGATGACCCGCCAAGCCAAGGGGCGCGGTTTGCTTGGTGCATTTCTTGTCCGCAAGGACGGGACTCCCATTGTTGAGGCCAATATTGCCACGAACGGCACTTTGCCGCCGATACCTGAAGACGCGCTTGCCAAAGCTGCCGCTGGCCAACCCACGTTGATTCCGCCAGGCTCCACCAATCTTGTGGGTGCCATCATGAAGCTGGAATCCCTGAGTGGTGCCTTTCTTTATACCATCCGTGCCGTTGATCCCAAGGTCATGCAGGCGATGCGTGAGATGGAGGATAACACCGCCGAATACAAGGCGATGGAGGCGGGGCGGGCGACGTTGCAAATCGCGTTTGCGGTGCTTTATCTCGGTTTTGCGCTGATTGTGCTTCTAGCCGCCATCTGGACCGCGATTGCCGTTGCCGACCGCATTGTGCGCCCTATTCGTTTGCTGATTGGTGCTGCCGAACACGTGGCGTCTGGCGATATGAATGTGGTGGTGCCGGTGCGTGTGGCCGATGGCGATGTGGGCAGCCTGTCACGCACCTTCAATAAAATGATCTCGCAGATCAGAACCCAGCGTGATGAAATTCTCGAAGCGAAAGACGAGGTCGATGACCGCCGCCGGTTTATCGAAGCGGTGCTATCGGGTGTGACGGCGGCCGTGATTGGCGTTGAGGATGATGGCTCAATCACCATTGTTAATCCATCTGCTGAGCTGTTTCTGGCGCGCACACAAGACGAATTGATGGGGCAAAAGCTTGATGCCGTAGCGCCCGAAATCAATATCGTGTTTGCCGAGGCGGCCCTTCGCCATCGCGGAGACTTCCGCAAGCAGGTTAATTTTATTCGTGGTGGCAAAGAGCGGACACTCTCTGTGCAGGTGACTCGCGAAGAAACTCGCAATGCGGCCGAATCCTACGTTATCACCCTTGATGACATTACCGATCTTGTGATTGCCCAGCGCTCAACCGCGTGGGCGGATGTTGCGCGCCGCATTGCCCATGAGATTAAAAATCCGCTGACCCCCATCCAACTCTCTGCCGAGCGGCTGAAGCGTCGGTTTGGCAAGCAGATTGATGACGCTGATCGACCCGTGTTTGATCAATGCACAGACACGATCGTGCGGCAGGTGGAAGATATTGGCCGGATGGTGGATGAGTTCTCGTCCTTCGCCCGTATGCCAAAGCCGACCAAACAAAGCGCCGATCTGCGCGACATTTTGAAAGATGCAATCTTTTTGCGCGAGATGGGGCACAGCGATTGCAGCTTCACGCGCGAATTGGGCGATGCGCCGTTGCAAGGGTCGTTTGACGCGAGAATGCTGGCGCAGGCCTTCGGCAATCTCATCAAAAATGCGGTTGAAGCCATTGAGGCGGTGCCAAGTGATGCGCCACAATTGCCCGGTCACGTCTGGATCTTGACCCGGACTGACGAAAGCCGCGACAGCTATGTGGTGGACATTATCGACAATGGCAAAGGATTGCCGGTGGAAAACCGTCACCGCATTCTGGAGCCCTATATGACAATGCGTGACAAAGGCACCGGCCTGGGTTTGGCAATTGTCAAAAAAATCATTGAAGAACATGGTGGTCAGCTTGAATTGCATGATGCACCAGCCGAGTTTGACGGAGGCCGTGGTGCGATGATCCGCGTTGTGCTTCCGAGACAGGCTGGCACCGCCTCTGCTGACGCGCATAACGGTGAGGAAGTAGCCTATGGCCTCTGACATTCTGGTTGTCGACGACGAGGAAGATATTCGCGAGATTGTCTCTGGCATTCTCAGTGATGAAGGGCATGAGACGCGCACGGCCCATGATGCGGACAGCGCGCTTGCGGCCATCTCGGATCGTGCGCCGCGCCTGATTTTTCTCGACATCTGGATGCAGGGCAGCCGGTTGGATGGTCTGGCGCTGCTGGATGAAATCAAGGCCCGGCATCCCGATCTGCCAGTTGTGATGATTTCCGGCCACGGTAATGTCGAGACAGCGGTCTCTGCCATCAAGCGGGGCGCGTTTGATTTTATCGAAAAGCCGTTCAAGGCGGATCGGTTGATTTTGATTGCCGAGCGGGCTTTGGAAAACTCCAAACTCAAGCGCGAAGTATCGGACCTGAAACGCCGCACAGGTGATTCCAGCGAGTTGATTGGCACGTCCGTTGCCGTTTCACAATTGCGCCAGACCATTGAAAAAGTGTCGCCAACCAACAGCCGTATCATGATTGTCGGGCCGTCTGGCAGCGGCAAGGAATTGGTGGCGCGCATGATTCATAAGAGGTCGTCGCGGGCTGCAGGGCCGTTTGTGACCTTGAATGCCGCGGCAATCACACCGGACCGCATGGAAGTTGCCCTGTTTGGCACAGAGGGTGGCCCCGGCCAGGCGCGCCGCATTGGTGCGCTTGAAGAGGCCCATCGCGGCATTCTCTATCTCGATGAAGTGGGCGAAATGCCGCGCGAGACCCAGAACAAGATTCTGCGGGTTCTGGTGGATCAGCAGTTCGAGCGCGTTGGCGGCTCGAAGCGGGTCAAGGTGGATGTGCGGATCATCTCTTCTAGTGCCTACAATCTCGAAAGCATGATTTCGGATGGCGAGTTTCGCGAGGACTTGTTTCACCGCTTGGCTGTTGTGCCAATTCGGGTGCCCGCCTTGTCGGAGCGGCGCGAGGATATTCCGTTTCTGGTGGATATGTTTGTGCGCCATATTGCCGAGCAAGCGGGCATTCGTCCGCGCAAAATCGGTGACGATGCCATGGCGGTGTTGCAGGCCCATGATTGGCCGGGCAATATTCGCCAGTTGCGCAACAATATCGAACGCCTGCTGATCCTTGCACAAAGCGATAGCCCGGATACAACAATCACCGCCGAAATGCTGCCAGCGGATCTGGGCGAAATGCTGCCAAAAGTCTCTGGTCGCAGCGATTACCAGATCATGACGCTTCCTTTGCGGGAGGCGCGGGAGATGTTTGAGCGTGATTATCTGATTGCGCAGATCAATCGTTTTGGCGGCAATATTTCACGCACCGCTGAATTTGTGGGCATGGAGCGGTCAGCACTTCATCGTAAACTCAAATCCCTCGGGGTTTGATGGGGTGTTCCGAGCGCAAAGCGATCTGGCAATGAATTCAAATGGATTTTTCCAGATTGCGGAATGCTCGCTGATTTGATACCAAACTCTCCCAAGGGGCATGAGGGCAGTTTGTCCAAAAAATCAGATAGAAAATCTCCAACCGGTATCCCCGACCGGCAAAATAGAAAGAAGCGGCGCCATGGCGGAACGTTCTCAGAATTTGCAGGACCTTTTTCTCAATACGGTTCGCAAGCAAAAAATTTCATTGACGATTTTTTTGATCAATGGTGTTAAATTGACCGGCGTTGTCACCTCGTTTGACAATTTTTGTGTGCTGCTGCGTCGCGATGGGCATTCTCAGCTCGTTTACAAGCATGCCATTTCAACCATCATGCCCGGTCAACCGATGCAGATGTTTGAAGGCGAAGAGAGCACAGCTTAATCTTCAGCGCACCCATCGGTTCATTCTCTTTCCCCGGTGATCGCGCCGGGGAATTGGCGTTTCTATTTCAAGACAGGAAAACGGCTATCTCAAATCGGGACACAACATCGGATTCTATTATCCCTGAACAGGAAATGCACCGCGATGATATGCGCGCAGTGGTGCTCGTACCTGTGCTCAAGCAGGCACGTTCGGCTGAAAAACCGACAGGAGAGAGTATTCCGGCGCCCACCCGCAGCAATGAGAGCCGTTTGGAAGAGGCAATGGGGCTGGCCCGCGCCATTGATCTCACCGTTGTTGAAGGGTTGATTGTGTCGATTAATCAGCCGCGCCCGGCAACCTTGATGGGCAGCGGCAAGATTGAAGAAGTAAAGGCATTGCTGGATCATCACGATGCGGGTCTGGTGATCATTGATCATCCGCTCACGCCCGTTCAGCAACGCAATCTCGAAAAAGAATGGAATGCCAAGGTCATTGACCGCACGGGCCTCATTCTTGAAATTTTCGGTCGTCGCGCCTCCACCAAGGAAGGCACGTTGCAGGTTGATCTTGCCCATCTGAACTATCAAAAGGGCCGTCTGGTGCGCAGCTGGACCCACCTGGAGCGTCAGCGCGGTGGTGCCGGTTTCATGGGTGGTCCCGGCGAAACCCAGATTGAAGCCGACCGGCGCATGCTGCAAGATCGCATTGTGCGGCTGGAGCGTGAGCTGGAGCAGGTGGTGCGGACCCGTCAGCTTCACCGTGCCAAGCGCCGCAAGGTGCCCCATCCGATTGTGGCGCTGGTTGGTTATACCAATGCCGGAAAATCCACGCTGTTCAACCGTATCACGGGTGCTGGCGTGTTGGCCGAAGACATGCTGTTCGCCACACTGGACCCGACCCTTCGGCGCATGAAACTGCCGCAAGGTCGCACGGTTATTCTGTCAGACACGGTTGGTTTTATCTCCGATCTGCCAACTCACTTGGTTGCCGCCTTTCGTGCGACGCTGGAAGAGGTGTTGGAAGCAGACCTGATCTTGCATGTGCGCGACATGGCCGATCCGGACAATGGCGCGCAATCGGGCGACGTGCTGCGCATTTTGAGCGATCTCGGCATTGACGAAAAAGCGCGTGATGAGCGCATCATCGAAGTTTGGAACAAGATCGACCGGCTGGAGCCGGAAGCCCATGACGCCATTTTGCAAAAAGTCGCCGCCCGCAAAAACGTAATTCCGGTCTCGGCCCTGAGCGGCGAGGGCGTGGATGCCCTGATGGATGTTATCTCGCAGCGGCTTTCAGGCGTGCTGACAGAAGCAACCGTTATCATCCCCGCCGATAAACAGGCCGTTGTCTCTTGGGCCTATGAGAATGCGGTTGTTGATGGTCGCGAAGACATGGAAGACGGCTCCGTCAGTCTTGATTTGCGCCTCACAGATCGCCAGGCCGATGAGCTGGAGCGAAAGCTTGGCGTTTTGCAAGGCCAAGTGAAAGAGGATTGGGAGCGGGATTAAGATCCCGCTATTCCTCGTTCCAACTTTTTAGCCTCCTGCCAAAGCTCTTCCATGCGGGCGAGGCTGGCATGTTCGAGGCTTTCTCCGTTGGCGCGCAATGTTTTTTCGATATAGCCAAAACGGCGACGGAATTTGACGTTTGTGCCGCGCAATGCCTGCTCCGGATCAGCTTTGACATGACGGCCGATGTTGACCAGTGCGAAGGTGAGATCGCCCAATTCATCCTTGATCTTGTGTTGATCGCCCTCGCGCATGGCTTCGCGCAACTCGGCAATTTCTTCCTCGATCTTGTCGAGGATCGGCTCGGCCTTATCCCAATCAAAACCAACTTTTGCGGCCTGTTCTTGCAGTTTCACGGCTTCGGTGAGGGCAGGAAATGTGCGCTGCACAGAGCCAAGCAGGCCGTCTTGAAACACATCCGCCATGCCACGCGCTTTACGGCGGGCTGCCCGTTCGCTCTTTTCCTGCTTCTTGATGGTGTCCCACTGCTGCTTCACCGCGTCTGGCGTGTCGGCATCTGAGCGAGCAAAGACATGCGGATGGCGGCGGATCATTTTTTTGGTAATCGCCTCCACCACGTCCTCAAAGGTAAAAAGCCCGCTTTCCGATGCGATTTGCGCATGGAAAACCACTTGCAGCAGAAGATCGCCCAGTTCCTCGCACAGATCATCCGGGTCGTTGCGCTCTATGGCATCAGCCACCTCATAGGCTTCTTCCAGCGTATAGGGTTTGATGGTCTCAAATGTCTGGACAATGTCCCATGGGCAGCCGGTTTCCGGCTGGCGCAGAGCAGCCATGATCTCAAGCAGCCGCGCAATGTCCTTTGAAGGTTCCATGAGTCCCTATCCTTTTATAGGTTTTTAATTCAGCGGGATGGCGTTGCCGCTTTTGCCGGATTGATATTCCGTGGAAAGATCCGCGTAGAGGCTGCGGATTTTCTGCGATTGGGCAAGAAGGCTGCTCCGTCTTGAATCATCCTCAACTTCGATCAGGTCTTCAATGGCAAAACTGTTCCAAAAGGCATTTTGTTTGCGATAGCCACCCGGCTCAAGACCAAATACTTCTTTGAGAATTTTCAAATCATGCGGAATGGCAAATGCATCGCGGCTGTCTTCATGGGTGAAGAAATAGTAGAAATTATCAAAGCCCGCCCAGGTGATGGCCGACATGCACATGGTGCAGGGTTCGTGCGTGGAGAGAAAAATCAGGTCTTTGGTGTCTGGCCGTTCGCTCATCTCATAGAAGCGCTTCAACGTGTGCACTTCGCCGTGCCACATCGGATTTTCCAACTCGTTATTGGTTTCAGCTATCACCAGAGACAAATCGGATTTGCGCAAAACGGCAGCACCAAACAGCTTATTGCCAGCCGCCACCCCTTGTTGGGTGAGGGGAATAATATCATGTTCAATCACGTCAAGCAGGCGCGCAGTCAGGTTTTGGTCGGTCATGGCTAGCCTCATATGAGAATCTTGTCTGGCATTTAGCCTTAAAGGGGAGTTTGAGGCAAAGGTCGGTCAATAAAATAAAGAAAATTGTGCGCTGCGGGTTGCTTTTGCTATGATCAGCAAACAGGCTAGCAAAGAAATATCGGCATGGAACAGAAGGCGGATTTCTGTTTCTTCAACAAACTGGTATTTGCACCGATAATGCCGCTAAACAAGGGATTGGTCCATTGAGCGTTGATTCTGAAAAACTGTCGGTCTTTCCGGCCTTCTTTCGCGTTGAAGGCGCGAAAGTGGCTGTGTTTGGCGATGGTGATGAAGCGTTTGCCAAAGCGCGCTTGATCAGCAACACATCAGCGAAGATCATTGCCTTCACTGCGGATCCTGAGCCAGACTATGCTGCCTTTTTAAAGCGCAAAGCCATTGAGGTCGATGGTTCGTCTTTTTCGCCAGTCTTGCTTCAGGGCATGTCTTTGGTGTTTGCGGCCACCGGCGAGGGTGCTTCTGATCGTGTGATTGTGGATGCTGCCCGTGCTGCTAAAATTCCGGCAAACGCTGTGGATCAGCCCGATTACTGTGATTTTTATACGCCCGCACTGGTGAACCGTGCACCGATTGCCATTGCCATTGGCACGGAGGGTGTTGGTCCAGTTTTGGCGCAAATGATCCGCGCCGGTATTGATCGGCAATTGCCGCGCTCTCTCGGCAAGCTTGGTCGTTTGGCCAACAGCTATCGCCGCGCTGTTGATCGACTTGTGCCGCGTGGCGTGGCGCGCCGCCTGTTCTGGCGCTCGTTTTTTCAAGGTGACGTGGCTGATGCGGTGGAAAGCGGTGATATCAGCGCCGCGCGCCGTCAGGCGACAAAATTGCTCAAGGGTGCCGCCACCGCCTCTCGCGAAGGTCGGGTGTTTCTGGTGGGTGCAGGGCCGGGTGCAGAAGATCTGCTTACGCTTCGCGCTCATCGTTTGATGATGGAAGCGGACGCGATTGTGTTTGACGCTCTGGTGCCTCAGGCTGTTGTTGATATGGGCAGGCGCGATGCCGAGCGCATCTCTGTTGGCAAGCGCAAAGGCTGTCATTCCAAATCGCAAAACGAGATCAATGATTTGCTGGTCGAGCTTGGACGGGCCGGCAAGCGTGTGGTGCGGCTTAAATCAGGCGATCCGCTGATCTTTGGGCGCGCTGGCGAAGAAATGGCAGCCCTGCGCAATGCCGGTATTGCCTATGAGATTGTGCCGGGCATCACCTCTGCTTTGGCGGCGGCAGCGGATTTTGAACTGCCCCTGACGCTGCGCGGTGTATCGTCTACGCTTGTGTTCACCACCGGCCATGATTTGAACGGTGATGTCTTGCCAGATTGGGCGCGGGTTGCTCTGTCAGGTGCAACTGTTGCCGTGTATATGGGGCGAAGCGTTGCGGCCTCGGTTGCAGAACGGCTGATGGCTGGTGGTCTGGCTCCGGATACCACGGTTGCCGTGGTGGAAAACGCAGGCCGCGGCGACAAGCGCTTGCTGCATGGCACGCTTTGCGAGTTGCCGGACCTTGAAAACCGCACCGAATTGACCGGGCCGGTGATGGTGATTATTGGCGATGCCGTTGCGGGCGCAAATTTTGTCCATTCTGAACCATTGGGTGCAACCATTGGTGCCGAACACAACATGATGAAGGTATGAGCATGGCAGAGAAAGTCTTGACTGCAAACCGCTTGAGCGATGGCATTGCCGTTTGGCTTGATGCTTCAGGTCAGTGGACCGAAAAATTGCAGGATGCATTTGTGGCGCGCCATGCCGAGGCCGAATCTGCACTTGAAAACACCGGAAAGCAGGCTTTGGCCGACAATCTGGTGGTTGATGTCAACATTATTGATGTGGAAGAGCGCAATGGCACGCTTTGGCCCTTGCGCTTGCGCGAACGTATTCGCGCGGAAGGCCCAACCATGGCCTATGCCGATGGCCACGGTTTTGCCGATCCTGATTTTATAGCCGCCTGAGGAAGACTATGTATCGTTACGATGAATTTGACCACGCTTTCGTGTCCGCTCGCGTGGACCAGTTTAGTGATCAGGTGGCACGCCGTCTCAAGGGCGAAATTTCGGAAGACGCTTTCAAGCCGCTGCGCTTGATGAATGGCGTATACCTGCAGTTGCATGCTTACATGCTGCGCGTTGCCATTCCTTATGGCACGTTGAATGCAAAACAGATGCGGATGCTGGCCCATGTGGCGCGGAAATATGACCGTGGTTATGGTCACTTTACCACCCGCCAGAACATTCAATACAACTGGCCAAAATTGTCGGACACTCCGGCGATTTTGAAAGATCTGGCCAGCGTTGAAATGCACGCCATCCAGACCTCGGGCAATTGCATTCGCAACGTCACGGCAGACCATTTTGCCGGTGCGGCGCAAGATGAAGTGGCCGATCCGCGCCCCTATGCCGAGATTTTGCGGCAATGGTCTTCCGTTCACCCGGAATTCTCCTTCCTGCCGCGCAAGTTCAAGATTGCCGTAACGGGTGCCGAGCGCGACCGCGCCGCTATTCAGGTGCATGACATTGGCTTGCATGTGAAAAAAGACGAAAACGGCAATCTTGGTTTTGCGGTTTACGTGGGCGGCGGCCAGGGCCGTACGCCGATGATTGCCAAAAAGGTCAAGGACTTCCTGCCCGAAGAAGATATGCTGTCTTACATCACCGCCATTGTGCGGGTGTATAACCTGCATGGCCGCCGCGATAACAAGTACAAGGCCCGTATCAAGATTTTGGTGCACGAAACCGGCACGGAAGAGTTGACCCGTCAGTTTGATGCCGAATTCGCAAACCTGAAGGACAGTGTGTTGAAACTGCCCGAGGGCGATATTCGCGCCATCGAGACCTATTTTGCCATGCCGGACCTGCCAGCCCGCGCAGAAGGCTGGGAAGCGCTGGCCAAGGCGAAAAAGGCTGATCCAGCTTTTGCCGCTTGGGTATCGCAAAATGTGCAGGCCCATAAAAACCCTGACTACGGCATGGTGACCATTTCGCTGAAACCCATTGGCGGCACGCCGGGCGATGCCACGGATGCGCAGATGGAGCTGGTGGCTGATTTGGCCGAGCGCTACGCTTTTGATGAAATCCGCGTCAGCCACGAGCAGAACCTGATTTTGCCGCATGTGGCAATGGCCGATCTGCCAGCGCTGTATGAAGCGCTCAATGGTGCCAAATTGGCCACCGCCAATGCCGGTTTGATCACCGACATCATTGCCTGTCCCGGCCTGGAT
This sequence comes from Gillisella terrae, assembly GCF_004801395.1. Lineage (GTDB taxonomy): Bacteria > Pseudomonadota > Alphaproteobacteria > Rhizobiales > Rhizobiaceae > Allorhizobium > Allorhizobium terrae. The sequence goes on from NZ_SSOA01000002.1 coordinate 34,380, forward strand.
TATTGCGCGCTGGCCAATGCGCGCTCTATTCCTGTGGCGCAGGCGATTTCCAACCGCTTTGGTTCGCAAGCCCGTCAGGCTGAAATTGGTGAGCTAAAGATCAAGATTTCCGGCTGCATTAATGCCTGTGGTCACCACCATGTGGGCCATATTGGCCTGCTGGGCGTGGAAAAGAAGGGTGCCGAGCTTTACCAGATCACGCTGGGCGGTTCGGGTGATGAAAATTCGTCGATTGGTGAAATCATCGGTCGTGGTTTTGAGCCGGAGAAGGTCACGGATGCCGTTGAAACGGTGGTCAACACCTATCTGGGCCTTCGCCTTGATCCGAAGGAAACTTTCCTTGAGGCTTACCGCCGCGTGGGGCCAAAGCCCTTCAAGGAAGCCCTGTATGGCGGCGCAACCGCTGAAGCTGCGTAAGGAGTGCTGCCAATGACCCGTATCTGGAAAGAGGCTGGCTTTGCGGAGCAAGACCCTTGGATTATCGAGACGGAAGAGCTGAAAGCAGGCGAGGGGCAGAAAGCGCTCCTGCCGCTGGATGATTTTCTGGCAGCGGTGGAAGAGAGCAACACCGTTGATTTTGGCGTGGTCATCGCCCCGGCTGACGATGTGACCAAGCTTGCACCTTATCTCGACCGTATCGCGCTGGTTGCGGTGAAGTTTCCAGCGTTTAACGATGGCCGTGGTTTCAGCCATGCGTCACTGCTGCGCGATCGGCTGAACTATCAGGGCGAAGTGCGGGCCGTGGGCGATGTGTTGATCGACCAGATCCCGCTGATGTTGCGCACCGGCTTTGACAGCTTTGCCGTGAGCAATGCGGTGGCTTTGGCGCGGCTGGAAGAGGGGCGTTTGCCCGGCATTGCCAACCACTACCAGCCTGCCGCGCGCGGCAATGGTGCGGTGGAAGGTTATAGCTGGCGCCGCCGCTCGGCCTGAGGAATGATGATGAGGCGCACAAGTGCAGAGCCGCACTGTCCATACCGCCAAAGCCTCTCTGGTTTTTGGCGGTAATTTCGGCTATAGGCTCCGCACAGGCGGTAAATTTAAAATTGCTACAGCGCGCTTGATGAACTGCTGCGCTGTCGAGACGAGATTTGAAGGATTCGACCTCCCATGAACGCTCCCGTAAAGACCGACAATGCCGAATTGATCGTGCCAGAAGGCGTTTACGCCGAAACGGTGCTGAGCGTGACGCATTACACCGACCACCTTTTCCGGTTTCGCATGACGCGGCCTGCGGGCTTTCGCTTCCGCTCTGGCGAATTTGCCATGATTGGCCTGATGGTGGAGGGCAAGCCGCTCTATCGCGCCTATTCTATCGCCAGCCCAAGCTGGGATGAAGAGCTGGAGTTCTTCTCCATCAAGGTGCCAAACGGCCCGCTGACCCAGCATTTGCAAAAAATTCAACCCGGCGACAAGGTTTTGATGCGCAAAAAGCCCACCGGCACGCTGGTGCTGGACGCGCTCACCCCCGGCAAGCGCCTCTACATGTTCTCCACCGGAACCGGCATCGCGCCCTTTGCCAGCCTGATCCGCGACCCAGAAACCTATGAAAAGTTCGAGGAAGTCATCCTCACCCACACCTGCCGCGATGTGGCCGAGCTGAAATACGGCTTTGATTTGATCGAAGAAATCAAGGCCGATGAAATGCTAAGCGAAATCGTTGGCGACAAGCTGAAACACTACGCCACTGTCACCCGCGAAGACTACGCCTTCCAGGGCCGCATCACCGACCTTATTGAAAACAGCAAACTCTTCACTGATCTCGGCGTTCCCCCACTCAACCCCGAAATCGACCGCGGCATGATCTGCGGCTCCACCGCAATGTTGAAAGACACCAAGGCACTGCTGGAAAAGGCAGGACTGACCGAGGGGGCGAATAACAAGCCAGCCGAGTTTGTGATTGAGCGGGCGTTTGTGGGGTGATTTGTGTTGTCCTCTTGCGGGACTACTGCACTTCTCAAGATAGGTTTTCTTTTGTTTGAAGAAAGCTTGATGGGTAGCAAAGCGTAAAAAAATCGCGCTTTTACCGAAAGTAAGTAGCTTTTAAGCGATAAGAGAAGCGCATAAATTGCGCTTATGTCATGTGACGAGGCGTTGTCAGCTTTGCGCCCTCGTTGCGGATATCCGTGCTCTGTAACTGAACCGAGGTGTTATATCGTGGTGGAAAGCTTCGGGGTCGAATTTTCTTAGGTCTAGGTGAGCAGACTGGCTGCGTTGAGCATCGGCATGGTTGGCTTTAATTTCTGACATGACAATTTCTTTCTATCTCGATGGAGAAGAATGGAAATGAATGAGAGCCTTTTGATCTCGTGATCGAAGGGAAGCCATCAATCTGCGACTGGTAAAACTTAACGATCGGCACTGTCGTAACAGGTCGATAGGTGTGAATACACGCCGCGGTCGTTCAGCAGAAAACACGCGACGTCCGGTCCAGTTCGAGATAACGGTTAACGTTAGGGTCAATTTCCTTATTTGGTTCATTCCAGGCCGCACTGTTTCCTGTGGGGGGCTTGTCGATGAAGGTTACGCACACTTATTTTTTCTGCTATCTATGATTTATATGCGGGTTGGGGAACGCGTTTTATGAATGATGTGCATTTTTCAGTTAATACGCGTCTGACAAGACTTCTTGGTGAAACCTATCGATCGAGTGAGGCAGCCCTAAAAGAATTGGTAGACAACGCATGGGATGCTGATGCCGAAAATGTCTGGATCACATTGCCTACGCCTATGTCGACTGATCCGATTATTGTCCGGGATGACGGTTCTGGAATGACATCTCTGGAAATGAGGAAAGAATATCTGAACATTGCCAGCGATAAGCGGGCACGCACAGGCGAAAGGACACCTGTACTCAAGCGGAAAGTCAAGGGTCGTAAGGGCATCGGTAAGTTCGCCGGTCTGTCATTGGCAAGCAGGATGGATGTTTCAGCTGTCGCCCGAGGTCGGAAATGCAACCTGACGATAGACAAGCTCGTTTTAGCCCAGAATGAGAACGATCTGGAAGCTGTGCCTCTACCATTCATCGAGGAGGATGCAGGCGAAGCTCATGCAGGCACGACAATCATTCTGTCCGGTCTCGATAGCCGATTGAATTTTCCTACGCCCGATCGTTTTCGAGAGATCCTCGTCCACGAATACGGCCGGGAGGATGCCTTCAAGGTATTTGTAAATGAGGTGCAGTTGTCGGTAGATGATGTTCCGGGCGTATTAAAAGAACATGAGAAAACTCTTGCAGAGAGCGGCTCAGCTCGCCTGAAGTTTACCATTGCAGACGGCAAGAAAGCACCCAAATCACCGGGCATAGTGCTCAAGGTTGACGGAAAAGTCGTCGGGAAGCCGATGATGTTCGGCTTAGATGATGACGAGGAAATTCCCGTCAAGCTGTTGAGTAGAGTTTACGGAGAGGTGCAGCTCGAGGGAAGCGACCATTTCGTAACTGCCGATTGGGGTGGGGTAATTGAGAATAGCAAGGCGTTTCAGGAAGTCCAATCTTATGTGAAGTCGATTGTCAAAGAAGCGCTTAAGGAGAGCCACTCTCGCGATATGAGCCTTCAGCTAGCTCGATTGAAGAAGCAGTTGGATGCTAGGTTGAAAGACCTTCCGGAGCATCGCCGACGGTATGCTGAGGAAGCGCTACATAGAATTCTACAGCGTTTCTATAGGGAAAGTGAAGAGCGCATTGCGACTATCGCAGAGGTCGCGCTTGACGCAATGGAACATGATGCCTACTGGGCCGTACTCGAGCGGATAAATGCCACCGACCGCACAGATGTCAGTTCCTTTGCAGCGGCGCTTGAAGATTTTGGTATAGTTGAGCTCTCTGGGATCGCTGCACAAGCGACCAGACGGTTGAGATTTCTGGACTATCTGGAGGAGCTTATTAACAACGAGGCGACCCTTGAAATGGATGTTCATAAGGCTTTCGAGACGAATTTGTGGCTTCTTGGTCGCCAGTACGCTCTAATGTCATCAAACACCACATTGAAACGAGTCATCGCGAACTATAGTGACAAGAAATTTGTGGGCGAACGGGCGTCGAAGCGACCTGATCTTCTTTTGTCGCAGGATCTAGCCGACAGCTATCTGCTTATTGAGTTTAAACGCCCCAACCATCCGATTTCTCGGGATGACATTGCTCAAGCCGAGCAATATCGTGATGACTTGTCGGGGACGATCACGTCAAGTAGCCCGTTGAGGATATTGATGATCGGTAAAGGTGCCGCAGCTGCTATGGACAAGAGATATGGGACGGACATGACGACAGTCAGTTCTTACGCAAGCGTCCTCTCGTCCGCTCGGAGGGAACTCGAGTGGCTGATTTCATCTCTAACCCGTCCGTAGATCGTCCGTTCGTTGGTTAATATCGTCGTAAACCACATGACAGTATTGACAAGCTGTTGATCTACAGGGGCCGGTGCATGCCGCTACTTTTGGCGCCGCGTTAGCTAAACCCATTACTTATCACGTAAAGCGGCAATTCCGCTCCCGGCCCCCGTGTTTTAATTCGAATCTTTGCAAAGTGATTTTAAATTTGGCACGGCTTATTGTCTCACATAGTAGCAGTTTGTCCCCGGTCCAAGTATCCCAACAACGCCACCATCGCTGCCTTCGCAGCACCCTCATCCCCATCCTTAATCGCCCGAATAACCCCCACATGCAGCGACACCGAGCGGTCCATCTTCTCCAGCGTTGCTGTTGAATACCAAATCCGGCGGGAGTGCGTTTGGAGGGGTTGCAGCGAGGCGGTGAGGAAGGGGTTGGGGCAGGCGGCTTCCAGAATTTCGTCAAACACTTTGTCGGCGGCCAGAAAGTCGTCAATGCTGCCTTCTGTTGCGGCACCCGTCATGGCTTTGGCGCATTGAACCAAGGCTTGTCGCTGTTCCGCGCTGGCGTTGGTGGCGGCGAGGGCCGCAGCCAGGGGTTCCAATTGTTGGCGTACAGTCATGATCTGGCTGTGGTGTTCTGGCGCAATCTGCGAGATTTGCAGCCCAACGCGCGGGCGCACCACAATCAGCCCTTGCCATTCCAATTTCTGAATTGCCTCGCGCACCGGCGTGCGGCCATGGCCTGCAAGCTCGATCAGCTGCTTTTCCGTCACCTTTTCGCCGGGGGCGAGCTTGAGGGTCACAATCAAATGCTCCAACGCGCGATAGGCGTTGCTACTCTGCGATGTTTGAATGTCCGACATGCGCTCTCCCCAAAAGCCGATCAACGCGCCCTGAATTTGTCCGTCTATAGCGGATTTTTCAAAAATTCACCAACTGATATATCAGGGGCAGATAGTGGAAATTAACATATGTGGTTTGCGCTGATATATCAGAGCTTGTTTTATGCAGCCCAAAGAGTGCGGAGTGGCTGGGGTTTTATCCTAGTAGAAAACACAGGAAACGCAGGATGAAGGCATCAAAGTTCATTGCTTCAGTGCGCGATTTCAGCAGCGAATTACCGGTGATTTTGAGAATGTGGCGACCTGGCCTTGGTGGTCGTAATTAGTAATTCATTAACCATAGCAACAAGTTATTCAATAAAGGCTTTAACCATAATCGTATTTTTGCCATTTTGTCCCCATGTAGATTATGGCACGATCTGTTTCATTCGGGGACAGTAATGTGTGTTTCAGGTGTGAGTGACCGCGTCGCGGTACAAGCCGGTGTCTTGGTACGTTGATGGGGATGAGTATCTTGAAAGTTCGTGGTCCAGTTTCAGTCTCGCTGCGTTTGGCCGTTGTGGTTATGGCAGGTGCAGCCGTGGCTTCGTGCGGCACCACGCATTCTGGTGACAAGGTCAGCAGCTCCAAAAAGCGCAGCAAGGAATATTTCGCCGAATCCGCTTATGGCGTAAAGGCCAGCCCGCGCGTGGTAAATGGTGGTCCTGTGCCGAAAGGTGGCGGTCGCCGTTTGGTTGGTGATCCCTATGTGGTTGCTGGCAAGGTTTATAAGCCCCGCGAAAATCCCAATTATGACGCAACCGGCCTGGCCTCGTGGTATGGTTCGGCCTTCCATGGTCGCTACACCGCCAATGGTGAAGTGTATGATCAATACGGCATTTCTGCTGCTCACCCCACCATGCCGCTGCCCAGCTATGCCCGCGTAACCAATCTTGATACCGGAAGCTCGGTGATCGTTCGCGTCAATGACCGCGGACCATTCCATGCCAATCGCTTGATCGACCTTTCGGAAAAGGCGGCACAGTTGCTGGACGTGAAAGGCCATGGCACAGCCCATGTGCGGGTAAAATATGTCGGTCCTGCGGATATGAGCGGTCATGACATGCCTTATTTGATGGCCTCTTATGTGCGTAAAGGCCAGCGCGGCCCGGGCATCGATCCCATGGGCGGTGGTCAGATTGCAAGCGGCGTGATGGTGGCTTCCAATGCGCCAGTTGCACCAAAGGAGAGCTTCTTTGGTCGCTTCGCTGGCCCGGCAGAAACGCCTCGGCCAATCGCAAAATCAGCGAAGCCAACCGCCGCCCCATCGCCAGCTATGGCCTATACCAAGCCAGCAACCCATGCAGACGTCGCGATTGCATCGCATAACGAAGCTGTGCCTATGCCAGCCCAGCGCCGGGAGGCTTCCTGGAGTGCTCCTGTAACGCGCAGCCATACGCCAGCGGTTTCCGTTGCGCGCAATGAAGCACCATCTTATGCGCCAAAGCCTGCTCGTACAACGCCAGCCAAGCCTGCTGCACCGCGTTCCAACGGCGGCTTGCCGCCGGGTTGGGTTGTTGGTCCATCGGGCATTGGGACGTAAGCGGCTTAGATTTTTCTGGACCCGGCCAGCTGGAAAATCTAAGCATGGGAAGAAGCAGAGCGATTCTTTTATGCTGTGATTTCTTCCTGAAAACAGGCGTTTGGCGCGGATGCGTCCAACGTTTTTGCAAGAGGTGGCAATGCATCTGAGCTTGCCGATCAAAAAAAATGCCCTTGGGTTTGCCAGCGCCTTTGTTGTGCTGGCTTTTGCAGGTGTGCAGCTTGCCACGCCTGCGTTTTCGCAAAACCCGCCTGCCGCAACAGATAGGCCTGCGTCCAATTCGTCAGCGCCAGCGGTGTTTGCCACAGAAGCCAAGCAGGTGTTGTTGGTTGAAGAAGAGACCGGCAGTGTTCTCTTTGAGAAAAATACATCAACACCTTTCAGTTCGGCCTCGCTCTCAAAATTAATGACAGTGGAACTTGTGCTGGATGCCTTGAAATCCGGCAAGCTCTCGCTGACGCAAGAATTTCCTGTGTCGGAATATGCCTGGCGCACGGGTGGCGCCCCCTCGCGCACCGCTGCCATGTTTGCAGCCGTGCGCTCCCGCGTTCCCGTCGAGGCTTTGCTCAAGGGTGTCATGGTGCAGATGGCCAATGACGCCTGCCTTATTCTGGCCGAGGGCATGGCAGGATCTGAAGAGAATTTTGTAAAATTGATGAACGAGCGGGCCATTGCCCTTGGTTTGAAAGATAGCCATTTCGCCAATGCCACGGGCCTGCCAAACCCGGACAATAAGGTCAGCGCCCGTGACTTGATCACGTTGGCAGAGCACATCAAAAACACCTATCCTGAGTTCTACAAGCTCTACTCCCAGCCTGAGTTCGAGTGGAACCGCATCACGCAGCGCAATCGCAACCCGCTGTTGGGGCAGGTGCCGGGCGTTGATGGGTTGGTCGCCGGTTTTGCTGAGGGCGAGGGCTATTCTATAGTGGCCTCCGCCGAGCAAAACGGTGTGCGGCTCTATCTGGCATTGGCCGGAAGCGCCACCGAACAGACCCGGCGCGATGATGCCGCAAGAGCGTTTGCCTGGGGTTTTTCCGCGTTTGAGAAGAAGCGGTTGTTTGAGGCCGGGCAGATCGTGGGCAAAGCGAGTGTCTATGGCGGCGAACCCGGCGAAATTTCTTTGGCCTCTCCGCAGGCCGTGGATGTTTACGTGCCAAAGGATGCGGCGGGCAAGCTGACAGCAAAGCTTGTTTATCGTTGGCCCTTGCGCCCGCCCATCGAGCAAGGGCAGGAGGTGGCGCGCCTTCACATTCTGCTTGGCGATAAAGAGTTGCGCGATTTGCCTTTGCAGGCGGTGGAGCCTTCAAAGCTCGGTGCTTTGATGAAGCGGGTGCGTGACGCCTTGGTGGAATTGCTGTTTTCGTGGGTTTAAGTGCCAACAAAGGACCATTTCTGCGTTCGTTTGAGCATGCAGAGGTTTCGCGTCTTTGCGGCTTGCGATAAACAGCAACCATTCAAACCTGACGCCCAGAGAGTTGGGCGAAAGAAAGAGCGTAAAATTGGCATTGGGTCGTGGATTGTTCATCACTTTTGAAGGCGGCGAGGGGGCAGGTAAATCCACCCAGATCAAGCTGTTGCAGGCGCGCCTGACGGCTTTGGGCTTTTCGGTGGTGGTAACGCGGGAGCCGGGCGGCTCGCCCGCCGCCGAAGCGCTGCGGCATGTTCTCTTGTCTGGTGCTGCCGAGCCATTCGGGGTGGAGATGGAGGCAATTCTCTTTGCTGCTGCCCGCAACGATCACGTGGAAACGCTGGTGCGCCCGGCCCTGTTGCGCGGTGATATTGTGTTGTGTGACCGCTTCATGGATTCCTCCCGTGTTTACCAAGGGGCGACAGGCAATCTGCAACCCGCCTTTATTGAAGAGTTACAGCGTTTGGCGGTGAACGGCGTTGTGCCGGATCTGACCATTATTCTCGACCTTCCGGCCAAGGCCGGTCTGGCACGCGCACAAAAGCGGGCAGGGGATGCTGGCGAAAATACCCCTGATCGCTTCGAAAAAGAGGAATTGGCAACCCATGAACGTCGCCGCGATGCTTTCTTGATGATTGCCAAGGCGGAGCCGCACCGCTGCCGCGTTGTCAATGCGCAGGCTGAGATCGGGCAGATCGAAGAGGATATTTTCGAGGTGTTGCAGCCGCTTTTGAGCGGCTTTGAGCATGATGCGAAAAAGGTGAACTGATATGGAAACACCCGGTATTCTGGATGGGGCCATTGCACCCTTTGCCAACACAAGGCTGTTTGGTCACAATGATGCCGAGAATTTCCTGGCGCGTTCCTATCAATCGGGCAAACTGCACCACGCCATTCTGATCGAAGGACCGCAGGGCATTGGCAAGGCAACGCTGGCGTTTCGCTTTGCCCATCATGTTTTGTCGCATCCAGAGCCAGAAGCTGCCCCCGTTGTGCTGTCTGATCCCGATCAGGATTCCTTGGTAGGACGGCAAATTGCCTCTGGTGCGTCCCATAATCTGCTCCATTTGAGCCGCCCGGTCGATGAAAAAACCGGCAAGGTAAAATCCTACATCACGGTGGAAGAGGTGCGCAAAGCGGGGCATTTCTTCTCTCAAACCTCCGGCAGTGGCAATTGGCGCATCGTGATTCTTGATCCTGCCGATGATATGAACCGCAATGCGGCAAATGCCATTTTGAAAGTGCTGGAAGAGCCGCCAAAACGGTCACTGTTTCTGGTGCTGTCGCATGCACCGGGCAAGCTCTTGCCGACGATTCGCTCGCGCTGCATGCCTTTGAAGCTGAATCCGTTAAGCGTGCCGGATCTTACCCAGGCCTTATCGCATCTTGGCACACGGATCTCGCCCGAACAGGCCGCCATGCTGGCAACCGATGCCAAAGGCAGCGTGTCGCAAGCGCTGAAACTGATCAATTATGGCGGTGTGGATATTATCAATTCTTTCAATGACATGTTGGCCAATCAAGGGCCTGCGGCGCGAAGACAGATGCACAAGCTGGCCGATGTGCTATCGGCCAAGGACAGTGACGTTATTTTTCAATTTTTCATTGAGCACATCACCGAATTTCTGATGGATAATGCAAAGCACGCCGCAATGGCGGGCGATATCAACCGCGCCGAAAAACTGTCGCGGCTTTCCAGTGGCATTATTGAAAAACTCGGCGTTGCGTCTGCCTATAATCTTGATCGCAAGCAAAGCTTGCTGGAAGTGTTGGCTGAAGTGGCTGCGTGAGGGCAGCCACAGCAGTCCACTCAATGAGTGATAAGTTTTAAGGCCACAATCACCAGCACGATGGCAAGGGTGGTGCGCACGGCTTTTTCTGGCAGTTTTGGCGCGGCATAGCTGCCCAGAATGATACCGGGAATCGACCCGATCAGCAGCGAAATCAGCAAAAGCCAGTTCACATCGCCAATCATCCAATAGCCCAGGCCGCCAAGTAAGGTCAGCGGTATGGCATGCGCAATGTCTGAACCAACGATGTCATTGATTTTGGCGCGCGGATAAAGAAAAAGCAGGGCGGTGACGCCGATGGCTCCAGCGCCAACCGAGGTCATCGTGACCAGCACACCCAAAATAATGCCCAGTAGCAGCGTGGCCGCATCAATTGTTCTGGGGCTTGGCGTGCTGTGTCTTTTCAGCCATTGCATTTCATAACGCATCAAAAGATCGCGAAACAGCAGGATCAAAGCCGTTATCATCAGCATGATGCCGAGGCTTGTGGTCAAAATCGCCACAGAATGGGCGCTCTTGCGATCCATGCCACTCATAACCCAAAGGGTGATGGCGGTTGCTGGTATGCTGCCCAAAGCCAGAAGCCCCACCAGGCGCCAACGAATATGGCCGTGGCGATGGTGAACAGCCGTGCCGGCCATTTTGGTAATGGCGGCGTAGAGAAGGTCTGTTCCAACCGCTGTGGTCGGGTGAATTCCAAAAAGAAGAACCATGAGCGGGGTCATCAGTGATGCTCCACCCACACCCGTAATACCCACCAGAGATCCAACGAGAAAGCCGGAAAGCGATAGCAGCGGGTCAAAAGAAAAATTTGTCAGCAAACTATGTCTCCGGGTGTGCCACCCTGTGTGTTCTCGACCTGATCTAAAGAGCTTTCAGCCATGGACTCACGATGAATGACGTATTTTCAAATAGTTAGGAGGCTATACCACTTCTGGCGATAGGCAGCCAAAGATTTTCTGGTCTTGTTTTTGCCTCAATGAAGAAAAGACTCCCTGAAATTTCCTCTAGGTCAGATATTTGTTTCTCCGGCATGGGGCGCAGAGCAGCACCGTAAATGCAGTGAACCAAATGCAGGGCAATCTGGTCAAGTGCAATCCGCATCTTTGCGCAAACGGTGTTTAGGAGAGAGATAGAACCAGACATGCACAATCGTTGCGCAATCCAATAAATCGCATGGCGCTTTAAAAACTTGTTGTTTCGCATAGTGCCAACATGCGTTAAGAGCGGCATACACTTTATAAAGACAAGACGCGGACTCCAAAGGCCGATCCATGAAAGACACATTCTACATTACCACCGCCATTTCCTATCCAAACGGCAAGCCGCACATTGGCCATGCCTATGAGTTGATCGCAACCGACGCTATTGCGCGGTTTCAGCGCCTCGATGGCAAGGATGTGTTCTTTCTGACCGGCACAGATGAGCACGGTCAGAAAATGCAGCAGACCGCGCGCAATGAAGGCATTACGCCGGAAGAGCTGGCCAAGCGCAATTCCGATGAATTCCGGGCAATGGGCAAGCTGCTGAATGCTTCCAACGACGATTTCATTCGCACCACCGAGCCGCGCCATCATGAGGCTAGCCAGGCGATCTGGAAGCGAATGGAAGCCAATGGCGATATCTATAAGGATAGCTACGCTGGCTGGTATTCGGTGCGCGACGAGGCCTATTACACCGAGGATGAAACCTCGGTGCGCGATGGCGTACGCTATGGGCCACAAGGCACACCCGTGGAATGGGTGGAAGAGGAAAGCTATTTCTTCAAGCTCTCAGCCTATGAAGACAAGCTGCTGAAACTGTACGAAGACCAACCCGATTTCATTGGCCCCAATGAGCGCCGCAATGAAGTGATGTCGTTTGTCAAATCCGGCCTTAAGGATTTGTCGGTGTCGCGCACCACGTTTGACTGGGGCATCAAGGTGCCCGGCGACGACAAGCACGTCATGTATGTCTGGGTCGATGCGCTGACCAATTACATCACCGCAACCGGCTATTTGACCGATGAAAATGGCCCGCGCGCCAAATATTGGCCAGCCGACGCCCATATCATCGGCAAGGATATTATTCGCTTCCACGCGGTGTACTGGCCAGCGTTTTTGATGTCTGCCGGTTTGCCGCTGCCAAAGCGGATCTATGCGCACGGCTTCTTGCTCAACAAGGGCGAGAAAATGTCGAAGTCGCTGGGCAATGTTGTTGATCCGGTTAATCTGGTCAATCACTTTGGTCTCGATCAGGTGCGTTTCTTCTTCTTGCGCGAAGTATCGTTTGGACAGGACGGCAGCTATTCGGAAGAGGGCATTGGCACCCGCATCAATGCCGATCTCGCCAATGGCATTGGCAATCTTGCCAGCCGTTCCTTGTCGATGATCGTCAAGAATTGCGATGGCAAAATTCCGCAGCCCGGCGAATTGACTGAAGCCGACAAGGCTATTCTGGCTGTTGCCGATTCTGCGATCACCATTTGCCGCGACGAAATGGCGACCCAGCAGGTTCACAAAGCTGTTGCGGCCATCATGAACATCGTCAACGAAACAGACCGCTATTTCGCGGCTCAAGAGCCATGGGTGCTGCGCAAGACGGATGTGCCACGCATGGAAACGGTGCTATACGTCACCGCCGAAGTGGTGCGCCAGATTGCCATTCTGTTTCAGCCGATCATGCCAGACAGTGCGGCAAAGCTTCTTGATCTCGTGGCCGTGGCACCACAAGATCGCAGCTTTGCCAAGCTGGGCGAGGCGGGTCGCCTGACACCCGGAACCGTTCTGGAAGCACCTACTCCGGTGTTTCCACGCTATGTTGCCCCTGAAAAGGCTTGAGACACCATGCTGATTGATACCCATTGCCATCTGGATTTTGCCGATTTCGACAGCGAGCGAGACGAACTCGTCAAGCGCGCCCATGATGCTGGCGTAAAGCAGATGGTGACAATTTCGACACGCGTGGCAAAGTTGGATGCGCTGCTGGCATTGACGCAGCGCTATCCATCGGTGTTCTGCTCGGTTGGCACCCATCCGAACAATGCCAATGAAGAGCTGGATATTTCAGCAGATGATCTGGTGCGACTGGCCAATGCCCATGACAAAATCGTGGCGATCGGCGAATGCGGTCTGGATTATTTTTACGATACGCAAACGCCGCAAGACCAGAAAACGGGCTTTTTGCGCCATATTGATGCTTCACGCCAAACCCAATTGCCGCTGGTGATCCACAGCCGCAGTGCGGATGAGGACATGGCAGCGATTTTGACGGAAGAGACAGACAAGGGGGCCTTCCCCTTCATTCTGCATTGCTTCTCTGCTGGTGAAGCGCTGGCCAAAACCGGGGTTGAGCTTGGAGGCTATATCTCGTTCTCAGGCATTCTAACATTTCCGAAGTCGCAAGAGCTTCGCGATATTGCCAAGGATGTTCCGCTCGATCGCCTGTTGGTGGAAACAGATGCGCCCTATCTTGCGCCCAAGCGCTGGCGCGGCAAGCAAAATGAGCCTTCTTACGTGGTCAACACCGCCGAAGTGCTGGCCGAGGTGAAGGGGTTGAGCTATGCCGAAATGGCAAAAATCACCACGGACAATGCGTTGAAGCTGTTTTCCAAAATGCCAAGGCTATGATTGATCCATGACCTATCGCCGTCGTTTCACCATTTTGGGATGTGGCTCTTCGCCGGGCGTTCCGCGGATCAATGGTGAGTGGGGCAATTGCAATCCCGATAACCCGAAAAATCGGCGCACAAGGGCTGCGTTTCTCATTGAGCAATGGCATGAGGACGGCGGCAAAACCACGGTTCTGGTGGATACCGGCCCTGATGTGCGCGAACAGATGGTGCGTGCAGGCGTCAGCGAAATTGACGCTGTCGTCTACACCCATGCCCATGCGGATCACCTGCACGGTATTGATGATTTGCGTGGCTATGCCATGATCCAGCGGCGGCGCATTCCAATCTATGCTGATTCTGAAACCATGCGTCGCATTGAGGCCGGTTTCGGCTATTGCCTGAAAACACCAGAGGGCAGCAGCTATCCACCGATTGTGGAACCGCATGTGATTGAAACACTGGATCAGCCGGTGGTGATTGAAGGGAAGGGGGGGAGCATCCCTCTGCTGCCGCTGTTGCAGCATCATGGTGATATCACGTCTTTGGGCTTTCGCATCGGCAATGTGGCTTATTGCAGCGATATTTCCGACTTCCCGGCGGAAACGGTGCAGCGCTTGTCGGGCTTGGATGTGCTGGTGATTGATGCCTTGCAATACAAAGAACATCCAAGCCATCTCTCGCTGGAGCAGGCGCTTGGTTGGATCAAAACCCTGTCACCTCAGCGCGCTATTTTGACTCACATGCATATTCCGCTTGATTACGACAGAGTCATGAGTGAAACGCCTGCCAATGTAGAACCTGCCTATGATCAGATGCAATTTGAAACCAGTCTGGTGACATTTGAAATTTGATCCAACCAGCCCGTGATCGGGTGAAGTTTCGATGTTGAACAAGCCATTCCAATCTCCCGGTATTGCCAGCTTTCTGGATAATATGCGGCGCTCGCGGCTACAGGCCATGTTTAGGCGTGGTGAGCTGTCGCTGGTGGTGCTTGCCGTGTGTACGGGCGTTTTGGCAGGTCTTCTTGTTTCTCTGGTTCGTTTCCTCAGTGAAAGCCTGCATTTTTGGGTTTTTGGTGTTGATGATACCTTGAGCGGCAGTCAAGTTAGCGGCCCGATTGTGCTGTTTGGACCGATTATCGGCGGCATTTTGCTTGGTATTGTGGTGTTTATCCTGTCCAAGACCCGTAAAAAGCCGATGGTTGACCCAATTGAGGCCAACGCCCTGCATGGTGGACGCCTGTCGCTCACCGACAGCATTATTGTCAGCGTGCAGAACATCATTTCCAATGGGTTTGGTGCCTCCGTGGGGCTTGAGGCAGGCTACACGCAGATTGCTTCCGGTGCGGCCTCCAAGCTGGGGATCAAGCTGAAACTGCGGCGAGGGGACATGCGCATTCTGGTTGGCTGTGGCGCGGCGGGTGCCATTGCCGCGGCCTTTGATGCGCCATTGACGGGGGCTTTTTATGCGATTGAGCTGATTATCGGCTCTTATACGGTCATCACCCTCGCTCCGGTGATTGTCTCTGCGCTGGTGTCCAATCTGGTGGCTAATCAGATCGCCCATCATGGACTTTCCATCGATGTCGGTGTGATGGGTGTTGTGACACCGCTGGATTATGTGCCGACGATCGTCCTTGGTATTATCTGCGCCGCCATTGGTATTGTGCTTATGCAGGCGGTGTCTTTCATTGAAGAAACGGCTCGCAGAAGCTCGATTTCGCAAGTGTTCAGACCCTTTCTTGGTGGCATCGTTGTGGGGCTGCTGGGGCTTGTGTCGCCACAGGTGCTATCGAGCGGCCACGGCGCGCTACATCTCAACCTCAATTCGCATTCACCCCTTGGCGCGCTGGTGATGCTTTTCATGCTGAAGTCGCTTGCCAGTGCGGTGTCGATTGGCTCAGGCTTTCGCGGCGGTCTGTTCTTTGCGTCGCTGTTTATGGGCGCACTGCTGGGCAAAATATTCGTGTTTGGCGCGGATTTCTTTCCGCAATTGACACTGACTCCGACGGTTTATGCCGTGGTTGGCATGAGCGCTTTTGCAGCTTCTGTCATTGGCGGTCCATTGACCATGACCTTTCTGGCGCTGGAGTTGACCGGCGATTTTCCCATTACCGCTCTGGTGCTTGCGGCTGTTGTCACGGCATCTTTGGTGGTGCGCGTGTCCTTTGGTTATTCCTTTGCCACATGGCGTTTTCATTTGCGCGGTGAAACCATTCGCAGCGCTCATGATGTTGGCTGGATACGCGATTTGACCGTTAATAAGATGATGCGCGCCGATGTTCGCACCGCCAAACTCTCTATGGGGCTGGATGAATTCAACAAGCGTTTTCCGCTTGGCTCCACGCAGCGCGTCATCATGGTCAATGATGAAGGCCGCTACAAGGGCATTGTGCTGGTGCCGGAAGTCTATGCCGATCCCATGGACCGCAACGGCGATGAGCGCACGCTGGAAAGCTATCTGCGCTACACCAAAGACGTTTTGCTGCCAACCATGAACGTCAAACAGGCGGCCGCGATTTTTGACGCGACCCACAGTGAAGCGTTGGCCGTGGTGAATGATCTCGGGCAGGTCAAGCCCATCGGATTGCTCACAGAGAGCCACACATTGCGTCGCTACAGTGAAGAACTCGACCAGCGCCGCCGCGAGGCATCAGGAGAGATTTAATGTTCACGCGTCCTTGCATTGGTGTAGAATAGAGCCGTTCATCGATCAGGATACTAATTAAAGTTCCATAACCTTCCTTATCTGATTTCTTTATTGAACTGGGGTGGGTTCATTCTATTTCCAAGTGCTATCAGGACATCGCGTCGTCAAAGCCGTATGGCTGTTTCCTCTTTCGCGGTCTTGATCACCATCATGGTGACGAAACGTGCCACATTGATCTCGTCGCGAAACAGCCGATCACACAGCGCATCGAATTCCTCCATGTCACGCAGCCGCAGCATTAAAACAACGTCGGTCTCACCGGTCACGGCATAGGCCTGGGACACTGCTTCCTCGTGAACGACGATATCCAGAAAGCGGCGCATATGCTGCTCGCCATGCAGTTTCAGCTCCA
The DNA here is from genome assembly GCF_004801395.1 of Gillisella terrae. Classification (GTDB taxonomy): domain Bacteria; phylum Pseudomonadota; class Alphaproteobacteria; order Rhizobiales; family Rhizobiaceae; genus Allorhizobium; species Allorhizobium terrae. Next base: position 50,986 of record NZ_SSOA01000002.1, read on the forward strand.
CCGTCACCAGCGCCTTGATCACGCGACCGGACTTTGTCGGGTTCAGGATTGCCACGATTTTTTCGATAATGCCGGATTTGTGCAGGCGCTGGGTGCGCCGCAGGCAGCTGGACGGAGATAAGCCCACCTCTTCCGCGATTTCAACGTTTGTGCGCGATGCATCGCGCTGCAAAAGGGCGAGTATTTTTCGATCAATCCTGTCCATGGTGCCAGCTTAACCAGTCAAAAGCGACTTTTGCAATAAAATTGCAAGAAAGCGCAATCTCTGACCAAAAATGCGAAGCGGATTAGGGTAGGAACAACTGGCCAACGATGAGGAGATTCCCGTGCCATTCCTTGCCCCTGCCCTTCGAAAAACACGCGATATAACAGAGATTTATTGGGTTTTGATCCGGATCACCATTCCGATCACCATTTTGACCGAAGTGCTATCTCGAATGGGCGTGATCAAGGCCATTTCGCCGGTGTTTGAGCCGATCATGAGCCTGTTTGGCCTGCCGCCAGCGCTGGGGTTGGCCTGGCTGACAGGCATGCTTGTTGGCATTTGGGGCGCTGTGCCGCTTCTTTTTACGCTCGTGCCGGTGTCATCCTTGAGCCTTGCGGATATTACCGTGTTTTCGGCTCTGATCCTGTTCGCCCATGCGCTGCCGATTGAGCAAAAAATCATTCAAAAGGCCGGGCCGGGCATGGTTATCACCACCGTTCTGCGCATTGTTGGCGGCATGATCTACGCATTTTTGTTGCATCATCTGCTGGCGCTGACAGGCTGGCTGTCTGAACCGGTCAATCCGGTCTGGGTTCCGATCAGCAATACGCCCGATTGGGGCGCTTATTTCCTCGGGCTAGGGGAAACCATGGTCTGGATGTTTGTCATCCTGTTTGTGCTGTTCTGGGGGCTTGAACTGCTAAAAGCAACGGGTGTTCTGGCGTGGCTGATGAAAGTGCTCTCCCCGGCTCTGCGTCTGGCTGGTATTCGCGGCGAAGCTGGCCATCTCACCGCTGTTGGCCTGTTTCTGGGCATTTCCTATGGCGGTGGCCTTTTGATCCGCGAAGCCCAATCCGGCACCATTCCACCACGCCAGATTTTTCTCTCTTGTGTGTTCATGGGCTTTGCCCATAGCGTGATCGAAGACACGCTTGTGGTGATGGCGCTGGGGGCTGATGTCTATGGCGTGCTATTCGGCAGGCTCGCATTTGCCGTGGTGGCAACGGGTTTGATCGCGCTTTTGCTCCGCCGCCTGTCAGATGATGCGTTCTTTGCACGTATGTTTCGGGTGAGTGCTTTGAAAGTCGGCGCTTGATGCGAGAAACTACTGCATAAGTCCTTAAATCGGAATCGATTTAAGGTAAAAATTATGCAGCAGATTTAAAGTGTTACAGCGTCCTTCGTGCGCCATATCACAGTACACGACGCATAGGTTTTACCGTGTAGCTCACCCCCCTCTGCCCTGCCGGGCATCTCCCCCACAAGGAGGGAGATCGACAAAAAGCAACCCTATTGCTCAACAGCATACGTCCTATGTGTCGGAAATCACAGGTTCATTGTTAAAAACGAGCGGGAGCGCCTATCCGATCTCCCTCCTTGTGGGGGAGATGGCTGGCAAGCCAGAGGGGGGGTAAACGGCACATAAAGGCGTTTGTGTCGTGTACTATGGCACCATATTTGGCGTGCGGCGCTGTAGGAATAGCCTGTCGCGCACCAGTAGCCCCCTCATCCCTCGGTCCTCGACTTCTCCCCTTTGGGAGAAGAGCGTTGACGCGACGCCTTGCTCAAAATCGACGCCAGTTTAAGGAATTTTGCAGTAAACGAGTTGCAATGCTATCAGCGTTTTTTCTTCTCTCCCACCGGCAGCCGGATGAAGTAATCTTTACCGCCAAATCGGGCTCAGAGCGCCCCTGCTCCAAATCGCGCAAGGTTCCGAGCGGAATCTGGTAACGAGCCGAAAACTCTTCCTGCGTTAGCGACAAAACGCGACGGATTATATTCACCCGCGACATATGCGGTGCCTTTGCCAACTGCTCTTCAGACATTGGAAAATTATCAGGATCAGACAAATTTGTGGCGTGATAACTGTATGTTTAATGTGATTTTTACCCAAGAACAATAGCTTTATTAGAGCTTATGAATTTATTGCCTGAAAAAAATAGTCTACCGTCTACTATTAATCTGTCGTCCGAAAAAATAGCTGAGCATGGCGCTGGTAATTTCCCTCGCACTTTGACGAGCAATGCTTCTTCATATTCTGGAATATTGAAATCATCTAAGACTTTAATTTCCGTTTCATTCATATTTCCTCTGTCTTTAAAAAATAACTCAAAATCAATTCTATGTATTTTCGATTTTATAATGAGCTTAGGCGTCCTAGGTGTAGCTTCAATTTCATCTACATTATTTCGGCAAATCCAATCGTTTTTTCGCATTACGGCTATTGGATTTAGGCACGTATCATAAATTTTCAGAGAAAGTGTATCATAACCATCGTCGTCCTTTTCGAAATATATCATATCTATGCCACGAGCAGTCAGCATCGCAGTGCAATCGTATGCATAGTTCCCACCACAAGCAAAAACGGTGTGCTTTCGGCGCCAATTGAATTTACTTTGAACGCGAGTGTGGTTGTTCTTTTTTAAATTCCTCAATTGTTCATTAGTAAATGCACCAGAGTCAGCCTCGTTGTGATGTCTTGCGCATAATGCAATCATTCCTTCTGCACTATGGTGCTTATTAATTCGCCAAGGTGGGTCAAAGTGATGATATTCCAAGTGCGGATTTCCACAAAGGGGGCAACCGAAGCCAACTTCGCGGCGTAGTTCAAGGCGCACATCAGGAGGAGGCGTTCTCGCTATCTGACTCTTAGATTTCATCTCTTCTGATTTCTCCATTGAAGCGATATAACACCTAACCAGTAAGAAATTGCCATAATTATATAAAAAGCCCGGAGTTTCCCCCGGGCCAAATCCATTTCAAACCTCAGCTAATTAGCTGCACCCACTCGTCGAACCACAAGTGTCGCACTTCTCGCATGTGCCATTGCGTACCATGGTAAAGTTCTGGCATTCGGAGCACATGTTTCCGGTGTAGCCTTGTGCGATGGAGCGCATGCGGCGGGAGGCTTCGAGCTTTTTGGCTTCAGCCTTGGCGGCTTCGGCGTCTTCTGCGGCTGCATCCGAGAACAGCGCTTCAGAGGCCATGTCTTCCACCAGTTCCGCGGCCTTTTCCTCGTAATCGCGCTTAAACGATACGACTTCTGAGGTGGAAACGGCTGTGGTCACTTCCAGCTTGCGGGCTGTGTTGCCTGAAAAGGCGGTGACATTGCCTGCGCCAGAGGCCGATGCCTTGGCAGGTGTGCCGGTGGCGGCACCGCGTGGTTCTGCTGTGCCTGCTGCCGTGCTGGAAACCAGCGTTGGCTTGTAGCCACGGGTCAGACCCTTGGAGACCACGTCTGCCTTGCCTTCGGTCACGCCGCGGCCAAGGGCCGTGTTGGCGAAATCGGAGGTGTCAACATGGGCCAGATCGTTGCGGCCGAGGTAGGAGATCGCCAGTTCGCGGAACACGTAATCGAGGATCGAAGTGGCGTTCTTGATGGCGTCATTGCCTGTCACCATGCCAGCTGGCTCGAACTTGGTGAAGGTGAAGGCGTCAACATATTCTTCCAAAGGCACGCCGTATTGCAGACCGAGCGATACCGAAATGGCGAAATTGTTGATGAAGGCGCGAAGAGCAGAGCCTTCCTTGTTCATATCGAGGAAGATTTCGCCAAGGCGGCCGTCGTTATACTCACCCGTGCGCAGGAAGATGGTGTGACCACCAATCTTGGCCTTCTGGGTGTAGCCCTTGCGGCGGGTTGGCAGCTTTTCCTGCTCACGCACCACGCGCTCAACAATCCGCTCAACAATCCGCTCGGTGATGGTCACAGCCTGAGCTGCCTGTGGCTGAGCCGCCAGGGCTTCCACAGCATCATCCTCGTCTTCGTCTTCGATCAGCGACGCATTCAGTGGCTGGCTGAGCTTGGAGCCATCGCGATACAGCGCATTGGCCTTCAAAGCCAGCTTCCATGACAGCATGTAAGCCGCGCCGCAGTCCTCAACAGTGGCCTCGTTTGGCATGTTGATGGTCTTGGAAATCGCGCCTGAGATGAACGGCTGGGCCGCTGCCATCATGCGGATGTGGCTTTCAACTGAAAGGTAACGCTTACCAATCTTGCCGCAAGCGTTGGCGCAATCGAACACAGGCAGATGCTCATCCTTCAGGAATGGCGCGCCTTCCAGCGTCATCGCACCACAAACGTGGATGTTGGCAGCTTCAATGTCCTTCTTGGAAAAGCCAAGATGTTCCAGCAGGTTGAAGCTCATGTCTGTGAGCTGCTCGTCGGACACCTTCAAGGTGTCTTTCAGGAAGTCAGCGCCCAGTGTCCACTGGTTGAACACGAACTTGATGTCGAAAGCAGATTTCAAAGCACCATTGACGGCTTCAATCTTCTCGTCGGTGAAGCCCTTGGCCTTGAGCGCGCCGGGGTTGACGCCCGGTGCCTGATTGAGATTGCCATGGCCAACGGCATAGGCTTCAATCTCGGCAATCTGGCTTTCGCTGTAACCCAGCGTGCGCAGCGCTTCTGGCACAGCGCCGTTGATGATCTTGAAGTAACCGCCACCGGCGAGCTTCTTGAACTTTACCAGCGCGAAATCAGGCTCGATGCCGGTAGTGTCGCAATCCATCACCAGACCAATGGTGCCGGTTGGGGCCACAACGGAGACCTGCGCATTGCGGTAGCCGTGCTGTTCGCCAAGCTCCAGCGCCTTGTCCCAAGCGGCTGTGGCATGGGCAATCAGGGCCGGATCAGAGCAATCGGCATGCACCAGCGGAACAGGGTTGACCGAGAGGGCTTCATAGCCATCAGCCAGACCATGGGCCGCACGGCGATGGTTGCGGATAACCCGCAGCATGTTGTCGCGGTTTGGCGCAAAGCCCGGGAATGGGCCAAGCTCGGAAGCAATTTCTGCCGATGTGGCATAGGAAACGCCGGTCATGATCGCGGTCAGCGCACCGCAGATGGCGCGACCTTCCGCCGAGTCATAAGGAATGCCGGAGGACATCAGCAACCCGCCGATGTTGGCATAGCCGAGGCCGAGCGTGCGGTATTCGTAAGACAGTTCAGCAATCTGACGCGATGGGAACTGCGCCATCATCACCGACACTTCAAGAACAACCGTCCACAAACGAACAGCGTGTTCGTAATCGGCAATGTTGATCTTCTTGGTGGCCGCATCCTTGAACTGAAGCAGGTTCAGCGAAGCAAGGTTGCAGGCTGTGTCGTCCAGGAACATATATTCCGAGCAGGGGTTGGATGCACGGATAGGACCAGCGGCTGGGCAGGTGTGCCAGTCGTTCATGGTGGTGTTGTAATGCAGGCCCGGATCGGCAGAGGCCCAGGCGGCGTAGGAAATCTTTTCCCACAGGTCGCGTGCCTTCAGCGTCTTCATCACCTTGCCGTCGCGGCGGGCGGTGAGGTTCCACTCGCCATCGTTTTCAACGGCGCGCAGGAAGTCATCCTTCAAGGAGACGGAATTGTTGGAGTTCTGGCCTGCAACAGTCAGATAGGCTTCCGAATCCCAATCGGTGTCATAGGTCTTGAATTCAAGATCCTTGTAACCCTGCTGGGCAAACTGGATGACGCGCTTGATGTAGTTTTCCGGCACCATATCCTTCTTGGCAGCGCGGATTTCGCGCTTCAGGGCCGGGTTTTCATTCGGGTCAAAGCAGGCGTCATTGTCGGCCGAGCAATTGACGCAGGCTTTCATGATGGCCTTCAAATGCTTGGACACAATCTTGGAGCCGGTAACGAGGGCGGCAACCTTCTGCTCTTCCTTCACCTTCCAGTCGATATAGGCTTCAATATCGGGGTGGTCGATGTCCACAACCACCATCTTGGCCGCACGACGGGTTGTGCCGCCAGACTTGATGGCACCGGCTGCGCGGTCACCAATCTTGAGGAAGCTCATCAGACCAGAGGATTTGCCGCCGCCGGAGAGCTTTTCGCCCTCGCCGCGCAAATGCGAGAAGTTGGAACCCGTGCCGGAGCCGTATTTGAACAGGCGGGCTTCACGCACCCACAGGTCCATAATGCCGCCTTCGTTGACGAGATCGTCTTCGACCGACTGGATAAAGCAGGCGTGTGGCTGTGGATGCTCATAGGCCGACTTGGACTTGGTCAGCTTGCCGGTGAAGGGGTCCACGTAGAAATGGCCCTGCCCCGGTCCGTCAATGCCATAGGCCCAATGCAGGCCGGTGTTGAACCATTGCGGGCTGTTAGGTGCCACGCGCTGGGTGGCCAGCATGTAGGCCAGCTCATCGCGGAAAGCGAGTGCATCTTCTTCTGTGGTGAAATACTTGCCCTTCCAGCCCCAGTAAGCCCAGGTGCCAGCCAAACGGTCGAAAACCTGACGCGCATCGGTTTCCGAGCCATAACGCTCTTCAGCAGGCAGGTCTTTCATGGCCTTTTCATCGGCAACCGAGCGCCAGAGGAAGGAAGGAACATCGTTTTCCTCAACCTTCTTCAAAATCTTCGGCACGCCCGCCTTGCGGAAATATTTCTGGGCCAGAATATCGGCGGCAACCTGGCTGAACTGCGCAGGCACATCAATATCTGCCAGCCGGAAAACGATGGAGCCATCCGGGTTCTTGATCTCACTCACGGCTTTGCGAAATTCGATTTCCGCATAGCGTGACTGGCCTGCCTTGGTGAAACGACGTTCGATGCGCATCTTGCCTAGTCCTCGTTGGTCCCGCACCCGAAAATGGGCACAAAATTAGTGTGTCGCCTGCATCGGTAACAACGCAGCCGTTGGTTCGCTGTCGCTCTTTATGTCTGCTGCATCATTTTCTCTTTAAACCGAGCCCGGTTTAAAGAATTTTGCAGGAGGAGCGAGGCCGATCATGATGATGGTCCGCTCTATATCTTGCGCCGACCTGAACTGCGATAAACAATATATAGTATCCACAGTCTATTTATGCCAGCGCATTATGTTGTGCGGAGAAACAAAAAATCACGCAGGAAAAACGCCAAACAAGACCAGATAGCCCTGCCCGTTTCCATCGTCATGATGTTTACTGATTTGAACCGGCCCTCGTAAATTTCCCGGTTCAGCCGCCGCCGCAACATGGAATTCATTAACCTTGGAAGGCCCCTCCCCGTCAAGGGCTTGGATATGACGAAAATATATACGCAATATGTTGTGGTCTGTACCTGTGGAAAACGGGGAAAGGGGCTAGCCTAGAAAATTCATGGGCTTGGGCGAAAAGTTTGATGGTTAACGTTTGGTGAGGCTCATTGTTTTCCACCGCTGTGATTTTTTTTGAAGAAATCATTGTCTTGCGCTGGGCGGTGCCAAAACACGCAGATGGCGCATGCAGAGCTGCGAATCGTTCATAAATAAAGCCGGAGGCATATGCACCTCCGGCCTGTATCCACAGCAAATTCTCACCACAAGATCGCGGCGTCAGTTCGATGTCAGAGGGCGTCGAGGTTGACACCGACGGTGATGGCACCAATTGCTTTTCCCGTCTCATCCACAATGGTCATGCTGACTTGCGATTGCAGGGCTTGAGTGGATTCGTCTTTCTCAACCTCGTCCACAAACAGTGTGTTGGGGCCAACATCGAATGTCTTTTTAAATTTTGCTTCGTCGCCCTGCCAGTAATCGGAGGTGATATCGCTTTGACCAACGTTGAGGCCCTTGTTGTCCACCACGAAAACTTCCGCAATCGCACCGTTTGAGTCAGCCTGTTTGGCTTTCAAAAATGCAGAGACATCATTTGCTAAAACGGCCTTGATCATCGGCTGGTCACTGGACTGCACCTCTGCACGCCATTTTTTGTCCAAAGCATCAATATCTGCATCTTTGAGGTTGGCGTGCTCAGCATTCTGCGCTTTGATGGCATTAACAATCGTGGGATCTTGTACCCACGTCGCAACCTTTTCCTTCATAAACGCTGTAACGGGAGCCACATGCGCCTCTTCAGCGTTTGCAGGTGCTGGAATAAAGGCATAGGTTGCAGCGATAAACATGGCAGTTGTCAGCAGGTGTCTCATGGAATTGTCTCCTCAACGGTCATATTGAAATTGAAAGGAATGCACGTCTATTTTTTACTCAGAACCCACAGGCTGTGGTTTCCGCCCACCCTGATCAAGCGCGCCGCAATTGCGTGAGGGTATCGAAGGTCTGGCCAGCCCCGCGCGTTGAACCTGTCTTGAACCGCCCCATATTGTCTTGCATGCTCCGGCTCAGTTGCAGCAGGTCGTGACATGCGGCGTTGGTTTCTTCCACCATGGCGGCGTTTTGCTGGGTCATCTGGTCCATGTGGTTGATGGAACTGTTGATTTCACTGATGCCGGTGGATTGCGCCCGATAGGAGCTGACAAGGCGGGTAATGCCATCGTTGATATTGTTGATATGCTCTTCAATGCCCAACAGCGCGTCACCGGTTTCGTTGACGAGCGTAACCCCGCCCGCAACCTCTTCATTGGAAACCTGAACCAAATGCTTGATCTCCTTGGCAGCATTGGCAGAGCGCTGCGCCAGCTCACGCACCTCCTGCGCGACAACTGCGAAACCTTTGCCCGCCTCACCGGCTCGTGCAGCTTCTACGCCCGCATTGAGGGCAAGGAGATTGGTCTGAAATGCAATTTCATCAATCGAGCCGATAATCTGACCAATCCTCGCCGAGGAATCCTGAATCCGATCCATGGCTCCAATGGCATTGCGCACAACAGATGCAGAGTTTCTGGCTCCCGCCTTTGCCTCATCAACCAATTGCACAGTGGATTCGGCAAATTGCGATGACTCCCGGATGGTATTGGTGACCTCGCTCAGGGCTGCGGCAGTTTGCTCCAGCGTTGCCGCCTGATGCTCGGTCCGCTTGGCGAGCTGGTCGGCGGATACTGTCAACTGGGTTGCACCATTCTCAACCGACAAAGCCGAAGATTTGGCGTCAGCGATTGCCTCGGATACAGCCTCGACCATTGCATTAAAATTGCGCTCCAAATCCGCAAACTGTGGATCAAGGCCCCGCAAATTATAGCTGAAGTCACCACGAGAGAGGTTTTCGAGGGCAACAGCCAAGGTATCCGTGGCGTGCTTTTGCCTGGCGGCTGCGGCTGCGGACCGATCGGCAAAACCTTGGCGCTCCTCGTCCAGTTGCAAACGCTGCGCCGCAGCCTTTGCATCACTCTCGACCTTGTTGATCGACTCTGTTCTGAACGTTTCCAGAGCGCGCGCCAGCACACCGATTTCGTCGCTCTTATCGAGAAAAAGCACTGGCGTTTGCAGATCTCCCCGGTGCAGATCCAAAATTCGTGACGAAATGATCGCCATCGGCTTTCCTACCATTTTGGTCATGGCAAAAAGAAACACACCAACAACAACCGCAATGACAAGAGCTTCCATGCCAAGCGTCAGAAGGGCTTTTTGTGTCGCAGCGGCAATGAGCGCCTCAACGGTCCAGGATGTCACAAGATAGCCGCTCGCCTTGCCGGACTTATCGGCTGGCAACGGCACAACGACCGTCAACAGGCCATCGCTGACGCGGCTCCAGTCTATTGAGAGATTTGGTGTCGAGGCAAGTTTACGGACGTCTTCCACGGACAGCCCGTTTTCCTGCCCGGCGCGCAACCATGTATCAACAACATCAAGGTTGGCGTTTAATGCTGTGAACTGGGCGAGATGCAAATTTTTATCATCACGATAGAGCACATAGGTTTCTTTGATGGCGGCAGCTTTGCCCCATTTTATACCACCAGCGGCGACGGAGGCGAGTTGTCCCGTATCTTTCAGCCAATTGGTTGAGGCCATTTGCAGCATTGATGCGCGTTCGACGCTGGACGTATAAACGGCAAGTGCCGCCAGGCCGCATAAGTTGACAAGCACAATGATCGTGGCCAATTTTAGCGTAAGTGACCAATCTCTGAATTTTCGAAACATTCATCAGATTCCCTAAAAAGACAGTCTGGGAAACACACTGTTTTGCGCACAAATCTAACATGTGATTTTTATTTATTCGAATATAGGAATATTATTTATTAATAAATAAAAAAGCCGAAAGGCGATTTTGTCGGGCGCGGCGAAAAAAACCTCCGATTTTACCCCCTCAATTTATATTAAGATTCATGTGAAATAATGCTTTCTATATGTGTGATATGACATCACGCGGGCTTAGGGCATGCAGAACGCTACGAGGGCGGAATGCATGTAAAAGGGTTCATCATGAACATCACCAATCTTTCTATCTTGAAGAAGGTTAGCCTTCTTGTGGTTCTCATGGGAATAGCGGCGGGCACCATTGCAGCTGCGGGTGCACTTGGGCTTCTGCATCTGGGCAATTCACTGCGCGATACCGGAGCAAGAGAAGAAGTCGCGCGCGAAGCCATGGATTTGCGTGTTGATATTATTGCGATTAGCCGAATGACCTACCAATTGGCATTCGCGCCTGACAAGGCAGCGGATTTTGCGGTAGAAACAGAAAAGCGCTCCAAGGAAATGTTGGAACGCTTGCCGAAAATCGCCTCCACGGCGGACGCAAACGAGAAAAAAGAGCTGGAGAATATTCGCGCAACGCTCAACAGCTATTTTGATGTTATCCGGAACATGGTCAAGGTTGCTGGCACCGATGCCGTAAAGCAGCCGGGCACAATGATAAGCGAGTTGAACAAAGCGCTCGATGCTCAAAAAACGGTGACGGCCGCTGTCAAGGTATACAGCAATTACTCTGCCAAATCGCTTGAAGCTGCGCGTAGCAACGCGATTGCAGGCTCCGAACGCACCATGATCGTGTTGATTACGACCGCGGTCGTGAGCATTGTGCTGGGTGTTTTTATCAGCGTTGTCATTGCTCGCCGTGGCATTGTTAACCCCATTTCCACCCTCACCGCCACAATGGCGAAAATTGCCAAGGGCGAATTGAACGACAAGGCACCCGGCACAGATCGCGGTGACGAAATCGGGGAAATGGCGCGCACGCTGGAAATCTTCCGGGCCAACCGTCTGCAAATGCAGCAAATGGAGCAGCAAGAAGCCGCCTTGCATGGCCAAAGCCGTGACTTGCAGAGCAGTATCAGCGTCATTGTGGCCTCTGCTGCGGCTGGCGATTTCTCCAAACGTATCATCAAGACCTATGACGACAAGGATTTGATGAATTTCGCCAGCAGCGTTAATCAATTGGTTGAGAATGTTGATCTTGGCATTACCGAGGTGCGGCGCGTGGTGGCGGCCCTTTCCGCATCCGATCTGACGCAGTCGATGCAGGGTCAATTTCAGGGCGCATTTGCCGAGCTGCAAACCAACGTCAACCAGGCTATGTCGACCTTGCAGAGCACCATGCAAAGCATTCGCGGAGCCGGAACCACGATCAGCGATAATTCCAGCGAACTCAGCTCTTCCGCCAATCAATTGGCACGCCGTACAGAGCAGCAGGCCGCAGCCCTTGAGGAAACGGCAGCCGCCCTTGAAGAAATCACCACCACCGTGCGGACCTCCACAGAGCGCGCCAACGAGGCAAGCAAAATGGTGGAGCAAACCCGCGAAAGTGCCGATAAATCGGGCACCATTGTGCGCAGTGCCATTGATGCCATGGGACGCATTGAGCAATCCTCGCAGAAAATTGGCCAGATCATTTCGGTGATCGATGAGATTGCCTTTCAGACCAACCTTCTGGCTCTTAACGCTGGCGTTGAAGCCGCCCGTGCCGGTGAGGCGGGACGTGGCTTTGCGGTTGTTGCGCAAGAGGTGCGTGAACTTGCTCAGCGGTCGGCCAATGCAGCCCGTGAAATCAAGGGCCTGATCACGACATCGGCGGACGAAGTGAAGGGTGGCGTCTCGCTGGTGCTTTCGACCGGCGAGTCCCTTGATGAAATTGTCGAGCTGGTCAATCGCGTCAATGGTCACGTTGCCAGTATTGCCCGTGCCGCTCAGGAGCAATCCATGGCGCTTGGGGAAATCAACACCTCGGTGAACCACATGGACCAGATGACCCAGCAAAACGCAGCCATGGTGGAAGAAACCACCGCAGCCAGCCAGGTGCTGGCCCATGAAGCAAAGCAGCTTCAAATGCAACTCGACCAATTCCGGTTGGAAGGCGCTGCATCGGCACAATATGGTCATCGCACCGCTGCGTGACCTTGGGAAGGTTAAAAAAAGCGCCGGCATCGACCGGCGCTTTTTTATTTGCCTGAAGTGCTTTAGCCCTTGGAGCCCTTGGCGATTGGCTCCTGATAGGTAAAGCCCATATCCCATGGGAAATAGATCCAGGTGTCCTGGCTCACTTCTGTCACAAAAGTATCGACGGTGGGAACACCCTTGGGCTTGGCATAGACGCAGGCAAAATGAGCCTTTGGCATGAGGCTGCGCACTTCCAAAGCGGTTTTGCCGGTATCGGTCAGATCGTCGAGAACCAGAACGCCCTGCCCGCCATCAGCCATCAGCTCAGGTGTGATACCTTTCAGCAATTGGAAATCGCCTTGGTTGACATAGTCGTGATAGGAGGCAACGCAGACGGTTTCAATCAGCCGAATGTTCAACTCACGCGAGATGATAGCCGCAGGAACAAGGCCGCCGCGGGTGATGCAGACAATAGCGCGAAAATCCTGACCCAGACCGGCCAGACGCCATGCAAGCGCGCGCGCATCGCGGTGAAATTGATCCCATGAAACAGGAAAGGCTTTATCGGGAAGAGACATGCTTTGGCTCCGCAAACATCTGAAAACTGTGACGACAAAGCGTCCTTGCGAAGCCTAGAGAACAAACCCTTATACCTATGTGCGTTTGTTGAAACCCACCTAGCTTCAGGGGAAAGCCAAAAAGCGACCCGTAGCACCGACCACGTAATCTGATACCCGCAAGGGCAACCCAGTCTTTGGCCGTTGCTATTAGCGTTTTTTTAGTCGGCAGTGCAAGAGCAAAGCCTGCATGCTTATCGCGACAGAAGCGTCAACGCGGTCATGGAATCCAGCACGGTTCGGGTGACGCCGCCAAACAACACTTCCCACCAGCGTTTGTGAGAATAAGCACCCATCACGAGCAAATCGATTCCCGCATCCGACAGCCGATTTTCGATGTGAGAAGCGGCTGCAAGCTCGCCCTTTTCTTCCTGCGTGACGGTGATGTTCACCCCGTGGCGTGCAAGCGTGGCGGCAATTTCGGCGCCGGTGATGAGCTTTGACGCTTTTTCGTTGCCGTCCTCCACCACCGAGAAGATTTCGACAGCCTCCGCCTGTTTCAAGAATGGCAAGGCATCAAAGGTGGCGCGTGACGCTTCGCGCGAGCCATTCCATGCAATCAGGACGCGCTTGATCGGCTTGGGTGTTTTTAAAATATAGGGCACCAGAAGAACCGGGCGTCCGCTTTCAAACAGCGCGGCCTCCATTTCGCTGCGCCCTTCCGAGAGAGCGCCACTATCACCTTGCGCCACCACCAGCAAATCGGCGCAACGGCCACTATCAATCAGAAACTCCGTTGAACCGACCGCGGTTGCAATAGTGCGCCATTCGGATGAAACACCTTCGCGCTGGCTGGCGCGGGAGAATATTTCAGCAATTTTTGCAGTCTCTTTTTCCGCAAGATCCTGCATGGCCTGAACTGCGACGGGATCGGGCATTTCCATCGGGGCCATCATCGGTATCCCCGCGACCGCTTCGCAATGGAGACCGATGACATGTGAGCCATACTGTTCGGCAAGAGCAATCGAAAAATCGGTCACTTGTTGTGCCGTCTTCTGGTTATCCAGAAGGCTGAGAATTGTCTTGTAGCCCATTTTCATCTCCCTGACGGTATGTATCAACTGATACAACAATGCGCCCAAACACAAGCTGTTCCTTGATTTCGGTCAATCTCCGGTAGCGATCACGCTTCGAGCGTGACTGTTTTGGATGACTTGATGGCCGCAATCATCTCCTCGACCGCAACAACGGCGGCATTCAACACCTCTTCTGATCGGGCACGCACCACAAGCTCTGTGTGAAAACCTTTGGAGCCATCATAGCGCGGATAAGAGCCGATACTGGTTTCCGGATGGGCTTTTTGAACGGCGGCCAGATCCGTGCCAATCTCTCCTTCACCATAGGGGCAGGCGATGGCCCGAGACAGCACTTTCACACCGCTTTTCAACGTCTTGGTGACTTCTTCCAGCATGGCTTGAAACACCTGCGGAACACCCGCCATCACATAGACATTCTCCACCCTGAAGCCCGGTGCGGTGGAAACAGCGTTGGGAATATGCTCTGCCCCTTCTGGCATTCGGGCCATACGCTGACGCGCCTCGGTAAACTCAAGACCACGCCGTGCATACATCTCTGCCATCATCTGCATGGCCTTATCATCATGCACGCAAGGAAGACCGAAAGCTTTGGACACGGCATCGGCAGTGATGTCGTCATGGGTCGGACCAATGCCGCCTGAGGTAAACACGTAGGTGTAACGGCCCCGCAGCGCATTCAGCGCCTCCACAATGGCGTCTTCCTCATCGGCAACAATGCGCACTTCTTTGAGATCAATACCCGCCAGCGTCAACACATCGGCCAGATGGCCAATGTTTTTGTCTTTGGTGCGGCCAGAAAGCAGTTCATCACCAATAGCAAGCATGGCGGCGGAAACGAGGGTGGATTGTGGCATGGGATAGGGCTTTCTAACCTGAAGAATTATTCTGACAATGTGTAGCGTTGCAGGCGACAATTCAAGGCGGGTTTCATCAACCAATAAAGCCTTGCCCAGATATATTCCGGCTACCAATCTGATGCATAAGTTTTGGATTTTGCTTGGGATCGTAAAATTTGTGAAAAACAACCCCTTGCATTTCCAACCCAAGTCGTTGAAAACGCGAATATGCGGACGTGGCGAAACTGGTAGACGCAAGGGACTTAAAATCCCTCGGCCTTAGGCTGTACGGGTTCGACCCCCGTCGTCCGCACCAAATACCTCTCTCTTCTACAATAGTCCGTTGGCTTGACGCCGCGTTACGAGCGCGCGCCCTCGCGGCTGGTATAGATTTGTCAATTATTGGCCCATAAGCTGACGTCCCTGTACGGTGGGGCGAAATGGCACAAGAGGGTGAGTTCAAATCGACCATGATCGAGACGTTGAATGGGATTTGCCAGCAAGCGATGCGTCGCCCGATTTCTCCCGATGACGATCTGATCCAGAAGGGATTGAATGCGAATCGCGCCTTGAAAATCATCAAGGCATTCTGGATTGGCACGGGCATTGAACTCGACGTCAACATTTTCTATCGCTGCCGCAGCGTGCGCGCCATTGTCAATGCTATCAACAGTGGCGCGTTGTTTGATGCTGGCAAAATCATCACCTTGCGTGAAGGCGACGCAAACAGACCCCTGTTTATCTATGCGGGCGGCGTGAGTTTTTTTCTTGAAATGCAGGAATTGATCAATGCCATTCGTTATGATGGCAC
The DNA here is from genome assembly GCF_004801395.1 of Gillisella terrae. GTDB lineage: Bacteria > Pseudomonadota > Alphaproteobacteria > Rhizobiales > Rhizobiaceae > Allorhizobium > Allorhizobium terrae. The sequence continues at coordinate 66,437 of NZ_SSOA01000002.1, forward strand.
CATCTATGGGATAAGACACAAAGATTTTGATGTTGAGCGCGATAATCCGCCGACAATCGCTCAGGAAGTCGAGGTGTCGCTTGCGGCCATCACCGAGATTGATCCCCGCGGACCATACCGCCTGCTGGGTTATTCTTTTGGCGGCGTGCAGGCGCTTGAGCTTGCGCGCCGCTTGAAAGCGGAGGGGCGTGATGTTGCCTTTTTGGCAATGCTTGATTCGCCACAAAATGATCACAGCTGGCGGTGGCGCGATTGGGCAGGCTTGATGCGGCGCATCGTCTTTCGCCAGCTAAAGAGCAGATTGAGCCTGAAAAAAAGCCCAAAGCCCATACCATCCTCTTCACCTTCAGATAACGCCCCGGGGCAAAGCCCGCCACGGCGCGGGCATCAGTTGATGTTTCGCTTTCGAAATCCCAGACATCCGGATTATCCTACATTTGCACCGCAATGGGCGGGCGGGCACACGCCGGTTTACGTCAACTCGGCCCGGCAGATTATTCAGATGAAAGGGCTTTATCGGCCAATGCCCTTCGATGATGATGTTCTGTTTTTCTATTCCAAAGGCGGCTCACCCATTGATTGCGACGCCCGCACCATCTGGACGCCTTATCTTCCCCGTGCCGAGTGGGTTTGCTGCGCTGGCAACCATCAAAGCATGATTGTCGGGCGCAATGCAAAGGCCCTTGCCGCCGAGCTGGATGAGAGGCTCGGCAGCACGGCTGTTTGAGCCAAACCGACCCTTAATCCGATTGCTGTTTTAAAAGTGCTGGCAGATCCTGGAGAAGGGAATCGCGTGCACGAATTCCGGCAGATATTTTTTCACGTTTTTCGTCTTTGATCAGCCGAACAAACACAATCCGACGACCGTCTTTTTCGCCCCAACCAACATACCAGCCCCAAGATCTGGCATAGTCAAACGAGCCGTCTGCACCTCTTGGATAAGCCATGCCGGTCTTGCCCTGAATGGTCCAGCCATCTGGCTTTTTATCCTGAGTCTCCACAATGGCGATGGTTTTTTCCATTGCCGATTTTGACAATGGCAATTTGAAATTCAGCAGCCGGGTCAGAAAATTGGCCTGTTCCATCGGCGAAATTTGAAGTGACGAGGCTATCCATGCGCGTTCAAGCCCGTTGTTTTTGCCGGGGTCGCCATTCACATCCGCATTGCCATAGTCAATGCGTTTTACATAGTCAGCAAATTTTGCGGCACCCAGCTGGTGCGTGATCTGTTGTGAATACCATACAACGGAATATTTCAGCCAGCGTGTCGGGTCGGTTGGCTGCTTCCAGTTTTCTCCACCCCAATCGGGGTAACCGGGTTGAAAGTTCAGGGTTGGAGCATGGGCGTCCTTTAAAACTCCTGTATCATAGCCTATGGCTGCCAAGGCAATTTTAAAAGTTGAGGCCGGTGTCACGCGGCTGTTGCAATCGCCCTGCATAAATAGTTGCGTTGATGTTGCGCTATCCATGATCAATGTGCAGAGATTTTTCGCCTGTGCCATTGATGCAGATGCCGTGAGGGTAGCAAAACCTATTGCGACGAGTGTTGCGTTTTTCATCATGATTTTTTCCATAACGCCCCACCCGACGCATGCATGATGCATGCGTCGGGTGTTTTGTTTCACAATCACCAATATTTGAAGTGAAAGATCCGTCAAAACCATGGCACAGCCGCTCATAAACAACCTTCTGCCCACCAAATGCTTGAGTGGTGCCGGATAAAGAGCTAGGGCGAACAGGCGCGCCAAGTCTTTCCTCCCAAGTGGCTTGGCGGCGCACAACACATGTGGCCGAAATCGACAGCCTTGGTGGAACACCTTTCGACCGGCCACGTTATACCGTTTTGGCACCGCGCGTTGAGCTTGTGAGCCTTCGATGGCAAGCATGGTTCGGGCGCAGGCCAGCACATTCATCATGCTGTTGCAGCCTTGCTGTGGCGCAACACAAAGAAAAAAGATTCGAAAATGGCAGGAATTCAAACCGCTGTGCGCAACAACGCGCACATAGACGCCCCCGGAAACTCCTACACTGGTCCGCTGGTTGCCCTCACCTCTCTCTTTTTCCTCTGGGGCTTTATCACCTGCCTCAACGACATTCTCATCCCACATCTGAAGAATGTGTTTCAGCTCAATTATACCCAGACCATGCTGATTCAGCTTTGCTTCTTTGGGGCTTACTTCATCGTGTCCTTGCCAGCCGGTGCTCTGGTCAAGCGCATCAGCTATAAATGGGGCATTGTCACTGGCCTTTTGATTTCGGCCCTCGGCTGCGCCCTGTTTATTCCGGCAGCAAGTTACCGGGTTTACGCTCTGTTTCTGGGCGCGCTTTTTGTGCTGGCGTCTGGCGTTACCATTCTTCAGGTCGCCGCAAACCCCTATGTAACGGTGCTTGGCAAGCCTGAAACCGCCTCCAGCCGCCTAACATTGACACAGGCTTTCAACTCACTTGGCACAACGGTTGCGCCAATTTTTGGTGCATTTTTGATCTTGTCATCGGCAACGGCTGCGATTTCAAACCCAACACCAGAACAGTTGGATGCCTTGCACATCGCTGAAGCAAGCGCTGTCAAATTCCCTTACCTGCTGCTGGCAGGCGCTTTTCTTGTTCTCGCCGCCATTTTTGCAGCGCTGAAACTGCCCGTGGTTGACGATGAAGAAGAAGAGGTTGCCCATACCGGAGAGGCTGCTGGTTCTGCCTGGAGCTATCGCCATCTTGTGCTCGGTGCCGTAGGTATTTTTGTGTATGTTGGTGCGGAAGTCAGCATTGGCAGCTTCCTTGTAAACTTCATGGCTGATCCGGCAATTGCGGGCATGCCAGAGCAAACAGCGGCGCATTACGTGTCTTACTTCTGGGGAGGTGCCATGGTCGGCCGCTTCATCGGCTCTGTGGTGATGCGTTATGTGGATGCGGGCAAAACACTGACAGCCAATGCAACCGTGGCCGCCATTTTGCTGCTGATAACTGTGCTGACCACTGGCCATGTGGCGATGTGGAGTGTTTTGGCTATCGGCTTCTTCAACTCCATCATGTTCCCTACCATTTTCAGCCTGGCGCTGAAAGGGCTCGGACGCCACACCAGCCAAGGCTCTGGCATTTTGTGCCTCGCCATTGTCGGCGGTGCGCTTTTGCCACTGGTGCAGGGTGGCCTTGCAGACACCATCGGCATCCACATGGCCTTCCTGATGCCAATCATTTGCTATCTCTACATCGCCTATTATGGCGTTCTCGGCTCCAAGCCAAAGGCTTGATTTCTTCGACGCAAGGAAAAGCCGCCTCATCGGGCGGCTTTTTTCATGCGCGAAGCAATCTCAGCGCATTGAGCGTCACCAGCACGGTGGCTCCCGTATCGGCCATAATGGCTGGCCACAGGCCGGTTATTCCGAGCAGCGTTGTGACCAGAAAGACAGCTTTCAAACCCAACGCAATCGTGATGTTCTGGCCAATGTTGCGCATTGTGCGTTTGGACAACAGGATCATCTCTGCCACATCCGACACGCGCCCGTGGAGAATGGCGGCGTCCGCAGTTTCCAGCGCCACATCCGCGCCGCCACCCATGGCGATGCCAATGTCCGCTGCGGCCAGCGCGGGGGCATCATTGATGCCATCGCCAACCTTGGCCACAATCCGACCCCTACCCTGCAATTGCGCAACAATTTGCTGCTTGTCCTGCGGCAACAATTCGGCCCGCACATCAATGCCAAGATCTGCACCAATTGCTTTTGCCGTTTGGTTGTTATCCCCCGTCAGCATGAGGGTTTCCACGCCCATGTTTTGGAGCGTCCTCAGCGCCGCAATCGCATCTTCTCTTGGCTCATCGCGCATGGCAAGTGCGCCAGCCACCACGCCATCAATCACCAGCACAGAGACGGTTTTACCCTCTGCATGCAATCTGGCAATTTCGCGTCTTTGACCATCAGTCAGACCGGCCCGCTCTTCTGCGGCAATGGGTGAGCCTAAAAATAAGCTCATGCCGTCAATTGTCCCAAGCACGCCCTTGCCCCCCACAGCTTTCGCCTCGGAGGCTTGCATCACAGAGACACCTTCACTTGCCGCCTTCGACAGAATGGCCTTTGCCAGCGGATGATTTGAGCCGGATTCCAATGCTGCCGAGAGGCGCAACACCTTTTCAGCATCCCCCGAGACGGCCAGAACATCGGTCACCACCGGCTTACCTTCTGTCAACGTTCCGGTTTTATCAAAACAAACAGTGTTGATCTTGCCAAGACGCTCCAGCACAGCACCACCCTTAAGCAACAAACCGCGCCGCGCGCCCGCCGAAAGCGATGCCGCAATAGCGGCTGGCGTGGAAATGACCAAGGCGCAAGGGCAGCCAATCAGCAAAATCGCGAGCCCCTTGTATATCCACTCCGCCCAATCACCCGCTGCAAAAAGAGGTGGCACCAGAGCAACCAGCGCGGCAATCAACACTACACTTGGCGTGTAATAGGTTGAAAAACGATCAATAAACCGCTCTGTCGGGGCCTTGCTCTCCTGCGCCTCTTCCACCAGCCGAATGATGCGGGCAATGGTATTGTCTGTTGCTGCCGCAGTGACCTTGATGCGCAACACGCTATCGGCATTGACCGTGCCAGCAAACACCGCGTCATCTGGTCCTTTACGCACAGGTGTGCTCTCGCCAGTCACCGGCGCTTCATCAATCGCGCTTTCGCCGGAAAGAATTGTGCCGTCGGCCGAAATACGATCACCGGGGCGCACAACGATAACATTACCAACAACAAGATCTTCTGCCGGTATCTGGCGCGTTGATGCGCCATCTTCAAGCAAAGCTGTCTTGGGCACCAGCGACGCCAGAGATTGAATACTGGCGCGGGCCTTGGTTGCAGCCATGCCTTCGAGCAATTCGCCAATCAGAAACAGCACTACAACAGTTGCCGCCTCCTCCTGCGCGCCGATAATCACCGCCCCCACGGCCGCAATGGTCATTAGCATTTCAATGGAAAATATCGTGCCAAAACGCGCCGCCATAAACGCGCGGCGTGCGATGGGAACAAGGCCAACAAGCAATGCAGCCGTAAAAATCCACCCTTGATAGGCTGGTAAAAGATGCCCAACACCATAGGCCAATGCCAGCGCAGCAAGATTATAGAATGTCAATTTCGCTTTGCTGCTTGTCCACCACGTCCCCGTCATTGCAGCATGATTGTGGCCGTGGAGATCGACGGGAGCGTCATGCGGCTGTTCATCGGTGTGCTTGTGCTGGTGCTCTTCATGATCATGATCATGATGTCCCGCGCAACAAGAAGAAGTCTTCGCATGTGTGTGTGGCTGCTCGGTGTCAGCCAGCACAGATGCACTGTAGCCAAGCTGCTTGACGTGCTGTTGCACAGACAGCAGTAAATCGCTGGAATCGCTGTGCTGCACCGTCATTGTGCCGGTGGCAACCGAAACCGATACATCTTCGACGCCCCTGACACGGCGAACAGCTCTGTCGATTTTTGTGGCACACGAGGCACAATCCATGCCCTCCACCCGAAAACGGGTCTGATCCATCCTCTTATCCATAACGCATCCTCTTGATCACATGGATGCAGGATAGGATCTCTAGCGACTAGAGCTTCAAGAGGCTTGCGTTATTATTTTAAGAAAAATAATATGCCAAATGACGGAACCTCCGTCAAAATCTCAATATTTCAATAGCTTGGTCAAAAAAAATCGATATCGCCGAGGTGCGCCTTTCGTGCGCCGAACCCAGCGAAGCAAACAATTATCACCTCAACGGTGATCAATTCCGGTCAAGCATGCAATCAATTGATCGCATGCTCAACCTCGTTCCGGCCGTTTAGCGCGCGGCCTTGGCAACCGAATTTCCTGCCGATTGCGTCGCATTGACAGTGCTGGCGGCGTCTTTGCCCATGCCGCGAATGGTGTTGCCACATGAAGACAGGGCTGCTGTCATCAGGACGATGGATGCAATTGTGAAGATTTTTTTCGAGTGCATTTTAAAAACCCCTGTGGCGACATCTGGCGCATAACGCGCTTTGCGTTCATATAATGCGGCAGGCCGGAGAAAGTTCCGCGGGCTTTCCAATGTTTGTGATTAAATAAGGTCGAGACGTGATGCCGGCTTTCATTGCAGGCAGAGCAGCCTCTACAAGTTGGAAAAAAACGGGGAGTGGTCGTGGTTCCAAGAGATGCACAGACAGTTTTGGTGATGACGGCAGGAGGCCCGAATCCATGGATGGTTATCAACGCGCTCCGGTCGCATTTTTCTGTGCATGTTCTGCTCGAAGAGCCCGAAAGCAAACAAGAGATCTTTCAACGCCGAAAGAAACGACTCGGTGCCGTTCAAGCATTTGGCCAGTTGGCGACAATGGCATTTGCCAAGCTGCTGCGAGGGGCCGCACAGCGCAGAACCACGGAAATATGTAGGCTTTACAATGCCAACCCGCATTTCAATCCAGATGTTCCGGTCACAACCGTGCGCAGTATCAACAGTCCAGAGGCGCTGGAGTTGGTGCACCAATGTCATCCCGGTGCGATTTTACTGGTCAGCACCCGCTTGATGAAACGCGATATGCTGGAAGCACTCAATGTGCCGGTGCTTAATCTTCACGCCGGGATCAACCCTGCCTATCGTGGCCAGATGGGCGGCTATTGGGCGCTTGCCAACGGCGATGCCGATAATTTTGGCGCAACGGTTCATATGGTTGACGCAGGAACGGATACAGGCGCTTTGCTCTATCAGGTCCGGCCAAAGCCTGAAAAAACCGATTTTATCTCAACCTACCCTATGCTGCTCACCGCTGCCGCCCTGGATGTGACCTGTAAAGCCGTGGGCGATGCTTTGCAGGGGCAGCTAAAACCCGGTGCGTCCATGGGCCCATCAGCGCTGCATTTTCCTCCAACCCTCTGGCGCTGGCTGTGGAATGGCGCGAAAAACGGTGTCTGGTGAATGTGCAGGCTCTCCTATGCCGCCATGCACTGCGAGACAAAGCTTCGATCACCCAAAACACAGCGAACGTAATCGGCAACGGCGTTCACAGGCGCACTTGCATCATCGCGCAGCGCTATGCCGATATCATAGGTGCCAAGCTTCGGCAGTCCGTCGCGCTCTGTCAGCTCAACCATGTCATCTTGCAGCAGAAAGCGCGCCACCGGCGCAACAGCGATATCAGCGCGAATGGCTGCCATTTGCCCCATATGGTGACCACAGAAATAGGCGATCCGAAACGTCGTGCCTTGTTTGGTCAACTCATCTAGCGCGCGCTGGCGCCAGATACATCCCTCATTCCAGACAGAAACTGGCAAAGGTGATTTCAAATGGGCCTGACCGTGTTTTTTACCGGCCCACACCAGATCCTCAGTCATCACGCGCATCGATGGACTGGCCACGACACCATCGAGAAAGTTGAACAGCGTCACATCCAGCCGCTTTTCATCAATTGCCTTTTTGAGCGCAATGGAACTGTCAATCGTCACCTCAATGGCAAGATGCGGCCATGTCTGGGAGAGATGCACCAAAATACCGGGCAGGATCAGCTCGCCAATATCGTCAGGCGCGCCCAATCGCACCACACCGTTCATCTCTGGCATCAGAAACCGCGATACAGCTTCATTGCTCAGAGCAAGCATGCGTTTTGCATAACTTAGCAACATTTCGCCGTGCGGCGTCAGCGAAACTGAGCGCGCGTCACGGCGAAACAGTGAAACGGAAAGCTGTTCCTCAAGCTTTTTGATCTGCATGGACACAGCCGATGGCGTGCGAAACACCTGCTCCGCCGCAGCGGTAAAACTGCCTGTTTCTGAAATGGCGACAAATGTTCTGAGAACATCGTTCTCCAGCAAAGGCAAATTGGCAGACTGGATCAGCTTCATGATCTACCCTTCAGATTTTTTCATCTTAAAGATCATATCGTTTCGTTTGATTGAATGTCAATTCGGTTTCATGCTGTGTGGACGGTCACACAAGGAGAGATGTCATGGAAATTGTCCAGAAAGGGCGCCCACTCCACGTCGAGGTCCGCCAGAACACACGTCTGACAGCAATCAAAGAGTGGGTGCGAGGCCATCTCGAGCAAAGAAAGCGCAAGGCAAAGCGCGCGCAGACCATCGCTATCATCATGAACCTTCCGGAGGATATACGCCGCGATATTGGCATTGTTGATGATAGCTGGATGCACCAACAAAATTGATGAATACCATCAAAAACATTCGATTTATTGATAGGCGCAATGCTGTCATTTTAAACTGGCGATAGATGCCCGGCGGCATCGCGTTGAAGGAAAGGAAAATGGAGATGACTTATATCGCGCAGTGTTCGACACAGACGCACCCCCCACAGGTGCCAACCCTATTCACGACATTGGAGCGCATATTCCTGCGCTGGAAGGCGAGGTTTAACATCTGGAACGAGCAGCGAAAGCTGCTTCTCGCGCTCGAATCCATGCCTGTCGCCATGCGCAAAGATCTAGGCTGGCCTGCGATTGACGCAGAACGCTTGCCAGCAGCCGATCGATAATCATTTTGAACCACGGTGCCGAATGGCGAGAAATGTCATTTTTGTGATGAAAATCAATATTTGCCAATGGGATCGGTCTTTTCCCAACCCCATATGAGTGGCGCGTTGACGTTTATGGCCCGCCATTTTCATCCTATGGCTGATAAATATAAAATATTGCTGTCGTTATATGTCGTGATACTGTCGTATTTGGGCAATTGACTTATTTAAAAAATGTCAATTTTGCCGATCTCCACAGTATGGTGACGCTATGAGCAAAACGCCGATCAAAAAACGCAGCATAGTCTTTTTTCTGGTTCCAAATTTTACGCTTTTGCCATTTGCAGGTGCAGTCGAAACGCTGCGTATCGCGAACCGAATGTTGGGTTACAGCGCATACGAATGGCGGATCTGTTCTGTGGATGGCACCAAGGTGTCATCCTCGTCAGGTATCTGCATCGACGTGGATACAGCGCTCGCCGATGAGCGTCGCAAACTTTCCGGTGAAAACCGCCCCAATATGGCGATTGTCTGTTCGGGGGTCTATGTGGAAGAGTTTCACAATAAATCGGTCAATGCGTGGCTGCGGGAAGCCTATGGTCGCAATGTAGCCATTGGCAGTCTCTGTACGGGCTCTCATATTCTTGCTCAGGCGGGCCTTTTGAACGGCAAGCGCTGTGCGATCCATTGGGAAAACCTGCCTGGCTTTGCTGAAGCCTTCCCGCAAGCCGAGGTCTATGCGGACCTCTACGAGGTCGATGGCAATCTCTACACCTGCGCTGGCGGCACGGCATCTCTGGACATGATGCTGAATCTTATCGGTCAGGACTTTGGCGAGGCGTTGGTGAACAGGGTTTGCGAGCAGCATCTGACCGACCGCGTGCGCGCAGCCAGCGACCGCCAGCGTCTGCCGCTTCGTGCCCGCCTTGGTGTACAAAACAACAAGGTCTTGCAGATCATAGAATTGATGGAAGCCAGCCTTTCCGAGCCCATATCGCTGCTTGATATCGCCGATAAAGTTGATCTGTCCCGTCGCCAGATAGAGCGACTGTTTCAGCAGGAAATGGGCCGTTCCCCTGCCCGTTACTATCTGGAAATCCGACTTGACCGGGCTCGCCATTTGCTGGTGCAGTCCTCCATGCCGGTGGTGGAGGTTGCGGTGGCCTGCGGCTTCGTTTCCGCGTCGCATTTTTCAAAATGTTATCGCGAATTCTACAATCGTTCGCCCCAGCAAGAGCGCGCCGAGCGCAAACTGGCCGGTGCAAGCAGCAAACTCAAAATCGCCGCGTGATTTTTTTGAAAAGCCTCCGGTTTTCAACGGTGGCTTTTCAGGCAATTTACTCAAGCATCGTCTGCGGTATTCGACGCTGCGTGACTTGCTTTATAGACCGAAATCATTTTTTCCAATGAAATGCCGTCAATGGTGACACCCGTCAGGCGGCAATTTTCGATTTCAAGACCGGACAGGTTTGCATTTTGAAGCCGCGCACCCGATAGATTGACGTCGTTTAATTTCCAACCCGTCATATTGCTGTCATTGACGCGCGTGCCTGAAAAATTGATTTGGTTAAATTCGCTGCCAGACAGATTGGCATCATTGTATTGAGAACCAGACAGATTGGAATCATTCACGTCCAATTGCTCAGTCACACGATGAAGTTTCATTTCAATCACCTCAATCGATAAAAAGACCGCGCAACATGGGTGCTGCGCGGCCTCAACTTTCATCAACTCATGCGATTTCGCAAGCTTATTTTGGCAACTTGTCGTCTACGCCTTGAACGTAGAAGTTCATGCCAAGCAGTGTCGCATCGTCAGCCTTTTCGCCAGCCTTGAGCCAAGGTGTGCCGTCCTGCTTGGTGATTGGGCCGGTGAAGGGGTGCAACTCACCGGACTTGATCTTGGCTTCGGTCTCTTCGGCCAGCTTCTTCACATCGTCAGGCATGTTTGTGTATGGTGCCATGGTCAAAATACCATCCTTCAGGCCATCCCAGCTCTGCTCGGACTTCCATTTGCCATCCAGCAGTTCCTGTGTGCGCTTGATGTAATAAGCGCCCCAGGTGTCAACAATAGCGGTCAACTGCGATTTTGGACCAGCCTTGATCATGTCAGATGCCTGACCGAAAGCCTTGATGCCACGCTCTTCAGCCACTTGCATCGGTGCTGTGGTGTCGGTGTGCTGGGTGAGGATGTCTACGCCCTGATCGAGCAATGCCTTGGCAGCATCGGCTTCCTTGCCTGGATCGGCCCAGGAATTAACCCAGATGACCTTCATCTTGAAGTCTGGGTTTACAGATTTTGCGCCCTGTTCAAAGGCGTTGATACCCATAACCACTTCTGGGATCGGGAAGGATGCGATGTAGCCAGCCTCGCCCTTCTTGGACATTTTGCCAGCAATAACGCCAAGGATATAGCGGCCTTCATAGAAGCGCGAGTTGTAGGTCGCAACATTTGGAGCCGCCTTGAAGCCGGTTGCGTGCTCAAACTTTACCTTCGGGAATTTCTTGGCAACCTTGATGGTGGCGTCCATGAAGCCGAAGGATGTCGTGAAGATCATCTGGCAGTTGTCGCGTGCAAGGCGCTCAATTGCACGTTCTGCATCAGGGCCTTCCGGAACGTTTTCCAGATAAGGTGTGTCAATCTTGTCGCCAAAATGAGCCTGAAGCTCCTGACGGCCACGATCTTGCGCCTGTGTCCAGCCGCCGTCGGTCTTGCTGCCAACGTAAACGAAGCAGATCTTCGTTTTGTCAGCGGCAGATGCCGCAGCAGACATGGATAGCACTGTGGCAACGGTGGCTGCAAAAGCCAGTGTTAGTTTCTTCATAATTTCCCCTATTGGTTTGCAGGATAAATTGGCTCTTTCAGCGATCTGGGACAAAGGGCTTTCCGAGCGAAGCAGGTGTATTGATGAGCGTTGTACGTCGATTTTGCGATATAACCACCAAAACAACAATCGTGGCGGCATAAGGCAAAGCGGATAAAAATTGCGAAGGCAGCCCAATACCAAAGGCCTGAGCGTGAAGCTGGCCTATTGTGACCGCTCCGAAAAGATACCCTCCCGCCAGAACACGCCATGGCCGCCAGGACGCAAACACCACGAGCGCCAATGCAATCCAGCCGCGTCCGGCGGACATATTTTCCACCCATTGCGGTGTGTAGACAAGTGATAATTGCGCACCCGCCAAACCAGCACAAGCCCCGCCAAACATGACGGCAAGGTAGCGAACCTGAACAACCTTGAGCCCCAACGTATGCGCTGATGTGTGACTGTCACCTATTGCGCGCAGCATAAGCCCCGTGCGGCTTTTGAACAGGAACCAGTGAACGCCAATCACCAGAACAATCGAAAGATAGAAGAACAGGTCTTGATGGAAGAGTATCGGGCCAACAAACGGAATATCGGACAGAAACGGAATGGTGATGTCGGGCATGCGCACGCCGGGCTTCCCAACAAAGCTCTCGCCCAACTGTCCGGAAACGCCAAGACCCAAAATGGTCAAAGCCAAGCCTGTTGCAACCTGATTGGCCACCAGTGTGAGGGTCAGGAAAGCAAAGAGAAGCGAAAAAACAGCACCTGCCGCGATGCCAGCAAGAATACCGAGCAGCGGCGAGCCGGAAGAATAGGAGGCCGCAAAAGCGGCAACCGCCCCCATAATCATCATGCCTTCCACGCCGAGGTTCAAAACCCCTGCCCGCTCCGTGACCAGCTCACCCATGGCGGCAATGACCAGCGGCGTTGAGGCCGTGATAATCGTGAGCAGAATTGCTTCCAGAATCATGGGGTGCCTCCACCCAGCGCCGAGCGGGCCTTGGTCCAGACAATTCTGATTTTATAATAAATCAGCGTGTCGCAGGAAAGAACGAAAAACAGCAGCAAGCCTTGAAACACGCGCGTCACCTTATCGGACACGCCAATCGACAATTGCGCACCTTCGCCACCGAGATAGGTCAATGCCAATACCAAACCTGACGCAATAATGCCGAGCGGACTCAGACGTCCGAGAAAGGCGACGATAATGGCTGTGAAACCGTAGCCCGGCGAAATAGACGGCTGCAAGTGACCAATGGAACCAGACACTTCGGAAATGCCTGCAAGGCCGGCCAAGCCACCCGAAAACATCATGGAAAACCAAACCATACCCTTAGAGGAGAAGCCAGCAAACCGCCCGGCCCGCGCCGATTGCCCCAACACGGAGACTTCAAAGCCCTTCATGGTAAAGCGCACCATGAACCAGACAAGGATCGCCACGAGAATGGCAATAACAAAGCCCCAGTGTGCGCGGCCAGAATCCGGCCAGATCGCCGGAAGCACTGCCTCCTCGACAAATTCGCGTGTCTGGGGAAAGTTGAAGCCCTGCGGATCGCGCCACGGTCCGCGCGTAAGATAATCCAGCAGCAATTGGGCGATATAGACCAGCATCAAGCTGCTGAGAATCTCATTGGTATTGAACCTTGTTTTCAACAGCGCGGGAATGGCAGCGTAAAGTGCGCCGCCAACCGCGCCAAGCACCAGCATCAGCGGCAAAAGCAAAGGCGAATGCCATTCGTAGAAAATCACCGGTATGTAGCTGCCAACCAAAGCGCCAACGATAAATTGACCTTCCGCGCCGATATTCCAATTGTTTGAGCGATAGCAGATGGAAAGGCCAACACCGATGAGAATAAGGGGGGCTGCCTTGATGGCCAGCTCGTGCAGAGACCAGACTTGGGTCAACGGGTCGATGAAAAAGCTGTAAAGGGCGAAATACGGATCTTTGCCCATCAGCTTAAACATGATGCCGCCAAACAGCAGAGTCAGTACCAAAGCCAGCATTGGCGACGCGAAAGTGAAAAAAACAGACGCGCGTGCGCGCTTTTCAAGCTCAATGCGCATCTGCGCTCTCCAAGCCATGTATCCCGCCCATGAGCAACCCTATTTTTTCCCGTGTCATCGTGCGGGCCGGATAGATTTTAGACAGTTTGCCCTCAGAGATGGCGGCAATCGAGGTCGCCACCTCAAAAATTTCATCCAGATCCTGACTTATAATCACAACAGCAGAGCCATGCTTCGCCAGATTGACAAGTGCTTGTCTGATTCTGCTGGCAGCACCCGCATCCACACCCCACGTCGGTTGATTGACAACCAGCACGTCAGGCTGCCGATCCAGCTCTCTTCCAACAATGAATTTTTGCAGATTACCGCCAGAGAGTGATCCCGCCAACGGATCATCTCCGCTTTTGCGCACATCCATTTCCGCACAAATCTGGCTGGTGACATCTTTAAGAGCGTTGCGGCTGATCAGGCCGAGCATGCCTTTTACAAACCGCGCCCGATCGGAGCCATGTCTCGCAAGCAACAGGTTTTCTGAAAGTGTAAATGTCGTGATGGCTGCGTGGCCATGGCGCTCCTCTGGTACAAAACCTGCGCCCAACAAACGCCGCTCATTGATGCCCGATTGACCTGCGGCTTGCCCGGAGATTTTTATGGATTGGTGATTTCTCACCGGATATTCGCCCGAAATCGCGTCAAACAGCTCGCTTTGGCCATTGCCAGCCACACCTGCAATGCCAAGAATCTCGCCAGCACGTACACTCAGAGAAACGCCTTTCAGCGCCATGGCAAAGGGGGTGCGTGGTGGCACATTCAGATCCGTGACACACAAAAGCTCATCACCGAATTCAGGGGCGGCTTCCTGGATTACGCCAGCCACATCACCGCCAACCATCAGGCTCGCCAATGATGCTGCCGTTTCCTTGCGAGGCTCACAGGCACCGACCACCTTGCCGTGTCGCAGCACCGTTGCGCGATCGCAAATCCGCTGCACCTCATCCAGACGATGGCTGATGTAGAGAACCGACCGGCCTTCCGCTTTCAACTTGTCGAGCGTCTCAAACAGCCTGTCAGCTTCTTGCGGGGTGAGAACAGAGGTTGGCTCGTCCAAAATGATCAGTTTAGGGTTTTGCAAAAGCGCCCGAACAATTTCAATGCGCTGGCGTTCGCCCACCGACAAATCGGCCACATGGGAATTGGGATCAAGCGGCAACCCGTAGGAGATGGAAAGGGCGCGTGCTTTTTCCGAAATATCGGCGATAGAGACGGACTGATCCAGTGAAAGCGCGATATTCTCAGCAACAGTCAGAGCTTCAAACAGGGAAAAGTGCTGAAACACCATGCCAATACCCAGTTTGCGTGCTTGCGCGGGCGTGGCAATGTTCACATGATCGCCGTTCCAGACAATATCGCCGCTATTGGGGGCAAGAACACCAAACAGCATTTTGACCAGAGTGGATTTTCCGGCACCATTTTCACCCAGCAATGCATGAATTTCTCCGGGGCTGATCTCGAGATCAATCCCATCGCAAGCCGTGAAAGAACCGAACCGTTTCGTCAACTTCCGCACAGAAAGCAGCGAAGCATTCATCGATTCCTGACTGTGCGACACCTTACCCCCTTTGTCTCATCCGGCATGACACCGCTGGAACGAAATGTAAAACTGTACAAATTCCAAAGCCTGGAATCGTTATTACTACAGCGCTGCTCGCTACATTGGGCGCATCAAAGCTTCACTGTAGATTTCCATGGTTTTGTGCAATTGTTCAAACCAATTCAGATCTAAACAAGCATGCAACGCCGCCAACGGACCTATTACACTGCATTGATACTGACTTTAGCGTATCACACAACCGTCATACCGACTATTTTTTAGATGGTGCCATAAAATCAGGCAAAATTGGAAGATTAATTTCGGCCCAGGTTCGGAAAAATCTGCAAAATACCACCGATAACATAGAGATAGACGCCAGTTGCGACGAAGGGGACCAGCACGAAAAACGGTGTGGAAAAATCCATCAGCAGTGCATATATGCCCAAAGCACTCCACACGAAGAAGACGCCCAGATTGATAGCGCGCAATCGCTTCACACGCACAGGGTGGAGAAAGTTGATGGGCAGGAACGTCAGAAGAACCGAGATCACCACAACCGTCATCGCTGTTGTTGCCGAGGCATCAACAACAAACAGGCTGAAGATCACCATATTCCACACCACCGGGAAGCCGGAGAAGAAATACTCTTCGGTTTTCATGCCTGTATCAGCATAATAAATTGCGCTTGATACAACAATCATTCCCGCCGCAACAAATGACCAAGGCTGCCCGATCATGCCGCTTTGATAAAGCGCAAAAGCAGGCAACAGCACGTAGGTCACATAATCAATGATGTTATCAAGTGTATCGCCTGACCAATTGGGTAGCACTTCCTTCACCCTCACCTTACGGGCAATTGGGCCATCTATGCCATCGACCAACAGGGCAAGCCCCAACCACCAGAACATGCTGGTAAAATTTTTATCGGCGGCAGCCACAACGCCCAAAAATGCGAGAAACGATCCTGATGCCGTAAGAATATGCACGGAAAAGGCGCGGATCTCCGCATAGGGTACACGCTTGTAGTTGAAAATCTTCATGGTTCGCCGGTATCTGTCCCTATGGTCGGTGAGCGCGATATTCTCCGAATTCCTTTCAAATGCAACCTTTCAAACGACGCCTTGTGGCTTTCAAAGCGTAAACCCTCCGTTTTTTGGGGATTTTTATTGCCATCCTTTAGGGATTTTCTCGCGCACTGCGCCAATTCGGCCCATGGATTTTGCGCATGTTCAGCATTACATCTACCATGTTGCGCGCGCTATGTGGCGCATAAAGGTCCGCTGTAGCGCTTCATATCGCGCGATGCAGTTGGAAAGACCATCAAGGAGCAGGCTGTGGAAAAAAAAGAGGTCGTTATCGTTGGAGCAGGTCTTGCCGGTTCGGTGGCAGCGATTGCGCTATCTCGACGCGGGCGCAAAGTAGCCCTCGTGTGCGGCAAGGCCCATGTTCAAGATCGGCGTACAACGGCCCTGATGGATCAATCGATTCGTTTTTTGGATCGCCTTGGCCTTTGGGAGGAGCTGAAGCCCAAAGCCGAAGCCCTTTCGACCATGCGAATCATTGATGGCACCCGGCGCTTGTTGCGCGCTCCACCGGCTAATTTTCTGAGTTCGGAAATCGACCTGCCCGCTTTTGGCTATAATTTCAACAATACGGATCTGTTGACCACGTTTGAAACGGCGATTGCGCGTGAGCCAAACATTACACTCTATCGCACCAACGCATCCTCGGTTCATTTTGGCAATGATGATGCCATGGTGACGCTTGATGATGGAACCGAGCTTGGCGCTGACCTGATTATTGGCGCAGACGGACGTAAGTCCATGACGCGCGAAGCGGCTGGCGTGTCTGTGCGCACCTGGTCTTACCCACAAACGGCGGTAGTGCTCAATTTTGCCCACGCTTTGCCGCACAATAATACATCCACAGAATTCCACACGGAATCAGGGCCTTTCACGCAGGTGCCTCTGCGCGGCAACCGCTCCAGCCTGGTGTGGGTGGTGCAGCCCACGGAGGCTGAGCGCTTGATGGCCATGCCGGTCGAAGAACTGAGCAGCGTTGTGGAAGAGCGCATGCAATCCTTGCTCGGCAAGGTGACCGTTGAGGATGGCGTACAGGCATGGCCTTTGTCGGGCATGACAGCTTTGCGCTATGGCAAGGGGCGCGCGGCCTTTGTGGGTGAAGCAGCCCACGCCTTTCCTCCAATCGGAGCCCAAGGGCTGAACCTCAGCCTGCGCGACGTTATGGTGCTTGACGATCTGGTGGGTGAAGATCTGAGCAAGCCGATTGGAGCAACAATCGGCAGTCGTTTCGACCGCCGCCGCAAGGTGGATGTCTTGAGCAGAACCGCCAGTGTCGATTTGCTAAACCGTTCGTTGCTGTCGCCATTTCTGCCGGTTCAGATGGTGCGGGCGGCAGGCATTCATCTGCTTTCCAGCCTCTCACCGCTTCGCCAGTTTGTGATGCGCGAAGGCGTAGCTCCGGGGACGGGACTGGGCGCATTTCCTGAAATGCTGCGAAGCAAGATCACGTCGCGATTTTAAAGCCTGCCAGAGAGTGCATCATCCGATTCGGGAGAGAATCGGAAAGCTCTGCTGAAACCAGATTGCTAAATCGGTGACGAATCCGAAGATAAAAGCGAGGCCTGTCAGCACCAGCAGCAGGCCCATCAGCTTTTCGACCAGACCAAGATGACGGCGAAAGCGCGTTAGAAACCGCATGAACGCCCCGGAAAAGCCAGCGGCAATCCAAAACGGAATAGCCAGTCCCAGCGAATAGATGGCCAGCAATACAGCGCCCTGCCCCACAGTGTCCCGGGCGGCGGCCACAGCAAGGATAGCGCCCAGCACGGGACCGATACAGGGCGTCCAGCCGAAGGCGAAAGCAAGACCCATCACATACGCGCCTGTGAGCGTCGCAGGTTTGCCGCCGCTTGAAAATCGGGCTTCGCGGGCCAGAAGACCAATGCGAAAAAGCCCAAGAAAATTCAGACCCATGATGATGATGATAACACCGCCGATCTTGGAGAGAATATCAAGATGCTGGCGTAACATCATGCCAATTGTGGAGGCACCGGCCCCAAGCGCCACAAACACTGTGGCAAATCCGAGGGTAAAGCACAGCGCAGAAAAGATAACGCCGCTGCGCATGCGTGTATCGAGAGCCACCGTCGAGCCGCCTCTAAACTGCTCAACACTCACGCCAGCCATGTAACAAAGGTAAGGTGGCACCAAGGGTAAAACGCAGGGCGACAAGAAGGATAACGTGCCCGCGATGAGCGCCGTTAAAAACGGTATTTCAGCAATAGACACGACTTCCCCCGAAACATTACCAGACGCAGCACATGTTGCACGTGGTAGCGCTGTTTGCCATCACATGCCAATCATCTTTTTTTGCTGTTTCATAACAATGACCTGTTAAAAAGCTGCAAAATCTCACTTTTTTAGGTTGACCCAAAACATCCGCGTGACTATGTTCCGGCCACTTCCTGAGGCGCTGGTTCGCCTCACTTGGGAGAGCGTAGCTCAGCCGGTAGAGCAACTGACTTTTAATCAGTAGGTCATGGGTTCGAATCCCATCGCTCTCACCATTTTTCAGAAAATTTGAGATTGAATACCGGTGATATTTTATCTTGGTGCCTCTGGCGCTCGATAATCCCTTCATGCTCCATGCATCCAGCAATGCATTACAAGATGCCGCTTTTGCGCATGGCGGTGGCCTCGACTCACATGGCAGGAAGCAGGATCGGAAGCATGAGGGCCGTCATGATGATGGAAAAAATCCACCCTTAATATTTATTGGATTTTGCTGAGTGTCCCAAAATATCTGATTTCATACCAGGCGCGAGAGCGCGTATTTTGAGGTCAAACCTTCATATATGCTTGCTGCATTGGCAGATTTCCTATAAATCTTCACACGTTCGGGTATTTATGATCCCGGAGACTGGACTGATTGTATCACCGCGACTGGCTTGATGGCTCTGCGGCGCTGGAGGCTTAACCTCCGATGGTAGACGTCTTTTCCCCGTTATCTCGACTACCGACCTGCCTCTTTGTGAAAGGGGCGATCAATGTTTCATCCGGGTACCGGGCGAAGCAATACAAAAAACTCAAGGGAAAAGGACTTATCCCATGGCCATTAAAGGCGTTGTAAAATTCTTCAATCAGGACAAGGGCTTCGGCTTCATCACTCCAGAAGGCGGCGCGAAGGACGTTTTCGTTCACATTTCCGCTCTTCAGGCTGCTGGCATTCAGACTCTGCGCGACGGTCAGGAAGTAACTTTCGACACAGAAGCTGACCGCATGGGCAAGGGCCCTAAGGCTGTAAACATCAGCGCTGCTTGATTGTTTCGCCTTCGCCCTTTCGGCGAGGTTATTTTGAACGGCGCTCCTATGGGAGCGCCGTTTTTGTTTGAATTATGCAGACCTGACCAGTCCAGACTGGATATCAACGGCCGCGAAAGCCTGTGCAATAACCTCTGGCCCCGCACCGGGCTTAGGTCCATCTGCCGACAAAATCTGGCGAAACCGTCTGGCACCTGCGAAGCCTTGAAACAGACCCACCATATGCCGCGTCAAATGCACAAGCCTGCCGCCTTGCGCAATATGGCGCGCTGCCTGTTCCATCATCGAATCGCGGATTGCATCCCAATCGGTTGGCGTTTCCGGGCCGCCATAGATATGAGAATCGACTGCGGTTAAAATGGTTGCATTATTATACGCCGCACGGCCCAGCATGACGCCATCAACATGCTTGAGATGCTCCGATGCGTCATCCAGCGTGGCAATTCCACCATTGATGCCAATAAATAGGTCAGGGTTCTCTTCGCGCATGCGATAGACCAATGCGTAGTCGAGCGGCGGAACCTCGCGATTTTCCTTGGGGCTCAGGCCTTTAAGCCAGGCTTTGCGCGCGTGTATCCAGATTGCATCCGCCCCTGCCCCAATCATCCGCTTGAGAAAATCGGGCAGAACCTCTTCCGGCTGTTGATCATCCACACCGATTCGGCATTTTACCGTCACCGGAACCGTCGTCGCTGTCTTCATCGCGCGTATGCCAGCTTCAACGGTCTCCGGCTCGCGCATCAAACACGCACCAAAGGTTCCCGCCTGTACGCGATCAGACGGACAGCCGACATTGAGATTGAGCTCATCATATCCCCAATCGTTGGCAATCCGCACCGCTTCTGCCAGCTTATGCGGGTCTGAGCCACCCAATTGCAAAGCCAGCGGATGTTCGCTGGCATCAAAATCCAGCAATCGATCACGCTTGCCATGAAGAATAGCATCAGCAACGATCATTTCAGTATAGAGCAACGCTTTGCGTGTCAGGAGTCGATGGAATCTCCGACAAAATGTATCGGTCCAGTCGATCATAGGCGCAACAGCAAACACCTTGCCATTGGAATAGTGTGAAAACCCCGAATTTGCGGGCTTTTCGGCCATGGTGGTCATGTCTCGTCTTCTCTCATTCTCGCACACCAATACCCCTCACCATAGACAATGATGAGGGGTCAAAGCGGAAATAGCTCGCGTCCGTATAGAACGAAACGAAGAGATTACCAAACAGATCCCAGCAGGGCTGCTATGCTATCAAGCAACTTCGAGGTCAGAGAATTTTGTCCCTGTCACGCTTGTTGCAGATTGGGCATGCGACGTGTTCAGTCTGCGTGCAACGATATCGTGGTTGAGCCACTGAACCGGAGCGGAAGGATTTGATGATTCTGCAAAAATCAACTGCCCCGTTGCCTCGACCACCAAAGCACTCAGCAAATCACTGATCATCACCTTGTTGTCACGATGCATTTGCGTGATCTCGTTGGAGGTTCCGATGGTGAGATCCGCTTGCTCCTGGCTGTTGGCCATTGGCCAGGCCGAGAAGTCATAGAACGGACGCATGACAGCGCTTGCCTGCATATTGCCGATCTTGAGGAAAACATCCTCCAGAGTGTGACCGTCTGCAAGAAGTTGCTCGCAAGCCTTCCACTGCTCGGCGGCCCATTCGCCACCATTTTCTTTTTTCAAAGCAAGCAGCAAAGGAATCAAGGGCAGCTCGATACCTGTGAAGACATCCGAGGAATTGGTGCGGATTTCCGGGCAGTTGTAGACCGTAGCTTTTACGCCGTCTGCCCATGCCTGCTTGGCGATATTTTCCAGCCGCATCTTGGCATAGCCCTGCGTATAATTGGTGTAGGTCTGCCAACGATAATTTCCATCAATCAGCACGGCTGTTCCGTGATAGCCATAGGCCGTGTAGCGGACCTGACCGCCCGATGCTTGCACGCGCTCACGAATAGCTGCGCTGAAATCAATCAGATGCTTGAAGGTGTTGGCAGACACCTCGTCAAAATTCTGCAAAATGAGTTTGCCCATATCGCTATCAAGCAACGCCTGCGACGACATGTGACGGGAGCCGCGACCCTTGTAGATCCGGTTCGCCAAAACCAGAAACACCTTGGCCTTCGGGATGCCGCCAGCCATGGTGTGCGCAAAAAACACATTGCGGCCATCAGCGATCATGCCATCAAGAACGCTCATGACCTGAGTAAGTGCCGACGTAAAACGCTCCGTACCTATCGCACGACACCTTGCGATGTGGTCCCAATCCAGCTTCTCCTGTTCCCAGCCTTCCAGCGTCATATTGGCCAGAAGATCGGTTGGGGTCGGGGTGCCAGCGGGCGCATCAAGGTCAAAACCGGCCATGAGCGGCACATTGATGATCTTGCCACCCAGCCGGGCTTCTGCCTCAGCCAGCTCTTGATCATTGAGCGGGCGCAAAACGTTATTTTCGTCGCGCCGTCCAACGGTGATTCCAACAATGTCCATACCTGCGCGCCGGGCTTCTTCCAGCAATCCGGTCGCATATCCACGACCAAACAATTCTCCAAAAAGAACGAAAACGTCGCCCTTGCGGAACACGGTATTTTCGGAAAGGCGATTCAACGCGACCGGGTTTTCCATGCTTTGCACTCTTCTTCTCTTCAATGTTCAGCGACAGCCAACGGGAGCTTTGATAGTGACATGACCGCATTATCGTCAAATGGAAAGTCATATTAAGTAAACGTACATTTCAGAACGTGAAGTGCCTCGCATGTGGACAGGGTTGCAGATCGTGCGTTGACCTGCCGCAAAAGGAAGCGAGATTCGTCTACACTCGGGTATTCCGCCATGCGCTTTATCGGCAGAACTGCTTGACTCCGCACCATATCAAGAACATAAAAGGAACAAACGAAAGAGAAAAGCCATGTCAGACGCCGAGAAAATCATTATTGTTCAATTTAAAAAAAATCGCGCCGGAATTGTTCCTGGAGATATTCGGCAGGCGTCCAGTGTTGCGTCGGCAGAGAAAATCGCGAGTTCCATGGCCTCCCGCTGCATAGGTGTAGCCGCCTACGCGGTTACTGTGGATGAAGAGAGCGGTGGAATGACGAATCCAAGATTGCTTGTCTCGCATGGCGAGATTTCCGATCTGATGCCGGATTAATATCATGTTTAATGCTGGCGCTTTCCCATTCGAGCAGGCTTGACGGGCGCGCGCAAAACTATATTTCGTCTGCTATGGCGCTTCATTTGATTAAACTATGTGTCGGTGCGGAAAGTATCGACGATTTGAAACATTGGGTGGCGGAACGCTCCCTTGTGGCGATGGCGGCTGGGCTATCACCACAAAGCTCGCATGTAACACGCATGGTGCCCAAGCGGGTTGATGAGTTGCTGGATGGCGGCTCCCTTTACTGGATCATCAAGGGTCAGGTTTCGGCGCGGCAAAAAATATTGGATGTCGTGAGCTTCACGGATAGTGATGGCATAAACCGTTGCGAGCTGGTTTTAGGGCCTGAGGTGATTGAAACCACCCCTGCACCGCGCAGACCGTTCCAGGGGTGGCGCTACCTGTCGGAGGCAGATGCACCGCGCGATCTGTCGGCTGGCGGTGCCCAGATCGATGACATGCCGGATGATATGAAGCGAGAACTGGCCGAGCTTGGATTGTTATAAACCTCTATGACAGAAAGGCTTTCCCGGTTATGGCGCTGCTCTTCGCCGGCCGCCGTAAAGCCTGTCGCAGTGAATAGCATTCGTTGCAACGGGCTTTAGCGCCTTAAAATAAGGTCTTGCCAATCGCGGATAAAACGGCGGCGCTGGGCTTCATCTTGTGCGGCCAAAAGCGCAGGGCCAATACGAATCGGCCTGCCGATGCCGGATTCAATCAATGACAATGGACCATCCACACCGGGCGGAAGATCAAAGCCATTGGCGAAGAAAAATGACTTGTCTCTCGCGGTTTTGCGTCCACGGACAGATAGCAAATAATTTAGAAAACGCGCCCCCAGATCGGGATTGGCAGCCCGCAAGGGGATCATCGCGCCTCGCGAGAGAATCAACGTATAGTCGCGTGGAACGACGATCTTGAGATCAGGATTCTTGAGATATGCCGCATAGGCGTAGGAGCCAAGCACGTTATAGGCAATGCGAATATTGCCGTTGGCAATTTCGCCCAGCACCTCATTGTTACAGCAGCGGATAACTGCCGTCGTTCGGCTCAGACTTTCCAGCAAGCGACCATAAACCGTGGGCGCAAGGCGAGCGTCATTGAAAGCCAGCAAATAACCGACGCCGGAGGCGTTGATATCATAGGTGCCAATACGCCCTTGATACTCACCTGGCTTGCGCCGAAGCAGATCCGCCAGCGCCTCGTGGCTTTTGGGCACATCTTCTTTCGGCACATGCCGCGCATCGTAGACAAACACCGCCGGCTCAAAGGTGAAGCCAAAAACCTCGTTTCGCCAATTGGCCCAGTCGGGCACCGATCCGGTCTCAACCGATTGATGAGCACGCGCGCATCCGTCATTGGCCAGCTTCACCAACTGATCAACCGATGAAGACAGCAGGATGTCTGCGGTTTGAGACGCATCGGTGCAGGCAACCACCGCCTCTCGAAAGAGATCATTGGTGACATAATCGGCTATTTCGACGGCGGTATTGGGTTCCATTTGTTGGAAATCCAGCACTAACGGCCGCATTGCTTCCAAATCCGTTGCCGCATGAATAATAAGCCGACTTTCCTCGTGCCTCTGCGCTGGAAACACAATTCGCTCGCCTTCAACGGCAAAAACCGAGGTGGCAGAAAGGCAAAGTGTGAGACACAAGAGTGATAATCGTCGGTTCATTCTGCACTCACATTATGTATGGGCAGCTCCAGAAACGTTGTGAATCCTGTCGTTTCGTTTTTTTGTCGAAAGCCAATCCTCCCACCCAGCGCCGATGCCACATCGGATGCAATGGCAAAGCCAAGACCGGATGTTTTGCCGTCAGAACTGTTGGAAACAAAACGCTGCGTCACTTGCGGCCACAGTTCGGGTGGAATGCCTGGGCCGTCATCTTCAACTTCCACTCGCGCCAGATTTCCTGCTCTTGCCACGCGCACATCCAGATGGCTCTGCATGCCGTGTTTCAATGCGTTATCAATGAGATTGGTAATGGCTTCGCGCAGGCTCAGCATATCGGCCATCACCGTCAAATCCTCATCAGGTGCCTCAAATGACACGACGGCGTCGGGATCGATGGTAATGGGAACGGAGGCGCGAAAGGCTTTGCGGGCAACATCATTCAGCGACATGGGGGACAGTTGCGCCGAATCAAAACGGTGAATGACCATAGCGTGGTTGAGCAGTTGATTGGTAAATCGCCCCAGTTCCGCCGCGCGGTCGCGCACGCGCTCCAGATGCCTGCGGTCTTCCGGCTGCAAATTGTCTTCGTTGATCAGGCTCACTTGCGCCGATAGCGCCGTTAACGGCGTTCGAATTTGGTGCGCGCTGTCGGCCACATAGCGTTGCAGCAGTTTGACCCGCTGATCCAGACGGACGATAAAGTGATTGATCGAAGAGACAAAAGGCGAAATCTCGCGCGGAACATCCACCCTCAGCGGGGTAAGATCCTGCGGATCTCGGCTTGAAAGGGCCGTTCCGAGATCGGCCAGAGGCTTGAGAGAGTAGCGCGCCGCCAGTGCCGTTGCGGCCATTGCCAAACCACTCATCACCGCCACCAGCAAAATTGCCCGTGTGGTTAGTTCTGACACAAGATCTTGGCGAGCTTCGGTGGTTTGCGCCAGCACAATATAGGTCCAGCCCGATTTACCGGCGTCAGCAAGGGCGCGCGCCACCGTGACAATACGAACATCCGCACCGCGAAATTCGCCGTCGCGCAAAACCGGCCCGGAATGACTTTCTTGAGCGCTGGCATCATTTTGCAGATCACCGTAGCCCGTCAAAGTCGCACCGTTTGGACCGATGACGCGATAAAATATCCGATCCCTGCCCGCCAACCCGAGCAATTCAAAGGCGGACGACGGCAGGGCGATTTTCATATCGCCATCGGTGATCACAAGGCTTTCCACCATCTGAAGTGCCGCACCAACCAGAATGCGATCATAGGCATCATCTGCGGCTGTGTGCGCATAGAGCCAGGCAGCACTGACGAGAGAGACAGCTCCCAGCAGGACAATAAAACCGGCGCGCACCATCAGGCGCGCAAACAACGATGCGTTATTGATTGCTGTCATCTGACACCAGTTGATAGCCAACGCCTCGGATGGTGACAATGCGCGCGGCGGCCCCCTCAAGTTTTTTGCGCAATCGCCCAACATAAAGCTCAACCGCGTTGGCTCCTGCGGCCTCTTCAAAGCCAAACAATTGGTCCAGCAATTCGTCTTTGCTAAAGACCTTGCCGGGACGCGATGCCAGAATCTCCAGCAATGTCATTTCGCGGCGCTTCAATTGCACCTCACGTTTACCCACTTTCACGCTTCGATTGGCGCGATCGAGGCTGACATCGCCGCAAGCAATGATGTTGGTGGCTTCGCCCCCGCTTCGACGGCGTAGCAATACGCGGGCCCTCGCCTCCAATTCTCTGAAATCAAAGGGCTTTACAAGATAATCGTCTGCGCCGAGGTCAAGCGCGCTGACCCGATCATCAATTTCTGATCGTGCTGTCAGCACCAGAACAGGCACTGTGTTTTTTGCCTGACGCAAGTTGCGCAAAACGGAGAACCCGTCCATTCCCGGCAACATCACATCCAGGATAACCAGATCGTAGTCTGTAAAAGACAGGATATCAGAGGCTTCTGCGCCATTGGTTTGCCAGTCCACCGTATGGCCGGTGGTCTGAAACCGGCGGCAGATTGCCTCGCCCACATCAACGGTGTCTTCAACCAATAAAATACGCATGATTGGCAGATTACACGTCGCGACACGCTTATCAAGCGAGATTACCCGATAAAACACCGTGACAGGATGGTGACAGAATTGGGGCGTAAGTTAGGCGAGCTTATTGAGGCGTTCCAGCCTGAAAAGCTCCGGGGAGGAAATCCGGAAAAGCAGTTTGGGTCGACGATGCCATCACGTTGTGGGATTTTTCGCTTGCTTTTTCGCAGCCCGCTTTGCGTGAGGGCAGAGCGCCAAACCGGATAATGAACGATAACGGGAGGACACCTGATGAACAAAATTTCCAAAGCAATGCTGACAGGCGCAATCTGTGCTGCTTTTTCTGGCACATTCGCGTTCGCAGAACCGACGAAGCCAGAATGCCTTGCTGGCGCAAAGCCGGGTGGTGGTTTTGATCTGACATGCCGCCTTGCGGCTAATGCACTGCTTGAAACAAAAGAGATTAAGCAGCCGATGGCCGTGACGTATATGGAAGGTGGCGTTGGCGCCGTGGCCTATAATCACGTCATTTCCAAGCGCTCCAAAGATGGTAATCTGATCAGTGCAGCATCGTCCGGTTCTGCACTTTTGCTCGCTCAGGGCAAGTTCGGTAAATATGACGAAAACGCAGTGCGTTGGCTGGGTGCGCTCGGTGCAGACTATGGCGTGCTCGTTGTTGCTGCCGACTCTCCTTATAAGACGCTGGGCGATCTGGTCGCTGCATACAAAGCCGATCCGTCAGGCTTCGCCATTGCTGGCGGCGGTGCTGTTGGTTCGCAAGACTGGATGAAGGGCTCACTGCTGGCCAAGGCTGCCGGCCAAGACCCGAAGAAAATGCGCTACGTTGCCCTTGAAGGCGGCGGCGCGGTTTTGACAGCCCTCGAAGGTGGTCACGTCAAGGTTGGCTCCGGTGATGCCGCTGAAATGGTCAAGCATCACGTTGCTGGCAAAATCCGCATTCTCGCCGTCATGTCGCCAGAGCGTCTTCCAGGCGAATTGTCGGGCGTGCCAACAGCAAAAGAACAGGGCTTTGACATCGATTGGCCCGTCTGGCGCGGCTATTATGTTGGCAAGGACGTTTCCGACGACGATTACAACTGGTGGGTCAAGGCCTTTGAAAAAATGAGCAAGACGCCAGAATTTGCAAAGGAACGTGAAGCGCGCGGTCTGTTCGAATTCACCTTGCTCGGCAAGGACTTTGAAGATCGCGTCAACTCGGACGTGACGAAGTTCAAGGTTCTGGCAAAAGAATCGGGCATGTAATCGCAGCCTATAAGTATTGTGTGTGCCGATCGTAGCCCGCACCCTCACCTCAATGATCCTCCGAAGACTTTGAGGGTAAAGCCCCCGCCATCTTGTTTCAGGGCGGCGGGGGCCGCCCTGTTTCAAGACATGTGGCCTACAGCCACTCTAAACAGGCCGACCATCAATTCCGGTAGAGACCCTTGTTTGGGTCAAATCAGGCATTGAGCGTATCATTCACCGCATTTTCATCATTCAAGGGGCCGACACTATGTCAGATACCCATTCTCCATCTTCCCGCGCTATCAAGCTGATCGGTCGCGCGTCTGGTCTGTGTTTGCTTGCCTTGGCAGTCGCCTATGGCATTGGCGGCTCTGTGATCGAATATTCATTCTCGTCTGACCCGCTCGGACCCCGCGTTTTTCCAATTGCTCTTGGCGTTATTCTTGGCCTGCTGGCACTTTTGCATCTCAAATCGCCCGGTGGTGCCGAAGGCTTCCCCGAGGGAAAGCTGCTGGTGCGCGTGCTGGCGATTCCGGTGCTGATGGTCATCACAGCGTTGCTGTTTGAGCCAGCGGGTTTTGCCGTTTCCATTTTCATTCTCACCTTCGGAACAGCGCTTATTTTTGGGGCGTCTCTTAAAATGTCGCTGATTGGTGGCGTTGGCCACGCAGCCCTATGGTGGGTCATTTTCTCCTATCTTCTGGAAGTCTATCTGCCTGCCGGCATGTGGCTTGGCTGAACAAAGACCTGAACCGGAAAGGAATTTCGCATGAGTTTCGATTATCTCTGGCATGGTTTTGCCGTAGCGCTGACCGGGCAGAACCTGCTGATCGGTTTTATTGGCTGCTTCATCGGTACGCTGGTTGGTGCGCTGCCTGCCATTGGCCCCATCAACGGCATCGCGCTTTTGCTGCCTATCGCCTACACAATGGGGCTCCCGGCTGAAAGCACGATGATTCTGCTGGCCTCCATTTACTGTGGGGCCGAATATGGCGGTCGTATTTCGTCAATTCTCCTCAATGTTCCGGGTGATGCCGGTGCGGTCATGACCGCCCTTGATGGTTACCCGATGGCCAAACAGGGGCGCGCTGGCGAAGCGCTGGCACTGTCCGGTCTTTCTTCTTTCGTTGGCGGCATTCTTGGCTCGATTGGTTTGGCACTGTTTGCGCCAATGATGGCCGGTCTCGCCATTGGTTTTGGTCCTGCCGAATATTTCGTGCTGATGGTGTTTGCCTTTGCAACACTCGGCTCCATGGTTGGCAGCCAACCTGTCAAAACTCTGATTGGCTGCACGCTCGGCCTGATGCTGGCAACGGTCGGTCTGGACGCAACGTCTGGTGCCTATCGTTTCACCTTTGGGGAAGCGGAGCTGGGCGATGGTATTGAATTTGTTGTTCTGGTGATTGGTCTTTTCTCAATCTCCGAAGCATTGATTATCCTTGAGTATCAGGGCCGTGGCTTCACGGTTATTCGTGAACTGGGCCGGATGACGGCTCGGATGACCGACATCGTAAAATGCACTGGTACAACGTTGAGAAGCTCGCTCATCGGTTTCGTTGTCGGTGTTTTGCCGGGCACAGGCGCATCTGTCTCCAGTGCAATTTCCTACACCACCGAAAAGCGGCTTTCCGACACTGAAGGCACGTTCGGTAAGGGCGACGTTCGTGGCCTTGCAGCACCGGAAGCCGCCAACAATGCCACAGCTTGCGGTGCGTTTGTGCCGATGTTGACGCTGGGTGTTCCGGGCTCCGGCACCACCGCTGTGATGCTGGGCGCGCTGATGCTGTACAACATTCAGCCCGGCCCGATGCTGCTCACCGAGCGCCCCGAAATCGTCGGCGGTCTTGTTGCCTCTCTGTTTGTTGGCAACTTTATTTTGCTGGCGTTGAACCTGCCATTGGTCAATATTTTTGCCCGCGTGCTGACCGTGCCCAATTGGTTGCTGGTGCCCGGCATTCTGGTGCTGTCGATTGTTGGTGTTTATTCCACCCACGCCTCGGTGTTCTCGATCTTCCTTATGCTTGGAATCGGTATGGCAGGCTGGCTGTTGCGAAAGGCCGGTTTTGATATGGCACCGATCATTCTTGGCTTTGTTCTGGGCCGGGTGATGGAAGTGAACCTGCGCAATGCGCTGGCAATCAGCGGTGGCGATGTCGCAATCCTGTTCCAGAGCACGATCTGCAATGTCCTGTGGGTCATGGCAATCGGCGTGGCACTCGTGCCAGTCTTCCTGTCGCGCCGTGCCAAGCGCCGTATGGCGGCGGCGGCAGAGGCCTCATCGCACGCTCCACAATAAATGCGCTAAGAAAGTTAAGGGCCGGGGCGATCAACATCACCCCGGCCCTTTTTTATATCAGCATTCCACCACATTGACCGCCAGACCGCCCAGCGAGGTTTCTTTATATTTCTCGCTCATGTCATTGCCCGTCTGGCGCATGGTTTCAATGCAGGCATCCAAAGGCACAAAATGGTTGCCGTCTCCCTTGATGGCCAAGGATGCCGCCGTGACCGCTTTGACGGCTCCAAGGGCGTTGCGCTCAATACAGGGCACCTGCACGAGACCAGCCACGGGATCGCAGGTCATGCCGAGATGATGTTCCAAGGCAATTTCAGCGGCATTTTCAATCTGTTCGGGGCTGCCGCCCATCACGGCCGCCAAACCGGCGGCCGCCATGGCCGCCGCCGAGCCAACCTCGCCCTGACAGCCAACTTCGGCACCTGAAATGGAGGCGTTGTGCTTGATAATTCCACCAATAGCAGCGGCCGTCAGCAAATAATCGCGCACGCCTTCCTGATCCGCATCAGGATGAAAATGCTTGTAATAACGAATGGTGGCTGGCATCACACCTGCCGCACCATTGGTGGGCGCAGTTACCACCCTGCCCCCGGCAGCGTTTTCTTCATTCACGGCCATGGCATAGACCGATAACCAGTCATTGGCCAAAAGCGGATTGAGGCGATTGGATCGCCATTCGTCCTGAAGCTTATCATGAATGGCCTTTGCGCGCCGCTTGACCTTAAGCCCTCCCGGCAAAGTTCCCTCTACACGTAAACCACGATCGATGCATCCGCTCATCGCGTCCCAAAGACGATCAAGGCCAGCATCAAGCTCTTCCCGGCTCATGGTCACTTCTTCATTGGCGCGCTTCATCTGGGCAATGGTCAAGCCCGAGGATTGCGCCATTGCCAGCATTTGCCGCGCACTGGAAAAGGGGTAAGGCACTTTTGTTCCGCTCGGGGCTGCTTTCTTGGCATTTTGCATGCCTGCCAGCTCGGTATCCGTCACCACAAAACCACCACCGATCGAATAATAAATCGCGGTCAGCAGCAACCGTCCCTGCTTGTCATAAGCCGAAAAGCGCATGCCATTGGCATGCCCCGGCAAAGGCGTCTTCTTATCCATCACCAGATCGGTGCTTGGTTGAAAATCATAGACGGGATGACCTGGAGGACAGATTTTACCGCTGCTTTGCACCGCGGACACAATGTCGTCCATGCGATCAGGATCGACCTTGTGCGGAGCTTCGCCGGTCAAGCCAATAATGACAGCACGGTCTGTGCCGTGACCAACACCCGTGTAGGCGAGAGAGCCATGCAGACTGACTTTCAAACCGGCCACTTCGGCACCTGCCGGGCGGGGCCATTCATTGGAAAGAATCAGATCGAGAAAGCGCAATGCGGCGGACATAGGCCCCATTGTGTGAGAGCTGGAAGGTCCAATACC
This sequence comes from Gillisella terrae, assembly GCF_004801395.1. GTDB lineage: Bacteria > Pseudomonadota > Alphaproteobacteria > Rhizobiales > Rhizobiaceae > Allorhizobium > Allorhizobium terrae. The sequence goes on from NZ_SSOA01000002.1 coordinate 97,465, forward strand.
AATCTTGAAGACGTCAAACACGGAGAGAAACATGGATGGCCTTTTTGAAGCAGCCCGGTGCGGGCGTGTGGTTCGTGCCTGGGCGAATGGGTAGGGAAAGCCCAATTTCAGGGCAAGTGTAAAGGACAGTCAGCCATTTTCATGATGAAGGATCGACATAAGCTCAATCCGCTGCGACATCCCTATCAATAAAAACAGCGCGGCTTTTATCAAGCCGCGCTGTCGTCCCCCGCCGAGAAATGAGTAAGCCCACCTACAAGCGGTAAGGTTGAGCACCTTCCCCCGAAAGGCTCAACCATAGGCATAGAATATCGAATACGCTTTCTCAACAGTTAACCGCTATTGTTTTTCACAAAAGCCGCATATCACTGGCTTGATAAAGCAAAACAGTTAATTTTTGACGAGAGAGGCGCAAACACCCATGACCAATCTGGATTATTGCGCTCTGGTGCTGTTTGGCGCGAGCTGGTTGCTGTTTGCTTCACTTACCAGTGGCCGCATCGCTCTGCCGCGGCCAAGTCTGACCAAAGTGATGTCCATGCGCCGTCGCATGTGGATTTACAATGCAATCAAACGCGACCTTCGCATGATCGATACGCAAATTATGGCCGGATTGCAAAATGGAACGGCGTTCTTTGCATCCACCTCCATTATTGCCATGGGCGGTTGCTTTGCCATGCTGGGCGCAACTGACGAAGTTGACGCCGTGTTGCGCGACCTGCCCTTTGTGGGGGTTGGTGGACGCGTGGCGTTTGAATTCAAGGTCTGCGGCCTTATCGCCATTTTGGGCTATTCGTTTTTCAAATTTGGCTGGTCCTATCGCCTGTTCAATTATTGCACCATCCTGTTTGGATGCTTGCCCATGGCCGAAGAAGCACGCCGCAATCCAGAACGTACCAAGCGTGATGCCGAAGCCGTCATTGCCATCAACATCATTGCGGGCATGAATTTCAATGCGGGATTGCGGGCAATTTTCATGTCCATCGGCTATCTCGGCTGGTTCCTGAATGCCTATATGTTTATGGTCATGACAGTCTTCATTTTTTCGGTGCTGGTCCATCGCCAGTTCTTTTCCAGTGCCCGTCTGGCTGTGATGGCACAAACCGAGCTGGATGGCGCAGAAATTGGCGTTGAAAGCCATGAAAAAGACGAGTTTCAAGGCTCTGCCAAACAGGCATCTACGCTGCCGCATAGCTCCTGACGCGGGAATCTGATTAGGAGTTCCGCAGGCAAACAGGTGCAACAATAGCTTTCAGATAAGGCTTGCTGCATTTTTACTGCATAATTCCTTAAATCGGAATCGATTTAAGGAGAAAATTATGCAGCAGTTTTAAAGTGCTACAGCACCGTGCGCCATATATGGCGCACGGTGCTGTAATCGTCGATCCAGCATGAAGGAAATATCGTGGGCGTTCAAACCACTTCGACGCAACCGGGGAAAGCAACAATCCGCATTGGAATGCTGGATGGTTTGCGCGGCCTTGCTCTGCTGGCCATGGCATCCTATCACTTCACCTGGGATCTGGAGTTTTTCGGCTATATCGAACAGGGCACAGCGGTCACCGGCCCCTGGAGGCTCTATGCGCGCTGCATTGCCTCGACATTCCTGTTTCTCGTCGGCTTCAGCCTGTTTCTCGCCCATGGTCACGGTATCCGCTGGCAAGCATTTGGCAAGCGTCTGGGACAAATCGCAGCAGCAGCAGTTTTAATCTCCATCGTTACCTATTTCGTCATGGGCGACGGCTGGATCTTCTTTGGTATTTTGCACGGCATTGCGCTGATGAGCGTGTTTGCACTGCCGTTTTTGCGATTGCCTGCCGCGTTGACCCTCGTGGTGGCGGTGTTGTCGTTTGTCCTTCCCGCCTACGCCCGCTCGCCAGTATTTGACCATGCGATGTTCTGGTGGCTTGGCTTGTCTGAAAATCTGCCCCGCTCAAACGACTATGTGCCGCTGTTTCCTTGGTTTGCGGCTGTCCTCGCCGGAATTGCCGCGGCACAGATTGCAGATAAATTCGGTTTGCTTCAGCGATTGGCGACGGTTCCCGCCGGGCCGCGCATTCTGTCACTGGCCGGGCGTCACAGCATGGCGTTTTACCTCATCCATCAACCAGTCTTGATTGCACTGGTCTATCTGGCATCGCTTCTGGCGCCGCCTCCACCACCGGATCGGGCGGCGGAATATAGCCGCAGCTGTCAGCAATCTTGCGTGGCGGGCGGCAGTGCTGCGAATTTTTGCACGCAGTTTTGCGGCTGCACATTGGGGAAATTGCAAGACCAAAAGCTGCTGCAACCACTCCAGTCTGGCGCAATCATAGCAACGCAAGATGAAAGGGTCCTGAAGCTGGCACGGGAATGTACGATCGCCAGCCAATAAAGGGTCCTCACATGAACTACCGTATGAAGCCGCTAAAATACCCATGGCCGCCGCTTCTGTATATCGGTGCCTGTGTTACTGCCTTGTTGCTTGATGATTATGTTGCGATTGCCCCTCTGATTGATCCAAAGGGGACAATTGCTTTGACAGCCGGTGCAATGATTGCCACCGGCGCGATTGCCTTCAATGTTTGGGCAATCCATACACTGATGTTGCATTATACATCGCTGAGCCTGCATCAATCCAGACGCCCGCTGATCACAGATGGGCCTTATCGATACAGCCGCAATCCCATCTATCTCGGCTATACGCTTCTGATGGTGGCATGTGGCTTGATGCTGGGCAATGGCTGGCTGATGATTGCGGCCCCCATTGCCGCTCTTCTGACAACGCTCATTGCCATTCGCTACGAAGAATTGCACCAGCTGGTGCGTTTTGGGGTGGATTTTGAGCGCTATTGCCAACGCACACGGCGATGGATTTAAATTTCAAAACGGTGTCGGGTCAGTTATGAGCCGACACCAATTTCCACCAATCGGGTCAGGCAGGCTTCTTCAGCCTGATCCAGTTCTGCAAGGGTCTCGTCGATATCCTTGCGTTTTTGGCGCAGCTCGTCACGCTTTTCATCGATACGCGCCATCATCAGTTTCAGCTGACCAATCTCGCCGGGTGGCTGTTTATAAACCTGAATGATCTCCCGGATTTCGGCGACGGTAAAACCAATGCGGCGAGCGCGCAAAATCTCTTTCAGCATGTGGCGGTCAGCCCCACGATAAACACGGGTACGGCCCTTGCGTTCGGGCTGAAGCAAGCCTTCGTCTTCGTAAAAACGCAGGGTTCGCGTGGAAACGCCAAACTCGCGCGTTAACTCGGTGATGCTGTAATATTTCTTCAAGGCCATAAGATTCCGTATCCGTCGGACCGCAATGATATTAACTTTGACGTAAAAGTCAATTTTTTCATTGCATCGGTTCGAAAGACACCTGATGCCGTAGCGCTATAAACTTGCTGCATAACTTTCTCCTTAAATCGATTCCGATTTAAGGAATTATGCAGTAACGCAATAGTTTGGTGGCGTTATATCGAAAACCACCAGCTGGCGAGGCCAAGAAACGAGAAAAAGCCGGTAATATCCGTGACCGTTGTTACAAACACCGCAGAGGACACAGCCGGGTCGGCCCCTATTTTATCCAGCAACAGAGGAATAAGGATGCCTGCAATGGCTGCGGCCATCATGTTGATCAGCATTGCTGCGGCAATAATACCGCCAATATTGACATCATGGAACCAAAAACCGGCAAACAGACCAATCAGCAGCCCAAAAACCACACCATTAATCAGCCCCACACCGGCTTCACGACGCACAACACGCCATGCATTGTGAATGTCGAGATTGCGGGTGGCGAGCGCACGCACGGTCACGGTCATGGTTTGCGAACCGGCATTGCCCCCCATGCCTGCCACAATCGGCATAAGAACGGCCAAGGCCACGATCTGTTCAATGGTTGCCGAAAACAGCGAGATGACGGAAGCCGCCAAAATCGCCGTCACCAAATTCACCGCCAGCCATGAGACGCGAGACCGCGAAATTTCCGGAATGCTGTCCGACAGTTCTTCGTCACCCACCCCGCCAAGGCGCATCAAGTCTTCTTCGGCTTCTTCCTGAATAACGTCAACCACGTCATCAATGGTCAGAACGCCGACCAGACGACCACTCTCATCCACCACAGCGGCAGACAGCAAGTCATATTGCTCAAACACCTGCGCCGCCTCTTCCTGGTCCATTTCGGCCGGAATCGGGTGGTTTGTGTCGCGCATAATGCCTTCAATCTTCTCCATGCGCTTGGTGCGCAGGATACGATCAAGATTGACCACGCCCAGCAGTTTGAACGTGGGATCGATGACGAAAATCTGAGTGAAGCTTTCGGGCAATTCCTCTTCGTCGCGCATGTAGTCAATGGTTTGGCCCACCGTCCAAAAAGGCGGCACAGCCACAAACTCCGTCTGCATACGACGACCAGCCGAGCTTTCCGGGTAATCCAGAGCCCGGCGCAATCGCACCCGCTCTGTAAACGGCAGCTGGGCCAGAATTTCGTCGCGATCTTCCTGATCGAGGTCTTCAAGAATGTAGACCGCATCGTCCGAATCGATCTCGCCAATCGCTGCCGCAATCTGCTCATTGGGCATTTGATCGACGATCTGCATACGGATGGATTCATCCACCTCCGTCAGCGCCGTCATGTCGAAGTCGTCACCCAGCAGGGTGATCATCGGCAAGCGCTGATCGGGATGGATTGCTTCGATCAGATGGCCAAGCTCTGATTCATGCAGCGAGGCGACATTCTCGCGCAAAAACAGCACATCGCGGTCAGCAATGGCCGCTCCGACGAGCGTCAGGAAATCGCTGCGGATGGAACCATCCTCATCATAAATATCGTCAGGTTCCGCACTGCGCAGATGTCCGGGCCTTACCTGCTCATCAATATCGGTCATGGCTTGGCTCCCGGTCTTTGAGAATCGGAGGATAGTTGATCACCACAGCCATATCCAAAACTCATTGATAGAAAATGGTATAACCGGAAAAAACATGCCGGCGGGAGTGGGTTCATGAAAATTCATGGTACCTGCGGATAGATAGAGCAACATCCAACAGAATACAGGCTCTTCAGCCAATAAAATTCACGCTGGAACAAAGGGCAACGAGAGCAAGTCCGACCCACCACGCACGGTCCATCAAAGCAATGCCGCTCAGGATGTCAGATGCGCCAATCTTGCGCCGCCCGGCTGCATTCATCATCGGCTCACTCACCCTTTCGCCGCCATAGACCCGCGGGCCAGCCAAGGCCACATCCAGAGCGCCTGCCGCTGCGGCTTCGGGCCAGCCAGAGTTGGGTGAGCGATGCAGACCATGATCGCGCATCATCACGTTGATACAGCGGCTTGCGGCATGGCCGCCAGCCATCAACCACGCACCGCCCGCAATCAAAAAACCGGACAGTCTTGCCGCAGGCCAATTGGCCACATCATCCAGCCGGGCTGCGACCCAGCCGAAATGCAGGTATTTTTCTGATTTATGACCAATCATTGAATCGGCCGTATTCAGCATTTTATAAGCCAGCAGGCCGGGAAGGCCGAGCACGGCATACCAAAAGGCCGGGGCCACCACGCCATCGGCGAAGTTTTCCGACAGACTCTCCAAGGCAGCACGGCTCACCCCTGCCTCATCCAAGGTGGAGGGGTCTCGACCCACAATCATCGACACAGCTTTTCGCCCGCCCTCAAGCCCGTTGCAGCGCAAACCATTTGCCACCGCACGCACATGGTCGAGCAAGCTTTTCTGCGCCAGAAACACCGCCGTCACCACCACTTCGAGGGCGGCCCCCAGAGGGCCAAGCGCCATGAAAACGTAATGTAAAAGCGCACCGACCGCCACGCTGATCAGCAGCAGCAGCACAATCGAGAGTGCTCCAAAAACACGACGGGACGTGGCAGGCCGCGATGGGCGGTTCAGCAAGCGATCGAAGAAGGAAATTCCTGCCCCAAACACAACAACCGGATGCGGCAGGCGCGACCACAGCCAAGGCGGGTCTCCAACCAAACGATCCAGCACAAGCGCCAGCCCCAACACAAGCAGCTGATACTCCATCAAGGCTGCGCTCCGCTTTTGGCCATCCATTTTTTGAGGGATGCCGCCAACCGCCGATCACCACCGTCATCAGGGGAGAGGCCAACGCGAAGCCAATGGGAATTATAATCAAAAATCCGGGTCAGGATGTGATCTTGGCAAAAATGGTCATGCAGCTCTGACGCCTGCGCATGCTCGACCAAAGAAAACAGCGGCGTACTGCCTGCAATCTTTAAACCGGCCCCCGCTAAAATCCGCTGAAGAGCAGCACTTCGATGGGCAATCTGTTGGCGGATCACATCCGCATCGCCCCGCAACAAATGGGAAGCAACCGCCAGCGCCGGTCCAGACACGGCCCAGGGGCCGAGCCCGTCGGTGAAGATTTGCGATATTGCATCCCCCGCGATCACAAACCCAAGGCGCACTCCGGCCATGCCAAAAAACTTGCCAAAGGAGCGGAAGATCACAAGATTATCGTGCTGTTCAACTGCCGGCGCGAGAGAAAGCGCAGGCTGGCAATCGCCAAAGGCTTCATCCACCACCAGCACTCCGCCCCAGTTTCGCAAGATCATCGCCAACTCAATCAACACGGACGGCTCAAACACCCGGCCGGTTGGATTGTTGGGATTGACGACCACAACCAGGCCATGGTCTTGGCTGATGTCATCCAAACTGTTGATGCGATCGACCGGAATGGCATTGAGCGCAAAACTGCGGCCATATTCGCCATAGGTAGGCGATAAAATAGCGGCGCGCTTGCCGCGCTTTAACAGCCTTGTCAAAAGCTGAATGGCGGATTGTGTGCCCGGCACAGCCAAAGGCAGGATTTTGCCGCTGCCATAAAAATCGCGCGCAGCTGCCTGCGCATCCTCCTCAAGCTCACGATCCGGCAAGCGGTGCCAAACCCTTGGCTCAAGGGCGGGCAAAGCGGGCGGACACGGGTTGATGCCCGTGGAAAGGTCCAGCCAGTCGCTTATGCGTCCACCATAGCGGGCAGAGGCTGCCGCCAAACCGCCGCCATGTTTAATAGCACCCGCCATCACGCGCCCTCACCCGCAATATCAATGATATGCATGTAAGAGCCGGCAATCATGCCACGGCGAAGCCCAACACTGCCCAGACTATTGCCCAAGGCATCCTGCGCTTCAAACAGCCGGTCAGCATCCCCTTCAAATGTGGCGGTCGAATAGTGAAACTCATGTCCGGTCATGGTTTGTGTGAAAAAGTCCGTGGCAAGCGGTTTGAGTCTGCGATAGCCGAGATGGCGTTTGCGCTCGGCAAAGCTGGTGTTGAGCGGCAGAAGGCCGAGCATGGCGTGATCAACGCCTTGCGCATCGGTCAAGGCATCGCCCAGCACCATATAACCACCGCATTCGCCAAAAATCTTCACGCCGCGCCCGGCCGCTTCCAGCATGCCTTGACGAAATTGCAAAGCGTGGGCAAGCGCTCCAGCATGCAGTTCAGGATAGCCACCCGGCAGATAAATTGCGTCTGCGTCCCGTGCCGGGGCCTCGTCATTGAGCGGTGAGAAAAACGAAATCTCAGCGCCGCGCCGCCGCCAGCCAAGCAACATGTGATCATAACAAAAGGCAAATGCCCGATCGCGCGCCACGGCAATTTTTGCCCCAAGAGGCCGCAACCGGTCAATATTGGCAGTGGATTCCCGATCAGGACTGCGCGTTGCAGCCCGAACAATGGCATCCAGATCGCAGCCCTTGGCCACCACCTGAGCAGCGCGATCAATGAAGCCATCGAGATCGGCATTTTCAGCCGCCTGAACCAGCCCCAGATGGCGCTCAGGCAATGCAAGTGTGGTATCTGTGCGAATAACACCCAGCACGGGCATGCGAATATCATCCAGCGCCTGCCGCAGCATTGCTTCATGCCGATCGCTGCCGACGCGATTGAGAATGGTGCCGACCACCAGCACGCCGGGGCGAAAATCGGCAAATCCTTTGACCAGCGCCGCAACAGAATGGGAAGTTTTGGCGCAATCGACCACCAGCACCACAGACAGATCAAGCATACTGGCAAGATCTGCGGCAGAGCCGGTGCCATCTGCGGCCCCATCAAACAAGCCCATCATTGCCTCAATCACCAGCTTGCGCCCACCACTGCGATGCAGGGCGGCGTTGGCGACAATCAATTCCTCGCGCATGGCCCATGGGTCAAAATTGAGGCAGGTTTCTCCGCTTGCAGCGACATGAAAAGCGGGGTCGATGTAATCCGGTCCCGCCTTGCCGGGAGCCAGTGCCCGACCGGCCTGTTTCAGTGCCCGCAACAATCCAAGCGTGATGGTGGTTTTGCCTGAGCCCGAGGAGGGCGCGGCGATCAAAAGTCCACTCATCGGCTCACTCCTTGCTTGCTCTTGGCAAAAGGATCGGTTTGCAAAACACGGCCAGATAGCGCGCCCAGCCAATCCAGTGAAGCCCTCAGGCGCACCACCTCGCCAACCACAACAATGGCCGGAGGCTCGACGGACTGATCGCGCAAGACCGACTCCGCTTCGCCCAAGGTGGTTTCCACCACCCGCTGCTTTTGGGTTGAGGCATTGCAAACAAACGCCAAAGGCTCATCATGGCTTCTGCCTGCGGCTATCAACTGCTTGGTGATAAAGCCAATATGCTTCATGGCCATATACATCACAATCACCGGCGCACCCTTGGCAATCGCTTGCCAGTCGATCTGCTTCGGCACTGCGCCCGTTGCATCATGGCCAGTCAAAAATGTCACGGCATAATTGGCATCGCGGTGCGTCACCGGAATACCGGCATAGGCCAAACCGCCAATGCCTGCCGTGACACCGGGCACGATGCGAAAGGGAATTCCATTCTCAACCAGCGTCAGCGCTTCTTCGCCACCGCGACCAAACACAAAGGGATCGCCGCCCTTGAGCCGCAGAACCCTTTTGCCTTCCCGCGCCAGCTCCACCAGACGCATTGAAATATCATGCTGTTTGGCAGAGGGCTTGCCGCCGCGCTTGCCCGCAAGCTCCAGCGCGGCCTTTGGCCTTGCAAGAGAGAGGCAGGCAGCATCCACCAAAGCATCATGCACAATCACATCCGCCTGTCTGAGCGCGTGCGCGGCAAGCAGTGTCAAAAGACCCGGATCACCGGGGCCTGCACCCACCAGCCACACGTGCCCCTGCTCAAGCTCTGGCAATTGCTGAAAGAGATCATCTGTCATGGTTCCAGCTCTATGCTGCCATGGTCAAAAATGCAATCGCGAGCCCCACCTTCCCCCGACATCACTCATTGATTATAAAGGGCTATGATTGATCCGGCGCAGCCCATGACAAGCACGATTGACAAGCACGATTCCAAAGCCCCGCGAAAGCCTCAAGGGCCGCTTCGCACTGGCTGGACCACAGGTGCCTGCGCAACGGCATCCACCAAGGCAGCGCTGACGGCTCTGCTGACTGGCACCTTCCCGGACCCGGTCAGCATACATCTGCCGGGTGGGCAGGAACCTGCCTTTGCGCTGGCGCTGGAAGCCAGCGGAGAAGGCTGGGCCAAGGCGGGCATTATCAAGGACGCCGGTGATGACCCGGATGTTACCCATGGTGCCACGGTTATTTCGCACGTGCGCCTGCTGCCGACCGGGCATGGCATCCAGTTCAAAGCGGGCGATGGCGTTGGCACAGTGACCAAGCCGGGTCTGCCTTTGGCCATTGGCGAACCCGCCATCAATCCAGTGCCACGCGCCATGATGGTGAGTGAAGTCGAAGCGCTCATGGCCGCCAACAGTTTGGCGGCTGATGTCGAAATCACCATTTCCATTCCCGGCGGACAGGAGATGGCGCAAAAGACATGGAACCCGCGTCTTGGCATCGTCGGTGGCCTTTCCGTTCTGGGCACCACCGGCATTGTCCATCCGTTTTCTTGTGCTGCATGGATTCACTCCATCCACCGTGGCATTGATGTGGCGCGCGCCATGGGCCTAAAACACGTGCTGGGCGCAACCGGCTCAACCTCGGAAAAGACCGCGCAAAAGCTTTATAATCTGCCCGATCAAGCCCTGCTGGATATGGGGGATTTTGCTGGCGGACTGTTGAAATATTTACGCCTACACCCCGTGGAGCGGCTTACAATAGCGGGAGGGTTTGCGAAAATGAGCAAGCTTGCCCAAGGGGCGCTGGATCTGCACTCATCACGAAGTCAAATTGATAATTTATTTATGAAATCAATAGTTTATGATGAATACTTAAATGAAAACATTATAAATCAAATTCAAAATGCAAATACAGCACTTGAAATCCTTGAAATATCAAAAGAAATCGGATTCGATATCGCCAAACCTATTGCGGAACGCGCCTTAAACACAGCACGTGCTACGCTGCGTGATGCCGACATTTCAGTGGATATCATCATAACCGACCGAAAGGGCGAAATCCTTGCCCGGGCGTGTTGAGAGATATCTTATTCTGGGCGGGACAGCCGAAGCCGCCAGCCTTGCTGCCACATTGACGCAGGCAGGTGAAGCCGAGGTCATCACCTCGCTGGCGGGGCGCACTGCATCTCCCGAGCCCCTGCCCGGCCTCGTGCGCATCGGCGGATTTGGCGGTGTTGACGGCTTGGTTGGTTATCTGAGAGCCGAAAGCATCACCCGCGTTTATGATGCCACCCATCCGTTTGCCAGAACCATATCTGCCAATGCCGCAGCGGCCTGTCAGCAAACCGGCATTCCCCTGCATGTCATGACACGGCCGATGTGGCAACAGCATCCAGACGATATGTGGATCAACGTTGATACGCTGGAGCAAGCAGTGAAGGTGCTGCCGGAAAATGCGAGGGTATTTTTAGCACTTGGCAGGCAGTATATTGAGGCGTTTTCCCACCGCAAAGACTGTCACTTTGCTCTGCGCATGGTCGATGCGCCAGTGCATGATCCGGGGTTTGCAGATGCTCACATTATTTTGGGCAAGGCGCAGGCTGATTGGACCAAAGAAAAGCAGATGCTAGAGAGCTTCAATATCACCCACGTGGTGGCGCGCAACTCTGGCGGTGATGCGGGTTATGGCAAGATTATCGCGGCCCGCGCACTGAGAATTCCCATCGTCATGATTGGCCGAAGCTGCAACGTTGCACCTGCAAAAACGTAAAGCAGCCTGAGATAGTAGCCTACAGTGGCCTTCGCCATATATGGCGCACAGCAAACTCAGAGCGGTAAAACTCTTTTCAATTGAATGACTTTTGACGGGGTCGCGATTTTTTCTGGCTTCAATGGCAGGTACTCAGCCTTACCAGAGACAGGCCAATAATTCAGCTTGCAGCCTGAAACGCCGCCAAACTGCGTTTCAATCACAGCGATCCGCTTTTGAGCAAGGAAAGCTAAAGCAAAACGCACGTTTCGCTCACCCACATTATAATAGGAATTCCAAGGACTTGCGCCGCCAAATACCTTGGCTTCCAGCCGCCGAAGGTCTGCACCATGCGCGAGCAGGTCATCGACCAATTGATTCATAAGGTGCGAACCATAACGCGACACATCGCCACCCACAGGCGCACCGCTTGGCGTATGCGGTTCCGGGAGAACAAAATGATTCATACCGCCAATGCCCAGCTTGGGATCACGAATGCAGGCTGACACACAGGATCCCAGCACTGTGGTGATCACCGCATTTGGGTCACCAAGCACAACATATTCTCCTTGAGCTATGGATACGCGGCGCATCTTGCCGGGCACCGCTCCATCTTGTGTCATACCCATAATCAACACTGAACTCTCACGCAATTTCATTAGACCAATTGCACTCGATTAATTTATTATATTCTAAATATCAAACAAAGCATCCACGCGCAATGATGCATGTGCCAGGCCCATTCAATTCGGAAAGGCCAGTTATCAAGTTGTGTTATACAACGCAACACAATTTAACACATAGTAAGCTCTGCTGACTATTTTATATCATGGAAATCATGCAAATATGGTGTCTGCTTGGTTCAGATTGAACCAAACAGACATGTCTTTCCCATTTTTGTTTACCGGTTTAGCAAAAGCAATGTCTGCTTTTGCTACTGCATAATTCCTTAAGTCGGAATCGATTTAAGGAGAAAATTATGCTGCAAGTGCACCCTGCCCTCAGCTCTCTTGCACAGAAACAATCGTGTCGTGGATCAGCTTCAATACCGCATTTGCATCAATATCGACGCAGGCATTCTGGCTCGGCAGATTGTCCCAATCGCTTGGACCAAAGCCCATATGGTCTGGCTTTTGAATGGTTTGCCCATCAGCAAGGCCACCGCAGATAACGCGCATTGCGCCACTGCGGGTTTTAAACAGCTCCGGTGCCACAACATAGGCACAGGCGCAAGCATCATGCACCACCATGCCATCGGGCACCCGGCTCTCATAAAACTTGATATAGAATTGTGAGAGATCAAACAGCAATTCAGCGCGTTTGCCAGCCGCATCGCGAATATCAGCCAATTGCTGACGGGTCATGACTGTGCGGGTGGTGACATCCAGACCAACCACCACAACCGGCCATGTGGCGGTCAACACGATGTCTGCGGCTTCTGGATCGCCATGGATATTGGCCTCCGCGGCAGGTGTTACATTGCCGTTTACATCAAAGGCACCGCCCATGATCACAATCTCTTTGACCAGTGAGACAATCTCCGGGTCTTCCTTGAGGGCATTGGCAAGATTGGTCATGCGGCCAACCGCAACCAGCGTTACCTCGCCGGGATTTTCGCGAATGGTATCGACAATAAACCGATGAGCGGGACGCGAATCCAGTGGCACATCCACCACATCCGGCACGCCAATATTGCCCAGCCCATCATCGCCATGGATGAATTTTGGCGGCTCGTGGCTAACACGATGCGGAATGAAAGTCTCGCCTGCACCACGCGCGACAGGCGCATCAATATTCCATTCGCGCTTGAGATAGAGCGCGTTCCGTGTGGTGGTCTCAATGGTGGCGTTGCCAAACACGGTGGTGATGCCCAAAAGGTCAATCTCTGCATGGTGATGCAGGAAAAGCAGGGCCATGGCATCATCAACGCCGGGGTCTGTGTCAAAAATCACCTTATGCATCGCTCAATCCTTCAACCTATCTTCTCGCAGACATTACCGCGCTTATGCAATGCTGCAACCAGTGCGGCACTCAACCCACCTTCTTTTTCTTGCCCACATTGCGCAGCACATGGGAAAAATCAGAGTTATACAGATCGCTATCGCGAAACGCGACATTGCCAAACACCTTGCCCACCATCACCAGCGCCGTGCGGGTAATCTTGGCCTTGCGCACCTCGTCTGCCATATCCTTCAGCGTGGTGCGAATGAACAGCTCATCAGGCCATGTGGCGCGATAGGCAATCACCACCGGGCAATCCTCACCGTAGTAAGGTGTCAGCGTATCGCGGATATGAGCGAGATTACGGATGGACAGGTGAATGGCCAAGGTGGCGCGCGACTTGCCCAAGATCTCCAGCGTCTCAAATTCCGGCATGGAGGACGCCTTCATTTCCGTGCGGGTGACAATCACCGTCTGGGCGATTTCCGGCAATGTCAGCTCGGTTTTCAGCCGGGCCGCCGTGGCAGCAAAGGCAGGCACGCCCGGCACAACATCATAGGGAATATCCAGCGCATCCAGCCTGCGCATCTGCTCGGCAACCGCGCCATAAATGGCCGGATCGCCGGAATGCACCCGTGCCACATCCTGCCCCTTCGCGTGAGCTGCGGCCATCTCGGCAATGATCTCATCGAGATGCATGGGGGCTGTGTCTTTCACCAGCGCATCCTCGGGCGCTGCTTTTACAATCTCTTCCGGCACCAGTGAGCCAGCAAACAGACAGACCGGGCAGCGCTCAATCAACCGCAAACCGCGCACGGTGATCAGATCAGGCGCGCCGGGGCCTGCACCGATGAAATAGACGGTCATTGCTGTGCTTCCTTCTGCATTGCTGTGTCTGCCTTGCCGGAATATCCGCGTGGCGTATAGACCCATGTTTTGCCATCACCGGTCGTGACGGTCCGGCTTTCAGACGAGCCAACCACCACCACGGTGAGCATATCCACATCATCGACATTCAGCTTGGCAAGCGGCACGGTGCGCACCAGCTCTCCCGGACGGCCAAGATTGGTGGCGAGAATGACGGGCGTGTCGAAGGGACGGTATTTTAACAGCTCGTCACGGGCATAGGCCAGTTGCGTGCGGCGCTTCATCGATACGGGATTGTAGAAGGCAATGACAAAATCGCCCTCGCCCGCTGCCTTCACCCGGCGCTGAATATGCTCCCACGGGGTCAAAAGATCGGAAAGCGAAATGGTGCAAAAATCATGTCCCAGCGGCGCACCAATGCGCGCTGCCGCCCCTTGCAAGGCCGAAATGCCCGGCGACACTTGCACGTCAATGCGATGGGCTGCATCGCTAATGCCGCCTTTGTCAAACAGCTCGAACACCAGCGTTGCCATGGCATAGATGCCAGCATCGCCGGAGCAGACGAGTGCGACCGTTTTGCCCTCACCTGCCAGCTCCATGGCATGCACCACACGGGCTTCTTCCTTGCCCAGATCAAAATCGTGGCGCGCCTTGCCTGCTGCCAAAGGCCCCAGCAAATCAAGATAGAGAGAATAGCCAACCAGATCGCTGGAGGCCGTGACCATGGCGGATACCTCTGGCGAGCGCCATCCATCCGACCCCGGCCCGATGCCGACCACAAACAGCTTGCCGCGCGCGCGCCCAAGGGTGTTGGCATTCAGAATGTGTGGTGCTTTGCCAATGGCCGCCGTTACACCTTTGGATTTGATCTTGGGCAGAGCAAGAGCGCCATCAGCCCCCACACTTGCCAAAGCCGCCCCTTCGGCAACGCCATGGCAGCCAACTTCGGCAAAAACCACATCAGACGGATTTTGCAGCCGCTCTGCCTCTTGCTCCAGCCGTTCTGCGGTGAAAAACCGGGCTGGCACGCCAAAATGGGCGGCAACGGCGTGAATAGCAATTTCATCCGCTTTCTCATCAATCGAAGCAATGGCAGCTAGGCTTTGGCGAGCAAGACCGCTCTCGTCCAAGGCTTTTGTTGCCAGCGCAATCGCTTCTTCAACCGAAGCATGACGCTCACAGCCCATGCCAAGCACCAGTGTTTGTGGGTGATAGACTAGTTCCAACGGCCCCGGCACATGGGCCTGATCCGTAACGGTCAAAGTCACCCGCCCATCATCAGCAAATGGCAAACGCGATTGCGTGAGCCAATCGGCATGACCGTTCAGCGTCACCGATGCTCCGGCCACCAGCTCTGCCATCACCGCCTTGGCTTGTTCGGGATTGGCCAGTTTATAGCCTTCCGGCGGCGCATCCAGCGCCACGCCGAAGCGCAAATCGCCTGCCGTGGTCACCGCCGCATGGGCGTGCAACGCATCGGCAAGGGAGCGCGCCAAATCATTGGCTCCATGATGCCCACCCAAAAGCGGCACAACGGATGTGCCATCTTCAGACATGCACAGCACCGGCGGCTCGGAATGCTTGTCATTGAGCAACGGTGCCAGCATACGTATCAAAGCACCAGAGGCCATGACGGCAACAATCGGCCGACCTTGGGAAAACAGCGCCTGGACATGGGTTTTCACATCGTCAAAGGCAACATCGGCTCCCGCCACGCGCGCGCGCGACCCATGCATCTCGCCATCAATCACAGCGGCAATCTTGCGGGCAAGTGTCAGTGCGCTTGGCATCAGCACAACAATGGCGGGTTTTGTTGTCAGCATCATAGCGGTCTTTCCGGCGGCTTTGCCTGGGTGTGCGCCCAGCCCTCAGCCCCCTTGTAGATCAGGATCATTGAAAAATAAGGCGCGACATCTTCGCTCACGTCAGCAAGCGGCATGAGTTTTTGGTTGGCCAGCGACACGCGCTCAACATAGCCTGCGTGTTCCGTCAGCCCCATGGCGGCAATCAAAGTACGAATGCGGGCAAAATGCCGACCGAGTTTGATGATGGCCACAGCAGAGGCGCTTTCGATCCGCAAGCTTAGATCAGCATCATCCATCGGCCCCGGCAGCACGCTCAACACATCATTGCGCGCAGCCAGCGGCCGACCATAGGCGGCAGCCGCTGCCATCATCGAGGACACGCCGGGAACAACCTCGGTAGGATAGCGGTGCGCCAAGCGTTCAAACAAATACATGAATGAGCCATAGAAGAAGGGATCCCCTTCACACAGAACCGCCACGTCTGATCCAGCATCAAGATGATGCGACAAGGTTATGGCGGCAGAATCATAAATCTCTTGTGCCGGAAACCGCTCGACCCGCATGGGCACAATCATTGGCACTTCCAGCTGATCGGCCCGCAGATAAGGGGCGGCGATCTGGCGGGCAAAGCTTGGGCCAGTATCAGGGGCCGGATAGGCAATCACCGGAGCGGAGGTCAAAATGCGATGCGCCTTCAGCGTGATCAATTCAGGATCACCGGGACCAAGGCCGAGGCCATAGAGTTTACCGCTCATCGCCAAGCCCCCGCTAAATCAAAATTGAAGGTCAAACCCGTGCCAATCTCTCCCCTTGAGGGGGAGATGTCCGGCAGGACAGAGGGGGGTAAACTCCGGTGAAAAACGCTCACTTCACCACACTCCACATCGTCACTGGCATCAGCGATTTCCAACCGCAAAACCGGCCAACGGGCGCGGCCCGCGAAACCGAAATCCGGCTCATATCCCCACCAAATTGACCGCGCAATGATATCAGCGCCGCCTCACCTTCCAGAGTTACCGCATTGGCCACCAGTTTGCCGCCGGGTTTCAGCGCCTGCCAGCAGGCCTCAAACAACCCATCTGTGGTGATACCGCCACCAATGAAAATCACATCCGGCTGCTCAAGTGCTGCAAGACATAAAGGTGCCTCGGCCTCGACAATCTCCAGATCCGGCACGCCAAGCCCATCCGCGTTTTCACGCATCATCGCCACGCGCTCAGGCTTTGGCTCAATGGCAATGGCGCGGGTGCCCATGCCTGCACGCATCCATTCAATGGCAATCGAGCCACAGCCAGCGCCAACATCCCACAACAGCGCGTTGGGATAGGGTGCAAGCTGAGCTAAAGTTGCGGCCCGCACCTCACGCTTGGTTAATTGGCCATCGTGACGAAAGGCATCATCCGGCAGACCGGCAAGCGGCGACAACACCGGGCCAAATGCTGCACAATCAATCGCCAACGTATTGAAATCACTCAAATCGGGTGCAAGCGTTTCCATATCCGCAGCAGTGTGGCGCACGATGCGCTCACGCGGGCCGCCCATATGCTCCAGCACATGCAACATTGAAGCACCAAAACCGCGCTTGACCAAAAGTGCTGCCGCATCCAGCACCGTGCTCGCATCAGAG
The DNA here is from genome assembly GCF_004801395.1 of Gillisella terrae. Taxonomy (GTDB): domain Bacteria; phylum Pseudomonadota; class Alphaproteobacteria; order Rhizobiales; family Rhizobiaceae; genus Allorhizobium; species Allorhizobium terrae. The sequence goes on from NZ_SSOA01000002.1 coordinate 114,784, forward strand.
GTCAGCGCCAACAGTCTGGCACCGGGCAGAACATGGCGATTGAGATGGGCAAGCGGCCTTCCATGCAGCGAAATCTGCGCGACAGACTGCAAGGGCCAGCCAAGCCGTGCTGCGGCCTGCGAAAAAGCCGAGGGCGATGGCAGCACCCGCATTTCATGCGTCTCAACATAGCGCCGCAAGGTTGCGCCAATGCCAAAATGCATCGGATCGCCTGTGGCGATGACCGTGACGGGCGTGCCGCGCAGTTTCAAAATCTCATCCAACGTGGGACGAAAACCCGCGCCCCAGGTCAAAATCCGGGTCACATCCGGAATGGCACCTCGAATGCCGTCGTGAAGCCGCTCACCCACCACCAACACCCGCGCTTCCTGCAAATGCGCGAGCTGAACCGGCGTCAGGCTTTGCAAGCCATTGTCGCCGATGCCAATGATGGTGAGCCATGTTTCAGCCATTGGTGCCAAGCCCTCCCGCCAGTGCATTTACCGCCGCCGATGCCATGGCGGAGCCGCCGCGACGCCCTTGCACCGCAATACAAGGCACACCACGGCTGTTGGCAGCAAGCTCCGCCTTGCTTTCAGCAGCCCCCACAAAGCCAACGGGAAACCCAAGAATGAGGGCAGGCTTCACCGCCCCTTGGTCGAGCAATTCCAGCAGGCGAAACAGGGCCGTGGGCGCATTGCCAATGGCAATCACCGCCCCTTCCATCTGGCTTGCCCACAGATCAACCTGAGCGGCAGAGCGCGTGGTGCGGTTCCATGCCGCAAGCGGGCGCACGCGCACATCATTCAGCAGGCACACCACCTCATTGCCAGCGGGCAGCAAACGGCTGATAATGCCATGGCGCACCATCTCAGCATCACAGAAAATCTTGGCACCATCGGCCAGCGCCTTTGCGCCCGCTTCAAAAGCACCGTCGGAAAAGACAATATCGTCCGCCACATCCACCATGCCGCAGGCATGGATCAGACGAATGACCAAAGGCTGCATGCTCTCTGGAAACCGCGCCAGATCAGCCTCGCGCCGGATGGTTTCAAAGGACTGACGATAAATCTCGGCCGGATCGCGGATATAATCCAGACGTGATACCGGCGTCTCCTGCGTTGGCTCTTCGGCTGCCAGCACAGTCAAATTTTCATGGCCGATCCCCAAAACCCATCCCTCTTCTTTCAATGCAGCATCCACCTGCGCATCATTCAACATCAATGGGCGCGCAAACAACTCGCCCAACATCCCGGTGACATCAAAGCGCGCAAACTCTTGCGCGACTCGCCGCACCTGGGCCGCGTCTTTAACATCACCATCACTCAATGCCACATCAAACAGCGAGGGATAAATCTCGGCCAGCACCACAGCCTGCGTAAAACCGGTGCAAAACCCTGTTTCAAAGGGCCAAACCGCAATCTCCTTCCGGCTGGGGTGCTGATCGAGAAATGTGGATAGGCGGGCAATGCCCAACAGACTCTGGCTGCCAACCGAACCAGCATAGGCCAATTGCCAAACCGATTTGGCCCCTTTTGCATGATGCTCTGACAGCCGAAAAGCCAAGGGCGGGCCACTCGGTGCAGGCGGTTTGGTGTCAGTTAAACCGTCCAGTAAAAGCGCTCGCGGCCTGCCCCAAAAGCGTGCGCCATCGGGAAAATGGTGCTGGTTCCAGCGTGCCGCCACATCAAACCGGTTGTTGGTGTTGTCGGGACCATCTTGCACCGAACTGGCAATGGCCCGCCACAAGCTTTGCCAATCGGCTTTGCCTGTTATGCGTTCTGCTGTTCCGGCTGGATAACCGAAGGCGAAATCAAATCCGGCCAGCAAACGTCTCTTCGCGGCCAGTGCTTCACTGACCACCTCTTCAAACCGCACCATGAAGGCCGCACGGGTTGGGAAATTCTCCAGCCACAGGATTTCGGGGTCCGTCTGACCCTGCTCAATCAAGCAGGCCCAGATGGAGTTTTTGCCCTTCACCGGCTTGCTGGCCCCAGACCAGTCAACAATCAGGATGCGGTCAAACAACACCTTGGTTTAAGACTTCTTCATTGATTTTGGCCCCAGCGGGTGATCAGCATGGGGATAAGGCGCATGCGTATGCGTGTGTCCATGATCGTGGCTATGACCGTGGTGATGATGTCCATGATCGTGCCCATGACCATGGCTATGCCCGTGATCATGGCCGCAGCCGCAGTTTGGTCCGTGCTCATGGGCGTGGGCTTTACCGCTGGAAGGTGCGTTCATCACGGCATCCAGCGCTGCATCCGGGCTGGCATTCAACAGATGACCATATTTGCCGCCGAGTGTCGTGGAGGCACCATAGTCAAAAACCGGCTCAAGCGACGCGGGCTCTGCGTGGGAATGGAGCGGTGTAAATGGCAGGCCGTGTGTTTTGCAGAATTCCTCACTGCGGCAGGATGCATCACAATCGCCCTTGCACGGACAGTTTTCCAAACCGCCGCCAATACCTTCCACGTGATGGTGATGGCTCTCCTGCGGCTGGCCGATATCGGCTTCGAAGCCAAGAACCTGTTCACGATATTTGCACATCTGACAGTTCATCACCGCCGCACCTTCGAGGATTTCCTTGACCCGATCCTGAAAGGCATCCAGCACCAGCGGATGATCATTGAGATAGCTGGCCTTGACGAACTGAATGTCCGGATGACGCGCGGCCACCTCATCGGTGTAGCTGTAAATGCGCTTTACCAGAACGCCGGTGAAGAGGAAGTAAGGAAATACGATAATGCGCTTGTAACCGAGCTTGGCGGCATGGGTCAGGCCCGGCTCGACCAGAGGAAAAGTCACACCTGAATAGCAGGTCTCGCCCCAGCCAAAGCCCATGCCTTCCCAAAGCATCCGCATCACTTTCGTGGCATTGGAATTGGCATCGGGATCAGACGATCCACGCCCCACCACCATCAACAGCGTATCATGCTTATCCACCACGCCCATTGTGGCGTTGGCCTCATCGACGGCTGCTTGAATGCGATCACCGGCCGCGCGGATCATTTTCAGATCAATGCCAAGCTCGCGACCGTAATTGATCACCATGCCCGGATTTTGTGCCTGATAGGTGTTGAGAACCGATGGAATATCGTTTTTTGCATGGCCTGCCGCAAACAACATGCCGGGCACGGCCAAAACACGGGTTACGCCCTGTTCGCGCAAGCTATCAAGCCCTGCCGAAATCACTGGATTGCAAAATTCGAGATAGCCATATTCCACCGGCATATCGGGGTTTCGCGCGCGCAAGCCCTCTGCAATCACCGCGAATTCGCGTGCTGCATTCTGGTTACGGCTGCCGTGACCGCAGACCATGATTCCGAGTTTTTCTGCCATGAGATAAGGCCTCCATGCTTCGTTTCAGTGCATGTACGAAGCGCCGAAGCCACCCTTTTGGGGTAGCTCCAATGGCCTTTGGGACAGCTCCGGAATTGGCCCCCTGTTTGGGTCAGCCGCACCGGACTATTTCCAGCCTGTCGAACAGGCGCCGTCGCACATCTTGGCGACAGGAATAGCGAAGGCGGCTTGCCGGGTCAAACCAGAATTTTGCCCAACTGCCGTCAGGGCGGTTGCAGTTGCGTCCCACGTGTTGCAAAGAGAGTTTCCCTCCTTCAACGGATAGTCCCGTGGCCGACATTACGCTTCAAATTCTCCTGTTTCTGTTTCTTGCCGCATTTGTAGGTGGCTTTGTTGATTCGATTGCCGGTGGCGGCGGTCTCATCACCATTCCAGCGCTGTTGCTTGCTGGGATTCCTCCGCTCGAAGCCTTGGGCACCAACAAACTCCAAGGCCAGTTCGGCTCGGCGTCCGCCACCATCGCCTATGCGCGCAAGGGTCATGTGCAGCTCAAAACGCAATTGCCCATGGCAACCATGTCGCTGATTGGCGGTGTGATTGGCGCAACCACCGCGACCTACGTGCCTGGCGATGTGTTGAAAGTGATCATGCCGTTTCTGCTGCTGGCCATTGCCCTTTATTTTGCGCTGAAGCCAAATATTTCCGATGTCGACAGCCACCGCCGCATTACGCCCTTTCTTTTCGGTCTGATTTTTGCGCCTTTGATCGGCTTCTATGATGGCCTGTTTGGCCCCGGCACGGGCTCTTTTCTCATGCTCGGCTTTGTGTCCTTAGCAGGCTTCGGCATGCTGAAAGCCACAGCCCACACCAAACTGCTCAACTTCGGCTCCAATGTCGGCGCATTCGCGGTGTTCCTTTTCAACGGGGTTATCCTGTGGAAGGTCGGTCTCGTCATGGGAGCAGGCCAATTTCTCGGCGCGCAAACCGGCTCAAGACTTGCGATGAAAAGCGGTGCCAAAATCATCAAACCGCTGCTGATCATCACCTGCATTGCCATGGCCTGCAAATTGTTGCTTGATCCAGCCAATCCCATCAGAATGTGGATCGGCATCTAAATCAAAAACCTTTAAAATTAGGGGCTTGCAGAACACAACTGGAACATATAGCGTATGTTCTGTATTTGTTTCTCATTCTCAAGGGTTTTAAACGATGCTGACTCGTAAGCAACAGGAGCTTTTGCTGTTCATCCATGAACGCATGAAGGAATCTGGCGTGCCACCCTCGTTTGATGAAATGAAGGATGCGCTTGATCTTGCATCGAAGTCGGGCATTCACCGCCTGATCACCGCCCTTGAGGAGCGCGGATTTATCCGGCGCCTGCCGAACAGGGCGCGCGCGCTTGAAGTGATCAAGCTCCCCGAAGCGATGATGACCAGCATCCCGCCGCGCAAGAGTGGTTTTTCCCCCTCCGTTATTCAAGGCAGCCTTGGCAAACCGCAACCGGTTCCATCGCCCGCCCCCAAGTCGATTGATGACGGCAAAAACGCGGCCTCCATTCCTGTCATGGGCCGGATTGCAGCGGGCGTGCCGATTTCAGCTATTCAAAACAACACCCACGACATCTCCGTTCCCGCTGAAATGCTGGGAAATGGCGAGCATTACGCGCTTGAGGTCAAGGGTGATTCGATGATTGAGGCTGGCATTCTGGATGGTGACACAGTGATTATTCGCAATGTCACCACGGCCAATGCCGGAGACATTGTTGTTGCACTGGTTGACGACGAGGAAGCGACATTGAAGCGTTTTCGCCGTCGCGGTGCATCCATCGCGCTGGAGGCGGCCAATCCGGCCTATGAAACCCGCATTTTTGGACCTGACCGGGTGAAAATTCAGGGCAAACTTGTCGGTCTCATTCGTCGCTATCACTAGAATCGTCAGATTGATCCTCATCATCTTGTGTCGCCGGTTGGAGAGTATGATTTTGCGGCGAAAGATACGTGTTGGTGCGCCAATCGTAATAGCGGTGGCGCGTCCATGGTCTTAGTTCACCATGAAACGTCGTTGCCATTTGCAAAGAGCGAGTTGATCGATCTTGCAGTGTGATTTCAAGAGCCCCCGTTTGGCGCAACATGTCGCGGTCAATAAGCACTGGACCGGGGAGCGCTTGGCCGTTAAGCGCTGGGACAGACAGTGGATGGTCGGGGAGCAAAGCACCAGGTTCGTTGCTCTGGCCGATGCTTGTTGGCTGTAGTGAACTTGTGGATGGGGTGTTCGATGGAGCTGTGCACTTGGCATAAAAGCTCGATTGGGTTGAGACGATAAGATCGGCAAGCGCGCAGGCGGCAGCGCTGTAATCTCGATCCTGAACCTGGACGACAATCCAGTCGTTGCTGAGGGAGGACACGCAAAAGCCACCTGTGCGACAATAAAAGACATCGGGTTTGGCTTTGGCCTTTTCAAGCGCATCCACCATGGCACTCAGAGCGTCGGCGGGGTCGATTCGTGGCTTTTTGTCTTTCTTGTCCTGCTGCTTCCCGTCGGGCGTTTTGTTGGCATTTGCAGGCTTTTTATGGACAGGTTGGGGTAAATTTTCGGCAGCAATCGTTTCGGAAATATCAAGTGCTGTGGCCCATTGGTTGTAGATGAAGCTCGGCGGGCGTTTTTTATTGGTGGCAATTGTCACAGAATCAGAGCTTGAAGCACGCAAAATGCCAACCAGTTGCCCGTCCTCGGTGACGGTCAGTGTCGGCAATGGCGGTTGCTGTTTGAAGGCTTCATAGCCGCATGCGAAGGCAATGATGACGGCACCCATTGTTCGCAAACGTGTTTTGAGCAAGGTCAAAACCAGCAGGCCGATGGATGAGACTGGCAAAAACCACCATTCGAATCGTCCAAACGTAAAGCCCGCTCCCCAGCTTGCCACATGGCTTGCGACCGCCAATACGCCATCGAGGCCAAGGCCCATGAGCCGCAACGGCCATTCTTCCAGCCCAAGCGGCATAAGCAACACGCCAATCATGGCGAAGGGCATGACAATCATCGAAATAATCGGAGAGGCCAGAAGATTGGCCTCAAGGCCGTGCAGGCCAACCCGGTGGAAATGGGCCGCCGAGAACATTGCGGTGGAAAAGCCTCCCAAAGCAGATGTCATCAAAATGCCGCCAACCAGCTTCGTCAAAGGCACGAACGGTTGCAAAATGGCGATGCGGGGCAAGATCGCGGGTAACCTCGGACGCTGCCGCCACAGATCAAAGCCAGCAATGAGGGCGAAAGTCGCGGCAAACGACATTTGAAGGCTTGGTCCCATGACCTGCGAAGGAGAAATCACCACCACCAAAATGGCGGCAAGTGCCGTATTGCGCAAACTGAGAACCGGCCGGTCGAAAAAGGCGGCGGACAGCATGATCACCATCATCAGATAGGCGCGCTGTGCTGCAATTTCATAACCTGAAATCAGGAAGTAGCCGGTTGTTGTTGCAATCGCGCCTGCGGCTGCGATTTTCTTGACCGACAAGATTTCAGCAAGTCCCGGCACCAGGCTGAGTGCTCGTCTGATTCCGACAAAGAACAGTCCGCCCGCAAGCGCCATATGAAGGCCCGATATAGAGATAATATGGGCCAAACCCGAGACACGCAGATCATTATTGGCTTGCTCAGATAGACCACGCCGCTCTCCTGTGACAATGGCCACCCCGAAGGCACCGGCATCGCCGGGCACCCAAAACCGGATGCGCGATGAGATCGCGTTGCGCACCTCCTGCGTCGTATCGCTGAACGCCTGTAGGCTTCTGCTCCAAAGATCCGTCTGCGTGTTTAACTGAGTGTTCCAGGCTGTCGGCGGACGATAAAAATAGCCAATCGCCCCCGTGCCCGTGAAGTAGGAACTTTGCGCAAAGTCATTCAATCCGGGAAGCGCCGGACCAGAAGGCGGGCTCAGGCGCGCGCGACCTTCAATCTGATCACCCGGCTTGAATGGTGCGTGCTTGCCACGCGCCAGCAGCGCAACCTGCTGCGGCATGCGCTTGAGTCGAGGCTTGGCGGTTTCCTGAAGTGCGATCACATATCTTTGATGGCCACTGGCATTGATCTCCGCTGACATCACTCTGCCCCGCACAAGCGTGGTGACGGGTCCATCCAGGATGATGGTATCGAGTCGGTTGGTTTCGACATGGGCCAGAACCATGCCTGCCACTGCCAAAGCGGCAATGCCCAAAGCACCGGCCAGAGCTGGCTGCCGAAAGCGCGTTCGGGTCCAGAGAATCGCGCAAACGCCGCAGATGGAAACAAGCGGCGAGAGAGCCAGATCGTAAGGACGACTAAACCACCATATCGCCCCAAGCCCCAGAAAAACCGGCAGAAACAGAAATGCTCGTCCATAGACCAATTCCTGCTCAGCGCAGGTGCGCACCATAGTGCTGAATCGTTGCCAGGGTGATGTGGCAAGTGACGATGTTGGATAGACATCTGAGTCGTTTGTGTCGCCACCGTGCCCATAATCACGAACCGCCGGTGAGACCGGCAACGGCCATGGCGCTAGGCGGGCGCGCGGCCTTGGCGCTTGCGCTTCGCTGATCTGCTGCCACTCGTCCGCGTCCGGTGCCAAATCTGCCGCTACTCCTTTTTTGAGGCCAGCCAGAGGTGTAATCCCCCCTCAGTTGGCGAATGCACAAGTCCTTAAATCGGGATCAATTTAAGGTGACAATCATCCAGCAGATTTAGAGTGTTACAGCGTCCCTTGTCCGTTTCATAAAACGCAGGGCACTGTAAGCGAAACCACCATCCCTCTTGGCCCTTAAGCCCTCGAACGCCTTGAAATATCCGATATTTGCAAGACATGCGTCACAATATCAATCAAAAGCTGTGGTGGGTAGTGGCGAAAAAAGCCTTTACCATATTGCAAGAGAGATTTGCGTCTGCGGCATATTGCGGCGCACACTTTATCGCATCAATAGCTTGGCATTAACCTTCGGATCATATAGCTAATCCATAACGCTTAACCTGAGGCAAGGCGAAAGCCGCGCCTCCCCGCCTATTATCCGGAGGATCAGCATGACGGAACAAAGCGCAAACTTGAAGATTGATGAAAAGTCGGTTGACCTGACCGTCAAGAGCGGCACGATCGGCCCGGACGTCATCGATATCGCCGCTCTCTACAAGCATACAGGCAAGTTCACTTACGATCCGGGATTTACCTCCACGGCGTCATGCGAATCGAAAATCACCTATATTGATGGTGACGAAGGCGTTTTGCTGCACCGCGGCTACCCAATTGAGCAATTGGCTGAAAAAGGCGACTTCCTCGAAGTTTGCTACCTTCTGCTTTACGGGGAACTGCCAACAGCTGCACAAAAAGCAGATTTTGACCATCGCGTGACTCATCACACAATGGTTCATGAGCAGATGTCCCGCTTCTTCACCGGCTATCGCCGCGACGCCCACCCAATGGCTGTCATGGTTGGCACGGTTGGCGCGCTGTCTGCATTCTATCACGACTCAACAGACATTACCGATCCGCATCAGCGGATGGTGGCCAGCCTGCGCATGATTGCAAAAATGCCAACCATTGCTGCCATGGCTCATAAGTATCACATCGGTCAGCCTTTCGTTTATCCGAAGAACAATCTGGATTACGCCTCCAACTTCCTCCACATGTGCTTTGCCGTGCCTTGCGAGGAGTATAAGGTCAATCCGGTTCTGGCCCGCGCCATGGATCGTATTTTCATTCTGCATGCCGATCATGAGCAGAATGCATCGACATCGACTGTGCGTCTGGCTGGTTCGTCTGGTGCCAATCCGTTTGCATGTATCGCTGCCGGTATTGCCTGCCTCTGGGGCCCTGCTCACGGCGGCGCCAATGAAGCAGCGCTCAACATGCTGAAGGAAATTGGCACCGTTGACCGCATTCCGGAATATATTGCCAAGGCAAAGGACAAGAACGATCCTTTCCGCCTGATGGGCTTTGGTCATCGTGTTTACAAAAACTACGATCCACGCGCCAAAATCATGCAGAAAACCATGTATGAAGTGCTGGAAGCCACAGGCAATAGCGACAATCCGCTGATGCAGGTCGCGCTGGAGCTGGAAAAGATTGCTCTGAACGATCCTTACTTCATCGAAAAGAAGCTCTATCCAAACGTGGACTTCTACTCCGGCATTACGTTGAGCGCTCTTGGCTTCCCAACGGAAATGTTCACCGTGCTGTTTGCTCTGGCCCGCACCGTCGGCTGGATTGCGCAGTGGAACGAAATGATCGAAGATCCGCAGCAGCGCATTGGCCGTCCGCGCCAGCTCTACACGGGTGCGCCAAAGCGCGATTACACCCCTGTTGACAAGCGTTAAAATCGCTTGCCTGCCACATTGTCCAAGCCCGGCGTTTTGCGCCGGGCTTTTTTCATGGCCTTAGAGCTTCAATTTCCCATAAGTTTGCTTTAAGGAACGGCAACTGCTTCGCATCCAGCGAAGGAAATATGATGAGGTTCTCGTTCTGATGCTCGTTTTCCTGAGAAAAACCGCCGGTACATGGTTTGTAAAAGGGCTTCTCCTTCTCCTTGTCGCATCCTTCGGCGTCTGGGGCATTTCTAGCTCTCTGGTGGGGTCAACCTCCAACAAGGTCATCACCGTCGGTCAGCAGAGCGTCAATGTGAATGATTTCCAGCTGGCTTACAGACGCCAGATGTCGGACCTCAGCCGTCGCTTTGGCACCCAGCTCACCACAGAACAGGCGCGCTCGCTTGGCATCGAGCAACAGGTCTATTCGCAACTGGCAGCCGGTGCCGCCCTCGATCAATTGGCGGCAAACATGGATCTTGGTTTGTCGAAAGATCGCCTGGCGCAGTTGATTGGCGATGATCCGGCCTTCAAGAACAGCAATGGCCAGTTCGACAAGCAATTGTTCTCATCGCGCCTGCGCAATTCCGGTATCCGTGAGGAAGACTACATCACCGAACGCTCAAAAGTTGCTGTCCGCAGCCAGATTGTGGATGCGACAGCAGAGGGCTTTGTAGCGCCCAAGGTTCTGGTTGATGCGCTGAAGCTCTATCGTCAGGAAAGCCGCTCGATTGATTATCTGTTGCTGACAACCGCAACAATCGATCCGATCAAGGCCCCGGATGATGCAACATTGAAAACCTGGTTTGATACGGTCAAGGCCCGCTACCGCGCACCCGAGTATCGCAACTTCACGTATGTCAAGCTGGAGCCAGCCGATATTGCCGACACCAAGGCCATCACAGATGATCAGGTGAAAAAGGAATACGAGACCAACCTCAAGCGTTACGAGGTTGCAGGGACGCGCACCGTAGAGCAGCTGACCTTCCAGACCAAGGAACTGGCGCAGGCTGCCGAGCAGGCATTGAAGTCGGGCAAGACATTCGACCAACTGGTTGCCGATCAGGGCAAAACCGCAACAGACGTCTTGCTTGGTGATTTTTCTCAGGCCGACCTGCCTGACCCGGTTATCGCCAAAGCCGTGTTTGCGGTTGCAAAAGACGGAGAAACCACGCCCGTCGTCGAGGGTTCGTTTGGTCCGGTCATTTTGCGGGTCACCAATATCAAGCCGAACCACACCAAGTCCTTGGACGAAGTTAAGGCACAGATCAGGGAAGACCTTGCAGCAACAGCCGCGGCCGCACAGATCAATGACGTCCATGACCGTTTCGAAGATCTGCGCGCTTCGGGCTCAAGCCTGGAAGAAGCCGCCTCCAAGGTTGGTCTGCATGCCGTGAAGGTTGCGGGCATTGATGCGCAGGGCAACGACAAGGCCGACAAGCCCGTCGATGGTATCCCTGAAAAGCCTCAGCTTTTGAAAACCGTGTTTGAAACGGAAGTTGGAGCGGATCCTCTGCCGCTCAATCTCGGCCGCAGTGGCTACCTATGGTTTGATGTCACGTCTGTTGACGCTCCGCGCGACAGAACGCTTGATGAAGTAAAGGCGAAAGTCATTGCGGATTGGACCACTGAGCAGCAAAAGCAGGCCTTGGGCGCAAAAGCTGAAGCCCTGAAAACAAAGATTGAAAACGGCGAAAAGCTGTCGGATATCGCGTCGGAAACCGGAATTACTGTCGAAACCAAGACTGGCCTGCGCCGCCAGACGGATGATCCGGTGCTTGGCCCTGCCGCCGTGCAAGCTGCATTCCGCGGCCCGGTTGGCACAGTTGGTTCTGCGGTTGGTGCCGATCCGCTCACGCAGATTGTGCTGAAAGTAACCGATATTGAAACCCAACCGACAGGCGATGCTCTGGACCCGCAAGAAAAGCAGATCACGGCACTTGCGAACTCCGCTGGCGACGACATCCTTGATCAGATGGTCGGTGAACTCCAGACAAAATATGGCGTGACCATCAATCAGGCGCTGGCTCAACAAGCTATGGTTCGCTAAGTTCGAGCAAGATGACATCAATCCGGCTTTAGGACGAATTCGGATTGAGACATGAAAAAATCAAGCAGGCTTTGGGCTGACCTTCTAGCCTACAGCCTGTTCCATGCATTGGAGAGCGATCCATTATGAACGGGCTGAAACCATTCATAGCCAAAGTTGCCAACGAGCAGTCACTGAGCCGTGAAGAAGCGTCTGCGGCCTTTGAAATTCTGATGTCTGGCGAGGCAACGCCTGCGCAGATTGGCGGATTTTTGATTGCTCTTCGCATGCGGGGTGAGACCGTGCCGGAAATTGCCGGTGCGGTGTCTGTCATGCGGCAAAAAATGCTGCCGGTGATTGCTCCTGCCGATGCCATCGATATTGTTGGCACCGGCGGTGATGGTACCGGCACCTATAATATTTCGACGCTTGCCGCCATCATCGTGGCCGGTGCAGGCGTGACGGTTGCCAAGCATGGCAACAAGGCGCTCAGCTCCAAATCGGGTGCGGCTGACAGTTTGACAGCGCTTGGGGTTAAGCTTGATATCGACCCTGCGTTGATCGGCCGTTGCATCGAGCAGGCCGGAATCGGCTTCATGTTTGCGCAAATGCATCACGCGGCCATGCGCCATGTGGGTGCAGCCCGTGTTGAGCTTGGAACGCGCACGATATTCAATCTCTTGGGGCCACTGGCCAATCCGGCAGGTGTCAAAAGGCAATTGCTCGGTGTCTATGCACCGGAATGGGTCGAGCCCCTGGCCGAGACCTTGAAAGACCTTGGCTCGACCTCTGTCTGGGTGGTTCATGGCAACGGTCTGGATGAAATTACCACCACAGGCACAACAAAAGTGGCAGCCCTTGAAAATGGCGCAATCAGGACATTTGATCTGACACCAGCCGATTTTGGCGTCGAACAGGTGGACCTCGACAAGCTTAAGGGCGGCGACGGCGAATTTAACGCCAAGGCTTTGCGCGCCGTTTTGAATGGTGCGAAAAACCCTTATCGTGATGTTTCTCTTTGCAATGCCGCCGCAGCATTGGTGATTTCAGGCCGCGCTAAAACGCTTCATGAAGGCATGGAAATCGGTGCACAATCTCTGGACAGTGGTTCCGCGCTTCGGACTCTGGATAAACTGATTGCCGTTTCTAACGGAGGTTCTGTGGTATGAGCGACATTCTAACCAAGATCGAAGCCTACAAGCGCGAGGAAATCGCAGCAGCCAAAGCCGCCATTTCTTTTGCTGACATCAAGGCCAAAGCGGCAGATCAGCCGCCTGCACGCGGTTTCTATAACGCTCTAAAGTCGCGGCAAGACAAGGGCCAGTTTGGCTTGATTGCCGAAATCAAAAAGGCCAGTCCATCAAAAGGATTGATCCGACCCGATTTTGACCCGCCAGCCTTTGCCAAAGCCTATGAAGCAGGCGGTGCTGCCTGCCTTTCGGTGCTTACAGATGCGCCGAGCTTTCAAGGGGCACCGGAGTTTCTCGTGGCGGCCAGAGATGCATGTGCCCTTCCCGCTCTGCGCAAGGATTTCATGTTTGATGCCTATCAGGTTTTCGAAGCGCGGGCCTGGGGGGCTGATTGCATCTTGTTGATCATGGCATCTCTCAATGACGCAGAAGCGGCCGAACTGGAAGGTGAAGCGCTGTCACTTGGCATGGATGTGCTGATCGAGGTGCATGACGAAGCGGAATTGGAGCGGGCGTTGAAGCTCACCTCCACGCTGGTTGGCATCAACAATCGCAATCTGCGGACCTTTGAGGTCGATCTTGCTGTGAGCGAGAGGCTTTCCGCCATGGTTCCCTCAGACCGACTTCTGGTCGGTGAAAGTGGAATTTTTACCCACGACGATTGCAAGCGCCTGCAAGCCGCCAACATCACCACCTTCCTTGTGGGTGAAAGTCTTATGCGCAAAGATGACGTGGCGGCAGCCACCCGCGCGCTTTTGACTGGCTCAAGCCAGAGCATTCCGGCAGAATGAGCGGCCTTACCCATATTGGTGCCTCTGGTGAGGCACATATGGTCGATGTCGGTGACAAGGCCGAGACGGTGCGTACCGCAATTGCCGAGGGCCATATCAAGATGGCCCAAAGCACCCTTAGCTTGATCCGTGAAGGCAATGCCAAAAAGGGCGATGTCATTGGCACAGCAAGGCTGGCAGGCATCATGGCGGCCAAACGCACTGCCGATCTTATACCGCTGTGCCACCCCCTGATGTTGAGCAAGGTCAGCGTTGACATTGTTGAAGACGAAACTCTTCCCGGCCTGCGCGTCACAGCAACAGTGAAGCTGACGGGTAAAACCGGTGTTGAAATGGAAGCGTTGACGGCGGTGTCAGTCGCGTGTTTGACCATCTACGATATGGCCAAGGCTGCCGATAAGACCATGGAAATCGGCGGAATTCACGTGGCGAAGAAGACCGGCGGCAAATCTGGAGATTTTCATTTTCCGGAGACACTGTGATGGCATTACTGCCCGTGGAAGAGGCGCAAGCCCGCCTGTTGAGCACAGCAACTCCCATTGCGCGCGTGGAAACCCTGCCCCTGGCTTTAGCGAAAAACCGTATTTTGGCCGAAACGCTCACCGCCCACCTCACCCAACCGCCGTTTGATGCATCGGCGATGGATGGCTACGCACTGCGGGCCGAGGATGCTGCAAGCGTTGGCGCAGAACTTAAGGTGATCGGCGTATCAGCCGCAGGTCATGGTTTTGATGGAACACTCAACGCCGGGGAATGTGTACGAATTTTCACCGGCGCACCGGTACCGGCAGGTGCAGATTGCATTCTGCTTCAGGAAGATGCTGAAAAACTCGATGATGGCGCGCGTATCCGCACTGCATTTTCGGTTTCGAAAGGGCGGCATATTCGGCCAATGGGGCAGGATTTTCGCATAAGCGACGCGCTGCTGCCCGCTGGAGCGCGACTGGATTATACCCGGCTGATGCTGGCGGCTGCGACAAACAATGCCACCGTTAACGTCTATAAGAAGCCGCTGGTGGCAGTTTTGGCAACGGGAGATGAGCTGGTTTTGCCCGGCACCACCCCCGGCCCCAGCCAGATCATTGCTTCTAACAGCTTTGCGCTGCATGCACTGTGCGACGATTTGGGTGCAGACGTGCTGGATCTTGGGCTGGTTGCCGATCAGCATGATGCGATTAAGGCCGCTGTCCGACGTGCTGAACTGGCCGGTGCGGATGTGCTTGTCACCACGGGTGGCGCATCAGTCGGCGATCATGATCTGGTGCAGTCTGCCCTTACTGCCGCTGGCATGGTGCTGGATTTCTGGAAAATTGCCATGCGACCCGGAAAGCCGCTCATGGTTGGGCGGCTTGGCGGCATGCATGTTCTGGGCCTTCCCGGCAACCCTGTTTCCAGCATGGTGTGCAGCCTGTTGTTTCTGGAACCCTTGCTTTGCCATCTGGCCCACCAGCCTCTCCCCAAGCGGCGCGTGAACGTCAAAATCAATGCGCCCCTTCCTGCCAATGATCAGCGGCAGGACTATCTTCGTGCTCGCCTTGAAAGCCAGCAGGATGGTTCCTTTCTTGCCACGCCGTTTGGCAAGCAGGATTCATCGATGATGAATGTCTTGGCCAATGCCGATGCGCTTCTCATTCGCCCGCCCTTTGCACCTGAATTGACGCCCGGCGAGGACTGCACCGCTTTGCTTCTGCGGGTTTGATGGCGAAATAATAATGGCTTGCTCTTGTTGATATGCGCGCAATTCCTATCTCCCGATAAAACAAGGAGATAGGAATTGAAGTTTCTGCCCGTCATTGTCCGCGATAGAATTGAGCCACGCCTTCTTGCGAGCTTAACTGTGCTTGTGGGTCTCGTTTTGCTGTTTATCACGATAGCGGATGAGGTGTTTGAACAAGATACCCATGCATTTGACAAGGCCGTTTTGCTGGCGCTTCGCATCACCAGCGATCCATCCCAGATGATCGGTCCGCAATGGCTGGCACTGGCCTTTCGTGACATCACCAGCCTTGGCGGTTTCACCGTCATTACGATGGTGACATCCCTGAGCGTGCTTTATCTGCTGGTGGCTGGCAAAACGCGCAATGCTATCGTTCTGGCCTTGGCAATTTCACTGGGTGCCGTTGCCGAGAGCAGCCTGAAACTGCTGTTTTCAAGGGCAAGACCCGATGTGGTGCCGCATCTGGTCGAGGTGCAAACCATGAGTTTTCCGAGCGGTCATGCCATGATGTCGGCGATTACCTATCTGACACTGGGGGCGATGCTGGCGCGCGCACAACCCAACCGACGTTTGCGCATCTTCATCATCTCCGTCGGCGTCTTTCTAACCGTATCGATTGGCCTCAGCCGCGTGTTCCTTGGCGTACACTGGCCCACCGATATTCTGGCGGGATGGACGATCGGCGGTGCCTGGGCACTGGCCACATGGATGATCGCCGATGCTTTGTCGCGCCGCAAACCCGATCAACCTCAGCCCATCAACTGATCGATCCAGTCTCGATCAAGCACCGTTTCCAACTCCATCGCGACATCGTCCAGCGCACGCTCGACGCTGTCGCGATAATTTTCCGTGGTGTCGCTCAAACCGAAGCTACGCAGGAGCGCGGTTCGATAGGCGTCATTGGCAAAAAGTCCATGAAGGTAAGTGCCCATCACCCGACCATCAATCGATGTGGCACCATCATTTCGCCCCTGAATGCTCAAGGCGGGGCGTTGGCAATCTGGCCCCGTTGTACGCCCCAGATGAATTTCATAACCACTCAGCGCCACATCATAATCCAGCGCATGGGCGCGGCTATTGCGCACTGTTTTTTCCGGTGCCATTTCAGTCTCGACATCCAACAGACCCAGACCCGTCACCTGACGTGGCTCTCCCTCCAGTCCAAGTGGATCGGACACGGAATTACCCAACATTTGATAGCCGCCGCAAATGCCAATGATGCGCCCCCCACGACGACGGTGCATTTGCAAATCACGATCCCAGCCTTGGCTGCGTAAATCCTCTAAATCTCCAATGGTGGATTTCGATCCTGGCAAAATCACCAGTGCTGCATCTGAAGGCAAAGGTTCGCCGGGCCGCACATAACACAGCTCTACCGCAGGTTCAGAGGCAAGCGGGTCAAAATCATCAAAATTGGCGATGCGAGACAACACGGGAATGGCAATTTTCAACGCGCCATCGGCCCTGCGCGTAAGACGCTCAAGCGCCACTGAATCTTCTGAAGGCAGTCGGCTCGCAGATTTCAGCCACGGCACGACGCCAAAGCAGGACCAGCCGGTGAAACCATCAATGGCAGAGATACCTTCCCGAAACAGGCTTTGATCGCCCCTGAACTTATTGATAATATAGCCCGAAATCATAGAGAGGTCTTCGGCTGGCAAAATGGCATGGGTGCCCACCAGCGACGCAATAACGCCGCCGCGGTCAATATCTCCCACCAGCACAACCGGCACATTGGCCTTTGTGGCAAAGCCCATATTGGCAATATCGCCAGCGCGCAAATTGATCTCGGCAGGTGAACCAGCCCCTTCCACAATCACCAGATCAGCACCGGCCTTGACCTCCTCAAAGCTCTCGAGAACAGAACTCAGCAATTGCGGCTTCAACCTCTGATAGTCCCTCCCCTTGGCCTGACCAAAGACTTTTCCCTGAACGATAATCTGACTGCCCACTTCACTTTGCGGCTTTAGCAGCACCGGATTCATATGCACGGAAGACGGCACGCCGCAGGCCAGCGCTTGCAGCCATTGCGCCCGGCCTATCTCTCCGCCGTCGTCAGAAACCGCAGCATTGTTGGACATGTTTTGCGGCTTGAAAGGCCGCACCACCATGCCTTTCAGGCGAGCCAACCGGCACAATCCGGCCACCAGAACGGTCTTGCCGACATCAGAGCCAGTGCCTTGCAACATCACGGTGCGCGTCATGCTTCACACATCGTATTTCGTTCAAACCAGCATTTTGTCTTCAGCAAAATCATCGGGGCCGCGCACTCCAGAAGGCATTTTCCAACCGTTATGGCCCAGCCCAACAGCCAATGCAATGCGCCTTCGCTCAGCGACCTATCCCCTTGCAGGGCAAGGCAAAGCTGTCGAAACAATGGCTTTTCTGCGACATTATTTTGAATAAAATAACTCAGAGCGGTTGATTTATCTGACAAAACCCCTACCCTTAAAAAGGTCGCAAATAGATGAGGCGGAGTAAATCCCCGTCCGCGCCATTCATGTTGAGGCTATTGATTAGCCTTAACCATCAAACACACTCTGTGATCTGAGGCTGTTCTATCACCTCACGGTCCGTTTGTTATGAGACACTGAAAAAGGATATATCCACGACATGAGGACACTTCTCGTTTCCACAATACTCACCGCAGGATTCATTGGTTTGACCGGCACTGCGCAGGCCGCCGACTGTGGCAAAGTTTCCATTGCGGAGATGAACTGGGCCTCGGCTGGGGTTGCAGCAAACATAGATAAAATCATTCTGGAAAACGGTTATGGCTGCCAGGTAGAACTGGTCACCGGCGACACAATTCCAACATTCACCTCCATGACTGAGAAATCCGAGCCTGACATGGCGCCCGAATTGTGGGTCAATGCTGTTCAGGAGCCGCTTGCAAAGGCCATTGCTGACGACAAAATCGTCAAGGTCACGCAAATTCTGACCGATGGTGGCGTTGAAGGCTGGTGGATTCCGAAGTTCATCGCGGATGCCCATCCCGACATCAAGACCGTTGAGGACGCATTAAAGCATCCAGAGCTGTTTCCAGCACCGGAAGATGCATCCAAGGGCGCTGTTACCAATTGCCCGGCTGGATGGGGCTGCCAGATCACCACGGCTAACCTTTATAAAGCCATCAAAGCGGACACCAAAGGCTTTCAGTTGGTCAGCAGCGGCTCTGCTGCGGGTCTGGATGGCTCGATTGCCCATGCCTTTGAAAAGAAAATCGGCTGGCTTGGCTACTATTGGGCACCCACCGCCATTCTTGGCAAATATGACATGGTCAAGCTGAGCTTTGACACAAAATTTGACAAGGAGGCCTGGGACAAGTGCATCACAGTTGCTGATTGCGCCGATCCAAAGCTGAATTCCTATCCGGTTGCTGAAGTTGATACGGTTGTAACCAAAAAGTTTGCCGATCGCGCTGGCGTGGCCATGGATTACATCAAGGCACGCAAGTGGGATAACGCCACTGTTGGCAAAGTACTCGCCTGGATGAGCGACAATCAGGCCGATAATGCTGATACGGCAAAATACTTCCTGGAGACCTATCCAGATGTTTGGACCAAATGGGTTTCCCCTGAGGTTGCAGAAAAGGTGAAGGCTGAACTTTAAGTCTGAGCCATAGTCGATCAATAGGGAGTGGGCGAATATTTTGCCCACTCTTTTCATTCGAACGCGGTGTGGCGACAAGTTTGAAAAGGTGATGGTCTCGCAAAAAACGGCCTGAAACAGGCGCTTTAGCCCTCTGGCCCGGTGAAAGAACATCGATTTTCCAGACGTTGCCGCCATTGCATGCCTATCAAGCAAACCGCAAATTAATTAGACGCGGCCCCCGCGCGCCCAACATCTTGACGCGCGCCGGGTCTTTACTGAAAAGGAAAGCATATGGCACTTGCTATTTGCAGCTCCCTCCCCGCCGTACTCTGCCAGTTTCCGTCTATCGACAGCGGCAGCATGCGCATTTTCAAAAAAACAGTCGATACGGGGTTTAAAACGTTTGTTCGCGCTTATGGCGATTTTTTAGACAATCTTCTGCACCCGCTACAGCTGTTTCTCAATTGGCTGCAAAGCCTGTTTGTGAACACGCCATGGATCATCATGATCCTCGCGCTCTGCGCAATTGTCTATTTTGTGAGCCGTGATTGGAAAACCACCTTTGGCACAGCCATTGCCATGATGGTGATTGGCCTCACAGGCCTTTGGAAAGACACGATGGTAACCCTGTCCATGGTTACCGTCTGCACGATTTGTTCAATTGTCATCGGCATTCCCGTGGGCATCTGGATGGCCCGTTCCGATCGGGTTCAATCGATCTTCAATCCGGTGCTGGATGTCATGCAGACCATGCCGAGCTTTGTCTATCTCATTCCCGTGGTGATGATTTTTGGTATCGGCAAAGTGCCGGGTCTGATCGCGGTGGTGATCTACGCTGTTGCGCCGATTATCCGCCTGACCAATCTTGGTATCCGGCTTGTCAGCCGGGACGCCATTGAAGCGGCTGATGCCTTTGGCTCTTCCGAGCGGCAAAAGCTGTTCAATGTGCAGATTCCGCTGGCACTACCCAACATCATGGCGGGTATCAACCAAACCATCATGATGTCGCTGGCCATGGTGGTCATCGCCTCCATGATCGGCGTTGGTGGTCTTGGCAAGAATGTGTTGCAGGCGATTACCAATCAGTTTTTCACCATTGGTTTTCTCAACGGCTTTGCTCTGGTGGCCATTGCCATCATCTTTGATCGCACAAGTCAGGCCTATGGCCGTCGCCTGCAAAAACATACGGAGGTGATTCATGGCTAGTCACGGCATACAAATCCGCAATCTCTACAAAATCTTTGGGCCAGACGAGAAAAAGCATATCGACGCTGTTCGAGATGGCATCACCAAAGTCGAGCTCAATGATCGCTATAACCATGTCCTCGGCCTGCGTGACATCAATATCGACATGCCAGCCGGTGAGATTACCGTGGTGATGGGGCTTTCTGGCTCAGGCAAATCCACATTGATCCGCCATATCAATCGGCTGATCGATCCGACAGCGGGCGAAGTGCTCTACGATGGCGTGGATGTGTGCAGCATGAATGCCGCAGAATTGCAAAGCTTTCGCCGCCATAAAACCGCGATGGTGTTTCAGAAATTCGGCCTGCTGCCGCATCGCACGGTGATGGAAAACGTCGTCTATGGGCTTGATATTCAAGGCATGCCCCGCAGCGAAAGCACAAAAAAAGGTCAGCATTGGATTGATCGGGTGGGCCTTGCCGGATTTGAGACCAATTACCCCAACCAGCTTTCCGGCGGCATGCAGCAACGGGTCGGGCTGGCGCGCGCACTCGCCAATGATGCCGATATTCTGTTGATGGATGAGGCCTATTCGGCACTTGATCCACTGATCCGTGTTGATATGCAAACCGTGCTGCTGGATTTGCAGCAAGAGCTTAACAAAACCGTGGTGTTCATTACCCACGATCTGGACGAGGCCTTGCGGCTGGGCGACAAGATCGCAATTTTGCGCGATGGCGAGGTGGTGCAGCAGGGCAGCGGACAGGACATTGTGCTTCGCCCCGCCGACGACTACATCGCTTCCTTCGTTAAGGAAGTGAACCGTGGGCGCGTTATCAAAATTGGCACGGTGATGGAGCCTTTGAACCAGAACACCGGCAATCTTAAACTCTCATCGCGCACCACGCTGGAAGAGGCGGCGCGCACAATGGTAGAGCAATCTGCCATCAGCGCTCAGGTCACGGACCGTACGGGCAAGGTCGTCGGCGCTGTGGACCTATCCCTTATCATTTCAGCGATGGTGTCTCCGGCCAAGAGCCCCGAAATTCCAGTTGCGGCTGAGTGAATGAAGAGCGGGCGGCGGGATACTTGCGCTGCCCGCATTGATAGAATCACGACATAGAAATTGCCTGCCGAAAAAATGTTATATATCGGTCTTTCAAGCCGGCTTGTACGCGATCAATCAAGAGCAATGCCATTTGAAAACGCATGAAGCTGTCGCTTTCTTCCGCGATCATTTCGCACAAATAAAGGCACTCATTATCAAGACCCTGTGGTGCGGCGGATACCCTGCTGATAAAATCAAGCAAAAGACCGGAACTCAGCCGCGCCAACAAAGCCTGCTTCTCGTCCTGAGGTAAATCAACAACCGCCGACGACACCAGAACATAGAGATCAAGATAAACGAACAGGCGATCCCAGCGTGCTGCGGACGGAGGCAATCCGGCACCCACATAAAGATCAATCAACGCCTGCTGCGCTGCGGCAGGATCAGCCCAACGGCCCAGGGTGTAGCTGTAGAGAATTGATGGGTCGTGCAGCATTTTGCCACTTGCCAGCAGTGCCAAAGCCACCGCCCAATCGGTATAACTGCCACGGGTTGGATGATAGGCCGCTATAAATGAGATTGCCTGCAAAAAAGTCTGACGGCGATAGAGGCTGTAATATCCAGTATTATCGCCCTTTGCATTCTCCAGATAGAGCTTCAACCGCTCTGCCGGATCATCGCTCTCGAACCCGCAACCCTTTGTTTTCAAGACCCTGCCATCTTCACCGCGCAATTCGACAAGAGGAACCACGCCAGCAAAATCATTTGAAAGCCCCGTCAAATCAATTGGCATCGACCCAACTGAACTCGATATAAAGTCGTCGTCACCAATCGGCATGACAAAGGGCGTGTTGGCAGCGCTTACCGCGACAAGCAGATTGGCTATCGCCGTTTTTTCCTGGCTTTGAATATAAATCACGCGATCAGAGATTTGCTCATAATAAGCACGCTTTGCAGGGTCGCCGGAATTATCTGCAATCACAAGATAGCAGTTGCGTTGCTGGCAAAATTGCACGGCGCTGTCGATTGATGTTGCGGCCGAAGTCAAGGGCCTGTTGCTCGGCAAGCATAGCGTAAGACTGGTCATAGCTCTAAACTAAGCTCCATTTATCGCAGCTTGAATAAAGGCAATATATTTATCCTTGAGGCCCGGCTGCGCGCGTTCGATCATCAACAAACCAAGCTGAAACTGGGTGAAACTATCGCTTTCATCCAGCACCATTTCAGCGAGCGCACCAATGCCCTCTTCATATTGCTCGGGTGCCTCTGCCACATCGGCAATAAAGCGGGCCAGCAGGATATTAACGGCCACTTTGCCAAGCCGTTGGCGTTCATCAATCGACAGAGGAGATCCGACACGGTTGATCAGGACGAAAACGTCCAGAAACATGAAAAGCCGCTCATATTTCATAGCGCTTTGCGGCAAGCCTGCCCGGGCAAACAAATCTTTGCGATGGGCCAGAATTTCTGCTTTTGTTGCCCACTTGGCCATATTGTAGCGATAATGAATGCTCGGATCACTGGCCATTTTGCCGGAGGTGAAGAGCGAAATCGCCAGTGCCCAATCACTAAAACCTGCTAGCGTTGGATGGAATCGCAAGAACAAATCAAAGGTCGACAACCAGAGATCGCGGCGGAAGATCGAATAGAAGCCTCCGTTTTGCATGGCGGCAAAATCGAAATAGGCCAGCATGCGCTCTGAAGCATCGTCTTGCTCTAACGACAACACACTGACAGGGCCTTGCTGTTCTGGCGATAAGAAGGTCTCGATCGCAGGGAAAACACCAGCATAGTCAAAGGCGATATCCGCGAGATCGAAAGGTGTGCCTCCCTCTTCGGCGATAATCAGATCGTCATCGCCCATAAGCATGATGAACGGCGTTTCAGCCGCCTGCACGGCAAGCATCATATTGTCATTGGCGGTCTGGGCTTCGCTTTTCAGATAGGTAAGACAGGCCGATTTGCCTTCCCAAAAACGTCTCTTCTCATCGTCGCCGGAATTATCTGCAAGGTTCAGACACGCGCCGCGCTTTTCGCAAAAGGCAAGCGCGCTCTCGATTGCAGCAAAGGAGTCCTTCATATTTCGCCGGCTGGGCATGCAAATCGTCAATTCTGACATTCTAAAACTCCAAAGAACAATAAGCGCGCGGTCCGGCTCACTCGTTCAACAATCGAATCTGTTTTATAGCTCAAGATATCGTCAACCGACGGCTAGGGCATTGTCAACTCAGAGGCGACGGTACGGACAAGCTTCGCGCTAGCTTCAGTCGCCAGTTATCAGCCGATTGGAATCCGGGTCTGGTACCGATATGACAAATTCTCTGAAAGCAGCAATAGCACATTATACAGCAAAGGATTTCGAGGCCGCTGTCGCCATTCTCGAACGCTGCCTGCAAGCGAAACCACTGCCGTTGCAAGGCCTGCTGATGCTGGGACAAAGCTACACCAAGCTGGAGCGAAATGCCGAGGCCGCCCAGTGCTTTGTGGCGGCAGCAAAAGAGCCTGGAGCACAACCCGCGCTGCTTTTGTCGCTTGCGCTCGCCTTGCTGCGCCAAGCCGGAGACACCTGGCAGGCTTTTCTGGTCGCCCGTGAACTCCATCGCATAGATCCGCGCGACAAAGAAGCGGCGCATGTTTACCGCCACTTTATCCACCATTGGCTGAACATTGAAGAGCTGCGCCAATCCGATGCCAGACAACGCGAGGGTCTTCAAAGAAACGACGAAATTGCAATGGGCTCGGAAACCCTGCTTAATCACATTGCCTGGTGCGGCGATGAAGCGCTGAACCAAGCCGTGACGCAGATGCAAAACGCAACGCCCTTCACCGAAGACAGCCGGGCAAAACGCCGAGCGAGACCCCATATTTTTGGCGAAAAGCCGCGGATCGGCTATCTCTCGAACGACCTTTCCGATTGCCATGCCACAACAATCCTGATGCAGGGCATGTTTGATTATCACGACAGCGCGGCTGTGGAATTCACTTTCTTTTGTTTCACCTCTGACGCTTTGATTGCTGCCGATGGCCGATTTCGGCAAAGACATGCTTCAAGGATCGTGCAAATCGGCCATCTTTCGACCCAAGAGGCACATGATCTCATCCGCGCCCACAATATTGATATCCTTGTCGACTTGAAGGGGCATACTCTTGGCGCATGGATTGATCTGGTCAACAGCGGCCCTGCGCCCATTCAGGTGGCCTATATTGGTTTTCCCGGCTCCGGCAACGGCATTGATTGTGATTATATTTTGTCCGATGCCATTGTAACGCCGCCAACGAGCGCTCCATACTATCACGAAAAATTCTGCCTCCTGCCGGAGAGCTATCAGCCGAACGACAATATCAATCGGTCACTGTTGCCGCCAACGCCGCGCGCTCATCTCGGTTTGCCCGCGGATAAATTCATTTTCAACTCCAGCAATACGATCCGCAAGATCACGCCGGAAACATTCGATTTATGGATGGAGATCCTGAAAAGAACCGGAAACAGCCTGCTATGGATGATGGGCGAGCGCGAAGAGAGCAACCGCAATTTTCTCGAAAGCGTTGCTCATGCGGGTGTGGACCCGGCACGAATCATCCTTGCCTCCAAAGCCACGTATAATGATCACATCGCCCGCATGCCTGCGGCAGATCTTGGCCTCGACACCTTCCCGTACAATGGCCATACCACCACATCGGATGCGCTATGGGCCGGTCTGCCGGTTCTCACCAAGAAAGGCACCAATTTCGCCTCCCGTGTTTCAGAAAGCCTTCTCAAAGCGCTGGGCATTCCTGAACTGGTTGCCAAGGACGACGAGGATTTCATCAACATCGCCGTAGATTTGAGCCAAAATCGCAACGCGCTGCTGACAATCCGACAGAAAATCCACGATAATCGTTTTATGGCACCTTTGTTTGACAGCGAAAGAAGTGCGCGCCATGTGGAGGACGCCTTTCGCATGATGATTGAGCGCGCATCGCAAGGCTTGCCGCCGGATCATTTGCATGTCGCTGCCCGGCCGCCGCGAACAAAACCATTCATTCCGGGCAAAATGACAAGCTCGGCTCAAGCGTGAGCTGTATAAACGCAATAGATCATATAAAGACAGCAGCTTGAACAAAAAGCAGGAGATCGTCATGCCCACAGCCAACTTTCCAGATCGCGAAACCGTTGCTGCAAAACTCTCGACACTGGGCGACGACGACATTGAATTTCTGAAACTTCTGCTGGAAAATCCCGCTCAGGACGAGTGCCTGACGGAAGGCCTATTTGTATATCTGGAAAATGCTGCACAATCGCGCTTTTTGAACTCGCTCAAGCTCGGGCGTTGTGGTGAATGGCTTGGAAACAACGCCCCTGGACGGTTGCAAATTCGCCTGATGGAAATGGCGCGCTCCAGTCAACATGCCGCCTATCAGGCCTTTCGTGACGGGCTGGTCCGCTCCGGCGGTCTCGAGCGCGCCTACCCTAAATCGGCACTTTGAAACATGGCCCCTTCCAACAGTTTTGTGCAGGCGCTTCAAGCCTATAAAGCCGGCAATCTCACCAAATGCCTCCGTCTGCTGGCACCGCTTTTGAAAAATCGGGTGCTGGACGGCAATATTCTGCTTGTTGCTGCACAATGCCATGCAAAACTGGATCAGAAAATACAGGCCGCCGAGCTGTACATGCGCGCGGCGGAAGCTTTGCCGGACAATAAATCCATGTTTCTGTTGATGGCAGCAAGGCTGTTTCAACAGGCCAAAGACAATGACCGTGCACTGGAGACCGCAAAGGCTGCCGCCGCCAGCGGTCCCTTCTCCGTTGAGGTGCAAAATACTCTCAGGCGTCTGTTGCGCGATCAGCTCGCTCTTGTTGATATTCCGTTGAGCGATGCGGCTGTGATGAATGGGATAGCATCCGGCAATGCCGAATTTTTCGCGGTTGATGATCCTTATGAGCATCTGTTGTGGTGCGGAGACGAAGCAATCAACAGCCAGCAGACCCGAATGGCCGCTGGCACCCCTTTCACGCCTGTTTCAAAACAGCAAAGACGGGCCATGCCGCACCAGCATGGCGAAAAAATTAAGGTCGGTTATCTCTCTGCCGATTATTCGGATCAGCATCCGACGATGCGACTGTTTCAGTCGGTTCTGCTTTCCCACGATCCGACCCGGTTTGACATACATCTCTTTTGCCACACCGAAGCGCCCATCGTTGCCACCGATCGCGGCATGCGTCAAACCTACCCCAATCTGCATGTCATCACAGATATGGATGACGATGCGGCCTGCGCCTACATCCGCAGTTTCGATCTCGATATTCTGGTGGATTTAAAAGGCCACACCAAGGATGTCCGCGTGGATCTGATCAATAGAGGGCTTGCGCCTTTGCAGGCGGCTTACCTTGGCTTTCCGGGCTCGGCCTATGGCATTGATTGCGATTACATCATTTCCGATCCGATTGTGACGCCGGATAGCGCCCGCCCCTATTACCACGAAAAACTGTGCCGCCTGCCGGAATGCTATCAGGCCAATGATAACCGCCACCGGCTGCTGGTCCCGGCTGCATCACGCGCCTCCCTTGGTTTGCCAGAGGATGCTTTTGTGCTGGCATCCTTCAATGCCGCACGCAAGATTTCACCCTTTACCGCGCAATTGTGGGCGCGGGTGATGGCAACTATTCCTGATTCAGTTCTGTGGATTCTGTGCGAAGGTCAGTCGCGACAATCCAACCTGATTGATTTCATGGGAAAAAACGGCATTGCGCCAGACCGCTTGTTTTTTGCCGATACCGCCATCTACAGCGACCACATTGCCAGACTGCAAGCGGCAGACCTCGGGCTTGATACCTATCCCTATAACGGCCACACCACGACATCAGACAAGCTCTGGGCCGGATTGCCGGTGATCACCTTCAAAGGCAGCAATTTCGCCTCGCGGGTGTCTGAGAGCCTGCTGACAGCACTTGGTGTACCTGAACTCGTGGCAAACGACGCTGACCATCTGGTTGATCTTGCTGCCTCCCTTGCACAAGACCGTGCGCGTCTCGAAGCCATTTGGCAGAAAATAGCCGATAATCGCTTTGTCGCACCGCTGTTTGACACCGAGCGCTTCACCCGCCATCTGGAGTGCGCATTTGAGATGATGGTGGAGCGTGAGAAAGCTGGCCTGGAACCAGATCATATCGATGTCGCACCACTGCCGCCAAGAAATGCGCCTTTTCAGTGAGGCTCAATGGGGCACAGTGCCAATCACGGCAATAATCGGCCCCAAAGGATGGGCGTGATCGATACGTCCCTCTGTCGGTTCGGCAAGGCTCGATATGGTGCCATCCAGAAACAGCGCATTCGGTGTATCCAGTGAATCGCGAAAAAATGCGGCCATATCATAGAATCGCACCGGCTGATTGCTCATGACAAAGACAACCTGTTTGTTGCGATCCACGCCCACTCCGTTGCGAATTTTGAGGCTATCGCTGTCCGCTAGAAATTTCGGATGGATCATCCCATCAATCACCAGCATGGGGCCGGATTGGGTGGCAAAGTCTGGCTCGATTGATTTTGTCAGGTAGCTTTGCGTTTCCAGCACGCCAGCCTCGCCCCCTTTGACATAAAAAACACCATTGGGCTTCAAGAAAAAATTGCCCCAACCATCTTCTGTGCGCGCTGGCTTGCGGACTATGCCATAGCTGACAAACAGGCCAACTGGACTGAGATCAGGTTCATACATGCCGCCATTTGTGGCAAACAACAGCGTATGACGCTCTGCCCAAAGCTGGGTTATCAGCGGATAGAACCCACCAAAGGCTTCGCCACCGGGCGCTCTATCATAGATTCGGATGGTTTGCTGTGACGGATCAAATCGGCAGACGCGATAGCTTGCGTCCGAAAAGGTTTCATCGGTGCAGCCATCAGCAAGGGATGCAGAATATGCAGAGCCTGGCGAAACGGCCCACAGAATAGCCAATACAAATGCCGTATTTTTCAATATGCCTCTCTCACATTCGCAGCATGAAGGACACCTTCATCTATCAGGTTTAACGCCCCCTATAAGAGGCGAACATCATGATGGCAGGATGGCAACAAGACGAAAGCAGCGATGATCGTTCGCCAACAGCCCCGGTAAAAATTGCGATTCCTGTTCTTGTCTGCTATCGACCCATAATGATGATGGCAACACGCCATAACAAGGCCCGCAGGATTGATGATTTGCGTTCACAGTCACCGGGGAGGTTCCCGCGTGACGGAGACTGGAATGCTGTTTATTTTGCTGGCCAAGGGCTTTTTACTGGGTATCGCTGTGGCGGCTCCTGTTGGGCCCATTGGCACCCTCTGCATCAACCGCACGATTGAGCGCGGCTTTTGGCAAGGGGTCGCAACGGGAATCGGCGGCGCACTCGGAGACACGCTGTTTGCCATTGCCGCCGCTGCGGGCTTTGCCGCCATGCAGGATATTTTGCGTGAAATCTCACTGCCGTTGAAATTGTTTGGCGGCTTGCTGATCCTGATCATCGGCATTCAAACGCTCAAACCAAGACCCATACGCGCTGTAAAGACAGGCGATGTTGCCAGCGACATTGCAAGGGTTACCCTGTCAACCTTCCTGTTGACCATCACCAACCCAGCAACACTCTTCGGATTTGTGGCTCTGTTTGCGGGGGCAGGACTGGCAGACACCGGAGGCACCAGCCCATTCTTTCTGGTTGCTGGCGTGTTTTTGGGCTCATTGTCGTGGTGCTTTATGCTCTGCGGAGCGGTGCGCTGGATGCATAAAAAATTGCCGGACCATTTCACCGCCTGGATTTCCAAGGGTACGGCAATTTTGCTGATCGGTTTCGGCTTGGTCTCTTTGGCCCTCGCCGCCCGCCAAATGTGGGCGTAAATTCAGGCTGTTGCCTGTGCGCGCTGCTTGGCAAGCTCTGCCAGATCAGCGGCCTTCAACTCCACAGATTCACCGCAGCCACAGGCCGAGGTCTGGTTGGGATTGTGAAAGGTGAAGCCTGAGCGCAATGTTGTGGTTTCAAAGTCAATTTGCGTGCCAAGCAGATAGAGCACAGCGGCTGGCTCCAGCCACACTTTCGCGCCATCATGCTCAATCAGGTCATCCTTGGCATTGGGTTCGCGCACCAAATCGATGGTATATTCCATCCCGGCACAACCACCCTTTTTAATGCCAACGCGAATGCCTTTGGCGTCCGGACCGGAATTTTCGACGATTTCCTTCACGCGGTTTGCCGCCGCGTCGGTCATGGTCATCACTGCAAAGCCCATTGTCTTGTCTCCTTCTCACAACCGGGGTCAAGGTCCGGTGCTTCGATCATCAAGATGTAATGTCGGAAATGCCCACAAACAAGCAGCGCAGCTTAATACCAGCCAACCGCCACTTGTGCCTCTTCCGACATGCGATCTGGAGTCCATGGTGGATCAAAAGTCATTTCGACATTCACGCCCGAAACACCCTCAACCGAGCCGACAGCATTTTCGACCCAGCCGGGCATTTCGCCAGCAACAGGGCAGCCGGGTGCTGTTAGCGTCATCATGATTTTCACCATGCGGTCATCTTCGATATCGATCTTGTAGATCAGCCCAAGCTCGAAAATATCCGCTGGAATTTCAGGATCATACACGGTTTTCAATGCCGAGATGATGTCATCGGACAGGCGCGCCACTTCTTCGGGCGCAAGAGAGGTATGAACGATGCCCTCACGAACATCTGGCTTTTCCTGGTTTTCACTTACCGTCATCATCTTATCCTCAGGCAAAGAAGCCTTTTGCATAGTCCAGCGCATCCGCCAAGGCATCAACTTCTTCGCGGGTGTTGTAAAGCGCAAAGGATGCACGGCAGGTCGAAGTTACACCAAAACGTGTCAGAAGCGGTTGCGCACAATGAGTGCCAGCCCGCACAGCCACACCGCGCCGATCAATGATCGTTGACACATCATGCGCATGTATGCCCTGAAGTTCAAAGGAGAAAATGGCTCCCTTGCCGGGCGCATTGCCAATGATGCGAAGCGAATTGATCGCCGACAACCGTTGGTGAGCATAGGCCGTCAAATCCGCTTCATGGGCGGCAATGGCTTCACGGCCAAGGCTTTCCATGTAATCCAGCGCATGGCCAAGACCGATTGCCTGCACGATAGGCGGCGTACCCGCCTCAAACCGATGCGGTGGCTCATTATAAGTCACATTGTCTTGTGTGACATCAACAATCATTTCGCCGCCGCCCATAAATGGCTGCATCTGGCGCAGACGATCCATCTTGCCATAGAGCACACCAATGCCCGATGGGCCATAGAGCTTGTGGCCGGTCATCACGTACCAGTCACAATCAATATCGCGCACATCTACCGGCATATGCACGGCACCCTGACTGCCATCAATCAGCACCGGAATACCGCGCTCTTTGGCAATGCGGCACACTTCCTTGACCGGAACCACCGTGCCAAGGGCGTTGGACATATGGGTGATAGCAATCAGCTTGGTGCGCTCAGTGAGGCTCTTCTCAAACGCTTCAATGTGAAACGCGCCATCATCATCGACCGGCACCCACACCAGCTTGGCACCCTTGCGCTCACGCAGAAAATGCCATGGCACAATGTTGGAATGGTGTTCCATGATGGTGAGAACGATTTCATCACCTTCGCCGATTTCCTTCATGCCATAGCCATAGGCCACCGTGTTGATAGCTTCTGTGGACGACTTGGTGAACACCACTTCATCCACTGAGCCAGCATTCAAGAACCGCCGCACTTTCTCGCGCGCTGCTTCATAGGCATCCGTGGCAGCATTGGAGAGAAAATGCAGGCCGCGATGAACATTGGCATATTCGTTGGAATAGGCATGGGTGATGGCGTCAATCACGCTCTGCGGTTTTTGCGCCGAAGCACCATTATCGAGGTAAACCAGAGGCTTATTGCCATGCACCATGCGCGACAGGATGGGAAAATCCTGTCGCACTTTTGCAACGTCATAGGTGCTACCGGATGCGAGATGGTCAGCCATGGGTTTCCAGCCAATCGGAAATCACCCCTTCAAGGGCTTCCGTTAGCGCCTCATCTTCGAGTTCCTCGGCAACCTCGGCCACAAATGCCTTGACCAAAAGGCCACGCGCAGGCTTTTGCGGAATGCCACGGGCCATCAAATAATAGAGATGGTTGTGGTCAATATCGGCAACCGTTGCGCCATGCGCGCATTGCACGTCATCCGCAAAGATTTCCAGCTCTGGCTTGACGGAAAACTCGGCATCGTCCGACATCAGCAGCGTGTTGCAGGCCATGCGGGCATCAGTTTTCTGCGCATCCGGAGCAACCCGGATCTGGCCCTGAAACACGCCACGGGCGCGATCATACACCACGCTGCGGATTGTTTCCGTCGATGTAGTGTTTGGCACATCATGGGCGAGTGTCATGGTCACATCAGTGTGGCTTTCGCCAGCCAGAAGATTGACGCCGCGCAGCATGAAATCCGAACCTTCGCCGGCCGTTTTCACATGAATTTCCTGCCGCACCAGCTTGCCGCCAGCGTTGATGAAAAACAGCTTCAGCTTGGCATTTTTGCCAAGCGACACCTTGATCTGGGCAAGATGCGTATCCGACAAGCCTTGCTGCTGCACAATCACCCAGGTGATCTCTGCACCATCGCCCAAGGTCAAATCGCTAACGGTCGAGATAAAGCCCGCCGTATCACCGGCGTTGCGGTGGCGCTCGATAATGGTCGCTTTGGAGTTGGCACCAAAACGAGCGGGGATACGAGTGTGAACATGGCCACCGCCGTGACCCGCCTGAATCTCGATGGACTTTTCAATGTCAGCATCGTCTGCCACTGCCAAAACATAGCCGTCGCGCACAAAGCTACCGTTGATCCGGCCAATGGCATCGTCATTCGACAAGGCAACCAATTCAGGCGCTGCCGATCCATCCCGCAGGGCTTCAGCATAAGACGAAACGCTGACGCCTTCTATCGCCGAAACGTCATGGCTTACACCCTGACGAAGCTCAAACACCCGGCCCGCCTCGACAAGTGGGGAGATCGCTTTAGACACCACCGACGCTTCAGCATCAGGCAGCGCCCGCAGCAAGGTTTTCAGGTCTGTATAATGCCACGCCTCAATACGGCGCGTTGGCAGACCGGCCTTTTTCAAATCATCAAACAGGATATCGCGCTTGCCCAATACGGCACCATCGCCCGGCAAATCGCCGATATGTGCTGCATAGAATTCATTGAGCGCAGCTTCAGCCGGTGTAGACCGGTTGGCAGCTTGAATGTTCATAATAACACTCCCTCTCCCGACCAATCAGGCCGCTTCGCCAATGATATCAGCATAACCGTTTGCTTCCAGATCCAGCGCCAGGCTCTTATCGCCGGTCTTGATAATCTGGCCCTTGTAGAGAACGTGCACCGTATCGGGCACAATGTAATCCAAAAGGCGCTGATAGTGAGTAATCACGATTGTGGCACGATCAGGCGATTTCAGCGCATTCACGCCGTCCGCCACTATCTTCAGCGCATCAATGTCGAGGCCGGAGTCGGTCTCATCCAGAATGCAAAGCTGTGGAGCCAAAAGCGCCATTTGCAGAATTTCTGCGCGCTTCTTCTCACCACCGGAAAAGCCAACATTGAGCGGGCGCTTCAGCATATCCGGGTTGATCTTCAACTCGGCCGCCGCTTCCTTAACCAGACGGATAAAGTCCGGCGTGGTCAGTTCAGCCTCGCCGCGTGCCTTGCGCTGTTCATTCATCGCCACTTTCAGAAACTGCATGGTGGCAACACCCGGAATTTCAACCGGATATTGGAAGGCCAGGAAAATACCCTTGGCGGCGCGCTCGGCTGGGTCCAGCTCCAGAATGCTCTCGCCATTATAAAGGATGTCACCTTCCGTCACTTCATAGTCTTCGCGGCCCGACAGAATGTAGGACAGCGTGGACTTGCCAGAGCCGTTTGGCCCCATGATAGCCGCCACTTCACCGGCCTTTACGGTCAGGTTCAGGCCACGGATGATTTCTGTGCCGTCTTCGGCAATACGGGCGTGCAGGTTTTTGATCTCAAGCATTTTCTATATCCTATCGGACGAACGGTGTTGTGCGCTTTTGCGCAGAAATGGATGCTGGGATGCGCGGTCAGCCCTTAGCCGACCGAGCCCTCAAGGCTGATGCCAATCAGCTTTTGCGCTTCCACGGCAAATTCCATGGGCAATTCCTGAATAACGTCGCGCACAAAGCCGTTGACGATCAGGGCGATAGCCGCTTCTTCTGGAATGCCGCGCTGCAAGCAGTAAAACAACTGGTCTTCCGAGATTTTTGACGTTGTTGCCTCATGCTCGAACTGTGCCGAAGAGTTCTTGGCCTCAATATACGGCACGGTATGCGCACCGCACTTATCACCAATCAGCAAGCTGTCGCACTGGGTAAAGTTACGGGCATTTTCCGCCTTGCGATGGGCCGAAACCTGACCGCGATAGGTGTTGTTGGAAAAGCCTGCCGAAATCCCCTTGGAGATGATGCGGCTCGATGTGTTCTTGCCCAGATGAATCATCTTGGTGCCAGAATCGACCTGCTGGTGACCGTTGGACACGGCAATCGAATAGAACTCGCCGCGCGAACCATCACCCCGCAGGATGCAAGACGGATATTTCCAGGTGATGGCAGAGCCGGTCTCAACTTGAGTCCAGGAAATCTTGGAGTTTTTGCCACGGCAATCGCCACGCTTGGTGACGAAATTGTAGATGCCGCCCTTGCCTTCCTTGTCGCCCGGATACCAGTTCTGGACGGTTGAATATTTGATTTCGGCATCATCCAGCGCCACAAGCTCAACCACGGCGGCGTGCAGCTGGTTTTCATCACGCTGCGGGGCTGTGCAGCCTTCCAAATAAGAGACGTACGCGCCCTCTTCGGCAATGATCAGCGTACGTTCAAACTGACCGGTGTTTTTCTCGTTGATGCGGAAGTAGGTGGACAGCTCCATCGGGCAACGCACACCCTTGGGGATGAACACGAACGATCCATCGGTAAACACCGCCGAATTCAGCGTAGCATAATAATTGTCGGTGACCGGCACAACCGAGCCGAGGTATTTCTTCACCAGCTCTGGATGTTCGCGCACGGCTTCAGAGATCGACATGAAGATCACGCCGGCCTTTTTCAGCTCTTCCTTGAACGTGGTCACAACGGACACCGAGTCAAACACCGCATCCACAGCAATCTTCGGCTTTTCAACGCCCGCTAGAATTTCCTGCTCGCTCAATGGAATGCCAAGCTTTTCATAGACCTTCAAAAGCTCTGGATCGACTTCATCGAGAGACTTTGGCCCGGACGAGCTTTTCGGCGCGGCATAGTAATAAATGTCGTTGAAGTCGATCTTCGGATAATCAACGCGCGCCCATGTGGGTTCTTCCATGGTCAGCCAACGCTGATAGGCGTCGAGGCGCCATTGCAGCATCCATTCCGGCTCGTTCTTCTTTGCGGAAATAAAGCGGACAATATCTTCCGACAGGCCTTTGGGGGCCTTGTCGACTTCGATCATGGTTTCAAAACCATATTTGTACTGATCTACGTCGATCTGGCGGACCTGATCGATCGTTTCCTGTACGGCAGCCATTCGCGTTCTCCAATCTCGCCGGGTCCAAGGTCCGGCAGCTTGTCAACGTTGAAAGCGGGGTTCCGCTTCAATGTAGGTATTGAGGGCGAAGATTTCACCCTTGTTCTTGTTATTTGTGTTTGCGCAATTGTGACATCGCACAGACATTTCGAAACTTTACACGGCTTGGCCGGAGTGCTGGCGGCGCGCGGCAATTTTCGCAAATACCGCCACCACCTTCTCGACATCCGCTTGCGTCGTGGCTGGACCTATAGAGATCCGCAAGCCGCCAACACCCGCATCCAGCCCCATGGCCGTCAAAACATGGCTTTGCCCTACTTTGCCAGACGAACAGGCCGCCCCCGCAGAAAGCGCCACACCCTCCAGATCAAAGGCAATCTGCCCTGTCTCGGCTTTCAGGCCCGGCAGCGTGAAAAATGTTGTGTTGCCAATACGCTCAACACTCTCACCATGGATCACCAGATCATTCGCCGCCCTGCGCATGCCTGCTTCCATTTGATCGCGCAAGGTTTTGATCCCTAAATTGCGATTTATCAAGTCATTTGTCGCATAGTCGGCAGCCGCACCAAAACCTGCGATAGCGCTGAGGTTTTCAGTACCACCACGATGACCCTTTTCATGTCCACCGCCACGGATCAAAGGCTCGGGCATCAGCATTTCGCCACGCGCAATCAGCGCACCTGCCCCTTTGGGGCCGCCAAGCTTGTGCGCGGAGATAATGAGAAAATCCGCATCCAAAGCGTCCATATCAACAGGGATGCGACCTGCCGCCTGCACGGCATCCACCACCAAAACACCACCTTTGGCATGAACCAGCGCGGCAATCTCGGCAACCGGCTGAACAACGCCTGTTTCGTTGTTGGCCAGCATGACAGCAACCATCGGCAAACCGAGCTCAGGCGCATGATCGGCCAACATTGCTTCCAGCGCTGCAACATTTACGATACCGCTGGACAGGACGGGAATTTCAACAACACTGTCAAAACGACCACCCATTCTCACGGCAGGATGCTCGATGGCCGACACATAAAGCCTGCCAATAGGCAAAGCGGAACGCCCCATTTTAAAGCGCGGCGTCAGAACCATATTGGCGGCCTCAGTCGCGCAGGAGGTAAACACGACATTCTGGGCAGCAGCCCCAACAAGCGCGGCCACCTGACGGCGTGCTTTTTCGACCACCGAGCGCGCAGCGCGGCCTTCGCTATGCACCGAAGACGGATTGCCCGGCATGGCCATGGCAGAAAGCATGGCATCTCGCGCCGCTTCAAGCAGCGGAGCCGTGGCATTCCAATCCATATAGATGCGCTCAATTGCCATCTTCTTGTTCGGCTTCCCGTTTATTTGTCGCAATCACGGCCTCTTCAGCCACGAAAAGTGCATTTTTCTTGAATTTCTTACCAAGCTTGTCCTATGACACAATCCAACAACGTCGTTGAGTCATAAAATTTCGAATGGTTCTAAACTGCGTTTTAGAAAAGCTGACTGTCCCCGTCAAGTCATCTAACGGATGCACGTGGGCCTATACGCGAAAAAAAGACACGCAAGACCGGAGTATCTATGCCCGAAGTCATCTTTAACGGACCAGCAGGTCGGCTCGAAGGCCGCTATCAGCCCTCCAAGGAAAAGAGCGCACCGATTGCGATCATCCTGCATCCGCATCCGCAATTTGGCGGCACAATGAACAACCAGATTGTCTATCAGTTGTTCTACATGTTCCAGAAGCGCGGTTTTACGACACTCCGCTTCAATTTTCGCGGCATTGGTCGCAGCCAGGGCGAGTTTGACCACGGTGCGGGCGAATTGTCTGATGCCGCATCGGCACTCGACTGGGTGCAGAGCCTGCATCCTGATTCGAAAAGCTGTTGGGTGGCGGGTTATTCCTTCGGCTCGTGGATCGGCATGCAGCTCTTGATGCGCCGCCCGGAAATTGAAGGCTTTATCTCGGTGGCTCCCCAGCCAAACACTTATGATTTTGCCTTCCTCGCCCCCTGCCCGTCATCTGGCCTGATTATTCACGGCGATGCCGATAAGGTTGCTCCAGAAAAAGACGTTCAGGGTCTGGTGGACAAGCTCAAGACCCAG
Organism: Gillisella terrae; assembly: GCF_004801395.1. Taxonomy (GTDB): domain Bacteria; phylum Pseudomonadota; class Alphaproteobacteria; order Rhizobiales; family Rhizobiaceae; genus Allorhizobium; species Allorhizobium terrae. Next base: position 151,588 of record NZ_SSOA01000002.1, read on the forward strand.
AAGGGCATTCTGATTACACAAAAGACCATGCCCGGTGCCAACCACTTTTTCGCAGGCCAGGTCGATAATTTGATGGCTGAATGCGAAGATTATCTGGATCGTCGCCTTGAGGGCGAACTGGTGCCAGAGCCAGCGGCAAAGCGCCTGCGCTGATCGCAGGTTGGTCCGCTTTCCGAGAGTCTGTCAGGTTCAGATTAAACCAGACAGACTCATCGTTCCTTTGTTTTCGTTTGTCTGATCAGAAAAACCGGATTCCACTTTTCCCTGACAAACTCGAAAGGACGGGCGGCCCACGCGAGGCAAATATGAATTTGCAGCCTCAAATCTGGAAAAATTGAAGTTTCATTAAGGTTTTCTGCCAGCAACCTGCCCTATTCCTTGACTTTCGCCCGTTTTGGGCCTATTCCGCGCTGGCGTTTACGCCTAATTTTATGGCGCTTCACATCAAGTTCGCAAGAACGGAACGGATATCATTTCCCTTTGACCACATTCGCTGACCTTGGCCTGAGCCAAAAAGTTCTTTCTGCTGTCACCGACGCCGGCTATACAGTGCCGACGCCTATTCAGGCGGGCGCAATTCCGCCAGCCCTGATGCGCCGCGACATTTGCGGCATCGCCCAGACGGGCACCGGCAAAACCGCATCTTTCGTGCTGCCGATGCTGACCTTGTTGGAAAAGGGCCGTGCCCGCGCGCGCATGCCGCGTACGCTGATTCTGGAGCCAACGCGCGAATTGGCGGCGCAGGTTGCTGAAAATTTTGAAAAATACGGCAAAAACCACAAGCTCAACATTGCCCTGCTGATTGGCGGCGTATCCTTTGAAGAGCAAGACAGAAAGCTGGAGCGCGGCGCAGATGTTTTGATCTGCACCCCCGGCCGTCTTCTTGACCATTGTGAGCGCGGCAAATTGCTGATGACCGGCGTTGAAATCCTCGTGATCGACGAAGCTGACCGCATGCTGGACATGGGCTTTATTCCCGATATCGAGCGCATTGCCAAGCTTATTCCATTCACCCGCCAAACCCTGTTTTTCTCGGCCACCATGCCGCCGGAAATTCAGAAACTGGCGGATCGATTCTTGCAAAATCCTGAGCGCATTGAAGTGGCGAAGCCGTCGTCAACGGCGCTCACGGTGACCCAGCGGCTGATTGCCAGCCCGACCAAGGATTATGAAAAGCGCGCTATTTTGCGCGAGATTATCCGCGAACAGACCGACCTCAAGAACGCCATCATCTTCTGCAATCGCAAAAAGGATGTGGCTGACCTGTTCCGCTCGCTGGAGCGCCACGGCTTTTCCGTTGGTGCCCTGCATGGCGATATGGATCAGCGTTCGCGCACCAATATGCTGGCTGGCTTCAAGGATAACCAGATCACGCTTCTGGTCGCGTCAGACGTTGCGGCCCGTGGCCTCGACATTCCAGATGTCAGCCATGTGTTTAACTTCGACGTGCCAATCCATGCCGAAGATTATGTGCACCGCATTGGCCGCACAGGTCGTGCAGGCCGCTCCGGGGCTGCCTTTACGCTGGTGACCAAATCGGACACCAAATACCTCGATGCCATTGAAAAGATGATTTCCAAGAAAATCGAATGGCATAATGGCGATCTTTCCAGCCTTCCAGCCCCGGCTGAAGGCGAAAAGGATGAGCGCCGTGGTCGCGGCAAAGGCCGTGACCGGGACCGTCGCCCGGCAGCAAAAGCCGCTGAGCCAAGTCATAAAGCTGACACGGCAAACGTGCAGGATAGCGTCGAATCGGCTGAAGAGGTCGTTGCAACCAAGGTGGATAGCGTGAAGCAAGAGCGCAAGGCAGACAATCGATCGAATCAGGGCAATCGGGACAAGCGTCATCAATCGCCAAACCCGGCCAACGACGATCATCGCGAGCGCCGTCGCAACCACTATCGCGATCAGGATGATGGTCCGACACCAATTGGTTTTGGCGACGACATTCCAGCGTTCATGCTGATTGTTGCCAACGCAAAGGCATAACGTGAAACCGGGTATTGATTTTCCCGGCGTTGGAGTAGGGCTTGCCATTCTTCGGGACGGCAAGCTTTTGCTTTATAAGCGCATGCGTCCGCCGGAAGTCGGCTATTGGAACATTGTTGGCGGTAAAGTCGACGTGCTGGAGCCTGCCGAATTGGCATCCAAGCGCGAAGCCGAAGAAGAAACCGGCCTCTCCATCGGCAAAATCGAATTCGTCTCTGTGACTGAGCAGATTGTCACGGCTGATCGCCAGCACTGGGTATCGCTGCTCTACAAGACAGATGATGTGACAGGCGAGGCGAAATTGACCGAGCCAGACAAGCTTTCGGATTTTGGTTGGTTTGATCTGGATGATTTGCCGGAGCCGCTCTCAGAGTTCACCAAAGCGATTCTACCGTTTCTTCGCTGAAGCCTTTTTCACATCCGGCTTATGGGTGCGAAAACCTGCCTCATAGGCCAGTGTCACCCATTTTGCCATCACATCCGGATCGTCAAATGCATCATCCGGGATTGTCCAGTAAGGCATGGCAACAGGCTTTTTGCCGTCACGCTGATACACCCATTGACGCGCACCGGCCTTCTCAAACTGCGGCGCTGTCTCTGCATCCGCTTTCAGCATGATCTCGTCAAACAGATCAAGCGCAATTATGACACCGTGGTGATAGATGCCCTTGCCGCCAAACATACGGCGAATGGAAACAGGCCCAAGAGCGCAGAACATCTCTTCAATATCTGCATTGTCCACGGCACTGCCTCTCACTCATTCAACCGTGTGGAAACCTCGATTAAGATAGAGCAAAGAGGCTGACTTGTCGCCCATGGCAAGCGCGACAACCTCGCCAAAAAGCACAGTGTGGGTGGGCGTCACTTTGCGGTCCACCACACGGCACTCGTAAGCCGCAATGGCATCGGTCAGCACGGGTGCACCCGTTGCTCCTGTCGTCCACGTGCCAAAAGCAAACCTTTCTTCGGCGGTCAATTTTCCAAACCCCGCAAAAGCACCCGCCAGCGCCTCGTGCTGCGCCCCCAGCGTGTTGAGCACAAAGCAATCGCTCTCAAAAAACGGCTGATTGTTCTCATTTTGATTGTTAATGCAGGCCAACAGCATGGGTGGCTGGTCAGAAACAGAGCAGGCGGCGGTGATGGTTGTTCCGCGAATGGTCTCGCCAAAGCGCGTGGTAACAAGCTGAACGTGACCGGCATAGCGGCTCATCGCTTCACGATAATCCAAAGCATCGATGGCCATTATGTTTCACTTACCCTTCATCGGAATCAATATCTCACTGGCTATAGAGCATGATGGGCCGTGATTAAACCATAGCGAAATTGCAGCCTCGCAAATTTTCGCTCCCTCTGCACATTTTACATTCACGAGAGCCATTACGCCCAGAGATTGGCTTTGGTTCACTGCGTCTATTGAGTCGTTTTCCGATTAAATCGATTCCGATTTCATACATTATGCAGTAAGATCAAAGGATATTCATCATGATCTGGACCATAATGACCTTTCGCCCTGCTCTATCTATTCTCGTCACAAGCACTTTTCTAAGCGCAGCCCCCGCTTTTTCCATGACAATCGGCTTGGTCGCTCCGCAACACGGCCCTTTCGCACTGCTGGGGCAGCAAATGGAGGCTGGTGCGCGGGCAGCATCACAGGTGGATGGTGACAAGCTGGTGGTGATTGATGAAAGCTGTGAAGCGGGCAGCGGAACGGCCATTGCCGATGCGCTTATTGCGGCCAGGGTGGAGAGCGCCATTGGGTTTCTGTGCAGTGAGAGCCTCGAAACCAGCCTGCCGAAATTGGCGGCGGCCCAGATTCCGGCCCTCACACTTTCCGTGCGCTGGCCAACGATTATGGAAGATGCATTGAAAAAACACTGGCCATTTTACCGGATGGCTCCGAGCAACAAAAATGAGACCAACAAAATTGTTGAGGTGCTTGTCAGCCAATGGCCAGGCTTTGCCTTCGCACTCATTGACGATGGCACGATAAGAGGCCGCGAACTGGTGGATTCGATCCGCTCGCCGCTTGAGCAACGCGGCATGAAAGCAGTGTTCAACGACACCTATCGCCCCGGACAAGAGCAGCAGATTTCGCTGGTGCGACGTCTTCAAAAAGCTGGCGCAACGCATGTTTTTGTTGGTGGCGACCGCGCAGACATCAGCATTATCGCCCGCGATGCCAAGGCTGAGAACATTCCGCTGACGCTGATGGGCGGCGATGGGATGCGGGCTGTGGACAAGCCCGTGCCGCTGGCAGACGGCGTTTTAGCTGTGACCACGCCAAACTACGCTGATCTGCCAAGCGCACAAGCCGTCACCGCAAACTTCCGCAAAACCAATATCGAGCCAGATGGCTATACCCTCCCCGCCTATGCTGCGGTGCAGTTTTTAAACGCTACTGTCAAGCAAGCGGATAACCAGCCGCTGGCTGATGCCATTGCCAAAACAACAGCGCAAACCGTGATCGGCCCTATCAGCTTTGATCTCCATCACGAATTAAGCGATAACCCCTATCAGTTGCTTGAATGGCGGGATGGGGCGTTTCAAACACCCCTCACCCAGTAATCTCACCCCTCATAGGGCCAGACGGGCCGGGTAAATACCCCGCCATCAACCCATAGGGTTTGCCCGGTGACAAAGCTTGCGGCTTCGCTTGCCAAAAACATCACCGGCCCAACAATGTCATGGGGCGTACCAACGCGCCGAAGCGGCGTGACCCTGCCCCAGGTCTCGGCGTAATCTGGCGCTTCTTCAAAGGTGCGCTCTGTCGCAATCGCGCCGGGTGCCACACAATTGACCCTGATTCCATTGGGGCCAAGCTCCACTGCCGCAACCTTGGTAAATTGCTCTACGCCGCCCTTGGAGGCCGTATAATCCACAAGATTGGGAAAGGCCGTCTTGTTGCAGCCAGAACCGATATTGATCACCGCACCACCTTGAGCCGCTGCAACCATGCGCTTGGCCGCAGCTTGGGTATTGAGAAAAGTGCCGCTCAGGTTTGTGCGAATAACGCGATTCCAATCCTCTTCTTTCAGATCCAGCAAACCCGACCATGTTTGCACACCCGCATTGTTAATGAGCACGTCGGGCGCACGGTCTGCCCAGGCACAGGCGGCATCAAAAAACGCCTCAACAGCAGCGCTATCGCCAACATCGGCCACCAGACCAAGCACTTCATGCCCCTCAGCCGCCAATTCGGCCACCAGGCTTTGCGCAAATCCGCTGTCGCCAACATAGCTGAAGGCTACCCGATCACCGCTGTGCGCAAAGGCTTTCACCAATTGCCGTCCTATGCCGGTGCTGCCGCCGGTGATCACAACAAGTCTTTTCATGTCTTCTCCCTTGTCCTGCTCCAGACGCTGTTTTTATCTTGCTCAAAGCGGCCTGTCCAACGAAGCAATTATCGCTTGCGAAAGCGCAACACAAAGCGATCAAACTTCTGCGCAATCAGTTGTCGCACGGGTATGGGAATGCTATGCAGCGGCAACAGGTTCTGCCGTTTCGGAGTATTGCACATATGACCCGCCCGCTGCTCATCGCCCCTTCAATCCTTGCGGCCAATTTTGCCAAACTGGGACAAGAAGTGACTGATGTGGTCGAGGCTGGCGCAGACTGGATTCATCTCGATGTCATGGATGGGCATTTTGTGCCCAATATCTCGTTTGGCCCCGCCGTGATCAAAGCGCTTCGCCCGCACACCAAGGCGGTGTTTGATTGCCACCTGATGATTGCCCCGGCAGACCCCTTTCTGCCCGCTTTCGCTGATGCGGGCTGCGATTATATTACCGTGCATGCGGAAGCAGGCCCACATCTGCACCGCTCATTGCAATCCATTCGCGCCCTTGGCAAGAAGGCAGGTGTTTCGCTTAATCCCGCAACGCCCGTATCCATGCTCGAAAATCTGATTGACGATGTTGATCTGATCCTGATCATGAGTGTCAATCCCGGTTTTGGCGGCCAAAGCTTCATTCCCTTTGCTGCCGATAAAATCCGTCAGGCCAATGCCTTGATTGGATCGCGCCCGATAGCACTTGAGGTCGATGGCGGTATAACTGTCGAGACTGCCCCGATTGTGACAAAAGCCGGTGCAAATGTGCTTGTCGCTGGATCGGCAATTTACAAAGGTGATGGCGTGGACGATTATAAAAAGACAGTATCTGCATTGCGGGTTGCCGCTGAAGGAGGCCGGGCTTGAGTATCTCCTGGCTTCGCGGCACGCTCGTTGCCATTGTCTCATTTGCCGCCCTGCCCGCATTTGCTGGTGATATCGCCAGCGTAAACCCTATTGGTTTTTCAAGCGACGGCAGTGTGTTTGCATTTGAGGAATATGGCATACAGGATGGGTCGAACATAGCCTATTCCAATATTTATGCGATTGATCTGACCAATAACACGTTTCTGCCGGATACACCGGTGCGCATTCGTGCTGACGACGACAAAACCGGGCTTGCTGCCACACGGCAAAAAAGCATGAATCAGGTGACCAAAATCATTCAGCAACGAGACCTGCTGAACCACCCTGGCGAGATTGTGGCCTTTAACCCGATCAGTCAGGTGGGGGTTGATGGTCACACGCTGAGCTATAGGCTGCATAAAGTGCAACCCGCCGTTGGCCAGCCCTATACGTTGAAACTTGAAGAGCTGGATGAAGGTGCGCCCGCCGCCTGCAAGGATCAGGTGCCGACCATCAAGGGCTTTCGCTTGCGCATGACCGAAGCGAACGGTGCAAAGCAGGACAAGGTTGTGTATGAAGACGGCCACGTGCCTGCCAGCCGCCGCTGTCCTACCGGCTACCGCCTTGGAGGTGTCGTGACCTACCAAATTCCGGGTGGTGCTGTGGTGCAGATTGCGCTGGTACTGGTGCTGAACCCATCAACTCAAGGCTCAGATGGGCGCTGGCTGGCTGTTCCCATCAAGCCCTGAATGACAATTCGCATGGCAGGCCGCGCCTGCTTCCAAACCGTTGAGACGGCATTCACCGCAGTATAAGAAGGCAAATTCATGATCCCGCGCTATTCCCGGCCAGAAATGGTCGCTATCTGGTCGCCCGAAACCAAATTCCGTATCTGGTTCGAGATCGAAGCTCATGCGTGTGACGCACTGGCCGAGCTGGGCGTGATCCCGAAAGAAGCGGCTCAGACCATCTGGGAAAAGGGCGGCGCTGCCGAATTTAATGTCGCTCGCATTGACGAAATTGAAGCCGTCACCAAGCATGACGTGATTGCCTTCCTCACCCATCTGGCCGAGTTCATTGGCCCCGACAGCCGCTTTGTGCATCAGGGCATGACCTCTTCTGATGTGTTGGACACCACGCTGAACATCCAGCTGGTCCGCGCTGCCGATCTGTTGCTGGCCGATATGGATCGCGTGCTGGCCGCCCTGAAAGCCCGCGCCTTTGAGCATAAGGATTCGGTGCGCATTGGCCGCAGCCATGGCATCCACGCCGAACCCACCACCATGGGCCTGACCTTTGCCCGCTTCTATGCCGAGATGGAGCGCAACCGCGCCCGTCTCGTCAACGCCCGTGCAGAAATTGCCACGGGTGCCATCTCCGGCGCTGTTGGCACCTTTGCCAACATCGACCCGCGCGTGGAAGAACACGTCTGCGCAAAGCTCGGCCTCGTGCCAGAGCCGGTCTCCACGCAGGTCATCCCGCGCGACCGTCACGCCATGTTCTTCGCAACCCTTGGCGTGATTGCCTCATCCATCGAAAACGTTGCGATTGAGATTCGCCACATGCAGCGCACCGAGGTGCTGGAAGCCGAAGAGTTCTTCTCTCCGGGCCAGAAGGGCTCTTCCGCCATGCCGCACAAGCGCAACCCGGTGCTGACCGAAAACCTCACCGGCCTCGCCCGCCTCGTGCGCATGTCGGTCACGCCTGCCATGGAAAACGTAGCCCTCTGGCATGAGCGCGACATCAGCCACTCCAGCGTTGAACGCGCCATCGGCCCCGACACCACCATCACGCTCGATTTCGCCCTCAACCGTTTGGCTGGCGTTGTTGAAAAGCTGGTGATCTACCCGGAAAACATGTTGAAAAACATGAACAAATTCCGCGGCCTCGTCATGAGCCAGCGCGTACTGCTGGCGCTGACCCAAGCTGGCGTTTCCCGCGAAGACAGCTACCGCCTCGTGCAGCGCAACGCCATGAAGGTCTGGGAACAAGGCAAGGACTTCTTGGAAGAACTGCTGGCTGACGCCGAAGTGCGGGCAGCCCTCACAGAAGAGCAAATCCGCGAGAAGTTTGACCTTGGCTACCACACCAAGCATGTGGACACGATTTTCAAGCGGGTCTTTGGGTAAAAATAGCCCTCAAATGCCGTTAAAATCTTCAAAGCCGCCCCAAATGGGCGGCTTTATGCATTATAGAGCGATCAAGACCGAAATAGCCGAAAAGCTGGAGAAAGCATGAAGTATCTATTGCGCTTGATGGGCATTCTTCTTCTCGTCATCTTGGCTTTGATTGCAGTGATCGCTACAGGGTGGATAACCTTAGCGCTGTGGTATCGCATTCCTGGATCAGACCTCGTGCGTAGTGCAGCTTCTGGTCTGTGGCTGTTGTTTGTACTGGCCATTCTTTCATTGGGTCGAAAATCGCCGCTTACCTCAGTCGTACTGTTTCTAATGAGCTTGGTCGTCGTCGGCATCTGGTGGCAATCGATCAAGCCGAGTCTTGATCGCGATTGGGCGGTGGATGTTTCCAGAACTGTGACGGGAACCGTTGATGACAACATTGTCACGCTCCAGAACGTGCGCAATTTCCACTGGACAAGCGATAGTGCCGCCGATGCCAGATGGGAGACGCGGCAATATGATCTCAATAAGCTGAATGAGGCCGATATGGTCCTGTCCTATTGGGGCATGGATGCCATTGCCCATACGCTGGTCAGTTTCGGTTTTGAGGATGGTCAACGGGTAGTGTTTTCGGTGGAAACGCGGCGCGAGAAGACCGAATCCTATTCATCGATTGCAGGCTTTTTCAAAACCTATGAGCTGGCTTTTCTCGCCGCCGATGAGCGCGATATTCTCTATCTACGCACCAATATGCGCAAGGAAGACACCTATCTTTACCCGCTGGATATTCCCAAACAGGCGATGCGCGCCTTGTTTTTGAATTACGTGAACTCGGCAGATCAGCTTGCGAAGCAGCCCCAATTCTACGACACCATCACCACCAACTGCACCACGGTGGTGTTTGATCTTGCCCGCCAGATTGAGCCGGGCATTCCAACGGATTACCGTGTTTTGCTGTCGGGTTATTTGCCCGGCTATCTCGCAGAGCATGGAGCCTCAGTATGGAAGCTACCGGAGGCTGAACTTCGCAAACGCGCCGCCATCAGCAGCAAAGCACAAGCCGCAGGCAATGAACCGGCTGATTATTCCAGTGTGATCAGGCAGTAAAATTGAAAAAACGTGGCTTTGCAACATTCTGCTTTTTAATGTTCTTGGCAATACTGCTATTGACCTCAACCATGGTTGAGGTTCTATAAACTCGATCAACCCACAACGCGACGTCCAATTCCAATGGCAGCGCAGAACAAGGAGTTGATCATCATGGTCCAAATCAACGGTCTATACGAAACCCACCTGACCGTTTCCAATCTTGAAGAGTCCATCGATTTCTATCGGGATGTTGTCGGACTGGAACTTGCCCATAAAATACCAGCCCGGGATGTCGCCTTTTTCTGGATTGGTGGACGTGAGCGCTCCATGCTCGGCCTGTGGTCAATTCACAGCTCGCCTATGCAAATGAAACTGCATACCGCGTTTCAAACCTCGCTTGAGCAGGTACTACAGGCACCAGACTATTTGCGGTCCAAAGGTGTTATTCCTCTCAATCTGAGCGGAAACGCAGAAATCGATCAGCCTATTGTTTTGCCATGGATGCCAGCAGCCAGCGTCTATTTTCGTGATCCAGACGGCCATTCGCTGGAATATATCGCTATCCTGCCAGAACCACCCCGTCCGGACCTCAGCGCCATGGCGACCTATGCAGAATGGCGTGACCTCCACCAGAACGCACAGCCATAATCATGAATCATACAAAAATGCCGTCGCAAAATCTGATTTTGCGACGGCATTTTCAGTTATTTACAGCTCGAAACCCTTACTCAGGCAACTTCCTTACCGCTCCCAAATCCGCAGAGGTCGCAAACGCCGCATAGGCCTTCAACGCCGTTGTCACCTTGCGCTTACGCACCTCCGCTGGTTTCCAGCCAGCGGCATCTTGCGCCACGCGGCGGGCGGCGAGTTCGCCTTCAGACAGCATCAGTTCAATCGTGCGGTTTGGAATGTCAATGGCGATGGTGTCGCCATTGCGCACGAGGCCGATGGTGCCGCCGTTGGCGGCTTCTGGCGAGACGTGGCCGATGGACAGGCCCGATGTGCCGCCGGAGAAGCGACCGTCGGTGATCAGCGCACAAGCCTTGCCGAGGCCTTTGGATTTCAGGTAGCTGGTTGGATACAGCATTTCCTGCATGCCCGGACCGCCCTTAGGACCTTCGTAGCGGATCACCACCACGTCACCGGCAACAACTTCATTGCTCAAAATGGCTTTTACGGCAGCGTCCTGGCTTTCATAGACCTTGGCAGGACCAGTGAATTTCAAAATGCTTTCGTCAACGCCTGCGGTTTTAACGATGCAGCCGTCCAGCGCGATATTGCCCTTCAGCACGGCCAAGCCGCCATCCTTGGAGAATGGCTTTTCAACCGAGCGAATCACGCCCTCTTCGCGGTCCATATCCAGCTCATCCCAGCGAGATGATTGCGAGAATGCCACCTGCGTAGGCACGCCGCCGGGAGCTGCACGGAAGAATTCGCGAACGCTCTCGGAATTGGTGCGGGTGATGTCCCATTGGTCGATCGCATCGCCCAGCGTCGGGGCGTGAACGGTTGGGCAATCGCGGTTGATCAGGCCACCGCGATCCAGCTCGCCGAGAATACGCATGATGCCGCCTGCGCGGTGTACGTCTTCCATATGCACATCCTGCTTGGCAGGCGCGACCTTGGAGAGGCACGGAACTTTACGCGACAGGCGATCAATATCGTCCATGGTGAAATCCACCTCGCCTTCATAAGCGGCGGCGAGAATGTGCAGAACCGTGTTGGTGGAACCGCCCATGGCAATGTCCAGCGCCATAGCGTTTTCAAACGCGGATTTGGACGCAATGGCGCGCGGCAGCACGTTTTCATCTTCCTGCTCGTAGTAGCGACGCGCCAGATCAACAATCAGATGACCGGCTTCGACAAACAGCCGCTTGCGGTCCGAGTGGGTGGCCAAGGTCGAGCCATTGCCCGGCAAGGACAGGCCGAGCGCTTCGGTGAGACAGTTCATCGAATTGGCGGTGAACATGCCAGAGCATGAGCCACAGGTGGGGCAGGCCGAGCGCTCGATAGTGGCCACGTCTTCATCGGAAATCTTGTCGTCAGCGGCAGCAACCATGGCATCTACGAGGTCGAGTGCGACCTTCTTGCCGTGCATCACCACTTTGCCCGCTTCCATCGGCCCGCCAGAAACGAATACGGTTGGGATGTTGAGACGCAAGGATGCCATCAACATGCCGGGGGTGATCTTGTCGCAGTTGGAAATGCAGACCATGGCATCGGCGCAATGGGCATTGACCATATACTCAACCGAATCCGCGATGATTTCGCGTGACGGCAGCGAATAGAGCATGCCGTCATGGCCCATGGCGATACCATCATCCACGGCGATGGTGTTGAACTCCTTGGCAACGCCGCCAGCGGCTTCAATCTCGCGGGCAACCAGTTGGCCGAGATCTTTCAGATGCACATGGCCGGGCACAAATTGGGTGAACGAATTGACGACGGCAATAATCGGCTTGCCGAAATCGCCATCCTTCATGCCGGTTGCGCGCCAAAGGCCGCGCGCGCCTGCCATGTTGCGGCCGTGAGTCGTGGTTCTGGAGCGATAGACGGGCATGGATGTCACCTCGAAATCTGGTTTTACCGCGAAAGCCTCTTCAACAATGAAGGTTGCGGGCTGGTTTTGAGTTTTTCTAGGCTAATTGGTGGTTTGTGTCACTATCAGCAAGCCCGAAAACGGTACTGTTGCCAATGCACAGGAATGTGAACCGCAAAAACGCGCAAAATTCGAAATCCCCTGTAACATTTTCAATCCAGCGACCGTACTTATGCGTAGAATGCTTTTAAAGCTGATAGGGAGCACACTGACCATGGCCGTATTTCGCCCGCCTCACATCCCCGCCTCCGAGATCACGCCGCAGGGCGTTTATCTGTCTCGCCGCACATTGATGGGCGCTGCCGCAGGCACATTGGGGCTTGCTATTGCAGGCGATGCCCTTGCAGCACCACTCACAGGCAAGCCAACGGCCTATAAAGTACCAGACAAGCTGACGCCGAAAAAGGACGTTACCACCTATAATAATTTCTACGAATTCGGCACGGATAAATCGGATCCGGCCAATAATTCCGGCAAATTCAAGCCGACGCCATGGACGGTCGAAATCGGCGGGTTGGTGGCCAAGCCGCAGAAAATTAGCATCGAGGACATCATGTCGTCTTTCACCATGGAAGACCGCATCTATCGCATGCGCTGCGTTGAGGCATGGTCCATGGTGATTCCGTGGATTGGTTTTCCGCTCTCAGCCCTGTTGGATAAGGTCGAGCCCTTGGGCAGTGCCAAATATGTGGCGTTTGAAACCGTGGTGCGGCCCGATGAAATGCCGGGGCAGAGCGGCTTTTTCCAATCCATCAACTGGCCTTACGTGGATGGTTTGCGGCTGGATGAGGCACGCAATCCGCTGACAATTCTCGCCACCGGCCTCTATGGCGAAACCCTGCCAAATCAAAATGGTGCGCCGCTGCGCCTCGTAGTTCCGTGGAAATATGGCTTCAAGGGCATCAAATCGATTGTCAAAATTACCCTCACCGAAAAGCAGCCGCCCTGCACGTGGAATATTCTGGCCCCCAATGAATATGGCTTCTATGCCAATGTGAACCCCAAGGTCGATCATCCCCGCTGGAGCCAGGCAACCGAGCGGCGCATTGGCGAAAGTGCAGGCCTGTTTGGTGGCGCGCGCATCGATACCCTGCCCTTCAATGGCTATGGTGAACAAGTGGCAAGCCTTTACAAAGGCATGGACCTGACGAAGTTCTATTGATCATGGCTGATTTTAAACTTTCCGCCCGGCAAAAATCACTCAGCATCTGGGCGCTTTACGCCATCGGTTTAGCGCCCGGCCTTTACGCCTTCTACCTTGGTATTTTCGGCGGGCTGGGGGCTGACCCTGTGCGTGAGTTTGAGCATCGTTTGGGCCTTTGGGCTCTGCGGCTGCTCTGTCTGGGGTTGGCGGTAACGCCCTTGCGCGATCTGTTCAAGGTCAATCTCATTGCCTATCGCAGGGCGCTGGGGCTTTTGGCGTTCTACTATGTGCTGGCGCATTTTGCCGTTTATCTGACCCTTGATCGCGGCCTGATCTTCTCGTCAATTCTGGGTGATATTCTGAAGCGTCCCTATATCATGCTGGGCATGTTGGGGCTGGTTTTGCTGATTCCGCTGGCGCTGACCTCCAACCGTTGGTCCATTCGCAAATTGGGCAGCAAATGGAACACACTGCACAAGGCCAGCTATATCATTCTAGCAGCCGGGCTTTCGCATTTCGTTCTCTCGCGCAAATCCTTCACACTGGAGCCAGCAACCTACACGGCTATTGTCTTTGTGCTTTTGGGCTATCGGCTGATCCGCCCCAAAATCATGGACATGAAGCGCAAGAAATCGGCAAGGATGCGGGCGGCATAGTCACCCGGTTGGGGCAAGGTCGGAGCGCTAGCACCATGCATAAACGTGCATGGGGTCTGAGTAGCAACGGAGTAGAAAACCAACATAAGCCACGTTGACCTCACAGAAAGAGCGAGGCGAGAGTTTATCGGCCATAGATTTCTGTAGAGGGACTTGTGAAATTCGATGGCCGTTCCGAGGTTTTCCTGAGAGGCTTTCACGCCTCACATCACACCGGAGTCTTCTGGACGATCTGTGACCGGTAGCCCACATTGCAGGCATGAGCCGAGCAGTGAAGCCGCCGTTTGCCTGGGCAGGGACGTAACGGGTCGATATGAGAGGATTTAAAATGGACGGAGATGCTGGCGTGATCGCTGTGGATCATACGGGGTTCTCGGTCGCCTCGTTGGAGGAGGCGATACAGTTTTGGACTGAGGCGATGGGTTTCGGCCTTGTTCGCCAAGGAGAAATGGGTGGAGAATTCCTACGTGAGGCCACGGGGGTTGACGATCCGCGATGCCGAATGGCGCTGGTGACGGCTCCAAACGGCTACCCTATCGAGCTCCTTGAGTATTCGACAGGCCCTACACTGGGCCAGGCACCTCGTAGCACAGGTGCGATCGGTGCCGCGCACATCGCCCTCACGGTTGCGGATATTCGCATAGCAATCGCCCGGATTGAGAAGGCAGGGTGGGCAGTGAAGGGTTCGCCGCAGCCAATACCAGCCGGTCCCCGATGCGGAACAATGGTCGCGTACATCTCCGGTCCGGATGGCATCACCATTGAGCTGATGCAGCCGCTCGTTTAACATTCCCGCGTCGTGCAACGCCCCTTCGGTCCGGGAAAGCTCCTTGTGTAAGTTTTCTGCTCCGTTAATACCCAACCCTCTAATGGAGACCTACCGACCTTGCTGACTGCCTCGCCAACTTTGACAGACGCCCAAATACTGTATGACAACGGCCAGTATCAGGCTGCTGTTGATATTCTATCAACATTGCTCGCATCCCATCCGGGACCAGAAGCCGCGAAATTGCTGGGCGATGCGCTGCTTAAGATGGATATCCCGGAAGGCGCAGTGCAAGCCTATGAGTTTGCCTCAGATCGCATGTCGGAGCCGGAGCGCGGCGAAATGCTGGCGCAGGCAGCTTTTATTGCGCTTTCAACCCGCAATGTGACGTCCGATTCTCCCCAGTTTCAAAAATATATCGCTGCTCTGGCTGCAAGCCCTGTTCTCATCCACCTTCAGCGGGCTGCTGAAATATTGCTGTCCGATACGCGCAATCCGCTTGCTGTCAGCGTTTTGCAAAAATTGCGGACTGCCTTACCCGACGACAGTTACATTCGCCTCACGCTGCTGCGTTTGGCGCGAGAACATTGCAACTATCCAATCGTTGCAGCAGAAGAGCCACTGCTTTTGACTGAGCTGCTGGAGGGCAAAACAGACTGCCTTCGCAATGAGCCACCGCACAGCAGCATCATGTGGACAGAGAATGAAGAGCTCAATCGCCTTGCGTCGTCAATCGGATCGATCCAGCCAATCACGCCAGAAATGCAGGTCCAACGCCGCGCCCAACCACACATCTGGGGCGATAAAATCCGCATCGGTTATCTCTCCTGTGACCTGTGGGATGATCACGCCACCATGCGCCTGTTTCGCAGCGTGTTGACCGCCCATGATCCCGCAAGATTTGATGTTACCCTGTTTTGCTATACGCCTGAAAAGCTCCTAAGCTTTGATCAGGGTGGGCGGAAAGATTGGGGCAATATCATCAGCATCGAGGCGATGAATGATGATCAAGCCGCATCCACCATTCGCTCAAAAAATATCGATATTCTTGTAGACCTGAAAGGCCACACGCGCGGTACACGCTCGCAACTGATGAACAGGCCGCTGGCTCCTGTGCATGTGCAATGGTTGGGCTTTCCCGGCACCTGTGTTGAGGTGGATTGTGATTATGCCATTGGCGACCGCTTTGTGCTGCCAGACAGTTCAGCCCCGTTTTATCACGAAAAATTCTGTCGCCTGCCGGAATGCTATCAGCCCAATGATCCGGTTCACCGCCCGTTGCCGTCTGCTGCCAAACGCACGGCGCTTGGCCTGCCAGCAGACCGGGTGATTATTGCGGCCTTCAATGCCCAGCGCAAGAACTCGCTCCACACCATGGCGCTCTGGGCAGAGGTGCTGAAAGCCAACCCCAAGGCAATTTTGTGGCTGATGGTGGATGGCAATCACGCCCGTCAAGCTACCGCCGCCCATTTCAAAACCCTTGGCATCAAGCAATCTCAACTGCTGTTTGCGCCCAAAATGGCTTATGCTGGCCATTTGGCGCGGGTGCAGGCCGCCGATTTTGCCATTGATACATTCCCCTGCAATGGTCATACCACCACCTCCGATATGCTTTGGGCCGGACTGCCCGTCATCACCAAACGTGGTGGAAATTTTGCGTCGCGGGTTTCGGAAAGCCTGCTGCATGCCATTGGTCTGGCTGAACTGGTAGCCGAGGATGATGCTGCCTTTGTGGAGTTGGCGACAAGTTTGATCAATTCGCCTGAGCGATTGGCAAATCTGAAAACCCATCTGAACGAGCAGCGCTTCCACTCCCCGTTATTCGATTCAGAACGCCTTTGCCGCCATCTTGAGCGCGCTTTTGAAATGATGGTAGACAGCGCAAAAGCCGGTCTGGAACCACAACATTTTGATGTTCCAGCCCTGCCTTCACGCATTGGTTCCTTTGAATCGATGCGTCCATAATGTCAGAAGGTGTAAGGACGCTGTAACACTTTTAATCTGCTGCATAATTTTCACCTTAAATCGATTCCGATTTAAGGAATTATGCAGTAGACGCTTTGTCGATAAAGAATACTGTAAAACTCTGACTCTATTGATATTGATAGAAATATTGCCTCGCCAAAAGGCGTGAATTGAAAACAGGGGGCGGCAATTGTGCTCGCATGAAACCGAAGAGAGCAGACCATCAGGCACAGGAAAGAGTAAGCTGCTGCTGCGCAGGCTTCGCCTTGTATCGGGTTTGATACTCCTGTTATTTTCGGCAATGCACCTCATCAATCTGGCATTCGGACTGCGCTCCGTGGCGGCACTGGATAGCGCCAGCCAATATCTCATGCGGCCCTGGAGTACA
Source organism: Gillisella terrae (assembly GCF_004801395.1). Taxonomy (GTDB): domain Bacteria; phylum Pseudomonadota; class Alphaproteobacteria; order Rhizobiales; family Rhizobiaceae; genus Allorhizobium; species Allorhizobium terrae. Next base: position 168,478 of record NZ_SSOA01000002.1, read on the forward strand.
GGGGTCGGCAGCCTTACGCTTTTGACCGCTGTTGTCATTCACATAGGCATGGGTCTCACATCCATCGCTCAGCGGCGCAGTGTGGCGATGAGTCGGACCGATTGGGTGCAGATGGTGCTGGGCATATTGATCACGCCGCTCCTTCTCAACCACGTCATGGTGGTGGGCGTGTTGCGGCAAATAACACCAGATTTCCAGCCGGATTTCGACTTCCTGCTTGTGCTTTACTGGAAATATTCACCCGTTTCCGCCTTGCAGCAAATTCTGGTTCTGGTGATCTTATGGGTGCATGGCGCAATCGGCTTTTATCAGTGGATGGTGCTCAAACGCGTCTGGGTCCGCATTGGTCCAATCCTCACACCCGCTCTGTTTCTCATTCCCATCCTGGCGCTGCTTGGCTTCGTTGAAGGCGGAAAAGATACATTGGCTGTTCTTGAAACAACCCATCAGGGACAGCAGAAAATAAACATGCTCATTGAAATGATGGCCCGTGCAAAACCCGAACTGGCCATGATTCAGAAAAGCATCATTTTAATCTACGGAGTTGTTGTTCTGCTGGCGCTGATCAGCATGACCCTTAAAATTCTGCGCACATACGGCAGGCCTGTAACGGTGTCGTACGACAACGGCGTCACGGCTTCAGGGCAGGCTGGTCTTTCCATTCTGGAAATGAGTTTGTTGAACAACATACCCCATGCCAATGTTTGCGGCGGTCGTGGACGATGCGGTACCTGTCTCATCTCAGTGCAGCAAGAACACGGCTTGCTCACACCAATCAGCGACATTGAAGCCCATACCCTTCGTCGAATAAAGGCTGGCGACAACCAACGTCTCGGATGTCAGGCACGCCTGCTGGCGGGCACCATAAACGTTATCAGGCTTCAACCCGCATTCGTTGATGCAGATGCCTCTCGCAATCCATTTCGAACAGAGATCGATACTCTGCCGCAGTCTGGGGATGTTGCATGACAATGGCTGCGCCTGACCTGAAAACAATGCCGATCCGCAAGGCTTTGACGCTCCTGCTGATCATGGTTTTGCCGAGAACCGCAAGCGCCGAACCGCTGCTTCGTCCGCTGACGATGGATACAATTTCGAGCTTTTTCAGGACGGCAAATTTACGCCTCCTCAACCTCGGATCAGCACTGATGCAGGGGCCAGTGGAGGGGGTGCAGATATGGCACAATCTCACAACATTCATGGCAAGCCGCGAAGGGATTGTGACGCTCGCCTATGCCCTGATTGTGGGAATGATCGGTACCGGCGCTGAATGGTTTTACTGGACCTACGCGGCTCCGGCCCGCCGAGCGATTGATGCCATGGACATTCGCAATCCGCGCCTTGGCCGCCGCTTGGCATTTCGAAGGACAGCGCTGTTTCTCTGTGGTTTTTTATTGTTTTCTGTTGCAACACTTGGAAGCCTCGCCTTTTTTGATTGGCCAGAAGGCGCAGAGCATCTGGTTCTCGCACCAATCATGATAATCCTTCTGACACGCTTCATGTGGATTGTTGCAGATAGTCTTTTTGCACCGGGACATCACCAGCGCCGTTTGCTGGATGTTGGACCCGCGGAGGCCCGCATCTGGGTCACCGTCATCGTTGGCCTCACAATTCTGGTGGGTGGAGCCACCATTTACGCTCCGTTAATCCAGCAAGCTGGCAGCGCCAATGCCGCAGAGGCGTTACAAACCGTCTCCGTTACGCTCAGTGCCATATTGATCATTGTTGCAGTATCGGCATCCAGAAAGCATAGAGACAGCACACAGGCGCGGACCATGCCGCGTTCAACCCTGCCTGTGCCGTTTTTGCGCATGGCAATTATTATCGCGATCTACGGTCTTTGGCTTTTCAGCGGCGACGTCATTGCAACTTTGGCCGTCATCATTGTGCTGGCAGTCTCATCTCAATTGCATTTGCACCGTGCTGTCATGTTTTTATGGTCAGATGAGCCTGACCATGATCTGACGGAACCCCATGCCCACGGGCAAGAAACTGGCACCGCGCAAGTGGACAGTCTGGCACCATCGATCATTCTGACGCTAGCACGCTACGTCTTTGTCATTATCGCCATCATCGCCGCAATCCTCGCTTTGGACATTCCAATGATGGAAATGGCCACAAGCTCCAATCCGTTGCGTCAATTCATCGTGCGGCTCAGTGAAATTGCATTGATTGCTCTGATCAGCCATATCGTGTGGCTGGCTGTGCGCTTACCCATCGATCATCGGCTACAAAAGCTGATAGCAACATCAGACCCCCATGGAAGCGTCAACGCCAATGCCAGGCTGCTCACACTCCTGCCGCTGATGAGAACAACTGGCGGAGTGATCCTGCTGGCCTTTTTCGTCATCTCCTCGCTCTGGTCTTTGGGTATCGACATTGGCCCACTGCTTGCCGGTGCGGGTGTCTTCGGTTTGGCATTGGGCTTTGGTGCACAGGCCTTGGTGCGCGATGTTATCTCCGGGATTTTTTATCTCGTCGAAGATGTTTTTCGTATTGGCGAATATATTGAGGCTGGCACGCACGCCAAAGGAACAGTTGAGCGCATCACGCTGCGAACCGTCGCCCTTCGGCACCAAAATGGTCCTCTCTATTTCGTACCATATGGATCGCTTGGCAGTATCAAAAACAATTCCAGAGATTGGTCGATCGACAAATTCAACATTCCATTGCCCGTCACCACCGATAGCGAACAGGTGCGAAAGATTATCAAGAAAGTGGGCGAGCAGATGATGCAGGATCCAGAAATCGGGTCCAAGATTGTCGAACCACTCAAGAGCAAAGTCTATGGTATCGAGCCGGGCATAAAAATCTTCCGCTGCAAGTTCCGCTGCGCGCCCGGCAATCAATTTGAAATTCGTGTGCAGGCTTACAAACGCATCGAAGCCGCATTGAGAGATGCGGGCATTCCCTTTGCTGCCGGAACACAAGTTTTGATGCCGCTGCCACCCCACGGGCAAATGCCAACAACAACCAGCACACCGGCGGAAGCGTCACCATCAACACCGTAATAAGCGGAATGGGCATTCCGGATGCCGGCTTTCGAAAACTTCGATATAAAAGTTACTGCATAATTCCTTAAATCAGAATCGATTTCAGGAGAAAATTATGCGGTAGAACCTACTGCGTAGGTTCTACCGCACGGCGCATCAGCGTGCCTCGTAGGCGAAGCGCTCGAAATCAGCGGGCGTTCCCTGCCCGGTTAAGTCGAAGGCAAAAACGCCAGCAAAAGCGCCGGTGAACGAGCCGTGCTCGCCACGCCCTCCTTCATCGGAAATCACACCGGCATCCAGCGCTTCACCAATATCTTGCCAAGGCCCATCTCCCGCAGGCCGCCAGAAGAAATGCAGGTCGTTCTCCATGACCTCCATGGCCAAATCCAGCGCGCCGTCTGGCACAGAAATGCCTGAGCCAATGGGAAAAACCAGCTTACCAGCCGGATAGTCTCCCGGACAAGACAGGATTGTGAGCGCCCTGCCCAGTGTCTCATGCCAGGTTACGGCCAAAGCATGGAGTTTATAGCGATTATAATAATGGGTCAGGCCTGCGACCTGCTGGTACGTATCGGGCGCAAACTCAATCCGCGTCTCAGCGCGGAACCTGTGGTGCTCCTGCCTGCGGGCCACCAGAGCCTGCTCAAACCACGCGCCAATGCTTTCACGACCATAAAGTCTTAAAAATCCTGGGCGCTCAGAAAGAGAGAAAATCCGCTCAGGCTCTGGCGTGCGCAACCATTGAAAATCCATTGGCAATTTTGGTTGATCAAATAGATAATCAACGCGCTGCGGCTTGAACTTCAGCTCTGTTGGTACCGGCGGCGTTACCTCCACGGCGGGCACAGGGCTTTCGCCAATCAAATAGAGCCAATCATCCTTCCAAATACACTTTTGCAAAGCCGTTTCACGCCCCAGCGTGCACCGCCGATAAGGCGACAATGGACGGCCGCACAAATGGGTGTGATAGGCTTGGCCGTCAGGGGTCTCGACATATTGACCGTGACCGGCGCGCTGAAGCGGGGCCTTGGGGCTGTCTTTGGAGGTGATGAGATATTTTTCCGGATGGGTCTCATAAGGCCCTTCAATGGTGCGCGAGCGCGCCATGGTCACGGCATGATCATAACCCGTGCCGCCCTCTGCGGTGGTGAGATAATACCAGCCATTGCGCTTGAAAAGATGCGGCCCCTCTACCAATCCAAGCTCTGTGCCGCGATAAATATTATGCACAGGCCCAACCAGCTTTTTGCTGGCAGCGTCCCACTGTTGCAAGAGAATGCCATCAAAGGCCGGGTTATCGCCCTCAGTGTTATGGGCCTCAGGCCGGTGGTTCCAATGCATGTTGACGAACCACTTGCGGCCATCATCATCGTGAAACAGCGACGGGTCAAAACCAGAGGAATTGACATAGACCGGATCGGACCACTCGGCCTCAATGCTGGGAGCGGTCACAATATAATTGGGCGCATCCTTGAAGCTGCCGTCGTAGCGCTTCACATCGGTATACACCAACCAGAACAGCCCATCGGCATAGGACAGGCAGGGAGCCCAGATGCCGCAGCTATCGGGATCGCCGCGCATATCCAGCTGGCTTTTGCGCTCCAAAGGTCGGCGGATCAAGGTCCAGTTGACCAGATCGCGCGAGTGATGGATCTGCACACCCGGATACCATTCAAACGTCGATGTCGCGATGTAATAATCATCGCCCACCCGGCAAATCGACGGGTCCGGGTTAAAGCCCGGCAGAATAGGATTGATGATCATGGTCTCTCCTCCCAGAAAAACAAACCCTGCGCCACGGTTTTGCGGCGCAGGGTAGAAATTACAATCAATCCCGCTCGGCGGATTTGGCCCAGAGATTGATGTCGGCTTCTTTGGCGTACAGATTGATTTCGGCCAGTTCTGCGTCGGTAAAATCACGATTGTCGAGCGCTTTGACGCAATCTTCGATCTGCGAAACCCGGCTGGCACCGATCAGGGCGGAGGTTACACGCCCGCCACGCAGCACCCAGGCAATGGCCATTTGCGCCAGCGTCTGACCGCGCTTTTCGGCAATGGTGTTGAGCTTGGCGATATTGTCGATAATCTCCGGGCGGATAAATTCCGTCTTCAGCGACTTGCTTTGCGCGGCCCGGCTGCCTTCTGGGATGCCCTGAAGGTATTTGGTGGTCAGCATGCCTTGCGCCAAGGGCGAAAACACGATGGAGCCCATGCCAACATCATCCAGCGTATCCAGCAGCTTGTCATCTTCCACCCAGCGATTGAGCATGGAATAGCTTGGCTGGTGAATGATCAGCGGCGTTCCCAGACCCTTCATGATCTCCACCGCCTCACGGGTGCGCTGCGAATTATAAGAGGAGATGCCAACGTAAAGGGCCCGGCCAGAGCGAACGATATGATCCAGTGCTCCGCAGGTTTCTTCCAACGGTGTATCGGGGTCAAAACGGTGCGAATAGAAAATATCGACATAGTCGACACCCATGCGCTTCAAGCTCTGATCGCAGGACGAGATCAGATATTTGCGGCTGCCCCATTCACCATATGGGCCGGGCCACATGCGATAGCCCGCTTTAGACGAAATCACCAATTCATCACGCAAGCCATGGAAATCCGTCTTAAGGATTTCGCCAAAGGCCAGCTCCGCCGAGCCCGGCAGCGGGCCATAATTGTTGGCGAGGTCGAAATGGGTAATGCCCAGATCAAAGGCCGCGCGGCACATATCGCGCTTGGTCTGATGCGGGGTATCATCACCAAAATTATGCCAGAGACCCAGCGAAATGGCCGGAAGTTTGAGGCCGGTATTGCCGCAGCGATTATAAGTCATTCGCTCATAGCGATTTTCAGCCGGTAGCCAGCTCATGGTTATCTCCCTTTGTTGGTGATGGGGCGATTGGTCTCGCCCCATCGTCAAACACCTACTTTAACAAGGCACGTGCCTCTTCTACGCCAAGTGCAGCAGGTTGGGTACATGTCGTGGAAAGTGTAATGAACTCGCCCGTCGCGCCAGACTTGAGAATGGCCGTCATCACATCCACACCATGCAGCACGCGATCGAGCGAGCAGCGGGCGTCGCGCCCTTCCAGAATAGCCAGCGCCATATCGGCAAGGCCCGCTGTGCGGTAATTGGCGCGTGGACCTTGCAGGCTTTCCTGATTGTCAATGCCGAACGGATGATCCCACACGTCGAGCGGCTTGATTTCCTTGTTGCGGCCCGTGGCTTCCACCACGCCGCCAAAGAAATTCGGATCGGGCACAAACAACGAGCCCTCCGTGCCGTAAAGCTCCATATTGGCATGGCGGTGGCACCAGACATCCCAACTGGCCGAGAGCGTGATGGTCGCACCGTTTACAAACTCCAGCAGCGCATGGATATTTGTAGGGGTTTTGACCGGGATGGTCTCACCATTGCGCGGCTCGCTGGTGATGGTGCGTGTTTCGCTGGCCATGGACGTCAAAGCACCAACGCGCTTTACCGGACCAATCAGGTTGATCAGATTGGCGATATAGTAAGGCCCAAGATCAAGAATTGGTCCGCCGCCGGGCAGGAAGAAAAAGTCCGGGTTGGGATGCCACATTTCCATACCGGGGCTCATCACATGGCAGGTACCGGAGGTGACGCGGCCAATGCCACCCTGGTCGATATATTGACGGGCAAGCTGGTGGGAGCCGCCCAAGAACGTATCGGGAGCGCAGCCAACAGACAGGCCCTTTTCCTTGGCGATACGGCGCAAATCCTCGCCCTGTTCAAGACTGAGCACCAATGGTTTTTCAGAATAGACGTGCTTGCCTGCTTCCAGAATTTGTTTGGAGACCGGATAATGGGCATCTGGAATGGTGAGATTAACCACCACATCCACTTCCGGATTGGCCAGCAATTCATCTACCGTCTGCGCTTTGACGCCAAATTCTTCAGCCCGCAGCTCAGCTGCATTCATATTGATATCGCTGCATGCCACCACTTTGATTCCCTTGAACAAGGGCGCAAGCGTGAAGTAAGCCGTCGAGATATTGCCGCATCCTATGATGCCGACACCAAGTTCGCGTTCCATCTAATGAAACCTCTTTAATATTTTGAAATCAATAGGAATTGAAGGATGCGATTGAACGCGTGATCAATCGGTCAATGTCACTTGGGTTGTCGTGTTCAACCACATAATGATCGACATTGAATTTGCTAAGAGCGTCAACAAGCCCCTTCCAGTCGACGGTGCCGTGACCCACGTCGGCCCAGCCGTCCTCATTGGTGTTTTCGCCCGCAGGCGCAATATCCTTGACGTGAACTGCGGTGATACGTTTGCCGTAGCTTTCAATCCACGCGAATGGATCGGCACCACCGCGCACAACCCAGGCAAGATCTGCTTCCCATTTCAGGCTTGGGCCACCGGCAAAAATCTGCTCCTGCGGCGTGGAGCCATCCGATAGCGTGGCAAATTCAAAATCGTGATTGTGCCATCCAAAGGTCAGGCCCGCCTCAACGAAAGGCTTGCTTGCCGCTTCCAGCCGCTGACCAAAGGCAAACCAGCCAGCGGCATCACCTGGACGTTGATCAGGCATCAGATAAGGGCAATAGATCGCCTTAATGCCCAGTGTTTCGGTAATTTCAAAAACCCGTCCTGTGTCATTTTCCAGCATATCAATGCCGAAATGGCCGGTTGGCATGGTCAGGCCGTTCCCATCCAGCTCTGCGCGCAGCGCTTTAAGCCCGGCTGCATCCATGTCACCATACATGCCACCAAAACCCTCAACGTGGCTGTAGCCCGCAGCGCCAAGCTTTTTCATAACGCCCGAATAGGGCTGAAAATTGCGCGCACTATACATTTGAAATCCAAGCTTCGTCATTGGTATTCCTCCTCAAATCGGCCACGCGCCTCCCGCGACGCATGAGCAGAACATTGCAACAGTCTTTAGCCAGCCAATCAGCGCATGGCCTGACACGAATAAAGGTCGTATAGAGTGAATTCTGGCACAGTCCCTGAAGGCAAACGCATGGCAGGCGTGAAGATCACTCGTCTCTGCGCACCCGCAGTCAGATCAAATGCATTGTCGCTGTAGCGTCCAGCCGTGTGGCTCTCGATCATCACAAACAAGGCAAGACCGCGAGCGCCAACAACCAGCTCGAAAGAGCCGTCGTCCATGAGTTTCACATCGAGCATCAGCCCTGAGGGCGCAAGATCAAGCGCCTTGTAGGTGCTTTTACAATGATGCCCCTCGCCGCTCATGCCGTTAGATGTCGAAAACACCCAGAAAATTAGCGTATCATCAGCAATATCGCTGACACTCAGGCTGGTCAGTGTCTCTGCCTTGTCAGGCCCGCACAATCCTTCAACAGAGCTGATTTGCTTGCGTTCTCCATCCAGCGTTACCGCAAACACTGACAGATCGATCGTCACGGCATCGGCTGTGTCATTGACCACGGAGAAGTGCAGCTTTGCGCCATCCTCGCTTGGAATAGCAGCAACGGCCACTGGCTGAAAGAAACGCCGCGTCATGTAATGCATGGCCTTCCAGCCACCGCCGTAATCGAGGCTGGCCCACGAGGCGACCGGCCATGTATCATTGAGCTGCCAATAGAGCGTGCCCATGCAATGGGGTTTGAGCGAGCGCCAATAGTCCACCGCTGTCTTGATCGCCAAGCCCTGCTGGATCTGACTGAGATAGACAAAATTGGCAAAATCTTTCGGAAAGCGGAAGTAGCGGAACATGGTGCCAGCAATCCGCTCATTACCGCCTGCGTTTTTCTGGTGCAGCTCGATCACCGGCGAAGCAATGTTCATATCTTCCGGACGCGCAAAGGTCTCGATCACCGGCAAAGAGGTGTAGGATTGAAAGCCGAACTCCGAGCAAAAGCGCGGTTTGACGCTGCGGTAATTGTCGAAGCTCTTGTTTTCGTGCCAGACGGACCAATAGTGCATATCGCCAGAGCCATCGGCGTGCCATGCATCGCCATAATCGAGATAGCCCGATGCCGGGCTGGACGGCCACCAGAGACCTTGCGGAAAAGCACGTTTGACGCCCTGCTCTATCACTCTATTGAGCCGATCATAGGCCACAAGATAGCGGTCGCGATTGTTGCGGCTTTCCTCAAACCATGTCAGTGCGCCCACCAATTCATTATCACCACACCACAGCGCAATAGAGGGATGTGACGACAGACGGCGGACCTGATATTCCACCTCATGACCAACGTTTTCGAGAAAATCCTCAGTGCAAGGGTAGAGGTTGCAGGCAAACATAAAATCCTGCCAAACCAAGAGCCCCATGCGGTCACACAGATCATAGAACCAGTCCGGTTCATAAAAACCGCCGCCCCAAACGCGGATCATGTTCATGTGAGCATCAACAGCCGATTGCAGCAGGTCTTCGGTTTTCGCGGGCGATGATCTGGAAAAAACAGCGTCGGCGGGAATCCAGTTGGCACCACGACAAAAAATCTCGCGTCCATTGATCTTGAAGGCAAAACGGCTGCCCGCCTCGTCCGCGTCGGTCAAAAGCTCAATGGTGCGAAGGCCAATCTGCTTTTCAACCTTTTCTCCCGGCACTTCAACGCTCAGGCTATAAAGCACCTGCTCACCGCTGCCTGCGGGCCACCAGAGTTTTGGATCCTCAATGTCAAACACATGGGTAATGTTGGTTTCACCGGCATTGATCCCGCAATCCAGCCGCACCCGCTCACCATCAAGGGTAAAATACACCGGGGTCACGGCGGGCTGGCTGGCAAAGAGGGTTGCCTTGACCTTAAGCGTCACCCGGCCATCGCTGTGGTGATATTGCTCTGTCTCCACATGTTCGATGCGCGCCGGGTCGAGCTTGCGAATGGCAACGGTGCCATAGAGGCCAAGCGGTGCTATCGCGATGTTCCAGTCCCAGCCAAAATGGCATTGCGGTTTGCGCAGCATATTGCCATTGGCAATCGGTGAATTTCCGGTGGAATAGGGCACGTAAAACGGCTGTCGCGCCTGCCGCTCGGCCCCAGCCTTGATGCTGGAATGAATGACAATTCGAATGGTATTTTCACCGGGCTGTAATGCAGCGCTGATATCCGGGCGGTAGCGGCGAAAGCAATTGTCTGCTGACAGCACTGGAATATCATTGATGAACACCACGGCCACAGTATCGAGATAATCAATATCCAGATACCAGTCACCCTCCAGATGATCGATGCTAAAGCTGCGCGTCAGCACCCAATCGGCTTCAGCCACCCATTGCACGTCATTTTCATTGCGGCCAAAGTAGGGATCGGGAATGATTTTGGCGACATGAAGTGCGCTGTGAACATCGCCGGGAATAGCGGCAATGCAGGCATGTTTGCCATCCGATGTGGCAAGCTGCCAAAGGCCGGATAGATCGAGAGCCGTCTCAGACATTCTGCGTTTCCTTGAAAATCAGGCGGATGGAGTTTGAAGCAAAGGAGAGAAACACCTCCTTCGCCCTCAAAGCCTTTCTTCGGTCTTCGCATCAAACAGCGAGGCGACGGACATATCAAAAGCCAGATTGACAGAGCTGCCCGGCGCGTAACGCCGCGTTCCTGCGATGCGCACCGACAGGCTTTGCCCGGCGAGTTTCAGCCACAGCAGGTTATCTGCCCCCATCGGCTCTTCAATATCCACTGTCGCCGAATGGGTTTGCTCAACCGAGGCAATGTCGCCATCAACCGCAATATGCTCGGGCCGGATACCCAAAACCACCTCGCGCCCCGCCACCAGCGACGTTTCCGCATCATAGCCGCGCAGATCAAAATCAACGCCACCGCTGGAAAACACCACCGCGCCGTTCTTTTCTTTCAATACGCCGCGGAAAAAATTCATCGATGGCGAGCCAATGAAGCCTGCAACAAAAAGATTACGAGGCCGATTATAAATCGTCATCGGATCAGCCAGCTGCTGAATAACCCCGCTTTTCATAATGGCAATGCGGTCTGCCAGCGTCAGGGCTTCAATTTGATCATGGGTCACGTAGATCATGGTGTTTTTCAGCTGTTGATGCAGCCGCTTGATTTCCACCCGCAGTTCAGCACGCAATTTGGCGTCAAGATTGGAGAGCGGCTCGTCAAACAAAAACACATCAACATCGCGCACCAATGCGCGGCCAATGGCGACACGCTGGCGCTGACCACCGGAGAGCTCGGCGGGCTTACGCTTCAGAAGCGGGCCGATTTGCAAAATTTCGGAGGCTTTCGCCACCCGTCGATCAATCTCATCCTTGGGCATTTTTGCCACTTGCAGACCAAAGGAGAGGTTTTTCTCCACTGTCATCTGCGGATAGAGCGCATAGGACTGAAACACCATGCCGATGCCCCGGTCTTTGGGCTCTTCCCATGTGACGTTTTTGTCCTTGATGAAAATCTGGCCTTCCGACACATCCAGAAGACCGGCAATGCAATTGAGAAGCGTGGATTTGCCACAGCCGGATGAGCCGAGCAACACCAGAAACTCGCCATCGCCAATGTCGAGATTGAGGTCTTTCAGCACCGTCACGGCACCAAAGCTCAAAGAAAGATCGCGGATAGAAACACTGGTATTCATAACTTACCCCTTCACAGCGCCAGCGGCGATACCGCGCACAAACAGGCGCCCAGAGACGAAATAGATAATCAGGGGAACGGCACCCGTTAAAATCGTCGCCGCCATGTTGACGTTATATTCCTTCACGCCCTGAACGGAGTTGACGATATTGTTGAGCTGCACCGTCATCGGGTAATATTCTGGCCGGGTGAACACCACGCCGAACAAGAAGTCGTTCCAGATGCCTGTGACCTGCAAAATCATGGCCACCACGAAAATCGGCAGTGACATGGGCAACATGATGCGGAAATAAATCTGCCAGAACCCTGCCCCATCCACGCGCGCCGCCTTGAACAATTCCTCCGGCAGCGAGGAGAAATAGTTGCGAAACAGCAATGTCAGGATCGGCATGCCGAAGATGCTGTGAACAATCACCAATCCCGTCAAAGTGCCATAGACGCCCATTTCCCGCAGAATGATAACAATCGGATAGATCATCACCTGATAGGGAATGAAGGCACCGACCACCAGCATGGCAAAGAACAGATTGGCCCCTTTAAAGCGCCAGTTGGCAAGGGAATAGCCGCTGACCGACGCGATCAAAATCGATACGACGACGGAAGGAAGGGTAATGCGCACAGAATTCCAGAACCCGCGTGACAGGCCATCACAATTGAGACCCGTGCAGGCTTCGCTCCACGCCTTGACCCAGGGCTCGAAGGTAATCTCCACCGGCGGCGAGAAAATATTGCCCAAACGAATTTCCGGCATGCCCTTGAGTGAGGTTACCACCATCACATAGAGCGGCAAAAGGTAATAGACCGCGGCCACAAACAGGATGCCGTAGAGCATGATGTTGCGCGCAGAAAGTATTCGCTTTGGCTTTGCCCCTTGCGGCCCGTCTTTCAGGCGTTTTTCAGGGCTGATATGATCGGATAATTTGATAACGGAACGGTCAGCCACGCTTGCGCCCTCCAAATTCCAGATAGGCCCATGGGATGACAATAATGGCCACAGTGAGCAGCATCATGGTGGAAGCGGCAAAGCCCTGCCCCAGATTTTGCGCCTGAAACATATAGTCATAAACATATTTGGCAGGCACTTCCGAGGCGATGCCGGGACCGCCGCTGGTTTGCGCCACCACAAGGTCATAGACCTTGACAATACCACTGGTGATGATGACCAGCGTGGTGATGAAAACCGGCCGCATCATCGGAATAATAATCAGAACATAGGTTTTCCAGGTAGGAATGCCATCAACGCGGGAGGCCTTCCAGATATCCTCATCAATGCCGCGCAAACCCGCCAGCATCAGGCACATCACCAGACCTGTTCCCTGCCACAGCCCGGCAATCAGAATCCCATAAATGACGATGGAAGGATTATAGAGCGGATCAAAATTGAAACTGGTAAAGCCAAGCGCGCGGATGATCGACTGAATGCCGAAATCGGGATTGAGAATCCATTGCCATACCAGACCGGTGACGATGAAAGAAAGGGCAAAGGGATAGAGAAAAATCGTGCGGAACACGTTTTCAAAACGGATTTTCTGATCCATCAGGGCCGCCAGCACAAAGCCGATGACGAGGCTGAAAATCAGCGACAGCACGCCATAAATGGCCAGATTCTCGATCGACACGATCCAGCGCGCCGAACTCCAAAGGCGATCATATTGATCGAGACCAACAAATTTCAGCCTCGGCAACAATTTTGAATTGGTAAAGGAATAAACAACCGTCCAGATACTGCCGCCGAAGAAGATCACTGTTGCGATCAGGATCATCGGTATCGATGCAACTTTTGCATTCAGATTGCGCAGCCATCGGCTTGGTCGTGCGGTTTGGCCCTTGGCCATCATCAGAGCAAGCTCCTCTTCTCACAGCCTCAACATGCAAACATCTTGAAACAAGCGGGCACTAAGGCCAAAGCGAGGAACGCCCGCTTTGGCTTTTTTATGCTATCGCCCGTTTCGCAATATGCCGCGTTAGTCGGCGTCCGCCAGAATTTCAGCAAAGCGCTTTTGCGCAGCCTCAGGCGTCATTGAAGGGTTGGCGAAGAACTGCGAGAACAGGTCTTCTTTCTGCTTTTGTGTGTCAGCAGAGAGCATCTGGTCTGTGCTTTGCAGCACATTGCCCTTGCCCAGAATAGCAAGGCCCTTCTTCATGCAGTCGTTGGCAGAGGCCAAATCCACATCGCCACGAATGGGCAGAGAGCCTTTCTTGAGGTTGAAAGCGACTTGCACCTTTGGATCAACAATGGTTTCAGCCAGCACGTCCTGCGCCTTCGATTTTGCCTCATCTTTCAGCTTTGGAAAATAGAAAGCATCACCACCCGCCGTCAGATATTCATTCAAACCAAGACCCGGCAAGCAGGAATAATCCTTGCCAGCCACCTGGCCAGCGAGCTGGAACTCACCTTGCGCCCAGTCACCCATAATCTGGCCTGCGGCCTTGCCGGTAATGACCATGTTGGTGGCCTGATTCCAGTCCTGAACATTGCTGCCTTTCGCCATCTTGCGGGCATCATCAGCAGCCTTGAAAACTTTGGCCATCTCCGGGCCTGAAATCGTTGCGGCATCCTTATCCTTGAAAACCTTCATATAAAGGTCTTTGCCACCCAGCGAAATCAACAGCGTATCGACCAGACCGGAAGCCTGCCATGGCTGACCGCCGAGAGCCAAAGGCTGAATGCCGGCCTTCTCCAAGGCTGGCGCTGCCGCCACGAACTCGTTCCAGTTCTTCGGCATCTCGACGCCAGCCTTTTTGAAGGCAGCATTGGAAAGCCAGAGCCACTGCCACGAATGGATATTCACCGGCGCGCAATAGATTTTGCCGTCAATAGTGCAACTATCGAGCAGGCTTGCGGGCTTGATCACATCTTTCCAGTGGCCTTTTGTCGCCACATCCGTCAAATCACGCATCAAACCGGCCTCCACCAGTTCCTGCGCCTGACGGCCGTGGTTGAATTGCGTGGCACCCATCGGGTCGCCACCGGTAATGCGGCTGATCATGATTGGCCGGGCCGTACCACCGGAACCGGCAATGGCACCGTCCACCCAATGATTGCCCGTGGCGTCAAACGCCTTGGCCAGTTCGGCCACCGCTGCGGCCTCACCGCCAGATGTCCACCAATGGGTTACTTCAAGATCGGTAGCTTTGGCCGCGCCAAACGGCATTGCCACGGTAGCAGCCAAAACAGCCGCGATGCACCGGAAATTCATTAGGTCTCCTCCCCAACTGAAACGTTGCAGTAAAAACCTATGTCAAACTTTCAGATCACGCAACCATGAAGATAGAAAAAATTCATTTTTTATTCACGCTGTGGATTTTTTTGGCTGCAAGCAGGGCGCAAAGGCAAAAAATTTGAGAAAACTTGCGCTGCAACACGATAAAAAAGCGATATTCTTGAGCTATTTGCGGAAAATTGACACAATGCAGCATCGCAATCGCAACAATAACAATCTCCTAAAAACACCCTCAATAAGTGTTCGAACTGCAATTCAAGCACTGGACTTTCGAACTGTAACGTTTCAGATTATCTCTCTTTTCCGTCGATTGAGCAGTCGCGTCACCCCTTGCATAAAACTGCTCGACCCGTGTAAACACAGCTTTCTTCAGGTGGAATTTCGATGGACGACGATCTGAAACAAAGCACAAAGGCCATAGAATCCAGCGCCCCTGCAAAGGAGCGCCCTACCCTGAAGACCATTGCCTTCATGACGGGCTTAGGCATCACCACCGTATCGCGTGCCTTGAAGGATGCACCCGACATTGGTGCGGACACCAAAGAACGTGTGCGTATGGTGGCAAGGCAGCTTGGCTATCAGCCCAACCGCGCCGGTGTGCGCCTGCGGACTGGCAAAACCAATGTCATTGCCTTGGTGCTCAGCATTGACGAAGAGATCATGGGCTTTAGCAGCCAGATTATTTTCGGTGTCTCAGAGGTGCTGTCCAACACGCCCTATCATATCGTGGTCACACCGCACTCGCACAGCAAAGATCCGATGCAAGCCGTGCGTTATATTCTGGAAACAGGCTCTGCGGATGGCGTCATTATCTCGCGCACCGAGCCGGATGATGCGCGTGTCAAATTGCTGTTGGAGCGGGGCATGCCTTTCGCAGCCCATGGACGCACAGCATCCAGCGCCGTGCACCCCTATCATGATTTTGACAATGAAACCTTCGCCAGACAAGCCGTAGAGAAACTGGCCCAGCGGGGGCGTCGGCGTATTGCACTGCTGGCCCCTCCCAGCAAGCTGACCTATTACACCCACACGCGGGATGGATTTCGCGCAGGGCTTCGCGCCCATGGCCTTATGGAAATGCCCTTTGATATCGATATTGACGCCTCGCTGGAAACAATCCGCAGGGCTACCGAGGAGTTGATGCGCCTGCCGGATGCGCCGGATGGCATTGTCTGCTCCGCAGGCAGCGCTGCTATTGCTGTGCATGCCGGTATTGAGGCGGCCGACAAGCAGCTTGGGCGCGATCTCGATCTCGTATCCAAGGAATCGATACCGATTCTCAATTGGATCAGCCCGCAAATCATCACCGCACGCGAAGATTTCCGCATTGCTGGCCGTGAACTCGCAAAAGCGGTCATTGCCAGCATTGATGGTACTGAGCCCGAAATGTTGCAAAGCGTAAGCCAGCCGGTGTGGGAAGATTGATCTCTTCAAGCAAGGGAAATGGACAGTCCATCCTTACCGATCACCAATTCGCCAGACCATGTTTCTGCCAAAGCCGAACGCCAGTGACCTTCCGTGAAATCCGGATCGTCCGCAGGTATCAGATGATTGAGCACCAGGCAGCGCACATTCGCAGATGTTGCAATGCGGCCTGCATCGGCGGCCAAAGTGTGCGAGGCCAGCAGATGTTCGCGCAGCCGTGCCCCATTGCCGGTGCGACGAATAATGCTTTCCACCCCGTCTGGCAGCATGGCTTCATGCACTAGAATATCCGCGCCTGAGGCAAAATCGGCAAGCGGCGGAAAATAGGCGGTATCAGACGAAAACACCACACAGCGGCCTTCAGCCTTTAAGCGCAGAGCAAAACAATCCGTCACAGGCGGATGATCAACCCGAAGAGCATCCACCCGCAATCCATCTGCGTCTAAGACCAGTCCGGGACCATACTCTATCAACTCGACCAACGCGCTTAAATCGGGGCGTCCCTCGTCAGCAATGCGGGTTTCAATGTCGTAAGACATTGAGGCCAGAAACCCATCCCAAAGGCGCTTGATGCCGGGAGGACCAAATACAGTCACCTTGTGCGCAAGGCCGGTGGTCCAGGCAGTGTGAATCAGCGGCCCAAGCTCCAGCACATGATCTGAATGCAAATGGGTGATGAAAATCAGGTCCAGCTCTTTCAAAGACAGGCCCGCCTCAACCAGACCGCGGGCGACACCCAAACCGCAATCCACCACCATGCGACGCCCGCCGAGTGTCAACAGCATCGAGGTGGGGTTTGGTCCAGCGGGACGGATGGCGGGGCCACCCTTGGTGCCAAGAAGCGTGAGAGAATTTGTCATGTCGCTATCCATAGAAAAACGGCTCAATCCGTTGAAGAATTGAGCCGTCATAGTGTTCAAAGCACTTAGTAAATCGCAGCACCGCTGCCCCATGGGCCGTGGTGATATTCCTTGCCATCCACACGATCAAAGCCATGCGCGCCAAAGAAATCACGCTGCGCCTGAATGAGGTTGGCTGTGCCACGACCACGGCGGTAGCTGTCGAAATAGGACAGCGCCGAGGACAGGGCCGGAACTGGCAGGCCGGAAAGTGCCGCATAAGAGACCACGCGACGCAATGCACCGTCGGTTTCCTTGACCATCTGCGCGAAGGCAGGCGTGATCAACAGGTTGGCCACATCCGGCTCCTTGGTGAAGGCCGAGGTGATTTCATCGAGGAACTGCGAGCGGATAATGCAGCCTTCACGCCAGATTTTGGCAATGGTTGGCATGGGCAAGGACCAGTTAAATTCTCTGGAGGCTTCCGCCATCACTGCAAAGCCCTGCGCATAGGCGGCAATTTTGGCAGCCAGCAAAGCGCTTTCAAGATCTGCCAGGAAGGCCATGCCATCGTGTGGCTTATCAGCAGGCTTTGGCAGGCCAAAAATGCCTTCCGCAGCCACACGCTCTTTCTTTTGCGATGACAACACGCGCCCCGCAACGGCAGCTTCAATGCCGGTTGCGGCCACGCCCATGTTCTGCGCCTCGATCACCGACCATTTGCCGGTGCCCTTCTGGCCAGCAGCATCGACAATCATGTCCACCATCGGGTTGCCGGTAATCGGGTCCGTCGCCTTCAGGACTTTTTCGGTGATTTCAATCAGGTAAGAGTTCAAACGACCCTTGTTCCATTCGCCAAACACACCGCCGATTTCGCTGGCAGACATGCCAAGGCCGTCACGCAGAATGCCGTAAATCTCGGCAATCATCTGCATGTCAGCATATTCAATGCCGTTGTGAATGGTTTTGACGAAATGGCCTGCACCGTCCGTGCCGAGCCAAGCCACGCAAGGCTCACCCTTGAATTTGGCAGAGATCGACGTCAGCACGGGCTCGACGCGCTTCCAGCTTTCTTCCAGACCACCAACCATGATGGAAGGTCCGTGGCGCGCACCCTCTTCGCCGCCCGAAACACCCATGCCGATAAAGGTCAGGCCGGAATCCTTCAAGGCGTCGAAGCGCCGGATGGTATCGCGGAAATTGGCATTGCCAGCATCAATCATGATGTCATTGGCTTCAAGATAAGGCTTGAGCAATTCCATCTGCTGATCCACAGCGTCACCAGCCTTGATCATGATGATGATCGGGCGCGGCGGGCGAATGGCGGCAACAAATTCTTCAATTGTGTCGCAACCAATGATGTTGCTGGCCAGATCACCCGCCTCTGCCAAAAACTCGTGGGTGCGGGCGGGGGTGCGGTTAAACACCGCAATGCGATTGCCCTTCTCGGCAATGTTCAGCGCGAGGTTTGACCCCATCACGCCAAGGCCGATCAATCCGATTTCCGCCTGTTGCATGTGAATGCTCCAATTCATCTACCAAAAATCAAGGAGGCTGTTTTGGCACTCCTTTGGTCATCCGGCAAGGCGAAAGGCAACGTCAGGCGTCAGGTTTGTCGTCATCTTGTGCAATCACCCGCCAGGCTGCACCATCCATATCGTCATATTGCCCGGATTTAAGCGACCAGAGAAAAGCCGCCAGGCCGATACCGCCCATAAACAGGGCGATAGGAATGAGATAGATCAGCATATTCATAGGGCAAGGTCACTTTTTTGAGAGAATGCACCGTTACTGCCACCCAGCCGGTTCAGCCGCAGCGCATTGACCACCACCAGCATGGACGAGGTGGACATGGCCACTGCCGCAATCAAGGGTGACGCATAGCCCAAAAGCGCGATCGGCACTGCCAGAATATTATATCCGATTGCCAGAATAAAGTTTTCGCGGATCAACCGCCCTGCCCGGCGCGACACATCAAGTGCGAAGGAAACGGCATCCAGACTGTCGCGCAAAAACACAAAATCGGCGGCCTGACGGCCCACATCCGAGGCTGTGGCCGGTGCCATGGACACATAGGCCGCCGTCAGTGCAGGCGCATCATTAATGCCATCACCCACCATCAGCAAATGCTGGCCTCTGGCGTCAACGACCTTGCAAAACTCCACCTTCTCCGCAGGTTTAAGTCCTGCATGATACTCCGCAATACCAAGCGTGCTTGCCAAAGCCGCGACAACCGAGAGCCGATCTCCCGACAGGATTGCCATGCTCAATCCTTCGGCTTTGAGCTTTGCAACAGTTTGCTCCACACCGGGGCGCAAACTGTCCTCAAACAGGAAGCTGGCGAGTTCATTGCCGTTGAGAGACAAGACGACCTCTGATGCCTGCGCGTTTGTTGCGCCGTCGCCGTCCTGCGCCACGGCAAAGATGCGATTGCCAAGACGATACCGGCCTTGTGCAGTTTCCGCCTCTACACCACAGCCCGGAAGCTCCTGCACCGCATCAAAATGCCGAGGCGCGCCCGGAACCGCGCGGCAGAGCGCGCGCGACAAGGGATGGTGCGAATGAGTTGCAAGCCCGCTGGCAATGACTAAGATCTCTGCGCTTGCGCCACCGTCACTGATAAGGCGCGGGTGGCCAATGGTGAGCGTTCCGGTTTTGTCAAAGGCAACAGCATCGGCCTTTGCCAGCCGCTCCATGGCGGCACCGTCCTTGACCATGATACCCTTTTGAAACAGCCTGCCCGCCGCAACCACCTGCACCACCGGCACCGCCAGGCCAATGGCGCAGGGGCAGGTGATGATCAGCACAGCAATGGCCACCATCAGTGCATGTTTCCAATCGCCATCATAAAGCCCCCACACCACAAAGGAGGCCAGCGCCAGAAGATGCACAACCGGCGCATAGAGCTGGGCAGCGCGGTCTGAAATGCGACGATAATGTGCTTTGCCGCCCTCAGCAGCTTCCATCATGCGGATAACTTCAGACAGAAAGGAATCCCGTGCCTGCGCGGTGCTTTCAATGGTCAGCGAGCCGGTGAGGTTCAAGGTGCCTGCCTGTACCGCATCGCCCACACCAATTGGCTGCGGCACGCTCTCGCCATTGACAATCGAGCGATCAAGATCGCTGCGGCCAGCCAGGACCACACCATCCACCGGAATACGCTCGCCAGCCGCAATAGCAATGTGCTCACCAACACGAATATCATCCACCAGACGATAATCGCGGCTGCCATCGTCACCCACCACCGTTGCGCCGCGCGGATTGAGCCGTGCCAAACCACTGATGGCCGAGCGCGCCCGATTGCGCATCATATGATCCAGTGTTCGACCAATCAGCAGAAAGAACAATAAAGATGCGGTAGCATCGAAATAGGCATGTTCACCGTGATGAAGGGTTTCCCACAGCGACGAAAAATAGGAAAGACTGACGCCAATGGCGATGGGCACATCCATATTGCTGCGGCCATGTTTGAGCGCATTCCACGCCGACACATAAAAGAAACGCCCGGCATAGATCAAAGCCGGTGCCGCAATCAGCGCGGAAATCCAGTGAAACAAATCGCGCGTGGCATCATCGGCACCGGACCAGACGGAGATAGACAAAAGCATGATGTTGACGGCAGCAAAGCCCGCGACCGCAACGGCACGGATCAATTGCTTCAGCTGCTGGTCAGCGGCCTCTTCCTGTGCACTGAAAAGATGGCAGGCATAGCCCTGGCCCGCAATCGCACGAGCAAGGTCTGCGGGATCAAAGCCCTGTTCATCCGCACCCTTCCACACCACACTGACACGGCGGGTGGAGAGATTGACCCTTGCTTTTTCAACAACCGGCAGCCTCTTCAATGCGGTTTCAATCGTGGTAATGCAGGCACCACAATAGACGCCGGGGACGCTGAAATCGACCTGAAATACATCATCGCCCAAGGGGCGACGCGCCAGCTTTATCTCGTCGCTCGAAGGCAAAAGCGCAGCCGACTGCGCAAGATCAAGTGTTGCTTCCGTTCCGGCTGCACAGCAGCTCATTGCTGCCCCCTGATCACCGCAATGCGGTTTGCTTCATGCATCACCAGTTTGCCATCACGTTTGGCAATGGTTTCGACAATCCAATGACCATCATCAACAGGATGGCTGCCAGCGAAATGGCCGGGCGCAGTTGGCAAAAGGGTGAGGGAAAAATCCTGATGCTCGCCCACCGGGCGCCTGAAATTCGCAACCACTTCATCGGCCACCACTGGCCCCTGATCAGGAATTGAAAGATCATAGGCAATGTGGCCTTGATCGATTTTTATCGTACCCCGGATTCCCGTGGCCAGCAATTTGCCGATTTCAGCCGTTTTACGATTGAACTGCTGACTGGCCACATAGGTATTTCCCACCACCATGCCGCTCCAGCTATGGCTGGCATAATAGGCCATGGTCAGATTGACCGTGATGATCACACCAAAAAACGTGCAGATTGTTGCCAGCATGTGCCAGCCGGTAAAGACAAATTGCTTTTTCACTCTTGCTGTCATCACTTGCCCCCGGGTGCGTTGAATGTGGCTTTGTTCACGGCTTTTTCGCCCGACAATGGATCACTGACCACGAATTGGAAGGTTTCCGATTGTTCCGTGATCTGCCCTTTGGGCAATGTCACATAAACTTTCAATGTGGTGGCTTCATCTGGTTCCACGGACACAACAATCGAGCGGGTTGGTGTCTCCTGCATGCCATTCACCTTCATGGTGGCCTCCGGCAAGCCGTCCAGTGTCACCGTCAAATCGCGAGGCTCAGGGATCATGTTGAGCAGGCGCACGGTGTAACCATTGCGGATCGATCCATTGGATTCGAGCACATATTGCGGATTGCGGTCGTGAAGCACATTCAGATCCAGCCGCTCGCGCGTCAAAAGTGCCACGAGAAGGCTGATGCCAACAGCTGACCAGACTCCGATGTAAAGCAGCGTGCGCGCCCGAAAAATCACCCGCCAGTTAAAGTGGCGAATCGTGTCGACAAATGTGCCATCCGCATTGCGCACCTTGGCGGGATCAATGCTGCTTGCACCATTGCTGGTGGCCAGCGCCATATTGCCATTATATTCCGCAAGCGTTGAATAGGCGATCAAACCGCGCGGCTTGCCGGTCTTATCCATTACGCCATCACAGGCATCGATGCACAGAGCGCAGGTAATACATTCCAGCTGTTGACCATCGCGAATGTCGATGCCCATGGGACAGACCACCACGCAAGCATTGCAATCCACGCAATCGCCTACCGGCTGGCCAGCGGCAGCCATTTTTTTGGCGTGGCGCGAACGCGGCTCACCGCGCCAATCATTATAGGTCACCACCAGCGAATTTTCGTCCAGCATTGCACCTTGAATACGTGGCCATGGGCACATGTAAATGCAGACCTGCTCGCGCATCAGCCCACCAAACACATAGGTGGTGGCTGTCAAAATCGCGACCGTCATATAGGCAATCGGTGCTGCCTCGCCGGTGACCAAATCTTTGAGCAAATCGCGTGCATCGGCGAAGTAGAAAATCCAGGCACCGCCTGTGAGCACACCAATGCCAATCCACACAAGATGCTTGGTCACCCGACGCCACAGCTTGTTGAAACTCCACGGCGCGCTATCCAGCTTGATGCGGGCGTTGCGATCTCCCTCAATGGCGCGCTCCACCACCAGAAACAAATCAACCCACACCGTTTGCGGACAGGTATAGCCACACCACGCCCGCCCAACGGCAGAGGTGATCAAAAACAGCCCGAAACCTGCCATCACCAGCAGGCCAGCCACAAAGAAAAATTCCTGCGGCCAGATTTCGATGAAGAAGAAATAGAAGCGACGATGGGCCAGATCAATCAGCACGGCCTGATCCGGCGCATAGGCACCGCGATCCCAGCGCAGCCATGGCGTGAGATAATAAATGCCCAGCGTAATGGCCATGATCAGCCATTTAAACCGGCGAAACCGGCCCGATGCCCGCTTTGGGAAAATTTTCTTGCGCGCAGCGTAGAGCGGTTCTCGTTTTTTTGCCGAGTTTACGGCTTCGGCGTTAAACTGCTCAACACCCCCCGGTGCCAATTCAGTCGGAGTGTGTTCAGCCGGCTTTGGTTCAGCCAAATCAGGTTTCATGAAAATACCCCCTGTTGCAGGAGTCATTCCACGAACAACGCTTGCGAGCCTTGACTTAAGTCAAGCTGCGTCGATCCGCCTCAATTGGCGAAATGCAATGCCATCCATAAAGACGGCTGAAAATTATCTTGGTGATTGCCCTTGACCTTCCCCCTGTGGGAAGCCCTATCTATAGCAGGCACTCCTCAAACAAGGACAACGCCTATGACTGCCAATGCCTTCACCGAAACCACCATTGCCATTGATGGCATGAGCTGCGCATCCTGCGTTCGGCGCGTGGAAAAAGCGATCAGCAGCGTACCTGGGGTTGAGAGCGCATCCGTTAATCTCGCCACAGAAAAGGCAAGCGTACGCTTTGTTGAAAAGCCGGAACTGGAAAATGTTCTGAGCGCCATCACCAAAGCCGGCTACACACCTCGGGTCGAGACCAGCGAGTTTGACATCGAAGGCATGACCTGTGCGTCTTGCGTTCGCCGCGTTGAAAAGGCACTCACCGCCGTTACAGGCGTGACCTCGGCATCCGTGAATCTCGCAACCGAGCGGGCAACGGTTACCAGAACAGCGGACACCGACATAGCAACATTGGAAGCCGCGATCACCAAAGCTGGATATACGGTGCGCCATCCGGCTGTGCATGAGACAAGCGATGCTTCCTCCGAGGATCACCGGGATGCTGAAACCAAAAAGCTGACCCGGCTTACCATTCTCTCAATCCTTCTCACGCTGCCGGTGTTTGTCATTGAGATGGGCTCACACATTATTCCCGGCATGCATATGTGGGTGATGCAAACCATTGGCATGGATCATAGCTGGCAATTGCAATTTTTGCTCACCACTGCGGTGCTGTTTGGCCCAGGCCTCGGCTTTTTTCAAAAAGGCCTGCCCAATCTTGCCCGCCTCGCGCCGGATATGAATTCGCTGGTGGTCATGGGTGCCTCTGCCGCCTGGGTCTATTCGGTGGTTGCCACCTTCGCTCCAGGGCTGATGCCTGCCAATGCGGTGCATGTCTATTACGAAGCGGCCGCCGTGATTGTCACCCTTGTGCTACTCGGCCGCACGCTGGAAAGCCGCGCCAAGGGCAAGACCAGCCAGGCCATCAAACGCTTGATCGGCCTGTCGCCAAAGACCGCGCGGGTGATCCGCGATGGTGCGATAACGGAGATCGAGATCAGCGCGGTAAAGGTAGGCGACGTGATCGATATTCGTCCCGGCGAGAAAATTCCGGTAGATGGCACACTGATTGAGGGCCAGTCCTACGTTGACGAATCCATGATCACCGGCGAGCCGGTGCCAGTGGAGAAGGTCAAAGGTGGCAAAGTCACCGGCGGCACTATCAATAAAAACGGAGCCTTTCGTTTCAAGGCGGAAAAAGTCGGCGCGGATACCGTGTTGGCCCAGATCATCCGTATGGTCGAGAGTGCGCAAGGCTCAAAACTGCCGATTCAGGGCATGGTTGACGGTATTACCGCATGGTTTGTGCCCGCCGTCATTGCCGCCGCTGTGGTCACATTTATCCTCTGGATGCTGCTTGGTCCTTCGCCTTCCCTCAGCTATGCGCTGGTCAATGCGGTTGCGGTACTGATCATCGCCTGCCCCTGCGCCATGGGACTTGCCACGCCAACCTCCATCATGGTCGGCACTGGCCGCGCCGCAGAATTGGGCGTGTTATTTCGCAAAGGCGAGGCTTTGCAGACCCTGAAAGACGTTAAAATCATCGCTTTTGACAAAACCGGCACGCTGACAAAAGGCAAACCCGAACTCACCGACCTGATCGTCGCTGACGGCTTTTCCCGTCGTGATATTCTCACCCTCGCAGGCAGTCTGGAAATGCGCTCGGAACACCCCATTGCTGCCGCCATTGTGGCCGCCGCCAAAAGCGAAGGCGCAGATGGTGCGGAGGTTACAAACTTCAAGGCAGAGCCCGGCTTTGGCGTGAGCGGCACCGTTCGCGGCCAAACCATTGTCATTGGTGCCGACCGCGCTCTAGCGCGGAATGGCATTAATGTAAGTGCCTTTGAGGAGGAGGCCAAACGGTTGGCGCTCGCTGCCAAAACGCCGCTTTACGTGGCAGTGGATGCCAAGCTTGCTGCCTTGATTGCTGTTGCTGATCCGATCAAGGACAGCACACCTGAGGCCATCAAAGCCCTGCATGATCTGGGGCTGAAAGTGGCAATGATCACCGGCGACAACCAAAAAACCGCCGAAGCCATTGCCAGCCAACTTGGCATTGATACCGTGGTGGCGGAAGTGCTGCCCGATGGCAAGGTCGCGGCCATTGAAACCTTGCGCCAGAAATTTGGCAAAATTGCCTTCACCGGTGACGGTATCAACGATGCCCCGGCCCTGTCGTCCGCCGATATCGGCCTTGCTGTCGGCACCGGCTCGGATATCGCCATTGAAAGCGCCGATGTGGTTCTGATGTCTGGTGATCTCAATGGCGTCGCCCGCGCCATAGGCATCAGCCATGCCGTGATCCGCAATATCGGCCAAAACCTGTTTTGGGCATTCGGCTATAACGTCTTGCTGATCCCCATTGCCGCAGGGGCGCTTTACCCTGTCAATGGCACATTGCTGTCACCGATGTTTGCGGCAGCAGCCATGGGCCTCTCCAGCGTGTTTGTGCTGTCCAACGCCTTGCGCTTGCGCTCTTTCAGCCTCTCTTAAAAAAACACCCCGCTCGGCAGAACCGAAGCGGGGCAACTGGAGATTTGAGACATCTTTCTAGCGAAACCTTGGGGCGTCAATTGGGCGCTTCCATGGTTCTATTATGGCGCATTTTAAGTCGTTATTTACGGGTAGTTCACCACCCTCGCTTATACTTCATTAAGATGGCAGATTTACTTTAGATCTACAAAAAACAAAGTACCCTTTCATAAAGGGAGGAGGATTCATGTCAAAGCCAGCCTTTCGCTTTACCCATTATGATCTGAAAGAACTGCGCGGCGGCACAGTTCTGGAAATCTCACTCTCAGCGATCAATAATGTGCGGCTGATGACTGCACCCAATTTCCAGCGCTTCAAAGAGGGGCTGGATTATAAATATGCGGGCGGCGTGGCCAAAAAGGCCCCGGTGAAAGTTGTCGTTCCTGAATCCGCCCATTGGCATCTGATTGTGGATATGGAGGGACATCACGGGTTGGCTGAATCCTCGGTCAAAATGGTCAGCCCACCCGCGAAAGTGCGGAAAACAGCCTGATTATACAGGCTCAAGTGGCTGGTGGGATGTGTCAGGCAGAACAATATTGATCTTGTCGCCGGGACAAACACGCCCACCTTCCAGCACGATGGCCATGACACCGGCTTTGCGGATCAATTTTCCGTCCGCATCATAATCAAGCACCGCCTGCATCAATCCTTGCTGGAAGTCATTGATCTGCTTGCAAGGATTGCGAAGGCCCGTCACCTCAACAATTGCGCTCTCGCCTAAATGCAGCCTTGCGCCACGCGGAAGTGAGAGCAAATCGACGCCGCGGGTCAAAATATTTTCGCCCATATCGGCAGGCGCAACGTGAAAGCCCTTCTCGGCCAATTCATCCAGCAGTTCAGCATGGATGAGATGCACCTGGCGCAAGTTTGGCTGGGTGGGGTCTTTTGCCACCCGTGAGCGATGCTGCACCGTCACACCCGAATGGGTGTCCCCCTCTACCCCCAATCCTTCCAGCAGGGTAATTTCCGACTGACACTCTTTGCTGAAAGCGTGACGTGGCGACAGGCTGACCGATTGAACACTGCTCACTCTAAATTCTCCCCAACTTTGCTAGCCGCGCTCGCGTCTAAGCTTCGACCACCATTCCAAACGCTTGCGAATATCGCGCTCAAACCCGCGCTCTGGCGGATCGTAAAATGTCTTGCGACCCATTTTTTCCGGGAAGTAATCCTGTCCTGAAAACGCATCCGGCTCGTCGTGGTCATAGCGATAGCCATCACCATAGCCTTCGCCCTTCATCAGCTTGGTGGGAGCGTTGAGAATATGCTTTGGCGGCAGCAGCGAGCCATGCTCTTTAGCGGCCCGCATCGCCGATTTATAGGCCGTATAGACGGCGTTGGATTTGGGAGCTGTGGCCAGATAGACGCAAGCCTGCGCCAGTGCCAACTCCCCTTCGGGCGAGCCGAGATAATCATAGGCGTCTTTGGCGGCATTGCAGATCACCAGCGCCTGCGGATCGGCAAGGCCGATGTCTTCGACTGCCATACGCACCAGCCTGCGGCCCAGATAAAGTGGGTCTTCGCCAGCATCGAACATGCGGCAGAGATAGTAGAGGGCAGCATCGGGATCAGACCCGCGCACGGATTTATGCAAAGCCGAAATCAGATTATAATGCCCGTCCTGCCCCTTGTCGTAGACCGGGGCGCGGCGCTGCACAATGCGGCCCAAGCCTTCGGTATCAAACACCTCACCGGTACGGGCAGCGCGCCAGACCTCTTCCGCAAGGGTGAGTGCAGCGCGGCCATCACCATCGGCCATGCGGATCAGCGTTTCACGCGCGGCATCATCCAAAGGCAGGGGTTTTGCCTCAACCTCTTCTGCCCGCGTGAGCAGGGTCTTGATGCTGGCCTCATCATGGGGCTTGAATGTCAGCACCCGCGCCCGGGATAACAGAGCGGCATTCAGCTCGAAAGACGGGTTTTCGGTGGTGGCTCCCACCAGAATAACCGTGCCATCTTCCATCACCGGCAGAAAACTATCCTGCTGGCTGCGGTTAAACCGGTGTATCTCATCGACAAACAATAGGGTTTGCCGCCCCGACATGCGCCGTGTGCGAGCACTTTCAAACACCCGCTTGAGGTCGGCAACGCCTGAGAAAATTGCTGAAATCTGCTCAAAGGCCAGATCGGCCTCGCCAGACAAAAGCCGTGCCACCGTGGTTTTTCCGGTGCCGGGCGGTCCCCAGAAAATCATCGAGCCAAGTGATCCCGATGCGATCATCCGGGCCAGCACACCGTCTGCCCCGGTCAAATGATCTTGCCCCGTCACCTCGGCCAGCGTTTTTGGCCGCAGCCGATCCGCCAGCGGCCGTTTGGCCGCCATATCCTCATCCAGCTTCGGGGCAAACAGATCACTCATCGAAACATCTGCCGAATGCGTTGGCCGTTGCGGTCAATTTCCACCCGCCAGAAGGCCGGGTTGCCCTTGGCAATTTCAGCCATCTGCTTGGTGGATTCAATCGGCGTGCCATTGATGGCAACCACGATATCATGCGGCTGAAACCCAAGGCGCTCTGCCACGGACCCTTCATCAATGGTGGTAATCACCACACCGGTGGCATCGGTCTGCATGCCGAGATCATAGGCCAGCCGCGGCGAAAGATTACCAACCGTTGCACCATCGAATGGAATATTGCCATGCAGGGTGCGCTCGTCACGCGGGCGGGTTTCTGGTGCCGTTTCCAGCTTCAGCGTGATCTCTTTTTGCTTGCCGTTTTCAATCACGGTCAGCACCACGGGCTTGCCAAGACCTGCTGTGGTCAGCCGGTAATTCAGCGCATCCGGGTGCTCTACAACCAGACCATTGACCGCCGTGATCACCTGACCTGCCTTGATACCAGCTTTTTCGGCAGGGCCGCCGTCAACCGTCTTGACCACAAGAGCGCCCAGAACGTTTTTCAGGCCAAGCGCGTCAGCAACGTCAGATGTCACCGGCTCAAAAGTTGCGCCCACATAAGGCGGCTGGAAAACCTTCTCCCCCTTATCGGCCGCAGCCACAAACACTTTGACCAGATTGGCAGGAATGGCAAAACCAATACCGTTCGAGCCACCGCCCCTTGAGAAGATTGCGGTGTTGATACCAATTAGCTCACCATTCATGTTCATCAAGGCCCCGCCGGAATTGCCGGGATTGATCGACGCATCCGTCTGAATGAAAAAGCCGAAATCGCCGTCGGTGACCTGATTGCGGGCAAGACCCGAAACAATGCCGCTGGTCACGGTTTGGCCGACACCAAAAGGATTGCCGATGGCCAGCACCAGATCACCAACGTCGATCTTGTCCGAATCGGCAATTTTCAAAGTTGGCAGGGCTTCTTTGGCATCAATTTTCAACACGGCGAGATCCAGCCGCTTGTCTTTCAACACGACTTTGACCGGATATTCCCGCCCATCCGACAGCGACACCTTGATGTCGTCGGCCCCTTCAATAACGTGATTGTTGGTCACAACCGTGCCGTTGGATTCAACAATCACCCCAGAACCAAGCGAGGTTTGCTTTTCTGTACGATTGGGAAAACGCTGGCCAAAAAACTGCTGAAAAAACGGATCGCCCGCGAAGGGATTGGTGCGGCGCTGCACAATGCGCTCGGCATAGACATTGACCACCGCGCCATGGGTCTTTTTGACCAGCGGCGCGAAGGACATCTGCATTTCCTGCCGACTTTCGGGCACGATTTTGGTTTCTTGCGCCACGACCAGCGGCGCTGTCAGCACAATCACGGCCATAACCGCCGGGATAAAGGTTTTCAGGCCACGCATACAAGCATCCTCTTCATTCTTGCGAACTGTTCTATGGGAGGTTCCAGTCAAGGAAAATAGGTCGATGGGTGAAAATTGTGGCAAATAACCATGATTTCAAGTCATAAGATGCGTGATCAGATTAAGAGTGTGTAATGTCGATGAAATTGTCATGAAACGGGAACAATTGAGGTGCCTTTTCGTTAAAGAGGGATTTCAAATTGGAAAACGGTGACGGCAATGAAAACCTATCTCTTTTTAGCATCGGCTGCACTGATTCTCGGCCTTGGCATGTTGCTTCCACAATCCAGCCATGCGGCCAGCTTTGATTGCAGCAAGACCGACCTGAAGGCCGATGAGAAAGCCATTTGCGATAATCGCCCGTTGAATGACCAGGACGTCAAAATGGTCACAACTTTTGATCTGATTTCCGGCCTTTTGCCCATGGGCAATCGCGGCGAGTTGCAAGACCAGCAAACGGCATGGCTGAAAACCCGCCAAGCCTGCAATGCCGATGTGGCCTGCATTGGAAAAGCTTATGATGCGCGGCTGAAGCAATTGATGAGCGTTTACGACAACATCGAGCGCCCAAGATAACGCCTGACAAGATAACGCTTGAGATAATCTGCGCAGGAAACGGGTGGTTTGTGAATATGATCTGATGACATGTCTGGCTACATTCTCAACAGGAGCCAGACCATGCCCTCAATTATCTTCACCCCCATGCCCTCCGGTCTCGCCAAAAATTACCGCGCTTTTGCACCTGACGCTTATGGCTTGACGCCAGAGCACCGCCTTAGCCCCGGCGGCTACCCATGCCGCCATTGCCTCTCTCCCATTGCAGCAGGCACCCCCTATCTGACGCTGGCTTACCGGCCCTTTCCCACTCTTCAACCCTATGCCGAAACGGGGCCGATTTTTATCCATGCCGATGAATGTGAAGCCTATGATAAAGGCGATACCCTGCCACCCATGCTTGATAGCCCTAACTATATTGTTCGCGGATATGGCTACGATGACCGCATCGTCTATGGCACAGGTGCGGTGACGGCTACGGATAACATCATTACCCGCGCGGGGGAGCTTCTCGAAAGCGCAGAAATCGCCTATGTGCATGTGAGATCCGCACGCAACAACTGCTTTCAATGCAGGATCGATCGTGCAACGGCAGGGGCCACATCTGCCGGATAATAAAAGCTTAGGGAGAGTACCTTGAAAATTGCTGTTATCAACACCGGTGGAACCATCAGCTGCGTTGGCAATCCACTGGCCCCCATGACCAGCACGGAATTCAAGGCCGCCTGCCAAAGCCATCTTGATCCCATCATCCGCCAAAAGTTTCCGGATCTGGTGCTGGATTACATCACCGATCTGGCCTTTCCCGAAAGTGAGAGCGGCATGCTGGACAGCACCAATCTACAACCCACGGACTGGTGCCTGATTGCCCGCTATATTCTGGAGCATTACACCGAAGCCGATGGCTGGATTGTGTTGCACGGCACCGATACGCTTGATTTCAGCGGCACCGCGCTGCCCATGCTGCTGTCGCGCTTTGATGCGGATGGCACTGTGACCGCGCAATTGAGCAAACCGGTTGTTCTTACCGGTTCGCAAGTGCCGTTGTTTCATTCGCCGCAACCGGGTAAAATCTCAGGCGTGAGCTTTCACACCGATGCGTTTGAAAATGTCTGCGGCGCAATCGCCGTGGCCAGAGTGGGGATTCCCGCCGTTTCGGTGTTCTTCGACAATCAGTGGATGCGCTCATCGCGCGTGATCAAGGCCAATACCAGCCAGTTTCGCGCCTTCGCATCGCCCAACTTTCCCAATCTCGGCCAATATGGCATTACGCTAACGCTCTCACCGGAATATATGCCGCCCGGCCCCGTCAGCGAGGCTGTCAGCCTAGACAACTCCGACACCCGCGCCGCAACACTTGCCCAGCTCGATGCCATTTTTGCTGCCATCAACACCCGGCCAGTGGTGCAGCTCAACGCTTTTCCGGCGAGCTACAACCCTGAAACCGGCACGGCCGTGCTGGCCGACATGATCCGCGCGGTCACCGCACAGGGCATTGGCGGGCTGGTGCTCGAATCCTACGGTGCGGGCAATTTCCCAAGTGGCAATGCCAATACACCGGAACGGGGAGCCATTTATCAAGCGCTCAAAGATGCCAATGACGCAGGTATCGTGATTGTGGACAACACCCACGTACAGCAAGGCGCTGTGGATTATAACGCCTATGCAGCCGGCGCGTGGTTGCCAACCATTGGCGCGTTAAACCCTGTCGATATGACACCAAGCGCGTCGCTCGCCAAACTGACGGTGCTGCTGGCGGCACAAGAGGCCAATGGCTGGTGGCTGGAGGATGTCAAATTTCTGATGCAGACGCCTTTGGTGGGTGAAATGGCCGACCTTGCCCGCCTCGATAGCCGCACCAGTGCAACGCTCTTGCCCGGCCAATCGCTTTCAACCTTCAACGGCAGCGCCATGCTTGTCAACGACCCAGAGCTTGGCCCCTTGTTGAAAAACAGCAAAGGCATGGTGCTTTGGTCCATGCTGTCTGACGCTGAGATAAGCGCCCTGCCCGGACAATTGCGCATCAGTGATACGGGAAATCTGGCTTTTTATAACCGCAACAATCAGCAGCTCTGGAGCAGTGACACCAATGGTGGTGACGGCATCGCCGCACAATTACGCTTGCGGCAAACGGGCAGTGAGGTGTGCTTGAGCCTCTATGATCTCGCCAATCAAACCGCGCTATGGAGCATCCGCAAAGCCGTTTCGTGAGCACCAATTTAAGAATACGTTCAGGAGCATATTGACGTGCCTATTGCCAAAGACACCGTATTAACAGCCGATAATCGAAGTGTTGATCGTAGCCGGGTGCGCATGGACAGCAATGTGCGGTTCATGAAGCAGCTTGCCAATTGCCGCATTATCAATATTTCCCGCAAAGGTCTGGCGGTGGAGCTTTACACCGCCTTTCACGCTGCAACCGGCAGCACAATTCAGGTCGAGAATGACGACATTGGTCTGCTGGAAGGTATTGTCTGCTGGAACAAGGGCGGCAGGCTTGGGATTCAGTTTCGCCAAAACAGCAAATCGGTGGCGCAAGTGACCGCTTATTTTCGGCATTTTCACCAGGAAGTCATTCCGGTGCTGAAATCGTAATGCACAGAACGAAATGATCACCATCAATTGTTTTCAGCAATTTGCTGTTTAGCATCATCAGACTGTCATGATAGGAATGCAACTGATTTGCGATGATAACGCTTGCCAGGAGCCTTTCCATGTCGTCTCTCGTTGACCTGCATCCTATTACCCGTCGATCTTTGCTTGGTGGCTTTGCCGCGGCCAGCGCGCTGGTGGTTTTGCACCCCTTTGCTGCGCGTGCCAACAGCAATCAGGCCCATTTGCGCCTGATGGAAACCACCGACATTCACGTCAACCTGATGCCGTATGACTATTATGCCGACAAGCCAAACGACACTTTGGGGCTGGCGCGCACAGCATCGCTGATTGATTCGATTCGCGCCGAAGCGGGCAATTCCATGCTGATCGACAACGGCGACCTTTTGCAGGGTAGCCCGATGGGCGATTACATGGCCTATAAAAAAGGCATCAAGGCTGGCGATCTCCACCCCGTCATGAAAGCCATGAATGTGCTGGGCTATGATTGCGGCACACTGGGCAATCACGAATTCAACTATGGTCTGGACTTTATGTTCAACACGCTGGCAGCGGCAAAATTCCCGATTGTCTGCGCCAACCTGACCAAGGGCGAGCTGGCCTCCGACCCCAAAAATGACAAGCTTTATTTCAAGCCCTTCACCATCATTGAAAAGAAAATCAAGGATGGCGCGGGTGCGGAAAACACCATCAAGGTCGGCTTTATCGGTTTTGTGCCACCGCAGATCATGATGTGGGATGCCAGCCATCTGGAAGGAAAAGCCCAGACCCGCGACATCGTGGAAGCGGCCCGCGCATGGGTGCCGGTGATGAAAGAACAGGGCGCGGACATTATCATCGCCCTCTCCCACTCTGGCATTGATGGCGCTGGCCAGACCGATAAAATGGAAAATGCCTCGCTCTATCTGGCGGGCGTCGATGGCATTGATGCGATTTTCACCGGCCACCAGCATCTGGTCTTCCCCGGTCCAAAAACCTGGGACGGCATCAAGGGTGCCGATCCGGTCAAGGGTACGCTGATGGGCAAGCCCGCCGTCATGGCTGGCTTCTGGGGCTCGCATATGGGTCTGATCGACCTGATGCTGGAAAAGGATGGCAAGAGCTGGAAGATCGTTGATTTCACCTCTGAGGCCCGGCCAATCTATCACCGCGATGATGCCAAAAAGATCATTGCCGATGTCAAGGACGAGCCAAAAATTGTTGCGGCTGTGAAAGACGAGCACGAGGCAACGCTCACTTACGTGCGCACACCGGTGGGCAAGACCTCGGCACCGCTTTATTCTTACTTTGCTCTCGTGGCCGATGATCCATCGGTGCAAATCGTGTCCAATGCCCAGACCTGGTACATCAAGGACATGTTGAAGGATACGAAATTCAAAGACTATCCCGTGCTCTCGGCTGCCGCCCCGTTCAAGGCCGGTGGACGCGGCGGTGCGGATTATTACACCGATGTTCCAGCTGGCGACATTGCCATCAAGAACGTCTCTGACCTCTATCTCTACCCGAACACGGTGCAGGCCGTGCTGATTACCGGCGCACAGGTGAAAAACTGGCTGGAAATGTCGGCAGGCATGTTCAATCAGATCAAGCCCGGCTCCAAGGATGAAGCCCTGCTCAATCTGGACTTCCCATCCTATAATTATGACGTGATCGACGGCGTGACCTATGAGATCGATCTGTCACAACCGGCCAAGTACGATAAGGATGGCAAGGCGATCAACCCTGATGCCAACCGCATCAAAGACCTGAGCTTTAACGGCAAACCTATTGATCCTGCGCAAAAATTTGTGGTTGTGACCAACAATTATCGTGCAGGCGGTGGTGGTCACTTCCCTGATATTGCCAGCGATAAGGTGATCTTTGTTGGCCCGGACACCAACCGCGACGTGATTGTGCGCTACATCATCTCCAAAGGCACCATTGATCCGGCAGCTGATGGAAACTGGAAATTTGCAGCCTTGCCAGACACCACAGCTACCTTCCAGACGGGTCCGAAAGGCCGCGCCTTTGCATCACAGGTCAAGGGTGCGAAAATTGAAGATGCGGGCAATGGTACCGACGGTTTTGCCAAGTACCGTCTGATCCTGTGATCTGTCACCACATGAATGCCCGCCGGATTAGATTCCGGCGGGTTTTTGCATTCAAAACACCGCAAGCATAATGGCACCCGCCGCAATCAGCGAGACTGCGGCCCAATGCACGGCTGAGACTTTCTCGCCCAGAAAGATCACGCCGAAAATCACCACCAAAACGATGGACAGCTTATCCACCGGGGCCACTTGGGAGGCGTTGCCGAGCTTCAAGGCGCGGTAATAGGCAATCCATGATGCGCCGGTTGCAAGGCCGGAAAGTGCGAGAAAAATCCATGTTTTGGCATTGATGGCCGATGGTGCCTGCCATTGGCCGGTGGCGGTCACAATACCCATCAACACCACAAAAATGATCACCGTGCGGATCAGGGTGGCGAGGTCGGAATTGACGCCTGCCACGCCGACTTTGCCAAAAATGGCCGTGAGGGCAGCAAAGCCTGCCGACAGAAAAGCCCAAAACGCCCAATGTTGGGTCATCAGAACTCCACGCCCAATTGAGCCTTGATGCCGGAGCGGAAAGGATGCTTGATCAGCTCCATTTCGGTCACCAGATCGGCCAAATCGATTAGCTCTTCCTTGGCGTTGCGGCCGGTGAGAACCACATGGGTCATGGCCGGTTTTTCATCGCGCAAGAATGCAACGACCTCGCCCAAGTCGATGTAGTCATAGCGAATGGCAATGTTGATTTCATCCAGCAGCACCATGGAATTTGCCGGATCGCGAATCAAATCCTTGGCCTTTTCCCATGCCGCTTTGGCCATGGCCATATCGCGAGCCTTATCTTGGGTTTCCCAGGTAAACCCCTCGCCCATGGTGTGAAATTCGCACAGGTCCGAAAAATGCCGCAGGATCAGATCGCGCTCGCCGGTCGACATGGCCCCTTTGATGAACTGCACCACAGCACATTTTTTGCCATGGGCAATGTGGCGAAAAATCATGCCGAAGGCGGCCGATGACTTGCCCTTGCCTTTGCCAGTGTGGACAATGATCAGGCCCTTTTCGCCGGTTTTAGTGGCCATGATTTTGTCGCGGGCGGCTTTTTTCTTGGCCATTTTCTCCGCATGGCGGGCGAGATCTTCCGGAGATGTAGGTGTTGTGTCTTCAGTCATGGGTCATCTCCAGAGGGGGCAGTTTTGACAGATTGAATTTTGCAGAATTGCTTTTTGGGGTCCAGAGGCCACGCTCAATGGCTTCCAACAACCGAGCTGACATTTCCTCAAATGCCGCCCGGTTTTTCTCCAGCATAAAGTCGCGCACCCGCTCATCCAAGACAAAAGCGCGGTACACCGCCTCAAAATGCGGCTGGCGCACGGCACCCGTGGTGGCCGAAAAAGCAAACAGATAATCAACCGTTGCTGCAATCTCAAACGCGCCCTTATAGCCGTGGCGCATCACGCCTTCGATCCATTTGGGATTGACCACACGGGCGCGCACCACGCGGGCGATTTCCTCTTCCAGCGTGCGGATAATCGGCTTTTCCGGGCGCGAGTGGTCGTTGTGATAAATGGCAGGCCGCGTGCCTGAGAGCTGCTCCACCGCTGCCGTCATGCCGCCTTCAAACTGGTAATAATCATCACTATCGAGCAGATCATGCTCGCGATTGTCCTGATTTTGCACCACGGCTTCAATGCTTTGCAGGCGCTCTTCAAACAGGCCGCGCTCGGCCTTACCCTCTTCGCCAGCACCATAGGCATAAGCGCCCCAGACCAGATAGGCCTCGGCGAGATCAGCACGGCGCTCCCAACCTTTTTCGTCGATCAGGGCTTGCAAACCAGCGCCATAAGCGCCGGGTTTGGAGCCAAACACGCGGTAGCCTGCCCGCCTTGTCGCTTCTTTGGCACTCAATCCTTGGGCTTCAAATGCCGCTATTTCTTTACGAATGCGGGCGGCAATCGGATTGTCGCTTTCCTCTTCATCCAGTGCGCCAACTGCCCGCACGGCCTTATCATAGAGCGCGATTTGCTCTGGAAAGGCATCGCGAAAAAAGCCGGAGATGCGCAAGGTGACATCCACTCTTGGGCGGCCAAGCCTGGCTTGTGGGATGATTTCATAGCCCGTCACCCGGCGCGAGGCATTGTCCCACAAGGGCTTAACGCCAATCAGGGCTAAGGCTTGGGCAATATCATCACCGCCGGTGCGCATATTGGAGGTACCCCAGGCCGTCAGCCCAAACGAGGTTGGCCATTCGCCATGGTCTTGCACGTAACGGGCAATCAAAAGCTCGGCTGATTTCCTGCCCAACGCATAGGCCGCAGGCGTTGGCACGGCGCGGCAATCGACCGAGTAAAAATTGCGTCCGGTTGGCAACACATCGGGTCTGCCGCGCGTCGGCGCACCCGATGGGCCGGGCGGCACGAACTCACCGGAAAGGCCTTTGAGCAATCCGGCAATTTCGGCAGGGCCGGATTTGACCACCGAAGGCTTTAAACGCGCTTCAATCTCATCCAACACGGCGCGGGTGCGAGGCCAACCCTCAGGACAGGCCATTTCACCGGAGACGAGTTTTCCGGCAAGCACTTCAATACGCTCAACCGTATCGCCCTTGATGCGCCAAGGGGCATCAAGCACCTCAACGAGCGGAGCGGGCTTGGGGCCTTTCCATGGATCAGAAAAGGCGCAATCGAGCGGATCAAAATCGGTTAGCCTAACATCGAGCGCAATGGCGCGCTGCAAGCTGGCATCGCCACCCTGCCCCAAGCCTCGCGGCACGCGCGCTAAGGCCACCACCAGATCGGTCAGCAATCGACCTTCTGGTGCCACGCCAAAAATATGCAAGCCATCGCGGATCTGCATTTCCTTGAGATCACAGAGATAGGCATCCAGTTTGGAAAAGGCCATGTCATCGACATCGCCCTTGGCAATGCCTGCATCCTCATCCAGCCCGATATCGGCCACCAGATCGAGAATCTGCTGTTTCAGCAATTTCAGCCGTCGCGGATCGCCACCGGCGGCCTGATAATATTCATCCACCAAGGCTTCAAGGTCTTTCAAGGGACCATAGGTTTCGGCCCGCGTCAGCGGTGGTGTGAGGTGATCGATAATCACGGCACTTGTGCGGCGCTTGGCCTGCGTGCCTTCGCCGGGATCATTGACGATAAACGGGTAGAGATGCGGCGTGGGGCCAAAGATAGCTTCAGGATAGCACGTTTCAGACAGCGCCAACGCCTTGCCGGGCAGCCATTCAAGATTGCCGTGCTTGCCCATATGGATCACAGCATGCGCCTGAAATTGCCCCCGCAAAAAAGCGTAAAAGGCAAAATAGCCATGGGGTGGCACCAGATCGGGAGAGTGATAACTCTCTTTCGGATCGATATTATAGCCTCTGGCGGGCTGAATACCGATCATGATCTTGCCAAACCGCATCAGTGGCAGAGCAAAAGCGCCGTTGAGAAAGAAAGGATCATTCTCTGGCGCGCCCCAGCGCGTGGCAACGTCTTTTTGCAGTTGATCGGGAAGAGACGCAAAGAAAGCATTGTAATCGTTTAAAGAAAGTCGTTCCCTTATAATTCGGCCATCTGTTGCCGCATTGGTTGGCCCTTCCATCAGCGCGGTCATCAATGCATCGCCGTGTGATGGTAAGCCATCAACCACATAGCCTTCAGCTTTCAGCGCCCGAAGCACTTCCATGCTGCCCGCTGGCGTATCCAGCCCAACGCCATTGCCCAAACGGCCATCGCGATTGGGATAATTCGCCATGACCAAAGCAACATTTCGCTCTGAAGCGGGTGTGGTCCGAAGCCTTGCCCAGTTGGCGGCAAGCTTTGCCACAAAATCCACCCGGCCCAAATCCGGCACATGGCTGACCAGATTGGCCTCCACCCGCGCATCATAGCGCGCCGCCGATTTGAACGATACTGCCCGCGTCAGCACCCGACCATCCACCTCCGGCAGCGCCACATTCATCGCCAGATCCCGCGCTGTCAGGCCTTGGGAGGACTCCTCCCAAACACTTCGCTGCGAAGATGAAAACAATGTTTGCAGCACCACAGCTCCGCCCTCGTCCAACACAGTGGATGGGTTTTCAGAACCGGGCGCAGAAACCGCAAAGCCAGTGGCATTCAGCACCACATCGGGCTTGGCGTAATGAAAAATCGAGCGCAGGGTTTCGACTGAAACGGCATCTTTGAGGCTGGAGACGAAAACCGGGAGTGGGTTGAGACGTTGAGCTTTTAGCGCCTCTATCAGCGCTTCAACGGGTACTGTTTCGCCGCTTTGCACCAGAGCACGGTAGAAGCAGATGGCGACTGTGGGCCTTGGAGCAAGGATACCCCCCTCTGTCCTGCCGGACATCTCCCCCTCAAGGGGGGAGATCAGGGAGGAAATCTCCCGCGCATATCCATCGGTCCTGCTTGAGGCCAAGGTAGAGGTGAGCGATCTCGTCTTGCCAATCTCCCCCCCTGAGGGGGAGATGGCTGGCAAGCCAGAGGGGGGTATCTCTCCAGCAACGGCCGCCGTCCATTCCTCCACCCCAATCGCCCCGCGACCCGGCCACCAAAGCCCTGCCTTCAGCAAAGGTGTTGCCATTTCCGGCTTTTCAGCGCCCTGCACCATCGCTTCGGCATAAGCAATAAAATTCAGCGCGTTGCGATCTCCGCCTTCAACCAGATAGGCCCAAAGGGCCGAGACATCAACCGCATCAGCATTGCAAAAGCCATCCAACCCGGCATCCGGCTTGTCATCGCCAGGCAGCACGATAATCTTTGCGCCACGTTGCTGCGCACAGGCAAAAAGCCCTTCCAGCACATAGTGAAAATAGCTCGCCCCACCCAACGCCCGCACAACAATCAGTTTGGCGTGGCATGCCGTGCGCTCAATGTAAGTGTCCACCGACATTGGATGTTTGAGCGCCATCAGGCTGGCCAGCCGCCAGCGCAAAGATGTGTCGCGCCGCGACAAGGCCGAGGCCAGCGCCGAAAGCTCGGTATCGGCAGCCGACAGAAAAAGAATATCCCCCGGCGTCTGGCCGAGGTCTATCGCTTCATCTCCATCCACAATCGAGCCTTGCTGGGCAAGCAGAAGGTGCATGGCTTAGGCTGCCGCCTGCACGGCTTCCACCACCGCGCCAAAATCCCAATCATGCAGGCCAATCACCACCAAGCGGGTCTCGCGCTTTTCGCCAGATGCCCATGGCCGGTCAAAATAGGTGTCAATGCGCGAACCAACGGCCTGAATCACCAGCCGCATCGGCTTGCCGGGAACATCGACAAAGCCTTTGAGCCGCAGCACGTCATGAGCCTCGATCACTGGCTTCAAGCGATCAACAAAACCGGATGGGTCAGAGATACTGCCGAGATTGAGGGCAAAGCTCTCAAACTCGTCGTGATCATGATGATGCTCATGCTCAACACCGTTTTCATGCAGCGCTTCATGCTCCAACTCATGGTGTGATTTGCGGTTTTCAATATCGGTTTCTGTGCCAGCACCAATGCCCAGCAACACCATGGAAGGCACCTGCCCGTTTTTGGCCTGCACCATTGTCGGTTTGCGGGCAATGCGGCTGAAAATTTCGTCACGCACCCGCTCGATGCCTTGCGCATCCAAAAGATCGGCTTTGTTGAGAACAATGAGATCGGCGCAGGTGAGCTGATCTTCAAACAATTCCTCAATCGGGCTTTCGTGATCGAGGCTTTCATCGGCAGCCCGCAGCGCATCCACCTTGTCGTGATCATCGGCAAAGCGGCCAGCGGCCACCGCCGCACTATCCACCACCGTAATTACTCCATCCACAGTGACGCGGGTGCGAATATCTGGCCAGTTAAACGCCGCCACCAGCGGCTGCGGCAAAGCGAGACCAGAGGTTTCAATCACGATATGATCAGGCTTTACATCGCGCTCCAGCAAACGTTGCATGGTTGGCACAAAGTCATCGGCAACTGTGCAGCAGATACAGCCGTTGGTCAGCTCGATAATGTCATCTTCGGTGCAATTTTCCGCTCCACAGCCCTTCAACACCTCGCCATCGACGCCGAGATCACCAAATTCATTGATAATCAGAGCGATTTTTTTACCGCCAGCATTCATCAGCATGTTGCGGATGATGGTGGTTTTGCCCGCGCCCAGAAAGCCGGTGATAACGGTGGCTGGAATTTTTTGCTGCAACATGCCCTTAACCTTTCATTTTCAGCGGCAAGCCAGCCGCAACAAAATAGACGTCTGCGACTTCCGCCGCGATCATTTGATGAAGCCTGCCAGCATGGTCGCGAAATTCCCGCGCCATTTTATTCTCTGGCACAATGCCAAGGCCGACTTCGTTGGAAACAAGAATGACGGAGGCCGAAAGCTGCGGCAAAAGCGCCGCCAACGCAGCACTTTCCGCTTTGATATCGCAGGTCTCTTCCATCATCAGATTGGTAAGCCAAAGTGTGAGGCAATCCACCAGCACCACGCGGCTTGGCGCATCAATGCGCTTCAAGGTGTCTGCCAGCGCCAATGGCTCTTCATGGGTGGTCCAAAGCGGGCCACGGTCATGCTTGTGCTGCGCAATGCGCGCGCGCATTTCATCATCCCAGGCGCGACCCGTGGCAATGTAATGCCGCTCCAGACCGCTGTTTTGGGCCAGATTTTCCGCAAACCGGGATTTGCCAGACCGCGCCCCTCCGAGAACGAAGGTGCTTTTTACATTGTGATGGGACATGGCTTAATTGCCGCCTTCTGGTGCAGCAAACAGGCTGCGTGACCTCACATCTGGCCTGCTCTGTGCCATTTTCCCACCAAAGGTCGAGGATCCGGACAATGAGGATTCGGACGAGGCAGGAACGCTCACTTCAGGAGAGGCTGTTGATGAAGAATCACTCACGTGATGCGCGCGCTGCGGCCACGCGGCAAAAACCACGGCAGCGACAGCCAGCGCAAAAAAGCCAGCCGCAATGGTGCGCGATGTGGAAGACATCACCACAGTGACACTCCCTCACGCAAAAGAGAGCGGTTTTTCTGGGTGCAATACACACCCCTGCGGCACCAGATGGCTCCGCTTAAAATCTGTTGCGCCACGACAACCTCCGTGCTGGCGTCAGGGATTTCTCCCCCAATTGGGCACATGCCCGTCACGGACGGCAGGTCTCCTGGCTCGCAGCTGCGAACCAACCGATCAGGTTGGCTCTCGGATTTTCCTCACCTTCCCGGAGCATGCGGCACAAGCGAAAAGGCGGACGATTCGTAGATAAAGAGGCGTCCAACCCCGGCAGATCGCTTTGCCACTCCAGTGGCTTTTCCGGTCTCTTCATTCTCCGCACCGGCCACACCATGCGGCCCGCCATGCAAATCACTTCAAAACCGGATGGAAAACCCTCGCTGCTCTACAGTCGCGGGGTCGGCTGCGTTTAGCGTGCCCTGAAGGGGTCCACGCCTTCGCATTCCCTTTTGCTTTCCGCCTCAAACCTCTTCAAAGCAGAAACCATCCACGTTTATGGTTAGGCGCAAGACAAATATATGTCAATCGCACACCTGTTTCTATCTGGCATTCCTGCCAGTGGCACACCAGATCC
Organism: Gillisella terrae; assembly: GCF_004801395.1. Taxonomy (GTDB): domain Bacteria; phylum Pseudomonadota; class Alphaproteobacteria; order Rhizobiales; family Rhizobiaceae; genus Allorhizobium; species Allorhizobium terrae. The sequence continues at coordinate 210,804 of NZ_SSOA01000002.1, forward strand.
GTGGACAGGGAGAAACCTCACTGCACTGGTGGGCGCTGGAGATAAAACAATGAGCGAAGACGAGCAGAAACCTCTTCAGCCAGGCTCTCGGCGGCAAGGCTGGCATTGCCAGTCTCGGTCAAGACCTTGAAATCACCTTCAGCGACAAGCTCTCCCGTTTCGACGGATGCCGCCGAGACCTTGACCTCTGCTTCGTTCTTGTTGTTGTCCAGCCCGATGGAAATACCAACCTGCTCCAGACGCACGGTCAGGATAACCCGGGGTAAGACCTCGGACCTCACCGTGGCTGCAACCGCATCGGACATGCGCCGTTCCACCCCTTGCACCAAAGCCAAAGGCACCTTTGGTCCAGCCACAACAACCACGGCGCGGACATCATAGAAGAATTTTTTGGGGGCGGGATCGACGATTCGCGACACGCAGCCCGCCAGCAAGAGCGCACAAAAAACACCAGCAGCAAGACGTAAAAGGCGCGACAGCATAAAACCCCGCAAGCACAAAACACTGGCAATGAGAACAGAATTTAGCCATTGTTCAGCCTGCGGGAAATGTCAATAACATTGTCGTGACTTTAACGCGGACCTTACCAATCCGCGTCACCGACAAGACCGAAAAACATTGAAAATCAGAATTTTAACCCCATAAAGCCATGCCCGGAAAGTTTAGAGAAAGCAAGAACCATCAATTCATAGTTGCTTTCAAAACCAGATAAGCCGACTGCATGTCCACAAACCGTACATTGCGACGCGCCAGGGCTTCAGAATCAGTGCCCCAATGCTCATCGGTCCAGTTTTCGTCGAGATGCGCAATTTCCCAGCCCTCTTCCAGCGAAAGATGACCATCGGCGATGGCAAGCGCCAGAACGGCAGATCCCGTGAGGGATGTCATGACATGCAGACTGGCAAGCGCAAAGGCGTGGTTATAGGTGCCCACGGCCTGCCGAAATGCATCCGTGGCCTGCTTTGGCTGCTCCACATGCATAATACCGCTGGTTTGGATGAAACGCGCACCATGGCGGTCAGCAAGCCATGTCAAAATACCGTCCCATTGCCCGCTCTGGCGCGCCACCAACTCTTGCGGACCATCTGCGCGATAGCACAGCAGATCGGAGCCGGAAAAGCGGACGATGTCGTCCAACACCTCATCCATGCTCAAGGCCACCGCATCAAGCGCCGTATTGACCAAGCGGGTGATCGGCATGGTGCCGGGGTCAATCACCTCTGCTTGCGCCTGCCATTCAGCCATGACCAGCTCTGCTGCCGCTTTTGTCGGCAAAACCAGACTATTGCGCGCCGGCGTTTTCACCGTCTTGCCATCCAGCAGCACGGCAAAGCCGCCATCCACCGGCCCGACCGTAACCGTCTTGTAAAACCGCTTGGGCAGCGGCTTTTTCATCTGGATTTGCGCCCGCCGGATCGGATCAGCGTCGCTCATCTCTGGCGCATCACTCTTTTCCCCAAATGGCTGGGCACCCTCAAAAATATCGCGCATCGTTTCACTCACAGAATATGATCAAGAAGGTCATGGGGCTGGTGAACAACAATATCGGCACCGGTTGCCAGCAATTGCTCAACGCTGGCGCTGCCCCAACTGACGCCGATGGCCTTGGCCCCGGCACTTTTTGCCATTTGCATATCGTAAATGGCATCACCAATCACAATGGTCTGCTCTGGCCGCATACCCGTTTCATCGCAACACTCGGTCACCATGGCGGGGTGTGGCTTGGAGGGGCAATCATCCGCTGTGCGCGAGACGATGAAATGCGGGCGAAACCCGTGCACATCAAGAATGGCATCCAGCCCGCGCCGGGATTTTCCGGTAACGGCACCAATCAAAATCGCCTCTTGCGCTGCCAGCCGCTCAACCACATTGCGAATACCATCAAACAGCGGTGGTTCACGATAATCGGATGCCTGGCGCACTTCGGTAAACAATGACTTGTAATAGGCCATCATCGCCAGCGCTTCATCATCGACATGCGGCTTATTGTCCATGCGGGCAATAGCGATGTCGAGCGTCAAACCCATGATGGATTTTGTCGCGCTCAATGCCGGTTCCGGCTTGTTGAAATGCAAAAACGTCCGCCGCATGGTCTCATGGATGGTGCTGGCACTATCGACCAGCGTTCCATCGCAATCAAACAAGACAAGCTTCATTCAAAATCTCCGCCATTTTCCATATCCAGACCCAGCAGGTTCCACGTCTGCACCATATGCGGCGGCAAAGGCGCGGTTACGCGCAGGCGACCGCCACTGGGGTGGGGAATATCGATGTGGCGGGCGTGAAGATGCAGGCGCTTTTGCACACCACCAGGAAAGTCCCAGTTCGGATCATCAATAAAATATTTCGGGTCGCCAATAATCGGATGGCCGATATGAAGCGCATGAACGCGAAGCTGATGGGTGCGGCCCGTGTAGGGTTCCATCTCCAGCCAAGCGAGGCTTTGGGCTGCTGTTTCCAGCACGCGATAATAGGAAATGGCGTGATCGGCCCCGTCATCACCATGCTTGGCAATGCGCATGCGATCACCATCCTCGGTCTGTTCTTTCACGAGCCATGTGGAAATCTTGTCGTCCTGCTTGCGCGGCACGCCCTTCACCAAGGCCCAATAGGTCTTTTTGGTATCACGCTCACGAAAGGCAGCGGTGAGTTTTTGCGCCGCCCCACGGGTGCGGGCCACGACCAAAACGCCCGAAGTATCACGGTCAAGCCGGTGCACCAACCGAGGCTTTTCGCCTTTTTTGCTGGTCCATGCTTCCAGCATTTTATCAATATGTCGGGTCAGGCCAGAGCCACCCTGCACGGCTAAACCGGCAGGCTTATTGAGAACGAACACCTTGTCGTCTTCATGCAAAAGCATCCGCGACAGCAGTTCCGCATCATCGGAGTGCTTCAGATCCTTGATACCGATCGGGCCGGTTTTGGCCGCCTTTGCATCAACATCCAAAGGTGGAACCCGCACAACCTGCCCCGGCTGCACGCGGGCATCGGTTTTGACACGGCCACCATCGACGCGCACCTGGCCGGAGCGCAAAAGCTTTTGCAAAGGGCCAAAGCCGAGACCCGGATAGTGGATCTTGAACCAGCGATCGAGGCGCATACCGGCCTCATCCGCATCCACGGTGATATGTTCTATTCCTGCCATAAGGACGTCTTTCGTTCCCTTGGGCGCGAGACGCGCCAGCCTTAAAACCTGTGCAGCCAAAGCCAAAAGCCGCGTAACGCGGTGGCAAACTCTGCTTCTTGGGGTGGCTTTAGCGTATTTTAACGGATGTGGGAAACGGCAGATCGAAAAAAACAGACGAACAGCTTAAAATATCGCACGCCCCAAGGCCAGGCCACCAAACACGGCAACAATACCAAGGCCCAAAGTTGCAAGCGCATAGGCCATGGCCCAAGCCAGTTCGCCACGCTCTGCAAGGCTGATCACATCCAGCGAAAACGATGAAAACGTGGTGAAGCCACCCATAACGCCGGTCACAAGAAAGAGCTGCATATCGGTTGAGGCATTCAGCTTGCGCGCAATCCACTCCATCAGCAAACCAATGCAGAAAGATCCGACAATATTGACCGTAAATGTGCCCCACGGCAAAAACGGACCAAAAAGCCGGATGGCGGCCATGCCGACGAGATACCGCAAAACAGACCCAAGCGCTCCGCCAAGTGCCACATACGCCGCGTGTTCCATTCTGCCTCTTGCATTCTCCATGTTCCGAATCTGATCGGCACAAACGCTGTCCAGACAATAACAATGATATAGCGCGAAACATTTTGCGAGGGCCGCGCGCGAAATTCTGACGCTGTTGAGCACTTTCGCCCCAAAATTATGCAAATAAGGCAAAACAATCTCAAATTGGAAATGCCTGTTTAAAGCTTCGTATATTTAAATATGTTGAGATGGTGTGGAGCAAATAGATCTGGTGAGCAACATGACCCAAGTGCTGTCGGTTTCGGCCACAACAGCTGGCTACGTAACAGATACGTTGAGACCCGTCCAAAGAGGGACGCGGTCGCCTTATGTTGAGCAAATAAGCCAGCAAATCGAAGCAAAGAAAGAGCTTAACAAGGCTGAGGGCATTACCCGCACTGCCATTGCAACATTGAAAGATTCAACCGCCATTGGTCTGCATTTCATGAAGGCCGGAGAGCATAGACAACCCCGTGCCAGCCTGGAAGAAACCAGACAGGCCTATCGCGAAGCCGAAGATCTGGCGGATGAGCAGGCTGACTAATCCAACCTGCTCAAATGCATTCTTATTTCTTTCCGGCTGCTGTCACCGGCAATAGCATGTCCACCTTGCCCGCCTTCTCAAACACCAGCGTTACAGGCACTTTATCTCCAGCGGCAAACGGCTTTTTCACGCCCATAAACATCAGATGATAGCCACCGGGCTGCATTTCCAGCCGACCACCGGCCTTGACGTCCAAACCGCCATCCACTTTGCGCATCTTCATGACATTATTGGTCATCGACATCTCATGAAGCTCGACTTTTTCGGCATCCGTCGATGAAACCGATAACAGCTTATCATCGGCTGCACCGGTGTTTTCAATGGTGACGTAACCACCACCAACAGGCTGCCCTGGCAACATCGCTTTTAAAAAGCCCGCCGACAATTTCAATGCACCGACATTGGCTGACCCGGAATCAGCTGGCAGCTGTGTGGCTTCCATCATGGCGGCGTGATCATGGCTGGCACCCCCCATCGCCATGCCCGCATGGGGATCATCGCCTGCGGCAACAATTGTCAACGTAGGGGCCGGATGTTTCAAGCTGTGCGCATCAACACCCGCTGCCGGAATTTCATCCCAGGCCACCTTGGCATCGGTGCCGCACAGTTGCGTAACCGCAAACGGCAGCTTTGTGCCGGGTGCCACACCCGACACTTTTCCATAAATGACAAAGGTATCATAAAACGCATCGGGCAAATCCCCACCTGTCCAGCGTATTTCAACCGGGCCTTCGGTCAGTTGTGTGCCGTGGTTATCGTAGGATTTCTGATATTTTCCTTTTACAACCTCCAGCTTCCAGCCAGCTTTTGGCTGTGGTTTGGCGGCAATAAAGCCTTCTGGCAGTTTGACAAAAACGTCAGTGGTGGCGCGGCCATCGCAACCGTGCGGCACTTGCAAGGTGGCGGCAATGTAGCCTTCTGCCTTGGCGTCCTTATTGGCAAACGTCGCATGGGCATAAGCAGATGTGGATGCAACAGCCAGCGCAAAGGCTGCTGACGACAACAGAATGATAGATTTCACGGAATGTCTCCTGGCGAACCAAAGCGTCGGTTCGAGATCAAAATGCTTGATAAAAGTGGAAATTCAGCGCGTCAGGAAAAAAACGGCGGTCCTCGAGACCGGGGCAAAGGTTCCAGCCATCCGGTAAGCGCTGAGGCAGAGGACACCCATGGACGCGACAGGCTTGCGAAATTGCCCAGCAGCCATTCATCACTCTGAGGTTCTGGCAAAACCATGGAAGCGCAAACAATGCACGCCTCACAAAATTGGTTGGCTAAAGGGTGCTTGATCCCCTTATCGGCCACGCAAAGATCGGCATAGCTGCCGTCGGGCAGTTGCAGCGAGGCGGCCTCAATTGGGGCCGCGTAGAGTTGTGGCGCTTTATGAGCAAACCCCAGGCACAAAAGCGCAATCACGCACAAAATGCGGATTATAAGCCTCGATGCAGGTTGCGACGTCCTCATGCTTTACTCCCCCAACAGTGAAGCTATTCAAATTTTTGTGAAATGCAAGCGCTCTCAATGATCGAAATATGCAAAAAAACATCCAGAGGATGCAGCCTTTTTATGCCCGTCCTCATTGGGGACGACAAATATTTAGCTGATAACGACGAAGACCTCTTGCCAACCCACCGAGCCTGACGATAATGCCATTATTACCTTGTTGGGAGAATCCGGTTCAATCCGGTGCCGAAGGAGCAACCGCCCCGGAAACTCTCAGGCAAACGGACCACAAGGGGTAGACTGCACTCTGGAGAAAAGCCTTGCGTAACATGCAAGGGCCGCGCCGAAGGGATAACAATCTCAGGCAAAAGGACAGAGGGGGCTCATGAACCGGCACGCCTGTGCCTTATTTTGAGCCTATGTGCCTATGCGCATGACAGTGGAGACGCCTCTTGGACGACCATCTCGCCCTGAAACGCACCCCTCTTTACGATCTTCACATTGCCCTCGGTGCCCGCATGGTACCCTTTGCAGGCTATGACATGCCGGTGCAATATCCGGCGGGCGTTTTGAAAGAACATTTGCACACCCGTGCCAGTGCTGGCCTGTTTGACGTGTCGCATATGGGGCAAGTGCTACTCAAGCCCAAATCCGGCAAGGTGGAAGATGCGGCTTTGGCGCTTGAAACACTGGTGCCGGTGGACATTCTGGCCCTTAAGGAAGGTCGCCAGCGCTACGGCTTTTTCACCAATAGTGAGGGCGGCATTCTGGATGATCTGATGATCACCAACCGCGGCGATCATTTGTTTGTGGTGGTCAATGCCGCTTGCAAAGAGGCCGATATTGCCCATATGCGTGCCCATCTCAGCCACGCTTGCGCCATTGAGGTTCTGGAAGACCGCGCCCTTCTGGCGCTGCAAGGCCCACGGGCCGAAGCCGTTTTGGCCGAGCTTTGGGCTGGTGTCTCCGGTATGAAGTTTATGGATGTGCGCGAAATTCCGCTTTTGGATACGCCCTGCATCGTGTCGCGCTCCGGCTATTCAGGCGAAGATGGTTTTGAAATCTCGGTGCCTGCCGATATGGCAGAGGCTTTGGCCAAAGCACTTTTGGATCACCCTGATTGTCAGCCGATTGGCCTTGGTGCCCGCGATTCGCTGCGGCTGGAAGCGGGCCTTTGCCTCTATGGCAATGACATCGACACCTCCACCAGCCCGGTGGAAGGCGCAATTGAATGGGCCATGCAAAAGGCAAGACGCGCAGGTGGCGACCGCGAAGGTGGTTTTCCCGGCGCTGAGCGCATTCTGGCGGAACTGGCAAACGGCCCTACCCGCCGCCGCGTCGGCCTGAAGCCCGAGGGTAAAGCCCCGGTGCGTGGCCATTCAAAACTGTTTGCTGATGCCGATGGCACGCTCGAGATTGGCGAAGTCACCTCCGGCGGCTTTGGCCCCACGGTCGAAGGTCCGGTGGCCATGGGCTATGTGCTTGCCAAATACGCCAGCAATGGTACGCAAGTTTACGCCGAAGTGCGCGGCAAGTTTCTGCCTGTGGCCGTCACTGCCCTACCGTTCATTACGCCCACGTACAAACGCTGATTGGTACGCGATGAGCAAGGTTTTACCCCCCTCTGTCCTGCCGGACATCTCCCCCTCAAGGGGGGAGATCGGACGGGGTTGGTCGGCTCGTCCCAATTTATCCGTTCAAGTATTTACCTTTTGCCATGAGGCAAACGGCTGCAATCCATCGGAAACATCCCTGATCTCCCCCCTTGTGGGGGAGATGGTCGGCAGACCAGAGGGGGTACCCCACGGCACACCATTTTCAAACCTATCCCAGCTCCCACAAAGGATCTCCCATGTTGAAATTCACCTCCGAACATGAATGGCTGCAAATTGAAGGCGATGTCGCCACTGTTGGCATTACCGCCCACGCTGCCGAACAGCTTGGTGATCTGGTGTTTGTTGAACTGCCGGAAGTTGGCAGCACCTTTGCAAAGAACGGCGAAGCAGCCACCGTTGAAAGCGTCAAGGCGGCTTCCGACGTCTATTGTCCGCTGGATGGCGAGATCACAGAGATCAATCAGGCGATTGTTGATGATCCGTCGCTGGTCAATTCCGACCCGCGTGGCGCTGGCTGGTTCTTCAAGCTGAAGCTCGCCAATGTCGCCGACGCAGACGCCCTGCTGGATGAAGCCGCCTACAACGAGCTGATCGCATGACCACGCCAACAGAATTTCAGTTTACCGATTACCAGCCCTACGATTTTGCCAATCGCCGCCACATAGGCCCATCGCCGAGTGAGATGGACGCGATGCTGAAAGTGGTGGGCTATGACAGCCTCGACGGGTTGATTGCCGCCACAGTGCCAAGCTCGATCCGCCAAAGCATTCCGCTGGTGTGGGGTGCGGCTATGAGCGAGCGCGAAGCGCTGGACAAGCTGCGCGAGACCGCCAACAAAAACAAGGCTCTGACCTCGCTGATCGGTCAGGGCTATTACGGCACCATCACCCCGCCGGTTATTCAGCGCAATATTCTGGAAAACCCGGCCTGGTACACGGCCTATACGCCTTACCAGCCGGAGATTTCTCAAGGGCGATTGGAAGCCTTGCTGAACTTCCAGACCATGGTGTGCGATCTCACCGGTCTTGATGTTGCCAATGCATCCTTGCTGGACGAAGCAACGGCAGCCGCTGAAGCCATGGCCATGGCCGAGCGCGTGTCAAAATCCAAGGCCAAGACCTTCTTTGTCGATGCCAATTGCCATCCGCAAACCATTGCGGTTATCCAGACCCGTGCCGAGCCGCTTGGCTGGCAGGTGGTGGTCGGCAATCCCTTCTCCGATCTCAACCCCGGCGAAGTGTTTGGCGCGCTATTTCAATATCCCGGCACGCACGGCCATGTCAGCGATTTTACCCCGCTGATCAATGCGCTGCACAATGCGCAAGCAATTGCGACGGTTGCTGCCGACCCCATGGCGCTGCTTTTGCTGAAATCGCCCGGCGAAATGGGCGCTGATATTGCCATCGGTTCCACCCAGCGCTTTGGCGTTCCGGTGGGCTATGGCGGCCCGCACGCAGCCTATATGGCGGTAAAAGATGCCATCAAGCGCTCCATGCCGGGCCGTCTTGTTGGCGTTTCGGTCGATGCCCGTGGCAACCGCGCCTATCGCCTCTCGCTTCAAACCCGCGAGCAGCATATCCGCCGCGAAAAGGCCACATCCAACATTTGCACAGCACAAGTGCTGCTGGCGGTGATGGCGTCAATGTATGCGGTGTTTCATGGCCCGCAAGGCCTGAAGGCCATTGCCCAGCAGGTGCACCAGAAAACCGTGCTGCTGGCCAAGGGGCTGGAAAAGCTCGGCTTTACCATTGAGCCGGAAACCTTCTTCGACACCATTACGCTCGACGTTGGTCATATGCAGGGCCTTATCCTGCGGGCGGCTGTTGCCGAAGGCATTAACTTGCGCAAAGTGGGCGACACCAAAATCGGCATTTCGCTGGATGAGCGGACCCGTCCCGCCACAGTTGAAGCCGTTTGGCGCGCCTTTGGCGGCAATTTCGCAGTGGCCGATTTCTCTCCCGATTATCGCTTGCCGAAGAACTTGCTGCGCACCAGCCCTTACCTGACCCATCCGATCTTCCACATGAACCGGGCGGAGAGCGAAATGACACGCTACATCCGCCGTCTGTCAGATCGGGATCTGGCGCTGGACCGGGCGATGATTCCGCTTGGCTCCTGCACCATGAAGCTGAACGCAACCGCAGAAATGCTGCCGATCACCTGGCCTGAGTTTTCGGACATCCACCCCTTTGCCCCTGCCGATCAGGCCTTGGGCTATAAGGAAATGATCGACGATCTCTCGGAAAAGCTTTGCGCTGTGACTGGCTATGACGCCATTTCCATGCAGCCAAACTCCGGTGCGCAAGGCGAATATGCAGGCCTGTTGACCATTCGCAATTATCATATTGCCAATGGCGATGCCCATCGCAATGTCTGCCTCATTCCAACATCGGCCCATGGCACCAACCCCGCATCGGCGCAGATGGCGGGCATGTTGGTGGTACCGGTCAAGGCACTGGACAATGGCGATGTCGATCTGGATGATTTTCGCGCCAAAGCGACCCAGCACGCAGAAAACCTGTCGTGCTGCATGATCACCTACCCATCCACCCATGGCGTGTTTGAAGAAACCGTGCGGGAAATCTGCGAGATCACCCATGCCCATGGCGGGCAGGTTTATCTTGATGGTGCCAATATGAACGCCATGGTCGGCATTGCGCGGCCCGGCGATATTGGCTCGGATGTATCGCACCTTAACCTGCACAAAACCTTCTGCATTCCTCATGGTGGTGGTGGTCCCGGCATGGGGCCAATTGGTGTTAAAGCCCACTTGGCTGCTTACCTGCCCGGCCATGTTGAAACCGATGGTCGCCCCGGCGCTGTATCTGCCGCGCCTTACGGCTCGCCTTCGATTCTGCCAATCAGCTGGTCTTACTGCTTGATGATGGGTGGCGAAGGCCTGACGCAGGCCACCAAAGTTGCCATCCTCAACGCCAACTATATCGCTGCCCGCCTGAGCGGTGCCTATGATGTGCTCTACACCTCCGCTAACGGCCGGGTGGCGCATGAATGCATCATTGATACCCGTCCACTGGTTGATAGCGCCGGTGTGACTGTCGATGACGTGGCCAAGCGGTTGATCGATTGCGGCTTCCACGCGCCAACCATGAGTTGGCCGGTGGCGGGAACGCTGATGATCGAGCCAACCGAATCGGAGACCAAAGCCGAGCTGGACCGCTTCTGCACCGCCATGCTGGCGATCCGCGAAGAAGCCCGTGACATCGAAGAAGGCCGGATGGACAAGACCAACAACCCGTTGAAAAACGCACCCCACACGGTGGAAGATCTGGTCGGCGAATGGGACCGTCCCTACAGTCGCGATCAGGCCTGCTACCCACCGGGCGCGTTCCGGGTGGACAAATATTGGTCTTCGGTCAATCGCGTCGATAACGTCTATGGTGACCGCAATCTGGTCTGCTCCTGCCCGCCGATGACCGACTATGCCGAGGCTGCGGAGTAATAAGCGCTTGCTTTCCTCCCCACCTTGGGGAGGAAACTCTTTTGCAGCGCCGTGCGTTTTGACAACCGTGCGGCGTTGTCTTATTGTATTTTCGCGTTATGATCCGCATAACGTGGCGTGAACTGTGTCAGGTTGCGGCACATCATGCAGCGCTGAAAAACTTTATTCATCGCAAATCTTGCCGATTTTCTAACAAAATACCTATAGAAAATCACAAGCTTTGTTCTTGAGGGTATTGGCATGAGCATCTCGGGTATCACAAACACAGCCACATCCGGCATGTTGGCGCAGCAAAAGCGCGTGGCCAATATTGCCAACAATGTCGCCAATGTGGACACCCCCGGCTATCAACGCCTCAACACCAATCTTTCTTCCACGACCCCATCCGGCGTCGCTGCCACAACGACGGTTTCCGACACACCAGCATCGACACCTGACACATCCAACGTTGATCTGCTGGATGAAATGACCGGTCTGATCGGCTCCGAGCACGCCTTTGCCGCCAATGCAAAGGTGTTTGAGACGGGCGCGGACATGTGGGACATGCTGATGAGCATCAAGAGAGACTGATACAAAGCAAGTTTCCGCACACCAGTCCAAAGACGTATTTTACCCCTTTTCGTGTTTGAGAAGGGTGAAATGCATTCCTCTGTCGCGGACACAGCATAACCGTCAACGCTGCAATACAGCGATCTAATTTTGATGGATAATTTCCACCTGCAATCGACCCAATTTACAGCGCCGTGCGCCATATATGGCGCACAAAGGCTCAAAGTGACACTTTTAATCTGCGGCATAATTTTCACCTTAAATCGATTCCGATTTAAGGAGTTATGCAGTAAGGCGTGGTGCGGAAAAATTTCTCGCGCCATAAGGCTATAGAGATTGGCCAGGGACGAAGGCTATCCTCCCCCATCCGCTCTTCAACCAAAGCAGTTTAAGGGAAAAATTCGCGCAGTATAGACCGAGCAATACTGCAAATTGCCCAGCGCCAAAGATGGCGCAGGGCGCTGCGTTCAGGTTTCTACCTTGACCTCAAGCTGCCGAAATCGCCGCAGCAACAGCTTCGATAGCTTCATCAGCCTTCGCACCGTCAGGGCCGCCAGCCTGTGCCATGTCTGGGCGTCCACCGCCGCCCTTGCCGCCGAGAGCGGCTGAGGCGATGCGAACCAAATCAACAGCCGATACCTTGGCCGTCAAATCGCCGGTCACACCGACAACTGCACTGGCCTTGCCATCGTCTGCAACGGCCACCAAAAGCACCACGCCGGAGCCGAGTGCTGTCTTGGCATCATCAACCATGCCTTTCAGATCCTTGGCATCGATACCAGAGAGCTGTTTGCCGATAAATTTCACACCATTAATGTCGCGCGGCGCTTCCGCTTCCCCGCCTGCGCCACCGCCCATGGCCAGCTTGCGCTTGGCATCTGCCAACTCGCGCTCCAGCTTGCGCCGCTCATCAACCAAAGTTTCAACGCGGGCAATGACTTCGCTCGGCTGCACCTTCAATGTGCCAGCCAGCGCTTTCAGGCGCTCGTCCTGTTCCGCCAAATAGGCCCGTGCTGTTTCCCCGGTCAGCGCCTCAATTCGGCGAACACCCGCGCCCACGGCACTGTCAGACAGCAGACGAACCAAGCCGATATCGCCGGTTGCCGAGACATGGGTACCGCCGCAAAGCTCGGTCGAATAGGACTTGCCAGCTTTCGGGCCCCGAATTGCGGTGCCCATCGAAACCACGCGCACTTCATCGCCATATTTTTCACCAAACAGCGCCATGGCACCTTCGGCAATCGCATCATCGACAGCCATCAACCGGGTGGTCACCGGTGAATTTTGCAAGATGATCTCATTGGCCATATCTTCAACGATCTTCAGCTCTTCCGCAGTGATCGGCTTGGGATGAGAAATATCGAAGCGCAAACGCTCAGGCGCAACCAGCGACCCCTTCTGCGCCACGTGGGTGCCGAGAACTTCCCGCAAAGCTTCGTGCAGCAAATGGGTCGCCGAGTGGTTGGCACGCAAACGAGAGCGGCGCGCATTCGACACATTCAGCACAACAGCAGCACCACTGACGACCGTACCTTCGCGCACCGTCGCGATATGGACATGCAGCCCCTCACCGCGCTTTTGCGTATCCGTCACATCCAGCACAAAGCCTTCACCAATGATCTCACCGGTGTCGCCCATCTGACCACCAGATTCGGCATAGAATGGTGTCTGGTTGACCACCACCTGAACGCTCTCGCCCGCCGTCGCTTTTTCAATCACCGCGCCATCACGCACCAAAGCCTGCACTTCGCCTTCAGCGCTCTCAGCCGAATAGCCAAGGAACTCCGTCGCGCCGTGCTTGTCTTTCACTTCAAACCAGATGGTTTCTGCGGCTTTATCGCCAGAGCCAGACCAGCTTGCGCGGGCTTCAGCCTTCTGACGTTCCATCGCGTCGGTAAAGCCGGAAATGTCCACACCAATGCCACGGGCGCGCAGCGCATCCTGAGTCAAATCCAGCGGAAAGCCGTAGGTGTCGTAGAGTTTGAAGACAGTTTCACCGTCGAGGCTATCGCCCTTGGAGAGATTTGCCGTTGCATCGGACAGCAACGACAGACCGCGCTCCAGAGTTTTACGGAAGCGGTTTTCTTCCAGCTTCATCGTTTCCGAAATCAGCGATTCGGCGCGCACCAGTTCAGGATAAGCGCGGCCCATTTGCTGAACCAGAACAGGCAAAAGCTTGTAAATGATCGGCTCACGCGCACCCAGCAGTTCTGCATGACGCATGGCGCGGCGCATAATGCGGCGCAGGACATAACCGCGACCTTCATTAGATGGCAAAACACCATCGGCAATCAAAAATGCCGAAGAGCGCAAGTGGTCGGCAATCACCCGGTGGCTGGCGCGGCGTTCGCCCTCGGCAGCAACACCCGTGAGATCGACAGAAGCGTCAATCAATGCCCGGAAGAGATCGATGTCGTAATTGTCGTGCTTGCCCTGCAACAGAGCCGCAATGCGCTCAAGACCCATGCCGGTATCAATCGACGGACGCGGAAGATCGACGCGCTCTTCCTTGGTGATCTGCTCATATTGCATGAAAACCAGATTCCAGATCTCGATGAAGCGATCACCGTCTTCATCGGCTGAACCTGGAGGGCCACCCCAGATATGGTCGCCATGGTCGTAGAAAATTTCTGAACAAGGACCGCAAGGGCCGGTATCACCCATGGCCCAGAAATTGTCGCTGGTCGGGATGCGAATAATTTTGTGATCCGGCAGACCGGCAATTTTTTTCCAAAGATTAAAGGCCTCATCATCGGTGTGATAGACCGTCACGCACAGCCGCTCGCGATCGACGCCAAATTCCTTGGTGATCAGGTTCCATGCCAGTTCAATGGCATTTTCCTTGAAATAGTCACCAAAGGAAAAGTTACCCAGCATTTCAAAAAACGTGTGGTGGCGCGCGGTATAACCGACATTGTCGAGGTCATTGTGCTTGCCGCCAGCGCGGACGCATTTTTGAGCCGTGGCTGCTGTTGAATAGGGGCGCTGTTCAAGACCGGTGAAAACGTTTTTAAATTGCACCATCCCAGCATTGGTGAACATCAACGTCGGATCATTGCGCGGCACCAACGGAGACGATGCGACGACTTCATGTCCGTTGGACTTGAAATAATTGAGGAATGTCGATCGAATGTCGTTTACGCCGCTCATGGGGTGCCCTTGGAAATAAGTGTCCGCTCGCGGACAAACGTCAGAAAACAACGGCTTTTATCGCCCGTCGCCTCGCCTGTCCAGTCTGTGTCAAAAAAACGGCCGAAGATAAACTCCGGCCGTTTGACATCTTCCAACGTGATAAAAAAATCAGCCCTCGTCGCTCTCGACACCATCATTGGCATCAGGGCCACCGTTTTCCAGGAACCGCTCGGCAATCAAGCCAGCGTTTTGACGCAAGGCCAATTCAATTTCCTCGGCCACCGCCGGATTGTCACGCAAAAACGTCTTGGCATTTTCACGTCCCTGCCCAAGGCGCTGACTGTTGTAAGAGAACCACGCGCCCGACTTCTCTACGATGCCGGCCTTAACGCCAAGATCCACCAACTCGCCTGTCTTGGAAACGCCTTCGCCATACATGATGTCGAATTCGACCTGCTTGAAGGGAGGCGCCATCTTGTTCTTGACGACCTTCACGCGGGTCTGGTTACCAACCACCTCTTCACGATCCTTGACGGCACCGATACGGCGAATATCCAAACGCACAGATGCGTAGAACTTCAGAGCGTTACCGCCTGTGGTGGTTTCTGGCGAACCAAACATCACACCAATCTTCATACGAATCTGGTTGATGAAAATAACCATGCAATTTGAGCGCGAGATAGAGCCTGTCAGCTTACGCAGCGCCTGGCTCATCAAACGGGCCTGCATGCCTGGCAGGCTATCACCCATTTCGCCTTCAATTTCGGCCTTCGGCGTCAAAGCCGCCACTGAGTCAACAACCAACACATCGATAGCACCAGAGCGGACCAGCGTATCAGTGATTTCCAACGCCTGCTCACCCGTGTCTGGCTGTGAAATCAACAGACCCTGAAGGTCTACGCCCAGCTTGCGGGCATAAACCGGATCAAGCGCGTGTTCGGCATCGACAAAGGCGCAAACGCCACCTTTTTTCTGCGCTTCGGCAATTGTTTGCAGCGCAAGTGTGGTTTTACCAGAGCTTTCCGGGCCATAAATTTCTACAATACGGCCCTTAGGCAGGCCGCCAATACCAAGCGCAATATCGAGACTGAGGGATCCAGTTGATACCGTCTCCACTTCGACAATTTTCTCGTTTGCGCCGAGTTTCATGATCGAACCCTTGCCGAATGAGCGTTCGATCTGCGCCAGGGCCGCTTCCAATGCCTTGCTTTTATCCACCGTTTTGTCCTCTACGAGCCGCAAAGAATTTTGTGACATTTTAAACACCTTTAGGTTATTGAAGCCGCGTAGGCAACGAAACTGAAGACATGGAATATGTACATGTTTTGTTCCGTTTTGACAACCCCCATCTAACCAATTGTGTTCACTCCTTAATCTATCGTTTGTTCTCTTAATGTTTCCATGGACTTATTTGAGCCACATGGTTTGAGGAATCAAGGTATGGGTTATCGTAAACGTCTCAAAAGGCGATTCGAATTTCAATGAATCTGAAGAGGTCGCAGGTGGAAATCGACATACTTGTGTTTGGTGGCGCGCACATTGATCGCCGTGGCCGAATCGACGCTGAGACGATGCCGGGTGCGAGCAATCCCGGACGATGGATTGAAGAGCCGGGCGGCGGCGGATTTAACGCAGCACGCTCGCTTGCCCGGCTTGGTCTTCGTATCGCAATGATATCGCCGCGCGGCGGTGATGCGATTGGTCAGCGTGTAGCCCAAGCGGCACTAGACGCGGGCATCGATGACCGGCCATTTACCTTTCTGGATCGAGCAACCCCGAGCTACACCGCCATTTTGGAGCGCGATGGCAACCTTGTGATTGCGATTGCCGATATGGATCTTTATCGGCTCTTCACGCCGCGTCGGTTAAAAATCAGAGCGGTGCGGGACGCCATTTTGAATGCCGGTGCATTGTTGATCGACGCCAATTTGCCAGCGGACACCCTCGAAGCTCTGGCGAGACAAGCGCAGGCGCTTGGAAAGCCCGTGGCTGGCATCGGAATTTCGCCCGCGAAAGTGGTGCGCTATCGCGATTGCCTGGGCGCAATGGACTATCTGTTTTTGAATGCCGCCGAGGCCAGAACACTAACAGCCGCCTCACCGTCTGATCCTTCCGCGTGGCCAGCACTTTTGCGCAATATTGGCCTTAAAGGTGGGGTTGTTACCAATGGTTCAGGCCCTGTCATCGCCTTTAATCATGAGGGCGATTTCGCGCTGACACCGCCAAAACTTGAGACTCTGGTAGACGTGACGGGTGCGGGTGATTCGCTCTGCGCCGGTACGCTATCGCAATTGGTGAAGGGCCATGGTTTGGCTCATTCACTAAAGCATGGTGTTGCCTTGGCGGGGCTGACCCTGCTATCTCCTCATGCGACTGCCGAGGATCTGACACCAGAGCGCCTTTCAGCCCATCTCGATGACATTCCAGAGCCGCATGCTCTGAGCCAATAAACAAGTGGACACTTCATGACCCGAGCTATCTCCCCGCTTCTGCCAATCGTTTATTCCCATGAAGTTGCCGCAGCCAAGGCGCGCAACGCGCCCATCGTGGCACTCGAATCGACCATCATCACCCACGGCATGCCTTATCCCGCCAATGTTGAAATGGCCAAAAGTGTCGAGGCGATCATTCGCGAAGGCGGCGCGACACCTGCCACCATCGCCGTGATTGAAGGCGTTTTGCACATTGGGCTTGAAGAAGACCAGCTGCAGAAGCTGGCGCAATTGAAGGACGTGATGAAAGTGTCGCGTGCGGATCTGGCTTTTGCCATTGCCGAGCGTCGCTCTGGTGCCACAACGGTTGCTGCCACCATGATTGCTGCGGCCCGCGCCAATATCGCTGTTTTTGCCACAGGTGGCATTGGCGGCGTGCATCGCGGTGCAGAAGAGAGTTTTGACATCTCGGCGGATCTGCAGGAGCTGGCGCGCACGCGCGTTGTTGTGGTTTGCGCCGGTGCGAAATCAATTCTGGATGTGCCGAAAACATTGGAAGTGTTGGAAACGGCGGGTGTTCCGGTTGTTACCTATGACAGCCATGAATTCCCGGCGTTCTGGTCGCGCCAGTCTGGCCTGAAAAGTCCGCTGACACTGGAAAGCCCGGCTGCCATTGCCAATTTCCAGAAGGTTCGCGATCAATTGGGGATCGATGGCGGCATGTTGATTGCCAATCCAGTGCCGGAGGAACATGAAATCTCTCGCGAAGAGATGGAAATTTACATTGGCCGCGCGCTTGCCAGCGCCGAACGCGAAGAAATCTCCGGAAAGGAAGTGACACCCTTCCTGCTGGACGCCATTTTCCAATTGACAGAAGGCCGCAGCCTCAAGACCAATATTGCTCTGGTGGAAAATAACGCCCGTTTGGCGGCAGAAATTGCCGTGGCCATGGCATAATTAGTGCCTTAAGAACAGTCTCATCCATCTGCATTGGGAAATGAGACGGTTCCCATCAATGTTCTGTAAGAACCACAAAAGCCCGGAATTTCTTCCGGGCTTTTGTTTCATCCAACACTGTTGTTTTTAACCCGCGCGGGCGGCAGATGTTGCCACAAACGCCTTTCGCGTTGCTTCATCACGGTTATAGATGTCATCATAGTAACGCACGACGCCATCTTTATCCGGCCATGCGGTAAAATACGCCACATAGACGGGGAACTTCTGCGGCACTTGTACTGCGCGGTTCTGGCCAGAGGCGATCTGCTGGTTGATATCAGCAACAGTGGTGTTCATAACCGCGGCCGCCATTACGCGCGGCTCCGAAAGACGAACACAGCCGTGGCTGAGTGCGCGCATATCACGCTTGAAGAAGCTCTTGGCGGGCGTGTCATGCATATAAATCGCATGGGCATTCGGGAAGAGAATCTTCAAATCACCCAGAGCATTATCGCTGCTTGGCGGCTGGCGCACATCAACATCGCTGGTGGTGTTCCAGTTGATGTCCGAGGAGCGAACGCGGCGGCCCTTGTAGCTGACCTCATAGCCAAGACGGTCAAGATAGCTTGGGTCGCGGCGCAACTTTGGCAGCATCTCATTGACGATGATGGACCGTGGAACACCCCAATAGGGATTGAATTCCACAGTCTGGATCATGTTCTGGAAGAAATATGTCTGGTGGCCGGGACCGCCAACAACAACGCGCATGGCGAGTTGCTGCTGCCTGTCATTGTAATAATAGGCTTCAAAAGCCGCAGCATTGATCAAGACATAGCGCGGACCCAGATCGGCTGGCAACCAGCGTAGCTCTTCCATGGCCACGACCAGCTTTTCGATTTTTTCCGCATCGGAATGACCAACCATGGTGCGGACGGTGGCCGGGCCAATCACACCATCAGGCTTCAAGCCCTGTTCTTTCTGATAGGCTTCAACCAGGCTCACCAACTCAGGCGTATAGTCTGGCGTGCCGGTGTAATTGGTCAAGGTCAGAGCATTGTCGGTTTTCAGCGCATCGCTGCCATAAGCTTTTATGCCTGCGATAATATTGGCAAGCTCCGGATTTGAGCCACCCGGCTTCAAAATACCCTTGAGATCAATCTTGACGGTCTGGGCCTGCTGCGCCTGATTTTCGTCCATCATTTTTTTCAGCTCGGCCTTCAAAGCCAGAAACTGCGGATTGGAAGGATCTTTGCTGCGCAGATAGGCCGCGACATCCGGGCTGGTGCGCAAAAGATCAAGCACTGGCTCAAGTGGCACAGATTTGCGCTTGAAATCGTAATAGCCGGAAATGCGATTTGGATCGATGCGGCCGCGCACCGTATCCTGCACATAGGTCAGCATCTTGGCGGACAATTCGAGCTCAAACTTCATCAGCGCTTGCTGGCGAGCCTGATCGTCCATGCCAGCGACATCTTCCGGCAATTTGACCGCATAATCAGCAGGGTCCAAACCGACAGTATCGGCCAGCGCAAGCGCATCCATGGCGGTTTTGGCCTTATCGACAACACCTTTGCCGTCGGTCCAAATCAAAGCGCCGTTGTTATTGTAATAATTCTGGACAGCCTCGGCCACATCGGCTGATGCCGAAACCTTGACCTGAGACATGGCCAAATGCGCCACGGCAAGATCATGATCTGCGCCAAAGGCGGCAATTGGCGTTTCTGGTGCCTTGATGGAAATAGCCTTCCGGCTATCCGGCTTGTAGGTATAGTAGCGCGGGGATGCGATTTTCGAGATAGGTTCCGGGTCAGCCAATTGCGCGGGAGGAATAACCTCGGCAGGGCGGGTTTCCTGCCGCTTTTCAGGGCGGCCTCGCAGCAAATCCATCAAAGTGGTCGCGCCCGCTGTTTGTGGCAGGCACACGGCAAAGGTCGCAGTGGTCATAAGGGCCACCGTCAGCGCCCTGCGAAGTAAAGGTTTTTGCAATTGCTTCCCCATTCAGAAAGTCGCGTACCGGAATCAGGCATTGATCCCTGTTGATTTTGGTGGCTTCCCTAGCTGATTGCATCAGTGTTGGGAAGATTTGCGTTTTGAAAACACCGACAATCAAAGGGTCAATTTAACGTGACTCCTTTGGACCGGCGCATCGTTAACACAGAGGTAAGGTTAAGCCGCCAAATCGTTAACATTCAGTAACCATATTACGCAAAGCGTACAAAAAACACTCACATTTGCGTTGTACCGATACCTTTGACGCAGCGATCAAAAAGATGCATTAAATACTCATCTTTTCCATTGGGAGCATAACACCTCCCTCGCCTGATCATGAGGAAAATGCCATGACATCCAGCCGTATCGAGACAGACACCTTTGGCCAAATTGAGGTGGCCAGTGACAAATACTGGGGCGCACAGGCCCAGCGCTCTCTTGGAAATTTCAAGATCGGCTGGGAGAAGCAGCCTTTGCCGGTAGTTCGTGCGCTGGGCATTGTGAAGCAAGCAGCAGCGCGCGCCAATATGGCCTTGGGGCAGCTCGATGCAAAGCTGGGCGAGGTCATCATTCAGGCCGCGCAAGAGGTGATCGACGGCAAGTTGAACGAGCACTTTCCGCTGGTGGTGTGGCAGACTGGCTCTGGCACGCAATCAAATATGAATGCCAATGAAGTGATCTCCAATCGGGCCATTGAATTGCTCGGCGGCGTGATGGGCTCAAAAAAGCCGGTTCATCCCAATGATCACGTCAATATGAGCCAATCCTCCAACGATACTTACCCCACCGCCATGCATATTGCTGCTGCGGAATACGTGACCCATCATCTGCTGCCGGGCTTGCGCCATCTGCATGACGCACTGGATGCCAAGGCCAAGGCCTTTGCCCATATCATCAAGATTGGCCGCACACACACACAGGATGCCACACCGCTGACCTTGGGGCAGGAATTTTCCGGCTATGCCGCGCAAGTGGCCTCCAGCATCAAGCGCATCGAACTCACCCTGCCCGGTCTGTATGAACTGGCACAAGGCGGCACCGCTGTTGGCACCGGGTTGAATGCCCCCATTGGCTTTGCCGAAAAAGTAGCGGAAGAAATCGCCAAGATCACCGGCCTGCCCTTTGTCACCGCCCCCAACAAGTTTGAAGCGCTGGCGGCGCATGATGCCATGGTGTTTGCCCATGGGGCCATCAATGCAGCCGCAGCCGCCTGCTTCAAGATTGCCAATGACATCCGCTTCCTTGGCTCCGGCCCGCGTGCTGGCCTTGGCGAATTGGCCCTGCCGGAAAACGAGCCGGGTTCCTCCATCATGCCGGGCAAGGTCAATCCGACCCAATCGGAAGCCATGACACAAGTGTGCGCCCATATCTTTGGCAACAATGCCGCCATTACCTTTGCGGGCAGCCAAGGCCATTTCGAACTGAATGTCTATAACCCGATGATGGCCTATAATTTCCTGCAATCGGTGCAATTGCTTGGTGATGCTGCGGTCTCGTTTACCGACAATTGCGTGGTGGGCATTGAAGCGCGGGAAGATAACATCAAAAAGGGTGTCGAAAACTCGCTGATGCTGGTCACAGCTCTCAACAGCAAGCTCGGTTATGATGCCTGCGCCAAGATTGCCAAAACCGCCCACAAGAATGGCACCACCTTGCGCGAAGAGGCGGTTGGCGGTGGCTATCTAACCAATGAAGAGTTTGATGAATATGTACGGCCGGAATTGATGATCGGGCCCAAATGATTTTTCTGTTTTGCAGTGCGGGCGATAATCCTGCACTGCAAACTCCACTTTAGAATCGTTTGCAAATCCACCTTCGCGGGACTAGACGGATGTTCGGAAAAATACCGATCCGGCAAGAAAGGTCCTTTGATGGCAGACGATCTCTTTCCCCTTGGCGCAGACAACACTCCCTATCGTAAGATTACCTCGGATTACGTCTCGGTTGAGACCTTCAAGGGGCAGGAAATCCTGACCGTTGAGCCGGAAGGCCTTCGGCTTTTGGCAGAAACCGCACTGTCGGACATCAACCACCTGCTGCGCCCCGGCCATTTGAAGCAATTGGCGTCTATTCTTGAAGATCCCGAAGCAACAGACAATGACCGCTTCGTCGCCTTTGACCTTCTGAAAAACGCCAATATTGCCGCAGGCGGCATTTTGCCCATGTGTCAGGACACGGGCACCGCGATTGTCATGGCCAAGAAGGGTCGCAAGGTCTGGACCGATGGCGGCGATTACGAAGCCCTGGCCGCTGGCGTGCGCGATGCCTATGAGCGCAAGAACCTGCGCTATTCGCAGCTTGCACCCCTCAAGATGTTTGAGGAAAAAAACACCAAAACCAACCTGCCCGCCCAGATCGACATTTATGAAGAAGGCGAGGACGCCTATAAGTTTTTGTTTATGGCCAAGGGCGGCGGCTCTGCCAACAAAACCTTCCTGTATCAGGGCACACCTTCGCTTCTCACCCATGATCGGATGATCGACTTCCTCAAGGAAAAGATCCTGACGCTGGGCACGGCAGCCTGTCCTCCCTATCATCTGGCCATCGTCATTGGCGGCCTTTCAGCCGAGATGAACCTGAAGACCGTCAAGCTGGCCTCGGCCCGCTATCTCGATAACCTTCCAACAGAGGGGTCCGAGAGCGGCCATGCGTTCCGCGATGTGGAGATGGAAAAGGAAATTCACAAGCTCACCCAGTCCATGGGCGTCGGCGCGCAGTTTGGTGGCAAGTATTTCTGTCATGACGTGCGGGTGATCCGCCTGCCGCGCCACGGCGCATCCTTGCCAATCGGTCTCGGCGTTTCCTGTTCCGCCGACCGTCAGGCGATGGGCAAGATCACCAAAGACGGCATTTTCATTGAGCAGCTTGAAACGGATCCATCGAAATACCTGCCGGAGATTGATGAGGCCGCCCTCTCCTCTTCCATGGTCAAGATTGACCTGAACCAGCCAATGAGTGCTGTTCTGGCTGAACTTGACAAGCATCCGGTGAAAACCCGGTTGTCGCTCACGGGCACCATCATCGTTGCCCGCGACCTGGCCCATTCGAAAATCCGCGAGCGGCTAGAAAAGGGCGAAGGCATGCCCGAATACATGAAAAACCATCCGGTTTATTATGCAGGCCCGGCCAAAACCCCGGAAGGCTTTGCTTCTGGCTCGTTTGGGCCAACAACCGCCGGCCGTATGGATAGTTATGTCGATCAGTTCCAGTCGTTTGGTGGCTCGATGATCATGCTGGCCAAGGGCAACCGCTCACGCGCGGTGCGCGAGGCCTGCAAGACACATGGCGGCTTCTACCTTGGCTCGATCGGCGGACCCGCCGCACGCCTTGCGCAGGACTGCATCAAGAAGGTCGAGGTATTGGAATATCCAGAACTTGGCATGGAAGCTGTGTGGAAAATCGAAGTGGAAGATTTTCCCGCCTTCATCGTAACAGACAACAAGGGCAACGACTTTTTCCAGGAATTCAATTTGGGATAAATCAAGAAAAAGCGAGCAGCCGCAGGTTGCTCGCTTTTTTCATTGCTAACTTGCCCAAAATAGCTTTATTGAAACCCTTGGATGTTTACGACGGGGCACTGCTCTTTA
Organism: Gillisella terrae; assembly: GCF_004801395.1. Taxonomy (GTDB): domain Bacteria; phylum Pseudomonadota; class Alphaproteobacteria; order Rhizobiales; family Rhizobiaceae; genus Allorhizobium; species Allorhizobium terrae. The sequence continues at coordinate 234,180 of NZ_SSOA01000002.1, forward strand.
TCAAATGTGCATAGAAGCAATGAAACACTTAAAATTTGCCAGATAACGTCCCACTTAAATTCATTCCAATTTAAGAAATTGTATAGTATAATGTATCATGTACTTGCATTCTTAAATAGTTATTGAATAAACTCTTAAGTTGAAATCGATTTAAGATTTTATGCAGCAGATTAAATTATTCAAAGCGTCCTATGTTCACCATAGATGGTGAGGGGCGCTTTGATCGTTATTTAATAATAATAACGAGTACTGGTCACTCTCGTGGGGGCGCGAATGAATACGACAACAACACCGAAGCCGCAGGGTCTCGATATCGCCGGGCAAATTACCTTTGCGATGCGCTCCATGGGCTTGCCACCTTTGCCGCGCAACTATGCCGTATTCTACGAAGCCTATATCGGCTCCAACCCTGCATTGACCCGCAAGCTCGCAGCTCTCGGCAGCCATGCCACGCAGGCCGATATTGACGTGATTGCCGAAGAGTTTTTCGGCCATAACTCCAACCGCATTATTGAGAACGCCCATTCGCGGCTGGTTTCAGAGCTGGACGGCCTTGTGCGCCTGATGAAGCAGGAGCAAAGCTCGCTCGAAACCTATAATAAGCTGCTGGACGAAACATCCCTTCGCATCAATGCCAAAAACACGGCCAGTGTTGATTTGCTGCGCAATGCCATTCAAATTCTGACACTGGCAACCGGCGACACATTGGCGCGAGGCGAAAAGACGGCGGAAAGTTTCAACCAGAAATCTCAGGAAATGGAAGCTGTACGCCGCGAGTTGGACGAGTACAAGCGCATAGCCAATACGGATTCGCTCACCCGCCTTGCCAATCGCCGCGCCTTTGATGAAAAGCTTGCCGGGCTTTTCAGTTTTCCGACCAATTTGTCAAAAGCAGCTCTTATCCTGATTGACGTCGACCATTTCAAACGGATCAATGACACCTATGGTCATCCCGTTGGTGATAAAATACTGGCAACCGTTGCCAGCGTCATTCGGGCCAATGCACCACGCGAGGCATTTGTAGCTCGCGCAGGCGGCGAGGAATTCGCCATTATCCTTGAAGGCTCCATTGACGAGGACATTCACACCCTGTGTGAGCGCATCCGCGTCAATCTGGAAAGCACACCCTTTCGCAACTCACGCACGGGCATCAACTATGGCCCGGTAACGGCATCTATTGGTTACTCGTCGGCGGCAGAATGCGAAGATTCGGGCGAGCTTTACAGCCGCAGCGACATCGCCCTCTATTGCGCAAAAAACTCCGGGCGCAACTGCACGCGCGAGTTTGAGGCCGGAATGCGCAAGGAATTCACCAAAAACTGGCTGCTCTACAAGTAATTTTGAGCATGTTTCACATCTTGTCAAGGCTCATGCTTGCTGTCGTTTGATGCCTCAAAAACGGCAACAAGCCGTTTGTCGGGTATGATCCACAGCAGCGCCACCAGCAGGAAAAGCCCGTAAGACAGAAAAGGCGAAACATAAGCAAGTCCCATTGCGATGAGATAGAGAACCGGCGACGCAACGCCCTTGAAATCGCGACCGAATGCCTGTTTGAATTTCTCCGGGTGCGCTGTGGTTATGCCTATTTGCCATTGAAGGATGTGATAAGCCAGCGCACACAGGGCAAAAACGGCACCGTACGCCATGATCGGCTCTGGTTGGAAGCTCTGTTTTCCCATCCATTCGGTAACAAACGGCGTCAGGGTCAACCAGAACAACAGGTGCATATTGGCCCACATGACTCCCGGTGTGACGCGGCTTGCCAGGGTCAGCAAATGATGATGATTGTTCCAATAAATCGCCACATAAACGAAACTCAGAGCATAGCCCAGCAAAAGCGGTAGTGACGGAATCAGCCCGGCAAAGCCAGCGTCGTCCGGCACTTTCAACTCCAACACCATGATGGTGATCACGATGGCCAGAACGCCATCGCTAAATGCTTCCAGCCGCCCTTTGTTCATCACAGCGTTCTCCCTATCAATGCCCCTATCAATGCTTGTCGCGTGACAGGTTCTTCACTTCCAGATCCTGCAGATAGGCGGCAAAAAGCTCATCGCCCTTCTGGCCGAGTTCGCGCAGGTATTTCCAGGTGAAAATCCCTGTGTCGTGGCCATCGTCAAAGGCAATTCGAACCGCATAATTGCCGGTTGCAACCAATTGAGCAATCTGCACATTGCGCTTGCCGGGCACGGTGATTTTCTGGCCGGGGCCATGGCCTTGCACTTCGGCGGAGGGCGAAAGAACCCTCAGCATTTCGGCAGGCAATGCAAAGCTCTCGCCATTGTCAAAAACCACCGTCAACACACGGCGATCGGATGACACTTTCAATTCATTTGGCCAAATCTCGGTCATTCCTCGATAGCTCCCAATGCAAACAGACGGTATGCGCTACACAGCGGCGCGCGCCATATATGGCGCACAAAGGACGCTGTAAGACTTTTAATGCACTGCATAATGCCTTAAATCGATTCCGACTTAAGGAATTATGCAGTAGACCGCAGACTGATGATGCGCAAGCGCCGCGACCAATGCAATGTGGCCGCCACCGCTTGACTATCCAGGGCTTCATCGCCAAATACTAAAGCGAATGAAGGAGATTACCGTGGATTATAAGCCCGGCCTTTTCAGCGCAGCGGACCCGATTGCCCAACAAGCGGGGTCCATGATTGACCCATTTGGTCGGGCCGTTACCTATCTTCGGGTTTCGGTCACAGACCGCTGTGACTTTCGCTGTACCTATTGCATGGCAGAAAACATGACATTCCTTCCCAAGAAGGATCTGCTGACCCTCGAAGAGCTGGATCGTCTCTGTTCGGCCTTCATTGCCAAGGGTGTGCGCAAGCTGCGCCTGACCGGCGGCGAACCCTTGGTGCGCAAAAACATCATGTTTTTGATCCGCAGTCTGTCGCGCCACTTGCAAAGCGGCGCGCTGGAAGAATTGACGCTGACCACCAATGGCTCACAGCTCGCTCGCTATGCCACCGAGCTGGCAGAAGCCGGTGTGAAGCGCATCAATGTATCGCTGGATACGCTTGATAAGGAAAAATTCCACACCGTCACCCGCTGGGGTGATCTGGACCGCGTACTCGATGGCATTGATGCCGCCTTGGCTGCCGGCATCAAAATCAAAATCAATGCCGTTGCACTGAAAGGCTTCAACGAAGCAGAAATTCCGCAGCTTTTGCGCTTTGCGCACGCCCGAGCCATGGATCTGACCTTGATTGAAACCATGCCGATGGGCGAAATCGATGAAGATCGGACGGATCAATACCTGCCGCTTTCCCGCGTGCGGCAAACACTGTCTGAACAGTTTACCCTGACCGATCTGGATTATAAGACAGGCGGCCCTGCCCGCTATGTGAAGGTCGAAGAAACCGGCGGCAAGCTTGGCTTTATCACACCGATGACCCATAATTTTTGCGAGAGCTGCAATCGGGTGCGGCTTACCTGCACAGGCACACTGTATATGTGCCTGGGTCAAGATGACGCCGCCGATCTGCGCACAGCCCTGCGCGCAAGCGATGACAATGCCTATCTCTCCACAGTGATTGACGAGGCAATCACCCGCAAACCCAAGGGGCATGATTTCATTATTGATCGCACCAGCCAGCGTCCCGCCGTGGCGCGCCACATGAGTGTGACAGGCGGATAAGGCAAATCAACCGCTTTGCAACCTGTCATTTTCTGCGTATGACATCATGCGCGCTTTGCGCAACCTTCCCTGTGCAGAAAGCATTTCTTCATGGCATTGACCCGAAACATGAAAGGCGCGTTGTTCATGGCATGCGCCATGGCCGGATTTACCATCAACGATGCCTTGGCCAAATCCGTCACGCAAATGGCAAGTGTCGGCCAAATCATGTTCATCCGCGGTGCCTTAGCGACATTGCTGATCTATATCGTCGCGCGCCGCGCCGGTGCCAGCATGTCTCTGCACGTTCTCAAAGACCCTTTGATTTTGACGCGCGTCATGTGCGAAATTCTGGGCTCCATCACCTATCTCACCGCGCTGTCGCTGATTCCGCTGGCCAATGCGGCCTCTATCCTGCAATCCCTGCCTTTGGCAGTCACTCTGGGAGCGGCGGTGTTTTTGCGTGAGCCGGTCGGCTGGCGTCGCTGGATGGCAATTCTGGTTGGCTTCCTTGGCGTGATGATCATCATTCGCCCAGGTGTGGAAGGCTTCACGCTGTCAGCGCTCTATGTGCTGGGCAGCGTGTTTTTCGCCGCCACCCGTGATCTGGTCACGACACGCATCAACATCACAACGCCGACCATTATTGTGACCTTGCTCACCGCCGCTGGAAACTCGCTGGCAGGATTGCTGCTGATTCCCATGCAAGGTGGCTGGCAGCCGGTGTCTCTGACCATGTTTACAGTCTTGCTGTTGGCGGCTGCCATGCTGTTTATCGGCTATCAAACCGTCATTCTGGCAATGCGCACCGGAGAAATCTCGTTTATCGCGCCCTTTCGCTATTCCAGTATGCTCTGGGCCATTGGCCTCGGCATTATCGTGTTTCAGGATTGGCCAGAGCCAATCATGCTGCTTGGCATGGCCATTGTCATGCTCTCAGGGCTTTACACATTCCACCGGGAGCGCCAGAAAAAAATCGCAGTGGAAGCATGATGACAGGTCGCAGCCGTTCCCATACGCTCCCCGGCGTGGTTCTCGCCGGAGGGCTCTCGCGCCGAATGGGGCAGAGCAAAGGGGCCGCTCTTTTAGCCGGTAAACCCATGCTGGACCACATCATTGCGCGGCTTTTACCACAAGTCTGCACCCTTGCCATCAACAGCAGCCACCTATCCCATCCCGATTTCCCAACCATTGCCGACTCGGTGGCAGACCAACCCGGCCCTCTGGCTGGAATTGCCCGCGCCATGCAGTTTGCCCAAAAAGTGCCAGATGCAAGCCATGTCCTGACGGTGCCAGTAGACACACCTTTCCTACCGCATGATCTGGCCACCACGCTGCTGGATGCGCTGCCAGGCAAAGAGACCGTCGTTCTGGCGCGCTCAAACGGGCGCGCGCATCCTGTCATTGGGCTTTGGCCCGTTACATTGGCAGAAGAGATCACCCTCTGGCTCAAAAATCCGCAAAACCGCAAGCTGATGGTCTTTTTGCAAACTCTGAATGTCGTCAGCGTCGATTTTGACGCGATTGAAACGGCGATTGGTCCGCTTGATCCATTTTTCAATGTCAACACGCCAGACGATCTCGCTCAGGCGGAACACTATCTCAAAGCCCTCCAATCATGACCCATCCCCGCATATTTGGCATTTCCGGCTGGAAAAACTCGGGCAAAACCGGTCTCACAGTCCGCCTAGTTGAAGAATTTACCCGACGCGGTTACACCGTCTCAACCATCAAACATGCCCACCACGATTTCGACATCGACAAGCAAGGTGCAGACAGCTACCGGCACCGGCAGGCAGGCGCACAGGAAGTGACCATCGTTTCGGGTGCACGGTTTGCGATTATGCACGAATTGCGCGGCGCAGCTGAGCCAACACTTGCCGATATTCTGCCACGGCTGGCACCGTGCGATTTGCTTCTGATTGAGGGCTACAAACACGAGCCGATTGCGAAAATCGAGGTCAGGCGGCGTGACGCAGCCAGGCAAACGCCCCTTTCAGAGCAAGATCCACATATCATGGCGATTGCCGCAGACCATGCAATCGACAGCAGCGCCATTCCCGTCTTCGACCTTGATGATACGGTTGCTATTGCCAACTTCATTGCACAGGCGGTGAACCTTCCTGAAATCCGCCCATGAAAAAGCCGCCGGATCACTCCGGCGGCGGATTGGCTACCATTTGGCTTACTGTACGGGGCGCACCAGAGGTGTGACACGACGAATGGTGACACGACGGTTCTGCTGTTCTGGCCCGTAGGTCATCACCTTCAAGAACTGCTCGCCATAGCCCTGCGTCACCATATTTTCCGGCGGAATACCGTAAACCTGAGTGAGGACATCAGCCACGGCCTGCGCTCTTCGATCGGAGAGAACAAGGTTCGATTCGGCTGAACCAACCGCATCCGTATGTCCTTCGATCAGGAAGGTTTCTGCCGGATTGTTGCGCAGCACCTTTGCCATGGCATCGGCCACTTTTTTCAACGTTCCAGCCTGGTTCATCGAAATATCCCAGCTGCCCGTGGCAAACGTGATCGTATCCAGGTCGATACGGCGCATCTTGTCACGGATACGGGCCGAGTTACGCACTTCATCGATGGTGTAAACCCGCTCCACTGGCTCAACCGGCGGCTGCTCGATAAAGTCGTAGTAATCGCGGTTTGGCTGACTGCCGACATCAACGATGTAATCATTCAGCGGAACACGCAGACGCATGGGTGGCAGGCTTGCACCCGGATCACGGTAGATCACCTCGCGGCTATCATCGGCTTCGTAGAGCGCCGGTGAGTAGAACAGCACGATTTCACGGCCATTAGCATCGATGCGTGAGCGCTGGATCAACTGACCATAACGGTTGCGCAAAGTGACAATGCGATCACCGTTTTTCTTGAACACCGTTTCGCGAATGCGCTGGTGATCCACCTGCTCGTAAATCACTGGGCGGCCATATTGCTCAAAGCGACGGTTATCATCACCGCGAACAACAATCTGCCCGTCATAGTCCATCACGCGGCGGTCATCGTCAAACTCCTGACCAACGCGCACATCTTCCGGATAGAGAAATTGCGGTGGCCGTTGCAGGCGGCGGCCCTGATATTGATCGATCGATTCGATCTCAATCGGCGGGCGCTTGCGGTTGCCGTAATACTCCTGTTGCGCCTGTTCGTCTGAGGTGGGCACTGCATAGTTCCATTGCTGAGCCGAGCGCTGACGAAGTTGCCGCAGTTGATCGTTGGTCATGCCCCGACGCCAATTGGCATCCTTGTCGCTGTCCAGCACAGGCGCGCCGTTATCAACCGGCAAGACGATCGTATCGTTGGATTGATCCGGCCGAGCGGCCAGAGCCTTCAAACGCTGCAATTCTTTCGGTGTGAAAGGTTGCTGCTCCTGAGAGAATTGCGGGCGCGCAGCTTCCGGCACCTGAGGGGGTTGGCCGGGCTGGCCCGGACGTCCGGGTTTGCCAACCACACCGCCTTTACCACCTTGGCCAGCTTGCCCACCTTGAGGAGGCTGATTTTGCTCACGCGATTGCACGGTGTTCAAAGGCGGCAATATTGCAGCAGGTGCCGCACTGCCTTTGGCCGCATCGCCGGGAGCCGGTGCCGGTGGCACTGGTGGCGGAGAGCCGGACGCTGCATTGGGAGCCGGTGGCACTGGCGGCGGTGCGGCTTGTCCCGCAGGCGCAGGTGTGTGAGCATCAGGCCCTGGCTGGCCCGGTTTAGCCGGTCTCTGCTTCACAGGCGCTTCACCGGCGGGAGCAGCAACCGGAGGGGGGGCTACCTTGTTTGGCTCGGCAGGCTGCTCGGCAGGTGCAGGTTGCGTCTTGGTGGGTGCCGCAGGTGCCGTCACGACAGGTGGCTTCTCACCGGGTTTTTCACCCGGCTTCTCCTCAGCCTTGGCCGGAGGTGCCTCTTGCTGTGAGGCAGCAGGTGGCTTTGGTTTCGGCACAGGTTTTTCAGCTGGCGTCTCCACGGGAGGTGCCAGTTCGGCGGGTGCAGGAGCCTTCTCGGCCTTTGGTGGCTCGGCGTCCTTGTGTTTACGCGCAGGCGCTGCGCCCTCAGGAGCCTGCTCTGGTGCCGCTTTCGGCGCTACTGGCTCTTTGCCCTCAACAGGCGGCATCGGTGCCGCCGGTTCAGCAGGTTTTTCATGCTTTGGCTTTGGTGCAACAGGGGGCTTTTCGGCGTCAGGTGCACGATGCTTGACCTCCGGCGGCTCTGCCGGTGCCATCTCGGCGGGTGCCGCTTCAAGCACCTTGGGCTTGGGCTGCTCGGGGGCAGGCTCGGCTCTCGGCGGCGGTGGCTCGGCATGCTTGGGGGCAGCATTCTGCGGCTCAACTTTGGGAGCCTCCACTTTAGGCGGTTCTGGCGCGCGCGGCGGTGGTGGCTCTTTTGCTTCATGAGGCGGCGGTGCTTCATGCGCAGGCTTTGGCGCGGCCGGCGCTTCATGGGGCTGCGCGTGTTCGGGCTTGTGCGCCTCGCCTTCATGTTGTTTCTTCAACAGCAGCTCAGGATTTTCCTGCCCGCCAGCCGGCGGCTCCTGCGCCTGTGCCAAAAGCAGTGCGGGTTGCCCCACTGGGCGCACAGCAGCGCGGCCATCCAGCATGGTACCGGACGCCATGGATCTCGTATTTTCGCTGAAGCTGTCAGCACTGCGCGCTGCATCCAAAGTATTGGTCGCAGCGAGTGCATGACCTGCCGTAAAACTTGCAAGTGCAATCAGCACTGATGCTGTTATGTCAATTTTTCCAGCCATAGATATTTCCTCACGGCGAGGCATTTCACCTCGCATTATTAAGCGTTACAGCCACGTAACATTGCAAATGCACGCTAAATTTCAGGCACAAAGATGACCTCAGGGGCGTGAACCCGCTGTGAACGACATGTTCATCATCAATGCGTGGGGGAAGCCTTCATTTTAGCGGTTGCAATTTGGCTAAAAACGGGAAAACTGGAAAATCGTTCCAGTAAAAAAAGACATTGAATTTTCTGGAGCCTCGCCATCGCGATAATCCAATGTCCGATGGTACCCAACAGAGAGGATCTCATGCGTATCTCAATTCGTTTTCTCGCCGCTGCCTCCATCACCGCGCTGTCGCTGTTCGCAGGCAATGCAATGGCTGAAGAAAAGCTCATTATTGCATCTGAAGGTGCTTACCCTCCGTTCAACAGCCTCACCACCGATGGCAAGCTGGAAGGCTTTGACATCGATATCGCCAAGGCGCTCTGCACCGAGATGAAGGTTACCTGCACTTTCGTCAGCAATGATTGGGACGGACTGATTCCCGGCCTTCAGGCCAAGAAGTTCGACGCCATCGTCGCCTCCATGTCGATCACACCGGAGCGCTTGCAGAAGGTTGACTTCTCCAAGAAATATTACAACACGCCGCCAGCTATTGCCGTGCCAAAAGATTCCAAGATCAAAAGCGTGGATGACCTGAAGGGCAAGATCATCGGTGCGCAATCGGCAACGACTCACGCCAACTATGCTGAAAAGCATATGCCCGGCTCTGAGCTGAAGCTCTACCCAACCGCAGACGAATACAAGCTGGATATTGCCAATGGCCGCGTTGACGCCGTCATCGATGATATCGTTGTGCTGACTCAGTGGACCAAGAGTGACGCTGGCGCCTGCTGCAAGATCCTCACCAAACTGCCCGTTGATGTGGCAATCAACGGCGAAGGCGCAGGTATTGCCGTCCGTAAGGGTGAAACCGCTCTTGCTGATCGTTTCTCCAAGGCCATTGCCGCCATCCGCGCCAACGGCACATATCAGAAGATCAACGCAAAGTATTTCACCTTCGACGTTTACGGCGACGAATAAATCTGGTTAAGACGCCTCTGGCGGGTGAAAACTCATCCGCCAGAGATTTTGACCCAACAATAAAGCGGCAAAGACCGTGCGGGGATTTGGCTAAATGAGCGGACTGGCTTCCGCGCTCGACGCTCTATGGGCGCTCGTTTCGCATATTTTCGATCCATTTTGTGGCAGTGTCGGGGTTTTTTCGCTGTTTGCGAACAATACCCTTCTTGCCTGTGGCGATTCTGGTTGGGGTGATGAAATTGGCTTTGGCTTCAAAGTCACTGTCACGCTTGCCTGCGCCACCTTGCCCATCGGTTTGACCATCGGTTTTTTGATTGCTCTTGCAGCCCAGAGCCAGGAAAAATTATTGCGTCGCGCTGCCGCCATTTACACCACGATTTTTCGTGGTCTGCCCGAATTGCTGACGCTGTTTATCGTCTATTACGGCCTGCAAATTTTTCTGCAAGCAGCCCTCGCCGCGATTGGCTTTCAGGAACGACTGGAAATCAACGCCTTCTTTGCTGGCATGATTGCTCTGGCCTTTGTGTTCTCGTCTTACTGCGCAGAAGTGCTGCAATCGGCATTCAAGGCCATTCCCAATGGCCAATATGAAGCGGGCGCAGCCATTGGCCTGTCCAAAACCAAAACGATGCTGCTGGTTATTTTGCCGCAGCTCATTCGCATCGCTCTGCCGGGCATCGTCAATTTGTGGATGAACCTTTTAAAAGACACGGCCCTCGTTTCCGTTGTGGGCCTCACCGACATCATCCGCCAGACCGGCATTGCAGCGCGCGTCACCAAGGAAGCCTTCCTGTTTTATTTCATTGCCTGCGCCCTCTATCTGGTGCTGGCCATTCTGTCGTCGATTGCCATTGGCTTTATTGATCGCTGGACAAAACGCGCAGGAGTAAGCCGGTGAGCTATTCACAAGACCTTATTCCGCCGCGCCCAGCCCCGCCCGTAGCGCATACGCGCCTCAACCCGGCGCGCGTGCTTGGTATTGCACTTTTGCTGATCTGGGCCGCCCTTGGCCTTGGGCTGCTGGCCATGATGATCACCAATTGGGATCAGGATAAATTTGTCAAATATGGCCCAAGGCTTCTTGATGGCTTGATGACCACATTGGCCATCGTCGCCGTATCCATTGTCTGCGGCGCGGTGTTGTCTGTGCCGATTGCCATTGGCCGGATGTCAAAAAGTCGAATCGCCAATGCCATCACCTTTGCTTACGTCTATGTTTTTCGCGGCACCCCGCTGCTTGCACAGGTGTTCATGATCTATTACGGCCTCGGCGGGTTTCGCGATGCCTTTGAGCAGGTCGATCTGTGGTGGTTCTTCCGCGATGCATGGTATTGCGGTGTTCTTGCCCTCAGTCTCAATACGGCAGCCTATCAGGCCGAAATTTTGCGCGGCGCGATTGAGAGCGTGCCTCGCGGTCAGCGCGAAGGTGCTGCATCGCTCGGGCTTTCAAACAGTGTCACCTTTTGGAAAATCATCGTGCCGCAGGCGCTGATTGTTGCCTTGCGTCCCTATGGCAACGAAATCATTTTGATGGTGAAGGCTTCCGCAATTCTGGCGATCATCACCGTGCTCGATCTGATGGGGCAAACCCGCTACGCCTTTTCGCGCACGTTTGATTACCAAACCTATTTATGGGCGGCAATTTTCTATCTCGCCATCGTGGAAACCCTTCGCCACGTCTGGGCAGCCATTGAAAGATACCTGACCCGTCATCTGAAACGTTAGCAGCACTCACATCAACACGCTGCTAACGTACTGATATTAAGATTATTTTTTCGATTGTGACAGTTCTGTTAAGCCTCAATTAAGCCTGACATGGAACCATCCTTCTATCGGCGCAGCCGATGTGAAGCGGGCGCTTCTCCGCTTCACTCGAAACCTGTGGGATTGAAAGCGAGGTCACCATGAACGAAGACATGGAAATGATGCTGAAAGGCTACGGCCTGACAACCGCACACATTCTCTACCGCATGCCGGACCACCCAAGCGTGCTGCAAACCTATCTTTGGCAGCACTATGATCTGGCACCGGATTTTCCCGAAATGCAGAGCTTTTTAAAATTCTGGCAGGAAAAACTGGATGGCCCGCTGCATTCGGTGCGCTATGTCCACCGCAAGCTGATTGCTGCCAACGAATGGCGCGCCCTGAAGGGAGAGTTCATTCTGCACTGAGCCCGCTTCATGTTGCCAAATGCCATATGAGCCGGTATTCCCTCCAACAACACAGCGCCTTTGCGCCCTTTATGGTGCTCAAAGGTTTGCTGTATCATTTATAGTTGCTGCGTAATGTCCGTCTTAAATCGATTCCGATATAAGACATCATGCAGTAGCCGCCGAGCAGCACGCGCGTTGAGGGTTTCGCAATGGCAAAAATTGATGAAGAAAAGCTGTCCGAGGCCTATAACCGGGCCTTGGCACTTGAAAAAGCGGGCAAGATTGACGAAGCCGTCAAGGCCTATGAAGAAGTGTTGGCAATCGACCCCGAAGACCACGGCGGTGCAGCGGTACGGATTGCCTCCATGGGCCGGGGCGAAACGCCTCCGCGCGCGTCTGACGCCTATGTTGAAACGCTTTTCGATCAACACGCTGAAGATTTCGAAGATATTCTGGTCGAACAACTTGGCTACGCGGTGCCCGCCATCGTGCGCCAACGTTTGCAGGAACTGGGTCTCGGCCCCTTCAAGCGCATGTTGGATCTGGGCTGCGGCACAGGCCTGACCGGCGGTACGCTCCGCGACATGGCAGAAGACATCACTGGCATCGACCTTTCTGAAAACATGGTCGAGATTGCTCATGAGAAAGACGTCTACGACACACTCTATGTGGCCGAAGTCGAGGATTTTCTCGAAGACAATGATGAAGAACTGTTTGATCTGATAACGGCCACAGACGTGCTGCCCTATCTCGGCGCACTTGAGCCCTTGTTTTTCGGTGTGTCTGAAAATCTGGCGCTGGGCGGCATCTTTGTATTTTCGTCCGAAACCATGGGCGAGGATGTGCCCTATAAAGTGGGTCCACACCAACGCTTCGTGCATGCGCAAAGCTATGTGCGTGAGCGGCTTGCGGCCACGGGTTTTGTGGTGCTGGAAATCTCCGACATCAATGTGCGCATGCAAGATGGCGAACCATCGCCCGGCCATCTGGTGATTGCTCAGCTCAAAACTCTGAACTAAAATAAGTTGGCGGGAGAGGATAATTTTGGAGCTTTCCCGCCGCTGACACCCTTTAAAACCGGATAAATTGATTCATGAACCGGCAGCAAGTGCCTGGTGCAAATGGGAAAATTCCGTTCTTGTCACAACGCCCGGCCATACACCCAATCCACGCTGGGGCGATTCTCTTTTTCGCCTGCGTTTTGCCAAACTGGTCACCCATTATTGGACGAGCTTGGCATGGTTGCCGGATGGACAAATTCTGAAAAATCTCAGCAGACTAGCCGATATTCCTGCCATCTTGATTCATGGCCGCCTCAATTTTGGCAGCCCGCTGAAAACCGCATTTCAGCTCAATCAGGCATGGCCGGGCAGCCGATTGATTGTTGTCGAAGATGGCGGCCATGACAGCAGTGCGCCCAACATGGCATCGCGCATCGTCGAAGCTGTTCACTCTATCCAGTTGATCCAAAGTGAATTTGATTGAGACGGTTCAACATGCCATTGGCAATTTCGCGCTCGCCCATAATCACCGTGTCTGCGCCCTGTTTCATCAAATGATCAATCTCGGCATCGGAATGGGCGCGTCCTAGAACCAGCAGACCGGGATTGGTCGCCCTCGCCTTGGCCACAACATTGCCAGCCTCAAACACATTGGGAATAGCAACGGCAATGCTTTTTGCAGCCTCAAGATTGGCGAGTTTCAACACCCGCTCAGACGTCGCATTGCCACCAATGACCGGAACCTCCATCGCCATCAATTCCTGCACCCGCTGTTCGGAATCCTCAATCACCAGCATTGGAATATTGGACGCCTTGAGATTGGACACAAGAATTTGCCCGACGCGACCATAGCCGACAACCACCGCATGACCGGTAAGCACACTTCGCACCACATCGCCCTCATCCCCTGCCGAGGTGACAACATGGGCATCATCACGATTGTTTTCGCCAGTCGACACCCGCCCATCCGACACGACAACTTCTGTCTCACCAACCGGTGCAAGAGAGCCGGATTGCGGCACCGCTGCTCCCGGAGCCTGATCGAGTCTGGTTTCCAGCCAATCTTTAATCCGGTCACATACGAAGAACATCACCGGATTGAGCACTATGGAAATAATCGCACCGGCCAGAATCAGATCGCGCCCTTCTTCTGGCAATATCTTCAAGCCAACGCCTAACTCGGCAAGAATGAAGGAAAATTCGCCAATTTGCGCGAGACTTGCAGAAATCGTCAGCGCTGTGGACGCGGTTTTACGAAACGCGATCACAATCAAAAACGCGGCCAGCGATTTGCCGACCACGATGATGAAAATCGTGCCCAGAATCAGCCACGGCTCGGAAAGAATGATGGCCGGATCAAACAGCATCCCCACCGAGACGAAGAACAACACGGCAAAGGCATCACGCAGCGGCAGACTCTCCTGCGCTGCGCGATTGGAAAGCTCACTTTCCGACAACACCATGCCTGCAAAGAACGCGCCTAGCGCCAGGGACACGCCAAACAGCTTGGCGGCACCAAAGGCCACGCCCAAAGCAATGGCCAAAACACCAAGTCGAAACAGCTCTTTTGATCCGGTATGAGCGATATTGTGCAGCAGCCATGGAATCATCCGACGGCCGAACACCAACATGACGGCAACAAACAAGGCGACCTTCAACAAGGTCAGGCCGATTGCGCCGCCAACGCCAAGATCAATACCCAGCATGTTTTGAATCATCACGGACATCGGATCGGCATGGGCGCTATCACTTGGCCCCTTGGCCAAAGCCGGAATGAGAACCAGCGCCAGCACCATGGCAAGGTCTTCAACAATCAACCAGCCAACCGCAATTTTGCCCCGCTCTGTCTCAACAATTCGCCGCTCTTGCAACGCTTTTAGCAACACGACGGTGGAGGCAACCGACAGGGCCAAACCAAACACCAGACCGCCAGCAATGGGCCATCCCATCAGATAGCCCATGCTCACGCCCATCAGCGTTGCAACGCCAATCTGCACAACGGCACCCGGCACGGCGATAAAGCGAACGGACAATAGATCTTTTAGCGAAAAATGCAGCCCCACGCCAAACATCAGCAAGATCACGCCGATTTCCGCAAGCTCGGGTGCAAGCCCCTGATCTGCCACAAAGCCGGGCGTGTGCGGACCCACCAGAATTCCGGCAACCAGATAGCCGACCAAGGGTGGCATCTTAAACCTGTGTGCCACAACACCAAAAATAAACGCCAACACGAGACCACCGACAATTGTAGAAATCAGTGGCGTGTCATGGGGCATGGAATATCCTTATCTCAGGCTGGAAAGCAGATGGAAACATTGCTATGAGGAAGCTATGTTGACCAATATGGGCAGTATAGAGACATGGGTCAAGGTGATAAAAGCGGTATTTTAACACCCGCACTGTGCAGGGCCGCACGAGGCATGTTGAATTGGACGCAAACTGAACTCGCGGAACATTCCGATGTTTCCCGCAGCACCATTCGTGATTTCGAAGGGGGGCGGCACGATATTCATCGCACCACGGCAGAGCAATTGCGTTTGGCGCTGGAAACCGGCGGCGTGGCTTTTCTTGAGATACCCGTCCACGGCTTGGGCATTTTTTTAAGAAATAGCACCTCGATAAGTCCGATTGCCGACCTTTAAGCCTTTTGATTGCGCCCACCGCGAGATAATTTGCGATGAGTAATCAGGCTCCACACACAGAGTCGCAACGCCTGAAACAAGCAAGGAACAGAGCATGGCCAAAGTTGCATTCATCGGATTGGGCGTCATGGGCTATCCCATGGCCGGACACCTGAAGACCAAAGGTGGACACGACGTTACGGTTTATAACCGCACAACGGCCAAGGCAGAAAACTGGGTCAAACAGTTTGGCGGTGCCCATGCTCTAACGCCAGCAGATGCCGCCAAAGATGCCGATTTTGTTTTTACCTGCGTTGGCAATGATGATGACCTGCGTGCCGTCACCATTGGGGCTGAGGGCGTGTTTTCCAGCATGAAGCCAGGCGCTGTGCTGATTGATAACACCACAGCCTCTGCCGATGTTGCCCGTGAGCTTTACGCTTTCGCCAGGGACAAAGGCTGCGGCTTTATTGATGCACCGGTGTCAGGCGGCCAAGCCGGTGCGGAAAACGGCGTGCTCACCGTGATGTGCGGCGGCGATGAGGCGGTGTTTGCCGCAGCCAAGCCCGTGATTGAAGCCTTTGCCAGAATGATTGGCCTGATGGGACCGGCAGGCTCCGGCCAATTGGCCAAGATGGTCAATCAGATTTGCATTGCGGGGGTTGTGCAGGGGCTGGCCGAGGCTGTGCATTTCGGCAAAAGCGCAGGCCTGGACATTGAAAAAGTTGTCGAGGTCATCTCCAAGGGTGCCGCCGGATCGTGGCAGATGGAAAACCGTCACAAGACCATGAATGCGGGCAAGTATGATTTCGGTTTTGCCGTCGACTGGATGCGCAAGGATCTGGGCATTGTGCTCAATGAAGCGAAGAACAATGGCGCAAGCTTACCCGTAACCGCCCTTGTCGATCAGTTTTACGCAGACGTGCAAAAGCTCGGCGGCAATCGCTGGGATACGTCTTCGCTGTTGGCGCGATTGGAAAAGTAACAATTATCGGAAGCGGGCGGTCATCTGCCCGCTTCTGATCCCGCTTATTCCTCGCCGGATTTATTGTTGTCCAGCGTCATATAATCCAGCGGCAGTTGCGTGGTGTATTTGATCTGCTCCATTGCAAACACCGAGGACACGTCGCGAATTTCGATCTTCGCGATCAGGCGCTTGTAAAAAGCATCATATGCCGCAATATCAGGCACCACGACGCGCAAAAGATAATCGACATCGCCGCTCATGCGGTAAAATTCGACCACTTCCGGGAATTCGCCAACCACTTCAGAAAAGCGCTTGAGCCATTCAATCGAATGGGTGTTGGTGCGGATAGACACAAACACCGTGACCTTGGTGTTGACCTTGGATGGGTCCAGCAGCGCCACACGACGCATGATCACGCCGTCTTCTTCCATCTTCTGAATGCGCCGCCAACAGGGTGTCGTCGACAAACCAACTTTTTTGGCAAGATCAGCGACAGCAAGAGTCGAATCCTCTTGCAAAATACGAAGAATTTTTCTGTCCAGACGATCCATATGCGATCCAATCGAAATTTTTTTCCTGTATATCCCAAAAAAGCACAGATGACAGCCAAATGCTCTCACCGAATGAGATGATCCACTTCCTTTTTTAACACCGGCAGAACATCGGCCTCAAACCACGGATGCTTTTTAAGCCAGCCAGAATTGCGCCAGCTTGGATGCGGCAGTGGCAACATTTTCGGCCCGGCTTCATTGCTGAAAAAATACTCGCGCCATGCCTCGACCGTTTCCGTCATTCCATGCTTTCGGCGTTTTCCCAGATGCCATTTTTGCGCATATTGGCCGATCAGCAAAATGAGCTCGATCTGCGGAAGCGCCTGCATGATGCGTTCACGCCAAAGCGGAGCGCATTCGCGCCGGGGCGGCAAATCATGCCCATATTCATCATACCCCGGAAAGCAAAAGCCCATCGGCACGATGGCAAATCGGTCTGGATTATAAAAGCTTTCACGATCAACGCCGAGCCATTGTCTGAGCCTGTCGCCCGAGGCATCGTTAAAAGGAAGTCCGGTCTCATGCACCCGTTTGCCGGGAGCCTGCCCGGCAATCAAAATGCGCGCTGAGGACGATAGCGTCACCACGGGCCGCGGCTCATGGGGCAGCCTTTTTTCCGGGCCACCCGCCGGACATTCATAACAAAGCCGACAGGCCTTCACGGTTTGCACCAGCGCTGCAAGCTCTCGCCTTCGTTGATCGTCTGTCATTATCACCTATTCGCTGTGGCCACATTGCGGCCCATTTGGATAACAGCCCGTGTCTAAAATTGGCAAACAAAACCTTTCCAGAAAGCAACTCTTAAGGTTTCACCGCTAGTGTAAGGGTCACTTTGGAAAAAATGCAACCATATCATGGGTAACACCGTCTCAAACGCGTCAGACAAACACATTGTCGACCTCAAGCGTAACCGCCGCAACGACGCGACGGCCAAAGCCTTACGCGCGACCCGAGACCGGCTGCAATCCACCCATGGCGGCACTCCGGCTTTTGAAAAAGAGCTGCTTTCGATGCATGCGCAATCGAGCTTGCAGGGCGCAGCGATAACGCCGTTTGTGACCGTGATCTTTGCTGCCGCTTCCGCCTATTTTTCGCATGATCCAGCCTATGTCATGTGGGCGCTTTTAACCCTCTGCGCTCACGCGGGAAACATTCTTCTCATTCGTAAGGCCGCTCAACGCATTCCAATATCCAAACATCAAGAGCATTGGCGGCATCTGCTGCTGGCTGGCCACGTGATGATGGGCTGTTGTTGGGCAATCTTTGCCTATCAAAGCTGCGACGTCTGCGGCCCAACCGCCGATCTTTTGCTGAAAGGTGCCGTTCTTCTTATTGTTCTGAGCGTCACCGCCATGTGCAACATCCTGCTCAGACAGGCTGTGCTGTATGCGGCAGCGCCCATTGTCGTTTCGCTCAGTGTGCAGGCGGCCACCAGCCGCGCCATCGACAACATTGTTCTGGCCGGTAGTTTCATTATCTGCGTTGGCTTTTTCACCTATATCACCGGTCGGCTGTACACCTCCAATCTCAAACTCCTGTCATTTCAAAATGAAAAGGACGATTTGATAGCCGAGCTTGAGGTGGCAAAATCTATGTCGGACGAAGCAAGGCGGCGGGCGGAAGAAGCCAACATGGCCAAGTCACGGTTTTTGGCCTCCATGTCCCATGAGTTGCGCACACCTCTCAATGCCATCCTTGGCTTTTCTGAAGTGATGGCCCATGAGGTGCTGGGGCCACTCAACAACCCGCTCTACAAGGAATATTCCGGAGACATCCATCGCTCTGGCCAACATCTTTTGGCCCTCATCAATGAAATCCTTGATCTTTCTCGCATTGAGGCGGGCAAATACGATCTTTCAGAAGAAGCAATTTCGTTGCGCGACGTTGCCGAAGATTGTGTGGGCATGGTGCAAATGCGGGCAAAATCCAAAGGTATCAAGATCCGGCCTCAGTATGAAACCAATATGCCATCAATCTGGGCTGATGAAAAAGCCATGCGTCAGGTGGTGCTTAATCTTCTGTCTAATGCCGTGAAATTCACGCCCGAAGGCGGAGAAGTTGTCGTGAAGGTCGGCTGGACCGTAGGCGGCGGCCAATATCTGTCGATTAAAGACAATGGGCCTGGCATTGCCGAAGAAGAGATTCCTGTGGTGCTTTCTGCCTTCGGGCAAGGCTCGGTCGCGATCAAGAGCGCCGAACAAGGCACGGGGCTTGGATTGCCGATTGTGCAGGCCATTTTGATCAAGCATGGTGGCGAGTTCAAGCTGAAGTCACGATTGCGCGAAGGCACAGAAGTCATTGCGATTCTGCCCGCCAAGCGCGTCATGCAAAGCCTGCCAGCCGTTTCAACTGCCCAGGCCGTAGAACCCCGCAAAAAATATTTCGCCTAGCCAGTCCGTGAACAATTCAACAAAGCCACTTACCGCTTATTGCTTGCCTTGTTCTTTTGACGCCATTTTTGATAATTCAGCCCCCACCGGGCAATCTTGACACCGGTCTTTCGACGAATTCGCCTCGCTACAGCGAAATCATGCGATAACACCACAAGACCCAGCGGCACCATCCAAAACCCTAGAACAGGCAAAAAGCCCAGACAGCCTCCAGCAACCAAGCCAGCGCCGACAGCCACGCGTCCGGCCTTGGACTGCGGAAACGGCACCGAGATTACTCCCATATGCAAACGCCCGCTGTCATTATCGATCCGATATTTACGGGCTTTTTGTGCGCTCACTCTTTGCTGCCTCGCTGAAATTTTTTGATTTTCCCCTCAAACCTGCAATGATTTAAGGATAAAACCTCGCGTATCACCGCAAGCTCTTGCACCTTCCATATGGTGACGGACTTTGCAGTTATCCACATCTACCGATGGGAAAAGTCGCGAAACCAGACAACTTGTCATTTTTTCAAAAAAAACGCTCTGGTTTTCAAAAAAAAGACTTGGCAAATCGATCAACGCTCATTAGAAGCCCACTCACACCAACTGAAGCGGTTCAAACGTCTTCAAGCGGTTTATTCCTTGGTAGCTCAGCGGTAGAGCATTCGACTGTTAATCGACAGGTCGCCGGTTCGAATCCGGCCCGAGGAGCCATATTCCAACCGGATGGTTGATTTTAAAAGCCACGCTACAGCAGCGTGGCTTTTTTTATTCCATCAGAGCGGTTCACTGTGGCATTTGGGATGAACGCCCCTATCAAGCCCCACTGTTTCATCTGGGGCTCATCTGGTCGCTGTGCGAAAATCTTTTTTATAAAACCTTGTGCAAAATTGCGATAAAAGACTTGGCAAATCAATCAAGGCCCACTAGAAGCCCACTCACGCCAATTGAAGCGGAACACACGTCTTCGAACGGTTATTCCTTGGTAGCTCAGCGGTAGAGCATTCGACTGTTAATCGACAGGTCGCCGGTTCGAATCCGGCCCGAGGAGCCATATTCCAGCGTTATAGCTGATGCAAAAAGCCAGATCGTCACCGATCTGGCTTTTTCATTTTCAATACAGGTTTGGAAGTTTAGCGGCAGACCGTGCGACGCTCAACAACCCAGCGGCCGTGATGGCGGAATTTCACGGTGCTTGTACGGCAACGTTCACCACGGAAATGACGGACGCGCTCACGGCCATAAAAACGTCTGTCGTGATAGCGCTCAAACCGGTCGTGATGACGATGTGGATAATAGCCACGGTCGGAGATGACAACGGTTGCACTTTGCGCCAGAGAAGGTGCTGCTGTCGCGGTTAAGCAACCAATGGCGATCAAGCCAGCAACAATAATCTTTTTCATTTTTGTCTCCTAAGGTCTTATCCGTGAAGTCGATGGCTCACAATTAGCAATCTCTTGATGAATTAACGCTGACGATACTGTTCATGTTCCAGACAGATTTTGAAAATACTGAAATGGGCGACCTTTGCGTTGGCGCACATCCGTTTCGCACAAACCAAGTTTGCGCAGCACCGCCAGCGATGCCGCATTGTCCACATGTGCAAAGGCTATAAACCGTTCATGTGGCATGCGCTCCGAAAACCATTGGCTTAGGCCCTTGCCGATTTCGGTGGCAAAGCCCTTGCCCCATTCTTGCCGCCGGATGGAATAGCCAAGCTCAAAACTGGAGGATTCCTCCGACCATGAGAAACCAGCACGACCGATGAAACGCCCATCATCCTTGGCAAGCACCTTCAGCTTGCCAACGCCGCTCTCTTCATAGGCATCCAACCAGCCAGAAATGCGCTGGGCTGAATATTGCGCACTCCAAGGTTCGCCTGTGCTGACAAACTGACTGGTCTCGGCTGTCGAATGCAGATCAGCCAGCAAGGCCTCGTCGCCTGCCCGCCACGGGGTCAGAATCAAACGTTCCGTCTCGCAGACTACCGGGATCTGATGCACACCGCCGGACACCGCCGCGTGCACACCCGTCGTGCCCGGAAACGTCAGCGGCAGGCCTTTGAGTGATCGCACAGCCAGATAAGCCCAGGCTTCCGCTTCCATTGCGTCACCGTCGAGTGCCAGGTCGTCTGCGTTGATCACCACGGCACCCTCATGCCCTGCCATCATATCCAAATCGGCCATGATGGTCGCATTCAAGCGGCCACCACCGCAAATAACATAGGTCTTTGGCCTTTGTGGAAGATGGCGGGCGGAGGCAAAAATCGAGGCCGCGGCCACATGCGCCAGTGTTCGGGCTCCATCGTGCAAACTTGCCTCGCCAACCTTTGGCGGTGAAAAATCGTTGCGATCCAGCGAGCGCCGGGTGTTTGAGGTAAAAAATGGATGTTTAAGATAGCGATCCGCCAGCGCTGGAAGCACCTTACCCTGTGCTGCAATCTCACCGCCCGCATCATAGGCTTTGCCGGTCTGCGCCTCGACCCATTGGTCAATCAGCGTATTGCCCGGCCCGCTATCAAAGGCAGCAATTGTCCCATCCTCGCCAATGAAGGTCAGGTTGGAAATACCGCCAATATTGACAAAACAAACCGGCATGGCCGACGTGCCGATCAATGATGCAAGTGCGGCATGATAGGCTGGCACCAGCGGAGCGCCCTGCCCGCCATGCGCCATATCATTGGCGCGCATATCATAAACCACATCAATGCCGATTTCGCGCGCCAGCAAGGCTCCATCGCCGATTTGAACGGTCAAAGCCTGATCTGGCCTGTGAAGCACCGTTTGCCCATGAAATCCCACCACATCAATATCGCGCGGACGAATCGCATTGGCCTTGAGAAAAGCTTTGACGGCCTCCGCGTGGCGCAGCGTCAGTGCCTGCTCCAGTGATAACAAACTTCCGGGCCGCTGTCGCCGCTCGGTGATGCTCTTCGCATCTTCAAGCCCCTGGCGAAGCTGGGCGCGGAAAGCATCGTCATATTCAACAGATAAAAATGGTCCACGTTCAAGCTTGCCCGAGCCATCCGTGGTGAGCATGGCCACGTCGATACCATCCATGGAGGTGCCACTCATCAGCCCGATGGCGCGATAGATTTTGCTCAACGTCCAGATTCCTTCTCTCACAGGCCCATAAACCACGTAATTCATGGCCGAAATGGGTGCAATTTCAAAAGAACAATGCTAAAGCCGCCTCAAATTCCACAAGTCTGATACCAGAAGGCGTGACGATCATGTCAAAGTTCAAGTCCGATTTCCTCCACACAATGCATGAGCGCGGTTTTATCCATCAGATTTCTGATGAAACCGGCCTTGATGATCTGTTGTCGAAGGAAAGCGTGACGGCCTATATCGGTTATGATCCAACCGCATCCTCGCTTCACGCTGGCTCCCTCATTCAGATCATGATGCTGCACTGGTTTCAGGCCACAGGTCATC
The DNA here is from genome assembly GCF_004801395.1 of Gillisella terrae. Taxonomy (GTDB): domain Bacteria; phylum Pseudomonadota; class Alphaproteobacteria; order Rhizobiales; family Rhizobiaceae; genus Allorhizobium; species Allorhizobium terrae. The sequence goes on from NZ_SSOA01000002.1 coordinate 256,733, forward strand.
AGCCGATTTCGCTGATGGGCGGTGGCACCGGCATGGTGGGCGATCCATCCTTTAAGGAGGAAGCCCGGCAATTGATGACCCTGGAAAAGATTGAGGACAATATTGCCTCGATCAAGCGCTGCTTTGCCCATTACCTCGATTACGATAATGGCCCCAAGGGCGGCGCATTGATGCTGAACAATGCCGAATGGCTGCGTGAGCTGAATTACCTCGAATTCCTGCGCGATGTCGGCCGCCATTTCTCGGTCAATCGCATGTTGTCATTCGATAGCGTCAAGACCCGTCTGGACCGCGAACAGTCTCTCTCGTTCCTGGAATTCAACTACATGATTCTCCAGGCCTATGACTTTGTGGAACTGAACAAGCGCTACGACTGCCGTATGCAAATGGGCGGCTCTGACCAATGGGGCAATATCATCAACGGCATTGACCTTGGCCACCGCATGGGCACACCACAGCTCTACGCGCTGACCTCGCCGCTGCTCACCACATCCTCAGGTGCCAAGATGGGCAAGTCGGCCACGGGTGCTGTGTGGCTGAACGCCGACCTGCTCTCGGCCTATGATTTCTGGCAATACTGGCGCAACACGGAAGATGCTGATGTCAGCCGCTTCCTGAAGCTCTACACAACGCTGCCGATGGATGAGATTGCCAAGCTGTCTGCCCTTGGCGGTGCGGAAATCAACGAGGTCAAGAAAATCCTCGCCACCGAAATCACCGCCATCCTGCACGGTCGCGAAGCCGCTGAAGAAGCAGCCGAGACCGCCCGCAAGACTTTTGAGGAAGGCGCACTGGCCGACAACCTGCCCTCCATCGAGATCGCAACCTCCGAGCTCGAATCCGGCATCGGCCTTCTGGCCCTGATCGTCAAAGCCGGCCTCGCCTCCTCCAACGGAGAAGCCCGCCGCCATGTGCAAGGCGGCGCTGTAAAGATCAATGATCAAGGCGTGTCAGACGAGCGCATGAGCATTGGCACAGGCGAAGTGACGGCGGATGGCGTGATCAAGCTGTCACTGGGCAAGAAGAAGCATATTCTGGTGCGCCCGGTTTAATGTGGTGGGCCTTCTGTGCTTGAGTGAGCGCAGAAGGTTCTCACCTCACCGAGGCTCGATACGACATTGTGATCCGTATGGAGCAACTGAGCGGCAAGACTCACATTGACAGGAATAGTCCAAGCAATAATATTGCCTGCAAGGTTGATGTTACCGGCCGCTCACACCCTTTGGTATGGTGAAAGCATCGAATTGACGATCAATTTCCTTGCGAGAGGTCGATCCGTCAGCAACGTGAGCACTGGCCTTTGGGATTGACCTATCACAGGGAAACTAAATGTATACCTACCGAGACGCCAAGCGTATGGCGAAGGTTCTCGTGACTTCTCTTCGTGAGAAAAGTGTCGATATATCCCATGGCGAAAGCCTGAATATTATTGCAAAACAATTTGGCTTGGATGATTGGAATACACTCTCCGCCCGGATAAAACGGGCAGAAGCATCCGATGAACGCCGCCTGCAAGGCATTCAGGCGTGGAATTTCGTTGGTGAATACCCAACTGAATTCGATTATGGCGTTGATGAAAACGCACTGGGTTCAAGCCGCAGGGCAGCGCTGATCAGCTACACGCAGGCCATACCAACACGATACAGTCATACGGCAAAAGTCTTTGGCACACTTATGCAATCCGTATCTGCGGTACCTTATCATGGGAAACGGCTGGAAATTTGCGCTGATCTGGCCACCGAGCGCGTGTCCCATGGTGCAACCATATGGATGCGCGTCGATAAATCCCCAGGCCACGTACTCGTCTTTGATAACTTGAAGCAACATCCTGATGGTTGGCTGTTCGGTGATAATAGCTGGACAAAGCGACGAATCATTCTTGACGTTCCGCCGGAGGGCGTTTCACTTCACTTCGGTTTTTTCTTGAAGGGAAAGGGCAGCGTCTGGGCCGCAAATTTTGATCTCACTGTCGTGGATAATTCCGTTCCACTTACGGCGCAGGCGATAGAGACTGTGCGGGAGCAAACATGGACCGCGCCTCAGAATCTTGATTTTGCGAAAGTTATTGATTTAACCCAGTGACAAGAGAGAACGGTGAGTGGGAACGCCTTCGCACTTACCGCTTATCTTGATGCAAATCGCCCTGTGTCAGCAAAGCCGAAGTAAGGTACATTACGTCGCAAATTTGTCGCAGAACATGGAGTCTAGCGATTGGTCCCAACTGTAACCATTTTGATCTTCCTGCGGCCCTGAAGGTGCACAGTTCCAGTCTCATACCGTTTCTCGCCACCCCTCCTCAAACACCAAATCCTCCAGCGCCAACCGCTTGCGCCAACCTTTCACCTGCAATTCCGGCTCATCATAAAGCTCAGTGACTTTGCCGAGACAAAGGTAGCCGACAATCTCAACCCGGTCTGGAATATTGAGAATGGCGCGTAAATCTGCATCGTGAAAAATGCTGACCCAGCCCATGCCGATGCCTTCTGCACGGGCGGCAAGCCAGAGGTTTTGGATGGCGCAGACGGTGGAGTAGCTGTCCATGCGGGGGTTATGGGTTCGGCCCAACACCACGGGGCCTGCGCGGTCTGGATCGCAGGTGACACAGATGCCGAGGGGGGCTTTGAGAATGCCTTCCAGCTTCAAGTTCCGGTAGAGAGTGGCTTTTTCGCCTTCAAACAGGCTTGCCGCCTCATCATTGGCCTTGGAGAAGGCTTGCCAGACGGCTTGGCGTCGGGCGGCGTCGCGCACCAGAATGAAGTTCCACGGCTGCATGAAGCCCACCGAGGGCGCGTGGTGGGCGGCGGTGAGGATGCGCCAGAGCGTGTCATCGTCGATTGGGTCGGGCAGAAATTCATCGCGCACGTCGCGGCGGGTCATGATGGCCCTGTAGACGGCGGCGCGTTCCTGTTCAGAAAATGCCCCGGCGGAAACCAGAGAATCGTTTGGTGTGTCTTGCATCGTTTGATCCCCAACAATGCGCCTTCCGCGATTCGAGACGAATCACGGTCGAGCAAAACGCGCCTGCCGTCCATGCAGGAGCATCTATCTTGTCAGGCCGGTCTTCTGACTGGGCTTCGTCTGATTGCCTCACCTTCCCGGTTCTCACCAGTGGCATAAAAAGCAACCATCCACCTCACAGCGTTGGGCACGTTGCGGAATTTCACCGCATTCCCGATTCTCTCATCGTAAAATGAGCACCTGACAAAAGCTATCTAATGGAAAGAGTGCGGTCCGACTAGGCACTGACCGGAAAATACCGAACATAGGCAAACTCTTCACCGGATGGTGACCAGCTTGGCACGTTGATGCTGCCCTGCCCGCCAAACAGCTCAAACAGGGTTTCCAGATTGCCGCCATCCATATCCATCAGGCGCATGCGCACATTGAGATCGCGCGGGTGGTCAAACACCTCAGGATCATAGGAGATCAGCACCACTTTGCGATTGTTGGGGCAAGGATGCGCAAACCAGTTGCCGTAATTATCGTTGGTTATCTGCTGCAAGCCCGTGCCGTCCGGGTGGATGCGCCAGATCTGCATCAAGCCGGTGCGGCTGGAGTTGAAATAAATCCACTGCCCATCCGCTGACCAATCCGGGCCGTCATTGCGGCCCTCGCCTTGGGTCAGGCGGCGCTCGTCACTGCCTTCAACCGTGATGGTGTAGATATCAAACACCTGATTACGGATGCCGCAATAGCACACCCGCTGCCCGTCCGGCGACCAGCCGTGCCAATAGGATGGGAGGTTATCGGTGATTTGGATGGGCGTGCCACCCTCAGCGGGCAAAATGTAGATGCAGCTCTTGCCATGCTCGACCTTATCGCTGATCGCCAGCCACTGACCATCGGGCGACAGCCCATGGTCATTGTTGCAACGGGTGGCAAAGCCTGTGTCGATTTTAACGGGCACCGGCGCACCGAAAAGCGGCAACCGATACATCAACCCATCATCATTGATGATCAGGAACTGACTATTACGTGACCAGTTTGGCGCTTCTACCAGCCGTTCCGTCTGCCAGACAATGCGGCTCTGGCGGGTCTTAATGTTGTAGATCTCGACAGAGCTTCGCATCACGTCACCTGTCCCGGAAACGGTTGGTGATCGGATAGCGGCGGTCCCGGCCAAAATTCTTCTTGGTGATTTTCACACCCGGAGCCGACTGGCGGCGCTTGTATTCGGCCAGATAAAGCAGATGCTCCACCCGATGCACGGTGGCAATGTCATGGCCACGGGCCAGAATGTCCTCTACAGACATTTCCTTTTCCACCAGACATTCCAAAATATCATCCAGCACTGGATAAGGCGGCAAGCTGTCCTGATCGGTCTGGTTGGGCCGAAGCTCTGCCGAGGGTGCTTTGGAGATAATATTGGCAGGGATAACCTCGCCCGCAGGCCCAAGACCACCCACCGGCACTTGCGTATTGCGCCAGGCCGACAGTGCATAGACCTGCATTTTGTAAAGGTCTTTAATCGGGTTAAACCCGCCATTCATATCGCCATAAAGCGTGGCATAGCCTACCGACATTTCGGATTTATTGCCGGTTGTCACCACCATGGAGCCAAATTTGTTGGATACCGCCATCAGAATGGTGCCACGGGTACGGCTTTGCAGATTTTCTTCGGTAATGCCGCTTTCGGTACCCTCAAACATATCACCCAGGCTGGAGAGGAAACCTTCAACCGGCTCGGCAATCGGCACAATATCGTAATGGCAGCCGAGCGCTTTGGCGCAATCCTCAGCATCCTTGAAGGATTCCTGAGATGTGTAATGATAAGGCAGCATGATCGTGCGCACGCGCTCCCGCCCAAGTGCATCCACCGCCATAGCCGCGCAAATGGCCGAATCAATGCCGCCAGACAGGCCAAGCACAACGCTCTTGAACCCATTCTTGTTGACATAATCGCGAAAGCCCAGCATGCAGGCGCGGTAATCGGCCTCCTCGCCTTGCGGAATGTCTGCAACCACGCCCGCTTCGCAGCGCCAGCCATCCTTGCCGCGCTGCCAGGTTGTCAGTGTCAAGGCTTCCTCAAATTGCGGCATCTGAAATGCCAGCGATTTATCGGCATTTAGGCAGAAGCTGGCTCCATCAAACACCAGCTCATCCTGTCCGCCCACCTGATTGGCAAACACCAGCGGCAGGCCGCTTTCAATCACCTGCTTTAATGCCACCTGATAGCGCACATCCAGCTTGCCGCGATAATAGGGCGAGCCATTGGGCACCAGCAAAATCTCTGCGCCGCTTTCGGCCAGCGTTTCGCACACGCCCAGATCATTCCAGATTTCTTCGCAGATCGGCACGCCAATGCGCACGCCCCGGAAATTCACCGGCCCCGGCATCTCGCCTTCAACGAAAACCCGTTTTTCATCAAATTCGCCATAGTTGGGCAGATCGATCTTGTCGCGCAGCGCCAGAATTTTGCCGCCATCAATGATGGCAACGGAATTATGCCGTCCTTTTTCCCCCTGACGTGGAAAACCGATGATCATACCGGGGCCACCATCGGCAGTATCGGCGGTAAGCTGATCAACGGCCGCCTGACACGCTTTCAGAAAAGCGGGTTTCAACACCAGATCTTCTGGCGGGTAGCCAGACAGAAACAACTCTGTCAACAACACGAGATCAGCACCGAGAAAAGCCGCCTGCGCGCGCGCATCCCGCGCTTTCGCAAGGTTGCCAGCCACATCGCCGACGGTCGGGTTAAACTGTGCTACCGCAATGCGAAGCGTTTCGGGTCTGGATATATCGGTCATGCTTGAGGTTTAGCGCGGAGCGGGCGCGTTCGCAACGGTCGAAATTCCGAAATTGCCGCCCGCTGGTTTCAAGAGGCCTGAAGGGTGTTTTTGATGTTCCAGCGGTCGTGATACCAAAGCCATTGCTCGGGATATTCCCGCACCCAGCTCTCCACCTTGTCATTCAGCATTTGCGCCGTGGCCTGCACATCGAGGTTGCCTTTGTCATCCAAGGGCAGAGCAATTCTGGGCTCTATTTCCAGCCGATAGCGGTTTCCCGGCAAACGAATGCAGCGGGCGGGAAAGACATCGCAATCAAACTGGCGAACCAGCTTGGCCAACAGCGGATTGGTACGCACATCCTGATTGAAAAAGGTTGTTGGCTTTCCACGCGAAAACTTTTGATCCACCAGAATGCCAACGCCATTGCCACCTTCCAGCTGGCTGGCAAGATGAAAAGCCGAGCCAGCATGCGATGGCACCAGATTTCCCATCCGTGCTTTTCGAAAGCCAAACACCATATCGGCGATATACGGATTGTTGGGCGGACGAAACAGCACGGTTACGTCCAGACCATAGGCAGCACCAGCCACCGGCAGCATTTCAAAATTGCCGGTATGGGCGGTGAAAACAATGAAGGGGCGGCGCGCGTTAAGCAATTCCATAAACACCGGAATGCCGGAGACTTCTATGCGCCCTTCACCCGGCTTTGCCGGATCAAAATCAAACAGCTTGTCGAGAAACACATATTCCGCCGTCTGACGACCCATGTGGCCCCAGGCATCTGAGGCAATTTTTTCGATCTCTGCCGCCGTTTTTTCCGGAAAGGCATTGCGCAGGTTGGTCAACATCAGTTGATGGCGGGCCAGCTTCGGCCCAACAAAGCGCACCACACGATCAGCAAAATTCAAGGCAGCATCCGCTGGAAACACTTTCAGCGTCATCAGCAATATCAGCAGCAGTTTGGCCACCAACCATTGCGGAAACGCGCGAAAGCGCAAAACCAGCGGCGTGAGAATTCGTCGCAACAGCCGTTTCACGGCATTAATCCATTTTCAGAATGATCTTGCCGAAAATCTGTCGGCCTTCCATGCGCTTCAGCGCAACATCAATATCTTCAAACGTCACTTCGGTATCGATCACCGGATGCACAATGCCGCGCGCCATTTTCTGCATGGCATTGGCCATGTTTTCCATGCGGCAACCAAAGGAGCCAAGCAGCTTTAGCTGCTGCTGGAACAGCATCATCAGGTTCATCTCGGTCGAAACACCCGAGGTGGAGCCGCAGGTCACAAGCCGCCCGCCGCGCTTCAGGCACAGCATCGAGCCTGCCCATGTGTCTTTACCGACGTGCTCAAACACCACGTCAACGCCCTTTTTCTTGGTCAGCTTGCGCACCACGCCTTCAAACCGATCTGTGCGATAATTGATGACGTGGTCTGCACCCAGCGCTTTCGCAGGCTCAATCTTATCGTCCGAACCGACCGTGGTGATGACCGTGCAGCCAATTTTCTTGGCCAATTGAATCGCTGCCGTACCAATTCCTGAGCCACCGGCATGGACCAAAATCGTCTCGCCGGGTTCCAATTTGGCATTGTCAAACAACATATGCTCAACGGTGCCAAAGGTCACAGGGGCAAGCGCTGCCGCCACGGCATCCACACCCGGAGGAGCGGGCACCAGCAAACGGGCCGGAATATTGATCTTTTCCTGCGCAAAACCATCAAGATGGAAGCCGTGCACGCCGCCTACATGTTCGCACAGATTGTCGCGACCTTCGCGGCATGGCTTGCACAGCCCGCAGGTGCGCGCGCCATAAACCGCTGCCAACTGCCCGGGCAGGATATTACCAACGCCCGGACCAATGGCCTCAACCACGCCCGATGCTTCAGCGCCAATTACCAGCGGCATTTTGCGCTTGGCAAAGGCCATGCCGCGCCAGCCCCAGACATCAATGTGGTTCAGTGCGACCGCCTTGACGCGCAGCGTCACTTCACCCGGACCGGGAGCGTCTGGCTCTGGCAGGTCGGTGATTTCCAGCTTACGGTCTTCGATCAGTTGCAATGCGCGCATAGGTCTTAATCCTTCTTGCCCGAAGGCCTTACTCTCTCAATTTTTTCTCAGCACCAGCTTATGCTGGCTCCAACGCCATGATCAGGCTGGCATTTTGCCCGCCAAAGCCAAAGCTGTTTGACAAAACAGCACTGACCTGCGCATCGCGCTTCACATTTGGCACCACATCCATAACGATGCTTGGGTCCGGGTTGGTGTAGTTGATGGTTGGCGGCAAGGTGCCGGTCAACATGGTTTGAATGGAAAAGACCGCTTCAACAGCACCGGCTGCCGTCAGCGTATGACCAATCATCGACTTGTTGGATGACACAGGAATTTGGTCGCTCAAGCGCTCACCAAACACTGAGAGCATGGCACCATATTCCATCTTGTCATTTTCAGGGGTCGAGGTGCCGTGGGCATTGATATAGCCAATAGCATCTTCCGCCAGCCCTGCGTCATCCAATGCAGCCCTGATGGTGGCAATCGCTGGCCCGCCATCTGGTGAAGAGCGGGTGCGATGGAAATGATCGGCCTTTTCGCCACAGCCCTTCATGATGCCCAGCACCTTTGCGCCACGCGCAATGGCCGATTCCAGCGATTCCAGTACCAGCGTTGCCGAGCCTTCGGCAATCACAAAGCCATCACGGTCCTTGCTGAAAGGCTTGGAGGCCTTTTCTGGCGGATCATTCTGGGTGGAGAGTGCCGACAACAGCGCAAAACGGATCAGCGCTTCCGCACCCACAGATCCATCTGTTGCCACCGTCAGCGCACGATCGGTGCGGCCCTGACGAATGGCTTCAACACCAAGCTGGATTGCTGTTGCACCCGATGCGCAGGCCGTCGATAGCGTGACGGGCAAGCCACGGGTGCCAAAGCGGTCAGCCAGACGCTCCGAAATCGAGCCAAACTGTACGGCCTCCAAAAACACAGGGTCAGCTTCTGCCCGCACTGCGGCCAAAACCTGCTGATATGCGTGAGCATATTCACCCTTGGGTGCGCGCTCGGCCAAAATGAAACGATCTTCCCACTCAGGCTCAACCGGCGGGGCGGCGAGGAAAAGTGGGCCGTTAAACTCGCCGGAAATACCGGCCTGCGCCAAGGCTTCGAGCGTTGTTTCGCGTGCCATGGCATAGGAGCGCTCAACTGCGTTGTTGGCTGGCACGTCAATAAAATCCACCGTGCCGCTGATGCGGGTGTTCAGGCCCTCCGTGGGAAAGCGGCTGATGGCGTGAATGCCTGAAACACCGCCGGTGAGCTTGGCCCAATTGTCAGCGAGCCCCTGCCCCAACGAGGTAATGACCCCCATGCCGGTGACGGCAACGATGGGGCGGCCCAAATGATCCTTGAAACGAGAATTCGTCATGTGTCTCAACTCCTCAGGCTTCAGCCGACAGGCGCGCCATGCCTTCGCCGCGCACATAGCCAACCGTTGTGACAATCGCCTCGCTGGCAGGCTCGCTCATCACAGCCTCGGCCTTTTCATCAAAAGCCGGAACCGTGGTTTTTGAATCCAGCGCCAAGGCTGCCAGCGCCAGACCAACCGGGAACTGTGCTTCCAGCCCATGCCCTGTCACGCCACCAAAACCGCGCACCACCGAGCCTGGGAATGCAGCGTCCAGCACTGCCTTTTCCCGCGCAGAAATATCGTGCATGCCGCTGGCACCGGACAACACCAGAGCACCAGAGGCCATATCCTTGCCAACGGCCTCGGCAATGCGGTTCAGGCGCTTTTCCAGGCCGCCCTCATCGCGACGGCCACGATCACTCTCAATGGCGTCAATCGTTGCATAGATATGCGCACCGCGCGCTCGCGCATGTTCCCGCGATTCCAGCACCAGGAATGCCCCAACGGTGCCAAGAATCATGCCGCCGCCATCCGCCTGCTCACGCTGCCACAGCGGCTTCCATTCGCCCTTGGCATGGGCTTGAATGCCCTCGACCAGCAGAAAAATATCATCGCGGCCAGCAACAAATGCGCCACCCACCAGCGAGTGCGTCGATTGCCCGGCACGGATGCGATGAAATGCGGTTTCAATGGCTGACAGGCCGGCCGCTTCTTCACCCATAAATGTGCGCGACGAGCCTGTGACCTTATGAACAATTGAGATATTGCCCGCCATCAGATTCGAAAGCTGCGCCAAAAACAGGGTTGGCCGCAATTCTGTGGTCAGCTTCTCATTGACCAACTGCTCACGATCATTGCGCTTCAGACCTTCGTTGATGATCAATGTATCAACGGCAACGTCACGCTCACCACCACCAGCCGCGACAATCATATCCATCGTGGAACAGGCTTCCACGTTATCTTTCAGCCCGGCATCATCCAAAGCAAGGCCGGCAGAATAAACACCAAGCCGCTGCCAGTTTTCCATCTGGCGCTGATCACCGCGCTTGGCGATTTGCAAAGACCAGTCAATCTCGGGCATGGGGTGAATGGGGTATGGCTTGAACTTTTCCGACTCAATCGGTGGAACAGGCGCATTTTTGCCCGACAGCAGCGCAATATGCGGCTCTTTACCCGTACCAAAGCAACTGACAATACCGATGCCGGTAATGACCACATCCTTGGGCGTCTTTTGCATATCATACCTCTTCAGCAACACCGTGCTTTGAAACCAGCAGCACCGTACATAGGGAGTCTGCCGCGTTCATGCCAACCGGCACAGCCTCTCAATTGTCTTCTCTGCGTTTATCATTGGAGAAAACTGGCAGCCACTCTTCCCAAATAAACTCTTACAGCTGAACACCTGACCCAAGCGAAAACCTCAGGGTCAGGGTTATAGACCTGCCGTACTCCGACAGACGAATTTACGCAATAAGGCCGCGCGCAAAAGCGGCGGCCTTATTGACGAATTCCTCAGAATCTCACTTAACCAGCAGCGGAGATTGCAGCCATAAGGCCGATATCTTCGGCCCGCCTGCGCACGATATCTCCGAGCGGGATCTCGGAAAAGGACATGGTGCGCAGTTTAAGCTGGCAATCCGCCACTTTCTTGCCGTCGCAGGTTATTTTTGCTTTGGTGACAGCGAAGCCGGAGCCTTCGTGCTCGAGATAGGCTTCGATATCCAAAACGGCATTCGGCTCAACAAAGCTGCGCATTTTCGCACCATCGACCGACATCAAGAACGGCATGGACGCAAAATCCGTAACAGCGAGAACCAGAAGCCCCGAGGCCTGCGCCATCGTCTCGATCAGCAACACGCCAGGCACAAGCGGCATTCCAGGAAAATGCCCTTCAAAAACCGGGCTTTTTTCCGGCACAACCGATCGCGCCTTCAAAGTTGGACCACTGAGATCGACGGATTCAACCTTATCGACCATCTGGAAATATTCCAAAAGCATCAGATACCCTTTGCCTTTCGCACAAACATCAAGCGTCGCTTGCATCAAGCGCCGCCTGAGGTTTTGGTCATCAAGCTTTGGCGGCTTTCAGCTCATCAATCTTGGCACAGAGGTTCTTGAGCACGAAATATTCTTCCGTGGTCACCTTGCCTTCATTGACTTCCTGAGTCCACTTTTCCAGCGGGATCTTGATGCCGAATTCCTTGTCGATCGCAAACACGATGTCGAGGAAATCGAGGCTGTCGATGCCAAGATCATCGATGGTGTGGCTTTCAGGCGTAATGGTTTCCCGGTCGATCTCGCTGGTTTCAGCAATGATGTCGGCAACTTTATCGAATGTAGCGGTCACGCCATTTTTCCTTCACAAATTCAAATTCAGCGTTTCACATAGGCAAAACTCAAACAAAAGCCAATGGCCTGTTTAGCCCGTTAGCCGCAAATTTTCGATCATCATGGTTCAAACTGCGATGGAATGTCGTGCTTTGCCGTTCGAAAGGTAGCAATCGAACACGGCAGCCACGCTACGGGCAAAGGTTCTTCCAACTCTGGTCAGAGCAAAATAGTCCTGCTCGATGCTGCATAGGCCATCACGATCGCTGCCTGCAAAAACCTTTGCCTCTGTGATGATCAGCTCCGCATCCTGCGGAAAAGCCCTGCGCAATTCGGCAAACGAAAAGCCGAAATCGCACATGATCTGCTCAATCACCGCAGCGCGGGCGCGATCATCGGTGGAGAGCGCAATGCCACGCACCGCTGCCAAACCGCCCTGCTTGACCATCCGCTGATATTCGCCCGTGGCTGCCATGTTTTGCACATAGCCCTGCGGCAACTGGCTGATGGAGGATGCGCCAAGGCCGATCAGGGCGTCGGCTGCATCTGTGGTATAGCCTTGAAAATTACGCCGCAAGCGGCCTTCCCGCGCAGCCGTTGCCATAGAATCATCGGGCAGAGCAAAATGATCGATACCGATTGCCTGATAACCGGCATCGACCAGCATGGATGCTGCCCGCGACATTTGCTCAAACCGCTGGCCGACACCCGGCAACGCATCCTCGGCAATCATGGTTTGGTGCTTCTTCATCCACGGCACATGGGCATAACCGAAGAGTGCAACGCGATCCGGAGCCAAAGACAGAATATCGCGCACAGTGCTTTGCAAGGTTTCAACGGTCTGATGGGGTAATCCGTATAAAATATCACAGTTCACCGAGGTAACGCCGCGCGCCCTCACCGCCTCAACCACTGATTTTGTCTGCTCAAATGTCTGGATGCGATTAATGGTTTTTTGCACGACGGGATCAAAGTCCTGCACCCCAAGGCTGGCGCGTGTCAGACCTATGGCTGCAAGGGCGTCAAAACGCCCCTCATCGAGATCATTGGGGTCCATCTCAACGCTCAACTCCACCGCCTCGGCAAAACTGAAATGCGCGCGCAAATGCGCCATCAGAGCAACCATGTCTTCGGGGCGCAACATGGTGGGGGAACCGCCACCCAAATGCACTTCTACGACTTTCGACTCAGCGCTCACACGAGCGCCAACCTGCTCGATTTCAACAAAAAGCGCTTCAAGATAGGTCTTTATCGGTCCATATTTCAGCGTATGCCGTGTGTGACAGGCACAAAACCAGCAAAGACGGTCACAGTAGGGAATATGAATATAAAGGGAAATGGACTGCCCTGCTGAAAGGGTTGAGAGCCATTGCGAATATTTGCCGCAGTCTACGCCACTGTGAAAATGCGGCGCGGTGGGATAGCTCGTGTAGCGAGGAACGGCAGCAGAATATTTGTCCAGCAGGTCTTTCACAATCATCAGGCTCAGCCTCGTGTAAACGCATCTTGGCCTCATGAATTAGAGCATCGGCAATAACAGCGCTTTGACTTCGATCAATTTCTTGATAGTCTCGTTTAAGTAGAGATATTGACGTAAATCGGGTCGTGGCAAAGGCTCGATATCGACAATGGATGGTGCATCCATTCATACGTTAGCGTGGGGCGAACAATGGATACGCAAAGCAAAAGCAACATCACGGCTGTGTCCGACGCACCGCCGACCGTCTGTAGCGCATGCGAAGCACGGCATGGTGGAGTATGCGCGGCACTCTCCAGTGCGCAATTGATCGAGCTCAACCGCACATCAACAAAACGCCATTTCGACGCCGGGAGCGAAGTGATTGGCCAGGGTGAACAAACTGTCGGCTACAGCAATATTCTACACGGCGTCGTGAAGCTCTCGAAAATGATGGCAGATGGCCGCCAGCAGATTGTTGGCTTGCAATTTGCCCCCGACTTCATGGGCCGCCCTTTCCTCAAGGAAAGCAATCTGACCGCAGAAGCTGCCACAAATGTGGAAGTCTGCGCTTTCCCACGTGTCGGGTTCGAACGGCTGGTGAGTGAAACACCGGATCTTGAGCACAAATTGCATCAGCAAGCCCTCAAAGAGCTTGATGAAGCCAGAGAATGGATGCTCACACTGGGGCGTAAAACCGCGCAGGAAAAGGTGGCAAGCTTCCTGTACCTGATCGCCACCCATATTGATCCAACCCAGCCGTTTAAAAAGACGTTTGACCTGCCCCTCTCCCGCGCCGATATCGCCGATTTTCTGGGCTTGACCATTGAAACGGTCAGTCGACAAATGACAAAACTGCGTAAAGAGAACGTGATTGTCATTGAAAACAATCGACATGTCATCGTGCCCGATCAGCGCCGCTTGCGCATGGCTGGCGGTGTTGATTAAGCAAGCATCATGTCATTGAAAATCTTGCGATACCCCGATTCACGCCTGGATCAGCCATGCCAGCCAGTGCAGTGTTTTGATGAGGCGCTCGGTCTGTTTTGCGATCAGCTGTATAATGCGATGCGCGAAGCACCCGGCGTGGGCATCACAGCGGCCCATGTGGGCGAATTAAGGCGCGTGGTGGTGCTTGATTTGCCCGAGTTGGGCGGCCGCAAAACCTATGTGAACCCCGAAATACTCTCTCTTTCCGAAGAAACCATGGAGCATGTGGAAGGCAGCGTCTGCATGCCCGGCATGACGGAAACGGTCACCCGGCCTCGCATGGCCGTGATCCGCTATCAGACGCTGAATGGTAGCGTGGTGGAAGAGGAGATGCGCGATTTTGCCGCCATCTGCATGCAACACGAGATCGACCAGCTCGACGGAAAATTCTGGATCCACCGTCTTTCCCGCCTGAAGCGCGAGCGACTACTCAAAAAATGGCAGAAAGTGAGCCGCGTCTGATTCCAAACGGATCTCCATGTTTTGGCAAGACGGTGTTTTGACCAGAATCTGGATTCAGCAACGTATGCTATAACACCAATTGAACAAAACCGTCGTTCACACGTTCTCTCTTCAAGATCATCATCAGGCCATCAAGCATGGCCCGAAAATCAGGGAGAGCACGCAATGACCTACCCGAGACATGAAAACGCAGCTCCGAGCGAAGACGACCTTCGTGACCTCGAATCGCGCAATATTCGCGACGGCTGGCCTTATTCCGATACGCCGGGCGCAGGTTCGCTTCCACCCGAAAATCGCCCTTACGGCTCCACAGCTGGCAATTTTGATCGTGACCACAATGACGGCTATCGGATTGTCAATGTCGATGGTGTTGGCGAAGAAGAGAGCCTGAAAGACGGGCTGCGGCCAGAAACAGTGGGGCGCGAAGAAAGCGATGACATCGAGAGCAAGATCTCGGAACGCTTTGACGCCGCATCCAGTGGGACGCTGAGCAATGTCGAAATCTTCGTCGATGGCCACACCGCCACCCTGACCGGAATGGTTGACACCGCAGGCGAGCGCAGCATGGCCGCGCGGCTGGCCCTCAGTGTGCCGAATGTCCATCACGTGATCAACAATATTGAAACCATCGGCGTGGACAGCCACGAACCGGAAGACGATTGACGCTCATCAAGAGCATAGGATTTTCTGAAAACCTTCGCTGCGTTTCGCTTCGACGTTATGCAGCCAGAACACGTATCGCATTCAACAAAAAACCCGGCTTAAAAGCCGGGCTTTTTTGGTGCGGTCGAGAAGACTCGAACTTCCACGGGTTGCCCCACAGCGACCTCAACGCTGCGCGTCTACCAATTCCGCCACGACCGCATCGTGGTAGTGTCTACCGTTTTGCGGCGACGAGCTGCATCTAGCAAATGCCTTTCGGGTGCACAAGAGCGGTGTGCAACATTTTTTTGAAATCCCGCACTTTCACTTTCAATTACACCTTTAACCATTGAAATATATGGGATTTTAAATTTCATTACCAAGGGGAAAATTTACCAATTCCGCAGGCAGTTTTTGACTGCCGTCCGAATCCAATCTAAACCCTTGATGGTGACGCGCTAAAAAACACACCCATAAGCGTCAAGCGACATTTTGTTGATACTTCGAATGCAATGTCAGCAACAAGGCACCGGCCTGCATTAGAAAGCGTACAGACACATGAGACCTGAAGACGTTCGCAAAAACGCATTTTCCATGCCTTTGACCAATCCGACCTATCCCAAGGGGCCGTATCGGTTCATCAATCGCGAATATATGATTATCACCTACCGCACAGATATGGACGCCCTTCGCGCCGTGGTGCCGGAACCATTGGAAATTACCGAGCCAGTGGTGAAATTTGAATTCATCCGCATGCCCGATTCCTTTGGATTTGGCGATTACACCGAGTCGGGCCAGGTCATCCCCGTATCATTCAATGGACAAAAGGGCGGATATGTTCACGCAATGTATCTCAATGACGATGGGCCAATTGCTGGCGGGCGTGAGATCTGGGGCTTTCCCAAGAAGCTGGCCGAACCAAACCTGCATACAGAGAAAAACGCAATCATCGGCACACTGGATGTTGGCTCCATCCGCGTTGCCACGGGATCTATGGGCTTTAAACATCGCGCCCTTGATCCTGAACCGGTGAAAGAGAGTTTAAGTGGTGCCAATTTCCTTTTGAAAATCATTCCGCATGTCGATTGCTCACCGCGCATTTGCGAGTTGGTGCGCTACTATATGACCGATATTACCGTGAAGGGTGCATGGGAAGGCCCCGCAGGCTTGCAACTGGTCGATCATGCGCTTGCGCGCGTGGCAGAGCTGCCCGTCCTCAAGGTTATCTCAGCGGTCCACATCATTGCTGATCTCACGCTTGGTCTGGGCGAAGTGGTGCATGATTACCTCGCACCTCCTGCATAATTCCTTCAATCGGAGTGGATTTAAAGTGGAAATTATCCAGCATATTTGAAGGGTTACAGCGTCCTTTGTGCGCTTTATAAAATGCACGGCGCTGTAACACACCGTAAGCCCGGCGGTTGATGAATACCGGCAATCGATACTGACAGAATCGAAAGAACGTCCTACAACGCCGTGTGCTTGATAAATCGCACGGCGTTGTATCATTTTACGGCGCGACGTACCATATAAGGCGCACAAGGGTTCACTGTAACGCTTTAAATCTACTGCATACCATACAGGACTGCCTCCGATGCTCCGTACCGATCTTGATACTGATATGTTCGCAAAACCCGGCCACCCCCCCGTGCGCTGGCGCATCAGTGATCACCTTGTGCCTTATGAAGAGGCCATTGCGACGATGGAGCGCGAGGTTGCAGCCATTGCCAACGGGCAAGCAGATGAACTTGTCTGGCTGGTGGAGCACCCGCCGCTCTACACGGCCGGGACCAGCGCAGACTCAAAAGACCTGATCGACGCCCAGCGATTTCCGGTTTTTTCCACCGGTCGCGGTGGCGAATACACGTATCACGGTCCAGGCCAGCGCATCGCCTATGTGATGCTGGACCTGAAGCGCCGCCGCCAGGATGTGCGCGCCTTTGTGGCCGCTCTTGAAGATGTGGTTATTCGCACGCTGGACATGATGAACGTTCGTGGCGAGCGGCGTGAAGATCGTGTGGGCGTGTGGGTACGCCGTCCGGAAAAGCCCGCCCTGCCCGATGGCACCATGGCTGAGGATAAGATTGCCGCATTGGGCATTCGCCTGCGCCGCTGGGTGAGTTTTCATGGTTTGTCGCTGAATGTGGAACCAGACCTATCCCATTATGGCGGCATTGTGCCGTGTGGCATATCCGCTTATGGCGTGACCAGTCTGGTCGATCTGGGATTGCCTGTGACCATGGCAGATGTCGACGTTTTGCTCAAAGACGCATTTGAAACCGTCTTTGGCCCCACAGTGGTGGATTGATCGTCACTACATTGATCATCACTGCATTGACCGGCACCCCGCCATAAGGCGGGGCAATCACTTTAAAAACTTGCGTTCTGCTCCAGATCACCGATCTGGCGGTGCAGCATATCAATCATTTCAGCCGTTTCCTGATGCAGTCTTGTCAGGCGCTCCAACTCCCACCGCATGAAATTTATCATGTCGGAGTTTTCATTCTGCGCCTGCGGCCCGACACCTTCGCCTGTCAACAACCAGGTAGACGACACATTTAAAAGCGCCGCCACTTTCTCCAGGCTTTTGCCATCAATATTGCTCTTACCTGCCTCCCAAGCACGCAACGTGCGCTCGGACACATTGGCCGCAACAGCCAAATCCGAAAACTCCAGACCAGCAAGGTCACGTCCTACATTGAGACGATCGCCAAACGTTTCATGGCTGCTCCGGAACAGGCCCCTAATATCGAAACGAGTCATGAACCAAGATCCCTTTTAAGTTCGATTTTGCGACCCCTCGCCCAAAAGAAAATTTACGAATCCTCATGGCCTGCATGCGCTTGATGAGTTGCCCAATTGCAACAAAATGAACCACGAGCCCAAATGTGCGACGGGACACTTGCTCAAAAAACCAGCTATAAAATGACGCAATCACGTTTTTGTTCCCGAAGTTTTGAAAAACAAACGCTGCATTGCCGAAACGTTACGAGAAGATGTGAAAGCAAGCAACAGTCTGTTCACTTCCAAATTGCATCGCGCGCCTCTCAAAGCCTGCGCTCGTGAGGCAAGTGGGCGCGATTTTCACGCCTAAGAACTCTAAATAATATTATTATATATCAATAAATTATCTCGAAAATTAGGCCAAAATCACCAAGCCTTCCGACGGACAATTCATCCAAAATGCCTCCCAAAAAAGGAGAGCGCAGAGCGCGTTTTTTTTCGGTTAAATATTAAACCTGAGTTAATGACTTTTATCAATGTGATCCAAAATGATACACATTTCCACCATTGGGACAAAACAAGACAACAAAGAATCTGCACCGTTCCATTGTCGCACAGCAGATGCGATGGCTAGACTTTCAGCGATGGGCATAAAAAAAATGCATGACTGCCAAAAGGACAGTCATGCATCGAAACAGCTTTACTGCACCGCGCGCGCTCTACAGCGCCTTGCGTTTTATAAAACGCACAAAGGTCGGCAGGTTTATTCTGCGGCCTTCGGCGGCTCGATTGGCGCGTCCGAAAAGGCACCCGCCTCAGAATCATCGCCCTCGGGAGAAACATTGTTGTCCTCAGGGCGCTCTAAAGGCATCAATTCATAAGAATAGCCTTCCAGCATTTCATAGGCGCGCTCTATGGCATCAATTTGCGCTTCTGCGGCTTTGATGGCCTCCGAGATGGATTGCGTGCGGGCACGCAGCATAGACCCCAGCACATCCTTTTCCGGACGGCGGCCAAGGCGATCAACGTGCTGGCGAATCCGGCCACGATGACGCTCGAGTTCCAGAATGTTAAAGCGTGACTTCAACACATCGTCGGTCAGCTTGCGCCGCAATGCCGCCACCGGATCAAAGCTGCCCGGTTCGCGCTCATCCAGAATCATATCGTTGATCAGAGATTCGAGAACAACCAGCCCCTTGAGATCGGCCACATCAGCCAATTGCGGGTCATAGCCAGTGTCATCGTAGACCTTGCGGCGCACGGGATCTTTCAGCAGATCATAAGACGTCGTGATCCGGCCAAACTCATCCGGATCTCCGCCTGTATCAGGATGCGCGCTCTTGACCTTCTTACGGTAAGCCGCCTTGATGGCCGTCTCATCGGCGTCGCGCTCAAGTCCGAGCATGGAATAAGGGTCGATCACAGGGCCACCTGTTTTGTATCTTTGCTACATTGGATCAACAGAACCAAATCATTCATCGCCTGAGTTTAGCGCAAGGTTCAGCGAAAAGGTGAAAAGAAATCCACAATCCCCAAACAGATTATGCTTACTGCATAATTCCTTAAATCGGAATCGATTTAAGGTGAAAATTATGCAGCAGGCTTAAAGTGTTACAGCGTCCTTTGTGCGCCATATTTGGCGCACGGCGCTGTAGGCACCAAAATCGCATTTAGCAGACCAAGGACAACATCTCAATGTGGCAAAGAAACAGCAATTTGGCTGCAAATCCTGGAAAGGCCGCATTTTCCAGTGGCACCACACATTTTCCAGTCGCGCGAATGAATTGCCTGTTATAAAAGGTGCGCAAATTCCCACTGCCGGATGAAGAGAGAACCATGACGATCCCGAATGCAATCCAGATCACCCCGGAACTGGTCGCCTCCCATGGCCTGAAGCCAGAGGAATATGACCGGATCCTGCAACTGATCGGACGGGAGCCGACCTTCACGGAACTCGGCATCTTTTCCGCCATGTGGAATGAGCACTGCTCTTACAAATCCTCCAAGCGCTGGCTGCGCACCCTGCCCACCACCGGCCCGCGGGTGATTCAAGGCCCCGGTGAAAACGCGGGCGTGGTCGACATTGATGATGGCGATTGCGTAGTTTTCAAAATGGAAAGCCATAACCACCCCTCTTATATCGAGCCTTATCAGGGCGCTGCCACGGGTGTTGGCGGCATTTTGCGCGATGTGTTCACCATGGGCGCGCGGCCGATTGCTGCCATGAATGCCCTGCGTTTCGGCGCACCTGATCACCCAAAGACCCGCCATCTGGTCTCTGGCGTTGTTGCGGGTGTTGGCGGCTACGGCAACGCCTTTGGTGTGCCAACGGTTGGCGGCGAGGTGGAGTTTGACGAGCGCTATAACGGCAATATCCTTGTTAATGCCTTTGCGGCTGGCCTTGCCAAGTCCGATGCTATCTTCCTGTCTGAAGCCAAGGGCGTTGGCCTGCCCGTCGTCTATCTGGGTGCCAAGACGGGCCGCGATGGCGTTGGCGGTGCAACCATGGCCTCGGCCGAATTTGACGAATCAATCGAAGAAAAGCGCCCAACCGTGCAGGTCGGCGACCCCTTCACCGAAAAATGCTTGCTGGAAGCCTGCCTTGAGCTGATGAAGACCGGCGCTGTTATCGCCATTCAGGATATGGGCGCGGCTGGCCTCACCTGTTCGGCGGTGGAAATGGGTGCCAAGGGCGACCTCGGCATTGAGCTTGATCTCGACACCGTGCCGGTACGCGAAGAAAACATGACCGCCTATGAAATGATGCTCTCTGAAAGCCAGGAGCGCATGTTGATGGTGCTGGAGCCTTCCAAGGAAGAGGTTGCCAAAGCCATTTTCGTCAAATGGGGTCTGGACTTTGCCATCGTTGGCAAAACCACCGATGATTTGCGCTTCCGCATTCTGCATCAGGGCGAGGAAGTCGCCAATCTACCCATCAAGGAGCTTGGCGATCAGGCCCCGGAATATGACCGCCCTTGGCGCGAATCGGACAAGCGCGGCGCGTTGCCTGCCAATCTGGTAGAAGAGCCAGCCGATTATCGCGAGGCTATCCTGTCCATCGTGGGTTCTGCCAACCAGTCCAGCCGCCGCTGGGTCTATGAGCAATATGACACCCTGATTCAGGGCAACTCCCTGCAACTGCCCGGCGGCGACGCAGGCGTGGTGCGGGTTGAGAACCACCCCACCAAGGCGCTGGCCTTTTCCTCGGACGTAACACCACGCTATGTTGAGGCCGACCCGTTTGAAGGTGGCAAGCAGGCCGTTGCCGAATGCTGGCGCAATATTACGGCCACGGGTGCCGAGCCTTTGGCATCGACGGACAATCTGAACTTCGGCAACCCTGAAAAGCCTGAAATCATGGGGCAGTTGGTTGAGGCCATCAAGGGCATTGGCGAAGCCTGCCGCGCGCTCGATTTCCCGATCGTGTCGGGCAATGTCTCGCTCTATAATGAAACCAATGGCGTTGCCATTCTGCCAACACCCACCATTGCCGGCGTTGGACTACTTCCCGACTGGAGCCGTATGGCCAAGATTGGCACCGCCAATGAAGGCGATCATGTTATCATGATTGGCGTGGACGGATCGCATCTCGGCAGCTCGATCTATCTTCGCGATCTTTTGGGCCGCACCGATGGCCCAGCCCCCGACGTGGACCTGCATGCTGAGCGCCGCAATGGTGATTTTGTGCGCTCTGCCATTCGCAATGGTCAGGTCACCGCTTGCCACGACATTTCCTCGGGTGGCCTTGCCATCGCATTGAGTGAAATGGTGATTGCATCCGGCAAGGGCATGGAAATTGACCTGTCTGAAAGCCGGGGTTTGAACCATGCCCTGCTGTTTGGTGAAGATCAGGCCCGTTATGTCATGACCGTACCGGCTGAATTGGCCAATTTCTTCTGTGCCAATGCCGAAGGCTCAGGCATTCCGTTCCGTCGCCTTGGCAAGGTTGGCGGCGATTCGCTGGCGATTGCCGAAGTGTGCACAATCTCGACTGAAGAATTGCGCAATGCCCATGAATCATGGTTCCCTGAATTTATGGATGGCAAGGCACCGAGCCTTGCAGCCGCAGAATAACGAAAATTGGGAGCAAAACCATGGCGATGAAACCCGGTGATATTGAAGACATGATCAAGGCTGGCATTCCCGGTGCCAAGGTGGTCATCCGCGATCTGGCGGGAGATGGCGATCATTACGCGGCCGAGGTTGTGGCTGAAGCTTTCCGCGGGAAAACCCGTGTGCAACAGCACCAGATGGTCTATGATGCTCTGAAGGGCAACATGGGCGGCGTGCTGCATGCGCTTGCATTGCAAACATCCATTCCCGACGCTTGAGACAGATAGCAAAAGCCATGAGCAATCCAATCTCTTCTTTCATCAAATCGCTTCTCGGCTCTATCAAGGGCGAGATGACAGATAGAAGAAAATACAAAGAAAAGCGCCTGCAACGCGCAAGCGCCGTGCAGACGGATAAGCCCGCAGAGATTGCCAAGCCGGTTCATCGCAGCAAATCTGCAAGACAGGCGCGGCGCAGAACCCGCAACAACGGCTGATGTAAAAATCAGCCATTCGGTTTTGCAAGTTTGGCACACGGTGCTTATATATAGAAATCAAACTGCGGCCTTGACCCGCATGTGAAAGGATAAATCCATGAGCGGTGTGAATGAATTCATCGACAATGAAGTGAAAAGCAACGATGTCGTGCTCTTCATGAAGGGAACACCCCAGTTTCCGCAATGTGGTTTTTCCGGACAAGTGGTGCAAATGCTCGATTATCTGGGCGTTGACTACAAGGGCATCAATGTCCTGTCTGATCAGGAAATCCGCGAAGGCATCAAGACCTATTCCAACTGGCCAACGATTCCTCAGCTCTATATCAAGGGCGAATTTATCGGCGGATGCGATATCGTGCGCGAAATGTTCCAGGCTGGTGAGCTTCAGGCCCACATGCAGGAAAAAGGCATTACCGTTCGCGGCGCGGCCTGAGATAGCGTTTCAGAGTCTGCGAGGTTCAGATCGAACCAGACAGATTCTGGATTGCTTTGATGGTGCTTGTCTTTTCGGGAAAACCACCAATCATGTTCCCCGACACCTTCTAAAGCCGGTTGTTATTTAAGTCCGGTGTCGTTATTGTGAATCATCACTTTCTGATAAAGGCGTCGCGCCCTGCGACGCCTTTCGGCTGTTTGTAGGACATATTTCATGACGGATTCCCACCGTTCTTTGCCTGCCGCCCTCAAGGGGATGAGCAAGCTCGAATTTGTTTTTCTTTGCGCTGCATTGATGGCCATGAATGCCTTGGCAATCGACATTATGCTGCCCGCTTTGCAACAAATTGGTACGGCATTGAATGTCGAAAATGAAAATCACCGGCAATATGTTGTCACCTCTTACCTCATCGGTTTCGGCTGCGCACAACTGATCTACGGTCCTTTGTCTGATCGGTTCGGGCGGCGCAATCCGATGTTGATCGGTCTTGTCATCTATATTCTCGCAGCGCTGGCCATTATCATTGTGCCGAGCTTTGCCGGTCTATTGATTCTGCGTTTCATTCAGGGTGCCGGCTCTGCGGGCACACGCGTCATTACCATTTCCATCGTGCGCGACATCTATGGCGGGCGGCAGATGGCCGAAGTCATGTCCCTGATCATGATGGTGTTCATGATTATTCCGGTCGTTGCCCCTGGCTCCGGTCAGTTGATCATGCTGTTTGGCAATTGGCATCTGATCTTTTTGATGATCGCCATCGGTGCCACGCTCACCAGCATTTGGACCTATAAGCGCCTGCCAGAGACACTGGACCCGGCAAATCGACGCGAATTCACCCCAGCGGTCATTCTGCAGGGCTTCAAGATTGTTTTGAGCAATCGGATAGCGCTGTGCTACACGCTGGCCAGCACCTTTGTGTTTGGTGGCCTGTTTGGGTTCATCAATTCGGCGCAACAGATCTATCAGGGCATTTACCATCTCGGTGAATGGTTTCCGGTGGCCTTTGCAGGCGTCGCCATCTTCATGGCGCTCTCATCCTTTGTGAATTCGAAACTGGTGGGCCGTATTGGCATGCGCAAGCTGTCCCATGGCTCCCTGTTTGGGTTTATTACCGTAAACACCTTATGGCTTGTTGCTGAACTTTACGGTCCTCAGCCCCTGCCCTTTGCGCTGTTCATGATGTTTTTCTCCCTCTCCATGTTTCAGTTTGGCTGGATCGGTGGCAATTTCCAAACGCTGGCTATTGAGCCTCTGGGCCATGTGGCTGGTACCGCATCATCCGTTCTGGGCTTTATTTCCACCGTTGGCGGCTCAATCCTCGGTGCCATCATCGGGCAGGCTTTCGACGGCACGGCACACCCCTTGGTGTTTGGATACTTCATCCTTGGTGTGATTGGCCTTGTGTTTGTGCTGATCGCTGAAAAAGGCAAGCTTTTCCAGCCGCACAACCCGAAAGTCTGAAGCATGATCAAACAAAAAAGCCAGAACATCGCTGTTCTGGCTTCAGCTTATTGACAAACCTCTCGCTCGACGTTTCGTCACCCTCGGGCCTGTCCCGAGGGTCTGCCGTGGCTGGATAAGCAATTGACTTTGCTTGTGAAATTAGCGTGGTTAGATGCTCGGCACAGGGCCGAGCATGACGTCGAGGATAAATTTAGGGTTTGTCAGCAGTCTGAAGCCAGAACATCGCTGTTCTGGCTTTTTTGTTAAGCAGTAGGATTATTATACGGTGAAAACCTTCTGCTTCAGTTCAAGCCAGGTTTCTTCGTCCGGCGCAATCAGCAAACCACCGGTGGTGTGGTGCGGCAAATAGGGTGAGCCATCAAAACGGGCGGCATACCCGCCCGATTCCTGCGCCATCAGCGTTCCCGCTAGATGATCCCAAGGCATCAGTTTATTGTACATCGCGAAATGCAGATGACCTTGGCACAGGGCACGGTATTCGTGCGCAGCACAGCGATAGCTGGTGAAAATGCGAACTTCAGCGAGATTGACCAGAATCTTGCGCCGCGTTTCCAGATCGAAGAAGCCAGTGTTGGCAATGCCCACCATTTGTAAGAGCGCTGGTGCCGCCACCATTTCCATCTTTTCCTGATTGCCATCGGGCTTGCACAGCCAAGAACCGCTGCCTTTCTCGGTAATTGCCCAATCATTGCCCATGGGATCATAAATCAGACCGGCAATGGTTTCGCCCTTGTGCACCACGCTCAGCATGACGCCAAACAGCGGCAAACCGGCGGCAAAATTAAATGTGCCGTCAATCGGGTCCACCACAACGGCTAATTCAGCATCAGCCAGTTTGCCCAGCAAGGCCGGATCACTGGCCACCGCCTCTTCACCAATAAACACCGCCTCCGGCATGAACTCTTCGATACGGGCGCGGATCAACCGCTCTGCGGCTTCATCCGCTTCCGTCACCAGATCAATGGCTTCCGTTTTCATCCGCACATCGCCCTCACCCAAGTTGCGAAAGCGGGGCAGAATTTCTGTCTCCGCCGCTTCTTGCAACAGATTGGCAAGGGTTGCGATATCAACGTTCGCCATGGTGTTTCCTTTCAATAGATAAACACAAAATCTGGTAATGGTTTATGCCAGAACAATTTCCTGCAAGATCTCCTGCCAGCTCTCAACGTCTGGTGCTGACAAAATCCCACCCGTTGTGTGGCCCGGAAGGTAGGGCGTACCATCAAATCGAGCAGTAAAGCCACCGGCTTCAAGATGAATCAAGACACCAGCCAGATGATCCCATGGCATCAGTTTATGATGACCGATGAAATGAACCTTGCCGGTGGAGGCCATCCAATATTCATAGGCGGAACAATTATAGGCAAAAGCCATCTGGGTCTTGGCAAGATTGCCAGCAATGCGCCGCCGCTGTTCATAGCCTATATCATTGATCGAAATGGTGCCAACCGTGGAAGACACCGGCACAGGCTTTGCGACTGCAATGGGTGCTTGATGGCCATCAGCGCGCAGCAGGTGCGCGCCTGCGCCCTTGGATGCCACAAGCGTGTCACCCAGCACCGCCTCATGGATGATGCCCGCCACCGTCTCACCGCGCACCACAACGGCCAGATTGGTGCCAAAGGTGGGCAAGCCTGCCTGAAAATTAAAAGTGCCGTCAACGGGATCGATGACAAAGGCAAGCTCGGCATCCCTCAATGCAGAGATTAACCCCGGATTGGTTTCGCAGGCCTCTTCGCCCACCACCAGCGCATTGGGCCACCGGGCGCGGAATGCCTCGGTCATGCGCCGCTCAGACAGAAGGTCAGCATCGGTGACCAAATCAATTGCGGATTTCTTTTCCGTCACATCACCCATATCAGGGCTGCGAAAGCGGGGTAAAATATCGAGACGGGCAGCTTCTTTGACAATCTCAAGGACGGCACCGATATCATGGTCATCAAACACAGAGAATCTCTCTTGGCTATGGGAAGTTTCGCTGCCTGCCTGACTCTTCCCTATGAAGACTGTGTGACAGTCAATGCAGAAAAATCGAAAAGCTTGGGATCGAGGAGATGCGACGCATTCACATGGGAGAGCGCGCGCAGCATTGTATCTTTTCGGCCCGGCATTTTTGCCTCGATGCCTGCCAGCATTTCCTTCATGGCATTGCGCTGCAAGCCATCTTGCGAGCCACAAAGATCGCAAGGGATAATCGGAAACTGCATGGCGGAGGCAAATTTTGCCAGGTCATCCTCGGCCGCATAGGCCAAAGGCCGCATCACAAACAGATCACCTTCATCATTCAGCAATTTGGCTGGCATGGTTGCCAAACGGCCGCCATGGAAGAAATTCATGAAGAAGGTTTCGAGAATATCTTCGCGATGATGGCCGAGAATCAAGGCGTCACAGCCTTCTTCGCGGGCGATGCGATAGAGATTGCCCCGCCGAAGGCGTGAACAGAGCGAACAATAGGTGCCACCCTGCGGCACTTTTTCTTTCACCACCGAATAGGTATCACGATATTCAATCCGGTGAGGAACGCCTATGGATGTCAGATATTCTGGCAGGATATGCTTTGGAAAATTCGGCTGTCCCTGATCAAGATTGCAGGCCAAGAGCTCGACCGGCAGCAGGCCGCGCCATTTCAGATCCAGCAGCAGCGCCAGCAGACCATAGCTGTCCTTGCCACCCGACAGGCCAATGAGCCAGCGTTTCTGGCCCTTCAACATGTCGAAATCATCGATCGCCTGCCGCACCTGACGCAACAGCCGCTTGCGCAGCTTGTTGAACGACACCGAGCGCGGCGCATGATCAAACAAGGGATGGCTGGCCGCTCCGTCTGCTCCGTCCTCGGCAATCGGTGTGTCGGCATCTGCAAGCGCGAGGGTCATGATCAATAGGGCCTTGTTTTAGTTTGATACTGGCTGTTATTGCCGCATCAATTCGGCAAACTCAACCTCGCGGGCATCAACAAGGCTATCACGCGCCGCCAAAAGCGCATCACCATGGCCGGGATGACACATGACAATGGCACCCTCTGGCGCATTTTCTTTAAAGTGTTGCAGAGCGGCGGGAAAGGTTTCTGGCTTGCGCCAATCATAAAACCCCACCAACGGCCCGCGAACGCGATAGCCAGCAGCCTCCATCTCGGCCGTAAAACCATTGGCAATACGCTCAACAATGGAAATTTTACCGCGCAACGCAATGCTGCTGGCAAGGCCTGCATCGGGCGCGCCGCGCAGCCATGGACCTGTGCCGCGGGGGCTGATCAGCAAATCACGTCTGGCAATCAGCCAGTCCCGAACCACCGGG
The DNA here is from genome assembly GCF_004801395.1 of Gillisella terrae. Classification (GTDB taxonomy): domain Bacteria; phylum Pseudomonadota; class Alphaproteobacteria; order Rhizobiales; family Rhizobiaceae; genus Allorhizobium; species Allorhizobium terrae. The sequence continues at coordinate 284,207 of NZ_SSOA01000002.1, forward strand.
AAAAAATGAACATGCTGATGTCCGTCAATATAGTCCGGCACGCGGCCAACCACATCGATAAAAGCATTCAACTGCGCATCCAGCTCGCGCTGGAGCTTGCCTTTGTCGATACTGCCCAAAATCCATTGGGCAATGCGCTTGCGCATTGAGCACATGACACGCACGCCGCTGAGTGGCATAAAATCAGTCAGGGTAAGATGCAGGCCGATTTCAGCACCGCTCTTCTCAATTACCGGCATAAGCAAAGCCGCAGCATCCGGCCATTCCGGAAACAACGTCATGCAACTTGTACCAGAGATTTTACCCTCAGACAGCAGCGATCGAATGGCTTTATCGACACCAGGCGACAAGCCGTAATCATCTGCCACGAGATAGAGCGGCTTTTCCTGCATAGTCACATCAACCATTATTTTCTTTTTTATCGGAGTGGTGCAAGCGCCGCACGAGATACAAAGGCCTGTCCTTCACTTCGCCAACGGCAACCCATATATATTCTCCCAGCAAACCAAGCAATGCCAGATTGAAGCCGCCCAAAACCGTGATGGCCGACATCAAGCTGGGATAACCCGGCACATCTGCACCGTAGAGCAAAGCGGTCACGATGATATGCAGGCCATAGATGATGCCGCCAAGACCGACCAGCAGGCCAAAAATTGACGCAAGGCGCAACGGAATGGCTGTAAACGAGGTGATTCCTTCGAGCGAAAGCGTCAAAAGCGCCAGTTTGGACCATTTCGTCGCGCCCGCGACACGCTCATCGGGGATATAATGAATGGCTTTTTGCCGAAAACCCAGCCACGCATAAAGCCCTTTGTTGAAACGGCGCTTATCACGCACCTTCAACAGCGCATCGACAGCGGAGCGGCGCATAATGCGAAAATCACCGGCATTGGGCGGAATGTTAAACCGCTGCCGCGCGTTGATCAGCCAATAGAACATTTCACCCAGCACGGCTTTGCGCATCGACTCGTCGCGCCGGTCATCACGGATGGTATAGACCACATCCAGTTGCGGATCGGCCATCAACGCATCAATCATCTCAAGACAAACATCATAGGGATGCTGCAAATCGGCATCGACCATCATCACGTAATCGCCGCGACTTTCTTCGATACCGGCAAACAGCGCTATCTCCTTGCCGAAATTGCGTGATAGCTCGACAATTCGCCAATCGCCTTCAAGTGCGGCACTGTAGCGCTCAATGCTATCGTCACGGCTGCCATCGTCCACCAGCACGATTTCAAGATCAAGCTGGTGGCGCTGCTTGATTTCCGCTTTCAGCTTGGCACCAAAGGCTGCAAATTGCTGCACGGTGTCGCGCTCATTCAAAAATGGAACGACTAGCGAGAGGAGTGACACATTCGTTTCCTTCAACATCTTTTCTTGCTCAGCCGGCCCCGTCATGACTTTTGCGGGGATGCCAGAACAGCGCGAAACTGCCATGTCTTCGCACCTCTGAAATCCGGCAGATTAAAATCCACCACAAACGTATCGCTACGGCTGCCGCGTAGCCTATTGACCATCTCAAGACAACTGCGGTCGTCTTGCTGGCAAATCAACACAAAGCCTCGCTTATCAAAAGCCTGTCTATCAAGATATCCTTTGGAAACCTCAAAGGAATTATCTTCAAGTGTAATTGCCTTATGGTGCGAATAAAAATTGTATGAATTGGCCAGCAAGGGTTCGCCGCCAATGACAAAATTATCCGATCCCGCAGCATATTTATCCCAGTATTCATCCAGCACGGCACTCATCTGTTGCAGCGGCATGGTTTTGCTATAGCCGCCGCGATCCGTCAGTTGACCTTTGAGCAAAGGTGCAATCGCAACAATGACAACGAGATAGGCGAGCGCCATCAGGAGCGCACTGGAAAGTCGCAGCTCCAACGCCTGCGGCGGCACAAGCTTGCCCAGCAGAATCACCAGAGACAAAAACACCGGTATGGCCCAGACGACCGAGAGATCAGCACCCGCGAGCGCGGCAAAGATGATAGTGACGGGAATTGTCAAACCACCAAAATACAGCAGCGCCCTGCCCTCAACCGTTTGGCGAAGCTCCGTCAGAGACGCAAGCCAAAACAGCGGATAGCCATCACCGGGCCTGCGGGTCAATCCAGCGAGGCCCAAGGCAGGCAGCATATAGCCAACCACGCCGAGGAGAAATTTGAACAGCGCCAGAATGAAGGTTTTGATGCCACCCTCACCCTGCTCATCGGCATAGATAATCGGCGAGAAGTCGTTGTGCACCAACCAGATGAAGTGCGGCAAAAAGGCAAGGATGGAAACGGCAGCAGCCACTGCACCGAATTTCGACATCAGGATTTTGCGCGCTTCAGCATCGACAATGGCGTGAATGAGCAATGTTACCAACAATACGGCCGAATAATATTTGGTCATCATTGCGGCGGTGGCCAACAGCCCCAGAACAACAGCATCAATCAGCCTCTGCCTTTCCAGTCCCCGCAGGTAGAACAGAAAAATGGCCGCCCAAATTGGTGTCATTGCCGTATTGGCATTGTATTTGATTGTCTGGAACGAAAGGGCCGGAACCACAACCGCGGCCAACACCACGAACAACTGGTAGTTTTTGCTGCCAAACCGGGCGGCAATGCGCCACATGAACAGCAAGGTCACAGCCGCATTCAGGGCCGAAAAAATAAAGTAGAAAACGTCAGTTTTCGGAAAAATCGAAAACCAGCCAGCCACCAGCCAGCCGAAGAAGGGCGGGTGTTTGAAATAGCCCCACTGCCACAAAACACCCCAGGCATAGTTTTCGGCCATGTCGCCAAAGCCATCGAGATTAACCCGCGACAATGTGGCATGCAGTGTCAAAGCAACAAAAAACGCGCCAATAAACAGCAGGATTGCCCGCTGGCCATACTGCTTTCCCGTGCCCATCATTCTCATTCATCCTCTTGACGCTGCGCAACATGCGTCTTCCGCAACGCTCTATATGGTTTTTTTGGGGTCGCAGCGACATATCAGTCGTTGTGTTCAATCACAAACGAGTTTTCGACCCCATACAGGCGAACGTTAATGGCCAAAGACCGACCAGCCGGTGCGAGTGGTCAGCATCTCCAGCGCCTCAGAACCAAGAGCAGAGTTGCCAACCTTATTAAGCCCCGGCGACCAAACCGCTATCGATGCTTTGCCGGGCGCGATGGCCATAATGCCACCACCGACACCACTTTTGCCCGGCAAACCAACATGATAGGCAAAATCGCCAGAGCCGTCATAATGGCCGCAGGTCAGCATCAGGGCATTGATACGGCGGGCGCGTTTTGGCGATACGACAGAAAAGCCCGTGAGCGGATTGGTGCCGCGATTGGCGAGATAAAGGCCAGCACGCGACAATTGAACGCAGTTCATGGCCAGAGCACATTGGTGGAAATACACACCCAGCACCAGCTCAACGGCATGTTCAAGATTGCCAAAGCCGCGCATGAAATTGGCCAGAGCGAAATTGCGATAGCCCGTCAAATGCTCGGACTTGGCAACTTTTGCGTCAATGATCACCGTATCATCGTCGGTCAGATAGCGCATGAAACGCAAAAACTCGCCAATGGCTTCGCGCGGTTTGTGACCCGCAAGAACCATGTCCGTCACCACGATTGCGCCCGCATTGATGAAGGGATTGCGCGGAATGCCGTGCTCATGCTCGAGCTGAACGATGGAGTTAAAAGACGAACCCGACGGCTCACGCCCAACCCGCTTCCATGCACTTTCACCCATTTTGCCCAGAGCCAGCGTCAGCATGAACACTTTGGAGATACTCTGGATCGAAAAAGGAACCGTGGCATCACCGGCCATATAGGTTTGACCATCGACCGTGGTAATGGCGATGCCAAATTGCTTTGGGTCAACCCGCGCCAGCTCAGGAATGTAATCGGCAACCTTGCCCTCACCCAAACGGGGAGACATTTTCGCGACAATTTCATCAACAACGGCCTGCAGATCCATCTGGTTTCCTCACCATCTTGCCGCATCATATGAGAGCAAATTTTGCTGCACTGCAAACAGAAAAAGCCGCCCACTGGGCGGCTTTTCCAAAATTCAAAAGCACTATTAGCGCGAATAGAATTCGACGACCAGCTGTGGTTCCATAACAACAGCGTATGGAACGTCAGACAAGGTTGGTACGCGAACGTAAGTGGCAACCATCTTGTTGTGGTCAACTTCGATGTAGTCAGGAACGTCACGCTCAGCAAGCTGAGTGGATTCCAGAACGATTGCCAACTGCTTGGACTTCTGACGCACTTCAATCACGTCACCAGCCTTACAACGGTAAGAACCGATGTTGACCTTGACACCGTTAACGGTGACGTGGCCGTGGTTGATGAACTGACGCGAAGCGAAAACAGTTGGTACGAACTTTGCGCGGTAGACGATAGCGTCCAGACGCGATTCCAGCAGACCAATCAGGTTTTCAGAAGTATCGCCCTTGCGACGGTTTGCTTCGTCGTAAGTTGCGCGGAACTGCTTTTCGCGCAGATCGCCGTAGTAGCCCTTCAGCTTCTGCTTGGCGCGCAGCTGAACACCGAAGTCAGACAACTTGCCCTTGCGACGCTGGCCGTGCTGGCCAGGACCGTATTCGCGGCGGTTTACTGGGGACTTAGGACGACCCCAGATATTTTCGCCCATACGGCGGTCAATTTTATACTTGGAAGATGCGCGCTTGCTCATCCGTATTTCCTTTGTTTTTATCGGCTGATTTCTCAACCCATTTTTTTGGAAACACGCCCTCCTTTGGATTGCCTTATCAGCGTTCCTGACAGGTTGCTCACGCTAAGCTAGCGGAACAGCCACGGGACATGTCGTGAAAACACCGGGCGTTACCACCCGGCGTTGGGGCGGTCTCTAAGCGGGATGCGAATAAATGTCAAGCACGACTGCCTCGCACATTTGTCAAACGCACAAAAGAGGCTGTAAAGGCTCAAATCTACGGCATAATTTCCGCTTAAGTCGCCACAGATTTATGGAGGAAATTAAACAGCGACACTTGAACTTTGGCAATACCCTTCACATTTACGTGTTTATTGGCAGTTCCGGGCCCCTCTGACGCGAGTGCCGGATACCCGTGATGTCGGAGCTGCAATCAAAAACCCTTCCGGCAAAGGAATCCCTCCATGGATTTTCTTTGGGTCGATTTTATGGGCAAACCACTTTGGATGTGGTTTTTCTTCATCGCAATCGTTCTGTTTCTTCTCGTTCTCGATCTTGGTGTGCTGCATAAAAACAGCAAAGAGATCGGCATGGCGGAAAGCTTTGCTTTCTCCGCCTTTTATATCACCCTCGGCGTATTGTTTGGCGGCTGGATATGGTGGCAATCCGGCCCGCAGGCGGGTGTGGAATATCTCACCGGATTTGTGATTGAAAAAAGCCTGGCGATGGACAATATCTTCGTCATTGCCATGATTTTCGGCTATTTCGCCATTCCGCGGGCCTATCAGCACCGCGTTTTGCTGTTTGGTATCCTTGGCGTTATCATCCTGCGTGGCATCATGATTGCCATGGGTGCGGCGATTGTCGAGAGCTATCACTGGGTTCTCTATCTCTTCGCGGCCTTCCTGGTGTTTACCGGCATCAAAATGCTGTTCTCGTCCGACTCACAATATGATGTGGCATCCAACCCGATTCTGAAAATCGTGAGACGGTATTTCCCGGTCACCGACAAGCTTGAGGGCGACCATTTTGTCGTGCGCAAGCCTGATGAAAAGACCGGCAAGCTCAAGACCTATATCACCCCGCTTTTGCTGGCGCTGATTATGGTGGAATTTGTCGATCTGGTGTTTGCCGTCGATTCGATCCCGGCGATTTTTGCCATCACCACCGACCCATATATCGTCTACACCTCGAATATCTTCGCGATCCTTGGCCTTCGTGCGCTGTATTTTGCCCTCTCGGCGATGATTGAACGCTTTGTCTATCTGAAATATGCGCTGGCTGTGGTGCTAGTATTCATCGGCTCCAAGATCTTTGTGGCTGACATGCTGGACATTGCGAAAATCCCGCCGATGCTCTCGCTCTCGATCACGCTTGGCATTTTGGCCACGGGTATTTTCGGCTCGCTCTGGGCCACCCGCAACCAGACCAAAAAGGTGGATGCAGAATAATTGATGCCATCTTCCGTCGCGGTGAGCATTCACCGCGACGGAAAACCGGTTTATAGGTATTCCACTTCTTCCAATTGGAATGCACCTATGACCGATACCGTTCTCTCCCGCCTGCTGCGCTATGTGGTAATTGACACCCAATCCGACCCGGAAAGTGCTGCCCAGCCCTCCACCGAAAAGCAGAAAGACCTTAGCCGTTTGCTGGCCAAGGAACTTCAGGAGATGGGCCTGGTTGATGCCCATATGGATGAGCACGGCAATGTCTATGCCACCATACCAGCCAATGTAGATAAGCCCGTTCCCGCCATCTGCTTCTGCTCTCACGTGGATACGGCACCGGATTTCACCGGCACGAATGTCAGGCCGCAGGTGGTGAAGAACTATCAGGGCGGCGATATCGTTTTGCCCGGCGATCCCAACCAGATCATCCGTGTCAGCAACAATCCTGAACTGAACAACCAGATCGGCCATGACATTGTCACCACCGATGGCACAACGCTTTTGGGCGCTGATGACAAGGCGGGCGTTGCCGAAATCATGACGGCGGCAAAGTTCATTATCGACAACCCGCAGATCAAGCATGGTGCGATCAAAATTCTCTTCACCACCGATGAAGAGATTGGCCGGGGTGCTGACAAGGTGGATCTGAAAAAGCTGGGTGCCGAATTTGGCTACACCATGGATGGCAGCACGATTGGCGAAATCGAGAACGAAACCTTCTCGGCTGATGGCGTCGACATCACTATCACAGGCGTTGCCATCCACCCCGGCACCGCCAAGGGCCGGATGGAAAACGCCATCAAGATTGCCAGCGCCATCATTGCCCGCCTGCCCAAAGACCAGACACCGGAAACCACCGAGGGCCGTCAGGGCTTCATTCACCCCACCGACATCAGCGGCTCGATGGATGAAGCACACCTGAAATTCATCATCCGCGATTTTGTTGATGAAGGCCTTGCGCAAAAAGAGGCCCTGCTGGAAGAGATCACCCGCGACGTGATGCGCGACTATCCCGGCTCCAGCTACGCGTTCAAGGTCAAACACCAATATCGCAATATGAAAGTGGTGCTGGATCAACACCCGGCAGTGATGGCCAACCTCGAAGAAGCCGTGCGGCGGGTTGGTCTTACGCCGGTGTTGCACAGCATTCGCGGCGGTACCGACGGCTCACGCCTGTCTTTCATGGGCCTGCCCTGCCCGAATATCTACACCGGCGGCCATGCCTATCACTCACCGCTGGAGTGGATCAGCGTGCAGGATATGGAAATGGCCGTGAAGACCATTGTTGAGCTGATCAAGGTGTGGGAAGAGCGCGCCGCTTAAAGCGACAGCAATCCACGTTTACGCAGCCAGTCTTCAAGACCCGGTGTCCAGACCACCGGGTCTTTTTCTGACATTCCCATTTTCGACAGGCCCATGCCAAAACCATGGCCTCCCTTTTCCAGCGCGATCAGCTCAACAGGCACGCCGGCTTTTTCACAGGCTGCTTGCATGATCAGAGCGTTCGGGAATTTTGCCACGGGATCATCCTTGGCATGCACCAAAAGAAACGGCGGATCGCCCGCCTTGACCTGCGCATCCACCGACCATTCCGCCTCAGCCTCCGCTGTCGGGTGCCTGCCCACCAGCATCATGCGGGTCCATGTGTGATCATAGGGCGGCTTGAGGGTGATCACCGGATAGGCCAAAATGGAAAAATCCGGCCTTGAGGATGCCGTATCAATCGTGTCCAACGGCTGATAGCTGTTTTGCTGGAAGCGGGTTGAAAGCATGCCCATCAAATGGCCACCGGCTGAGAAGCCCATGCAGCCGATTTTCTTCTCATCGAGACCAAGACTTGCGGCTTGAAACCGGATCATGCGCAAAGCGCGCTGGGCATCCTGCAAGGGAGCAAGTGGGCCAGCCATCCAGCCTTCGCCCGGCAGGCGATAGGTGAGAATAAAAGCTGTGATGCCCCGAGCAGCCAACCACTTGGCCGCCGCCTCACCCTCGTGTTTTTCGGAAATGAACCGATAGCCGCCACCCGGCGCAATCAGCACAGCAGTGCCATTGGGCTTTTCAGGACGAACCATCCGCAAGGTTGGTATTGCCACGTTGGTGACAGGCTTATTCGGATTAGCCTGTGCATTTCCGGCAGGTCCCCCACCGCCCGGCGGCTCAGCGGGCCAAAGCGGCACTGCATTAACCGAAGACGGATTGGCAAACGCCTTTACAAACGGACTAACGGCCAAAAGTGTCATAAACAAACGCCGCCCGAACATCATCGTACATCACACTCTCAAACACCAGATGTGTGATCATAGCGCTCATTCGGCAGCACTGCGACCATCTGCAAGGTCATCATCGCCACCGTTTGCATCTCCCGGCTGTGTCTCTGCTTCCAGATCCGGGAAGGCAACAATGCGCTTGCCAGAGAAATCAGTGTGAACCACGACCAATCCCTGCTCTTCAAAATAGCCTAGCAAACGACGGGCGCGGCGGGCCGAGTGCGTGCCATAGGCACGGGCAATCCGCAAATCCGAGGGACATGGTTCGTTGCGAAGGGCAGCTTTCGCCATCAGCAAAAACACGCCTTGCAAATCATCAGAAACCCGCATTGATAAGGAAAGGGCCGTTTGCCAGCCTTCAGACGCTGCGGTTTCTTCATCCACGCCCGCGCGCGTCACCGCCACACGGCGGCGAAATTCACCCATGGGCATCGGCGGTCCACCGACACGGCGCATACGCGCACGCACCAGAAACTCCTGATAAAGAACCGCATCGGTGCGATAGGCTGCCTGTGGATCGTCGAGGATTTCGGCCAGCACCGCGGCCATGCGTTCCTCGCGGTCTTCGGCGGACATCTCCGGTGTTGATGAGCGCGACGGCATGGCTTCTTCGCTCATCACCGGCGTTGCCTTTGACAATTCCGCCAGAATATCGGTGGTCGGCCGGGGCGCAGGTGCCACGCGGCGGGTAATTGGCCGATTGAACTCTTCTGGATCTGGCGTGAAAATCAAGTCTTCCACGTCCTGCGGCGCATTGGGAAGCGGCATCAGCTTGGGGCTGGATGAGCGGGCCGATGTCTCAACATCGCCAATCACAATAGGCAGAGGACGGCGCGACAAAGCCGGTCCAAGGGCGACAAAATTACCGCGCTTCAAATCGCGAAACATTTCTGCCTGTCGACGATCCATGCCGAGAAGATCAGCGGCGCGCGCCATATCAATATCAAGAAATGTGCGGCCCATCAGGAAGTTGGAGGCTTCGGCGGCGACATTCTTGGCAAGTTTTGCCAGACGCTGGGTGGCAATCACACCAGCCAGTCCGCGCTTGCGGCCACGGCACATCAGATTGGTCATGGCACCGAGCGATAGCTTGCGCGCGTCTTCCGACACATCACCGCCAACCGAGGGCGCGAACATCTGCGCTTCATCCACCACCACCAGCACCGGATACCAGAACTCACGGTCGGCATCGAACAAGCCGTTAAGGAAAATGCCAGCCGCGCGCATTTGCTGCTCAACATCCAGCCCTTCCAGCGTCAAGACGCAGGAAACGCGATGCTGGCGAATACGGTTGGCAATGCCGATCAGCTCTGCATCGCTGCGCTCACCATCGACAACCAGATGGCCGTATTTATCGGAAAGGGTAACAAAATCGCCTTCGGGATCAATGATGATTTGCTGCACCCATTGGGCCGATTGCTCCAGCAAACGCCGCAACAGGTGCGATTTGCCCGAGCCGGAATTGCCCTGCACCAGCAGGCGCGTTGCCAGCAATTCCTCGATATCGAGCTTGGCGGGTTGGCCACCCGACACCGTTCCCATATCGATTCCGACCTGCAACGTCATAACCCTCGTGATGTTTGGAAAGCGGCCAAAGGCCGAGCAAGACCTTTCCTTTAACAGAAAACAAACAGATTGCGTGGGTCTTGTTGGCAAAACCCACAGGCAATCTCAAAGCGGGTGTCAGCCAATCAGTCGGGTTCAGAAACCGGCACAGGTGAAACGAGGATTTTATCGATGCGGCGACCATCAAGGTCGACCACTTCAAATTTCCAGCCGTTTTTCACAAAGCTTTCGCCCAAAGCCGGAATCCGCTTCAACTCATCCAACACATAGCCCGCAACGGTGGTGAAATCGGGATCCTCATCCACCGGCACACGAATATGCTCAACGAATTCGTCAATCGGTGTCCAACCGGCAACAAGGTAGGATCCATCCTCGCGCATCAACAGCGCAGGCTCCTCTTCACCATCCTCCTGATAGGCCCCGGTGATCGCTTCGAGAATGTCACCGGAGGTGACAATACCTTCAAAATGGCCGTACTCGTCATACACCAGCACCATATGCTGGCTGGTTTTGCGAATAGACTGGATAATATCTATCGCTCCGGCAAGATCAGACACAATCGGCACTTCATGGGTCAGCGCGCGAATATCAATATCAGTGCCACGCGCAAGCGCATCATAGAAGCTCTTGACCGGCATGACGCCAATGATTTCATCGGAATTACCATTGCGCACCGGCATGCGCGAGTGCTGGCTCTCATTGAGCTTTTCGCGGATTTCGTCCACGGTATCGTCAACACCAATGGTGTCCACGTCGCGGCGCGGTGTCATCAGTCCACGCGCGGTGCGGTCAGCAAGACGCATAACGCCCGAGATCATCTGCGATTCTTCAGACTCGATGACACCGGCGCTTTGCGCTTCGGCCAGCACGGTTTTGATTTCCTCGTCGGTCACCATATCCTTGCCGCTGCCTTTTTGCCCCAAAAGCGCCAGAACGGCGCGGCCAGAGCCATCGAGAAGCCACACCAGCGGCGCACAAACCTTGGACAAGATGACCATTGTTCCCGCCATACGGGCGGCGACAAGCTCAGGATTGCGAAGCGCGATCTGCTTTGGCACCAGCTCTCCAACGATCAGCGAAAGATAGGTGATGGCAACGACCACGGTTCCCACGCCAAGGGCGCTTGCCAGATGCTCGCTCATGCCCTGAAGGATGAGCCATTGCGTAAAGCGCGCACCCAAGGTGGCACCCGAAAACGCACCGGACAAAACGCCGACAAGCGTAATACCAATCTGTACTGTTGAAAGAAAGCGACCTGGATTTTCGCCCAGTTTGATAGCGATTATCGCTCCCCGATGCCCGGCCTCCGCGAGGACTTTAAGGCGGGCAGAGCGAGCGGAGACAACCGCAAGCTCAGACATTGACAATACCCCGTTCAACAAGGTGAGCAAGGCGACAATAACAATTTCGGCGATCAAGCTGTTTAAAATCTCATAGGAGCCACGCAAGAGGTGGCGGGGGCCAAGCTTTAGCACAAATCCGCAGCGCAATCCAAATACAGATATCGGCTTTCGGCTCAAGATTTATGCGAAACGACAGCATTTTTTCATTCAGGGGAATAAGACCCCTTGGTTTTGCTGGGAATACACAGGCTCTCCCATGGACAAGCCAAAGCCTTGCATGAGACGGCGGGTGGCAAAACCCGGATCACCGGAGGTAAACACAGCCAAATCTGCCTGGGTGGAACGCCCCTCAACCATGGGCACCATGCGTCTCGCCTGACGGGCAATGGCTTCCGCAGGGTCAATCCAATCCACCGGCCAAGGCGCAAGGCGGCGGAACACATTGGCCAGGAAGGGATAATGCGTACAGGCTAAAACAACGATGTCCGTTCGTGAACCATAGTCTGAGACGAAGCACGGCGCAATTTCTTCCAAAAATTCAGCATCCGGCTTCACATCACCCCGAATATAGCATTCGGCCAATCGCGCCAGATTTTGCGAACCAACCAGTTTGACATGGCACTGACCAGCAAAAGACTGGATAAGATCATGGGTATAGGCCCGCTTCACCGTTCCGGGCGTTGCGAGCACCGAGATATGACCGGAGCGCGTGCGCTCTGCGGCGGGCTTGATGGCTGGAACCGTGCCAATAAACCGCATGTCCGGGAAGGTTGCCCGCAGATCGGCCCCCGCCAAGGTAAAGGCCGTGCTACAGGCAATAATGACCGCTTCGGGATCATATTCTGCAAAAAGGGTGACGAACAGGTCGATGATCCGGCGCTTGAGCGGCTCTTCATCCCAATCACCATAGGGAAAGCCTGCATCGTCGGCCACATAGATAAAACTGCGCTCCGGCATTAACACACGCGCTTCACGCAGCACGGTGAGGCCGCCAATCCCGGAATCAAACACCAGAACGGGCTTTGGATCAGCTTTCAACGCCGTCATCAACATCACTTCCCTCACCCGCCTCATTTAGAGGTGCGCCAGAACCACGCGGATTTTTGCGCGAGAACCGATCAAGCGAGGATATAACCCCACGCATCACCTTGATCTCCTGCGATGAAAATCCGCGTTTCGACAAAACCGCCCGCAGATTGTCCACCATTCGCGCCTTTTTATGGGCAGGCCGGAAATATCCGCGCGAGTCCAGCGCATCTTCCATATGCTCAAACAGTCCAACCACCTCATCCTTGGTGGCGGGCAATTGATCTATTTCCTGAAATGGCGTGGCGGTCACATCGTCCATGCCCGATTTCATCCATTCATAGGACATCAAAAGCACGGCCTGCGCAATATTGAGCGATGCAAAAGCAGGGTTGACCGGGAAGGTCACAATTTCGTCGGCCAGCGCGACATCCTCGTTTTTCAAGCCGGATTTTTCCCGACCAAACAGAATGCCGGTTTTTTGGCCGGCGGAAAAGCGGCTGCGCAGCGTGGAGGCCGCCGTGACGGGCGATGCGACAGGTTTGAAATTATCCCTCTGGCGCGCTGTTGTCGCATAGACAAAGTGGAGATCGGCAATGGCTTCTTCCAATGTGGCAAACACCACGGCACCGTCAATCACGTGGTCGGCCTTGGAAGCCGCAGCACGTGCCTTGTCCGATGGCCAGCCATCGCGTGGACTGACCAGACGCAGTTCCCCAAGGCCAAAATTGGCCATGGCGCGAGCCACCATGCCAATGTTTTCACCCAATTGCGGCTCGACCAGAATGATCGCCGGGCCTTCGGCAATGAGTTCACGTTCTGAGTTGGTGCCTGCCATTCTTTTAGTCCTGACTTTTCCCGCGCATCGGCATTTTTTTGCCTGAATGGGCATAAATTATTCAAAAGGCAAGAGCAGACACCGCGAGACATTCGACAAAACCCGCGGGATTTACGGGGGGTGCAAAAGATTTTAACCCGGCTTGCGCGAAAATCCCAAACGGAACACCGCTTCCTGTTTGCCTTGCGCTTTGAGAATGCTATAGGCAAATCCGGTTTATACAAACACCGACTGCGATGCGTTTCACCGTCGCACTATTCATGAGGAAAACACATGCAAAAGATCAAGGTTGCAAACCCGGTCGTCGATCTCGACGGCGATGAGATGACCCGCATCATCTGGCAGTTCATCAAGGAAAAGCTGATCCTGCCCTACCTTGATCTGGATATCGAATATTACGACCTCTCGGTTGAAAACCGCGACGCCACCAACGACCAGGTGACCGTTGATGCCGCTCACGCCATCAAGAAGCACGGCGTTGGTATCAAGTGCGCAACGATTACGCCTGACGAAGCCCGCGTGAAGGAATTCAACCTTAAGGAAATGTGGAAGAGCCCGAACGGCACCATCCGCAACATCCTCGGCGGCGTTATCTTCCGCGAGCCCATCATCTGCAAGAACGTTCCGCGCCTCGTTCCCGGCTGGACCCAGCCAATCGTTGTTGGCCGTCACGCTTTCGGCGACCAGTACAAGGCAACCGATTTCAAGTTCCCCGGCAAGGGCAAGCTCTCCATCAAGTTCGTTGGTGAAGACGGTCAGGTGATCGAGAAGGACGTGTTCGACGCGCCTTCTTCTGGTGTGGCTATGGCCATGTACAACCTCGACGAATCGATCCGCGATTTCGCCCGCGCCTCGATGAACTATGGCCTGATGCGTAAGTGGCCAGTTTACCTGTCCACCAAGAACACCATCCTCAAGGCTTACGACGGCCGCTTCAAGGACCTGTTCGAAGAAGTCTATCAGGCTGAATTCAAGGCCAAGTTTGAAGAAATCGGCATCACCTATGAGCACCGCCTGATCGACGACATGGTGGCTTCTGCGCTGAAGTGGTCTGGTGGCTACGTTTGGGCTTGCAAAAACTATGACGGCGACGTGCAGTCCGACACGGTTGCACAGGGCTTTGGCTCGCTCGGCCTGATGACCTCTGTTCTGCTGTCGCCCGATGGCCGCACCGTTGAAGCCGAAGCTGCTCACGGCACCGTGACCCGTCACTATCGCCAGCACCAGAAGGGTCAGGAAACCTCGACCAACTCGATCGCATCGATCTTCGCCTGGACCCGTGGCCTTGCCCACCGCGCCAAGCTGGACGACAACTCTGATTTGGCCAAGTTTGCCCTCACCCTTGAAAAGGTTTGCGTGGACACGGTTGAAGCTGGCTTCATGACCAAGGATCTGGCCCTGCTGATCGGACCTGATCAGCCATGGCTCTCCACCACAGCCTTCCTTGATAAGGTTGACGAGAACCTGAAGAAGGCAATGGCTGCTTAAAGCCTCTGATTTTCAACAAACGAAGCCCGGCCTCAGTGCCGGGCTTTTTGTCTCATTCAGCACATATAATTTAACTCTGGAGATCACCATGTCCGATGATGTTATTCTCTACACCAATCCCATGTCGCGCGGCCGCATTGTCCGCTGGATGCTGGAGGAAATTGGCAAGCCCTATCAAACCGAGTGGCTGACCTATGGACCCCAGATGAAATCGCCGGAATTTCTGGCCATCAATCCGCTTGGAAAAATCCCAGCCATTCGCCATGGCAGCACAGTGGTCACCGAAACGCCGGCTATTTTGGCCTATCTGGCCGACGCCTTTCCAGAGGCGGGTCTCGCACCATCGCCAAGCAAGCGCGGAGCCTATTATCGCTGGCTCTTTTTTGTATCTGGCCCAATGGAATCCTCTGTTGTCAACAGCCTGTGCGGTTTCGCGGTGCCCGACGATAAACGCGGCATGATGGGATATGGTGAAGTGAGCGTGATGCACGACACCATTGAAGGTGCCATCAAGGCGGGCCCTTACATTGCCGGTCAATCGTTTACGGCAGCGGATCTCTATCTTGCATCGCACCTTTCCTTCCAGATGAACATGTGTGGCATGGAAAAGCGCCCTGCGTTTACCGATTATGTTGCACGAATGACCGACCGAGATGCATTCCGCCGCGCAGCAGCCATAGACAATGCTGCGATCGAGGCCGCTACCAAAGCCTGACAAATGCCCGCAGGGCAATGCCAGAGCTCAAAACCGGTTTGAGCACAGAGAGTAGCACCGTGCAGAGGTTTTTCCTTGGCACGGTGCTGAAGCGAAGGGATAAAAACATCAAGAGCGGATGATCAATCAGGCTTGCGGGCTGAACATCCCTGTGAAGCGAAATCCGGCATCGGCACGACCTTCTGCTTCAAGGTTTTTTGCAGCAAACCGCGCTCCCAGATCATCGTACAAAATCACGCAATTGCGGCCACTGTGCTTGGCAGCATAAAGCGCGTGATCCACCGCCATCAAGGCGCTTTCCAGATCGCTACACTGCGGCGGTACGCAATGGGCACCAATGCTCACAGTCGTCTTTATTGTTTTGTCGTGCCACTGAAATGCGGAGGCTTCGACCGTCTTTCGCAAATTTTCGCAAAATTCAAATCCGCTCTGGCTCCAATTTCCCGGCAGAAACAGCGCGAATTCCTCACCACCGAAGCGACCGAAAATCATATCACGCGCCAGCGGCTTCTCCACCACCCGCGCAAAGCCAACAAGCACCGCATCGCCACCGCCATGGCCGAATGTGTCGTTGACGCGCTTGAAATAATCTATGTCCGCAAGAATCAGAAGACCACCCTGGGCGATTGTTCCCTTCAACCTGTCCACAAAAGCACGGCGATTGAGAATGCCAGTCAGCATATCGGTTTCCGACGCATGCTTATATTGCAACAAGAGCCGCTCGCGGCTGAGCGAGAATATTCCAAAGCCGCAGAGCAGTGAAATAATGTTCAGCATGAACGTCATCGGGCCGTACCATAAAGACACCGAGACATCGTTGATCTCCTCGACAGGAAAAACAATCGATGACGGTATGCGGCAAAGCGTTGCCAGACAATAAACAGCCAGCAGAACATACAACACCGGCCGTGTCGGTAGAGGCTCGGTGTCATTTCCCTTTTTGACGGTCAGCGCTACCATGCCGAGTTCAAACGACAAAATCAGCGAACTCAGAATGATCCGTGCATTCACGTCTTTTGCAAAAGGCGGGAAGCCAAAATAAGCGACGAACCACGTTCCTGCCAAAGCAAAAACATGAAAATGATGGACACGCTTGGCATCAAACGCCCGAAATCCCTGCCAAATGTAACCGACGCCAATGAAAACAAGGCCATTGCCAACGCCAAGCGACCATGCATTCGGCAAAATACCGCGAAAGCCAAGCAGCAAAACGCCAAATGCACCGATGCCAAGACCAAGGCTCCACAGGCCCAGCTCGTTTCTCTCTGGCTCACGCCGCCAATTGACAAAGGTGAGCAAGCCAATAATGGCCCAGCCCGCCAAAAGGCAAAGCATTAATGTAGGAATACTGAAAAGTGACGCCAAACCTAAGTGACCCCCGAAATTTAGGGATTTTTACCAGACCAGCATCACACACAGAAATACCGGCGCTGTTAAATACCACTAAACGGCTTATTCAACGCATATGTTTTTAGTGCAAATGGGTTGACGTAAGCTTATTCCGATTACAAATAAGCGTTATGAAGGCATCACAAGCAGAAATTCTTATCGTACCCGGATACACCAACTCAGGTCCGGATCATTGGCAATCGCGTTGGGAAAATAAACTTTCCTCGGCAAGACGCGTGGAACAGGCTGAATGGTCAAAACCTGTCAAAGAAGATTGGGTCGCGCGCCTCATTGAAGAGGTCAACCGCGCTGAAAAGCCGGTGGTTCTGGTCGCGCACTCATTGGGCGTTCCAACAGTTGTTCATGCCGCACCGCATTTTATCAAGCCAGTTGCCGGAGCCTTTCTGGTTGCGCCGCCAGACGTTGCCAACGACACGATACGCCCCAAACACCTGATGACCTTTGGTCCCTACCCGCGCATGCCTTTGCCCTTTCCCACTCTGATGGTTGCCAGCCGCAACGATCCGTTTGGCAGCTTCGAGCACGCAGACGAGGTTGCCAAGGACTGGGGAGCAACCTTGATCGATGCCGGAGAAGCGGGACATATCAATGCAGAGTCAGGCCATGGTCCATGGCCTGAAGGCACAATGGTGTTTGCAAAATTTCTCGGCGCGCTCTGATTTTTCAGGCGCGCTTTTCGCATTGGTCTTCAAAAGTTATCCATGCCTTTCTTCGGGTCATCATTTCGCGCTTTTCATGAGCTGTGATACAAGTCTTAAAAGCAGGTATTGCCGAGAATACATTTAAGCCACCCCTCACGGGCGTGCAGAAAATAACGAAAGGGGAACAAGCCGGATTGTGAAAAGCAGCAATTTCCGCTATGGACCGCCCCAAACACTGACACCGAGCGTCCCTCGTGCGACGCCAACAATAGAGACATGCCGTCATGAACCGTCGCCGCCGTATTTACGAAGGCAAGGCCAAGATCCTGTATGAGGGTCCTGAGCCGGGCACGCTGATCCAGTTTTTTAAAGATGACGCGACTGCCTTCAACAAGAAAAAACATGATGTCATTGACGGAAAAGGCGTTCTGAATAATCGCATTTGCGAATATATTTACACGAACCTCAACAAGATCGGCATCCCCACCCATTTCATTCGCCGCCTCAACATGCGCGAGCAATTGATCAAGGAAGTGGAGATCATTCCGCTCCAGGTCGTTGTTCGCAATGTCGCCGCAGGCACGCTGTCAAAGCGCCTTGGCATCGAGGAAGGCGTGGTGTTGCCGCGCTCGATCATTGAATTTTATTATAAGTCCGATGCGCTGGAAGACCCGATTGTGTCAGAAGAGCATATCACGGCATTTGGTTGGGCCAATCCAGCCGAGCTGGATGACATTATGGCGCTAGCCATTCGCATCAATGACTTCCTGAGCGGACTGTTTTTGGGAATTGGCATCCAACTGGTCGATTTCAAGATTGAATGCGGCCGCCTCTACGATGCAGACACGATGCGTATTGTACTGGCCGACGAAATCTCACCCGACAGCTGCCGCCTTTGGGACATAGAGACCAACGAAAAGCTGGATAAGGACCGCTTCCGCGATGATATGGGCGGATTGCTGGAAGCCTATCAGGAAGTGGCTCGTCGCCTCGGAATCATCAATGAAAACGAACCCGTTCGCGGCACTGGTCCGGTTCTGGTCAAGTAAGTTTTGGAGACACACTCGTGATTAAGGCTCGCGTCACCGTCACTTTGAAGAACGGCGTTCTGGACCCACAGGGAAAAGCTATTGAAGGCGCGCTCGGTGCGCTGGGCTTTGATGGCGTCAATCAGGTTCGCCAGGGCAAGGTTTTTGATCTGGTGCTGGATGGCTCCGATAAGGCACAGGCCGAAGAGCAATTGAAAGCCATGTGCGAAAAGCTGCTGACCAACACCGTGATCGAAAATTACGCCATTTCGATCGACTGATCTTTATGGTCAAATGCCATCACCTCTGAATGTGATGGCATTGGATCTTTTTTCAAACGCCCTCACCTCCCTGAGGACAGGCAGACGCAAACAACAAGGTTCGAGCCGCCACCATGAAATCAGCCGTTGTCCAACTCCCCGGCCTTAACCGCGACCGCGATATGATTGCGGCCCTGACCAAGATTTCCGGCGTCGAGCCCGTCACAGTCTGGCAGACAGAAACCGAGATTCCTGACGTTGATCTGATCGTCATTCCCGGTGGCTTCTCCTATGGTGACTATCTGCGCTGTGGTGCGATTGCCGCCCGCATGCCCGTCATGCAGGCCATCAAGGCCAAGGCCGAACAAGGCGTGAAAGTTCTGGGCGTTTGCAATGGCTTTCAAATTTTGGTCGAAGCAGGCTTGCTGCCCGGCGCTTTGATGCGCAATGCGTCGCTGAAATTCGTCTGCCGCGAAGTCAAGCTCGAAGTTGTCAACGACGAGACCGATTTCTCCCGCGCCTATGCCAAGGGCCAGATCATTCGGTGCCCTGTCGCCCATCACGATGGCAATTATTTTGCCGATACGGAAACATTGAAGCGTATTGAAGACAATGGCCAAGTGGTGTTTCGCTATGCTGATGGCACCAATCCAAACGGCTCGGTCAATGATATTGCCGGCATTGTCAACGCCGGTGGCAATGTGCTGGGCATGATGCCGCATCCAGAAAATCTGATTGAAGCAGCCCATGGCGGCAATGACGGACGCGGCCTGTTTGCCTCCGCGCTGGATGTTATTGCAGCCGCCTGACCCCTGCCCTCATCAAATTCTATCGTGACATCATCAAGCCACGATAGAAGCTCAAGGGTAAGAAAATTTCACGCTGCCGAACGCTCGATAAAAAGTTCGCTACAGGATATGTCATGCGCAAAATTCTGACCTTCGCTTGCCTTGCGGGTTTGGCGGCTCTCGCTTCCTGCGCTCCTAAGCCGCCCATGCGCGCAAGCAATAATAGCGCAGATGATGTTATTCATCGCGTCATGAAGGGCGCATCGAGTTGCTGGTTCAAATCCAATGACCCCGCCTTTAAATCCTATAAAATGGATGCCGAGTTGACGTCTTTCTCAGGTCAGCCGCGTATTTTGCTGGTGCGTAAAGGCTCAAGCGACATACGCCCGCTTCTTGTGGTTATGGCAAGCGGCAATCCTGCAAAACTGGAAGCCTTTGGCCCCATGATGAGCGAGCCGGTTTCGTCGCGCATCTCAACTGATGTCAAGCGGTGGTCGACTGGCAGCACGTCCTGCCAATAATCTGTCTTCATGATGGCCAATGGCTTACGGCATAATTGCTTGAAATCGGAATCGATTGAAGCAACTATGCCGTCGATTAAAAGTGTTACAGCGCCCTTTTTTGTGCACCCCATAGGCTGAGACCCGCTGTAGACGCGGCGCGCAAGATTACAGATTGCGAAATAGATAGATTGATTTTTGCAGCTCTTGACGTGCCTCCGCTCGGGTAACGCCAATGTCTTTCAGCAAGGCGTCATCAAGATCAGCAAGATTCGCGCGGGTGGAACGCTTCATCCACCACATCACGACCGCCCCGAAAATTCCCTTGCGCGCAAACCGGCCATGAACGCGGGTTGGTGTCAGTTTGACATGTTCAGACTCTGAATCACATTCAATTGTATCTATTGTCACCATATTCATCACCTTACCGGATCATTTTACGCCAATATCGCTTGATGTCGGCGTAAAAATAGATACAATCCTCACAGATATAATGACAATAAGGATAATTGTCATGGTGACGCATTGGCTTCCCAACCTCGTGGACCGGCAAGGACCGCTCTATATTCGCATTGCGGACAAAGCCGAGGACGACATCAAAAGCGGTGTTCTGCCAGCGGGAACAAAATTGCCCCCACAGCGGGATCTTGCCTATGATTTAAAGGTGACAATAGGGACAATCAGCCGTGCCTACGCCCTTTTGCGTGAGCGCGGGTTGGTGACCGGCGAAGTGGGCCGTGGAACCTATATTCAATCCGGGCTTGAGACCGGAGAAACGCAGACACATCGCGACCCGGTTACGCTCACCTATGGCGGTACCCGCACTCTATCTCCCCCACCGGGAAAATTGCGCTTTGATACCACGGCAGCCGTTGATGTCGGGCAAGCCGATATTGTCGGGCGCTTGATGGTAGATATCGCCCGCGATAAGCCCGGCGAAATTTCGTCTTACACCAGAACCCTCTCGCCCGACTGGCTGGAGGCGGGGCGCAGGTGGTTGTCCAACGGCGACTGGTCGCCGGAGCCCGTCAATATTGTGCCTCAGATGGGTGTTCACGCAGGTGTCAATGCGGTAATTGCAGCCATCAGCGGCACCGGCGACCGGATCATTTGCGAACACCTGACCTATTCGCAGATTGCGCGCAGCGCCTCACTGATGGGGCGGCAGATTGTGCTGGTTGACTCGGATCGTGATGGCATTTTGCCGGAGGATTTTGAGCGCGTTTGTGTGCGCGAACACCCCAAGGCAGCCTTTATCATGTCCTCCGGGCAAAACCCCACCTTGTCATGCCTGCCACTCTCTCGGCGACAGGACATTGTGGCCATCGCCCGAAAATACAATGTGTGGCTGATTGAAGATTATATTTATGGCGGGCTGGTTGGAGATGGCATACCCATGCTGGCACAACTGGCACCCGACAGAACTTTTCTGCTCAACAGCCTGTCCAAATCGGTTGCGGCCGGAGTGCGTGGCGGCTGGGTGGCTTGCCCTGAACATATGAGCCAGCGTGTACGTGTCACGCAAAAAATGGTCTGTGGTGGCCTGCCGTTTCTGCTGGCCGAACTGTCTGCGCGGCTGGTGCTCTCCGGTGCGGCGGACGAGATCAAAGCAAAAGTCATGACGGAATTCGCGGCACGCGAAGAGATTGTCAGGTCGGTATTTTCAGGTCTTGAGCTGCGCTCTCACCCGAGGCTACCCTATTTCTGGCTCAAGCTGCCAGAGCCCTGGCTATCCGGCACGTTCAAGCAGGCCGCGTTTGATGCAGGTATCCTGATTGACGATGAAGATGAATTCAAACCAGCCCGCTCACCCAAAGTCTTCCACCATATCCGCGCTGGCTTCAGCGAAGGCCCTGACCGCAATATCGTCAAGGCTGGTCTTGTCACACTGCGCCAAGTGCTGGATCAACCACCACTGGGAAACAATGCCACACTATGATGTGGCATTGCCGGGCTTTGGCGTTAAATCGTGGCAAGCGTCCAGGTAACAATATCTGATGTCACCTTGCCGAAGGCCTGAGACAGGGCATTGATCATAGCTTGGTTGACATCCCCTCTCACAGGCACCGTGGCCGAGAACACCTTTTGCGACACCACCGTGCCATTGCGATCATTCAGCAATTTCACTGAAATCGAGACATTGGCGCGGCGGCCACCATCCGTGTCGATTTCAAAGGTTCTGATATCGGAAATCAATTGATAATCAATCGCCAAGCCCTGCCCCGGCTTGCCAACGCCTGCAAGCTTGCCTGTGCTATCAAAGGCTTCGACCAGCTTCGATTGCACCATCAGAGGCAGTTTGTCGCCCCATTGCGATTTCGCCAGATATTGCACCTCGGTGCCAGAAACACGCACAACCACCATGTCGCTATCCAGCATCTTCAGGGCGGTTGGATTGGCAATCAACAACTGACGTTTGGCCGCTGCTGCCTTTGCTGGTGGCGTGATCCTGACGCTTGCAAGGTCATAGGTGTCATTGTTGGTTCCGGCACCACAGCCAGCCAGCATAACCCCCATCAGCGACACAGCGCATGCGGTTCGCAAGGCAGCGAATGGACGTTGAAACACTTTCGAATAACTCATCATGAGTTCCCTTTCCCCCACAAGGCCGTTCAACGTCTTGTCCGTCCGTCATACTGTTTCACGGTATCTCCGCCAAACAACAACCGCTGCGGATTCCTGTCGAAATTGGAAATCGTGTCATCCAGATTTCGCACGGTCTGGCGCGTATCATTCACCAAAGACTGAATATTGTTCAGGCCCGTCGACGAGAACCTTGAAAGGTTATCGGCAATCGGCCCGATTTTGGTATTCAAATTATCAGCAACCGCGCGAATGGATTCAAGCGTGCGCTTTGCTTCCGCTGACAGCGAATTGGTATCGTCAGACCCCAGCAGGGCGTCAACCTTGGCCAAAATGCCATCCACGCGCGTCGAAGCATTGTTCAAACGGTTGGAAAGCTGGGTAAAATCGGTGATCGCCTGATCGATATCCGGCTTTCTGTCCTTCACGCTGGCGCTAACCGATTGGAAATCTGCTGCCGCCTTTCGGGCATCGGCCACAGCCACGGACACATCATCCACAATGCGCCCCACTTTCTGACTGTCCACCGAGGCAATCAAAGCGTTGACCTTATCGATCGAAGCATTGGCCTTAGTGCCAACCTCATTATAGGTCTTGACCGTTTGCGATACGTTATCGATTGCAGGGCCGAACTTGCTGGACGCATCGGCCAGATTGCCGCTCACGGTCTGGGCATTGGCCAAAATCTTGTCGATCTTGTTTTTATCAACCGCCTTCAACAGGTCTTCCGCCGCCGCCAAGGTGGAATCCAGCCTGCCCGACAGGCCCGTTACCGTA
The DNA here is from genome assembly GCF_004801395.1 of Gillisella terrae. GTDB lineage: Bacteria > Pseudomonadota > Alphaproteobacteria > Rhizobiales > Rhizobiaceae > Allorhizobium > Allorhizobium terrae. Next base: position 307,549 of record NZ_SSOA01000002.1, read on the forward strand.
TCAGAAAGTGCGCTCACACTCTTGAGAAAGGTGTCGATGCCATCGGCATTGTTGGCCAGGGCATCCGAAAACTTCTCTGCGTTGCGCAGCGTATTGGTCAAAGGTCCGCGCGCATCGGCAGCAAAGCCCTGAATATCAGAAATCGCCTTATCGGCTTTTTGCATGATCTTGTCGGCTGTGGCCAACAAATTGGTCACACTGGATTGGTCAGCCACCAGCATGGCCGGTTTGCCGGTTTCTTGCGCTTTTTTAAACAGGCTATCTCCGCCCACGCCTCCAGCAAGCTCAACATAGGCGGCTCCCGTCAGACCCTGAATCTCAAGCACCGCCTTGGTATTGGTGCGGATGGGAGAGTCTTCCTGCACTTCGGTTTCAGCAACAGAAAAGGCCGGATCATCGTGATCAATGCTCAAACTCAGCACAGAGCCGATCTGGATGCCATTGAAGCGCACAGGCGAGCCGACGCTCAAGCCATTGGCGGAACCGGGAATGCGAATCGTCAGAGGTGCCATCGGCCCGCCGCGACCATATTCCGCCATCCAGTAGATGAAGCCAAACGTCGCAATGATCACAAGAACCGTGAAAAAGCCGACAATGGAGTAATTTGCTTTGGTTTCCATGAGATCTCAATCAATCGGCCAGTGAGGCGCGAACCTCCTGCTGTTTAGGAATAGAGCGCGCCCTTTTTCCTCTGAAATAGGACTTAACCCAAGCTTCGTCACAGGTCAGCATATCTGCCAGGGTTCCTTCGACCGCCACACGCTTTTGCCCAAGCACCGCAATTCGGTCGCAAACCGAAAACAGGCTATCAAGGTCATGTGTCACCATATAGACGGTCAACCCCAAAGTATCGCGCAGCCGGGCAATCAGTTCATCAAACTCCGCAGCCCCGATTGGGTCAAGCCCAGAGGTTGGCTCATCCAGAAAGACGAGATCAGGGTCCAGCGCCAGCGCACGCGCAAGGGCCGCTCTTTTGATCATACCGCCGGACAACTCGGACGGATATTTGTCACCCGCGTCGGCAGGCAAACCAACCATCTCGATTTTAAGATAGGCCAGTTCATCCATAAGCCACTTGGGCAGCTTCAAATATTCCCGCATCGGCAGCTGAATATTTTCTTTCACCGTCAGTGAGGAAAACAAAGCGCCTTGCTGAAAAAGCACGCCCAGACGTGTATCGAGATTGGCGCGCTCGGACACACTGCAACTATCATAATCGGTATTGAGAATTTCGATCTTGCCAGCGCGCCGCGGCAACAAGCGCAAAACCGTGCGCATCAACACCGACTTGCCGGCACCGGACGCGCCCACGAAGCCGAGAATCTCGCCACGAAACACGTCGAGATCAAGATTGTCCAGCACCAGCTTGTCACCGAAACCAACCGTGAGGCCGCGTACCGAGAGGACTTTCTCGCGGTCTTGATTGCTGCTTTTTGCGCTCTTCTCTTCCACGCCGCCCCCTAAAAATTGATCGCGGCGTAGAACATGGCAAAAAGCCCGTCCATCAGGATGACAACGAAAATCGATTTCACCACCGATGCCGTAACGTGGTGCCCGAGTGACTCGGCGCTGCCGCCCACCTTCATCCCCTCAACGGCGGCCACAATGCTGATGACAATCGCCATGAAAGGAGCCTTGATCAGACCTGCTGCCAGCGTCGTATAATCCACCGCATCATGCAGGCGCGACAAAAACACCTGAAATGTAATGCCAGAATAGGCCCAGGTGACAACAGCGGCACCGTAAAGTGCAGCAAAATTGGCAATCACGGTCAAAAGCGGCAGCGCAATCACCAAGGCAATAATGCGCGGCAAAACCAGCACGCCGATAGGGTTGAGGCCGATCACCTTGAGCGCATCCACCTCTTCGCGCATTTTCATGGAGCCGATTTCTGCGGTGATGGCGCTGCCAGAGCGACCTGCCACCATGATGGCGGTCAGCAAAACGCCGATTTCGCGCAATTGCAGAATGCCGACGAGATCGACCACAAAAACTTCAGCGCCAAAATAGCGCAACTGAAACGCTCCCTGCTGGGCAATAATCGCGCCGATCAGAAAGGACATCAGCAAAATAATCGGCACGGCGCGCACGCCCATGTGGTCCATCTGGTTGACAACAGAGGCAATTGACGCGCTGCGTCCGCGCTTTTCCTTGGATTGCGCGCCCCGCACCGCCGAGCCCAAAACATAGCTCATCGCCACAACATCATGCCAGATATCGATGACAAATCGTCCAATCGGATCAAGAACAAGCTGTACAGGTGAGCGGTTGGAAAGGTTTGGCGGCGGCACTTCAGGCTGTTCGGGCAATGCTGCGATCAGCTCGCGCATCACTTCGCTGCCGCCGACCACTTTCGCATCGCCATGCTCGGCAGCAGCCAACTGCATACGGCGGATAAGCCAGGCCCCGGACGTGTCGAGCTTGGAAACGCCCGAAATATCAATTTCGACACGTGTATGGGAATCACTTCGCAGATCATTCAACTGACCCAGAACAGCATCTATGGTCGTGTTGCGCCAAACACCAGAAAGGCGGAGCCTTTGCGCGGCACCACCTTCAAACTGCTCGACGTCAATCGCTGCATTGTCCATTGAACCGGAACTCAAAATTTACAACTTTTCAGGGTCTTATCTTCTCGACCAACCCCGACCGCCTATCGGTCGTGTTCCGGCGACTATAGCCTGCCTGCCACACAATGCCAGCCATTAGCATCGTGAAAAGTGTTGTCTGAGAGCTCTCAACACTTCAATTCACAGGCTTTTGTAGTCGAAAGCCACCGAACGCCTGTCTATCAGGCGCTTTGCCGCTCAGCGGCAAGCGCTCCATCTGCGGAAAAGCCGCGAATCGGTTCCATCGGCGCGAGCAAGCGCGGCTCCGTTGCGGCTCCATAGCGCTTGCCCCATTCAATCAGCTCGAAACTGCCATCGAAATTCTCAACAACAGCCGTGCAGCTCTCCACCCAATCGCCGGTGTTAATGTAGTGAATACCATCAACGTTCTCCATCACCGCATGGTGAATATGGCCGCAGATGACGCCATCCACATCATTGCGGCGCGCTTCTTCCGCCACAACTTTCTGAAACTCACCAATGAAATTAACTGCGTGCTTGACCTGCAACTTGGCCCAGGCTGAAAAGGACCAGTAGCGCAACCCCAGACGACGACGCACGGCAGAGAGCACGACGTTGATGGCGATTGCCATATCATAGGCCCAATCGCCCAGATAGGCCAAAAGCCGGGCATTGCGCACCACCACATCAAACTGATCGCCATGCAACACGAGATAGCGCTTGTTATCCGCAGTTTCGAAAATCATCCGGTCCGCCACTTCGATGCCGCCGAAGTGCATGCCGGGAAAATCACGCAGAAATTCATCATGATTGCCGGGAATATAGATGATCCGGGTTCCCTTGCGGGCTTTGCGCAACAGCTTTTGCACAACATCATTGCAGCCCTGCGGCCAATACCAGCTACGCTTAAGACGCCAGCCATCAACAATATCGCCGACCAGAATAATTGTTTCGGCTTCATAATAGCGTAAAAAGTCTAGCAGAAAGTCTGTCTTCGCAGCCTTTGAGCCAAGATGCACATCCGAAATGAAGAGGGTTCTCACATGCCGCGTTTCGGTTTCGATGCTCACGAGGATGATCCTTTTACGGTCGACTTCTCTGCCTTTTCAAAAACAGACTCGTGTATCAGGAAGATGACACGCACTTTGGCGGTGTCGTTTTGCACACATAATAGCAGCGAAGAGCGGCAGGGCCATCATATTTTTTTAACGCTAACCCGCGAAATGCCGGGGGCAATATCGCTCTGCGCGCCAAAGAAGCGCACCATTCTGCCACCGCCAGAGAAATATCTTCTGGTCCGCACGCCGTTTTGTTGTATTTAGGGGGTCTATCAATGAACGATGAACCGGCGAACAATATGACTGACGACAAGACAAAGACATCGCCCACCTCTGGTGATCTGGATGAACAGGCCCTGTTTTACCATCTCCACCCGCGTCCGGGTAAGTTGGAAATTCAGGCAACCAAGCCGCTTGGCAACCAGCGCGACCTGGCGCTTGCCTATTCTCCGGGGGTTGCTGCTCCATGTCTGGCGATCAAGGAAAACCCGCAGGCCGCTGATGATTACACAGCCCGCGCCAATCTCGTCGCTGTCATATCCAACGGCACTGCCGTGCTTGGTCTGGGCAATATCGGCCCTCTCGCCTCCAAGCCGGTGATGGAAGGCAAAGCAGTTCTGTTCAAGAAATTTGCCGACATCGATGTGTTCGACATCGAGGTCGATGCGCTGACTGTCGATGGCATGGTGTCTACCGTGGCGGCCCTTGAGCCAACCTTCGGTGGCATCAACCTCGAAGACATCAAAGCACCGGAATGCTTTGAAATTGAACAGCAATTGCGCGAGCGCATGAATATCCCCGTCTTCCACGACGATCAGCACGGCACCGCCATTATTGTTGCTGCCGCGATTTTGAACGGATTGGAGCTGGCCGGAAAATCCGTCGCTGACGTTAAAGTCGTCACCTCAGGTGCCGGTGCGGCCGCCCTTGCCTGTCTTAACCTTCTGGTGTCGCTTGGCGTCAAGCGCGAAAACATCTGGGTGCATGACATCGAAGGTCTGGTTTACAAGGGCCGCAATGAGTTGATGGATCCCTGGAAAGAGATCTACGCGCAGGACAGCGACAAGCGCGTTCTGGCAGAAAGCATTGGCGGTGCCGATGTGTTCCTCGGCCTGTCTGCCGCTGGCGTGCTGAAGCAGGAACTTCTGGTGCAAATGGCACCAAACCCGCTGATCATGGCTCTGGCCAATCCCAAGCCTGAAATCATGCCGGAGGAAGCGCGCTCTGCCCGCCCCGATGCCATGATTTGCACGGGCCGTTCTGATTATCCCAATCAGGTCAATAACGTTCTGTGCTTCCCCTACATCTTCCGTGGCGCGCTGGATTGCGGCGCAACCACCATCAACGAAGAAATGAAAATGGCCGCCGTCAAGGCCATTGCCGCTCTTGCCCGTGAAGAAGTGTCTGAAGTGGCTGCCAAGGCCTATACCGGTGACACGCCAACCTTTGGCGCGGAATATCTCATTCCATCGCCGTTTGATCCGCGCCTTATTCTGCGTATTGCTCCAGCTGTTGCCAAGGCTGCTGAAGAGACCGGTGTTGCCCGTCGTCCGATTGCCGATTACGACGCTTATCTGGAAAAATTGAGCAGGTTCGTCTTCCGCTCCGGCTTTATCATGAAGCCAATTTTTGCCACCGCCAAGACGGCTGCGAAAAAGCGGGTTATCTTTGCCGAAGGCGAAGACGAGCGCGTGCTGCGCGCAGCCCAGGTGTTGCTGGAAGACGGCATTGGCGAACCCATCCTGATTGGCCGTCCCCATATTGTCGAAGCACGCTTGCAGCGTTTCGGACTTCGTATCCGCCCGAACACGGATTTCGCGATTATCAATCCAGAGGACGATCCGCGCTATCGTGACTATGTTGATGAGTATTTCTCCATCGTTGGCCGCGCTGGCATCAACATGGAGGCAGCCCGCACGATCGTCAGAACCAACACAACGGTGATTGGAGCACTCTCTGTTCGCCGTGGCGAAGCAGATGCCCTGATCTGCGGCGTTGAAGGCCGCTTTGACAAGCACGTGCGCGATGTTGGCCATATCCTCGGCAAAAAGCCAGGCATCCGTGATTTTTCCGGTCTCAGCTTGCTGATTTCGCAGCGTGGCACCATTTTCATGACGGACACGTTCGTGACGGAAAATCCACCGGCTGAAGAAATTGCCGAAATGACAATTCTGGCTGCGGAAACCATCCGGCGTTTTGGTATTGTACCGAAAGCCGCCCTGCTGTCGCACTCCAACTTTGGCTCGCGCAATTCGGAAAGTGCACGCAAAATGCGCGCAGCTCTGGAAATTCTGAAACGCGAGGCACCAGAACTCGAAGTGGATGGCGAAATGCAAGGTGGTTCTGCTCTTTCGGAAACACTGCGCCGCCGCGCCATGCCCAACTCGACCTTGACTGGCGAGGCCAACCTGTTGGTGTTCCCGAACCTCGACTCGGCCAATATTTCGTTGGGGATTGTACGTTCCTTCACCGACGCCTTGCATGTTGGGCCAATCCTGCTTGGCGCAGCCTTGCCCGCCCATGTGCTCTCAACGTCCGTAACATCGCGTGGCGTTGTCAACATGGCAGCACTGGCCGTGGTGGAAGCCAACCAGTTCGACTGACCTGTCACTTGATCTTTGAACATGCCCCGGATCCGAAATGCTCCGGGGCATTTTTTTGATTGGGACACGTCAGATTGAATGTGACAATGTTTCACATTTTTTCACGCGTGAATAAATACGCACAAGTATTTGAAAATTTTGAATAAAACTCAAAAATATCCTTGCAGGAACTTGGTTTTTGCCTTCATAATTGCACAGTACAGCTCTGGTTGAGCCATAGACATTTTGACCGAATGGTAGAAAATAACCCCATAAATGAGTGGGGTTTGAATGCTTAACAATGATGTCTATTTCGATTTACTGGATTGGCTCGACACATCCCAGCCCATCACGCCTGTCAATTTTCTAAATCGGCTGCAAGAGAGCTACGGCCTTTCGGGCTGTCTTTATGTTGATGCCGCTTATTCCACATCCGGGCTTTTTGTTCATCGCCACTACCACAGCTTTGGCTCCTCGGCGGAAAACTCTGTCACACTTCTCGGGCAACCGATATTAAGCAATGTTCTGGCGCAGCTCATCCGGGCTATTGAGCCTGTTGATATGGAAGACCTGCCGCAGCGCGATAAGGACTGCATGGTTCTGCGCAATAAATTGCGCGATCTCAATCTGCCCGCCCGCGCAGTCAGCTATCCCCTGCTGTCACACGATGGAAGGGGAGCCATTTTTGCTATTGCCCATGATTTACCCTTGGAGGAATGGCGGGATTTTCGGCGCAATTTTGACCGCGATATTCATAAGCTGGCTGGAAAATATCATGCAGCACTGATCAAAACCCTCGATCATGACGGGCGTGATCCGGCAAGAAAACTGACGCAGCGTGAACAGGAGACCCTTCGCTGGACAGCCGCCGGCAAGAGCTATTGGGAGACATCGATTATCCTCGGCATATCTGAGCGCACAGTGCGCTACTTCATGGCCAATGCCCGCCTGAAGCTCGATGCGGTTTCAAACACGCAAGCCGTGGCAAAGGCCGTGTGGCAGGGATTGATACCACCGGATCTACGTGAGTGATTGAAAAATTACGCTTTTCCTTTAGAGTTTTACTAAAAGACTGACACCCGTTTGAAGCATACAGACCGCCGCACACAGGTTCAAACACAGTAAAAAGCACAACCCAAAACCATTACCCTATAATTGCATAGAAATAAACTGTCTCTACCGTCAGTTTCATTTAATCTGTATTTTTTGCAAGCTCAACTCGTCCCAAGACAAGGAGTTGAGCATGATAAAGATTTTGAATGGTAAGCATAAACAAACCCAACAAGCGGCGCTGGCCGACATGTTTCGGCTGCGCAAAAAGGTGTTTCATGATCTGCTGAAGTGGGATGTGCTCGTGCAGGGCGATTTTGAGATGGATCATTATGACGATGCAAACCCGATCTATGTCATGTCCTATGATGATGCCACCGGTCGCTTGCGGGGTGCCTTGCGGCTTCTGCCGACCCTTGGCCCGAACATGCTGGATGATACATTTCCTGTTTTGCTCGATAGGCAACCTGAGATTCGCAGTGCATCGATTTGGGAATCCAGCCGGTTTTGTATTGATCCCGAAATTTCGCTCGACCGCTCTTCCAATCAGGTCAGCGTTGCCGCGGCAGAGCTGATGTGTGGCGTTGGCGAGCTTGGCCTTGCATCCAATCTCAGCCATATCGTCACGGTGACCGATGTGTTTTTGGAGCGCATGTTCCGGCGCATGGGTTGCCCCGGCGAGCGCATTGGCGCGCCCCATAAAATCGGCAGCGTCCATGCTGTTGCCATCGCCTGGGAGGTCAACCAGGATCTCCTTGATCGCATGAAGCAGGTTGCCACCATTTCCGGCAATCTGCTGCCAGCCCCAATGTCGCTCGAACAGGCAAGGGCTGCGTGAGCGATTGCCGCTGCTCCAAACTGCCTCAGTGCTGTGGGTTGAAAAACCATGGCACTGTGGCCGCGCCTGCATAGAGGATCGGCTTTTTACATATCTGTTTTTTGATATACTAAAGATCATAGAGGGTTCATGGTTGCATCGCCCTGCCCTATGCGGCAAAACAGCTATTGCAACATTGCCTGAATAGGAATCGTTTGCGACCGACAAGAACGCCGTGCATTTTATAGATCCCACAGCGGTGATGGATATTCACCGTAAAACTGCCATTTGGATGTGTATGCGCACTTGGGCCAAATTGATGATCGCATCGAGCATTGGCTCGATGGCAATGAACCTTGGAGCGCTGGCGCAGGCAAACGAGACCTGCGAGGCGCTGAAGGCGGAGCTTGCGCAAACGCCAATCACCATTGGCAGCATGGCAGATGCCCGGCTTTTTGCCGGTGCAGTAACCCGGCAGAGCTTTGAAATTCGCAAAATCCAGCAAAACATGCAAAGTGCCGGTTGTTCGTCCAGTGTCAGCGTGCTGGATGCGTCTGGCCATGATATTTGTCAGGACATGCAGGCGACCCTTGATGCCATGCAGGCAAACAAGCAGCAACTATCGCGACAAAGAGAGGCTGCCAACAGCAAGGGTGGCATTAATCCGCGCAGAAAAGAATTGCAGGCCGCCCTGCAAGCCAATGCCTGCGCCACGGAAAGATCGCAGCCGCCAGAAAGCACAGCCGACGCCGCAGAGGAGCCAAGGCCGTTTGAGGCTCCGGTCTATCCGGAATATTCAGGCCCGGCCACACCCCCTTCCGGGATGTTACGAGGCGAGTTTGTTCAACCCTATGGTCAAAGCGGTTATCGAACACTGTGCGTTCGGACCTGTGACGGTGCTTTTTTCCCCATATCGCCCAGCACGCCACCGGCGGATTTCGGCCGTGACGCTGCGCAATGCCAACGCATGTGCCCCGGTGCCCAAACGGAGCTTTATTATTCTCAGCTGAATCAGGAAGCCGACGACATGGTTTCGACCATCACCGGCCAGCCCTATCGGGACATGCCCAATGCATTTGCCTATCGCAATCGACCGCCGGGAAAACCGGGCCAGTGTGGCTGCAACGACATGGCAACAACACCCATATCCGCGCCGCGCGCTGAATCATCATCGGTGATCAACATCCGAACCATCCCGGCTGAAAAGCCCAAAGACATTGCCTCGCCACCCTTGCAACAGCCGCAAGCGGACAAAGATAAAGCGGACAAGGATAACGCGCCGCTTCGTGTTTATAATCCCGATAGCGCTCATATACGTCAGGTCGGGCCTACGTTTTTCCCCACCGCCAGTAAAAGCCTGGATCTCAAACATCCCGCTCTGGAAGGCCCACAGCCGCAGCAATAGAGTTTACCCGAGAAAACCGGCTTCCACTTTTCGGCCGATGGTTTTTCTCACGCATCGGTTGCCCGAAAACCGGTTCCCACTTTTCGGCCGATGCTTTTTCTTACGCATCGGTTGCCCGAAAACCGGTTCCCACTTTTCGGCCGATGCTTAGAACTCAAATATCTGTCGGAAAACGCCCGGCGCGATAATTGAAAGTGGATTAACGGCGAGATGGGGTGACTCCGTTGCCCCAGTCAGTTTGAAGGTGATTCCGAGCAGGCCGCGATCACGGCCATTGCCAAGAATGAACCCAATGATTGGCACCTCGGCAAACAGGCGGTTCAAGCCATAGGCAGGCATGAAGGTGCCGGTCATTTCCATATTGCCGCGCGCATCCTTGATCACACCCTGAAAAGAAGCCCCAACCTGCTCACCGCGTACAACACCGTTTTCGGTCGACAACACGCCGTTTTTGTAAATCAGGCGGGCAAAAGCGCGCTGAAATTTTTCGCTGCTCACATCAATATTTTGCTTCACGGCGCTATTGAGGCTTCGTCCATCATTCGGCGTTGGTGTGGTGACGATCTTTTGCAGCTTTTCCTCATTCTCCACTCTGAAGTTGCGCAGATCGAGGCTGCCTGTCCAGTTCTTGGGGATATCGCCACGAATGCGCAAATCCAGCATACCGCCGCGCATATGGTTGTAAAGATCCACCAGACGCGCCAAGTCACCCGCATCACTGGTAATGACGGATATCTGATCAGAGCGTCCATCCTTGCCCGATTGCACCACAATAGCCTGACCACTGCTGGTGACACCGCTCATGTTCAGCAGGATCAACCCGCCGTCCCGTGCGCCGTAACGCAGTTTCACCCCGCCGAGACTTTCATTATTGAAGCCCACGACCTTGTCCAGGCCAACACTGAGGTCAAGGTTGAGCTTGTCCGCGCTCTTGTCTGATGATGAAGAATCGCCACCACTGCCGGACTTCAGCTTCTTGAACAATGAGCGCGCATCCAATGCCGCGCCATCCACCTTGACCGAGGTGACGCCCTTGTTGGTGCGCAAACTGACGCTGAAATCATCCTGACTTGCGAGTTTGACACGATCAAAGTCGGCAGAGACAACGCCGGTCTTGGAGACAAGCATTTTGCCCTGCACACCAAAGCCGTCACCGGAGAAATTGAGTTTATCAAGCGTGTTCAAAGAGCCCTTGGTGGTCAGCTCCAGGGATAGTTTTGCCGAAATGCCTGGCCCCTTGCTCCAGCCGAGCCATGGCACGTTCACAGTGGCTTTGCCCAGGTCTGCCTTGACCATCTGCCTCTGCTCATCAAGACGAGACAGTTCAAGATCAATTGGCCCATCGATCAGCCCTTTCAAATCGGGCACCAGTTTATCGCGCTGCGAGTCGCTCAACGTCCCTTCGACACTCCACGACGGCGGTCGTTTGGAATTGCGCTCAATCGGCTGGGTGAGATTGATCTGCATGGGAATGCCATCAATATCCCCCGTGCCATCCAACACTGCATTTTTATCATCAATCGCCAGACCGCCGGTAAAACCGGTTATTTTTCGCTCCTGATAAGGGCGCGTCAAATCAACGTTCTTCAATTGCAGATCAGCGTGCCAAACCGGCGGTGGCGGATCCTGCTCGTCCAGCAGACCGCCGAAGAACTCCACATGCGCCTTGATATCACCTTTGAAATCATCGGGCACAAAATCGGTCCTCTGCAAACCCTCTATGGGCTTGAAGGTCGAAAGTTCTGCCACGGCATCCGCCGCACCACTGAGCGATAGATCAATTTTGGCCATCAGTGGTTTGAGATAGACATCATCAATCGTGAACGTCCCTCGATCCACACTCACCTTGCGTCCGGAGGCGAAATAGGATGTGCCGCTATCAATCGCCACCTGAAGCTTTGGGCCTTCGAGATCAAAATGGCCGACCATATCGCGGATTGGCGGAATATTGCCCGTCGTGCTCATCCGCGCATTGGCAATATCAAACTTTATCCGCAACTCGTCCGGTCCCAGCAGCAATGGGGTGGGAATAAATGTCATTCGGCCAGCCGGAATAAACACATCAATCGACGCATTGCTGATGGTGCCGCCAAACAAATTGGCCAACACCCACACGCGCGGCTTGGCTGCCATCCAGTAAGGCCATAGTTGCTTGACAAAGCCGGTCCTCATTTCCTCCAGCTTGCCGCTAAAACGGATTTCGGGCGATTTATCGCCAAAGCGCACATTCAATGTGGAATGCATCATTCCATTGGGAGTTGAAACCGTCAACTCACTGAAACTAAGATCACGTGTCGATGGAACAAACCGACCAAAAGCCTTAATCGAAAAAGGAAAACTATCTTCGCCTGCGGCAGGGACCGATGCCGTTCCTTGATCAATCAGCAAATCAATGCCAATTCCGGCTGCCGTATCACCCGGATCACGCTTGAGCCGATCAAGATCCACAAACCCGCCATTGAAGGGTACATGCAAAGGGCCAAAATCGAAAGTTGAGCGACGAATTTCCGCCGTCAGCCGATCAAAATCATAGGCAACATTGATATCGGCCTGCGTCAGATGCTGCTCCTCGCCATCCACGTAGATCGTACCATCGGCTGTTCGCATCCGCATTTCCAGTGCGGGTTTGCTGTCTGGCGCTGCTCGGCGCGCAACGAGATCAACATTAACCTTGGTATCTGCACCTTCACGGCGCGAACCGTCGGGCAAAAACTTCATGGTAAAAGGCGTTGCCACAAGGTTGCTCATGGTGGCGGTCAAAGCGACCGCACGGCCCTTGTCAGACTGGGCTTCGGCTGAAATGTGGCTCACCTTGCCATCAATGGAAACCTGGCCTTGAATAGCCAACGCATCGCCTTTGCGCCGGGTCATGACCAGATCATCGATAGAGACGGCGACTGCACGGTCGATATTGTCTCTGGCGGTGAGGGAGATACCACCGATGCGTAGCCGATCCAAACCACCGCGCGCAATGAAGCCGCGCACGTCATCGACATTGAGAAACAGGTTTTCCAAAAGCTCTGGAAATTGATCAATCCGAAAATTGGCAAGGCTGAAATTACCCTTGCCCACAAAGGGGGACCGATCAAAATGAATATTGTCAGCCTCGATCTCCGAAACGGATATACGCCCAATCAGGATTTGCAGCGGGCTTATCACCAGTTTGACCACGCCCGTTTCCGCCACAAGCTCTCCTGATGCCGGGTCGCGGAGCCGCAAATTCTTGGCTGCCACCGCCAACCGCCATCGTTTGGAAAAGCGGATCGATGTTTTGCCAATTTCGGCGTTAAAGCGATCACCAAGAGACGCTTGAAGCTGGGTACGGGCAAGCGTTGACAACGCCTGATCCAGAGTACCGGTTTCGATCGCTGCACTCACCGCGCCAATCGAGAGGGCAGCAATCACAAAGATCCACAAAATGAACCGGTAAAACTTGCGCGTAAAACCAAAACGAGGTGGGCAGTGCACAACAAGGCTGTCTTCAGCCTGCGCGGATGGCATAGACTCCAGGGACACAATATCGCGTTTACGAAAATGGACCTTCTCGCCCCGGATTTCCCCCATGCCTCGTCCGTATCTCCTGAAAATTCCACAGAATCGCATGGACGTCGCTGGACGCCATTGCCATGCCCTCTATATCTTGAAGCAACCTGTATTTCCAGAAACCGACAAAAGAAAGGTATCGGCATGGCCGATTTGGCGATTGGACAGATTGCTCCAGACTTTATGTTACCCCGCGATGGCGGCGGCACTGTGGCGCTCTCATCTTTTCGAGGTAAACCCGTGGTGGTTTATTTCTACCCAAAAGACAACACGAGCGGCTGCACCGTTGAGGCAACGGCCTTTACCGCGCTTGCCGATGCCTTTGAAAAAGCCAATGCCGTGGTGATTGGCATCTCGCCCGACTCTGTCAAGAGCCATGATAAATTTGTGGCAAAGCACAATCTTTCCATCATCCTTGGCTCCGATGAAGAAAAAACCACCCTTGAGGCCTATCAGGTGTGGAAGGAGAAAAGCATGTATGGCAAAACCTATATGGGTGTCGAGCGCACCACCTACCTGATCGACCGCGATGGTAAAATTGCCGCCATCTGGCCAAAGGTGAAAGTGCCCGGCCACGCCGAAGCCGTGCTGAAAGCTGTCGAGGAACTCGGCTGAACAAAGCTCTCCCAAGCATCGGCTGCATTGAAAAGAAACCCGGTTCCCACTTTTCGGCCGATGCTTTTTCTTTCGCATCGGGTTATCCGAAAACCGGTTCCCACTTTTCGGCCGATGCTGTAGAACCACCCCATGCCTGATATATCTTTGCCTGACACATCTTTTCAAACACTCCGCGCCGGCGCGACAATGGCCATTGTCGCGTCAGACCTCGATGACAAGATCCGCCTTGCACAGGAAACGGCAAGGCGGTGGCATAGTCGCAATCTCTCTTTGCGCTCGCCACTTGATCCGCCCTTGCCAGACAGGCCGGGACGCCCTTCAAAACCTGTTCTCGTGCCGCCAAAAGCCACGGAAAAGCGCTCGCTGCACACCCTGCCCGGCCGCATTGCCATGCTGCATGCACTCGCACATATAGAATTGAATGCTGTCGATCTCGCGCTGGATATTGTCGCACGTTTTGCCAGCGAGCCTGTACCACATTCCTTCTTTGATGGCTGGATGCTGGTGGCCTTTGAGGAGGCCAAGCATTTTGGTTTGGTGCGCGATCGCCTGAGAGCATTGGGTGCCGATTATGGCGATATGAGCGCCCATGACGGCCTGTGGCAGGCCGCCCATTCGACCCGCAACGACCTCACGGCCCGGCTTGCCGTCGTGCCGCTGATTTTGGAAGCACGCGGCCTTGATGTGACGCCGTCACTGCAAGTCAAAATGCGAGAAACCGGCGACCATGAAAGCGCTGATGTCTTAAAGACAATCTATGACGATGAGAAAGGCCATGTTGCCGTTGGCGCAAAGTGGTTTCGCTTTTTGTGCGCCCGTGAAAAGCGCGATCCGGCCAAAACATTTCAGGAACTGGTGCGGGCCAATTTCCGTGGCACGCTGAAAGCTCCGTTCAACGACATCGCCCGCGCGGAAGCAGGCCTGACACCCTCTTTTTATCGCAGCCTGTCCTCCATCAGCCACGCATAATCCCTCTAAATTCAGGGAACTTACCACCTTACCCGCACCACATAAGACTTTGTTAACCATGACAGAGTGTAATGGAAGGAGATCGATTCTGCCGTGATGCGCGGCAGACAAGCCAATATCCGGGGTGCGAGATGGGCAAAAGCGGCTTGAACGGCTTCTGGACACGCGCGCAAAAGCAGCATGTCCTGATCCTGGCATCAGGCGACACGATCCGCCATATGAACATACGTCCATGGATGGCGGGCGCTGCCGTTACACTCGCCGCTGTCGGCTGCATTGGCTATCTTGGCGCAACATCCTATCTTGTCATGCGCGATAGCCTGATTGGTGCCTCCATGGCCCGCCAGGCGCGCATGCAGCACGATTATGAAGACCGGATTTCGGCGCTTCGCGCTCAGGTGGACCGCGTCACCTCCCGCCAATTGCTAGACCAGCAAGTGGTGGAAGAAAAATTGCAAAGTCTGCTCGAGCAGCAAATGGCTCTTTCTGCCCGCAGCGGCAAGCTCGGATCCTTGCTGGATCGCGCCGGTGACGTTGGCATTCTGACCTCACCAGATGCATCACAAGCGTCGTCGGAAAAAGCTGACGTTTCTGAGCCCGCGTTGAACACGAGCGCAAAAAGCAATCGTACAAAGCTGTTTGGTGCTGGCCTGCAAACGAGCTCATCCACCGAAACCGTGGCGGACAATGCTGACCGCGTCTTTCAAAATGTAACATTGTCCCTGAAGCAAATTCAGCAAAGCCAGCAAGCACGCATTCAATCCCTTACCGCCCAGGCAACCGAAAAAGCCAATGCGATACAGGCAATTTTGGACCGCAATAAAATCAAGCTCGACAGTCCGGCTGCGGGCGAAGATGCCATGGGCGGCCCCCTCATGCCAGCGGATCCAAAACTCGGCTTTGCACCCACATTGGCAGGGTTGGATGGCGCGCTGAACCGGCTTGAGACCGCCCGCGATACCGTCAAGGACATGCCCTTCGCCAATCCTGCCCCAACCCATGAAATCACCAGTCCATTTGGCAACCGAACCGATCCGCTTCTTGGCCGGCTGGCGCTGCACCCCGGCATCGATTTTCGCGCAGCCACGGGTGCGCCGATCAAAAGCGCAGGCGCTGGCAAGGTGCTGGTGGCAGGCGAGGTGAATGGCTACGGCAATATGGTTGAGATCGACCACGGCCAGGGTGTTACAACCCGCTACGGCCATATGTCGCGCCTCAACGTCAAAACCGGAGATATGGTCGATGAGGGGCAGGTTATTGGCTTTGCGGGATCCACCGGCCGTTCCACCGGCCCCCACCTGCATTATGAAATCCGCCGAAATGGTGTGCCAATCAACCCGATGAGCTTTCTTGTCTCAGGGTTGAAACTGAAGGAACTGGGCTACCAATAACTGCCTTGGCAGCGTCGGCGGAAAATAGCCTATGGCGCAACCCACTCTTCACATTTGTTTGTTATTACGAGCAAATAGATGAAAAAAAACGGAAAATGATATGTGGCTTGAACTTCATGATGGTGACGGACTCCCGATTTACGTGAACATGAACAATGTGATCGACTTTCGGTGGTTTGAGCGGGAGCGCTACACATTTTTGCTGACAAATGCGCCGGTGGCCGAAAAACTACACCGTCTGTACGTGCGAGAAAGTGCCGTTGAAATTATGAGTATGATCAGGCAGGAACAAGAACGCTTGACGACACTGTCACGCGGCACACCCGCCTCGTGACCTCAGCCGTTCTTTTCAAAAGACAAGACTGATCCATGGAATGTGTGACGGCGTATAGAGACCACATCATCCTATGCGAGTTTGCTTATGCCCTCACCGACATCAACAACACTCGTCTGGCTTCGCAAGGATTTGCGACTGGGCGACAACAGGGCCTTGACGGCTGCCATTCAATCGGCGCAGCCGGTTATCGCCGCCTATATCCGTGAGCCGCAGGATGCAGACACAGGCCCCTTGGGCGCTGCGCAAGGCTGGTGGCTGCATCATTCCCTTAAAAGCCTTGCCAATGATTTGGAAAAGCTCGGAAGCCGATTGATTTTGCGAAGCGGGCCTGCCGCCGATGTGCTGGACACATTGATCAAAGAGACCGGTGCAAATACGGTTCATTGGAACCGTCGTTACGATCCGGCTGGAATGGCCATTGACACCCAAATCAAGACCCGTTTGCGACAGGCAGGCTTGACGGCCCACAGCCATAGCGGCTTTCTTTTGCATGAACCATCGCAGGTCAAGACTGGCACTGGCGGCTCTTATCGGGTCTACACGCCCTTTTGGCGCGCCATTGAACGTGCAGGCGATCCGCCGCCACCGCTTGCCGCCCCCGATACGATCAAAACGCCAGAGATCTGGCCAGACAGCGAGCCTCTTGAAAGCTGGAATCTGCTTCCAACCAAACCCAACTGGGCCAAAACCTTTGCGGAAATTTGGTCGCCGGGCGAAAATGGCGCGCAACAAAGACTGCAACACTTCATCAAACACGGCTTGAAAGGCTATCGCCGCCAGAGGGACTTTCCGGCAGCCGATTCCACCTCACAGCTTTCCGCGCATCTGGCATTGGGTGAAATTTCGCCTGCCCAAATCTGGCATGGCACGATTGATCTGCCAGATGCAATTGAGAGCGAAGACATTGTGCATTTTCGAAAAGAGCTGGTCTGGCGCGATTTCTCCTATCATTTGCTGTTTCACTTTCCGGCGTTGCGGAGCGAAAACTGGAACGCCAAGTTTGATAGCTTCCCTTGGGTCAAGAACCAGACTCGACTACAGGCTTGGCAGCAAGGGCGGACGGGCTATCCGATTGTGGATGCTGGAATGCGCCAGCTCTGGCAGCATGGCACGATGCATAATCGCGTGCGGATGATTGCGGCCTCTTTTCTGATCAAGGATTTGATGATCGACTGGCGCGAAGGCGAAGCGTGGTTTCGCGATACCCTGCTTGATGCCGATCCGGCTTCAAACGCTGCCAGCTGGCAATGGGTTGCAGGCTCCGGCGCTGACGCCTCACCGTTTTTTCGCATTTTCAACCCCATCACCCAGGGCGAGAAATTTGACCCGGACGGAGCCTATATTCGCCAATTTGTGCCGGAACTTGCAAAGCTTCCCAACAGCCTGATCCATAGACCCTTTGAGGCTCCCGCGCCGATCCTCGCCAAAGCCGGTATTGTTCTTGGCTCAACCTATCCTGAGCCGATTGTCGATCACAAGCATGCCCGTGAAGAGGCTCTGGCCGCCTATAAGGCCCTGTCTGTGGATGATGGTGATTGAAGCAAGGTTTTTCGTCTTTACCCCTTGCCGCGCAATGACATTTCTTGTCATTCAAGCCCTATAGGTTGAAAACACGCACTGTTTTTATGCATTTCCGCCCGCAAAACCGCTATACACCTTTGCTGGAAATGCTCTATCTTCCGGGAAACAGAAAGCGTGATCATGGCATTTCACCCCTCCGTACTTGAAGCGATTGGCAACACGCCCCTCATCCGGCTGAAGGCGGCATCACAGGCCACCGGCTGCACCATTCTCGGCAAGGCAGAATTTCTCAATCCCGGCCAGTCGGTCAAGGATCGCGCCGCCCTCTACATCATCAAGGATGCCGAGCGCCGCGGTCTGCTGCGGCCCGGTGGTGTTATTGTTGAAGGCACGGCGGGCAATACCGGCATTGGCCTGACGTTGGTGGCCAAGGCGCTTGGCTATCGCACCGTGATTGTCATTCCGGAAACGCAAAGTCAGGAAAAGAAGGACGCCCTGCGTCTGCTGGGAGCAGAGCTGGTGGAAGTGCCTGCCGTTCCCTATAAAAATCCCAATAATTACGTGAAGCTCTCGGGCAGACTGGCCGCGGAGCTGGCCAAGACCGAGCCAAATGGAGCCATTTGGGCCAACCAGTTTGACAATACCGTCAACCGCAACGCCCATATTGAAACCACTGCCCGCGAGATTTTCGAACAAACCGCAGGCACGGTTGATGGCTTCATTTGCGCCGTTGGCTCCGGCGGCACGCTGGCGGGCACAGGCATGGGGCTTCGCAATCTCAAGCCATCTGTCAAAATCGGTCTGGCCGATCCGGAAGGGGCTGCCCTCTATGAATTCTACACCAATGGTGAACTGAAGTCCTCCGGCTCCTCCATCACCGAAGGCATTGGCCAAGGCCGCATCACCGCCAATCTGGAAGGATTCACGCCGGATTTTGCCTATCAGATCCCGGATGCCGAAGCCCTGCCGATTGTATTTGATCTCGTGGAACACGAAGGCCTGTGCCTTGGCGGCTCCTCAGGCATCAACATTGCCGGTGCCATCCGCTTAGCGCGTGATCTTGGCCCCGGCCATACAATCGTGACGATCCTGTGCGATTACGGTAATCGTTATCAGTCCAAGCTTTTCAACGCCGATTTTCTCAAGCAAAAAGGTCTGCCACAGCCCGAGTGGATCAGCACCAAGCCTGATTTTACCATTCCCTTTGAAACACCGTAAGGATGACCATGCCCACATTGCCTCTGTTTCGTGACGATTTCTATCTTTCGACAGCGGAGGCCAATGTGACGGCCGTGCATGAAGATGGCTCGATTGAGCTGGACCAGACATGCTTTTACGCTACCTCCGGCGGACAGCCGGGGGACACCGGCTTTCTGGAGCGCGCTGACGGCTCTAAAATTCAGCTTGGTATGACCGTGCATGGCGCGGACAAGTCCATCATTCTGCATAAGCCTCTCGCTGATCAGCCCGTTGCAGAGATTGGCGAAAAGCTGGTGCTGCATGTGGACTGGCCGCGCCGCTACAAGCTGATGCGCATGCACACGGCCTGCCACCTTCTTTCTGTTGTCTGCCCCTACCCCATCACCGGTGCATCTGTTGGTGAAGACGAAAGCCGGGTGGATTTTGACATGACCGACACCATTGAGCGCGCGGATGTCACCGAGAAGATGATGCAACTGGTGACGGAAAATCATCCGGTCTTTGTGAACTGGATCACCGATGACGAGTTGCGCGCCAATCCGAATATCGTAAAATCCAAAAATGTTAGGCCGCCACTTGGTTTGGGTCGCGTTAGCCTTGTTTGCATTGGAGAGAACTCCGCCGTTGACAGCCAGCCCTGCGGCGGCACACATGTGTCTGAGACGCAGGAAGTTGGTGCGATTCACATCGCCAAAATCGAGAAAAAGGGCAAGGAGAACCGGCGTTTCCGAATTCGCTTCGGATCAATGGATGCTTTGGCCTGATAGCAACGGAGAGAAGCATGTCCGCGGAGAGAAGCCGGTTTATCGTGTCTGCCGAATGGGTGCGCAAGCAATTGGGGGCACCTCAATTTCGCGTTGTCGACGCTTCATGGTATCTGCCCGCTCATAACCGCAATGCTGCGGTGGAATATTCGGAAGGTCATATTCCGGGCGCTGTCTTTTTCGATCAAGATCAGATCGCGGACAATTCCTCTTCACTGCCCCACACCCTTCCTTCGCCCGAAAGCTTTGCCGATGCCGTTGGTAAGCTGGGCATTGCCGACACAGATACCATTGTTGTTTATGACGGGCCGGGCCTTTTTTCCGCACCCCGCGTCTGGTGGATGTTGCGCGTGATGGGCGCGCCGAATGTGTTTGTGCTTGACGGCGGTTTGGACGGCTGGAAGCAGCAGGGCTTGCCTTTGGAAACCGACCTGCCGGAACCGGCACCCGCGACCTTCAACGCGGTCTTCAATGAGGCGCGCGTCACCTCCTTTGCCGATATGCGCAAAATTGTTGACGAAGCCAGCAGCCAAATTGCCGATGCCCGCCCGGCTGGCCGCTTTACCGGCGAGGTTGCCGAGCCGCGTGCTGGCATGCGCTCTGGCCATATGCCGGGCGCGCGCTCCGTGCCTGTGACCTCTCTCAGTGAGAACGGCCATTTGAAGAATCTGGCAACCCTGCGCTCCATCTTCATGGAAGCAGGCATTGATCTCACCAGGCCGGTTGTCACCAGTTGCGGATCGGGTGTGACGGCAGCGGCAATTACTCTTGCACTTGAATCGATCGGCCATCGCAGCAATACGCTTTACGATGGCTCATGGTCTGAATGGAGCTCGAAAAAGGACACGCCAGTTGTGACCGGCCCGGCAGAGCCGCTTGAAACGGCCCTGCCCGCACCGTTGAGCGCCCATGTCACCAAGCTGGAAATGACATCGGCACCCAAGACCAGTCTGCCAGTGCCAATCAATATTCAGACTGCAATTATTCGGGCAACCGAGATGCCACTGGCTTACTACCGGTTTCTCTATCGGCAGGTTGGTGGCCGCTGGCACTGGTATAAACGCCTTAAAATGAGCGATAGCGCGCTCCAAGCGGTTATTCACCACAAGGATGTGTCGATTTCCGTGCTCTATGTGAATGGCGCGCCAGCTGGCTTTTTTGAGCTATGCGAGCAACCCGACAACGTTGTCGAGCTGTCCTATTTCGGCCTGTTTGAGCATGCGCTTGGCCTGGGTATCGGCAAGTGGTTCCTGCTTCAGGCGCTCTACGCTGCATGGCAAAGCGCGCCGTCAAAAGTGGTGGTGATGACCAACACGCTCGACCACCCCCGCGCGTTGCAGCTCTATCAGCAATTTGGTTTTTCGCCTGTGGAGACATGGGAAGAGCTGGTGGTGCCTGTATCGGACGAAGAGCTGACGGCACAGCTCCGTAAGGATTATCATATCGGCTGAGATGCGTTTTGGTCGCCGATGCAAATCGGCGACCATACACGCTGCATTATGCAGTGGCAGCGACCTGATGGTCATCACCGCGGCGGCCAATCAGCACCATGGAAAGAGCTGCCATCAGGCACAAAATGCCTGCGATTAAAAAAGCTGGAAGGTAGCTGTCATATTCTGTGCGACTGAAGCCACCACCCCAAGCGGCAAACGCCGCACCCAATTGATGACCGGTGAAGACCCAGCCAAAAACCATATTGGAACGCTCGCCAAATCGATCCGCTGCCAATTTTACGGTCGGCGGCACAGTTGCCACCCAGTCCAATCCATAGAAAATGCCAAACAATGACAGTTCGTAAAAACTGAAATTGGTGAAGGGCAGATAGATCAATGACAGGCCGCGAAGCCCGTAATAGCTGAACAGCAAGACGCGACTATCAACCCGATCGGACAGCCAGCCTGAGCCGATTGTGCCGAAAAAGTCAAAAATCCCGATCATCGCCAGAATACCGGCTGCCGTGACGGGCACAATGCCGAAATCGCCGCAGAGCGACACGAAATGCGTCTGCACCAGACCATTCGTGCTGGCACCACACACGAAAAACGTGCCAAACAGCACCCAGAACGTGCGTGTCTGCGCGGCGTCCTTCAAGACGATCAACGGCGAAGCAAGCATTCCCTTAAACGATGTTGTTGCTGCGACTGGCACCGTTGCCCCGCTTGCCCCATAAGGCGCGATGCCGATATCCGAGGGACGATCCCGCATGAACCACAAAACACCGATAGCCGCCAAGAGCAGCATCGAGAGCACAAACATCAGCGCCACGCGCCAGCCATAGGCCTCCGTGAGTGCGGCAAGCAGCGGCAGGAAGACCAATTGGCCGGTGGCTGTGCTTGCGGTCAGCAATCCCATCACCAGACCACGCCGCGCCGAAAACCATCGCGTCACCACCGTTGCGCCCAGCACCATGGCTGTCAGCCCGGTGCCTAAACCAACCACCACGCCCCACAGCAAAAAAAGCTGCCAGACCGAGGTCATGAACAATGACCCCAAAACGCCAGCCGCAATCAGTACAAGTGCGGTTGAGGCCACACGGCGAACACCGAAATGGTTCATGAACGCCGCCGCAAACGGGCCCATAAATCCGTAGAGGACGAGACGAACAGCAAGCGCCGTTGAGATCTCCGCCGTGGACCAGCCGAATTCCTTTTCCAGCGGGCCAATCAAAACGCCCGGTGCGCCCACGGCACCCGCTGTCACCAGCATTGTTAAAAAGGTGACCGCAGCAACAATCCAGCCGTAATGAACGCCGCGTTTGGCAAAAAATTTGGGTAGTCTCGATGTCTTGCCATTCTCGACCGCGTTCACATCCGCCACTGCCTTTATATCCCCAACTGCCTTTGCATCCATTGTCATAAGGCCCATCTCTATGATCTGGCGAACAGGAACCGCCGCGAAATCATCTTGCACAAAACATCGCTTATTCTGCTCATAAGCGCCTGCTTGTTTGCGCACAAATGAAATTCATTGATGTTGTGATGAGCCCGGCTGATCCTCGAGACGGCCCCTGCTAACTTTGCCACCCAGCCAATCCGAGATCAGCGCCGCGAGCGTGATACCAAGCGTGTAGGCCAGAATATTCCACAGGGAAAACACCTTGCCCAGCAACAAGGCTCCTGCCGTGGTTTCGCGAAATGCATCCAGCCATGGCGTATGCACAAGACGTAACAGTTCAACCGCAATGGCGAGAGCGGTTGCAAGAGGCCAAACAATCCCGGTTTTCTGTCGCGGCAAGGTGGCGGCTATCAGAAGATAAACCATAGCGCCCCAAAGCAGCGAGCCACCATATTTCACGATCAGGAACGATAGGCCTAAGCGATAACCAAAAGCCCTGAGCGACAAGCCCAAAATGATCACTAAAATTGCCGCAACAACCAGCCCGATCTGGCGAGACCTTTGGTCAACATGCATATGCTCAGCCCTAAACGATTCAAAAGATAACAGGCGCGTTCTATAACGAACCGCAAATGAGGAGAAGCCGACATCCTCCCGAATGTCGGCTCCCTCACTCAAAGGCTCAAAATAACGCTTTCCCAAAGCCCTCGGTGCTATTTCACGGTGAGATTTTCGGAAATCTTTTTGAAGAATGCCAAGTTATCCTTGTCAAATCCCAAAGGACTTGCTGGCGCATCCAGTTTCACAATCACCGTATGGGTCTCAGGATTCACATAAGTGTACTGATTGAACAGACCTATGGCCGAATAGGCCGGTGAGTTGTGAACTGTCCACCATTGGTAAGCATAGCCAACGCCGACATCCGGATCGACCAGCGACGAATCCTCTGGTGCTCGGGTAGAGAGCGCCACCCAATCTTTCGGCACAACTTGATGGCCATTCGCTTTGCCGCCGTTGAGCATCATCAGACCAAAACGGCCATAATCGCGCAAGGTGGCATTGTAGCCAGCGCCATAAAACTCGCGACCGACATCTTCAGGCCCGTCCAGCAAATAATAGGCGCTGGCCTCCATGCCCGCTGGCTTCCATATCTTTTCGCTCATGTAGTTTGCGCCCTTTTGGCCAACAGCGGCTTCGAGGACACATCCCAAAACAGATGTATCAAGGGTGGAATAATTGAATACCTTGCCGGGGGGATTCAACGTCTTTGCCTTATCGCGGGCGTAATCGCACCAACGATATTTGTAGCCCACCAAGGAGTTGTTGTGCACCTCGGTCAACTGCGTATCGCTGCCAAACTTGTAGACCTCCTGCCAGTCAATCCCCGAGCGCATCCGCAGCAGATCAAGAATGCGCACGCCTGCGTAGGCCGTGCCCTTCCAAGACGGCAAATAGTCTTCAACCTTATCGTTGACGCTCTTGATCTTGCCTTCCGAAACCGCAATCCCGATCATGGTGGCCAGCAGCGATTTGGCCATGGAAAATGACATGAAACGTGTCGTGTCATGGCTGCCGTTGCGATAGACCTCCTGAACAATCTTGCCGTCTTTGATCACCAACAGCGCGTTTGTCGCTGTGCTTTCCAAAAAGCTGTTCAAGCTCTCATCTTTGCCGTCAAAGGTGAATTTATCGCCGATGGGACCAATCGCGCGCGGCAAGGGCGCGGCAGCCTTACCCGCCTCTACCGTCCGGGTTGCAAACATGTGATCCAGATTTTGAAAAGTGAGAAAATTCAGGCTTGGGTCCATCATGGCGGCGCGGGCATTGACCATTGTCGGGGTCAGCCATTTCGATTCTTCCGCGTGCACCACCGAAGTCGAAATTGCCAGTGCCAAAAGCACAGAACCGTGTATCTTAAGTGTCATAAACAACTCCTCCAATTGTTGACTGATCAAGGTTAAATGATGGGATTTGATAGAGCTATCCACCGCGCCACTGAGGTCTCGCCTAAAAATCAGGCAGGGATCATGCCCGTGCGGAACAAGCAGACCTATCTCGATGTCAGCGACTATTCGGTTTCGCAGCAGGACTGGAGTGTGCACACCAACCAATTTGGCTCAGGCCGATTCAAAGCAACCCACGAAATGCTGAGGATTGGCCAAATCACAATTGCGCGTGAACGCATCAACATGGCGGTGACGCAGGATACCAGCAGCCCACGCGATCAACTCTGCCTGCTCTTTCCGCGCCAATCGCACCATGGCTGGCGCGTGAACGCCCATTACGAAAGTGAAGCTGTTGTCGCCATGCGCCGCGGCGGAACCGAGCTTCTCATCCAGCAGAGTGGAGAAAGCGAAATTATCAATGTTGAACTGCCTCTCAAGCTCGCGGGCACGGAGAATAGATCACCAAGCGTGGAATCGCGCCCAATCAGTCCTTACGATGTTCAACTTGTGGATTGGTTGAACTGTCTTCTCGCTCAAGACGAACCTATGACAATTGAGATGGCGGAGGCGCTGGAAGACATTCTGTTTATGCGCCTCATGCATTGCCAGCACCTGTTTCACAGCACTGTGAGAATGAACCTTACCCGCCCAGCCCTTGTCGATCTTCTCAAAAAAATAGAACACCATCTCAAGAACGACGATCAGCAGCCTTCAAATCTTGCAGCGCTGGCACAGGCGCTACAAACAACACCCGCAGAAATTACATCTGCATTGCAAAGAGCCTATGGCTACAAGGCCGATTATTGGTTCCGAATAAGGCGACTGAACGGCGCACGGCAAGCCCTCATTCGTGCGAAACATAAAAATGCTGTCACAGGAACAGCGACACAATGGGGATTTTTCCACCTCGGGCGATTTTCGATGGAGTACAAAGCACTTTTCGGCGAAGGTCCAAACGAAACCCTGCGATCGAGATGACCGTGTATGGAACACGCAGATGAACTGACCTGAAACAACCACAGAGACGACATGCCACCTAATTTAAATCAAGCCTACAAAAGCCAGCATTTTTTAAACACGCTCGACACCTTTCTTCTCCATGGTCGCCCTTTTCGACACATCAGCGGCTTCAAACGCTTCATTATCGAGTTTGTTTATTTCGGCATAAAGGAAGCACGCTCTTGCGTTTTTGTTGGTCTGTTCTTTCTGGCAATCTTTCTCGTGCCACGCGCGGGCCTCATTGGCATACCCCGTTATGACCTGCTGCTGATCATCGCACTTGCAATACAGGCAGCCATGATAATCACCCGTCTGGAAACCTGGGATGAAGCAAAGACGATTGCAATGTTCCATGTCCTCGGATTTGCGTTAGAGGTTTTCAAAACCTCAGGCAGCATCCAATCCTGGTCTTATCCCGATTTCGCCTATACCAAACTCTTTGGCGTGCCGCTCTTTGCAGGCTTCATGTACGCCGCCGTGGGCTCTTACATCATTCAAGCCTGGCGCTTGCTGGATGTGCGCATCCGGCACCATCCACCCTATTGGATGTCGACCGCCATCGCCCTGGCAATCTACACCAATTTTTTCACCCACCATTACATCGGTGATTTCCGCTGGTACATCGCCGCCTGCACACTCGGGCTTTACGCCAGATCCACAGTGATCTACGTCCCCTATGATCGGCCGAGACGGATGCCCCTTCTGCTCTCTTTCATCCTCATTGGATTTTTCATCTGGCTTGCTGAAAACATCAGCACGATTTTCGGCATATGGCGCTATCCCAATCAGCAATTTGGCTGGTCTATGGTGCACTTGGGAAAATGGAGTTCCTGGTCCCTGCTGGTCATCATGTCCTTTGTGGTCGTCGCACAGCTAAAACATATCAAAAAGACCATCTACATCCCGGAATAGCAAAAAAAGCCGGATGGTTTCCCATCCGGCTCTCACAAACCCGAAAGTCTGCGCTTCTATTATGCGGCTTCTGCAGCTTCTGCTTCAGCAGCAACGCGAGCCTTGTCAGCTGCGCCCTTCGCATCAACATCGCGCTCAACGAATTCGATAACAGCCAGAGGCGCATTATCGCCCTGACGGTAACCAGCCTTCATAATACGCAGGTAGCCACCGTTACGGGTAGCGTAACGTGTTGCGATCGCGTCAAACAGCTTGCGAACAGCGTCAACGTCGCGGATCTGCGAGACAGCCTGACGGCGTGCATGCAGGTCGCCACGCTTGCCGAGCGTTACCAGCTTTTCAACGATCGGGCGAATTTCCTTCGCCTTTGGCAGTGTTGTTACGATCTGCTCATGCGTGATGAGCGAAGCAGCCATATTGGCAAACATTGCCTTACGATGGCTTGCAGTTCTATTCAGCTTGCGGCCGGCCTTCTGATGGCGCATTGCTCGTCTCCTTTAGTGCAGGTGCTCACATCTTGTGGCGACACTGCCGTTTCCTGACACATACGGGCACCCGGTTTACCATCGGCCCGCTGTTTGACTGGGAAAGGCAGAGTTGAACCTGCCTTATCTGTTATTAATATTGGTCTTCGTAGCGCTTTGCGAGATCTTCGATGTTCTCTGGCGGCCAGGCTGGAACTTCCATGCCCAGATGCAGACCCATGGAAGCCAAGACTTCCTTGATCTCGTTCAACGACTTGCGACCAAAGTTCGGCGTGCGCAGCATTTCTGCTTCGGTTTTCTGGATCAGATCACCGATGTAAACGATGTTATCGTTCTTCAAGCAGTTTGCAGAGCGCACCGAAAGTTCCAGCTCATCAACCTTCTTCAGCAGGGCTGGGTTGAATGCCAGTTCAGTGACCGACTCTTCTTCTGCTTCACGCTGTGGCTCATCGAAGTTGACGAAGACAGACAGCTGATCCTGCAGAATGCGAGCAGCAAAAGCCACCGCGTCTTCAACAGAAATAGAACCATCGGTTTCGACCGTCATGATCAGCTTATCGTAATCGAGAACCTGACCTTCACGGGTATTTTCAACCTTGTAGGACACCTTCTTGACTGGCGAATAGAGGCTGTCGACTGGGATAAGGCCAATCGGAGCATCTTCGGCACGATTACGATCGGCAGGGACGTAACCCTTACCGTTGTTGACCGTGAACTCCATGCGAATTTCCGCACCTTCGTCCAGCGTGCAGATCACGTGGTTGGGGTTCAGAATTTCGATATCGCCGACCGTCTGGATATCACCGGCAGTCACCACACCTGGGCCCTGCTTGCGAACAACCATGCGCTTTGCATCATCGCCGTCCATCTTGATGGCGATTTCCTTGATGTTCAGAACGATGTCAGTCACATCTTCGCGAACACCAGGGATAGAAGAAAACTCGTGCAGAACGCCGTCAATCTGAACAGCCGTTACCGCAGCACCACGCAACGAAGACAACAGAACCCGCCGCAAGGCGTTGCCGAGTGTCAGACCAAAACCACGCTCGAGCGGCTCAGCAACCAGAGTTGCCTTTGTGCGACCGCTTGACGTGAATTCAACCTTATTCGGCTTGATCAATTCCTGCCAATTCTTCTGAATCATATGTTTACCTTCCGTTCGTCGCCACCATTCAATCGTGACGACCGAGCATGAGAAGAACCGGGCGCGCGCAAACACACACCCGGCCGATTAAGAATGATCAGACGCGGCGCTTCTTGCGAGGGCGGCAGCCGTTGTGTGGAATCGGTGTTACGTCACGGATCGACGTAATCATGAAACCAGCAGCCTGCAGCGCGCGCAGAGCAGATTCGCGACCAGAACCTGGGCCACAAACTTCTACTTCCAGCGACTTCATGCCGTGTTCCTGTGCCTTCTTGGCGCAATCTTCAGCAGCGATCTGAGCTGCAAACGGCGTGGACTTGCGAGAACCCTTGAAGCCCTTGGCACCAGCAGAAGACCAGGCAATAGCATTGCCCTGGGCATCCGTAATGGTGATCATTGTATTGTTAAAAGTCGAGTTTACGTGCGCAACGCCCGACGAGATGTTTTTGCGTTCGCGACGGCGAATACGTGTGGCTTCCTTGGCCATTCAATTCCCTTTCATTGATCTCTTCACCGCCGTAACACCAGCGGCTCCACCGGGGCAAACCCGAAAGCCAACCCCTTAACTGCAACAAGGCCGGCACTGACGCGCCAGCCTTCAATTCGCCTGTAAGCGAAAATTACTTCTTCTTACCAGCAATCGCCTTGGCAGGACCCTTACGCGTACGAGCATTCGTATGCGTACGCTGACCGCGCACTGGCAAGCCGCGACGATGACGAAGGCCGCGGTAGCAACCGAGGTCCATCAGACGCTTGATGTTCATTGAAGTTTCGCGACGAAGATCACCTTCTACGCGATAATCGCGGTCGATAGTTTCGCGAATTGCAAGAACTTCAGCATCGGTGAGCTGATGGACGCGACGGTCAGCAGCCAAGCCGACCTTGTCCATGATTTCTTGCGCGAACTTTGGACCAATCCCGTGAATATAGGTCAGCGCAATGATAACGCGCTTTGCTGTTGGGATGTTGACGCCAGCGATACGTGCCACGCCTATTCTCCTTGCGTTCCAGTTGCCATCCGGCAAGTGGTGTCTCGTTTGACAGCCGATATTAGGGCCGCCGATTTATTTGGGTTCTCAACAAGTCAAAAAGACCGACCCCGTCCCCCAAAAGTGGAAGAACGCGCCGACCCATGAACTTTCGCGAGTTGGCGCGCTGTTTAACGGAATCAGGCGCAAAAAGCAACTGCTCCGCAAAAGAAATTCACCCCGATAGAATTAAAGACCGGAGAGAACGCTTTCTATTTCTGCTGTCACGCTGTCGATGTCGGCCATGCCGTCAACAGAGCGCAGTTTGCCCTTTGCGTAATAATAGCCGATCAAAGGAGAGGTCTCCTTGTAATAGGCCTGCAAACGGGTTTTGACAGTGTCCCGATTATCGTCAGGACGACGCTTGAAATGCGTCGATCCACACTTATCACAAACACCAGGAACC
The DNA here is from genome assembly GCF_004801395.1 of Gillisella terrae. Lineage (GTDB taxonomy): Bacteria > Pseudomonadota > Alphaproteobacteria > Rhizobiales > Rhizobiaceae > Allorhizobium > Allorhizobium terrae. Next base: position 337,129 of record NZ_SSOA01000002.1, read on the forward strand.
TGAGGCTTCAGGTTGTCATCGTGGTAGCCCGTACCGCAATTGGCGCAGGTATAGCGGCCAGCGATTCGGTCGGCAAGAACATCATCCTCAACGCGGATTTCAACAACAGCCGAAAGCTCAATGCCTTTGGCCTGAAGCATCTTTTCCGTCGCATCCGCTTGAACCAACGTCCGGGGGAAGCCATCGAGAATAAAGCCGTTTTCGCAATCAACCTGATCGATTCGTTCTGCAACAATTGCAATCACAATATCATCAGACACGAGTTTACCCGCGTCCATCACGGCTTTCGCACGCTTGCCAACCTCAGTTTGTGCAGCCACAGCCGCACGCAACATGTCACCAGTGGACAGCTGAGGAATGCCGTATTTTTCGACAATCCTGTGCGCCTGAGTGCCCTTCCCGGCCCCGGGCGGCCCTAACAGTATTAATCTCATCTTCCCCTCTTCCCTCCACGCAATTTTGATTTCTTGATCAGCCCCTCGTATTGCTGCGCAATCAAGTGCCCCTGTATCTGTGCTACCGTATCAAGGGTCACGCTGACAACAATCAAAAGCGATGTACCACCAAGGGATAAGGGAACCCCCGTTTGGGAAACCAAAATTTCGGGAAGAATACAGACGAATACAAGGTAAATCGCACCAACCAAGGTTATACGGGTGAGAACATAGTCAATATATTCCGCCGTACGATCACCGGGCCGAATCCCCGGAATAAACCCGCCGTGCTTTTTAAGGTTATCGGCGGTGTCCTTCGGATTGAAGACGATCGCCGTGTAGAAGAATGCGAAAAAGCCGATCAACAACGCATAGAGCACCATGTAAGCTGGCTGACCGTGGCCAAGAGCACTGATGATGCTGGTTGCCCAGGAAGGCAGCGTCGATGTTCCGGTAAAGCCAGCCGCAGTTGCAGGCAGCAGAAGCAGCGAGCTGGCAAAAATCGCGGGGATAACGCCAGATGTGTTGAGCTTCAGTGGCAAATGCGATGTGTCGCCCTGGAACATGCGATTGCCAACCTGGCGCTTCGGATACTGGATCAGCAGACGACGTTGAGCGCGTTCGAAAAACACGATCAAAGCAATCACCAGAATAGCAACAACAATCACTGTCAGGATCGCAGCCGTTGACAGCGCACCCGTACGGCCGAGTTCAAGAGTCCCGGCCAGCGCCGTTGGCAAACCGGCAGCAATACCCGCAAAGATGATCAGCGAGATACCATTGCCAATACCACGCGACGTGATCTGCTCACCAAGCCACATCAGGAACATCGTGCCGCCCAAAAGGGTTACAACGGTGGAAATACGGAAGAAAATGCCAGGATCATTGACCAGTCCAGCGCCATGCTCGAGGCCAACCGCGATGCCATAAGCTTGCAGTGTGCCGAGCAAAACTGTGCCGTAACGGGTATATTGGTTGATGATTTTACGGCCCTGCTCACCCTCTTTCTTGAGGTTTTCGAGCGATGGCACGACGGAGGTCATCAACTGCACGATGATCGATGCAGAAATATAGGGCATGATGCCGAGCGCAAAAATCGCCATGCGCTGCACTGCACCACCCGAAAACATGTTGAACAGCCCCAGAATGCCGCCGGACTGACCTTTAAAGGCCGCCGCATAGGCTTCCGGGTTCAGTCCCGGCAGCGGAATGTGAGTTCCGAGACGATAGACAAGAAGGGCAGCCAACGTGAACCAAATGCGCTTTTTCAGATCCTCTGCTTTTGCAAAGGTAGAAAAATTCAGGTTCGAGGCCAATTGTTCCGCTGCAGAAGCCATCAAATTCTCCGCTTCACCACATCAAGTGCCCTGCTCTCTTGGGACACCGAAGGTAAAAATTCTTATTTTCTTGACGAAAACGGAGCGATGCAGAGTTTGCAAAACCAACTCAAAGCCTCACCCTCAGTTTTCCGAAATCTCCCGGAAGACGGACTTATTCCATCCATGGGTCGCGAGGCACACATATGGGAGAAAAATCGCCCGGTGTGAAGCACCCCGGGCGATTATATTCATCTATTATTCAGCTGCAGCGGCCTTGACGGCCAGCAACTTGATCGATCCGCCAGCCTTTTCGATCTTTTCGACCGCAGGCTTGGAGGCACCAGCCACTTCCAGAGTGACCTTGGCAGTCAATTCGCCGTCAGCGAGAATGCGAACGCCGTCCTTGATGCGACGAATCACACCAGCTGCCTTCAAAGCAGCTGCATCAACTGTAGCAGTTGCGTCGAGCTTGCCAGCATCGATTGCCTGCTGAAGACGACCAACGGACACGGTGGTGAATTCAGAAGCGAAGATGTTGTTAAAGCCGCGCTTTGGCAGGCGACGATAGATAGGCATCTGACCGCCTTCGAAGCCGTTTACGGCAACGCCGGAACGAGCCTTCTGACCCTTCACGCCGCGACCACCGGTCTTGCCCTTGCCGGAACCAATACCGCGACCAACGCGGATACGGTTCTTTGTGGAGCCTTCGTTGTCTTTGATTTCATTCAGTTTCATGACAAATTCCCCCGTCTCACTTCTCTTCGACAACGCGAACGAGATGCTGGACAGCACGGATCATGCCACGAACCGAAGGAGTATCTTCCAACGTGCGGACCCGGTGCATTTTGTTGAGGCCCAGGCCGATGAGCGTCTGGCGCTGTACAGCCGGGCGGCGGATAGGCGAACCGATCTGTTCGACCGTGATCGTCTTGGCTTCAGTGTTCTTGGCCATTGTTCAGCTCCTTATTCTTCAGAACCGTTGCCGGCAGCAGCGCGGCGGGCCTGCAAGGTTGCATACTTCAGGCCACGCTGAGCAGCGACGTCCTTTGGATGAACCTGATGCTTCAGGGCATCAAATGTTGCACGAACCATGTTGTATGGGTTCGAAGAACCGGTCGACTTTGCAACAACGTCGTGCATGCCAAGGGTTTCAAACACAGCGCGCATTGGACCACCAGCGATGATACCGGTACCAGCCTTTGCAGAACGCAAAAGAACCTTACCAGCGCCATGACGACCATTGACGTCGTGATGAAGTGTACGGCCATCACGCAGCGGAACGAAAATCAATTCGCGCTTGGCAGCTTCAGTTGCCTTGCGGATCGCTTCTGGAACTTCACGAGCCTTGCCGTGACCGAAGCCAACGCGGCCCTTCTGGTCGCCAACAACAACGAGAGCAGCAAATCCGAAACGACGGCCGCCCTTAACAACTTTCGCTACACGATTGATCGCGACCAGCTTGTCAACAAACTCGCTGTCACGCTCTTCACGGTTCTGACGGTCATCCCGCGAACCACGCTTTTCTTGTGCCATTGTCCTTTTCCTTTTTTCTTTTCCGGGTGCAATCGGCAGATTACAATAAATGTCCGCCCTGCCCTTTCAGGGTAAGAGCGGTATCCGGGTGGCCAGCTAAAAAGCCGGAAAGCCGCCCGGCGAACCGGGCGGCAATTCATTAGAACGAAAGACCGCCTTCGCGGGCAGCTTCGGCCAATGCCTTGATGCGGCCGTGATAAATGAAGGCTCCGCGGTCGAAGACCACTTCCTTCACACCAGCTTCAACCGCACGCTCAGCAACCAACTTGCCAACAGCGGCAGCTGCCGCAATGTCAGCACCGGTCTTGAGCGAAGAACGCAGACCTGCGTCCAGCGTCGATGCAGCGGCCAAAGTGCGGCCAGCCACGTCGTCGATAACCTGGACGTAGATGTTCTTCGAAGAGCGATGTACCGACAGACGCGGACGGCCATTGGCCACCGCTTTGATCTGACGCCGTACACGGTTCGCACGACGTACAAGTGCTTCTTTTCTGCTTGCCATTTCGCGCGTTCCTTACTTCTTCTTGCCTTCTTTGCGGATAATCCGCTCTTCGGCATACTTGACGCCCTTGCCCTTGTAAGGCTCAGGACCGCGATATTCGCGGATCTCTGCAGCGACCTGACCGACCTGCTGCTTGTTGATCCCCGTGATCACGATTTCCGTCGGCTTAGGAACGGCAATGGTAACACCAACTGGTGGCTCATACACAACGTCGTGGGAGAAACCGAGAGCCAGCTGCAGGTTCTTGCCCTGAAGCGACGCGCGGTAACCAACGCCGTTGATTTCAAGCTTGCGCTCGAAGCCATCCTTAACACCCTTGAAGATGTTTTCGATCATCGTGCGGGACATGCCCCACTTTGAACGAGCATCCTTGGAGTCGTTCACTGGCTTAACAACAACAGCGTTGTTTTCCAGAACAACCGAGATTTCGTCATTTGCGACGAAGAAAAGTTCACCCTTGGGGCCCTTTGCAGTCACTTTCTGGCCATCAACAGTGGCCGTGATTCCTGCAGGAACCTGAACGGGCTTTTTACCGATACGAGACATGTTTATATCCTGTCTGTTCGCCAGGGAGATCTCCGCACTGCCTTAGAAGACAGAGCAGAGAACCTCGCCACCAACATTCTGTTCACGAGCCTGGTGATCGGCCATTACGCCCTTCGGAGTCGAAAGGATGGTAATGCCGAGGCCGTTCGCGACCTGCGGAATGGACTTGACCGAGACATAAACTCGGCGGCCCGGCTTAGACACGCGGCCGATCTCACGGATCACCGACGCACCTTCATAATACTTCAGTTCGATCGTGATTTCGGACTTGCCGTTACCATGATCAACTTCAGAATAGCCACGGATGTAGCCTTCAGCCTGCAAAACATCCAAAACGCGCGCACGCAGCTTGGAAGCCGGAGTGACCACAGAAGCCTTGCGGCGAGCGGCACCATTCCGGATACGGGTGAGCATATCGCCCAACGGATCAGTCATCGTCATTTGCCCGTCTCCTTACCAGCTCGACTTAACAACGCCCGGCACCTTGCCGGTGTTGCCAAGCTCACGAAGCGCGATACGCGACATCTTGAGTTTACGATAGAAAGCACGCGGACGACCGGTGACTTCGCAACGATTGCGAATGCGGGTCTTGGAGCCATCACGTGGCAATTCTGCCAGCTTGAGGGTTGCCTTGAACCGTTCCTCAATCGAAAGGGACTGGTTCATGATAATTGCCTTCAGCTCGGCCCGCTTTCCGGCCTGCTGGGCAACTGTCTTGCGGCGGCGCTTGTTCTTTTCAACTGCGCTTGTCTTCGCCATATCGAAGTTCCTCTTCTACGCTCGTCGTTACGGTTATTGACGGAACGGGAAGTTGAACTCTTTCAAGAGAGCCCGAGCTTCGTCGTCCGTAGTGGCCGTCGTGCAAACGATGATATCCATGCCCCACATCTGATCAACTTTATCGTAGTTGACCTCTGGGAACACAATGTGCTCCTTGATGCCCATGGCGAAGTTGCCACGGCCGTCAAAGCTTTTCGGGTTCAGACCACGAAAGTCGCGAACGCGCGGAAGCGCGATGTTGGTCAAGCGATCCAGAAACTCGTACATGCGTGCGCCACGAAGAGTAACCTTCGCACCGATTGGCATGCCTTCGCGGACCTTGAAGCCAGCGATAGAGTTGCGAGCCTTGGTAATGACAGGCTTCTGACCGGCAATAGCAGCCAAATCAACTGCTGCAACCGAAGGCTTCTTCGAATCAGCCGTCGCTTCACCCACACCCATGTTGATAACAACCTTGGTGATCTTCGGGATCTGCATTTCGTTCGCGTAGGAGAACTGCTCCTGCATGGCCTTGCGAATACGGGAAACGTACTCGACCTTCAGCCGTGGCTCATACTTGCTCTCAGCCATCGATCACTTCTCCCGAACGCTTGGCAACACGAACCTTCTTGCCATCAACAACTGCGAAACCAACGCGGGTTGGCTTGCCGTCCTTGTCAACGATAGCAAGGTTGGAAAGGTGCAGAGACGCTTCCTTGTTAACGATGCCGGCTTCCTGGGTCTGCGTCTGACGCTGATGGCGCTTGACAACATTAATACCCTTGACGACCGCACGGTCTTCCTTTGGCATCACTTGAATAACTTCACCGGAACGACCCTTGTCCTTACCGGTCAATACGACAACCTTGTCGCCTTTACGAATCTTTTGCATCGTCATCGCTCCCTTAAAGAACTTCCGGAGCCAGCGAGATGATCTTCATGTGGTTCTTGGCGCGGAGTTCGCGCGGAACCGGTCCGAAGATACGGCTGCCGATAGGCTCTTTCTTATTGTCGATAAGAACTGCTGCGTTGTTATCGAAGCGGATGACGCTGCCGTCGGCGCGACGGATGTCTTTAGCGGTACGCACTACAACCGCTTTCATCACGTCACCCTTCTTCACGCGGCCACGCGGAATAGCTTCCTTGATGGAAACGACGATAATGTCGCCCACCGAAGCGTATTTACGCTTGGAGCCGCCCAGCACCTTGATGCACATGACACGACGTGCGCCGGAATTGTCGGCAACGTCGAGGTTAGTCTGCATCTGAATCATGTCAGGTCGCCTTTTCGTTATACCGGAACGGTTGGGCAAGCGCCCCCTATTCCGGCTTATGGATTTTTCTCAATTTTCGAGCGAAGGAGGATCTTGCATAGGTGGTTTCCCCTTGGGACCTTCCCTGCGCTCAAAGCAAAAGAACGCTCTCAGTGGAGCGTTCTTGCGCCGTTGGGGTGCTTCATACAGATTTTTGGGAAAGGCGCAAGGGCCTTTCCCGTTTCTCTGTAAATTAAGCCTGGGCGGAGATAACCGTCCAGCACTTATCCTTGGAAATCGGTGCACATTCCTGAATGGAAACCATGTCACCGGTCTTGTATTGGTTGGTCTCGTCGTGAGCCTTGTACTTCTTGGAACGACGAACAGTCTTCTGGAGCAGTGGGTGAGCGAATCGACGCTCAACCCGGACCACAACAGTCTTGTCGTTCTTGTCGCTGACGACGACGCCCTGCAGAATGCGTTTAGGCATATTTTCTGGTCCTTTAGGCCTTGGCTTCTGCCGCCTTCTGGCGGGCAATGGTTTTCACGCGGGCGATGTCCTTGCGAACTTCGTTAACACGCGAGGACTTTTCAAGCTGGCCAGTGGCCTTCTGAAAGCGCAGGTTAAACTGCTCTTTCTTCAGGCTGGCAAGCTCGTCCTTCAATTGATCAGCGCTCATGGCGCGAACATCTGCGGCTTTCATGGCTTGATCCCTCACTCTGCAATGCGCTGTACGAAGCGCGTCTTGACCGAGAGCTTGGCCGAACCGAGACGAAGCGCCTCGCGGGCGATCTCCTCGGAAACACCGTCGATCTCGAACATCATACGGCCGGGCTTGACCTTGCATGCCCAGTACTCAACAGAGCCCTTACCTTTACCCATACGGACTTCGGTAGGCTTTGCCGTTACTGGAACATCGGGGAATACCCGGATCCACACGCGACCTGCGCGCTTCATATAACGTGTGATCGCACGGCGAGCCGCTTCGATTTCACGTGCATTGACGCGGTTAGGCTCAAGAGCCTTCAGGCCGAATTCACCGAACGCCAGGTCGAAACCGCCCTTGGCAACGCCCTTGATGCGCCCCTTGAACTGCTTGCGATACTTGGTACGCTTTGGTTGCAACATTTTCTATTCTCCAAACTTTCTGCCACGCGGCGCCAATTACGCGTTCTCGCGGCGGCGGTTGTTGGTGCTGCTACCCTGGGCGTCACCTTCCAGAGCACGACGCTCGGAAGCCATTGGATCGTGCTCAAGGATTTCGCCCTTGAAGATCCAAACCTTGATGCCGCAAATACCGTATGCGGTAGAGGCTTCAGCCGTACCGTAGTCGATATCCGCACGCAGCGTGTGAAGCGGAACGCGGCCTTCGCGGTACCATTCTGTACGAGCGATTTCGGCACCACCGAGACGGCCTGCACACGTGATCTTGATGCCTTCGGCACCCAGACGCATGGCGGACTGAACGGAGCGCTTCATGGCGCGACGGAAAGCGATACGGCGCTCGAGCTGCTGGGCGATCGACTGAGCGACCAGCGTTGCGTCGATTTCTGGCTTACGAACTTCAACGATATTGAGGTGCGTTTCCGAGTTGGTCATCTCAGACAGCTTCTTGCGAAGCTTTTCGATGTCCGCACCCTTCTTGCCGATGATCAAGCCTGGACGAGCCGAGTGGATCGTAACGCGGCACTTCTTGTGCGGACGCTCGATAACCACCTTGGCGATACCAGCCTGCTTCAATTCAGCCATGATGTAAGCACGGATCTTCAGATCTTCGTGCAACAACTGACCGTATTCAGCATTGTCGGCGAACCAACGGCTATCCCAGGTGCGATTAATGCCCAGACGGAAACCGATTGGATTAATTTTCTGACCCATTATGCAGCCTCCACTTTGGCTTCGACTTCGCGCACGACGATTGTCAAATGTGCGAACGGCTTTTCAATGCGCGATGCGCGGCCGCGGCCACGAGCGTGGAAACGCTTCATGGTGATCGACTTACCAACATAAGCCTCAGCAACGATCAACTGATCGACGTCGAGGTCGTGGTTGTTCTCAGCATTCGCGATAGCAGACTCGAGGGTCTTCTTCACGGTGCCTGCAATACGCTTGCGGGAGAACTCGAGGTCGGCCAGAGCCCGGTCGACCTTCTTGCCACGAATCATAGCTGCAACCAGGTTGAGCTTCTGAGGGCTGACGCGGAGTGTACGCGCAACTGCTTGCGCCTCATTGTCCTGCAACCGGCGTTCGGCTTTTGCCTTGCCCATCGTTACTTCCTCTTCGCTTTCTTGTCCGCACCATGACCGTAGTAGGTCCGGGTAGGAGCGAATTCACCGAACTTGTGGCCAACCATGTCTTCGTTGACGCTGACCGGGATGTGTTTGCTGCCGTTATAGACGCCGAACGTCAAACCGACAAACTGTGGCAAGATTGTCGACCGACGGGTCCACATCTTGATCACTTCGCTACGACCGCTTTCGCGAACCTTCTCAGCCTTCTTAAGAAGGTAGCCGTCAACGAAGGGGCCTTTCCATACTGAACGAGCCATCTCTGACTACCTCTCTTACTTCTTCTTCTGGTGGCGCGAGCGCATGATGAACTTGTCTGTCGACTTGTTCGAACGTGTGCGCTTGCCCTTGGTGGGCTTGCCCCAAGGCGACACTGGATGACGGCCACCCGAGGTGCGGCCTTCACCACCGCCGTGCGGGTGGTCAACCGGGTTCATAACAACGCCGCGAACATGCGGACGCTTGCCGCGCCAGCGCGAACGACCAGCCTTACCGTCATTGGTGTTGGCATGGTCGGAGTTCGACACCGCACCAATCGTTGCAAGGCAAGTGCCGTGCACCAAACGCTGCTCGCCAGAGCTCAAACGCAGGATCGCCATGCCGCTATCGCGACCAACGAGCTGAACGTAGGCACCAGCAGAACGAGCCACCTGACCGCCCTTGCCTGGCTTCAATTCCACATTGTGGATAATCGAGCCAACAGGGATGTACTGCAGAGGCATGGTGTTGCCTGGCTTTACGTCAACGGCCTTTTCAGAGGCAATAACCTTATCGCCAGCAGCAAGACGCTGAGGAGCAATAATGTAAGCCTGCTCACCATCGGTGTAGGTTACCAGAGCAATGAACGCTGTACGGTTAGGGTCGTACTCGAGACGCTCAACCGTGCCTTCAACTTCAAACTTGCGACGCTTGAAGTCTACCAGACGGTAGGTGCGCTTGTGACCGCCGCCCTGAAAGCGAACTGTGATGCGACCGAGGTTGTTACGACCACCCTTGGAGTGGAGGCCTTCGGTCAACGACTTGACTGGCTTGCCCTTGTAGAGGCCGGACCGGTCAACGATAACCAGCTGACGCTGGCTCGGGGTCGTCGGATTGAAATTTTTCAATGCCATTTTTCTGTTCCTCAGAGACCGGTGGACACGTCGATGGACTGACCCTCAGCGAGCGTAACGATCGCCTTCTTCACGTCCTTCTGCTTCCCAGAAAAACCGCGGAAACGCTTGGTCTTGCCCTTGCGGAGCAGCGTGTTCACGGCAGTCACCTTTACACCGAAGAGAGCTTCAACAGCAGCCTTGATTTGCGGCTTGGAAGCAGTCTTGGCAACATTAAAGACCACCTGGCTGTATTCAGATACCATAGTGGACTTTTCAGTGATCGATGGAGATACGATCACGTCGTAGTGGCGAAGATCAGTCATTTGAACCGCTCCTCCAGAGCTTCAACTGCAGCCTTGGAAAGCACCAGCTTGCCGCGACGCAGAATGTCATAAACGTTGATGCCCTGAACTGGCAAAACATCGATATTCGGGATGTTTGCAGCTGCGAGCTTGAAGTTGTTGTCCAGTTCAACACCGCCGATGAACAAAGCATTGTTCAGGCCGAGAGCTTCGAACGAACCAACAAGGCCCTTTGTCTTTGGATCGGCCGAAACCAACTGATCAACAATGATCAGATCTTCAGACTTGAGCTTGGCAGACAAAGCATGACGCAAAGCAAGAGCGCGAACCTTCTTTGGCAGGTCATGCTCGTGGCTGCGAACAACCGGACCATGAGCCTTACCACCGCCACGGAACTGTGGAGCGCGTGCCGAATGGTGACGAGCGCGACCCGTTCCCTTCTGCTTGTACATCTTGGCACCAGTGCGCGAAACTTCTGCACGGGTCTTGGACTTGTGAGTGCCCTGCTGCTTCTTGGCGAGCTGCCAACGCACCATACGAGCGATAATGTCTTCGCGGGGCTCGAGGCCAAAAATGGCGTCGGACAGAGAAACCTTACCGGCTTCTTTCCCATCAATAGTCTTGACGTTGAGTTCCATGATTTGGCTCCCTTACTTCGATGCCGACTTGACGGCGTCGCGCACGATGATCCAGGAACCCTTGGAACCGGGAACTGCGCCCTTCACCAGGATAAGACCACGATCTTCATCGGTCGAAACAACTTCAAGATTCTGAGTTGTCACACGGGTCTGACCCATATGACCTGCCATCCGCTTGCCCTTCCAGACCTTACCTGGGTCCTGGTTGGAACCGGTCGAACCGTGAGAACGGTGCGAAACCGAAACACCGTGAGTCGCGCGAAGACCACCAAAGTTGTGGCGCTTCATCGCACCAGCAAAACCTTTACCAATGGTCGTGCCAGTCACGTCAACCAACTGACCAGACGCAAAGTGGCTGGCCTTAAGCTCTGCACCAACATCAATCAGATTGTCTTCAGAAACGCGGAACTCAAGCAGCTTTGCTTTAGGCTCAACGTTTGCAGCGGCAAAATTGCCACGCATAGCCTTGGATGTATTCTTGACTTTCGCCTGGCCAGCACCGAGCTGAACAGCCGTGTAGCCATGCTTGTCGGCGGTGCGGTGAGCGACCACCTGGCAGTTATCCAAGCGCAGTACTGTTACCGGAATGTGCTCGCCGGCGTCGTTGTAGACCCGGGTCATTCCTACTTTCTGTGCAATCACACCTGAACGCATAGGTTCATTCCTCTTGAGAGTAAAACAAGCACTTTTCAGCGCTTGCCCGCCTCTTGTTTAAGGATTCCATTCAGGCCCTTCCGAACCTTCAGGTTTCCCGTTTCGAGAAGTCGTTGGCAGGTCTTGCCACGTACCTTCCTTGTTATTACGGCTCTCGCCGGAATTCTTTTTTAAAGCTTGATCTCTACATCAACGCCAGCAGCCAGATCGAGCTTCATCAAAGCATCAACTGTCTGGGGTGTAGGATCAACGATGTCGAGCAAACGCTTGTGCGTGCGCATCTCGAACTGTTCGCGGCTCTTTTTATCAACGTGAGGCGAACGGTTGACTGTGAATTTTTCAATACGGGTTGGGAGCGGTACTGGACCACGCACGCTCGCACCGGTACGCTTGGCAGTCGACACAATTTCGCGTGTCGATGCATCGAGGACCCGGTGATCAAACGCCTTGAGGCGGATGCGGATATTCTGGCCGGTCATTGGACTTGTCCTTGTTTCTTTTCTTGCGCCCCGCATACGCGAAGACAACGAATTACCAATTGCTGGCCGGCCCCGTATTGTCAAAAATCACTGCAACGCCAATGAGCGCTACGGTCACTTATCTGCCTTGGGGGCCCTGCCAACACGATCTCAAACAGATCGACAAACTGAGCAGAGCCAAGGGCGACACAGCGAAACACTATGTGCCTTGTTCGTGGCGCGGACATACAACGTCCCCGCCCCTTCGTCAACTGATTCTCTAACGAAATACGCGCGGCACAAGGCCGCGCGCACAACAATTTATTTTATCGCTTAGGCGACGATCGATGCAACGATACCAGCACCAACGGTACGGCCACCTTCGCGGATCGCGAAGCGAAGCTTTTCTTCCATGGCGATTGGGTTGATCAGCGTAACCTTAACAGTCACGTTGTCGCCCGGCATAACCATTTCAGTGCCTTCTGGCAGCTCAACGATACCCGTCACGTCCGTTGTACGGAAGTAGAACTGTGGGCGGTAGTTGGTGAAGAATGGTGTATGACGGCCGCCTTCTTCCTTCGTCAGGATGTAGGCTTCTGCCATGAACGTGGTGTGTGGCTTGACAGAACCTGGCTTGCAGAGAATCTGACCGCGCTCAACGCCGTCACGGGTGATACCGCGGATCAGCGCACCAACGTTGTCGCCAGCCTGACCCTGATCAAGCAGCTTGCGGAACATTTCAACGCCGGTAACAGTCGTCTTCTGCGTCGCACGGATGCCAACGATTTCAACTTCTTCACCAACCTTGATGATACCACGCTCAACGCGACCAGTCACAACAGTACCACGACCAGAGATCGAGAATACGTCTTCGATTGGCAGCAGGAATGGCTGGTCAACTGGACGCTCTGGAGTTGGGATGTAGGCGTCAACCTGAGCCATCAGCTCGCGGATTGCGTCTTCGCCGATCTTCTTGTTGCTGTCTTCCAGAGCAGCAAGAGCAGAGCCCTTTACAACTGGAATGTCGTCGCCTGGGAAGTCGTAAGAAGAAAGCAGTTCGCGAACTTCGAGTTCAACGAGTTCCAGCAGTTCTTCGTCGTCAACCTGGTCAACCTTGTTGAGGAAAACAACGATGGCAGGAACGCCAACCTGACGAGCAAGCAGGATGTGCTCGCGGGTCTGTGGCATTGGGCCGTCAGCAGCCGAGCAAACCAGGATCGCGCCGTCCATCTGCGCTGCACCGGTGATCATGTTCTTGACGTAGTCGGCGTGGCCGGGGCAGTCAACGTGTGCGTAGTGACGGTTGGCTGTTTCATACTCAACGTGAGCCGTCGAGATGGTGATACCACGAGCCTTTTCTTCTGGAGCGGCATCGATTTGGTCGTATGCCTTGAACTCGCCGAAGAACTTGGTGATTGCTGCCGTCAGAGACGTCTTGCCATGGTCAACGTGGCCGATCGTGCCAATGTTAACGTGTGGCTTATTACGCTCAAATTTACTTTTTGCCATTTTCGGCTCTCCATTATCTCATCCCCGTAATGGGGGAAATTCCTGTTATGGTATCTGGCGGGTTACCCCGATCATTTCTGACCGGAGTATTTTGCCTGAATTTCAGCTGCAACGTTGCTCGGAACCGGTGAATAGTGGTCGAACACCATCGAGTACTGCGCACGGCCCTGAGACATGGAGCGCAGGTTATCAACATACTTGAACATGTTGGCCAATGGGACGTGCGCGTTAATCACAACGGCAACACCACGGCTTTCCTGACCCTGGATCTGACCACGGCGAGAGTTCAAGTCACCAATCACGTCACCGACGTAATCTTCTGGGGTTACAACTTCAACCTTCATCATAGGCTCAAGAAGCTGTGCACCGGCCTTCTTGGCTGCTTCACGGAAGCAGGCGCGAGACGCGATTTCGAACGCCAGAACAGACGAGTCAACATCGTGGTAAGCACCATCGACGAGGGTTGCCTTAACGCCCAGCATCGGGAAGCCAGCCAGCGGACCAGAGCTGAGAACGCTTTCGATACCCTTCTGAACGCCTGGGATGTATTCCTTCGGAACAGCACCACCAACGATCTTGGATTCGAACTTGAAGTCTTCGCCTTCTGGGTTTGGTTCGAACACGAGCTTGACGCGCGCGAACTGACCTGTACCACCAGACTGCTTCTTGTGGGTGTAGTCTTCTTCGTGCATTTTCGTGATGGTTTCACGATAAGCAACCTGAGGAGCACCAACAGTGGCTTCAACCTTGAATTCGCGACGCATACGGTCAACGATGATGTCGAGGTGAAGTTCGCCCATGCCTGCGATGATCGTCTGACCAGATTCGTGGTCAGTCTTGACGCGGAACGAAGGATCTTCAGCAGCCAGACGGTTGAGCGCGAGGCCCATCTTTTCCTGGTCGCCCTTGGTCTTTGGCTCGATAGCGATCTGGATAACCGGCTCAGGGAATTCCATGCGCTCGAGAATAACCTGGTTCAGAGGATCGCAGAGCGTGTCGCCCGTGGTGCTTTCCTTGAGGCCAGCGAGAGCAACGATGTCGCCTGCAAAGGCTTCTTCGATGTCTTCACGCGAGTTGGAGTGCATCTGAAGCATACGGCCAACGCGTTCGCGCTTTTCCTTGACCGTGTTCATCACCGACGCGCCCTTTTCGAGCTTGCCAGAGTAGATACGGCAGAAGGTCAACGAACCAACGAAGGGGTCGTTCATGATCTTGAACGCCAGCATCGACAAAGGCTCAGAATCGTCAGCGTGACGCTCGATCTCACCTTCAGTCTTCACGTCGATACCCTTGATAGCAGGGATGTCGAGCGGAGAAGGCAGGTATTCAACAACAGCGTCGAGCAGAGGCTGAACGCCCTTGTTCTTGAAGGCCGTGCCGCAGAACATTGGGTGGAACTTAACGTCGATCGTGCCACGGCGAACCAGAGCGCGGATCTTGTCATTGTCTGGCATTTCGCCGTTCAGGTAAGCTTCCATCGCTTCTTCGTCGATCTCGACAACAGTCTCGATCAGCTTTTCGCGATATTCGGCAGCCTTTTCCTTGAGGTCGTCCGGGATTTCAACAACATCCCAAGCAGCGCCCAGAGATTCATCGCGCCATACCAGCGCGTTCATCTCGATCAGGTCAACAACGCCCTTGAACTCTGTTTCAGCGCCGATTGGCAGCTGCATGACAACAGCGGTGGCGCCGAGACGGGTCTTGATCATTTCTACCGAGCGGTAGAAATCAGCACCAGTCTTGTCCATCTTGTTGCAGAAGATCATGCGCGGAACGTTGTACTTTTCAGCCTGACGCCAAACAGTTTCCGTCTGCGGCTCAACACCAGCGTTAGCATCGAGCAGCGCGATAGCGCCGTCGAGAACGCGAAGCGAACGTTCTACTTCAATGGTGAAGTCAACGTGGCCGGGGGTGTCGATGATGTTGAAGCGGCGCATCTTGCCATCGCGACCCTTCCAGAAGGTCGTGGTAGCAGCAGAAGTGATGGTGATACCACGCTCCTGCTCCTGCTCCATCCAGTCCATCGTGGCTGCGCCATCATGAACTTCGCCGATCTTGTGAGACTTACCTGTGTAGTACAGGATACGCTCGGTGGTCGTGGTCTTGCCGGCGTCGATATGCGCCATGATCCCGAAGTTGCGGTAGTCTTCGATTTTATATTCGCGAGCCATAGTGGACTGCCTTTCGATATTCGATCGTTTTTAAGATTACCAACGGTAGTGCGAGAAGGCGCGGTTTGCGTCGGCCATCTTATGCGTGTCTTCGCGCTTCTTGACGGCGCTGCCGCGATTGTTGGATGCATCCAGCAATTCGCCAGAAAGACGGTCAACCATTGTTGTCTCGTTGCGCTTGCGAGCTGCGTTGATCAACCAGCGGATGGCGAGCGCCTGGCGGCGCTCCGGACGCACATCGACTGGCACCTGATACGTTGCACCACCAACGCGACGCGAACGAACTTCAACATGAGGCGCTACATTTTCGAGAGCCTGATGGAAGATTGCGATCGGTTCCTGCTTGGACTTGCTCTCAACAACATCAAACGCACCGTAAACGATGCTTTCAGCAACGGACTTCTTGCCGTGCAACATGATGGCGTTCATGAACTTGGTGACGACCAGATCGCCGAACTTTGGGTCCGGGTTGATCTCGCGTTTTTCTGCTTTATGGCGACGTGACATATTTTTCGTCTCTCAACGGTTGGAACGCTTTAAAACGCGGAGAACCTCGCGCAGCGTTGGAAATCTAAATGTGGAATGCCGAATTACTTCGGACGCTTCGCACCATACTTGGAGCGGCGCTGCTTACGGTTCTTGACGCCTTGCGTATCAAGAACACCACGGATCACGTGGTAACGAACACCTGGCAAGTCCTTTACGCGGCCGCCACGAATCATGACAACAGAGTGTTCCTGCAGGTTGTGGCCTTCGCCCGGAATGTAGCCGATGACTTCGAAGCCATTGGTCAAACGGATCTTGGCAACCTTACGAAGAGCCGAGTTAGGCTTCTTAGGTGTCGTTGTGTAAACGCGTGTGCAAACGCCACGCTTCTGTGGATTTTCCTGCAAAGCAGGAACCTTATTGCGCTTTACCTGTGCCTGACGCGGCTTGCGGATCAGCTGATTTACGGTAGGCATAGAACCATCCCTTTTATTCTTGTCACTTGAGCCCCTGTGGCCCGCTTTTGCCGTTACGGCGGTGGCCGCACAATTTTCTACATGCGCGAAACATGGCCATACCCATTTTTCTGGATAGACCACAAAAGGCAGAGGACGCATATAGATACGTCGTGCGTGCAGCATTCATGTCTTCAAAGTGCGTTTTGGATCCTTGTTTGAGGGAAACTCCAGAACATGGCGTTCCGAAAAGCATAACCTCACATTGGCTCCGATGCGGGGCGTACTACTGTTTTCGCCCGGTTCCGTCAAGCCTTGGCAGGAAAATATTAGGCTGTGCAGGGCTTTGCAGCCCACAGCGACGCTCTTATGCACGATTATGAGACGAATATTGATTGCGTGCAAGAATTCTATCGCAATTTTTACAGGGAAAGTCCCAGAATCAGTTTGCAGGGCGCATTGCGATCTTGACCGCAAGGGCATGATCTATAACGTGCCCCTCGCCGATTAAACCTATTCCCCGATGTGCGCCGGAAATCGGGTATCCAGCGCCATAATTTCGAGTGTGACCTTTGCCCAGCGCATTGTTTACATTGATTTCATCCACCGGTCCATGACACCAGACAGGACGTGACATCAGACCGAAAGCCTCGCCGTTCGAAAGGACTCTGACATGATTTCCACACCCGACAACGACAATGCTTCCGAAAATCCGATGGTTTTCATTATCATCGCCAAAGCCTATGAAGAGGCTGGCTCGGAAGGCATCGACCTTCATATTCTTCTGTGCGCGCCGGATGATGATTCAGCGGTGC
Source organism: Gillisella terrae (assembly GCF_004801395.1). Taxonomy (GTDB): domain Bacteria; phylum Pseudomonadota; class Alphaproteobacteria; order Rhizobiales; family Rhizobiaceae; genus Allorhizobium; species Allorhizobium terrae. Next base: position 354,346 of record NZ_SSOA01000002.1, read on the forward strand.
GCGGTGCGCTGAACGCGCTTTCCGAAGAGGGCTTCCTCGAGGCAGACCTCGACCAGATCGGCATGGTCACAGAAGTGCCGGTCGATGAACCCCATGCATCGGCTTATCAAGGCGCACTTGAAGGCGAAGTGGCCATTATTCGCTTCGATTGAGGCTTGGACGGTGCGTACACCACCGATTGATAAGGTTCTCATTTATGCGACATGGAAAGGTCGGCTCCTTGTTTTTGAAGAGCCGGACTTTCCAGAAATTCTGCCACAAGTCCCCGGCGGCACGGTTGAGCCTGGCGAAACCCACAGCGATGCAGCCCAACGTGAGTTTTGCGAAGAAAGCGGCTTGCGCACCGGCTCTGCCCCGCGCTTTCTGACATCCACCATCTATACTGCTGTTCGAGATGGCAAAGCGATCCTGCATAAACGCCATTTCTTCCATATTGTGCTCGAAGGTGAATTTTCTGGGAGCTGGACGGCTCAGGAAATGTCGCCACATGGTTCAGACATACCTATCCTTTTTCGGTTTTTCTGGGTTCCTATAGCCGACGCCTCCGGCATAGTCGGCTACGAGCAGCAGGCCGCCTTGCCCTTTCTATAAAAGCCTCATAGGCACCGAAGAGACATGTAAGGATAGATCTTGCCACATAGCGCCTGTCTGTTTGACGCAATAAAGCCGCCCGGCTTCCACCGGGCGGCTTTACTATGTGCTTAAAGCGTCACTGCCATCATTCAGCGGCAGGCGCATTATCTCCTGCCATGTCACGCAGCATCGGTGTGGCGATATCCGCACCTGTGCCCTTACGGCGCTCTTCGAGGATCAGTTCGTCACGCGACGAGGCAATCCGGCGAATAGCAGTCATGGTGCCACCTGTACCGGCCGGGATCAGACGACCAACAATGACGTTTTCCTTCAGACCCTGAAGGGTATCCATCTTACCGGCAATTGCAGCTTCCGTGAGAACCTTTGTGGTTTCCTGGAAGGATGCCGCCGAGATGAACGAAGGTGTCTGGAGCGAGGCCTTGGTGATACCCAAAAGAACGGGTTCGCCAACAGCCGGCTTCTTGCCTTCTTCAATCAACGCATCATTGATGTCTTCCATTTCGATGCGATCAACGTTGTCACCCACGATGTACTGGCTATCGCCCGCATCGGTGATTTCAACCTTCTGCAACATCTGGCGAACAATCACTTCGATGTGCTTGTCGTTGATGCCCACGCCCTGAAGACGATAGACTTCCTGGATTTCGTTCACGAGGTAAGAAGCCAAGGCTTCCACGCCCTTGATCGCCAGAATGTCGTGCGGTGCAGGGTTACCGTCGAGGATGTAATCACCCTTTTCGATATAGTCGCCATCCTGAAGGTGGAAGGGCTTGCCCTTCGGAATCAGGTATTCGACTGGCTCTACACCATCTTCAGCAGGCTCGATGATCACGCGACGCTTATTCTTGTAGTCGCGACCCAGGCGGATCGTACCATCAATCTCAGCGATGATGGCGTGATCCTTCGGACGACGCGCTTCGAACAATTCGGCAACGCGTGGCAGACCACCGGTGATGTCCTTGGTCTTGGCGCTTTCCATTGGCGAACGGGCCAAAACTTCACCGGGCGATACCTTCTGACCGGGTTCTACCGATAGAATAGCATCCACGGACAGCTGGAAGCGGGCATCGCTACCACGACCCAACTTGGCAACGTTGCCAGATGCGTCCTTGATCACGATCGCAGGCTTCAGATCCGAACCGCGTGGCGTGGAGCGCCAATCGATAACCTGACGCTTGGTGATACCGGTCGACTCGTCGGTGGCTTCCAGAACGGAGATACCGTCGACCAGATCTTCGAAGTGAACAGTCCCTTCCACTTCCGTCATGATTGGACGTGTGTATGGGTCCCACTCTGCGAGACGCTGGCCGCGACGAACCTTGTCGCCATCATCCACGAAGATTTTCGAGCCGTAAGCAACGCGCTGCGAAGACCGCTCAACGCCACGCTCATCGAGAATGGTGATGGCAATGCTGCGGCCCATGGCGACGAACACGCCGTCAGAGTTGCGCAACATGTTGCGGTTCTTGATCAGGATCGTGCCTTCATACGATGCTTCCAGGAACGATTGGTCAACCACGTTGGCCGTACCGCCCAAGTGGAAGGTACGCATGGTCAGCTGCGTGCCTGGCTCACCGATGGACTGAGCCGCGATAACGCCGACGGCCTCACCCATGTTGACCGGTGTACCACGCGCAAGGTCGCGACCGTAGCAAACCGAGCAAACGCCTGTCTGAACTTCGCAGGTCAGAGCCGAGCGAATGCGGATGGACTGAATGCCAGCCTTTTCGATCTCGATCACGTCAGCTTCGAGGATCATGCGGCCTGCTTCAACAATCCGCTCACCCGTAACTGGATGATCGATATCGTCCAGCGCCGTACGGCCCAGAACACGCACACCAATCGAGGCAACCACCTGACCGGCATCGACAATCGCCGTCATGGTCAGGCCCTTATCGGTACCGCAATCGACCATGTTGACAATGCAATCCTGCGCCACGTCAACCAGACGACGGGTCAGGTAACCGGAGTTCGCGGTCTTCAAGGCGGTATCTGCAAGACCCTTACGGGCACCGTGGGTCGAGTTGAAGTACTCGTTCACGGTCAGGCCTTCTTTGAAGTTCGAGATGATTGGCGTCTCGATGATTTCACCTGATGGCTTGGCCATAAGACCACGCATACCACCCAGCTGACGCATCTGGTTCGGAGAACCACGCGCACCGGAGTGAGACATCATGTAAATCGCATTCATCGGCTTCTGGCGGCCGGTTTCCGGGTCAAACTCAACGGCCTTAATGCGGGCCATCATGTCTTCCGCAACCTTTTCAGTCGCCTTACCCCAAGCGTCAACAACCTTGTTGTACTTTTCGCCCTGAGTGATCAGACCGTCGTTGTACTGCTGTTCGTATTCCTTCACCAAAGACTCGGTGTCGCCGACAATCTTTGCCTTGGTTTCAGGAATGACCATGTCATCCTTACCGAAGGAAATACCAGCCTTACAGGCGTGGCTGAAGCCAAGCTGCATGATCCGGTCGCAGAAAATGACCGTGTCCTTCTGACCGCAATGGCGATAAACCGTGTCGATCATCTTGGAGATGTTCTTCTTGGTCATTTCCTGATTGCAGATATCGAATGGCACATTGACATTCTTTGGCAGCAATTCACCAATGAGCATACGGCCCGGTGTGGTCTCATGGATGTGAGACACAGGGTTGCCCTCGGCATCCACAGTCTTGAAACGACCGCGGATCTTGGAGTGCAGTGTCACAACCTTGTTTTCCAAAGCGTGATGCAACTCACCGATATCGGAGAAGACCATGCCTTCGCCCGGCTCATTCTGGTTCATGATCGACAGGTAGTACAGGCCGAGAACCATGTCCTGTGAAGGAACGATGATCGGCTGACCGTTTGCCGGATGCAGAATGTTGTTGGTCGACATCATCAACACGCGCGCTTCCAGCTGGGCTTCCAGCGAAAGCGGCACGTGAACAGCCATCTGGTCGCCGTCGAAGTCGGCGTTGAAGGCCGTGCAGACGAGCGGATGCAGCTGAATGGCCTTGCCTTCAACCAAGATCGGCTCAAATGCCTGAATGCCAAGACGGTGCAGCGTTGGCGCGCGGTTCAAAAGAACAGGATGCTCGCGGATAACCTCGTCGAGGATATCCCAAACTTCCGGCTTTTCCTTTTCAACCAGCTTCTTGGCCTGCTTGACAGTCGAGGAGTAACCCTTGGCGTCCAGACGGGCGTAGATGAATGGCTTGAACAGTTCGAGCGCCATTTTCTTTGGCAGACCGCACTGGTGCAGCTTCAATTCAGGACCGGTCACGATAACCGAACGACCAGAATAGTCGACGCGCTTACCGAGCAAGTTCTGACGGAAGCGGCCCTGCTTGCCCTTGAGCATGTCGGACAGCGACTTCAGCGGACGCTTGTTCGCGCCGGTGATGACGCGGCCACGACGACCGTTGTCGAACAGCGCATCGACAGATTCCTGCAACATGCGCTTTTCGTTACGGATAATGATGCCTGGCGCACGCAGTTCGATCAAACGCTTCAAGCGGTTGTTACGGTTGATCACGCGGCGATAGAGATCGTTCAAGTCAGAGGTCGCAAAACGGCCACCATCCAGCGGCACCAGCGGACGCAGGTCCGGTGGAATCACGGGAACAACCTTCATGATCATCCACTCAGGACGATTGCCGGATTCCATGAAGTTCTCAACGATCTTGAGACGCTTCATCAGCTTCTTCTGCTTCAGATCCGACGTGGTATCGGCCAAATCCTGACGCAGATCGCCAGCAATGCGCTCCAGATTCATCGAAGCGAGCATTTCAAAGATGGCTTCAGCGCCGATCATCGCTGTGAACTGGTCTTCACCATATTCATCCACAGCCATCATATACTCTTCTTCAGAGAGCAACTGATTCTGTTTCAGAGCGGTGAGGCCCGGCTCAGTGACAATGTAGTTTTCGAAGTAGAGAACGCGCTCAACATCCTTCAGCGTCATATCGAGCAGTGTCGAAATACGCGAAGGAAGCGACTTCAGGAACCAAATGTGAGCGACAGGTGCTGCCAGCTCAATATGGCCCATACGTTCACGACGAACGCGCGACAGCGTAACTTCAACGCCGCACTTTTCGCAGATAATGCCCTTATATTTCATACGCTTGTACTTGCCGCACAAGCATTCGTAATCCTTGATTGGGCCAAAGATACGCGCGCAGAAAAGACCATCGCGTTCAGGCTTGAACGTACGATAGTTGATGGTTTCCGGCTTTTTGATTTCGCCATACGACCACGACAGGATCTTCTCCGGCGAAGCAATCGAAATCCGGATGGAATCGAAGTGCTGCGCAGGGACCTGCGGGTTGAAAAGGTTCATGACCTCTTGGTTCATGCCTATCTCCTTGTGGGGGCTTGCGCCCTCGGCTTGGCATCGGATGCGATTATTTACCGCAATAGCGCACCGAACCTTAAAACGACAATAACCGCTGATTGCGGCAACAATCCCTTCGTCAACTTAAAAAATCAAGCTGCGAGAGATGGGGCGCGCGTCACCACGCGCGCACCCTTTGTCACATTTATTCAGCAGCGTCCGGCAACGGTGCAGCACCTTCGGGCAGTTCAAGCTTGGAATTTTCCAGCTCGACCGACAGACCCAGAGAGCGCATTTCCTTGACGAGAACGTTGAAGGATTCCGGAATACCGGCTTCAAACGTGTCATCGCCACGAACAATGGCTTCATAGACCTTGGTACGACCGGCCACGTCATCCGACTTCACCGTCAGCATTTCCTGCAAGGTGTAAGCCGCGCCGTAAGCTTCCAGCGCCCAGACTTCCATTTCCCCGAAGCGCTGACCGCCGAACTGCGCCTTACCACCCAGCGGCTGCTGTGTGACGAGCGAGTATGGACCGATCGAACGGGCGTGGATCTTGTCGTCAACCAAGTGGTTCAGCTTGATCATGTACATGTAGCCAACCGTGACCTTACGGTCGAAAGGCTCGCCTGTACGGCCATCATACAGAACCGACTGACCGGATGGATTGAGGCCCGCACGCTCCAGCATGGCTGATACGTCCGACTCATGCGCACCGTCAAAAACCGGCGTTGCGATGGAAAGACCACGCTTGGACTGATCAGCTAGACGAAGAAGCGATTCATCGTCAAACTTGGCCACTTCGTCATGGGTCTCGCTGGCATAAAGATCGACCAGCTCGGTCCGCAACTCGGTGATATCGTGATGCTTTTGGTAATCCTCCAGCATCTGACCGATCTTCTTGCCCATACCGGCGCATGCCCAGGCAAGATGCGTTTCGAGAATCTGACCGACGTTCATACGCGATGGCACGCCGAGCGGGTTGAGCACGATGTCAACATGCGTACCATCTTCCAGGAACGGCATATCTTCCACCGGCACGATGCGCGATACAACACCCTTGTTGCCGTGACGGCCAGCCATCTTGTCGCCTGGCTGGATCTTGCGCTTCACAGCAACAAAGACCTTCACCATCTTCATGACGCCCGGAGGCATTTCGTCGCCGCGCTGGACCTTCTCGACCTTGTCCATGAAGCGCTGCTCAAGGCGCGACTTGGATTCGTCGTACTGACCGCGAAGGGCTTCCAACTCGCTCTGAGCCTTTTCGTCTTCGACAGCGAACATCCACCATTGCGAACGGGGATATTCAGACACCACAGCGTTGGTGAGCTCGACGCCCTTCTTGAAGCCCTTTGGACCTGCAATGGCGATATGGCCACGCAGCATGTCCATCAGACGGCCGTAGACGTTGCGGTCCAAAATGGCCTGCTCGTCATCACGGTCCTTGGCCAGACGCTCGATTTCTTCCCGCTCGATCGCCATTGCGCGCTCGTCTTTTTCAACGCCGTGGCGGTTGAAAACACGAACTTCAACAATGGTACCAAACGTGCCCGGAGGCATGCGCATGGATGTATCACGAACGTCAGACGCCTTCTCACCAAAGATGGCGCGCAGAAGCTTTTCTTCTGGTGTCATCGGGCTTTCGCCCTTAGGTGTGATCTTGCCAACGAGAATATCGCCCGGCTGCACTTCCGCACCGATGTAGACGATACCGGCTTCATCGAGATTGCGCAGCGCCTCTTCCGATACGTTCGGAATATCGCGAGTGATTTCTTCAGGACCAAGCTTGGTGTCGCGGGCCATGACTTCGAACTCGTCGATATGGATCGACGTGAACACGTCTTCGCTCACGATGCGCTCAGACATCAGGATCGAGTCTTCGTAGTTGTAGCCGTTCCAGGGCATGAACGCGACAAGCGCGTTACGGCCAAGAGCCAAGTCACCCAGATCGGTCGATGGACCGTCAGCGATGATATCACCCTTGTTCAGAACGTCACCAACCGACACCAGCGGACGCTGGTTAACGCAGGTGTTCTGGTTTGAACGCTGGAACTTCTGCAGACGATAGATATCAACACCAGACTTCGACGGATCGAGGTCTTCTGTGGCGCGGATAACGATACGTGTTGCGTCAACCAGGTCGACCACGCCGCCGCGACGGGCACCGATAGCAGCACCGGAGTCACGGGCAACGATTGGCTCCATGCCGGTACCGACAAACGGTGCTTCTGCGCGCAGCAGAGGCACAGCCTGACGCTGCATGTTGGAGCCCATCAGAGCGCGGTTGGCGTCGTCGTTTTCCAGGAACGGAATGAGCGCTGCCGCAACAGACACGAGCTGCTTTGGCGAAACGTCCATCAGGTTGATGGTGTCGCGTGGCGACAGCATAACTTCGCCAGCATGACGGCAAACGACGAACTCTTCGACGAAACGACCGTCTGCATCCAGCTCGGAATTGGCCTGAGCAACGTAATACTTGGCCTCTTCCATAGCGGAGAGGTAGATCACGTCCTTGGTCACGGCACCATCGACGATCTTGCGGTATGGGCTTTCAATGAAGCCATACTTGTTGACGCGTGCAAAGGTTGCCAGCGAGTTGATCAGACCGATGTTCGGACCTTCTGGCGTTTCAATCGGGCAAATACGACCATAGTGGGTCGGATGCACGTCGCGCACTTCGAAGCCAGCGCGTTCGCGGGTCAGACCACCTGGTCCAAGAGCCGAAAGACGGCGCTTGTGGGTGATTTCCGACAACGGGTTGACCTGGTCCATGAACTGGCTGAGCTGAGACGAACCAAAGAATTCGCGCACAGCAGCAGCAGCAGGCTTGGCGTTGATCAGATCCTGCGGCATCACAGTGTCGATTTCAATCGACGACATGCGTTCCTTGATGGCGCGCTCCATACGCAGCAGACCCAGACGATACTGGTTCTCCATCAACTCACCAACAGAACGAACACGACGGTTGCCGAGGTTGTCGATATCGTCGATCTCGCCCTTGCCGTCACGCAGTTCAACAAGCATCTTGACCACAGCCAAAATGTCGTCCTTGCGCAGCACGCGCACGGTATCTTCGGCCTGAAGATCCAGACGCATGTTCATCTTCACGCGGCCCACCGCAGAGAGATCGTAGCGCTCAGCATCAAAGAACAGCGAGTTGAACATGGCTTCTGCCGAATCCATGGTCGGTGGCTCACCCGGACGCATCACACGGTAGATGTCGAACAGAGCGTCCTGACGGTTCTCGTTCTTGTCAACAGCCAAGGTGTTGCGGATGTAAGCACCGACATTGATATGGTCGATACCAAGAACCGGAATCTCGTCAAAACCAGCTTCGAGGATGATCGGCAGAGTCTTTTCGTCGATCTCGTCACCAGCTTCGAGATAAATCTCACCGGTTTCAAAATTGACAATGTCTTCAGCCAGATAGTTGCCATAGAGATCTTCGTCGCTGGCTTGCAGCGCCTTCAAACCCTTGTCCTGCAACTGACGCAGCAAACGTGGGGTAAGCTTCTTGCCGGCTTCAACAACGACTTCGCCGCTGTCTGCATCGATCAGATCGACAATAGCCTTGGAGCCCTTCAATGTTTCCGGATTGAAGGGAACGCGCCACAGCTTACCATCGCGCTTGTAGTTCGACTTGGAATAGAATGTGGAAAGAATTTCTTCCCCATCCATGCCCAAAGCCATCAACAGCGACGTTACTGGAATCTTGCGGCGGCGGTCGATACGGGCGTGGACAACGTCCTTGGCATCAAACTCGATGTCGAGCCACGAACCACGGTAAGGAATGACGCGCGCAGCAAACAGCAACTTGCCAGACGAATGGCTTTTGCCCTTGTCGTGGTCAAAGAACACGCCTGGAGAGCGGTGCATCTGCGATACGATAACGCGCTCAGTACCATTGACAATAAAGGTACCGTTGTTTGTCATCAAAGGCATGTCGCCCATGTAGACAGACTGTTCCTTGATGTCCTTGATCGAGCGAGCGCCCGTATCTTCATCAATATCAAACACGATAAGACGCAGCGTCACCTTCAGTGGAGCTGCGTAGGTCAGATCGCGTTGACGGCATTCATCAACATCAAACTTTGGTGGTTCGAATTCGTACGACACGAACTCGAGCATCGACGCACCGGAAAAATCGGTGATCGGGAAGACTGATTTGAAAACAGTCTGAAGTCCCTCGTCCGGACGACCACCTTGTGGCTCATCCACCATGAGGAACTGATCATAAGATGCCTTCTGAACCTCAATAAGGTTCGGCATCTCAGCAACTTCTGGAATTTTTCCGAAAAACTTGCGTACGCGCCTGCGACCGTTAAAGGTAAGGGTCTGAGCCATCGTCGCTCCTTGTCAGTTTGCACCCGGGCCTGCAACAGACGGAAGCACCTGGCCAGGGGGCTCCGTCAATCATGGATCATCAATCTCGTTCAAAATAAATGCCGCAGGCCGGATTGCCTGGTGCATCTCTTGAGAACCATCCTCTTGAGAACCCATTACCCAAAAGTCGTTTTACGGACTTTTGGGTAATGACTTCCGCGAACATGACGCAAAGGGAGAGAGTATGAAACTCTCTCCCCCACGTAAAGTCCGTTATTACTTAACGTCAACCTTAGCGCCGGCATCTTCCAGCTTCTTCTTAAGGTCAGCAGCTTCAGCCTTGGAAACGCCTTCCTTAACTGGCTTAGGAGCGCCTTCAACCAGGTCCTTGGCTTCCTTGAGGCCGAGACCGGTGATGCCGCGAACTTCCTTGATCACGTTGATCTTGTTAGCGCCGGCATCGGTAAGGATAACGTCAAATTCAGTCTTTTCTTCTTCAGCAGCAGCAGGAGCAGCGCCGCCAGCAGCAGCAACAGCTACAGGAGCAGCTGCAGAAACGCCCCACTTTTCTTCGAGCATCTTGGAAAGCTCAGCAGCTTCCAGAACGGTCAATGCAGAGAGGTCTTCAACGATCTTAGCGAGATCAGCCATTTTACTAGTCCTTTAGTGTTCAGTTCGAACTGGTTTAAATATGAACAGCGAAAAACCGCCTTACGCGGCTTCGTCCTTCTTGGCATAGGCTCCAAACACGCGGGCGAGCTGAGCTGCCGGTGCCTGAACAACCCCTGCGATGCGCGTTGCAGGCGTCTGGATCATGCCCAGCAGCTTTGCACGCAGCTCATCGAGCGAAGGCAGGGTCGCAAGCGACTTGACTGCTTCAGCATTGAGAGGTGTTGCGCCCATGGTACCACCGAGAACAATGAGCTTGTCATTGGTCTTGGCGAAATCCACGACGACCTTTGGAGCCGTAATCGGATCGGCGCTGTATGCAATCAGCGTCTGTCCGGTGAAGAGATTTGACATCTCTTCCGACTCCGTGCCCTGAAGAGCGATCTTGGCCAGACGGTTCTTCGCGACTTTGACGGTGCCGCCAGCAGCACGCATTTTTGAACGGAAGTCGTTCATCTGCGCAACTGTGACACCAGCATAGTGGGCCACGACAACTGAACCAGAAGCCTTGAAGACTTCATTCAGCTCCGTGACGAATTCGCGTTTTTCCGCTCTTTCCACTGTCTGTCTCCAGTAGACAGGATTGGTAAACTTCAATCCTGTCGGGTTTGCCTTTATCCCTACGATATCCTCAAAAAGGATCGTTAGAGACGTTTGAGTTTCCTGCCCCCTCGCACTGAACAATCAGGCGCAAGGCTCACAAGGCTCGAACCGAACTTCCAAAACCGTCTACAGACGCTTTAAAAAATCGAGTCTCACCCGTCTCATGAGGGTCAATATTAAGGCCCGAAGGCCACCCACAATCTCGGACAGGAGTGTCTGGGGTTAAAACCAGACATTTCCGCTCCCGAAGGAGCGGAAATTCTTTCATTCGGGTCAAATGACCCGAAAATCTTTAAGCTGTTACAGTCGAAAGCTCGACGCGAACACCTGGACCCATGGTCGAGGAAATCGCAACGCGCTTGACGTAGTTGCCCTTGGCACCGGCTGGCTTTGCCTTGACAACAGCGTCAGCGAAAGCCTTGATGTTTTCTTCAAGAGCCTTGGCGTCGAACGAAGCCTTGCCAACGCCTGCATGAATGATACCGGCCTTTTCAACGCGGAATTCAACAGCGCCACCCTTGGAAGCCTTAACGGCACCAGCAACATCCATGGTCACAGTGCCAACCTTGGGGTTAGGCATCATGCCGCGTGGGCCGAGAACCTTACCAAGACGACCAACCAATGGCATCATGTCTGGTGTCGCAATGCAGCGATCGAAATCGATCTTGCCGCCCTGAACGATTTCAACCAGATCTTCTGCGCCAACAACTTCAGCACCTGCTGCGCGGGCTTCATCAGCCTTTGCACCACGGGCGAAAACAGCAACGCGAACGTCACGGCCTGTGCCGTTTGGAAGATTGACAACGCCGCGAACCATCTGGTCAGCATGACGTGGGTCAACACCAAGGTTCATTGCAATTTCGATGGTTTCATCGAACTTGGCAACGGCGCGCTCTTTTACCATGCTGATCGCATCAGCAAGAGCAACGAGCTTTGTAGGATCCACACCTTCGCGGACCTTCTGCATACGCTTTGCAACTTTTGCCATGATCAACCTACCACTTCCAGGCCCATGGAGCGGGCAGAGCCCTCAACCATTGCCATTGCGCCTTCGATGTCGGCTGCGTTCAGGTCCTTCATCTTGGCTTCAGCGATCGTGCGAACCTGAGCCTTGGTGATCGAACCAGCCTTAGCGCCCTTGCCCGGAGTCTTCGAGCCAGAGGTCAGCTTAGCTTCCTTCTTCAGCCAATAGGTCATTGGCGGCTGCTTCATGATGAAGGTGAAGGACTTGTCCTGGTAATAGGTAATGACGACCGGAATCGGCATACCCTTTTCCATTTCCTGCGTAGCGGCATTAAACGCCTTGCAGAATTCCATGATATTTACGCCACGCTGACCAAGCGCAGGACCAATTGGCGGGGATGGGTTAGCAGACCCTGCCTTGACCTGAAGCTTGAGCTGGCCTGCAACTTTCTTAGCCATTCTCTCTGCCTTTCATTCCAAACCGGTTACCCGGCTTAACTATGCCGGAACAATCCGGCGGCTGCGGTTGCGTGGTCCGTCTGCACAGCCCGGCTTAGAGACTGCCATCCTCCCACGCGATAGAGGGAAACCCTCTTTTCGATCAGACCTTTTCGACCTGACCGTATTCGAGTTCGACCGGGGTGGCCCGACCGAAAATAGAAACTTCCACCTTGAGGCGCGAGCGCTCTTCATCGACGTCCTGCACAACACCGTTAAACGATGCAAAAGGACCGTCGGAAACACGAACCTGCTCACCAATCTCGAAGGAGACCGACGACTTCGGACGCTCAACACCTTCCTGAACCTGACCGAGAATGCGCTCAGCCTCGTGATCAGGAATCGGAACAGGCTTATTGTCGGATCCAAGAAAGCCCGTAACCTTAGGCGTATTCTTGATCAAGTGATAAGCTTCATCCGTCAGATTTGCGCGAACCAGCACGTAGCCGGGGAAAAATTTGCGCTCAGCATCAACCTTGCGGCCGCGACGAACTTCAACAACCTTCTCGGTCGGCACCAGAATCTTTTCAAAGAGATGCTCAAGACCCTTCTGCCGAGCCTTCTCTTCAATCGATTCCGCTACTTTCTTCTCAAAATTGGAATAAGCGTGAACGATATACCAACGTGCAGCCATGTTCGTCTCCCGCCCTATTACTTGCCAAGATTAAGGACGAGGCTGAGAACCCAGCCAATGACCTGATCTGAAGCAAAGAAAAACAACGAGGCAAAGATCACCATAGCCAAAACCATCGCCGTAGAGATCAGAGTCTCGCGGCGCGAAGGCCAAGTAACTTTCGACGTCTCCGAGCGAACCTGCTGCAAAAACGTAAATGGATTAATCTTGGATGCCATCTATTGCCCACGCATCTACGGCACGTAAAGCTGAACATTCAGCCCCACGCACCGCGTGTCTGTTGAAGTCATACATAAACGGCAACACCCAACTTCACAAGAAGAAAATTGCCGCTCAAACAAATTAACACACGCCCCGAAAGACACAAAATATCTTTCGAAGGCGTTTGAAACTGGCAGGGGCAGTAAGGCTCGAACTTACGACCTGCGGTTTTGGAGACCGCCGCTCTACCAACTGAGCTATACCCCTTCACTCTAGCATCACAACCGTTTTTGAAACCGCCAACTGTTTGTTTGCTACGGGGCACCGTTTAAGAGACTGAACGGATAATGGCAAGTGTTTTTTTGAATTTTTTCAACGTATTTTACTTTCCTACCAATGATGGCTGTAGCCAGCATGAAATGCCGGCTTTGGAGCACTATAAACGTCGCCCAGCGATGCGGAGAGGTTCACGGATTTGAAAATATCCTTATTCAAACCGACTGATCCGGTTGTTTGGCTATTCACAGAATCAATGACCGTCTCACTATAGAGGGATGTCGACCAATCGGGGACAGAAAGATTGATTCTCTGCGTGGCAGAAAGCCCCCGCCCCTCGCCATGCACCTGAGAGGCGCGCAACACCGACGTGGATGCAAGCTCAACATCAGGCGACACATTCCATGAACGACTCGCTCGCAGCGAAACGCCGCCATTGCCCAGGGTTGGATTCACATCGGCATTGACCATGACGGGCGACCCCGGCCCGACATCAAATCCTTCAAGGCGAATGCGCGCCCATAGCTTGATGGGCATCGTATTGGCATCAACCTCACCTGACTTTCTGGGAATCAGTGAAGTGTCTATGCCCACTTTGGGCTCATAGCTGTTTCTCAACTGCACGCCGGTCCGCAGCATCACACCATTTTGGCCTGAGCGCGACACATTCCATATCAGCGGGCGATCACCATCGCTTGCATGTGCAACAGCGGTGGCGGTAACTTGGGACAACGATAGTGCGATAAAGGCTACGCACGTCCACTTCTTCATCGGACGTCCTCAAAGGTTTGAGCTTGTCTCTATCTCGACGCAAGGGTCGAAACGAACGGCAATTGTCTCCATCTTTGATGGCAACATGAACCTAACCTGAAAATGTGTCCCGCAAGCGGCAGAATTCATCACTTTTTTGCGACTACTAACAAATTCTGCGTCTTTTTATTCGGCATCATGTTCATCGCTGTCGCTCTTGCCAAGCACGCAATCGCGATTTACCCCGGTGCCCTGTGCATTTTCAAACACACAACGCATTTCCGGCGGCGTGCCGCTCAGTTTGGCAAGGTTCTTAAAGCCAACGCATTTGCCATTTGGTGCCCGATACCCCGGACCGCCCTCGCAGCCGCAGCCTTCACAATGGTCACCCTGTTTGCACTCAGCAGCAAGGACGTCGGACGGGCTGGTAACCGTGGCTGCGACGCAGATCAGCAAAGGCCCCTGCCGCTCGTCGCACAACGACTATTGTCCCTTTGCATAAAGATTTTGGCCGGAATCGATACGATACTCTCGTTTTTCGCACCAACGCTATAAAAAGTCCCATTGCGTGCGCCACGGCCTGAAACCCTCTGCCCGATGTTAACGCAAGAAGCTCCATCGTTGCAGGTTTGATCCACGTCAGCCAAGAAACGAAAAAAGCCCCGCCGTTGCCAGCGGGGCTTTCAAATCCATTACGGATTAAACTTAGGCTACGATCGATGCAACGATACCAGCACCAACGGTACGGCCACCTTCGCGGATCGCGAAGCGAAGCTTTTCTTCCATGGCGATTGGGTTGATCAGCGTAACCTTAACAGTCACGTTGTCGCCTGGCATAACCATTTCTGTGCCTTCTGGCAGCTCAACAATACCCGTTACGTCCGTTGTACGGAAGTAGAACTGTGGGCGGTAGTTGGTGAAGAATGGTGTATGACGGCCGCCTTCTTCCTTCGTCAGGATGTAGGCTTCTGCCATGAACGTGGTGTGTGGCTTGACAGAACCTGGCTTGCAGAGAATCTGACCACGCTCAACGCCATCACGGGTAATACCGCGGATCAGCGCACCAACGTTGTCGCCAGCCTGACCCTGATCGAGCAGCTTGCGGAACATTTCAACGCCGGTAACAGTCGTCTTCTGCGTCGCACGGATGCCGACGATTTCAACTTCTTCACCAACCTTGATGATACCACGCTCAACGCGGCCAGTCACAACCGTACCGCGACCAGAGATCGAGAATACGTCTTCGATTGGCAGCAGGAATGGCTGGTCAACTGGACGCTCTGGTGTTGGGATGTAGGCGTCAACCTGAGCCATCAGCTCGCGGATTGCGTCTTCGCCGATCTTCTTGTTGCTGTCTTCCAAAGCAGCAAGAGCAGAGCCCTTTACAACTGGAATGTCGTCGCCTGGGAAGTCGTAAGAAGAAAGCAGTTCGCGAACTTCGAGTTCAACGAGTTCCAGCAGTTCTTCGTCGTCAACCTGGTCAACCTTGTTGAGGAAAACAACGATGGCAGGAACGCCAACCTGACGAGCAAGCAGAATGTGCTCGCGGGTCTGTGGCATTGGGCCGTCAGCAGCGGAGCAAACCAGGATCGCGCCGTCCATCTGCGCTGCACCGGTGATCATGTTCTTGACGTAGTCGGCGTGGCCGGGGCAGTCAACGTGTGCGTAGTGACGGTTGGCTGTTTCATACTCAACGTGTGCGGTCGAGATGGTGATACCACGAGCCTTTTCTTCAGGAGCAGCATCGATTTGGTCGTATGCCTTGAACTCGCCGAAGAACTTGGTGATTGCTGCCGTCAGAGACGTCTTGCCATGGTCAACGTGGCCGATCGTGCCAATGTTAACGTGCGGCTTGTTGCGCTCAAACTTACTCTTTGCCATTTGAATGCTTCCTGATGATCGAAAGATGGTTGACCCGGCGAACCGGTTTAGCGCCGCCGTTTAAGGCTTTCGCGACAATTGCGCAAGCAATAAATGCACAAGCGAGACCGCTTGAGACATTTATAACAAAAAAACTGTATAAAGCGCTGAATTTGTTCTGGAAACTTATCTGGAGCGGGTAGCGGGAATCGAACCCGCGTATTCAGCTTGGAAGGCTGCTGCTCTACCATTGAGCTATACCCGCGGTGGTATTGATCCGAGGTCGAATGGTGGAGGGAGTTGGATTTGAACCAACGTAGGCTGAGCCAACGGATTTACAGTCCGTCCCCTTTAACCACTCGGGCATCCCTCCAGTTATTCGACCGGATCAAGCTACCAAGCTTTCTTCCCGGAGCCGCTTTGCAGTGGTGCGCTGCGTTCCGTTGGCGGCCTTATGACGGCCTGAACGAAAGAAGTCAACACGCTTTTTGCGGATTTTTTCGATAAAATTTTCATCGCCCTTTTACGCCGAAATCACGGGCTCACTATCCCGCGCGCGCGCGGCCAGCTATAAGGATGTATGAGCAAAGATACACCAAACGACAAATCGGGCCGTGATACCCACTATGCAACATTGCGCCGTCAGGTGCGTGATGCAAAGCGCGAACGCGGCGAAATTCCCACGCCTGAGCACCAGAAACGGCGCAAATCCAATGCTGATTGGACCCCGCCGCAATTGGCTGCTGATCAGGTCTACCTTTACGGCCTGCACACTGTGCGTGCCGCGCTTGATAATCCTCAGCGCAAGCTGATCAAGCTTTCGGCCACCCAAAATGCCCTCGCCCGGCTGGAAATTACAAATATCTCGGACCTGTCTTTTCCTGTGGATATCGTCAGCCCGCAGGATATCGACAAGGTGCTGGGGCCGGAAGCCATCCACCAGGGTGTGATGCTGGAAACACGGCCCCTGCCCCTTCGCCGGCTGGAAGCATTGAAAGAAAGCCCGTTGTTGCTGGTTCTGGATCAGGTGACCGATCCCCACAATGTCGGCGCGATTATGCGCACAGCCGTGGCGTTCGGCGCAGGTGCTGTGATTACCACCATGCGCCACAGCCCGACCGAATCAGGCGTGCTGGCCAAATCGGCCTCCGGTGCGCTGGAATTAATCCCTTATATTCAGATCACCAATCTTTCTGACGCATTGGGTGAGTTGCACAAACTGGGCTTCTTCACCATCGGGCTTGATTCGGAAGGCCCACAACCACTGGAAAACAGCTTTAGCGGTGAAAAAATAGCATTGGTGCTCGGATCTGAGGGCAAGGGTCTGCGCCAGAAGACGCGCGAAACCGTCAACGCGCTGGCACGGCTCGATATGCCGGGCGAGATTAAATCGCTCAATGTCTCGAACGCAGCTGCGATTGCGCTCTACGCCTCGCGTCAGCATCTGTTGAAAAAGGCCTGACCCACTTATTGGTACAGCAGTGTGATGCGGCACATGCCGCATCACACCCGATCGACGGCATTGCGGCTTATTTTTGAACAAGGTTAATTCGTGTCCGTTACGGGAACCAAACCCTCCACCTTTCGTTAGGTTAAGACGTAACAAAAAGGAGGACAAAACATGCCGACCCAGATCCCGGAAAAGCCACAGGACGGCCCACGCGGCCCAAACCATACACCCGGCGTGCCCGACCGCACGCAGGACGGAGCCATAAAGCCGCCTGTCACCGATGAGGGTGATACCAAGAACCCCAATGATCCGGTGCCGAATCCTGCGCTCCTGCCAATTGGTGATCCGGCAGGCATGGCGTAAACATTTATTCTGGAAAAGGCTTACTGATGCGGCATCCAGATGATCTTACCCGAAAGGCTGCGAATCGCGTTCGTGGCCTTTTTTGTGAGCAGAACGGATCGGCTTTGGGGTTTATAACCAAGCTGCAAGACTTCCGTGAGATACTGATACTACAGCGCCTCTCACCATATATGGCGCGCAAAGGTCGCTGTAACAGTTTTAATATGCTGCATAATTTTCGCCTTAAATCGATTCTGATTTAAGAAATTATGCAGTAAACGGTGATTGCCCAAACCCGCTTTGGCAATCTACGACAGCATAAAAGCAGGAGGTTCCATGAACGACAATGTTATTAAATTTCGCAAGCCCACTCCGCCGAAACAACCTCGCCCCGGTCTGCGCAAACTTCTTGCCGGGCTTGCTGTCGTTGCTTTTTTCGCGCTTGTCTGGGCCTATTTCGCCTTCCTTGCACCGCCAGCATAAAAGGCGACGCACGCCAAACGCTGGCGCGTTATAAAATACTTTAAAAACGGAAAGAGTGGTGCCCCCGGCAGGATTCGAACCCGCGACCCCCTGATTACAAATCAGGTGCTCTACCAACTGAGCTACAAGGGCAGTGCGGCCTATCTAACAGATTCGAACGCGCTGTAAAGTACAAATATGCATTATCAGAAGCGTTAGAGGATTTTTTCGCAGTGCAAAAACATGCGATTAAAACGCAGATAAAATCCAACAAAAACAACTGAAAGTGAGTGGTGCCCCCGGCAGGATTCGAACCCGCGACCCCCTGATTACAAATCAGGTGCTCTACCAACTGAGCTACAAGGGCAGTGCGGCCTAACTAGCAGATTCGCCTCGGCTGTAAAGGGGCAATTTGCATATTTTCACTATTTTCTAAGGGCAGTATCAGGAAAAACCTTGGCGCGTCAGGCGTTTATCATGTACCAAGACATTCGTTATCAACAGGTCTTCTGGCGTTTTCAACAGGTCTTCTTGCATGGTGCGCTCCCCTCGGTCGCTTTCCTTTGTTGCCGCCAACACGGTAGAGGCGCTTGCTTCCCGTGAGCAGTTGATTCAAATTTACGGCAACACGCGCCCTGAAGATGCTGACGTGCTTGTGGCATTGGGGGGCGATGGCTTCATGCTACAGGTGCTGCACGAAACCATGAATTCCAGCCGGCTGATTTATGGCATGAATCGAGGCAGTATCGGCTTTTTGATGAATGATTTCCGCGTTGATCACTTGCCAGAGCGAATCGCTGCTGCCACGGAAAATGGCTTTCACCCCCTGAAA
Source organism: Gillisella terrae (assembly GCF_004801395.1). Classification (GTDB taxonomy): domain Bacteria; phylum Pseudomonadota; class Alphaproteobacteria; order Rhizobiales; family Rhizobiaceae; genus Allorhizobium; species Allorhizobium terrae. The sequence goes on from NZ_SSOA01000002.1 coordinate 373,119, forward strand.
ATGACTGCCATAGGGGCAGATGGCACCGAGACCATCGCACTGGCGATCAATGAAGTCTCTTTGCTGCGGCAATCCTATCAGGCCGCAAAACTGCGCGTGTTGATTGATGGGCAAGAGCGTTTGGATGAATTGATTTGCGATGGCCTGATGGTTGCCACCCCTGTCGGATCGACTGCCTATAATCTCTCGGCCCATGGCCCTATTTTGCCGCTGGATGCACCGTTGCTGGCTTTGACGCCGGTTTGCCCCTTTCGTCCGCGTCGCTGGCGGGGAGCTCTACTGTCGGATCGCGTCAAGGTTTCTGTTGAAATCCTGGAGGCGGAAAAGCGCCCTGTGAACGCCGTTGCCGACAATACCGAGGTAAAATCCGTGGTGAGCGTGCTCATTGAGCAGGCAAATGATAAGACTGCGCGGATTCTTTCCGACCCTGATCATTCGTGGTCCGAAAGGATCCTTGCCGAACAATTTTCCAATTGATGGATACCGATGCAAAAACGTTCACTGATTCCAGCTTTGGTCCTGATTCTTCTGGGCAGCACGCCTCTGGCAGCGCGCGCTGACGCTTTGGATGGCTTGCCCTCTGATGTCACCTTTTTGATCAGCGGTGGCAGTTGGGAAGATCCCGGCGGACTGGATGCAAATGGAATCGTGCCAAGTCCGAAAGTCAGCGGCGGTGCGGCAAAACAAGCGAAAGAAACGCGTTACGGTCACTATCGGCTCATTGCCGTTCAACAGCCGAATCGCCCCGGCAAGGTATTTTTGCAGCAGATGCAGGTGACCGATTCGGGAAGTAAACCGATTGATACAATCGAGTTGCGGGAATTTAGTGATAAACAGGTCTATATTACCGATATTCGCACCGATGACACGTCAGGGCGCAATCGTGAGCTCGGCTTCTTTGCAAGCGTTTACCTGAAAACCAATCTCAAAATGCTCGAATCAGAGAGCTGGAATGTGGTCATTGATGAATTTGGTGAGATTCAGGTTATGCGTGAGAGCCATTAATTCCGCCCGTCACGGTTGTCTTCCTGTGGATAAGTATATGCCAAAGCCGACTTGAATTCAGCAAGCCGGGCGCGAATCAAATCGCGGTGATCACCCGGCGATATGTTTCTGTCTTCAACACGCGTCAATCCACGAGACACGGGCACTAGAGTCTGTCAGGTTCAAATTGAACCAGACAGACTCTAGATTTCCTTGTTTTCGTTTGTCTATTCGGGAAAACCGGATTCCACTTTTCCCTGACAAACTCTAAGAGATCGCCAGGAATTTGCCCGCGCAGCGCATGTATGCTGGCAATATCCCCACCTTGAGCACCAAGTCCGGGTGCCAGAATAATATTTCCCTTTAAAAATTGCCGCAGCCTACGCCCCTCTCGGGGCGCGGTCGCGCCAATCACAGCACCAATATTGCTGAGTACACCCTTTGTTTTTTCTCGATTCGACATGCTGCCAATCAAATCCGCCAGCCGCTCGGAAACCAGACGATTGCCTGCGACTTTGTCTTGTAGCCAGGTTGCCCCCGGATTGGAGGTTCGGCAGAGAACAAACAGACCCTTTTCAAAGGTATTTGCGCAATCCACGAAGGGCTGAAGCGTGTCTGGCCCCATAAGCGGATTAACCGTCAAACAATCCGCTTCAAAATCACCACTTCCACCTGCTGATGCCGGCATAAGATAAGCGCGGGCATAGGCCGCAGCCGTTGCACCAATGTCACCGCGCTTGGCATCGAGAATCACACCGATTCGCGCCGATCTCGCCCGCGCCATGGCTGCTGATAAAGCTTCAAGACCTGCAAGGCCGCAGGCTTCAAAATAGGCCGATTGAAATTTGACAAAACCAGCTTCCCCCTCGACGGCATCCAGCAAGAAATTGACATAAGGCCCGATCCAGTGACCATCGCCGCTTCTCTCAAAGAAAGATGGGATGTCGGATAGCGAGGGATCAATCCCGACCACAAGATCACCAAATTCACGCACATTGCTTGAGACAATATCGGTCCAGGATTTCCTTGCGGCAGTCTCCTTGTTTCAATCAATCAAGTGGACATAAAAAAACCGCCGAAAGCAAAGCTTCCGGCGGTTTTTGTTTAGCAAGGGGGATGATCTCCCATCAGTCGATATCCGCAACAGCATTGGCCTTACCGCTGATGCGGTGCGCCAGTGCGGCCTCCATGAATTCGTTCAGATCACCATTCAACACATCATCGGGTGCTGTGCTTTCCACACCCGTGCGCAAATCCTTGACCAGCTGATATGGCTGCAAGACATAAGACCTGATCTGATGCCCCCAACCGATATCGGTTTTCGATGCGGCTTCGGCATTGGCTGCTTCTTCGCGCTTTTTCAGCTCAACTTCATAGAGACGAGCGCGCAACATATCCCAAGCCTTGGCTTTGTTCTTATGCTGTGAACGCTCCTGCTGACACGCGACGGCAATGCCGGTTGGAATATGGGTGATGCGCACGGCCGAGTCGGTGGTGTTCACGTGCTGCCCACCAGCACCTGACGAGCGGAACGTATCGATACGGCAGTCGCTTTCATTGACGTCGATTTGAATCGAATCATCAACCACCGGATAAACCCAGATCGACGAGAAGGATGTGTGGCGACGCGCATTACTGTCATAGGGCGAAATACGCACAAGACGATGAACCCCTGATTCGGTTTTCATCCAGCCATAGGCATTGTGCCCCTTGATGAGAATCGTCGCCGATTTGATGCCCGCTTCTTCGCCATCATGCACTTCAAGCAATTCGACCTTGAAACCGGAGCGCTCGGCCCAGCGGGTGTACATGCGCAAAAGAATATTGGCCCAGTCCTGACTTTCGGTACCGCCAGCGCCAGAATGAACTTCGACATAAGTGTCGTTGCCATCGGCCTCGCCAGACAGCATGGCCTCGACCTGAAGCCTGCCCGATTCAGCTTTAAGCGCCTTCAAAGCGTCTTCGGCCTCTTTGACAATACTTGCATCGCCCTCTTCTTCGCCCATCTCGATCAGCTCAATGTTATCCAACATTTGCTGTTCGAGACGTTTCACGCCAGCGATGCTATCATCAAGCTGCTGGCGCTCGCGCATCAGCTTTTGTGCTTCGTTAGCGTCATTCCAAAGATTCGGATCTTCCGCCTTGTTGTTCAACCAGTCCAGCCGTCTTATCGCCTGATCCCAGTCAAAGATGCCTCCTCAGCAGGCTTATGGCCTGCTTGATTTCGTCGACTACATTCTCGATTTCGTTACGCATAGGTCCTTAACTCAAGATAATCATTGTTTTGTTTGCCCGTGAATAATCGCGCAAGGCCGGGAAGTAAAGCCGGACATGCGCAATCATAAGGGCGACTGCTTAGAACAGGCCGGGTGTTCCAGATTGAACTGCCTGGTTAACCTGCGGAGATGTCTTCAAAATTTCCTCTGGCGGAACCGTCGCATCATCCATGCCAATAACGTTGATGCTATCTGCAGGGCCCGTGCCCGGCTTGAAGGCTTCAACAATAGTATCCGGGTCGCCTTCTGTAGCAGCCATGCCGGTCTTGCGGTTCACGGCAATCAACTGCATGCCATCTGGAACCTTGAATTTGCTTGGCGGCGTGCCCTTCACGGCCGCCTGCATGAATTCGTTGAACACGGGGGCAGACAAGGAACCGCCTGTGGCCGCACGACCCATCCCGATCGGGTTGTCATAACCGATGTAAACACCCGCCACCAAATTAGGGGTGAAGCCAACAAACCAGGCGTCTTTGGAATCATTGGTCGTGCCGGTTTTACCTGCAACATCACGGTCCAGCTTCACGCGGCCATAAGCCGTACCGCGCTGGATAACGCCCTGCATCATCGAGGTAATCTGATAAGCCGTCATCGGATCCAACACTTGCAGACGATTATCTGCAATTTGCGGTTCATCCTGCCCATGCCATGTGTCGGCATTGCAATCTTCACACACACGCTCTTCGTGCTTGAAGATGGTTTTGCCGTAGCGGTCCTGAATGCGGTCGATCAACGTTGGCTTGATCTGCTTGCCGCCATTGGCGATCACGGAATAGGCAGAAACCATGCGCAGAACAGTTGTTTCACCAGCACCGAGCGCCATGGAGAGAACCGGCTGCATGTGATCGTAAATACCAAACCGTTCGGCATATTCCGCAACAAGGTTCATCCCCATGTCATTGGCAAGACGAACCGTCATCAGATTGCGCGAATGCTCGATACCAAAGCGCAAGGTGGCTGGCCCAACCGAAGAGCCGCCATCATTTTGCGGACGCCAGACCTGACCGCCCGACACAAATTCCACCGGCGCATCCAACACCACGGAAGCAGGCGTGTAGCCACTATCCAAGGCCGCCGAGTAAACAAAGGGCTTGAACGACGAGCCGGGCTGACGCATGGCCTGCGTTGCACGGTTAAACTCTGAAAGCGCATAGGAAAAGCCGCCAACAAGTGCCAGCACGCGCCCCGTATGCGGGTCCATGGCCACAAAGCCACCTTCCACCTTCGGCGGTTGCCGCAAGCGATAGTTTTTCGAGTCTGCCCCGCCGAGCTTCTCGACATAGACAACATCGCCCGGACGCAGCACACCATCGGGAGATTTGGCTGTCTTGCGATCACCTTTGCCCGAACGGTAAGCCCATTCCATATCACTGGCTTTGATAATGCCCGTTTGCCGCTGCGGCACAATTTTGCCAGCGTCGTCGCGGTCGGGCTTCAGCCCGATTTCCACCTCTGTTTTGGAAACAGCGGTTACAACAGCCACGTCCCACTCCGGCACATCCGACATGCCGGGAATATCCGCCAGCGGCGTACCCCAATCGCTGCCAAGATCGATATGCTTGATTGGACCGCGATAGCCGCGGCGCTCGTCAAAGCTGATCAAGCCGTCCTGCAATGCTTTGCGTGCATAGGCCTGCAAGCGTGGATCCAGCGATGTGCGAACCGAAAGACCACCTTCGTACAGCGTTTTTGTGCCGTATTTATCAATAAGCTGACGGCGCACTTCCTCAGAGAAATAATCTGCCGCAAAAACAGTGCCGCCGCTTTGGCGCACATTTACACCCAAGGGTTCCTTCTTGGCGGCTTCGCCGTCGGCTTGGTCAACAAAGCCGTTTTCGACCATGCGATCAATAACCCAGTTGCGCCGCTCGATCGCGGCTTGCGCGTGGCGGAAAGGATTATAGTTCGCAGGCCCCTTTGGCAGAGAAGCGAGATAGGCCGTTTCCGCAATCGTCAACTCTGTCACAGGCTTGTCGAAATAGGTCAAAGCCGCACTTGCAATGCCATAAGAGTTGAGGCCGAAGAAAATCTCATTGAGATAGAGTTCGAGAATCTTGTCTTTGGAATAGGCCTGCTCAATTCTGAAGGAGAGAATGGCTTCTTTGATCTTTCGGTCCATTGTCTGGTCCGAAGACAAAAGGAAGTTCTTTGCCACCTGCTGCGTAATGGTGGACGCACCAACAAAGCGGCGACCCGAACCAAAATTCTGCAAATTCACCAGAATGGCGCGCCCCAGCCCCCAGACATCAATACCAGGATGGGTGTAGAAATTTTTATCTTCGGCAGAAATAAACGCCGCTTTCACGCGATCCGGTATCGCTTGGATGGGCAGAAACAAACGCCGCTCATGGGCATATTCAGCAATCAACGCGCCGTTGCCCGCATGAATGCGGGTCATGACCGGAGGAGCGTAACGACTAAGCACCTCATAATCGGGCAAATCCTTACTGATCATGCCCAGATAAATAGCGGCAGCCGCCGCCGCGCCTAGCGCCGCAACAGATGCGAGCCCGAAAAGATACCCAATCAGTCTTATCATTTTAACGCTACCGGCATTCGCTTTCCGTTATCAATGCAATGGCATGTTCGCCAATGCACATCGTGTGGCGTTTTGCACAGGACGCCCGCAATTACAAGGCGCGGCACTGATTCCACGCCATATCACCCATGTTCAGGTTTCTCATATCATAATGCGCGCAAATTAGGGCTGCCAATCACTTTACTCCCAGGTTTTCGCATCTGCGATCAGAGTAGCCTTTATTCTCCCGGCTTTTTCGCCCCAAAAGCTTCAGCCTTTATTGGCCAGCAGCGGTTGGCGGTATTCCTTCACCGCCTCCACCAGCAAATGCACGAGCTTTTTGCGCCAGGCGGCGTCAGACAGCAAATGCTCATCCTCTTTGTTCGACAAGAATCCCATCTCCAGCAAAATTGACGGCACATCCTGAGCCTGCAACACGCGAAAGCCCGCGTAGCGATGCGGATTGTTGATCAGCTTTATCTGACCGGAGAACTGCTCCACCACGGCCTTGGCCATGGAAATCGAAAAGGCCTGCGTCTCTCGTCTGGTCAGATCTTGCAAAATATCCGACACTTCATGGGGCGCTTGCGGTGTATCCACGCCCCCCACTTCATCGGACTGGTTTTCGCGCGCCGCCGCCGCTTCTGCCAACCGGTCAGAGGACTTGTCCGAGATGGTATAGACCGTGGCACCACGAATATCCGGCTGGCTGAGCATATCGGCATGAAGCGAAATGAATAGATTGGCTCCCTTTTGACGGGCTAGCGTCACCCGTTGCGACAGCGACAGGAACACATCCGAATCGCGCGTCAGAAATGCCTTGATTCCCTTTTGCTTGTTCAGCTCGGCCGCAAATGCCTTGGCAAAGGCCAAAGTGATGGTTTTTTCCGGAATATGGGTGGTTCTGCCAATGGCACCCGTATCAATGCCACCATGACCCGCATCCACAGCGATCAGAAAATCCGTGCTGGATGGCGGCGGGTCTTGCGCAAGGCGCGCCGCCTTGCCCGTGTCATATGCGTCGGCATTCCACGCCTCAGACGCCACCAGTTTCGCAAACGTATCCTGATCGGTCATTTCAGCGTCCAGAATAAGACGATAGCCTTTGCCCCCATCATTTTCCCGGATGTCTGTGAGCGTTAGCTTTGTCGCTTTTTTTGCGCTCAGCACCAGACGCGAATGGCTGGCATCAATTGAGCCAAATCGAATGTCCCGAAACAGGCCAGTGGGTGCCAGATCAGAGGCCGGAAACGTAAAGTTTGTGGCCGGCAAATCGACAACGATGCGGTCCGGATTGCCAATATAGTGCACAGAGGCCTGCGGCTTTTCGCGAAAATCCAGCACAATGCGTGTGCGGGCGTCATCGCCTACGATGCGCGCAGCGTAGGACACAAGCGGGGTCGCGGTCGGTGCTGCGGCCTTGGCGGGAGCCGCCAATACGCAAGACACACCCGTCAGGAACGCCATCACAAACAGTGCCAAAAGCCGTGCAGGCCTCATACTCGCCAACCACATTATCACTGCAATCCTGTTATCAAACCGGTCACCACCCTATGCCATAAACTTGCTTGATCGCACCAGATGACGCCCAGAAAGATTGATTGTAAATCACAATCCCATCACCAAAAATTGCGCGCATGTCGCTGTGAAACGAAGAGAGCACCCCAACACAATCACAAGTTTCTAATGTATCGGACTTATCAATATTATGACTGTACGGGCTTTGCCGCTTGCCAATGTGGCACAGACGACATACAACACAAATAAGGAGTAAAATTGTCGACGGGATAGAAAATCAAGACGGCTGCCAACCGGATTTAAGGACCTGGCGCCATTTGTCTGAATTTTCATCCGCCGCCAAGACAATTTTGTTTCGAGCATGAAATCCGAAAGCCGGAGTGTCCGGCAAAATACAGGGTGGGTAACCACCAAACGCTCTTTTGAGCATTCATTGGGCCTCATAAGGGCCTTTGGCATTGTCGCTTTTGTTTTGGTATTTGATGTCGTTGCAGCAGCCTTTGTTTGATGTCTTCAGCCGCCGGGCCCTCACAGGCCCAAATGCTGATGGACTGCTGCCAGGAAAAATAGACCAGACGAGAGCACCGATATCCGGCGCATCGCTCACGAGATCATACCCGCTTGGCCTCACGCCAGCGGCATTCCTCGCCACCGGTCGCGCCGAGGAGCAGAGCTTACATGGCAGACAAAATGCTTATCGACGCGTCTCACGAAGAAGAGACACGCGTCGTTGTCGTACGCGGTAACAGAATTGAAGAATTCGATTTCGAGTCTCAGCACAAGAAACAAATCCGCGGAAATATTTATCTTGCAAAAGTAACACGGGTAGAACCGTCGCTACAGGCAGCCTTTGTTGATTACGGTGGCAACCGTCACGGTTTTCTCGCCTTTGCAGAAATTCACCCAGATTATTACCAGATCCCCCTCGCCGACCGTCAGGCCCTGCTCAGAGCCGAAGCTGAAGAACACGGTCGCAACAACGATGACGGCGATTTTGAACCACGCCCATCGTCGCGCCAGGGTACTGATCCGGCCGACGCCGAGCAGCCAAATATTTCCGACCCTGCTGAATTCGCCAACGAGGCCGAGGAAGTGGCCGGTCTGGCAGCAAAAGAAGAAAAAAGTGCAGCGCCTGCATCATCCATGTCGGTTGCAGACATTGCGGAGCAGGCAGGCACCAATTCTACAGACGTTCAACCTTCGGAAACCCAATCCTCCGAAGTGAACGCCGCGGACAACGCCACCAGTGCTGATCCTGTTGAAGCAACAGAGGTTGAGGCAGCAACCACTGAAGAAACGCCCAAGCCAAAGGCACGGCGTCCGCGCAAGCCACGCAAGAAGGCAGAGGACGCCACAGCCGCAACGGATGCTCCTGTTGCCGTTGAAAGCGATGAAGGCGGCGACGATAGTGGCACGACGGGCGGCACCATGGCAGCCATGGTCGATACCGACTCCATTTCCGAAGATTCAGCTCGTCGCGATCATGACGACGACGATGATGACGACGGCGAAGAGAAAGAAGTGATCGAATCCGTTGGCGCTGAAGACGCCATGGAAGAAGTACCGGATCGCGTTCGCCGTGCGCCGCGCAAGCAATATCGCATTCAGGAAGTGATCAAGCGTCGGCAGATTTTGCTGGTGCAGGTCGCAAAGGAAGAGCGTGGCAACAAAGGCGCTGCTCTGACAACCTATCTCTCTCTGGCTGGCCGCTATTCCGTCTTGATGCCCAATACTGCACGTGGCGGCGGCATCTCGCGCAAAATCACCAGCCCCGCAGACCGCAAGCGCCTGAAAGAAGTGGCACGTGAGCTGGATGTGCCACAGGGCATGGGCGTTATTTTGCGCACCGCCGGCGCCAATCGCACCAAGGTGGAGGTCAAACGCGATTTTGAATATCTGATGCGTCTTTGGGAGAATGTGCGCACTCTGACGCTCAGCTCCATGGCACCTTGCCTGGTTTACGAAGAAGGCTCGCTGATCAAGCGCTCCATTCGCGACCTTTATAACAAGGACATCAGCGAAATCATCGTTTCTGGCGAAGAAGGCTATCGTGAAGCGAAAGACTTCATGAAAATGCTGATGCCAAGCCATGCCAAGGTTGTTCAGCCTTACCGCGACATTCATCCGATCTTTGCGCGTTCAGGCATTGAGGCCCAGCTGGACCGGATGTTGCAGCCGCAGGTGACGTTGAAATCGGGTGGCTATATCATCATCAACCAGACCGAAGCGCTGGTGGCCATTGATGTGAACTCGGGTCGCTCAACCCGCGAATATTCGATCGAAGACACAGCCTTGCAGACCAATCTGGAAGCAGCAGAAGAAGTTGCTCGTCAGCTGCGTCTGCGCGACCTTGCCGGTCTGATCGTCATCGACTTCATCGACATGGAAGAAAAGCGCAACAATCGCGCGGTCGAGAAGAAGCTGAAAGATTGTCTCAAAGATGATCGCGCCCGTATTCAGGTTGGCCGGATTTCGCATTTCGGCCTTCTGGAAATGTCGCGTCAGCGTATTCGCGCCAGTGTGCTGGAAAGCACCACGCAGGTTTGCCCGCATTGCTCTGGCACCGGCCTGATCCGTTCGCAATCCTCTGTGGCACTGCATGTTTTGCGCGGTATTGAAGAATTCCTGCTCAAGTGCACGACGCATGACATTTCGGTACGTACTCTGCCTGAAACGGCCTTGTATCTGCTGAACCACAAGCGCAGCACCATCATCGATTATGAAAAGCGCTTCGGCGTGACCATCGTGATCGAGGCTGACGCCAGCGTGGGTCATTCACATTTCGCGGTCGACAAGGGCGAGCCTGTTGCCAATCCCGTGCGGATTGAAACGCTGATGCCACTGTTTGCCGAGCCAGAAGAAGAAGATCCGATCATCGAGATCGAGGAAGAAGAAGACGACACCGTTGTTGACGTGGCATCTCAAACGTCACAGCCTGCTGAGGCCAATGGCGAAGAAGGTGCCAATCGCAAGCGCAAGCGCCGTCGTCGTCGTCGTGGCAAGAATGGCAATGGCAGTCACGACGAAGCCGCCAATGCATCCGCTCAGGAAGAGGATGGCGAGCCCGATGGTGAAGGCGACTCGGAAGACACGACCGAAGAGCGTGCAGAGGGCGTCGAAGCCGCTGAGGATAGCGAGAGCCAGCGCCGCAAGCGCCGCCGTCGCGGCAAGCGTGGTGGCCGTCGCGGACGCGATGAAAATGGCGCAACCTCTGAAGCAGGTGCCAGTGAAGAAGGCGACGTCACGGTAAGCGAGGACGCTGAAGACGGCGAAGAACAGTCTGCTGCTTCAGCAGAATCGGCTGTCGACGCTGTGGTGTCCGATGTTGCAGAAATTGAAACACCTGCTTCTGACGAAAAGGCTCCGGCCAAACCGCGCCGGACACGCAAGCCGAAGACCACAGCCAAAACCGCACCCGTGGAAGAGGCTGTTTCTGAAGCCGTCCCTGCTGAGGTCGCTGCACCAGCCCCCGTGGAAACACCGGTGGCAGAAAAAGCGGAAGCCGCACCAGAGCCAGTCGCGCCAGTGGTCGAAGCCGTAGAAGTCCCTTCGGACGTTGCTGCCGCCACTCCCAATGAGGCTGAAAAGCCGGTTCGCGCCAATCGCGAGTCCAATGTGATTGCGTCTGAGCCTGTGGTGACATCTACCTCCAGTTCCGATGATGCGCCGAAGCCCAAGAAGGGCGGTTGGTGGACCAAGCGCGGCTTCCTGTAAGATCGCTTTATCGACATAAAAAAGGGCCATGCATCGCGTGGCCCTTTTTTTGTTTGTGTTGCACGGCGAAAACTCCCTTACGGTGAGCGAAATCGCTGCATGATCAGCGCCTTTGACCCCATATAATCTGCATCTGCCATCCAATTGTAACCGTTCTTTTCCGCCACGCGGATAGACGCAATGTGTTGCGGATCAAAAAGGCAAACGGTTTGCCCCTGCTCAAAATGGTGGTCGGCCCATTTCAGCACTTCAGAGACAGCTTCTGTTGCAATGCCCCGTCCGTGAGCATCCGGCACCAGCACCCAGCCAATCTCAGGAATATCACCAATCGATGGCACGATCTGTCGCTTGAAATTGGCCAAGCCGACCTCGCCAAGAAACGCGCCGGTGTCGCGATCTTCAACCAGCCAATATCCGAAAGACAGAGCATGCCAATGTCCGATATATTGCAAGAGACGCGACCATGATTGCGCAGCCGTTGATGGCTGGCCGCTGATGTAACGCACCACCCTTTCGTCTGCCCACATGGCCGCAGAGGCGGCATAGTCCTCAATCCTGTGGCCGCGCAAACGCAAGCGCTGCGTTTCCAGCACCGGCACGATGTCCCTTTGGCTCAGCATGGACATATCCAGCTCCACGGTTGTAACACACGGTATTCACAAAGTGATTCAAGTGGTTCACACAATGATTCAACCTGATCAGAGTTTGAATCCGAAAATCTCCATAACGTGTTGAGGATATTTTATAATTTTTCCAGCCATTGACCAAGGCGGTCGGTTGCCTCCGTCATCTGCGCCAATGTTCCGGCATAGGAAAACCGCATGGCGCGGTGGCCGTCCAGCGGATCAAAATCCAGACCGGGAGTGGCAGCAACATCGGTCTCAAGCAGCATTTTTTTGGCAAATGCCATACTGTCATTGGTAAATCTGCTGACATCAACATAGGCGTAGAAGGCACCATCCATTGGCGATAGCAAAGGCAGGCCAATCTGAGGCAGTCGCTTTTGCAAAAAGTCACGATTGGCCTTGCAGTCTGCCTTGTAGCCTTCCAGCGCATCGCCAGCGGTCAGCGCAGCCATTGCTGCAATTTGCGATAGTTCGGGTGCGGAAATATAGAGGCTTTGCGCCACGCATTCGACAGCGCGAACCACAGATTTGGGCAGCACCATCCAGCCAATGCGCCAACCGGTCATGCGGTAATATTTCGAAAAAGAATTGATCACGATGGCATTGGGCGCAAACTCCACAGCGCTTGCCTCGTCCGCGCCATAGGAAAGTCCGTGGTAAATCTCATCCGAGATAAAGGTAACCTTGTTGTCATCGCACCAATCGGCAAGCCGTTTGAGTGCCTCGCGCCCGGTAATGGTCCCGGTTGGGTTTGCAGGACTTGCCAGCAACACGCCCTTCAGGCGCACACCGGCCGCACGGGCTTCGCGCTCCAGACTTTCCGGCGTCAGCGTGTACTCGGTCTCCGGGCCGACCGGAACCTCAACAACAACCAGCCCCAAAGCCTTCAAAATATTGCGGTAGGCGGGATAGCCAGGCCGGGCAATGGCCACCGCGTCTCCCGCATCAAACAGTGCCAGAAATGCCAGATTGAACCCGGCAGATGATCCGGTGGTAATCATGATCTGAGCGCTGTCGACCTCAGCACCATGGCGGCTCTTATAGTAATCGCTCAAGCTGCGGCGTAGATCGTCGCGGCCAAGCGCATCTGTGTAGCCGATCTGGCCGGTGCGCAAAGCAATTTCAGCGGCGCGAATGGCAGCCTCTGGCGCACTTGCACCCGGTTGGCCCACGGCAAGCGAAATCACCGGACGGCCAGCCGCCTTCAAACGGTTGGCTTGCGCCAGAATATCCATGGCGTGAAAGGGATCAACAGAACTACGGTTGGAGAGAATGACCAAAACAGAACTCTTTCCTGCACTTGAGGGACTGGTAACACAGCATTTCGTGTCTTGCGCTGCCCGGCGATGTATAAAATGCACGCCGGACACTATCACGGTTTATGGCCAATGCGCCTGCGGGGCCTTAACCGATTCAGCATCAGACCATTGTACAGCCACGCCATATTCACAAGAATGACGCGATAATTTCCTACTCTTTTCCAGCTTTCCTTGGAAAAACCTTTAAATTGGCTGGATTGGCAGCAATCTGACTGGCAAACAGGTGCAGAATGGCATCATGTTCCTGACGATGTCGCGCTTTGAAGAAGGACTGATATGAAGACGATTCTCTCCCGCACAGCACTGTCGATCTTGCTGATTGCCACGACAGCGTTTGGTTCATCGGCCTTTGCGCTAGATGACAAACAGAAAGAAGAATTCGGAGCCTTCATCAAGGAATATCTGATCGCGCATCCGGAAGTGCTTCTCGATGCACAGGCAGCTTTGGAGAAGAAGCAGGAGGCCGCGCGCGCCGCCCAGACAACGGCTGCCGTGGTGGATAACCGCGAGGAAATCTTTCATTCAAAGGACGATATCGCGCTGGGCAATCCACAAGGCGATGTTTCAGTTGTCGAATTCTTCGATTACAACTGTGGATATTGTCGCCATGCCCTGCCTGATATGGAAGCCATGTTGAAAAAAGACAAAAATATTCGATTTGTCCTTAAGGAATTCCCAATTCTGGGGCCGGACTCGCTGGCAGCCCATCGTGTATCGGATGCATTTCGGCAGCTCGCCCCCGAAAAATACGGTGCCTATTTCCGCTCAATTCTTGGCAGCAACAGCCGCGCCACCGAGCAAAGCGCCATTGATGACGCTGCCGCTTTTGGTGTGACAGAGGCCGCCTTGCGCAAGACAATGAAGGCAAATACGGACGATACAAATCTGAAGCAGACCTATGCTTTGGCCCAAAAACTCGCCATCAACGGTACGCCAGCCTATATCATTGGAGACGAGGTCATTTCGGGTGCAATTGGCGCAGAAGCCTTGCAGCAAAAGGTGGCCAATGTGCGCGCTTGCGGCAAAACCACCTGCTCGTAAGCCCCTATAATAGGGCATAAATGCCAATAAATCGGCAAGCTAAGCCGCACATATGGCGGGGGGGCTTTTCCTCAAAGCCGTGGCGGTCTATAGGGAGCGGTCCAAAACACGACGGAACAAGTGATGAGCAGAACCATTTTCGTGCTGAACGGCCCCAATCTCAATGCACTCGGCAAGCGAGAGCCTGGGATCTATGGCGGCAAAACACTGGCCGATATTGAAGCCGATTGCTTAAGCTTCGGCGCGGCCCATGACATTGTGGTGGATTTTCGCCAGACCAATCATGAGGGCCTGTTGGTCGATTGGCTGCATGAAGCCGGTGAGAGCGCTGTTGGCGTCGCACTGAACGCTGGTGCCTACACGCACACCTCTATCGCTCTTCATGATGCCATTCGCGCCATTTCTGTTCCTGTCGTCGAATTGCATATTTCCAACGTGCATGCCCGGGAGGAATTCCGGCATACATCCATGATAGCCCCCGCCGCCAAGGGCGTAATCTGTGGCTTTGGGCCGCATTCTTACATCCTGGCGCTGCAAGCGCTTGATAACCTCACACGATAAAACAAGAAATTCAGGGATAACCTCCATGGCAGACAAGAAAAACGGCATCGATCAGGCGCTCATTCGCGAACTGGCAAATATTCTCAACGAGACTGATCTGACTGAGATCGAAGTGTCGCAGGACGATGTGAAGATCCGTGTGTCGCGCACTGCACCCCAGCAGATGGTGATGCCACAGATGCAGGCCTATGCGCAGGCTCCGGCTCCAGTGGCAGCTGCTCCCGTTGCTGCCGCAGCGGCTGCACCAGCTGCCGCCCCTGCCCGTGACCTGTCCAAGGCCGTTACAGCGCCCATGGTTGGCACCGTTTACATGGCGTCTGCTCCGGGTGCACGTCCGTTCATCGAAGTCGGCACCATGGTCAAGGAAGGCCAGACCCTGCTGATCATCGAAGCCATGAAGACGATGAACCAAATTCCGTCGCCACGCGCAGGTAAAGTTGTCGAAATTCTGATCGGCGATGCAAGCCCTGTTGAATATGGCGAGCCTCTGGTCGTTATCGAGTAAGCCCATGCCAGCCATTTCAAAAATCCTCATCGCCAATCGGGGCGAAATTGCCCTTCGCGTTCTGCGCGCCTGTAAAGAGCTCGGCATCGCTTCTGTTGCCGTGCACTCCACCGCCGATGCCGATGCGATGCATGTTCGTCTGGCTGACGAAAGCGTGTGCATTGGCCCGCCATCCTCGCGTGACAGCTATCTGAACATTCATCAGATCGTTGCGGCCTGTGAAATCACCGGTGCTGATGCGGTTCATCCGGGTTATGGCTTTTTGTCGGAAAACTCCAAGTTTGCCGACATTCTCGAAGCCCATGGCATTACCTTTATCGGACCAACCGCCGATCACATTCGCCTGATGGGCGACAAGATCACCGCCAAGGAAACCGCAAAGTCACTGGGCATTCCCGTGGTTCCCGGTTCGGACGGCGAAGTGAAGCCTGAAAATGCTTTGGAAATCGCCAAGGGAATTGGCTTTCCCGTGCTGATTAAGGCAACGGCGGGCGGCGGTGGCCGCGGCATGAAGCTGGCGATGAATGAGGGTGAAGTCGAAGAAGCTGTTGCGGCTGCCCGTCAGGAAGCCGCCGCTGCCTTTGGCAATGACGCCGTCTATATGGAAAAATACCTCGGCAAGCCACGCCACATCGAAATTCAGGTGTTTGGCGATGGCGAGGGCAATGCTATCCATCTGGGCGAGCGCGATTGTTCACTTCAGCGTCGTCACCAGAAGGTTTGGGAAGAAGCAAACTCCCCGGCTCTCGACAATGAACAGCGCATGAAAATTGGCGAAATCTGCGCCGATGCCATGCGCAAGCTCAAATATCGTGGCGCTGGCACCATTGAGTTCCTTTATGAAAACGGCGAGTTCTACTTCATTGAAATGAACACCCGTTTGCAGGTGGAACATCCGGTCACAGAAGCCATCACCGGCATTGATCTGGTCTATGAACAGATCCGTGTTGCCTCTGGTGCTGGCCTGTCGGTCACGCAGGATGAAGTGGTGTTTCGTGGCCACGCCATAGAATGCCGCATCAATGCCGAAGACCCGCGCACCTTTACCCCCTCGCCGGGTACGATCACCCATTACCATGCGCCAGGCGGCCTTGGTGTGCGCGTCGATTCCGGCGTGTATGCCGGCTATAAAATTCCACCTTACTATGACAGCTTGATTGGTAAGCTGATCGTGCATGGTCGCACCCGCGAAGAATGCATGATGCGCCTGCGTCGCGTTCTGGATGAATTTGTCATCGACGGTGTCAAAACAACGCTTCCCTTGTTTCAAGATCTGGTGGAAAATCCGGACATCAAGAGCGGCGATTACGACATTCATTGGCTGGAACACTATCTCGCCGATGGCGCAAAATAAGGTGATCTGAATGGGCCGAAAACGCAGCAGAAACCCCAGCCTGACGCCGGAGCTTCTGCTGCGGGCCTATTCCATCGGCCTGTTTCCCATGGCCGAATCGGCAGACGACCCGGAGATTTTCTGGGTCGAGCCTGAAGTTCGCGGCATCATCCCGCTCAATGACTTCCACATCTCCAAAAGCCTCGCCAAAACAATCCGGCAAAAGCCGTTTGAGATCCGCTTTGACACTGCATTCGAGCAGGTTCTGGACAAATGCGCAGAGCCAACCCCGGATCGGCCCAGCACGTGGATCAATCAGACAATCCGCGATCTCTATACCACCCTCTTTCATATGGGCCACGCGCATAGTGTGGAAGCTTATGAGGGCGATGAGTTGGTTGGCGGGCTTTACGGCGTGTCACTGGGTGCTGCTTTCTTTGGCGAAAGCATGTTTTCTCGCCGCAGCAACGCCTCAAAAATTGCGCTGGTCTATCTGGTAGAGAGATTGAAAGCCCAAGGCTTCGTCTTGCTGGATACGCAATTCACCACAGATCACCTCAAGACCTTTGGGGCGATTGATATGCCAAAAGACGTCTACGAGACTGTGCTGCAATCGGCGATGACATCAAAGCACCTGCCATTTCTGACAGAAGAAGAGCAGCGTTGATGACTTGCCCGGCTTATTTACCGGGTTTGGGCACCGTGGACGTTTGCTTGCAGTCTTTCAACCACACGTCATAGATCGGGTGCTCAATGGCATTCAACGCCGGGCTATCGGCGAACATCCAGCCAGAGAAAATGCGTTTGATATGACGATCAAGAGTGATTTCGTCGACCTGAACGAAGGCATCCACATGCTGGGCTTCGCTGTCGTCGCGTGAGTAGCACACCCGTGGTGTGACCTGTAGTGCGCCAAACTGCACCGTCTCATTGATATAGACGTCGAATTCAGTAATACGGCCGGTGATCTTGTCGAGGCCGGAAAACACCGCCACGGCATTTTCAATCCGTGCAGCCCTTGCAGGCACCGTTGCCATTAAAGATAGAGCCGCTCCAACAAAGACCGCTCTCAGCAACCATTTACCCTGCATGACAGACTTCATTCCTAACAGTCTCCGGCATTCAAAAAGCCACTGTGTTTCGGTTCCATGCACCTGTTGTCGCATGTTCCGCGTGCTTTACCTTGACGGGATAAGCCATGTGGCAGACGAAATTGCCTACCGTAACATTGTGGCAAAAGCCGGAAGAAAAAACCGCTGGCATAACACCAGCGGCGCACTCAATAAGGTGTGATTACGCACCGGGCGTCCATGCATCGTAATCGCCGGTCACAGCCGGACGTTGGCCCTTGGCAGCAATCGATCCTTGAGGACGATAAGCCGCTGCTGTGCCTGTGAGATTGGCGTGATGAGGCTTTTCCCATGCACGTGGCACATAGGTTTCCTTGGTAGGCGGCGTATCGGTGCGATAATGCATCCAGCCGTGCCAGCCCGGAGGAATAGCGGAAGCCTCCGCATAGCCCTTATACACCACCCAACGGCGCGGCAGACCGAAACTGGTCGTGGTGCCTTCATAGTAAACATTGCCCATTTCGTCTTCACCGACGCGCTTACCATGACGCCAGGTGAAAAAACGGGTGCCCATTGTCTGGCCATTCCACCAGGTGAAAATCTGCAACAGAAGCTGCTTCATGTCTTATCCTCGGCTCCGCCAGCCTACGCGGCGGCTTTCAATTGTCATTTGCTTATGACGCCTTGGGATGCGCTTGTCCAGAGTTTCAAGACAAACCTCCCCTCATTTCAATTTGATCTTGAAGCCGAAATGGCTCTTTTGAAAGCCAAGTCGCTCGTAAAATCGGTGAGCATCCAACCGAGCCGCATTGGACGTTAACTGCGCTTGCGCACAGCCCTGTTCTTTGGCTCGCGCAAGGCAAAAGGCAATCATCTGCGCGCCAATGCCCTGCCCGCGACAATCAGCGCGCGTCTGAACCGCTTCAATGATCATCGACGATGATCCCCGTCCGGTCATGGTGGTGGTGAGCATGGTTTGAAACGTGCCAACCACCGCGCCATTTTGCTCGGCAACATAAAGCGTTTCATTGGTGGAGGCCGTGATGCGATCAAATGCCGCAATGTAATCCGGTAAAGCTGAGGCATCTGTGGTGTCACCATGGCCGCCAATTGCGTCATTGGCAAACAAAGCGACAATGGCCGGAACATCGGCGCGTTGCGCAACCCGGATCACCAGAGGATATGCCTCGACCTTGCTCATCCCAGCGGCTTTTCCATGACAACGGCTTCCAGACCACTGCCTGCTACACCGCAATTCTTGATACGATCAACTTCAACAAAGCCATGGGCCTCGTAAAAGGCGATTGCCGAAGTATTTTGCGGCTCGACCTCAAGCCGCATCACTTCGGCGTCTGGAAAACAGCTTTCCAGCTCGGCAAAAAGATCGCGACCGATTCCCTGACGTTGAAGATCAGGATGAACGTAAAGCTGGCGCAAGAGTGCCGTCTTGGCCATATCCTCAGCCATAGAGGCAAAGCCCATGCCACCAATGCGCTTGCCGTCATCAGCCACCAGAAATTCGCCGCCCTTTTTAGCCAGATTGGCTTTCAGAGCAGATGGCGAATGCCAGCTATCGGTGATTTCCTGCACTTTTTCAGCGCCATAGATGCCGTCATAGGTGGCATGCCAGGTCTCAACCAGAAGCGTGCGCACCTTTTGCAAATCACGCTCGCTGGCGGTGCGCACAAAAAACATCTGGCTTACTCCTCAATGCCAAGCTTGGCTTTTACCAGCGCCTGCACGGCCTGCGGATTGGCCTTGCCGCCGGTGGCCTTCATTACCTGACCGACGAACCAGCCAGCAAGGCTCGGCTTTGCCAGCACCTTAGCCACCTGATCGGGGTTCGCAGCAATGATCTCATCCACAGCTTTTTCAATCGCGCCAGTGTCGGTCACCTGCTTCATGCCGCGGCTCTCGACAATCTCGGCCGGATCACCACCTTCGTTCCAGACAATCTCGAACAGATCCTTGGCGATTTTGCCGGAAATTGTGCCGTCCTTGATCAGGTCGATAATGCCGCCGAGCTGGGCAGGCGAAACCGGAGTCTCTTCAATGCCTTTGCTGGCTTTGTTCAAGGCACCCAACAAGTCGTTGATGACCCAGTTGGCGGCTGTCTTGCCATCACGGCCTTCGGCTACAGCTTCATAATAGTCGGCAATGGCCTTTTCCGACACCAAAATAGAGGCATCATAAACCGACAGACCAAGGTCTGCGACAAAACGGGCCTTCTTGTCGTCTGGCAATTCCGGCAGGCTCTTCTTCAACTCAGCGATATAGGCATCATCGAATTCGAGCGGCAAAAGGTCAGGATCGGGGAAATAGCGATAGTCATGCGCGTCTTCCTTGGAGCGCATGGAGCGGGTTTCGCCCTTGGCGGCATCAAACAGGCGGGTTTCCTGATCAATCACGCCGCCATCTTCGAGGATAGCAATCTGACGCCGCGCTTCATATTCAATGGCCTGACCAATGAAACGAATGGAATTGACGTTCTTGATTTCGCAGCGCGTGCCAAATTCGCCACCGGGCTTGCGCACGGAAACATTCACGTCGGCGCGCATCGAGCCTTCATCCATATTGCCATCGCAGGTGCCAAGGTAGCGCACAATCGAGCGCAGCTTGGTCATATAGGCCTTGGCTTCATCGGATGAGCGCATATCCGGCTTGGAGACGATTTCCATCAGCGCCACGCCGGAGCGGTTCAAATCGACGTAAGACATGGTTGGATGCTGATCGTGCATGGATTTGCCGGCATCCTGCTCAAGATGCAGGCGCTCGATTCCAATTTCGATGTCTTCAAAATTGCCCTGACGGTCTGGCCCAAGCGAGATGATGATCTTGCCTTCGCCAACAATCGGGTCTTTGAACTGCGAAATCTGGTAGCCCTGTGGCAGGTCAGGATAGAAATAATTCTTGCGGTCAAAGATCGAGCGCTTGTTGATCTGGGCTTTCAGACCAAGACCCGTGCGCACGGCCTGCGCCACGCATTCCTCATTGATCACCGGCAACATGCCGGGCATGGCAGCATCGACCAGTGACACGTTGGAGTTTGGCGCATTGCCAAATGTGGTGGATGCGCCGGAAAACAGCTTGGAATTGCTGGTCACTTGCGCATGCACCTCCATGCCGATCACGATTTCCCAGTCGCCAGTGGCGCCGGGGATCAGGCGTTTTGGGTCGGGTGTGCGGGTATCGACAAGGGTCATGACAGGCTCTTCTTCGAGCAATTCCGGCAAAACGCTGAACAGGCGTTCAACGTTTTGCCGGAATTGCGTAAAACAGGGGCTAGAGTGTTGCGGCGATTCGCATCAAAGCGCAAACACTCTGGCGGGTGGATTTTCACTTTTCCGGTTAGAGCAAATGGGCGCATGGCGCAAGACGGAGCGTGCAACCTCGCTCCGTTCAGGCGCTTCAAGCGTTCTGAATCCATCAATATTGATCACAAAATAGCATACTGCCTTAAAAATGGCACCAATGCCCCATTCACAAGCCGTAAAGGCGGATGACGCGCCTCTCAAAACAGGCTATTGGGGCGGCAATTCTCAAAGTCATTGGACATAGAAATGACATCTACGACCACGCCCCGCTTCTCTGTTGTTGTGCCCATGAAAAATGAGGCAGACAATATTGATCTGCTGATTGGAGAAATCGAAGCCGCCTGTCAGGGTGACGATTTCGAAGCGATCTTCATTGACGATGGCTCAACCGACACAACCCTCGCCAGACTTCAGGCTGCCGCAAAGGTGAAGCCCTGGGTGCGCGTTGTGCATCATGCTTCTTCGGGTGGCCAATCGGCCGCCGTGCATTCAGGCGTACAAGCGGCCAGAGCCGCCATTATTTGCACCATGGATGGCGACGGACAAAATCCGCCTGCCGAAATTCCGAGGTTGGTGGCACCTTTGCTGGCCGCCAACGCTGCCTCGACGCTTGGGCTTGTGGCTGGGCAGCGCGAAAAGCGGCAGGATACGTGGTCGAAAAAAATCGCCTCGAAACTGGCCAATGGCATTCGCCAACGCATCTTGAAAGACAATACCCGTGATACCGGCTGCGGATTGAAAGCCTTTCGGCGCGACGCATTTCTGGATTTGCCTTTCTTCAATCACATGCACCGCTATCTTCCGGCGCTGTTTTCGGCCTATGGCTGGCAGGTTGCCCATGTCGATGTCAGCCATCGGCATCGCCATGCCGGTTCATCAAACTATAACAATCTTCAGCGCGGGCTTGTCGGTATCCATGACTTGATTGGCGTCAGCTGGCTGATCAAGCGGCGCAAGCGCGTGCGCCCGCACAACATTGGACCATCCGCATGAATGACATTCTTGCCTACCTTAAAATCAACAGCTTTGCCGATTTCATGTGGCTGGCGCTGGGCCTCGTGGCGCAGTTGATGTTTTCTCTGCGCTTTATCATTCAGTGGCTGGTTTCCGAGAAAGAAAAGCGCTCGGTCATTCCGGCGGCCTTCTGGTGGTTTTCAGTGATTGGCGGCATCATGCTGCTGGCTTACGGCATTCACCGTGGCGAACCAATCATCATTCTGGGCCAGGTGCTCGGCATTGTCGTTTATATCCGCAATCTGATGCTGCTTCATCAAGGTCGCAAGACTGACTTGCCGTCCGAATCGTAAAAAGTGACCTGATCCATGATCCGCATGAACCTTCGTATCAGTCTTATCCTCATTTTCGCCATCACCGCCTTTCGGATTGTGATGTTGCGCTATGACACCACCAATCTGTTTGTGGATGAGGCACAATACTGGATGTGGTCGCAGCATCTGGCGTTCGGCTATTACTCCAAGCCGCCGATGATTGCCTGGGTCATTCACTTTTTCACCTGGTTGGGTGGGTCGCAAGAGATCTTCTGGGTGCGGGTGGGAAGCCCCATCCTTCACATGATCACAGCTTTGATTCTGATTCCGGCTGCCACACGCCTCACGGGATCGCGGCAAGTGGGTGCATGGTCGGGTATAGCTTATGCAACATTGCCGGGCGTGGCACTGTCGTCCATTTTCATGTCCACAGATACGGTGCTGTTTCCGTTTCTGGCGATGACGCTGCTGTGCTACTCCTACCTGATTGAGCGCCGCTCCGTGGGCCTCGCTCTGCTCATGGGCGTGTGCATCGGCTTTGGCACGCTTTCCAAATATGCCATGCTGTATTTTGCAGCAACCGCCATCCTGTCGGCGATTTTTCTTCCCAAAGCCCGCATGGCGCTGCGCGATACAGCGCTGGCAATTTTTGCCACCATTGTGGTGATTGCCCCCAACATCTGGTGGAATATGGCCAATGGCGGTGCCACGCTGAAGCACACCTCAGACAATGCCGATTGGCATGGCCTGAACTTTCATCTCGATGATGCGGCAGCTTTCTTCGGCAGCCAGTTTGGTGTGATTGGCCCGGTGTTGTTTGGTGCCATGGTGATGGTGTTTTACCGCCTGGTGCGCGGCAAAGCCTCCACCACAGAAAAACACCTGTTCATCCTGTCATGGCCGATTGTGCTGGTGATTGTTGTTCAGGCGCTCATCTCCCACGCTTATGCCAATTGGGCAGCAACTGCCTATGCGGCAGGCGTCATTCTTGCCGTCCTTTATCTTCTGCACGCCAAAGAGCGTTTGCTGACAACATCTCTGGTCATCAACGGCATCACCTCGATTATCTTCCCATTTCTCGCAGTTTACGCTCAACAGATAACGCTGCCCAATGGTGTGCCGGTTCTTAACCGCTATCTTGGACGTGCGGATCTCAGCTGGAACATTGCAGCGGCTGCTGGTCGCGCCGGAACAGCAACCATTGTGGCCGACAATCGCGACATTCTGGCAGACCTGTTCTATACGCTGCGCGATGAGCCTTTCACCATTCGCGCTCGTAGCAATGGCGATTTTCCCCATAACTATTATGAGCAGGAGTTTCCGCTGACATCCGCAAGCGGCGATGAACCGGTGATTTTTGTGACCGAGGAAAATGTTAGCTGCCATGGCACCATGATCGACCCGATCGCAGATCTGACACCGACCAGGGGCTATATGGGAGGCCGAAAAATCAAGGCCTATGTGGTGCCGGCCAGTTGCCTGACCAACCGTCTAACCTGAACGCATTAGTCAAACGCGCCGCCGGGACCGTAGGTCAAATTTGCCAACTCGACCAGGCGGCGCGACATACCCACCATTTCCACATCACGGTCCAGCTTGGGGTTATAGACCACCGATAGCCAGTGGACACTGTAGCCGTGATATTGAAAAAAGCTTACGGCCTGTTTGTTGCGGGCGTGGGTTTCCAAATGGGCCTGCTCATAACCGCGATGAAGAATGTCGCGCTCGATAGCTTCCAGCAGCAGCTTGCTGTAACCGCGTTTTTGATGGCCGGGGTCGATCCAGAAATCGGTGATTTTGTCGTCATGATTTTCGCGCGCGCCCCAGCCAACGGCATGTCCGGCGTGCTCAACCACGGTGATCGCGCTCAAACCGGACCGGGTAAAATTTCGAAACGCACTACGGGCATTATCCATCATGGCGGTTGTATCGCCAACCGACAGCATCGCCTGCTCCCAGGCACGCAGGCCAATATCTGCCAAAACACTGGCCTCGTCAGAATGGGCACCACGAATCCTAGCCATTGGCCCCTCGCCGAAATTTGATCGCAGTAAATCACCCGGAGGGTAAATACACCAGACCTACACACTTCGTTACGCACGATAAATTTGGAGAGAGCAGCTTTCGAGCGCTAAAATAAAAGCTTTTTCAACCGGACTTTGGGCAATTCCAAGCCCATGATGGAATCATGCTCCATGCCCTGCCAAACGATGTCAAAACCGCAGCGCTTATAAAGGGCAATTGCCGAATAATTTTTCTGATGGGTGGCAATGCGCGCCTGCCGCAGCCCTTCACTGTGCATCACCGCACAAAAATGCTGAACAAGACCAGCACCGATACCACGGCGCTGAAAATCCGGCGCGATCCATATGTCCGAAATATAGTCGGGCTCATCCTCGCGGGCTCCCCACCCCACCACGCAGCCATCCATATCGGCAACGACAACATGGCCATTGGTGGTTGAAGGAAAGCGCAAGAAGGCGTTTTTAACCCTTTGGCCGACCTTGGGATCGGCAAAACCACGATCCAGCGGTCCTGTCGATCTCCAGGATTCCCAGCCGACACGGCCAACCACATCGTGGTCGGCCGCTGTCATCAAACGCAGCGTAAACGTATTACCACCACTTGGCGGGGGTGAATGTGCCGGCGGCTTGCTCGATAACATGGGCGGTCTTGAACAGGGTTTCTTCCTCAAATGGCTTGCCGATCAGTTGCAGACCAAGCGGCAGACCCTTGGCATCCAGCCCGGCAGGCACCGAGATGCCCGGAAGTCCCGCCATGTTCAGCGTAATCGAGAAAATATCGTTGAGGTACATTTTTACCGGATCAGCAGCCAATTCCTTATCGCCAATGGCAAAGGCTGAAGATGGCGTGATCGGTGTCAGGATGGCATCTACGCCCGCGGCAAACACCTGTTCAAAGTCGCGCTTGATCAGGGTGCGAACCTTCTGGGCGCGCAGGTAATAGGCATCGTAATAGCCCGCCGAGAGCACATAGGTGCCCATCAGGATACGGCGCTGCACTTCCTTGCCAAAGCCTGCGGCCCGGCTCTTTTCATACATATCGGCAATGTCCTTGCCATCAACGCGAAGACCGAAACGCACACCGTCATAACGGGCGAGGTTAGACGAAGCTTCAGCCGAAGCGACGATATAGTATGCAGGCAAGGCGTATTTGGTATGCGGCAGAGAAATATCGATAATCTCGGCACCGGCATCTTTCAGCCACTGCATACCCTGCTTCCACAGCGTCTCAATCTCTTCCGGCATACCATCCATACGGTATTCCTTCGGAATGCCGATCTTCATGCCCTTGATCGACTGGCCAATCGCGGCTTCATAGTTCGGAGCCAGAAGATCAACCGATGTGGTGTCCTTCTCATCAATGCTGGCCATGGATTTCAAAAGAATGGCGGCATCGCGCACGTCGCGCGCAATCGGGCCGGCCTGATCCAGCGAAGACGCATAGGCAACAATGCCCCAGCGCGAGCAACGGCCATAGGTGGGCTTGATACCAACCGTGCCGGTAAACGCCGCAGGCTGGCGAATCGATCCACCGGTGTCGGTTGCCGTGGCACCGGCGCACAAATGCGCAGCAACGGCTGCCGCCGAACCACCGGATGAGCCGCCGGGAACCAGCTTTTCATCCGAGCCCTTGGCCTTCCATGGGTTGACGGCGGGACCGTAGTAGGAATTTTCATTGGACGAGCCCATGGCGAACTCATCCATGTTGAGCTTGCCCAGCATAACGGCACCGTCATTCCACAGATTCTGGGTCACGGTTGATTCGTATTTTGGTTTAAAACCATCCAGCACATGTGAGCAGGCTTGCGTGTGCACACCACGGGTGGCGAACAGATCCTTCACACCAAGCGGAATGCCCTCCAGCGCACCGGCCTCGCCGCGCGCAATGCGCGCATCCGATGCCTTGGCCATATCGCGGGCGATCTCTGGCGTTACCGCAACATAGGTATTGAGGGCTCCATTGGCAGCCTCGATAGCGCCAAGATAGGCATCGGTCAGCTCAACGGCTGTGATGTCCTTGGTAACAAGCTTTTCGCGGGCTTGCGCAATGGTGAGGCTGGTCAGTTCGCTCATGAATTTGTTCGCTTTACGGTTTATGCGTCGAATATTGTGGGATGAAGGGTGGGTTGAAAGCCATAGGGCCTATTCAACAACCTTCGGCACCATAAAGAAGTTGCGGTCTGTTTGCGGCGCATTGGCAACAATGTCTTCAGCCTTGTTGCCGTCGGTGACAACATCTGCACGCTTGCGCATGGCCATTGGCATCACCGATGTCATCGGCTCCACACCATCCACGTTGACTTCCGACAGTTGCTCGACAAAGCCCAGAATACCATTCAGTTCATCCATCACCTTTCCTGCCTCATCATCGGCAAGAGCAATACGGGATAGTTTGGCAACGCGCTTTACGGTAGCGAGATCAACGGACATCGGCATTCTCCAGATCAATTATCAGACCCGCTATAATGGCCGAACAGCGCAGGCGCAACGGGGAGCACTTTTGTTGAGCCAGAAATTCACCCCCGAATCGCAAAATCCGGGGGGCAAGGCGTCATATTTTTTAGATGGACAGCGTTTCGCCGGGCTTTGGAGCCTGCACCTTGGTCTTGGTTCCCTCCATGCCAGCGATGAATTTATCTGGTGTCTGGTCAATAATCGGGAACGTGCCGTAATGGGCGGGAATCGCGGTCTTGAAGTTGAAGAAGCGCTGGCAGGCCAAAGCCGCAACCGCCCCGCCCATGGTAAAGCGGTCGCCAATCGGCACAATGCCGATGTCGGGCTGATGCAGTTCGTTGATCAATGCCATATCCGAGAAAATATCGGTATCGCCCATGTGCAAAAGCGAGGCTTCATCCTGAAAATGCAGCATCAGGCCATTGGCATTGCCAAGCGCATGCGAAACGCCATCTTCGGTAATCTGTGCCGATGAATGCAGGGCATTGGTGAAGGTCGCGGTAAAGCCACCCAGATCAATGGTGCCGCCGGTATTGCCCATTTCGATCTTTTCAACGCCCTTAGAGCCAAGCCAGGCCGCCAGATCAGCATTGGCCAGCACAGTGGCACCCGTATCCTTGGCAATGGCAACCGTGTCGCCGACATGGTCACCATGGCCGTGGGTGAGCAGGATGTGGGTGACCCCCTTGGTGACATCTTTCACGTCCTGACCGGCAAAGCTGGGATTATAGCTAAAAAACGGATCGATCAGAATGGTTGCTTTGGCTGTTTCCAAACGAAAGGCAGCATGTCCAAGCCAGGTGATTTTCATGGGGTATCCTCACAGACTGATAAAAATGGTTCCGATGGCAAAACATATGGCATAAGGCAGGCAAGAAAAGCGATGAACACTGAATTCACAATTGAGAGACAGAATGGCAACACTGACAATTGAAGAACTGGCAGACCTTTTGCAGCCAAATCAGGCCGTTGCCGGATTGGACCTTGGCACCAAGACCATCGGTCTCTCCATGTCAGACCTTGGCAGGCGATTTGCAAGCCCTCGTCCGGTGATCAAGCGCGTTAAATTCACCAAGGACGCCGAGGTGTTGCTGGCCTTTGCCGAGAAGGAAAAGGTTGGTGCCTTCATCATTGGCCTGCCGACCAATATGGATGGCTCTTCTGGTCCGCGTGTTCAGGCAACCCGCGCTTTTGTGCGCGCCATGGCCGAAAAGACCGACATTCCTTTTGTGTTCTGGGATGAGCGTCTCTCAACGGTTGCCGCCACACGCGCCCTTTTGGAAATGGATGTGTCCCGCGCCAAACGGGCCGAACGCATCGATTCGGCAGCCGCCAGTTTTATTCTTCAAGGCGCGCTGGACAGGCTATCCGCTATTGCTGCATCCGGCTGATAAACATCCGCCAAATAACACGAAACGGACCTTTGAGTCTGATGGCGCATGTTAGAGATTCCTTATTGGTTTTATGCGAATTTTCATGTGAATTTGCCCGATCAGCAATGATGTAGCGGCATAGATCGCAACCTAGACAGGAAGCCTCAACCAATGCCCGCGATATTCAAAAAGTCTCTCGCCTTCAAGTTGATATCAGTCAGTGCAATAGCCATTCTTATTGCGCTGACCGTGACCTTTGCGTTTGTCATCGTAAAAGTGCGCGAGACAGCGACCTCCATGACATTGGATCAGGCCGCTACCGATGCGCAATCAACCGCAGCAAGCCTCGGCAGCAAGATTTCCGAATTGGCTGGCGCAACAAAGTCCATGGCGGGCGTCGTGGAAAAAGGTTTGGCCGAGGGCTCTTTGAAGCGGGAAATGGTCAATGCCATGCTGCCACAATTGATCGAGCAGTTTGATCTGGTGTTTGGCTCGTGGGTGCTGGAAGCGAAAAACGGCTTTGACGGCATGCCCGGCGCTGTAAGTGATCAGAAACAAGGCACTAATAAGGATGGGGCATTTACCCCCTATTGGACACGCGGCAGCAACGGCCTTGAACTGTTTGTGCCTGAAAAGATCGACTACACGCTGCCCTATTACAGCCTGCCAGCAAGCACCATGAAGCCCGCCGCCACGGAGCCATATGTGGAGGACAATGCTGGCAATCTGCTGATGATGAGCATTACCGATCCGGTCATCGTTGATGGCAAAGTGCGCGGCGTTGCAGGTGTTGACATTGCCCTTGGTACGCTGGCGGCATCGCTAAAAAATGAACATCCCTTTGGAACAGGCCGCATATTCCTGTTGTCAGCCGCGGGCAAATGGCTCGCAGCACCGCAAGATGCATTGATCATGAAGGATTACGCAGCCGAAGGTGCAGAGCTCATCAAAGCGGCAGCAAAAGATGGCAATACCACCATTATTGACAATGTTGTCGGTGCCGATGGGCAGTTGGTCTACCGTGTCGTTTATCCCTTTGAACTTCCGGGGCTCAATACCCGCTGGCTGATGATCGAAGATGTGCCCGTCAGTGCGGTCAGCGCGGTTGTCAATGAGCAGACGACTATTCTGGTGATTGGTGGCCTGATCATCATGGCAGCGGTTATTCTCTCCCTGTTTCTGGCGGCCCGCTTTTTCATCCAGCGGCCAATGGCATCGCTGCTTTCAGAGGTTGGTGAATTGTCTGCCGGCCGCTATAATTCGCCCGTAACAGGCAAAGATCGCGGCGACGAAATTGGCTCTCTTGCAGTCGCCCTCGACGATTTCCGCCTCAAGCTGGCCGATGGCCGCACATTGGAAGAAAACAGTGTGCGTCTGCGCGAGGCCGCCGAGCTGGAGCGCGGGCAGACAGAAGCAGAGCGTGCAGCCAGTGCCGAAACCCAGCGCAAGGTCGTTGAAGCCTTGGGACGCGGCTTGTCGAAGCTGTCCGACGGCAACCTGACCTATCGAATCGATGAGGCTTTCCCCGGCTCCTATGCCGAACTGCGCGATAACTTCAACTCTGCGGTCGAAAGCCTTGAATCAACCATTGCCCGCCTGAACCTGACCGTTCACACCATCAACGATGGTAGCGGCGAAATCAGCCGCAGTGCGGACCAGCTCTCAAAACGCACGGAACAGCAGGCAGCAAGCCTGGAAGAGACAGCGGCTGCCCTTGGCGAAATTGGTGAAAAGCTCAATGACAGCGCCAAAAATGCTGGCGAGGCTGCGCATAAAGTCGATACGACATGCGCAGACGCAGAACGCTCTGGTCAAGTTGTTCAACGTGCCGTTCAGGCCATGCAAGGCATTGAAGCTTCATCCAGCAAGGTTTCGCAAATCATTGGCGTGATCGACGAGATTGCCTTCCAGACCAATCTGTTGGCGCTGAACGCTGGCGTCGAGGCAGCGCGCGCCGGTGAGGCTGGTAAGGGCTTTGCCGTGGTTGCGCAAGAAGTGCGCGAACTGGCCCAGCGCTCGGCGCAGGCTGCCAAGGAAATCAAGCAATTGATCAGCGAATCCGGTGAGCAGGTAGAGCAAGGCGTTTCGCTGGTGGGGGAAGCTGGCAATGCCCTTCAGCGGATTGCGCAGCAGGTGCAATCCATCAACGGCCTTATCCAGCACATCTCGCGCTCTGCCAACGAACAGGCGTCTGGCCTTCGCGAGATCAACCTCGCCGTAAACCAGATGGACCAGATGACGCAGCAGAATGCAGCCATGGTCGAAGAAACCTCTGCCGCCTCCTCCATTCTCAGCAATGAGGCCATGACGCTGCGCGACATGGTCATGCGCTTTGAAATTGGTGGTCACACCAACCAGCCAACACGGCGCGTGGCCTGAGTAAGGATTTGATCCTTCCACGAGACCTTCAGGGACAAGACTGCCCCTGACAGCAGCGAAATCAGCAATCCCGGCGTTGTGATAATGTCCGGGATTTTTGCTCTCTCCCGTTTGCTTTCGTCCACTTTCTCACCCGTCCGCATGCATTGGCAACGCTCACCTGCGTGCCCTTGCTGTGACCCTCCAAATCGCATTCCCCCAGCATGGACATCGGCACGCTACACAACTCACGGATAAGTTTATCGAAGCTTATGTCTATCGATTGCAGCAATTCATCTTTGTTTGCGGGTACAGTCATTTAAAAAAATCTTCCCTCAAACACCCGCTTTGCAAAGATATTTAAAACATTATTCTACCTTTAGACGCGACGTGATTCTTTTACCGGTTTATTGCCATAGGTAGAGTATCCCGATCAGAAAAGGTTAAACAATGGAGATCAAGGAAACGCCGGATCTTTGGGTTTTGCGCGAAAAGAAACACTTGCGGATACCCGACATCAAACTGGCCGCTGCGGAATGCGCACCAAGAATCGAGGCCAAGATGGTTGCCGCGGGCTTGGAGGCTGATGGCCCGTGGCTTTTCATTGCCCACAACTTGCCAAAGGACGGCAAGACCACGTTCGATTGGGAGATTTGCCGACCAGTGAAAAAACCTGAGCGATACAACGGTCCAATTGAACTGGTCCATTTGGAGCCGATTATGGTGGCCAGCCGGATGCACCAAGGATCACTCAGATCGCTCTTCACTCAGGGCTATGCACCGCTTGCGGCCGAAATGGATATGTCTCGATATATCTATTCAGGCGAAAGCCGCGAGGTGTATCACGGCTGGAACGGACCCGGAGCGCCCTATCACGCAATCGAAATTCAGTTCGGCATATCACGTTAGAGTATTGGATTTCCTTATGGCGTGAAGCGCTTCTTGAGGAAATAGCGGCCATCGGCCCGATTGCCTGCTTCCAATTCGCCAAACACAGTAAAACCGAGCTTCTCGTAAAAAGGCTTTGCCTGAAAATCAAAAGTGTCCAACCATAGTCCTTCGCAGTTGTGGCGACGCGCCAAGGTCTCAACGAGCTCCATCAACTGACGACCAAGACCTAATCTACGATAAGCTTCTGGCACGATCAAAAGCTTTACAAACGCCCATCCGTGATCGAATTGGCCATACAAGCCACCTGTGACATCGTTGCTCTCTGAATCGCGCAGGAGAATAGCAAATTCGTTATATGAAGCGTGTCGAGCAGCTTGGTTGTTATACTCCAGCAATGGGCGCAAAATCGACGCCTCATGCTCTGACGTCACACCGGTTTCGATAATTTCAATGCGAGGAAGAGCCAATTCTTTCTCCGTCAATCCACCGCCGGATAGAGCAAATCAAGCAGATAGCGGCAATCAAACCGCGCATCCAGCACACCATAAGTATTGCGCCAGCCGCCTGTGAGGCGGCTTTCCAGAAAGGCGTCGGCGATTTTGCCAGCGCCCATGCGGTAAAGCTCGGCTGCGGCTGCCGCCAAGGCCATTTGCTCCACCAGCAGGCGGGCTGCCCCTTCGTCACGCTCGCACAGCGCCATGGCGGCGCGCAGAACTTCGATGGTTTTCTTGCCGGATGGACCGAGATCGCGCTCAAGCGTCGCAAAGACCATTTCGAACAAGTCTTTGCCACGTTCCAGCACCCGAACGACGTCAAGCGCCATGACATTGCCGGAGCCTTCCCATATGGCATTGACCGGGGCTTCGCGATAGTGGCGCGCAATGGGGCGCTCTTCTACATAGCCGCTGCCACCAATGCATTCCATCGCTTCATAAATCAGCGATGGTGCCATTTTGCACACCCAATATTTCACCACCGGCGTCATCACACGGGCGTAAGCCGCGTCAGCCGGATTGTCGCGCGCCCGGTCAAACGCTTCGGCGAGACGGAAAGAAAGCGCCGTCGCGGCGGCCACATCCAGCGCCATATCGGCCAGCACACGGGTCATGACGGGTTGATCAATCAACTTGTTGCCAAAAACGGCGCGGCCGCGCACATGGTGCACAGCTTCGGCCATGGAGGCCCGCATCATACCAGCCGAGGCAAGCGCACAATCCAGCCGCGTCAGTGTCACCATTTCGAGAACGGTGCGAATACCGGCACCGGGATCACCCAATAAAAAGCCAAAGGCATCGGTAAATTCAACTTCCGACGAGGCGTTCGAGCGATTGCCGACCTTATCTTTGAGGCGCTGGAATTGCAGACCATTAGCCGAGCCATCTTCCAACAGGCGCGGCACCAGAAAACAGCCCATGCCCTCTGGCATTTGCGCCAGCATGACAAAAGCATCGCTCATCGGCGCAGACATGAACCATTTATGGCCCGACAGCCGATAAATCCCCTCACCCACGCGCGTGGCGGTGCTGGTGTTGGCGCGCACATCGGTGCCGCCCTGCTTTTCGGTCATGCCCATGCCAAGTGTCACGGCAGATTTCTGCATGGCCGGACGGTTGGACGAGTCATATTTGCGCGACAGAATTTTTGGTGCCCACTCATTTTGCACCCGTGGCGATGCCATGAGCGCGGCCACCGAGGCACTGGTCATGGTGAGCGGGCACAGATGGCCGCACTCAAGCTGCGCCGTGAGATAAAACCGCACCGCGCGAGCTTTATGATCCTGCCCACGCGCATCGGGCAGGTTTTCCCAAACGGAAGAATGCAGACCGGCGGCCATGGAGCGGCGCATCAGCGCATGCCATGCGGGGTGATATTCCACCATGTCGAGGCGTTCGCCGCGCGGACCGTGGGTGTGGAGGATCGGCGGGCTTTGGTTGGCCATGCGGGCCAGTTCCTGCGCCTCGTGCGAGGTGACATAGCGGCCAATGACGTCAAAATCGTCACGCAATGTGCGGTTCATCGCGCTTGTCAGATCAACAAGCAGCGGATCGGTCCGAAAGGCGTTTACACCAGACCAGAGCCGAGGCTGATTGAGTTCCAGCAATTTGTCATCCGTTCGGCTCATGCGCTATCCAATATTGTCTTTTGTTGCACCATGGATTGAGAAACCCACGACTTTTTCTGATCTTTAACACGTTTGTCCGGCATTGCGACAGACTGAGATGCGCGATCCATGCAAAACGGGGGACAATTCATTCTGCACGGCTGACAGACTTGCCCCGAATGCCCTCAGTCTTTATAGACCGCGAGACCAATTTCGGAGGACATCGCATGGTCTTCTTTCCTCATCGCCATCTGATTGGCATCAAGGGCCTAACCCAAACCGATATTACATATCTCCTCGATAAAGCTGACGAAGCGGTAAAAATCAGCCGCCAGCGGGAGAAAAAAACATCGACGTTGCGGGGACTAACCCAAATAAACCTGTTTTTTGAAGCCTCTACCCGCACCCAGTCATCTTTTGAGCTGGCGGGAAAGCGGCTTGGCGCAGACGTCATGAACATGTCGGTTGGCAATTCATCCGTCAAAAAAGGCGAAACGCTGATCGACACGGCCATGACGCTGAACGCCATGCGCCCCGATGTGCTGGTGGTGCGTCATGCGTCTGCAGGGGCTGCCGCCCTGCTTTCACAAAAAGTTGCCTGTTCGGTGATCAATGCAGGCGATGGCCAGCATGAACACCCAACCCAGGCGCTTCTGGATGCGCTGACCATTCGGCGCGCCAAGGGCAAGCTGTCGCGAATCATCGTGGCCATTTGTGGTGACGTGCTGCATTCGCGCGTTGCCCGCTCCAATATCTTGCTGCTCAACGCCATGGGCGCACGGGTAAGGGTTGTGGCTCCGGCCACGCTCCTGCCGTCCGGCATTGCCGACATGAGCGTGGAAGTGTTCCACGACATGAAAGAAGGCTTGAAAGACGCCGATGTGGTGATGATGCTGCGCTTGCAGCGTGAGCGCATGTCCGGCTCGTTTGTGCCATCGATCCGCGAATACTTCCATTTCTACGGTCTTGATGCTGAGAAGCTGAAAGCTGCCAAGGAAGATGCGCTGGTGATGCATCCCGGCCCGATGAACCGCGGCGTGGAAATTGCCTCGGACGTGGCCGATGGTCCGCAAAGCGTGATTGAGCAACAGGTGGAAATGGGTGTGGCCGTGCGCATGGCGGTGATGGAATCGCTGTTGATTTCGGAAAATAACGGCCCACGTTCTGAAGGAGTTGGCGCATGAACAAGCCGCTCGTATTCAAAAATGTCCGCATTATCGATCCATCCCGTTCGCTGGATGAAGTTGGCACCATTATCGTAGGTAGCGACGGTCGCATTCTGGCAGCGGGCGCTGACGCCAATAATCAAGGCGCGCCAGACGGTGCCGAAATCCGGGATTGCAACGGGCTTGTTGCGGCACCGGGTCTGGTGGATGCACAGGTGTTTGTTGGTGAACCCGGCGGTGAACACCGCGAAACGCTGGCCTCGGCTGGCAAGGCCGCGGCCGCTGGTGGCGTAACCTCTTTCATCATGATGCCGGATACCGATCCGGTGATTGATGACATCGCGCTGGTGGAATTCATCAAAAATGCCGCGCGAGAAAAATCGCCGGTCAATATCTATCCGGCAGCCGCCCTCACCCGTGGTTTGCGTGGCGAGGAAATGACCGAAATCGGCATGCTGCAACAGGCTGGGGCTGTGGGTTTCACCAATGGTCGCCATGGGCTGCATGACACAATGGTTCTGCGCCGGGTGATGACCTATGCGCGCGAATTTGATGCTGTCGTCTCGCTGGTCGCCAAGGATAAATATCTTGGCAATGGGGTGATGAATGAGGGCCTGTTTGCCAGTTGGCTTGGTCTCTCCGGTGTTCCCAAAGAAGCCGAAATCATTCCGCTGGAACGCGACCTTCGCATAGCAGGCCTAACACGGGCAAAATATCACGCCGCCAAGATTTCGGTGCCGGAATCGGTTGAGGCTATCAAGCTGGCGCGCTCACGCGGTGCCAAGGTCACTTGCGGTATCTCGATCAACCATTTGTCGCTCAACGAAAACGACATTGGTGAATACCGCACCTTCTTCAAGCTCTCACCACCGTTGCGCTCGGAAGGTGATCGCATGGGCATGGTGGAGGCACTGGCCAGCGGCGATATTGATATTATCGTCTCGGCCCATGATCCGCAGGATGTGGACACCAAGCGCCTGCCCTTTGGCGATGCCGCTGATGGTGCCATTGGCCTTGAAACCATGTTGGCCGCAGCCCTTCGTCTGCACCATAGCGGTCACGTGCCTTTGATGCGGTTGATTGATGCCATGTCCACCCGCCCCGCCGAAATTTTTGGCCTTGAGGCTGGCACTTTGAAGCCAGGGGCAAAGGCAGACGTGGTGCTGATTGATTTGGAAGAGCCGTGGATTGTCTCAAAGGAGTTGATTGTGTCACGCTCCAAGAATACGCCATTTGAGGATGCACGCTTCTCTGGTCGCGCGGTTGCAACCTATGTTGCAGGCCGTCAGGTCTTTTCTTTGTAATATTTCTCTGTCCAAGGACATTCGTGATGCCAAGCATTGATTATAGCCAGATTACCGTTGTTGCACTGGTTGCCTCTTTGGCAATCGGCTATTTTCTTGGCTCTATTCCGTTTGGATTAATCCTGACCCGCATGGCTGGCCTTGGCGATGTGCGCAAAATTGGCTCCGGCAATATCGGGGCCACCAATGTGCTGCGCACCGGCAATAAGAAACTGGCAGCAGCCACCCTGTTTCTGGATGCGTTCAAGGCGACTGCTGCCGCCCTGATTGCACAAAAGCTATTTGGCTCAGAGACTGTCCATCTACCCGGCCTGCTCGGCGGATTTGCAGCCTTTATTGGCCATCTCTTTCCCGTCTGGCTTGGCTTTAAGGGCGGCAAGGGTGTGGCCACCTATCTTGGTGTTCTTCTGGCCGTGTTTCCTGTCATGGTTTTGGTGTTTGCCTTTGTGTGGTTGTCGATTGCGAAATTAAGCCGTTACTCGTCGCTATCCGCATTGGTTGCAACTCTTGTCATTCCGGTTGTGTTGTGGCTAATTGGCCAACCTGAGGCGGCCTTGGTGACAGCAGCAATGACAGTGATCACCTGGGCCAAGCATAAAGAAAATATCGAGCGGCTGATCTCCGGCACAGAAGGCAAGATTGGTCAAAAGGGTTAAACCCAAAAGGATAGGGCAATGTCACGTCACAGCGCGGGGAAATCGGGAATTGCGCTGACGGACAAACAACGCATTGCTTGGCTGCGGCTTATCCGCAGCGACAATGTAGGCCCTGCCACCTTTCGGGATCTGATCAATAATTTCGGCACCGCCGAGCGCGCCCTTGAAATGCTGCCAGAGCTTTCGCAACGGGGCGGCGCAACCCGCACCATCCGCATTGCAACCAGAGATGAAGCCGAGCGCGAGTTGGAGTTCTGCACCAAATTTGGTGCGCGGTTTGTTGGCATTGGCGAACCCGATTACCCACCCGCCCTGCGGCAGATTGATGCAGCACCGCCCATTTTGGCCATGAAAGGCAGTGGTGCTACAGCCATCAGACCCTCGATTGGTATTGTTGGCTCCAGAAATGCCTCCATCAGCGGTGTGAAAATGGCCACGCTGCTGGCGCGTGATTGCGGAGCGGCTGGCTATACCATCACCTCAGGGTTGGCGCGCGGCATTGATACGGCCGCCCACAATGCCAGCCTCGAAACTGGCACCATGGCCGCCATGGCCGGTGGGCTGGACCAACCCTATCCACCAGAAAATATCGGACTTCTAAAAGCCATCTGGGACGGCAGAGGTGTTGCCATCAGCGAAATGCCCTTTGGCTGGGAGCCCCGCGCCCGTGATTTTCCAAGGCGCAATCGATTGATTGCTGGCACATCGCTGGGTGTCGCCGTGATTGAAGCGGCCAGCCGCTCCGGCTCCCTGATCACCGCACGGCTTGCTGCCGATTTTGGACGCCTGGTGTTTGCCGTTCCCGGTTCTCCCATGGATCCCCGCTGCCATGGCACCAATACATTGCTGAAAAACGGCTCGATCGTCACCACGGAAGCACTTGATTTGCTGGAGGCACTATCACCTTTGAGCAATATTGATCTTTTTGCCCCGCCGCAGGTTGAAGAACCCGCCTATGAAGAAAGTGAAACCTTTCACCAGCCTCCCGGCGACGTTGAGCGATCCATGGTGATTGATGCTTTGGGGCCAACGCCTGTTGAGATCAATGATATTATCCGTCATACACAGCTTA
This sequence comes from Gillisella terrae, assembly GCF_004801395.1. Taxonomy (GTDB): domain Bacteria; phylum Pseudomonadota; class Alphaproteobacteria; order Rhizobiales; family Rhizobiaceae; genus Allorhizobium; species Allorhizobium terrae. The sequence continues at coordinate 410,565 of NZ_SSOA01000002.1, forward strand.
GCCCGTCGTCGGTCTATCTCGTGATGCTGGAACTGGATATTGCCGGGCGCTTGCAGCGTCATCCCGGTGGCCTGGTGTCACTGAGCTTTGCGGATTGACTGGCTGTTGCGCTGCCGCTGTAAATCGCCCGCTTCCTCAAAGGCCATCTCGATGAGATAGCACAGCATATGGGCACCTTCCTTCTCTGCCACGATGCGCATTTCGCCTAACATTTGACGAATATAGCCGATGCTATCTCGGCTTTGCATCTCAGATCCATTGTTACCACTCATCACTCGTTCCTGTCGCATTTTACAACCATAGTGTGTATTTAAGTATAGCCACAACACAAGATACAGAATTACCTATTGATTGCAATAGAATTTTATACAACTTTTTGGTTGTGGTGGCGTGTGACAGATAAATGCAATTAGGGGCTTGACCGCAAGGCAATCCCTGTCCATGTCGGACTCACGGTTCCGGAACCTCGCCTGAATCGCGATATTTTGAAACGTCGGGGACACTGTTCAGAGAAGCACAATGAAATTAGTCGTTGTCGAATCGCCCGCCAAGGCCAAGACGATCAACAAGTATCTCGGCACCGGATATAAGGTGCTTGCCTCATTTGGTCACGTGAGAGACCTTCCTGCCAAGGATGGCTCTGTGCTGCCCGATCAGGATTTCGAGATGCTATGGGAAGTCGACAGCGCATCCGCCAAGCGGATGAAAGATATCACCGATGCTGTAAAAGCCTCCGATGCCGTGTTTCTCGCAACCGACCCGGATCGCGAGGGTGAAGCCATTTCGTGGCACGTGCTGGATCTGCTAAAGAAAAAGCGTGTGGTGGGCGACAAGCCCGTCAAGCGCGTGGTTTTTAACGCCATTACCAAAAAATCTGTGCTGGATGCCATGGCAGCCCCCCGCGATATTGATGGCGATCTGGTTGACGCATACCTGGCGCGCCGCGCCATGGACTATCTGGTCGGCTTCAATCTCTCACCTGTGTTGTGGCGCAAGCTGCCGGGTGCGCGCTCGGCTGGCCGTGTGCAATCCGTTGCCCTGCGCCTGGTGTGTGATCGTGAAAATGAGATCGAACGGTTTGTCTCGGAAGAATACTGGAACCTGTCAGCGCTGTTGAAAACGCCGCGTGGCGATGAATTTCTCGCCCGTCTGGTGTCTGCTGATGGAAAGAAGCTTGGGCCTCGCGCTATTGCCAATGGCGAGATGGCAAACCGCCTCAAGGATTTGCTGGAAGGCGCAAGCTATGCGGTCGAATCCGTTGAAGCCAAGCCGGTCAAGCGCAACCCGTCACCACCCTTTACAACGTCCACATTGCAACAGGCCGCATCCTCCAAGCTGGGCTTTTCAGCATCGCGCACCATGCAGGTGGCGCAAAAGCTGTATGAAGGCGTGGACATTGGCGGCGAAACGGTCGGTCTGATCACCTATATGCGTACCGATGGTGTGCAGATGGCCCCGGAAGCCATTGATGCCGCCCGTGCTGCCATTGTTGATCAGTTCGGTGCGCGTTACCGCCCGGAAAAGCCGCGTTTCTATTCCACCAAAGCCAAGAATGCGCAGGAAGCGCATGAAGCCGTGCGGCCGACCGATTTCAACCGCACGCCCGACCAGGTGCGCCGCTATCTCGATGGCGACCAGCTGCGCCTTTATGATCTGATCTGGAAGCGCGGCATTGCCAGCCAGATGGCCTCTGCCGAAATTGAGCGCACCACGGCTGAAATCATCGCCTCCAAGGGCGACGAGAAAGCAGGCCTTCGCGCCGTTGGCTCTGTTATCCGCTTTGATGGCTTTATCGCCGCCTACACCGATCAGCGTGAAGAGGGCGAAAAAAGCGACGAGGATGATGAAGATGGCCGCCTGCCGGAAATCAACGCCCGCGAATCGCTTGCCAAAAGCAAGATCAATTCGAGCCAGCATTTCACCGAGCCGCCACCGCGCTATTCGGAAGCAAGCCTGATCAAGAAAATGGAAGAGCTCGGCATTGGCCGTCCTTCCACCTATGCCGCAACGCTGGCCACGCTGCGTGACCGCGAATATGTCACCATCGAAAACCGCAAGCTGACACCTGTGCCCAAGGGCCGGTTGGTTACGGCCTTCCTTGAAAACTTCTTCACCCGCTATGTGGAATATGATTTCACCGCCGACCTTGAAGAAAAACTGGACAAGATCTCGGCCGGTGAATTGAACTGGAAGGATGTGCTGCGCGAATTCTGGACAAATTTCTTTGCCCAGATCGAAGGCACCAAGGAATTGCGCGTGACCAACGTGCTGGACGCACTCAATGAGGCTTTGGCTCCGCTGGTGTTCCCCAAACGCGAAGATGGCAGCGATCCGCGCATCTGTCAGGTGTGCGGCACCGGCAATCTGTCTTTGAAGCTCGGCAAATACGGGGCTTTCGTTGGCTGCTCCAATTATCCAGAGTGCAATTTTACCCGCCAGCTCTCGGCAGAGGGCGGAGCAGAAGCTGAAGCTTTGGCCTCGGAAAACAAGGCGCTTGGCCAAGACCCTGTGACCGGCGAAGAAATCACTCTGCGCTCCGGCCGCTTTGGCCCCTATGTGCAGCGCGGCGAAGGCAAGGAAGCCAAGCGGTCTTCCCTGCCCAAGGGCTGGTCGCCTGCTGATGTGGATTATGAAAAAGCGATGTCGCTGATCAATCTGCCGCGCGAGGTGGGCAACCATCCTGAAACGGGCAAGATGATCACCGCAGGGCTTGGCCGCTATGGACCGTTCATTTTGCACGATGGCACTTATGCCAATCTTGAAAGCATCGAAGATGTGTTCACCATCGGCCTGAACCGTGCCGTCACCGTTTTGGCCGAAAAGCAGACCAAGGGTGGCCGGGGCCGTGCAGCGCCCGCCGCCTTGAAAGAGCTTGGCGAACACCCCGATGGCGGCGCAATGACGGTGCGCGATGGACGCTATGGTCCTTACGTAAATTGGGGTAAAGTGAATGCGACCTTGCCGAAGGGCAAGGATCCGCAGAGTGTGACGGTGGAAGAGGCTTTGCTTTTGATTACCGAGCGCGCCGCAAAAGACGGCGGCTCCAAGGGTAAGACGAAAGCCAAGGCAGCAACCACCAAGAAAGCGCCTGCAAAAAAGGCCGCCACGAAGAAGACCGCCAAAGCCGCCGACGCCGATGAAGCGACGGACACGGTTGAGGCAAAACCGAAAAAAACTGCCGCAAAGCCCAAAGCAACCGCGACAAAGGCAAAAGCGGCTCCGAAAGCAAAGAAGACCTGACCTTGAGCAAATCCCCGCGCCCCAAAAGCCCCACCTCTGGCAACAAACCCTTGAGGACCCGGAAGGAGGCAGGCGTGGCCAACAAACCGCAGACTGAAATTATTCACGGGGCCGTTCCGCCCCGTGACATTCTGCTGCAATTTATCACCGACAATCCCGACCGCGCGTCCAAGCGCGAGATCGCCAAAGCCTTTGGCCTCAAGGGCGAAACCCGTGTCGAGCTGAAAGCTTTGCTCAAAGAGCTGGAGCAGGACGGATTGGTCAACAAAACCCGTAAATCCCTGAGCCGCCCCGGCGCGCTTCCCCCCGTTACCGTCGTGGATATCACCACCCGCGACAAGGATGGCGATCTGATTGGCCGCCCAGCCGAGTGGCCCGATGAAGCGGGCGTGGCTCCGGCCATCTCTATCCGCCAATCCAGTGCTGATCGCGCCAAGGGCAAAGCCCCGGTTGGCGGACTTGGTGATCGGGTCCTGGCAAAAATCTTTCCCAACAAAGACCGCGATGGTCCGGCCTATACCGCGCGCATCATCAAGGTGCTGGACAAGCGCCAAGGTGCGCTTCTTGGCGTTTACCGCGAAATGCCCGGCACCGGCGGTGGTCGCCTGATGCCGATTGAGCGGCGCGGCGAAGAAATGGTGATTGACGCCAGCGACATTGGCGACGCCAAGGACGGCGATCTGGTTGAGGTCGAAGTGGGCCGCAATTCCAGCCGCCTCGGCCTTGCCCGCGCCAAGGTGCTGAATGTGGTTGGCTCCGTGGCGTCAGAGAAGGCAATCTCGATGATTGCCATCCACGCCCATGGCATTCCGTATATTTTCCCGCAATCGGTGCTGGATGAGGCAGACGCCGCCAAGCCCGCCAGCATGAAAAACCGCGAGGACTGGCGGCACCTGCCGCTGATCACCATCGACCCTCATGATGCCAAGGACCATGACGACGCGGTCTATGCCGAGCCAGATACATCACCGGACAACCCCGGCGGCGTGATTGTCACCGTGGCGATTGCCGATGTATCTTATTATATCCGCTCAAAGTCGGCGCTGGACCGTGAAGCGCTCAAGCGCGGCAATTCGGTCTATTTCCCGGACCGGGTTGTGCCGATGTTGCCAGAGCGGATTTCCAATGATCTGTGCTCGCTGCGCGAAGGTGTGGACCGCCCGGCACTGGCCGTGCGTATGGTGTTTTCCAAGGAAGGGCGCAAGGCCAGCCATACCTTCCATCGTATCATGATGAAGAGTGCGGCCAAACTGTCCTATCAGCAGGCGCAGGCGGCGATTGATGGCAAGCCGGACGACAAGAGCGGACCACTGCTGGAGCCGATCCTGAAGCCGCTGTGGGCGGCTTATGAGATATTGAAAGTGGGGCGTGACCGCCGCCAGCCGCTGGAGCTGGATATGCCGGAGCGCAAGATCATCCTGAAAGAAGACGGCACGGTGGATCGGGTCTTTGTGCCTGAGAGGCTGGATGCCCACAAGCTGATTGAAGAAATGATGATTCAGGCCAATGTGGCCGCCGCCGAAACCCTTGAGAAAAAGCGCCAGCCGCTGGTCTATCGTACGCACGATGCGCCATCGCTGGCCAAGCAGGAAGTTCTGCGCGAGTTTTTGACCACCATAGGCTTCTCATTGGTCAAGGGCGGCAATCTGCGCTCCAACTCGTTCAACGGGATCCTGGCGAAAGCACAGGACACGCCACATCAGACCATTGTCAACGAAATGGTGCTGCGCTCGCAAAGTCAGGCCGTCTATAGCCCGGACAACATCGGCCACTTCGGCCTGAACCTGATGAAATATGCGCATTTTACCTCGCCTATTCGCCGTTATGCCGATTTGATCGTGCATCGCGGGCTGGTCGGCGCGCTTGGCCTAGGCGAAGGCGGCATTACGCCGGAGGAAGAAGCAACGCTTGCCGATGTCGCGGTTGAAATTTCCACCTTTGAGCGCCGTGCCATGGCCGCAGAGCGTGACACCATCAACCGCCTGATCGCTCACCACCTCGCCACCCGCATTGGCGACGAGTTTGATGGTCAGGTGTCTGGTGTGACCAAATCCGGCCTGTTTATCTCTCTGCCACAGTTCGGGGCCGATGGCTTTATTCCGGTCTCGACCTTGGGGCGTGATTATTTCATCTATGATGAGGCCCATCAGGCGCTGACCGGCGAAAAAACCGGCCTTGGTTATCAACTTGGTGATGGTGTGCGCGTTAAGCTGGTTGAGGCCGTGCCTTTGGCGGGTGCCTTGCGCTTTGAAATTTTGAGCGAGGGCAAGAAAATGCCGGTCGGCACACGGTCATTCCATAAGGCAACCCGTAAAAGCCGGTCTGGTCCACGAAAGCCCGGAACACGACCGCCGCGCGGTAAGCATTGAACACAGTTGAGGCCATAGGGGAGGAAGCCGATGTCCAGCAATTCACCAACGGAAATCAACCGGTTTGGCGGAGGCGAAAACATTGAGCGCCCCCTTGGCCGGTCTATTTTGCGTGGCCTGGCCTGCACCTGCCCTGCTTGCGGCTCTGGGCGGCTGTTCAAAGCATTTCTCAAGCCGGTTGCCACCTGCTCCGCCTGCGGCGAAGATCTCTCTCACCAGCGCGCTGACGACCTTCCGCCCTATATTGTCATCATGATCGTCGGCCACGTGCTACTGGGTGGCTATATGATGACCGATCTGGTGTTTGTTCTGTCCACCTGGGTGCATCTGGCCATATGGGTGCCCATTGCGGTGATCACCTCCCTGCTGATCATCCAGCCGATCAAAGGCAGCGTCATCGGATTGCAATGGGCCTTGCGTATGCATGGCTTTGGCCAACCATCGGAACCCCCAGAGGATTATGATCAGCGCTATCCGCCTCAATGAGGCCGGAGTGAACTGATCAACGGGGTTCATTGTTCATATTTCGACCAGAAATGGCCTTATAAACACTTGGCCTCTGCCTTGACAGGCGGCGCGCCAGACCCGAATGAACACTATGAAATCCGGATGCACACCGGAAAAGGACACCTGACGAAGCATGATGATTGAATGGCCTTACCCGTGCGCAAGCTCTTTTGTGTTCGCTGCCTTCGACCAGCAATTCAGGGCCATTTGAAGGATGATGAATGTCTGAGACCCGAAAACGTGCCCTCGGTCACCGTGAAGAAATTCATTGGCCATCGCTCGTGGCTGCCGTTGCATCCATTTCCGCCGTTGGCATCGCAATTGGGCTCGGCTTGCCGCTTTTGAGCATCATCATGGAAAAGCGCGGCATTTCCTCAACAATGATCGGTCTCAATTCGGCTATGGCAGGCATTGCCGCCATGGCCGCAGCGCCGCTGACCACCAAGCTCGCCCATCAATGGGGTGTTGCGCAAACCATGATCATTGCTGTCTTTTTGGCAGCGGCCAGTTCGCTTGGCTTTTATTATGCCACGGATTTCTGGATGTGGTTTCCCCTGCGTCTGGTGTTCCATGGTGCCACCACCACGCTGTTTATCCTCTCAGAGTTCTGGATCAATGCTGCCGCCCCGCCTTCGCGCCGTGGGCTTGTTCTGGGCATTTACGCCACGGTTCTCTCCATAGGCTTTGCAGCGGGTCCGTTTTTATTCTCCATTGTGGGAAGCGAAGGGGTTTTGCCGTTTTCCATCGGCGCGTTGGCGATTTTGCTGGCTGCCGTGCCGGTCTATGTGGCGCGCAAGGAAAGCCCTGCCCTGCATGAAAAACCGGAAATGCATTTTTTCCGCTATATCTTTCTGGTTCCCAGTGCCACGGCAGCCGTTTTCGTCTTCGGTGCTGTCGAGGTGGGTGGTCTCTCCCTCCTGCCGATCTTTGCCACACGCTCCGGCTTTTCTGAAGCGCAATCAGCATTGCTGCTAACCGTGATGGGGGTCGGCAATATGGTGTTTCAAATACCGCTGGGATTGCTGTCTGATCGCCTGAAAGACCGGCGGCCTCTGCTTGCCGTTTTGGCAAGCGTAGGCATGGCGGGCGCGCTTTTGCTGCCTGCCATCTCGAGCAACTGGCTGGCGATGGCAACCATTCTGCTGTTTTGGGGCGGCTGCGTCTCTGGCCTTTACACGATCGGCCTGAGCCATCTTGGTTCACGACTCACCGGCTCTGACCTTGCTTGCGCCAATGCAGCCTTCATTTTCTGCTATGCGGTGGGCACGGTTGCAGGCCCGCAAGTTGTGGGAGCGGCCATTGATATGGGCGGAACCTCGGGCTTTGCATGGTCAATTGCGGGCTTCTTTGCACTTTATGTACTACTTTCTGCCGCTCGATTGCTTTTCAAGTCCAACCGGGCTTGACTTTTCAGTGGCGATTTGTAGTTTCCGCCCACATTTGCCGTGGACCCATCCGGTCCTCCACGGCGCGTTTTATTTAGGTAAGGCAGGACGACCATGGCTAAGGCTACAACAATCAAGATCAAGCTGCTGTCGACAGCCGAGACGGGTTTCTTCTACGTCACGACAAAAAACAGCCGTACGATGACGGACAAGATGACGAAGACCAAGTACGACCCGATCGCACGCAAGCACGTCGAATTCAAGGAAACCAAGATCAAGTAATCTTGGCAACCGATATTATTGAAAAAAGCGCGCTGCAAAACAGCGCGCTTTTTTGTTGCCCGCCTGTTCCTAAAGCACTGTTTGCTATCTGCTACAGCACCCTTCGCCATACAGGGCGCACGGCGCTGTAAAGACACGGCAAAGCGAGGCAGATGTCTCCATGCATCAATTACCTGATAAGATCCGTAAGCAAACAAAAAACGCCGCTCCATTCGGAAGCGGCGTTTGTGAAAAGGGGGTCGGCGGGCACATAATAACGGCACGAGGAACCGCAAACAATCATATACCTGCCGACCGACCCCACGACCCAGGAGATGCGGCGGACCTGAGCACCATGGGGTATTGGTAATTTTCAAACACAGTTATCTATAACTTGACCCAATCTTGCGCATCTAAAGAAAAAAATCAACATTTTCTTAACCGTGCAGTTATTTTCAATTAAATTATAGTTAACGCCATTTCTTTTTCTCGAAACACACGTGGTCGGAGAAACATCAAGTTTATCAACGAAAAACCGGCGCACAACCAAATCTAAAGCAAGAGTTACACTTTATATCGGCAAAAACGCTTGATTTTCGATCGATTGCCATTTTCGAAAAACTTTTCAAAAACGGACAATATCAATATACTTTAAGCAGTAAACCCTCCAAAATTCAGGGTTTTTGCATTTTTATTGTATAATATTTTTGATAACTGGCCACTCAACACAAGTGGAGCCGAGCGCAAAGCTTGTTCAGCTGTCAAGCGTTTACGAAAAATTTACCATGTCGACGTCTTGCGTTTTATCAAATGCCCGCAGGGCGCTGTAACACTATTAATCGGCTGCATAATTTTCTCCCTAAATCCCCTTGGATTTCAGGAATTATGCAGCAGTAACCGCATTGCCAATATCCACAGCGAACCTTTGTTCGCTCCTCAAAACCACAGTGCCTTTTGATCAGGCCGCGGCGGACACAACGCGATTGCGGCCATCCCGCTTGGCTTTATAAAGCGCTTTATCTGCTTCACGCAGCAATTGCTCTGGCGTTGCGCAGTCCACCGATGTTTCAGCAATGCCGATTGAGGCCGTCACCGTGATCTTTGGTCCGGATGTCAACTGGAATGGGGTTTGCTCCACCATTTCTCTCAGACGTTCTGCAACCTTTTTGGCGATATCCATGGATGTATTTGGCATCACCACAATGAATTCTTCGCCGCCATAGCGACAAGCCAAATCCGCGCCACGCACCATGGAGCGCACTCTTGCCGAAAACTCACGCAATACGTCGTCGCCAGCCTCATGGCCATAGGTGTCGTTGACCAGTTTGAAACGATCAATATCCACCAGGCAGACGGACATCGGACGCTTGCGCGCAGCCGCACGCTCAAACAGGATTTTCAGATGGGTATCCAGATAACGGCGGTTGCTCAGGCCCGTCAGGCCATCGGTCACCGCCATCTCCATGCTCTGGCGCACGCTGTCGCGCAGCCGGTCATTATACCGCTTGCGGCGGATCTGGGTGAGCGTGCGGGCCACCAGTTCGTTGGGATCAACCGGCCTGACAATGTAATCATTCACGCCAAGATCAAGCGCGCGGGCCGTTAAGCCCCCCTCTCCCTGCTCAGCAATCAGCAACAGCGGAATAAAGCGTGTGCGCTCCAGTGAGCGCAACTGTGCAAACAGCCGCAGAGGATCATAGTCGTCCAGCGCTCCGTTGACGATCACCAGATCAAAGTTTTTTTCCGCCGCCTCAAACAGGGCAGCCTGTGCATCGGAAATCGCCATAACCTCGGCAACGGGCTTCAGCGTCTTGATAATCCGCTCTTGAGAGCTTGCGCGACTGTCAACGAGCAAGACTTGCCCCGCCTCATCCAGCTGGCCATCCGCAAGGGAGAACAGATCTTCAATACCCATGCGTTGGCCAGCTTCTGCCCGCAAGCGCAATTCATCGCTCAAGGTTTTGAGCCGCACGAGGCTTTTGACCCGTGAAATCAGCTGAAGATCATTGACCGGCTTGGTGAGAAAGTCATCCGCTCCGGCCTTCAAGCCCTTCACCCGATCAGACGGCTGATCCAGTGCGGTCACGATCACCACCGGGATGTGAGCTGTGCGTGGATTGGCCTTCAGCCGCTCGCACACTTCAAAGCCATCCATGCCGGGCATCATGACATCGAGAAGAACAACATCAACCTGCGTGTTTTCACAAATATCCAACGCTTCCAAGCCAGAGCCTGCTGTCAAAACCTCAAGATATTCGGCGAGAAGCCGAACCTCCAACAGTTTTACATTGGCGGGTATATCATCAACGATGAGTATTCTGGCTGTCATGCACCTTGCCCCCTCAGGCGTCGCCCAGATAAGTCTTAATTGTTTCCAGAAATTTTGGAACAGAAATTGGTTTGGAGACGTAAGCTTCACAACCGCCCTGGCGAATGCGCTCTTCATCGCCCTTCATTGCAAAAGCTGTTACCGCAATCACGGGGATGACATGCAATTCGCTATCCTGCTTCAGCCATTTTGTGACCTCAAGCCCGGAGACCTCAGGCAATTGAATATCCATTAAAATCAGGTCTGGCTGGTGCTTGCGGGCGAGGTCAAGGGCTTCCATTCCATTGCGCGTTTGGATGGTCTCATAGCCTGACGCCTCAATAAGGTCGCGAAAGAGCTTCATGTTCAGCTCGTTGTCTTCAACTATCATGACCTTTTTCGGCATTTTCCATCCTTGCCTTCCCAGCGTCCATAGTGGAAGAAGGGTATTAACATTCAAAAAGACTCATTCTTTTGCTGGCGGCAGATTAACGCCATTTGGTTTCGAAAAAGGTAATTCGTGACACAATGCGAGACAAGTTATCAGGTAAATCGACCTCAAGTGAACACGCCGAGCAAACCGCCATTGCCGTTTTGAGCTGGCTGGCCGGGGAGCCCGACATGCTAGGCCGGTTTCTCTCCCTCACAGGCGTTGAACCCGGCCAGATGCGACAGGCCATCAACAATCCCGATTTTCTCGCCGGAATGCTGGACTTTATTGTTCAGCACGAGCCAACCTTGCTTGACTTTTGTGCGGCAAGCCAGTCTCAACCAGAAGACGTTATGGCCGCATGGAGACACTATACCAAACCGGGTCTGGATTCGGGAGAATATTGATGGGTGAGATTGTCGATATGAACCACATCCAATTGTCGGATCGCCCGTTGCTGGTCAGCGATGTCGATGATGTGGTGCTTGAGTTTTTGTATCCTTTCGAATCCTACCTCGCCAGTCTGGGTCATCATCTGCTGCCCAAATCCTTCCAGCTCACTGGCAATATTGTCTCGCTTGCCGATCAAAAGGCCCTGGAGGCCGATCAGGTCAAGCAAATCCTGCACGATTTCTTTGATTGCCAAGAGGAATGGCAAAAGCCGTTCGGAGATTCGGTCACCCAGTTGAAGCAAATTGGCACCATGGCTGATATTGTGTTTCTCACCGCCATGCCTCCCGCCTATACGCTTCAGCGTCGACGTTTGCTTGATCGGCTTGGCCTCGATTTTCCGCTTCTGGCAACCGAAAGCCCTAAAGGCCCGGTGGTCAAGGCGCTGCATCGCGCGCGCCCGCTGCCGCTGGCCTTTATGGATGACATGGCCCACAACCTGCATTCGGTAGCCGAGCATGCGCCAGATTGCCTGCTGGTGCATATCGCCCCGCAATCGGAGATCCATCGCTTCGCGCCCGAAACCGCCCCTCAGGTTATTCGTGCCAACGACTGGAGCAGCGCCTGCACCACGATTATTGCGCATTTCAACAGTGCGATGACGCGAGCCTCGTGATGCCGAAATAAGCCTCTCAAGAAGGCTGAAATGCAGCTTGCGTGGCAAAGATGCAGGTATTACAGCGCCGTGCGCCATATATGGCGCACAAAGGTTCGCTGTAGCTCTTTAAATCTACTGCATAATTCCTCAAATCGATTCCGATTTGAGGAATTATGCAGTAGTGTGCAAATGTTCAACTTATGTTCCGTCCATTATGCACAACACCATGCCATCACATTCGGGATTTTGCCGCGACTGTCTGAAGCTTCAGCCTCCAGACAGAAAAAGGTGCTCGGCCTGCGGCAGCCCACGTCTTGTTTACCACAGGGAACTGTTCGAACTCACTTTGGCCCATGTCGATTGTGATGCGTTCTATGCCTCGGTGGAAAAACGCGACAATCCCGATTTGATCGATAAACCATTGATTATTGGCGGCGGCAAACGAGGTGTTGTTTCCACCGCCTGTTACATTGCCCGCATCCACGGTGTGCGCTCCGCCATGCCGATGTTCAAGGCGCTGGAGGCCTGCCCCCAGGCGGTTGTCATTCCGCCCAATATGGAAAAATATGCCAAAGTTGGCCGCGAGGTCCGTGCCATGATGGAGGAGTTGACACCACTCGTGCAGCCCCTCTCTATCGATGAGGCCTTTCTGGAGCTGCGCGGCACAGAAAAGCTGCATCATGCGCCCGCCGCTCTTGTGCTTGCGCGATTTGCCAGACGGGTTGAAGCGGAAATCGGTATTACCATTTCGGTTGGCCTTTCCTATTGCAAGTTTTTGGCAAAAGTGGCCTCTGATTTGCAAAAGCCGCGCGGCTTTTCTGTGCTGGGCAAAGAAGAGGCCATGGCGTTTCTGGCTCCCCGCCCCGTCACCATCATTTGGGGCGTTGGCAAAGCGCTTGCCGCCACACTGGAGCAAGATGGTATTCGCACGGTCGGCCAGCTTCAAACCATGGAAGAAAGTGATCTGATGCGCCGCTATGGCGTGATGGGCCAGCGGCTGGCGCGGCTGGCGCGCGGCAACGATGACCGGGAGGTTCACACCACCGACATTGCCAAAAGCATCTCCGCCGAAACCACATTTTCAAACAACATCTCACGCCCTGACGAGCTGATTGCCCATTTGCGCGCCCTATCTGAAAAAGTAGCGTGGCGACTGAAGAAAGAAGCTACGGCGGGTTACACAATAGTGCTCAAGCTGAAAACCGCAGACTTCAAGCTGCGCACCCGCAACCGCAGGCTCGATGATCCAACAATGCTGGCGGATAAAATTTTCCGCACCGGCTTGCAATTGCTGGAAAAGGAAACCGACGGGACAAAATTTCGCCTGATCGGCATTGGCGTCAGTGATTTTGCTGATCCCGCCCTTGCTGATCCGCCGGATCTGGTGGATGAAAGCGCAACACGCCGGGCCAAGGCCGAGGCGGCTATGGACCTGCTGCGCAATAAATTTGGCAAGGGCATGGTGGAAACCGGCTTCACCTTCCAACCGCGCCCGCCGTCCGGCCCGATCAAGAAGTCTTGATCACCTCTCAGTGCCCTGAAGAAACGGTCCGTTAAATTTAACAGCGTAATTTAAGCTCTCGTTTTGCGTTTGAGGGCACCATGATGGTCCGCACCATATTTCCGTTGATGTTTATCTCTGCAACCATGCTGGCAATGCCCGCTTTGGCGCAAGGTGAAAATCACCTGCAAATCATTGTTTCCAAACAACAACAAACGCTTTCGGTTTATGATGGCAACACCGTTATTGCCACCTCGCGCGTCTCAACCGGCAAAGAGGGTCACACCACTCCGTCGGGCATTTTTTCAATCATTCAGAAAGCCAAATATCACGAATCGAACCTGTATTCGAACGCACCCATGCCCTGGATGCAGCGCATTACATGGTCGGGCGTGGCATTGCACGAATCGAGCAGCGTGCCAAATCGCCCTGCTTCTCATGGCTGTGTGCGGCTTCCTGCCGAATTTGCGCGCAAGCTTTATGGCATGACCACGTTGGGTGCCCAGGTGATTATCACCGATGCGCCAGTGGTGCCGTTTGCTATTCAGCATCCGTTTCTGTTCGCCCCCGCCCATCAGCAGGATCAGCCGCAATTGCTGTCAGACGCCAAATTGCGCGGCGCGGATGTTGCGCCGGGCAAAAAGCCCATTGAAGTGGCAATGATTGATCTGCCTGCCGCCAAGGCGGCACCATCCCCCATTAATCCATCGCCCTTGCGAATCCTTATCACTTACCGTGACGAGCAGCAGACCATACGCGATGCGCAGGCCCTGCTACAGGAGCTTGGATTTGATACAGGCGGTATTGATGGACAAACAGGAACACTGACCCGCGAGGCCATCAAGGGGTTCAAACGCTGGAAGTCGCTCAACCCAAAAGGCCGCCTGATAACACCTGAATTTATGGCCGCGCTCTACCAAAGCGCCAACAAACCCATGCCTCCTCGCGGCCATCTCTATGTGCGGCAGGATTTCAAACCACTGTTTGATGCACCGGTAAAAATTGCCCAACCCGACCAGCCGCTTGGCACGTTCTTTCTGGTTGCCACAGCCATTGACCAAAAAACGGGAAATGCGACATGGCAGGCGCTGACACTGGATGATGCCCGCAGCCAGACCGACGACACAACATCCATCGTCACAATTCATCGCCACGATGACAATAAGCCAGCCAGCGAGCAAAGCAGCATCAATGCAGTTCTTGATCGGATCTCACTTGAGCCGACGACGAGAGCACGAATTGAAACGGCAATGACAGCAGGCACGTCTTTGACCATCACCGATCAAGGCGTCGGCCCAGAGACCAGCGACGGAACGGATTTCATCACCATCATCCCCCCCAAAAATCGCTAGAAATTCTAAACTTTGCGTGTGTCACGCGTTACACCGCCGTGCACTATTCATGTCGCACGGTGCTGTAACGCGTTTAATCTGCTGCATAATTTCCTGCCTAAATCGATCCCGATTTAAGGAATTATGCAGTAGGGACTGTGCAAGAGGGCTTACACAAGTTCCACATCAACCACGCCGGGGGCAGAGCGCATGGCGGCCGCGATTTCCGGTGTAATGCGATAGCGTTGATTAAGCTCAACTTCGATCTCACGGCGGCCATCCTCCTTGATCACCACAAAGGATACCAAACCGTCTCCCTTGGTATTGAGATGGGCTGCCAAAGCCCTGAGCGGTCCTGAATCACGAAGATAGACTCTGAGCGTCTTTTGCATTTGCAAAGACTTCTCTTCCAGCGACTGTGCTGTCTGGATGCGCAGACCAATGCCCTCCGGCCGCTCTTCCGCCGCAACCGTGATGACCAGCGACTTGCCCGATTCCAGCAAATCCCGGTACTGGTTCAACCCTTCAGAAAAGAGAACCGCCTCAAACTGGCCGGTGGCATCGGAAAAGGTCACGATACCCATTTTATTGCCGGTGCGGGTCTTGCGTTCCTGCTTGGAGATCACCGTGCCAGCCAGACGCCCGGCCGTCGCCCCCTGTTTGACCGCTTGCGAGAAGTCGGCAAAATTCTGCACCCGCATTTTTTCAAGCAGCGGCTTATAGGTATCAAGCGGATGGGCCGAGAGGTAAAACCCCAGAACCTGAAACTCGCGCATCAGCTTTTCTGAGGGCAGCCAAGGGGTGTAGGTCGGCAGAGAAATACGCTCTGGTCCCGTTGCCCCGCCCGCACCAAACATGTCGGATTGGCCGCTCACGGCATTTTCCTGGGCGCGTTGGGCAAAGCCGATAATCCGATCCATGCCCGCAATCAATTCAGCACGGTCACGGCCAAAGCAATCGAAGGCTCCAGCAAAAATCAAACCTTCGAAAACGCGGCGATTGATCTGCTTTGGATCAATACGCACACAGAAATCCTCCAGATCAGCAAATGGCACATCGCCGCGCACCGCCACAATATGCTCCACGGCAGCATCACCCACGCCTTTAAGCGCAGCCAGCGAATAATAAATCCGGTTTGGACCCGTCTGAAAATGCCGGAACGATGTTTGAACAGATGGCGGCACCACCTCTATGCCAAGACGGCCGGCATCCTGGCGGAAATCCACCAGCTTTTCGGTGTTGGCCATATCCAGCGTCATGGAGGCCGCGAGAAACTCAACCGGATAATGGGCCTTCATATAGGCCGTCTGGTAGGACACAATCGCGTAGGCCGCTGCGTGCGATTTATTGAAACCGTAATTGGCAAACTTGGCCAGCAGGTCAAAAATATTATCGGCCTGCGGCTTGCCGACACCATTTTTCACGGCCCCATCAACAAAACGGGCCCGCTGCTTATCCATCTCCTCTTTGATCTTCTTACCCATGGCGCGGCGCAAAAGATCGGCTTCGCCGAGCGAATAGCCCGACAAAACCTGCGCCACCTGCATAACCTGCTCCTGATAAACGATAACGCCCTGCGTTTCTTTCAGCAGATAGTCGATGGTCGGATGGATCGATTCAATCTCTTCCTCGCCATGTTTGCGGGCATTATAGACAGGAATATTTTCCATAGGACCAGGACGATAGAGCGCAACCAGCGCAATAATATCCTCAATACAGTCAGGGCGCATACCAATCAGCGCCTTGCGCATCCCGGCACTTTCCACCTGAAACACGCCCACTGTCTCACCACGCGAGAGCATCTGATAGGTCAATTCATCATCCAGCGGGATGGTGGCCAAATCGATCTCAATGTCGCGCAACCGGCAAAAATCCACCGCCGTCTTCAAAACTGTGAGGGTCTTCAAACCCAAAAAGTCGAATTTAACCAGGCCCGCCTGTTCAACCCATTTCATGTTGAATTGGGTCACGGGCATGTCGGATCGCGGATCGCGATACATCGGCACCAGTTTCGACAAGGGGCGGTCACCAATCACGATACCGGCGGCGTGGGTAGAAGCGTGGCGATAAAGACCTTCAATCTTCTGGGCGATATCGAGCAAGCGGCCAACGACCGGCTCTTTATCAATTTCCTCCTGAAATTTCGGCTCTTCTTCGATTGCTTTCGACAAAGGAGTCGGATTGGCGGGATTGTTCGGCACCAGCTTACAAATCCGGTCAACCTGACCATAGGGCATTTCCAGCACACGGCCCACGTCGCGCAATGCCGCGCGCGCCTGCAACGATCCAAAGGTGATGATCTGTGCCACCTGCTCGCGCCCATATTTGCGCTGAACATAGCGGATCACCTCTTCGCGGCGATCCTGACAGAAATCGATATCAAAGTCCGGCATCGACACGCGCTCCGGATTAAGAAAGCGCTCGAACAGCAGCGAGAAACGAAGGGGATCAACGTCAGTAATGGTCAACGCATAGGCGACAAGCGAACCCGCACCAGAACCACGACCTGGCCCAACGGGAATATCCTGTTGCTTCGCCCATTTGATAAAGTCCGCAACGATCAGAAAGTAGCCCGGAAACTTCATGCGCTCGATAACACCAAGCTCGAAGTCAAGGCGTTCGCGGTAGTCCTTCTCCTCATAGCCCGGCGCCATGCCAAGCTTTGCCAGTCGGTCGTCCAATCCCTCAATTGCCTGACGGCGCAATTCTGCCGACTCGGCGCGTTCAGCCTCTTCCGGGTCATCGCTCGCGCCCGTAAACCGCGGGAGAATAGGTCCGCGTGTATCAAGCACGAAGGAGCAGCGGCTGGCGATTTCAACGGAATTATCCAGCGCCTCCGGCAAATCCTTGAAAAGCGCCTGCATCTCCGCGCGGCTTTTCAAATAATGATCCGGTGTTAATCGAAAGCGCCTGTCATCCGACACAATGGCGTTGTGCGCCACAGCCATCAATGCATCATGGGCATCGTAATCATCGCGCGACGGGAAAAATGCCTCATTGGTGGCAACCAATGGAATGTCATGCTCATAGGCCAGTGACACCATGCGGCTCTCATGCAGCCTGTCATAGCCCTGATGGCGCTGCAATTCGATATAAAGGCGATCCCCAAACAGCCGCTTTAACGTCAAAAGCCGTGCCAAAGCCTGAGCCTGATGCTCACTCTTGACCATGAGATCGACAGGTCCGCCAGAAGCGCCCGTCAGGGCAATCAAGCCATCGGTTCCGATTTCATCCAGCCAGGATGCGGTAATATGCACGGCATGGGTGCTATCGCCCTGCAAATAGGCCCGACTGACCAGATCCACCAGCCGCTCATAGCCTGCGGAACTGGCGGCCAGCAAAACAATGGCAGGGTATTTTTCCAGGCCGCCGTTGCCGCGCTTTTCATCCACGGCATCTTCCATATCAATCGAAAGCTGGCAGCCAATGATGGGCTGGAGACCATCACCAAGCGCTTTTTGAGAAAACTCAAGCGCGACAAACAGGTTATTGGTGTCGGTGATGGCAATGGCTGGCTGATTGTCGGCCACAGCCTTGCCCAAAATCTTCTTGAGCGGCAACGCGCCTTCCAACAGGGAATAGGCCGAATGCACCCGAAGATGCACAAATCCCGGACCTGCAACCGGCTCCTTTGCCTGACGATCGGCATTGAGGTCGCTCATTGGCTCAGTCCTACTCTCATCAATCTGGATAGAAACGCAGGCAGACACTGCACTGCTTATGGTGCCAATATTTTAACGGTTGAGACTATCTTGTCCAGCCGACAAACGAGACCTCAAGGCGTCTTCCCAAACTTAAAACCATCTTGAAAACGCCTACCCAGCCCTACCGAAAAAACAAAATCAAACAGAGCGTTTGTCAGGTGAAATCCGACAACAACGATTGCAAGACCATCGCACCGAAAAACAGCGGCCGCGTTGCTCGAAGATGCTCACGGCATAATTCCTCAAATAGGAATCAATTCAGGAATCATGCAGTCGATTGAAAATCGTTCCAGCGTCCTGTGTGCACGACGTGCGGCAAACAGTGCTTTAACGCCTTCAAAACGCAAGGGCCAACAAGGATAGGCTGGCGATGAAAACGGACAGGGAAGCGAATGCGGCGATGTCTTGCAAAATATCAGTCATGGCTCACTCCTAATCTCTTTATGTTTTTATTTTGTTCTCTCTTTGTATCAAAGTCAACCCAAATTCGATTCTGAAATAGTCAGGAAAATTGAAGCTTGTCGTTGCGTGTTCCGATCATGTCGGGCTGGTATGGCAAGGACGTCGATCATGCCATAGTCTGGCAGCGTGCCACGCACACTCTTTGCGAGGCCAAATTTCAGGGCCACATTTCAAGGTCAGATTTCAAACTGAGGCAAATTCACGACTGCATAATTCCTTAAATCGGAATCGATTTAAGGAGAAAATTATGCAGCAGATTTAAAGTGTTACAGCGTCCTTTGTGCGCCATATTTGGCGCACGGCGCTGTAAGGAATTATGCAGCAGATTAAAACTGTTACAGCGCCGTGCGCTCAATTTTGCGCACGGCGCTGTAGTCGCACCGAAAAGGGGCTATCCCCGGCTTTTACTGCACCCTGCGCCAAAATGTGACGCACGATGCAGTCGTGTTAGAACTCTTCCCAGCTATTGTTCGCGGTTGGTGGTGCGAGACCTACCGCCCCTGCTACCTTGGCCAACATTTTTCGTGCCGGAGAGACGGCAGGACGATGCGCGGGTGTCGCTGTTGCGAGCCTGGCAAAGTCTCGCTCCCCTTCTCTCGCCAACTGAAACACCGAAATGCGTTGCCGCAATTGTTCGACTTCTTTCGCGAGTGCGAGGCTGGCTGCGGTCGATTCCTCGACCATGGCTGCATTTTGCTGCGTTACCTGATCCATCTGGTTCACGGCGGTGTTGACTTCAGCCAGACCAACGGATTGTTCCTTGGAAGAGGTGGCAATGGCATCGAGCTGCATATTGATGGTGATAACCTGTTGCTCAATGACCTTCAAAACCTGGCCGGTTTCTTCGACCAGTTGCACACCGGTTGAAACCTCTCCCGCTGAATTGCGAATCAGATCTTTGATTTCCTTGGCAGCCTGCGCCGATCGTTGAGCCAATTCACGCACTTCCTGCGCAACAACCGCAAAACCCTTGCCCGCCTCACCGGCCCGCGCCGCTTCAACACCGGCGTTCAGGGCCAGCAGATTGGTCTGGAATGCAATTTCATCAATCACGCCAATAATGCTGGAGATCTGGTTTGATGACTGCTCGATGCGCTGCATCGCATTGATCGCACTTGAAACCACAGCACCAGACTTCTTGGCCGAGTCATTGGCTTCAGCGGCAATATGGCGGGCCTCTTGCGCCCGCTGCGATGAGTTGGAGACATTGGCCGTAATCTGGTCAAGGGCGGCAGCGGTCTCTTCCAGGGCAGCGGCCTGCTGTTCGGTCCGCTTGGACAAGTCTTCGGCACTTCTGCTAATCTCTCGCGTGCCGCCATCGATCGAGACGGTTGCTTCCGAAACGGCACTGATTGTCTGCGACAGTTGGCTGACCGCTGCGTTGAAATCGGTACGAAGCGCTTCAAAATCGGAGGCGAATGGCTCGCTCAGGCGGAAGCCAAGGTCACCTTCAGACAGGCGTTTCAGGCCAACGGCAAGGCCGGAGGTAGCCTGCGCCATTTCCTCTGCACGTTGCCGATCTGCGGCCGCAATGCGGGCGCGCTCGGCCTCCGATTGCGATCTGTTCGCCTTGGCTTCATTCTCCAACTCGAGCGCCCGCACCCCATTGTCCTTGAACACCTGCACGGCGCGCGCCATGCCACCAATTTCATCGCGCCGGTCAATTCCATCCACTTGAGCTGTGAAATTACCCGAGGCCAGCACCTCCATGGTCGATGCAAGACCACGCACAGGAGTGACCACCCAGGCACGGATGCCGAAAAAGCCGAAAACCAGTACAGCCAGCACGCCGAGGATAATACCGACCATGGTCAGCAATCCGCTGGATGAGGCATCATCGCTCAGACGAACGGTCTCGTCAGCCAAGGTTTTGGTCACATCCTGCACCAAAGCACTGAACCGATCAGTCATAGGTCCAAAGCCCGGCTGACATGCCGTGAGAAACTCTTGCTGCGCGATCATGATCGCAGCCACTTCTATCGTCTTGGCCGCCGCTTCAACGGCGGACTTGCAGGCTTGGTCAACCAGAGAAAGCCCGTCACTCTTCAGTCCATCAATGCGCTTTTCTTCCGGCATAGCTTTGGACGCGGCATCCATATATCTTATGAAATCGCCCCGCCGCTTTTCCAGATCCTTCGCCGCGCTGACATTCAGCGCCTCTGTGCGCGACATCAGGATATCACCGATCGCAGCCCGCGCACCCTGAAGAGCACGGTTGGCACGGGAAAGATTGATAGCAGCTGAACTTTCTTCTGACAGAAGGCCTTTATAGCCGCTGTTCACAGCTTGAATCTGCAGATTGCTGTAAACAGCAACCATGACTGCAAATAGGCCGAAGAGACCCATAATCGTAAAGAATTTGCCGATAATTGGCACGTTTTTCATGTTTTACCCTCGAGACTCGATATTGATTTCAGGTCGAAAGCAAATTCATTCTGCGCCGAGCCTGAAGGAAGGATCACCTCAAATTGCCTTCGCAACAGGGGCAACGGGAGCCTGTCCTACCATGCCAAAACAACTGGAAAAGGAGGCAACCAATAACCACCTCAGATTGCAAACCCAAAGTTCTCGAGCTCGGAGTAAAAGAGAAAAATTAAACATGAGTAAATAAGTAGCGATAAAAACAGCACTTCTAAAAGTAAATTTTCATCGACTCATCCTATTGATTTTAATGACAAAAATCAATATTTGAAATAATCAGAAAACGACAAAACATCGCGCTGAAGCTTATCTCTCCAGCACACTCAAAAGTATAATATACAGATTTCTTCCAAAACAACGGGAGCCAAAATTTTGTCCATAAGGACAAAATTTAAAAGGACAGAACAGCGCCCATATCTTTCTGCTCGAAGGAATTTCCGTGATCACATGCTACGGAAATGGGAATATATTTTTATTATGAAAAATTAATATTCATGCAAAACCCTTTTCTGCCGCGCAATGCGCGCTTTTACGTACTAATTATTTCAGAGGAATAGAGACACTATTTCAAAAAAACGTTTTTTACACTCAATCAACGTTCGGAAACAGTTCACCTTCTATCCCTTTGCGTTTAAGAGATAAAATTCCTTTGAACACACCACCGACACGCTAAGGGTGCGAAGCAGACATCGTAAGCCTTGCCGGTGCGGCATTCAAAAGGCATAAGTAGGTCCTCGATTCAAATTGCGGCTCTGGCAGGCCCATTTGATTATGTTTGATGCGAACAGAGAAAGGCATAATGCTAATATCGTACTTAGTAAACTACGATTTTGCATTTATTGAAAAAAATGGCGAGGAAACCAGTCTATAAGACACCCCTCGGCCGTCGTTTAGCGAAGGTGCGCGAGAAGTTTGGCATGGAGCGGCATGAGTTTGCGGCTCTCTTGGGTGGTATCAGCTCCAGTGCGCTGGCGAACTACGAGCGGGGAGACAATGTGCCTGACGCCTCGGTGCTGGCCGCCTATCATGAAAAATTGGGGATTAATATTGGCTGGCTGGTGACGGAAAAAGGCGACATGTTTGACGATCCTTCCAAAGCACCCGCACCGACAGCCCAAGTGGATCCAGAACTGATGGAGAAGCTCTATATTGCTGTGGCATCGGCCTATGGCGAGCGATACGAGAGGCCTCCACATCATCATATTGCCAGAACGGCCACAGAGCTCTTCAACATGCTGATGGCAAGGGTGGCTGATGTTCGGGACACTGTGATTGTTGATGCCGTCATACCTGCGCTTGCGAAAGAACTGGTGAAAAAAATCTCAAAGCCGGAAACTTAGCAATCGTCGACCGTGTAAGACCAAGGCTCCAAGATGCGAGAGCATCCTCGCCTTGAAGACTTTGCAAATATCTCAAATGCATCAGACGCTTGAGATATTTGCAAAAGGAATACAAAAAGTCATTTTCAATGACTCTTGGTATAAATCAGGAGTGGATGACGCACCCGAAATTAGGGGCGAAAACAGAGATGGCGTTTGCTTCAAAACAAACGCCATTTGGTTGTCATTATCGTGTAGGAAGACCCACTCGTTACAACTCAAAATCCACCACTTTGCCGTCAACCAAGGTAACGCAGCGATCCATGCGATGAGCCAGTTCATGGTTATGGGTCGCAATCAGAGCTGCCAGACCAGATTGGCGCACCAAGGCCTGTAGGGCGGAAAACACATAGGCAGCTGTCTCTGGGTCGAGATTGCCCGTCGGCTCATCGGCCAGAAGCAAAAGAGGTGCGTTGGCCACTGCACGGGCAATGGCAACGCGCTGCTGCTCACCACCGGATAGCTCGGCTGGCCGGTGATCCGCGCGGTGACCGATGCGCATATAATCCAACATCGCCTTTGAGCGCTCGCGGGCCTCTGGGATACTCAGACCCGCAATCATCTGCGGCATCATAATGTTTTCGATTGCCGAGAACTCAGGCAACAGATGGTGAAACTGATAGACGAAACCAATACTACTGCGCCGCACCGCCGTGCGCCCCTCTTCAGACAGGTCATTGCAGTTTCGACCGCCGATCAGCACATCGCCATCGCTCGGCTGCTCCAGCAGGCCCGCAATATGCAACAGCGTTGACTTGCCCGTTCCGGAGGGCGCCACAAGTGCAACCGTCTCGCCTTCGTAAAGCTTCAGCCCTGCCCCTTTGAGAATAGACAGCCGTGCGTCACCCTCGCCGTAGCCCCGAGAAACATTGGATAATTCAAGAACAGTCCGTTTTGCCATAGATGCACTGTTCCTCATTCGTAGCGCAGGGCTTGGACGGGATCAAGACGCGCCGCCCGCCATGCCGGGAAAATGGTTGCGATGAAAGACAGCGTGAGCGACATCAGAATAACCGAGACTGTTTCACCAAAGCTCATGTCCGCCGGCAATTTACTCAGGAAGTACAATTGCGGATCAAACAGAATCGTGCCCGACACCCAGGAGAAAAACTCGCGGATCGACTCGATATTGAGACACACAATGACCCCAAGCACCACGCCTGCAAATGTGCCAGCGATGCCGATTGCGGCACCCGTCATGAAAAAGATACGCAACACCGAATTCGAGGTTGCGCCCATTGTTTTGAGGATGGCGATATCTCGGCTTTTGTCTTTCACCAGCATGATCAGGCCGGAAATGATGTTCAGCGCCGCAACAATCACAATCAGCGTCAAAATCATGAACATCACATTGCGTTCAACCTGAAGCGCGGAAAAGAACGTCTGATTGCGCTGACGCCAATCGCTGATGAACACCTGCCGCCCCGCTGCCTCTTCGATTTTCGGGCGCAGCGCATCAATATCATCAGGATTGCTCACGAAAATCTCGATGGATTGCACCAAGCCTTCCGCATTGAAGTAAAGCTGGGCTTCTTCCAACGGCATATAGATGATCGACGAATCATATTCTGACATGCCGATTTCGAATGTGCCTGAGATCTTGTAGGACTTGACCCGAGGATTAACCCCCATCGGGGTGACATCGCCTTCAGGTGACACCAGTGTGATTGAATCTCCAGCTTTCAAGCCGAGGTCATTGGCCATGCGCGAGCCAATCAACACGCCTTGCCCAGCCGTGAAGGCCACCATGTCACCCGTTTTGATATTGGAGGACACTTCCTTCAATTTCATCAGATCATCAGGACGAATGCCACGCACCAGCGCCCCCGTTCCAGCCCCGGCTTTGCCGGAGGCCAATGTCTGACCTTCCACCAAAGGCAGGGCCATGGTCACACCGGGAACGGCTGCAAACTTCTTTGCCAGTTCGGCATAATCCGTCAAAGGCCGATCCACAGGCTGAACGATCATGTGCCCGTTAATGCCAAGGATACGAGAAATAAGCTCTGTGCGAAACCCGTTCATCACCGCCATGACGATGATCAGAGTTGCAACACCCAACATGATGCCGACAAAGGAAAAGCCGGCGATGACCGAAATCACCGCCTCCTTGCGCCGGGCGCGCAGGTAGCGCCAGGCCACCATACGCTCAAATGCAGAAAAGGGCTTTGCAGTTGGCAACACGTCTGTGCTCACCTCTGCCGAGCTTCCGGTTTCGCTGCTCAATCTAGCCTCCTATCGGCGCTCAACCAGCCAAACGGTTGATAGCGGCGTCGATGGTCATGGTTTCGCGTTCGCCAGTTTTTCGGTTCTTCAACTCGACTTCACCATTGGCAACCGCCCGTGGCCCTGCAATCACCTGCCAAGGCACACCAATCAGGTCGGCCATGGCAAATTTCGCGCCAGCGCGGTCATCGGTATCGTCGAGAAGAACATCCTTCCCTGCCTTGCCAAGTGCTGCGTAGATCTTGTCACACGCAGCATCGCAAGCAGCGTCCCCAGCCTTCATATTGATGATAACGGCATCAAAGGGCGCAACGGATGCTGGCCATATGATACCATTTTCGTCATGGGAAGCTTCGATAATGGCCGGAACAAGGCGAGTCGGACCAATTCCATAGGATCCCATGTGGACAAGATGTTCTTTCCCGTCAGGACCCTGCACTTTCGCGCCCATTGGCTCCGAATATTTGGTGCCGAAATAGAAGATGTGGCCAACCTCGATACCGCGCGCCGAGATGCGATCTGCTTCCGGCATGGCACCGTAAGCTGCTTCGTCGTGCATCTCTGATGTGGCCGCATAATCGGATGTCCAATCATCAAACACGGCCTGCAAACCGGCAACATCATCGAAATCGGTGTCTGCTGCCGGAATCGACCGATCCAAAAAGCTCTTGTGGCAGAAGACTTCAGACTCACCGGTATCAGCAAGAATGATGAATTCGTGGCTATGATTGCCGCCAATCGGACCGGTGTCAGCGCGCATCGGAATGGCGCGCAAACCAAGGCGATCAAATGTCCGTAAGTAAGCCGTGAACATCTTGTTATAGGAATGCAGCGCCGCTTCTTTTGTCCAATCGAACGAATAAGCATCCTTCATCAGGAATTCGCGCGAACGCATCGTGCCGAAGCGCGGACGGATCTCATCGCGGAACTTCAACTGAATATGGTAGAGATTGAGCGGCAGACTCTTATAGGATTTCACCGATGAGCGGAAAATATCCGTGATCATCTCTTCATTGGTCGGGCCATAAAGCATAGGACGGTCCTGCCGATCCTTAATGCGCAGCATTTCTTTGCCGTAATCATCGTAACGCCCGCTTTCCTGCCACAGCTCGGCCGATTGCAAGGTGGGCATCAAAAGCTCGACAGCCCCGGCACGGTTTTGCTCGTCACGGATAATGGCATTCACCTTATCCAGAACGCGCTTGCCTAACGGCAACCAGGAGTAGATACCTTGCGACTGCTGCCGCACCATGCCTGTGCGCAACATAAGCCTGTGAGAGACGATTTCCGCTTCCTTAGGTGTTTCCTTCAGAATGGGCATGAAATAGCGGGAGAGACGCATACCGACTTCCATCAATTGGGCGCTCCGTTCACTCGACGGAATCAGCCATATTTTACCTTTATCTGCCAATCTTCTAGCGGTTTCAGTGACAGATGAAAACCCGCTCTCCACCGTTTTAACACTGCGCATTGCTGCACCCTGCACCTTGGCCGAAAAAACGCCAAAGCCCACAATTAACAGACAAAATTGTTGAACAGTGCGAGCAAAAATCACATTCCCGAGCATGCACTCAGTTACCAAACATGTCAGAAAAGTGGCAAATCGCCAAAATAGGAAAATTTAAACTTTTTTCCCAAACCTGTAACAAAAATGCAAAAAAAATAATGACAAGCTTACGGAGTTGAGCTAGTTTGCGCTCACAAAAGAGGCAGAAAGCTTAAATTTCTGTCGGACTCGCGGAAAAGTCTTGGGAGGATCAGATCTTAGGCGCGCTTTGTCGCAGCCCCTTAATTGGTTAAAGGTCACGCGAAAATTGCAGAACAAGGTCTTCGGACCTTGTTTTTTTTTGCCCTCTTGATGCAATCTTGGCGATAGAGCGTGTCACCTTTTATTGTCCTCCATAAAAGGCTACCGTACACGCGGCAAAATAAAATCTACTGCACACGTCCTTTAATCGGAATCGATTTAAGGACCTATGCAGTAGACCGTGTGCAAAGATCGGCCGCACGATTTAACGAATATCGGGCATGATGTGGGGCAAATCAGCAAAAGTGACGCCGAAATAGCTTGAGCACAAATTCCAGCCACCAACAATCAATGCCGAGACGATTGTGGTGACCACCATAACCCGGAAAAATTGAAATTTCGCAGGCGCGCTGGCCACAGTGCCTGGCACAACTTGACGCTCATCCTCCTGGGTGCGAACGCCGATGGGAAGCACCGCAAAAAGCGTAATCCACCAGACGATAAAATAGATTGCGCCGACTGTGAGCCACGACATGAACTTCCCTCCCCCGCGTTTACACCTGCTCGAGTTCAATCAGCGTCCCAAGAAAGTCCTTAGGATGCAAAAACAGTACCGGTTTGCCGTGGGCCCCGATTTTCGGAGCGCCATCCCCTAGAATCCGTGCGCCACCCGCGAGCAACTTATCCCGCGCCACCAGAATATCGTCAACTTCATAGCAGATATGATGCATACCACCATTTGGGTTTTTATCGAGAAAGCTCTGAATGGGAGAGCCGGCCCCTAGCGGGTACAACAACTCCACTTTTGTATTCGGCAGGGTCACAAAAACAACGGTGACACCATGCTCCGGCAGGTCCTGTCGAGGTGACAGCTTTGCCCCCAAAGTTTCGCCGTAGCTCTTCTCAGCCACGTCAAGATCCGGCACAGCGATTGCGATGTGATTAACCCGCCCAAGCATCATTAGTCTCCCACAAAAAATCGCGCGCCAAACCTGACGCGCGATCCATATTACAGCACAGTTGACCGGATTTGTCTGGTCTAATCCGCACTCTGCGACATCTCTCTCGCAGGCACGTCCTACACCTTGGTGACAAACACCGTCACAACCGGTTTTTTACCCCAGCATTCATTGGCGGTTGAGCGCACAGCGCGGCGAATGCTCTCTTTCAATGCGCCCAGATCTTTACGGCGTGCACGCGGAATACTCTCCACCGCACTGAGCACAGCGTCGTAGAGGACATCCTCCATGTCGTCGCCTTCTCTGTCTTCCTCAGGCAGACCAATGGCCACAACATCGGGATCGTCGCGGAACTCAAAGCGCTCGTCCAGGATGACATTGATGGACACCTGGCCCGCAAAAGACAGCTTACGGCGCTCGCCGATGCCCATCGCCTCGAAATCACCGACAAGCTTGCCGTCCTTGAAGATCCGGCCGTGCGGCGCTTCGCCAATCACCTCGGCAGGCCCAGGTGCCAGACGCAAAATCTCACCATTGCGAAGCTTTGGAACCTGCGGCACACCAGCCTGCAAGGCCAGTTCCTGCTGGGCCATCAAATGGGCAGCTTCACCATGCACCGGCACCAGAATCTCTGGCCGTGTCCACTCATACATCTGCAAAAGCTCATTGCGCCGCGGATGCCCCGACACATGCACCAAGGCCTCACCATCTGTTACGATATGAACGCCCTGTTCGATCAGGCCATTTTTAATGTCATTGATCGCCTTTTCATTGCCTGGAATCGCCCGCGATGAAAACACCACGGTATCGCCTTTTGTCAGGGCGACATTGCGCATTTCATCGCGAGACAATTTTGCCAGTGCCGCACGCGACTCACCCTGGCTGCCGGTGAGAATCACCACCACTTTGTCTCTTGGAATATAGCCGTATTCATCTTCAGCAATGAAAGGTTTGATGCCTTCCATCAAGCCAAGGTCATCTGCAACCGCCACAACGCGCTTCAGTGAGCTGCCAAGCAATAGTACCTCACGGCCAGCCGCATCGGCTGCCTGCGCGATCGAACGAATACGTCCCACATTGGACGAAAATGTTGTGATCGCGACGCGTCCCTCGGCATTGGCAATAATGTTGCGCAAGCCTTCAGACACTTCAACTTCCGACGGCGAAACTCCGTCCCGCATGGAATTGGTGCTATCACACATCACCGCCAACACGCCTTCATCGCCGAGCGCGCGAAATGCGGCCTCATCTGTTAGAGGCCCCAGCGACGGTGCGTGGTCAATCTTCCAGTCACCCGTGTGGATAACGTTGCCAAGCGGGGTGCGAATAACCAGCGACATCGGCTCCGGAATGGAGTGATTGACGCCAACGGCCTCAACCACAAACTTGCCGACATGAACCTTGTCACCGGGTTTGAAGGGCGTCACCGGAATATCAATCCGGCTGCCTTCATAATTACGCTTTGCCTCGAGCATTCCAGCCGTGAAGCCCGAAGCGTAGACCGGAACGTTCAAGCCGGGCCACAACTCATTCAAACCGCCATAATGGTCTTCATGCGCATGGGTGATAAAAATCGCCTTCAAGTTCTTCTTTTGCGAAAGAACATATTGAATATCAGGCAAAACCAGATCAACGCCCGGCAGATCCAGACCCGGGAAGGTAACGCCGCAATCGACCATAATCCATTCGCGGTTCTTTTTCGGCCCAAAACCGTAAAGCGCCAAGTTCATGCCGATTTCGCCAACGCCGCCCAGCGGCAAAAATACCAGTTCGTCTTCTTTTGTCATTCTTTCCTTGGCCCATCCGGCTCGAAAAACACATCACCTGCCGCGATTGGCATGGTGCCGAGAGAGCCCCTATCGAGCAATAATAGTCCCTTATCATCGATTCCCGAAAATATACCTGAAATCGAGCGATCAGGGAGATTTACTGTGATCTTTTCACCGAGACCACAGGCATGTTGACGCCAACGCGCAATAATCTGCGAAATGCCACGTCCCTGATCCCAAAGCGCCAGCCCATCCGCCATCGCGGAAAAGAGGTGAGCAAACAGTTGCAAAGGATCAATCGTGGCACCATGTTGCGATAGGCAAGCTGTCGCATAAGGCGTATCGGAAGGCTTGGCGACAATATTAATGCCTATGCCAATCACAATGGCCTGGCGCCCGTCCGGCGTGCGCTCCGATTCAAGCAAAATGCCGCTGGTTTTTGCGCGACCAATCAACACATCGTTTGGCCATTTGATTTCCAGCGGGGGCCCATCCAGGGGAAGAACTGCACGGATCGCGTCGTGCACCGCCAAGGCAACCGCTAAAGGCAAAGACGCCACGTGTTCAAGCGGCGCCGGGTCAATCAACAGAAGAGATGCATAGAGATTACCGCGCTCTGACGACCAAGGCCGTCCACGACGCCCGCGCCCTCCAGTCTGCCGCTCCGCCGTAATCCAGATCGAGCCTGGATCGCCTGAGCGCGCAAGTTGAAGGCAGGCCTGGTTGGTTGAATCAACCTCATCCAGCGCGTGATGTCGGAAGGCGTCGAGCGCCTTCCGACGATGTGAAGAATAGTCGCTCAATGGAAGAGCGACGCCGCTGCGGCAGACGCTGCAGTGCCCAAGGGGCCGCCGACAAACACGTAAGCGACAACAAACAGGCCCGACAGCGCAAAGACAACGCGCAATGTGGCTGATGTAGCGGCAAACTCGATCTTGGCATCGTCAAACCACATGACCTTGACCAGACGCAGATAGTAGTAAGCGCCGATAACAGAGGCCAAAACGCCGATGATAGACAACGCATAAAGGTGCGCCTCAATCGCCGCCAGGAAGACGAAATACTTCCCGAAGAACCCTGCCAAAGGCGGAATACCAGCAAGCGAGAACATCAGCGCCGTCAACACAAAAGCCATGACGGGACGTGTCTGCGACAGACCTGCCAGATCATCGATGGATTCGAGCGCTTCACCTTCTTTCGTCCGCATCGCCATGATGCAGGCAAAGGTGCCGAGGTTCATCACCAGATAGATCGCCATGTAGAGCAACACGCCCTCGATGCCCTGCTGCGTACCGGCTGCGAGACCAACCAGCGCATAACCCATATGACCGATTGAGGAATAGGCCATCAGACGCTTGATGTTACGCTGACCAATGGCGGCCACCGATCCAAGCACCATGGAAGCAATCGAGATGAACACCACAACCTGCTGCCAATCGGTGGTAATTGGCTGGAAGGCCTCCATAACAACGCGCACCAGAATTGCCATCGCGCCAACCTTAGGTGCTGCGGCCAAAAACGCGGTAACGGGTGTTGGCGCGCCTTCGTAAACGTCTGGTGTCCACATATGGAAGGGAACAGCAGAGATCTTGAACGCAAGACCAGCGAGTACAAACACCAGACCGAAAACCAGCCCAATATTGGCATGACCGGCTGTCAGGACGCCAGCGATCTTGGCAAATTCGACGTTGCCGGTGAAGCCATAGACCAAAGACATTCCGTACAGCAGCATGCCCGAAGACAATGCACCGAGCACGAAATACTTCAAGCCAGCCTCGGTCGAACGCAGGCTGTCGCGGTTCAAAGCAGCAATCACGTACAAGGCAAGCGATTGCAGCTCAAGCGACATATAGAGCGAAATAAGGCTTCCCGCCGAGATCATCAGCAAGATACCAAGTGTTGCCAACACCAACAGAACGGGCAACTCGAACTTGTCGAGATTGTTGGCGCGCGCCTGGCCTGCCGCCATCGCCATAGTGACGATGGAGCCGATCAGAGCGAGAACTTTCATAAAACGACCATAGCTATCGGCGATGTAAGCACCGCCAAAAGCAACACCATCCGCTGGTACCAGCAAGAGCCAGGCACCAACCACGATGAGCAACGCAACCGCCAGTCCATTCACCAGTGACGCCCGGTTCGTGAACACACCGATCATCAGCAATACCAGCGCACCAACCGCGAGCAAAAGCTCCGGCGTGGCGAGATGCAGGCTTGCAAGGAGGGTTTCAGCATTCATGTCCATCGATCCTGTCGTCAGTTCACGAGGAGCGCAACATTGTGCGCAGCCTGCAGAGCAGCGGTGTAATTATGAAGCAACGCGTCCACCGAGGCAGTGGTCACATCAAAGATCGGAGCCGGATACACACCAAAGAATATTGTCAGTGCGATCAGCGGATACAGCGTGAATTTCTCGCGCATGGACAGATCCAGAAGGCCCTTGAGGCTTTCTTTATCCAATGCCCCGAAAATCACCCGGCGATAGAGCCACAGCGCATAGGCCGCAGACAAGATAACGCCGGTCGCCGCAAACAAGGCGACCCAGGTGTTGGCGCGGAAGGCACCAATCAAGGTCAGGAATTCGCCAACAAAGCCAGAGGTCCCTGGCAAGCCCACGTTTGCCATGGTGAATACCATAAACGCCAGCGCATACTTCGGCATGTTGTTGACGAGACCGCCATAGGCAGCGATTTCGCGGGTGTGCATGCGGTCATAAATAACGCCAACGCAGAGGAACAATGCGCCAGACACAAAGCCGTGGCTGATCATCTGGAACAACGCGCCCTGCAAACCTTGCGTATTGGCAGCAAAAATACCCATCGTCACATAACCCATATGTGCAACAGACGAATAGGCAATCAACTTTTTCATGTCGTCCTGCATCAGAGCCACCAAAGAGGTGTAGATGATCGCAATGACAGACAAAGCAAATACGAAGGGTGCGAAGTAATCGGAGGCAAGCGGGAACATCGCAAGCGAAAAGCGAATGAAACCATAGCCACCGAGTTTCAGCATGATACCAGCCAGAATGACCGAACCCGCTGTTGGAGCCTGAACGTGCGCATCAGGAAGCCATGTATGAACCGGCCACATCGGCATTTTCACGGCAAAAGACGCGAAGAAGGCCAGCCAAAGCACGATTTGCAGATGCTGCGGGAATTTGTGCGCAAGCAGCGCAGGAATATCCGTTGTGCCAGCATCCCAATACATCGCCATGATGGCAAGCATCATCAACACAGAGCCAAGCAAGGTGTAGAGGAAAAATTTGTAAGATGCGTATACGCGCTCCTTACCGCCCCAAACACCGATGATGATGAACATCGGAATAAGGCCCGCTTCGAAGAAAACGTAGAAAAGCACGATATCGAGCGACACGAAAACGCCGATCATCATCACTTCCAGAATGAGGAAGGCGATCATGTATTCTTTGATGCGCTTTTGCACCGACGTCCAACTGGCCAGGACGCAGAAAGGCATCAAGAACGCCGTTAGCACTACAAACAGCATCGAAATACCATCGACGCCAAGGTGGTAAGAGATTCCTGTGCCGAGCCAGCTTACCTTCTCGACCATCTGGAAACCGGGGTTGCTGTTGTCAAACCCGATCCACACAAAAAGAGAGACGATAAAGGTGGCGATTGTCGTCAGCAGCGCGATGTTCAGCACATTGCGGCGGCCGGATTCGGTATTGCCGTTTACCAAAAGCAGGAGCGCGACCCCTACCAAGGGTAAAAAGGTGACCGTTGAAAGAATAGGCCAATCGGTCATCAGATCGAACTCCCGAGCATCATCCAGGTAACAAGTGCGGCGATACCAAGCAGCATCGCAAACGCATAGTGATAAAGGTAACCCGACTGCAAGCGAACAACACGCTGGGTCAACCCGGCAATGCCCGCAGCCACACCATTGGGCCCGTAAGCATCAATGGTGGCAATATCGCCCTTTTTCCAAAGGAATTTGCCCAGAGCCTTGGCCGAGCGCACGAAGAGGAAATCGTACAGCTCATCAAAGTACCACTTGTTGAGCAAGAATTGGTAGAGAACCCATTGGCTCTTTGCCAGCTTCGCAGGGGCTTCGGGCGACTTGATATACATGTACCAGGCCGTCACAAGACCGATCAGCATCGCAACGAACGGGCTAAGCTTAACCCAGACCGGCACATGGTGCACCTCATGCAGGACTTCATTATGAGGCCCTGTGAACAGCGCACCCTTCCAGAACTCCGCATAAGCTTCACCAAAGAAATAATCGTGGAAGATGAAGCCTGCAAACAATGCGCCAACGGTCAAAACATAGAGCGGAATAAGCATCACCTGCGGGGATTCGTGAACGTGATGCATAACCTCATGGGAAGCACGCGGCTTACCGAAGAACGTCATGAATGCCAGGCGCCAAGAGTAGAAGCTGGTAAACAAAGCAGCAACCACAAGCATCACGAAGGCGAACGTCGAGACACCAGTACCTGCCGCAAACGACGATTCAATAATCGCATCCTTGGAGAAGAAACCGGCTGTGCCAATCATCGTGAAGGGAATACCAACACCCGTCAGCGCCAGATTGCCAATCGTCATCGCCCAGAAGGTAACCGGGATATGCTTGCGCAACCCACCCATGTGGCGCATGTCCTGCTCACCATCCACGGCGTGAATGACCGAACCGGCTCCAAGGAACAAAAGTGCCTTGAAGAAAGCATGCGTGAACAGATGGAACACTGCCGCGCCATAAGCACCAACGCCCAAAGCAACAAACATATAGCCCAGCTGCGAACAGGTCGAATAAGCAATCACGCGCTTGATGTCGTTTTGAACAAGACCAACCGTTGCCGCAAAGAAAGCAGTAATGGCACCCACGATTGTGACAACCGTCAAAGCATCTGGCGACAGTTCGAACAACGGAGACATACGAGCAACAAGAAACACACCCGCGGTCACCATGGTAGCAGCATGGATCAAAGCCGACACCGGTGTCGGGCCTTCCATGGCGTCCGGCAGCCAGGTGTGGAGCAAAAACTGCGCCGACTTACCCATCGCTCCCATGAACAGCAAAAGACATGCACCAGTGATAGCATGGGCTTTATCAAGATGCATACCGAACAGAGTGATGACCGCATCCCCAGAAGCTGCACCTTCTGCTGGCAAATAGGTCTTGGCGGCTGCGAAGATCGTTTCAAAATTGATCGATCCAAACAGCACAAACACCGTGCCAATACCGAGAATGAAGCCAAAGTCACCAACGCGGTTGACGATAAAGGCTTTCATTGCCGCTGCACTGGCGGAGGGCTTCTTGAACCAGAAACCGATCAGCAGGTATGATGCAAGACCAACACCTTCCCAGCCAAAGAACATCTGCAAAAGATTGTCAGACGTCACCAGCATCAACATCGCGAAGGTAAACAGCGACAGATAGCTGAAGAAACGCGGACGATGCGGATCGTGATGCATATAGCCGATCGAGTAGATGTGCACCAGCGTCGAGACGCTGTTGACCACTACGAGCATGACAGCCGTCAGTGTATCAACGCGCAAAGCCCAATCCACATCAATACCGCCGACCTGCACCCAGCGGAGCACAGGAACCTTGATCAGCTCCGAGTGTTCGCCGAAGCCAACATTGATGAAAACATACCAAGAAAGCACCGCAGCCAGAATCATGAAGCCGCTGGTGATAAATTCCGAAGCCTTGGCACCGATCTGGCGGCCAAACAGGCCTGCGATGATCGCACCAAGCAGCGGAAGGAAGACAATAGCCTTATACAATAGCATAGCCGTATCAGCCCTTCATCATGTTGACGTCTTCAACGGCGATCGATCCGCGGTTGCGGTAGAAGACGACGAGAATAGCAAGGCCAATCGCAGCTTCAGCAGCCGCGACGGTCAAGATGAACAGCGCGAAAACCTGGCCGACAACATCGTTAAGGAACGACGAGAATGCCACCATATTGAGGTTTACAGCGAGAAGAATGAGTTCAACCGACATCAGGATAACAATGACATTCTTCCGATTGAGAAAAATGCCAAAGACGCCCAGCATGAACAGGATCGCGCTGACAGTGAGATAGTGGGAAAGTCCGATTTCCATTGTTCGTTTCCTTGAGATCCCTGACGTTCAGCTCAGATGCCCTGGCCCGGCTTGACCTTGACCACCTTGATGGCTGTGGCTGGGGTCCGCGCAACCTGATGCGAGATATTTTGGCGCTTGATATTCTGACGATGACGCAGTGTCAGCACAATCGCACCGATCATGGCCACCAACAGAACGAGGCCTGCAATCTGGAAGTAATAAACATACGTGGTGTAGAGCACATTGCCCAAAACGGCGGTGTTCTGCGTCTCACTCAATGCCGGCAATGGCATGGTGATAGCTTTCAAAGCTTCGGGCGAAATTGTCGATCCGCCAATCACGAAGATCAGCTCTGCGGCAACAATAGCACCGATCAGCGCTCCCAGCGGCGCATACTTCATCGTTCCGGCCCGCAACTCGGTGAAATCGATGTCGAGCATCATCACGACGAACAGGAAGAGAACCGCAACTGCTCCAACGTAAACCACAAGAAGGATCATCGCCAGAAATTCTGCGCCGGTCAGCATGAACAAGCCAGCCGCATTAACGAAGGTCAAGATCAGGAACAAAACCGAATGTACCGGATTTCTTGACGAGATAACCATAAACGCCGACGCCAAAGCAACGAAGGCGAAAAGGTAGAAAAAGATTGCCTGAAGACCCATGATGGTGCCTATTCATCTTCCCCAGGAGCGCGGATTTCAACCGTGTCCCATAAAATGCGCCAACACTTCCGCTCGACAAAAGAACTTCAGCCCGACAAACATTTCGTTTCAATTTCAAATCGGGGCGCATTCACCAGTTGGCACGCACGCCGCCGATCTGCTCGATCAATCCATTAACGATAGGGCGCATCCAGCGCAATGTTGCGGGCAATTTCCCGCTCCCACCGATCGCCATTGGCGAGGAGTTTCGCCTTGTCAAAGTAAAGCTCTTCGCGAGTCTCCGTTGAAAACTCGAAATTAGGGCCTTCAACAATTGCATCCACGGGACAAGCCTCCTGGCAAAAACCGCAATAGATGCACTTCACCATATCGATATCGTAACGCACCGTGCGACGCGTTCCGTCGTTTCTGCGTGGGCCAGCCTCAATGGTGATGGCCTGAGCGGGACAGATTGCCTCGCACAGCTTGCAGGCAATGCAACGCTCTTCACCATTCGGGTAACGGCGAAGAGCATGCTCTCCACGAAATCGGGGGCTTACAGGCCCCTTCTCAAAGGGGTAGTTTACAGTCGCCTTCTGTTTGACGAAAAAACGCAGGGACAGAAAAACCGCTCCAACGAATTCTTTCAGGAACAGCGAACGGACGGCTTGGGACAGACTTGCCATCTTCAAACTCCAAATCTGCTAGACGTCAGGAACGAGCGCATCATGCCCACCCCATCAATTTCAAAACGAATGCAACAATAACCACCATGGCGAGCGAGATCGGCAGAAACACTTTCCAGCCCAGACGCATCAACTGGTCATAGCGGTAACGCGGAACGATAGCCTTGGTGATCGCAAACATCAAAAACACCAGTGCACTCTTGATGACAAACCAGATGATACCCGGTACCCAATTCAACACCGCGACATCCAGCGGCGGCAACCAGCCCCCCAAGAACAGGATGGTGGTCATGGCACACATCAAAACGATAGCGGCATATTCACTCAGCATGAACATCATGTAAGGGGTTGAGCCATACTCAACCATGAAGCCCGCAACCAGTTCCGACTCAGCTTCTGGCAGATCGAAAGGAGGACGATTGGTTTCAGCAAGTGCCGAGATGAAGAAGACGATGAACATCGGGAACAGCGCCAGCCAATGCCAATCCAGCATCGAAGACGGCAATCCCATCATCGTGCCAAGGCCTGTCTTTTGCGACAACACAATGTCGGTCAGGTTCAACGAGCCAACGCACAACAGAACCGTGACAATGACCAGACCCATGGACACTTCGTAGGAAACCATCTGCGCGGCAGATCGAAGCGCACCCAGGAACGGATACTTCGAGTTTGATGCCCAGCCGCCCATGATAACGCCGTAGACTTCAAGCGATGAAATCGCAAAAACGTAGAGGATACCGACGTTGATATTGGCGATGACCCAACCCTGGTTGAGCGGAATAACAGCCCATGTAGCAAGCGCCAGTGTCACGCCGACCAGAGGTGCCAGCAAAAACACACCCTTATTCGCACCGGCCGGAATAATTGGCTCTTTCAGCACGAATTTCAAAAGGTCGGCAAAAGACTGCAAAAGACCCCATGGACCAACCACGTTGGGTCCACGACGCAGCTGAATGGCAGCCCAGATCTTGCGGTCGGCCAGAAGAATGTAGGCGATGAACAGAAGAAGACAGACCAGCAAAAGCAAGGACTGACCGATCATGATCAACGCCGGCCAAACATAAGTAAAAAAGAACGAGTCCATGATCTCTTGCCCTTACTCTGCCGCAGCCTTGAAATTGTTGCGGGCCAACGCGGAACATTCAGCCATGACGGCCGAGGCGCGCGCTATCGGGTTTGTCAAATAGAAGTCTTTGACCGCAGACGCAAACACAGATTGCGTCATGTTCCCGCCTTTTTTTGCAACCGCAGCAATGTCAGCCGAATGACCGGCCTTAATTTCATCAACCTCAGCGAAATGAGGATGAGCCTGATAAAGTTTCTGGCGCAATTGTGCCAACGAATCAAAGGGAAGCTTCTTGCCCAACACGTCGGAAAGAGCACGCAGCACAGCCCAGTCTTCGCGGGCTTCGCCAGGCGCAAAGCCAGCGCGATTGCCCATTTGAACGCGGCCTTCTGTATTCACCCAGATGCCGGATTTTTCGGTGTAGGCGGCAGCCGGAAGAATGACATCAGCATTTTGCGCGCCGTTGTCACCGTGCGAACCAATGTAAACCGTCAATTTCGCGGTCTTTGCAGACAGATCAATTTCGTCTGCGCCAAGCAGGAACAACACATCCATCGATGTCAGCATGTCAGCTGCGGTTTTACCCCCCTGCCCCGGAACAAATCCGAGATCAAGACCACCAACGCGCGATGCCGCTGTGTGCAGAACAGCAAAACCATTCCACTCATCACTGACAGCACCAACCGATGTCGCAATGGCTGCAGCCTGAGACAAAACTGCTGCGCCATCAGCGCGGGCCAACGCCCCTTGGCCAATGATAATCATCGGCTTCTTGGCACTCTTCAAAACGTCAAGGAAGCTGTGATTGCCAGCGGAGAGATCGGAAAGCGTCTCCGTGCCAGCACCCAAATAGGTGTAATCGTAACGCAGTTCAGACGCTTCACCAATCACGGCAATCGGGAAGCCACCACGCCGCCAACGCTTGCGGATACGTGCATTCAAGACGGAGGCTTCAAAACGCGGGTTCGATCCCACGATCAAAAGCGCGTCTGCCTCTTCAATCCCCTCAATCGTCGGGTTGAAGATATAGCTGGCGCGACCCAGCGATGGATCAAGCGCTGCACCATCCTGGCGACAGTCGTAGTTGGCGGAACCAAGCGAAACCAGAAGTTCCTTGAGAGCGAACATTTCTTCAACAGACGCCAGATCACCGGCAATCGCGCCGATTTTTGACCCGTTTGTTGCCGACACAGCAGCGCCAATGGTTGCAAAAGCGTCCGTCCAGCTTGCTGGCTGCAAGCGGCCATCACGGCGAACATAAGGGCGATCGAGGCGCTGGGTTTTCAAACCATCCCAGATGAAGCGGCTCTTATCCGAAATCCACTCTTCGTTGATGGATTCGTTGACGCGCGGCATGATGCGCATCACTTCACGACCGCGGGTATCAACCCGGATCGCCGACCCCAGCGCATCCATGACATCAATCGATTCGGTCTTGTTCAATTCCCAAGGACGGGCAGTGAACGCGAATGGCTTCGATGTCAGCGCACCAACCGGGCAGAGATCGACAACATTGCCCTGCAATTCAGAGGTCATCGCCTGCTCGAGGTAGGTTGTGATCTCAGCATCTTCACCACGGCCAATCAGACCAAGTTCGGCAATGCCGGCAACTTCTGTCGTGAAACGAACGCAGCGCGTGCAGTGAATGCAGCGGTTCATCACGGTTTTGACCAATGGGCCAATATATTTGTCTTCAACGGAGCGCTTGTCTTCGCCGTAGCGCGACGAATCGATACCGAAAGCCATGGCCTGATCTTGCAGATCACACTCACCGCCCTGATCGCAGATCGGGCAATCCAACGGGTGGTTGATCAGCAGGAATTCCATCACGCCTTCGCGGGCCTTTTTGACCATGGGCGTGTTGGTGAACACTTCTGGCAATTCGCCGTTTGGTCCGCCACGGACGTCCCGAACGCCCATAGCGCAAGATGCGGCAGGTTTTGGCGGTCCGCCCTTCACTTCCACCAGGCACATGCGGCAATTGCCCGCAACCGATAGCCTTTCGTGGAAACAAAACCGCGGAACCTCGGCACCAGCTTCCTCACACGCCTGAAGCAGCGTGAAATGATCCGGAACCTCGATCTCCTTGCCGTCGACTTTCAGCTTTGCCATATTCGCCTTCCTGTCTCACGTCCATAGCCGCCGCTTTCTCAAAAGCTGGCAAGAAGACCCAAATGACCTTCTGCTACGCATGTCTCTGTTTAGACCAGTATGCCCGTTACGCGAAAAACGTATTGACGTTTTCCACTTCGTAACGGCCCTACCCTTCTTATTCTCTCGCCAGAGCAAAGCTCCAGCGTATTGCTAAACCAATCTCAGGGCTTCAACAGCGCCTGAGCTTGCCCAATCCAATCATCTCGAAGAATCCGACCTTCAAGCCCAAGTTCGCGATCTATACGAGCGACTTCATCCGACGTCCATCCGGCAATATCTGCAAAAGTCTTAACACCCGCCTTATGCAGCAATTCTTCAACCTTTGGTCCGACGCCTGAGATCCGCTTCAGATCGTTGGTTTTGGCTTTCACTCTCGTCTTTTTCGGCGCTTCCACCTTCGATCCAGGTGCAGCCTTGGGAACCACGGCTTTTTTAACCGTGGTGCGCTGACTGGCAACGCGTCTTTCAGGCGATTTCGTCGACTTTGGAGCGACATCCCCAATCACCTGATTGTGAACAGTCGTCTCCTGCGCAGCCTCTGCGGCAACGGCAGCAACAGCGGACTTCGTGTTCCCCTTTGCTGCTTTGGCCATCGCGTCCTGCATGCCGCCCAGCATCAGGTTGGTCATTTGAGAGGCGACGCCAAAACCGATCGACGTCATTGCCATAAAAGCGGCGAACTGATTGGCAACAACCGGATGAAGCGACAAAGGATGGGAAGCCCCGGCGAGATAGCCGGAGTCATCCGGCGTAGCCGAAGATCCCTTGCTGCTCTCCTGCGAGGCTTTCACCATCATCTCGTCCCCTTACTCGGCGGCTTCCATCACCGCGCCAACACTGGTCGCATTCTTGGTGTATTGATCAATACGCGCTTCAATTTCCGGACGGAAATTGCGGATCAGACCCTGCACAGGCCAGGCAGCAGCGTCACCCAGCGCACAAATGGTGTGGCCTTCGATCTGCTTTGTCACCTGAAACAGCATATCAATTTCGCGCTTCTGGGCATTGCCGCGCACCATGCGCTCCAACACACGCATCATCCAGCCCGTGCCCTCACGGCATGGTGTGCACTGGCCGCAGCTCTCATGCTTGAAGAAAGCTGCAATACGCCAGATCGCCTTGATGATGTCGGTCGACTTATCCATGACAATCATACCGCCGGTGCCGAAGGATGATTTCACATCCCGCATACCGTCGAAGTCCATGATCGCGTCCGTCATCTCTTCGCCCCTGACAACAGGACAGGAGGCACCGCCGGGAATAACCGCAAGAAGATTATCCCAACCACCGCGAATGCCGCCACAATGACGCTCAATGATTTCGCGGAAGGAAAGACCCATCGCCTCTTCAAAGGTGCAAGGCTTGTTGACATGGCCAGACACCATGAACAGCTTGGTACCAACATTGTTGGGGCGACCAAAGGACGAAAACCAGCTTGCGCCACGACGAAGAATTGTCGGCGCAACCGCGATCGATTCAACATTGTTGACCGTTGTCGGGCAGCCATAAAGACCCATATTGGCTGGGAAAGGTGGCTTCAGACGAGGCTGACCTTTCTTGCCTTCGAGGCTTTCCAGCAAAGCTGTTTCTTCGCCACAAATATAAGCGCCAGCGCCGTGGTGCAGATAGATGTCGAAATCCCAGCCGTTCTTGTTGTTCTTGCCCAACAGGCCAGCTTCGTAGCACTCATCCACCGCAGTCTGAAGCGCTTCACGCTCGCGCATGTATTCGCCGCGCAGGTAGATGTAGGCCGTATGCGCGCCCATCGCAAAACCGGCAATCACGCAACCTTCCAGCAAAGTGAAAGGATCGTGACGCATGATTTCGCGGTCTTTGCAGGTGCCTGGCTCGGATTCGTCAGCGTTGACCACCAGATAGTGCGGGCGACCATCGCTTTCCTTGGGCATGAAAGACCATTTCAAGCCCGTTGGAAAGCCAGCACCACCGCGACCACGCAGGCCAGAGGCCTTCATTTCGTTGATGATCCAGTCGCGGCCTTTTTCAATGATCTGCTTGGTACCATCCCAGTGGCCACGGCTCATGGCACCCTTCAGAGACTTGTCCTTGAGGCCATAGATATTGGTGAAAATGCGGTCCTTATCCTGTAACATCTCTCACCCCTTGGCCTTTTCGGCATCATCAGCCTGCGCCGACTGCCCTTCGCCCCAACGTACGGGCGTAATTTCTTCTGTCAAACTGGTCAAGCCGCCTTCTGGCGCGCTGAAGATACGATCGATCTGTGGGCCAGTCGGCACTTCGCTGCCCTTGCCAGCTTCAAACGCATCAATAATTTCTTCGAGCCGCTCTGGTGTCAAATCCTCGTAGGCATCCTTGAAGATGATCACCATCGGTGCGTTAACACAAGCGCCCTGACACTCGACTTCTTCCCACGACAGGGTACCGGCTTCATTGCGCTCCAAAGGCTCGGCATGAATCTTCTTCTTGCAAACCTTCATCAGTTCTTCTGAACCGCGCAACATGCATGGTGTGGTGCCGCAGACCTGAATATGCGCCTTCGTGCCAACCGGCTTCAGCTGAAACTGGGTGTAGAATGTCGCCACTTCCAACACTCGGATGTAAGGCATGTCGAGCATGTCCGCGACGAACTCGATCGTCGGCTTGGTCACCCAGCCATCCTGCTCCTGCGCGCGCATCAACAGCGGTATGACCGCGGATTGTTGCCGACCCTCAGGGTATTTTCGAATGGTGGCCTCAGCCCAGGCCGCATTTTCCTCGTTAAAGGCAAATGACGCTGGCTGGAATTTATCTTCGGCTAAACGACGAACGGACATACTTCCTCACGCCTTATCTCAATTTATGGAGACAATAGAATGATCCGCCACCGTGGCGAAAACATCAGATTGCCCCAAATTACCCCAATTGGGGAACACGATGAGCTTCGTGACACGCGCATGACCTGACGCCTGAAAAACAGACGTCAAGCAACGACAGTCACTCATGGATTGCGCCCCATGCCACAAAGCCCGTCCCTTCGCAACCAAAGCTACAAGGGCAAAGCTTTCCGACATGGTTGACACACCAAGCTGCATCAGCGGTCCACCTCACCAAACACGATATCCAACGATCCCAACACCGCCGTGACGTCAGCAAGCTGATGACCACGCGACATGAAATCCATCGCCTGCAAGTGCACAAAACCCGGAGCGCGGATCTTGCAGCGATACGGCTTATTTGTGCCATCCGAAACAAGATAAACGCCGAATTCGCCCTTGGGAGCCTCGACGGCGGCATAGACCTCGCCGGCAGGCACGTGAAAGCCTTCGGTGTAAAGTTTGAAGTGGTGAATAAGCGCTTCCATCGACCGCTTCATTTCACCACGCTTTGGCGGAACAACCTTGCCGTCTACCGACGAAACAGGACCCACGCGCTCAGTCGTCAGCAGGCGTTGGACGCACTGCTTCATAATTTTGACCGATTCGCGCATTTCCATCATGCGAATGAGGTAGCGGTCGTAGCAGTCGCCATTCTTGCCAACGGGAACATCAAAATCGAGCTCCGAATAGCATTCATACGGCTGAGCACGGCGCAAATCCCAAGCAGCACCGGAACCACGCACCATAACGCCCGAGAAGCCCCAGCGCCACGCATCTTCAAGGCTGATAACGCCGATATCGACGTTACGCTGTTTGAAAATACGGTTGCCGGTCAACAGGCCTTCGATATTGTCGAGCACGGTGAGGAAAGGATCGCACCACTTGCCAATATCCTCCACCAATTCTGGCGGAATGTCCTGATGAACGCCACCGGGACGGAAATAGGCGGCATGCAAGCGAGCGCCACACGCACGCTCATAGAACACCATGAGCTTCTCGCGCTCTTCAAAGCCCCAAACCGGCGGTGTCATGGCACCCACGTCCATCGCCTGTGTGGTGACGTTCATGATGTGCGACAGGATGCGGCCGATTTCGGAGTAAAGGACGCGAATAAGCTGACCACGGATTGGAACTTCAATCCCCAACAGCTTCTCAATGGCGAGGCAGTAGGAATGCTCCTGATTCATTGGCGCAACGTAATCGAGCCGGTCGAAATAGGGCAAAGCCTGAAGATAGGTCTTGCCTTCAATCAGCTTTTCCGTGCCGCGATGCAGCAGGCCGATATGCGGATCAACGCGCTCAACGATTTCCCCGTCCAGTTCCAGCACCAGACGCAGAACGCCGTGGGCAGAAGGATGCTCAGGACCAAAGTTGATGGTAAAATTACGAACGGAATGTTCAGCCATGTCTTAACGTCCCGCCCTCTTACTTCGCTGACTTCTCATCGCCGGGCAGCACGTAATCAGTACCTTCCCATGGCGACAGAAAATCAAAACTGCGGAATTCTTGCTTCAATTCTACCGGCTCATAAACCACACGCTTGACCGTGTCATCATAACGAACCTCAACAAAGCCGGTCACAGGGAAATCCTTGCGCAACGGATGACCTTCAAAACCGTAATCGGTGAGAATACGGCGCAGGTCCGGATGGCCCGTAAACATGATGCCATAGAGATCCCAGGCCTCGCGCTCGAACCAGTCTGCCCCCGGAAAC
Organism: Gillisella terrae; assembly: GCF_004801395.1. Classification (GTDB taxonomy): domain Bacteria; phylum Pseudomonadota; class Alphaproteobacteria; order Rhizobiales; family Rhizobiaceae; genus Allorhizobium; species Allorhizobium terrae. Next base: position 454,767 of record NZ_SSOA01000002.1, read on the forward strand.
AAGGGACACAGCGATGGTACAGGCTTGTCTTCGTTCGTCTGCAACTTCAGTCGGATACGCTGGTTCTGCCGTGGGGCAAGAAAATGATAAACGACATCAAACCGGTCAACGCGGCTGGGGTAATCCACACCGCAGACGTCAGTGATGTTGATAAAACCGCAACGCGGGTCATCACGCAGGAACGTTACCAACGCAATCAGACTTTCCGCGGTCGTCGCCAGTGTCAGCTCACCAAAAGCGATATTGCTCGACACGACGAGATTTTCGCATTTTTCAGTGATGTAAGACGCAAGCGCTTGGAGAGCTTCACTCATCTTGTCAGTCCCTCGCCACTACCGTTCGATTGTGCCGGTGCGGCGGATTTTTTTCTGAAGCAAAAGCACGCCATAGAGCAACGCCTCTGCCGTGGGAGGACAGCCCGGGACATAAATGTCGACAGGCACAACCCGATCGCAACCACGGACAACCGAGTAAGAATAGTGATAATAGCCACCACCATTCGCACAGGAACCCATAGAGATAACGTAACGCGGCTCAGGCATCTGATCGTAGACCTTGCGAAGCGCTGGCGCCATCTTGTTGGTCAGCGTTCCGGCAACGATCATCACGTCCGACTGGCGCGGCGACGCGCGAGGCGCAACACCAAAGCGCTCCATGTCGTAACGCGGACCGGAGGCCTGCATCAGCCCCTCAACGGCGCAGCAGGCCAAACCAAACTGCATCCACATCAAGGAACCGGTACGGGCCCAGGTGATCAACGCCTGCGTTGATGTGACAATGAAACCTTTATCGGCGAGTTCATTGTTGATCTCACCAAAAAAAGAACTGTCGTTGCCAACGGGCTTGCCAGTTGCCGGATCAATGATTCCCTTGGGCTGCGGCGCAACCAGAGTCCCACTATTGTTCGGGCTCACTCCCATTCCAGGGCTCCCTTCTTCCACTCATAAATAAAGCCGATGGTCAGCACAGCCAGAAAAACCATCATAGACCAGAAACCGAACCAGCCGATTGCGCTGAACGAAACAGCCCAAGGAAACAGGAAGGCGACTTCAAGATCGAAAATAATGAAGAGAATCGACACCAGATAAAAGCGGATGTCAAACTTGACGCGTGCGTCGTCGAAGGCATTAAAGCCGCACTCGAATGAGGAAAGCTTTTCCGCATCCGGGGCCTTAAATGCCACAGCAAAAGGGGTTACCAAAAGAGCGATCCCGATAACCATCGCAATGGCAATGAATACCACGATCGGGAGGTAGGAACTGAGGAGTTCAGTCATCATATCCATCCTTGCTTATCATCACGCCGTGAGCCGTACACGGCCAGAACCGACAAGCCAAAAAGACTGTTGCAACGACCCGTTGGTTATCGCAGCCAGAGCAGTTGCGCAAGACCGATAACGGCTTTTCGCACATGCACACGAAGACTTTAACACTCGGTATCGATTGATCTACATTTATTTTCGAAATACCCGCTGAGGTGTAAAATAAATGGAAACGGAGGAGAATAAAATGGCGCGAGTGACGGGGCTCGAACCCGCGACCTCCGGCGTGACAGGCCGGCACTCTAACCGACTGAGCTACACCCGCGCATTGCAAACGCCAAAAAGCGTTTAAGTGGTTTCCCACAGGTCACATAAAATTGGTCTGGCGCGAGTGACGGGGCTCGAACCCGCGACCTCCGGCGTGACAGGCCGGCACTCTAACCAACTGAGCTACACCCGCGCACTTTCAACGAACAAACGTTGATACAACCAATTTTCAGAGTTATCAGGATGGCGCGAGTGACGGGGCTCGAACCCGCGACCTCCGGCGTGACAGGCCGGCACTCTAACCAACTGAGCTACACCCGCTTTTCCTGACAGGAAGATGAACTTCCCTCTGCACCGAGCGGCAAGCGCCGTTCGATGAGCGGCTAACTAAGGGGTTCCTTCACAGGTGTCAAGCGAGATTGGAAACAAAAACGAGGCGAATTGATTTTTCTTTTATGACCGCCCAGCCTGTTGATAACTCTTCCTTATTTTCAACATGACCGTAAAAGACGAAAAGTGCTCATTTGCAGAGACTTACCGAAAAACTGCATCGAGAGACCCAAAAAAACACAGAAAAACTCGAAAAAGCTCTTGCGGAATTTTCAATCAGCGACTAGATCACAGCCACCGAACGCGGCGGACCTGATCTGCTACAGCGTAAGGGCGATTAGCTCAGTTGGTAGAGCGCTTCGTTTACACCGAAGATGTCGGGAGTTCGAGTCTCTCATCGCCCACCATTACTGCTTTTATGTTGTTTGTTCGGCATTCCCATTATGTCTTTGTGTGGTTTGCTTTTTTCGTTGCGTTTATGCATCGAATGCTGGGCGATTTTTGTCGTTTTTCCACACCCATACCGCCACTGTGAATTATTTCACTTTCATGACGATTTTTTTGAAAAAGCCTCTTGCGGTTTAGCAATCAACCCGTTAGATCACACTCACCGAACGCGGCGGACTTGATCTGCTACAGCGTAAGGGCGATTAGCTCAGTTGGTAGAGCGCTTCGTTTACACCGAAGATGTCGGGAGTTCGAGTCTCTCATCGCCCACCATTCTCCCCTTTTTATTCGTCTTGTTGATTGCAGTTGTCGGTCGTTTCCGCTTTGCAGGAAAGACATCAATCGGTTTGTTCAAAGCCAACAGACCTACTGCATAATTCCTTAAATCGAAATCGATTTGAGGAGAAAATTATTCAGCAGCTTAAAAGTTTTACAGCGTCCTTTGTGCGCCATATTTGATGAGAGGCGCTGCAATGAGAATCTGTCTGGCTCAATATGAACCTGACAGACTCTCAATCACCCCATGGCAAATGCCTGTGAATGTCCCCTCACCCGATACGAACGATCGGCTTGATCGATTTTCCGCTCTCGGAATCGTGAATGGCCTCGTTGATCTTATCCAGAGGATAAAAGGTCACCAATCGGTCAAACGGGAACAATCCCTTGCTGTAGAGGTCGATCAACAGCGGAATAAACGTATCGGGGTTCGAATCACCCTCGACAATACCCATGAGTCGTCTTCCACCACTCATGAAGTGCACTTCATCAAGGTTGATTTCGGTGCCGGGAGCCGATGCGCCGAGCACACCGCAGGTGCCCATAGGGGCCAGAGCCAGAACAGCGCCTTTGATCACCTTCGACATTCCAGTGGTATCCAGCGCAAATTGAAGGCCATAGCCGGTGATGCGCAGGATCTCTTCGGTCGAATCAACATCGGCAGGATTGATGACATGGGTGGCTCCCAGCTCACGGGCCATCTCCAGGCGTTCCGGCTTCATATCGACCGCGATAATCGTGGTGGCCCCCAGCACTTTGGCAGCCATGATCGCCGATAGGCCGACAGACCCCGCTCCAAAAACAGCAAAGGATGAACCGGCTTGTACCTTCAAGGCGTTCATCACCGCTCCGGCACCCGTTTGAACCCCACAGGCCAAGGGCCCCATCAGCTCCAGTTCAACGCCTTCAGGCACTTTAACCACATTGGCTTCATGACAAATGGCGTGAGACGCAAAGGATGACTGGCCAAAAAAGTTGGCATGAACCTTTTCCCCATTGGCGGACAGGGCGGATGTGCCATCAGCACGGCTGGCCATAAAGTTGCGCGGGAAAAACTCATGGCAATAGCTGATGTGATGGGCCTTGCAGCTTGGGCATTGTCCACAGGAATTAAAGGTCATCACAACCCGATCACCGGGTTTGACCTTGCGGACGGCAGCCCCAACTTTTTCCACAACCCCCGCCCCTTCATGGCCAAGCACCACAGGAAATGGCGTGGGCATCATGCCGGCGATGACCACCATGTCGGTATGACATACGCCGGTGGCCACCAGCTTGACCAGAATTTCGCTATCAAGCGGATCCTCAAGCTCCAGTGTTTCGATGGTCAGTGGGGCATTCTGTTGCCGGGCAACAGCTGCGGTGATCTGCATGATCATTCCTCCTCATTGTAAAAAGCGCGCGATAGAAAACAGGGTGCGCAAATCCGCCCCCTGCTCATGAGTCGCGACTTAGAATGGATAGGCTGTTGCCTGATCCTTGACCGACACCCACTGCCACTGTGTGAATTCTTCAATATCGGCGGGGCCACCCATGCGGCAACCGTTGCCTGATTTTCCTCGACCGCCAAACGGGGCGTAGGGTCCACCATTCACCGTCTGGTCGTTGATATGGAGCTGGCCGACATTCAATTGATTGCCAACGGCCATGGCGCGGGCGAGATTGCCGGAAATCACCCCTGCGGCAAGGCCGTATTCGCTGCGGTTTGCAAGCTCCACCGCCTCATCATCGCTCGCAAATGATGCGATGCAGGCGACAGGGCCAAAAACCTCTTCATCAAAGGCCAACATGCCGGGTTTGACCCCGGATAGCACCGTGGCTTTGTAGAATCGGCCATCATGCGTGCCGCCAGCCAGCAATTTGGCTCCCTTTTGCACGGCGTCATCAACAATTTTCTGAATACCGGCAATCTGCCCATCAGAGATAATCGGACCGAGGGCGACCTGCCGCGAGGATGGATCGCCGACTGGCAGGCGCTTTGCCTTCTCGGCAAGGCGCTGGGCAATATCATCAGTGATTTTTTGATCGACCAGCACCAGCCCGGTGGCCATGCAGATCTGCCCCTGATGCAGATAGCAACCCCATGCCGCATTGGACGCGGCAACATCGAGATCAGCGTCATCAAGAATCACCAGCGCATTCTTGCCGCCGAGCTCAAGCTGCACTTTCTTCAGATGACGTCCTGCCACCTCGCCCACTTTCGAGCCGCCACGGGCAGAGCCTGTGAAAGAGATCATCGCAATATTGGGGTCCTGACATAGGGCTTCGCCGGCCTCAGCCCCACCTGGCACCACATGAAATACGCCTTTTGGCAAGCCAGCCTCTTCGAAAATGCGGGCAATGATAAAGCCGCCGGAAATCGGCGTGCGCGGATCCGGCTTGTGGACAACCGCATTGCCCAGCACCAAAGCGGGCGCGATGGAGCGCAAAGACAGCACCAGCGGAAAATTGAAAGGTGAGATAACCCCAACCACGCCATGCGGCACGCGGCGGGCAGAGTTGCTGCGATCATCCATGGATGGCAGCAAAAGGCCCGTGGGCATTGTCGCCAATGTAGCTGCTTGCCGAATGAAAAGTGCACCATGGTTGATCTCAATGGCGGCCTTTGGCTCGGTCGAGCCTGATTCCCGCATGATCCAGTCAATCAACTCCGGGCCGTTCGCCTCCAGAATATCGGCGGCCTTGTTGAGAATTTTTGCGCGCTCTGCGGCAGGCTGTGCCGCCCATGCCTTTTGCGCTGCGCGTGCCTCGGTTGCTGCACGCACAATATCCTGCGCACTGCCAAAACCAACAGACGCGATAACCTCGCCATTGGCAGGGTTTTGCACATCAATTGCACCTGTTGTGGTGCTGGCCCAATCGGAGAAATACGCTCGACCAGTCCAACGGACTGCATCCATAAAATTTTCGCGCTGTATATTCATGTCATTTCCTCCCAGAAATACAAAAAACCCTTCATTCCCCCAACGCGCCCGGCATCTACCGAGCGAAACCACCCTCCCTGGCCAGAAAAAAAGCCTGCGATCCGTTTGGAGCGCAGGCCATTTGTCATGTTACTTCTTTTTGTAAGCGCCAAGACCAGGGCGATAGGTCTTGTCATCGAGGAATTGCTTCAAGCCCTCATCGCGGCCACGGGTTTTGTCCAAAAGCAGCATTTGCTCCAGCTTGGCGTAGATGTAATCATCCGCCAAATCCCAAGGCATGTTACGAACCCGCTTGAACGTGTCCTTCGCGGCCTTCATGGTCACCGGATTCTTCTCGAGAAGGCTGGCGCAGAGTTTGCGAACACGCTCTTCCAACTGCTCCAAAGGCACCGATTCGTTCACCAGGCCCATGTCGCGGGCCTTTTGGCCACCAAAGGGTTCGCCCGTCATGATGTAATAGAGTGAATCACGGTGATTCATCACTTCGGCCACAGCGCGCGTGACATTGCCGCCCGGCAGAATGCCCCAGTTGATCTCGGAAAGACCAAAGGTTGCTTCATCGGCGGCAATTGCCAGATCGCAGGCGACCAGAGGATTGAAGGCACCGCCAAAGCACCAGCCATTGACCATGGCAATGGTGGGCTTTTCAAAATAAGTCAGGCGCTGCCACCAGCCCCCGGACTGACGACGGCTTTTCAACGTTGCGGACCGTGGCTTATCGTCGTTGTCGCGGAAATATTGTTGAAGATCCATGCCCGCAGACCATGAGGAGCCAGCACCTCGCAACACCAGAACGCCGCAACGCTCATCGCCTTCCAGTTCATCCAGCACTTCCATCATGCGGACATTCAAAGCCGGATTCATTGCATTGCGCTTTTCAGGGCGGTTGAAGGTCACAAAAGCAATGCCGTTGTCGAACTCAACCAGAACCGGATCGGCTGCCGTTGTCTGTTTATCTGTCATAGGTTTCTCCTTATTCTGCAACGATGGATCGCAGCATTGATTTCAAATGGATGACTGATCGTAATTCTTGCGCAAAACATGCTTGAGCACTTTGCCCGATGCTGTTCGCGGCAGACTGTCCACAAAGACAATTTTCTTCGGTCGCTTGAAGCCAGATAGCCGCGCCACACAATGGGCGTGAACCTCTTCCTCCTGAAGCGATTTATCCGAGGCGACAATCAGTGCAATACCAACTTCGCCCCATTCGGGATGCGCAACGCCAATGATGGCCACTTCCGAAATGCCGGGATGCTCGACAAGTGCGGCTTCGACTTCCGCGGGATAAACATTTTCACCACCGCTGATATACATATCCTTCAGCCGGTCAGCGAGGTAAATTACCCCATCTTGAGAGCGTGCCAGATCACCACTGCGATACCAGCCATCCAAAAACGCGGCTTTTGTCATCTCAGGCTTGTTCCAGTAACCGGATGTCACGGTGGGGCCACGCAACAAAATCTCGCCAACCTCGCCCTCCGCCACATCATGGCCGTCGCCATCAACGATGCGCAGATCAATCAAAGGTGCCGGATAGCCTATGCTGCCGGGATGGCGCATCACCTGCTCGCTATCAAGCGGCATATGGCAGGTGGTGCCCGCTTCACTCATGCCATAGCCATTCACCAGTGCAATGCCATCATCCATAAAACGCTCAATCAACACCGGCGGCAAAGGCGCGCCGCCTATGAAAATCGCCTTCAGACGCCGCAGGGCAGACGGATCCCAGTGCGGATTTGCGCGCAAGGCTGAGGCGATTTGCGGCACACCACAATAATGGGTCACGCCAATTTCCGGATCAGCCATGATGCTAAAGGTCCGTTCCGGCAAAAACCGGTCTGAAATCACCAGCCGCCCACCCATCAGTATCGCGGTACGCGCCAGAGCCACCAGACCAATGGTGTGAAAAAACGGCAATTCGCACAAAACCACCGAGTCGGTGGAGACATCGCAGAGAAATGAAAAGTTGAGCGACGAGTAATATAAATTGCGCGCACTCAGCATGACACCCTTCGGCACACCCGTGGTGCCGGACGTATAGAGCAACACGCAGGTGCGGTCTTCAGAACCAAAATCAGGCACAAAGGGGGCATAGGATTGGCAGCGCGCATTGAGGCCATCATCGCCATCCACCGAGAGAAGTCTGGTAGACGCGCTCACCTTGATCTGCGCCTGAAACTCATCTTCAAAGATCACCAAGGCAGGCTGGCAATCATCGATAATCATCGAAATTTCGTGAAGATTGAGGCGCCAGTTAACGGGTACGAAAATTGCGCCGATCCGTTGACAGGCAAAACAAACGGCGAGTTGGGCAATGGAATTGCGCCCAACAAAGGCAATGCGCGGTGATGGGTCTGCACCCTTCGTTGTATCAACCAACAAACTGGCGACACGCCCAACCAGAAGATCAAGCTCGGAATAATTGAGCGATTGCCCTGTCTTGACCTCCAAGACTGCTGGGCGCTTAGGCCCAACCTTGGCGCGAAAACGGACGGGGTCTTCCGACTCCATTCCAACAGACGCGCCGACATCGCGCGATCCTGCGGCAATGCTGTTCATTATCATTTCCTCCCTGACGATCGCTCCTCAATCGCCATTTAGTATGTAATACATATTATCCTTTCTTTTGCTTCACACAAGCGAAATCTGCCATACAAAGAGAAATTACAGAAAATCATCACGAATCGGACAGCGCCATGAACAGTTTTGATGCACCGCAGGACGCTCAGGCGTCTCCATCATCCTCATCAACGGGCGTGAAGTTGGGTGAATTGGAAAATATTCTCGGCTTCCATCTGCGGCTGGCCAATGTGGCGGTGTTTCAGGATTATCAGGTCACCATGGCGGGACTTTCGCTCACGCCAAAACAGTTTGCGGTGCTGGAGCTGATTGAAACCAACCCTGGAGCCAGCCAGATTGATCTGGCCAACTGCCTGCGCATGGACAAGGCTTCGATGATGGCCTTGGTCAACAAACTCGAAGGTCGCAATGCCATTGAGCGCCGACAAAGCGAGAATGACCGCCGTCGGCAAGAACTATTCGTCACCGAAGATGGTCTCGCCTTGGCGAATACCGCCAGAAACCTGCGAGCCGCCCATGAAGCCCGCTTCAAAGACCGCTTTTCTGAAGATGAGGTCGCACAGCTGGTTTCCTATCTCAGGCGCATCTATGCCAGCACAACAACAGCGCTGCTTGATGACGACGGTGAATAGAGCATCGGGCTGATTCCGATGTTCTGCACGATGCTCTCTTCAAAAAATCAGGCTATTGCCTCTTTTCGTTCCTGACGCATTTCATTGGTCATGAGATAAAGAGAGGCGGAGAGGATAAGCAGTGCACCGAACCACAGCATTCCGCTTGGTGCATAGCCAAACACCGCCCAGCCTGCGATGACATTCAACGGCAGCTTCAAATCATCAAAGGGCTGCACATAGGTGGCGTCGGCAGTATCATAGGCCAACGTCAACCAATATTGACCGATCGCGGTCAAAAGCCCGGCAAGAATGAGCAAAATCAGGCTCAGACCATCCGGCACGGCAAAACCTGAAACCCCGGCAAGCCCGGCATTGATGGGTGTCAGCAACACCAGAAGCCAAATAGTGATGGTTTCCGGACGCTCAAAAGCTGTGAGGTTTTTCATCATCAAAGATGATGCGCCCCAAAGAACTGCCGACAGGATCGGCAAAAGAGCGGCAAGCGTAAAACTCTCCGACCATGGCTCCAAAATCAGCATGGCACCACAAAAGCCAACGGCTGTTGCCAACCAACGCCGTGCGCCGACCTTCTCGCGCAAAAACAGCCTTGCACCCAGAATGATAAAGAACGGAGAGGTCATCACCAGCGCAATCGCCTGCCAGATCGGCACACTGGCCAGACCGCTGATCCATGCCTGCACGCCCAACGCTGCCAGCAAGACCCGCAACACGTGCCGCATTGGAAACCGGGTTTTCAGCGCAGCAATGCCCAGCTTGCGCAGCAGCGGAAGCGAAAAAACCAGAGCAAAACCATATTGCCAAAAGGCAGTCGAGGCTGAGGGAAAGGCCAGCTTCATTGCCAGCCACTGCGTTACAACATTGAGAAATGCAAATGAGACGCCTGCAAGCACCATATAGGCGGCCCCCATGACAGCGCGGGAGCGCAGTGGCGTAAAATAACTCTGACTCATGCCTCTTCCTTCATCACAAGGACATCATAAATCAGGGCAAATGCCAACAGGCACTCATTCGATGATCGCCATCTGCTGCATAATTTTCACCTTAAATCGGAATCGGTCCAAGGTGAAAATTATGCAGCAAATTTGAATCATAACAGCGTCCTGCTGTGCCCCATATCTGGCGCACGGCGCTGTCGTGACGATCCGTCGAACAAGCACCCGTCTGTCATTCTCTTCCATCCGGACTATACCGTCGGCTCCGGCATCACACCGGATCTGCTGACCTTCCACCATCCATCAAGCCCAAAACCTTTGAGAATGACGATGAGATGAAAGCGCTCGCGGGCTCCGGGCATGTGCCCGATACCGCCGGTGGGGATTTTCACCCCGCCCTGAGAACAGGATCAGCATATGGCATATTGTCACAAAGAGAACCAGTCATTGTGCGAGACAGAGCGTCAACAAAACAGGGAAGATGGCTTTGAGACAGACTCAGACAAAAAAACCCGGCTAGTCGCCGGGTTTTTTAAATTCGCGTCCAGCACACTGCCAAGGCAGTGAAGAGGAATTAGCTGTTAACAGCGTCTTTCAAACCCTTGCCGGCCGTGAACTTTGGCACGTTACGGGCTGGAATATCAACTTCAGCACCGGTTGAAGGGTTACGGCCCTTCGAAGCTTCACGGTGAGAAACGGTGAAGGCACCAAAGCCTGCAAGGCGAATATCGCCACCGTTCTTCAGTTCAGCCTGAACCGTGTCGAAAACGGCATCAACGGCCGATGCGGCATCAGCCTTGGTCAGGCCAGCCTTTTCAGCGACTGCGGATACGAGTTCGGTCTTATTCATGTTTCCAACCTTTCTGTATGGCATGAAACGAGTCAAAAACTGCAAGTCGGGCGACAATACTAATGCCCATGCCCGTCGCAAGCCAAAAGCACCGCAATCGCCTGAAAAACAAGGGTTCCAGCGATGTTTACACAAAAAAGGCTGGTGTTTTCACCAGCCTTTCTCAAGTTTTGAACAGATTGCGCCAACATCATGGCAAGCGCGGGTTCAGTGCGCCACGGTTACGCCCGATTCGTCCACACCCTCAACCGTGCCAACGGCGGGTGTTTCAACGGTGCCATCCCACTCGATTGGATCCGGCACGCGCAAAAGTGCATGCTTGATCACCTCGCCCATTCTGGACACCGGCACGATCTCAAGACCATTCTTCACGTTGTCTGGAATATCCGCCAGATCCTTGGCGTTTTCTTCCGGGATCAGAACTTTCTTGATACCGCCACGAAGGGCAGCCAGCAGCTTTTCCTTCAAGCCACCAATCGGAAGCACACGGCCACGCAAGGTGATTTCACCTGTCATTGCCACATCCTTATTGACCGGAATACCGGTCATGATCGAGACGATGGCGGTTGCCATGGCCACGCCAGCCGAAGGACCATCCTTTGGTGTTGCACCTTCCGGCACGTGAACGTGGATATCAGACTTATCAAAGCGTGGAGGCTCGATGCCAAAATCCACTGCGCGCGAGCGAACGTAAGACGCCGCTGCCGAAATCGATTCCTTCATCACATCCTTCAGATTGCCGGTCACCGTCATGCGGCCCTTGCCGGGCATCATCACACCTTCGATGGTCAGCAATTCGCCGCCCACTTCGGTCCAGGCAAGACCCGTGACAATACCCACCTGATCTTCGCCTTCTGCTTCGCCATGGCGATAGCGCGGAACGCCAAGATAATCATTGATATTGGCAGCCGTGACCGAAACCGACGCGCTCTTGCCCTTGATGATTTCCGTCACCGCTTTACGGGCAACTTTCATCAACTCACGCTCAAGACTACGCACACCGGCTTCGCGGGTATATTGCTGGATGATCGCAACAATTGCCTCATCGGCGAGAACGAATTCTTCCGGCCGCAAAGCGTGTTCCTTGATTGCCTTTGGCAACAGGTGCCGCTTGGCAATTTCCAGCTTTTCATCTTCCGTGTAGCCAGCGATACGGATGATTTCCATACGGTCCATCAACGGGCCGGGGATGTTCAGCGTATTGGCCGTGGTGATGAACATCACGTTGGAAAGGTCGTATTCGACCTCCAGGTAATGGTCCATGAAGGTTGCGTTCTGTTCCGGATCCAGCACCTCCAGCATGGCCGACGATGGATCGCCACGGAAATCCTGGCCCATCTTGTCGATTTCATCGAGCAGGAAGAGCGGGTTGGACTTCTTGGCCTTCTTCATCGACTGAATGACCTTGCCCGGCATGGAGCCAATGTAGGTACGGCGATGGCCGCGGATTTCCGCTTCATCGCGCACGCCACCCAGTGCCATACGGACGTATTCGCGGCCCGTTGCCTTGGCAATGGAACGGGCAAGTGATGTTTTACCAACGCCTGGAGGGCCAACAAGGCACAGGATAGGCCCTTTGATCTTGGTCGCACGGGCCTGAACCGCCAGATACTCGATGATGCGCTCCTTGACCTTATCGAGGCCAAAGTGGTCTTCATCCAGCAGCTTTTCGGCAGCATTCAAGTCAATCCGAACCTTCGACTTTTTGCCCCATGGCAGAGACAGCAGCCAATCCAGATAGTTGCGCACCACGGTGGCTTCCGCCGACATCGGGCTCATATGCTTGAGCTTTTTCAGCTCGGCATCGGCCTTGTCTTTGGCTTCCTTGGTCAACTTGGTCTTGGAGATGCGGTCTTCCAGCTCGGCCATTTCGTCACGGCCATCTTCGCCGTCACCAAGCTCCTTCTGGATCGCCTTCATCTGCTCATTCAGATAGTATTCGCGCTGGGTCTTTTCCATCTGGCGCTTGACGCGCGAGCGGATGCGCTTTTCCACCTGAAGAACGGAGATTTCGCCTTCCATGAAGCCAAGCGCCTTTTCCAGACGTGTCTTCACGCTCACCGTTTCCAGCATTTCCTGCTTCTCGGTGACCTTGATCGAAAGATGCGATGCCACTGTGTCGGCCAGCTTGGAGTAATCCTCGATCTGGCTCGCAGCGCCCACCACTTCCGGCGAAATTTTCTTGTTGAGTTTGACGTAGTTTTCAAACTCAGACACGACAGAGCGGCTCAAGGCCTCGTTCTCGACCGAATCTTCTTCCGGCTCCACAAGCACGTCGGCGCGGGCTTCATAGAAGTCCTCGCGTTCGGTATAGGCTGCGATTTTTGCGCGCGCCTTGCCTTCGATCAGCACCTTGACGGTGCCATCGGGAAGCTTCAGCAGCTGCAAGACATTGGCAATCGTGCCAACCTGGTAAATCGCATCTGTTGACGGATCATCTTCACTTGCATTGATCTGGGTGGCCAGCATGATCTGCTTGTCGGTACCCATGACTTCTTCAAGAGCACGAATGGACTTCTCGCGCCCTACAAAGAGCGGCACGATCATGTGCGGGAACACCACGATGTCACGCAACGGCAATACCGGATAGGTATCAGCATTGCCCGTGACAGAGGTCACTTTAGTCATTCCATTTCCTTTCATCGTCCCGTTGCCGGGACCCAAATCCGCGCTTACTCGCCGCGGGGGACATGGTTATGTTGTCTCACACACTGAAGTGGAGACCCGAGCCTCAAAATTCAAGTCTGTCGATCTTTTCCGATAGCTCCGGCACCAGATCGGACACCTTGACGCGAAACACACCGCCGATAAACGCCGGCGGAAAAACCTTACATGCCCTGAGACAGGGCAGTGACGATGCGCCTTATTCAACCACGCTTGAACCTCAAACCATGTTTCTGCGCGGTCAATGGACATAAGCTTTGAGATGCCAAACACCCCATCGCGCCGCCAAATCACGCGAAGCATCGCATCAGTCATAAACCATTCAAAATGCGGCTGCAAACAACTGAAACACGGAATGAACTGCAAAGACAAAAAAACCGATGGAACAGTTCAAATCAGATCAAAATCGGCGCATTTTTTGCCAGAACTGGCAAGCGCCGCCCGTCCAACACGCAGGAATCGACGGTTGCAAAACGAGCGTGCAGAATCAATGAAGCCCGCACACGGCGGGCTCCAAAACACGGCAGTCATCAAGGGATGAAAACGGATCACGCCGAAGCGTTGACCTTCTCATCCTGACGGTCTGCGTAAATATAGAGCGGACGGGCCGTGCCACGGACAACCTCATCCGAGATGACCACTTCGCGCACACCTTCCAATTCAGGCAGTTCGAACATGGTGTCGAGCAGGATCTTTTCCATGATGGAGCGCAAACCACGCGCGCCGGTCTTGCGGGTAATGGCCCGGCGGGCAATTTCGCGCAAGGCATCTTCATGGAAGTTCAGCTCAACATCTTCCATTTCGAACAGGCGCTGATACTGCTTGACCAAAGCGTTCTTTGGCTCCGACAGGATTTGAATCAGCGCATCTTCGTCGAGGTCTTCCAGTGTCGCCAGAACAGGCAGACGACCGATGAACTCAGGAATAAGACCGAACTTCACCAGATCTTCCGGCTCCAGCTCGCGCAGCACTTCGCCAACCCGGCGATCTTCTGGCGCGGACACCGAGGCACCAAAACCGATGGAGGTCTTTTCGCCACGCGCCGAAATGATCTTGTCGAGACCTGCAAAGGCACCGCCGCAGATGAACAGGATGTTGGTTGTATCCACTTGCAGGAATTCCTGCTGCGGATGCTTGCGGCCACCCTGAGGCGGAACAGATGCGACTGTTCCTTCCATGATCTTCAGCAGCGCCTGCTGCACGCCCTCACCCGACACATCGCGGGTGATCGACGGATTGTCAGACTTGCGGCTGATCTTGTCCACTTCGTCGATGTAAACGATGCCGCGCTGTGCACGCTCAACGTTGTAATCGGCAGACTGAAGCAGCTTGAGAATGATGTTTTCAACATCCTCACCGACATAGCCCGCTTCTGTCAGCGTGGTGGCGTCTGCCATGGTAAAAGGCACATCGATGATGCGCGCCAACGTCTGGGCAAGGTAGGTCTTGCCGCAACCGGTTGGGCCGCACAACAGAATGTTGGACTTTGCAAGCTCAACCTCGCCGCCGCCCTTGGAGGCATGCGAAAGACGCTTGTAGTGATTGTGCACGGCAACAGAGAGAACCTTTTTCGCCTGCTGCTGACCAATCACATATTCGTCGAGAATCTTGATGATGTCCTGCGGCGTGGGAACGCCTTCGCGGGACTTGACCATCGAGCTTTTATTTTCTTCGCGGATGATATCCATGCAAAGTTCGACGCATTCATCGCAGATGAACACGGTGGGGCCAGCAATCAGCTTGCGGACCTCGTGCTGGCTCTTGCCGCAGAACGAACAATACAGGGTATTCTTGGAGTCACCGCCGTTGCTTCCGCTGACTTTGCTCATAACTTTTTCCTTCCAGCACGCCGCACCAGCACTTGCTGGTTCGCGGTCTACTCACATCGCCCTTTTTCCGCCTCTCGGACGAGCCGTCACCCGGGCGGCCGGGACGAAATCGGTTCGGAGGTACTATTCAGCTCTCAAAAAGTCACATCATTGAGCCGACGGCAACGAAAACCTCCGAGAATTCTCAGACTACGTCATAAAACTTCAACATAGCCTTAATAACTATTATTAGCGCGATCAGTCTAAGATTAAACCCCCTCCATGGATCGTAGCTTACGTTTTCCATGGAAGGAGTGACCAAAACCGGATCAAGATGCCGTTATACCTTCGATCTCGGCGCGCGTTGTCAGAATCTTGTCGACCAGACCCCAATCCTTTGCCTCACCGGCTTCCATGAAATGGTCACGATCGAGCGTCTGTTCAACCTCTTCATAGGTGCGGCCTGTGTGCTTGACATAGACTTCATTCAAGCGGCGCTTCATCTTGATGATATCGCGTGCGTGACGCTCGATATCAGACGCCTGCCCCTGGAAGCCGCCGGATGGCTGGTGCACCATGATCCGTGCATTCGGGGTGGCAAAACGCATGCCCTTTTCGCCAGCGGCCAGAAGCAGCGAGCCCATGGATGCGGCCTGACCAATGCAAAGCGTGGACACGGCGGGACGAATAAACTGCATGGTGTCATAAATCGCCATGCCTGCCGTCACAACACCGCCCGGCGAATTGATATAGATCGCGATTTCCTTTTTCGGATTTTCCGCTTCAAGAAACAGGAGCTGGGCGCATACGAGCGATGCCATGTGATCTTCGACCGGACCGGTCAAGAAAATGATGCGCTCCTTCAACAGACGCGAATAGATGTCATAGGACCGCTCGCCGCGATTGGTCTGCTCGACAACCATAGGCACGAGGGCCATGGCGGTATCAACTGGATTTCTCATGTCCGTCCTTTTCAACCCATTCCCAACATAAAGCTCAAGGCTCATCTATAGAGCCGTAGGCGCAACATAAAAAACCCCTACTGCATAATTCCTTAAATCGGAATCAATTTAAGGCAAAAATTATGCAGCAGATATAAAATGCTACAGCGCACCCTTACACCCTCCATGGTGCACGACGCTGTATGCGGGAATCAATTCCAATGCTGTCAATCCATACATAGAGTGTTAGCCCCCCAGACTTCAAGACACGAGCAAAGGATATCGTTAATCGTCGGCATCCGACAACTGCACCACATCCACATTCTCACAGTATTTGTTTAGCAACAGCGAAAAAAGTACGAGCGATTGGCCGCATCGGCTGTCAGCCATCAATGCAGACACAAGGCCGTGTGTGGAACCATCAAGTATTTGCAACATCGGCAAAAAAGAGATTATTATGGGGTGTGTTACAGGGTTTGTGAGTTTTAAACGCAGATGGACCTCATCCGGGACGAAGGGCGGTTTTGAATTTGGAAATCATCCAGGCAATTTCTGAATTTGAAATATAATCGGCGAACTGGTTCTGGTGCCGGTCGTTCACTCCATTTTTAAAAATGTTGCGGCCGCAATTCAGAGAATTAAGGGCAAAAAACTTGCTTGATGCGAAGACTGCTTTTTTGATGTGGAGTGCACAGGCGCTCACACTGTCTCTTCTTTTGTGTGCCGTTTGGCTCCACGATCGCGCGCAGCGCCATTATTTGTTATTCTGCATCGGATTTGCCCTCAATAGCCTTGGAGGAATCTCCTTCAATCTGCGAGGATATGTCGACGATATTTTCACAGTCTATTTCAGCAATTGCCTGGTTCTCTTGTCACTCTGCCTCTGGGCCAACGGTTTACGGTTGTTCGAAGGTCGTAAATGGGTGTCATGGCCTGCCATACCGGCAGCCCTTTGGCTGGTGGCCAATCTGGTTCCGGCGATCTACGCGAGCTTCGCCAACAGGCTTGTTGTCTACGCACTCGGCTCAGCCATAGGCTATGTATTTCTGGCGTCGACTCTGGTGAGTTCGCGGCTCAGCACGCCTCGCTATCGACATATGCTCGCGGGCTTATGGTTGGTGCAAAGCGCAATGGCGCTCAGCTTCGCGCTTTACGGTATTCTCGGGCACCCCCAAACTTTAGCGGGGATCCCGTTCATGGGCGGCATGATACTCTTGTTTATCGCCTGCATGCTCTCGACATTCGTTCTTTTGTCGAAAATAATCATGGATAGGAATGAGGCGCGCCTGAAACTCTTGTCGGTGACCGACCCGCTGACCGGGGCCTTGAATCGTCGAGGCCTGATTGAGGCCGCAAACACATTGAAGCAAAACGCAGCAAAAGATCGGCTTCTCGCGCTGCTGGTTTTTGATCTCGACCACTTCAAAGCCATCAACGACACGCACGGCCATCAGGTTGGTGATGCAGTATTATCATCCTTCGCCGAAATGACCTCTTCGGTTATCGCAAATGCACGAACCCATCCGAAGGGACTGTTTGGACGCTCTGGCGGTGAAGAATTCTGCACCTTGATACCGGTGGAAAGCCTGCGGCAAGCGGCGGGGCTGGCTGAACAGATACGGACAATGGTTGCCAATACGCCGATTGTTCTGGACGGCGTCACAGTGCGCCTCACTGTGAGCATCGGCATTTCCAGTATAACTGTCACCGAATTTGATTTCGATAAGCTGATGAGCCAGGCTGATCACGGCCTCTACAAAGCAAAAGCCGATGGCCGAAATCGCACGGCAATTGCCAGCGGAGAAAGCGTCTATTGTATCGGTCCGGGCTTGGAACCCGGCAGTCCCGCCGCTATTGACCATGACACAGACCTTCAGGTCGCAGCCCTTCGCCGCCTCACAAAACGTCAGTTGCACCCGGACGCATAAAGACACATTACCCCTCTAAAATTATCAGGCACCTCATGACCCTATCCTCTTTCCTGTCTGTGGACACGACACATCGCTCCGTCAGCCTGGATGCCAGCGATCCACGTTTTTACGAAAATCCCAATGCGGTCTATGCGGCGCTGCATGCACAAGCCCCGACTTTTTACTGGGAGCAGCAAAAACAGTGGTTTTTCAGCGGCTATGATCTGGTCAATTCGCTGTTGCGCGACAAGCGGTTTGGCCGCCAGATTCTGCATATCGCCAGCCGCGAAGAGCTCAACATGCCACCTCCGGCTGCCCATACCCGCCATTTTGACGCAGCGGAATCGTGGTCGCTGCTGGAGCTTGAGCCACCAGAACACACTCGCTTGCGCACCTTGGTCAATCGCGCCTTTGTCTCCCGCCATGTCGAAAAAATGACGCCGGAGATCACCGATCTCGCCAATGGTTTGATTGACGCCTTTGAGGGAGACCACAAGACCGAGCTTCTCACAAGCTTTGCAGACATCATCCCTGTGACCATGATCGCGCGGATGATTGGCATTCCCGATGAGATGGGCCCGCAATTGCTGAAATGGTCCCATGACTATGTGGGCATGTATATGTTCAATCGCACCCGTGCGGATGAAGATGCAGCGGATCGCTCGTCAAAAGAGTTTTCCGATTATGTTCGCAGCATTATTGCCGAGCGCCGCGCGGAGCCGCGCGAAGACCTGCTCAGTCACATGACTCACACCGAGCACAAAGGTCAACTTTTGACCGATGATGAATTGGTGTCCACCACCATTGTGCTTCTCAACGCTGGCCACGAGGCAACCGTGCATCAGATTGGCAATTCGGTGCGGGTTATTCTCGAAAGCGGGCTGGACCCGGCAGAGCTTTTTGCCGATGCCGCCACAACCGAGCGCACGGTGGAAGAATGTCTGCGCATCTGCGCGCCCGTCCATATTTTTCAGCGCTACTGTCTGGAGCCCTGCGAGATTGATGGTGTCAGCCTGAAGCGAGGCGACAAAATCAGCCTGATTTTAGCGGCGGCCA
Source organism: Gillisella terrae (assembly GCF_004801395.1). GTDB lineage: Bacteria > Pseudomonadota > Alphaproteobacteria > Rhizobiales > Rhizobiaceae > Allorhizobium > Allorhizobium terrae. The sequence continues at coordinate 473,648 of NZ_SSOA01000002.1, forward strand.
ATCTGGATCCGCAGAAATTCCCCGATCCTCTCACCTTCAAGCCGACGCGCAACGAAGGGGCAAACCTGTCGTTTGGCGCAGGCATTCATTTTTGTATTGGTGCGCCCTTAGCGCGGCTGGAGCTGAACCTCGCATTGCCTTTGCTGTTCAAGCGTCTACCGGGGCTGAAGCTTGCCAGCCGCCCCAAGGTGAAAGATGTCTATCATTTTCACGGATTGGAGCGGCTCGATCTGGTCTGGTGAGGACGGCGCTTGCGCCGCATCACCTGCCCTTGAGAGGCTTTAGAGGCTGTCAGGCTCAGATTGAACCAGACAGCCTCTAAAATTCTTTATGTTCGTTTGTCTTTTCGGGAAAACCGGATTCCACTTTTCCCTGACAAACTCTAGAACCGCACGACATAATCCTTGCGGGTGGTTTCCACCACCTGCCAGATGCCATTGAAGCCCGGCTGGATAATCATGCGGTCGCCAGCCCGAAGATGCACCGGTTCACCGCCCTCTTCCGTCAGGATCGAATGCCCCTCGAGAATGGAGAAATACTCCCATTCATCGTAGGAAACCCGCCATGTGCCGGGGGTGGATTGCCACACCCCGGCGTGGAGGCCGTTGCCGGCATCCTCAAGATTCCAGGTCAGAAAACGCGGATCGCCATCCAGCACTTTTTCTGGTGCTGGTGCGCCCTCTTCCGGTTCAACCGTGGAGAGATCGAAGCCAAGTGCCTTGGACATAAGCTTCTCCCATCACGCCTTGGCGAGTGCCTGTTCCAGATCAGCGATAATGTCTTCCGGGTCTTCGATACCAACCGACAGACGCACCACATCCGGCCCGGCACCGGCTGCTATCTGCTGCTCCGGCGACAATTGCGCATGGGTGGTCGATGCCGGGTGAATGACGAGCGAGCGGGTATCGCCAATATTGGCCAGATGCGAAAACAGTTTTAATCCTTCCACCAGCGCCTTGCCAGCGGCATAGCCACCCTTGACCCCGAAGGTGAAGACGGCACCGGCACCTTTTGGTGCATAGCGCTGCTGCAAGGCGTGGTTCGGATCATCCGGCAGGCCAGCATAGGAAACCCAGGCCACTTTTTCGTGGTTTTTCAGCCAATTGGCAACCTTGAAGGCATTGTCACAATGGCGTTGCATGCGCAGCGGCAGAGTTTCGATGCCAGTAATAATCAAAAAAGCATTCATAGGCGCAATGGCGGGTCCAAGATCGCGCAGGCCCAACACGCGGCAGGCAATGGCAAAGGCCATATTGCCAAAGGCTTCATGCAGGATCACGCCACCATATTCCGCACGCGGCTGCGACAGGGTGGTAAACTTGCCAGATGCCGACCAATCAAATGTGCCGCCATCGACAATAATGCCGCCCATGGAATTGCCATGGCCGCCGAGGAATTTCGTGGCAGAATGCACAACAATATCCGCGCCATGTTCCAGCGGCCGCACCAGATAAGGGCTTGCCATGGTGTTATCAACAATCAGCGGCAGGCCATGGCGGCGGGCAACCTCGGCAATGGCGGCAATATCCACAAACTTGCCCGCAGGATTTGCCAGGCTCTCAATGAAAATAGCCCGTGTGCGGTCATCAATTTGCGCGGCAAAGCTCTCCGGTTCATCGGTATCGGCCCAGCGCACCTGCCAGCCGAAATTGCTGAATGCATGACCAAACTGGTTGATGGAGCCGCCATAGAGCTTTCTGGCGGCAACAAAATTATCACCAGACTGCATCAGGGTGTGAAACACCAGCATTTGCGCCGCATGGCCAGAGGCCACAGCCAAGGCCGCCGTGCCGCCTTCCAGCGCGGCCACACGCTCTTCCAGCACCCCTTGCGTCGGGTTCATGATGCGGGTGTAAATATTGCCGAATTGCTTGAGGCCAAACAGGGCTGCGGCATGGTCCGCATCTTCAAACACATAGGCCGTGGTTTGATAAATCGGCGTGGTCCTTGCGCCCGTGCTCGGATCTGGTTGCGCACCGGCGTGAACCGCAAGCGTTGCAAAACCCGGACTATTATTCGACATGGTATTCCTCCCTGAATTATCATTGAGCGATCAGAGCCTTCATTCTCCGACCTTTGAAATAGGCCGCCTTGGCACCGCAGAGCTATCAAACATAGCGAGGGGCTTTAACGACGATCAAGAAAGGATTTTCTTGATCTTCACCGTCAATTGCAAGGCGACAAACAGGTGCAAACACAGGAATAAGATGGGTTTGTTTCAAGCCGTTTCGCATTTGGCGAAAATCATTCTAATCACCCCAGCCGATCAACCTTGGATGTTCAATAGCCGGACAGCGGTTCATCACCATTTTTATGCCCGAGGCTTCCGCCTTCCCGGCAGCGACATCATCGCGCACTCCGAGTTGCGCCCAGATGACCGATGGTTTTGGGCTAAGCGCCAAAGCCTCGTCAACAACACTATCCAGATATTCGCTGGCACGAAACACATCGATCATATCCACCGGTTCCGGAATATCAGCCAAACGCGCATAGACCGTCTGGCCCAAAATCTCTTTGCCCGCTTGTCCCGGATTGACCGGAATAACCTTATAGCCCCGCCCGAGCAGAAACCGCATGACACCATGACTGGGACGTTGCGGATTGGGCGACGCACCCGTCAGCGCAATCACTTTGACCTGTGTTAAAATGTCTTTGAGGTATTGGCGTTCATAGTCATCATGCTGCATTTTCATGGCCTCCACCCGTTCTGATCAAGACATATCATAGCGTCACACATTATTGACTGTGGGCGCATTGAAAGTGGTCTGGTTTCTCCCAGGTTATATAGCCAGAGAGCACGGTGCGCCATATATAGCGTACACAACAGAGACATTGGGAGACATCGTGATGAAGCCGCTTATGGGGACAATCATCTGCCTTGGCATCGCGCTCAGCGCGGGCAATGCATTGGCAATCAACAGATACAATGTGACAACATTGAACTGCGAAGAGGCGAGACAGATTCTGCGTGATCAAGGGGCAGCGATCTTTCGCCACCCCTCAAAGCGCGTCAGCGGGATGACGCTCTATGATCGCTACGTGCGCAACAGCCAGTCTTGCGGCTATGATGAATATGCCGAGCGAGCCGTTGTACCCACCAAGGATAATCTTCGCTGCCCGGTGCTGAATTGCCAGCCCCTCAGCAATCTTGATGGGAACTGGCCAAACTTCATCCCGCATTACTCCCTGTAACGCTTATCCTGATGGCCCATCCGCGTCGCTGAATGATGCGTCAAACATGTTCACGCCGCACTCTCACGCAGCACTCTCACGCAGCACTGGGCGATGTGTGAGAGGGATGGGTTGCCTCGTAGACCAAAGGATATTCGGCCACCAGGGCGCGGTTCATCACCACTTCAATGCCTTCGGCCTCGGCCCTGCTGGCCGCGGCATCATCTCTCACACCCAATTGCCCCCATATTGCCTTTGGCCGCACGGGCAGCGCCAGCGCCTCGTCAACCACTTCGGAAAAGGCATCGCTCTGGCGAAAAACATCGACGAGATCAATCGCTTCAGGAATATCGCTCAGACGGGCATAAACTCGACATCCGAGAATGGTTTGGCCTGCAATATGAGGGTTAACCGGGAAAACCTTGTAGCGCTTCCCCAGCAAAAAGCCGAGCACCCAATGACTTGGCCGATCATCGCGCGGTGATATGCCCACCAGCGCGACAGTGCGCGTTTGCTGCAAAATCTTGCGCAAAAAGACATCGCTATAGCTGTTGTGGTCCATCGTATCCTCCTCCCAGACACATTGTGATCCGTTATTCAGGATGACATTTCGTATGATCACATCTCTTGTTCAGAGACATAGGAAATCATCCTCTCAATAATATAAGAAATCACTAAGATTTACACCCCGAGCGGACCATGTCTTTTTGCGCAGGCCCGCAAAGCCGCAACCCAAATACAACCATTTGGTTTATTGCCATATATCCTCAAAGATTTTTAAGGCTGGTTGACGAATAAATTAAATCGATTGAAATTTTCGCGTATCTTGATAGCGCTAACAAGAATGCGCGAAAAACGCTCCCCCCTAATGGAAAAAGTGACACACGTCACATGTCATTTTCTTATTCCTATTTTGTACGCAAATGTTCACTTTCTGTTCAAGCGTACTTTAGCAACAACAAATTCAGAAAGACAAACAATTCCAATTGGCTCCGACCTCCATTCACGGGGATGTGAACAGGCATTTCTGTTGCGAAATTATACCAAAGTCTTGGAGGTTTCGTCGTTGAATATGCGAAATTTTACGCTGCTTGCGGATGAAAATAGCGCAACACTCCCACCATGGGATGTATTTGAATCCAGACGCGACACTGCTCTAAAATTGAACAGAAAATAACACCTTAAACGTGCAGTCCCGTTTTTGGAAAATAGCTTTGCCGCAGACAGAGTGATGTGATCAGAATGGGGCAGTGATTTACAAGAGTGATTTACAGGGAGGAGCCAATGCCAAACCAACCCGTCATGACAATAGAGACCATCAGCGCTTTTCTTGATACGCATTTTCCGCAGCTTCAGACGGGAGGAAAACACTTTAAGGTGACGAAAATCGGTGCCGGCACCGCCACTCTGCAACTCGATCCTGACACGCATCATTTGCGTCCGGGCGGCACGGTCTCAGGCCCATCCTTATTCACATTGGCCGATGTTGGCTGCTGGATTGCCATTTTGGCGCAAGTCGGGCCGATTCCGATGGTGGTCACCACAAACCTCAACATCAATTTTCTGCGGCTTCCCAAACAGGCTCCTCTCGATTGTGATTGCCGGATTTTAAAGCTGGGAAAGCGCCTGGCGGTGGTTGATGCACTGATCCATCAAGGCTGCTCTGCTGAACCTGTGGCACAAGCAACCGCCACTTATTCCATCCCGCCGCGATAAAAGAAGCATCCAACATGTGGGGTAAAATAATACCTCACATCTAAAGCATTGTAATTTATATGAAATTCAAAATAGCATCAAGACGTGCATATCTTGACCATTTTTGCACACACCACTATAAGGCACCCAGCACACGGGCCTTAGGCACCGTTTGTTTTTTTGTGCAGCGATCTTCACAAAAACAAGCAACAAAAAACGATCCCTATGGCACTTGTCAGCAATGAGAGGCCGGAAGGGACCAAGAGAAAGTGAACCCTATGTCTACCTTCGTTCAGAAGCCCGCCGAGGTGGAGAAGAAGTGGATCATCATCGACGCCGAAGGCCTCGTTGTTGGTCGCCTCGCCACCATCATTGCAACCCGCCTGCGCGGCAAGCACAAAGCAACCTACACCCAGCACGTTGACGATGGTGACAATGTCATCGTTATCAATGCCGAGAAGGTTGTTCTGACCGGCAAGAAATATTCTGACAAGACCTACTACTGGCACACCGGCTATCCGGGTGGCATCAAGGAGCGCACAGCGCGCCAGATCATTGAAGGCCGCTTCCCTGAGCGCGTTCTTGAAAAGGCTGTTGAGCGCATGATCCCACGTGGTCCGCTTGGCCGTCGCCAGATGAAGAACCTGCGCGTATACGCAGGCTCCAACCACCCCCACGAAGCCCAGCAGCCTGTCGTTCTCGACGTGGCATCGCTGAGCAGCAAGAACACAAGGAGCGCCTAAGTATGGCTGACCTCTCTTCCCTGAAGGATCTCGGCACTGCACAGGAAGCTTCTGCTCCAGTTCACGTGCGCAAGGTTGACGCTCAAGGCCGCGCTTATGCGACCGGCAAGCGCAAGAACGCAATCGCTCGCGTATGGGTCAAGCCAGGCACTGGCAAGATCACCGTAAACGGCCGCGATTTCCCTGTTTACTTCGCACGCCCTGTGCTTCAGATGATTCTGAAGCAGCCAATCGTTGCTGCTGCACGCGTTGACCAGTTCGACATCGTTGCAACGGTGACCGGTGGTGGTCTTTCCGGCCAGGCTGGCGCTGTTCGTCACGGCATTTCCAAGGCACTCACCTATTTTGAACCAGGCCTGCGCTCGGTTCTCAAGAAGGGTGGCTTCCTGACCCGCGACAGCCGCGTTGTTGAACGTAAGAAGTACGGCAAGGCCAAGGCCCGTCGTTCGTTCCAGTTCTCCAAGCGCTAATCGCGCTCTGGGGCACAGTTCTCCAAGCGTTAATCGCTTCTGGAATTTGGCATTTGGAAAGCGGGGCCTCGGCTCCGCTTTTTTTGTTCTCAATTCATCACGCAATTGAATTGGTTTATCACTGCTGAACTATGGAATAGAGAACGCTTACGGAACATTTCAAGAAGGCTTTGACATGCCGTCACCGTTTGCCACGCTTCCAGCCCCACCCTATTACGTTGTCTGTTTTTCATCGACGCGCACGGACGGCGATAAAGGCTATGGTGCCATGGCGGATGCCATGGTCAATCTCGCCAGCCAGCAGCCGGGTTTTCTGGGTGTGGAATCGGCGCGGGGAGCCGATGGCTTCGGCATAACCAACTCCTATTGGGCAGACGAGATCTCAATCCGCAACTGGAAAAAAGTGGTTGACCATCTTGCCGCTCAAAGCCAAGGTCGCACGGAATGGTACAATCATTATGAAGTGCGGGTAGCCAAGGTTGAGCGCGCCTACAGCTTCGATAAAACGGAATAATGACATGGCAGAAAAGTCCATTGACCACGCCTTTACCGCTCTGGACCTCACATCGGCAGCAACCGACCCCACCTATGCGGGCGTGCTGTCGTTTATGCGTCGGCGGTACACCAAGGTTCTGGATGGTGTTGATACGGTTGTCTGGGGTATTCCCTTTGATGCGGCCACATCCAACCGCCCCGGCACACGCTTTGGGCCACAAGCTATTCGCCGTGCATCAGCGATCTTTGACAATGATCCGCAATATCCGTTTGAACGCGATCTGTTCACCGCCATGCCCACGATTGATTACGGCGATTGCCGTCTGGACTATGGCAATCATTGGGACACGCCCGCGACCATTGAAAAAGAAGCGACCCATATTCTCTCAAAGGCCAATTTTTTGCTCACACTCGGCGGGGATCACTTCATCACCTGGCCTTTGCTGAAAGCCCATGTGGCCAAGCATGGCCCTCTGGCCATGGTGCAGTTTGACGCCCATCAGGACACATGGTTTGACGATGGCAAGCGCATTGACCACGGCTCTTTCGTAGGCCGCGCTGTGCGCGAAGGCCTGATTGATCCCAACCATTCCATCCAGATCGGCATTCGCACCCATGCGCCGGAAGATTGCGGCATCCGCATCGTTTACGGCCATCAGTTGGAAGAGATGCGGGCAGCCGATATTGCTGCTTTGATTCTGGAGCATACGGCTGGCAAGCCCGCCTATCTGACCTTCGACATCGATTGCCTTGACCCCGCCTTTGCCCCCGGCACAGGAACGCCCGTAGCGGGAGGGCCGTCGAGTGCAAAAATTCTGTCGGTTCTGCAAAACCTTCATCCGCTCGACATCAGAGGAGCGGATGTTGTCGAAGTGGCACCAGCCTATGACCATGCCGATATCACCGCCATTGCAGGGGCAACGGTGGCAATGTATATGCTAGGCTTACGTGCCGAGCGTTTGGCACGGTGAACTTCACAGATTGATTCAACAGGTTACAGGATTGAGTCCGAAAAAGCGGACAAACCCCTGAAAAGAGAGGCTAAAATGACAGCGAAGATCTTCATTGATGGCGAACACGGCACCACCGGCCTGCAAATCCGCAGCCGCACGGCCGATCGCCGCGATGTCGAATGGCTGTCAATTCCCGAAGCCGAGCGTCGCAACGCGGCGATGCGCGAAGACATGCTCAACAGCGCCGACATTGCGATTCTGTGCCTGCCGGACGACGCTTCGAAAGAAGCTGTCGCTATGGTCGCTGGCAACAACAATGTGCGGATTATCGACACATCGACCGCTTTTCGCGTCGCTCCTGATTGGGCTTACGGCTTTGCCGAAATGGACAAGGATCAGGCCAATAAAATCCGGGACGCGCGTTGCGTTGCCAATCCCGGCTGCTATCCCACGGGTGCGGTTTCCTTGATCCGGCCTCTTCGCGCTGCCAGCATTTTGCCAGACGGCTATCCGGTCAGCGTCAATGCGGTTTCGGGCTATACCGGTGGCGGCAAGCAAATGATTGCCCAGATGGAAGATGTGAACCATCCAGAGCATATGACCGCCAACAACTTTCTCTATGGCCTGCCCCTCAAGCACAAACATATGCCTGAGATGAAAATTCACGGCTTGCTGGATCGTGCACCCTTGTTTTCGCCCTCCGTTGGACGTTTCCCGCAAGGCATGATCGTGCAGGTTCCGCTGCATCTGGAAAACCTGAATGAAGGTGCATCGCTGGAAAGCATCCATGCAGCACTGGTTGCCCATTATGCAGGCCAGGAGATTGTTACCGTTGTGCCGCTGGAAGACAGCAGCAAGCTTGCCCGTGTGGATGCCGAAGAACTGGTGGGCAAGGACACCATGAAGCTCTTCGTATTTGGCACGCCCGGTGGTGCGCATGTCAATCTCGTCGCGGTTCTCGACAATCTCGGCAAGGGCGCTTCCGGTGCTGCGGTTCAGAATATGGACCTGATGTTGTCGGCGTGATGCTGTGACAGCCGCTTTGAAAGCCCCTGCTCTTTCATCCACACTGGTTGATCGGTGGGGGCTATCACATATCCGGCTGATCGCCGATACCCATAGCAGCCTCGTTTACCGCGCCATGCGGGACGATGTTCCCGTTATCGTGAAGACATTGAAACCTGAAGGTCGGGGTGAGCGGCCCGGAATGGATTTTCTGCGCTGGCGCGATGGGCTTGGTGCCATCAAGGTAATTGCGCAAGACCATGACACCGCCCTCCTCGAAGATGCGGGCCACCTGACGCTCGGAACCTATCACGGCGAGGTCGGTGATGTGATCGCCACCGAAATCATTGTCGATGTATTGCAGCGCCTTCATGCGCCATCCTCCAGCCCGCCCCCTGCCGCATTGACACCTCTGCATGTTCATTTCGACGCCCTTTTTTCACTTGAGAAGTCAGGCCCCAACGCTGCCATTGCCGACGTGATCCGTTGGAGCGCAGCTCTCGCCCGCGCCTTGCTTGCGGAGCAGGAAATGGTCAAACCGCTCCATGGCGATCTTCATCATGATAATATCATTGGTGGTGAAGGCGGCGACTGGATCGCCATCGACCCACAAGGATTGCTGGGTGATCCGGCCTATGACGTTGCCAATGTGTTTGGCAATCCGCTCGGAGCCACAGACGAGATTCTTGATCCGCAACGGGCGATAAGGTTGGCAAGGCGCTTTGCACCCGTGCTTAACTGCACCGCCTCCAAGATCCTGCGCTTTGCGGCGGCTCATGCCGGGCTGTCTGCTGCCTGGACGCTTCAAAATGACCTCACGCCTTCAGGACAGACTAATCTCGATGAGCGCTTAGGCTTTGCGCGCATGGCAAGGTCCATACTTGCTGAACAGTTCGTCGACTGATCCGCACCTCGTCTCCCATGCATCCGCGCGCTATTGTGTGCGGATTGATTGCAGGAGCGACACCATGACCCAGACAGCCCGCCTTCCGGTTTATTTCATTCCCCACGGTGGCGGACCGTGGCCGTTCATGGAATTTCCGAAAGATGAAACGGGCCACGGCCCATGGGATGAGTTGGCGGACTTTCTGGCCCACTTTCCCGAAAACGTTGGGCGCACACCCAAAGCCATCTTGATGGTGTCCGGCCATTGGGAAAAGGAACCGCTTCCCACCGTCAGCACGGCAAAAGCACCCGGCATGCTGTTTGATTATTATGGCTTTCCGGAACACACCTATCAGCTCTCCTATCCCGCCAAAGGCGATCCGGCCTTGGCGCAACGAGTGCGGGAGGTCCTGTCAGAGGCAGGCATTGCCTCTGCCGAAGATGCGGAACGTGGTCTTGATCACGGCGTGTTCGTTCCCATGATGGTCGCCTATCCAGAGGCAGACGTGCCGGTGGTGATGATGTCGCTGAAAAATACCTTGGATACGGAAAGCCATATCTCGCTCGGCAAAGCCTTGACCAAGCTGCGCGATGAGGATGTGCTGATCATTGCCTCCGGCATGAGCTACCACAACATGCGCATGTTCCGCAGCCGAGACGCCCAGCATGAAATCGTCGCCAAGCGCTTCGATGACTGGCTGACAGCAGCAGTGACGCTGGAAGATCCGGATGCACGGGCGAATGAGCTTGCCAAATGGCACGAAAACCCGGATGCATTGGCCTGCCATGTGCCAGACCATGATCATCTCGTGCCCCTGTTTGTGGCGGCTGGCGCTGCTGGCTCCGATCCGGGCCAGCAGGTTTTCAGCGGCACAATTTGGGGCAAGGCCTATTCAGGCTACCGTTTCGGGTAGCCTGTAAGCCCCATAAAAGCCGCGCAGATGGGCAACCGCAAAGCCCAGCACAATCAACGCCAGCCCCTGATGGGCAAGCCCGGCATGCAAGGGCACATGATGCAGCAGGGTGAAAATGCCAAGCGCGGCTTGCGCGGTGATCAACCAGAACAACACAACGCTGCGCCGCGCATGAGACGATTTCGGCGCAGCAGACAGCGATGTCACCATATGGTAAAGCGCCACCAGAAACACGGTATAGGCACCGATCCGGTGCACGAACTGCACCGTCTTGGCATTTTCAAAAAAATTGACCCAAAGAGGATGCTGGATCAGCAAATCACCGGGCACCAAAGCGCCGTCCATCAGCGGCCATGTGTTATAGCTATAGCCTGCGCGCAGACCCGCGACCAGCGCGCCCAGATAAATCTGAAACAGCACAAGACACAGCAAGGCCGTGGCCCAGCCTTTTGAGCTGGCCTTGGGCGGTGCCTCCACATCGCGCTCTCGCAATCCGCACATGACCCAGACACAGGACGCAAAAATCAGGCAGGCTATCACCAAATGGGTCGCCAGACGGTATTGGCTGACCTCCGTGCGGGCCGTAAGCCCCGATGACACCATCCACCAGCCCACAAAGCCCTGAAAGCCCCCCAAAGCCAGAATTGCCAAAAGCCGGGGCCGCAATGGCTTTTCAATACGGCCAGTCACCCAGAAAAACAGCAGCGGCAGCGCGAAAATCATGCCAATGCTGCGGGCCAGAAAGCGATGCGCCCACTCCCACCAATAGATCTCCTTGAAGCCATCCAGCGTCATGTCTTTGTTCATGCGCTCATATTGCGGAATCTGCTGGTAGAGCTTGAATTCTTCTTGCCACTCATCCACCGACAGCGGCGGGATAACACCATGAATGGGCTTCCACTCGGTAATGGAAAGGCCGGAATTGGTGAGGCGCGTGGCCCCGCCCACAAGCACAAGCGCAAACAGCGCCAGCACCACAAACCCCAGCCAGATGCGAATGGCGCGGCGATTGCGAAGCTGCTGGTTCATAAGCGTCGATGACGAAGGCGATACAGTCGTGGCGATTGTCATTTGTCAATCCTCTTGCAATCCTGTTGATTTGCAACAACAGCCGGTGCAAAACAAGAGTAACAGGTTTGCGGCATGGCGTCGCGGCTAGCATTTCCGGGGTGTTATGATGCCAGTGAGACTAAAAAAGTTCATCGGGATTGTTTTAATCGTCGTGCTGGTGATGCTCTATGCGCTGCTGGCAACCACCATAGCCACGCTGACGCTATCGCAATCACCCTGGTGGGTGCATTTTCTCTATTTCCTGCTGTCTGGTGTGCTTTGGGTGGTACCTGCCATGCTGATCATCAAATGGATGGCCGGTCCGGTGCAGAAAAACAGGCCTTGACCCTTGAGTGTCAACGCCGACCATCGTGAAACCATGACCGCAGCTGCGGGCGCACACCCTTCCAGGGGCGCAATAAGCATCGATGTGTTCTCCGGCATGGAGCCGCTGGAGGATGAATGGCGCGCTTTGGAGCGCGACGATTATTGCTCCTTGCACCAAAGCTATGACTGGTGCCACGCATGGGTTCAAACCCACAAAAATCCGTTGGCAATTGTGCGCTGCCAAAGTGGCGGGCGCACTGTGTGCATTTTGCCCTTGGAAATCACCCGTCGCGCCATGGTGCGTAAAGCAAGCTTTATCGCGGCCCCCTTCAGCAATATCAATACGGGATTGTTTGACGCCGCCTTTCGCCAAACATTAAGCGCTGAAGCGACCAGAGGATTGCGCCAGCAAATCACCTCAGCACTGAAACACCACGCCGACCTGCTGCATCTATCGAACATTCCCTTGTCGTGGCGCAATCAGCGCCATCCTCTGGCTGACCTTCCCTCTATCGAAAATCAGAATCACGCTTTCCAATTGCCCCTGTTTGATGATTTCCAGGCTACAATTGCGCAATTGAATGCCAAAAGGCGGCGCAAAAAATTTCGCAACCAACATCGCAAGCTGGAGGAGCACGGCGGATTTGACCATATCATTGCGAAAAGCGCCGACGAAAAAAAACGCTTGCTTGATCTGTTTTTCGAGCAAAAAGCGGTGCGCTTTGCCGATCTTGGTCTCCCCGACGTGTTTCACGCAAGCGAGACACAAGCCTTTTTCCACCATTTGCAACACGGCCCGCGTGATGGCCATAACGCCGCGCTGGAGCTCCATGCCATTCGTCTCAAGGGCGACTATAGCGGTAAAATCTCTGCCATTGCCGGGTTATCGCGCAAAGGCGATCATGTGATCTGCCAGTTTGGCTCAATTGATGCCAGCTTGATACCGGAGGCCAGCTCTGGCGAATTGCTGTTTTGGCTGATGATTGAACAATGCTGTGCGCAAGGAGCCCGGCTGTTTGATTTTGGAATTGGCGACCAGAGCTATAAACGGGGCTGGTGCCCTGTTGAAACGGTGCACCACGATATTGTACTGCCAATCACCCCAATTGGCCATATTGCCGCCAACGCCCAAAGGCTGCTGACGCGCACCAAAAGCGTGATTAAAAGCAATCCCAGGCTCTATGCCTGCCTGCAAAAAATCCGGGCAAAGGGCATCAAGCCCAGCCATTCCAATGACACGGATGATTGAGCGTTCGAGCCTTCACGCAGCGTCGCGGTCTTCGCCATCCGGTGGTGATGCCGTCTCGCTCATCAGCACAAGGTCGGTGTATCCCACCGCCTCAAAGGTCGCCATGATCTCGGACAATTGCTGGCGATCCGGCTGCGGAGCGGACAGAATGATTTCATGCTCCTGCGCCCGGCAGAGATGCGATACATTTTCAGCGCTTGCCGGTCCGCACTCAATCATCACCAGATCATAAACGTCGGCCAGCGCCTCAATCACCATCGACAAGCGATCCATACCGCGCAGGGCTTGGCGGATATCGGCATTGCCCTTGGGCATAATGTGAGCGTCCGAGCTTTGATCGGCATGGATTGTCTCGCCAAAAGCAACATCGCCACAGACCAGATCCGTCACGCCGGGCAAATCCTTACTTTCAGCCATCAACGCGGTGGGGCAGCCCGAGCCGGTCATATCAATCAAGATCACCGTGCGACCCGCCTTGGCAATAGCGCGCGCCAACATCACAGTGGCGGTAGAGCCATCGTCGCCCGACGGCGAGATAGCAACTGCCTTGGAAATGCCATTGCGCGTCAGATAGCGGGCAACCGATGCAATGGAAAATTCACTGTCAGCAGCAACAGACTCTGGTGTGGCAGCAACGCTCTCATTGACCGGTGAATGCGTGTCTTGCACAGCCTCCGTTGGAAGCTCATGGGCGCTAAACGCTGCACGCGCTTGCGCCACAGACTGCGCCTTTGGCTTTGGCTGTGGATCAATCGGTGCAAATTCCGGCTCGTCGCGATCCATACGCCGCGCCCTCGGTGATGGATCATTGCCACCAAGGGGTTCAACCGGACCAACAGGCTTCAACGCTCTGCCGCTAAACAACTCGGCAAACATGGTGATGATGATGCTCAACACCAGCGTTGCAACACCAGCAACAACCGTGATGGTCAGCACTTTGGGGAAATTCGGCGATCCCGGCTCGGAGGCCTTTGATATAACGCGCGCATCGGCGGGCGTTGCATTGCGGTCCATACGGCTGGTGGCTTCCCGATAACGGGCCAGATAGGTTTCCAGTAATTGGCGTTGGGCTGCGGCTTCGCGCTCAAGCTCGTTGAGACCAACCTGCCGATCTCCGGCTTCGGCGCTCTGAGCCTTGGTGGCATTCATCTGCTTCACCAGATCCGCTTCACGCATCTTGGCCACATTAGCATCCGCTTCGAGGCTGGATACGACTTTGCTGGTTTCCTGCGCAATCTGCGCCCGCAGACTGGCCAATTGTGCCTTGAGCGCCTTGATCCGCGGATGACCATCGAGAAGACTGGTGGACAGATCCGAAATCTGCGCCTGCACACTGGCCTCGCTCTGCTTCAATTGCTGCACGGCGGGCGATGCCATGACAATATCCAGATTGTCGGTGGGCTTGCCAGCCCGCATCGCGGCCCGCGCATTTTGCGCCCGTGCTTCGGCGCTGGCGCGCTCTGCCCTCACCCGCGACAGCTCGGTGGCGATATTGTTCAGCTCGGTGGAGGCAAGGATTGACCCCTCGCCGGTTGGCAAAAGATCGGCCGTGCGGCGATAATCTGCCACTTTCTTTTCAGCTTCGGAGACTTTTTTGCGCAGATTGGCAATCTCCGGCTCCAGCCATTTGGCCGCATCCTGATTGCTATCCAGCTTCGCGCCGCTTTGCAGATCGAGATAAACCTTGACCATTTCATTGGGAATGGCCGCCGCAAGCTTTGGGTCTTTCGAGGAAAACTCGATGCCAATAACCCGCGATTTCTCCACCTGATAGACCTGCAATTTGTTCAAAAACGTCTGGATGACCCGATCTTCCGGGGCCAGATCCATCGGATTCTTTTTCAAATGCAGCATCACCAGTAAATCGGAGAGCGCCGATGGATGCAGATCGGGATCAAACTCCGGCAATTCATAGAGTTTGAGGTCTTTGACCACCTGACGGATCAAATCAGCCGAGCGGAACAGCTGCACCTGACTGACGATATTGAGATCATCCAGCACTGGCTCTGATGAGGCAGATTTCGCATTTTCGGCATCGTAATTGGGTGCGCGCGGCTCGATCAGCACCGAGGTTTCGGCCCGGTACGTGGGCTTGATCATGCTTGCGCCAACAAAGGCCACACCGGCCATCAAGCAGGTGGCAAGCGCAATCCGACCCTTTCGCTGCCAGACGGCGCGAAAGAGCTGCAAGAGATCAATATCCACATCCTGAGGGGATGTGCCCGGCTGACCCGTCATTGCGCCACTCCTTGAATTATCAGTAATCTGTAAATGAACATGGTAACGTAATGGTTAATCCAAACACCTCCCCTGTCTATAACCTTTGCCTCGCAGCAGGTCATCTTGCAGCATATTATCCAAAATCGGATCAGTTTCATGGCGAAGACGATGGGGCAGAGCATCATGGTCAAAGCATCTAACCCATTTGGCACGGCTTAATTCTTGCGCGGTTTACATCATAAACGCACCAACTGTGGTAACAAATGCTGTGAACAGGCCACGGATTTACGCACCGTTAACTATAGTGGCCGATAAGAACTCTATTGTGATATTTCTCGCCGGGAGTGCGATTGCGTATGGTTATCGCCAAAAAAATCTTGCTGGCACTGGCTGTGGTGGCAATGGCAGCCCTCGCAGGCTGCGCATCCTATCAGCCAGCGTCAAAGGTCTTTCATCGCTCCACCATCGAGCCTTACCGGCTGGACAGTGGCGACCGGCTGCGCATTACCGTTTTCGAGCAACCTGGTTTGACCAACACCTATACGGTTGATCAGGCTGGCTATATTGCTTTCCCCTTGATTGGTCAGGTTGCTGCCCGTGGCCTGAGCCTGCCCCAGCTTGAAGGGTCCATCGCCCAGAAATTGCGCAAGGGCTATCTACGCGATCCCGATGTCAGCATCGAGGTGGACCGCTATCGCTCTATTTTCGTCATGGGCGAGGTTGGCCAGCCGGGGCAATATTCCTATGTGCCGGGCATGACCTTGCAAAATGCCATTGCCGTCGCAGGCGGCTTCACCAGTCGCGCCAACCAGCGCGATATGGATGTGACCCGCAAAGTCAACGGTACCATTGCCACTGGCAGAGTGCCTGTTACCGATCCTATCATGGCTGGTGATACCATCTACGTGCGTGAACGGCTGTTTTGATGAATGAACATCGGCCTTTGCGCATCATTCATTGCTTTCGCTCGCCAGTCGGCGGCATCTTCCGCCATGTGCGCGATCTTGTCGAGCAGCATGATCAGGCAGGGCATGAGGTAGGTATTGTCTGCGATAGCTCCACGGGTGGGGCCCATGAGGCAGCACTTTTTGCCGAACTGGAGCCAAAGCTGAAACTCGGGCTGGTGCGTCTGCCTATTCGCCGTGCCATTGGGCCTCAGGATTTTGCGGCCGTCAAGCAATGCTACCTGCACATCAAATCGCTCAAGCCGGATGTGTTGCACGGCCACGGTGCCAAGGGCGGGGCCATTGCCCGCATCATTGGCTCGGTGCTGCGCTCCAAGGGTTTGCCCGTTGCCCGCTTCTATTCCCCCCACGGCGGCAGCCTGCATTATCGCGCCAATACTTTTATGGGCAAAGCCATCTTCACGCTGGAACGAATGCTGGAACGCCAGACAGAGGCCATTGCCTTCGTCTGTGGTTTTGAACAATGGAGCTATCAAACCAAGGTTGGCGAGCCTCGTTGCTCATATCGGCTGATCTATAACGGCATCAGCGATCAGGAGTTTCAGCCCATTGCCACCACCGATAATGCCGTTGATTTCGCTTTCATCGGCATGCTGCGGGAGTTAAAAGGGCCGGATGTCTTCATCAATGCCTTTCAATACGCTGAAAGGAACCTTGGCCGCACACTCAAAGCCGCCGTAATCGGCGACGGTCCAGACCGTGATATTTATGAGAAAATGATCGTGCGTCATGGTCTTGGCCAACGCATCAAGCTTTTGCCAGCCATGCGGGTTGCCGAGGCATTTGCCATGAGCGATATCATTGTCGTGCCCTCACGTGCGGAATCCATGCCTTATATCGTCATGGAAGCGGTGGCGGCGGGAAAATCCGTCGTTGCCAGCCGCGTCGGTGGCATTCCTGAAGCCTTGGGCAAAACCAGCCCTGCCCTTGTCGAGCCTGACAATCCAGACGCTCTCGGTGCCATTATGGTCAATGCGTTGACGGATCCGGATTGGAAGTTGAAAACCATGCCGGAACCACAGCAATTTTACGCGACATTTTCAGCGTCAGCCATGGCAAGACAAATGCTTGCCCTCTATTATCAATACACTGAAACCTCTGCACAATCAGAAATCGACGGATAGTAAACCCTCCTCCTTCTACTGAAAAAGACTATCGAATCTACCAGGCACTTAAAATGGGCTAAACCTTCTTTAGTATATTTCACGTAAGAGCATGATGTCGTATAATGGGACGCTGTCATGAGGACTCCGAACACGTTGGACATTTCAAAGCTCCGTCGAAAATTGCGTGATGAGGTTGGCAATATAACCACCCTGCCATCAGCCAAAGTTCAGGATGAGGCGCAGCTGTCGCCCACGGCCAGTCTCGTTGCAAAACAGTTGCGCGAGGCAAGCCGCTCACCGATCATCATTCTCGGCCAATTGGGCTTTTTTGAATTCAGCTGCATTCTGGCAATCGGCTTTGCGATCTATTGGCTGACCATGGCCAATGCCGCGATAAGCTTCGCACTTGACGCCGGCTTTTCCGCGGTTGGCGTTATCACCTATACGTTGTTTTTGCTTTTGGCCGATGGCTATCAAATCCACGTTCTTCGCACGCCAGCGCAATCCATCAAGCGCGCTCTGATCAGCTGGGCGCTGTCTCTGATCCTCATGGCTTTGGCCTGCTTTGTGTTTCAGGCACCGCAGGCGCTCTATACCTGGCTTGCCGGTTGGGCGGGTGCCGGGTGCGGTTTTATTATCACCGAGCGTTATTTGCTCGCCCTTGGCATTCGTCGCTGGACCCGCAACGGCCTGATTGAGCGCCGGGCCGTGATTGTTGGCGGCGGCGATCCGGCCAAGAACCTGATCCGCAGGCTTGAGAGCCAGGAAGACAACGACATCCGCATCTGTGGCATCTTCGATGATCGCCAAGGGGAGCGTTCGCCCAATATGGTTGCGGGCTACCCCAAATTGGGCACCGTGGCCGAGTTGGTGCAATTTGCCCGTGAGGCGCGCATTGATATGTTGATCATTTCATTGCCGCTCAGTGCCGAAGCCCGCATTCTGCAACTTTTAAAAATGCTATGGGTTTTGCCGGTCGATATTCGGCTTGCCGCCCATTCTGATAGCCTGATGTTTCGCCCCCGCGCCTATTCCCATGTTGGCGATGTGGCCATGCTGGATTTGCTCGACAAACCCATTCGGGATTGGGATTCGGTTGCCAAGCGGGTCTTTGATATCGTTTTCAGCCTGCTGGCTCTGGCACTGGTTTGGCCCATCATGCTGGCAGCCGCCATTGCCGTGCGCGCCACATCAAAGGGGCCTGCGCTGTTTATCCAGAAACGCCACGGCTTCAACAACGAGATCGTGCATGTGCTGAAATTCCGCTCAATGTACACCGAAATGAGCGATCCGACGGCGAAACTCGCCGTGACAAAAAATGATCCGCGCGTCACCCCCGTCGGACGCTGGCTTCGCAAATCGTCCATGGATGAATTGCCTCAGCTTTTTAACGTGTTGAAAGGCGATCTTTCGCTGGTTGGGCCACGCCCTCACGCTGTTTTGGCGCAAACGCGCGATCGTCCCTATGGCGATATTGTTGAAGGCTATTTTGCCCGCCACCGCGTCAAACCCGGCGTTACCGGCTGGGCGCAGATCAATGGCTGGCGGGGCGAGATCGATAGTGATGAGAAAATCAAAGGCAGAACAGCCTGCGATCTCTACTATATCGAAAACTGGTCATTGCTGCTGGACCTGAAAATACTGTTCCTGACCCCATTTTGCCTGTTCAATACGGAAAATGCCTATTGAGCGCGTTCACAACCCACGCCAGCCCTGTTTTTCAGCCGGGAATAGCCACCGCCCGGCTGATTGGTACGGGATTGATTGGCTTCGGCGTGTTCCTGCTCGGCTTCGTTTTTCAGGAGCCAGCCCCCTATGAGCTGTTTATGGCAGCGCAAATCCCGCTCTGGTTTGTGCTGGGTCTGCGTATTTCCCGTCGCATCGCACCTTTACTCGGTCTGATGCTGACCTTTAACATCGGCGGGCTTCTCTCGCTCACGGTTATGCGCGATCTGGACACCGGTCCCATGTATGTGGCGGTATCGACCTTTCTTGCCATCACCTCGGTGTTCTACGCCGCCATTATTGAAGATCGGCCAGAGCGGTTGCAGGTGATTTTCAAGGCCTGGACATTGGCAGCCGTGGCCACGGCCACTCTGGGCATTCTAGGCTATTTCCATGCCTTTCCGGGAGCGGAAATATTCACCCGCTACGACCGCGCCATGGGGGCGTTTCAAGACCCCAATGTTTTTGGCCCGTTCCTGATCGCGCCGTCGCTCTATCTGATACACGGTCTTCTCACCGGTCGGTTGATGGCAGCACCCTTGCGCATTCTGGGCCTTTTGATCATCTCTTTTGGTATATTTCTGTCGTTTTCGCGCGCCGCCTGGGCGCTATTTGTGTTTTCTGCCGTCATTATGGTCATCATTTTGCTGATTCAAAAACGCAGCGGTGCCTTTCGGCTCAAGATCCTGCTTCTGGCGCTGACGGCTGCCGTGTTGATGGTTTTAACGCTGGCAATAGCCTTGCAATCGGAAAAGGTTCGAACCATTTTTTCGGCCCGCACCGAACTTGTGCAGGATTACGATGGCGGTCATCTGGGACGGTTTGAGCGACATCGAATTGGCTTCATGATGTCCATGGAACGCCCACTCGGCATCGGCCCCCTCGCCTTCAACAAAATATTCCCCGAGGACGAGCACAATATCTGGCTGAAGTCACTCACCACCTATGGCTGGATTGGATTCGTCTGCTACCTCACCATGATGATCTGGACACTCTGTTTCGGCTTCAAATATCTGCTGCGCGAGCGGCCATGGCAGCCCTATCTGATGATCACCTGGATTGTGATGGTCGGACATGCAGCGATTGGCGATGTCATCGATCTTGACCACTGGCGCCATGTCTATCTGCTGTTCGGCATTCTCTGGGGATGCCGCGCCCTTGAAATGCGCCATCAAAGCAAACTGGCGCGACAGCCTCACATTGCCATGTAAATCTGCCCCGGTTTCGCAACAGATCCCAGACATTTGTTTTCAAAACAGCAACTTATCTTGCGTGGACAAGGAACAAATTCGCGACTGCTGCGTTGAAGACGTGATTGTTCTTGGGGCTGCAATCAGCCCTTTCAACGTCTTACCATAGGGGGCACATCATGAATCGCACAAACGGTCTTTATCTCATCATCGGCGCACTTGTGGTCGCGGTGGTCGGTCTTGGCGCATACACCTACCATGAACAAACCAAGCCGAAGGGCGTTGAACTCAGCATTGGTCAAGGTGGGGTTTCAGTCCAGGAAAAATAATCGCAGGGCGCTTTATAGCGCCGTGCGCCATTGAGGGCGCGCAGAGGTTCGCTGTAGCACTTTAATCTGCTGCATAATTTTAAAATGGCAAAAGGCCGCACGTTTCATGTAACGTGCGGCCTTTTTGATCAGTTCTTGAGCGTTTATCTGCGATAGATTGATCCCTCGCTTGCCGAAAAGGCAAACGAAATCAGATTCTTTTCGATGCCGAAGAAAGGCCCCAACGTTCCACAAGAACCTGTGGCAAATGCGTGTTTGACGCCAACATAAACGGCATCTCCTGCCCCTGCCCCGGCACAATCGGCACGCCGTGGTCGAGATCATCCAAAACGACATATTCCACTTTGATCTCGCCCTTGTCATCGTGCCAAACCTGACCCCTGGCTTTGCCAAATTTTCCGCTCTTCGCATCCTCTTCCGACAGGCCATGCACTGCCAGCCATTGTGCCCGCAACGCCTCGGCATTCTTGATATTCACAACCTGATCATCACCGCCATGCCAGATGGACACGCGCGGCCAGGCATCCTGCTCGGGCGCTGCCTGCTGAACCAGTGCGGCCCATTCATCAGCTGTCTTCACCACACCATTCGTCATGGCGCTAAAAGCATTCATGGCGTCTCGCGCAGCACCAAAGGGAACACCTGCAACAATTGCACCGGCACGGAAGACCTCGGGATAAGCCGCCAAAAGCGCCGCGGTTAACGCGCCACCGGCGGAAAGTCCCATGATATAGGTGGCCTGCGCATCCAGATCATGTCGCTCAACCATTGAGGCCATCATCTGTCGAACAGAGCCCACTTCGCCCCGGTCACGAGCAATCGCGCTGGGGCGGAACCAGTTGAAACAGCCGTGAGAATTGTTTGAGCTGTTCTGCTCCGGATAAAGCAAGGCGAACCCGTACTTGCGGGCCAAGGCGCTCCAGCCACTACCGCAATCAAACTCCGCAGCACTTTGACCACAGCCATGCAACGCCACAACCAGCGGCGCGCCAGGCTTCAAGCGCGGTGGAATATATTCCAACATGCGCAAGGAACCGGGATTACTACCAAAACCAACCACTTCATTCAAAACAGCACCAAGGGATGCCTCTTCTTGAGGTGACGACGGAGCTTCGAGGTGATCCACAAGATTTCCCAGCACTTTTTGAAAATCTCTTTGTTTTCGGATCAGCGCTGCCACAGACTCCGAGACATTCATTCGCATTTTCATTGCCTTCCTAACGGCGTGCACCTGATTCGCAAGGCCACTTTTGTTTGTCGCGATCGACAATCAGAATTCATATTGCTGCACTGCAGCGAATATAGGGCAAACCTGCCTCATTGGCGAGACTGTTGAACCACGCAAAGACCATTCTTGCACGAGGGGCCTAATATTTGATTGTTTTTGAAGGGAGAAATAAACCTAAAACCGTCCCTTTGAATGGGATTCCCGGCGACAGCCTTTCGCTCATTCCTTCAATCGCTTCCGATTGAAGGAATGATGCAGCAGATGTGCTTAAACGGGGTCGATGATTCTCAACTTTGTTGCTTTTGCAACGGCGTGCACCGTGTTGCGGCATTTCAGCTTCAATCGCGCTGAGGTTAAATGCCCCCGCGCCGTATAATCCGAAATGCTCAAAATCAGCGAAATTTCTTTGTGGCTTTTGCCTTGCGCGGCCAGCGCAAGGCACTCCCTCTCACGATGGGCCAGCGGACGCATATCACCTACGCAAGCATTTTGCTCTGCCTTTGCAAGCTTATGAACTGCAACTGCAATGTCGCACCAGGCGCTAGCGTGAATTGCCACCACAGCCGCCCAAGCGGATGGTGGTGCACACGTATTGAACGAAAACAATGCCCTTCCCTTGCCGTCGTCGGTCAGTGGAATGCTATAGCCAAGTTCACCAACGCCAAATGCTTTGGCATCCCGCAGCATATCGCGCCCGGCACCTGTCCTCTCCAGATCGCTCCAACTAAACGGCTGGTTACTCTCCATGGCCTTCAAAACCACAGGATCGATGCTCACATAGTTTTTCGTCAGGTAATGCCCTACCCAGCCCGCTGGATAGGTGGATCGCACAAAAGGAGAATCGACCATGGACACCGTATTCTGGATCACATGGTAGGTCGCGTACTCAACCTGATAAATCGTACACAGCGCTCTCAGGGCAGAAATGACATCAGAGGCGTTTTTTACCGCCTCCAGCGCTTTTTTTTGAACAGTTGCTTGAGTCCGCTCCATGGCGAGACTTGGTGCAGAAAGCTCATCCATTTTTAACCTGCACATAAAACAGAATGGAAATAAAAATAAACTGCACAACACAATCACGAAATGTGATGCGCGCTATCGTCGAAAATTCTGGAGGATTTTAAAATGGTCGGAACGGCAGGATTTGAACCTGCGACCCCTTGACCCCCAGTCAAGTGCGCTACCGGGCTGCGCTACGCCCCGACCCGCTCCTAAGAGCAAGGTTGACTTAGAGTCTTTGCCCCTCGGGCGCAAGCCTAAAATTGCAGCTTCTTCCAAAAAAATATCGCTTTGAACAGAAGGATGTCGATCAGCCGCACTATGGATAAGCTGTTACCGGAACCGGCTCTGCCATGCTGGCTTTTTGCGCCTATCCACCAGAGTTGGCAATCAAACACACCTACAGCGCCGTGCGCCATTTATGGCGCACAAAGGACGCTGTAACACTTTTAAGCTGCTGCATAATTCCTTAAATCGATTCCGATTTAAGGAATTATGCAGTAGTGGGTAAAGGATTATATTAGAAAGATAATTTGAGATTGGAGCAGGTATCGCGGAACATAAAAATAAACATAAAATCTAACCACCCGCCGGGGAACCAATAGCTGCTGTCCGCGTTCTGAAGAGCGGAGAAAAAACATGACAGTAGACAGAAAATTTGAACGACCAATTTCCCTCGTTATCGAGGGCTCTCACCACGTTATTGGATCGATTCGGGAAGCCGCCTGGATTCTTGCAGATCGATGGCCCGATTTTTCCAGCACCTCTTTTCGTAAAGCATTGGCAGCTTGCGCGGATGCGCTGGAGGGTAAACGTTCGGCCGCCTACGCCAGACGGGCTCTGCTGGTTGCAGCGCGTCGGGACAAGATTGACATCGCGGTGTGATGTCAATCGTATCGGGCGGCAATGCGAGAGAAAAAAGCTTTACTGCGCGGATTGCGTCAGCGGACCTGATCGAGCAAGCGTTTGCATTCAAGAAGATCAAACAGGGTTTCCTGCAACAGAGCCCTGTCTTCTTTATTTATGGAGCCTTTGCCGAGTGAAATCTCCGGCACACCATCATCGCCGCCGCCAAACCCGAAAAACCGGCTTGCCGGGCGAGGCTTGACCTGCCCCACCACCTGATCATCATCCAGCCCCAAGGACGGTTCATCGTTGATGGTCTGGCCTGCGGCCACCAGCGCTTCCATGGTTGCAAGATCACCTGATGCGACAGCGACAACAAACTTGTTACCGTTTGTTTTCAGAAGTTTCTGCACACCCTTGATGGTGTAGCCGTGATCATAAAGCAGATGGCGAATGCCCTTCAGCAATTCCACATCGTCGGGACGATAATAGCGACGACCGCCGCCTCGCTTCAAAGGCTTGATCTGCGGAAAGCGTGTTTCCCAAAAACGAAGCACATGCTGTGGCAGATCAAGATCGTCCGCCACTTCGCTGATTGTGCGGAAGGCGTCAGGGCTCTTATCCAATACAATCGCTCCATCATGTCGAATTGGAATGACTTGCCTGCTCAGGATCAAGCGGCGGGTTCGTCACCCACCAGACTCAACGGCTCTTGAACCCTTGTCAGGCAATATCCATAATGTGTTTTGAAAAATTCAGTGCGCAGGGTTGGCAGGCTTCTGCTTGGCTTTTCTGGCCAGATGCGAACGAAGAATACGCTGCTTCAACACATTGGACGCCTTGAAGGTCATAACCTTGCGTGGGGAAATCGGCACTTCCTCGCCGGTCTTGGGGTTGCGGCCAATACGCTCATTCTTCGCGCGCACCTGAAAGGTGGCAAAAGAGGAGAGTTTGACCATCTCGCCGCGCACAATTGCATTGCAGATCTCATCGATAACCGTTTCGACCAGTTCCGCAGATTCAGTGCGAGAGAGACCAACCTTGCGGAAAACCGACTCAGCCAAATCCGCCCGCGTCACAGTTTTGCCTGTCATAGCATCCCGTCCGTTTATCCATTAATACCGTTGAAGCGAGAGAGTATTGATCCAATCCCGATCGGTCAAGCGCCCTAACAACTTGTTTTTGCGTCATTACCAGCGCAACAGCACTGCACCCCAGGTAAAGCCGCCGCCCATGGCTTCCAAAAGCACGACATCGCCCTTCTTTAAGCGCCCATCGGCAACAGCCACAGACAGCGCCAACGGAATGGAGGCAGCAGATGTATTGCCGTGATTCTGAACGGTCACCACAACTTTTTCCAAAGGAATGCCAAGCTTTTTGGCCGAGCCATCAATGATTCGTCGGTTTGCCTGGTGAGGCACCAGCCAATCAATATCAGCCGCTGTCATGTGAGACGCTTCAAATGATTGTTCGATCACATCGGTAATCATGCCAACTGCGTGCTTGAACACTTCACGGCCTTCCATGCGCAAATGGCCGACTGTGCCGGTGGTGGAAGGGCCACCATCAACATAGAGCTTTTCACGATGTGCGCCATCGGAGCGCAAATGAGCGGTCAACACGCCACGATCTGCGTTTGTCCCCTCACCCTCTGCCGCCTCGAGAATCATAGCACCAGCACCGTCGCCAAACAAAACGCAGGTGGTGCGATCTTTCCAATCGATAATACGCGAGAATGTCTCGGCACCAATCACCAGCACGCGCTTGGCCAGGCCGCCGCGAATATAGGCATCTGCCGTGGTCACCGCATAGACAAAGCCGCTGCACACCGCCTGAACATCAAAGGCAAAGCCATGGCTCATGCCCAAGCGGTTCTGGATGTTCACAGCCGTGGCTGGAAACGTATTATCGGGCGTCGAGGTCGCGCAGATGATCACGTCAATATCAGCGGCCGTCAGACCTGCGGCTTTCAACGCCGCTTCGGCGGCTTCTGCGCCCAGCGACGCGGTGGTTTCGCCTTCGCCAGCAATGTAACGCTGCTCAATGCCGGTGCGCTGAACAATCCATTCGTCGGTTGTATCAACGATGGTTTCCATCTCGCGGTTAGTTAATACTCGCTTGGGCAAAGATGCGCCAACACCGCGAACAACTGAACGAATCATTTTCTGTATATCCTGTTCGTCACGCTGCTTCCGGCCCGACGCTCGTTGGCTCAAAAGCGTGATAAAGTTTCAAGTCATTTTCGATTTTCTGGGTCAGGCCATTTCGGACCATGTCGTATCCAACCTCAATGGCCGCTGCAAACCCCTCTGCATCGGTTCCACCATGACTTTTTATGACAATACCATTTAATCCGAGAAAGACGCCGCCGTTGACCTTGCGGGGGTCCATTTTCTCGCGAAGCGCATCGAAAGCACCTTTGGCAAAAATATAACCAATGCGTGACAAAAGACTGCGCGACATGGCGGCCCGCAGATAAGTGGCAATCTGCTTGGCTGTGCCCTCTGCTGCCTTCAAAGCAATGTTTCCGGTAAAGCCTTCCGTGACCACAACATCCACGGTGCCTTTGCCCAGATCATCGCCCTCGACAAAACCATAATAATTGAGGCTATCAATATTGGCATCGCGCAGCAGCCGACCGGCTTCACGCACCTCTTCCTGACCCTTGATCTCCTCAACCCCGACATTCAAAAGGCCAATGGTCGGGCGCTTGATTTCGAACAGCGCGCGCGCCATGGCACCGCCCATAACGGCAAAATCAATCAATTGCTTGGCATCGGCACCAATCGTGGCACCAATGTCGAGCACAATGCTTTCGCCTTTCAAGGTTGGCCAAATACCCGCAATGGCTGGCCGCTCGATATCGGCCATCATCCGCAGGCAGAATTTTGCCATGGCCATCAGCGCACCAGTATTGCCCGCAGACACAGCCACATCGGCATCGCCGGTTTTAACCGCTGCAATCGAGCGCCACATGCTTGACACGTTACGGCCACGGCGGAGCGCCTGGCTTGGCTTTTCATCCATGCTGATGGCCACATCGCAATCGTGAAAGACCGATTTTTCCTTGAGCTTAGGATATTTTGCCAGCAGAGCTTCACATTTGGCGCGCTGGCCAAACAGCACGAACGTAATGTCCGGATGGCGCTCCAGCGCCTTCGCTGCCCCTGGAATGACAACTTCAGGACCGAAATCGCCCCCCATGACATCGAGAGAAATCTTGACCACGCGTCTTTATCCCTTCTTTTCACCACCGGGTGAAATTTTGGCCAAAATACTGGTTTTGACCCTGCACACAACACATTTGTGCTAAACTTCGCCGGTGTTATTCGCAGGCTGCAATGCCGCGCATGGAGCATCCGGCATTAAAGCTGCTTAGTTTATTGTTTTATTGCGCTTTTCTATTCAGAAAAAACTGCCTCCCCACAGAACAGGTCTAGTCTTTTTTCCAGTCCTTTAAAGCAGCAAAAGGTGACGGGCGAATGATCTCGGCCCCTGTATCTTCGATATGGCCAGAAAACTCGGCATCCGGTTTGCGCGGATAAGGGTCAATCGCCATCGCCGCAAACTCGGTCACCAGAGCACCGGCATCAATTGTGTCACCAACAAATGGTTCTGGCAGGTCCGGGCCTTCAGGATCAACAACCATTTCGCCGTGCCCA
The DNA here is from genome assembly GCF_004801395.1 of Gillisella terrae. Classification (GTDB taxonomy): domain Bacteria; phylum Pseudomonadota; class Alphaproteobacteria; order Rhizobiales; family Rhizobiaceae; genus Allorhizobium; species Allorhizobium terrae. The sequence continues at coordinate 500,875 of NZ_SSOA01000002.1, forward strand.
TCCAGCATCAAGCGCGCAAGCTTGGAGCCTTCCGGCACATAGACCTGCTCAAGCTGCTCGTTGATCTTGCACAGAACAGGCTCCAGTGTGACCACGCAGGCCTGCTCAAGTTCGCCCTCGACGGTGCCCTTGATGCGCACGCCATCTTTTTTCCAGCGTGAAATCTGTAAGTCCGCCTTGAGGAAGCGCACATTCAGCACTTTCCACAGCTTGGCTAGCCCAATGAGCTCGCTCTCATTGGCTTCTAAATGCACCTTCACCGCATTGGCGGAGATGTGTCCGACCTTAACGGCGTAGGAAAAAGGATTTTCCATATCACCCAAACCCTGCAATTTCATTGTTGGCCCTGCTCTTCCGGGGACGGCAGCGCAATGGAGCCGGTAACAACGGCCTCTTCGGGCGTATTTACCAGCTCCGTCTCAGCCAGCATAGCCCATTGAGCCAGCCCGACCATATCCGCTGCATCTGTTTGTTGCGGGTGTATATTGCGTTTCAGCGCGGCTGCAAGCCCTTGGCTGTCTTTTTGATCAAGAGCCTGACCATAAGCCTCAAGACGCCCATAAAACATTCCTGCCAGTTTTTTCATACGCTTGGGCACCGATTGATCCCCGATTCCCAGCTCGCGGATGGAATGATCTATATCCTGAAAAAAGGCATCAATGATTTCCTGGGCTACTTCCTGCCCGCTCGCTTGTGATTTTGTGGTGCGCCGCAAATAGAGAATCATCACCAGAGACAGCATCTCAAACCGCCCCATCACCGTATCTGGCACGTCCAGTCGCAGGTAGAAATGGGGTATGCGCGCGGCCTGCGTCAGAAGAGCATATTGCCGATCGACAATCTGACGGTTGTTCTTTCTGGTCTTGAACAAGTCAAAAATCATGACAATGCCTACTTTACTGGTTTGGCAGGGGCGCAACCGCCTGGCCGATGTTGCATGATGACGCAAGCTGGTTTACCGAAGCAATGGTGAATTGCAATGCCGCTTGCCTGATCCGCCATTGTGCAGACCGGGGTGGTGGCCAATAGACGTGATATTATTTGGACAAAGCATATCATTGCAAGTTGCCTTTGCGGTTTCCCCGGAAAGGACACAATGATATGGGCAACACTCTGCTGCTTTGACACACAAGCGGGCACAAGAGAGAGCGGGCACGAGAGAGCATGATGGGAGACGCATCATTGAAGAGACGGTATTTCCAGCCGCACGTTAAAACCGTGGGCATGGCTGCGATAACCCTGCTGATCGCAACGGCTGGGCTTTCCGGCTGCCAAACGAGCGAAATCTATCACAACGGTTACATTGTTGACCCGCAGGCGCTTGAGCTGGTGCCGGTTGGCTCCAGCCGTGAGCAGGTCTTGCTCAGCCTTGGGACGCCATCGACCACGGCGACCTTTGACGGTGAGGTGTTCTATTACATCTCTCAGACCCGCAAGCGTCCTGTTGCCTTCATGAAGCAGCAGATTGTGTCGCAACAGGTTCTCGCCATCTATTTCAACAAGGATGGTGTCGTCACCCGGCGCGCCAATTACACACTCAAGGATGGCAAGGTCTTTGATATGGTGTCCAGCACCACGCCAACAGGCGGCAGAGACATGACCTTCCTGCAACAGATTCTGTCTGGCGGCGGCGGTGGTGCCAACAGCATGAAGAACATGCTGGGCATGCAATAAGCCTTACAGCGCCGTGCGCCATATATGGCGCACAAAGGACGCTGTAACACTTTTAAGCTACTGCATAATTCCTTAAATCGATTCCGATTTAAGGAATTATGCAGTAGAGCTCGACACAAAGAAACCCGCGGCGATCGACCGCGGGTTTTTTATGCTTTACAGCGCCGTGCCCGGATCAGCCAGCAAGCACGGCCAACAGCAGCAGGGCGACTATATTGGTGATCTTGATGGCGGGGTTGACCGCAGGACCGGCCGTATCCTTGTAAGGATCGCCAACAGTGTCGCCGGTGACCGAGGCCTTGTGAGCTTCCGAGCCCTTCATATGGCGTGTGCCGTCTTTGTCGACAAAGCCATCCTCAAAGCTCTTTTTGGCATTATCCCAAGCACCACCACCTGAGGTCATGGAAATGGCCACAAACAGGCCGTTGACAATCACACCCAGCAAAGACGCACCCAGCGCTGCAAAAGCGGATGCTTTTGAGCCAGACACCAGCAGCACGCCGAAATAGACCACCAGCGGAGCCAGAACCGGCAAAAGCGATGGGATCACCATTTCGCGAATGGCGGCCTTGGTGAGAATATCCACGGCGCGGCCATAATCGGGCTTGTCAGTGCCTGCCATAATGCCGGGCTTTTCCCGAAACTGGCGGCGTACCTCCTCAACAATCGAGCCTGCCGCACGGCCAACCGCTGTCATGGCAATGCCGCCAAACAGGTAAGGAATCAGGCCACCGAAAATCAATCCGGCCACCACATAGGGATTGGACAGGCTAAACGAAATATCGCCAATGCCTGCGAAATAGGGATATTTGTCGCCATTGGCGGCAAAGAATTGCAGGTCGTTGGAATAGGCCGCAAACAACACCAGCGCACCCAGCCCGGCAGAGCCAATGGCATACCCCTTGGTGACAGCCTTGGTGGTGTTGCCAACCGCATCGAGCGCGTCGGTGGATTTACGCACTTCCGGCGGCAGATGAGACATTTCAGCAATGCCACCGGCGTTATCCGTGACCGGGCCGAAAGCATCAAGGGCGACAATCATCCCGGCAAGGCCAAGCATGGTGGTCACGGCAATGGCGGTGCCGAACAGGCCTGCCAATTGATAGGTGCCGATGATGCCGCCAACGATGACAAGCGCAGGCAGCGCGGTTGACTCCAGGGAAACAGCCAGACCCTGGATGACATTGGTGCCGTGACCGGTGACCGATGCCTGTGCGATAGAATTGACCGGGCGCTTGTTGGTGCCGGTGTAATATTCGGTAATCACCACAATCAGCGCCGTGACCACCAGACCAAGAAGACCGCAGATAAACAGGTGCGTGCCTTTGATTGCCATGCCACCCACCGTGCCGATCTCTCCCCAGCCAATGGTGAGCTGGGTTGCGACAGCAAGGCCGATAATCGACAACAGGCCGGTGACAATCAAGCCTTTGTAGAGTGCGCCCATGATCGAGCCATTAGTGCCGAGCTTGACGAAGAATGTGCCAACAATGGATGTGAGAATGCAGGTGCCGCAAATGGCCAGAGGATAGACCATGGCGCTTTCAAGCACAGCGCTCCCGGCAAAGAAAATTGCCGCCAGCACCATGGTGGCAACCACCGACACGGCGTAGGTTTCAAACAGGTCTGCGGCCATGCCAGCGCAATCGCCAACATTATCGCCAACGTTATCGGCAATGGTGGCCGGGTTGCGCGGATCATCCTCTGGGATACCGGCTTCGACCTTGCCGACCAGATCGCCGCCCACATCTGCACCCTTGGTGAAAATGCCGCCGCCAAGCCGGGCGAAAATGGAAATCAGTGATGCACCGAAGCCCAAGGCCACCAACGCATCAATCACCTCGCGCGAGCCGCTGGCGTGACCCAGTCCGACGGTGAGAACAAAATAATAAAGGGAGACACCCAGAAGGGCGAGGCCCGCCACCAGCATGCCGGTGATGGCACCGGATTTGAACGCTATGTCCATGCCAGCCGAAAGGCTTTGGGCGCAGGCCTGTGCTGTGCGTACATTGGCGCGAACCGACACATGCATGCCGATAAAGCCCGCAGCACCCGACAGCACCGCACCAAGGAGAAAGCCGATAGCTGCTTCACCCGACAACAGCCACCAGGTCAAGACAAACACCACCGCACCAACGGCAGCAATGTTAAGATATTGACGCGCCAGATAGGCCTTTGCGCCCTCGCGGATATAGCCCGCAATTTCCTGCATGCGTGGCGTGCCCTGATCGGCCGCCAGCACAGACTGCGTTGCCCAGACCGCATAGGCCACAGACACCAAACCACATAGAATTACGCCCAATAGAACTGCCATTCCAAAGCCTCCCTCTTTGGAGCACTCCTCTTCCAAGGGGCGCTCGGGTTCCAGTGGAGAGAGAGTGCGCTTTCCAAACGGCAGCCGTCAAGGGTGGTCAGAACAATGGATAGACAGATATCAATTAACGGCAAGACGGCGCTTGGCCCGGACGATCTCCAGCACAATCAGCGCAAGACATACGAGGGTTACCGGCCAGATCACCAGATTCATCACCGACCAACCGTAGGCGGTAAAAACCTTACCCGACGAAAAGGATGACAGCGCAACGGTGCTGAACAGGACAATATCGTGAAATCCTTGCACCTTATCAGCCTCTTGCGGACGATAGCTGGAAGCAACGATGGCGGTTGCACCGATAAAGCCGAAATTCCAGCCAATACCCAGCAGCACAAGGGCTGCCCAGAAATTCCAAAGCTCAACGCCTGCATGAGCCACCAGCGAGCAGGCCATCAGCACCAACAGCCCTGCCCCCACCACACGCTCGGCACCAAAGCGACGAATGAGCTTGCCGGTGAAAAAGCTGGGGCCAAACATGGCAATCACATGCCATTGAATGCCAAGCGTTGCCTGCCCCGTGGTAAAGCCACAGCCAATCACCATGGCCAGCGGCGCGCCTGTCATCACGAATGTCATCAGCGCATAGGTGCAGATGCCGCAAAACATGCCAGTGGCAAAACGCGACGTGGTGATGATCTCACCAAGCGGCAGCGCCGCAACGCCATCAATGGCGGCAGCGCCTGAATTTTTGGGAAGGTGAACAAAGGAGAGAATGGCAATTGCCGCCAGCATCAGCGGCACGAGTGCCACAAACGCACCTGCAAAAGGCACAGGCTCGAGCAGGTCTTTCATCCAGATGGCAATTTGCGGGCCAATAATGGCCGAAACAATGCCACCCGCCAGAATCCATGAAATGGCCTCGGCCTTGAAAAAGCTGGGCGAGACATCGGCAGCGGCAAAGCGGATTTTCTGGGTGAACCCACCCGAGAGGCCAATCAGCACCATGCCGACAGCGAACAACCAGAAATTCATCTCGAAAAGCGCAAGCGTGGCCACAAGCCCGCCCGCCAAGCCCAAAGCTGCGCCGACCATAAAGCCGACTTTTTTGCCCAAAAGCCGCGCAAAAATGGCAACCAACACCGCGCCAAAAGCAACGCCGAGATTAAAGCCCGTCACCGGAACCGTCGCCAAGGACTTATCCGCGCCCAAAAGCTGATAGCCAGCCAGGCCACCCAGAGAAATGGCAAGCGGCGCTGCCGCGCCCAGAATGGCCTGCGCGGCTGTTAAAATGCCAACATTGCGCTTGGCCGCGCGCAGTTGACTGTCCATATTTGTGCCCGCGTCCATCGTCATGCCCCACTCATTCTGTCAGCAAGGCATGATTAGCAGCCGGTTGCTATTTTGCAACCGTTGTGCGCACTTGCTTGGCAATCCGATCCAGCACGGCATTGACCAGCTTTGGCTCGTCTTCCTGGAAAAATGCGTGGGCGATCTCGACATATTCCGTCACAATCACCGCGACAGGAACATCCTTGCGCTCCAACAGCTCGAATGCGCCCGCGCGCAAAATGGCCCGCACGGTGCTATCGACACGCGCCAGCGACCAATCGTCCTGCAAGGCTTGACGGATCAGCGGGTCAATCTTGGTTTGATCGCGCACCACGCCGGAGACCAGCGAGCGAAACCACGAGGCATCGGCCTTGAGATAGGTGTCGCCATCCAGTTCCTGACCGAGACGGTGGGTCTCGTATTCGGCCACCACTTCCAGAACGCCGCTACCGGCCATATCCATCTGGTAAAGGGCCTGAACAGCAGCAAGGCGGGCAGCCCCACGCTGATTGGCGGTTTTTACCGGCGGTGTTGTATGTTCACTCGTCATGCTTTCAGCCACCAAATCTCTGCTTCAAGGCAATCATCGTCAAAGCGGCGCGGGCAGCAAAGCCGCCCTTGTCTTTGTCAGACCGCTTAACGCGTGCCCAAGCCTGTTCATCATTTTCAACGGTCAGAATGCCATTGCCAATGGCAAGCGATTCCGACACGGACAAATCCATCAATGCGCGCGAGGATTCATTGGCGACAATATCAAAATGATAGGTCTCTCCGCGAATAACCATGCCGAGCGCCACATAACCATCATAGACCACGCCGCCATTGTCGGCACCATCCAGCGCCATGGAAATCGCAGCCGGAATTTCCAGCGCGCCCATAACGGTGACGATATCGTAGCTAGCGCCCGCTTCATCCAGCGCCGCCTTGGCACCGTCCAGCAGCGCATCTGCCATATCGTCATAAAAACGCGCCTCAACAATAAGCAGGTGCGGTGCAGAAGAAAGATCAGACATGAGCGGTCACTCCGGGAACGGGCGGATGAAATGGCAATGATTGGATGCGCGGTCAAACCACGCTCACACCGCAATGGCAAGTGTTTTTCGCAAGAACCGGCATAAATGCGTCATAATGACGGGGCAGCGAGCCAATCCGCACATTTTTGTGATGGCGCTCTCTCGTCATCATTTTCACAGCCGCTGAGCTGCAAATGGCGCTGAAATGCGAAATCCACGCCAGCATAACCGCATGGGCCATCGATTGCGTTTACCCTTTAAGTCTTTGCTGTTCATCATCAATTTCAAAGCACCGGCAGCAGCAGACGCAAACCTGCCTCTCTCCACTGCGCTGTCACCCCAAAACGGGCTTTTTGATGAACAGCAAGATGACATATTTGTAATTGCTTTCAACCGCTTGAGGGGTGGAAAATCCCAAAATGCGGGCGCACATCTATCAGCATCGGCCCATGATCGGGCTTGATCGTTGTTGTGAAGCAGGAGACGACCGATGAGCAATGTCGGACATGTATTTAGTGCATCCACCATTGGAGCTGTTGTGTTTGGCGGTGTGCAAGGCGCAGAATTTGCAAACAGCCCCGAAGACAGCGTACAACCTTTTATCAATAGCCAATTCAATATCGTTCCCATCAGCACATTGAATCCGGGCGATCCAGCCTATCTCACCTTTGCCTCGCAAAGCCCGCACGCTTTGCAGGCCAGAAAGCTGCAAGCCGCGATTTTCGCCACCCCCAAAGCCATGAAACAGCTCTTGGCCCGCCACGTTGAGGTCACATCCGTTGTTGGCCTGATGCAAACAACCGATGGCACAACAACGCTTTATGTGGCTGATTAACAGACCCTGTATTGGTGAGCTTGCGTCAAGGCGTGACGCAAGCGTCGCTTATCAAAGGCCCGTGGATGCAGGAAACTCGGCCAATCGCGCCGCATAACGCGCCATGGTATCCACTTCGAAATTCACAAAATCGCCCACCTTGCGCTCACCCCATGTGGTGACATCCAGCGTGTGGCGGATCAGCAAAATATCGAAATCGCAGTGGTTGACGGCATTGACCGTGAGGGATGTGCCATCCAGCGCCACTGACCCCTTGGGGGCCACAAAGCGCGCCAAATGCTCTGGCACCCGCAGCGTATAGCGCGTGGCATCGCCCTCACTTTTTACTGCGATAATTTCAGCCTTGCCATCAACATGGCCAGACACAATGTGGCCGCCCAGCTCATCGCCAATTTTAAGCGAGCGCTCCAGATTGATGCGTGTGCCTTTTTTCCACGCGCCAATGGTGGTCAGCCGAAGGGCTTCTTCCCAGGCCTCCACTTCAAACCAGCGTTCATTGCTGCCTTCACCGGGCAGGCCCGTGACCGTCAGGCATGTGCCGGAATGGGCAATGGAAGCGCCCATATCAATGGTGGCGGGGTCATAGCTGGTGGCAATGCGCAGCCGAATGCCTTCTTTCAGAGGCGTGATATCTTCAACCGTGCCAACGTCTGTCACAATGCCTGTAAACATCAACGATCTCTTTCATATTCATCAAACTGATCAGCACCGAAGCGCGCATGGCGCACATGCCGGAATGTGGATGGTATATTGGCGCGGCCAAGCGGTGATGCAAGGCCATCACGGCCGATTTCAACGGCACCTTGATAGAGATGAAGCCGATCCACCAGATCAGCCTCCAGAAACGCCTTGGCTACAGTTGCTCCGCCTTCAACCAACACAGACGAAACCCCAAGCGTTGCGAGACGCGCAAGCAGATCGCTGAGATCAGCAACCTTTATCACCTCGACAGCTTGATCCTTCAGCGCCATTTCCCGCGCGGAAAATGCCGCATCGCAGCGAAAATCGGTTGGATTGCAACAGGCACAGGCGGTTCGTACGCGGTCTGCTGTGGACGCAAGCGTGGATGAAAGAGGCAATTCCAGACGACGATCCAGCACAATACGCAAGGGGGAGCGATGCTCCATACCCTTCAAGCGCACGGTAAGTTCGGGATTATCTGCCGTCGCGGTGCCGATCCCCACCAGAATAGCGTCGGTTTCAGCCCGCAAAAGCTGCACCTGCGTGCGGGCAATGGGGCCAGTGATGGCGACCTGCCCCTCGCCTTTTTTGCCAATCATGCCATCAGCAGAAATGGCAAGTTTCAAAATCACCTGCGCACGCTTGCAGACGTGCCGGGTGAGATAGGCTGAAAGCCCCCTCGCCGCGTCCGTGTGCAAAACGCCCGTGACCACCTCGATCCCAGCATCTGCCAAAATGGCCAGACCGCGACCCGAAACACGCGGGTCTGGGTCTGTCACCGCCACAACAACCCGCGCAACACCAGCTGCCACCAGCGCATTGGCGCAAGGCGGCGTTTTGCCATAATGCGAGCAAGGCTCCAATGTCACATAAACGGTAGCACCCTTGGCCCGCGCACCGGCCATGGCCAGCGCTTGCGGCTCCGCATGGGGCCGTCCGCCAATAGCGGTGACGCCCTCACCAATAATTTCGCCGTCTTTGACAACGACACAGCCAACCGAGGGGTTTGTTGCGGTTTGACCGAGATGAGAACGACCCAACCGAATGGCAGCCGCCATGAAACGGCGATCGTCAGCCTCAACGCGCATCCGCTTATTCCGGATCTATATCTCGAGATATTTTTGCGGTGATCTCCGAAATCACCTGCTCAAAATCCTCGGCGTGTGAGAAATCGCGATAGACCGAGGCATAGCGCACAAAGGCCACATCATCGAGGCTCTTGAGCGCCTCAAGCACCTGCAAGCCGATGCGTTCCGACGAAATTTCTACCTCGCCCGAGCTTTCCAGCCGACGTACGATGCCAGAGACGGCGCGCTCGATCCGGTCACGCTCGACCGGGCGTTTGCGCAGTGCGATCTCGAAAGACCGCACCAGCTTTTCACGATCAAAGGGAGCCTTGCGGCCCGTTTTTTTCAACACGGTCAGCTCGCGCAATTGCACGCGCTCAAACGTGGTGAAGCGGCCACCACAATCCGGGCAAATTCTGCGCCGACGGATGGCAGTATTATCCTCCGCCGGACGCGAATCCTTCACCTGGGTGTCATCTGAACCGCAAAACGGGCACCGCATGCAATGTTTCCCTTACAGATAAGGGTACATGGGGAAGCGGCCTGTCAGCGCCACGACCTTGTCGCGCACCGATGCTTCAACCGCCGCATTGCCTTCATCCGAATTGGCAACCTTCAGTCCGTCGAGCACTTCGACAATCAGGTTACCGATTTCGATGAACTCGGCTTCCTTGAAACCACGGGTCGTGCCAGCCGGGGTGCCGAGGCGGATACCGGAGGTTACAAATGGCTTTTCAGGGTCGAACGGAATGCCGTTCTTGTTGCAGGTGACGTAAGCGCGGCCAAGGGCAGCTTCTGCGCGCTTGCCGGTGGCGTTTTTCTTGCGCAGGTCCACCAGCATCAGGTGGTTGTCGGTGCCGCCAGAGACAATGTCCAGACCGCCCTTGACGAGCGTTTCCGACAGAGCCTTGGCGTTCTTGACGATCTGAGCTGCATAATCCTTGAACTCAGGCTGCAAAGCTTCACCGAAGGCGACGGCCTTTGCGGCAATGACATGCATCAGCGGACCGCCCTGAAGGCCGGGGAACACAGCCGAGTTGAACTTCTTGGCCAGATCCTCATCATTGGTCAGGATCATACCGCCGCGTGGGCCGCGCAGCGACTTATGAGTCGTGGTTGTGGCAACATGGCAGTGCGGGAATGGCGATGGATGCTGACCACCCGCCACCAGACCGGCGATATGGGCCATATCAACCATCAGGTAAGCGCCGACTTCATCAGCGATTTCACGGAAACGCTTCCAGTCCCAGATGCGGGAATAGGCTGTGCCGCCAGCAATGATCAGCTTTGGCTTGTGCTTGCGGGCTGATTCGGCAACGGCGTCCATATCCAGCAGGTTGTCGCCTTCGCGCACGCCGTAAGATACAACATTGAACCACTTGCCAGACATGTTGACCGGCGAGCCGTGGGTCAAATGCCCCCCGGAGTTGAGGTCGAGGCCCATGAACGTATCACCGGGCTGCAACAGCGCCAGAAACACGGCCTGGTTCATCTGCGAACCGGAGTTGGGCTGCACATTGGCAAAATTGACGCCAAACAGCTTCTTGGCGCGCTCGATCGCCAGTTCTTCGGCAATATCAACAAACTGACAGCCGCCGTAATAGCGCTTGCCTGGATAGCCTTCGGCATATTTGTTAGTCATGATCGAGCCTTGCGCTTCCAGCACGGCGCGCGAGACGATGTTTTCCGAAGCGATCAATTCAATCTCATGGCGTTGGCGACCGAGCTCCTTCTCAATCGCGCCAAAGATTTCCGGATCCGAGTCGGCAAGTGAGCGAGAAAAGAAAGCATCGGTATTTGTCATGATCGCAGTCTCCTGAAAGCGTGGATGCCCCGGCGTATTAACGCCCCCGAGAGGTAATCGCAAGACAACAGAGCGACATTTGCAAGCCAAAGAGCGAGAGACAGCGCTTGTTCTTCGCTTGTGGCGGCCCGTCGGCGGAAAAACAGAAAAAAAGGGCCGCACAGGATTTGCGCGGCCCTTTTTAAAAACATGAAAAACGAAAGCTTATTGCCGTGGCAAATTATCGTCTTCGATATTGCCGGGGTTTTGCTCCACGCCAATGTTGGTTTGCAATGCAAGCTGTGCGTCACCATCGCGCTGATAGATATCGTCGCGGAACTGCACAACATTGTCCTTGGCAGACCATGCCGTGATGTAAACGATGTACACCGGCACTTCCTGTGCCAGCTTGATCACTGTGTTCTGACGAGTCGAAATTACCCGTTCAATCTGCTGGCGCGGCCAGCCGGGTGTATCTTTCAGCAGCCATGTGGTGAGATCGCGCACGTTCTGAACGCGCATGCAGCCGGATGATTCAAAGCGCATCAGCTTGTTGAACAGGCCTTGCTGCGGCGTATCATGCAGATATTCATTGTTCGGATTATGGAAGTTGATTTTGGTCGAAGCCATGGCGTTGATTTTGCCGGGATCCTGACGGAACATCAGGTTTGGCGCCTTGGGCGCATTCCAGTCCACGGTTTCCGGTGCAACTTCCTGTCCCTTGTTGTCGAACAGGCGGATGTTGTTGCGGGCCAGATAGGTCGGATCCTTGCGCATCAGCGGCACAATGTCCTTTTCGACAATCGAACGCGGCGCGGTCCAGTAAGGATTGAGAATGACTTCATAAATCTTGGAATTGATCGGATGTGTCGGACGCGAGATACGGCCAACAATCGCATTGGTGTGCAGCGCCACACGGTCGCCTTCAACCGCCTCGATATTCATGGCGGGAATATTGACCATCACGTAGCGCGGACCCAGATCGCCTGACATCGACTGCAAGCGCACAAGATTGGTGTTCAACTGGTTGAGGCGAACAGCAGCAGAGATATTCATGGCCTTCAGGGTATATTCGCCAAGAGCGCCGTCTGGCGGCAAGCCATGACGCGCCTGAAACCGCTTTACGGCACCGTCCACATAGGTATCGAAGGAATCAGACAGGCCAGCTTCACGGGCAAGGTCACCAGAGATCATCAGGCGCTGGCGCAACACCTGCACGCTCGGATCAATCACACCCAGCTTCAACTTGACGGTTGGATTGACCATGGGCCAACCGCCTTGCGAAACAATTTGCTGATATTGGGCAATGACGTTTTGCAAAATTGGCAGATTGGTCGCACTCAACAAAGGCGTATTGGATGTCACCATCGCCGTTGCGCGCGAGGTCTGGGCATCAAACTGGTCATCCCAATTGCCACGGCTGCGCGCATTGATCACTTCATCAACAGCAGACTGAGCCGCAGCTTGACCGGCAATCGCCGATGCGCCAACGAGCGCTGCGCCCATAAGGAGTCCGCGACGTGAGACCGCAACCAGATTTGTCTTGTCTGCCATATTCACAATTTCCCTAACGATCCGCCGATCATAACACACCCAGCCTGTGCCAACCCAATATTGGCAGCATAAGCAAAACGAATTTCCCGACCCGAGAAATGCGCCAGGAACCCCTTTGTTCCATCTGCTTCTTAGCCTTTCTGGCTGACATATCAATATGGCTAAAGCTTGTCAGATCAAAAAGCATGCCAACAGCTATTCGCCGTTTGAGTGTGCTTTTATTGTCGCAGCGAGCGCGTGCCTCCCCACGGCCGTCGGGCAAAAATCATGCGCCCGTCAGCCCAATGGTGCAAGCCGCGTATCGACAGGGAATGAATGCCTGTTTCAAAAAAGCAGACACCCTATTACATGCGATAGGCGATCGTATCATTCCAGAAGCGATCAAGACGCTGAAGCAGCGTGTTCATCTGGTTGAATTCATTGGTGCCAATGCCGCCCACCTTCTGGATCGAGCCAACGTGACGCTCATAGAGCTTTGCAACGGTTTCTGCGATGTCCTGACCTTCTTCTGTCAGCGAAATGCGAACCGAGCGGCGGTCAACCCGCGAACGGGAGTGATTGATGAAGCCAAGGTCCACCAGCTTCTTGACGTTGTAGGACACGTTGGAGCCGAGATAGTAACCGCGCGAGCGCAGCTCACCGGCGGTCAATTCTGAGTTACCGATGTTGAACAGCAACAAAGCCTGCACTGCATTGACGTCATTGCGACCCTGACGGTCGAACTCGTCCTTGATCACATCGAGCAGACGACGGTGCAGACGCTCTACCAAATGCAACGAGTCGAGGTAGAGAGAACGGATGGCCTGCTCTTCCTGATCAACGGCGGAAACCTGTGGTTTGATATTGGTGTTGGTCATTTTTTCTGCCTCACTGTTTTGGGTGGCGGTTATGTTTGTTTTCTCCCGCCTTGAGACAGACAATATCGAATACCCATAAAATTCTATTTAAAACGCAAGCTTAACAGAGACTTACCATTCACAGGCTTTGTATCAGGGTAAACCAAATCTTATTGGGAGCGAGAAGCCCGCTTTTCCAGCATGATCGCCACACGAAACGCCACATAGACGACAGCCACAATGATGTGAAAGGTGATCAGCAATGGATTTTCACCAAAAATCTTTGGCCAGAAACCATACATTAAGATTTGCGCCAGCGCCCCGATTGCCCAGATCACCGGCCCCCAGGACACCGTCATCCACAGACCCAGACTGGACACGGGAAAAATAACCGCCAGCGAACAGGTGGTGATGCGCCATGGCACGGTCAAAAGATCGAAGCGCGCGAGACCATTGTGGGAATAGCCAACCAGCATGGCCCAAAACTCGAGGCCAAACCAAAGAGCAATAAAAGCAACAATACGGAGGAAGACCACAAACAGGACATCCGTGATGCTGAACTTCGGAGTATGAACGCTATCATCAATCATGGTGCCACGATAACCGCAATGCCGCGCCGCCGCCAGAGCCTTGGCGCGCACATGCACCGAATTGGCTCACGCAAAATCCTGCCCCTCTCCTTTCCTCAGCAACGAGACTGATAAAGTCGATTTGTCGCAAGCGCGTGATCTTGATGGGCAAAAGGCGGGTTTCGTGTTAGGCCGTGGCACAAACAAAGATCTTGAGCGCCCGTTCCATAAACATCCGCATGGATGCGCTCAGATACGATCAAACAGAGACTGGAGGCCAGCCATGCACGACAAAACCCATCTGGTGGATCAGATCACCGGCCACCGACGCATGCGCCGCAATCGCAAGGCCGACTGGACCCGCCGACTGGTGCAAGAAAACCATCTCACAGTCAATGATCTGATATGGCCAATCTTTCTGGTGCCCGGAAAGGGTATTATCGACCCCATTCCAGCCATGCCCGGCGTCAACCGTATGAGCGTTGACAAAGCGGTGGAAGCGGTCAAGCAGGCCGCCGATCTTGGCATTCCGGCCATTGCCACTTTCCCCAATATTGAAATGGAAAAGCGTGACCAAACCGGCTCTGCGATTCTGGATGCCAATAATCTTCTCAATGAAGCAACGGCAGCCTTCAAAAAACATGTCCCCAATATTGGGGTGATCACCGACGTGGCACTGGATCCTTTCACCAGCCACGGCCACGATGGCATTTTGCGTGGCGATATTATTGTCAATGACGAAACAGTCGATCAGGTGGTTCGCGCCGCCGTGATGCAGGCCGATGCCGGTTCCGACATCATCGCCCCGTCCGAAATGATGGATGGCCGCATTGGTGCCATTCGTCGTGGGTTGGATGCGGCAGGCCATCAGGATGTTGGCATCATGTCCTATGCCACCAAATTCTCGTCGGGCTATTATGGTCCCTACCGTGAAGCCATTTCGACCTCCGGCCTTTTGAAGGGCGACAAGAACAGCTATTACATCAACCCCGCCAATGGCACAGAGGCGCTGCGCGATGCGACCCTTGATGTTGAAGAGGGTGCGGACATGCTGATGGTCAAACCCGGCCTGCCCTATATTGATATTTGCTGGCGCATGAAGGAAGCCTTTGGCCTTCCGGTTTTTGCCTATCAGGTATCAGGCGAATATTCGCAGATCAAAGCAGCAGGCATGAATGGCTGGATTGACGAGCAAAGGGTGATGATGGAAACCCTGTTGTGCTTCAAGCGGGCCGGTTGCGATGGCATTTTGACCTATTTCGCGATCGAGGTCGCCAAAAAGCTGGCCAAAGGCTGACTTTGGGTTGATTTTTCAGGGGCGAAATTGAAACTCGGGTCGAAACTTCCCATATCATGGTCAATCACCAAGGAGATGATGATGAGCTTCGACCCGAACATGACCGCCAATACAGTGCCCACCGACTGGCGCGCCTACAGTGGCGTTCTGTCGCGTCGGGTTTTCGCTTTTGCCATTGATTATGTGCTGGTGGCGGTGCTGTGCTTTCCGGCGGCAATTGCGGTCTTTTTCATCGGCGTTTTCACGCTGGGCCTTGGCTGGCTGCTCTATCCCATTCTGTTTTTTGTCGTGGCTGGCCTTTATTTTGGCCTGTCGCTTGCCGGACGCTCGCAGGCCACCCCCGGCATGAGGGCCATGGGTATTGCCATGATCCGGCTGGATGGCGGCAAAATCGACTTTGTTACCGCCATCGCCCATCTGGCGCTGTTCTGGATTCTCAACTCAGTCCTGACACCGCTGATCCTGCTGGCCGGTCTTTTTATCGAGCGCTCAAGACTGGTGCATGATCTGTTGCTGGGCACAGCCACCATACGCACCAGTTAAGTGGCAGACCCAGCTTAACCAGAATCTTTTCATGACAGCGCCGTGCGCCCTTGCTGGCCTCGGCGCTGTCGCATGTCATATGTTCTGCAAAATATAAGGCGCATGACGCTGCCAACCGGCGCTCAACGTCCAACTGCACTCTTGACGTTCCACAATCATCCTTCATTCTCATGGGAATGAAGAATCGGCCTCCCCAGCAAAGCAATCGTCACCGTTGCGAGGTGCTGTAAATCGTCAGATATTCGTGCATAATACCGTCTTCGAAACTATCCTATGTTGAACTGCTCAACGAGGGCTTTTGGAAAACCGATGAACACACAGGCAACAAGCTCTCCACAGTTTTACCTGACAGCGCCGGCACCCTGCCCTTACCTGCCCGGAGAAATGGAAAGAAAAGTCTTCACCCATCTGGTCGGTGCACGGGCAACGGAAATGAATGATCTGCTGACACAAGGCGGATTTCGTCGCTCGCAGAACATTGCCTACCGCCCCGCCTGTGAAAACTGCCGCGCCTGTCTGTCGGTTCGCATCATTGCCAAGGAATTTCGACCGAACCGCACGATGCGCAAAGTGCTGGCCGCAAACGCCGATCTGAAAAGCACGGTGTTCCCGGCCCAACCCTCCACCGAGCAGTTTTCCCTTTTTCGGCGCTATCTGGATGATCGCCATCAAGCGGGTGGCATGTCAGATATGTCGGCGCTGGATTTTGCCATTATGGTGGAAGACAGCCATGTGAAAACCCGTGTTATTGAATACCGCCTGCCGCCTGAAGAGGATTCAGAGCGTCCGGGCGAGTTGGTGGCCGTGGCTCTCACCGACATTCTCAGTGACGGCCTCTCCA
Source organism: Gillisella terrae (assembly GCF_004801395.1). Lineage (GTDB taxonomy): Bacteria > Pseudomonadota > Alphaproteobacteria > Rhizobiales > Rhizobiaceae > Allorhizobium > Allorhizobium terrae. The sequence goes on from NZ_SSOA01000002.1 coordinate 517,211, forward strand.
TGGTCTACTCATTTTTCAACACAGACCTCCACAAGCGTTCGCTGGGCACCTTCATGGTGCTGGACCATATCCGTCGCGCCAATGAGATGGGCCTGCCCCATGTCTACCTCGGTTATTGGGTCAATGGCTCACAAAAAATGGGCTATAAAACCCGCTTCCTGCCGCAGGAACATCTTATGAGCCAGGGCTGGACGCGCTATCAGCCCGATACCGATCCATCTTGATCGGCAAGGCTGAAGCATCTCCTTCTCTATGATTGTCGAGCGGCCGATGGCGGCGATAACTCATGCGACGGCTGAGTGAACAGGGTCTGCCGCGCGCTTTTCAAGCACCCATGCGCAAAGCGTCTCCTCAGACATCGGACGTGACAACCAGAAGCCTTGAATTTCGCTGCACCCCATAATCTGCAAAAGATCAGCAGCCTCTCGCGTTTCGACGCCCTCCGCCACCACGTCATAGCCCAGACTATGGGAAAGTTTGATCATCGATTCGACCAGCACGCGCTCGCGATGGCCCTGCAGCATGTCGGCCACGAAAGTACGATCGATTTTCACCACATTGGCGGGCAATTTTTGCATGTAGGAGAGATTACTATAGCCGGTACCAAAATCATCAATGGCAATGCGCACTCCAAGATCGGAAATTCGCTGCATCACCTCACACGACTTCTCTTTTTCCGCCATAACAGCAGTTTCGGTCAGCTCAAACTCAATCTGTTTTGGCGAAACGCCATGGTAGGCGAGCTTTTCAACCAGCAGATCAAAGAAATCGGGCTCATTGAGATTAACGGCGGAGATATTGATCGAGAGACGCAAATCAAAGCCCTTTTGATGCCATCGGGCCAGTTGGAGCAGAGATTGATCAATCACCCAGGCGCTCAACTGACGTATAAGGCCGGATGCCTCAATCACGGGTACAAATTCTGCCGGAGAAATACTGCCGAATTCGGGATGAATCCAGCGCAGCAGCGCTTCTGCACTCTCGACCCGTCCCGTGATGCAAGATAATCTCGGCTGAAACACCAGATGCAATTGATTGTCCTCAGCCAATGCTTTTGGAAAATCACTCAGAATACGGAAATTTCGTTGATGCCATAAATCATGCGTGGCGGAATAGAACGCAATCCCGGTTTCACTGTTGCGGGCGTCCTGCACAGCACTTTGGAGTGCGCGCAATGCATCTTCCGGCGACGTTTCGCCGGGATCGAAAGACATAACGCCAATGGAAGGCGTCATTGTCATGCGCAGGTCGGACACCTCTCCAACCTCACGCAAAAGTCGCTCCAGCACCGGAATGCAGCTTTCAGGCGTGGCATTTTCGGGCGCAAAAACAGCGAATTGCATCGGACCGATTTGATAGGCAGTCCGCTCATCACCAATCCGATCACGCAAAAAAGCCGCCACAGCGGCCACAATCCCATCAACATGGCTTGGCCCCAGCACCCGCGACAAGCGGTCGAACTGCATGGTCTGGGCCAGATCCAGACAACTAAGCAACCGAGGCGTTCCCGCCGCGTGGATTTGCATATCCCGAAGATCACTGAAAAGCTGATAGCGGTTTGGCAAACCGCTCATGGCTTCAATGCGCCCCACGGCATGTTGCATTTCAACCTGATCCATGACCATCGCCGCAAGATCCGTCAGCACAGCCATTTGCTGCGCCTCAATCACATGCGGCTGGGTATCCAGCACACAAAGCGCCCCAAGACCGTAACCGTCCGGCGTGATCAGCGGCACGCCCGCATAAAAGCGAATACCCGCCTGCCCCAAAGGACTGTCTACGTAGTAAGGGTGCTTTTGAAAATCGCCAACCACAAGAGGTTTGCAGGTTTCTGCCACTTCGGCGCAAGGCGCTTTGAAACGCGGGATCTCTCTATGATCCAAGCCGACGCTGGATTTGAACCATTGCCGATCAACATCGGTGAGCGATACCGCCGCAATCGGCAAGCCGAAATACTTTGCGACAATACGGGTGATACGATCAAAACACTCACTGGACAGCGTATCCAGTATTTTCAGATTGCGCAGACTTGCCAGTCTCGAAGATTCACGTGCTTCTGCGATCCTCATTGTTTACACCACCCTCAAAATCCAAGAACGTCAATAGATCGCTATGGCACTCTGCGGCCAGCACAATGCTGGTCCGTTCAAATTTGAGAAGGATATGGAGCATTACCCCTTAAATAATAGGGGTTATCTCGCCTAATACGGCTGCTTTTCGGATATTACGGAGATATTAGTGAACAACTATATAATTTCGATGATCCAAATCGATCAAAGATGAAAGTTTTGCAGACTACAAAAGCGTTGAAACGCCGCATTTATCCGACATGCAGCGCCTCAATGCCATAACACTCTACAGCGCCTCTCACCATATGTGGCGCACAAAGGACGCTGTAGCACTTTTAAGCTGCTGCATAATTTTCTCCTTAAATCCACTCCGATTTAAGGAATTATGCAGTAACAATGACGAGCCAGTTGAGCCGCGAAACAATCAGTATTTCGCCCAAAACAGCAGGCCTTCTTTGGTGCTCAGCCAATCTTGCGCATGAAGCCATACACAATATTGCGGTTTTCGCCAAAGCGCACAAAGCAATCAAACACGCCGTCATCCGTGCTTGCACGCATGATGCGCCACATGTCTTCCTCTGTGCGCAGCAACAGAGCCCAATTCATGAATGTTTCCATATAGCCATCGGCGATAATGTCTTCAGAAAAATTCGCAAACATGAACACGCCATTGGGCTTGAGCATTTGCAGGCATTTGCGGGTCAGCTTGATGGAGACCTTGTCGTTCAAATAATCATACAGGCCAGCGGCATAGACAAAATCGAAGGTGCCGAGATCATGCGCGTTGGTGAGCAGGCTGCGCACAGAACCGTCGACTGCTTCAATACAGGTATCCGCGAAATCACGCCGGATAGAACCAATGCTCATCGGATCTTGATCCAGCGCCACCCAACGTTTGATCCTTTGTTGATGAAGGGCGACAGAGTTGTTTGCTTCGCGCAAGTGACCTGCGGCAATTGTCAGAATTTCGGCATCGCCGCCGCGAGAACCGGCAATTTCATCAATATGCTGCGTCAGAAGATCACGACGTTCACGCACCGCCCTGGATGCCGACGAATTCCGATTGACTTCATAGAGCGCAAGACCAGTGGGGGTGGATTTGGCAATTTCATCGTTGAGGCTCGGATGCCCATAGATGAAGTCAATCAATTGTGCATCGCCAGAATAGCCACGTGGCTTCACAAAAGACCAACGTGTGAAAGGATCCTGTAGAAAATAGCTGGCAATGGGATGGCTTTGCGCAAGTGCTATCAGATGTTGCCAAATGGCCGGCGACGACTTTGCGCGCAAAGCATGAAGGCCCGCACCAAGCATGCCATGGATTTGATCAGGCTCCATCTGTTTTTCAATTTGCTGACCTGCTAAATTGAGGATGATCGCAAGTTCTGACTCAGCCGCGAGCTTATCACGCTCATTCACGGGATTACTTTTGATGGATAAAATTTCTGCGGCAATCGAACGTGGCGTGACAAGACTTTGCCCATCCAATAACACGTCAACAGACTTCATATTTAACACACCTTTAATATAGATGATCAGATGTTAATAACATTGCTATAGAATTATTAATTCTTTGTTAACCATAGAAACTGATTCGTCATAACACGTCTAGTGCCACCAGGTCTGCGACAATAGAATTAATTGAGAAATATCCGAGATATCAGCACGTACAACACTATGTTTTCCACCCAAGGTACATAGATTTATCTCGACGCTGTTTTATTAAGAACGAATATTAAAATCTCTAAATTTTTAAATGAAAAACTTTCAATGCACCGAGTATTCGAGTGACACGTTTGAGAGAATGAGCTTTATTACTTCTATTCAATCAGCGAGAATCGATGGAAACCAGCATGATTGATGGACGACGCGGCCCAGGCCTTACGGATCGGCGTGAAATTCTAGACAAAGAGCGGAATGCCGAAATCGTGAAGCTTTATAAAGATCAGACACAATCCGACCGCATCGGTTCAGCCCGCAAAGGCCTGTGGGAGGGTGCATTTATCTATCTGGCATTTTCGATCACAGATATTTTGCTGCTTCCTGATGTCGCTAAAACGGTTATCATCAGCCGCATCACGATTTGCGTTATTGGCCTTTTGATTATGGAGCTGCTGTTCTTCATCAAGGTCAAATCAAACACCATGGATATCACCTGCGCCATGGCACTGGTGATCAGCTACGTGGCATGGCTTTACCCTGCCGCAATGACCCAGCAGGCCGATCACTTCCGCTATTACATGGTTTTTGGCAGCCTGTTCATGATGAGCGCCAACCTGTTTTTCGGCTTTGATATTGTCTTGTCGATCATCACATCGACATGCGTACTTGGGCTGTTTTTCCTCGCGCTGTTTTATCTGGCACCCGTTGATAGCGGATATGTGCTGGCGTTTGGCACGTTCTACGTCGCCTGTTTTGCATTCACCAGCTATATCAACCTCCGGCTCAACAGAGAGCGCTTTCATGTCTATCTGAACGCATTGGAAGCGAAAAAGCAAAACAGCGAAGCGACAGAACGCGGCAAGGCGCTGCTGCGCCTGTCCAACACCGATTATTTGACCGGCGTGGATAACCGCCGCGCGATTGATCAACGCCTGCGCGACAGCTGGAATGATTGGCAAAACGACGCGATTGGTTTCGGAGTCATTCTGGTCGATGTGGATTTTTTCAAGAAATATAACGATTTCTACGGCCATCAGGCCGGGGACCATTGCCTTGTGTTGATCGCCAACACCTTGAAGAATGCTTTGGTGCCCTTCAACGCCTCGCTCGGCCGCTATGGCGGAGAGGAATTTATTGTTATTGCGCCAACCGCAAACCGTGAAGACATGATGCAATTGGCCGAAATGATCCGCCAGACTGTCGAAAATATGGTGCTGTCCCACGACCAGCGCAAAGATGGTCTCACCATCGTCACAGTCAGTGTCGGTGCCTCATTCACGCGTGAACAACGCGATTCAAGGCTTGAAAAACTCATCACCGAAGCCGACCGCGCACTGTACTCCGCCAAAGCCAATGGCCGTAACTGTGTGCGCCTGTTCGATCCGACCGATCCTCTGACCAGCGATGACAACGAACATATTGCAGCGCTTTTGCGCGTCGCCATCACTAACAATCTGGTGTCGCTGGTCTATCAGCCCATTCTGAACGTCAAGACCGGCCAGCTTGAAGCCGCCGAAGCATTGATGCGGTTGAAATTGCTGGACGGAACGCCAGTATCGCCTGTTACTTTCATCCCCATCGCAGAGCGCACTGGCTCTATTCTCGATCTTGGTCTGTGGAGCATTCGGCAAGCCTGCACCGATATTCTTGTTCCGTCTGCAGCCCCAATGGTGAGCGTCAATGTATCTCCCATCCAGCTCAAGTCCAAAGGTTTCGCCGCAAAAGTGAGCGCGATTCTGGCTGAAACCGGGGTGGATGGCCATCGCCTTGCTTTTGAGATTACTGAGGGCATCAATATGGATCATCAGTCCGTCATTTTGCGCTGTATCAAGGATCTGGAAGCGCAAGGCATAAAGATATGGCTTGATGATTTTGGCACCGGCTTTGCTGGCTTGTCGTGGCTGCGGCTGTTCAATTTCGACACCGTGAAAATTGACCGTTCCTTCCTGCAAGACTGCCACACGGACCACGGCCGCTCGTTGCTGCGCGACATCATCAGCCTGCTGCGCCACCGTGGTCATAAAATTCTGATGGAAGGCATTGAAACAGAAGAGCAGCTGAAGCTGATGCAGCAGCTCAAGATCGATTATGTCCAAGGCTACCATCTCGGCCGCCCTACCCCCTTGGCAGCCTTCCGGTCGCGATTGGCGGCCTGAAGCCTGTCGCATTTAACTGTCCTCAATCGAACGCGACATGCTTTAGAATTTGTTAACCATGACATTTAGCGCATCATAAACAACAAATGTAATGACTTTATAATATTCATTTTTCCTTCAATATTCCTCTCAATAACTGGGTCACTGAAACACGCGATTGATGCGAGAACCTTCGTGCAAGGAAGCGATCTCTGCCCGCAATCGATAAGACCAAACCCTTTGGACACTTTAGAGGAATTCAACATGTCTTTATACACCAGTCTCAAGCCCTCCTCTAAAGCTCGTTTCGCGATTGCAGAAATCAATAGCCTGACGCGCACAATGGCCAATGGAGATATTTCGTCCCGTTTGAGGACAGAATTGGCCACAGGCGACGCGAAAGAGTTGCTGGAGGCTGTCAACACGCTTCTCGACATGGCGACGGCCCCAACCCATACACTCAGCGGTGCCGTAAACCGCATGGCGGCCGAGCATGATATGGGCGACATTGATGCGATTATCCCCGTTTCAGCATTCAAGGGTGAAATTGCTGAAATGGCGCATAATATCAACGAGTTGGTACGCAGCCATATCGCCGTCAAAAAGAAAGCAATGGCCTGCATCAGGGAGTTCGGAGAGGGTAATTTTGAGGCCGAGCTGGAGCGTTTTCCTGGGAAAAAGGCCTTTATTAACGACACAGTCGAGACTCTGCGCGGCAATCTCAAGGGCTTTATTGCCGAGATGAATCATATGTCTGCCGAACATGACAAGGGTGATATCGACGTCTTTGTGCCAGTCGAGCGTTTCAAAGGTGACTTTGCCGTGATGGCCAAAGGCGTGAACACCATGGTCACCGGCCACATCGCGGTGAAAAAGAAAGCGATGGCCTGTATCAAGCAATTTAGTGAAGGCAATTTCGAGGCAACGCTTGAGCAATTCCCCGGTAAAAAAGCATTTATCAATGAAACCGTTGAAACGCTGAGAAGCAACCTCAAAGACATTGTGACCGAAATTCATCGCCTGATCGTTGCCTCCACTGCGGGGCGGTTGAGCGAAAGAGGGGATGCAGAGCGCTTTGTTGGCGATTTTGGCAAAATGGTTACGGGTATCAATGGGATGCTGGATGCCATTTTACTGCCTATTGGCGAGGGCAATCGCGTTCTTAACCTCGTCGCAGCAGGAAATTTGACAGAGCATGTGACCATCACCTGCGAAGGCGACCATCAGAGGATGAAAGACGCCGTCAATTCGTTGGTTGATAATTTGACGCGCTTCGCGGTCAGCGTCTCCAACGCAGCAGATCAGGTCACCAGCGGCAGTCAGGAGCTTTCCTCCTCGTCGGAACAACTCTCGCAAGGTGCCACAGAGCAAGCCGCAGCCACCGAAGAGGCCTCGGCCTCCATGGAACAAATGGCTGGCAATATCAAACAGAACGCTGACAACGCCTCTCAGACCGAAAAAATTGCACGCCAATCCGCAAAAGACGCTGAAATCTCAGGCGAGGCCGTGGAGAAGGCTGTTACGGCCATGCGCACGATTGCCGAGAAAATCTCTATTGTGCAGGAAATTGCCCGGCAGACCGATCTTCTGGCCCTCAATGCAGCCGTGGAAGCGGCGCGCGCTGGAGAGCATGGCAAGGGCTTTGCCGTTGTTGCCTCGGAAGTGCGCAAGCTTGCCGAGCGCTCGCAGGCAGCCGCTGGCGAAATCAGTGGCCTGTCCGCAGATACAGTCAAGGCAGCGACCTCGGCTGGGGAGATGCTGCACCGCCTGGTGCCCGATATTCGCAAAACAGCAGAACTCGTCTCCGAAATTTCGGCAGCCTGCCGGGAACAGGATCTGGGTGCCTCGCAAATCAATGAGGCGATCCAACAACTGGACAAGGTGACGCAGCAAACCGCCAGCGCCTCCGAACAGATGTCGGCCACCTCAGAAGAATTGACGGCTCAAGCCGAGGAACTGCAATCGGCCCTCACCTTTTTCCAGACAGCAAACGCCAGTCACGGCCGCACCAACCCGTCGCAACCCAGTGCCGCCCAACTGCGCACCGCTGTTTCCACCAAGCCAACGCGAAAGCCTGCCCCGGCACAGACAGTCCCTGCGCAACAGGCACGCGCCAAAGGCTTTGCCCTCGACATGGCCATGGGCGGCCCCGACTCGGAAGATCGGTACTTTAATCAGGGCAATTCCTGAGACGGCCACGCAGAGAAAACAGCTTTTTGTATCCTCTGCGGTTTTCAACTCACACAAAAGGGCGCGCCATATGCTGGCGCGCCCTTTTGTGCTTAAAAATCAAATAAGTCTTCGTTTTAACAGTTTGACAGCATCCCGCTGGCCATCGGTGATGCAATTTCCTGCATTCGCCCGTTGATTTAACCGCTGAACTTACCGCTGCGCGGAAAACCCTTTGGCACAGGCCGCCCAGCCGCTGCGCGGTCACCCAGCCATTCGAGCAGTTCGTCCTTATTCTTGCTAAAGACCCGCCCTGCACTGTCTTCCCACGTCAAGCCAGCGCTGAGTGCAAAGAACTTGATGTCCGATATGCCGCCATCCTTGTAGCGTTGCAGACGAACACCCTTGCCACGGCTCATTTCAGGAATTTGTGCCAGCGGGAAGACAACCAGCTTACGGTTCTCACCCACCACCGCGACATGATCGCCCGACACCGGCACCACCAGCTTGGCTTCGTCTGGCATCACCACATTCATCACCTGCTTGCCCTTGCGGGTATTGGCGACGATATCGCTCTCGGCCACAATGAACCCATTGCCGGATGTGGAAACAAACATCAGCTTGCGCGATGCATCATGCACAAAAGCGGTCAGCACATCCTGATCATTTTCCATATCAATGATGATGCGCAAAGGCTCGCCATGGCCACGGCCACCCGGCAGCTTGTCGCCGCCTAGCGTGTAAACCTTGCCGCCCGTCGTCACCAGCACGATCTTATCGGTGGTTTGCGCCGGGAATGCCACACGTAGCCCATCCCCTTCCTTAAAGGTCAGAGTGGACGTGTCTGAGCTATGGCCCTTGAGAGCCCTGATCCAGCCTTTTTCCGAGATCACCACGGTGATCGGCTCTTTCTCGATCATCGCCTGCTGGATGGCTTCCACATCTGCCGTTGGCGCGCTGGCAAATTGCGTACGCCTGCGGCCAAGCTCGGTGACTTTGGCATATTTCTTTTTCACTTCGGTGATCTCGCCAGCAATGGTTTTCCATTGCAGATCATCCGATCCCAAAAGCTTTTCCAACTCGGCCTTTTCTGCCGAGAGCGCATCATGCTCCTTGCGGATTTCAAACTCTTCCAGCTTGCGCAAATTGCGAAGCCGCATATTGAGAATGGCTTCCGCCTGATTGTCGGTCAGCGCAAAGCGCGCAATCAGCGCATCCTTGGCCTCATCTTCTTCCCGGATGATGCGAATGACCTCATCCAGATTGAGGTAGGCAATCAGCAAGCCGCCGAGAATTTCCAACCGACGCTCAATGGCCGCCAGCCGGAAGCTGGAGCGGCGCACCAGCACATCCTTGCGATGCGCCAGCCACTCGCTCAAGACTTCATTGAGCGCCATCACCCGCGGCACTTTACCCTGGGAGAGGACGTTCATGTTCATGGGGATGCGGTTCTCAAGCTCAGTGAGCTTGAACAGCGATTCCATCAAAATCGTCGGGTCAACCGTGCGGCTCTTGGGCACCAGCACCAGGCGCACATCTTCGGCTGACTCATCGCGAACATCTTCCAGTAACGGCAGACGCTTTGCGATCAGCAATTCAGCGATTTTTTCGATCAGCCGGGATTTTTGCACCTGAAACGGGATTTCGGTGACGATAATCTGATAGCCGCCGCGTCCCAGATCTTCCGTTTCCCACTTGGCCCGCACACGAAAGCCACCGCGACCTGTGCGGTAGGTTTCAATCATGCTTTCACGGCTTTCGACAATAATGCCGCCTGTGGGCAAATCCGGCCCTTCAATGCCACCGCGTTGCGGATTGGCGGGATCGGCAAACAGCTCTTCCACTGTTGCTGCCGGATTCTTGATCAAAAGCAGGGCGGCATCGCACAGCTCATGGGCGTTGTGCGGTGGAATGGAGGTTGCCATACCAACCGCAATACCCGACGAGCCATTGGCGAGAAGATTGGGAAATGCGCCGGGCAGAACCACCGGCTCATCATCTTCTTCATTGTAGGTCGGGCGATAATCGACCGCGTCCTGCTCAATGCCTTCCAAAAGCAGAGCAGCAACCTCGGTCATCCGCGCTTCGGTGTAACGATAGGCAGCGGCTGAGTCGCCATCGATATTGCCGAAATTGCCCTGACCATCGACAATCGGATAACGCTGGGAGAAATCCTGCGCCAAACGCACCAGCGCATCATAGACCGACTGGTCGCCATGCGGGTGAAATTTACCGATGACGTCTCCAACGATACGGGCGCATTTTTTGAAGGCGGAATTGGGACGAATGCCCATTTCGCTCATGGCATGAATGATGCGCCGATGCACCGGCTTTAAGCCATCGCGCACGTCGGGCAAGGCCCGATGCATGATTGTGGAGAGCGCATAGGCAAGGTAGCGCTCTTCAAGAGCGGATTTCAAATCAATCGGCGTGATGTGATCGCCACCATCACCCGGCGGTGTAAGACTTTTTCCCATAGCCCTTGCCTAGCGGAGAAAGGCTTGAACAGCAAGGATTCCGGGGGATGCAGCTGTGGATTACCGAGGCAATAGGGAGGCGGACAAACAAGAATAATACACAAGCCCCGATAAAAGGCCTTTGTGGTTTAGCGTCCTCCATTATAAAGAAATACCGACCTATGCGATGCGCTACCCGTTTGTTTTTAAGGGAAACTATTATGACGATGCATAAATCCGCTAAACGCCTCATGAGCAGCCTTCTCTTCACCAGCGCGGCCATCGCCATCCTGCCTCATGCGGCTTTCGCGCTGGACGGTCAGGACCTTCTCAAGAAAATCAACGCTGCCTATGCACCAAGCGGTGTGGTCATCAACGCCAGCGGCGTGGATGTCAACGGCGACACCGTCGTGCTGAAAGACGCGAATTTCACGCCCGAAGACAGCAAGGACAAAACCCCTGTGCCGGTTGGCAATGTCACCCTGACCGGCGTTGCCGCCATGGATGACGGTTCCTACGAAATTGACCGGGTTGATTTTCAGCCGATCAATATCACCAGCGAAAAATCCGCCATCACCGCGACTGATCTTTATCTTTCCGGCGTAACCGTGCCCGGAAAAACCGGCACCAACGACCTCTCCTCAATGCTGTTTTACGAAAAGGCCCATAGCGGCCCGATCGCCATCAAGGAAGGCGGCAAAGAACTCGTATCGATCAGCGAAATCGAAGCCACATCGGCAATTGAGGATGATGGTGCCAGCCTTTCCTTTGATGCCGCGGTCAATGGCCTCAAGCTTGATCTGTCCTCGGTGGAAGATCCCAACAGCAAAGAGACCATTGACGCGCTTGGCCTGTCAAACCTTGATGGCAAAATGACCATGAAGGGCAGTTGGGAGCTGCAATCCGGCACGATCGACGTGGAAGAATATGCGCTGGACTTCAAGAATGTCGGCAAGCTCGACATTTCTTTCAGCCTGTCCGGCTATACGATGGACCTGATGAAACAGCTTCAGGAAGCCGCCGCTGCATCCAAAGTCAATTCGGCAGACCCGCAGGCGCAGCAAGCCGCTGGCATTGCCACACTGGGCCTTTTGCAGCAAATGTCATTCCTGAGTGCTGACATTCGCTTTGAGGATGCAGGACTGACCGCTCGTGCGCTCGAGTATGCCGGCAAGAAGCAAAGCGTTTCAGCCAAGGACATGGGCCAGATGGTCAAGGCTATGACACCGCTGATGCTGGCGCAAGCCAAGCTGGGTGCCCTGCAAAACAGCGTCTCAGCCGCGGTCAATGCCTATATCGACAACCCGAAGAGCTTCACCATCACGGCTGAACCAGAAAACCCGGTTCCCTTCCCGATGATCATCGGTGCGGCCATGGGCGCGCCTGAGACCCTGCCCAAGGTGCTGGGTGTGACGGTGACGTCGAACGATTGAGAGAAAATCATTTCTCATTTGCAATTGATCAAGCCGCCTTCGGGCGGCTCAGCTTGTCGAAAAGCCTCTCGCTCAACGTTTCGTCATCCTCGGGCCTGTCCCGAGGATCTGCCTCGGCCAACTAAGCCATTGGCTTTTATGGCGAAATGAACGTGGTTAGATGCTCGGCACAAGGCCGAGCATGACGTCGAGGATAAATTCAAGGTTTGGGAGCAGTCTGAGCCGCCTTCGGGCGGCTTTTTTATAGCTGCGAACAAAAAAATGCCGTGGCGAACCACGGCATTTCATTCACAGCGATGCTGAATTTAGCATCAGTCTTTCTTCGGCGTTGGCACAACCCGCAGCGCCAGTTCGCGCAGCTGCGTTGGTGTTGCCGGAGCAGGAGCATTCATCAACAAGTCCTGCGCCTGCTGGTTCATCGGGAACAGCGAGATTTCGCGCAGGTTCTTGGCACCCACCAGCAGCATGACCACGCGGTCGATACCGAATGCACAGCCGCCGTGCGGAGGTGCGCCATACTGGAAGGCGCGGTAGAGGCCGCCGAAGCGCTCTTCCACGTCAGTCTGGCTCAGGCCAACCTTTTCAAACGCCTTGACCATCAGTTCCGGTGACTGGTTACGGATCGAGCCAGAGGCGATTTCAAAGCCGTTGCACACGGCGTCATACTGGTAGGCCTTGAGTGTCAGCGGGTCTTGCGTATCAAAGGCCGCCTCTCCGCCCTGTGGCATGGAGAACGGGTTGTGGGCGAAATCGATCTTCTTTTCTTCCTCGCTCCATTCATAGAACGGGAAGTCGACAATCCAGCACATCTCGAACCGGTCGCGGTCGATCAGGTTTAGCTCTTCACCTGCACGGGTGCGGGCTTCGCCAGCGAACTTGTAGAACTTGGCCGGATCACCCGCCACGAAGAAGCAAGCGTCACCTGCATCAAGGCCGAGTTGGGCGGCGATGGCCGCTGTGCGTTCTTCGCCAATGTTCTTGGCCAGTGGGCCGGAGCCGCCAACCTTGCCGTCTTCGTCCTTCCAGAAGATATAGCCAAGGCCCGGCTGGCCAGTGGACTGCGCCCAAGCGTTCATGCGGTCGCAGACGGCGCGGCCAATCGGGCCAGTTGCGTCGGTATGCTTGACCGGAATGGCCCAAACTTCAACCTTGGGGTTGGATTCGATCATGCTCGCGAAAATCTTGAAGCCGGAGCCGCGGAAATGCTCGGTCACAGCCTGCATGACAATCGGGTTGCGCAGGTCTGGCTTGTCGGAGCCGTATTTGCGAATGGCTTCATCATATGGAATGCGTGGCCATTGCTTCGTCACAGGCTTGCCATCGGCAAACTGCTCGAACACCTTGGTCATCATTGGTTCCATGGTGGTCCAGACATCTTCCTGAGTCACGAAGCTCATTTCCACGTCGAGCTGGTAGAACTCGCCGGGCAGACGGTCAGCGCGCGGGTCTTCATCGCGGAAGCAAGGGGCAATCTGGAAGTAGCGGTCAAAACCGGCCACCATCAAAAGCTGCTTATACTGCTGCGGAGCCTGCGGCAGGGCGAAGAACTGGCCTTCGTGGATGCGGCTTGGAACCAAAAAGTCGCGCGCACCTTCTGGCGAAGAGGCCGTCAGGATTGGCGTGGTATATTCGGCAAAGCCAAGCTCTGCCATGCCGGAGCGCATGGCCGAAATGATCTGGGTGCGCTTGACGATGTTCTTGTGCAGGGTTTCGCGGCGCAGGTCGATGAAGCGATACTTCAGGCGCACATCTTCCGGATATTCCGGCTCACCAAACACCGGCAGCGGCAATTCCTTGGCCACGGCCAGAACTTCAATTTCCTGCGCATAGAGCTCGATTTCACCGGTAGGCATGGCCTTGTTGACGGTCTCATCGGTGCGGGCCTTGACCACGCCGTCGATGCGGATCACCCATTCGCCGCGCACAGTCTCGGCCAGCTTGAAGGCCGGGCTATCGGGGTCGGCTACCACCTGGGTAATGCCATAATGGTCGCGGAGGTCGATGAACAAAACGCCGCCGTGGTCGCGTACGCGATGGACCCAGCCGGACAGGCGCACGGTGGCACCAACATCGGACTTGCGGAGAGCGGCACAGGTGTGGCTGCGGTAACGATGCATTTTAATGTATCCTGGACGTATCTATCGCCAAGCAAACACGCGAAACGTGCCATATGCTGGCGGAGGAAAATCGGGCGGAAAAGCGCATGGCCTGCCTGATTTGTCAAGGCTGAACGCATCTTCCCGCGATATTCCCGCTATATCAGCAGCCCGTGCGGGTCTACAAGACTTATCCTGCACCTGCGCGACTCAATTCCTGACACCTTGCTTTATCAAGCCGCGCTTTTTGAGATCACATCGCCATGAGAGACATTCGCCCACTCATCCCTTTGCTCGTCACGGCTGGTATTCTGATTGGCGGTAACGGCTTGCAAGGCACATTCATTTCCTTGCGCGCGCTACAGGAGGGCTTTTCCACCACCATGATCGGTGTGGTTGGCGCAGGCTATAATATTGGCTTTGCCATCGGCTGCATTTATGTCACGCGCCTGATCCGTCAGGTGGGCCACATTCGCGCCTTTGCCGGTCTGGCAGCCATTGCATCCGTTGCTTCGCTTGCCATGTTGCTGGTGATTCATCCGGCGGCATGGTTTTGTTTGCGGCTGGCCCAAGGCCTTTGCTTTGCGGGCCTGTTTGCCACAGTCGAAAGCTGGCTGAATGCCCGCGTCACCAATGAAAACCGCGCGCGCACCCTATCGATCTACCGCTTTGTTGATCTTGGTGCTGGCACCATCGCGCAATATACCATTCCGCTGGTGGGGCTGGGCGGCTTTGATCTCTTCGCCATCATTGCCATGGCGCTCTCACTCTCGCTGGTGCCGATCTCCTTTGCCGATCGCACCAGCCCGGAGCCGCCCAAACATGTGCAGTTTAATGTGAAGGCGCTGTGGCACATCTCGCCGCTGGCCACCATTGGCTGCATTGTGGTGGGCTTGACCAATTCCACCTTTCGCTCTCTGGGGCCGATTTATGCGGAAGGCATTGGCATGTCGGTCACGGCGATTGCCACCTTTATGAGCATTGGCATTTTTGCAGGCGTGGTGTTGCAATATCCACTCGGCCATTATTCCGACAAGCTGGACCGGCGCACCATCATTCTCATTGCCGCCATTGGTGCCGCTATCAGCGGGTTGTTTCTCTCTTTTGTGGCAGGCTCCAGCGAGTTGCTCAATTTCATCGGCATTTTCTTCTTCGGGGCCTTTGCCATGCCGCTCTATTCGCTGTGCTCGGCGCATGCCAATGACCACGCGGCACCGGGCCAGCATGCGCTGGTGTCGGCTGGAACGCTGTTTTTCTGGTCCTGCGGTGCTGTGGTCGGACCGATGTTTGCCTCAGTCCTTCTGGATCACCTCGGTCCACGGGCGCTGTTTACCTATACGGTGGCCGTGCTTGGCCTGTTCATCATCTACACCACGTTACGCATGCGGGTGCGTGAAGCCGTGCCAACCGAAGAGAGGCGCTATCGCTTTCGCTCGCTGCTGCGCACATCCACCTATTTCACCAAGCTGGCCGCCCCGCCGACACCGGAAAAGCCAAAGGATAAAAAGTGATCGGTGCAACGAGCCTGTCACGCCAGAACGCTATTGCTGACGAAAGAAATCAACTTTAAAAGCGACCTGTCTTTCTTCCGATACCGGAGCATCCCATGGTCGCCCTTTCCCGCCGCACACTGCTGAAAACCTCTGCTGTTGCGGGGCTCTATGGGATTGGCCTGGGCGCATCGAAATTGCTGCATGCGGCCCAGCCTGACCCTCTATCCATTGAGGCAAAGTTTACCTCGGCGATGATTGATGGTGCGCATGAAACAAAGAAGATGGCGACCTACGCTATTGCCGGTTCCAAAGGCCCCATGCCGCCTGCTATCCGCATGAAGCGCGATACGCCTTTTGCCGCCAAGCTGATCAATCATCTCGATGACGCCACCACCATCCATTGGCATGGTTTGCGCATTCCCAACAAAATGGATGGGGTGCCGTTTCTCACCCAGCCCTATGTCTATCAGGGCGACAGCTTCGATTATGCCTTTACGCCGCCCGATGCGGGCACGTTCTGGTATCATCCCCATTGCAACACCATGGATCAGATTTCCACCGGCATGACGGGAATGCTGATTGTCGAAGATCCGAATGATCCGGTGTTTGACGCCGAGATCGACCTGAACCTGCGCGATTTTCGGCTTGGAAGTGACGGCCAGTTCATTGCCCTGTTCAAGCCGCGTGATGCGGCCCGCGCTGGCACCTATGGTACCGTGCGCACCGCCAATTGGCAGCTAGAGCCGCGCTATGATGCGCCAAGCGGCGGGCTGGTGCGCATCCGCATGGCCGATACCGATGTCACGCGCATTTACAACATGCGGCTGGAGGGGGCAGAAGCTGTGATCATTGCGCTTGATGGCCAGCCCCTGCCCGATATTCGCAAGCTTGATATGGCCGTTGTTGCCCCCGGCCAGCGTATTGATCTGATCTTGAAAATGCCGGAAGGCGAAGGACAGGAAGCAAGGCTGATTGACGTGCGGCCCAGCACCCCGAAGGTGATCGCCAGTTTCCGCGCCACCGGCCCATCGCTCAAGCGCTCGCTGGCCGATGTTGCGCCGCTTGCGCCCAATCCTTTCCAGATGCCGGATTTGAAAAATGCCGAGCGGATTCCGCTGGTGTTGAGTGCCACAGCCGAAGACGCCGCACGTCCCTCAATCTGCGGCTCGCTGGGCTATTCGTTCTGGGCCATCAATAAAAAGCCATGGACGGGCGACAACCCCGACCCAACCGCACCGTTGGCAGAGATGAAGCTGGGCAAGAGCTATATTATCGAGCTGGAAAACAGCACACCGCAGGCCCACCCCATTCACCTGCACGGTATGAATTTCAAAGCTATTGCCTCATCGAGCCGCACAGTCGATCCGCTGATCTCCGACACCTATCTGGTCTTGCCGGATGAAAAAGTGCAGCTGGCTCTGGTGGCCGACAACCCGGGCGACTGGCTGATCCACTGCCACATTATCGAGCATCAGAAAACCGGCATGACCGCCTATGTCCGCGTAAGCTGACCTGTGCATCTTCCCCCCACGGAACATCGGATGGCGTGGAATGCATCTGCAACGATGCAGGATGAATCTTGATTTTCTTTCGGCGAAAATGCCACATTCACGTATTTTTAGGGGAGTTTTTGCTGGCAGGCCTTTCAAATGCAGTGATCAACTTGACAAGCAAGGCGCAAGCGGGGAGGAAAGATAGAATTATGACGAAAAATTCCGGTGCGAAATGATTGTTACAACGCAAGATTTGGAAGCTGCCTGCAAGACACTGGCGAAATCTGAATTTATTACCATAGATACCGAGTTTCTGCGTGAGACGACATTTTGGCCAGAACTGTGCCTTGTGCAGATGGCAAGCCCGGACCTTGAGGTGATTGTCGACCCGCTGGCCGAGGGCATTGACCTGGCTCCGCTGTTTGAGCTGATGGCAAACACCGCTGTAACCAAGGTGTTTCATGCCGCCCGGCAGGATATTGAAATCATCTTCCACCTTGGCAACCTCATTCCGCAACCGATTTTTGATACGCAAGTCGCAGCCATGGTCTGTGGCTTCGGCGATAGCGTTTCCTATGACCAATTGGTGCAGAAGGTCAAAAATATCCACATCGACAAAAGCTCGCGCTTTACCGACTGGAGCCGCCGCCCGCTGACCGAAAAGCAACTCGATTACGCCTTGGCCGATGTCACCCATCTGCGCGATGTCTATCTCAAGCTGAAGTCTGAGCTGGAGCGCGAGGGCCGCGCCACATGGCTTGCCGAAGAAATGGCCGTGCTGGAATCCCGCAGCACCTATGATCTCCACCCGGATGATGCCTGGCAGCGCCTGAAAATGCGCTTGAAAAAGCCGCAGGAACTGATGGTGATGAAGAATGTGGCAGCGTGGCGCGAGCGTGAAGCGCGCTCTCGCAATGTGCCACGCTCACGGGTGCTGAAGGATGATGCGATTTTTGAAATCGCCCAGCAACAGCCCAAGGACAGCGAAGCGCTTGGCCGCTTACGCACCATTCCCAAGGGTTGGGAGCGCTCCAGCGCTGGCACCGCCATTATTGACGCCGTCAACGCGGCGCTGGCCATTCCAAAAGCCGATTGGCCGCAGCTGCAACGCCAGAATCACATGCCGGAAGGCTCGGCCTCTGCCGTGGAGCTTTTGAAAGTCCTGCTGCGTCTGACCTGCGAAAAGCACGGCGTTGCCGCCAAGATGATTGCCAATACCGATGATCTGGAAAAAATCGCGGTCGACGGTGAAAATGCGGATGTTCAGGCTCTGCAGGGCTGGCGCCGCGACCTGTTTGGCAATGCAGCGCTCAAGCTTATCAATGGTGGCATGGCGCTGCGCTTTGTAGGCAAGAAAATCGAAGCCTTTGATTTTTCAGCCGAGTAAGGGCAATGCGGCTTCGCCAAGCCAGCATTGCTGACATCCCCTTTCTGATGTCAACGGAGCGCCAGCCGGGCTATGACCGGCTGGTGGGACGCTTTACCGAGCAGGAGCATATTGCCAATCTTGCAGATAACACCGCCGCCTATCAGATTGCCGTGAATGATGATGGAATCGGGCTGGGATTCGTTTTCTTTCGAACGCTCGATGATGTGCACAACAACATCTATATCAAACGGGTTATTGTGGCCTCGCCCGATCAGGGTGTCGGAACTGCGATGTTGCGGCTGGCGCTGAACTGGGCTTTTTCAGAGACCGGGGCGCAGCGCATCTGGCTCACCCATCTGCCGGAAAACCTGCGGGCGCGCGCCCTTTATACCAAACTCGGCTTTCAACACGAAGGCGTTTTGCGCCACGCCTATAGAAAGCTAGACGGCACGCGCGGCGATCTGATGCAGATGTCCTTGCTGAAACCGGAGTGGGACGCACTCGTCAAAGCACAAGAACATCTGTAACGCTGCCACTCTCTCGACCCAACCGGATTTTTGCCCGTGGAATTGCCAGCCCTTCTGAGAACTGCCGTTGATCGTATGCTGGAAAACCAGCCGCTTGCCCCGTTGATGAAAGCGCAAGAGCGGCTTTCCAAGCGCTACAGGGGCGAAGTGCGCGATGGCACCTTGCATTTGAGCGATGATCTGGCGGCCAAGGCTTACCTGGCCGCACGCCTGCCAGCCACCTTTGCCGCCGTGCGTTCCGCCATGGAAAGTGTTGCCGAAATCGCATCCGATTTCACACCAAACAGCCTGATTGATCTGGGTGCTGGCCCCGGCACCGCGCTTTGGGCGGCAAGCGACTGCTGGCCGGATTTGGAAAAGGCCACCTTGGTAGAGGCAAGCCCTGCCATTCGCAGTGTTGGGCAAGAGCTGGCAAAAGCGCTCTCAATCGACTGTCAGTGGCAGGCGGGCGATATTGTCAAGCAAATGCCAGACTTTGCGCCTGCCGATCTTGTGACACTGGCCTATGTGCTGGATGAATTGCCCATTGATGCCGTGGCCAACATCACCCAAAAGCTCTGGGCCATGACGGCAGGCACCATCATCATCATCGAGCCGGGCACGCCTGCGGGTTGGCAGCGGATTGTAACCGCAAGGCAGGCGTTGCTTGCGGCTGGTGCCCATCTGATTGCGCCCTGCCCCCACCAACAGGACTGTCCGATTGTCAGCCCGGATTGGTGTCATTTTTCCCGCCGGGTGGCACGTTCAAAAGTGCACAAACAGGTCAAGCATGGCGATGTGCCATGGGAAGATGAAAAATACATCTTTATCGCGGCCTCGCGCCAGCCGGTTGAGCTTTCCGGTGCGCGGGTTCTTTCGCCGCCCCGCCTTGCCAGCGGCATGGCACGCCTAAAACTCTGTCGCACCGATGGTCGTGTGGAAGAAACCACCATCAGCCGCCGCGATGGTGATCTGTTCAAGGCTGCCCGCCGTGCCGATTGGGGCGATCACATTGATTGGGACGCAAGGAGCCGATAATGCCGATGCTTGATCAGGATACCGCCCAGCGCTTTGCGAACATCGCTCTTGGGCATGTGCGCCAAGAATTTCCCAACCACATCATGCATGTGTTTGAGGGGGTGGAAGACGGTGTTCGTCCCTCGTCGCTGCATCCGGTGTTTTACGGCAGTTTTGACTGGCATTCCTGCGTGCATGGCTATTGGATGCTGGCGCGTCTGCTGCGGCTCCATCCCGATATGCCTGCCGCCGCCTCCATTCGCCAATTGTTTGATGATATGCTGGTGCCGGATAAAATCGCGAGCGAATGCGCTTACTTCGACAGGCCAAGCGCGCGCGGCTATGAGCGCCCTTACGGCTGGGGATGGCTGTTGAAACTGGCGGCCGAATTGATCGATCATGAAACACCAGCCTGGAGCGAGGCGCTGGCACCGCTAACCGAGCGTATTAAAGCGCGCTTTCAGGCCTTCTTGCCGCTTGCGACCTATCCGGTGCGGGTGGGCACCCACTATAACACCGCTTTTGCCCTTCGCCTTGCCGCAGATTATGCTTCAAGCAGCGACGATGCAGATCTCCTCACCTTGCTGCAAACCACAGCCAGCCGCTGGTATGGGGCAGACCGCGATTGCACAGCCTGGGGCGAACCGTCCGGCGATGAATTTCTATCCTCCAGCCTGATGGAAGCAGAATGCATGCGCAGGCTCATGCCATCCGATGCATTTGAGCCATGGTTTTCAAACTTCATGCCTTCCCTTGGCATAGCCGAACTCGACCATTTGATGCAGCCTGCCAGCGTATCAGACCGCAGCGACGGCAAGATTGCCCATCTGGATGGCTTGAACCTCAGCCGCGCCTGGTGCTTTGCGGCCCTCGCAAACGCCTTGCCGGAACCAGACCTGCGCCGCCGCCTCATGCAGCAGGCCGCCAGCACCCATCTGGAGGCTGGCCTTACCCATGTGGCAGGCGATTATATGGGTGAGCATTGGCTGGCAAGTTTTGCGGTGCTGGCGTTGACGACCTGACCGCTCAAGGGTGCATTTTCGCTCCCTTGGTGATCTTGTCGGCAATTTTCTTATCGGTGCGCAAGGCAATGCCGACAATATTGGCGGTGTCTGGATCATACTGGGCAAAGACTGCGCGATTGGCGGCATCATGCCCGGTGGCAAACATCTCTTCGATATAGAGAGAGGCGCTCACCTCACGTTGCAAGGCGCGTTTGAGAATGGTTCTCAACGTTTCAAGATCGGCCGACAACACCACAATCGGCTGCACACAAAGCGGAAGATAGCTGTTTTCGGCCGCATCGCGATAGGTCTCGCCGATCAGATTGGGGGTTGCGCCAACGATGCCGCTGGTCAAAAAAGCGGTGACGTTCAATTTTTGCCAAAATAGAATATCATCGCGCAGAACAATCACGAACTTACTGTCAAAAACAACGGCATCATGCATGGGCAACTCCAATCAAGGTCTTAATCATGCCAAGGTCTTAGCGACTGCCGCGCAGCCCGGTCTTGAACGTTTGTGCAAGCCACCCGAAAACCGGTTTCAAACCGGAACCAGCGTTCGCGGCATCGAGCGCATAGAAGCTCGATTTACTGGCACGATGTTTGCGCCTCACCGCCATGATACCTATGCGCTTGGGCTCACCCTGTCGGGTATCCAGACATTTCATTATCGTGGAGAACAGCGCTTTAGCGCCGCTGGCAATATCATTATCCTGCACCCTGATGAGCTGCATGACGGGGCGGCTGGCACCGAGGCGGGCCTGATCTATCGCATGCTCTATCTGCCGCCGCAGCTGATTCATGAGGCGGCAGAACGTCACGGACAGGCCCTGCCCTTCGTGCGCGCACCGGTCATTCGTGATCAGGCTTTGGCGGCAGCGCTCTATGAGGCGCTTCACGATCTCTCGGCCTCGCCCGAAGACCTTGAAATGGACGATCTGCAAATGCGCCTCGCAGCGGGACTTTATCGCAACAGCGGAGCCAAAACGCAATCGAACAGCTTGATTGATGCCGCAGCCGTGCGCCGCGTTGCTGAATTCCTCCACGACAATATCAGCGAGAGCGTTTCCTCAAGCCAGCTGGAGGCCATCAGCGGGATGGATCGCTTCGCATTGTCGCGGCATTTTCGCCGCTATATGGGCACAAGCCCGCATCGCTTTCAAATCATGCGCAGGCTTCAGCATGCCCGCAGCCTGCTTATGCAAGGCAATATCAGCCTGGCAGAGGTCGCTTTTTCGTCGGGCTTTGCCGATCAGCCGCATTTTACGCGACACTTCAAGTCAACCTATGGGCTGGCACCGGGCCAATGGCTGTCGCTCTTTCAACAGCATCGGGCATGAAAACGCACACCCGATGCCGATCAACCGTCATGCAAAGCCTTGAAACGTATCCCACAGCAGCTTGAAGTTCAGCACCAGAATGATTGTGGCGATCAGCCAGGCCAGAACCTTGACCCATGGTGCGATAACAAAAGCGCCCATCTTGCGCTTGTCACTGACGAATTGCACCAACGGGATGACGGCGAAGGGTAGCTGCATGGAAAGCACCACCTGACTAAGCACCAGCAGTTCGGCCGTACCCTTATTGCCGTAAATCCACGTAACAACAACAACAGGCACAATGGCGATGCAGCGGGTGATCAGTCGCCGTACCCAATTGGGAATCCGAAGACGCAAGAATCCTTCCATGACGATCTGGCCTGCCAATGTGGCGGTAACCGTCGAGTTGATGCCCGATGCCAAAAGCGCCACGGCAAACAAAGTGGAGGCAAAGCCAAAGCCCAAAAGCGGGGCCAACAATTCATGAGCTTGCTCGATCTCGGCGACATCGGTGCGGCCAGAGGCATGAAACACCGAGGCAGCCAGAATGAGAATGGCGGCATTGACGAACAGAGCCAGCATCAGGGCAATCGTGCTATCCACCGTGGCCCATTTGATGGCGTCGCGCTTGCCGACTTCATTGCGCTCATAGGCGCGGGTCTGCACAATGGACGAGTGCAGATAGAGATTATGCGGCATGACAGTGGCACCGATAATGCCAATGGCGACATAGAGCATGGCCGGATTGGTCACCACCTCGGTTGTGGGGATAAATCCGCCCAAGACGGCGGCGATGGGCGGCTGCGCCACAGCAATCTCGACCAGAAAACACAGAGAAATAATGGTGAGCATGGAGATGACGAAGGCTTCAAGAAACCGGAAACCCTTGTTCATCAACAACAGCAAAAGCACGGTATCAAGGGCCGTAATCAGCGCACCACCAATCAAAGGGATGCCAAACAACAGCTGAAGCGCAATGGCCGTGCCAATCACTTCGGCAAGGTCACAGGCAATGATGGCCAATTCACAGGCCAGCCAAAGCGCAATGCGCACCGGTGGCGAATAATGATCGCGGCAGGCCTGCGCCAGATCGCGCCCCGTGGCAATACCAAGCCGGGCTGACAGCGCTTGCAACAGAATGGCCATCAGATTGGAAATCATGATGACGCAGAGCAGCGTGTAGCCAAATTGCGAACCACCCGCGATGTCGGTTGCCCAGTTGCCGGGGTCCATATAGCCGACAGAAATCATATAACCGGGGCCTGCGAAGGCCATCAGTTTGCGAAACCATGAGCCAGCCTT
Organism: Gillisella terrae; assembly: GCF_004801395.1. GTDB lineage: Bacteria > Pseudomonadota > Alphaproteobacteria > Rhizobiales > Rhizobiaceae > Allorhizobium > Allorhizobium terrae. The sequence continues at coordinate 540,734 of NZ_SSOA01000002.1, forward strand.
GGGCACAAAAACAGAGGCATGGACTTCGGACAGGCTGGGGCTATCCGCCTCACCTTTTGAGAATTTCCACTCAGGGCTTTGCGTCGTTGCAGCCACAAGCTCTCGCTCAATCTTTGACATTCTCACCACGCTCAGATTTTTTATTGCGATTAATTCGCAACAATCTGCGCCGGTTTTCAACAATATGCAATAGGCTATATTCCATTGCCTTGGCTTTATATGGCGGTGCAATAACGCAGGGACAGTGTGAAATCGGCCTGTTCATCCTGAAAAGGGCTTGATAAACTTCGAAAAAAGCAAGGGAACCCCATTTGACTCGCACACCTCAGCATAAGCGCCGTACAGCACCACTGCCCGATGCCGATGATCATTCAGAAGGCTTCAAGCAGGTGCGCGAAGCCCGCCGCACGGCGCTGGTGGAAGACTATGTGGAGCTTATCTCCGATCTGATTGCCGAAGGGCATGAGGCGCGGCAGGTGGATATTGCCCAACGACTCGGTGTTGCCCAGCCCACGGTTGCCAAAATGCTGGCGCGGCTGACAGAGAGCGGGCTGATCTCGCGCAAGCCCTATCGCGGGGTTTTTCTCACCGACGCCGGACACAAGCTGGCGGCGGAAAGCCGCGAGCGCCATGAAACCGTTGAGGATTTTTTGAAAATGCTTGGTGTGTGCGAAAAGACCGCGCGCATTGATGCCGAAGGTATTGAGCACTATGTCAGCGTCGAAACGCTGGATGCTTTCCGCCGTGCTCTTGCCGACGGAAAGCTTAACCCGCAAAAACCGTGACTATTCTTCAAACCGGAAGGCAAGGCGCTTGCCGGTCAGCTTTGACAATTGCTGCAAACGCCCATCCAGTCGCTCACCGATAAAATCGTGAAATTGTTTTGGCACCACAAATTCCAGATCAAGATCGGTGCGGTTTGAACGCTCAAAACCCAGGTGATCGACAACACCGGGCATGGACGCCGAAAACAGATAGACGACCCGCAAAAGACCACCCAGAAGCTTGGCCCGATCCAGCAATCTTTGCGTGGCAATGGCCGCCAGCGGTCCGGTCTGGCCATCATCATGCAGACCTTCAAAGCGGTAGTAATTGCTGAGCGCAATGAAGGCGCGGCCGGGATGGGTAATGCCAACAAAAGACGAATGGGCAATCAGGTTCAGCGCCTGTGGTCCACGATAATCGGGATGGGCGCGCCAGCTGATATCGGCCAGCAAGCAGGCCGCCTGACGATAACGCGCTTCTTCTTCCGTCTCAACCACATCAAAAAACGGCATCATCTTGCCGGTCCAGCGTGCCAGCTCGCGGGCATGTTCAGGAGAGCGGGCGCGCAAAATGGCCAGCTCGTCTGCCGCTTCCACCAGTGGATCAAGATTTTGATCCTCCTTGGAGAGCATGGAATAGAGATAGCCTTCGCGCACCCCTTGGGCCGAGAAGCAAATGCGGCTGGGGCGCATGACCTCCAACACTTCGCGCAGCGCTACTGCCCCATAAGGAATAAGCGCGCGACGGTTTTTAGACACCCTTTGCCAGGCTGGCAATTTTGCGCAATTGCCGGAGATGATCTCATCCAGAAACTGCATCATCTCGGTGGTTTCCACCTCATAACCCTGCATCATATGCAAGGGATAATCGCGGATTTCCATATGCAGTTTGGCAATATTGCGCCAGGTGCCACCAACGGCGTAAAATGTGCGCCCCTGCCCTTTTTTCAAAAGGGCTGCTGATTTAATCTGCTTGCGGGTAAAAGCACGAGCTTTTTCCAGCGAGCCTTCCGACAATTCAGAAAGACGCAATCCGCCGAGCGGCAAGGTCATGCCGGTGCCGACGTCTTTGCCCTTGATGTCCACCAGCTCCAGCGAACCACCGCCAAGATCACCGGCAATACCATCAGGATCGTGAAAACCGCTGACAATGCCAAGCGCCGAATAGAGCGCTTCCTGCTCGCCCGACAACACCTCGATCTTGTGATCGAGAATGCGTTCAGCTTCAGCGATAAATGCGGGTCCGTTGGCGGCTTCACGGGCGGCAGCCGTTGCCAAAACATGCATGGATACGGCCCGCGCCTGAAGGGACAATGCATGAAAACGCCGAAGGGCAGCAAGCGCGCGCTCAACCCCTTCGTGATCCATACTGCCGGTCATGGCCAGACCTTTGCCAAGCCCGCAAAGCACTTTCTCATTGAAGAGAATGGCTGGCGCGCGCGACAGACCTTCGTAGATCACCAGACGGATTGAATTTGAGCCAATATCAACGACGGAAACAGGGGCAATACCGGGCAACCGCCCCTGAGCTTCTGATTGAGTCATGCAGATCCAGTTTAGCTTTTGCGGCCGGAAACAACCCCAGCAATCAATTTTGGCGCACTTGACTTCAAGGACTCACCACGCCCGGATAGGCTTGGATTGGTCATGAAATAGTGCTGTGCGTTGAAAGGCTCTTCCCCTTCACGCACATCAATACGCCGTGACGTTCCATCGGGCAATATCTCGTAGCTCTGCTGGTTGTCAATCAGATTGCCCAGCATAATCTGCGATAGAACCTGCTCATGCACAGTGGGGTTGACCAAAGGCACCAGCGTTTCGACGCGGCGATCAAGATTGCGCGGCATCATGTCGGCAGAACCAATATAGACCAGCGCATGTTCTGATGGCAGGCGATGGCCATTGCCAAAGCAGAAAATGCGACTGTGCTCCAGAAAACGGCCAATGATGGACTTCACCCGGATATTATCGGAGAGACCCGGCACTTGCGGACGCAGGCAGCAAATGCCGCGAATAACCAGATCCACTTCCACGCCCGCGCTACTTGCCCGGTAAAGCGCATCAATGATTTCCGGGTCCACCAGCGAGTTCATCTTCATCCAAATACCCGCAGGCTTGCCCGCCTTGGCCGCCGCCGTTTCTTCTTCGATATGCTTGAGAATGCGCGAACGCATGGTGTAGGGCGACACCGCCAGTTTCATGTTTTCTTCCGGCTCACCATAGCCGGTGATGAAGTTGAACACATTTGCCATGTCATGGGCAATCTTCGGATTGCAGGTAAAGAACGACAGGTCGGTGTAAATCTTGGCGGTGATGGGGTGATAATTGCCGGTGCCGAGGTGGCAGTAGGTGCGAAGCTTGCCGTCTTCACGGCGCACCACCATCGACATTTTCGCGTGCGTCTTCAGCTCGATAAAGCCAAACACCACCTGTACACCGGCGCGCTCCAAGTCGCGCGCCCAACGAATATTGGCTTCTTCATCAAAGCGGGCTTTCAGCTCCACCAGCGCCGTCACCGATTTGCCAGCATCCGCCGCGTCAATCAGCGCCCGAACAATCGGGCTATTGTTCGAGGTACGATAGAGCGTCTGCTTGATGGCAAGCACGTCAGGGTCGCGGGCCGCCTGAATAAGGAACTGCACCACCACGTCAAAGCTTTCATAGGGATGGTGAACCACCATATCCTTTTCGCGGATGGCGGCGAGGCAATCACCGGCATGCTCGCGCACGCGCTCGGGAAATCGGGCATTATAAGGCTCAAACCGCAGATCATCGCGCGGGGCCTTGGTGATTTCCGACATGGTGTTGAGCGCCAGAAGACCCGGCAAAACCGCCACACGGTTATCCGGCACACCAAGCTGCTCGACCACGAACTGGCGCAACGCCACCGGCATCTCCGAGTCGGTCTCAATACGGATCACCGAGCCGCGACGGCGGCGTTTCAAGGCTGTCTCGAAGAACCGTACCAGATCTTCGGCCTCTTCTTCCACTTCCAGATCGCTATCGCGAATGATGCGGAATGTGCCGTAGCCTTTCACTTCATAGCCGGGATAGAGCCTGTGAATGAACAGGCCCACCACGTCTTCAAGGGTGATGTAGCGAATGGTGGTGTTGTCATCGGGCAGGCGCACAAAGCGATCCAGCGCAGGCGGCAAGCGCAAAAGCGCCGTCATTGGCTCATTTCCGCGCAGGCTTTTCAGCTGCAAGCCCATGGAAAAGCCGAGATTGGGAATGAACGGAAACGGATGGGCCGGATCAATCGACAGCGGCGTCAGAACCGGGAAAATCGACTGTTCGAACTCACTCTCAAGCCATTTGCGATCTTCGTCTGAAAGAGCGGCGGCGCGCACAATCAAAATCTCTTCCTTGGCGAGATATTGCTGCAACACGGCCAAGGATGCCTGCTGCTCCATCTGCAAATTGTCGATTTCTTTGAGAATATCTTCCAATTGCTCGGCGGGGGTACGGCCATCGGGGCTTTTGATCATGATGCCCTGACGCACCTGACCTTCGAGGCCCGCCACGCGCACCATGAAAAACTCATCCAGATTGGCCGCCGAAATCGACAGAAAGCGAACACGCTCCAACAGCGGATGGGCGGTATTGAGCGTTTCCTCCAAAACACGGCGATTAAATTGAAGCCAGGAGAATTCACGGTTGATGAAACGGTGCGGGCTGGTCATCAGATCTTCACGGGCGATTTCCTCTCCCGCCAAGGTTACGTTCTCATCCAATGTCACCGATTCCATAATTTCCCGCCTTTATTTTCAACGCCTTCCGGCGATTTATAACAATATGACGACGCGACTGTGACAGTGGCTAAAATTGGCATTGCTCAATTGAGCAAACACCGACGCAACCGTCTTTTCAAAGCGCTAACCTCTTGCACTTGCCAACGCATCCAGCACTTCTGCCGCCAAGGTGCGCGAGATCTTTGATCGGCGCGCAAGCGCCAACTGATCCAACTGCTCCACCACCTCCTGCGCGGTGGCCAAAGATCGCTCCATCCGCTGTACAATATAATCGACAATCCGCTCATCAATGGCCAATTGCCGATCTGCGAACAGTTTGACGATAACCTGTGACAGCAATATCTCATCCGGCTCGCCAATTTCCACAAGGGTTGCGGCTTTCAGGCGTGAACGCAGATCGGGCAGCTGCACATTCCAAGACAGCGGCCAGCTGCGCGAGGTCATCAACAGGCTTTGGCCATTCTGTTTGACGCTGTTGATGACGTGGAAAAGCTCCACCTCATCAAAACCCGCCCGGTCGGCATCTTCAAACAACACAGGGCCAAGACCTGCCACCACAGAGGCATCGCTGCCGGTTGTGGGCAGAATATCCCTGGCTCCGCTTTGCTGACGCCAGATTTCGGCCAGATGCGATTTTCCAGAGCCTTGCGGCCCGGTCAAAATCACCACAGGGGCTGGCCAATGGGGCCATGCGTCCACAATGGCAACAGCCGCCGCCAAGCGGTCGGACACCAGAAGATCATCCCGGCTGGAGGCCGAATGATGGTTGAAGACGAGTGGCAGCTGCTCGCCGGATTTGCGACGCCCTGCCACCTTGATACTATCCGTCATTTACATCTCTGAAATTGCAGGAGAGGAAGCCTCTGGAATAGATGGTGGGCTTTGATCATCTATCACGCTTGCCGGTTCTCCATAGTACAGGTCGCTGTTAAGATACCGCCGGACAGCGAAACGAACAAGCACACCAACGGCTGCTGCACAGGGAACTGCCACCAGTACCCCCAGAAAACCGAAGAGCACACCAAAAGCAAACAGTGCAAACATCAGCCAGACGGGATGCAGGCCAACACTTTGCCCCACCAGCTTCGGCTGAAGCACATTGCCTTCAAGGAACTGCCCGGTGAAGAAAATCACGGCGGTGATAATCACCCATATATAATCGGGCCAAAATTGCACCAGCGCCATGCCGATTGCCAGGATCAGCCCAACTGTTGAGCCGACATAGGGGATAAAGCTGATCATGCCGGTGAAAAAGCCGATCAACAGGCCAAAATTCAGCCCGATCAACGACAGACCCACCGCATAATAAATGCCAAGGATCAGGCAAAGCGAACCTTGGCCGCGCACAAAACCGGCAATGGTGCGGTTCATCTCGGTGGCAATTTCCCGCACAGCCCCCACTTGATTGCGCGGAACAAGGCTGTCCAACCGCGCAATCATCCGGTCCCAATCGAGCAGCAGATAAAAAGCAACAACCGGCGTCACCACCAAAAGCGAGAGAATGTCCAACAGCGCCTTGCCGGAATTCCACAGCTGAGACAACAGCGTGCCAATAAAGCCCGCCCCTTCGGCGAGATATTTGGAAAAATTATCCTTGATCGTCGCCATCTGGCTGCTGATCTGGCTTTCCAGCCAATTGGGAATCCATGATGCATTGGATCTGGCAATCGCCTGCTGCAATTGCGTGACATAATCGGGCAGTTTGTTGATGAAGTCATTGAGCTGGTTGACCAGAATGGGAATGACGATCACCAGCGCCACGGCAAAGACCACCACAAAGGAGATCAGGATCAGGCTTGTTGCCATCAAGCGTGACAGGCCAAAACGCTCCAGACGATCCGCCACAGGATCGAGAAAATAGGCCAGCGCCATGCCCGCCACAAAGGGCAGCAGGATGGAGCTGAAGGTCAGCAGAAAAATGACAACAACGGCCAGAGTTCCCAGACCAAAAAGCACCTGACGCCACAAAACAGAGCCACTGACACGTGTATTCATCGTGTTATCCTTCATCCCTGCTTCTGAGGCTGACTTCAAATGATTGATTGTGAAAATGAGATAGGGTGGAGATCTGCCAGGGGTCAAGATGCAAGGCCTCGCAAATGTCAGCCAAATCAATTTATAGCGGGAATACGACGAAAAAGCGGGGGTTTCCTGCGCTAACGCTTGCATCGCGACCGCGCTCATGCCATGGCGGGCAAAATGAACCCCAAAAGCCCTCAATAAACGGCCCCACTTGCGTAGGCCCCAGTTCAGTGGAGAATGACGGATGAGCCAGTCTGGGAAAAATGGTCTGACCTATAGCGATGCAGGCGTTGATATTGATGCTGGCAACCTGATGGTGGAGAAGATCAAGCCTGCCGTAAAGTCCACCCGCCGCCCCGGTGCCGATGGCGAAATTGGCGGCTTTGGCGGTTTGTTTGATTTGAAAGCCGCGGGCTTTAGCGATCCTATTCTGGTGGCCGCCAATGATGGTGTTGGCACCAAGCTGAAAATCGCCATTGATGCGGGCCTGCATGACACGGTGGGCATTGACCTCGTGGCCATGTGCGTCAACGATCTGGTGGTTCAAGGTGCAGAACCTCTGCTGTTTCTGGATTACTATGCCACCGGCAAGCTGGACCCCGATCAGGGTGCTGCCATTGTTGGCGGCATCGCCGCTGGCTGCCTTGAGGCTGGCTGCGCGCTGATTGGCGGTGAAACCGCTGAAATGCCCGGCATGTATTCTGGTGGCGATTATGATCTGGCCGGTTTTGCCGTGGGGGCTGCCGAGCGCGGCCAATTGTTGCCCGCTGGCGACATTGCCGAGGGCGATGTTATTTTGGGCTTGGCCTCGTCTGGCGTTCACTCCAACGGCTTTTCGCTGGTGCGCAAGATTGTTGAACTGTCCGGCCTTGGCTGGGATGCGCCAGCCCCCTTTGCAGACGGCAAGACATTGGGCGCGGCTCTTTTGACCCCGACCCGCATTTACGTGAAGCCGCTGTTAAAGGCAATCCGCGAAACCAAGGCTTTGAAGGCGCTGGCCCATATAACCGGCGGTGGTTTCCCCGAAAATATTCCGCGCGTACTGCCCAAGCACTTGGCGGCTGAAATTGATCTCGCCTCCATCTCGGTGCCAGCCGTATTCTCCTGGCTTGCCAAGACAGGTGGTGTTGCTCAAAACGAAATGCTGCGCACCTTTAACTGTGGCGTTGGCATGATTGTGGTGGTTTCTGCCGAAAACGCTGATAAGGTCACAACCGTGCTTGAGGCTGAAGGCGAAAAAGTTGCGCGTCTGGGCCGCATGATTGCCCGCAGCGAGGGTGCACCGGGCACGGTTTACAAGGGAACGCTCGGTCTATGAGCCAGCCTCGCAAGCGCGTTGCCGTTTTGATTTCTGGCGGTGGCTCCAACATGGTGGCCCTTGCCAAAGCCTGTGAGGCGGCTGATTTTCCGGCCGAAATCGTGGCGGTGTTTTCTGATAAGCCTGACGCGGCTGGATTGCAGAAAGCCCAGGCCATGGGCATTGCAACGGCTGCTTTTGCCCGCAAGGATTATGCCAGCAAGGATGCGCATGAGGCTGCGATTTTAGCAGCGCTTGATGCCGTGAAGCCTGATCTTGTGTGTCTCGCGGGTTATATGCGGCTGCTGTCGGGCGATTTTATTCGCCCCTATCAGGGTCGTATTCTCAATATTCATCCGTCGCTTTTGCCGCTGTTTCCCGGTCTTCACACCCACCAGCGGGCGCTGGATGCGGGTATGAAGATTGCTGGATGCACCGTGCATTTTGTCACGGAAGGCATGGATGAAGGCCCGGTGATTGCGCAGGCCGTGGTGCCGATTTTGCCCTTTGATAGCGCCGATGATCTTGCCGCCCGCACACTCACAGTCGAGCACCGCACCTATCCGCTGGCGCTCAAGCTGGTGGCTGAAGGACAGGTGGCGATGGGAGCCGATGGGCGCGTTAAACAAACCGGCTCAGCCACCGATGCCAATGATAGATTGATCAGCGCGTAAGAAGTACGCCCAAACTGCGGTAGATCACATAGGCGGCAACCACAAAAATCATGACTGCGAAAATGCGGTTCAGCGTGTTTTTGTGAGCCGCCAAGCGTGTCGAGACCAAGGTTCCGACAATGCCGCCCAGCACACCGCCCGTAATAAACTCAGCCGCCAGCGTCCAATCCACCAGACCGGAGAGCGAATAATTGATCGCGGTTGCTAAGCCAAAGGCGGCCACGGCCAAAAGCGATGTACCCACCGCATTGATCATCGGCATGCCGGTTGCCAAGATCAGCCCCGGCACAATCAAAAATCCGCCGCCAATGCCAAAAAAGCCCGATGCAGCACCAGCCAAAAGCGCGACAACGGCGGTCTTAACACACATTTTCAGATCAACTGGCAGAGGGCCATTGGCTTGCACCGCGCGCGGACGCAGCATCAAAACCCCGACCACCACCATCAACAGACCAAACAGCAAGACCAGCTTGGAACCATCCATGGCTTTGCCCAGCGATGAACCCGCCAGCGCCCCCAGAACACCAAGGCCCGCGAACACGATTCCGCAGCGCCAGCGCACATTGCCCTTATAGGCATGATTGGCAAAGTTGATGATAGCATTGGCAGACACCGCCAATGCGCCGGTGCCAATGGCAATATGCGGCTGCGCCACGCCAACCACATAGAGCAGCAGGGGTGTGGCCAAAATAGAGCCGCCGCCGCCAAGCAAGCCCAGCGTAAAGCCCACCAGACTGCCAGAGCCAAGGGCTGAGATCAGCGTATTCATCAGACTTTTCCCGCTTTAAGCCGGTCATGCACCAGCATACCCACCACCATGGCCACAATGAACAGCAACACCGTGCCGTAGCCCATGGGCGCGGCTGCAATGGCCGGGCCAGGACAGAAGCCGCCAAGCCCCCAGCCAATGCCGAAAATGGCAGAGCCAAGCACCAACGGCGTATCAATCCGGGTTTTGGTTGGCATGTTGAAGTCTTCCGCCAGCACCGGCTTTGCCATTTTCCGCACCCCGACCATTCCGGCAAAGGCAACCACCACGGCACCACCGAGCACAAACATCAAGCTTGGGTCCCAAGCGCCAAACACATCCAGAAAGCCCTGCACACGGGCGGGGTCCAACATGCCGGAGAGCGACAGGCCAAGCCCGAAGAGTGCGCCGCAGCCGAGCGCTGCCAAAACCTGTGACACTATCGTTTTCATAGGCTGCCTCTTAACAGTGTGACGGTGATGATACCGGTGGTGAGAAAGGTGATGACCGCAACAAAAGAGCGGGGCGACAGCCGGGCAAGACCCATGACACCGTGACCGCTGGTGCAGCCAGAGCCCATGCGAGAGCCAAACCCCACCAAAAGCCCGGCAAGCATAGCGATGGGCAGCGTGGCGGTGATGGTAACGGCGGGCCAATGGCCAAAGATTGCGAGATAAAGGAATGTTCCCAGCACCAAGCCAAGGGCAAAGGCACCGTTGATCCAGGGTGCACGCCCTGCGGCCAACTGCCCCACAATGCCGCTGATACCGGCAATGCGGCCTGTGAGAACGAGAAACAGAATGCAGGACAGGCCGATCAGCATGCCGCCAACGAGTGATGGAAGATAGTGCATCATGATGGCATATCCTGCGCGCAAAAAATGGTGAAAAGGGCCGCAATCAAGTGCTTGGTTTTGGCCTCGGTCAGGGCGTAGAAAATCTGCTTGCCCTCGCGCCGGGTTTGCACAATGCCAGCGTCGCGCAGCACGGTGAGCTGCTGTGATAGATTGGGCTGGTGAATATCCAGCCTTTCTTCAAGCTCGCCGACCGAATATTCGCGCTCCACCAGGGTACACACCAGCATCAGCCGCATGGGATGGGCCAGAACCTTCAGATGCCCGGCCACCTCGGTGGCGCGGACTTCCATGGCCTCGGGCGTCATGCTGGATTTCATCTGCTCAAAGGCATCTACCATGCTGCGCCCTCCAGTGCGTTCAACGGGATTTTGAGATAGCGGCGGCCATTGGCTTCCGGCTCTGGCAGACGCCCTCCCCGGATATTGACCTGAAGCGCATGAAGGATAAGCTTTGGCATTGGCAAAGTCCGATCACGTGCTTCACGCACAGACACAAAGCTTTGTTCTGTCATGCCAGCAATATGGGCATTGGCCGATTTTTGTTCAGCAACCGTGCTTTCCCAGCGCGGCGCGCGGCCACCGGGCTGATAATCATGGCCGGTGAAAATGCGGGTGTCATCGGGCAAAGCCATCAACGCTTCGATCGACTTCCACAAGATGCGGGCGCTGCCGCCGGGAAAATCCGCTCTTGCCGAACCGCTATCGGGCATGAAAATTGTGTCATGCACAAACGCGGCATCGCCAATCACGTAAGTGATGGAAGCCAATGTGTGGCCGGGAGAGAACATCACCTTGGCATCAATGGAGCCCAGTTTGAAGGTATCACCCGGTTTGAACAGACGGTTCCACTGCGAACCATCGGCTTGAAGCTCAGGCCAATTATACAACCCTTTCCAAAGGGTCTGCACATCCACCACATGATCGCCAATGGCGGTCGGTGCCCCGGTTTTGCCGTGCAGATAATGGGCGGCGGAAAAATGATCGGCATGGGGATGGGTGTCGAGAATCCACTCAATGGTCAGATTTTTTGCGGCAACATAGGCAAGGATGCGATCCGCATTTTCGGTTGAGGTCTGGCCGGATTTTTCATCATAGTCCAGCACGGCATCGATAATCGCGCATTTGCCGGTATCGGGATCAGACACGACATATTGCACGCTCCATGTGCGCGGATCGAAAAAGCCCTTCACCTGCGGCCTTTGGGCGGCGCGCTTTTGCAGCCAGGCAACAGCGGCGGAGAGATCAGCGCCGTGCTGCTCGCCAAACGCCAGAACCTCACCGACCTGCATATTGCCCTCAAGCACTTCACCCAGAACATGAAGCGTCAAGGCGCGCGTGCCGGTGCGGCAATGGGCAAAGACTGGCTCAGGGCCGGATGTCGCGGTGCGGAACGCCTCAACATCGGCCTCGGTGATGCTGCTCATGGTCACCGGAATGAAATGATAGGCCAAACCGGCATCACTTGCCGCATTGCGCTCGGCATGATTGCCGGGTGCGCCCTCTTCTCCATCCGGGCGCAGATTGATCAACGCCTTGAAGCCCAAGGATGGAAGCTTTGAAATGTCATCGACACTTGGTTGACTGGAAATCGTCAAACGTTCCGTGATGCTGTTGGACATGGTCGCATTCCTCATAAGCAATATACATTCTTATATATCGTATATTGTTTATGTTTTCAAGCGCGCAAATCCTCTGCGTCGCAATGTCGCGACGCAAAGCAAATTCAGAGGATCGTGCGTGGAGAAGAGCGTGCAGCTTATCGGCTACGTAAAATCAGTCAGCCATGCCGTTCAGTGCGGCCCATTGCAGCAGCATAATGGTTTTGGCATCAACGATTTCACCCGTTGCAATCATCGCCAAGGCAGAGCCAAGCGGCAATTCCAGCACTTCCAGATCTTCGTGCTCGTCTTCCAACCCGCCACCGTCAGCCAGTTTTTGCGCATCGCTGATCTCGGCAACGAAAAAGTGGATCTTTTCGCTCACAGCCCCTGGCGACATATAGGCGGCAAACAAAAAGCGTGGCGATGTGATGGTGTAGCCGGTTTCTTCCAGCACTTCGCGGCAGGCCGTATCTTCTGCCTCGCCACTGTCAATCAGGCCCGCAGGCGCTTCCAGCAAAAACGGTGCATCACCCATGAGATGGGCCGGTGCACGAAACTGGCGCACCAGCACCGTGGTTTTCTTTTGTCGATCATAAAGCAAAACCGCAACCGCAGGCTTACGCTCCAGCACTTCGCGCTTGAACGTGGAACGCTTGCCACTGCTATCGGTATAGTCATATTCCAGCCCATGCAGATGGCTCCAGCCTTTCCACAGCGGCTTGTCCTCAATCAGCTTCACAACCGTTTTGTCAAACTTGCTCATATTGTGGCTTTCCTCAGCCAGACTTTATTATCGTGGAAGGCAGCACCACCATGGGGGGCTGGCGCATCGGCACCGGTCAGCACGTTAATGCCCTCGCCATCCAGATGGGCCTTGTTGGGCCACAGCCCTTCTGCCACCAGCACACCGGGCTTGACGGCATCGGTCACCCGCGCATGAATGCGCAAACGCCCGCGCCCATTGCCGATCTGCACCACATCGCCCTGCGCAATCATCAAGCGCTCGGCATCGGCCGGATTGATCATCACCTCAGGCCGACCTTCCTTATCGCGAGAGGTTTTGGTCTCGGCAAAGGTTGAGTTGAGGAAATTGCGGGCTGGTGATGTTGCCAAACGGAACGGATGCTCCGCATCCGCCACTTCAATCACATCAACCTGATCGGGAAACACCGGCAATTGCGCCACCGGACCAAAAGAGCCCAGCACGGCTGGCGGCTTGTTGGGCGCAGGCGTGCCGGTCCAATCGGGCTTGAAGCGGAATTTGCCATCGGGATGGGCAAAGCCATTGAGATAATGGGCCTCTTCAAACGGCGGCTGGCAATCGAGCCATTTCTCCGTTTCAAAAAAGGCAAAATCCGGCTTGCCGCTGGCCGCCATCATCCGATCAATATGCTCGCGCTCACTCAGGCCAAAGCCCGGATAATCGGCAACGCCCAGCCGCTTGGCCAGTTCTTCAATGACAAACAGGTTGGTGCGCACGGTTTCTGGTGGCTCCACCAGCTTTGGCCCCAGCAGAATATGGCTCTGGCCGCCGCCGCGATAAATATCATCATGCTCAACAAACATGGTGGCGGGCAGCACAACATCCGCAAGCTCTGCCGTCTCGGTCATGAAATGCTCATGCACCGCCACAAACAGATCATCGCGCAAAAAGCCCTGTTTCACCAGCCGCTGCTCTGGTGCCACATTGACCGGATTGGTGTTTTGAATGAGCATGGCCGTCACCGGACCACGGTGGCGCAGTGCTTCCGCATCGCCCGTCAACACCCGACCAATTTGTGATTGGTCCAGCATGCGAATATCGGGATCAGCGTAAGCCGTACCCATCAATTCGCTTTTGTTGAACTTGAAAATATCGCTGTTGGAGTGAAAAGCGCCGCCGCCCTCATATTGCCATGACCCCAGCACCGTTGCCAGTGACAGCGCCGCATGCATGGAGACCGCGCCGTTGCGGCTGCGGGTAAAACCATAACCAAGGCGGAAGTAGCTCTTCTTTGTCTCGCCCACCAGCTTGGCAAAGGCCTCGATCTCATCCACCGACAGGCCGGTGATGGAGGCTGCCCATTCCGGCGTCTTATTCTTCAGATGCGCTTCCAGCCCGGCCGGATCATCGGCAAATTTTGCCATATAGGCGCGGTCCGCCGTGCCATCGCGAAAGGCGATATGCATGGCAGCGCAGGCCAAGGCGGCATCGGTACCGGGGCGCAAAATCAGCGCCATATCGGCCTGTTTCATCGTCGGGTTATCGTAGACGTCGATCACCACGATTTTTGCACCGCGGTTCTTCTTGGCCGCCACCGCATGGGTCATGACATTGACCTGCGTTGCCACCGCATTGGTGCCCCAGATCACCACGCAATCGGACAGGGCCATTTCGCGTGGGTCTGGACCGCGCAAGGTGCCGGTGCCCATGACATAGCCAGTCCAGGCCAGATTGGTGCAGATGGAGCCAAAGAAGCCGGAATATTTTTTGGCGTGGCGCAGACGCTCAATCGAATCACGCTGCACCTGCCCCATGGTGCCCGCGTAAAAATAGGGCCAGATTGCCTCGCTGCCGTGGGCCTGCTCGGCCTTGATGAAAGCGTTGGCGATCTCATCAAGAGCGTCGTCCCAAGCAATTTCCTGCCACTGCCCTGCCCCTTTTGCGCCTGCGCGCCGCTTGGGCGTCAAAAGGCGATCCGGGTGGTAAAGCCGCTCGCTATAGCGGGCAACCTTGGCACAGATGACGCCAGCTGTGTAGCTATTGTCTTTTGCGCCGCGCACCCGGCCAATTCGACCATCCTCGGTCAAATCAACCTCAAGTGCGCATGTGGATGGACAGTCATGCGGACAAGCCGTATGACCAAGGCTACGTTTTTGGATGGGGCTCGCTATGTTCATGCTGCTGTTATAGGCCAAGGATGAAACCTCCAAAAGGCCCATCAAAAGAAATCATCGGAATCATCAATGAATTACCGCCACATCTATCATGCAGGCAATTTCGCGGACGTGCTGAAACACGCCGTTCTGGCTCGGCTGATTGTCTATCTGCAACAGAAGGACAAAGCCTTTCGGGTGCTGGACACCCATGCGGGCATTGGCCTTTATGACCTTTCCTCCGTTGAAGCCCAAAAAACCGGCGAATGGCTGAACGGCATTGGCAAGCTTTTGGATGCGGACCTGCCAGCCAAAGTGGTAGAGATTCTCAAACCCTATCTTGATGTGGTCCGCGCGCTGAACCCGGATGGGCCGATCACCCGCTATCCCGGCTCACCAAAGCTTGCCCGCGACCTGTTTCGCCCGCAAGATCGGCTCTCGGCCATGGAGCTGCACCCGGATGATTACCGCGCGCTGGCAAGACTGTTTGAGGGCGATTATCAGGCGCGCATCACCGAGCTGGATGGCTGGCTGTCTTTAGGTGCCCACATGCCACCCAAGGAAAAGCGCGGCATTGTGCTGGTAGACCCGCCGTTTGAGCTGGAAGGCGAATATCAACGGCTGGTGGATGGTCTTGAGCGCGCCTATCGCCGCTTTGCCACCGGGGTCTATTGCCTGTGGTATCCGATCAAAAAGGGTGCGCCGATTGCGGCTTTTCATGAGGCCCTGAAAGAAACCGGCATACCGAAAATGCTATGTGCAGAACTGCATGTGAAAAGCGATCGCGACACAACGGGCCTTTCGGGCACCGGCCTGATCATCGTCAACCCACCCTTTACACTGAAAGATGAGTTGCATGCGCTGCTGCCGGAGTTAAAGCGGATATTGGCAGAAGACCGTTATGCCTCGCAACGCTGTTTTTGGCTGCGTGGTGAGGAATGATCCCATTATAATCTGTTAGGACCATGATCATGAAACTGCTTTATTCCCCAGCCTCCCCCTATTCCGCCAAGGTTCGCATGGCCGCCAACCACCTCGGCATCAAGCTTGAGGAAATCAAGGTGGATACCAGCGCCAACCCGCCTGAGCTTGTCAACAACAACCCGCTTGGCAAAATCCCGACCTTGATCACCGATGAGGGCCAGGCGATTTATGACAGCCGCGCCATCATGCAATATCTCAACCGCATCTCAGACGGCGCTCTCTATCCCAACAAGGACGAGAAGCGCACCGAGGTGGAGGTGCTGGAAGCGCTGTGCGACGGCATTACCGATTGCCTGCTCGCGATTGTTTATGAGAAGCGCTTTCATCCACCGGAAAAAGTCCATCAGCCGATCATTGATCGCCAGTGGGAAAAGGTGACCCGTGGCTTGGCCCATCTGGAGGCCAATATGCCCAAAACCGGCAAAAAGCTGAATGGCGGACATTTCGCACTGGCCGGAATGCTGGGCTATCTGATGCTGCGCTTTCCCGGCGAATGGGAAAATGGCCATGTACAGCTCGCGGCCTGGCCTGCCGTGTTTGCAGAGAAATTCAAGAACTACGCGGTTCTTCGACCACAGGCTTAAAATCACTGATAAAAAAAGCCCGGCGAAACCGGGCTTTTTCATAAAAACGCTACAGTCCGTTCAAGAATTGTCTTTGGTGTGGCGAAAATGGTGATTTCGAGAACCGGAGCGGAGCGTACTTAACGTACGTGAGCACCGGAAGCGCAGAAATTGCCATTTGCAGCCGACCAACGGCGATTTTGGGATGGACTGTCAGATTAAAACTTCATACCCAGACCCACCTTGACGCTCTGGTCGTCAAAGCCGCGGCGAACAGTGGTGTTGCCAACGTTATAGTTCTTGTTCTGGTAATCGGTGTAGCGATATTCGATGCGGGTGGTGATGTTGTTGGTCACCATGGCTTCAACGCCAGCACCGACTGTCATGCCGTAAGCCGCCTTGCTGTCGGAACCGTTCGGGCCAGCCATCTTGGTGTTTGCAGCAGCAACACCGGCTGTGCCGTAAAGCAGAACAGGGTTCAGGTCATAGCCAACCCGGCCACGGATCGATCCATTGATGCCCTGACGACCCTTGAGGTTATCGCCGGCATTGCCGTCATAACCGCTGTAGTTGATATCAGCTTCCGGGCCATAAACGATCTTGTCGTTCTGCATGTTGTAGCCGCCATAAAGACCGCCACCGAATGCACGGGCGTTGAAGTCATTGCCCTGGAAACGACCCATGTTGTAATCGCCTGTGCCGCCGATATAGGCACCCGACCAGTTGCTTGGTGCAGCCACCGGATCCATTGCTGCTGGCGCTTCTGGAATTTGCATCACGGCATCTGCGGCATTGGCTGCGGAAATCATCGAGAAACCAGCAGCAGAAGCCAGCAAAATCAAAGTGAGGTTACGCATAAAAATTCTCCTATTGACATTGAACTGTTGGCGACTGTGTCGTCTCACGCAGTTCAAATAACTTGCACGGATGTCCCTGCCCGTCTCGAAGCTTAAAATGCTCTCGAATTGCGGAAATGGAAGAGCCGAATTGTGAAATATTTGAGGCAAATACGAGTCAAATTTTAGATGTTGCCTATTTGCAATAGGCAATTCATTAACCTTACTAAATGGTAAATGCCAATTTGGGAATTTATATTTCAATATTACTTAAATCTCCCTCAAGTCATCGAATGTTGATCCTGTGGAAAATTAAAGTTCCGCGACCTTTTATAGCCGCGCTATTGCCATATATGAAGCAAGACGAACAACAGTTGGAGCAATACATGCCCGCATACCATGGAAAAGCAGCCCTGATTACCGGATCGGCCAAACGCCTGGGCCGTGCCATTGCCGAGGATCTGGCCGCTCATGGTTTTGCCGTGGCTATTCATGCCAATTCATCTTTATCAGAGGCAGAAGCGCTGGCTTCGACAATCCGGGCCGCAGGCGGCAAGGCTGTTGCCCTGCAAGCAGACCTGCGCAACAGTGATGAAACAAAAGAGCTGGTGGCAAGGGCCGCCGCCGAACTTGGACCACTTGATCTTCTGGTCAACAATGCCTCTATCTTTCTGGATGATGAGGCAAACCAATTTGATGAAGAGCGCTTTGACGCGCATTTTGATATTCACGTGCGTGCGCCAGCCATTTTAAGTGCTGCCTTTTACCATCAGGCACCGGCCAATAATGCTGGCCTGATTGTCAATATCATTGATCAACGGGTTCTGGCGCTGAAACCGACCTTCTTTTCCTATACGCTGTCCAAATCCACCCTGTGGACTGCCACGCAAACCATGGCACAGGCATTTGCGCCGCGAATCAGGGTCAATGCCATTGGCCCCGGCCCGACGCTGAAGAGTGAGCGACAGGATATGCGTGATTTTCAGGCGCAGATTGCCACCCTGCCCCTGAAACGCGGACCACAGACCACAGAATTCGGCCAGACCATTCGCTTTCTTTTTGACACCCCGTCCATCACCGGCCAAATGTTTGCGCTTGATGGCGGCCAGCACCTGATTTGGCCCGGAGCCGATGGCACGGAGATTGCGGAATGAACAGAGGAAAGCGGTCGGAAGGCGGCATTCTCTACGACGAACCCGATATGGATGACGATGACAGCGCCTTGGAAGGCGATGTCTCGGTGCCTGTGCCTGCAATAGAATGGAATGAGACCGAGTTGCACGGCAGCGGGTTGACGGGTGCCGAATTGATTGGCGAATTTGTCAAAAAACTGCCCAACACCCCCGGTGTTTACCGCATGATGAATGCGGATGGTGATGTGCTGTACGTCGGCAAGGCAAGAAGCCTGAAAAAGCGCGTAAGCGCTTACGCCCAGGGGCGGGTGCATTCCAATCGGCTGTTTCGCATGGTGCGCGAGACAGCCCATATGGAATTCGTCAACACCCGCACCGAGGTGGAAGCTCTGCTGCTGGAAGCCAACCTGATCAAGCGCATGCGCCCGCGCTACAATGTGCTTTTGCGCGACGACAAGAGCTTCCCCTATATCCTGATTACCAATGATGGCCTGGCCCCGGCGCTGTACAAACATCGCGGTGCGCGGGTGGGCAAGGGCGATTATTTCGGCCCCTTCGCCTCTGGCACGGCGGTCAACCGCACCATCAATTCGCTCCAGCGCGCCTTTTTGCTGCGCACCTGCACCGATAGCGTGTTTGAAAGCCGCACGCGCCCCTGTCTGCTCTATCAAATCAAGCGCTGTTCGGGGCCTTGCACCCATGAAATCAGCGAGCAAGGCTATGCCGGGCTGGTGAAGGAAGCCAAGGATTTTCTCTCTGGCAAGAGCCAGAACGTCAAGGCATCCATGGCGCAGGCCATGAACGAGGCCGCGGAAGAGCTGGATTTCGAGCGCGCCGCCGTGCTGCGGGATCGCCTCACCGGGCTTTCTTATGTGCAAAGCCATCAGGGCCTCAACACTGCCGGTGTGGAAGAAGCGGATATTTTTGCCATCCACCATGAGGGTGGCCTGACCTGTATTCAGGTGTTCTTTTTCCGCACAGGGCAGAACTGGGGCAACCGCGCCTACTTCCCCAAGGCCGATCCGCAAATGAGCGAAGCGGAAGTGTTCACGGCATTTTTGGCACAGTTTTACGACAACAAGCCCAGCCCTCGGCAAATCCTGCTCTCAGAGGCTATCGACGAGATGGATTTGCTGGCCCAGGCCCTCTCGGAAAAAGCCGGATACAAGGTTTCGATTCTTGTGCCACAGCGAGGCGACAAGAAGGATCTGGTCACTCACGTGCATGACAATGCGCGCGAGGCCCATGGCCGCAAGCTGGCCGAAACCTCTTCGCAGATGAAACTGCTGAAGGGCATGGCCGAGACCTTCTCCCTGCCCTATGTGCCGCGCCGGATCGAGATCTACGACAACTCGCATATCATGGGCACCAATGCCGTGGGTTGTATGGTGGTGGCTGGCGCGGACGGCTTTATCAAATCGCAATATCGCAAGTTCAACATCAAATCACCCGACATCACCCCCGGTGATGACTTTGGCATGATGCGTGAGGTGATGACCCGGCGCTTTACCAAGCTGCTGAAAGATGTGGGCAAGCCCGACCGCAGCACGCCGCCCGATGATCTGGAAGACGCAAGCTTTCCGGCATGGCCAGATGTTTTGCTGATCGATGGTGGGCAAGGCCAGATGACGGCGGTGCGCGCCATTCTCGACGAGTTGGATATTGCCGATAGCGTGATTGCCATTGGTGTTGCCAAAGGCGTGGACCGTGACGCGGGCCGCGAGCGCTTTTTTGTAGAAGGCAAGCCGGACTTTGCCCTGCCCCCACGCGATCCGGTGCTCTATTTTGTTCAGCGTCTGCGCGACGAAGCCCACCGCTTTGCGATTGGCACCCACCGCGCCAAACGCAGCAAGTCTTTCTTGAAAAATCCGCTGGATGAAATCGCCGGTATTGGCCCAACCCGCAAACGCGCACTGCTTCAGCATTTTGGCACCGCCAAGGCGGTGTCCAAGGCGGCCATGAGCGAATTGATGAGCGTGGAGGGTATTTCCGAGGCAACAGCCAAGCTGATTTACAATCATTTTAACGAGAGTGGGTCGGAATAATGTTTTTTAATCCTGCTTCGTCCAAGAATGGCCTTTTCCATCATGGTATTCTAGCCTATCGGCTTAAGTATGTTGATGACGCAATCGCGATACGCAATTGAAGCAATCACATGCTACTGCATAATTCCTTACATCGGAATCGATGTAAGGTAAAAATTATGCAGCAGATAAAAAGTGCTACAGCGTCCTTTGTGCGCCATATTTGGCGCACGGCGCTGTAGAAAAATGTGACACGAGACTCATCTGCTGCCACTCTACGGCACCGACATAAAGACAGGGCATCATGGCTTCGCGCACTTACAGCATACCCAACCTGTTGACCTATGGCCGCATTCTGGCCATTCCACTGATTGTGTTTTGCTTCTTTCTGGAAGGCACTCTGCAGAGCACAGACTTTGCACGCTGGACGGCGCTGGGGCTGTTCGTTCTGGCCTCCATCACAGATTTTTTCGATGGCTATCTCGCCCGCATCTGGAATCAGACATCCAACATCGGCCGTATGCTGGACCCGATTGCCGACAAGCTGCTGGTGGCCACCTGCCTGTTGCTGATGGCGGCGGACACCGAAAAAACCATTGCCGGTTGGTCGCTCTGGGCTGCCATCATCATCCTGTGCCGCGAAATTCTGGTATCGGGCCTGCGCGAATATTTGGCCGCGCTGAAAGTCAGCGTGCCGGTCACCCGCATTGCCAAATGGAAAACCACCGTACAAATGCTGGCACTGGGCTTTTTGCTGGCCGGTCCGGCTGGCGATAAGGTTTTGCCCCACACCACCCAGATCGGCATTGCCCTTTTGTGGATTGCGGCCATTTTGACCATGTACACCGGCTATGACTATTTCCGCGCTGGCCTCAAACATATTTCGGATGATTGAGCATGGTGAAACTGGTCTATTTTGCCTGGGTGCGCGAAAAAATCGGTAAGGATGAAGAAGAGCTGGAGCTGCCAGCCACGGTAAAAACCGGAGCAGACCTGATTGCCCATCTGGCAAGCCTTGGCGAGGAATACGCAGAGGCTTTGCAATTTCCCAACGCCATTCGCATTGCCATCAATATGGAACATGCCGAGCATGATGAGCCGATTGCGGGTGCCCGCGAGATTGGCCTGTTTCCACCCATGACCGGAGGCTGACCATGGTTGCGCCTCTCATCCGGGTTCAGCGCGAGGATTTTGATGGCGCGATTGAGAGCGCCGCTATTACCGCTGATCGCAAGGATATTGGCGCGCTGGTGTCTTTCATTGGCCTTTGCCGCGATGAGCAAGGCCAGCTCGATGCCTTGGAGCTGGAACATTATCCCGGCATGGCCGAGGCAGAGCTTAAGCGCATTGGTACCATGGCGATTGAGCGTTTCAATCTTCTGGCACTGACAATCATTCACCGCTTTGGCAAGATTGCCGCCGGTGAGCAGATCGTGCTGGTCATCGCAGCTTCCAGCCATCGGCAGGCGGCCTTTGACGGCGCGAATTTCGTGATGGATTTTCTCAAAACCGCAGCCCCCTTCTGGAAAAAGGAACATGGGGTTGATGGTACCTGCGGCCATTGGGTTGCGGCCCGTGATGCCGATGACGCGGCACGGGATCGCTGGACACCTTCATCTTTTACATAAACAAAAACCGGAGCCTTTCAGCCCCGGTTTTATGCAGTCTCTTGAATCGCTTGAGGCGAAAGCCTCAAACTTTGATTCAGCCAACGATTTCGGTGGCCGAGAACCAGTAAGCGATTTCTTCAGCAGCAGTTTCTGGAGCATCAGAGCCGTGAACGGAGTTTTCGCCGATCGACAGCGCGAACTGCTTGCGGATGGTGCCTTCAGCAGCCTGGGCTGGGTTGGTTGCACCCATGATTTCGCGGTTCTTGAGGATAGCGCCTTCGCCTTCCAGAACCTGAACAACGGTTGGGCCAGAGGTCATGCCTTCAACCAGTTCGCCGAAGAAAGGACGATCCTTGTGAACAGCGTAGAAGCCTTCAGCTTCGCGCTTGCTCATCCAAACGCGCTTGGAAGCAACAACGCGCAGGCCGTTGTCTTCAAAAACCTTGGTGATTGCGCCCGTCAGGTTACGCTTGGTGGCATCTGGCTTGATCATCGAAAATGTGCGTTCAATCGCCATGGTCTTGTCCTTTATTGAATGAGAAAGTGGGCGGTTTCTACCCGTCCCGATTCGCGAAGACAAGAGGGGGGCGTGAATTTCACTCAACCGTCATAGTCTATGCCGCTCACCCGACTGAGCGGCCCACACCATGGAAAAGATCAAGGCAGCGCTCAAACCAATCCAGCGCCGGATCATCGGCGGGCAAATGCACCGAACCCGTCGCCACGCGCAGCCACTGAAGCGCACCAAAGACGATATAATCGGCAAACAGTGGCGAAGCCCCGCCAATAAACGGCTGAGAGCGCAGCATATGGCGCAAAGGCCGTAATTTATCCGTAAAAGCGGCAATGGAGGCATCGCGATCCGGAAAGGCCTCTTCAAGTGGTTTACCTAACAACGCTTCGCGGCTTTTGCGAAAATAGACCTGATCGACAGGGTCCAGCATGTTGTGAATATCCATCAAGGCAATGGCGGTCACAGCCGGATGGATGGTGGTTTGCGAATAGCCTTCCACAAACCGCGCCATGGCCTTGCCACCCTCACCACCAAACAGGCTGGGCGCAAAGGGGTATGTCTCTTCCAGATAAAGCGCGATCTGGAAACTGTCAGAAACCAGTGTATCCTCATCCCGCAGCAGCGGCACAATCTTGGTAACCCCACCCTCGACCGTTGGAATCTCGGTAAAAGGCAACAGCTTTTCTTCAAATTCCAGCCCTTTGTGATGCAGCGCCATCACGGCCTTCCAGCAGTGGGGAGAAAACGGACGGCTCTCGTCCTCGCCGGTCAAGGAATACAGAATTCTGCTCATGCACTGGTTCTCCCGAATTATTGCCCGAAAGCGTGATTGTGATTTGTGATCACTGGATAGCAATCAAGCGGATTCTTCCAATCAAAACTACTGAAGAAACACATCAAACCCATGAATGATCCCACCTTCCCCACCACTGTGACTTATCTGCATATTGCCTTTGGCCGCCACATCGGCCAAAACGCCGAACATGATCTCAATTAACGACGTCTCCGCCCGTATTGCAGGCCGCCTGCTTATTGACCACGCCACGATTTCGCTGCCCTCTGGCACGAAAGCGGGCCTTGTTGGCCGCAATGGCGCTGGGAAATCCACGCTGTTTCGCGTCATTACCGGCGATCTCGCCTCCGAATCCGGCTCGGTTTCCATTCCGAAGGCGGCGAAGATCGGACAGGTGGCGCAGGAGGCCCCCGGCACCGAGGATAGTCTGATTTCCATCGTGCTGGCGGCCGACAAAGAGCGCACGGCCCTGCTGGCAGAGGCCGAGACGGCAACGGATCCCAACCGAATCGCTGAGATTCAAATGCGGCTGGTGGATATTGATGCCCATTCGGCAGAAGCGCGCGCCTCCAGCATTCTTGCCGGTCTCGGCTTTGATCAGGCAGCCCAGCTTCGCCCGGCTTCCGCCTTCTCTGGTGGCTGGCGTATGCGTGTGGCGCTGGCAGCTGTGTTGTTTGCCGAGCCGGACCTGTTGCTGCTGGACGAGCCAACCAACTATCTCGACCTTGAAGGCACGCTGTGGCTGGAAGATTACATTCGGCGTTATCCGCACACCGTCATCATCATCAGCCATGATCGTGATCTTTTGAACAATGCCGTCAATGCCATTGTCCACCTTGATCAGAAAAAGCTGACCTTCTATCGCGGTGGCTATGACCAGTTCGAGCGCCAGAAGGCCGAGAACGACGAATTGCAGATGAAGGCCAAGGCCAAAAATGACGCTGCGCGCAAGCATTTGCAAAGCTTTATCGATCGTTTCAAAGCCAAGGCCACCAAGGCCAAGCAGGCCCAGAGCCGCGTAAAAGCGCTGGAGCGCATGGGCACGGTGGCAGCCGTGATTGAAGATCACGTGCAGCCCATCACCTTTCCTGAGCCAGAAAAGCAACCCGCCTCGCCCATCATCGCCATCAATGGCGGTGCGGTTGGCTATGAGCCGGGCAAGCCGATTTTGAAAAACCTGAACTTGCGCATCGATGCCGATGACCGCATTGCGCTGCTGGGCTCGAACGGCAATGGTAAATCCACCTTTGCCAAATTCGTCTCCGGCCGTCTGCCGCCGGAAAGCGGTGATTTGCGCCTGGCTCCGAGCCTGTCGATTGGTTTTTTCGCGCAGCACCAGCTGGATGATCTGGTGCCTGCCGACACGCCTGTGGAGCATGTGCGCCGTTTGATGCCCACTGCACCGGAGGCCAAAGTGCGCGCCCGCGTGGCGCAAATGGGCCTGACCACGGAAAAGATGAACACCGCCGCCAAGGATCTTTCCGGCGGTGAAAAAGCCCGCCTGCTGATGGGCCTTGCCGCCTTCCATGCACCCAATCTGCTGATCCTCGACGAGCCCACCAACCATCTCGACATCGACAGCCGCCGCGCGCTTATCGAGGCGCTGAACGATTATGAGGGCGCGGTTATTCTGATCTCGCACGACCGCCATCTGATTGAAGCAACGGTTGATCGGCTCTGGCTGGTCAACAACGGCACCGTCACCACCTTTGAAGGTGACATGGATGAATACCGCGATCTGATCGTGGCATCGGGCAAAAAAAAAGACGAAAAAATTGAAGCGCCGGTAGAGGCCGCCAATAAGGCGGATCAACGCAAAGCCAATGCCGAAAAGCGCGCAGCCCTCGCCCCCTTGAAGAAAAAGATCAACGAAATCGAATCCTTGACCAAGAAACTCGAGACTTTGATTCAAAGCCTTGATGCAGAACTTGCAGATCCGGTTTTGTATGAAAAGAACCCGGCCAAGGCAGCCGAAAAGGTCAAGCAACGCGGCGAAGCAGCTGCCAGGCTGAATGCCGCCGAAGAGCAATGGCTTGAGCTTTCGACCGAGTATGAAGAAGCGATGGCGGGCTGAATAGACTTGTTCCGCCATAAACTATGTTTACATGTTAAGATTGTCGAAAACATCAGATGCGGACTTGTGTCTTTTTACAACATAGGACCGCGATAAACAGGATGTAATATTCCTGAATAGATCAGCTTGAGCGATATTTCTCCAAGCTTATTTGAAAATAATCTCAAAAAAATAGATGTTCTGTTCTTGGGCCGCGCCGCACAGAGGCTTTGCGCTTTAGAATAACCATTTGATTATTCAAGACAAAGCAAAACAACCCCTCGATTTAAAGGGTTAAATTTATATTAGAGATATTTTAATTAATCCAAAACATCATCCGCTTGCAATGCAACATGATACTGAATGCCTCCATACTGACTGTCTCTTTTGACTCTCTGATCCAAACCGTGCGCACGGTTTCTATGAGAAAGCCACGTGTGGCGGTCATCGGTGCCGGCTGCAACCAACCACAGAGCGTCGGTGCGAAACTGCGCGTTCGGCACGAAGTTGCGACATCTCTTTATGATGAGGGCTTTTGGGCCTTCTGAATCCAAAACACATGTCAGTCGCTGCGCAATGAATTGCGTTGCAGGGTAAGCATATCTGATGGGGCTGCCATGACGGCATCTCATCCAGCGTGATTGGAAACGATGTAATGCTTCCACATTTTTCTTTAAAAACGTCACTCGCTGGCGCTTTATCGGGCTTGATGTTGCTTCTTCTCATTCAGGGTGGGTTTGGCCTCTATTCCATGTCGGGTACTTTCCGGCATGTTCAGGAATTGGCCGAACGCGCCGTTCCGCGTGTCGATATTACCAATCGGCTGAACATTTCGTTGGCCAATCTGCGCGGTCTGGAAACGCGCCACATTCTGAGCACGACGCCTGAGGCGATTGCGCAAACGGATGCCGCCTTGGAAAACGAGCGGGCAAAACTGCGCAGCCGCATGGCAACATACGAAAAGCTGATTTCACTTCCAGCCGAGCGTCAGGCATACGAGGTGTTCAAGCGAGAGCTTGCCACCTATCTTGAGCTGGATGCCAAAATGGTGGCACTCTCGAAAAGCGGGGAGAAAGACAAGGCGTCCGCTCTTCTGGTGGGGGAGATGGTCAAGGTCTATGCTGCCATGGATGATCAGGCCGATATTTTCCGCGACGCCAATGTCGATGCCGCAAAGGAGATGTATCAAAGCGCATCCAGTGCTTTTAACCTTTCGGTCTTTCTCAATGGGCTTGTGCTGGCGCTGGGCGCAATTGCAGGCGTGGGTGCGATGATCTTCGTATCAAAGGGCGTTTCAAGCCCCATCCAGCGACTGACAGCCAATATGAGCACGCTTGCCTCCGGTGATTTCAGCCAACACATCCCCTACCTTGAGCGGCAAAACGAAATTGGCTCCATGGCCCGCGCCCTGGAAGTGTTCAAGCAAAATGGACTGAACGTCTTGAGCATGAACGCCCAAGAGCTGCACATGCGGCAAAAATGCGATGAATTGCGCGACAGCATCGGCGAAGTGGTTGCCGCCGCTGTGACCGGCGATTTCAGCCAGCGCATCACCCGCGATTTCGACTTTCCCGACCTCAATGCTTTCGCAGCCTCGATGAATGAACTGGTGCAATCCATCGACTGCGGCTTGAGCGAAACACGGCGCATTGTGGCCGCCCTCAATCAGGGTGACTTGACCGATGCCATGCGCGGACAGTTTCAAGGAGCCTTTGGTGAGCTTCAGCAGAACGTCAACAACACCATGGGTGTGCTCCGCGCCATTGTCGGCGAGGTTCGCGCTTCCATCGATATGATCAATTCAGGCTCTGGCGAGCTTCGCTTTGCCTCCGATGATCTGGCCAAACGCACAGAGCAGCAGGCCGCCGCCCTGGAAGAAACCTCATCGGCGCTGGAAGAAATCACCAACACCGTCAACACATCAACCCGCCGCGCCCTGGAAACCAGCAGGATGGTGGATGTTGCCCGCCAAAGCACGGAGGATTCTGCCTCTGTGGTTTACGATGCCGTCTCGGCCATGGGCCGCATTGAGCAGGCATCGGGCGAGATCGGCAAGATTTTGAATGTGATTGATGAGATTGCCTTTCAGACCAATCTTCTGGCGCTCAATGCTGGCGTGGAAGCCGCCCGCGCCGGAGAGGCTGGCAAGGGCTTTGCCGTTGTCGCCCAGGAGGTTCGTGAACTGGCCCAACGCTCTGCCGGGGCCGCCAAGGACATCAAGAGCCTGATTACCAAATCCGGTGATGAAGTGGCCGCAGGGGTGCGGCTGGTGACCGCAACCGGAGAGGCGCTCAACCGGATTCGTGATCACGTTGTCGATATCAACACCCAGGTGCATGAAATTGCCAATGCCGCGAAAGAACAGTCCCACAAGCTCCAGGAGGTCAATTCCGCCGTTGGCCAGATGGATCAGGTCACGCAGCGAAATGCCGCCATGGTGGAAGAAACCACAGCCAGCACAAACCGGCTGGCCGATGACGCCGCAAACCTGGCGCGACTGATCGGTCACTTCAAACTGGAGCCAGCGTCCAACAAAGCCGGCCACTGGAAAGCAGCCTGAAGACACTTTTACAGCACCGTGCGTTTTATCAAGCGTACGGTGCTGTCGCATTTTCAATTGTGTCGAATATTGGGCGAAAGCAGGGTGTCGTCAATAACTCATTAACCATAATTCGATTATCTGATTCTATCGTCTTTCACGAAGAATCACATCATGATGTCTCGCCTGTTCGCCAGCGCCACCCTTGCTCTATGCCTTGCTGGCTGCGCCAGCCAAAGCCCCTCCAATATGACCATGCGCAGCGCCTTTGCGCCAGTGACTGAGCGTCCCAAGCCGCTTTTGGCCAGCGATCCTGTGCCCATGGAGCCACAAAACTGGATGGGGCGCGGCAAGGGAACGCAATTGGCCGGGCGCACACTCACGGTCTCCAGCATTCACGACATCAAGCTGGGTCCAAAAGAAGTCATCCTGACCTTTGACGACGGGCCATCGGTGAAAAAAACGGAAACCGTTCTGCGCGATCTGGACCAGTATAACGTCAAGGCCACCTTCATGCTGGTTGGCGAAATGGCCAAGAGCCATCCGGAAATCGTGCAGGACACTTTGCGGCGCGGCCATTCCATTGGCAGCCACACCTATCGCCACCCCAATTTGAAAGCCATGGCCTTCGATCAGGCGATGAATGAAATCATGCGTGGCGAAAATGCTGTGCGCGATGCAGCGGGCGTCAAAACTGTTGGTTTCTTCCGTTTCCCCTATCTTGCCGATACGCCAAAATTGCGTCAGGCGCTGGCGGACCGCGGAACGGTGGTGATGGATGTCGATATTGATACCAAGGACTATTACAAGGCCACGGCTGCCCAAGTGCTGGACCGCACCATGGCTGAGCTTGCCAAACGCCACGGCGGCATCATCTTGATGCATGACATTCACACCAGAACGGTTGCCATGCTGCCGATGCTGTTGAAGCGTCTGGATGCGGAAGGCTATAAAGTTGTCACCTTGCGCTATGGCAAGGCTCCAAACCAGATGATGGCATCGCGCTGAAAAAAGGCCTATCCTTCGAAAAAAGGATAGGCTTTATTTTTCGATCTTTTACGCCAAAGGCTTAGGCCTTCTTTTCCCAACGGCCCTGATTGTTTTGCTGCCAATAGGTCAGGGAATGGCCCTCGCCTTTCAAGCGCTTCCATTCGCCGCGTGCGATTTCCAGTTCACGCTGATCATGGCCGTCAAACACGAACACCACCCGCTCGTAGAGCAAGGGAAGTTCCGGCACGGCACCGTCGATATAGAATCGCACCGTTGCCTGATTGCCATTGTGTGACGAGAGACTGAGCAATACCGGTTGACTGTCCGCCATTTCCGCATCGTCTGTACCATGGGGCAGAAAACTATCTTCGCGGTAGGTCCACAAATGCTGATCGAGCTTTTCGCGCCGATCAGCATCGCGCATTTCCACGCCCACCTTCCAGCCGCGCTCAAGGCACTTTTCCAGCAAGGCCGGAAGAGCATCCTCAAGCCTGGTTTCTGTGAGATGGTAGAAGAGAACGTCGGTCACGCTTTGGCGTCCCGCTTAGGCTTCATAAGCATCACGCACCAGTTGATCCAGCAGCCGTACACCAAAGCCGGATGCCCAGGACTGGCTGATTTCATCCTTTGGCGAATCCATCGCCGTTCCGGCAACATCCAGATGCGCCCAAGGCGTGTCGCCGACAAAGCGTTGCAGGAATTGCGCCGCGGTGATCGATCCACCCAGCCGTCCGCCGGAGTTTTTCATATCAGCAAAGCGGCTGTCGATCATTTTATCATAATCCTTGCCCAGCGGCATCCGCCACAGCCGTTCATTGGTGGCCAAACCTGCTTTCAGCAATTGCTCTGCCAAAGCATCATCGTTGGAAAACAGGCCAGCATGCAGATTGGCGAGCGCCACCAGAATAGCCCCGGTCAAGGTGGCCAGATTGATCATGAAGGCAGGCTTGAAACGGTCGTTGCAATACCAGAGCGCATCGCACAGCACCAAACGGCCTTCGGCATCGGTATTGATAATCTCAATGGTCTGGCCAGACATGGAGGTGACAATATCGCCCGGACGCTGGGCGTTGCCATCCGGCATATTCTCGACAAGGCCAAGAATGCCGACAACATTGACCTTGGCTTTGCGCGCCGCCAGCGTATGCATCAGTCCAATCACGGCGGCAGCGCCACCCATATCGCCCT
Source organism: Gillisella terrae (assembly GCF_004801395.1). Lineage (GTDB taxonomy): Bacteria > Pseudomonadota > Alphaproteobacteria > Rhizobiales > Rhizobiaceae > Allorhizobium > Allorhizobium terrae. The sequence continues at coordinate 570,530 of NZ_SSOA01000002.1, forward strand.
TCATGTCTTCCATGCCAGCCGCAGGCTTGATGGAAATGCCGCCGGTATCAAACACCACACCCTTGCCAATGAAGGCAAGCGGCTGGCTATCGGCCTTGCCGCCTTTCCACTGCATCACCGCCAAGCGCGGTGGCCGCACGGATCCTTGGGCGACCCCCAAAAGCGCGCCCATGCCCAGCGCCTTCATCTCCACTTCGGTGAGAATCTCAACCTCAACGCCCAGCTTTTCCAACGCCTTGGCGTGATCGGCAAACTCCACCGGGCCAAGCACGTTGGGCGGCAGATTGACCATGGTGCGGGCCAGCAACACGCCATCGGTCACCGCTTTGCCGTCCGCCTCAAACAGGGCCTTTGCCGCATCCGCTTGGGCGGTCACAATGGTCACCTTGATGACGGCGGCACCTTCTTCATCGTCCTTCTTCTTGGTCTTGTAATCATCAAAGGTGTAATTGCGCAGCATCATGCCGGTGGCAAAGTCGCACACAGTCTTTGGCGTTACATCAAGCCCTTCGGCATCGACAAATACGGTGGCAGCCTCAGCTTTCTTGAGGTTGGCAGCCACGGTTCCGCCAAGCCGCAACCAGTCATGGGCGCTCAGATCAGCCGCCTTGCCTGCGCCAACCACAATCAGACGATCCAGCGTTGATCCGGCAGGAGCCAGCATATCCAGCACCGTCATGGACTTGGCCTTGAACTGCGCAACTTTGGCCGCCTTTGCATAGGTACCGGCAGGATCTAGCTCTGCGGCGGCTGCTGGAAGCGCCCCTTCAGCCTCTTTCAGCGTGAGCGCAAGTCCGCCTTGCAGCGAGGCAGATGTTGCAAAGGAAATTTCTAGCTTGGCAGCCATGGTAAACTCCGGCATTTCATTTTGAAGGTTGGCCGATCATGTCGGTTTTGAACCCGATTGCAACAGATAGACCGACAAAGCCGAAATTTGATGTGCAAAAGGCAGCCGACGGCAAAACAAAGGGGCGCGCAAAGGTGATACAGGCAGCACCGATACATCTGGCTCTTTTCCATGCCTCAGGGTAAGAAGCCAGCGCCATTGCCCTTGCAAGCCAGCCCGGTGAAGCCAAAAGATCAAGAGTAAACCATGAGCCAAATTGCGCGCACCTCTGTGCACACGATCAAAACACTCTGGGAAGGACTGGCCCGCGTGCCGGACCTGTCAAAGGCATCGATTGGCACAGCAACCGCCTTGTCTGCCTTGTGGTTTGCTCTGCTGCTGATATTTTACACCGTGCCCGAGATTGATTTGGCGGTCGCTGGCTTTTTCTTTCGCGCTACAGACTGTGGCAATGCCGCAAATCACCTTGTCTGCGGCGGCTTTCCCGTCAGTCAGAATGGTGTGGTGCAGGTGATTCGAAAAATCCTGTTCTACGTGCCACATGTCACCGGCCTGTGCATTTTGGTGGCACTCATCACGGCAATCGTCGAATCAAAGCATAAACGCATCAGCGAATTTCCAGCCTTGAAGATGCAAAACCGGGAGTGGATCGCAAAACTCGCCTTGTCGCTGCTGGCAGCCTTGATCGGCCCGTTTCTCGTCGTCAACGTCATTCTGAAAGAGTGGTCGGGGCGGCCACGTCCGATTGAAACCGATTTTTTCGGTGGTACCATGCATTTCATGCCCGCTGGCAGTTTCGCCGGGGCCTGTGATAGCAATTGCTCGTTCATCTCGGGCGAAGCCGCAGGCGCTGGCATCATGATCTGCATTGTGCCCTTTATTCCCCTCGCCTGGCGATCTCGCCTCGGCCCGCCTTTGGTCATTGCGTCAATCGCGACAGCCCTTCTGCGGGTGGCCTTTGGTGGCCATTATCTGTCGGATGCGGTTCTGGGTTGGCTGTCGTCTCCGGTCATTTTTGCCTGGGTCTTTGTGGTTTACCACCTGCTTTGCGGGCCGCAAAAGCGCTCAAATTCCAAGCCAACGTCAATCCTGCACAAGTGATTGTAGAACGGCCTCTTGTCTTTTGCCGGAACCAAGGGCAAATAGAGGCCACAAGCAGGGTCGGGCATGAAGCTTTTAGAAAAATATATACTGCGGCGTGTCGCGCAAATGTTCCTGACAGCGTTGCTGCCGGTGCTTGCGATTATCTGGACAACGCAGGTTCTGGCGCGCATTAATCTTGTCACCGATACGGGGCAATCCATCGGTGCCTTTGCCCAGCTGGCAACGCTCATTCTGCCGACAATCATTCCCGTCGTCATGCCCTTTGCGCTGGTGATCGGCATCACCCAAAGCCTCACTGCGATGAACAATGATTCGGAGCTGCCGGTCATTGATGCCGCAGGCGCTTCGCGCTCCGTCATCCTTCGGCCGATTCTGTTGTTTGCGCTGGCCATCAGCCTGGTGACGCTCTACATCACCAATGATGTGCAGCCCAAGGTCAAGGCCGCAGCGCGCGACATGATCGCCAATGCCTACGCCGATCTGCTCTCTACCGTGATTGAAGAGAAAACCTTCCGCAAAGTTGAAGACGGTCTTTATGTGCAGATTTCACAGCGTCTGGCTGGGCGGGTTCTCAAAGGCCTGTTCGTTGCCGATTATCGTGACCCGAACTACACGCTGATTTACTATGCCCGCGAAGGAGCCGTGGATAAAACCGGCACGGCCCTCATCATGCATGACGGCGAAGTGCAGCGCAAAGCGCCCGGCGAAAACGTCTCTATCGTCCATTTCGATTCTTACGCCTTTGACCTCTCTGATCTGACAGAAGCGCGCGGCAAGGCATCCATGCGCCCGAGCGACCGCAGCCTCAGCTTTCTGCTCAACCCGGACAAAAACGACCCCGATTATCAGGCGCGTCCCGGAGCCTATACGGCGGAGCTGCACAAGCGCATGACGGAATGGCTTTTGCCGTTTACCTTTGCGCTGATTTCTCTGGTGATTGCTGGCGATGCGAAATCACACCGCGAAGCGCGGCTGCATCCAATGGTCTCGGCGCTGGTGATCGCCCTTCTGTTGAGATGGCTTGCCTTCTATGCCGCCAACAAGGTGGAGAACAACAGCGCCTACGTGTACCTGATGTATGCAACGCCGCTGCTCAGCGGGGCGATTGCGGCGGTGATGCTGTTTCGCCAAAAACAGGCGCGCAGACGCTCAAAGCTACAGCACGCCCTTGATACTGTCCTTGCATCGATCCAGGCGCGTATTGCGGATCTGCGCGGCAAAGGTTCCGGACATGGGGGCGGCGCATGATACTTGGTACACTCAGCCGCTATTTCCTCAAGCGCTACGCCATCACGGTCTTCTGGTTCCTCATCGGTGTGGCTGCCATCATCTTTCTGATCGACTTCAGTGAGGTCAGCGGCCGCTATTCCGATGCCAAAGGCTCATCTCTGCTCGGCGTAATGCTGCTCACCTTGATGCGTTTGCCATTGATCTTGCAGCAGACAATTCCGTTTATTGCGCTGTTTGCCGGCATGACGGCGCTGATTGCGCTCAATCGCCGCTCAGAGCTGGTGATTGCGCGCGCGGCTGGCATTTCTGTCTGGCAATTCATGTTCCCGTTTTTGCTCGGCGCTTTTTTGCTGGGCGTCGGCAGTTCCGTGATTCTCAACCCCCTTGCTGCCATTGGCCAGCAACTGGCTCTGTCGCAGGAAGCCAAGTGGGGCGATTCGGGCAGCATGAGCAATAATGAGGTTCCATGGATCCGCCAGATCACCGGCAAGGACGACACAATCATTGGTGCATCCTCCGTTCTCGAAAAAGGGACACTTCTTACCCAACCGGTGTTTATCCACTTTGACAGCGACGGTCGGATCGCCTATCGACAGGATGCTTCCACAGCGAAGTTGCAAGATGGTTACTGGGTGCTTAATGATGTTATTGAGACTCGCCCGGGTCAAAAGCCTCTGGATCTCGCATCGGTGAAAGTTCGTACCAATTTGAAGCAGGAGTTTTTACAAGAGCGTCTCGCACAGCCTGATACTGTTGCTTTTTATGATCTTTCTAACAAAATAGCAGTGGCGCATTCCTTTGGCATATCGACGAAAAGGTTGGAAACCCAGTTCCATTCACTGATTTCCATGCCCTTCCTTCTCGTTGCAATGACATTGATTGCCGCAACTGTTTCTCTCAAATTCAGTCGTTTCAACCAGTCACGAACCGTGATTCTGGGTGGAATCATTTCAGGCTTCGTGCTTTATGTGACAACAGTGCTTGTAAAGGCGTTCGGAAGCAGTGGTGTGGTTCCGCCATTCGTCGCAACCTGGTCTCCAGTGATTGTGGCAATGGCATTGGGTGCGACAATTCTGCTTCATCAGGAGGATGGTTAGTGGCGGCAAGTGACCGCGGAAGCGTTAATAGGCTTTTAGCAGCCCTTTTGGCAGGCGTCGCTCTGAGTGCCTATGTTGCTCCTGTTGGAGATGCATACGCGCAGGAAAAGACCAGCCGGGGCGCTTTGACGCCGAAGGTTCCCGACGATGCGAAGCTGATGCTCGCAGCGAACGAACTCGTGTACAATAAGGACGCCCAAAAGGTCACCGCCGTTGGCGGCGTCCAGATAAACTATGCTGGTTACCAGATGGTTGCCCGCCGCATTGTCTATGATCAAAAGTCCGGCCGCCTGATGGCCTATGACAATATTGAATTGATCGAGCCAGGCGGAAACCGGATCTATGCTGACAAGCTGGATGTGACCGATGACTTCGGCAGTGGTTTTGTCGATAGTCTTCGCATTGAGACACCAGACAATACCCGTATGGCCGCCGTTTCGGGTGAGCGTGTCAACAGCGATGAGATGATCCTGAACAAGGGTGTCTACACCGCCTGTCTGCCCTGCGCCGAAAAAAACCGTGCGCCGATTTGGCAAATCAAGGCCGAGCGCGTTATCCAGAACGGCAAGACTCATACAATCCGTCTGGAAAAGGCCCGCTTCCAACTGTTTGGCCATTCCATCGCGATGATTCCGGCAATGACCGTGCCAGACAACACGGTGAAGCGGAAGTCAGGCTTCCTGTTCCCACAGTTTAGCACAACGCAAAACCTCGGAGTTGGGGTTATTGTTCCCTATTATTGGGCAATTTCTCCCCAAACTGACGCAACGGTCAAGCTGGGTGGCTATTCCAATCAGGGCGTGCTGCTGGACACCGAAGTGCGGCATCAGTTCGAAGACGGGCTTGCCACTGTGCGCTTTGCCGGCATCGATCAGATGAACAAGGAAGCCTTCAATGCGGGAAGCTCCGATTCCAAGAAGAGCTTTCGTGGCATGGTCGGCTCAACCGGCGCGTTCACGATCAATCCCCGCTGGGCATTCGGTTGGAATGTCATGGCACAGACCGACAATAATTTCTCGCGGACCTACAATTTGCAAGGTTTCAACGAGAGCACCCATACCAATCAGGTCTATCTGAGCGGTCGGGGCGATCGTAATTCCTTCGACATGCGCGCCTACTATTTTGATGTTCAGGATGCTGACAACAACAATGTGGCAGAGCGCAAGCAGCCGATCGTCACGCCCACCATTGACTACAGCTATTATGCGCCAGAGCCCTTCATGGGCGGTGAGCTTTCGGCGGTTGTCAATTTCACGGCATTGTCGCGCTATAACAACGACTTCTTCAACGTCACCTCCACCTCCCCCATCAAGTATCAGGGGCTGAAGGGCAACGTTAGCCGCTTGACCACGGAAGTTGAGTGGAAGCGGACATTTGACACGTCGCAAGGCCTGTTGCTTACACCGATCCTCGCGGCTCGCGGCGACGTGTTTGGCAACAACATGAACAGCCCTGCCGGTTATACGGGCAATTACGACGACAGCACCGGTATTGCCCGCTCCATGGTCACAGCAGGGTTGGAAGTGCGTTATCCCTGGCTGCTGACCACACCGAACAGCAACAGCGTGCTTGAACCTATTGCGCAAATTTTTGTTCGCCCTGACGAGCAGGACGCTGGCAGACTGCCAAATGAAGATGCGCAAAGCTTTGTGTTCAACGCGACAAATCTGTTCTCGCGTGACAAATTCTCCGGCTTTGACCGGGTTGAAGGCGGCACGCGCGCCAACATCGGCTTGCGTTACACCGGCTCACTCGACAGCGGCTACACGCTTCGCAGCATCTTTGGTCAGTCCTATCAGCTTGCAGGTCAGAACTCGTTTGCCTCAAGCGATCTGGTCTATGCTGGCAATGAATCAGGCCTCGAAAACACCGTGTCCGACTATGTCGGTATGGTCGGTGTTGATATGCCCTTCGGCTTAACCACCGCCATCAATGCACGAATCGACCGCAGCTCATTTGAACTCAAGAGAACGGATACGTCTGTCGGTTACCAAAACGATCGATTGCAAACAAATTTCGTGTATAGCCAGATCGCGGCTCAGCCAAACTATGGTTATAACTACGAGCGGCAAGAGATCCAGAACACGACGCAGGTCAAGGTTGACGATTACTGGTCGGTGTTTGGTGCCAGCTATTGGGATTTGAAGAAGGATCGACTTGATCGCTACGGCGTTGGTGTTTCCTATACGGACGAATGCACCGTCTTCTCTATCGTGTACAAACGCAAGAGCAACGAAACATCAACCGCTGCTAACGATTGGTCGATCGGCGCACGCCTGACATTCCGCACACTTGGCGACATCGGCGTGGGCAATCTTGATCCAACCAGCACCGACTGATCGATGCGCGATGATCAATGACCACCCTGCGCCTGCGCGGGGTGGTGGATTTCATGCAAGACAGCGCTTCAGCAGTCTACTGCAGCTTTCCTTAAGTTGATTTCGATTTAAGGAATTATACAGTAGCCATTGTTTTGCCGCACCGTTTGTGCAAACGATCCTGCTTAAATGCAGGTATAGGACGGCACCACAGGAATGATGTGGTGCGGGAAAGGGACATGTTAATGACCTTCGGCAGCAAGATTTTGCGAGTGGCTCTGGTGAGCACAGTCGCCCTGGTGAGCGTGGCAAGCCTCACGCCGAATATGTTTATAAGCACAGCTCATGCCGCAACCGATGTGGCCATTGTGGTGAACAGGGTCGCGATCACCAATACGGACATTGCACGCCGTGTCGCTTTCTTGAAGCTTCGCCATGAAAAGGGCGATCTGAACAAGATGGCAAAAGAAGAGATGATCGACGAGCAGCTCAAACGCCAGGAAGTGGCACGAGTTGGCATGTCGGTGAGCGTCGCCGAAGTTGATGCTGCCTTTGCCCGTTTCTCGGCGTCCAACAAGCTGACACCAGCCCAAATGACCCAGATTCTCGATAAGGCAGGCGTCGGCGCTGAGCATTTTAAATCCTACATCGCCGTGCAAATGAGCTGGCCGCGTCTGGTCAATGCCCGCTACTCCTCCAGAGACAAGCTCACCAATCAGGAAATGGTCACGCGCCTGCTGGAGAACAAGCAAAAACCGCAGACAACCGAATACGCATTGAAGCAGGTGATCTTCGTTGTTCCGGCGAATAAGCGAAATGCTATTTTGGCCAAGCGCAAAGCCGAAGCTGAGGCCTCGCGGTCGAAATTCCCCGGTTGCGATCAGGCGATGGACTTTGCCCGCAATTATCTTGATGTGTCGATTCGCGATCTTGGTCGGGTGTTGCAGCCAGAATTGCCAACCGAATGGAAGCCTTTGATTGAAGGCGCCAAGGGCAATACCACCGGCACGCTGGTGACAGAGCGCGGCGTCGAATATGTCGCCATTTGCAGCCGCAAGCAGGTATCAGACGATCTGGCCGCCCAGGCTGTGTTCCGCGCTGAAGATCTCGGCAAGCAGGACAAGACCAAGGAAGATCCGAACTCTGCGAAATATCTTGCGGATCTTCGCTCCAAGGCCCAGATTATTTATCCGTGAGTGCAAAATACATGTTAGCTCTTTCCGAGAACACACCCATTGCGCTCACTCAAGGTGACCCGGCTGGTATCGGTCCAGACATCAGCCTCGTCTCATGGGCAAAACGCAAAGAGGCTGGTATTCCCGCTTTTGTGTTTCTCGGAGATCCTGCCGTGTTGCGCTCACGCGCGCTCAGTCTTGGGTTGAATATTCCTTTCAAGGAATGCACACCCGATGAGGCGGTCGAGGTGTTTCCCGATGCTTTTCCCGTTTTCCCGATCCATGCTGGCATAGACGTTGTGGCAGGCCAACCGCATATGGCCACCGCGCGTGGAACAATCAGTGCGATTGATACTGCTGTGTCTCTTTGCTTTGACGGCAAAGTTCGAGCAATTGTTACCAACCCCATTGCCAAATCCGTGCTTTACGAAGCTGGCTTTGGCTTTCCCGGCCACACAGAGTTTCTGGCAGCTTTGTCTGAGAAGGCAACGGGACAGGCTGTGCTGCCTGTGATGATGCTGGCTGGGCCAAAGCTGCGGGCTGTGCCAGTAACCATTCATATTCCGCTCCGAACTGTCGCAGATGCGCTAACGGAAGACCTCATTCTCAAGACATGCCGTATTGTTCATGCCGATATGCGCGATAAATTCGGACTGGACGCGCCTCGGCTGGCCATTGCCGGGCTTAATCCCCATGCTGGCGAAAACGGCGCGCTTGGCCATGAAGACGATGCGATCATCGCTCCTGCGATCTCGAAGCTGCGGGCCGAGGGCATTGATGCATTTGGTCCGCTGTCCGCCGACACGATGTTCCATGAAGAAGCGCGCCGCCGCTATGATGTGGCCATCTGCATGTATCATGATCAGGCCTTGATTCCGCTCAAAGCCCTCGATTTTGACGAAGCCGTCAACGTTACACTTGGCCTGCCCTTTATTCGCACCTCTCCCGATCACGGAACGGCGTTTGGCATTGCGGGCCACGGTATTGCCAGAGAGACAAGCCTTGTGGCCGCCTTGAAGCTCGCCGATACAATCAGCCTCGCGCGCGCGCAGGTTATCTGCTGATGGCTGCATTGGATGGCCTACCGCCCCTGAGGGATGTTATTCAGCGCCACGGGCTGGATGCTAAAAAGGCATTGGGGCAGAATTTCCTGCTCGATCTCAACATCACCCAAAAGGTGGCACGCACCGCAGGTGACCTCACCAACGCCACTGTGTTTGAAGTTGGACCGGGCCCGGGCGGCTTAACCCGTGCGCTTTTGGCGCTTGGCGCAAAAAAAGTGATTGCTGTTGAGCGTGACAGTCGGTGCTTGCCAGCGCTGGCAGAGGTCGCTGATCACTATCCCGGCCGGCTAGAGGTGATCGAGGGTGACGCCCTCAAGGTGGATTTTGAAGCGATTGCCCCTGAAGGCCCGATCAAAATCGTCGCCAACCTGCCCTATAACGTCGGAACGCAATTGCTGGTCAATTGGCTGACGCCACGGCAATGGCCGCCCTTTTGGCAGTCCATGACGTTGATGTTTCAAAAGGAAGTCGGTGAGCGCATTGTTGCGCAAGCGGATGACGACCACTATGGCCGTCTGGGCGTGCTCTGTGGCTGGCTGACGCAGGCGCATATGGCCTTCGATTTATCACCGCAAGCCTTCACGCCACCGCCCAAGGTGACCTCAACCGTGGTGCATCTCACCCCACGGCCAGAGCCCCTGCCCTGTGATCTCGCTAAATTGGAAAAAGTAACGCAAACGGCCTTCGGCCAACGCCGGAAAATGCTGCGCGCCAGCTTGAAGCCGATTGGCGGCGAAGCGCTTCTCAATCGCGCTGACATTGATCCAGCCCGCCGCGCAGAAACGCTTTCAGTCGAAGAATTTTGCCGAATTGCCAATCTGATCTGATAGAGGCACAACGGTTCTTCACCACCACAGACTTTATAAGTTTGTGGTGGTGTTCAATTTTTGACTTTTAGAGGTTTGGAACCTCTGTCACCAATTCCTGCACAAAATCAAACATGCCGTGGCGGCGATCGCGCCGAAGGCGTTCGGCCTTGACGATGGATTGAACGGCATCGAAGGCGGCGTTCAGGTCGTCATTGACAATCACATAGTCATATTCGCGCCAATGCTCAATTTCCGCGCGGGAATTGTTCAGGCGGGTCTGGATCACCTCTTCCGAATCTTCCGCGCGGCGATGCAGACGCGATTGCAGCTCGGTCATGGTCGGCGGCAAAATGAAGATGGAGACCACGTCTGCGGCCATCTTCTCCTGAAGCTGCTGTGCGCCCTGCCAATCGATATCAAACAGCATATCGCGGCCTTCGGACATCGCCACTTCAACCGGCTCGCGCGGCGTGCCATAGAAATTGCCGTGTACCTCGGCCCATTCCAGCAATGCATCGGAGGCGCGAAGCCGCTCAAATTCGCGCTGCGAAATGAAATGATAATGCACACCCTCGATTTCGCTGGGGCGACGGGCGCGGGTGGTGACGCTGACGGACATGCCGATTTGCTTGTCAATATCCATCAGCGTACGCGCGATGGTAGACTTACCAGCCCCCGAAGGTGAGGAAATCACCAGCATAAGGCCACGCCTTGCAATGGAAACGCGCTGAGACGTTATGGTGGACATGGGCCCTACTCCAAATTCTGGACTTGCTCACGAAACTGATCAATGACCACTTTCAATTCTATGCCTGCGGCCGTCACGGCGGCCGCATTGGATTTAGAACAAATTGTATTCGATTCGCGATTAAATTCCTGAGCCAGAAAATCGAGCTTGCGTCCAACCGGCACATGGCCCGCCAAAAGCTGCCGTGCGGCACTGACATGTGCTTTCAACCGATCAATTTCTTCACGCAAATCGGCCTTGGTCGCCAACAGCGCTGCCTCGGCATACAGACGATCTTTATCCAGAGTTGGCGCAGAGGCCATCAAAGCGGCCACCTGGCTCGTGAGCTTCTTGAGGATCTCGTCGGTGCCCCGTGACGGATCTTGTTCGACGGTCAGTGTGAGCTGTTCAATTTTGCTCACCTGATCAAGAAGCACGGCCTTCAGCGCCGCTCCTTCGCGCTGGCGCATCTCCGTCAGTTGGGCAGTGGTTTCTTCAAGACCGGCCATAATGGCCTGCTGGCGCGCTTTGATCGCGTCTGCGTCATCTTCAACTTCGCGAAAATCAACCAGACCCCGGATGGAGAGCAATCCATCCAAAGACAAGGGACTGTTATCAACCACGTCGGTGCCTAAGCGCTTGCGAAGCGCAAGGACAGCATTGAGCGCATCTTCATTGACCACGGCCTCCATGCGATTATCACTGGTGGACAAAGACAATGCGACCTGAAGATTACCACGGGAGATATGCCGCCCAATCACGCCTTTGACGTCGCTTTCCAGACCTTCCAGGCCCTGCGGCAGCCGCAATCGGATATCAAGGCCCTTGCCATTGACGGAGCGTATCTCCCACGTCCAACGATAGCGGCCACAAGAGCCTTCGTTACGAGCAAAACCTGTCATGGATTGCAACGTCATAAGATACCTTCCATTTTCGCAGGCTGCGAAATTACTTCTTTTTCACCGGCTTGGGAACCGTTGTTGGATCGACCTCCGGTTGCCCATCCACACTTTCTGCTGGATCAGCGCCCCGCTCGGCCTCAAGTTTGCGCCAATTTCTGACATTGGCATTATGCTCATCCAGTGTCGCGGCAAAAGCATGCCCGCCGGTACCATCGGCTACAAAATAGAGATCCTTGGTGCGCCAGGGATTGGCAACAGCCTCCAGCGCCGCCCTGCCGGGATTGGCAATCGGGCCTTGAGGCAATCCTTTGATAATATAGGTGTTGTAGGGCGTCTCTTTTTTAAGGTCCGATTGATAGATCGGGCGATCCGACGGCTTGCCCTCGCCACCAAACAGGCCATAAACAATGGTCGGATCCGATTGCAACCGCATACCCTTTTGCAGGCGGTTCAAAAACACCGAAGCTACATGGGCGCGCTCGTCATCCTTGCCGGTTTCTTTTTCGACAATAGACGCCAGTGTCACAAATTGCTCTTTGGTCTTGATAAACAGATCCGGTGAGCGCTTTTCCCAAATCTGGTCCACCAGCTTTTTCTGCGCGTCCAGCATCTGGTCAACAATTTCCTGACGCTTGGTGCCGCGTGAAAATTTGTACGTGTCAGGGCGCAAGCTCCCCTCGGCGGGCAATGTCTTCGGCAAATCACCTTCCAGCACCGGATCGGCAGCAAGCCGGTCAAACACTTGTTTGACGGTCAGGCCTTCGGGCATGGTGAACGAGTAGAGAATAGATTTCCCTGAGCGCAAGAGCTCGAGAATATCGCTCATCGAGGCTCCCGCCTTGATTTCATATTCACCCGCCTTCAGCGTATCACCGTCGTTGAGATAGGTCTTGCTCATCAGGCGAAAAATGCGCGCGTCAGAAATCAAACCGTTGCGCTCAAGATTGGTGGCGATTTCAGATGAGCCAGCACCATTGCGCACCATGAAATTGGCGTTGGTCGTCGAAGGCCCGGGTTCGTGGAAGACGGAAAAAGCGTAGTAAAATCCGGCAATCGCAAGAACGCAGGTGAAAACGGCCAAGCTCATCAAAAAGTTCAGAAAAATCACGAACTGACTACGAGCACGACGGGAACGCTGCGGAAATTGCGGTACGCGCTCAGGTCTGGGGGGCTCCGAGGGTGTTCTCGCAACCTGTGTCACAGTTCGGGATGGCTCTTCACCGCTCTTGCCGGTGGTTTCTTCATCGACGCGTTCGCTCACCGTCACTCCTCTTCGATTCAGTTCCGCCGCTTGTGGGCAAACATTGCGGCAAAAAACGGGTCCGCTGCGAGTGTGGCGGGGTGATCAACAGGATCAAAGGCACATTTGAACACATCAAATGCGCCCTCTTGTCCTTTTATCCTTCAAAGCGCCGCAGAACCAGCGAAGCATTGGTACCGCCAAATCCAAAGGAATTGGACAGGGCAACACGAACATCACGCTTGCGGGCTTTATGCGGCACAAGATCAATCGCGGTTTCCACGTCAGGATTATCAAGGTTCAGCGTCGGCGGCACAATGCCATCACGAATGGCAAGAGCCGAGAAAATGGCCTCCACGGCCCCGGCCGCACCCAGCAAATGGCCAATGGCCGATTTGGTGGACGACATCGAGACATTGGGAGCATGATCGCCCAACAGGCGCTCGACTGCACCAAGCTCAATGGTGTCGGCCATGGTCGAAGTGCCATGGGAATTGATGTAATCAATATCAGATGCCGCAAGGCCAGCACGCTTCAAGGCCATCGTCATGCAGCGATAGGCACCATCACCATCCTCGGAAGGTGCGGTGATGTGGAATGCATCACCAGACATGCCGTAGCCAACCACTTCGGCATAAATCTTGGCTCCACGCGCAAGCGCATGATCCAGCTCTTCCAGAACCACGATGCCAGCGCCCTCGCCCATCACGAAACCATCACGGTCGCGGTCATAAGGGCGCGATGCCTTCTGCGGCTCATCGTTGCGATCGGTGGACAAAGCCTTGCACGCCGCAAAACCAGCCAGAGAAATCCGGCTGATCGGCGATTCTGCGCCACCAGCCACCATAACATCGGCATCGCCAAGCGCGATCATGCGGGCAGCATCGCCAATCGCATGCGCACCGGTTGAGCAGGCTGTGACCACCGAGTGATTGGGGCCGCGCAATTTATGGCGAATAGACACATGGCCCGAGGCCAGATTGATCAAACGTCCGGGAATAAAAAAGGGTGAAATACGGCGAGGCCCCTTGTCGCGCAGCGTGTAGCCAGCTTCGACAATGCCTTCAATGCCACCAATGCCGGAACCGATCAGCACGCCTGTGGTGTCTTGATCTTCTCTGCTTTCCGGCTTCCAGCCAGAATCAGCCATGGCCATATCAGCGGCAGCAAGAGCATAGACAATGAAGGGATCAACTTTGCGCTGCTCTTTCGGCTCCACCCAGTCGTCCGCATTGAACGTACCATTGGTGCCGTCACCAAACGGGATTCTGCATGCAATCTTTGCTGGAAGATCTTCAACGTCAAATTCGGTTACGCGCTTTGCGGCATTTTCGCCTGCCAAAAGCCGCGACCACGTCACTTCTGTACCACAGCCAAGAGGAGATACCATGCCGGTACCGGTGATAACGACACGTCTTATTTGCACGTTCACCCCACTCATAAAGTCAGATGCGGCTGCACGAGAAAAGCCCAGCGACAGCAACGTCGGGAGCCATGCAGCAGATTAATATTCTACAACATCGACACCGCAGCCTCGAAGACTGCGTACTGCAAACATAAGAAAGACAAGGCGTCTGGAGCAGGTTTGAACCCGCTCCAGACCGGCCGATCAAAAGATCAGGCCTGAGCCTTTTCGATAAACTTCACAGCATCACCAACGGTGAGGATGGAGTCAGCAGCGTCGTCAGGAATTTCAACGCCGAATTCTTCTTCGAATGCCATGACGAGTTCGACGGTGTCGAGCGAATCTGCGCCCAGATCATCGATAAAGCTTGCGCCTTCAACAACCTTTTCGGCTTCAACGCCCAGATGATCAATAACAATTTTCTTTACGCGTTCTGCGATATCGCTCATGTCGGTTTCCTCGACCTCTATCATAACAAGAAAGCCAGTGTGACTTTCCTACCCTGTGTTATACCAGTGAGCACCAAACCCGCTGGCAATTCCGTCGAACCTGTTTTGCACAAGTTCTGCCCATATCAACGGCTTGGCATGGCCATCCGTTGCCTATCTAACTGCTCACAGTCCCCGCCCGATTAACACGGTTTAAAGCCGCCGGAAAGCCTGAAAATTCAAGACTTCCTTTTGTTCCTCAACCAATTGCACTGGCAAACGCGCGGGCAGGAACGATCCTTAGATCATGGCCATGCCGCCATTGACGTGCAATGTCTGCCCCGTGACATACGAGCTTTCCGAAGAGGCAAGATAGAGCACTGACGAGGCAATTTCAGCCCCTGTTCCCATCCGCTTCATGGGAATTGCGCCCATGATGCCTTCTTTTTGCTTTTCGTTCAGCTTATCCGTCATTGCGCTTTCAATAAAGCCCGGGGCAACGCAGTTCACTGTTACGTTGCGTGGCGCAATTTCCTGGGCCAATGCCTTGGTAAAGCCGATCATACCGGCCTTGGACGCGCAATAGTTCACCTGACCCGCATTGCCCGTGACACCAACTACCGAAGTAATGTTGATGATGCGGCCATAGCGGCGGCGCATCATCGGATGGGTCAGTTCCTTGGTCAAAGCGAAAACGGCGCTGAGGTTAACCTCCAGAACGCTATCCCAATCGGCATCCGACATGCGAACAAACAGGCCGTCCTTGGTGATACCGGCATTGTTGACCAGAATGTCCACACCTTCAAGCTCGGCTTCGGCCTTTGCACCCAAAGCCTTGACAGCTTCACGGTCCGACAGGTTGGCCGGGAAAATCTTCACCCGCTCACCAAGATCAGCGGCCAGCGCTTCCAGCTTTTCAACGCGGGTACCATGCAGACCAACGATTGCGCCCTGCGCGTGAAGAAGGCGCGCAATTTCCTCGCCGATTCCGCCGGTGGCACCTGTGATCAATGCCTTGCGGCCGGTCAAATCAAACATCGTTTTAATCCTTGTGCAAAGTGCCGATCAGGCCAAAAGCGCCGTCAGGGCTGCCTCGATATCAGCGGGAGAGTTCACCGCCGTACCCGTGATATTTTTATCAATCCGCCGCACCAGCCCGGTCAAAACCTTGCCTGCGCCGACCTCATAAAGCACGGAAACAGCATTGGTGCCAAACCATTCCACCGTTTCGCGCCAGCGCACCTGGCCGGTGACCTGTTCCACCAGAAGGCTGCGAATTTCATCGGCATCACTGACGGGGGCTGCGCGCACATTGGCAATCAAAGGCACGATCGGGTTTTTCATCGCCACCGATGCCAGCGCATTGCGCATTTCTTCGGCAGCCGGTGCCATCAATGTGGAGTGGAAGGGAGCCGATACCGGCAGCAGGATCGCGCGCTTTGCGCCTTTTTCGGTGGCCAGTGCCGCCGCCTTTTCAACCGGAGCCTTTGCACCCGAAACCACCAGCTGGCCGCCGCCATTGTCATTGGCAATCTGCACCGGACCTTCGGCAGACGCGATCTGGCAGATGGCTTCCACGGCATCGTGCTCAAGGCCGATAATGGCCGCCATAGCGCCCACACCAACCGGAACAGCCGCCTGCATGGCATTGCCACGAATGCGCAACAGCTTTGCTGTATCGGCCAGCGAGAAGGTACCGGCGGCACAGAGCGCCGAATATTCGCCCAGCGAATGACCGGCAACATAGGAAACCTTATTGGTCAGCACAAAGCCGCGCTGTTCCATAACCCGCAAAACCGCCATCGACACAGCCATCAAGGCAGGCTGAGCATTTGCAGTCAGCGTCAATTCCTCGATAGACCCATCCCACATAATGGTGGAGAGTTTCTGATCAAGCGCTTCATCAACTTCCTCGAAAACAGCGCGCGCTTCCGGAAAGGCATCCGCGAGATCCTTGCCCATTCCAATGGTCTGACTGCCCTGGCCGGGAAAGGTAAATGCAACACCCATGAGGTACTCCGTTCAATTTTTTCTTCTCCAATTCACAAACTCGCCTTGAGAGTCAAGTCTTGGACGGCACATCGGCTGTTGCTAAAGGGGGCAGATACAAGCCGAAATATCGCGAAATTGCTCTTGCCCATGGTCAAATTCGGGCTACATTCCCGTTCATCCTCCCCACGCTCTTGTTTGAGCACACACAACACTTGAGATCTCCACCCATGAAATACAATACACTTGGCCGCACGGATATTTCCGTTTCCGACATATGCCTTGGCACCATGACCTGGGGCAGCCAGAACACCGAAGCAGAAGCCTTTGCGCAAATGGACTATGCCCTTGAAAAAGGTGTGAATTTCTTCGATACCGCCGAACTTTACCCCACCACGCCGCTCTCGGCTGAAACCTATACCGACACCGAGAAAATGATTGGCAACTGGTTTGAAAAAACCGGCAAGCGCAAAGATGTTGTGCTGGCCACCAAGGTGGCGGGTGCCGGGCGTCCCTATATCCGCGGCGGCGCTCCCATCAACGCCGACACCATTCGCGCGGCGGTGGATGCAAGCCTGCAAAGATTAAAAACCGATTATATTGATCTCTACCAGATTCATTGGCCCAATCGCGGCCATTACCACTTTCGTGGCGCATGGAATTATGATCCATCCCACCAGGATCGTGCTCTGGTCGTTGCTGAAATCACCGAAAAGCTGGAAGCGCTTCAGGATTGTGTGGCGGCTGGCAAAATCCGCGCCATTGGCCTCTCAAACGAAACCACGTGGGGCATTCAAAAATATCTGACCATTGCAGAGCAGAAGAATCTGCCACGCGTTGCCACCGTGCAAAACGAGTACAACCTTCTGTATCGCACCCACGATCTTGATATGGCCGAACTCTCGCACCACGAACAAGTGGGTCTGTTGGCCTATTCCCCGCTGGCGGGCGGCTTGCTGAGCGGCAAATATCTCGGCGGCGTCAAGCCGGAAGGTTCGCGCGGCGCAATCAACGGCAACATCGGTGGCCGCCTGACCCCCCATCAGGAGCCAGCAACCAAAGCCTATGTTGAGCTTGCCAAACAGCATGGACTGGATCCATCGCAACTCGCACTGGCGTTTTGCCGCACGCGTCCCTTCATGGCATCCGTTATCATTGGTGCCACATCAATGGATCAGCTGAAAACAGACATTGGTGCTGCCGATATCACCCTGTCCGATGAAGTTATGGCAGGCATTGCCGCCATTCACCGCCAATATCCAATGGCGATTTGAACCGACCAAACGTTGCCGGTGAGCCGTTTGAAACGACTCACCGGTTCGAATTGAAACAATCCTGCACACTGCATTTATTAAGTAATAACTGTGCTTTCAGGCGCGACTGAATTTTAAGAGCTCCTTATAGAGTATTGTGGCATGACGTTCGCAGAGGCGTCATGTGCGCGATTGTGATGTGAGGATGCGATGACATCAATCAACAGTTTTTACCGCGACCCGAATGCAGCCGCAAATGCCACCCGGCTGTTTTCGAATATCACAACACAAGCATCTCAGGCCAACCAAACCTTTCAAAGTCCTCTAACCGTCCAGAGTCCAAAGACTTCAGATGAGGACATGGGCTTCACGTCACGCCAAAGGGCCTTGGCGCGAATCATCGAAATTCTCTCTCTTGGCGACAGTGCCACAAAAGATCAGGCCAGTGTCAGCGAAAGCAATGGCTATATTACCAGCGCCAGCGGCACGCAGGGTGATGACACGCTGACCTTTACCGGTCGCGGTCTATATAATGTCGATACCGGAAACGGCGATGACAATGTGATTGCCAAAAGCGCCCTCATCGCCGGTGTCTCGCTGGGCGATGGCAAGGACAGCCTCAAAGCAAGCGGCGGCTTGATTGCCGATGTTGATGGCGGAGCGGGCAATGACGACATTCAACTGACCGGCTCGCTGATCATGAATGTCAGCGGCGGCGACGGCGATGACACCATCAAGGCCTCTGGCAAAGCGCTGATCGGCATTGATGGCGGCGATGGCAACGACACCATGTATCTCGAAGGTGCCCGCATTTTTGCCTCTGGTGGCAAAGGCAATGACACCGTGACCATTCATCAGACAGACAAAGCCAATGGCATTGCGGAATACGCCTTTGCGGCTGGCGATGGACAAGACACCATCGCCACAGACGGCCCGCTGTCGCTTCGCTTCAAAGGCTATAATGCCAGCGATCTGACTGTCAGCCGTGAGAAGGACAATCTCGTCATCACCATGAAAGGCTCTGATGACAAGATCACCGTGAGCCTGCGTGATGCGAATAACGCGGCCAATAACGCCCCTGCGCAGTATCAATTTGTCTCCGACAACGGGCAGACCGTTCTCAAGATTTCCTGAAACCGCGACGTCAGCAAGGCATTTTGAATATCTCTAGCCGCGCCCCTTGCTTTTCCTGGAGATCTGCGTATAAGCGCGCTGTTCACAACACCCGGTCTTTCGGCTGGTGGCTGAACGGAGGGCCGGCAAACTTGTTTTGCCGTCAGAAACGAAAAGCGTTTCGGCCTCCCGTGTCTCCGCTCTCGACCGTCTCGTACAAACGCTTTTCTTGCCGTGGTTCACCACTCAGGAGCAGTCGTTGGGGCTTAGCGCCGTACCGGGTGATGACAACCGCAAGAAAGGCAAAGCTATCATGGCTCTTTACGAACATGTATTCCTTGCCCGGCAGGATATGTCCGCACAGCAGGTTGATGCCCTCGTCGAACAGTACAAGGGTGTTATCGAAGCTCATGGCGGCAAAGTCGGGCGCGTAGAAAACTGGGGCCTCAAGTCCCTGACCTACCGCATCAACAAGAACCGTAAGGCGCATTATGCGCTGATGGACATCGAAGCAACAGGCGAAGCGATCCACGAAATGGAACGCCAGATGCGCATCAACGAAGACGTTCTTCGTTACATGACTGTTGCTGTTGAAGCCCACGAAGAAGGCCCATCTGCCATGATGCAGAAGCGCGACCGTGACGACCGTCCACGTCGCGATGGTGACCGTCCTGATCGTGGCGACCGCGGTGATCGCGCACCTCGCGAAGGCTTCGGTGATCGTCCGCGCCGTCCGCGCGAAGACCGTGCGTAAGGAGATTTGAACAATGGCTGATACATCTTCCTCTTCACAGGTTCGCCGTCCTTTCCATCGCCGTCGCAAGACGTGCCCTTTCTCCGGCGCAAATGCTCCGAAGATTGATTACAAGGACGTACGTCTTCTGCAGCGCTACATTTCTGAGCGCGGCAAGATCGTTCCTTCGCGTATCACAGCGGTTTCCCAGAAGAAGCAGCGCGAACTGGCCAAGGCCATCAAGCGCGCCCGCTTCCTCGGCCTGCTGCCATACGTTGTTGCATAATTTTGCAATCTGATGTTTCGGCTCCCGTTTGTTCGGGGGCCGTCTCCTTTTCACGATGGGCGTGAATCGGAACCCTGAAAAACCCATGTTGAGGTTTTCGTGCTAGATGGCGCAAACCTCTAACTGCACGATGCGCAGGACAGCGACCTTGAAAAAACTTGATGGAAAATTGCTGCTGACCGGTTTTCTTGCCGGTGTGACCGCCATATTTCTGGTTCTGGCGGCCAATGCGCAACCGTCTTTTTCTTCCGTCTTTTATGCAGCATCAGCGCTTCCTGTGATGATTGTTGGCATGCGCTGGGGCAATATGGCCGCAATTGTTGCCATTATCACGGCGGCCATTGCCGGAGCCCTGGCTGTTTCCCCGCTTTTTGCGGCGGCCATGGCCGTGTTCACGCTGCTTCCCGCTGGCTGGATCAGCCATCTTGCCAATCTGGCGCGCCCCGCATCGGAAATTGGCGGACCGAAACATCTCATGGCGTGGTTTCCGCTGTCGGACATCGTGATGCATCTGTGCGCTCTGGTCTGCATGGGCGTGATCTTTCTGGGCATGTTGATTGGCTATAATGCTGATTTCGTTGGCAATATGATTGATGCCTTGATGCAGGCACTGGCGGAGCGCGATCCAACGGTTGTTGCCAGCCTGACCAACACGTCCAGCATAAAATCGACAATGCTGTTGACCTTGCCCATCGTACAGGCGGGCATGTGGGTCATCATGTTGTTCACGGCTTACTATGTTGCCAGCCGCATTGTTGCTGCCTCCGGTGCGTCCACCCGCCCGCGTGAAGATATTCCATCGGCCCTGCGGATGAACCGCAACGCGCCCTTTATCTTTTTGGCGGGCATAGTTGCCTGTTTCATCGGCGGCGTTCCGGCCCTCATTGGTGCCACGGTTTGCGGTGCCTTCGGCGCAGGCTTTCTGCTTGGCGGCTTTGGCTCCATCCATCTGCGCACCCGCGGCAAGGAATGGCGGCTGCCAGCGCTCATTCTGTCTTACATGGCAACACTTATGGTGTTTCCAGCAATCTTCATCATCATTCTCGGCCTCATCGATACACGGCGCACGGTTGCCCTCACGCCACCGAGGACGGGCGGCAATTCCAATGATGGCAACACACCAAACACTTGAACTGAAAGGATAATACCATGCAAGTGATTCTTCTTGAGCGCATCGCCAAGCTTGGCCAGATGGGCGAAACTGTTAAGGTTCGTGACGGCTTTGCCCGTAACTACCTTTTGCCAACCGGCAAGGCTCTGCGTGCCAATGCTGCCAACAAGGCACGTTTTGAAGCTGAGCGTGCAACGCTTGAAGCCCGTAACCTTGAGCGCAAGTCTGAAGCGCAGGCTGTTGCTGACGTGCTGAACGGCAAGTCCTTCGTGGTTGTTCGCTCTGCTGGCGAAACCGGTCAGCTCTACGGTTCAGTTGCTGCGCGCGACATCGTGGAAGTTCTGGCTGCTGAAGGCTTCAACATTGGCCGCAACCAGGTTGAGCTGAACAACCCAATCAAGACCATTGGTCTCCACACTGTTGTTATGCACCTGCATTCTGAAGTGGAAATCTCGGTTGAGATCAACGTTGCTCGCTCCGCTGAAGAAGCCGAGCGCCAGTCCAAGGGCGAAAGCCTCACATCTGCTGACGCCATCTACGGCGTTGACGAAGATGCTCTGCGTCCAGAAGACTTCTTCGATCCAGACGCTGACCGTGACGGCGACGACGAATAAGCCTATCCATCTTTGGATATGCCAACGCCCGGATCGCAAGATCCGGGCGTTTTGCATTCCCCTACTGCATAATTCCTTAAATCGGAATCGATTTAAGGTGAAAATTATGCAGCAGGCTTAAAGTGTTACAGCGTCCTTTGTGCGCCATATTTGGCGCACGGCGCTGTAGAGTTTGTCAGGGAAAAGCGGAATCCAATTTTCCCGAATAGACAAACGAAAACAAGGAAATCGAGAATCTGTTCGGTTCAGTTTCATAGTACACGACACAAACGCCTTTATGTGCCGTTTACCCCCCTCTGGCTTGCCAGCCATCTCCCACACAAGGAGGGAGATCGGATAGGCGCTCCCGCTCGTTTCTCATAATGAACTCGTGATTTCCGACACATAGGACGTATGCTGTTGAGCAATAGGGTTGCTTTTTGTCGATCTCCCTCCTTGTGGGGGAGATGCCCGGCAGGGCAGAGGGGGGTGAGCTATACGGTAAAACCTATGCGTCGTGTACTGTGGTTCAATTTGAACCTGACAAACTCTACTGCATAATTTTCACCTTAAATCGGAATCGATTTAAGGTGAAAATTATGCAGCAGGCTTAAAGTGTTACAGCGTCCTTTGTGCGCCATATTTGGCGCACGGCGCTGTAAGCATCAGCTGAAAAGTCGGAACCGTTGGCTGCTCTCCCGAAGAGATGCGCCACAATGGCAGTGCCGCCCCGTTACCACAGAAGCGATGTACGCCGCCGCAAAGGATAGATTGCCGAAAATCGCCCATCATCCACATCAATCACCTGACAATACACCCCATAAATCTCGGCGATCATATCCGGCGTCAGCACCTCCCGACAGGGACCGACCGGCAGAGCTTTGCCCCGGTCCAGCACCAACGCCTTGCTGGCGTAGCGTGTGGCCAGGTTCATATCATGCAGGATCACCAGTGTGATGATGTTATATTGACGGGTATAGGCTTGGACCACGTCCAGCATGTGCAACTGATTGGCCAGATCCAGTGCGGATGTCGGCTCATCCAGCAAAAGCAGCTTTGGCCTTCGCACCAGCGCCAGCGCCAGCGCAATCATTTGGCGCTCACCGCCCGACAGGGTTGATGGCTTCAGATTTGCAAACCGGGTCAGGCCCAAAATCCCAAGCGTTTCTTCCGCCTTGGTGAAATTGTCCTTCGCTACCTTCCAGGTGTGACGCCCGCCGCTCTGGGCCAGTAGCATCAATTCAAACACGCTCATTTGTACGCTTAAGTGCGCGAGATCCTGCGCGACATAGCCAACCAATTGCGCGCGGGCAAAAGGTGCGGCATGCAGCAGATCGACATCATCAATCATCGCCTGTCCTTGCGCTGGGCGCAGACCACACAGACCTTTCATGAATGTCGATTTGCCGGCACCATTTGGCCCCAGAACCGCCAGCACTTCACCGGGATGCACGGTCAGCGCCATGGGCTTGATAATCTGCCGCCCACCAATGGCGACCTGATAATCTTGCAAAGTGAGGCTCACAGGGCATCTCCCTTGGTATGTCTCATCACCAGAACGATGAAAAATGGCAGGCCCGCAAGGGCTGTTACCATGCCAAAGGGCAGCACGGCGCCGGGCACAATCACCTTGGTGGCCAAGGAAGCCACAGTTGCAAAAACAGCCCCGACCGCCACGGTGGCCGCTATGGTAAATCGGTGGTCCTCACCCGTCAGCATCCGCGCAACATGTGGCCCAACCAGCCCGATGAAACCTACAATGCCAACAACGGCTGTGACCGAGCCTGCAAGCAGTGCCGAAATGACCAGCATGATGATGCGCATGCGCCGCACCGGCACGCCAAACACCACGGCCTGTTCGCCAAAGCTGCGCAAGGCCGTCAGCAACCACGCATGAAAAAGAACGATGGGAATCATTGCGAGGCTTAAGCCTCCCGCGATGCCAACCTTGAGCCATGTGGCGCGCAGCAGCGACCCCATCAGCCAAAAGACGATGCTCTGCAACTGATCGACGCTCGCCATATATTGGATCAACGACAGCAGCGAACTGAACACAAAATGCAGGGCAATGCCCAAAAGCGTGATGGATTGAACGCTCTTGCCGCCTTTGGAGAGCAACAAAACCAACCCCGCAGCCAGCAAGGCAAAGACAAAGGCATTGACCGCCGTGACCAGTTCCAGAGGGATGAAGGGCATGATCGAGGTCAGCGACACGCTGAATCCAAGCGCCAAAGCAGCACCAAAACCAGCCGCAGACGAAACTCCAAGCGTGAAAGGTTCGGCCAGCGGGTTGTCCAAAATCGTCTGCATGAGCAGGCCGGACAGCGAAAGGCTGACGCCGGTTACCAGTGCCATCATCGTCATGGGCATGCGCAAATCCCAGACGATAAAACGGGTGCCGGGATCAACTGTGGTCGGCGAAAACAGAGCATTCAGCACCTGCGTCATCGTCAAGGTGCCCGAGCCCACGGCAATATCGACGATGCAGGTAAAGGCCGCGATTAGAAAAAGCGTCAGGACAAGGGCAATCCTGAGCACCACTGATCGGTCGTAGTGACGGCTTGCCCCTGTGTCCATGACAGATCGATCCATCGGAGAATAGGCGCTCATGATGTCTCACGCAGGTTGTTTAGAGCTTGTCAGGGAAAAGTGGAATCCGGTTTTTCTGATCAGACAAACGAAGACGGGGAGGTTTAGAGACTGTCAGGTTCAATCTGAACCTGACAGTCTCTAAAATATGACAGAAACACACCGCCGGGAGCGATGTGTTTCAAAATTTCTATTTTCAGTCTGATTAATGAACTTTTGGAGCCTGAACGCCAAAGGTGAGCGGCGTATCCTTGGGCAGGTCCGTGAGGGTCGCGACCAGCGTGTGCAGCGTTGCGTTTGGATCGAGATCCTTCAGGCGATCAGGATAAAAGGCTTTTGCCATATATTCGATGGCAAAAATATTCCATGGGCTGGCGTAGAGCTGGTGATAGAGACCAATGACACGGCCATCGGTAATCGCTTTGATGTGATCAAAGCCCTGACGACGCTCCAGCGCACCAAGATCAGATTCGATCTTGGCCTTGTCATTGGTAAAGCCCAACGGTGGAGAGACCGAGCCTGCATTGGTAAACGGTGAGCCGCTCATGACAAAAACATCCGGAGCCGCCGAGATCACGCTCTCCATCGTCACATCGCCGGTGCGGGTTTTCAGCAAGGTGCTGCCAAGGTTGATACCGCCTGCGGCCTGCGCCAGCTTGCCAAAAAAGACATCGCCATGGGTGAAGCAGCAGGTATCCAACCCCTTCTGCCCTGCCTTGGCTTCGACAAACACTTTTGGCTTGGGCGCACCGTCAATGGCCTTTTCAACGGCCTTCAAATGGCTTTCATAGAAATCCGCGAATTCCTTGGCTTCCTTTTCCCGGTTCAGCACCTTGCCAAGAAGGCTGACCGTTTTCGGTGCGTCCACCGCCGGGTCCACCTGCGTATCAATCATCACCACAGGAATGCCCAGCTCTTTCAGCCGTGCCGTGACATTGGCATCATCCAGAGCCGGCTTGACGCGGGCCTGCACAATGACCAGATCGGGTTTGGCAGCCACGATTTGCTCGAGGTTCACCTGCCCCTCATCGCCAAACTGCATATCCACGGCCCGATTGGCACTTTGAGGCCATTTGCTCTCAAACACTTTCCACGCCTGTTTGTCGGAGCGTGCCAGCAAATTGTTCCACACCACGATGCGCTTGAAAGGATCAGCCCGATCAAGCAGGGCCAGAGAAAACAGATCGCGGCCGTCCTGCACAACAATGCGCTGCGGCTCGTGGGCAATTTCAACCGATCGGCCAGCGAGGTCGGTGACAGTTACCGGGTAATCCGTGGCACCGGCCATGGACGCTGGCAAAACCAGCGCCAGGCCCAAGCAAAACAGCCGAGAAACGCTAAAATTTTTCATTGTCAAAATATCCTTCTCTGCAACGCAATTGTGGTGCATCAAGAGCGGCACGTGTTGCACACGCGCTCTTCTTTCATCTTGAACGCGTACTCCTCCATAAACTTGATTTGGTCAATCATGTTAGGCGCACATTTTTGTGAACGCTCCGTATTGTGTTTATGGCCCGGACTTGAGTCCTTTGGCTTGGCAAGGAAAATCACAGTCCCATGCAGGCAAAATGTGCCGTCTGTGGATAAATGGGAGAACGCATGTTTCCGTTCCACCATGGGGGTCAGGCGCGGTATGATGCGCGCAAGACGGTTGACTATCCAAACCGCAGGCGACAAACCCCACCCTTGATATAGAGACTCCAGAGAAGAAAGCGGTCGTCCACAATGAACGATGCTTCAAGAAAGCTGAACAGTATGCCAGCAGGCGATGCCATGTACCGAGAAGCCCCGAGCAATATCGAGGCCGAACAGGCGTTGTTGGGTGCCATTCTGGTCAACAACGATGCCTATTACCGCGTCTCGGACTTTCTGAAGGGGCCGCATTTTCAAGAAGCCCTGCACCGCAAGATTTTTGAGGTCGCAGGTGACATCATCCGTATGGGCAAGACGGCCAATCCCGTCACCATCAAAACCTTTCTGCCGTCTGATCAGAAAGTGGGCGAGATGACGGTTGCCCAATATCTGGCGCGTCTGGCGTCGGAAGCCGTGTCGATCATCAATGCGGAAGACTATGGCCGTGCGATTTACGATCTGGCGCTGCGTCGCGCCCTGATCCAGATCGGCGAAGACATGGTCAACATTGCCTATGACGCGCCTTTGGATATGCCGCCGCAGGCGCAGATTGAGGACACCGAGCGCCGCCTGTTTGATCTTGCCGAAAACGGTCGCTACGATGGCGGTTTCCAATCCTTCAACGATGCCGTAGCACTCGCCGTGGATATGGCAGGGGCTGCCTTTGAGCGTGATGGCCATCTCTCCGGTATTTCCACCGGTATTCACTCGCTCGATAGCAAGATGGGCGGTTTGCAACGCTCCGACTTGATCGTGCTGGCCGGTCGTCCCGGTATGGGTAAAACCTCGCTGGCCACCAATATTGCCTGGAACATTGCCGCAGCTTACGAGCCGGAAGTGATGCCGGATGGCTCATTCAAGGCCAAGAACGGTGGTGTGGTCGGCTTCTACTCGCTCGAAATGTCGTCCGAGCAGCTCGCCACCCGTATCATGTCCGAACAGACCGAAGTGTCATCTTCGAAAATCCGCCGTGGTGACATCACCGAGCATGAGTTTGAAAAGCTGGTTGGCTTTTCGCAGACCATGCAAAAAGTGCCGCTGTTTATTGACCAGACCGGTGGTATTTCCATTGCCCAGCTCTCGGCCCGCGCCCGTCGTTTGAAGCGTCAGCGCGGCCTTGATTGTCTCGTGGTGGACTATATTCAGCTGATGACGGGCTCCGGCGGCAAAGGCGGCGAAAACCGCGTGCAGGAAATCACCCAGATCACCACCGGTCTGAAAGCCTTGGGCAAAGAGTTGAACGTTCCAATCATCGCGCTCTCGCAGCTATCGCGTCAGGTGGAAAGCCGCGACGACAAGCGCCCGCAGCTCTCCGACCTTCGTGAATCGGGTTCGATCGAGCAGGACGCCGACGTGGTGATGTTCGTGTTCCGTGAGGAATATTACGTGCAAAATCTTGAGCCACGCGATCAGGCCGATCCGAAATATCCCGAATGGGAAGCGCAAATGGAAAAGGTGCGCGGCACGGCAGACGTGATCATTGCCAAGCAGCGTCACGGACCCACCGGCACGGTCAAACTGGCCTTCCAGGCACAGTTCACCCGGTTTGCTGATCTGGCCGATCCAAGCTTCACGCCTTACGAGGAAGCCTAAACCTGATTTGCACAAAAATGCGCCAGCTTGGCTGGCAATTATACACATGATGAAAAAGGTCGCATTGTTTTGCGGCCTTTTTTTTCATTGGCACGGCACTTGCATTTTAAGGGGCAAATCTAACTGGAGTTTGAAATGCACCGTAGAACCTTGCTGGCCGCCATTGGCCTTTCTGTCGCCTCGCTTGTGGCTTCTGTTCCTGCTCACGCCGATGCTTTGAGCGATATTACCGCGCGCGGCACGCTACGCGTTGCTGTTCCTCAGGATTTTCCGCCCTTTGGCAGCGTTGGCACCGATATGCAGCCTCTGGGCTATGACATCGACACCGCCAAGCTGATTGCCGACAAATTGAAGGTGAAGGTAGAGCTGGTGCCCGTGGCCAGTGCCAACCGCATTCCTTATCTGCAAACCAATAAGGTTGATCTGGTCATTTCCAGCCTTGGCAAAAATCCGGACCGCGAACAAGTCATCGACTTTTCCGATGCCTATGCTCCATTCTACAATGGCGTTTTTGCCCCGGCTGACATTGCCATCAAAACCGCAGCAGACCTGGCTGGCAAGACTGTAGGCGTTACCCGCGGTGCCATTGAGGATCTTGAACTCACCAAGATCGCCCCGGCAGACGCCACCATCAAGCGCTATGAAGATAACAACGGCACGATTTCGGCCTTTCTCTCCGGTCAGGTCGAAGCCGTGGCAACCGGCAATGTTGTGGCAGCAGCCATTCTTGCCAAAAACCCGCCAAAGCGGCCTGAGCCAAAGTTCCTGATTAAGAACTCGCCTTGCTACATCGGCCTCAACAAGAATGAGCCTGCTCTTCTGGCAAAGGTCAACGCCATCATTGCAGAAGCCCGCAAGGATGGCTCCTTGAATAAAATCTCCGAGAAATGGCTGGGCGCGCCTGTGCCTGCGGATCTCTGAACAAACAGGGTTTCAGATCGGTAAGATCCTGAGCCAACCACCTTTCCCGGCAGACATCGCTCTCCAAGCCGCCTGCCTGCCGGGGCTTTTATGCTGCCGGTTTCCCATCAAAATCGCAGCATGTTCACGGGTGAAAACCCAGCCCGATGCGGGATAGGTCATGCATTACATATTCAACTTCAGCTGGATTGCTGAATATTACCCCATCATCCTCAAAGGCATTGGTGTCACGATCGAACTCACGTTGATTGGCGGCATTGTCGGCATTGCACTTGGCATCGTCTGTGCGTGGGCGCGCGCCCTTGGGCCAAAGTGGATCAAGCCGCCGGTTGCCATCTATGTGGAGCTGATCCGCAATACGCCGTTCATTATCCAGTTGTTCTTCATCTTTTTCGGCCTGCCCGCCACCGGATTGAAGCTGACGGAAATGGAAGCCGCCAATCTGGCGATGATCATCAACCTTGGCGCTTATTCGTGCGAAATCATCCGCGCTGGCATAGAGGCAACCCCCAAAGGTCAGTTTGAAGCGGGCAAAGCGCTGGCGCTTCGCCCCTTGCAAACCTTTCGCCTGATCATTCTCATTCCGGCCTTGCAGCGCATATGGCCAGCATTGTCGTCGCAGGTGGTCATTGTCATGCTTGGCTCGGCTGTGGTGTCGCAAATTGCCGCGCAAGATTTGACCTTTGCCGCCAATTTCATTCAATCGCGCACCTTCCGCGCCTTTGAAGCCTATATGGTATCCACTGCCGTCTATCTTCTCCTCGCCATTTTGCTTCGGCAAATTCTGGCGATGATTGGTCGCCACATCTTTCCACAAGGGGCAACACGATGATCCAGTTCACCCTTTGGGATATTTTGCGCAATCTGCTGCTTGCCACCCGCTGGACTCTGGTGCTCTCCGTGGTGTCCTTTGTTGGTGGCGGTGTGGTGGGCTTGCTATTGCTGTTTCTTCGCATCTCAGTGGCTCGCACCGCCCGCATTTTCGCGCGCGGTTTTATTGAGTTTTTTCAAGGCACGCCGTTGCTGATGCAATTGTTCATTGCCTTTTTCGGCCTTGGCCTGTTTGGCATTGATGTGCCAGCATGGCTCGCGGCTGGCGTTGCCCTCACCTGCTGGACGGCGGCCTTTCTGGCCGAGATCTGGCGCGGTTGCGTTGAGGCTGTGCCGAAAGGCCAGTGGGAAGCGGGCAAAAGCCTGGCGCTGAGCTATATGCAGCAAATGCGGCTGATTATCCTGCCGCAGGCTCTGCGCATTGCGATTGCCCCCACGGCGGGCTTTTCGGTGCAGGTGGTCAAGGGCACGGCGCTGACCTCTATTATCGGCTTTGTCGAGCTGTCCAAAGCTGGCGGCATTGTCACCAACGCCACCTTCCAGCCGTTCACGGTCTATGGTCTGGTGGCCCTGATCTATTTTGTCATCTGCTTTCCGCTGTCGCGCTATTCCAAATATCTGGAGCGGAAGTTTTCTGCGGCCCCCGTTGGCCACTGACCATTGGCCATTGAACAGGCCCTATCCGCGCCGAAACTGCGCGGGCGTCATGCCCGTGCGGGCTTTGAAATTGCGGGTGAAATGGGCCTGATCGGCAAAGCCACAGGCAAAAGCAACGTCGATGGGCGACATCCCCTCACTCAATTGCTTTTGCGCCGCTCTGATCCGCAACGATGTCAGATAGGCGTGCGGCGTGATATGGAAGGCTGCGCGAAAACTGCGGATGAGATGGGCGCGGCTGGTGCCGACCTCAGCGGCCAGCTGCGCAAGCCCCACATCATCAGCAAAATGAGCGTGGAGGTAATCCCGCGCCCGCGTCACCGCCGCATCCTGAGCGATTTTGGTCACCAAAGGTCGCAACTGGCTATGGCGGGCAAAAATTGCCGCGAGAACGCCCATCATGCCCTCCTCTTCCTCCAAGGCACCCGCCCTGTTTTCCATCAGGCGATGGGCATGGTTGAAAGCATGGGCCAAGGCGGGATCGTGCACAATCTGTTCGGGAAAAAAGGGCATGCCGCACTGGGAGCGATCTGAAAATTCTTCCAGCAACTCCTGCACCATGGCGACAGATGGATAAATCATCCGGTAGCGATAGACACCACCCACCGGGCTGCCATCATGAACCTCATCCGGGTTGATCAAATAAAGATCACCCGGCCCGCACACACGCTTGGCACCGCGAATAGTGGCCAATTTTAGCCCGGTTTCCATCGCGCCAAGGCCGAAATGCTCGTGAGCATGGGGGGAAAACCGATGGGTGATAAAGGTGGCGCTCATGCATTCCATGCCACCAAAGCGCGGGTCGCGCCAAAACTCTGTCGCCTCCTGTGGGGGAGGTAAAACGGCAAGCAGCGGGGTACGATCCAGACAAACAGTGTGCATGGCAAAGACAATAGCAGCCTCTGCCCGTTTCAGTCTTGAAGAAAAGTGCTACAGCGTCCTTTGTGCGCCAAATATGGCTCACAAAGGACGCTGTAACACTTTTAAGCTGCTGCATAATTTTCTCCTCAAATCGATTCCGATTTAAGGAATTATGCAGTAGGCTGATCTCAAAGTTTTCCAGCCATAAAGCGTTTCCATGCCCAAATCTCCATTTGAAATTCCGCCCTCTGATTCGTTTTTGAATGCGCCGCTCAGGGCAACCATTGATCTTCAGGCTTTGGCTGATAACTGGCGCTTCATGAGCCGCCAATCGGGCAAGGCGCGCGCAGGTGCTGTCGTGAAGGCTGATGCTTATGGTCTTGGTATCGAAGACGCAGGCCAGACGCTTTACAATGCCGGTGCGCGTGATTTTTTCGTCGCCGTGCCCCCAGAAGGAGAAACACTGCGCATTTATGCGCCGGATGCGCGGATTTTTGTGCTCTCGGGTCTTTGGGAAGGCATGGAAGACATTTTCTTCGACAATGATCTGGTGCCGGTGATCGCTTCCGAGGAGCAACTGGCCTTCTGGATGCGCACCGTAGCCGAACATGGCGATCACCCTTGCGCGATGCATGTGGATACTGGCTTTAATCGGCTGGGTCTTTCCATGGAAGACGCGCTTTATCTGGCATCCGATGTCTCGCGTCCGGCCAGCTTTTCGCCTGTGCTGCTTCTCAGCCATCTGGCTTGCGCCGATGATCCGGCATCGCCAATGAACCAGAAACAGCTTGAGGCCTTTCGCACCATTCGCGCAGCCTTTGAGGGCATTGAGGCCAGCTTGTCGGCCTCGGCTGGAACCTTCTTAGACTCCGATTATCACTTTGACCTCACCCGGCCGGGTATTAGCCTCTACGGCGCAGAGGCCGTCAATGGTGTTGCCAATCCCATGAAGCCCGTCGTCAAGGCAGAAGCCCGAATCATTCAGGTCCGCAATGCCAAAGCGGGCGAAACCGTGAGCTATGGTGCGGCATGTACACTCAACCGCGATAGCCGCCTTGCCATAGCGTCTGTGGGGTATGCCGATGGTTATTTGCGCAATCTCTCCGGCCATGGCGTGGCCTTGCGCAACACCGGGCTTTCGGGTGCATCCGGCTTTATCGCAGGACATAAAGTGCCAGTGGTGGGCCGCGTGACAATGGATATGACGATTTTTGATGTGACAGACGTGCCGGAAAAAGCCGTGTCGGCAGGTGATTATATCGAGGTTTTCGGACCAAATATGCCGATTGACGATGTGGCACGCAATGCTGGCACCATTGGCTATGAGATGCTCACAAGCCTCGGACTGCGCTATGAGCGCCACTATCTGGAAGCAGAATGAGGGGGGAGAAATCTCTCCCCTTTTTATGCCGGATTCACATAATCTTTGATGCGGTTTTCGCGGACCACAAACAGCTTGCCTGTCTCGGTCTGATCGGGGCCAAGCAATGGCATGAGCAACTGCGCAACAGTGGACGGATGCGGTAATGTGTCGGGATCTTCTCCCGGCATGGCTTGGGCGCGCATGGCGGTGCGAGTCGCTCCCGGATCAACCGAGAGAATGCGCAGCGGCAGCCGTGCAGATTCTGCCGCCCATGTGCGCGCCAAAGCCTCAACCGCGGCCTTGGAGGCTGAATACGGCCCCCAGAAGGGTTTGCACTTATGGGCAGCGCCCGATGACAGAATCAACGCCCTGCCCTGATCGGATTTGGTAATCAGCGGATCAATCGAGCGGATCAGCCGCCACGTTGCCGTGACATTGATGGTCATGACCTTGTCAAACACCTTGGCTTCCACATGACCCACCGGCGAGATTGTGCCCAGCACGCCAGCATTGGCCACCAGAATATCCAGCTTGCCCCAGCGCTCAAAAATAGAGCCACCCAGCGCATCGATGGCTGCCATGTCCGCGAGATCAAACGGCACCAGCGTGGCGCTGCCACCTATGGATTTGATGGCATCGTCGAGGTCTTCAAGACCGCCCACCGTGCGGGCGCAGGCAATGACATGCGCCCCGGCTTTGGCGAGTTCCAAAGCCGTAAAATAGCCAATCCCGCGCGACGCGCCTGTGACCAGCGCAATGCGGCCCTTAAGATCTACTGTCATGCCTGCTCCCCCCCGATCTATTCAGCCGTGGCTGGCCAAAACCGAGACTTTCCGTCCGGCTTTTTCGCCTTCCTTGTCCAACAACCGGGTGGGATAATCGCCGGTGAAGTAATGGTCGGTAAATTGTGGGTTTTCAGGATTGCGTGGCTCGCCACCCACGGCACGATAGAGACCATCAATGGAGAGAAAAGCGAGGGAGTCAGCGCCAATATATTTCGCCATGGCCTCGGCACCGGCATATTGATTGGCCAACAGCTTTTCAGCATCCGGCGTATCAATGCCGTAGAAATCAGGATGATAAATCATCGGGCTGGCCACACGGATATGCACTTCCTTGGCCCCAGCATCACGGATCATCTGCACGATTTTCAACGATGTTGTGCCGCGCACAATCGAATCATCCACCAGAATGACGCGCTTGCCCTCAATCATCGCCCGGTTGGCGGAATGCTTGAGCTTGACGCCGAAAGCGCGGATCTGCTGGGTTGGCTCAATAAAGGTGCGGCCAACATAATGGTTGCGGATAATGCCATATTCAAACGGAATGCCGCTGGCCTGCGCATAGCCCAGAGCAGCAGGTGTTCCGCCATCGGGCACCGGCACCACCACATCACCTTCACAAGGGGCTTCAAGCGCCAGATTGGCACCCATGTTCTTGCGGGTCTGATAGACGTTGCGGCCGCTGACCACCGAGTCAGGGCGGGCAAAATAGACATATTCAAACAGGCAGGGACGCTCTGGCTGCGGACGCGCGGGACGGCGAGAATCCACCGTGATCGAGCCATCGGGCTGGATTTCGCAGATGATTACTTCGCCATTTTCCACGTCGCGGATATATTTCGCGCCAATGATATCCAGCGCACAGGTCTCCGAGCAGAAAATCGGCTTGCCATCCAGCTCACCCATCACCAGCGGACGAATACCAATTGGGTCTCGCGCCGCAATCAGCTTGGTGCGGGTCATGGCCAGCATGGAATAGCCGCCTTCCATCTGCCGGATGGCATCGATGAAACGATCTGCTGTCGAGCTATGGCGCGAACGGGCAATCAGATGCAGCACCACTTCGGTATCCGAGGTGGACTGACAGATCGCGCCGGTGGCAATGATCTGGCGGCGAAGCGTCAAGCCATTGGTGAAATTGCCGTTATGGGCAATGGCAATGCCGCCCTCTTCCAACTCGGCAAACAGTGGCTGCACATTGCGTAGCGCCACTTCGCCGGTGGTGGAATAGCGGGTATGGCCAATCGAGGCCGAGCCTGGCAATTTCGCCAGCGTCACCGGGTTGGTGTAGTGGTCGCCCACCAGCCCCATATGCTTTTCGGTGTGGAACTGTTTGCCGTCAAAGGAGACAATGCCTGCTGCCTCCTGACCGCGATGCTGAAGCGCATGCAGCCCGAGAGCTGTGAGCGTTGCTGCATCGGGATGACCCAAAATGCCAAACACACCGCATTCTTCATGCAGCGTGTCGCCATCCAGATCTTCAAGGAAGGTTGAGGAATTGGTCTGTGTCATTGCAACAAGCCTTTGCTCGATACAGGGCGGGGAAGAACAAATTCTGAATTATCACAGTCTTCGCCCCATATAAGAAGGCCTGCGATAAACTTCCATACAGTGTTTATGAATGCCTAACATTCTTTCTTGCACAAGCGATCAGCACCCAAGCAGGGGGACCATCAATTGCCAGTCGCATCTTCTGCAGGGGCCTGACCATCGGCAGGGGCTGGCTGCTCCTTGCCCAGAATGCGCGCCCGCAACTGCGGCTCAATATCCTTTGGCAAGGCAGCTTCAAGCTTGACCACCAGCGCATCCAAAAACGGCTTGGACTTGGCGTTATTGACCCATTCCGGCCGCTGATTGGCATCAAACAACCAGTTCCAAAACGCCACGGCCACCACGAGCAAAAGAATACCGCGCGCTGCGCCAAACAAAAAGCCAAGCGTGCGATCCAAAGCGCCAACCCGGCTATCAATAATGAAATCGGCGATGCGCGACGTAATCACCGAAATCACAATCAAGGCGATGAGGAAGATACCACCGGCCGAGGCGGCAATGGCAATGCGCTGATCGCCGGTGTGGCTTTGCGCATAGGGAAGAACGAAGGGATAAAGATAGTAGGCTGCGGCAAGCGCACCCACCCAACTGGCAATCGACAGAATTTCGCGTGAAAAACCGCGGATCATCGCAAGCACCGCCGAGAAAAGCGTAACACCGATGACAATACCGTCGAAAATCGTAATGGGCATTCAGTTCAACTCCAGAACCTAAACCTGCAAAGCGGCTTTGCCGAGCAGGCACCAGTCAAGTTTTGCGCCATCTCTGGCCTTGTTCTCTCACATGGCCTCTCCTTACACCACGATTTCACGAAGCGAAAGGATCAATCATCATCCTGTTGTTGACGAGACTTCAGCTTTGCCCCCGCAATCCGGGCTACCAGATCGGTCAGGCTGTCAATTTCGCTCCATCGGCCACCCTTTTTGGGCAAATCGACAGACGAAGCTGGCAGAACGGCTGAAGAAAAGCCCAGCTTTTCGGCCTCTTTAAGGCGCTGTCCCGTGTGCGACACCGGACGCACGGCACCAGAGAGGCTGATTTCGCCAAAATAGACACAATCGGCAGGCAAGGCGACACCCGCCAGCGACGATACCAGCGCCGACGCAATGGCCATATCTGCCGCAGGTTCATTGATCTTATAGCCACCGGCGACATTGAGATAAACATCATGCTGGCCAAGCCGCACGCCGCAATGGGCCTCCAGCACCGCAAGAATCATGGCAAGACGGCTGGAATCCCAACCGACCACGGCGCGGCGCGGCGTGCCAAGCGCGGTGGCAGCCACCAGCGCCTGCACTTCGACAAGCACGGGGCGTGTGCCCTCCATGCCCGCAAACACGGCGGCACCCGGCGCTTTCTCGTTGCGCTCGCCCAAAAACAACTCGGAAGGGTTGGCCACTTCACGCAAACCGCGATCCGACATCTCGAACACACCGATTTCGTCTGTGGGGCCAAAACGGTTTTTTACCGTGCGCAGGATACGATAATGATGGCCGCGATCACCTTCAAAATACAGCACAGCGTCTACCATATGCTCGACCACGCGCGGACCGGCAATTTGCCCTTCCTTGGTCACATGGCCAACCAGCACCATGGTGGCACCGGTCTGTTTGGCAAAGCGGATCATGGCCTGCACACCAGTGCGCACCTGCGTCACGGTACCGGGTGCCGAATCGGCGGTATCGCTCCACAGCGTCTGAATCGAATCAATAATCACCAGATCGGGGCGCTTGCCCTCGGAAATCGTTGCCAGAATATCTTCCACATTGGTTTCTGCCGCCAAAAGCACATCGGTGTCGGCTGCATCAAGCCTTTGAGCGCGAAGACGCACCTGCGCCACCGCCTCTTCACCCGATACATAGACAATTCGGTGTCCTTTGCGCGCCAAGGCTGCCGCCGCCTGCATCAGCAAGGTCGATTTACCGATACCCGGATCGCCACCAATCAACACAGCCGAGCCACGCACAAAACCACCGCCGGTGGCGCGATCCAGCTCCGATAAGCCAGTCGGAATGCGCGGCGCTTCTTCGATTTCGCCAGACAGAGATGTCAGCGTTACCGGGCGGCCCTTTTTGGGTGTCTTTCCGGGGCCTGCGCCAATGCCACCCATCGGGTCTTCTTCAACAATGGTGTTCCACTCGCCACAGCCATCGCATTTGCCAACCCAGCGGGTGTGGACCGTGCCGCAATTCTGGCAGATAAACTGGGTTTTGGCCTTGGCCATGGGCGCTACAATCCTCCAGAATCGTGAACCGGCAAAAACGGAACAAAAAGTGAATACGCTCTCTCAGTTAGAAGAAACAGCCACCAGATGCAAGCCCCGCCGCGCAGTCTTGTGCGCGCGGAAAGCGCTCACCCACGTCTTGATCCTCGATTTCTTGGATTTCCCCCAGATTTTTACAGGCCCTGTGATCTTGGCGTTGAAAAGAGCTGCAATAGGTGACTTAGGATACCCCTTACGTTAAGAGCACAGAAATCTGAAGGCAGTCTGACGATGCATGGCAATCGTTTAGCGTGTTGAAGCGCTTTACCCGGTTCGAAATGCACTTCGTCTCATGAAACTAAGAAAGCGGCGTAAGCAATGAGAGTTCGCGTGACAATGGTAGGGACCGGCTATGTTGGCCTGGTCAGCGGTGCATGCTTTGCTGAATTGGGTCATGAGGTGATTTGCGTCGACAAGGACGAAAGCAAGATTGCCATGCTGCGCCAGGGCAAAATGCCGATCTATGAACCCGGCCTTGACGAGCTGGTGCAACGCAATGTGCAAGCCGGACGCATTTCATTCAGTACGGATGTGACCGCAAGCGTCAAAGATCGTGACGCGATTTTTATCGCCGTCGGCACCCCCACGGAAAACGGCACCGGCCGCGCCGATTTGAAATATGTTTATGCGGCAGCGGCCGAAATTGCCCAGGCAACCACTGGCTTCACCGTGATTGTCACCAAGTCGACCGTGCCGGTTGGCACCAACAGCCGGGTGTTTGACATCGCCCAGCAAAATGTGTCGCCCGATGCGCGGATCGCGGTTGCCTCCAATCCGGAATTTTTGCGCGAAGGTGCGGCCATCAAGGATTTTCTGGAGCCAGACCGCGTGGTGGTCGGCGTGGAAGATGCCGACGCCGCCGAAATGATGGAGCGGATCTACGCTCCCCTTTTGATGCATGGAAAAGTGCCACTGTTCAAAACCGGCATTCAAACCGCAGAACTGATCAAATATGCCGCCAATGCTTTTCTGGCGGTCAAAATCAGCTTTATCGATGAGATTGCCAATCTCTGCGAAGCCGTGGGCGCCAATGTTGACGATGTTGCGCGCGGCCTCGGCTTTGACAAGCGCATTGGCCAGGGCTTTCTCAACACCGGTCCGGGCTGGGGCGGCTCATGCTTTCCAAAAGACACCCGCGCTCTGATTGCCACCGCATCAGATGCAGGCGTTCGCTCGCTGGTCGTGTCGTCCGCTGTGGAAGCCAACAACACGCGCAAAATGGATATGGTCAGCAAGATTGTCGGTGCTGCTGGCGGTGACGTGAAGAACAAAAAGATCGCGGTTCTGGGTGTCACCTTCAAAGGCCAGACCGATGACATGCGCGAGGGCACAAGCCTCGTTGTGCTGCCCGCCCTTCAGGCCATGGGTGCGCAAGTTGTGGCTTATGATCCGTCTCACCCCCATGAAGCCGCATCGCTCCTGCCGGGCGTGACCATGGTGACATCGCCAAAAGATGCAGCGCAGGACGCCGATATTCTGGTGATCTTGACCGATTGGATGATTTTCAAGGCCTATGATTTCAAGGCAATCGCATCTGTCATGGCCTCACCTGTTCTGGTGGATTTGCGCAACATGCTCAACGCCAATGAAGCCAAACGCAGCGGCTTCACGCACTATGTCTCTTTGGGCCGCGAACAACGCTGATACAAAATGGCCCGCCTTCAAGGCGGGCCAAATTCTTAAACTTATACCAAGAGTCATTGAAAATGACTCTTGGTATTCCTTTTGCAAATATCTCAAGCGTCTGATGCATTTGAGATATTTTCAATATCTTCAAGGTGAGGATGCTCTCGCATCTTCGAGCCTTGGTATTACTGTCCAATCTCTGCCAATTGCCTCAGCAGATATTTGCCGTAATCGCTTTTTCCATAGCGACGGCCCAGCACTTCCAGTTGATTGGCATCGATGAAGCCAAGCCGGAACGCGATTTCCTCAGGACAGGAAATCTTGAAGCCCTGGCGACGCTCAAGCGTTGCCACAAACTCACCCGCTTCCAAAAGACTATCGGGGGTTCCGGTGTCGAGCCAGGCATAACCGCGGCCCATTTTTTCGACATGCAACTGGCCGCGCTCAAGATAGACCTTGTTCACGTCGGTGATTTCCAGCTCGCCACGGGCCGAGGGCTTCATATTGGCAGCAATATCAACCACCTGATGATCGTAGAAATACAGACCGGTCACGGCCCAGTTGGATTTTGGATTTTCCGGCTTTTCCTCAATGGAGGTCGCTTTGCTGTTTTCGTCGAAAGCTACAACGCCATACCGCTGCGGATCATTGACATGGTATGCGAACACCGTCGCACCTTGTTGGCGCGCTATCGCTCCCTTAAAGAGGTCATTGATGCCATGACCATAAAAGATGTTGTCGCCAAGGATCAGACAGGATGGGCTGGAGCCAATGAAGTCGGCACCGATAATATAGGCTTGAGCCAAACCGTCCGGTGACGGCTGCTCGGCATAGCTCAACGAAATGCCCCAGTTCGAGCCATCTCCCAGAAGCCTCTGGAAATTCGGCAGATCATTGGGGGTGGAAATGATCAGAATATCCCGGATCCCGGCCAGCATCAGCGTCGACAGCGGATAATAAATCATCGGCTTATCGTAAACTGGCATCAGCTGCTTGGAGGTGACCAGCGTCATGGGATGCAACCGCGTGCCGCTGCCCCCTGCCAGAATAATGCCCTTCATTGACAGACTCCTCGTTATTTAAATCACTGGCTCTCGGCCAAAAGTTGTTTCACAACATGCTTGGTGGACAACCGCCAATCAGGAAGCGTGACACCATGAATCTTTGCCAATTTGCTGCAATCCAATCTGGAATTTGCCGGGCGGCGCGCAGGCGTGGGATAGGCGCTTGAGGGAATGCGGCCAACCAAAGCATGAACGCCGCCTTGCAACTTTGAAAGACGGAAAATTTCCGTGGCAAAATCTGCCCAGCTCCCCTCACCGGTGCCACTGAGATGAAACACACCGCGCAGGGCTGCATCGTTTGACGCCAACAAATTGCGACCAACCGCGAGAACAGCATCGGCAATATCCAGCGCGGAGGTCGGATTGCCAATCTGATCATCGACAACATTCAGCTCATCGCGGGTTTCGGCCAGACGCAGCATGGTGCGCAAAAAATTCTTGCCATAGGGGCTATAGACCCAAGCAGTGCGCAAAATGGCATAATCGCTGGTGTTTGCCGCCACCTGCTGCTCACCGGCAAGCTTGCTGCGGCCATAGACTCCAAGCGGCGCAACCGGATCGCTCTCGTTATACGGGCCCGTTTTGCTGCCATCGAACACGTAATCGGTGGAAATGTGGATGAGTGGCACACCGAGCGCCTTCGCAACCCGCGCAAGTTCGGCGGGTCCATCAGCGTTGACGGCAAAAGCCGCCGCTTCATCGCTCTCGGCCTGATCCACCGCTGTATAGGCAGCGGCAGAAACAATCAGATCTGGCTTTGCGGCACGAAGAGCGCTCTCAATGGTTTGCGGTTGGCCCAGATCCAGCGCGGGGCGACCAAGCGGGATGATCTCAACAGCGGCGTCAGCCTTTGCCTGCTCAACCAGAGACTGAACAACCTGCCCGGCAACGCCGGTGACCACGTAGCGCTTCACATCGCTCATTTGCTGGCACCTGCCTTCAAAAGGCCAAGCCGCGTGCCGTCATAGCCTTTGCGCAACGGTGCCCACCACCATTCGTTTTCGAGATACCACTTGACGGTCTTCTCAATGCCGGTGTCAAAATTTTCCAAAGCCTTCCAGCCAAGCTCCGTTTCCAGCTTGGTGGCATCGATGGCGTAACGCGCATCATGACCCGGACGGTCGGTCACATATTGGATCAGGTTTTCATGCGGGCGGCCAGCGGGGTGCAATTCATCCATCAACTGGCAAACGCGCTTGACCACATCAATGTTGCGGCGCTCGTTGCGTCCGCCGACATTATAGGTTTCGCCAATCCGGCCACGCTCGGCAATAATGTCCAGTGCACGGGCGTGGTCTTCCACATAAAGCCAGTCGCGAATATTGACGCCATTGCCATAGACCGGCAAAGGCTTGCCTTCCAGCGCATTGATAATCATCAATGGAATCAGCTTTTCAGGGAAATGGAACGGGCCGTAATTGTTCGAACAGTTGGAAACAACAATCGGCATGCCGTAGGTGCGCTCCCACGCCTTGGCCAAATGGTCGGACGCCGCCTTGGAGGCTGAATAAGGCGAGCTTGGATCGTAAGGTGTGGTCTCGGTGAACAGGCCGTCGTCGCCCAGCGATCCATAAACTTCATCGGTCGACACATGCAAAAACCGAAAGCGCGCCTTGGCCTCGCCGTCCAGCGCCTGCCAATAGGCACGGGCACATTCCAGCATGGTGAACGAGCCAAGCACGTTGGTCTCAACAAAATCCTTTGCGCCGGTGATGGAGCGGTCAACATGGCTTTCTGCGGCCAGATGCATGACGCGATCGGGCTTGAAGTTCGAAAAGGCTTCAGAAATCGCCTGCCCGTCGCAAATATCGGCCTTCAAAAACCGATAGAGCGGATTGCCTTCGAGCATATTCACAGAGGTCAAGGTGCCGGCATAAGTCAGCTTATCGACATTGAGAACATCGTAACCCTTATCGACAACCAGATGGCGCACAACGGCCGATCCAATAAACCCTGCGCCACCGGTAACAAGAACCCGCATTTTCACTCACCCTCTAAAACCATGTTGCCCGGCATCTACTCTCTCATTCCTGAAACAGGAATGAATGAGAAGTAGAGGCAGCAAATTCCACGTATGACGAAGCCGTGTCTCTCAAAAGAGTCACGGCGCTTTTACAATCCTCAGGCCTGATAGACAAAATTGGCGTCAAGATCACTGAGTTTTGGCTGTTTTTGGTCTTTATCCGACAAAATAGCCTGCCCCTCCACCACAGGCCAATCAATGCCAATAGCAGGATCGTTCCACAGCAATCCACGATCATTTTCGGGGCTATAATAGTCCGTGACCTTGTAGCTGATCACCGTATTGGGCTTCAACGTGCAAAAACCATGGGCAAAACCCGGCGGCACCCAGAGTTGGCAACCATTTTCCTGCGATAGCTCAGCCGTGACAAATTGGCCGTAAGTGGGCGAACCCTTGCGGATATCAACAGCGACATCCAGCAAGGCACCGGCAGCACAAGAGACCAATTTGCCTTGCGCCTTGGGATTCAGCTGAAAATGCAAGCCTCGCACCGTACCCACTTCAGCCGAGAAAGACTGATTGTCCTGAACAAAGTGGAAATCACCCACCTCGCGCTGAAACAGGTTTTCCCGAAATGTCTCAACAAAATAGCCACGCGCATCACCAAATCGTTTTGGCGTGATCAGAAATACGCCCGAAATTTTTGTTGTCTCAAACTGCATCGGTCTTCCTTTGGCATTCTTATTTTTTGAGGCATTAGCGTTTTTGAACGTAACAAGCACAACAGCCGCAAACACACAAGATGCAAACAGCCCAAAACACTGAGGTCACGACGCCCCACTGATCAACAAGCCATTAGATCGGCGCTCCCTCCAGCACCGTTGAAAACGGTACGAAAGCGGCAGAGCAATCCATGTCATCGGCGGGCATGCCATCCATCAGATTTGTGACTTTAAAGCGAGTCGCACTATCCGGTTTCAGCGCATCGGCAAAGCTGACCGGCCCGAGTCCAAGAGTGATATTGGCATAGCTTGGCTTGTCATTGGCCGAAATTTGCGGTGAGCCAAGAATGACAGGCTGCTTGCCTTCAAATTGAACCGTATCGAGCGTTAACCCAAGCGGCAGATATTGGCCATCCTGTTGAAGGCCGCGAAACACGAGATAGCCGCCGCCGTAGGCTTTGCTGCCCATATATTTGAAGTTTCGCACCGTAACCCCCGAAAAGTCGGGCAGCAGATTTCCCTGTTTGTCGGAATAGTGCGTATCGAAGATCATCGGATAGCGCGTGTTGCGCATACAGACGTCACCATAGATAACGTTGGAGACTTTGCCGCCTCTGGAGGAATCGGATTTGATGCGCAGGCCATTGCCGTTGGGGCTGTCAAAACCATCCATCACCAAATCGTAGATGGAGATGTCCTCAACCCCGGAATTGGTTTCCGATCCGATAGAGAGACCGTGCCCATAATAAAAATGGTTATGAGCAAAGGTCATCTGGGTCGATGGTTTTTTGCCACCGGCCTTGATGGCAACATGGTCGTCGCCTGTACTGATATAGCTGTAGGCCAATAGCACGCGTGAGGATTGTCCGGGATCGAAACCATCGGTGTTTTTAACCGTGTCAGGCGTAAAGCACGTCGCGGGCGTCAGCTTGTCGGGCGTTGAGCCCTCCGGGCAAGCATAGCCCGGCTCGGTATAGACGGCGCTGGGCGTCAGAATCTTGATGCCCCAGGCCAAAAGGCCATCCAAACCATCACTGACGACATGAAAATTCGGGCTGTTCATCAAGGTGATGTCATGCAGCGTAAAATCTGCCCCGCCGTTGATTTGCAACAGCCGAAACGCATGTTGTTTCAAGCCCTGTTTGGATTGCCATGCCACATCCCACCACGAGCGCTTGCCAGCGTTATCGCCCGACAACAGCAGCGAGCCGCCGCGGCCATCAATCCGCCCCTCCCCGACAATGCCAGAGTTTTTGGTCTCCGTGGCCTCAATCAAAGGCTTGCAGGTTTTTTTGCTGGAATCATTGGCGGTGCCACAATCGCTCGCAGTTCCAACGTCGACAATTGCGTAATCTTTCGGATCGCGAGAGGCAAACAGCGTCACACCCTTGTCGATCCATAGCGTAACACCGCTTTTTAAGGTCAATGGCCCAGTGAGAAATGCATCCTTCGTCCCTTCGCCGATAACCAATTTGACGGCACCGGAGGTGCAGGCATTGATTGCGGCCTGCAATCGCTCCTGATCGGGATGGGTCAATTTGCCGTCAGCATCAACAGCGTCCAGCGACCCTTGGGTGGATTGAAGCTCAGCCGTCAGCGTGGTGCAGATCGTGCCGGGATATTGCGGCTCGTTGACAACACCCCATTGAGTGGACACAGGCGGGTCAGCCGCCCAACTGACGACCGGAAAAGCAACAGGCGAAACAGCGAAGAGACCGAGAGCAAAATAAATGGAGCGTTGCTTGGACCATGAGACAATGCGCAGCATGAAATATTCCTTGAAAACCCTTAGACGTCCCTTGGGCGTTTTATCAATTGCCCACTGCATAAGCCAATCCGCAATCGTGTTCAAATGAGGATGGGTTATTGTCATTGCTAAGGCACAGAGAAAAATATTCTTGTAATCTTGCTCTGATCAGCAGGGTTGAACCTCTTGACCAAATCCATCCCCCGCGCCATAAAGCGTGCATGAAAACGAGCACCTGCACCATTTGCTGGATTATTATTCGCTAGCGTATGCGCTGGCCCGGCCGTTTTCGTCTCTTGTAAAAGTCCCAGATGACAAACGCTCGGTCCAGCCGGGTAAAAACACGTCTGGGAGACTGACATGACTGAGGGCCTCAAGCTCTACAACACACTGACGCGCAACAAGGTCGATTTTACCCCCATCGACCCTTCCAACGTGCGCATGTATGTGTGCGGTCCAACGGTGTATGATTTTGCCCATATCGGCAATGCGCGTCCGGTGATTGTGTTTGACGTGCTCTATCGCCTGCTGCGCCACGTCTATGGCGAAAACCATGTGACCTATGCCCGCAACATCACCGATGTGGATGACAAGATCAATGCTCGCGCCTTGCGCGATTTTCCTGATCTTGCGCTCAACGATGCCATTGCCAAGGTGACGCAAAAGACGGCGGACCAATATCACGCCGACGTTGCCCGGCTTGGTTGCTTGCCACCCAATGTGGAGCCACGCGCCACCGACAATATCCCGCAGATGATTGATATCATTGAGGTGCTGATTGCCAAGGGCCATGCCTATGTGGCGGAAGGCGAAGTGCTGTTTGATACCAAGTCGATGGCGGCTTACGGCCAGCTTTCCAAGCGTAACCTGGATGAGCAGCAGGCCGGAGCCCGCATTGCCGTGGACGCCCACAAGAAAAGCCCCGGCGATTTCGTTTTGTGGAAGCT
This sequence comes from Gillisella terrae, assembly GCF_004801395.1. Lineage (GTDB taxonomy): Bacteria > Pseudomonadota > Alphaproteobacteria > Rhizobiales > Rhizobiaceae > Allorhizobium > Allorhizobium terrae. The sequence continues at coordinate 615,066 of NZ_SSOA01000002.1, forward strand.
TTCCAGCGATAATGAGCCCGGCTGGGAAAGCCCTTGGGGCCGTGGCCGTCCCGGCTGGCATATCGAATGCTCGGCCATGTCCAAGCGCTATCTCGGTGAAGTGTTCGACATTCACGGCGGCGGCCTGGATCTGATCTTCCCACACCACGAAAACGAAATTGCCCAATCCTGCTGCGCCAACGACACCCACGTGATGGCCAATGTGTGGATGCACAATGGCTTCGTGCAGGTGGAAGGCAAGAAGATGTCCAAATCGGACGGCAATTTTGTCACCATCAACGAGTTGCTGGACACCGACACCTTTGGCGGTCGCAAATGGCCGGGCGAAGTGCTGCGCCTTGCGATGTTGATGACCCATTATCGTGAGCCGATTGATTTCTCTATCAAGCGGCTGGAGGAAGCGGAGCGGTTGCTTGCCAAATGGCCAAGCGCCGAGGCCGGTGATGCGACACCGGATCAAAGCGTGTTGGACGCGCTGGCCGATGATCTGAATACGGTTGCAGCGGTACAGGCTCTTCATGCGCTGGCCGGTGCTGCCAATGCGGATGCATCCATGCTGCCATCATTTGCAGCCAGTGCGGCGCTGCTCGGCGTTCTGCCCCAAAAGGCCGACGTGAGCGACGATCTCTCTGCCGCTATCGACGCCCTTGTGCAAATGCGCCTTGAAATGCTCAAGAGCAAAAATTTTGCTGAGGCCGACAAAATCCGCGATGATCTGCTGACCAAAGGCATTCAACTCAAGGACGGTAAGGATAAAGACACCGGCGAGCGCGTGACCACGTGGGAGGTCAAACGGTAACAATGTTGGCGTTGGCGCAAGGTTATACCCCCCTCTGCCCTGCCGGGCATCTCCCCCACAAGGGGGGAGATTGGGATGCTGCGCCGCCGTCAATTCTATTGGAACTTTGTCTTTGTGGTGAACGGCCTATTTTAGAGACTGCGGTAACGTCTTGGTCGATCTCCCCCCTTGTGGGGGAGATGTCCGGCAGGACAGAGGGGGGTATCTCCACACGCAAAAGCACCCTTGAGTTGAGCAACTATAAAGGTCATTCTCCCGAACAGTGTCACCTGACCTGGACCATACGCTTGCCACATACACCAATTCCCCCGCAACGCCGAGCCAACGCAAAACGTATGCGCCATGCAATGACGGAAGCCGAATTAAAACTCTGGAACGCCATTCGCGCTCATCGCCTCATGGGCCTCAGCTTTCGCCGTCAATTTCCAATTGCCAATTATATCGTTGATTTCGCTTGTCCATCACACCGACTGATTATCGAAATTGATGGAGCGCAACACGCAAGTGATGAGAACCAAAACTATGATCAAACTCGAACAGAGAGACTAGAAGCAGACGGTTGGACAGTTATCCGTTTCTGGAACGATGATGTTCTGAAGGACATCGATAACACCTGCCTTCACATTCTCACGCTTTTAGGGAGAGCACTGGCATGACCACACCCACCTATTCCGGCGGCTGCCAATGTGGAGCCATTCGTTTCCGCGCCAAAGGCGTGCTGAATGACAGCTCCATCTGCCATTGCCGCATGTGTCAGAAGGCATTTGGCGGCTATTATGCGCCGCTGGTGTCTGTGCGCGGTGTTGATTTTGAGTGGACCCGCGGCGAGCGGAAGATGTTTCGCTCCAGCAATGTCGTGTCGCGCGGTTTTTGTGGCGATTGCGGCACACCGCTAACCTATGAAGCCCCGGATGGCATGGCCGTTGCTGCCGGTGCCTTTGACGACCCTGCCGCCCTGCACCCGATCAAACAATTCGGTACCGAGGGAAAAATCGGCTTTGTCGATCATCTGCATGAATTGCCGGGCCACCCAACCAAAGATGATCTGGAGGACGCGCCTTTCCTGAACGGCCTAACCTCTTATCAGCACCCTGACCATGATACCGATACATGGCCGGCACCAAACGGAGCAAAATCATGAGCGAGATTTTTTCGGGCGGCTGCCAATGTGGCGCAGTGCGGTTCCAGGCGGCAAAGCTGGGGCGGCCTTCGATCTGCCACTGTCGCATGTGCCAAAAGCAGTTTGGCGGCTTTTTCGGTGCGCTTGTGACCGCAGATCAGGCCCATCTGACATGGACGCGCGGCCAGCCAAAACTGTTTCGCTCATCCGCCAAGGTCAAGCGCGGCTTTTGTGAAAAATGCGGCACACCGCTGACCTATCAACACGCGGAAGGTGTCGAGCTTGCGATTGGTGCCTTTGATAATCCGGCGGCCTTTGAGCCTGCCATTCAGGTGAAGCATGAAAAGCGCCTGCCATGGATCGATACGCTGTTTGAAAAGCCAGTTTTCACAAGTCCTGAGCAGGAAGCCAAATGGGATGCGGTTGAGAGCTGGCAGCACCCGGATTTTGACACCACCGTTTGGCCCGTGGAAGAATGACCATGACATCAGATTTACGCAGCTTCTACCCCGAAATTGAACCCTTTGAGAGCGGTTTTCTCGATGTTGGCGATGGGCATGTGATCTATTGGGAGCGGGTTGGCACCAAAGGGGCCAAGCCTGCGGTGTTTTTGCATGGTGGCCCCGGCGGCGGCGTCACGCCCGCGCAGCGGCGGGTGTTTGATCCGGCCCTCTATGATGTAATCCTGTTTGATCAGCGCGGCTGCGGAAAATCCACGCCCCATGCGCATTTGGAGGCCAACACCACATGGCATCTGGTGGCCGATATCGAGCGCTTGCGTGCCATGATGGGTGTGGAGCAATGGCTGGTGTTTGGCGGCTCATGGGGTTCAACGCTGGCCTTGGCCTATGCCGAAACCCATCCAGAGCGGGTGAGTGAATTGGTGTTGCGCGGTATTTATACCTGCACCAAGGCCGAGCTGGACTGGTATTACCAGTTTGGTGTTTCGCAGATGTATCCCGACCGCTGGGAAAAATTCATTGCGCCCATCCCAGAAGATGAGCGTCATGACATGATGGCGGCCTACCACCGGCGTTTGACGGGTGATGATGCGGCTGTGCAGTTGGAATGTGCCCGCGCCTGGAGCCAATGGGAAGGGGCGACCATTTCGCTCATTCCCGATCTTCAGCAGATCGAAAATTTCGGCGAGGATCATTACGCCATTGCCTTTGCGCGGCTGGAAAATCATTTCTTCACCAACAAGGTCTGGATGGAAGATGGGCAATTGCTGCAAAATGCCCATAAGCTGTCCGGCATTCCCGGCGTCATCGTGCATGGCCGCTACGATATGCCCTGCCCGCTGCATTACGCATGGACCCTCGCTAAGGCTTGGCCCGATGCCGATTTGCACATCGTTGAGGCCGCAGGCCATGCCATGAGTGAGCCGGGCATACTCGACCAGTTGATCCGCGCCACCGACCGCTTTGCCGGGAAAAATCAATAATGTTCATTGCGGATGCTACCCCCCTCTGCCTTGCCAGGCATCTCCCCCTCAAGGGGGGAGATCAGCCAGACCAAAACGCCCACGATACAGGGGCTTCATCTTTCCGATTCCTCTATCCAAGCGCAGGGGTCAAAAGAGAATGGCGCAGGTTCGGCATATCAATCTCCCCCCTTGAGGGGGAGATGTCCGGCAGGACAGAGGGGGGTATAACTGCAAAATTCAAGGCCTTTGGGAGGCACCCATGACACGCGAAAAAATCACCCTGTTTGACACCACCCTGCGTGACGGTCAGCAGACACCCGGCATTGATTTTTCCGTAGAAGATAAAATCTCGATTGCCGCCATGCTGGATGATTTCGGGCTGGATTATATCGAGGGTGGCTATCCCGGTGCCAACCCAACGGATACGGCATTTTTTACAAAGAAACGCACCCATCGCGCCCGTTTCACCGCCTTTGGCATGACCAAACGCGCGGGCATTTCCGCCTCCAACGATCCGGGTTTGAATGCACTTATTCAATCCAACAGCGATGCCATCTGTCTTGTGGCAAAAAGCTGGGATTACCATGTGAAAGTGGCGCTCGGCTGCACCAATGAAGAAAACCTCGATGCCATCCACGACAGCGTGAAAGCCGTGGTGGAGGCAGGCAAGGAAGCGCTGGTCGATTGCGAGCATTTCTTTGATGGCTATAAGGCCAATGCCGCTTATGCCGTGGCCTGCGCCAAGACCGCCTATGAAGCCGGTGCCCGCTGGGTGGTGCTGTGCGACACCAATGGCGGCACGCAGCCGCCGGAAATCCGCGCCATTGTCTCGGCCTTGATTGAGGCCGGTGTTCCCGGCTCAGCACTTGGCATCCACGCTCATAACGATACCGGACAAGCGGTTGCCAATTCGCTGGCAGCAGTTGAAGCCGGTGTGCGCCAGATTCAGGGCACGCTCAACGGCATTGGCGAGCGCTGTGGCAATGCCGATCTGACCACCATCATTCCCACGCTGGTGCTCAAAGATACCTATGCGGACCGGTTTGAGACCACCATTGATCGCGAAAAGCTGGTGGAGCTGACCCGGCTATCCCACGCCTTTGATGAGCTTTTAAACCGCTCGCCCAACCATCAGGCTCCCTATGTCGGAGCCTCCGCTTTTGCGACCAAAGCCGGTATCCATGCCTCGGCGCTTTTGAAAGACCCCAAGACCTATGAGCATGTGGAGCCGGGCAGCGTTGGTAATTTCCGAAAAGTCATGGTGTCGGATCAGGGCGGCAAGGCCAATTTCATCAATGAGCTGAAGCGACGCGGCATCTCCGTTGCCAAGGATGATCCCAAGCTGGATCGGTTGATCGAAATCGTCAAGGAGCGCGAAGCCACCGGCTATGCCTATGAAGGCGCCGATGGTAGTTTTGAGCTTTTGGCCCATCGCACACTCGGCACCGTGCCGGAGTTTTTTGCCGTCGAGAGCTTTCGAGTGATGGTGGAGCGCCGCTTTGACAGCAATGGCAATCTGAAAACCGTCTCTGAAGCCGTGGTCAAAATGGTGATTGACGGCCAGACTGTGATGTCGGTCGCCGAAGGCGACGGCCCGGTCAATGCGCTTGACATTGCGCTTCGCAAGGATCTTGGCAAATTCCAGAGCGAAATTGACGATCTGGAACTGGCGGATTTCAAGGTGCGGATCCTCAACGGCGGCACATCGGCCATCACCCGCGTGCTGATTGAATCCACAGATGCCACGGGTGCGCGCTGGTGGACGGTGGGTGTGTCCGAAAATATCATCGATGCGTCATTTCAGGCGCTGATGGATGCCATCGTCTATAAACTGATGAAAAATCGGCAGCTTGCTGGCCAGATCGCCGCTGAATAACACCGATTTCGCTCTTCCATCTCACAGATTGGTGGATGGTTCAAAGAAATGAATTTGTCTTATCCGGTCCCGGCGCTTACCCGATAAGCCATAAAAAAATAGGGATCGGAAACACCATGGCAACCGTTACACCTCCAGCCGCGGACAATCGCGACGCTCTTCGCGGTTTTCTGTTTGCGCTCACGGCCTATATCATGTGGGGCTTTCTGCCCTTTTACATGAAAGCCGTTGCCCATATTCCACCCAGCGAGGTCATTTCCCATCGCATTCTGTGGTCCGTGCCGGTGGCGGGTGGGCTGCTTTTGGTCCTGCGCCGCACCGCAGATTTGAAACGCGCGTTGCGCAACCCTAAAATGATTGGCATGGCGGCCATCACGGCCTGCCTGATCAGCATCAACTGGGGCATTTATGTCTGGGCAATTGGCGCGGGCCATGCGCTGGATACCGCTCTTGGCTATTTCATCAATCCGCTGTTTTCGATTCTTCTTGGCGCTGTTTTGCTCAAGGAAAAATTGAAGCCCGCACAGATGGCCGCTCTCGCTCTTGTTATACTGGCTGTGGTGATTTTGACGGTCGAAAATGGCCGCCTGCCAATTGTTGCCCTGAGCCTTACCCTGTCCTGGGGCCTCTATGCACTGTTTCGCAAAACTCTGCCGATTGGCCCCAATCAGGGCTTTTTGCTGGAAGTGCTGCTGCTGGCTCCCTTTGCACTGGCCTATCTGGTGTATCTGATTGTCACCGGGCAATCGCATTTTGGCGGCACTGCTGGCGATACCGCGCTGTTGGCAGGCAGCGGCCTGATTACCGCCGTTCCGCTTATTCTCTACGCCAATGGCGCGAAATTGCTGAAACTGTCCACCATTGGCATCATGCAATATATTGCGCCCAGTATGATTTTCCTGATCGCCGTTTTTGTGTTTGGCGAACCTATGGGCACAGCGAGAGGCATTGCTTTTCCGCTGATCTGGACAGCGCTGGTGATCTACACGCTGCCCATGCTCAAGCGCAGATGATTACATCTTGGACACCACAGATGCATCCCCCTCGGGTGCGTCTGTCTCTGCCCATCGATCCATGATCATCGGAATGATATGCTCGATATCATCGATCACCATGGGCTGAACCCGGTGCGCGGTGTGCACAAAGCCCTCATCGGTCATGTGCCCCAGAAGATCCAGCATCGGCTTCCAGAAATCGTTGATGTTGGCGAAAACCATCGGCTTTTCGTGGCGGCCAAGCTGGCCCCAGGTCATGATTTCCACGATTTCTTCCAGCGTGCCAATGCCGCCCGGAAGCGTCACAAAGGCGTCGGCGCGCTCAAACATCTTGTGTTTGCGCTGGTGCATATCCTGCGTGATAATCAACTCGCTCAAATCGCCGAGGGAATCATGGGTGGCTTCCATATCCATCAAAAATTCCGGAATAATGCCGGTGACATGGCCGCCGCTGTCCAGCACACCTTTTGCCACGGCCCCCATGATGCCTTTGGTGCCACCACCATAAACAAGCGAAAGACCATGGGCCGCAATGGATTGGCCAAGGGCGCGGCCCGCCGCCATGTAAGCCGGATCACGCCCCGGCCTTGAGCCGCAATAAACACAAATGGATCGAATCGTAGAGATATTTTTCGTCATGGCTGTAAATGACAACGACAATCCGTTCCGGTCAACAAAATTGACGAATAGTCTTGGATGGTGATGGGCAAAGGCCTTACACTGCTTGTTAAAAGCGCTGGGAAACGCTAGCAATTCCAATGGATATGGCGGAATTTTCCGCGTGGAGATTTTTGATTATGAAAAACCGTGCCGGTTGGCTGGCTTTGGGCGTGCTTGCCATTGCGACAATATTGATGGTGTTTTTCGTGCTTCCGCAGCTTCGCGGAACTAATCAAACGGCAGAAAAGCCGCAAGCTCAAGCACCTGCGCAAGTGCCACAGACAACGGCTGCCAAACCTGAAGCCGCGGTCGCAGACGATCAGGTCGCGAGCGGCAAGATGAAGCGGCTTTCCACTGAAGCCGAAAAATCGGTGGCAGCGCTTGAAGCTCTTTTTGCCGACCAGAAGATCCCAGAAGCCAGTGTCTATGCTTCCAGCCGCCTGGCTGCCATGACCGCACTCAAGGCATTGGCCGAGATCGACATTCCAACCAGTCTCGAAGCCAATTTGGCCGATAGTATGACCAAGGCCAAGGCAATGGCCTCCAAGGCGCTGCAACTTCTCATTAAGCTACCCTCCGCGCCCGAGGATGCAGCAGGCATGATTGTCAATATTGGTCGCGCCCTGCATGGTGAACCTGAACTGGCAGCAAAAGATGACGGCAAACCGAAATTTGGCGTGTTGCGTGTTGAAAAAGACGGCTCGACCGTGATCGCTGGCAATGCCGCACCGGGCACCAAGCTGGATGTTCTCGATGGCGACAAAACCATCGCCACCACAACGGTTTCGCCCAATGGTGATTTCGCCATTGTGCTCGACAAGCCTTTGACACCCGGTGACCATGTTCTGGATCTGCAATCGACCAGCCAGGACGGCAAGGTCGTGAGATCACAGGAACAGGCGACCATTTCGGTTCCTGATCGCCAAAATGGCGATGTCTTGGCCATGGTCAGCAAACCCGGCGAAGCCAGCCGCCTGATGACAGTGCCAAAAGGCACCGCAGAGGGAGCAGAAGAAAAGGTTAATGCCGATAAACAGGGGCGCGTTCCGGCTGAAACAAAAGATACGACACCACCTGTGCCATCCACGGCACCTCCTGCGCCAACGCCACCGGTAGCCCCCGCCGATGCTGCCGCAGCACCAAATGCCGCAGCACAAAACGAGCAGCTGCAAATCACAGCCGTGGAACTTGAGGGCGACAAGATATTTGTAGCTGGCACTGCGCCTAAAAACAGCAGTGTGACGGCCTATGCCGACGGCAAACAAATTGGCTCTTCCGACGTTGATGGCAAGGGTCACTTCGTGGTCGAGGGCGAAATGGCGATTTCCGTCGGTCAGCACATTATCAGTGTCGATCTGAAAGATGCCAACGGCAAGGTAACATTGCGGGCTTCGGTTCCATTCAATCGCCCGGCAGGTGATCAGGTGTCAGTTGTTGCGCCTGAAAAACAGCCGGAATCCGCGGGCAGTCCTGTCAGTGCCGCATCCGTCGACAGCAATCTGTTTGATCGCCAGCGCGACACATTGGCAAAGTCCTTTGCACTTCTGAGCAATCTTTTTGCCGACGGGAAAACCCCATCGCTTGAAAGTCTGGCAGCGTCGCGCTCGGCGTTGGAATTTGCTCTGAAAGCCGTTGCAGATTTCAGGCCCACGCCCAGCACCAATGCTGCGGACACAAGCTTCATGATGCGCATGGCCGAAAATGCCGGCAAGGCGCAGGCTGCTTTGAAAAAGGTGGAGCCAGCATCGGTGAAAAGCATGGCGGCTGCCCTGCCAGAGCTTGGCAAACTGGTCCAGGCTGCGCTGGAACCCATGCCAAATGCCGCACAGGTGGCAGCGGCGCAGACCGCGACACCCACAGACGGCTCTGCACCACCGACGATTTCGCAAGAGCCGCTTGAGCCAAGCAGCAACACGGTTATCATCCGTCGCGGTGATACATTGTGGCAGATCTCACGGCGCGTCTATGGTCAGGGTGTGCGCTACACCACGATTTACATGGCCAATGCAGAGCAAATCACCAATCCAGACCTGATTGAGCCCGGCCAGACCTTTACCGTGCCTGACAAGGCACTGCCGGAAAGCGAAGCTGAAGCTATCCATCGCAAATGGATGGAGCGGCATAAGCACTGACACGTGCTTCAAAAGCGTTGATTGAAAACCAGCGCTTTGCTCCTTATATTATGCAAATACCATTGAGGCGGCCTTTCAGGCCGCTTCTTCTTTTCGGCCCCCTCAGGGTCTGCCGGCCAGTTTCTTTGTGTCGGCATGTCAGCAGGAACAAGCAGCATGCATCAGAAGGTCAAAACGGTCTCTCCGGACTCCGGCAATCCGTGGCATACGATCCGCAATCTCTGGCCTTATATGTGGCCAGCCGAGCGCACTGATCTGAAATTACGGGTGGTGTGGGCCAGTATTTTTCTGGTGCTGGCCAAGGCTGTATTGATGTTCGTTCCCTATTTTTTCAAATGGGCAACCGATGCCTTGAACGGCAAAATGGATGCAAGCGGGCTGTTGCCAGCCTTCATGCTCTCGGCTGTGATGCTTGTTCTGGCCTATAATCTGGCCCGTATTCTGCAATGGGGCCTCAATCAGCTGCGCGATGCGCTGTTTGCCAGTGTTGGTCAATATGCGGTGCGCAGGCTGGCCTACAAGACTTTTGTGCACATGCATCAGCTGTCTTTGCGCTTTCATCTTGAGCGCAAAACCGGCGGTCTATCGCGCATTATTGAGCGCGGCACCAAGGGCATTGAAACCATTGTCCGCTATACCATCCTCAACTCCATTCCAACTGTGCTCGAATTTGCACTGACGGCTGGAATCTTCTGGTGGGGCTATGGTTTTTCCTATCTCGCCGTGACCGCTATCACCGTGGTTGTCTACTGTTGGTATACGGTCAAAGCCTCCGATTGGCGCATTGGCATTCGCCGCGCCATGAACACCAGCGACACCGATGCCAATGTTAAAGCGATCGATTCGCTTTTGAATTTCGAAACCGTCAAATATTTCGGCAATGAACAAATGGAAGCGCGGCGCTTTGACGCCTCCATGGCGCGCTATGAAAAAGCCGCAACTCAGGTCTGGACATCCTTAGGCTGGCTCAACTTCGGCCAAGGGCTTATTTTTGGCATCGGCATGACGGTGATGCTGGCCATGTCGGCCATGGCGGTGCAGCGTGGCGAGCAGACCATTGGCGATTTCGTGTTTGTCAACGCTCTGCTGTTGCAGCTCTCTGTGCCTTTGAATTTCATTGGCATGCTTTATCGCGAAATTCGCCAAGGATTGACCGATATTGAGCAAATGTTTGACCTTCTCGCAGTTGAGCCGGAGGTGCGCGATGCGGCTGATGCCGTGCCGCTGACGATCGACAAGGGCGCGATCGTGTTTGACAATGTTCACTTCGCCTATGATCCCGCCCGCCCGATCCTCAAAGGCGTGTCCTTCACCGTGCCGGCTGGCAAGACGGTGGCGGTGGTGGGGCCTTCCGGCGCTGGCAAATCGACGATTTCGCGTCTGCTCTATCGGTTTTACGACGTGCAAAGCGGCTCTATCAGCGTTGATGGGCAGGATGTGCGCGCAATCACGCAAACCTCCTTGCGCAGCGCCATCGGCATGGTGCCCCAAGATACGGTGCTGTTTAACGATACCATCGCCTATAATATTCGCTATGGGCGGCCCGATGCCACACAAGAGCAGATCGAGGCGGCGGCCGATATTGCGCAAATCAGCCGCTCGATCAAAGATCTGCCACAGGGCTATGACACAATGGTGGGTGAGCGTGGCCTGAAACTGTCTGGCGGTGAAAAGCAGCGCGTGGCCATTGCCCGCACGGTTTTGAAAGCACCACCGATTCTCATTCTGGATGAAGCAACATCGGCGCTGGACACCACCACCGAGCAGGAAATTCAGGCAGCGCTTGATGTGGTATCGCAAAACAGAACCACGTTGGTCATTGCCCATCGCCTGTCCACGGTGATTGGTGCTGACGAAATCATTGTGCTGAAAGCCGGAGAGATTGCCGAGCGTGGCACGCACGCGCAGCTTCTGGAGCAAAACGGTCTTTACGCCTCGATGTGGAACCGCCAGCGCGAGGCTATTCAGGCCGAAGAACAGTTGCGTCTGGTGCGCGAGAGCGATGAATTAGGCGTGGTCACCCGGCTTCCGCCCGCAGTATGATACCAAGGCTCGAAGACCAAGTATCATTTTCAATGAATCCTGGTCTGAGGCCAAAAACGGCATCGCCATTGCCCCGAGCGCCGTTTCGGGGTAGTCAGCTTAGCTTAGTTTGTCAGGAGAAGTCCCACCGATGTCCTTGTTTAATACCATCAGAAACACCATTGTTCCTGTGCACAAGGAGGGCTACCCCTTTGTTGCCGCCTTTTTTGCAGGCTCGCTGGTGCTGGGCTGGCTCTGGGAACCCCTCTTTTGGGTCGGTATGGTTTTGACCCTCTGGTGCGCTTATTTCTTCCGGGATCCAGAGCGTGTGACACCGCAAGATGATGATCTGGTGATCAGCCCGGCAGATGGTCGCGTTTCTTCCATTCAAATGGTCGTGCCACCGGCAGAGCTTAATCTGTCAACCGAGCCGATGCTGCGCATCACCATTTTCATGAACGTGTTTGATTGCCACATCAATCGCGCACCGGTGCGTGGCAAGGTCAACCATGTGGTTTATCGCGAAGGCCAGTTTCTCAATGCGGAACTGGATAAGGCCAGCATCGACAATGAGCGCAACAGTCTGGTGATTGAAAGCCCGCGTGGCAATATTGGCGTGGTGCAGATTGCCGGGCTGGTGGCGCGTCGCATTCTTTGCTGGACAGCGCCTTTCCAGACATTGGAGCCGGGTGAGCGCTTCGGCCTCATTCGTTTCGGCTCCCGTCTGGATGTTTTCCTGCCCGCAGGGGCAGAGCCGCGTGTTTCGCTTGGTCAACGCTCCGTTGGCGGCGAAACGGTGATTGCAGAATATGGCTCCGCCAAGGGCCCGGTCATCAGCCGCCGCAGCTAAGAGGTCTGGCACTGTCCGGTTCAGGTTGAACCGGACAGATTTCTTATTTTCGTTTGTCTTTTCGAGAAAAGCAGAAATTTTGCATGAGCAATGACACAGAACAGCCGCAAGACCTTCATGCGAAAGAGGTGCACGCGCAGGACGTGAACGACGCCTCCCGCGGTCCGCGCCTGCGCGAGATTCCGCTGCGGCTGATGGTGCCAAACCTGATCACGGTTCTGGCCATTTGTGCGGGCCTGACCGGGGTTCGTCTTGCCTTTGAGGCCAAGTTTGAACTGGCCGTCAGCATGGTGCTGGTTGCCGCTTTTCTGGATGGCATTGATGGCCGCGTCGCACGTCTGATGAAGGCCACCTCCAAATTTGGTGCCCAGATGGATTCGCTGGCCGACATCGTCAATTTCGGCGTGGCACCCGGTCTGGTGCTCTATGTGTTTATTCTCGACAAAGCCCATTCGTTTGGCTGGATTGCCGCTTTGGTCTTTGCCATTTCCGCAGGCCTCCGGCTGGCCCGTTTCAATGTCATGGAAGAAAGTGCGGCAAAAGCACCGTGGCAGAAGGAATATTTCGTCGGTGTGCCGGCCCCCGCTGGCGCACTTTTGGTGATGCTGCCGATTTACTTGAGCTTTCTGGGTGTGGACGCCACGCCGGGGTTTGCTTTTGCCTCGGCGGGCTACACTATGTTGATCGCATTTTTGCTGATCAGCCGCCTCCCCGTCTGGTCTGGTAAATCAGAAAAAAAGGTGCGCCGCGATCTCGTCCTGCCCCTGACAATTGGTGTTGTTCTCTATGTTGCACTGTTGATGAGCTATACGTGGGAGGTGTTGTCCGCCACCGTTATCATCTATCTGATGACACTGCCGTTTGGAGCGCGCGCCTGGAGACGCAAATACGGCACCTTGACGATCAATGAAGAGGCGGACAACCACAATGCGTCGGGTATGGACCGGGGCCTTTAGAGTTTGTCAGGGAAAAGTGGAATCCGGTTTTCCCGAATAGACAAACGAAAACACGGGAATCGAGAGTCTGTCTGGTTCAATTTGAACCTGACAGATTCTACTGCATAAGTCCTTAAATCGGAATCGATTTAAGGTGAAAATTATGCAGCAGATTTAAAGTGTTACAGCGTCCTTTGTTCGCCATATTTGGCGCACGGCGCTGTAGGGCGGTGGCATGGCGCAATCCGTTCACAAAAGTCGCAATCCGTTCACAAAATATGCCAGACTTTGATTTAAATTAAGTTGCCATGGTCATGGATTTGTCATGTTCTTCCCAGAGTGAGCAGCCAACAAGAGACTGCCAAACGAGGAGGCACCATCACCATGACCGCAAACACCAACACGATAGCTCGGCCAACAGTCGTACAGACAAAACTGTCTGACAATTACCGCCCGATTGGTCTGAAAGCCGTTATTGCCGCAGCCTTGATGACACCGAAGACTGCAAAGAAAAAATCGGCTTAACACGCTCAAAACAAGGACAATTGCGCCGAGGGTGGCTTTGGTTGTTTCTTGTTGTCAGGCTTTGCAGTGACGGAAACGGCAGCCTGAATTTCAGGTCCGACATTTGCAACCTTGTTGACGAGGTTGGAAACAGGCACGGCCTCAAAAAAATCATCCTGAACGGGTCGCATCAGATCTGCGACCTTGCGAGGCTCCTGGGTTTTACAATCCAGCCAGCGGGAGAAATCTTGCGGATCGATCACCACGGGCATGCGATCGTGAATGGGGCGAATTGCGCCATTGGCCGCTGTGGTCAGGATTGCGCCTGTGTCCATCTCTGAGCCGTCCGCAGAAGCCCAGGTCTCAACCAAACCTCCAAAGGCAACAATGCCGCCATGCCTGGGCTTGATCCAATAGGCTTGGGACGTCTCTCCACTGTCTTTGGACGGGCGGTACCACTCATAAAACCCCGTCGCTGGAATGAGAATGCGCCGATGGCGCATGGCACTGCGAAACGATGCCTTATCGATTGCGGTTTCCGAGCGGGCGTTGATCAACAAGGGAAAATCACACGGGTCTTTAACCCAGGACGGCACAAAGCCCCACCGCACCAGAAAAGCGCGGCGACTTGGCAGATTGCTGCCTTTGTCCGGCACATCCCCCTCGCCCACGATCAGGATCGGCTGGGTCGGCGCAATATTGAACCTCTGCGGGAACGCTTCCAGCTCGTGCAAGCCAAAGGCGTCCATCACATCTTCCGGGGTCGTGGTCAGGGCAAAACGTCCACACATGTGCTTGTTTTCGCGCTAGAACGCGCTATCGTCAAGTGTGTCGCCAATCTCCGATCCATGGGATCCTTCACGCATTGGAACCACGCGCATGACATCTTCGCATCGGCCTGCATCCTCGGCAATCGTGCACCATGATGGACGCCTTTTGCTGGTCAAGCGCTCCAAACCGCCTGCCGAAAACCTCTATGCCTTTCCGGGAGGTCGCGGCGAAGAGGGTGAAACGGCCGAAGAAACAGCGTTGCGTGAATTGTTTGAAGAAACCGGGCTGACCGGCACCAACCCTCGGCTGTTTGCCACTTACGTGCTTTATCCAGACCCCGGCGGGCCGGATGAGCACCATTTTAGCCTCTCCGTTTTTATGGTTGATGTGAAGGACAATCCAATGGCTGCCGAAGCAAGGAGCGATGCATCGGAGCTTGGCTGGTATACGCTCCACGACATTTTGACGCTTCCCGCACCGCCAAGCGTGATCGATTGCGTTGAAAGACTGGTTAAGTCCAGTGAAGAGGCTTAAAATGGCCACAAGAATCAAGTCAGAGTAACAGTGTTAGTCTTTTGTGTGCGGAAGTGTATGACCCGTTTTTTTCTGCTTGGTCTTGTTGTCGTCAGTCCGCTGTTTGTCGCATCCTCATTGCAGGCCCAAAGCCAGAAGCCTCCAGAGCCGACTGTGAGCGCAACACCCTATGACCGGCAGCTCAATAGACTGTCTGAAATCATTGGTACCATTACCTATTTGCGCAATCGCTGTTCAGAAAAGCCTGAACCACAGTGGCGCGCCGCCATGGAAAAACTGTTAACCCTTGATGCAGGAAATGAGCCCGCGCGAAAAGAACAGCTGACAGCCGCTTATAACCGCGGCTATAGAGCATTTGGTGCGCTGCATGATACATGCACCAAAGCCGCTCAGGCCACAGAGCAGGAATATCGTGCCGAAGGCGCAACACTCATCAAAGAAATGATAAATCGCTTTGGAAATTAACCAATAATTCATCGGATAATGCATTGAGCCGTGTCGCCGTTGCAAAAGGCTGATAGAGTTGCACGACGTATAGCTGATTCAGGGACTGCTTCGAGGTGAATATGATTATAGAACCACGCCGCAACGAGATTGACGACATGATCGTTCATGAAAAGATGCAGGCTGCCCTCGAATATCAGAACGAGGCTTGGGCGGATGGCATGGCCGACGGCATTGAGCCTGAAATTATTGCGGATGCGGCGATTGCGCTGGCTATGCGCGAAACAATTCGTATTCACGGCGAAGACGGTGCCGAAGCCATGCTTGAGTCTCTGCGCGCCCGCATGCTGGCTGGCGAATTTTCTCCGGCACGTATTGTTCAGTGATTCGCAGAGGCAAGACCATGGTGAATGGATTGAGGACTGATCGGATGAAGCTTGTCCGGAAGATGGTTATGTCTGGGGTTGTGTCTGGCCTGATGGCCAGTGCGAGTGTTTTGTGTTTTCCTTCCGCCAGCATGGCGCTTTCGGAATTGCAAGGCAGTGAGAAAGTGGCAGAACAGCCTGCGGCCTCTTCTGCAACCCCCAAAGAACCGGCAGCCAAGGAGCCAGCAACCAAGGAACCTGCTGCAAAAGAACCCGCGGCAGCACCGCAGGCCACCTCCCCGGCTGCCCAGCCCAATCTGAGCAATCCGAAAGAAACCAATAAGATCACCGCCACCGACACCAAACATGCGGCGATTGAGGTGATGTATGACATGAACAAGGCTCCTGAGGCCGTTCGCAAAATGCGCGAGAAGCTCATGGAAGCGGCTTCATCCGGTGAGCCTGAAAAATTGCGGGCTTTGTTGTCGGAAGGCGCAGAGCCGACGGCACTTGCCTTGGGTTCTGACAATGGCGATCCAATCGCCACAATCAAAAGCGTGTCCGGCGATCCAGATGGCATAGAAGTTCTGGCCATTATGATGGACGTGCTGAATGCCGGTTTTGTCCATGTCAATGCAGGCACGCCGGATGACGCCTATGTATGGCCGTATTTTGCTGAAAAACCGCTCAACACGCTGACGCTTCGTGAAAAGGTCGAGCTTTTGCGCATTGTCACAGCAGGCGATTACGAGAATATGCTGGACGCTGGCAATTACAATTTCTTTCGCATCGGCATCTCGCCCGACGGAAAATGGAAATTCTTCACGGCTGGCGATTGATTTTTGTGCGTAAGCACAGTCAGATTGAGCGGTGAGGTCGGCTCCTGTCCGATCTTGCCGCTCTTTTCGGTTTGACGCACGGTGATGTCACAATTTGAAATATTGGATCGGGTGCTATGCCTGCTGTTTTTCTCGCTGATCGCTCTTTTCTTCGACTGAGCGGGCCTGATAGTCGCAATTTTCTCAACAACCTGATCACGGCCGATCTGGAATTGATGTCCGATGATTGCGCGGGCGTGGCTGCATTGCTGACACCGCAGGGTAAGATCCTGTTTGAATTTATCGTCTATCCGCAAGACGCAGATCTTCTGCTGGAGATTGCTGCCAGCGAGGCAGAGGCTCTGATACGACGACTGACGATGTATAAATTACGCGCCGCAGTGACCATCACTTTAGAGCCACAACAGGGTGTCACCGTTTTTTGGGATGATGGCGCGATTGAAGGTGCCTTTCAGGATCTGCGCTTTAAAGCGGCTGGGCTGATGGTGTGGCGCAAACCTGGCCAGCATGGCAGCGACGCCGAAAGCCTTTATACCGATCTTCGCATTGCCAATGGCATTGCGGAAGCAGGGCAGGATTACGCCTTGCAGGACGCATTCCCCCATGATGTGCTCTATGATTTCAACGGGGGCGTCTCCTTCAAAAAAGGATGTTATGTCGGACAGGAAGTCGTTTCGCGCATGCAGCATCGCAAGACTGCGCGTCGGCGTATTGCTATCGTCAGCGCAGAAACCGTGCTTGAAGCCAACAATGCCGAGCTTCGTGCCCATGACCGTCCTGTGGGCACGCTTGGCAGCGTCCATGGTCAACACGGGCTTGCCATCGTGCGGATTGACAGGGTTGGCGACGCGCAGACATCCGGCAATCCCAT
This sequence comes from Gillisella terrae, assembly GCF_004801395.1. Classification (GTDB taxonomy): domain Bacteria; phylum Pseudomonadota; class Alphaproteobacteria; order Rhizobiales; family Rhizobiaceae; genus Allorhizobium; species Allorhizobium terrae. The sequence continues at coordinate 632,209 of NZ_SSOA01000002.1, forward strand.
CACTATCAATGGCAGCCCGGTGACCGTGCGCCTCCCGGCATGGACCGGCCTTGAATTTCCCACCACCAGCGAAGACGTGGAATGACTGAGCGCCTCCCTTCTGCACGCGCCTGGCAACGTATGCTTTCAGGCCGGCGGCTTGATTTGCTGGATCCGTCGCCGCTGGACGTGGAGCTTTCCGATATTGCCCATGGCCTGGCGCGTGTGGCCCGCTGGAACGGCCAGACAATTGGCGATCACGCTTTTTCAGTGGCGCAGCACTCTCTGGTGGTGGAAGAAATCTTCCGGCACATTGCGCCCAGATTTTGTGCTGCCGATTTGCAAATGGCACTGCTGCATGACGCGCCAGAATATGTGATTGGCGATATGATCTCGCCCTTCAAAGCGGTGGTCGGTGGTGGCTACAAGGTGGTGGAAAAGCGATTGGAAGCGGCCATCCACCTGCGGTTTGGCCTGCCGCCGCACCCCACCACGCGGCTGAAAGCGCAAATTAAAAAAGCCGATTCAATTGCAGCCTATTTTGAGGCAACCGAACTGGCAGGCTTTACCCGCACGGAAGCAGTCAAGATTTTCGGACAACCCCGCAATCTGACGGTCGATATGCTGCCCATGGAACCCATGCCCGCGATTGAGGCGCAACGCAGATTTTCTGAGCGGTTTGCACAGATCGAGAGCCTGCGGCTGAATGAAAGCCCGAGCAAACCATGACCGCCATTCTTGTTTCACCGCTGTCGCATATTGCGGAAATGGCTGTGCGCCACAAGGCTAAGGAAATGATCAGCCTTTTGGCTGAAAATCAGAATTTCCATCGCCCCGCCGTCATCTCGGCAGATCGCCACCTCACGCTTGGCATGAATGATATTACATTTGCCGGAACCGGCAAACTGATTGCGCCGCAGGAAAGCCATGTGCACCAGATCATCGACTTTGCACAGCAATGGAACACGGCTGCACCATTGCTGATTCATTGCTGGATGGGCGTTTCACGCTCACCAGCGGCTGCCATGATTGCCAGCCTGACCATCTTCCCGGACGATGATGATGAGGCACTGGCGGCGCGTCTGCGCAAGGCATCCCCGTTTGCCACACCCAATATCCGTCTTGTCCAGATTGCCGATGATGTGCTGGGGCGAAAGGGCCGCTTTGCCGATGCCGTCAAAATGCTGGGTCGTGGTCAAGATGCCGATGGCAGCACACCATTCATCTTGCCTTTGCCGCCGATGTTCTTAGGGGCAGAAGACCCTGCTGGATCGTAAACAGGGCCTTCCACCTGCCATCGGCTCTCGGCCTATGGCAACTATGCACAAGCATTTCGAGGTCACATAATCGTTATGGCAAAATACGATATGGCAGGCAATTCACAGGTGCGTGTAGGATGGAAAGACAGAACGACTGCATAATTCCTTAGATCCGAATGGGCTTAAGGAATTATGCCGCAAATTTAGGGTGTTACAGCGCCGTGCGCCAAATATGGCGCACAAAGGACGCTGTAACACTTTAAGCCTGCTGCATAATTTTCACCTTAAATCGATTCCGATTTAAGGAATTATGCAGTAGAGCGAACCCTTGTGCGCCACGTATGGTGAGAGGCGCTGTCATCTCAAACAATAATCGTCCGTTGAGGCGTTGTGGAGATTTGAGCAAGCGTGGCCTTCGCCATACCCTTTTCATCCGTAGTGCCAGTCACAGCGCGATAAGCTGCAATCACAGACGTCATCTGGTAGAGGACATCGTTGACATCCAGCGCGTCACCTTCATCGCCTTTATCGAATTCATCAATTTGCTTACTGGCGTCAGCTTGCGAGGCATTGTCTGGTCTGGCTTGCGAAAAATCCTTTTCGCTCACCTTGCCCTTGCCATCCGCGTCTATCGCCTGAGCATTGCGCTTTTGTTCTTCACCGCCAGCAAAATGCGCCTCGCCTTTGGTCATGATCATGGCCATCACGTTATTGGACAACTGAGAGACGGCACTTGCGGCGGCGTTATCGCTGGAAACTGTCGGATTTTGCCTGCGAGTTGAAGCAGGACGCTCTGCGGCAGACACAACGCCATCACCATTTGTATCCAGTGCAGAGGCGCGAGAGGAACGTTCCGCCAGTTTCGAGCCAACCGCTGATGAAACACTTGTCATGCGACACTCCCATCCAGTTAAATCAATAACGCGCGTAAGGAGAACGCAAGACAAATACACCCACACAAATATGATGCCGGGTTTGCCCGAATCCGTCAAAAAAAATCTTACGCCGTAAAATTTGCGACAGGATTGTCATTGCGCGCTATGCTTGCGTGAAACGTGCGCCGTGGACATCGAAATAATGCAGTCGACAGGCTTGCTGCCCTACAGCGCCTTTCACCCTATAGGACGCACAAAAAACACTGTAACACTATAAGTTTTCTGCATGATTTAAAGTGTTACAGCCTCCTGTGAGCCTCTTATTGGCTTCAGCAGTGCCGCGCTTTATGCTTGTTTTGCCAATCGACCTTATCGTCCAACTGATTCCAGTTGAGTGCGACATGCTACAGGATATTTCATGCTCTCTTCCGCATTTGCACCGTGCCAGGATCTTGCAAAGTGGCTTTTGCCCTACGCCACATCAGGCGATGATGGCTCTCACGATGCCGCCCATATTCTTCGCGTTTTCAAAAACGCCATGCGCATTCATGCCACAGAGGGCGGCGAGCAGGACGTGCTAGTCAGCGCGGTGCTGCTTCATGATTGTGTGTCCGTCGAGAAAAACGCGCCGCAACGCGACCAAGCCTCCCGCCTTGCGGCGGAAAAAGCTGCAACCATTTTAAGCGAAGCAGGCTGGCCCGCTGCAAAAATTGACGCCGTTGCTCATGCCATCCTCACCCATAGTTTTTCGGCCAATATCGAGCCGCAGACCCTTGAGGCCAAAATCCTGCAAGATGCCGACCGGCTGGATGCCATCGGCATGGTGGGGGCTGCGCGCTGCTTCTATATTGGTGGCCGCATGGGATCGTCTCTCTATGATCCTGCCGATCCAAGCGCAAAAAACCGGCCGTTGGATGACAAGCGCTATGCCATTGATCATTTTGAAACCAAGCTGTTCCGGCTTGCAGACGGCTTTAAAACCGAAACAGGACAAGCCCTGGCCCGTGAACGCCACCAACGCCTGCAACATTTCCTGACCCTCTTTCTGGATGAGATTTGAGACGCCCGATGAGAATCTCCGCAATCACCATGTACCCTTTAAAGAGCGGCCGAGGCATTGATCTTGCCAAAGCGCAGATCACCGCCCATGGGCTGAACGGCGATCGTCAATTGATGCTTGTTTCACCGTCAGGGAATTTCGTGACTCAGCGGGAGCTTCCGGCCCTTGCTGGTGTGAGCGCGCTATACGACGGTACCTCCTATCACCTCAGCTTCCATGATGGCAGACGCGCGCCGGTGCCGCGTTTCAGTGCCCGCAAACAGGTGACAGTATGGCGCGACACGATCAATGCCGCCATTGCTGATGATGCCACCAATCACGCGCTCAGTGAATGGCTTGGTCAGCCGCTCGAACTCGCCTTATTTGACGATCAAGCCCGGCGCATGGCCAATGAAGAATGGGCTGGACCAGACACGCCGGTGACCTTCACCGATGGCTATCAGGTGCTGATCACCAACACGGCCTCCCTTGCGGCGCTGAATGTCGATATGGCAGCGAAGAGTGAAGGCAGCGTCGGAATGGAGCGCTTTCGCGCCAACATCGTGATTGATTCGGATCAGCCTTGGGCGGAAGATCATTGGGCAAGCCTCACCATTGGCGACATTGCCTTTGACCTCGTCAAACCGTGCACCCGCTGCATCATGACCACGCAAGAGCAATCGCTTGGTTCGCGCTCGGTGCCATCCCCCATGGCAGCCATGGGGCGGCTGCGCATGTCTGCCGATTCGCGCGTGCGGGGTGTGTTGTTTGGCTGGAATGCTGTTCCCCGCACCACAGGCGAGATCAGCGTTGGCGATAGTGTTCAGGTGACAAAAACCCGTCCGGAAGGCTTTCCACTCAAGCGCCGCACTTGAGTGGAAAAAATTACTTTTTGCGCCCACCCCTGCTTTTTCAATGGATCGCTTTGCCCCATTTGATGGCGCAAAGCACCTCATTGCTCGCGTTTGCCCCATCAATATTTATTGAATCTCTCGCCATAATTTCACAAAAATCTGTTTTTTACTGCGGTGCAAAACCTGTCTTATCAAATGCGGCAATTCGGATTCATTTTGCCATGAAACCTTCACAATCCATCCTTCACAAAAAATTATTTTGTTTTTCATCGAACGCCTATTGACGAAATCGCCAGGCACACCTACCTTCGTGATCATCGGGAAAAGCCCGATACAGGTTAAACCTAGAGCCAGATCAAGGATCGGCTCCAATGCAAGGAGGAAAAGCATATGCGACTATTCGCGCAAACAGCAAAATACTCCTGGCATCTATGCCCGCTCAGCATCAACCAGGTGACATCCAAATGCACGTCACTTGGCTTCGACAACTGTCGAATGTGATTCTCTCGTAAGAGCATAAATCATCACAATCGAATTGAATGTTGGCCCGCAAGTCGCAACGCGGGCGGGGAAAGTATTATGGAAAAGCAAGTCATTGAATATGCAGGCGTTCCTGTTGGAATCAGCGTTCCCGAAGGCAATCGGGTAAAATTCATCGCCGTCAAATTTCCAGTGATTGATCTGGATGGCGGCATTTACAGCAGCGTTGCAGATTTGCAGCGCGCCATTCGCACCCACATGAAAAACAACCAGAGCAGCGCTCAGGATGGCATTGGCGGATTGTCCTGGACGCCGTCCAATGCCCGCAACGCCTTTAGCGCGGCCTGACAAAATCCATCACGCGCGGCAGCAACAGTAATGCCGCGCGGCTCATACACATGGCGCTCCAGGAAATATCCGGTCAGACGAAACGCCTGTGTAAGAGACGTAAAATCAGCCGCTTGCGTCCGCTCCTTGCGCAAAAAAGACGGCATCGCCAACATTTTATCAGCATAGGGCTGACCCGCCGCACGGCAGACGGCGCGGCCACTCTTGGGCGAAACAAAAGCCAGATCCTCTTGCTCACCAGTGGCAACGCAGCGGGTTAAATCCAGCCCAAAGCCCAGATGGTTGAGAACAGCAAGCTCGAAACGAATGAAAAGCTCGCCTGCGGCCCGAGGCTCATGCAGGTTTTCGAGAATGATATCCATGGACTCATATAGGTGTGGATGCGGCTCGCGCTCGGGCAAAAGCCGCAGCAGAGCCGCCAGCGCCTGAACGCCATAGACCGAGGTTGCAGTTTCCATCAAATGTCCGGCGCGAAGGCGCAAAGGCTCCATGCGAAAATCGCCCAGATGTTCTTCGAGACGCGCACGCCAGGTAACATCAACCACATTGCCGGGTTGCAACACGGGTTGCATGGCGCGAGAGCGCCCACCGCGCACCAGACCAAGGTGACGGCCACGGCTGCGCGTTATCACTTCGGCCACCACGCTGGTTTCACCGTGACGCCGCACACCCAAAATAATCGCGTTATCATTCCATTCCATGATCGTGCTTTATAGCAAACAAAGTTAGCGGGCTCATAGAAAAATAAAGTGCAGCTCCAGCCACCTTACAGCACCGTGCGCCATATATGGCGCACGGTGCTGTAACACTCTAAATCTGCTGCATAATTTCTGCCTCAAATCGATTCCGATTTAAGGAATTATGCCGTGGCTTTAGGACGTTACGCAGAAAATTTCACACCATAAGCGATTCCGGTTTGAGCAATGCTGCAATAAAGGCTATGCACCAGTTGATTGAAGACAAGAGACCGGAAAGCCCAAAATGGCAGCCAATCCTCAGCCTGCGGGCGAGCCTGAGCAACCACCCACTTTTTTGAGGACACTGCCCACACCCCTGAAGTGGACGCTGCTGGTCGCTCTTTCCGCTGTGCTGGTCGCGTGCATGGAATATGTCCGCATGCCCGCCGCTCTCCTGCTTGGCCCAATGATCGCCGGATTGATCTTTGCCACCAACGGCGCACAGCTCACCCTTCCCCGCCTTCCCTATACGGCAGCGCAGGCATTGATTGGCTGTGTCATCGCAAGCTCACTCGACAAAGACATCATGATGCGTTTTCTTGCCGAATGGCCGCTGTTCATGGCGGCTGTTCTGTCCATTGTCGCCATGAGCTCCCTGCTGGGTTACATCATGGCGCGGCGGCAAATATTCCCCGGCACCACAGCGGTATGGGGCACATCGGCGGGCGGTGCATCGGCCATGATTCTGATGGCGGAAGCCCATGGAGCCGATGTTCGCCTCGTCGCCTTCATGCAGTATTTTCGGGTGGTGTGTGTGGCGTCAGCGGCTGCGGGCGTTGCAGCCTTCATGTTTAACATCACCGGTGCACCGCATCCGCCGCTGGTGTTCTTTCCGCCCTTTGACTGGGCAGATCTGATCAAGACACTGTTGCTCACGGCTATTGCATCTTACATCGGCAGGCTTTTGAAAATACCCGCAGGCAATATGATTGTTCCCATGCTCAGCCTCGCGGTGTTGCACGGCTTTGATCTGGTCAACATCGTGCTGCCGCTGTGGCTGCTGGCCGTGGCTTATGCCATGATTGGCTGGCGTATTGGCCTTGCCTTTACCCGCAGACTGTTGCGACATGTGGCAAAGGCGGCACCGCAAGTGGCCCTGTCGATTTTCATCCTGATAGCCTTTGGTGGCTGCCTTGCCTATTTGCTTGCCACCGTCATGGATATTGATCCCCTCACCGCCTATCTGGCCACCAGCCCCGGCGGATTGGATTCCGTCGCCATCATTGCCGCCACCACCCATGTCGACATGCCCTTTGTCATGGCGCTGCAAACCGTGCGGTTTCTGGTGATTTTGGCGCTCGGCCCTCACATCTCCCGCTTCATTGCCAAAAAGATCAAGGCTTGAATCGCAAACGCCCCACGCTTTGAGAGCATGGGGCGTCCAAGAAGACAAAACTTTAGGAACGATCAATCGCGCGGGAATTCCAGACCCATCTCGCGGAATCGCTCGGGGTCATCGCCCCAATTTTCACGCACTTTCACGAACAGGAACAGATGCACGGTCTGCTCGAGAATTTCGGACAGCTCTTTGCGTGAGCCGGTCGAAATTGCCTTGATCGCATCGCCGTTTTTGCCCAGCACAATCTTTTTCTGACTGTCACGCTCAACGTAAATAACCTGCTCGATGCGGACGGATCCGTCTTTGCGCTCTTCCCATTTTTCCGTCTCGACGTGAGAGGAATAAGGAAGCTCCTGATGGAGGCGCAAGAAAAGCTTTTCGCGGGTAATTTCGGCAGCCAGCTGGCGCAGCGGCAGATCCGAAATCTGATCTTCAGGATAATACCAAGGGCCTTCCGGCAAGGTCTTTGCCAGATAATCCATCACATCGTCACAGCCGGAGCCGTTGGTTGCCGAAATCATGAAGGTGCGCTCAAACTTCACCGCTTCATTGGCGGCGGATGCCAACTTCAGCAAATCCTCGTGGCGCACCTGATCGATCTTGTTCAGCACCAGAATTTTCGGCTGGTGCACATCTTTCAGTGCTTCCAGAATGGCCTCGCCATCGCCGCGAAGCCCGCGCTCACTGTCAATCAGCAGCAGGATCATATCGGCGTCTTTGGCCCCACCCCAAGCGGATGTGACCATGGCGCGGTCCAGCCTGCGGCGCGGCTTGAAAATACCGGGTGTGTCCATAAACACAATTTGCGCATTGTCATGAATGGCAATGCCGCGCATCACGGCGCGGGTGGTCTGCACCTTATGGCTTACGATGGAAACCTTGGCACCGACAAACCGGTTGACCAAAGTGGACTTGCCAGCATTGGTCGGCCCGATCAGCGCCACAAAGCCCGAATGGGTTGGGCGCATATCACTGGCCTCGGCATCGTCAGTGGGTTGGTCTTCAAACTCAGTCATCTTTTTCCAATCAATGTGAGGTGCCGGATTTGACCCAGACACCTTCGCGTTCAAGCAATCGCGTTGCGGCAACCTGTTCTGCCGCCCGTTTTGAGCGATCAACACCCGTTTCGGGCGCAAGCTTGCCGACTTCAACTGTCACCGTAAAGCGCGGATCATGATCCGGTCCGGAGCGATCTGCAATGCGATAAACCGGAGTGGCCGCGAATTTTGCATGCGCCCATTCCTGCAATTCGGTTTTTGCGTCGCGCCGTCCGGCATCTTCACCGGCTGCGCGCTCTGCCCAAAAGCGCAAAACAAAGGTCCGCGCCGCTTCCAACCCAGCATCGAGATAGATCGCCGCAATCAGACTTTCGACCACATCGGCCCGAACATTGAGCATATTCTTGCCGGTCAGCTTTTTAACATCAGCGCCAGTGCGAATAAAGCGGTGCAGTTCAATTTCATCCGCCACGGCAGCACAGGTTTCGGCACTCACCAGCTGATTGAGCCGCACCGAAAGCTCGCCCTCGGTTGCCGAGCGAAACTCTTTAAACAGATGCTCCGCCACGCACAGACCCAAAACCCGATCACCCAGAAATTCAAGGCGCTCGTAATCACCGCCCTTGGCCGGGCGGGCGCTGGAATGGGTCAGGGCCCTGTCCAGCCTGTCTGGATCAACAAAGACATAGCCAATGGTCGTTTGTACTTTATCACGCTCGTCTGCGCTCAGGGCCTTTGGTGGTTTCATTGGACAGCCTTGAAAAAGCGATCAAGACGGATGTTGGCGGGCCATTTCCAGATCTGGCTGAAGGGCGTGTCATTGCCTAGCGAGAAGAAAATGATGGAAGCACGACCAACCAGATTTTCAGCTGGCACAAAGCCAACATCAAAGCGGCTGTCAGCCGAATTATCGCGATTGTCACCCATCATGAAATAATGGCCGGGGGGAACAATAAATTCGCGCGTGTTGTCGCCGGGCGAAAATTGCGTCTCATCCAGCGTGTCATAGGTGCGCCCATCATCCAGCGTTTCACGGAAGACCGGTATCGCATGGCCTGGGTCATTGCGGTAATCGGAATTGAATGTGCCATCCGGCACTTTCGGCACTGGCTTGCCGTTGATGAACAGCACGCCATCCGTCACCTGAATATGATCGCCCGGCAGGCCGACAAGACGCTTGATGTAATCTATGCTTGGATTGGGCGGAAAGCGGAAAACCACCACATCGCCGCGCTTTGGCTCGCTTTGGAAAATACGGCCCTCGAACAGATCGAGCGAAAAGGGCAAAGAGTATTTCGAAAAGCCATAGGCGAATTTATTGACAAAGATATAGTCGCCCACCAGAAGCGTCGGCATCATTGAGCCTGACGGAATGGTGAAGGGCTGGAACAATACCGTGCGGATCACCGTTGCCAGGATCAACGCTTGAATAATGACCTTGATATTTTCCCAAAGGCCACCTTGCTTCTTTTCGACTTTATCCGTCACGCCGGTCTCTTTCATAATACGTCAATTGGAAGCTTATCTAGTCGGTTCCAACAGCGGCGGCAACGGCAAAACCACGAGATCACGCGCTTGCGACCAATAACGGCCCGCAAATTTGCACTTACACCACTGCGCAACAGTCGCGCCAGCAGTGCCGATCTTTCAAGACGGGAAAATAAAGCCTATTCGCTCCACAAAAGCGAGCACCAAGCGCCCGCATTGATCATCGCAATCGGTGATCATCATAACGCGACACACTGCTTGTCACTGCCTCATACGATCCAAAGAACGGCCGAAGTCAGGAGGCAGCCTGTTCAGTGCTTATTTTCAGCGCTTGCGCTCAATGCTTATTGAGCGCATCTCCTTCGGCATCATCAAAAGCCTCAAAGGTTTTCCTTTGCGACCCGTCGCCAAGGATGGACGATCCATCCATCCTGCATTCTCTCAACCAGCCTCGGCAAAACCGAGACCTCATCCTTACACCGTCCAGACATAGCGATTTTCGCAAATCAGCCATGCGTGAGACGTATAACAGTTAGCGTGTGCGACGGAACAGGCCACTGTCGATTTCGCGCTGGCGATATTCCAGATCAACGCGGTCATGCGCGCCGTTCAAATAAGCCATTTCACGATCCTGAATGCTAGGAACGCTGAGAGCGCGGGCAAATCTGCGAATTGGTCCAAACATTGTCTTACCTCGTTTGTTTCAAGTTCATGAGCACAACATAATGCTGCTGCGCACAAACGACCAGACACAAGGTCAAACACCAGCCATGCATAAAACGCATATCAAACTAAAAATTGCGAGATAAAATGGCAAGGCAGCCTGAAATTTAATCATTCGCGCACAAGACAGCGCAGGCATACCTCTCCTCCCATGCTGGAAAAGCATAGGCAAAGGGGCACAGCCGCCCCGCCCCGGTGGAAATCAGTCGTAAATCCGCTTGACGGTTGCCACGCAATCCAGCTCTTTCAGCTGTGCCAGCAACTGATTGAGCTGACGCAGATCCCACACATCCAGATCAAACGCCATTTCGCTGAAATCTGCGGCGACACGCACCATGGTCAACAGGCGAATATTAATGTCCAAACCTGCGATAAGCTGGGCCACCTTGGCCAGTGTGCCCGGTTCATTGATAGCATTGACCATGATACGCGCATTAAAGCGCGACTTATTGGCCAAATCCAGATCCCAGCGCACGTCGATCCAGCGCTCTGGCTCGTCATCAAACTTCTGCAATGCCGAAGCCTGAATTGGGTAAATGGTAATGCCCTGTCCTTCGTGCATGATACCGACAATGCGGTCACCCGGCACAGCACCGGCGGGCGAGAAATGCACATCGGGATTGCCGACAAAACCCCGTATCGGCAGCGGCGCGACATTTTCAGGGCTTTCGGCCAAAGCCCCTGCGCCACCCTCAGCCGGCTTTTTAGCCTCCGGCAATTTGAACATCACCCCGTTGGCGGAGCGCATGTTAAACCAGCCATCGTCCATGGATGGCTTCACGGTCACGCGCTCGTCCTGATAATCCGGGAAAACAGCCTTGACCACATCCAGCGACGAGAGTTCGCCACGCCCAACGGCTGCCACGGCATCCTCGACATCCTTATGACCCAGGCGATGCAAGACAGGCTTCAAAACCTCTTTCGAAAAGATCTTACCCGCCCGCTCAAAGGTGCGTTCCAGAATGCGATGGCCAAGGCCGGAATATTGTTTGCGAATGGCCATGCGGGTGGCACGTCGGATAGCGGCACGGGCCTTGCCCGTCACCACAATTTCCTCCCAGGCTGCCGGCGGCACTTGTACGCCTGAGCGAATGATTTCCACCTCATCGCCATTAGCAAGGCGCGTGACCAGCGGCATGATTCGGCCATTGATTTTCGCCCCAACCGTCGTGTCACCAATATTGGTGTGCACGGCATAGGCAAAGTCAATTGGTGTTGCGCCGCGCGGCAGCGCAATCAATTTGCCCTTGGGCGTGAAGCAGAAGACCTGATCCTGAAACAGCTCAAGCTTGGTGTGCTCCAGAAATTCTTCCGGATTGTTGGCCTCAGAGAGCGCTTCAATCGTGTGGCGCAGCCAGCTATAGGCATTGCTCTCGCGCGACAGCAGCTCCCCTTCCGCGCCACCCTCGCCATCCTTGTAAAGCGCGTGTGCCGCAATGCCGTATTCGGCAATTTCATGCATGCGCAAGGTGCGAATTTGCAGCTCAATACGCTGGCGCGACGGACCCACGATTGTGGTATGCAGCGAACGATAATCATTCTGTTTTGGCGTGGAAATATAATCCTTGAACCGGCCGGGAACCACACGCCACCGTGTATGAACAATCCCCAGGGCGCGATAGCAGGAAGCCACATCCCCCACCAGAACACGAAAGCCATAGACATCGGAAAGCTGCTCGAAGGAGAGCGACTTCGATTGCATTTTGCGAAACACCGAATAGGGCTTCTTTTGGCGGCCTTTGACCTTGGCCTGCATCAGCCCGTTGGCCACAAGCAGCTCGCTCAACTCGGCTTCAATCTTGATGATAAGACCTTCATTGCGCTGAGAGAGATCTTCCAGCCGCTTTGTTACCGTCTCATAGGCCTCAGGATTAATGTAGCGGAAGGAAAGATCTTCCAGCTCATCACGCATGTCCTGCATGCCCATGCGCCCAGCCAGCGGCGCATAGATTTCCATGGTTTCTTCAGAGATGCGCGCCCGTTTGTCAGGGCGCATATGCTCAAGTGTGCGCATATTGTGCAGACGGTCGGCCAGCTTCACCAGCAGCACCCGCACGTCATCAGAAATCGCCAACAGCAGCTTGCGCAGATTTTCGGCCTGCTTGGCCTTTTTGGTCACCAGATCCAGCTTTTTCAGCTTGGTCAGACCCTCAACCAGACGGCCAATGTCTTCGCCGAACAATTCATCAATCTCGGCGCGGGTGGCTGTGGTATCTTCAATGGTGTCATGCAGCAGTGCAACCGCTATTGTCGATTCATCGAGATGCATCTCGGTGAGAATGGCCGCCACTTCCAACGGATGGGAGATATAGGGATCGCCGCTTGCGCGCTTTTGTTGACCATGCTTTTGCATGGCATAGACATAGGCCTTGTTGAGCAATGCCTCGTTTGCATCGGGCTTATACTGCTGCACCCGCTCCACGAGCTCATATTGCCGCATCATTCCAAGGCCACTCCTTCAAAGCGTCACACCGAAACGTGAAAACCGATTTTCGGAAGATACGCTGCACAAATAAAAATCAAAAGCATTTCACTGGCTACTGAAACACTGAAATGCTCTGCTGCATATTCCTTAAATCGGAACCGATTAAGGAATATGCAGCAGATTAAAAGTCTTACAGCGTCCTTTGTGCGCCATATATGGCGCACGGCGCTGTAAAAAGAAAAGCGCGCCAGCCTGAATGGCTGACGCACACAATGATGTTTGAACAGCCAATAGGCCAAAACCGTGACGACGATTAATAGTCGTCGCTTTTTTCCGGTGGAACGAGGCCCTCGATCCCAGACAACAACTCCTCTTCCGACATTTGGTCGAAAGCAATTGTTTCCGGCATATCGTCATCCTCGTCGGAGCGCGCAGCAAGCTGACCTTCGCTGGCACCATCATGCTCAGGCTCATCCACTTCAACATGCTTTTGCAAAGAGTGGATCAAGTCTTCCTTCAAATCGTCAGGCGACAGAGTTTCGTCCGCAATTTCCCGAAGCGCAACAACCGGATTCTTATCGTTGTCACGATCGATGGTAATGGAGCCACCCTGAGAAATCTGGCGGGCGCGATGGCTTGCCAACAGCACCAGCTCAAAGCGGTTGTCGACCTTGTCGATGCAATCTTCCACGGTAACGCGTGCCATGGTGAATCCTTCTTTCAATATTTCGTACCCAAGGGATTGACAGACCGGATACATGTATTGTGGCCAGAGTTCAAGTTTTTCCTCGCGAACGACTTTTTTTGCATAGTTCAACCTTAGTGCAGCAAAAAAGCCTAGAATTTTAAATATTCAATCAAGAGGCGCTTGGAATTTACGCAAGCCCAAGATAGATGTATCTTATATGATTAAATCATAATACACTCGTTGGGCAAATTGCTGGCCAAAACGACCTAGCTTTAAGCCTCAGTGTAAAAAACAAAAGGATGTTGCAAATATGTTTGACCCTCGGGAAAAAATTGCGCTGTTTATTGATGGCGCAAATTTATACGCCGCCTCCAAAAGTCTCGGTTTTGACATTGATTACCGCAAACTGCTCAAGGCATTTCAAAAGCGTGGTTACCTGCTGCGGGCTTACTATTACACAGCTCTGATTGAAGATCAGGAATACTCATCTATTCGTCCGCTGATCGATTGGCTGGATTACAATGGCTATAAGGTCATTACCAAGCCAGCCAAAGAATTTACAGACTCCATGGGCCGCCGCAAAGTCAAAGGCAACATGGATATCGAACTGGCGATCGATGCCATGGAGCAATCCGAAACCGTCGATCATCTGGTGATTTTCTCAGGCGATGGCGATTTCACCACCTTGGTTGAAGCATTGCAGCGCAAGGGACGTAAAGTCTCTGTCGTGTCCACCATGGCAACGCAGCCGCCAATGATTGCCGATGATCTGCGCCGTCAGGCCGATCATTTTATTGATCTGATGTCTTTGAAAACCGAAGTTGGTCGCGATCCAAGTGAACGGCCGCTGCGCGTGACAGATCCAATGATGGTTGAACCAACCGTATAATTGGACTTGTCCAATCCGGTATTCACCATGACAGGGCCGCATTCCTTGACTGCGGAAGCGGCAATCTCTTAAAAGTTGCAGTCCCGACGACATATTTTGTGGTCGGGATTTTTCTGGTTGATATGACATTTTAGCGTTTTTTATCATAGAGATAGGGCTCAACCATGCCCGCGGCCCGACTGCAACCAGCCTGTATCTTTCTTGATTGTTATCAGATTGTTAAACGTGGAGTCGTAATCCGGTCTTGGGAGATGATACCTTCGGCGATCGTGTGCATGCGTGACAGTCTGTTAGGACTGCGCTTCCTTGCACCGTAAGACCCCTTGTTGCGGTATTCGATACGCAGTCCGTACGCTGTGCAGAAAGTACCGAAACACCTCGGTCTCGACGAGATGGCGCATGATGTGCCGCATATTTCAGTCAACTTTTGACCCAGGGTGCTTTCGATGAGTAAGACAATCAATGAGCAAGATGAACTGAACAAGCGGCTTAACTTTTTAAACATCAGCCAGAATGACCTTCAGATCGTTGCCAAGCTTCGACCCGTAATTGTAGACGCGATTGGGCCAACGCTTGACGTCTTCTATCGCACCGCCAAACAATATCCGGAAGCCGCGCGCTTTTTCTCGAGCGATGCCCATATTGATCATGCCAAACAAAAGCAGATCAAGCATTGGAGCCACCTTCTTTCCGGCAAGATTGACAGTAACTACGTCGCATCGGCCACAACCATTGGCCAAACCCATGCGCGCCTTGGGCTGGACCCGCGCTGGTATATCGACGGATATGGCGTCATCCTGGCAGGCCTGACAACCGCCGTGCTGGAAGATGAAATGCGCGGTACCGTGTTTGGAAAACGCTTTCAGGGCGCGATTGCCAAGATTTCCGCATTGGTCAGAACCACCATGCTGGATATGGATTATGCCATTTCCACCTACGGCGATGCCTTGGCCGAAGAGCGCGCAAAACTTGCCGCCGAGCGTGCGCAAATCGCGCAAGAGCAGCAGGAGGCCCTCGCCGCCATCGACAATGCCTTGCAAGCCTTGAGCAAGGGAGATTTGACGGCCACCATCGATCAGCCCCTGTCAGAGCATTACGAAGGCTTGAGACAAAATTACAACAAGGCCATTGCCGCGTTGGCCAACGCCTTCCAGGAAATCACCCATGAAGCGGGACAAGTGACCGCCAATACCCGTGAGTTGACCCGCGCCACAGATGATATGGCCAAGCGCACCGAGCAGCAGGCCGCAGCCCTGGAAGAAACCTCGGCAGCGCTGGAGCAGATCAGCGTCATTTCCAAGCAATCTGCGCAGCGCAGCGGTGAGGCACAATCGGTTGCATCGCATGCCGCCGATTCCGCCAGCAAGTCTAGCCTGATCGTCAACGACGCTGTCAACGCCATGGGGGCGATTGAGGAAAGCTCGAAGAAGATCTCCTCGATCATCAGCGTGATTGATGAAATTTCCTTCCAGACCAACCTTCTCGCCCTCAACGCGGGCGTTGAAGCGGCGCGCGCGGGTGAAGCCGGCAAGGGATTTGCGGTTGTTGCACAGGAAGTGCGCGAGCTTGCGCAGCGCTCTGCCTCGGCCGCCAAGGAAATCAAAGGCCTGATTGACCGCTCATCGCAGGATGTGGCCAACGGCGTCTCTCTTGTCAATCAGACAGGCGATGTCTTGCGCACCATCAGCGAGCAAGTGCGCGAAGTGAATGGCCATATTGTCTCCATTGCGCAATCCGCCCAGGAGCAGGCGGCCGGTATTTTGGAAATCAATGCCGCCATCAGCAGTATGGATCAGTTGACCCAGCAGAACGCCGCCATGGTGGAGGAGACCAATGCGTCAACCCACACATTGCAGGGCGTTTCCGACCACCTGTCATCCCTGCTGGCCCGCTTCCAGACCCAAAGCGCAGGCGCTTATGCCTCTCGCTCCACTGCCTATCACCAGACTTACGCCGCCTGATCCCTGCTATTTTGAAAACGGGCATATCCATGCCCGTTTTTCAGCGGCATAGAGTGCGCAAAAGGCGTAAAAAAGGGTCATGCTGTTCAAACGCCCTACCCATGACCACCTTTATTCCGCTCTGGTTGCCAAAGATGCTTCCTTTGACGGTTTTACTTACGTCTGTGTCACCTCGACCCGGATTTTTTGCCGCTTTTCCTGCACGGCGCGCAAGCCAAAGCAGGAAAATTGCCGCTTTGAAGATACGATAGCCGCCTGCCTTGAAGGTGGCTTTCGGCCCTGCAAACGGTGTCGTCCGCTGCTGTCTTATGGCGCACAAGAGCCGGTGGCCAAGGCCTTGCTGGAGCAATTGGAGGCCGACCCCTTCCGCCGATGGAGTGAGCGCGACATTGTCCGTCTTGGTCATGATCCATCCACCGTGCGCCGTGTGTTCAAACGCCGCTTTGGCATGAGCTTTCTGGAAATCGCCCGCTTACGACGCGCCAGCATCGGCGCGGATACCTTGATGTCAGGTGATAGCGTCATTGATGCCCAGTTGGATGCGGGATATGAATCCGGCAGCGGCTTTCGTGCCGCCATCAACCAGCTTTTTGGCGCGCCTCCTGCAAAATTGAAAGATGCCAGCCTTCTCAAAGCCGATTGGCTGGAAACGCCGATCGGTCCCATGTTGGCTGTGGTTGACGACCATGCATTGCACCTGCTGGAATTTGCGGATCGCCCGGCTTTGCCCAACGAATTGAACCGCCTGAAGACAAAAAACCGTGCGGGCATTGCGCTTGGCAGCAATCCGGTGACGGAGCAGATTGCCAAAGAACTGGACGGTTACTTCAAGGATGCCACCACCCCTTTCAAAACACGTCTGGCCAATCATGGAACCGCATTCGAGCGCGAGGTCTGGTACGCGTTACGGCTCATTCCGCCGGGTGAAACCCACAGCTATTCACAGGTGGCCGCCACCTTGAATCGGGGCTCTGCCGTGCGTGCGGTGGCGCGCGCCAATGGAGCCAACCAGATTGCCATTGTCATTCCTTGCCACCGCGTGATTGGAGCAGACGGCACCCTGACAGGCTATGGCGGCGGACTGTGGCGCAAACAATGGCTTTTGAAACACGAAAGAAGACAATCAAAGATTGATCATCTTTTTGAATGAAACTCATTCGAAACATTCGTTAGACGAATACAGCACCGTGCGCCATATATGGCGCACAAAGGATGCTGTAACACTTTAAATCTGCTGCATAATTTTCACCTTAAATCGATTCCGATTTAAGGAATTATGCAGTCGTGACGATTGCGGCATTTTGCCGCCAACAGTCGCGCAATCCCATTTCGCGTTTTCTTTCAACCCAAAACTTTTTCTCCGACAGCGCGCTGTTCAACAGCGTGCGGTCTCTTTTCGTGCCCAATTGAGAGGATATAGCCATGAGCACGGCAGATAAAACGACAAACAACAATGCCAACGTGGTCGGGAATTCCCTGCACACACGCCTTGTTACTGGTTATCGCTGGGCTTTTTCGGTGTTTTCACGTCGCCATTTCTCCAACGTCAGCAATGACCTGAAAGAATTGAATGCTCATCAATTGCGTGATCTGGGTATGGATGCCCATCTGAATGACGTGCCATCACGCCACGACACGCTTGAGCAGGCAAAGTTGAAGGCGCTGCTGTTGCTCATGGGCGTTAATGGACGCTAAAGCATGTCGCAACGAATGAGATTCACCGCGACATGCTTTAAATCTGCTGCATAAGTTTCGGCCTAATTTGGCCGCAGCTTATGCCGCATAGCGTGCAAAGGACGGGGCTGCATGGCCCTGACCTGCAATGGAAAAGCGCTGAATGAGCTTTGCCAGTTCCTGTGAACGGGCATTCATGTCATTCACCGCTGCGGTTGATTCCTCGACCATAGCAGCATTCTGCTGCGTCACCTGATCCATATGATTTACGGCGGTGTTGATCTCATGCAGACCTGTGGCCTGCTCGCGGGCGGAAGCGGCGATGTCGGTAATCAACCGATCCATTTCCGAGACTTTGCCGAAGATGGCGTTCAATGTCTGGCCAGTCGACTCCACAAGCGTTACACCACGCTCCACCTGCTGGGTGCTGGTAGCAATCAGGCTGCGAATTTCCTTGGCAGCATCCGCAGAGCGTTGTGCAAGCGCGCGCACTTCCTGCGCAACAACCGCAAACCCCTTGCCCGCCTCGCCCGCACGCGCAGCCTCAACCCCCGCATTCAGCGCCAGAAGATTGGTCTGGAAGGCAATTTCATCGATCACCGAAACAATCTGGGTAATCTGGCTCGAGCTGGCTGCAATCTCACTCATTGCAACCTCGGCCTCCTTCATGATCTGGCTGGATTTCCCGGCCTCTTCTCTGGCGCTTGCAGCCGCAACGGTGGCCTGAGATGCACCTTCCGACGTCCGGCGCACCGTCGCCGTAATCTGATCGAGAGCCGCTGCCGTTTCTTCCAGCGAGCTTGCCTGCTGCTCTGTACGACGTGACAGATCACTGGTGGCGGAGGAAATTTCCTGCATACCGCGACAAATGTCTTCTGACGTATGCGAGATCCCGAGCATCGCCTGACGCAGTGCCTCGGCGGCATTGTTGAAGTCCCGGCGTGAGCCTTCGTGCTTTGCGGGCAAAGGTTCTGTCACCTGAACAGAAAGATTGCCGGAAGCCAGGGCGCTCAGCGCTTGCCCAAGGATTGCCATGGCACGGCTGTCAGCCTCCGCATCTTCCGCGCGTTGGCGATCAAACTCAATCCTCTGCTGCTCAGCCTCGGTGTTCATATCCTCAATCAGGCTATGAACGGCCACCGCCACATCCGTGTAAAGACCTTTCATCAAGGTGCGAATGAAGGCCTCACGCTTGCTGGTGCTCCAGCGCGTTTCCTTCAGCACAGCCAGCGTCCATTCGACGGCGTAAATTGAACATGCATCGACAATGAAGCGGGTGAACCCGATTTTATTGCTGATTTCGCGAATAACTTTGCCCTGCGTGTCGAAATATTCACGCTTGAACTCGCCCTCGCACAGGCGCCGGAATTTGACGGCCTCGAGCTTCAGCAATTCTTCAGGCACAACCACCATTGTGGGATCGAAAGATTGAAAACATTTAACAGCGACATCGCGAATATGTTTTTCCAAATGGCCAAAAAGCTCTTCGCCGCGTCGCCGCTCCTCGCCAACCCAAGGTTTAATTTCGTCCTCAATCTTGCGCATTATCAAAACTTCCTCTGCAAAAATGGATTAACTCCGTTTCTTAGAAGACAATGATTGCGACTTCCTAAATCGAAACGACGCCTCCTTTAAAAAAATCCATGTTTTTAAAGGCTTAAAGTATGACATAGCGACAACCTTTAAAGGCGCATTAACGGAAAACGACCAGCAAAAAGAGCGTTTCTTAAAAAAACAGATCTGCCCAAGCAGTCACAATGCAGGCCCGTTTGATGGGGTGAACCGATGGCGTTCGAAACCAATCACTGCATAATTTCAGATGTGGAGTGAAACTCGGGAATTATACGGCAGGTTACGGCGTCTTTTCTGCGCATTTTACATAAACAAAAATGCCGCCTGCTTATGCGGGCGACATTTCATCAGTAGAACAACAGGAACATTGCGAGAGAGCGCTAAGACGTCGCTTTAGCCGGTTTTCAGCAGACGGCTCTTTTGCCGGTTCCAGTCGCGTTCCTTCTCGCTCTCACGCTTGTCGTGCAGCTTTTTGCCCTTGGCCAAAGCCAGTTCCAGCTTTGCACGGCCCTTTTGATTAAAATACACCTTCAAAGGCACCAGCGTCATGCCATCACGGTTGATGGCAGAGCGCAGGCGGTTGATTTCGCGCTCGGTCAACAACAGCTTGCGCCGACGCCGTGGCTCGTGATTGAAGCGATTTGCCTGCAAATATTCCGGCAGATGCGAATTGATCAACCAGATTTCGCCGCCCTCGTCCGATGCATAGGATTCGGCAATATTGGCTTTTCCCTCGCGCAAGGATTTGACCTCGGTGCCAGTCAACACCAGCCCGGCTTCATAGGTGTCCACAATCTCGTAGTTAAAGCGGGCTTTTCGATTTTCCGCGACGATCTTGTTTATGCTGCTCTGGCTGCCTCTGGGTGCCATGGGTCAAAGTCCAATCCGCCCGGTACTTTTCATTGTTTCCGAACGGCGGGCTCCCGATCCGGCTTGCTTCA
The DNA here is from genome assembly GCF_004801395.1 of Gillisella terrae. Classification (GTDB taxonomy): domain Bacteria; phylum Pseudomonadota; class Alphaproteobacteria; order Rhizobiales; family Rhizobiaceae; genus Allorhizobium; species Allorhizobium terrae. Next base: position 652,478 of record NZ_SSOA01000002.1, read on the forward strand.
TTTATGTAGTACACCCAGACCTGAAAGGGAAGAAGTCGGGAGAGAACCTCTCCCGATAAACATCAATTCAACAGGCCAGCGTGTTGCAAGGCGGCATCAATGGCAGCCGCTGTTGATGCTTCAATCTCATCAACCAAAGGCAAACGGACGGCATTGCCCATGCGGCCAAGCTTTGACAAGGCATATTTTGCCCCACACACACCCGGCTCGATAAAGATGGCCTTATGCAGCGGCATCAAGCGATCCTGATATTCCAGCGCTTTGGCGAAATCGCCAGCAAGCGTCGCGGCCTGAAACTCAGCGCACAAGCGCGGCGCGACATTTGCCGTCACCGAAATACAGCCAACCCCACCATGGGCGTTGAAGCCAAGCGCCGTGCCATCCTCGCCCGAGAGCTGGATGAAATCTTTGCCGCAGGTGATCCGCTGTTCTGAAACGCGCTCGAGCTTGCCGGTTGCATCTTTTACACCCACGATATTTTTATGGGCGTGGGCGAGCTTGCCCATGGTTTCCGGGCTCATGTCGATCACAGAGCGCGGCGGAATATTGTAAATAATAATCGGCAGCGATACGGCCTCGGCAATGGCCGAAAAATGCGCAATCAAACCTTTTTGCGTCGGCTTGTTATAATAGGGCGTCACCACCAGCAGGCCGTCGGCACCCGCTTTTTCGGCAAACTGTGCCAGATCAATAGCTTCGCGCGTGTTGTTCGAGCCTGCGCCAGCAATGACAGGAACCCGTTTTGCAGCGGTTTCAATGCAAAGCGCAACCACCCGTTTGTGCTCATCATGGCTCAGGGTTGGCGATTCGCCGGTTGTGCCAACAGGCACGAGACCTGTGCTACCCTCGGCGATCTGCCACTCAACGTGGGCGGCAAAGGCTGCTTCATCCACCTTACCGTCGTCGGTAAATGGGGTGACAAGTGCGGGCATGGAACCCTGAAACATGCATAGACTCCCAACAGCCGCATTCATTCTTCGGCCGTAATTTTGCATTAAACGGCGGCACAATACTGCGCACAACGCGCAGGTACAAGCGCGCTTCCATCGGTTTTATGACAGATTTTCAAAGCTTGAAAAGAGCGCGAAGCACGAGACTTCGTTAAGCTATCGTTAAGCTCATTTATCGTTAATAGGAGACATGCGCATTTTCATGACGAGCTCGCCGATGAAACGGACACTCCTGCTTGGTTTAGCTCTGTCCATAGGCACGACAGCGATGGGGCCTTTCACCCTGTCTTATGCAGACCCGTTGACACCGACGCCCACCGCCCGCCCACCTTTGCTGGCCAGCCCGTCGCCTGCCCCACTTGCCGAGGCCATACCTTTTATGCCTCCAACGCCCTCGCCGGTGGCCCGCTCACCACTCAAAGCTGGGCTTGATGCGCTGTCCAATCGCGATGGCGCTGAGGCTATCGCCGTTCGCGATTCCATGCCGCAGGGGTTGGACCGCCATATGCTCACCTGGTCGATTGCACGATCTGGCCTGCCGGATGTCTCCTCGTCCGAAATTACCAATGCTTTGAAAGAGTTGAAAGGCTGGCCGGGGCTTTCGGTGTTTCGCTCCAACGCCGAGCGCGCGCTCTATCGCGAAAACCCGCCCGCCTCTGCCGTGTTGGCTGCCTTTGGCAAGGCAAAACCCGAGACACCGGAAGGCACAATCATTTTAGCCCGGGCGTTGATTGCGCAAGGTGAACAGGCCAAGGCCGCTCATCTTTTGAAACCTTTCTGGTTTGAGTCAGTTCTGGACACCAGCCTTGAAGACCGCATTCTCAATGAGTTTGGCGCGCTTTTCAGCGCAACGGATCACAAACGTCGCATGGACTTTTTGATGTATCGCGGCAATCGCACGCAAGCTAAACGGTTTGCGACATTGGCGGGGGCACAATCGCTTTTTGCAGCCTGGGATGCTGTTGCAACACGCTCTCCGAAAGCAGCAGGTCTGATTAAAGCGGTGGATCGCCAATGGAGCGCGGATCCGGCCTTGTTATTCATAAAGATTGAATTTGAACGTCATCAGGATAATTATGAGGCAGCAGCGAGGCTTTTGGCGCAAGCGCCCAAAGACCCAGCCCGTCTGGTGGCCCCTTCTGAGTGGTGGAGCGAGCAGCGCATTGTGGGCCGTGGCCTTGCCGATGACGGTAAGTTTCGCCTCGCCTATCACGTTGTGTCAAACAACAGCGCCACAGCACCTGTGGACGTGCTGGATGCGGAGTTTCACGCGGGTTGGTTTGCACTGCGCGGATTGAACGATCCCAAGACCGCGGCTGTGCATTTTCGCCGTATCCTTGCCACATCAAGCCGGCCCTTGTCCGCCTCAAGAGGCTATTACTGGTTAGCGCGGGCCGATGAAGCGGAACACAATGCAGCGGCCGCACGCGAGAATTTCACCAAGGCCGCCAACTACCCCGGCACGTTTTACGGTCAGCTGGCTGCCGCCCGCCTGAATCGCAACCGGCTGGATATTATCTATCCCACCCCAACCACTGACGACCGACAGACCTTCGCCAACCGCGAGGCCGTGGAAGCCATTGACCGTTATGAAACGGCAGGCCACGGTTGGCGGGCAACAGCTCTCTATCACGCTTTGGCGGAACAATTGCAGAGCCCCGGTGAATTGGCGCTTCTGGCCGCCAAAGCCGAGCGGGCCGGCAACAACCAATTGTCACTTCAGATTGGCAAAACAGCCTATGGCCGAGGCATCAACGTGCCAGCCCTTGCCTTTCCCATTGGCGTTATACCCGCATCGGCCAATATAGCCGGATCTGGAAAAGCATTAGCCTATGCCATTGCACGGCAGGAAAGCTCGTTTAATCCCGCCGCTGTTTCAGCCGCCAATGCGAAGGGCTTGCTGCAATTGATGCCCGCCACGGCAAAAGCCGTCGCTCGGCGCCATGGCATGTCCTATTTCCCGGAAAAGCTCACGCAGGATGCAGGCTATAACGCAACGCTCGGAGCCCATTATCTGGGCGAACAGATCGACAAATTCGGTGGCTCCTATATCCTGACCTTCATCGCCTACAACGCCGGTCCAAACCGGGTGCCCGACTGGATTGCCAGGTATGGCGATCCGCGTGGTAAGCCGCTGGACGATGTAGTGGACTGGATTGAGCGCATCCCCTTCCCCGAAACCCGTGGCTATGTACAGCGGGTGATGGAGAATTACGAAATCTATAAAACGCGCCTCGGTCAGAAACCAGATATTGAGCACGACCTGCGGTTTGGGCGATAACGACACCATTGGCAGATCGCCAAAGCCGTGTTTCTTCCTAGGCTGCGGGGATCTCGCCTGCGCCGCCGCCTTGCAGCAGCTTGCGCTATATGTGTGCACAAAGGATGCTGTAATGCTTTTGATCTGCGGCACCATTCTTTCAATCGCCTCCGATTTAAGGAATGATGCAGTAAGCCTTATGTCTAAGGCGATCCTATTCGGGGACAAGGAGCAACACGGGATGCCAGAACGTGCAAAAATGGAATACCGCGACCACCGCATACCGGCAAAGGATGGCATCAAGATTTTTGCGCGTGACTTTGCTTCGCATCTTGGCGGCATCCCAATTGTCTGCCTGCCGGGCCTGACGCGCAACCATCGCGACTTTACCCAATTGGCTGAAATGATCACCCAGAGCGATGCGCCAAGGCGCGTTATCTGCATCGATTTGCGTGGGAGGGGTGGCTCTGACCGTGATCCCGACCCGAGCCATTATAATCTCATGACCGAAATGGAAGATGTGGTCACAGTTCTTGCTGCGCTTGGTGTCGCCAAAGCCGATTTCATTGGCACATCACGCGGCGGGCTTCTTCTCCATTTTCTCGCGTGTTTGCATCCCGATCTGATTGGCAAAGTGGTGCTGAACGATGTTGGACCCGTGCTGGAAAAGCAGGGCCTGATGCGCATAAAAGATTACTTGAGTGGAAACACCAGCCCCGAATGCTGGGAGGACGTACCGACGCATCTCAAAGCCGTGCATGGTGCGAGTTTTCCAAATCTATCCCCGCAAGAGTGGGAAGCCATGGCTGTTGCACTTTACCGCGACGACAACGGAAAGCCAGTCGCCGATTTTGATCCCGCAATTGCGGCGCAGATCGCAGGCATCGATTTCGACAAGCCGATCCCCGACCTATGGTCCCAATTTGACGCGCTTTGCCAGTTCCCCCTTCTCATTGTGAAAGGTGAGCTTTCAGAGCTTCTGTCACAGCAATGTTGTGACATGATGATGGCCAAGAACCCTTTGGCAAGGCAAGTGACAGCACCGCAGCAAGGTCACGCCCCCCTGCTCCACATTGCGCCCCTCGCACAAGCCATCATGGATTTCTTGAACCAAGATCCGGTGTGAATAGGAAAATGACCGCTGCATCTTGCGACGGTTACAGTCAAAATTCACGCCTCATCTGACGCGTGACGGTGCTGGCACTGACCAATCCTCAACTGCGCATTCATCAAGGATCGCTGCGGGCGGAGCAATTGTTGCATCAACAGGGCAATAAGGGCAAAGAGCGCTGAGGCAAATATTAGCACCAGCGATGCGTTGAGCAAACGGTATTCAAAGCACCATATTTCGTTCTGGCACTGGCTGCATAATTCCTTAAATCGGAACGACCCAAGGAATTATGCTGCCGATTAAAAGCGTTACAGCATCCTTTATGCGCCATATATGGCACATAAAGGATGCTGTAACGTCGACATTGCACAGTTGCGCTCAACAGTGTGATCAGACGGGGCACGATACATGCGCATCCCCTCTATTATCTCCAAACAAAAAAGCCCCCGGAATAAACCGGAGGCTAATTTTATAAATTAAGAGAATAATCTCTTAGAACGTGCGCTGAAGACGAACGAAGCCAGTCCATACGTCCTTGTTGCCGCTCCAGTCCTTGTCCTGATACTGTGCAGAAACCTTGGCAGCAAGACCAGAAGCGATCTTGTAGTCAACAGTCACGCCACCGCGGGTGATGTCGCCATTCTTGAGGTTTGCATCTGTACCAGACCAGTACTGAATACCAGGTGTCAGGCTCAACTTATCGGTAACCTTCACTGCATACTGACCAGCAACAGTCCACTTAGCCAAGTCGTAGTAAGCGTTTACGCCGCTTGTGTAGATACCGGCGATACCGAATTCGCCTGGACCAACTTCAGCTGTTGCGAGCAAACGAACAGAACCTTCCTGTGCAGCAGCGTCATAAGAGCCGAGCAGGTTAGCGTTGATAACGCCGAAGGTACCGCCAACCTGAGCTTCAAAGCCCACATTGTTGTCACGGTTGTAGCTCAGGGCGGTTGTACGCGAATACAAGCCGCTCAGCTCGTCAACCGAAGCGTAAGCGAAGAAATTGTCAGTCTTGTACTTGTAAGCAATCGAGTTCAGACGGTTAGAACCGATATCGTCGGTTTCACCAGACAGGTCGCTATCCCATGGATTGTAGAACGAACCGATCATGAAGCCACCAGCTGTGATGAAAGCTTCGTCGAGTTCGAGCGAGTTGGTGTCAGACGCTGTGGTGTGGAGATCTGTGGTGTTGCCACCCTGCCATGCACGGACAGTGATGGTCGAACCAATCGTGCCGATTTCAGAATCGTTCTTGGCGTCGAATGTTACAAGACCACGTGTCTTTGCGTTCCAGTTACGACCACCGTCAACCGAGCTGTAGTCTACTTCGGCACGAACATAACCGCTGATCTTCAAGCAGGTTTCAGTGCCGGGAATGTAAAAATAGCCTGTGCCGAAAGCGTCGCAAACGCGAACATATTCAGCTGGTTCAGGAGCAGCCGCGACGATTGCGTCAGCAGCTTGAGCACCGGAAACAGCTGCGAGAGCCGCTGCGGAGCCGAGGAGGATGCCCTTAATGTTCATAGAAATCTCCAGTTTTATTTTTTTGATAGACGAGACTGCACTTCCCTACTTCATGCGAGACGTCCCCCCCGGTACAAATGCATGAAGCGTATTAACAGTTAAAAGCCCCGCGATTAAATCGCGAGGCTCTTATTAGGCATAAGGATTAGAACGAACGCTGCAAGCGAACGAAACCAGTCCAAACGTCAGAAGCGCCAGTAGCTGTCTTGTCCTGGTACTGAGCAGAAACCTTCGTGGTCAAGCCAGAAGCGATCTTGTAGTCAACAGTCAAGCCAGCGCGAGTGATGTCACGGCCACCGAAGTTGCCACGAGCGTCAACCTGCGTGTCAGCGAAGTACTGAATGCCAGGAGTCAAAGTCAGCTTGTCGGTGATCTTTGCTGCGTATTCAGCTGCAACGCTCCACTTGCTTGCGTCGTAGTAAGCGTTTACGCCGCTTGCATATACACCAGCGATAGAGAATGTGCCTGGGCCAGCAACAACAGAAGCGATACCGCGAACAGCACCTTCCTGAGCTACGAAGTCATAACCGCCGAGCAAGGTAACAGTTGCAGGACCGAAGCTTGCGCCAACCTGGCCTTCGATACCAACGCTGTTGTCACGGTTGTAGCTCTTCACGAATGCACTTGTGTTAGAAACGCTGGAGTCTGTGCCGCTGAAGCCGTTCAGTTCGTCAACAGCGATACCTGCGAAGAAGGTGTCAGACTTGTAGTTGTAAGCGATCGAGTTCAGACGGTTCGAACCGAGAGCATCGGTTTCGCCAGACAGACCGGTATCCCAGTAGTTGTAGAACGAACCAACCATGAAGCCGCCGGCAGTGATGAAGGCTTCGTCGAGTTCAACAGAGTTGGTGTCGTTTGCAGCGTTGTTCAGGCCAGTGGTAGAACCACCCTGCCAAGCGCGAACTGTGATTGTGGAACCGATCGTGCCGATTTCAGAATCGTTCTTTGCATTGAAGGTTACCAGACCGCGTGTCTTGGCGTTCCAGTTACGGCCACCGTCGCGCGAGCTGTAGTCTACCTGTGCACGAACGTAACCGCTGATCTTCAAGCAGGTTTCGGTACCAGGAATGTAGAAGTAACCGGTGCCGAAAGCGTCGCAAACGCGAACGTATTCAGCTGGCTCAGGAGCAGCTGCAACGATAGCGTCGGCAGCCTGTGCGCCCGATACTGCTGCAAGAGCTGCAGCGGAGCCAAGAAGAATGGCCTTGATGTTCATAATGACCTCCAGTCAAGTTTCATAAGGGTCTGGGTTATATTGGCTGAAGGACAGCTTACACCGCCCCATCCCCGTTAAGTCTGAAGACGGACGATCCACCGCCGTGCTTCTGATGCTCAAAATACAAAACGCTGCCGCCCATGCAATCACCAAACAGCATTGCGGGGCATTTACGATCCACCTTCACAGTGCGCTGTGGCTGAAAAGTCACAAACCCCTCCTCCACCATGGTCTTTTATTTACTTTTCATTAAGGAAATCTTTGAAAAACAAGCAGGAATAAGGATCTGGCCGTTTTCCACACCCGGCGACTGAAGGGGGAAATGTATCAAAGCAGGGCGATTCTGGAGCGCTCAAACCCGCAGCTTGCCCCTTTGCCCCACCAGATTCGCCATTATGTTGACGACCAGCAGGTCAGCCTTTGAACAAATGAAGCGGGTCACGATACGCTTTTACACAAGCGCAGCCCGATTCTGCGGACTCTGATTCTGTGAGAATCGGCGCATATTCGACTCATATCAGAGGGGATCGATTCCCTATCAACGAATTCCGCTTGATGAGAGTCACGCCGCGGACTCACACATATGCAAGTTCGTTCAATGATGGCGCGAATAGCGCCAATCCATTTCAGAAGATTCATCACTCTATATATAGATGCGTATGGCGGATGGCATTCGACTAGGAGAAACGCCTGCGCGACAGGCCCACTCCGCGCATTTTTGCAGCCAAATCCAGAAGACCAAAGACGACGAAAAGTGGAAATCCACTTTTTATGACAGGAAATTATATAAAAGCGCTTGCAATCGAATCGATGAACACATAATCAGACCGCACCGGAGAGGTGGCCGAGTGGTCGAAGGCGCTCCCCTGCTAAGGGAGTATACCAGAGATGGTATCGAGGGTTCGAATCCCTTCTTCTCCGCCATTGTTTCTCAGTTTTCCTGCAACAATTGGCGTTATAAGCGCACCGCATTCATCGCTGCGCTCGTAAGAAAAAGTTTAACCTCACCTTATGATATAAGCTGTTTAAGATCGCTCTGGGCGTCTCGCACCATGGCCTTTTCGGGCGTCCTGCCCAATTCCAAAAGCTTTTTGCCGGTGACATAGGCCCGCGCATCATTGATGGCATCGACGGCGATGAATGTTTCATTCCGATAATACCAGATGGAAAGGCTTCCCTCGCGCAGGCCGGGGCGCAGCACGGTGTCATCGTAACCAAGGTTCAGACCGGCGATTTGCAGCTTCAAATCATATTGATCTGACCAGAACCAGGGCTTGGGCTGGTAGGGTTGATTGCCGCCGGCGAGAATTGCCGCCACCGCCTCGGCCTGATCAACCGCATTTTGCACTGATTCGAGCCTGATCTCCGCATCTTGCCACGGCTGCAACGCACAATCACCAACTGCAAATATATCGGGATCGGAGGTTCTGGCGAACTGATCCACCAAAATGCCATTGCGCACAGCAAGGCCCGCGCGCGCTGCCAGTCCATCATTGGGCGACACACCAATGCCGACAATCACCATATCTACATCAAAACGGCTGCCATCCGACAATTCAGCGGCAACAACCCGACCGTTATCACCCATCAACCGCGACAATCCCATGCCTTCGCGAATCACCACGCCATAACCGGTGTGAACGGCACGAATAAAGTCTGCTGTTTCTTTTGCAGCGACTCGCGCCAGAATGCGGTCAGCCATTTCGATCAAGGTCACCTCGAGGCCAAGGTGGCGGGCAACAGCTGCGGCCTCAAGTCCGACATATCCACCGCCGACGATCAAAAGGCGGCGACCGGGCTTCATTTCAGCGCTCAGGCGGTCCGCGTCATCCTTGTTGCGTACCGTGAAAACACCGGCGAGATTCCCACCAATATCCTGTGGTAAATGGCGCGGTGTTGCGCCGGTTGCCAAAACCAGCTGATCATAGGCCAGCGTCGATCCATTTTGCAAAACAAGCTGTTTTGCTTCACGGTCGATTTCTTCCACCCAGGTCGATAAGCGCAACTGGACGTTATTGTCATGATACCATTGCTCCGGACGCAGGAGCAGTCGGTCAAAACTCATCTCGCCCAGCAGATATTTTTTGGATAATGGCGGACGTTGGTAAGGGACGTGTGGTTCCAGCCCGACAATGGTAATCGGGCGGCTGTCTTTAAGACTGCGCAGCTTTGACGCTGTTGAGAAGGCGGCCTGCCCCGCACCCACGATCACCAAACCCTGCACCAAACCTGCCTCCAACATGACCAAACACTTCGCCGTCTTGATTATCCCATAACCTGCAAGAACCCAACTCTTTTGAAAAGCTATGGCACTTTCTTAAGAACCGACAAAAGACAAGAGATGTTTCGCCCAATGGTACGGGAAGCAGTACCGCCGGTGGTCGTGTATGAAGACAGCGCAATTTTACGTCACAATGGAACAATCCATTAGGAAAAATACGCTAAAATGCATCCATTAAAGACAAAGAGAGGACGGGTGTCATGCCAGTGCAGAACATTCCCGACACACGAAAAGGCCTGCCAGAAGAGAAAGTTTATCGAAAGTTCACGATAGACCGTCCTGGCAAAATTATATTTGTGGGCCACCATCTCAGCACCAAAACCACGGTGCGTTGTCTTGTGCGTAAAATTTCGTTGCATGGTGCCGAGTTGGAAGTCAGCCGCTATCTTCCTGTTCCCAAGAATTTTTTTCTTGAGATTCTGGGGATTCGTGATGAAATCGGTTGCACGCTGATCAGACGTGAACAGGAAACTGCCGTGGTTGGATTTAACATGCTGATCGACCCGGAATTTTTACACCATGTTGTGAAGTTGTCCTTCGAATTTGGTCATTGAGAATCCGACTCTGAATATGCAATAGCTACGCCGCTGGCAGACGATTGAATGCCGCCATCAAAAGCCTCAATCATGTCGATTGTTATGAATAAATACTACTTTAAATTTTAAAATCTGGCGCAGAAAAACAGATTCTTTACAACTTTAGCCGATATATTGAGCAACAGGAAAGTTATCAGCAGCAAAGTCGCAAAGCGTGAACGCGCCTGAGCACGAGGAGTTGTAATGGAGTCTGGAAATCATCTACGTGGCGTTACATCGGAGATGTACGAACGCCGTTGGGATCGCTTTCAGGTCAAGCGTCCAGCGCGCATTATGGCCGTGCGTTCGGGCTTGAGTGGAACCGTGTCACGGAGTGCAACGGTGCTGGATATTTCACGGGGCGGTGCCGGGATAGAAATTGACGGCACCATGGGCCTTGGCTCCCATTACTATCTTGAAATTTTAGGTCTAGGCACGCGCATTGGCTGTGCAGAGGCATTTCGCAAGGGCAATCGGGCGGGCGTCAAATTCATTTTGCCCATCTCGGAAACGCTGTTGCAGCGTGTGGTGCGTGCCGATTTCATGATGGGCAACAATCTCGATGATGTTGGCAAATCCGTGCTGCCGGGAATGGGTCGCCTGGCCCGTTGAGGTGCGCTTTATTTATGATAGCACAGTCCATGACGGCAAGCGCTCTTCATTGATATAAGGATGCCAATCTCCAGCGCATGACAGCGCCGGACATGACCATGCTATCCAGACTCTATTTATCCAAATGTTGCCATCACGTTTTCAAACTTGCCGCACAATGCTGTAGGTGTGTTGATCACGACACTTTTGACAGTTGTTTTTGCGCCGAATCGCATCCAAAAAGCAATTGCTGGCCCGATTGATTGCCGGAGCCACACACTGCATTTGTTCTCTATCCGAAAATTCGGCTCAGGAAGTGTTTGAATGTCTATGTTTTCACGGTTCACGCCGCTCATCAGCCGCCTGCCATCCACTGTACCTTTCGTTGGCCCTGAAGCGATTGAGCGTGGCCGTGGTGCCGTTGTGGCTGCTCGCATTGGTGCCAACGAAAGCGGATTTGGCCCTTCCCCGCGCGCGCTGCAAGCGCTGAGAGACGCGGCAACAGACATTTGGAAATATGCCGATCCGGAAAATTTTGATCTCAAAGCAGCACTTGCCACCCATTATCATCTCAAAGCCGAGAATTTCGCCATCGGCGAAGGGGTCGACGATCTCTTGGGACTGGTGGTAAGAATGGTTGTTGAGCAGGATACGCCAGTCGTGACTTCGCTTGGCGGCTATCCGACCTTCAATTTCCATGTCACTGGTTTTGGCGGAAAGCTGATCACGACGCCCTATGTCGATGATCATGAGGATCTGGACGGTTTGCTGGCCTGCGTGATGCGTGAAAACGCACCCTTGGTATATTTGGCAAATCCAGATAACCCCATGGGCAGTTGGCACGACGCCGATGCCGTTGTGGCTTTTGCCAAGGCCTTGCCGCCCACATGCCTGCTGGTGCTGGACGAAGCCTATAGTGAAACGGCACCGAAAAGCGCTATTTCGGCCATCGACGCTTTGATTGATCTGCCAAACGTTTTGCGCATGCGCACATTCTCCAAAGCCTACGGGCTAGCGGGTGCGCGGATTGGCTACGCCATTGGTGCGCCTGCGAACACGGCCACTTTTGATCGCATCCGCAATCATTTTGGCATGGTGCGCACCTCGGTGGCCGCAGCCTGTGCCGCGCTTGCCGATCAGGCTTATCTTCAGGATGTGCTTGAACAAATTGCCGGTGCCAAAGCACGGATTGCCCAGATTGCCCATGAAAATGGCTTGAAGCCCCTGCCATCAGCCACCAATTTCGTCGCCATCGATTGCGGACGCGATGCGCTGTATGCCCGCGCCATTGTCGATGGGTTGATGGAGCACGGTGTATTTATTCGCATGCCAGGCGTGGCACCTCTGAACCGATGCATCCGCGTCAGTGCTGGCGTGAAAGCCGATCTCGACCTGCTTGAAAAGGCGCTCCCTGTGGTCCTCCAGAACATCGAATAAAAGAAAACCGCGCCAGCCTTGTTTCTGCTGGTCGCGGTTTTAATCTTTTTGATATGCTGTTTTTTGGGAAATGGTCGTCTTATGGATGATCGCGGTGGATCAGTGACAGGTCATCCATTCACGCGCATCTCTCAGCGCTTCAGCAAGCTGCGATTTTGACATGGTCGCGGCCAGATTGGCGCGCAGGCCCACAGACCGGTCACATCCCTTGATCGCCGCAATGTTGAGCCACTTGTGGGCGGCAACAATGTTCTGATCACATCCGCGCCCTGTGGCATACATCAAGCCGAGAATGCGAAAGACATCCGTCTGTTTCTCGCCACTCATTGCGGCCATATCTGCTTCGTGCGCGTCAAAATGTGCCATTGGTCTGTCCTGTTTCTACGTTTTCGTTTTTGACCTTTGACACCTGGCGCAACAATCCGCGCCTGAAGCTCAAAGGCAGTCTTTTTGTCATCTCATCATCTCAGGAGCAGCGTGGCTCGCAGCGTATGAGACAATGTTTAAGTCCCTGTTTTCATGTCTGAAACCTAAAACCCTTTTGCGCATTTCCTGCTTGTTTTCGGGCTTTCGGTCCGGCCGGTTTTCCCGGCTCGTTTGATGTCCCCACTATGCCAAAGGGATTTCAAAATCGCCTTAAAAGGCGTGCTTAACGACCGGCAAACGCCTCGAAAACCCTTTGTAAACTTGTCTTTCTGTTAAGCATCACAGGGGCTGATTTCCCGGCCATTCCGGGTTAATTTTACAAGATATTTACGGATGGCTTTTAACCGATTGTTGACCACGATACGGAAAGACAAAAAACAATCCCTTCTTTCTCGTGACAGCCAGCAGCAAACCGTGGCCGCAAAAAGCCTATTTACCTTTACGTGCGCGTCACTTATTTTAGCTTTTGAAGTCGGTGAATTTCACCGCACTTTCGGGGAGCGATCAGGAGGAAAGAATGAAGCGAATTTTGTTGGTGGCGGGGGCCATGGTTTTGTGTGCATCAGCGGTGCTTGCAGCAGAGCCGATTGAAGGCAAATGGAAAACAGAAAGCGGCGAAACGGCCGACATCAGCAATTGCGGTTCAAATTTCTGCATCAACCTTAAAACCGGAAAATACGCTGGCAAGCAGATTGGCAAGCTCAGCGGGGCGGCTGACATGTACACGGGCGAAGTGACCGATCCTGCCTCCGACAAGACCTATTCCGGCTCGGCCAAAATCAGCGGCAATACGCTCAAGCTCAAGGGCTGCGTTCTATCGGTGTTCTGTAAAAGCCAGACATGGCGGCGCATGTAGCGCTGAGAGGGCAGCGCCTTGCAGGAAGAAAGCCCAAGGCGCTGTCATGCTGATTGCAAGCATCTGAGACCAAAACCTCACTTCATGGGATGCCATTCAGTCTGGGTTCAGGCAAATGTGCCATATTAAGGCATTAACTTTGCTCGGGAGATGGTTATGGTCGATATCGCAAAACGCCTCACTGCAATCAGTGTCATTATGACCCTTTTTGCCCTGCTGTTTCTTGCCATGATCAATGACCATAATCCTGCCGCGCGCATGCGCCAGCAAAGTCAGATTTCGGCCACCTATGGCCTCATTCCATCGGCATAAAATACAAACAAGACGGCTTTATTGCATCTGTCGTTTGCTTGTTAAAAAGAGCGCTCTATAATGTCTCATGAGCAATCGAATCGTTAGTCCAATCCCTATGAATTGCATCAGCCCGCCTGCTTACGAGGCTCGGTATTTTACGGACGCCGCCGAGGCCGTTGATGCCATCACAGACATTTATGAACGCAACACCCGCTTTCTGATTGATGCGTTCACAGCCCTCAGCAAGGGGGCAGAGATAGAAGGCCGCTACCGCGCTTTCTATCCGCAAGTCACCCTTGAAACCAGCAGCTTTGGCCATCTGGATACCCGTCTTTCCTATGGGCATGTGACCTCTCCGGGCGTTTACACCACCACACTGACACGGCCGCAACTGTTCCGCCATTATCTCAAGGAACAATTGAGCCTGCTGATGCGCAATCATCAGGTACCGGTGCGGGTGAGCGAATCCACCACGCCCATTCCCTTGCACTTCGCCTTTGGTGAAGGTGCCCATGTGGAAGCGGCAGCCAGCGGGCTTTCCGATATCCCGCTGCGGGATCTGTTTGATACGCCCGATCTTTCGACCACCGATGATGAAATTGCCAATGGCGAGTATGAGCCACCGGCTGGCGAGCCTTTTCCTCTGGCCCCGTTTACGGCCCAGCGGATTGATTATTCGCTGGCACGGCTTTCCCATTACACGGCAACGGGTGCCAATCACTTCCAGAATTTTGTGATTTTCACCAACTATCAGTTCTATGTCGATGAGTTCTGCGCCTATGCCCGCGCGCTGATGGCAAAGGGTGGCGAAGAGTATTCCGCCTTTGTTGAACCGGGCAATGTTGTCACCCTCGCGGGGGAAACAGCCCCATCCTCCGGCACGCCAGTGGGTCGTCTGCCGCAAATGCCTGCCTATCACCTGAAAAAGAAGGGGCACGCCGGGATTACCATGGTCAATATTGGCGTTGGCCCATCGAATGCCAAAACCATTACAGACCACATCGCCGTGCTGCGACCCCATGCATGGTTGATGCTGGGCCATTGTGCTGGCCTTCGCAACAGCCAGCGACTGGGCGATTATGTGCTGGCCCATGCCTATATGCGCGAAGACCATGTGCTGGATGATGATTTGCCGGTTTGGGTGCCCATTCCGGCTCTGGCAGAAGTGCAGCTGGCGTTGGAAGATGCCGTAGAAGAAGTGACCGGCTATGAAGGCTTTGAGCTGAAGCGCATCATGCGCACCGGCACCGTGGCCACCATTGACAACCGAAACTGGGAATTGCGCGACCAGCGCGGCCCGGTAAAGCGGCTCTCACAGGCCCGCGCCATTGCGCTCGATATGGAATCAGCCACCATCGCCGCCAATGGTTTCCGCTTTCGTGTGCCCTATGGCACGCTTTTGTGTGTTTCCGACAAGCCCTTGCATGGCGAGTTGAAGCTGCCGGGCATGGCGACAAACTTCTATAAAACGCAAGTGAGCCAACATTTGCAGATTGGCATTTGCGCCATGCAAAAGCTGGCAGCCATGCCGCAGGAAAAGCTGCATTCGCGCAAACTCAGAAGCTTCTTTGAGACGGCGTTTCAATAGACAGCGGCGCATCGCTTTTACAGCGCCGTGCGTTTTATAAAACGCACGGCGCTGTAACACTTTTAATCTGCTGCATAATTTTCACCTTAAATCGATTCCGATTTAAGGAATTATGCAGTAAAGCGACGTTCCTTTTCAGATCATGCCCGGCCTTGTGTCGGGCATTTTGTTTTCAGGCATCTGCAAAAATATCTCTGCCCCTCTTGATTCAATAGTTCTAAGATATATCTTAGACACATCAAGAAACATTGGAGATAATCAATGAGACATTTTCACAAAGAGCATGGCGATGACCATCACGGCCGAGGACGTCACCACATTCTTCACAGTATGATGCATGCCATGCGCGGCGGTGCCTTTGGCCCCGGCGGACCAGATGGCCGACGCGGGCGTGGTCGCGACGGCGAACGCCGTCGCATGTTTGAATCGGGCGAGTTGCGGCTTGTGCTGCTCAAGCTGATTTCAGAACAGCCACGCCATGGCTATGACCTGATCCGGGAAATTGAGAGCCTTTCTGGCGGTGCCTACGCTCCAAGCCCCGGCGTGGTCTATCCCACCATGACCCTTTTGATCGATATGGGTCTGGCCGAAGAACAGCAGAGTGAAGGTGCGCGCAAGCTGTTAGGCATCACACCCGATGGCGTCATTCATCTGCAAGACAATGCACAGGCGCTCGACGTTGCCATGGCCCGGCTGACGGCTCTTGCCAAAGTGTCTGAGCGCACGGATTCAGGCCCGGTTCGCCGTGCCATTCACAACATGCGTGCGGTCATCCACGACCGGCTCTCCCAAGAGGGTGTTTCGCGCGAAACCCAGCTTGAAGTCGCGCGCATTCTCGATGAAGCTGCCAGCAAGATTGAAAGGTTGTAACATGAGCAAAACCACGGCCGTCGTGCCCACAGAACATGCCTGGAAATATATTCAACAACTGTGCAAACACTGGAGCCATAAGCTGACTGTTGAGCTTGCGGACAACAAAGGCATCGTGTCCTTTGACAATGCCACGGCGGTTATGACCTCCGATGAGAAAGCGCTGACGGTAACTATTGAAGCACCGTCGGACGAGGTGCTGGAGCGGCTCAAAGGCGTCGTCTCCAGCCATCTCGACCGTTTTGCTTTTCGCGAAGCGCCCCTGCCCTTTGCATGGCAGGATGCCTGATTACGCGTGATAATGATCCTTGAGCCAATCCAGAGCCTTGCCAAGGGTCTCCACCGCATGATCAACCTCGGACCGTGAAATGATCAAGGGCGGCGAAAACAACATGCGATCACCAGTGGCGCGAACAATCACGCCATTGGCAACGCAATGATTTCGCACAAAAGCACCCGCATCATCGGGTTTGGCAAAACGGCGGCGGCTGGCCTTGTCGTCTGTCAGCTGAACGGCACCAATCAGGCCCACGCTCACCACCTCACCCACTCTGTCATGATCCCTCAGCGTACCCAACGCTTGCGCCATATAGGGGCCGATGTCATCGCGCACGCGCTCAACCAACCCTTCGTCTTCCAGAATACGGATATTTTCCAACGCTGCTGCGGCACAGACCGGATGGCCGGAATAGGTGTAGCCGTGATTAAAATCACCAACCTCGTTGATCAGCACCTCGGCCACACGATCCGACACCAGCACTCCGCCAATCGGCAGATAGCCCGATGACAGGCCCTTGGCGATCGGTGCCATATCCGGCTCAAAGCCAAAGTGTTGATAGCCAAACCAGCTCCCCAGACGGCCAAATCCGCAAATCACCTCATCCGATACCAACAGAACATTATGCTGCTTGCAGATGCGGACAATCTCGGGCCAATAAGTCTCCGGTGGAACAATCACCCCACCGGCTCCCTGGATAGGCTCAGCCACAAAGGCCGCAACATGATCGGCACCGAGTTCGAGGATTTTTGCCTCCAGCTCCTGCGCAATCTTGAGGCCAAACGCCGCCGGGCAAAGATCACCGCCGTCACCAAACCAATAGGGCTGGTTGATGTGATGGATGCCCTCAATCGGCAGATTGCCCTGCTCGTGCATATATTTCATGCCACCCAGTGAGGCCCCGGCCACTGTGGAGCCGTGATAGCCATTTTTGCGGGCAATGATCTGGGTTTTGGTCGCGTGCCCCAGCGCCTTCCAATAAACCCGCGCCAGCCGAAACCATGTATCCGTCGCTTCCGATCCGGAATTGGTGAAGAACACGTGGTTCATATGGGGGCCGGCTTTGCTGGTCACTTTTTGCGCCAGCAGAGTGGCTGGCGGCGTGGTGGTGCCAAAAAACGTGTTGTAATAGGGCAGCTCCTGCATTTGCTCAAAGGCAGCCTTGGCAATCGAGCTGCGGCCATAGCCAACATTGACGCACCAAAGACCTGCAAAGGCATCCAGATATTTCTTGCCGGTCGAATCCCAAATATACACGCCCTCGGCTTTTTGCATCACCCGCACGCCGTTTTCATTCAGCTTTTTCATGTCGTTAAAAGGGTGCAGATGATGGGCGGCATTGATGGCGGCGAGATTCGAAAGGGAGCTGGAAATATCTGACATAAAGATCGATCCTATCACGGTTCCACCGCATTGAACGGCGGTAACTAATCCGCTACGAACATGACTTGAGCAATCTCATTTGGCAAGAATGGCTGAATGCCAACAACCCTGAGCCAACAATATTGGAAAGCCGCTTTCATGACAGACACGCAGGATGCCACGCTTGATCCACAGGCACGCATTGAAGTGCTACTGGTGGGTATGAATGGCGATCTGCGTGGCAAAATGATTCCCCTCAGCGCCGAAGCCAAGGTTTGGAAAAACAGCGTCCGTCTGCCAGCTTCAACCCAGTCACTGGATATCTGGGGTGATGACAATGACGACCTGACCGGCATTTCGCTCACCCTGGGCGACCCTGATGGCATGTGCGTACCGGACAAGCGCTCGCTCACGCCCATGCCTTGGGCACCCAAGGGTTCAAAGCAGGTTTTGGCCACCATGCATACGCTGGATGGCGAGCCGCATTTTATCTGTCCTCGCGCCATTCTCGCCCGTGTGCTCAAGCGGTTTGATGCGCTTGGCCTGACACCCGTGGTCGCGACCGAGCTGGAATTTTACGTGATGGAGGGTGATTGGCGCGAGAGGGATCGCCCTATGCCGCCAAAGTCGCTGACCTATCGGGGCGAACCCAATGGCTACCAGCTCTATGACATGCGGGCAACGGCAGCCATGGAGGATTACCTCACCACGTTAAGAGAATATGCCGACGCCATGGGCCTGCCCGCCGACGCCACCACAGCCGAGTTTGGTGCCGGCCAGTTTGAAGTCAATCTGCTGCACTGTCCTGATGCAATGGCCGCCGCCGACGACTGTATCTATCTCAAGCGGGTGGCCGAATTTGCAGCCCAAAAGCACGGGCTGAAATCCACCTGCATGGCCAAGCCTTATAGTGATCAGGCCGGTTCCGGCCTGCATGTGCACATCAGCATTATCGATCGTGACGGCAACAATATCCTGGATGCCAAGGGCGGTGAGCCAACCAGGCTGAAATCCGTGACAGCAGGCATGTTGCAAACCATGCAAGAGGCACAACTGATCTTTGCGCCCTTTGCCAATTCCTACCGTCGATTCCAGCCCGGCTCGTTTGCGCCAGACAAGATCGATTGGGGTTTTGGCCATCGTGGCACAGCCGTGCGTATTCCGGATAAAGATGGCCCGGCGGCGCGCGTGGAACATCGCGTCGCGGGCGCAGACGCCAACCCTTATCTCTTGCTCGCAGCCATTCTCGGCGGCATGCTGTTGGGCCTGGAACGAGATCTCGATCCCGGTGCGCCAGCCTCGCCAAATGCTCCAAGCACAACTGCCAATATTTTGACCCATGATTTTCTGACTGCGGTCGATCGGTTTGGCGCATCGCCCTTCATCGCCGATGTGTTCGGGGCGCAATATGCAAAGATCTATGGTGACACCAAGCGCAAGGAAGCCATAACCTATTTGCGCACCGTGTCGGATTTCGACTATCGGACCTATCTGCCACGCTTGTGATGTGAACAATCATCCTAAGATTGCGATGTTTATTGAAAAATAAACCTTCATTTCAATCGGTTTTCAGAAACTTGAAATAGGCAGAGACCGCTCAGGCCGCTGATTTGCGCGGAAAAATGTCGCCATTTTTAGTATGCTCAGCATACCAGAATCTGTGGAAAACCGGGGAAAACAGCCCATTCGACGTTTTTGCCGCAGGCGCGAAAACGGCCGAAAAACCTTTTATTGTCGCAGGATAGGGCTTGATTACTCAAATGCGACAATGTTTTTTTTGAGGCAGGGGTTGTTTTTTGAGCAGCTTTGCAATTTGGTCGGCAATCGAACAAATCTCAACTCGGTGTGGAGACCATAATGACCCTGATGAAAACCCGTTTTGTAGCGACCTTGCTGGCTGGCAGCCTGCTGCTGGGCGCAAGCGGTGCACTCGCTGAAGCTGTACTCAACCGCGGCAACAGCGGCGAACCAAAGTCGCTCGATCCGGCCCATATCTCCATTGATATTGAAGGCTTTGTCATCCGTGATATGTTCGAAGGCCTGACGATTGCTGACGCAAGCGGCAAGATTGTACCGGGTACAGCCGAAAGCTGGAAAGTGTCGGATGACGGCACCGTTTACACCTTCAAAATCCGTGATAACGCCAAATGGTCGGATGGCTCGCCGGTGACGGCTGAAGACTTCCAGTTTGCCATGCGTCGCCTGGAAAATCCAAAGACCGCGGCTGAATATGCCAACCTGCTCTACCCCATCAAGAACGCCGAAAAGGTCAACACCGGCAAGCTGCCTGTTGAAGAGCTGGGCGTGAAGGTAATTGATGCCAAGACGCTGGAAATCACGCTTGAGCGTTTCACCCCTTACTTCCTGCAGCTGATGTCGCATTACACAGCGCTGCCAATCAGCAAGGCAAACTATGAAAAGTTTGGCGATGCTTTTGTTAAGCCCGGCAACATGGTCAACAATGGCGCGTTCAAGCTGGAATCCCACGTGCCAAACGACAAGCTGGTCGAAGTGAAGAACGACCAGTATTGGGATGCCAAAAACGTCAAGCTCGACAAGGTCGTGTTCTACCCAATCGAAGATGATGCCGCCGCTGTTCGTCGTTTTGAAGCCAAGGAGCTGGACGTTGTATACAACTTCTCAGCTGACCAGATCAAACGCTTGCGCGCTGCCTACAGCAGCCAGGTTCATGTGTCTCCGGCGCTGTCGACCTATTACTATGCGTTCGATACCCGTGAAGCTCCAATGAACGACGTAAAGGTCCGTCGCGCGCTGTCCATGGCTATCGACCGCGACTTCCTCTCCAGCGAAATCTTCTCCGGTGCACAGCTGCCGCTTTACTCCATGGTGCCTCCGGGCATGGAAGGCTATGAAAAGCCAGCCGTTCCGGACTTTGCCTCCATGTCGCAGATCGACCGTGAAGACAAGGCTGTGGAGCTGATGAAGGAAGCCGGTTACGGCGCAGGCGGCAAGCCGCTGAACCTCGACATCCGCTACAACACCAACAGCAACCATGAGCGTGTTGCCACCGCGATTGCCGATATGTGGAAGACCACATTCGGTGCCAAGGTGACATTGACCAACCTCGACGTTGCCTCGCACTATTCCTACCTCAAGGAAGGCGGCAAATTCTCGGTTGCGCGCGCTGGCTGGGGTGCGGACTATGCCGACCCTGAAAACTTCCTGGCTCTGACCCTGGGTGACAACACCACCTTCAACTATGCCCACTGGAAAAACCCGGAATTCGACGCCTTGATGAAGAAGTCGTACAACGAGAAAGACCAGAAGCTCCGCATGGAAGAAATGCACAAGGCGGAGCAGATCCTGGTGGATGAGCAGCCTGTTGCACCGTTGATGAACACTGCCAATCTCTGGCTGGTGTCTGACAAGGTGTCCGGTTGGGCTGACAATGCTGTCAACGAGCATCTGTCCAAGTATCTCAGCGTTTCCAAGTAACGTCGAACGGAGAATGATGCGCGATAGGCCAGACATGGTCTGTCGCGCGTCTGTTATTTGACCATGATCAATTTTGTCCTTCGCCGACTGATGAGCGCCATCCCCACGGTGTTTCTCGTCATCACCATATCCTTCTTCCTGATGCGCTTTGCGCCGGGCGGACCGTTTGACGTTGAACGCCCGTTCCCGCCAGACATCATGGCCAATCTGATGAAGACCTATCATCTGGATCAGCCACTCTGGCTCCAATATCTGAATTACCTCGCCAATGCGGTGCGTGGTGATTTTGGCCCATCCTTCATCTACAAGGATAGTACGGTTGCGCAATTGATTGCGCAGGCCCTGCCCTATTCCATTCAGCTTGGTGGCACTGCTTTGCTGATCGCGCTGGTTGGCGGCGTTATTCTTGGCACCATTGCCGCCCTTCGGCAGAATGGCATTATTGATTTTGCCCTGATGTCGGTCTCGACCATCGGCATTACGGTACCGAACTTCGTGATGGGCCCGGTGCTGACACTGGTTTTTGCGCTGATGCTATCGTGGCTGCCTGCTGGTGGCTGGGGTGATGGCTCTGCCTATTATCTGGCTCTGCCCATTACCGTGCTGGCCTTGCCGCAGGTTGCCGTCATTGCCCGCCTCACCCGTGGCTCGATGATTGAAGCACTGCACACCGACCATATCCGCACAGCCCGCGCCTATGGTCTGCCCTCGCGCACCGTGGTGATTACCCACGCGCTTCGTGGCGCGATGTTGCCGGTCGTGTCCTATCTTGCACCAGCCGCCGCTGCTCTTTTGACCGGTTCTGCCGTGGTTGAGAGCATTTTCACCATTCCGGGCGTTGGCCGATTTTTTGTTATCGGTGCATTGAACCGCGATTATCCTCTGGTCATGGCAACCGTTGTTCTCGTTGCGGTTTTCGTGATCGTCTTCAACCTGCTGGTCGACGTCGCCTATGGCCTGCTCGATCCGAGGGTCCGTCATGACTGATACCACCATTACCTCTCCTACCATTGCAGGCCGAAGCCTGGCCCAATTGGCGGCCTTGCGGTTTCGGCGCAACAAAGCCGCTATGGGCGGCAGCATCATGCTTTTGCTGATTGCGCTGTTTTCCTTCGTTGGCCCGCTATTTTCATCGCACAGCTATGATGAGGTTTTCTCGTCCTATGTTTCGGTGCCTCCAAGCTTGCAGCCGTTTCCCCATCCGGATACCTTGCAGGAAGTGGCAGCCGGTGCGGCACAGCGCGCGCGCTTGAAGCTGGAAAGCTTCAGCGTTGAAAAAGGCGTTTTCACCGCCAAGATCATCTCGGACAAGCCGATTGATCCGCGCTCGATCCGCTATTTCGACCGGGTGAACGAATTCAAGAACACGCGCATTACCGACACCACCGCAGATCGCCTGTCGATGACGATGAGTGGCAATGTTGCGCAGGAATATTTCCCCTTCGGCACCGATAGCAACGGCCGTGACCTGCTGGTTCGCGTCATGCTCGGTGGGCAAATCTCCATTGCCGTCGGCATTGCCGCAAGCCTTGTCTCGCTGGGGATTGGCGTCATCTATGGGGCGACCTCGGGCTATCTGGGCGGACGCATTGACAATGTCATGATGCGCGTCGTTGAAATTCTCTATTCGCTTCCCTTCGTGTTCCTCGTTGTCGTCATGGTGGTGTTTTTCGGACGCTCCATCGTGTTGATCTTCGTGGTGATTGGGGCCGTGCAATGGCTGGAAATGGCCCGCATTGTGCGTGGGCAAACCCTGTCACTCAAACGGCGTGAATTTGTGGGTGCCGCCCAGGCGCTTGGCCTGACCGACTGGCAGATCATTCGCCGTCACATCATTCCCAACACCATTGGGCCGGTGATTGTGTTTGTCACCGTGGTTGTGCCGCATGTGATCCTGACGGAGAGCTTCCTGTCCTTCCTGGGTCTGGGTGTTCAGGCACCGCTGGCCAGCTGGGGCACGTTGATTTCGGAAGGCGCGAAGAACATGCAAAATGCACCGTGGCTGCTGATTTTCCCAGCTATCTTCTTCGTGCTCACCCTGTTTTCACTGAACTTCGTGGGCGATGGCCTGCGTGATGCACTTGATCCCAAGGACCGATGAGCATGGACAAGACCAAGAACGCAACCGTGCTGACCGTCAAAAATCTGAAAGTTGATTTCACCACGCCGGATGGCGAGGTGAATGCGGTCAAGGGCATTTCCTTTGATGTGAAAAAGGGCGAAACGCTGGCCATCGTTGGCGAATCGGGCTCTGGCAAAAGCCAGACCATGATGGCGCTGATGGGCCTTCTGGCCGCCAATGGCAAAGTCTCCGGCTCAGCCCGCTACGGCGAGACCGAAATGGTGGGAGCCAGCCTTTCCACCCTCAACAGCGTGCGCGGCTCCAAGATCACCATGATCTTTCAGGAACCGATGACCTCGCTGGACCCGCTTTACAAGGTGGGCAAGCAGATTGCCGAGGCCTTGATTCATCACCGCAAGATGAGCAAGGCCCAAGCCCGTGAACGGGTGCTTGAACTGCTCAATCTGGTTGGCATTCCCGACCCCAACCGGCGCATTGACAGCTATCCGCACGAACTCTCTGGCGGCCAGCGCCAGCGCATCATGATTGCCATGGCTTTGGCCAATGAGCCTGACATGCTGATTGCCGATGAGCCAACAACCGCGCTTGACGTGACCATTCAGGCGCAGATTCTGGATCTTCTGGCCGATCTGCAAAAGCGCTTTGGCATGGCCATCGTGCTGATCACCCATGATCTGGGTGTGGTCAAACATGTGGCTGATCGCGTGGTGGTGATGCGGCGCGGCGAAGTGGTGGAGCATGGCAGCCGCGACGATATTTTTGAGCGTGCAACACAAGACTACACCAAAATGCTTTTGGCCTCCGAGCCAACCGGCACCAAAGCCGCACCGGCTGCCGATGCGCCCGTGATCTTGGAAGGTCGCAATGTTGTGGTCGATTTCAACATCAGCTCGGGCATGTTGTTCAAGGGTACGCGCAAATTCCGCGCCGTGGACCACGTCAATGTGCGGCTTCATCAGGGGCAAACCATTGGCATCGTCGGCGAATCCGGCTCTGGCAAGTCCACCCTTGGCCGGGCGCTGTTGAAACTGCTGGAGGCGGACGGTCGTTTCAGTTTTGAAACCACCGACATCTCAGCGCTGGACCGTACCGGCATGCGCCCGTTTCGCAAGAGCATGCAGCTGGTGTTTCAAGACCCTTACGGCTCGCTTTCGCCTCGCCAGACGGTGGGTGAAATCATCACCGAAGGCCTTTATGTGCATGAGCCTACGCTGACCAAAGCGCAGCGTGACGCCCGCGCCGTGGCCGCTCTGAAAGAAGTGGGGCTGGACCCTGCCTCACGCAATCGCTATCCGCATGAGTTCTCCGGCGGCCAGCGCCAGCGTATCGCCATTGCCCGCTCGATGATTCTGAAGCCCAAAGTGGTTATTCTGGATGAGCCAACCTCTGCGCTCGACCGCACAGTCCAGCGGCAGGTGATCGAGCTGTTGCGCGACCTGCAAGAGAAGCACAATCTGTCCTACGTGTTCATCAGCCATGACCTGTCCGTGATCAGAGCGATTGCCGATCATGTTGTGGTGATGAAAGACGGCAAGATCGTCGAAGAAGGTCCAACGCAGGAGATTTTTGACAACCCTGCACAGGATTACACCAAGACATTGATTGCAGCGGCTTTCACGCATTAATCACGCCGACATATCACCAGCAACGCCCGGCCCGTCCGGGCGTTGTTGTTTTCAAAGCCCCCAACCGTGCAACAAACTATTGTGGTGCCAATACCTTCAACTCGCCGGGGTGAATTTTAATTTCCACATCACGCGGCATATGCAGCAACTCCCCATCGACAACGCAGACCACGCCTTTTTTATGCTTGGGAAAATGCAGTCGAACACTCTTTGTTTCGGCTGCCATCACCGATTGGTTTTCGGTTAGACGACCACGCACGATGTCAATTGCCAGCCCGGCCACACCAACCGTGTCCAATGGTGCTGCCAGATAGACGCCCAATTGGCCGGTCGTCAGGTCATCGGCGAAAAACAGCGGATTGCTGCCAATGGGATTGTTGCACACGGAGATCGCCGATACTTCGCGCTTTTCAGAACGGCCATCACCCTTCATGTCAAAATCGACCTCAAAATGGGGTGGTTTGAACATCACGCTGAGGGCGGCGCTGGCACTGGCGCGAATTTTTCCAAGGCGTGATGCAAAATTCATTCGATTGCGCAGCCGCACCATGCGCGCATGCATGCCCGCAGAGAACTGATGGACATAAGGCTGACCATTGACGCTCGCGATATCAACTGACTGAACCTCTGCCGTCGCCAGCACCTCCAACACCTGCCAGATATCCAGGGGCAGCTTTAAAGAGCGGGCAAACAGGTTCATCGTGCCAGCAGGAACCACGCCGAGCGGCAGCCCGGCACGCCAGGCAATACCCGCAGCCGTCGAGATGGTGCCATCGCCACCGCCCGCCACCAGCGCATCATAGCCTTCATCTGCGGCAGACTGCATGGCGTCAACAATCTCGCGGCCTGGCACGGCGACACAGGTCACATCATGGCCCGCAGATCGAAAAACCTGCATTGCCCGTTGGCAATAGGCGTCCATGTCCGTGGTGCGAAATGTGCCGCCATCTTTATTAAAGACTGCCTTGATCTTCATTTCTGTTCCTTCAGCTCACGAACGAGTCCCACAAAACCGGGCAACCCAAGACAATGCATGGGAGCGCAGAAGGTTTCATCCCCCTTGCAGATCGCAATTGCGATGGACAAGTTCAAGAGGCGCACAAATTCCGCTACCGCATCGCACAATCATGATATAATTGTTTTTCACGCGAAAGCGGCTGCATTGCAGCGACACGCTGTAAAATTATTTATCTGAAAACATCCTATTGAGCGCTGTTACGCCCGGCTAAAGGTAAAACCATGAACGACACCACCCGTTTTGCAAACGCTGGGGGCCATGAGAGTATGGCGAGGACACATACCAGCCTGCCCGCAAGAACGGTCCTGCTGATTGAGATTGCACTGGCAGTGGGCGGCTTTGGTATCGGCACCGGTGAATTCGCCATCATGGGCCTGCTGCCCAATGTGGCGCAGAGTTTTGGTGTCACTGTGCCAGAGGCCGGGCGCGTCATCAGCGCTTATGCTTTGGGTGTGGTGGTGGGTGCCCCGATTATCGCAGTGCTTGCCGCAAAATTGCCGCGCAAAACCCTGTTGCTTTTGCTGATGGGGCTGTTTTCTGCGGGAAATCTCGCCAGCGCATTCGCTCCCGACTTTCTCAGCTTCACCGCTCTTCGTTTCATCACCGGCCTGCCGCACGGGGCCTATTTTGGTGTCGCAGCCCTTGTCGCAGCCTCTATGGTGCCACCCCATAAACGGGCGCGGGCCGTTGGCCGGGTTATGCTGGGGCTTACCATTGCAACCCTGCTTGGCACACCAATTGCTACCTTTCTTGGGCAAATGATGAGCTGGCGGGCGGCATTCTTGATGGTGGGCGGTGTTGCGGCCCTGACAGTGGCGCTGATTGCCCTTTATCTGCACAAGGATAAGGTGAGTGAAGGAGCCAGCATCAAGCGCGAATTGGGTGCTTTTGCCCGATTGCAAGTGTGGCTGGCCTTGGCTGTAGCCGCTGTTGGCTTTGGCGGCATGTTTGCCATTTTCAGCTATATTGCCAAAACCACCACGGATACCGCTGGCCTGCCTGCGTCAATGGTTGCCGTGATTCTCGCGCTGTTTGGCGTCGGCATGAATGTTGGCAATGTACTTGGCTCGCGTCTGGCCGATTACTCGCTCAACGGCACGATTGGCGGCATGTTGGCCTTTAACGTCGTGTTGATGGCGGTGTTTTCGCTCACGGCCGCAAATCCTGTGATGCTGTGTATCTGCGTGTTTCTCACCGGCTGCGGTTTTGCCGCCTGCCCTGCCGTTCAGACCCGGTTGATGGACGTGGCAGCCGATGCCCAAACGCTGGCTGCTGCCTCCAACCACTCGGCGTTCAACATTGCCAACGCGCTGGGCGCGTGGCTGGGCGGCATGGTGATCAGCATGGGCTACGGCTATGGCGCAACCGGCTATGTGGGATCAGTCCTGTCTCTGTTTGGGCTGATCATATTTCTGGTATCGGTTGCGCTGGAGAGGCGCAACCGCGACACACACAAACCATAAAGGGCGGCGTTCATTTACGCCTGAAGCACCACAACGCGATCGCCGACTTTGACGCGATCGTAGAGATCAATGACATCATGGTTCATCATACGCACACAGCCCGATGACATGGCCTGCCCAATCGACCACGGCTGATTGGTGCCGTGCAGGCGAAACATGGTGTCATTGCCAGCCCGATAAAGATACATCGCCCGTGCGCCCAGCGGATTGTTAGGACCACCCGGCAAACCACCGGCATATTTCATGTTCTTTTCGGGGTCACGACGCAGCATATTGGGCGTCGGCGTCCAGGTGGGCCACTCAGCTTTGCGGCCGACATAGGCGTTGCCTGCCAACGCATAACCATTACGCCCCACACCCACGCCGTAGCGGATGGCGCGGCCATTGCCCAACACGTAGTAGAGCCTGCGGGCGGGCGTATCGACCACCACGGTGCCCGGCGCTTCCTGGGTTTGATAGGCAACTTCCTGACGACGCAGTTCTGGCGGAATCTTGTCCAGCGCCACGCGGGGCAGCGGATGCCGCTCATCCAGCTTATCGCCATAGAGTGCTTGCTGATCGACCTGATTGGTCTTGCAGCCGGCAAGAAACAAGGGCATGCCAAAGATCAAACCGCGCCGAGATAATGTCATGACCTTGCCTTTTTCGAGTCGTTTTCGTGGCAAGAAAATATTGAGTTTATGGTTAATAGACCGTTAAACGTGTTTTCTTTTTTCGAATGCTCACATGTTCACGCTTTTGTGTTTTGCGCCAAGCTTTCGCGTTGCACCATCAGTCTGGCTCTGACTTGACATTTCAGAAAAACAGGAGCAGCTATCAACCACGCGCACGACGTTTCGTGGCGCGGATATCAACGGAGTCATCGTCAAGATGCCAAGCGACAGTACCAGTCGATTGTGTTTGCCGTACGCGGCCGCCTTGCTCTGACGCCGTCAGCTTGCCAGGTCGGTTGCGCTACGGCGGATCGACGGAAAGGCGAGCATTATGAATATCCAACGCTTTCCCATGAATGCGGGCAATAAAGCTCGCCACCTTCTCAATGACAGCCTCAACGTTGTCAGCGTCTCTGAGCGCATCGAGCAAATGAACCGGCTGGATGTGGAAGAAGCCGCACGCCTGCTCGACAGCCTGCCACAGCAAAAGGCCCTGCGCGTCATTGCTCGGCCTGAACTCAATGACGCGGCAGATATTATTGCCGCTTTGCCATCCGAGCACGCTGTGCGTCTCTTGAAAGCCACCGCCCACGACCGCGTGGCCGATATTTTTCAAGATATGAATGAGCGCTGCCGCGTGGCCATTTTTGCGCGCCTCGACCCCGCAACCGCCCATGCCGTTGAACATTTGATGGCCTATCCGCAGCGCACGGCTGGCTCGATCATGACCACCGAATTTGTCAGCGTTACCGATAATTTCACGGTTGGCGAAACGCTGGCCCATGTGCGCAAGGTCGAAAATGCCAGTGAAACTGTTTACGCCATCTATGTGCTGGACCAGATCAGCAAGCGGTTAATTGGCGTCGTTTCGCTGCGCCGCCTGATCACCGTGCCATCGGAAGCCTCGATCCTGTCGGTTGCCCAGCGCGATGGCGTGGTTACAGCAACCGGCCTCACACCGCAGGAAGAAGTTGCCCGGATGATCCGCCGCAACAACCTGCTGGCGCTGCCCATTGTCGATGAAAATTTCATGATGCTGGGCATTGTTACGGTTGATGACGTGATCGACACCATGATTGCCGACACCACCGAAGATGCGCAGAAATTTGGCGGCATGGAAGCACTCGGCAAGCCTTATATGCAGATCAGTTTCGCAGGCATGATCAAGAAACGCGCAGGCTGGCTGGCTGCGCTGTTTCTGGGCGAAATGCTCACGGCCAGCGCCATGCAATATTTTGAAGGTGAGCTGGAAAAGGCGGTGGTGCTGACCCTGTTTATTCCGCTGATCATGAGCTCTGGCGGCAATTCAGGCTCCCAGGCCACATCTCTGATCATTCGGGCCTTGGCGGTTGGCGAGTTGAAACTCTCCGACTGGTGGCGGGTGGCGCTGCGCGAATTGCCAACCGGCATAACGCTGGGGGCCATTCTCGGTTTGGTCGGTTTTGTACGCATTGCGATGTGGCAACATCTGGGCCTCTATAACTATGGTGACCACTGGCTGCTGGTTGGCTTCACCGTGTTTGCGGCCCTGATTGGCATTGTTACCTTCGGCTCCATGGCAGGCTCCATGCTGCCATTTTTGCTGCAACGCCTGCGCCTTGACCCTGCCAGCGCCTCGGCACCGGCTGTGGCAACCTTGGTGGATGTCAGCGGATTGGTGATTTATTTCACCGTAGCGCTGGTGATTTTGAGCGGAACTTTGTTGTAAAACGCTACCTGTTCCGATCAAAAGCCGCCCGGTCGATAACCGGGCGGTCGAATCAGTAGCCCACCAGCGTATTTTTTCCGACATCCTCCTGAACACCCAAAAGGGGTGCTGCGCGGGCGATAATATCGTGGACCATGGGCGCCGCAGTCTCGGTGGCGAGATTCAAGTTGTGCAGGCCGGTCAGCGGCTGGTCGATAATGGCCAGCACCACGTATTTCGGATTATTTATAGGGAAAGCGGCCAGGAACGAATTGAAGCTGAGCTTGTGCGAATAGACGCCATGGATAACCTTATTGGCGGTGCCCGTTTTACCGCCAACGTGAAAACCCATGACATCGGCAGTTCTGCCTGTGCCTTGTTCTCCGTTTAATTTAAAGAGATAGCGAATCGTGTCACTGGTGCTCGTCTTGACGACGGTCTTTGCGGTTTTCTCTGCTTCTTCTTCAGTGCGTGGCAGAAAAGTCGGCTCGATCAGCTTACCACCGTCCATCAGTGCCGCACCGGCAACTGCGACTTGCAGAGGGGTGGTTGCCACTCCATGACCAAATGAAACGGTGATAGACGTCAACTTGCTCCAAACCCGTGGCTGGCTCGGCGTTTTCACCTCGGGCAATTCGGTTTGAAGACGGGTCAGCAGACCCAAACGATTAAGGTATTCCTTCTGCGCATCCATCCCGACAACCTCAATGATTTTTGCCGTGCCGATATTGGAGGAATAGCGAAACACTTCTGGTACGCTCAGGAAACGTCGCGGCACATCGCGGTCATCATGGATGGTGAAACGGCCAATGTGGAGCGGGCTCGTTGCATCAAATGTGTCGGTCAGCTTCACAGAATTGGTGTCAAAGGCCATCGCCATGGAAAAGGTCTTGAAGGTCGACCCCATCTCAAACGTGCCGTTTGACATGCGATTCAGCCACCCCTGCCCGCCCGTTCCTTGCGGATCATTCGGATCAAAATCCGGCACAGATGCCATGGCCAGCACCTCTCCCGTGTGAATGTCGAGAACCACAGCCCCCGCAGCCTGCGCCTTATAGGTGGTCAAGGCATCACTGATCACATCATGAACAATGTTCTGCACGCGCAAATCAATCGACAACTTGACTGGCTCAAGCGCGCTTGGTGTCGCAAGGCCCGTGGCTGCCAGATCGGACAGGCCTTGAGAGTCGATATATTTCTCCATACCGGCAACGCCGTGATTGTCGATATCGACATAACCCAAAACATGAGCCGCCGTGCGCCCGCCCGGATAAAAGCGCTTCACCTCCGGTCGAAAGCCAATGGCAGGAAGCCCTAGTTTCATCACCTGATTTTGCTGTTCTGGCGTTAACTGGCGTTCCAGCCAGGCAAAATGGGACTTTCGATCAGACAGCTTCTTATAAAGAGCCTTTCTATCCAGATCGGGAAACAGCCCGGAGATTTTCTCCACCGCTTCATCGACATCGACAATGCGGTGTGGGTCGGCGAACATCGAAACCGTTCGGATATCGGTGGCCATGATCTGGCCGTTTCGATCCAGAATATCCGGCCGCCAGGCAATCTGGAGAGGCGGTAGAATTTTTGATATATCGGGCAATGTCTCTGAGCCCATATATCCCAATTTGGCAAAGAGAGCGGCATAAAACAGCAGGACCCCGCCCGAAATGACCATGATTCGGGATTTGGCCTGCCGATGGCGCTTTCGCTCCTCTACAAATTGACGCTTGCTCGAGCGCACACTGAACTTAAGTTCCCGGAGGCGGCCAGCTTTGGAGCTGAAATGTTGAACAATCGACATTGGCAAGCGCTTCTTCAGAAAAACTTAATGCAACGTTAAAATTATAGAGATCGACTTAATGAAGCGTTAAGATTTGACACTGAGGCGCGGCCAATCCTTTGGATTGCGTCAACTTTGCGTGAAGGACACTCGCGGGAAATTGTAGTGAGATTGTGTTCGGGTCAGCTGCGGTGTGAAAGCCGAGAATTACGACCCGAACCCAAAGTGAAGGCTCATCGGCTTCACCAAAAAGGCCGGGATTGCTCCCGGCCCCAGACTGCTGACAAACCCTAAATTTATCCTCGACGTCATGCTCGGCCCTGTGCCGAGCATCTAACCACGCTAATTTCATAAGCAAAGTCAATTGCTTATCCAGCCACGGCAGACCCTCGGGACAGGCCCGAGGGTGACGAAACGTCGAGCGAGAGGTTTGTCAATAAGCTGAGGGCCACATCTGCTGTGGCCCTCTTCATTCAAATTCCGTCAATCGTTCTGACCCAACCATGGGGATCATTACTTTTGCCGCGTTGGATGCTGACAAGCTGTTCGCGGATTTTGGTGGTCA
This sequence comes from Gillisella terrae, assembly GCF_004801395.1. GTDB lineage: Bacteria > Pseudomonadota > Alphaproteobacteria > Rhizobiales > Rhizobiaceae > Allorhizobium > Allorhizobium terrae. Next base: position 684,426 of record NZ_SSOA01000002.1, read on the forward strand.
CTGGGCCGGTTTCACCGGTGCCAATCTGGAAGCTGCCTTGCGTGAATTTAACCTCACCAATGCCCGCCACCACAGCGGCGGTACCGCAGGCGAAGGCTTCCTTGAGTTTGCCGCTCTTGGCATCGGCCTGCCATTCCTCAAAGGAATAAGGCCGCTCGTTGACTGTCATGCCCTGATCGCGCATTAGCGACAGCAGGGAATTGCGGGTGATGCCGGGCAGGATTGTGCCGCCAAGTGGTGGCGTGACCAGCGAGCCATCGTCCATGACGAAAAACACATTCATGCCGCCCAGTTCTTCCACCCATTTGTGTTCGGCAGCATCCAGAAACGCTACCTGATCACAGCCGTGCTCAACAGCTTCCTGCTGGGCAATCAGGCTGGCTGCGTAATTGCCACCGCATTTGGCAGCACCCGTGCCGCCGGGAGCAGCACGGGTATAGTTTTCCGAGACCCAGATTTTTACGGCCTTGGCTCCACCCTTGAAATAAGGACCAACCGGCGAAGCAATTACGCAGAAAATATAATCGCGCGCTGGCCGCACGCCCAAGAAAGCTTCCGTGGCAAACATGAACGGACGCAGGTAAAGGCTGCCCTCACCTTCTGGAATCCACTTCGCGTCGGTTTTGACCAGCTGATCAATGGCTTGCAAAAACAGCTCTTGTGGAATTTCCGGCATCGCCATGCGCTTGGCCGATTCATTGAAGCGGCGGGCGTTTTCATCGGGACGAAACAGCACGACTTTGCCATCGCCGGTGCGATAGGCCTTCATGCCCTCGAAGATTTCCTGCGCGTAGTGCAACACAGCCGCCGCCGGATCAATGGCAAAAGGGCCACGTGCGGTAATTTCGGCAGAATGCCAGCCCTTCACCACATTCCAGTGAATGACCGCCATATGGTCAGAAAACAGCGTGCCAAAGCCCAGGCTTTGAAACGCTTGCAACCGCTCATCCTCTGGCATCGGATTGGCGTTGAGCTTGATGGTGAATTCGGATGGCGAAGCTTCGGCAGACATGACGGATGACCTCTTGAAAACAATCGATAGGTCAGTATTGCTGACCTATCGAACTTTGCTTACAGAGCAACATCACCTTTCACAAGCCATTTCAAGGCCAAACCATGTATTTTTGGCAAATATTACATGTTTGGATAAACCGGCCCCTCTCCGCCTGCATTTTAGGAACGGAGGTCCGTGCGGACCACTTCACCCAAACTCTTTCCCCATGAAACCTGTCCCGGCATCTCACGATGCCGGGGGTCATGGGCTTACATGTTTGGATAAACTGGTCCTTCGCCTGCATTCTAAGAACGGAGGTCCGTGCGGACCACTTCACCCAAACATTACATGTTTGGATAAACTGGTCCTTCGCCTGCATTCTAAGAACGGAGGTCTGTGCGGACCACTTCACCCAAATATTACATATTTGGATAAACTGGTCCTTCGCCTCCTTGGGGCGGCACCCAGGTGATGTTCTGGTTCGGGTCCTTGATGTCGCAGGTTTTGCAATGAACGCAGTTCTGCGCGTTGATCACAAAGCTTTCCTCGCCGTCTTTCTCCACCCATTCATACACGCCGGCAGGACAGTAGCGGTTTGACGGACCAGCATAAACACCAAGCTCGGACGATTTCTGCAAGGCCAGATCCTTGACCTTCAGGTGCACAGGCTGGTCTTCTTCGTGGTTGGTGTTCGACAAGAACACCGAGGACAGGCGATCAAAGGTCAGCACGCCATCGGGCTTGGGATAGTCGATCTTCTTGTGCTTTGCTGCGGGCTCAAGGCATTGCGCGTCGGTCTTGCCATGTTTGAGCGTGCCGAAGAAGGAGAAGCCAAACAGCTGGTTGGTCCACATATCCAACCCGCCAAGACCAACGCCAATGGCGGTACCAAATTTCGACCACAGTGGCTTAACATTGCGCACCCGCTTCAAGTCCTTGCCGATGTCGCCCTCACGCCAGCTGTTTTCGATCTCAATCGGCTCATCATTGGCACGACCAGCCGCAATCGCCTCGGCAATCTTCTCCGCCGCCATCATGCCGGACAACACGGCATTATGGCTGCCCTTGATGCGCGGCACGTTGACCATGCCCGCCGAACAGCCCAGCAGCGCGCCGCCGGGGAAGGACAGCTTCGGCACCGATTGATAGCCACCCTCGGTAATGGCGCGCGCGCCATAAGAAATGCGCTTTGCGCCCTCAAACGTATCACGAATGGCCGGATGCGTCTTGAAGCGCTGGAACTCTTCAAACGGGAAAAGATACGGATTCTTGTAATTCAGGTGGGTTACAAAACCAACCGCCACCTGATTATCCTCAAGATGATAGAGGAAGGAGCCGCCGCCGGTTTTCATATCCAGCGGCCAGCCAAACGAGTGCTGCACCAGCCCCGGTTTGTGATGCTCCGGCTTCACCTGCCAAAGCTCCTTGATGCCAAGGCCAAACTTTTGCACATCGCTGTCGCGCGACAGATCAAATTTGGCAATCAGCTGCTTGGCCAGCGAGCCGCGCACGCCTTCGCCAATCAGCACATATTTACCCAAAAGCTCCATGCCGCGCGTATAATTGGGGCCGGGTTCGCCGTTTTTCTCAATGCCCATATCGCCGGTCGCCACACCAATCACCGCACCGGCGTCGTTATAAAGCACTTCGGTGGCGGCAAAGCCGGGGTAGATGTCCACGCCGAGAGCTTCCGCGTGGCCCGCCAGCCAGCGACAGACATTGCCCAGCGAAACGATGTAATTGCCATGGTTGTTCATCAACGGCGGCATCAGCGCGTTGGGCAGACGAATCGAACCTGCTGGCCCAAGGAACAAGAAATGATCGGCCTTCACTTCCGTCTTAAACGGATGGTCAGCCTCGCTGCGCCAATCGGGCAGCAATCGGTCAATGCCAATTGGATCAACCACCGCGCCGGAGAGGATATGCGCACCAACTTCGGCCCCCTTTTCCAGCACGACCACGGAAAGCTCAGGATTGACCTGTTTCAGGCGAATGGCCGCAGAAAGCCCAGCAGGCCCCGCACCCACAATCACCACATCAAATTCCATGCTCTCGCGCTCTGGCAGCTCTTGTTCGTTCATTTTCTCTCTCCGCTCAGCGTGGTCCCAGTGTTGCATTCTTACTTGTCAAATCGCAGGCAACTTGTCGAGCCACGACATGGACGACAGTTTCGCGAAATTTTCGCGCGCTACTATGACGTAAGAGAATACCTATCTCTTACGTGCACGTAAACTATCTGATCAAAATCCCGCGTAATTGCCAAAATTGACACCTTTGTCCATTCCATGCAAATCGAGGCGAGCGGATCTTGGGGGCCAAAATGACGAAATACACGAGTGAAGACGTAGCAGAGCTGGCAAATACCATTCAGCAGGCTGAAGGTCGTTTCATTTTCCTGACGGGTGCCGGGATGTCTGTTTCGGCAGGAATTCCAACGGCAAACGGGATTATTCAGGAGATCCACCAGAAATTTCCGCAGCGTTTTGATCGCATGGATGCCAAGTCCAAATGGGATTATTACCTCTGCATGCAAAAGCTGCCGCCGAGCGAGCGAAAGCGCCTGCTCAGTGCCCATCTTGCGGCCTCTAAAATCAATTGGGCGCATATTGCTTTGGCCGGCATGATCAAGGCCGATCTGGTGAAGCGGGTCGTCACCTTCAATTTCGACAATATCCTCGCCCGCGCCTGCGGCCTCTTGGGGCAATATCTGTCCACCTATGATTATGGTGTGGCACCCAATGAGCGCACCGATTTCATTGCTGACCCATCCATCGTTCATCTGCACGGTCAGGGCGCAGCCCAGGTGATGAAAAACACGGTGGCTGAGGCAGAGGCGCATGCACGAAAAGTCGAACCGCTGATTGCGGATCTGTTTGCCGATAACCATTTGATTGTTTTGGGTTATAGCGGCCGCACCGACCATATTTTCCCGCTTTTGGAAAAATATTACACCGGCGAAACGCATATCTACTGGATCGGCCACAAGGAAGAGCCGGACGACCATCTGGCATCGCTTCTTGCACAAAATTACTGCCATTATCTCGGCGGGGCAGATGCAGACCGCTTCATGATTGATCTGGCCCGCGAGCTTTATTGCTTCCCGCCGGAGGTAATTGCCGATCCGGCTGGCCATCTGATTGCAGGCTTAAGCGAAATCACAGCCTTTCCGCTGGAAAAAATTGATGCCGCCAAGGACATTCTGGCCAGCACAATCGAGCGCTTGCAGGACAATCAGGCCGCCTTGCAGCTCAATTTTGTGCAAACTGCTGTGCTTCAAGGGCGTCCGGAAGACATCATCACGCAGAATGAAGACTCTCTCGATTCGGGCGACCGTCGGCTGTTTGAATCGAAAAAAGATAGCGACATCCACGCCTGGGCGCATTTTTCCAAGGGGTATCGCCTGAGCAAGAGCTTTGAGAAAGCCGATGATCTGGAAGTGCTGATCAATGCCACAGCCGAATACAGCAAAGCCGTAAGCCTGAAGCCCGATTTTGCCGAAGCGCTGAACAATTGGGGTATTGTGCTGGCAAAACAGGCCTGGCTGCAACAGGATACCAGCCTGTTTATGCAGGCTCTCGAAAAATTCCAGCGCGCGAACCAGATCAAGCAGGACGATCCCGGCACCCTCAACAATTGGGGTAACACGCTCTCGGATCTGGCAAAAATCAAGCAGGACGAAAACCTGTTCAAGCAGGCCTGTGAAAAATACCAGCGCGCCAACGAATTGCGGCCTGACTCGGCTGGCACCTTTAACAACTGGGGCAATTCACTGGCCAATCTGGCCGCGTTGCAGCAGGATGAAGGCTTGTTCATTCAGTCCATCGAGAAATACGAGCGCGCCAATCAGCGTCGGGAAAATCATCCCGGCACCTTCAACAACTGGGGTAATGCGCTGACAAATCTTGCAAAGCTGATGCAGGACGAGGACCTGTTCCGCCAAGCCATTGAAAAGTTTGAACGCGCCAACGACTTGAGCCCGGAAGACCCAGACACGTTCCAAAACTGGGGCAATGCGCTGACCAACCTTGCCAAGCTTAAACAGGATGAAGACCTGTTCAAACAGGCCATTGAGAAGTTCGAGCACGCGAATCAATTAACGCTCAACCGTAACAGCGCACTCGCAGCTTAAAGGCGCGTTGCGCTCGGCTTGAGTTTTGTGTTGCAATTTGGCACGATAGTATAACAACCATAGAGGCCTTCGTTCATCATGAGCGGAGGCCTCGGTTTATAACCTCTGTTTTTGACTCACAAATTTTAAGCTAAATTGCGCATTTTGCGGATGCGGCCTGTGGGCGAGATAGAGCAATTTTGCATAGCTCGGACGGTGATGGCCTCTTTTCTTTCCATCCCATGACGGCCACAGACAAAGGACATATGACGATGGATCTTGGCATTTCCGGTAAACGCGCTCTGGTTCTTGCGGCCTCTCGGGGCTTGGGCTTTGGTATTGCCAAAGCATTGGCGGCCGAGGGCGCGCATGTGTTGATCTGCGGTCGCACGGAAGAAAAGCTCAAGGCCAATTGCGTCGAGATCAAAACGGCTGGCGGCAAGGCTGATTATGTCGTCGCCGATCTTGCTGACGCCCATTTTGTCGACACCATGGTTCAGGCGGTCTCCGACACGCTGGGCGGCATTGATATTCTGGTCAACAATACCGGCGGCCCAACGCCCGGCACGGCAGAAGAGATGAATGCCGAGAAGCTCTATAATTTCTTCCAGTCCATGGTCGTTCGGGTGATCACGCTCACCAACGCACTGCTGCCGCAGATGAAAAGCCAAGGCTTCGGTCGCATTCTCACGGTTGCATCATCCGGCGTTATTGAGCCGATTGGCAATCTTGCCCTGTCCAACACGTTGCGCGGAGCCTTGGTGGGGTGGAACAAAACCCTGTCAACGGAGATCGCAGGTTTTGGCATTACAGCCAATCTGCTTTTGCCCGGACGTATCCACACAGACCGCATTGATGAGTTGGATGGTGCCAATGCAACACGTCTTGGCAAGTCGTTGGAAGAGGTGCGCGCAGCCTCGGTCAAGACAATCCCCGCAGGGCGGCTTGGCAGCGTCGAGGAGTTTGCCGCAGCCGGAGCATTCCTTTGCTCAGCACCTGCAAGCTACATAACTGGCACCATGCTGCGGGTTGACGGCGGCGCTGCAAAGTCACTTTAAGCGTTGCAAAATGGTGACGAATTGAAAAATTCATCACTAAATCACTTACATTACTATATTGTAAGGAAAAATCACCGCTTCTTGATGGAAAAGCGGCCCCCTTGTTATTTTTGTATTGCACAATTTGATTGATGATGACGCGTTGAATACTCACTCGCGTCATCAGGCTTACAAAATGAAAAAATTCTGGACTGCTTCAAGCATCATAGCAATCCTTGCCGTTGGCGGCTGGCTTTACCGCGACCAGATTCCCTTCCTTGCAAAACTGGACTCCCACCAGGATCAAGCCAAGGCAGATTCCGGGCAAAAGCCAGATTCAGGCCAAGGCAGCAACCGCGGCGGCGGCAAACGCAACGGCGGCCCGACATCTGTAAAAACCGTTGCCGCTGTCATGGGTGACTTGCCAATGGACGCAACGGCGACAGGCTGGGCAGAGGCAGAAGACACAACCACCATTGCAGCACTGCAAGCAGGCCTGATTGATAATGTTGTCGCTCAGGACGGACAGGACGTTAAGGCGGGAGATTTGATTGCCCGTATGGATGATCGTGTCGCACGGGCCACCGTTGACAAAGATCGCGCCAATCTCGTAAGCGATCAGGCAAGCCTGGTTGAAGCCGAAACAGCGCTTCAACGTGCCGAGAGTCTGGTCAAGCAAAATGCGCAATCTCAGCAAACCTATGATCAGGCAAAAGCGGCGCGCGATTCTGCCGTGGGTAAGGTGGATGCCGACAAGGCAACCCTCGCCTCGGATCTGGTGACGCTGGACCATATGAAAATCCGCGCGCCTTATGATGGCCGTCTTGGCAGTATACAGTTGAGCAATGGTGCCTATGTCAGCGCCGGCACGGCCATTGTCACCATCACGCGCTATAACCCGATTTATATCAAATTCCCAATGCCACAGCGCTATCTGCCGCAGCTTCATCAGGCATTTTCATCCGGCGATCAGGTCGCGGTGGATGTTGACCCCGCAGCAACCGGGGGCGTGGCCGTGCGTGGCAAGCTGTCCTTCTTTGACAATAGCGTCGACAGCTCCTCCGGCACGATCACAGTCAAGGCCGAGTTCGAAAACGACAAGGGCGTTCTCTGGCCGGGCCAGAGCGCCAATGTGACCGTGCATTTTGCCAGCAAGGAAAAGAACATCATTGTGCCGACCGTGGCCGTGCGCCCCGGCGCTGATGGCTATTTTGTTTACACCGTTGATGACAAAAGCAAAGTGCATGCAACAAAGGTTGAAGTTGCCCGCACCAACGGCGATAGCACGGCAATTGCCTCCGGCCTGAAAGAAGGCCAACATGTGATTGTTGAAGGTCAGGTGCAATTGGCGGATGGGCAAACCGTGCTGGAACAGTTTGGTGGTCAGACAGCCAGCACCGGCAAGGCTGGCGGTAAACATCAACAGACCGCGGAAAACATGCAGAAGGAAGCGTCGCAATGATCCCTACATTCTGCATTAATCGCCCTGTTGCGACAATCCTTCTGGCGATTGGCATTGTTCTGGCCGGGCTTGCGGGCTATCGGCTTTTGCCGGTTGCAGCGCTGCCTAAGGTCGACTTTCCTACCATCAACGTCACGGCTTCGCTCTCTGGTGCCTCGCCAGAAACCATGGCAACATCGGTTGCAACACCGCTGATCAAGCAGTTTGAAACCATCCCCGGCATCAGCGAAATCAGCGCCAGCAACTCGCTGGGCAACAGTTCCATCGTCATTCAATTTGACCTGAACCGCGATATTGATGCCGCAGCCGCCGATGTGCAGGCGGCAATTTCGCGCTCCACCCGTCAATTGCCCAGCAATATGACCACGGCGCCAAGCTACCGCAAAAGCAATCCTGCCGATGCGCCTGTGCTGCTTTTGGCGGTCAACAGCGATGAAATGCCGCGCAGCCAAGTGGATTCGATTGCGGAAAACATTATTTCGCCGCTGCTATCGACACTCAATGGTGTGGCACAGGTCAGCATTTATGGCTCCCAAACCTATGCCGTGCGCATTGGCGTAGACCCCTCGAAGCTGCAAGCCCGCGGTCTTGGCGTCGATACGCTGACAACCGCCATCGCAAACGCCAACAATCAGGTTCCCGTTGGCGCACTTGCCAGCGATCAACAACAAATCACCATTGATGCCAATACCCAGCGCACCAATGCAGCCGAGTTTAAAACACTGGTGGTCGCCAACAACAACGGCGCACCGATCCACTTGTCCGATGTTGCCAATGTCACCGATAGTGTTGCCAATCTCGACGCTGGCAGTTGGTTCGACGGCAAGCAGGCGATTATTCTGGCAGTTCAGCGCCAGCCCGATGCCAATACCGTTGATGTGGTGGATTCAATTCTGGCAAAGCTGCCGGCGTTGAAACAGCAATTGCCACCATCACTGAAGATCAATGTCATGAACGACACATCAAAATCGATCCGCGAATCGATCCATGATGTGCAGTTCACCCTGTTCCTCACCATTGGACTGGTAATTCTGGTGATCTATCTGTTCACCGGCCATCTCACGGCAACACTCATTCCCGGTCTAGCCGTTCCATTGTCGCTGATTGCCACGTTTGGCGGCATGTATGTGCTTGGATATAGTATCGACAATATCTCACTTCTCGGCCTTACCCTCTCCGTCGGCCTGGTGGTGGATGACGCCATTGTTATGCTGGAAAATATTCTGCGCTACCGAGAACAGGGGATGCCAGCGCGTGAGGCCGCTCTTAAAGGAGCCGCTGAAGTCAGTTACACGATTATCTCCATGTCGATTTCACTGGTGGCGGTATTCATTCCCATCTTGCTGATGGGCGGTGTTGTCGGACGCCTGTTCAATGAATTTGGCATGGTGGTCACATTGGCGATTATGGCCTCTGTTCTGGTGTCGCTCACGGTCACACCGATGCTGGCGGCCCGCCTTTCAGGCCATTCCAGCAACCCGCCATTTTTGGTGCGTTGGTTTGATATCGGCTTTGCCAAAACCTTATCGGGCTATGATGCTGCCGTTATCTGGTGCCTGAAGCATCGCTTTACAGTGCTGATGGCGTTTCTGGCATCCGTGGCCAGCTCGCTCTTTTTGTTCGAGACCTTGCCATCCAGCTTCTTTCCGCAGGAAGACACAGGCCGCCTGTCGATTTCCACTCGTGCACGTGAAGACATTTCCTATGGGGCCATGCGCGCCTTGCAAGATCAGGTGGCTGCCGTGGTCAAGGCTGATCCAGCCGTTGACCATGTGACGTCCATTGTTGGCGGTAGCAGCCGCAGCCCTCTCAACAATGGTACGATTTTTGTTCAGCTCAAAGATAAGGACCAAAGGCCGCCCCTGAACGACACAGTCAACAGTCTGCGTCAGAAGCTTTCCAAAATTGCCGGTATCAAGAGCTACATCTCTCCCCAGCAAAACCTGCGCTTCGGTGGACGCAGCACAGCCAGCCAGTATCAGTTGGTGATACAGGCGTTGAATGCAGCCACCACCAATGAGTGGTCTTCCAAGATTCAGACCGCCATGCGTCGGGATCCGGATTTCACCGATGTCACCAGCGATGCGCAAAATAATGCCATTGCTGCAACCATCAACATTGACAACAGCAAGGCCGCCGCCTTTGGCATTACCAACGACCAATTGCGCAAGACACTGGAAATGGCGTTCAGCGGTTACACTGCCGCCCAGATTCAATCGACTGGCGACAGCTATAACGTGATTGTCGAATTTGACCGTGCAAGACAATGGGACGATCAGTTCCTGCGCGATATCCGGGTCAGATCATCCTCCACGGGCACGCTGGTGCCGATGTCAAACTTCGCAACTGTTGTGCGCAAATCAGCACCCGTGACAATCAACCAAACTGGCCAGCTGGTTTCCACAACGGTCTCGTTCAACCTTCCCGACGGTGTATCGCTCAGCGATGCAACCGCAAAAATTGACGCGATCAAACAGGAACTCGGTGTTCCCAATGACGTTTTCACCTCCTACGGCGGCACCGCAGCCATTTTCAAACAATCACAGGGCAATACCGGCCTGCTGATTTTGGCCGCTGTGATTACCATCTACGTGGTGCTGGGTGTTTTGTATGAAAGCTTCATTCATCCACTCACCATTCTGTCCGGTCTTCCAGCCGCCGCCCTCGGTGCACTGCTGGCGTTGAAGGTGATGAATTTCGATATGTCGGTCATTGCCCTGATCGGCCTGTTGATGCTGATCGGTATCGTCAAGAAAAACGCGATCATGATGATCGACGTCGCGGTCGAACTGATCCGCGACCATGGGGAAACACCGGCAAAGGCCATTCACGAGGCCTGTGTGCGACGTTTCCGCCCGATCATGATGACAACATTCTGTGCACTGCTTGGCGCGTTGCCGATTGCCCTTGGCCAAGGCGCAAGCTCTGAATTGCGCCAACCTCTGGGCATTGCCGTCGTCGGCGGTTTGCTGGTGTCGCAGCTTCTGACGTTGTTCATCACACCTGTCATCTTTGTAGAAATGGATCGTATGGGGAAATTCCTCTCACGCCTGTTCTCTCGCAAAGATGACCACCATCCGGCCAATACCGAAGATGGGCCATCCAAGCCCGCCATGGCTGCTGAATAACCGAACCGGAGAAAAAAACATGGTTGCCTTGCGCCGTATATTGACAGTGGTTGGTGTTGTTGCCGTCGCCATAGGATTGTTGTGGATGGCGCAAGGTGCTGGTCTTTTCCCCTATCCGTCGTCTAGCTTCATGATCAACCAGACGCCCTGGATTCTTTGGGGCGGCATACTTGCCGTATTTGGCCTTGCCTTGACATGGGGATCGGGTCGGCTCATTCGCTGAGCTGCCCTTTCCCAACGCTCAATAACAGCGCCGTGCGTTTTATATAACGCGCGGCGCTGTAGACGGCTTCAAAATGCTTGCATCCTCTATTGCGCCATGTCATCACGCCGCTCTTGCTGCGTAACCGGGCAACTGCTCTACCGCGCCATCCACATTCAAACGCCGTGCGTCAACGAGACGCTCATGGGGCGTTCAAGACCAGATATATGAGGAGCGATAACCATGGCCAAAGCGCTAGGGCTTGATTTCGGCACAACAAACACGGTTCTTGCCCTGACAAATGATGGAATCACCAGCAATTCCGTGAGTTTCACATCGGCTGCTGGCACAGCAGACAGTATGCGCACAGCGCTTTCTTTCATGAAGGATGCCAAGCTGGGTGCGGGTGCCTTGAAAGTTGAAGCGGGTCACGCCGCCATCCGCCAATTTATCGACAATCCTGGCGAAGCGCGGTTTTTGCAATCCATCAAGACCTTTGCCGCTTCAGCCCTGTTTCAAGGCACGTTGGTTCATGCCCGCCGCTTTCAATTTGAAGACCTGATGGAGGTTTTCCTGAAACGCCTGGAGGCTTACGCTGGCGACGGTTGGCCAACGCAAGCCGAGCGCATTGTTGCAGGGCGCCCGGTGCATTTTGCCGGTGCCTCTCCCAATCCAGATCTGGCGATAGAGCGCTATAACACTGCGTTGACACGGCTGGGTTTTCCGGAAATCCATTATGTCTACGAGCCGGTGGCGGCAGCCTTCTATTTCGCTCAGCACCTCACGCAGGATGCCACAGTGTTGGTGGCCGACTTTGGCGGCGGCACCACCGACTATTCAATCATTCGATTTGAGAAAAAGGCTGGCAAGCTGTCTGCCGTGCCGGTTGGCCATTCGGGTGTTGGTATCGCTGGTGATCAGTTCGATGCGCGCATCGTTGATCATCTTGTTGCGCCAGAAATCGGCAAGGGCAGCAAATTCAAAAGCTTCGACAAAATCCTTGATGTTCCCAGCAATTACTACACGAGCTTCTCGCGCTGGAACCAGCTCTCCGTTTTCAAGTCTTCAAAGGAATTCGCCGATCTGAAACAGCTGGTACGCCAGAGTTTGGAACCTGAAAAGCTGGAACTGTTTATTGATCTCGTCGACCATGATGAAGGCTATCCGCTCTATCAGGCTGTGTCTGCCACCAAGATGGCGCTGTCGTCACAGGAGGAGGCTGAATTCTCTTTCTCACCCCTTGGTGCCGCAGGTCGGGCAAGCGTCAAGCGTGACGATTTTGAAAGCTGGATTGCCGCTGATCTGGCGAAAATCGAAGAGGCTCTGGATGATGTCTTGACAAAAACCAATACGCCTGCCGATCAGGTCGACAAAGTGTTTCTCACCGGCGGCACATCCTTTGTGCCCGCTGTCAGACGTATTTTCACGGAACGCTTTGCCACGGATCGCATCGAGTCCGGCGGTGAAATGGTATCGATCGCCCACGGCCTGGCGCTGATTGGCGAGCGCGACGATATCGCAATGTGGACCGCGTAACCGGGGACGGAGTGGATTCCAGTTTGCGCTGCGGGTTCGGCTTCGATAAGAAAAGGTCATGATCTCCGTCCGCGACATGTCCGCTGCCGAACTCTGCGCCCTTCTGGCATTTCATGCCGATGCTGGTGTGGACTGGCTTGTGGAAGATCAGCCGGTAGACCGGATCGCGCAATTCGCATCAGAACGGGCGGCAAAGGCGGCACCCGCAAAAAGCCAAGCCGCACCAAGCCAAATAGCAAGTGGCAGCTTGCAGGCAGGATCAAACACCGCAACACGTGAGAGGGCGGCACCAACCGCAGCGCGGCCCGCCTCCTCCGCTCCGGTGGTCATTCCCGACGAAACAGCGATCGCCGACGCGCGCCTGGCAGCAGCGGGTGCAAGCTCGCTGGCTGAACTGAGAGACGCGCTTGCGAATTTTACCAGTTGCAACCTGAAAACCAGTGCCCGTTCAACCATTTTCACGGAAGGTTCCGGCGAGAGTGGCATCATGATTATCGGTCCCAACCCGTCAGCCGACGACGATCGGGAAGGCCTCGCATTTTCAGGTCGAGCAGGAGGATTGCTCGACCGTATGCTGGGAGCAATTGATTTATCACGTGAGGCGCTGTTCCTGACCACAGCCATGCCTTGGCGGGCTCCAGGAGACCGCATGCCAACAAAAACTGAGGCCGAGATTTGCCGTCCCTTTATCGAGAGGCAAATCGCCTTGGCCCAACCCCGCGCTGTTTTGCTGCTTGGCAATTTCACGGCGCGTTTCTTCTTTGGTGGACAGGGAACAATTCATTCCATGCGGGGCGATTGGCGCAAAATAGCCGCCGGTGAGCAAAGCGTCCCCGCTTTGGCTACGTTCCACCCGCAAGAACTGCTGTTGGCACCCGCAACAAAAGCAATTGCCTGGCGTGACATGCTCACGTTCAAAGCGGCAGTGGGCGCTCCAATCTGACGATAACAGTCGACTATGCAAAAAATGCAGGTCAGACAGGATTTAAAATCCATTGAAACAAAAATGCTGCAATGCAATATGTAAAGCCAGTCTTGGGAGGATTGCAGCAGGAATCAGAACCATGACCCGCGACAAGCGCAGCATTCACAGCAATTTCGAGACCTTGCGCTCAGCGATTCGCAGCGCAGCAAGCCAGCACAGCTATTTTCGTTTTGGCTACGGCGCATTCGAGCAAATGGCAACACGGCCCTGGCAACAGCACGAGACACGCGCGCGATGCTGAATAACGTCTTACAGTGCCGTGCGCCATATCTGGCGCACGAAGGACGCTGTAACACTTTTAATCTGCTGCATAATTTTCACCTTAAATCGATTCCGATTTAAGGAATTATGCAGTAGAGCATCGTGAAGAGAATTGGAATCAGCCGGATGCTCTAAGCTTTTGTTTCCGCACCGGATCAAAAGTACCACAGCATCACTTGTGCGCCGTCTATAATCCCTCAATCATGCTGATGTTTTAATGCGCTCACGAGCATGATCGCAAACGTCAGTTTTTTCCGACGCAACCACACTTTCAAAAACCGCATCCAGAACAGCGGATTTCACCGCAAGCCAGGCACAATATTCTTGCAAGAACTCGGCGGACAGCAAAGTGCTGCTCCCTCGACCAGGGCCACTCCGGGCCATACAGCCCTTTTGCTCGGCCTTTTTAAGGGTTCGCTGCAAATGTGTGCGTGACATGAGAAAACGTTCCGCCATAGCCGGTACACTCAAGACGCCAAGATCGTAAAACCCGTCTTTCAAAGGGGCCCGGACCGCCAGTTCCATAAAATGGTCCATCACCAACGCACCACACTCTGTCCATTGCAGCAGGCCAATGCGCTCCGATGGTTCGCGCCAGACGGTATCGGCAATACAACGGCGGGCGAACTCCGGCTGCACGCGCAAAAGCAAATCAGGCTGCAAAAGGTGACGCTCAGCACGATTGCCGCCATCGACATAATCCAGAACAGCAAGATTTGCGCCAAACCACATGTGCATCCCCGCCAGCGTCTGATCACCAATATCATACCGCAAAGGACGCCGGGGGCTGGCCGCATCAATATGGATGAAGTGATAAGCCCGCAGACTCTCAACAAAATGATGGGCCGTATTCCGACTGGCGATGCCCGCCGTGACCACCCAATCACTCAAGCTGGTTGCCGTTAGACCTGTGCCAATCCCTTCAAGAGCATAATCGGCATAGAGAGCGAAGGAAGCCTGCGTCAGAAGCCAACGCTGATGACACACAAGAGCGCGCGACAAACGAGGATTAGACTGAAACTGCATCGCAAATCGACCAGCCATCGCAGCCATGGCTTCAACAAAACGTGGAGAAGATGCTAAAGAATTGACTGAGAGCGACATGGAATACCTGAATTCAGCATATACTCAAAATTCAACAACAGCGCAGAAACAAACAACGCAATATTTTGCGGCACAGATAAAACATCAATATACAGAAAACAATTGATATTTACAAATTATATAAAATTATTTTCAAATTGATTTTTACCAAAAGAACAAAATATATTCAAAATCAGATAAATATATTTTTCATCAAACATATTCACGCGCAAAAATCTAAAAAATTTAATTGAATGCCCTTAATAGGCCAAGCAGATTGCATTACAAATACAACCTTACACATTTCTTTGTATAAAATCTTGTAGCACACATGAAACTTCGCCTCAAGCGCATGCCTCATTCACGACAAATGAAGGCGCGAGGAGATGTCGCAGTCGACACTGGAAGCGTATATCTATAGTGCCTGTTATGCAGCAGATCAAAACTGTCACCGCTTGCTTTGTGCGCCATATAAGGTGAGAGGCGCTGTAAAACGGTAATGACACATTCGACCAATTGGTCGCCTCCCGTATTGAAAGGCTGACATGTTTGGCAATCTCGCATCTGTAGCAACCTTAATGCTATCAACCCTGCTGATGATGGCAGGCTACGGCTTGATGAACTATATGCTGCCCATTCGCGGGATTGCCGAGGGATGGTCGACCTTCACCATCTCCATCATTGCAACGGGCTACACCTTTGGCTTCACCAGTTCCTGTGTGATCACGCCAACGCTGGTACAACGTGTGGGGCATGTACGGGTATTTTCTGCCTTGATCACGCTTCTGACTGTCTCAATCTTGTTATGCGCATTGGTGCTCGACTGGCGCGCCTGGATTTTGTTTCGTGCGATAGCAGGCTTTGCCATTGCTGGCTGTTATTTGATCATTGAAAGCTGGCTTAATGAGCGCAGCAATAATGAAAACAGAGGCGCTTTCTTCTCGGTCTATATGATCACGACACTGGCTGGCTCGATTGGTGGACAATTTATCGTTCCTCTGGGCGACAGCCATAATCAGACATTGTTCATTGTCTGCGCCCTTATTTTCTCTGTCGCCCTGCTTCCAACAGCGCTTTCAACCGCCCAATCCCCTGCGCCGCTGCAACAGGCTCGTTTCGATCTCAAGAAACTCTACCGCCGCTCGCCGGTGGCTTTCATCGGCTCGCTGTTGTCTGGTGCATTGTCCGGCACATGGAGCAGCCTTGGTGGCGTGTATAGCCAACGTATTGGTCTTTCCACCGCAGAAGGAGCGATACTTCTGGCGTGTGTGCTCGCCGGAGGGGCCTTGGCGCAATTGCCGATTGGTCGCCTTTCTGACCGGATGGACCGACGCAAAGTGATGGTCGGGGCGGGTCTTTTCGGCACGATCTGCTGCATCGCCATGATTGCGCTGAGCGGCGTATCACCGCTGGCACTGTATATTTGCAGCTTTTTCGTTGGTACCGTGCTCTATCCGGTCTACTCGCTCAACGTTGCCCATGCCAATGACCTTGCCGAACCCGACGAATATGTGACGATTTCCAGTGGCATCATGATCTTGTACGGATTGGGAACGGTAACAGGCCCGGTGATGACGGGTGCCATCATGGAGCAGATTGGACCATCTGGCCTGCTCTGGAGTCTGGCTCTCAGTTTTCTTATTTACGCGGGCTACGCCGCCTGGCGCATGAAGCAACGCACCGCGCCGGATGGCGATCAGGGCAAAACCGAGTTTCAGGCTTTGCCGCTGCCACTGAGGGGAACCGACGTAGCAACCGGTGCACGAAACGATACACCAACTCCATAAGCCAGCGCCGTCATCCAGAAATTGGCGATGACGCTTTTCTCGCCGCTTTGCGCTCTAAACCCAGTTGGTGTTCGCGAAAAATGATGAATATACCCGCTCCAGCCACTATAACTGTGCCAATCAGGGTGTGGATACTCGGCAAATCATCAAACAAAACATAGCCTATGGCTGAACCAAACAGAATTGAGCTGTATTCAAAGGGAGCTATGGTCGAAATGTCGGCGTAGCGATAGCTTTCCGTCAATAAAATCTGCGCGGCACCACCGCACACGCCCGCAAAGGCCAAAAGGCAAAGTTGGCTTGCGGAAAGGTCGCTCCACCCAAAGGGAAAAGACGCAAGAGATATCAGCGTCGCAATAATGGAAAAATAGAGCACGATTGTTGGGGTCTTTTCCGTCCGCACCAATTGGCGCACCTGCAACATGGCCGCAGCCCCCAAAGCCGCAGAGGCCAGCACCGCCAGAGCCCCCAATCCCGCCTCTGATGCCAACCCACCATCCCGGAGCAGGGTCAATTTAGGCCATGAAATGATAACAACGCCAAAAAGTCCAACTGCGACGGCCGACCAACGATAGAGGCGCACGGTTTCTCCCATGAAAACCGCCGCAAACACAACGGCGATCAAAGGCATGGCATAACCAATGGCAATTGCATCCGGCATAGGCAGGTGCACAAGCCCATAGAAGCCGCTGGCCATGGCGCAAATTCCAATGAGGCCGCGCTTTACGTGGCCAAAAACATTGCCTGTCTTGAAGGCCGTCTCAAGCTGACGAATAGCAATCAGGTAGGCGAAAATAGGAATGAGCGCAAAAGCAGAGCGATAAAAGGTGATCTGCCCGGCAGGGATGGTGTCGCCAGCAAGCTTGATCGCTGTCTGCATCACCACAAACACCGTGACAGACGCGATCTTGAACACAATACCCCTGAGCGGGTTTACCGATGTCTCACTATCCATGGACGAAACTCATAAAATAACAAACCATCTCAAGAATCGCTCTATCGAGTCTCGTTTTGGGGAGCTCCTATCCTCTCTCTCATCCTGCCTGGAGATGCAAGCAATAAGCTGCCACGGAAACAATCATTACTATTGAGGTAAAACAATCTCATCAGATCAAAAAACACCCCTTTAAATTAAAGGAATTGAACGTTGAAAGCATAAACATCCTCAAGATCCAATTGAGTTGCTTTTTTGAAAAAAAATCACAAAAAAAAATTGATTTTAGCAATCGTTCAGAAATTGCTGCCATATTCCTCGCAGTTGCGCTCGCAAACAGGTTGCGATGCTTGCATCTACTGGGTTTGTAATAGGACGATCGGGATAAATTTATGCGCACAGAAACAGGCCAGGTCATCAACTTGGCAGACTATCGCCCTACAGATTTCGTTCTGGAGAGAGTAGACCTCACCTTCGAGCTCGATCCCACAGAAACAAAAGTTGAAACCCGCCTGATTTTCCATCGACGCGAAAACACCAACCCAAACGCACCTCTGGTGCTTGATGGGGATGAACTCGTTCTATCAAGCGTGCTGTTCGATCAGATTGAGATTGACAGCGAGCGCTACACTGCAACGCCAGATTCACTGATAATCCGTGATCTTCCCGCTTCTGAGCCTTTCGAGATCACCATCACAACCCTGATCAACCCGGAAGCCAACACCCAGTTGATGGGACTTTATCGCTCCAATGGGATCTATTGCACCCAATGTGAAGCCGAAGGCTTTCGCCGCATCACCTATTTTCCCGATCGGCCTGACGTTCTGGCCGTCTACACCGTAAACATTATCGCCGACAAAGCCGCCAATCCGCTGCTTCTCTCCAATGGCAATTTTCTCGGTGGCGCTGGCTACGGCGAAGGCAAGCATTTTGCCGCATGGTTCGATCCTCATCCAAAACCAAGCTATCTTTTTGCTTTGGTGGCTGGCGATCTCGGCCTGGTTGAAGACACATTCACTACCATGTCAGGCCGCGAGGTTGCTCTTAAAATCTATGTGGAGCACGGCAAAGAACCACGGGCCGCCTATGCCATGGATGCCTTGAAGCGCTCCATGACATGGGATGAAGAGACATTTGGTCGCGAATACGACCTCGACATCTTCATGATTGTCGCCGTATCGGACTTCAATATGGGGGCCATGGAGAACAAGGGCCTCAACATCTTTAACGATAAATACGTGCTTGCCGATCCCGAAACCGCAACCGATGCCGATTATGCCAATATCGAGGCAATCATTGCCCACGAATATTTTCACAACTGGACAGGCAATCGCATCACCTGCCGCGACTGGTTCCAGCTTTGCCTCAAGGAAGGCCTGACAGTCTACCGTGATCACGAATTTTCAGCAGACCAGCGTTCTCGCGCCGTGAAACGCATAGGCGAAGTTCGCCACTTGCGCAGCGAACAGTTTGTGGAGGATTCCGGTCCGCTGGCCCATCCGGTTCGGCCATCGCAGTATAAAGAAATCAACAATTTCTACACGACGACCGTCTATGAAAAAGGCTCGGAAGTCACACGGATGATTGCCACGATTCTCGGCAAAGATCTGTTCAAACAGGGTATGGACCTCTATTTCGAGCGTCATGACGGCGATGCTGCAACGGTTGAAGATTTCGTGCAGTGCTTTGCCGATGTTTCCAAACGTGATCTGTCACAATTCTCTCTTTGGTATCATCAGGCTGGCACACCCCATGTCACGGTGTCCTGCGACTATGATGCCACAGCAAAGACCTTCACAGTAAAGCTTGCCCAAACCGTTGCACCAACGCCGGGCCAGCCTGATAAAAAGCCAATGCATATCCCGCTGTCATTTGCTCTTCTGGCAAACAATGGCGCGATGATCACACCAGCCTCCACAAGCGGCGGGGAAGTGGGTGAAAATCTCTTGCATCTAACGGAAGCTGAGCAGAGTTTTGTGTTCCATGGCGTTTCAGAGCGACCCGTTCTTTCGCTCAATCGCAGCTTTTCTGCACCCGTTATTCTGAACTTTGCCCAGTCCAGCGATGATCTGGCTCTGATTGCGCGCTGCGAAAGCGATTTGTTCAGCCGTTGGCAGGCATTGACCGATCTCGCCCTCCCCGTGTTGTGCGAGGGTGTAAAGCAGGTACGGGCAGGACAGCCCGTTCTCTTCAACGATGCGCTGAAACGAAGCCTTCTTGCCATCATTGCCGATGAGACATTGGAGCCAGCCTTTCGTGCTCAAGCCCTCGCCCTGCCAAGCGAGGCCGATATAGCACGCGAACTCGGCGGCGATATTGATCCGGACGCCATCCATGCGGCGCGAAAAGCAATCATCGCCGACATCGCCATCGCGGGACTTGATATTTTCAAGGGCCTTCTTGAGCAGATGGCAACGGATGCCGCCTACACACCTGACGCCAAGGCGGCTGGGCAACGCGCATTGAAAAACGCAGCCCTCACCTATGTCGTACAAGCCGAGAATAATCCACTCAAGGCTGCTGAGGCCTATGCCAAGGCAGATAATATGACCGATCTGTCGCACAGCCTGTCCGTTCTCGCCCATCATTTTCCGGGTATGACTGAGACCAAAGCAGCACTGACTGATTTTGAAAGCAGATTTGCCAACAACGCTTTGGTTCTGGATAAGTGGTTCTCCATTCAGGCCACGATCCCCGGTGAAGATGGCTTGGGGCGGATTAAAACGCTGATGCAAAGTCCAAAATTCAATGCTGCCAACCCCAATAGGGTGCGCGCATTGATCGGCAGCTTCGCCTTCTCCAATCCGACAGGCTTCCATCGCGCAGATGGTGCCTCCTACAGTGTCGTCACCGAGGAAATCCTGGCGATCGACAAGCGGAACCCACAGTTGGCAGCACGATTGCTGACGTCGATGCGCACATGGAAGCTTTTGGAGCCGCAGCGCGCAAACAAGGCCCGTGCGGCATTGACAACCATCGCCAATGCCAACGACCTGTCGAATGACGTCCGAGACATTATCGACCGTATTCTGACAGCGTGAAACAGCGAAAAACGATCAAAGGCGGCAGAGCAAAACTCTTCCGCCTTTTTATTTGGCTTGCCGTCGGCGAATCATGCACAGTTTTGTGGTGTCGCGGGCTGTCAAACAGGATCTGATCGTTAAAAACACGATTCTTCGCAATGGGTTAACGATCTCTTAATTTTGCACTGGACAGGAAGAATCGCAAATGATTCATTAGGTTAGATTCGGGCGAGCGGCGCGTTGAATCACACGATGGATCAAGGCGGGGAATATGGTGAACGTGCAGCGGGCAACCGCAGCCGATGATCGGTTGCGACTCAAATTATATGGATTTGCGTCTCTTCTGAAATCTGTCACGCAACGAAAAATCCCAACCGCCGGAACCACCAGTCTGGCTGCGACCAACACGGACGCAGCCCTGAGACAAATCATTCCTGTGCTGGTCGTTGCTTTTCTCATTGTCGTTGCTCTGGCGCGTGGATTGGGGCTTGTTTCGGAATATGGCCGAATGGAAAGTGCCATTCGCCACTCAACCGCAATGATGGCATCAACCGCCGCTGCGGCCCTCTCTTCCGGGCCAACCAATCCGGCTTCCATGGATCGGAAAAGTGCCGAGGCTTTGATTGCGCGCTTTCTTCCGGCTGACCTGATTGACGATGAGAGTTTTGTCTTGCTGCTCAATCCGAACGGGGTGGTGGTTGCTGGCTCGAGCAGAGGGGCAGCGTTCGTTGGGCTGCATATGATGGACCTGTTTCCGGAAGTTGCCACGCTGAGGCGGTTTGGCGACAAGACGGGTGCGATTGAAACCAATATTGATGGCTCACGCCATATCGCTGTTTTGACGCCCACCGGCGCAGACGGTGCCTTGGTGTTGGCCGCCCATTCGCTCAAATCCGCAGCCGATTATTGGCAGGCAGAGATTGCTCTTAATGTTACGCTCTTTTCGGCTATTTCGCTCATTCTCATGGGCGTGCTCTATGCCTATTTTTCCCAAGCCAAACGTGCGCGCGAGACCTCCGATGTGTTTGTTGAATCCAACCATCGGGTAGAGACCGCACTTTCGCGCGGCCGTTGCGGTTTGTGGGATTTCGATCTCGCCACCCGCAAGCTTGTGTGGTCGCAGTCGATGTTTGAAATCCTTGGGCAAGAACCGTCCAGCGAGCCTTTTGCCTTCACGGATGCCGCCAAGATGATGCATCCAGACGATGGCAATCTCTATGCTCTGGCGCGCACTATTGGCCGCAATGCCGACCGTCATATCGATCAGGTCTTTCGCATGCGTCATGCCAACGGTCACTATGTTTGGCTGCGCGCCCGCGCGCAAGTTATCCGCACCCATTCCGGTCGGCCGCATGTGATTGGTATTGCCATGGATGTGACCGAACAGCATCGCCTCGCGCAGCGCTATGCTGAAGCGGATCAGAGACTGGCTGATGCGATTGAGAGCACATCTGAAGCCTTCGTGCTCTGGGACAAGAACGACCGCCTGGTCATGTGGAATGCCCATTTTCAAAAAGTCTACGGCCTGCCCGATAATATTCTGGTTCCCGGCGTTGAGCGCTCCAAAGTGGACGCAGCGGCCGCAAGACCGATTATTCAACGGCGCATTGCCGACCCAAATGCCACTGGTAGCTCCCGCACAACAGAATTGCAGCTGGCCGACGAGCGTTGGCTGCAAATCAACGAGCGCCGCACCCGCGATGGTGGTCTGGTTTCGGTTGGCACCGACATTACCTTGCTCAAACGCCATCAAGAGCGTCTGCGCGAGCAGGAACGTCGCCTGATGGCAACGATTGGCGACCTTTCTGCCTCTCAGAAAAAACTGGAGCGCCAGAAATCCGAATTGTCCGAAGCAAATGAAAAATATCTGGCGGAAAAGCAGCGCGCCGAAGCTGCCAACAAAGCAAAATCAGAATTCCTGGCCAACATGTCGCACGAGCTCCGCACACCCCTGAACGCCATTCTGGGCTTCTCGGAAATCTTGTGCACCAATATGTTTGGCCCGATCGGTTCGCCCAAATATGATGAATATGCAAGGGACATTCACGATAGCGGTCGCCATTTGCTGAATGTTATCAATGATATTCTGGATATGTCCAAGATTGAAGCAGGACATATGATCCTGAAATGCGAAACCATTGATTTTGCTTCCCTGATTGATGAGACCCTGCGTCTCACCACCATATCGGCAATGGGGAAAAATATTACGGTTGAGAGGCGCATTGCATCCGGCCTGACGCTCACCGCCGACCGGCGTGCAATGAAGCAAATCATGCTGAACATTCTGTCGAACTCGGTGAAGTTCACCAATGAAGGCGGAAACATCTCGGTGCGCTCCTATAAAGTCGCAGGTGCCGTGAGACTGTTGATTGCCGATACGGGCATTGGCATTCCCAAAAAAGCGATCGGCAAAATCGGCCAACCATTCGAGCAGGTGCAAAGCCAATATGCCAAGAGCAAAGGCGGTTCCGGTCTTGGTCTGGCCATTTCGCGATCACTGACAATGCTGCACGGCGGCACCTTGACTGTGCGATCTCGCGAGGGTGTGGGCACCGTTGTCGTCATCACCGTGCCCGACGCTGCCGATGCGAAGGAAAAGGCAACAGCAACAGCCCGCGCGTCTTGATGCGCCACATGACAAAGAATTAATCAACATCACTTGCTGTTGTGTTGGATGTGAACAGGCAAAGCGCGACAATATCCTTGACCGGCGAACGATTGTTCATGTCGGTTTATTCGAGGAGGAGCGAATTATGTCTTACATGATCAAAGTCTCTGTTGCTGCCGTTCTCGCCACCGCCGCCATGACCGGCATCAGCCATGCAGCCATGTCTGCCGCTGACAAAGCCTTGGCGACCGACCACAGCCCCCGCTTCGTCATCAGCTCGCCGGATGCGATCGAAAAGCATGACACATTTCAGGATTTTCTAGGATCTCTGTCGCCCTCCAGCCCACAGGCACGGGCGATCCAGGCAGCCATTCGTGAAAACCCGGTTCTACGCAAACAAATTCTGGCGCAGAATATCGAAATCAAGAATGTGATTTATGCAGATGAAGCCTCAGACGGCAGCTTCGTGCTGTATGTCCGCTAACATCTCTGCAAAGAGAGGGGCCGGACATGTCTGCCCGGCCCGAAAGGTGATACACGCGCGCTACTGCATAATTCCTTAAATCGGAATCGATTTAAGGAATTATGCAGCAGATTTAAAGTGTTACAGCATCCTTTGTGCGCCATATATGGCGCACGGTGCTGTATATGGTGTTGCCGCTTATCCCTTCACCACAGCTTGAAAAATTCGGCGCACCGCCCGTGACACCCGTTTCAGCTCCACCTCAAGGGATTTGACATCGGGGCAATCCGTGATCCGCAAGAGAACATCAAGCAACCCGGCTGGCGCTTCAGCAGGATTGAAATGACCATCAACACAGGTGCGGGTCACTTGTGCAATGTTGCCGTAGAGCTTTAACGCAGCAAGGCTTGTCTCCAGATCGTCCTTGGAGATCATAACGGTCCCCAGAGCCTTCAAGCTTTCTGCCGTGGTGAGGCCGCGCTGGAAAGCAATGCCCTCACCCGGCGCAATCAGCGCCAGATACTGCGCGATGAATTCAAGATCAATCAGACCACCGGGAATAAGCTTGACGTCAAATGCATCCTGCGGCGGTTTTTCCGCATCAATCAGGCTTCGCATCTCGGTCACGGCAATTGCAACCTCGCCTTTGTCCCGGCGCATTTGCAAAATCCCGGCAACGCAGGCCTCAGCCTGTTTCATTAACTCGGCATCGCCCGTCACCAAGCGCGCCCGTGTCAGCGCCATATGCTCCCAGGTCCATGCCTCTTGTGCCTGATAGCGCTCGAACGCCTTGAGCCGTGTCGCCACAGGCCCTTTGTTGCCCGAGGGGCGAAGCCGCATATCCACCTCATACAACACCCCTTCCGCCGTGGGGGCAGAAAGCGCTGCAATCAACCGCTGAGTAAAGCGGGTGTAATAACGCACTGGGTCCAATGGCTTCTCACCATCACTATCGCCTGCATCATCCGGATATTCGTAGAGCACGATCAGATCAACGTCAGAACCTGCGGTCAACTCGTAAGAGCCAAGTTTTCCCATCCCGACAAGCGCGGCTTGAGCGCCG
This sequence comes from Gillisella terrae, assembly GCF_004801395.1. GTDB lineage: Bacteria > Pseudomonadota > Alphaproteobacteria > Rhizobiales > Rhizobiaceae > Allorhizobium > Allorhizobium terrae. The sequence continues at coordinate 709,100 of NZ_SSOA01000002.1, forward strand.
TCAATGCGGCCATGGCTGGCTTCCATTTCCCGCTGCACCGCTTGAAATGCCTGATCGATCACCAGATCGGCCAAATCGGTAAAGGCGCGCCCTGCCGTATCCGCCGAGATCGAGGCGGTCAGCAGCCGAATGCCAATGAGAAACCGGTGCTCGGCTGCAAAAATGCGAAGGCGATCCAGCATGTCTTCATAGTGGCCAACCCCCATCAAAAAAGCATCCAACCGCTTGGAAAGATAGCTTCGAGTTGGCAATTCCTCCAAAATTGCGGGGTCCAACATGCCATCAAACACATGGGGTCGGCTGGCAATAATATTGGCAAGGCGCGGTGCCGCCGCCATGATGGTCACCAGAAGATCAAGCAGAGCCGCATTATTTGCCAGCAAGGAGAACAGTTGAATGCCAGCGGGCAACCCGGCCAGAAAAGCATCAAACCGCAAGAGTGCTTCATCTGCACGGCTGCTTTCGCCAAAAGCCTTGAGCAAACGCGGCGTCAGCTCCGTCAGTCTCTCGCGCGCTTCCACCGATTGCGTGGCGCGATAGCGACCATAGTGCCAGGTGCGGATAACCCGCGATATATCCTCTGGCCGTTTGAAGCCCAGCTTTTGCAAGGTCGCCAGCGTATCGGGATCATCCTTCTGGCCCGTAAAGACCAAATTGCCATCAATCGACAATTCGCCTTCCTGCTCAAACAGTTGCGCATAGCGGCGCTCAACCGTCTTCAACCGCTTTTGCAAGGCCTCTGAAAAAGTCGCAACACTTGAGAAACCCATCATGAAGGCAATGCGCTTGAGCTCAGCCTCGGTTGTCGGCAGCGTGTGGGTTTGCTCATCATGCACCATCTGGATGCGGTGTTCGACATCGCGCAAAAACCAGTAGGCTTCGGTCAGCTCATCGCGGGTGTCCGTGTCAATCCAGCGGGCTTGCGCCAGCGCTGCCAGCGCTGCCTCGGTGGCTTTTGCCCGCAGTTCCAACATACGCCCGCCCGCGATCAATTGCTGCGTCTGGGCAAAAAATTCGATTTCCCGAATGCCACCACGCCCAAGTTTGACGTTATGGCCCTTCACAGCAATGGTGCTATGGCCCTTGTGACTATGGATCTGGCGTTTGATGGAGTGAATATCGGCAATGGCCGCATAGTCGAGATATTTGCGAAAGACAAAAGGCGAAAGCTCTTTCAGAAAAGCCTCACCCGCCGCAACATCGCCCGCAACCGGCCGCGCCTTGATAAAGGCCGCCCGCTCCCAGTTTTGCCCGCGACCTTCATAATAGTTGAGGGCCGCCTCCACTGGCACAGCAAGCGGTGTCGCTCCCGGATCTGGCCGCAAGCGCAGGTCGGTGCGAAACACATAACCATCTGCCGTGCGCTCTTGCAGAATGCGGATCAAGCGGCGCATCATCCGGCCATAGGTTTCCGTGCCATCTTCAGGCTGTATCAAAATGCCTGTTTCAGCATCGAAAAACACCACGAGGTCGATGTCAGACGAGTAATTCAGCTCGAAAGCACCCAGCTTGCCCATGCCAAGAACAATCAGGCCGCTGCCTTTGGCGGGCGCACTCGCATCTTGTAAATGCAACTTGCCAGCCTCAGAACCCGCTAGCAGCAGATGATCAATGGCGGTCGCAATCGCCGCATCCGCCATACGGCTAAGCCAAAGTGTGACCTGTCTTGCATCCAACACCCGGCCAAGATCAGCCAACGCCAGTAAAAATGACAGGCCGCGTTTGGCCTGGCGCAACCGTGTCATCACCACGGCTTCCGACGGCGCTGGTGAATCGGGTTGTGGCTGCCACGCCGATCGTGCTTGCTCAACCAGACCCTCAAGGCTTTCATTCAATGGAGTGCTGATGGCCAGCGTGACGAGATCGGGCTGGCGAGCGACCATCTCGCGCAAATGGGGCGACAAAGTCAGTGCTGCGATGAGAAAGTCTTTGATCGCGCTCTCACCGGCCAGCAAATCCGCAATGGCTGGCTGCTGGCGGCCCAGCTCTTTCAATTGCGACAGCACCACCCGCGTGTCAGTTTTGTTGAGCGGTTTTATCACGTCAGCTGCAACATCCACCAAGCGCATCGTCTCTTTGTCTGGCATATTTCCTCCGGTCCCGTCTTTTCTGATGACAGGTTGCAAAGAGTTTATGCCGTTGCGCGCGGAAAGACCATGGTGACCGTCAAGCCTGGTGGCTGTCCATCCACATCGCTGGTATTGCTCAGCTCCATCCGCCCGCCATGCAGCGCCATCACGGCCGCCACCAGCGAAAGCCCAAGGCCGGTGCCCGGCTTGCTGCGGCTTTCATCGAGCCGAACAAACCGCTTCACGGCATCGTCACGCCTTTCTGCTGGAATACCCGGTCCATGATCGGCAACGCTCAAGCGAACGTCATGCTCACCGGCTTTGAGACTGACGCGGATTTCGCTGCCATCATCACCGGCATATTTGATGGCATTGTCCAGCAGATTGAAAATGGCCTGACCAATGAGCTCTCGGTTGCCGCGGACCCGCCCTTCTTGCGTAACATCGCTAACCAGCACATAGCCCGCTTCCTCGGCCACCGGCTCGTAAAGCTCTGCCGTATCGGTGGCAATGGCCGAGAGATCAAGATCAGACAGCTCGGCGGCAATATTGCCGGCCTCCACCCGCGATATCATCAAAAGCGCGTTGAACGTGCGGATCAATTGATCCGATTCGCCAATGATGCCCTCAAGGGCGGCTCGGCGTCTGTCCTCATCGCCATCATCCAAGGCATCCGAGGCCTTGTTGCGCAAGCGCGTCAGCGGCGTTTTCAAATCATGAGCGATGTTATCGGACACCTGCCGCAGGCCTTCGTTCAGCTTTTCAATGCGTTCCAGCATCTGGTTCAACGACACAGACAGCCGGTCAAACTCATCACCAGAGCCAGACACCGGCAAGCGCTGGGCCAGATCTCCCGCCATGATTTTTTTGCCAGCTTCCGACATGCGGTCAATCCGCTTCAGGGCATTGCGACCAATGGCAAACCAGATCAGCAAAGCCCCCGCCCCCATAATGGCCAAAGCCACCATCAGCGCCTTGCGCACCAAAATCCGAAACTTTGTCGGCTCACCCAGATCGCGCCCCACCAGAATGCGCAAACCATTGTCGAGGAAAAACACTTTGGCCAAGGCTAGATGCTGGCGGTCATTGCTGGTTTCGAGATAGCGGTTGTAGCCGAAGGGAAAATCGGTCCAGCCCTCGCGGTCCAGAATGCCGGGCTGCACCGAGCTGACATTGCCTGCCAGAAACTGACCATTCGGGCCAGCGATAACATAGAGATTGGCTCCCGGCTGGCGCATGCGCCGTTCCATCAGCTTCAGCAGGCTGTTGACGCCACCGCGATCATAAACCCGTTGAATTTCCGTGACTTCCTGCTGCAAGCTGTCGCGGGTTTGCTGATCCAGCAGCCGCTCAGAAAGGGCTGTGACATAGATCACCAAAAATGCCGCGCACAAGGCAAACAGCAGAATATAGAGCGCCGAAAGCCGCACGGCGGTTGACCGGAGCAGTAAACCAAGGCGATTCATAAGGTCAGACCATCCGTGTCATTGTTGCAAACTGCGCCCCTTTTTAAAAGCATGAACGAGGGTGTGTAGACATTCGGCTTTGGGGAGGGAAAATGTCTGCCCACCCTAGCCTTCGTCCTTGATCATATAGCCAGCCCCGCGCACGGTTTTTAAAAGCGGCTTATCAAAATCGCGCTCGATCTTGGAGCGAAGGCGCGACACATGCACGTCGATCACATTGGTCTGGGGATCGAAATGGTAGTCCCACACATGCTCCAGCAGCATGGTGCGTGTCACCACCTGGCCCGCATTTTTCATCAAATATTCCAGCAAGCGAAATTCGCGCGGCTGGAGCAGGATTTCCTTGCCCTCGCGGCGCACTTCATGGGACAGCCGGTCCAGCTCCAGATTACCAACCCGGTAGATCATATCCTGTTCCGGCGCGCCTTTGCGTCTGCCCAGAACCTCCACCCGCGCCAGCAATTCCGAAAAAGCATAGGGTTTTGGCAAATAATCGTCGCCACCAGCACGCAGACCCGTCACCCGGTCATCCACCTGCCCCAGTGCCGAGAGAATGAGCACAGGCGTGTTGATGGCGCGTTTGCGCAGTTCTGAAATCACCGACAGGCCATCACGGCGCGGTAACATCCGATCGATGATCATCACGTCATAGGTGTTTTCGGTACCCATAAACAGGCCCGCTTCGCCATCGCTGGCGTGATCGGCCAAAATCCCGGCCTCGCGAAATGCCTTGGTCATATAGGCCGCAGCTTCGAGATCATCTTCAATAACAAGTATTTTCATGTGCATGACATTACTGCCAGCCGCGCTTTGCGCAAAACCCGAATTGCCGCTTTCCACGCTTTGTCCCGTTTCAATTGTCATGATCCGCCTCTTCAAGCATTTCCTGAAGCAAAAACGCTCTCGTGTTTAAGAAAACACGGCGGTTGGCAGACATGCCAACCGCCGCATCAGCAATCAGAGTTTAAGGCTTAGATCAGCCCTGGCTGATGGGCAGAGCAACGAAGCGACTGCCGTTATCGGTCTGGATCTGGAAGAGCGCCCTGGTACGACCGCTTTTCTTGGCCTGATCGATGATCTTGGTAACATCATCGGCCTTGGCAACATCCTGATTGTTCACAGAGGTAATCGTCTGACCCACCTTCAGGCCCTTGTCGGCAGCATCGGAATTCTGATCGACATTGGTGATCTCCAGACCCTTGCCATCTTCCGAAGGCTTGACCGTGATGCCCAGATTGGCCAGAGCTTTCTCGGTTGCCGGGCCTGCGTTATCAGACTGGCTCTGATCGCTGTCATTGCTTGCCATATCCTTGGCCGCTGGCAGGTTTCCAAGGTCAACCTTGACAGACTTCGAGGCACCATCGCGCCACAAGGACACATCAACCTGTGTTCCCGGAGCAAAGCCCGCAATGCGCTTGGCCAAATCGCGCGGATCCTTCACCGGATCGCCATTGACGGCAGTGATCACATCGCCCTGCTTGATGCCAGCCTTTTCGCCCGGTGATCCAGCCTGTGGCTCGGCCACAAGCGCGCCCTTGGCATCGGCCAGACCCAACGATTCGGCGATATCCTTGCTCACCGGCTGGATCTGCACACCAAGCCAGCCGCGTTTGACCTCTCCATGTTTGATCAACTCATTCACCACCGACTTGGCCGTGGACGCGGGGATAGCAAAGGCAATGCCGACGCTGCCACCCGATGGTGAGAAGATTGCCGTGTTGATACCAACAACCTGACCATTGAGATTGAAGTCAGGACCACCCGAGTTACCACGGTTCACCGGTGCATCGATCTGTATGTAATCGTCGTAAGGACCAGAGCCGATATCACGACCAAAGGCCGACACGATACCGGAGGTCACAGTGCCACCAAGACCGAAGGGGTTACCAACGGCAACAACCCAATCACCAACGCGCACCTTGCTGTCATCAGCCCAGTTCACATAGGTGAATTTCTTCTTTGGTGCATCGACCTTCAAAACAGCCAGATCGGTGCGCTGATCCTTGCCAACCAGTTTTGCATCATATTCGGTGCCATCGTTCATCACGACCGTATAGGCCTGACCATCGGAGACAACGTGATTGTTGGTAACCAGATAGCCATCTTCAGAGATGAAGAAGCCAGAGCCTTGTGCAACCGGGCGCAGCTTGCCGTGACGTTCTGCATGGGGATGTCTGTCTGGGCCACCACGGCCACCCTGTCCGGGCATGCCCCATTCCTTGAAGAAGCGCTTCAGCGGATCAGGAAGCTGGTCGAGATCGCGGCCATTGAAGGAAAAGCTGCTGCCGTCGTCGCTGGCCTGTTGCACATCCGACTTCACCCGGATCGACACAACGGCTGGAGAGACCGCGCTCACCAGATCAGCAAAGCTCGGCACCTGTGGAGCCTGCACATTCACGGCTTCTGCATGAGCCGGAGTCAGCATCGCAGGCACCGTACCTGCCATCAAAAGCGCCGCCAGACCCGCAATTGTGCCGGTCCGCAGGATGGTCTTTGTGGTGTTTGGCTTCTTGGTGTCAGACATGGGATTTATACCTTTATCTTCGTTGGGCATCTGAATTCTTGACGTCGTCTTCAAAACTTGACTGTCAGGCGGTGGATGACAAAGATATAGGCGCTATCACCTTACAAAGAACTGTCCGCAAGATGAAACTTTGGTAATGCAAATTTTCATGCAATGGACATGTTACAGCTCGTTGCGTCATATGTGGCGCACGGCGCTGTAAGACTTTAAATCTTCTGCATAATTCTCCGAAAACCGAAGTCCGGTTTTCGGTCTGATCCTTTATTCGCCAAGGATTCGTTTCAGCCTGGCCTCTTCCTCGGCATTCAACGTGAGAGCTGCATTTTGCGACGCCTTGCGACGACTGTATGCGAAGGCAACGCCACCGCCCAACAGCAATAACAGGCCGGGTGCCGTCCAAAGCAGAATGGTTTCCTTGGTCAGCCTTGGCTTCAAAAGCACAAACTCACCATAGCGCGACACCAGATAGCGAAGCACATCTTCATCACTATCACCCTTGACGATACGCTCGCGCACCAGCACGCGCAGATCATGGGCAAGCTCTGCGTTGCTGTCATCGATCGACTGGTTTTGGCACACCATGCAGCGCAGTTGCGAAGACAGATGGCGGGCGCGCGCCTCTAGCGCCGGGTCTTTCAGCACCTCATCCGGGTTGACGGCAAAAGCCGGTGACACGGAGAGAAAAAACAGCACAACGCCTGTAAAAAAACGACCCATCATTCTGCTGCCGCCACGTGTTTTGCCTGCACGGGTGCTGCTTTGCGCCGTGGCGCGCCAACCCGCAAGCGCCGGTCACTCAATGAAACAAAGCCACCCAGCATCATCACCAGCGCACCACCCCATATGCAGAGAATATACGGTTTCCACCAGATACGCACCACCATGCCGCCGCCATCCATCGGATCACCCAGCGACACATAAAGCTGGCTGAGACCAAAGGTGAGAATACCGGCCTCCGTGGTTGGCATTCGCCGCGCGGTATAGAGGCGCTTGGATGACCACACATCGGCAATCTCAACCCCACCGCGACGAACCGTAAAATGTCCGCGATCTTCGGTAAAATTCGGCCCTTTGCCAGAGCGCAGACCATCAAAGGTCAGCGAATAACCACCCGCTTCGGTGGTCTTGCCGGGGGTCATTTCCACCACTTTTTCGGTCTGGAATGTGGTGACCGCAACGATGCCCAGCACGGTCACGCCAAAGCCGAAATGCGAAAGCGCCGTGCCAAAGGCCGAACGCGGCAGGCCGATCAAACGGCGGATGGCGATGGAGAGTGTTTGCTTGCCAAAGGCTGCGCGATACCACAGATCGGCAATCGCCCCCAGCATGATGAAAAAGCCTGCTGCGAGGCCGAGCACGGCCATCACCGGCCCGCCATTTTTGGCATAAAACAGCGCAAGACCGGCAAGAAATGCAACGCCAGCCACCAGATAAAGCCTTTGCAAAGCCCCCAGCAGATCGCCCCGCTTCCACGCCATCAGGGGACCAAAGGGGATTGCCACGATCAGCGGGATCATCAACAGGCCAAAGGTGAGATTGAAAAAGGGTGGCCCAACCGAAATCTTGTCCCCCGTCAAGGTTTCCAGCAACAAGGGATAGAGCGTGCCGATCAGCACGGTTGCGGTGGAAACGGTGAGAATCAGATTGTTCAGCACCAGCGCGCCTTCACGCGAAATCGGCTGAAACAACCCGCCGGTTTTCAGCATGGGCGCGCGCAGCATGAACAAAAACAGCGCCCCACCGATGAAGAAGATCAAGATGCATAGAATGAAAATACCGCGCGTTGGATCGGTGGCAAAAGCATGAACCGAGGTCAACACACCTGAGCGCACAAGGAAAGTGCCCAGCAGGGAGAGCGAAAAGGTGAGAATGGCCAGCAACACTGTCCAGATTTTCAACGCATCGCGCTTTTCCATCACCAAGGCGGAATGTAAAAGCGCTGTTCCGGCAAGCCATGGCATGAATGATGCATTTTCAACCGGATCCCAAAACCACCAGCCGCCCCAGCCCAGCTCATAATAGGCCCAATAAGAACCCATGGCGATGCCGGCGGTGAGGAAGGTCCAGGCTGCCAATGTCCATGGCCGCACCCAGCGCGCCCATGCGGCATCGATGCGACCATCCATCAGGGCGGCAATGGCGAAGGAAAAACAGACCGAAAATCCAACATAGCCCAGATAGAGCAGCGGCGGATGAATGGCGAGGCCCGGATCCTGCAACACCGGATTCAGATCCTGCCCTTCCGCAGGAGCGGGAACCAGACGGATGAAGGGATTGGAGGTGAGCAAAATAAACAGCAGGAAGGCCGTGGTGATCCACGCCTGCACCGCCAGCACATTGGCCCGCAGGCGATCTGGCAAATTGCGCCCAAACAGGGCCACCATGGCGCTGAACAGTGTCAAAATCAGCAACCACAGCATCATCGAGCCTTCGTGGTTGCCCCACACGGCAGCGAACCGATAGACCGTGGGCATCAACGAATGGGAGTTCTGATAGACATTCAGCAGCGAAAAATCCGACACAAGATAGGCGTGGGTGAGAACACCAAAGGCCAGCAGCACAAGGCCAAACAGGGCAAACGTGCCGTTCACAGCCGTTTGCATCAGGGCGGTATCACCGCGCCGCGCTCCGATAACCGGCAAAACGGAAACGACAAGGGCGGCAGTCAGTGCCAGAACCAAAGCGTAATGGCCAATCTCGATGATCATTTCGCTGGCTCCTCTTCTTTCCACACACCATCTTTTTTCAAACGGTCAGCCACTTCCTTCGGCATGTATTTTTCATCATGCTTGGCCAGCACCGTATCGGCATTGAATGGCCCGTTGCCTTGACCAAACACTCCTTCGGTGACCACGCCCTGCCCCTCGCGAAACAGATCAGGCAGAATGCCCGTATAGGTCACCGGCACCGTTGCCTTGCCATCGGTCACTGCAAAAAGCACGGTCGAGCCGTTGCCGCGCTTGACCGATCCCTCCGCCACCAGACCGCCAAGACGAATACGGGTTCCCGGCCCAACAGGGCTTTTGGCCAGATCAGACGGCATGTAAAAATAAGCAACAGACTGACCAAAGGCGAAGAGGATCAATAGCACGGCCACCATGATGAACCCGACCCCACCAGCAATCACGGCAAGGCGTTTTTGTTTGCGGGTCATTTCAGCACCTCGTCCACCGGAAGACCGAGCGCCTTGGCCGCATCGATCAATTGTTTGCCCTCGTTGCTCTCTGCCGGGAAGGTTTTGACAGCGGTTTTCAGCGCAGCCATCGCCTTGGTTTGATCTTTCAACATCGCGTAAGAGCGCACCAGCCGCATCCAGCCTTCAAAATTCTGCGGATCGGCTTGCAACTTGGCATCAAGGCTGGCCACCATGCCCGCAATCATCTTTTGGCGGTCGGCGTCCGACATGGATTGTGCCGCCTCAACAGCGGCAGCATCAGGATTGCCAAGCGGTGCGGGCACGGATTTTCTGCTGGCGTCCGGATTAACGGGAGCACCGCCATTTTGGGCGATATGACGGGCAACAAGCGGTTGCCACGGTGCATCTTTCGGCGACTCTGCTGCAATTTTCTTGAACGCAGCCAGAGCCTCTTCCCGCTTGCCGGATTGCTCCAAGGCCAGCGCGAGATAATATTGAGCGCGGGGGTTATTGGCTTGCAACACCACCGAGCGCTGAAACAGATCACGCGCATCGTCGGTGATGACGCCATCATTTTGCAACACAAAGGCTTCTGCCAGCCCGTTCAACCGCTCCGGAGTCTCCCCGCTCAAACGAATGGCGTTTTGATAGGCCAGTTGCGCATCGCCAATCCGGTTTTGGCGCATATAAATCGGAGCCAGGACATCCCAGCCCGGACCATCATTCGGGTTCTCCATCAAGTGACGTTCGGCCTTGGTAATCAACAGGTTGAGGTCATTGCCGGGCGCGGCCAATCTGGCCGCCAGCGGCTGCGACGGAAGACCGGGACTGCCGAGCGCGAGATAAAGCCCAAGCCCCAACACGGGCACCAGCAACACAACAAAGCCTTGCGCCAAAATATGGCGCGATGCTTGTTTTGGATTGGCAACCGCAGCCCCACTCTCTGTTGCAAGCAAACGCCGCGCAATTTCGGTGCGGGCGTATTCTGCCTCCTGCACGGTAATCAAGGCGGCTGCCTTGTCGCGTTCCAGCTCTTGCAACTGGTCGCGATAGACGGCGATGGCCCCTTCGCGGGCCTGCACCTCAGCACGGCCACCGCTGCGAATGAGCGGCAGCAAAAAGCTTGCGGCCACAGCAAAGGTTAAAAAGGCAATCACAATCCAAAACAGCATAGGGTCCAATGACTTTATCGAGAGACGCACTTCACACGGCAGGAATAGCAGTATCCATGCCGCGCTCTTTGACATAGGGCAATTCACAATCGATCCGAGGCTACTGCATAATTCCTTAAATCGGAATCGATTTAAGGAGAAAATTATGCAGCAGATTAAAAATGCTACAGCGTCCTTTGTGCGCCATATATGGCGCACGGCGCTGTAGTCTTTACACGGATTCAATTGGGAAGATACATGATAATTTCTATCTGAAATTGTATTCAGAGAAAAATTCACCCAAAATCAATTCAGCGGTGTCCAGGTGCCGTCATCATTGCGGCAGGCGGCCCCGCGCCCCTGATAGCTTTTGCCATCCATCGTCACCGTGTGTTTATACTGGCGACAGTTCTGATTGCCGACCTGATAAGGGGCCGCCGCCACCACTTCACCGGCGGCATCATCATCACGCCAGGTCACTTTCTGGCCGGATGGAGAGGTTTCCAAGGCTTTATATTCCGCCTCAAGCGCACGCTGCTTTTGTCCATTGGAGAGATCAGCACCCGAGTGAGACACCACACCGCCTTGCAAAGCGCGGATATAAACGGACGCACTCGCTGATGAGCCAAACAATCCTTTTTTCAGACCACCCGGCTGCGTCGTCTGGCAGGATGCAAGGGCGAAGGTGCAGACGAAAAGGGCAACGAGACCTGTATTGGAGATCATCATGACGTGCGACTTACCCTTTCATTTTCATCGATTCTGACTGCATACGTACACTGCGACATCGCCCTGAAGGAGGTCACCGTGACAAGATCCACGGCGACCCGTTCTACCGTTTTGTCTGTCCTATCGCGTTCCACTGAAGACAATGAAGCGCGACATGGCACAGGCGCGTTAGACAAAACGTTGGGCGCTGTCCGGCATAACAATCCGCCTTGCTGTGCCTCCGCATCACCAAAGCAGACTGTAATCCTCTCTATATATTGCATAATTTTCCCCGCCCGTCGCGCTGGATATGAGGAATTGTGCAATAAAGTCTACCGTTATGTTAAGCCTGAGCCATTGCTGTTTTGCAAGCCACGTTTTCGAAACGGCAATGTCTTTCTCAAGGGCCGCCCATCAGCGTCAGGCAATATCTCGCGACACGGCAGGCAGCACAAGCCGCGCCAGCAGACCGCCGCTCATCCCGCGCGACAATCCCAGCTTGCCCTGATATTCCGAGGTGATTTCTTTCACGATCGACAAGCCCAGCCCCGTTCCGGGCTTGCTTTCATCCAGTCTGCGGCCGCGCTTCAGGGCCTCGCCAATCTGATCGGGGTCAAGGCCCGGCCCGTCATCTTCAACGATGATTTCCAGCCACGCCTTGCGGCCAGGATCAACACCAGCCTCACCAGCGGGGGCCAATCGTGCCGTCACAGTCACCAGTTGCTCACTATAGCGCGCAGCGTTTTCCAGCAGATTGCCAAGAGTTTCTTCGAAATCCTGACTTTCCATGGCCAGCGTAAGTCCCGCGCCTTCTATATGCAGCTCAAACTGCTTGTCCGGGTTCAGCTTGCGCATCACGCGCACCAGTCGCTCCATCACCGGCTCAACCTCGGTGCGCGACAAAATGGAATCGCGCTGGGCGGCAATGCGCGCGCGGTTGAGATAGGAACTGACCTGGCTCTGCATGGCGCTGGCCTGCACCTTGATCACCTCGTCATGCGGGGCGTGCACCGCCCGCGCCTCGTTCAACAAAACGGCAATGGGCGTTTTGAGCGAATGGGCCAGATTGCCCACCTGCATACGGGCGCGTTCGACAATGCGCCGGTTACTCTCAATCAAAGCATTGATTTCATTGGCCAGAGGCTCAATTTCGCGGGGAAATTCGCCCTCGATTTTTTCGGCCTCAGCACCGCGAATACGCTCCAGCGCCCGCCTTGCCCGATCCAGCGGCTTCAAGCCCAGCACAACAGTCACAGCATTGACCAGAAGACCACCAAAGCCAAAAGCCACAAGAACGGCATAGAGCCTGTGCGAAAAGGCGGAGATTTCATCCTCCACCACTTTGAGGTTGCCCGACACACGAAAACGCGCCGCCCGGCCCGATTCATCCAGAATAACTTCGGTCTCCGCAACCCGCAGCCGATTGCCGAAACTATCGGTCATTCCGTAAAACCGCTCATAATTCTGATCGAACGGACTTTCTTCAAAACTCGGCACCGGCAAATTGGTCAAACCCAGCGAGGTGGACGCTAAGGGAGCGGCATTAAAACTGCCGAGCGGTTCCACCAGCCAGTACCAGCCGGTTCCCGGCTGCGAAAAGCGCAAGTCCCCCAGCGCCGGGCTGCCCACCAGGCTCTCACCATCGCCAACCGAGACGGAATTGACCACATTATAGAGCTGGGCACGCAAAAGATCGTTGAAAGATCGCTCTGCGCCTGCCCGATAGAGAGCTGAAATGACCAAAGCCATGGTCACCAACGCAATCACATACCAAAGAGTGGCAAACAGCAATACGCGTAAGGTGAGCGATTTGACCTTGAACACCTAAGCAGACTTTCTTTGGCAGGCCCACGCTGCGCCCGCTTCGTTTCCTGTTTGACCGCATATCTTCATCGGAAAACCGTGGCGCATGTTGTTCGCAATCAATCAGCCAGCAACACTATCAGGCGCTTTGATGCGATAGCCAAGCCCGCGCACAGTCTCGATCATATCCAGCCCGATTTTCTTGCGAAGCCGCCCGACAAAAACTTCAATCGTGTTGGAATCACGGTCGAAATCCTGATCGTACATATGCTCGACCAGCTCGGTGCGTGAGACCACCTCGCCCATGTGATGCATGAGATAAGACAGCAGGCGAAACTCATGCGAGGTCAGCTTCAGTGCCTTGCCATCCACCGTGACCTTGGAGCTTTTGGTATCCAGCCGCACCGGACCACAGCCGATTTCAGACGAGGCATGACCAGCGGCACGGCGGATCAAGGCGCGAATACGCGCGAGAACCTCTTCAACATGAAAGGGTTTGGTGACGTAATCATCAGCGCCCGCATCAATGCCGGAGACCTTGTCGCTCCAGCGGTCGCGGGCGGTCAAAATCAGCACCGGCATCACCCGGCCAGCCGAGCGCCAGCGCTCAAGAACTGTAATGCCATCCATGGAAGGCAGGCCGATATCCAGAATCACCGCATCATAGGGTTCGGTATCACCCAGAAAATGACCTTCTTCACCGTCCTGCGCCTGATCAACGACATAGCCAGCTTCCTGAAGCGCCTCAACCAGTTGCCGGTTTAGGTTTATATCGTCCTCGACGACAAGAATTCGCATTCTCAAGCTCTCCGTTTCGATCCGTCCTGACGAGACAGTCCTGTTTGCAAGACCGTCTTACAATGCTCAGCGCGAAATCTGAACGGTCTTTTTGCGTGGGCGCGCATTATCACCATTTCCAGGCACAAGAATAGTCACAACGCACTGATCGCCCGATGTGCGCACCGACAAAAGCTGCCCGCCAGACTGATCAACGGCGCGCAAAGCCGCATTGCGGCAATCCACGCGGCCTGTTGGCGGGCTGTCATTGTTGCCGTTCTGCTCATTTTGCGCTTGCGCACCAACAGGGGATAACGCAACAACGAGCACGGATGCAGCCGAAATCAACAAGCATGAAAGCTTGTTTGATATGCCGCCTATGGTCCACTGTACTGCCATTATCTTCCACTCTGCCGCAATCAGATTCGATAGTCAATTTGTAGCGGAGAGCGGCTGAATGGCAAATGAATGCTCTTTGAAACGTTGTCGCACGCGCAATCACCTGCAACAACGCGCAATCTCAGCCCCTGCACCAAGGATATCGTCCGCTCACATGTCCGGCGTCTGGCCTTTGGGCGATCGCAGTGCATGGCTTGCGACAATCCGGCCGTAGAGCGCCACAAGCGCGCCAAGCGAGCCTGCCATACCAACCAGACCGTCGACCAATTGGCCCTGCTCCATTATGCCCAGTTCATAGCCGCCCATATGTAAAATCGAGGCCAGAATGGCAATCACCGCGCCCCAAACCGCCTTGGATTCATACCACGCCTTGCTATCTGTCATGCTCTTGTCCTTTCGTTGAGTTGAACACATCGTCGTGAACGCTGCACAAAAAAATGGCGACTATTTTTCCCAGTCTTGAGAGCCTGTCTGGTTCAATTTCAGAGTACACGACACAAACGCCTTTATGTGCCGTTTACCCCCCTCTGGCTTGCCAGCCATCTCCCCCACAAGGAGGGAGATCGGATAGGCGCTCCCGCTCGTTTTTAACAATGAACCTGTGATTTCCGACACATACAGCGTCCTTTGTGCGTTTTATAAAACGCACAAAGGACGCTGTAACACTTTAAATATGCTGCATAATTTTCACCTTAAATCGATTAGGATTTAAGGAATTATGCAGTAGGACGTATGCTGTTGAGCAATAGGGCTGCTTTTGTCGATCTCCCTCCTTGTGGGGGAGATGCCCGGCAGGGCAGAGGGGGGTGAGCTATCCGGTAAAACCTATGCGTCGTGTACTGTGAAACCAAACCAGACAGGCTCTCGATTCCCCTGTTTTCGTTTGTCTGATCAGTAAAACCGGATTCCACTTTTCCATGACAAACTCTAGAGGTGAAATTCCACGATCTTTGGAATGCCCATGGCAACACGCCCGATCTGCCGCAGGCTCACCATCAGGTTTTGGGTCATTGCGCCAAAATCGGCGGCCTGCTGGGCTGCGGTGTAGAGATAGGCGGGCTCGGATAGGCGAACACTGCGCAGTGTGGTGACACCTTGCGCGTCCAATATCTCCAGCTGATAGGCCTCGGATTCTTCATCCAGCGGAACATCGGCAAGCGCCCAGTTATCGGCATTGATGCGCCCGCGCCGCACCCATGTCAGGGCAATATCACCGCTCACTGTCCGTTTCGCGCGCAGATGCACCGGCGATAGCGGCGTTTCGGCCCGCACCCCACCGGCAAAGGTGAGAGGCCCGCTGGGCGCAAGGCCGGTGCCTGCCGCTTCCGCCAGCCAGTTGAACGTCAGGCCGATTTCAGAGCTGCCAAGATCCAGTGGCGTCACCGCAGTGTTGAGCGCCACAATCTCGGCACCTGCACTGGCACCCGCCATCATCGCATCCTCTGTGCCAAACAGCCCGCGCAACAGGCCAGACAGAAGCCATCGGCCTGATGACACTTCGTCTGCACGCTCAAAGCCAATCACTTCCCAAACACCATTACTGGCCTTGAGGGCCAAACGGTTGTCACCGTTCAAAACCGCAAGCTTTGAGGCTGAGGAAAAGCTGCCACTCGCCAGCGTCACATCCAGCCGATTGCTGCGGTCAAACCGGCCGGAAACACCCGCCGCAAGCGGGCTGTTAAGGTGGCCCACGGTGGCAGGTCCCTGCACCACCGCACGGGTGGCATAGTTTTCGCGCTCGGCCGATGACGACAGCACAATCTTGCGCCATGGCTTGGCAAAGGCCGCCACGCGCGCAAAAGTGCCCACGTCACCGTCGCCATAGCGCGGCAAATCCATCAACTGTATCAAGGGTGCGAACACCTCCGCCCCGCGGTTGGACTGAATGTTGGCGGGAACTGCCACCGACGTCTGGACCGACACAGGAGCCGCGATTTCGCGCAATTCCAGCGATCGCCGGTCACTGTCGTCGATTCTGGTGATCAAGAAACGCCCCGGCGGTCCATTGGGCACATGCATGACATCGCCGGGCTGAAGCTGGAGATGGTTGGGGCTGAGGGCCAATGTCACACTGCGGCGCGACAGGCGATGATCGCGCAGACGGCTTTCCACCAGCGCCAGACCTTGCGCCTCTTCCATCACCGCCGGCAGACTGGTGGACAACAGCTTGGCGGATGCGCCCGGCACATGGCGCGAGCGGGCGCTGACCTCCTGATAATGATTGCCGGGATCAAAAAACGTCAGCACCGCCTGCCCGGCATAATCCGTGCGATCGCCCCTGCTTTCCACCCACAATGGTTCGCCATCCTGATCGATCAGCACGTCCACAGGCATGGCGACAAGGCTGGCCGCATGGCGTGAGCGAAACCTGATCCGCCCGCCATCTTCGATCACATCGATCAGATAGGTCTCAATCAGCGGCTCAATCAATTGCCGCGCGGACGATATATCGCCCTGCACATAACCCGAGAGATCGCCGGTCACGGCCGAGACATCATAATCGCGAAAGCCGCAATCGTCCAAAATGGCGGCAATCACCTCGGCAACGGTGCCAGCCCCCAGCCTGCCGTTCAGCCAGTGGCCGGTGCGCCAGTTACTGCCATCGGCAAACAGTTTGGTGTTATAGGGAAAGGCCGGAAAAGGCCTGCTATCCCAGGTCCAGACAAAGATATGATTGGCATCCACCATGCCAGCGGGTGCATTGCCGCTTTGCCAATAGCCGAGATGAGCGCTCAAAAACCGCCGCTGCATGGCATCCGAGCGCATGCCGGACGAGAAATAGGGCAAGGCATTTTCCGAGGATTTCGGATCGGGAAACACATTGGGCTGGTTTGCGGCCCGCTCAACGGCGGCACAGCCCAGTTCGGTAAACCAGATGGGCTTGGCGCGCGGCTGCCATGCCGTGGGTGTGGAAAGTTCTGCGCCATTCACCCGGTTATAATGGGCGTTTTCCCACCAGCCCTGAATATCCTTGTAGCGAAACACCCATGGCTTGCCCGCCAGCCCGTCTGAAATGACCGAGCGCCTGCGCAGCTTTCGATCAGCAAGGCTGGCATAATACCAATCATAGCCCTCGCCCGCCGTGATCTGGCGGCGCATACCGTCCAGATCATCGGCAATGGCAAAGCCATCGGGATTGGTGGCGGTAAAATCCGCATCATTCCAGTCGGAGAGTGGCATGTAATTGTCGATCCCCACCGCATCAATGGCACTGGAGGCCCACAGCGGATCGAGGTGAAAGAATACATCGCCCGAACCATCGTTCGGGTGGTGGCCAAAATATTCGCTCCAGTCAGCTCCATAGGTCAGCTTGGTGGCTGGGCCTAAGATGGCGCGTACATCAGCAGCCAGTTGCACCAGTGCCTCAACAAAGGGAAAACGGTTTCCCGCTGCGCGCAACGTGGTCAGCCCCACCAGTTCGGAGCCAATGATAAAACCATCCACTCCGCCTGCTGCTTTGGCCAACAGGGCATAATGCAACACTAGGCGGCGATAGCCGGTATCATTGCCATGATAGGTGACGCTGCCGGACACTGTAAAATCACTGGCCTGCGCATTGCCCATGAAAGACGCGACAATCGCGCTCATCTGCGCTGTTTTATCGGGCGTTCCAGGCCTGCCGGGTGCCGGAAAACAGGTGATGCGCCCCCGCCACGGATAGGCCGCCTGCTGGCTTGCGCCATAGGGATCCGGCAGGCCGTTGTTGGCTGCAACATCCATCATCAAAAACGGATAAAGACAGGTTTTGATGCCGCGTTTTTTCAGATCAACAATGGCTTCGACCACGCTTGCATCGTCCGGTGTGCCGCCATAGGCCGGGCCACCTTGATTTCGGCTGACCAGCCGCGCCGCATTTCTCGCTATGCCCGACACAGTCCAGCTTCGGCTTTCGCCATCGCGATAGCCAACTTCCACCCCCGGCACCACCGCGCAATGGTCGGCGCGCAGGTCTGTGCCAAACCAGCTGACCACCAGCGCCGCTGATGACAGATTGGGGCACAGCGCCTGCAATTCATTCAGCGAGGCTTCCCAATCGGTAGCGGCTATCAGCGTGTTGCGATTGATGGCGCGGGCCGCCCCGGCACTGGTGCTTTCTGTAATCGCTGTTGTCGCATAGCCATGCTCGGTGGCCCCCGGAATGATGGTGATGGCGCGGATCTGGCTTTCAAGATAGCCGCGCGGGCGCATCACCTCAAATTGCAGCACCGGAATACGATTGCCGTACGTGTCGAGCGGCAGCCGCTCAAACACCACATAGGCCACCCCGCGATAGGCCGGGGCATTGCTGCCCCCTTGCTTGGCGGCAATCAGCGGATCAATGCCCTGATTTTCCGTGCCGGGATAGAAGCGCATTTCCAACGCGCGAAGATCGATTTCCTCGCCATCGGCCCACACCCGGCGAAGGCCCGCCACCGGCCCCTCGCACAGCGCCAATGCAATATTGGCATAGTAATGATAGGTCTTGCTCTGGCTGCCGCTGGATTTGCTGCCCGAGCGCTCAGACGTCAGCGCTTCCTCAAAGCGCGTTGCCCAGATCAGGGATCCGCCAATGCGAGCGGTGCCATAGAGCCGGTTGAGGGCCGCACCTTCGCTGGCTCCACCAATGCGGGCAGTGGCAAGACGAGACCCCGTGACCGTCTTGCCACCCAGCAGCATGGTGTCCACCGCATTGCCAGCAAGCGCGCCAACCGCGCGGCCCAGCATGGTGCCAACCGGGCCGAAAAGACTGCCAACGGCAGCGCCTGCCGCCTGAAATACCACTGTGGCCATGTTTATCTCTCCGGAAAACGAAAACAGCCCGCAATGCGCCGCCGCCAGGCGGGCACCAGCGCGGAGCGGATCACCGCCGCCTGCTCATAGGCATGAATAAAATGCTGATCAGGGGCCAAAATACCCAGATGCTTGGCAGCAAAATGCGGCTGGAACCGAAACACCAGCAGATCGCCGGGCAAGGCTTCATTGACACTTTCAAGCGGAATAAAATGCCGCTGTGCCGCCTCCAGCAGCCGCTCCTGCCTCGACCGCTCGGCCCAATCGGGCGCATAAGCTGGCAGTTCCTCCGGCTCCTCGCCATACAATGCGCGCCATATGCCGCGCACCAGGCCCAGACAATCGCAACCCACCCCTTGCCTGGAGGCCTGATGCCGATAGGGCGTGCCAATCCAGCCTTCCGCGATGAGAAGGACGCGTGTGTTGATAGGGGCCATGAAACCTCGAAGATGGATGATTGTGGGAAATTTTGCGATGCGGGCAAAAGGTTAGCCTGCCATGATCCGAAGCGGAAAATTGTCGAATTAACCTTACATGTTAAATAGAAAATCGATATTCACCCGATGTACACAAGTGTTACTTGACCAGACATTTGAATTGATGGACAAACAATCTCACAACACAGAGCTGTGTTGCTATCAATTCAAGAACGCAGACATTCGCTGTCATCATATCCAAACAAGAAACAGGAGACGGTCGTGCTCAAAACGGCAATTCGGGCGATCCTCCCCGAACAGGTCTATGATACACTGCGGCGCGCAAAGCAGAATTTTATGACGCGCCGCTTTTCCAGCTATGTCAGCGAACACAATTACGGCGGCCACCGGCTGAAGGTGCTGATCGCCGATCCCATCGGGGCCGAATGGTACGACCATGATGAAAGTGCCATGCCCGAGATTGACGAGCTGAAGCGCTTTGAGCTGACGGGCAAGACCATTTTTGACCTCGGCGCGCATCAATGCGTCATCGCCATGCTTCTGGCCGAACTGACGGGAAAAACCGGCCAGGTGATTGCCGTGGAAGCAAACGCCCATAACCATAAAGTCTCCTTGCAAAACCTCGCCACCAACCAGTTTGACAATGTCACCTGTGTGCATGGTCTTGTGTCATCGGGTAAACTCGACATCGCCATTGATGGCGGCCTGAATGGCCGTGCGCGGCGTGCCGATAGCACAACACCAAAGCTGAAAGTGCTGACCATTGACGAAATGACACGACGCTACGGCGCGCCCGCTCTTGTGCTGCTCGACATTGAAGGTCATGAAATCGAGGCCCTGAGCGCCGCGACAGAAACACTGAAAGACCCGCATTGCCATTGGCTGGTAGAACTGCATGGCGATGCCGATCTGGCAGATTACGGCCACAAGAACAGCGATATTTTCAAATTCTTCCCCACCACGCTCTTCAAGCCGGTTATTCTCGATACCAAGGCGGGCCGTTTTGTGCCGTTCATGCCTGAGGATCTGCCGCATGAGCGCTGCCACATCGTTTTTGAACGCATCGCATGATGTGACAGACTGTCATTTTATGCGTGTTCATTTGCCTGAATCAGGAAAACCAGCTTCCACTTTTCCCTGACAAACTTTACTCAAACAAAACCGACCCATCATGCGTTACCTGCCCGCTGACATAGGAATAGGCAAAATCTGATCCCGGCATATGGGGAAAGCCGCGAAAATTGGCGGCGTTTGCGAACGTGTCGCGGCAGGTCGCAAAGCTTTTGTCGCAACCGATGCTGAGGGTCAGCCTGTCGCCCGCGGCCAGGCTGACATCCAGCGGTAGCCAAAGGCTCAAGATGGTGGTGCCAGCACTTGTGCGGCTGGTTTCGATGTCGGCGACAACGCCGTTTGCGGCACCGCTGACGACGTTAAGCCTGCCATAGCGAAAATAATCGTCGCGATAGCCCTCTATGCCTGAAACGGTGATGCGGTCGCCACTCTCCATCGCCACAACGGTTGCACTGGCGCGTCGGCCCGGCACATCCATGTTCACCCTGCAACGGGCATCGCCCAGACTGGCATCACAGCGGCGGCCAAAGGTGCGGCCCTGCTCCTGATTGAGCCGGGCGGTAAAACTGCGCAATTCCGCGGTAAACTGGCCCGTCTGGCGTTTGACCTCGCCGATTTCCTGCACTTTCAGCAGCAGATATTGGCTGGGGTCTTGCCAGTTGACCCGGTAAACTTCGACGCGCGCGCCATCATAGCGCCCCGCAATCAAATCCACTTCCGTGATCACATCAGAAGAAAAGGCCCCCGCCACCTCGGAGGATGGGGCGGCGAGGCCAGTTTCGGCTTCCGCATCACTGGCCGAAAAGCCGCTGGCGGCATGAAATTGCGTGCCCAGCAGGGTCAAATCCCGATCATGATCGGTAAAGCCCAACACCACCTGATCGGTGCGGATCACCCGCCAGCAGGTGCACAGGGTTGTGGCATCGGCGGCAAGGTGCTCCGCCAAAGGTGCCGGGATCGGTCTCATGATAAAATCTCCAACAGCGGAATGGAGGGAATGCGCCCGGCGTTAAAGGCTTCCAGATTGATCTCGATCCGGTCGGTGTCAAACCGCACCGGCACATCAAACTCAAAGCCCGCCCGGATCGTCGCACCGGATGCAGGAATATTTTCCTGATTGAATGTTACCACGCCGGTCGTCACATCACAGGCGAAGGCAGCGCTTGGCACGGCAACACCATTCACCGACAGTTTCACCGTGCCTGCCACGGGCTTGGTGATGGTGCGGCTCCAGCCAGCGGCCTCATCGCCGTAGGTTTTGCACAGTTGAAACTGCGCATTCACACCATTGCCGATGCCAAGGGCCTGATCAACAGCGGTGATGGCCCGGCTAGGCCGCGAGGAGGTAAAATCCAGCGGATCGCGAAAGCGAAATCCCTTAAGCTGACCACTGCGGGCTTCAAAAAACTCCAGCACCGTATAGAGGTCGCTCAGAGATTTGATACCAGAGCCCGCATCATAGCTGCGGCGCGAATTGGCCCAACGCTGGTTGCGCGCCTCGCGGCCATTGGACAGGTTGACAATATCGGTGCGCCGCACCGGCCCGCCGCTGGTGGACAGCGACACGCGCAGCGGAAAGCGCACCTCGTGAAAGGCTGCGGTCATGACACCTCCTTATAGGTTCCGTTGCCCGCTTCTAACCGTGCGGGCCAGCATGGCCGAAATCTGGCCCTGGCTTTTCTTGAAACTCGCGGCGTCCTGCGCCGTGACATTGAAATTCACCTGCGTCGCACCCCCGCCGCCTTGGGTGGCCACGCCCAGTGATCCGTCGGCTCCGCGCTTTAACGGTAAAATCGCCTCGCTGCCCGCCTCACCCATCAGCCCGGTCTTGCCGCCATTCATGCCAAAATAGGTGGGGCTGGACACAATGCCGCCATTGGCAAAAGGCGTCACCGACCCCGGCACACCGCCCTTTTCAAAGGCAAACAGCGAGCTGATGCCAGAGGACAGACTGGCGGTGGCGCTTGACGCCAGCGATGACAGCGCCGATTGCAAGGGCTGCAAGCCCGATGACAGCGAGATATTGGCAAGCTGCGTGCCGAGTGATTTCAGCGTGCTCTCCAGCCCATCACCACCCGTTGTGGCACTTTTCAGGGCGCTGGTCAGGGCCGAGCCAAAGCTTTTTGAGCGGCTTTCCAGATCATCCAGCACTTTGGTGGCGCTGGAAGCATCAAGATTGAGCGAAAGAGACAGGTTTTCATCATCAGCCATCGAGGCCTCCTGATTGATCGGGATAAAGCGCCATCAAGGCGTTCAAATCATCGCGCCCAATTTGTACGGCGGTGGGGCGAAACGCGCCGCTCATGGCGGCAAATTCACGCGGCGTCAGCGCCCAGAAGTGTTTGGGGTCCAGCCGCAGCACACAAAGGCCCACATGCATCACCATCTCCCACGGAAAGGCAGAGGGTTCCGACAGAGTGGCTTTGCCTGCTGCGGCGTTCAAGAGTTTACCGGGGCGGCCTCCTGTGCAGACCCGAATGTGACCAGCAGCAGCGAGCGCACCACATCAATGCTGGCCGCAAGACCGCCTTCCAGACACATGTCGCCGACATCCTCATCGGAGCATTGATTGCCACCGCCACGAAGGGCTGCGGCCAGAATGCGGATCAGGTCGCGGCTGGAAAGCTTGCCCCTTGAAAACCGATTGGCCAGATCGGCCAGACTGTCAGCCGCAAAGGCCGTTTCCAGTTCCGCCAAAGCCCCAAGCGTGAGGCATAGAATGCGGCGCTCGCCGTCAATCACCGCTTCCACTTCGCCACGGCGGCGGTTGGCGCGGGCAACGGACGTTCCGGTCATCATGCGCCCCCTCATGCCAAAACCTCAAAGCTGATTTCACCGGCCGATTCCAGCGCGATGTCGAATTTCAACTCGCCGTCATGCTCGCCGGAATAATCCAGCGCCGTGACCTGAAACAGCCCAGACACCACCCCAAACCCCGGAATCACCACTTGCCAGCTCAAAATCGAACCGGAAAAAAACGCGGCCCGTACCAGTTCATCCGACGCCTGATCCTTGAACAGTCCAGCCCCCGATAAAGACGCCCGCTTGGCTCCAGCCCCTGCCAGCAACTCGCGCCAACGCCCGGCGCTCTCCGTGTCGGTGACATCCACCGTCTGGGTGTTGAACGCCAGCTTGCGCGAGCGCAATCCCGCGACGGTTTGATAACTCGCGCCATTTGCAATCTTCAACAGAAGATCCTTACCCCTTTGGGCAACCATGATGATGCTCCTTTTGATCGATGATGTTTGAAACTGCCCTGTGGGCAAACAGGATGTGGGCGCGCATTCAGCCAAGCACAGCGCGAAACTGCACCTCTGCCAGATAAAGTGCGGTCTTGGCCTCGCGGCGGCTGACCGTTTTGACATGCAGGATCGACACCAGCGTGGCACCATCCAAGGTCAAAGCCGCATCGTGCAAAAGATCGCGCAGCAGATCGGCCAGGGTTTCCACCTCGCGGCGACTGGTGGATGACCACACTTGGAGTGTGACAAAACATTCCAGCAAGCCATCGCCATCGGTGGACAGATCCTTGCTCTCCATATCACCCACCATCACATAGGGCTCTGCCGAGAACAGCAGGCGACGATCCTTGATACCGTCACGCCCGACCATGCCGAGCACCGTGGCATTGGCCAGCAAAGTGCTGGTCATGGCGCGCAGCAGGCTATTGATCGGGCTGGTCATGCCGACGCTCCTCATTTTGGTTTTCCTGCGCGCGCTTGCTCAAGGCGCGCTTGGCCGCATCTTCAGCCAGACGCCGCAAGGTGGCGGCCAGATCGGCACCGGTGAGAGAAAAACCCATGCTCATGCCAAATCCTCCGTGCAATCCAGCAGCAAAAACCGCCCGCTTTCATCCGGATCATGCCAGCCTTGCAGGGTGAAAATCCGTGTGCCACTCAAAAGCCGCCAACCTCTCGCCAGATCTGCGCGATAGCCAATGGTGATCGCATGGGTGACCGTGGCAACCTCGGCCACGCCCTGATCCTTTCGATTGACGGATTGCGGCTCGACTTTCGCCCAGACCTTGGCCACGTCCTGCCAGTTGCGCGCAACACCGCCCTGACCGTCGCTGACATCGAGCGGCTTTTGCAAGCTGAGGCGCGCGCGCATCTGGCCCGGATCGAGCATGGTAAACGCGGCCATTACAAGCTCCTGCGGCAGAAGGGAGCAATCAGCCGCTCATAGCCAAGCGGCAGTGCGGCGGGCTGATCGGCAGGAGCCACAACACCGCGATAGGCGTACATGGCCGCCACATGCAGGCTTAATGCCCGGCGCAAGGTATCGGGAACATTGGTGGCCGCATCGCCAAAGCCCGCGGTAAAATCAATCTCGATACCGTTGATCGGCCGTCCGGGCAGTGGCGGATTGCGCAGCCAAAGTCGCGCAGGCCGCGCCTGCCCGTCCAGCAGATGATCTTGAAGCGATGCCTGAACAGGCGCGCCGTTTTCATCATAAACTGTCACCGCATCAATGGTTTGCACCGGACCCTTGGCGATTTGAATCACCTCGCTATTGGGCCAGTCATCAAGGTAAAGCCGCAATTTCTGCGTCATCAGGCAAAGCCCTGTTTCGGCTTCCAGATGCAGGCGCGCGGTGGTGATGAGAGCGGTGAGAAGGTCGTCTTCGTCATTGGTGTCTATTTTGAGCTGGGCTTTGATATCGGCAAGCGTCAGCGGCTCAACTGTGGGCGGCGTGAGGATAGTGGTGGTCATGGTTTTGGTTTCCTGGAGGGCGTTGAATCAAGATCACCCCCTCTGCCCTGCCGGGCATCTCCCCCACAGGTGGGGAGATCAGATGGACGCACCCGCTCGCTCTCTTAAGAAGCGCATCGTGCATCGTGAAATAGGAGGTCGGATTTGAGGGCCAGCCTCGAGTCAATCTCCCCCCATGTGGGGGAGATGTCCGGCAGGACAGAGGGGGGGATTCCACGGCAGTCCGTTAGCGACTACCGAACAAAATTAATTGGCCGCAAACTTGATCAGCTTGATCGCCTCAAAATTCTGCACGCCGCCGCCCACGCGTTTGGTGGTGTAAAACAGCACATAAGGCTTGGCGGAGTAAGGGTCGCGCAGCACCCGCACGCCTGTGCGATCCACCACCAGATAGCCCGCCTTGAAATCGCCAAAGGCGATGGAAAAGGCATTAGTGGCAATGTCTGGCATGTCCTCGGCTTCAGCAATGGGAAAGCCCATCAGCGATGCCTGAAGGCCGGGGCCGGCTGGCGGCAGCCAGAGATAATTGCCATCCGCATCCTTGAATTTGCGGATTTCGCCTTGGGTTTTGCGGTTCATCACAAAGGTGCCATTCTGGCGATGCCCGGCCTTGAGTGCATAGACCGTATCGAGCAACACATCAGATGGACCGGCGCTGGCAAAGGCACCCGCCGCACCCGTGGCCTTATAGCCAAGGCTGCCCCAGGCCCAGGCGTTATCGGCAACCGTGTTATAGGCCAAAAAGCCCTTCGGCTTGTTGGTGCCATCGCCCAGCACAAAGGCGGTGCCCTCCTGCTCGGCAAAGGCAATGTCCACCTCACCGGCAATCCACGCTTCCACATCCACCGCCGCATCATCCAGCAGCGATTGCGTGGCGGCGGGCATGGCGTAAAGCTCCATGGTGGGGAAGGACAGCTCGGTCAGCTGCGGCGTATCGGTCTGCGGGCGGGCTGCCGTGTCTGCCACCCAGCCAGACGCCATGCCAGCAGGCGCAAACGGCTTTTTCAGCACCGCTCCCGACACCTGCCGCACAGTGGCAAGGCCGCGAATGGGCGAGATGGAGGCAAGGCGGCGGCCAATCTCGCCGTCGATTTCATCCGGCACCAGATAGCCACCATCGCTGGAGGTGGCCATAGCCTTGGCCTCCAAATCGCGAAGCGCCGCCTCATCACCACGGCGGATATAGGCATCAAAGGCCGCCTTGCGCTCGGATGTTTCAAGGCTGATTGCGCCACCTCGTCCCAGAGATGGGCGCAGCTTTTTCAGCGCCAGTTGATCAATGACGCGAGCCTGTTCATCCATGGCCTTGTTGATGCGCTCCACCTTGTCACGGGTGATGACATCGGCGGTCAGTTTTTGCTCAATCTCGCCCAGACGCTGATCATTGGCCTGTTTGAATTCGCTGAACGCCTCCATGAACTCGTCAAAGGCGGCGGTCATGGTTTCCGGGATTGCCTTGATCTCAGGGGCAGAATTTTCATGTGTGGTCATAGACTTATCCTCTGTTGAAGCTGGAAATTGCCATTGCCTTCGCTGCCCGGCGCATCGCCCGCAGCAGCTCAGTTTCCTTGTCGCGGTAAAACCGCTGGTTTTTAACGTTGGACACTCGCGCTGACGGGGCCATGGGAAAGGTGACCACCGAGATTTCCCAGAGGTCAGCTTCCAGAATGCGGCGAATGCCGGTCTTGCCCTCTTGTCGTGATTTCACGGTTTGAAAGCCGATGGACAGGCCATCGAGTGCGCCGCTTTTCATCAACGCCCGCACCTCTTCGGCGCGCTTGACGCCGGGCGACAGGCGGCCCTCGACGTAGAGGCCGCGGGCGTCTTCTTTCAACGTGGTCCACACGCCAATCGGCTGGCTGGGATCGTGCTGATAGAGCATACGAATGCCCGCCGCCCCCCGTGTTGTCAGCGAATTGTGAAAGGCCCCCGGCTCGATCATGTCGCGGCCCAGATCAACCTCGCCAAACACGCTGGCATAGCCGCTGAATGTGCCGTCACCGCCCATGTCGGCCAGTGTCAGATCTGCAAATTTGCGCACAAGCCGTCCCGGCCCGCGGTAAGCGTGCATGACATTCTCCTTAAGATGTAAAATGATTAGAGGCTCGTTTTGGAGCCGTATTTGCCCGCAAGCCGTGCCAGCGCACCCAGCACCCACCAGGCCATCAGGCTGGCCATGGTGGCCCCGGCCAAAATGATCTCCGCACCAGACAGGCGCTCGACAACATCCAGCTGGCGGGCCAGCCATTGGCCCGTCGGCGCTGCAAAAATCAGCCCGAAGGCAAGGCCGGTGAAAAACCGGCTGGCCGCCTCGCGGCGCGAGTGCGGCAAAAGATAAATCAGCGAGATGGCAGCCCCCGCCACCGCCCCGCAAAGACGCGCCCCCCACAAGGGCGCGTCGGGGGTGAAGTCACTCATTTTATTAACCTTTTCTCGTTATGATTGATAAATATGCAACTTGCAATTCCTCTGAAATGCCCGGAATGTGAATCAAATGAATCCCTTGAAAGCGAATGCTCACAGGGTGATTCAACAGGTTGATGTTTTGGGTGAAGGACTTGAGAGATTGAGTCAGGTGATGCTGGGATGTGTTTGGCATTTATAGATGCCGCTTACCCCCTCTGGCTGCCGCCATCTCCCCCACAGGTGGGGAGAGCCTATCTCGACACGTTTTCACTTTTTTCATGACCCTCTGCGGAGATCACACGTTTGATATGCAGGAAGCATCCGCGGCATATCTTCTCCCCCCTTGTGGGGGAGATGGCGGCAGCCAGAGGGGGTATTTTGCGCTCCGTCCTCAATAACAGCCCTACCCCACCCCATAACCCACAGCCTGCCGCTTCTCGTCATCGCTGAGAAAGCCCGCCGCCCCAACTCGCGCCCACAGCGCATCGCGCTCAGAGGCCAACCCCTCGACCTGATCGAGATCGGGTTTCAGTTCCAGGACATCGCCAAACGCCTCCGACAAAAAGCCCGACAGACTGGCCGCCGTGCGGCGCAAAAGCGGCAAAACCGTCAACCGGTAAAAGGCCCGATTGGCCTCCTGATAATTGGCAAAGGTATTATCACCGGGAATGCCCAGCAGCATCGGCGGCACGCCAAGCGAGAGGGCAATATCCCGCGCCGCCCCGTTTCTCGCATCGACAAAATCCATATCGCGCGGCGTCAGGCTCATGGCTTTCCAATCCAGCCCGCCCTCCAGCAACATCGGGCGGCCCGCTTGCATGGGACCAGAATAGCCCTGCTCCAGCTCTTCTTTCAGCCGCTCATATTGCTCTGGCGGCAGGTTGCCACCTTCTTTGGGCTGATAGACCAGAGCACCGGAAGGACGAGCCGAATTGTCCAAAAGCGCCTTGTTCCAGCTGGCCGCTGCATTGTGCAAATCCAGCGCCGCGTGCGCCGAGGCCAGCGGCGCATAGCCGATATTGTCGTCGAGCGGGTGAAACAGCCGAAAATGCAACAGCGGCAATGGCTCACCGTCAGCGGGGATGCGCTGCGCGGCACCGTTTGTGCGATAATCATAGGCAACAGGCCAGCCATCTGGTCCTTCCACCACGCTCACCCGGTCTGGCCGCAGCAGATGCAGTTCCATCAACCGCCCACCCAGCCAAAGGGGCCGCAGGTAAGCATTGCCCGACAGCAAAAGATGGCCATAGAGCGTTTCCAGAAAATCCACCCCGGTTGCGCGGGCATTGGGCTTGGCCAATAGGGAAAGCGCCGGATGGGTGCTCAACTCCCGTTCGCCATCATAGGCCAGAAGCGGCACGGCGGCCGCCGCTTCCGACACCAGCCGCACCGCCCGATGCGCCACCGGATTGCCCATAAACCCACCCCGCGACAGCGCCGCATAAGACCGCCCCATGCCGGAGCCAGCAACGCCCGACATAAGCATGGCCAGGCTGCCGCGCGACGGCTTGATGCTTTTGCTCTGCGGACGCGAAGCATCGGCCCGCCTGATGCCTGAAAAAGCACGAGGCAGACGAAAAGAAGACAGCATGATGTTCTCCTGAGAATGATAGGTCTTTAGGCCGTTCGAACAGGCCAATGGCTTACAGTCTGTCCAAGAATTGCTGTTACGCTTGCAAGGCCGCCAAAATCACCTCGGCATGGCCAGCCACCACGTCAGCGCGGTCCAGCCCGTTAACGATGCGGCGGGCATTGCGCCAATCGGCGCGCTCGCCTTGAAAATAATCGCCAAGCTTGCGACCCGAAAACAGGCCATCGCGCATGCCCACCACCAGAATATCGGCGGATATCTCAAGCTCCATGGCCCGCGCCGGATCTGTAATGAGGTCCACCCCCAGCGCATCGCTCATGACCTGATAATTGCGCTTGAACGTCAGTTGCACGAAGCCACGCCCAAGCCAGCTACGCCCGTCTGCGTCTTTGCGCCAATAGGGCACCTTCACCTGCGGCAAACGTCCGGCCTCAAAGGCACGGTCCAGCCGCGCAATGGCCTGATCATCGCTTGCCGCCAAGGTTTCGCGCACCGGCGTTAATCGCCCCGCCGTTTCATGAAAAGCCGTAGCCAGCCCATAGGCCAATTGTCGTTTGTCATCGGTTTTGCCCAGCCTGTTCCAGCTGGCAACAATGGCGTTGATGCCATCAACCTGCACCTGAGTGAGCCTGCCGCCAAAAAGCTGTTGGCGAAGGTGGTTAAAAAATTCCTGTTTTAATGGCACATTCATAAACACATCTTTCCACATCAAGACGACGGCCCGACCGTCATAAAAGTGAGATAGACCCGAAAAAAACTTTTAATTTAAATCGGTTAAACAAAATTCAATCGTTTAAGGAAGCTGAAGCCGATATTTACAAAAGTTTAAGCCTGTGGAACTTATCGGCCCGACGCCAGTTATAGGCAGCACAGCAACCTTGCCATGATGGCAATGATGACAGGAGACGTGAGATGGACGCCAAGAGCAGCACCCAGATCAACAATGTGATCGCCAATGCCAACAAGACCATTCCGACCCATATCGTTGAGCGCCTCGAATCCGAATGGCGGCAGATGCGCCAGACGGCCTCTCAGCCGGTGCAGGCGTCTAAGTAAGCCGGAGCATGTCCAGCAAAAGCGTATCGCGGTTTTGCGTTCGGACATGCGTCATCATTAAAGTGTGCGAATGCGCGGCTCGCCGGTGCCCTCCAAAAGCAAGGCCGTCAGTGCCCACACCAAGGCATCCAGCCGGTCAGGTGAGCGGCCACTGGAAAGGCCTTCAGGGCCAAAATCGCACATTTGATCTTCCAACTCGCTCATGCGGGCCGCGTGTAAAACGCGGCCCTGCTCATACAAAGCCGCCACCGGCTCGGCGCGCAAAAACTTGCCGCGTGTGGCCCGCACCATGCGAATGGGCAGGTTGGCATCGACGCTTTTCAACAGCGCCCCCACCATTTCGCCGCCCTGATTGACCTCGGCCACAATGCGATCGGCTTCAAACCGTCGATAGGCACGAACCACGGCTTGCGCCCAACCCGCCGGGCTTTCACCCGTCACCGAGCAATCGGCCAGCACCACCGCACGCCCCACCCGGTCCAACCCAGCCACCACAATGCCGCAAACCGAGTGCGCGCCTGCACCGGACGGCGGATCAACCCCGACGACAATCCGCCCCAATGGTTCTTTTTGCCGCACGGTCAGCGCCTCCAGTTGATCGCGCCGCCAAAGCGCATCTTCGCGATCCTCAATCAGCTCACCATCCAGCTCTTGCCGCCCCAACCGCGTGCCGCCATAGCGCGCCTGCAAGGCCTCGATAAAACCGGGGGCCAGATTACCGGCATTGCCAAAGGTGGACAGCTTCGACAATCGCGTGCCGGGATCATTCAAAAGCCGCTTTAAAATCGGCACCGGCCGCGGCGTGGTGGTGATCACCTGCCGGATATCATCGCCCAATCGGAGCGCAAATTGCAGCATGTCATAGGTTTCTTCGGCATGTTTCCATTTGGCAATCTCATCGCACCAGGCATAGTGAAATTGCGGCCCGCGCAGGCTTTCCGGGTCTTCCGAGGAAAACATCTGGGCAATGGCCCCATTAGGCCACACCAGCCTGCGTCGGGAAATCTCCACCTCTGGCCGCCTGAAGCGGGCAATGCGGGCAATGCCGGAAAGCCCATCCACCATCACCTCACGGGCATCGCCAAGGGTTTCCGCCACCAGCGCAATGCGCAGATCAGATTTCTCACCGCGGGAGGCAATGGCATGAATCCACTCCGCCCCGGCCCGCGTTTTGCCAGAGCCGCGCCCGCCCATCAGCAGCCAATTGCGCCACGCCCCTTCAGGTGGGGCCTGTAACGGATGGCGCAGCAGCGCCCAGCTTTGCGCTAACCGCCGCAGCGTAGCCAGCTCCATGGCATTAAAAACATCCATAACCGCCGCCGGGGCATGAGCTGCATTCTCGATCGCCTCGGGCCGCACACCGATGTGCTGCGCAAGATCGGCCCCGACATCACGTATCGCCAGCACCGTCTGCCGCAGATTTTCAATCTCGCTGCGCAAGCCCTGCAAGCTTGCGCCACCCTCTCGCAGATTTGCCAAAAGGGCCGAGGGAGCTGTGCCCGCCTTCAGTTTTTTTCGTTTTCCGCTCACACCATCCCCCTTCGCTCATCATGCAATGCCGATCACGAGGGAGGCGGATCGCAGCCCACTGTTAAGGGGGTGCGCTTCCACTCTGCCAACAACATTTGCGCTTTGGCCTCTGCCTGCTGATCCACCAGTGCCAGCAAACGGGCCTGCGCATGTTCCAATGTTTCCTGGTCGCCCTCTGCCCGCTCCTCCTCAGCGTCGCGGTCACGCATCAACTGGCGCTGAAGCACATCAACTTTCTCCAAGGTGCGCACAATCACCGACATGGCATCGGACGCCGCCTTCAAATCGGCCCGCGCCAGCTTGGCGGCGGCATCATCATCGCCGCGCATCAAGGCTTCCGCCCCCTCGCGCAGCAGCCGAAACTGCTCAAACTGCGCGCGCATCTCCTGTGTGAGGTCGTTCAAAAGCGCTGCAAATTGAGTGTTCAAGCGGGCCAGATCAGCAGATTTGATTTCCAGCCCATTAAGCGCACCGCGCAAAGCCGGTGTCGGCCAAAGGCCAAACAGCGAAAGATCCACCGGGTTCATGCCCAAATCTCCTGAAGGAAGACATAAAAAAAGGCCCACAGAGTGGACCTTTCAGAACTGTCATTGTGTTGGCCATCTGCTGCAAACTTGCCGTTTGCCGCAGTTTTCCGACTGTATAGAAACCCTATCAAACCACCGTCACGCCGTCAAGGACTTTTTTCCTAATTATATACTTGACGTACCGAAAAAGAAAATGGATGAGTCGAACCGGCAGGCCGGCAATGAAAAGACTGAGGAACTTGAGGTCACGCCTGAGATGATTGAGGCTGGATTGGATGAACTTGTCCCTAAAATTTACAGCCTTCAATCGATCACTGTTGGTGAGCCTGAAGACTTAGTACGCGGTATCTATCTTCGCGTGAGGGAAGTGTTTGATCGCGAGCGCCTTTATCTTGGAGGCTAGGCTTTCAAAGTCGTCGGCTAGCTTTTTTAGGCGCTCTTCTGTGAACTCATATTTTGGGTTGTTAAGGCGACCTTTGATTTTCGCGGTCACATCAACAATGCTGTTTGAATAAAAGGTGGAGAAAGAACCATCGCTTTCAAACCGCATAAGAATTATAGAATGAACGATAGCGTTCCGGATGAGGGAGAATTCTTTCAGGTCCTTGTAAATCGGCTTCCATTCATTTTTAAGAGTGTCATCTTCAAACGCGATGGCGGCGCATCGGTCCAAAAGCATGATTTTTGCGTCGAAACTTTGTATGTTGTGCCAACTGGCAGATATCATAGCCTTTTGAGCGCCATACATGAACCCGAGATAAAGCTGGAAGCTGAACAGTTCTACGCTGGTCCATTCAGTGAGCGCCAACCCGAAGGCTTCATGAATTGAGCGGAAATGCTCTTTGGTGGGGTCATCCATGCCAGATACCGATAAAAAGCCAGACCAAGAAAAGGGCGATGAGGTCTTGAGGCGCATGCTTAAGATGCCGCCAGAACCTAAAACCCCTCCCAAGCAGAAGCCTGGGAAGGAAAAGAACGAGGGCAAGAGTTGAGCTTCATTCAACGCGAGATCGACCGTATCAATTCCGCCATAGTCGCCAACCCGCCAGAGCGTGAAGTGCTTTATGCCGCTCAGCAAGCGCTTGCATGGGCGCTGGAGCCGAGCGGCATAAACTCGCCTTACGAGATGATTATGGGCACTCAGGAAGACTCAAGAGATTGTTTGGTTCGTCCCCATCCGCTTCCGTCTTCAAATACTTATTCCCATACTTGCTGATTGCGACTTTGATCCACGCACGGTCGCCTGTTGACCTTTCGACATAGAAGCTCCATTCGCCGCGTTCGATCTTATTGATAGCGTCCTCTAATGTGATCTTCCATTGAGAAGTCACATACCCCCCGACATGAGTGATGGCGTGGTACGGATCAACTCTGGGGTTTTTATTGATGCACTTTATTTGGGCTGTATTAGCCATCTATACGTTCCTTGTATGTACCCAAGGAACGGCTTGACGAGTCTTCCGGGAGGAATCAAAGTCTGAGATGTCTTCATGCCTAGCCGTCCCGTGGTTAGGTTTGAGTTGGGGTGCAGGTTGTAGTGGGCCTGCACCCTGCAATCTCAGCGTATATTCTGATTCGTTCAAGAACCGCGAAGGCGTTCACCACACTTATCCCGTGGTGATTTGCGTCGTTTTGAAAGAATTTTTCGCGCCTTCTGCTTAGGCGTGACCGGCTTCACCAATCCACCGATAGGTCAAACGCTTGTGGCGAGCCTGACGAAGCAAGTCTTCGGCGCGTTCAGCATCTGGGATTTTCAGTGCGGAGCGGCGGTTACCCTCAAGGTGTTCGCGGGCCTTTTCCGCGTCCTGATAGATTTCGTGGGTGAGGTCGAACATTGACGTAATCCTTTGTTGATTTCGTTATATGAAATCGAATTTGGTACGCCAAGTATATAATTCGGACTTTTTTCCTATAAAGGAATATTTCCTCATTCAGCCGCGCCGCCAAACTGTTCCCACGCTCCCATGGCGTCGGCCGCATACATGGCAGAAGGCCCGCCCCCCATGTAAATCGCCGTTCCCAAAGTCTCGACAAATTCCGCCCGCGTGGCTCCCAGCTTGATCAGGGCTTCGGTGTGAAAGCCAATGCAGCCATCGCAACGGGTGGCAATGGCAATGCCGAGCGCCACCAACTCCTTGGTCTTTTTATCCAGCGCACCCGGCTTGGATGCTCCTTGCGCCAAAGCCGAAAAGCCCTGCATCACATCAGGAATATCTTTGCGTAATGTGCGCAAATGGCCGCTGATGCGGCGGGTGGTATCGGGATAGGATTTGCTCATGTTTCAGGCCTCCACAGACAGGTTCGTGTGCACACTGAAATATATAAGAAACGCTATGAAATCGAATGCAAGCGAAACAACCGCCTTGCGACAAAATGGATCAGGCGGATTTGATAAGCGTCAAGAGTAGAGCCAGATCAACGGCTTACGGCGTCTACCCGCGCCTCGAACCAGAGCGC
Source organism: Gillisella terrae (assembly GCF_004801395.1). Taxonomy (GTDB): domain Bacteria; phylum Pseudomonadota; class Alphaproteobacteria; order Rhizobiales; family Rhizobiaceae; genus Allorhizobium; species Allorhizobium terrae. The sequence continues at coordinate 743,690 of NZ_SSOA01000002.1, forward strand.
TCGACGCAAAAAGAAAGGCCCCTCCCCACCCTCCCCACCCTCCCCACAAGGGCAGGCGAATCGCATATGGAACTGCATGTTTGGCGCGATATTGTTGTTGCCAGCAGCCCACTTTTGGATTCTTGAGATGATCCACCCGTTATGGAGAGGATCACGGATTGGAACGGTTTATCGAGTGTTTTGGGGATATAGAGGATCC
>NZ_SSOA01000003.1 GCF_004801395.1 Gillisella terrae
ACCTGCACTGGGTTCTTGATACCGTCTTTGCCGAAGATGCGGGGCGCTCACGAAAGAACAATGCGCCCCAAAACCTTGCCATCATGCGACGGCTCGCACTCAACATTGCCACCATGCATCCAGAAAGAGTTCCCATGCGACGAAAACTCAAAAAGGCCGCATGGAACGAGAAATACCTACTCGAGCTCATTCACCATATGCGATAGGCCTGCCCCGTAGGGGGGGGCGGGTTCGGCGCATCTGTACGTTCTTCCGGCGCGGCATACGGTGCCTTCAGCGCCAGCCAATGTTACGCCACATAGGACATAAGGCGGGGTACGGGCATTGTCCGTAGGGGTATACCCTAACGTACATCTGGAATGAAGCACGAAAGAGTGTCCGTAAGGGTTGACTTGGATCATCGTACATGCATTTTAACGGACATAACCCTAACGGATAAGGATTGGGTCATGTCAAAGACTGTATTGTACGCCCGTGTATCAACCATAGACCAGACGATTGATCACCAGCGAACGCAAGCCGAGCAAGCAGGTTTCGTCATTGATGAGGTTCTTGCTGACAATGGCGTGTCGGGTATCAGCACCAGACTTGCGGACAGACCGGAAGGCAAGAGGCTGTACGATAAGCTCCGCCATGGGGATGTGCTAGTAGTCCGGTGGGTCGATAGACTGGGCCGCAACTACGAGGATGTGACAGACGCCATTCGGCATTTCATGCGGCAGGGGGTCATCGTGAAAACGGTCATCAACAGCATGACGTTCGACGGGGCGACGGCGGACCCGATACAGCAGGCTGTAAGGGATGCGCTGATTGCGTTCATGGCCGCGACGGCTCAAGCTCAGGCGGAAGCCACAAAAGCCGCTCAGCGGGCCGGAATAGAGGCAAGCAAGGGTGACGCCGAACGCTACAGGGGCAAAAAGCCGAGTTATGATCGAAAGACGTTCCGGCAGGTTGCGGACATGCTGGCGTTTGGCAACGGCGCATCTGAAATTTCAAAAGCCACTGGACTGACCAGACAGACAGTTCTCAGAATTAAAGGGGATCAGGCCGGGGCCGAAGCAGCTTTAGTTAAGTGGGGTATGTGATGTCCAAGCTTACAATTAAAGCGCTGTTTATAAAAGATTTTATAGGATCTTTCTCTAGCCGGACACTAATAGGAAATAGAAACGCGGTATCAGTTTATCACCAGTTGAAAGCACGGCTTTAGAGCCTGATACAAGCTGGCTGCGATACCAATCCAGTGCTGGCCGATAGGATGCTGACGCATGATGGATCAGCAAGTATGACAGCCGATAGTCTGGTTACGGAATAGAACGGTTGACGATGCCGGAAAGGTAACGGACCCTAATAGGATAATAAGCCGGATGCCGAATGGGTTGCTGACCATTGTAGTCATGGCAGGTTCGGCTTTGACCAGATGGCTCTTTAAGACCAAATCCCCAATCCTCACTGTACAGTGTATCAGTTTTACCAAGTTAGATATGCAGATTTATATACCGATAATAATAAAATTAGGTAAAGCACTCCATTGCATATACATATACATATACATATACATATAGATATACATATAGATATAGATATAGATATAGGTTTAATATCAATGAATATGTTATATGGATGAAGGTATCGATGAATGCTGCAGTATCTAGCTATGGAGCCATCAGTACAGTTCAGGGGAATGGCATTTTAGCGGATTTCGGCACTAGCAAAACGGCACCAGCACGCCACCCCGATCCGGCTATCAGTCCTAAGTGTACAGTGGTCGTGTCCAGTTTTAAGAATAAGTGATAAATACAAAATATAAATACAGAATGGAGTATATATTGTCGGTGCCGATTACGTTGTAACTCACGGTTATCATAATAATGTACAGGTGATATATATGAGATTCGTTCTATGTGGGTACGATACGGATTGGAAATACGAAAACCTTGTGGTTTGAACTCAATGCATCCAAATATTTTTGAGCTTATATGTCGCGCTGTGCGTTTCATTCCTTGAGGGGCTTCTTTCGACTGCAGGAGCTCGCTCAGAGCGAAAGCAGGGCTTGCAATTGGCAATGAGGCGTCGAGACGAAAAACGCTCGTCAGCGGGCAAATTTGGGAATTTCAATGTTGACTAAAATAATGTCAGCTCTCTGATATGCTTTACTGTTCTCGTGTAGCTGTCTCGTAACGCCACTCTTTCCTGAGCAACTATTCCCCCGGCTGTACGGAAAACCTGTTAGCACCACGGCTGTCTTTTGCCGCCCCATGTCCGGGCTAAGCCTTCCGACACAAGCATGTCGCCAATGGATCGGCCATCCCGTACCAGCACCCGAAGCTTGCGCCCGTACTTGTCTTCATCTCGTCCCCGCCATGCCTGCATCTGGAAGGGGCCAGCATTGACTAGTTCCTTGAGCCGAACGGTTGCGTGATCTCCCAGCGCCTTCTCGGCTGCGCAATGGGGTGCGCCGACTTCCGATGTATCGATGTCGGCAATGCGGATTTTGATACCGTTGCTCCAAAGCGTATCTCCGTCCACGATGCAGTTGAGCCGTGACCCGGTCTTGCACAGATCAAAAGCTATCTCGCTCATGTCGGCACCTTGTGGAAGCTTTGTAACCTGCGAGGCGCTTGCTTCCATACATAAGCACGCCACGATCAGCATGCCGAATGTGCTGCAATTCTTCACGCGCTGTGCTGCTCGGTGACGAGATGATGGAAACTGAGTGCAGTCAGGCGAGGATGGATATCCTGTTTAAAGTTGCTATCGATCAAGTTAGGATGTGCTCGTGCAAGCCACCCGGCATGTTCGGAGGCGTTGGCAGAGAAACGCCTGAGTTCCTGTGCGAAGGCGGCATAATAGCTCTCGTAGTCGGCAAATTTCTCGATTATCTTGTGATCATGGCAGTATTTCGCTGCCAGCAGTAAGGGGTCGATACCGTCTGTGTGGGCGCGGTGTAACGGTTCGTGTTCCATAAGGTCTGTAACGCGGGGATCGCTGACAGACTTGCCAGAAATACGATGAACCTCATTTGCGTAGGTCTCGTAGAAGTCGACATACCGCTCGTCCTTGCGCATGTCCTCGTCGGCCTGTGGGTCTTCATCTGTAGTGATCGTGCTAATGCGACCGTATGCAACTTCAATCCCCAAAGTCTCTGGCGCTGCAAGTGCCATCTTCTGATACCAGAATGGCATCGTCGTTTGCATTCCCTGTCGGTAGGCGTAGCCGATCATTGGAAGCTGTTTGCCACGATGTACGGTTGCGTACTCCAGCTTCGCCATATTCATGGCGTTGATCGCAAGGTCTTTGCCAACGTCGCTGAGCAATACCTCCGTCATGACATTGGCATCTTCAGGCGGCAAACCCTTCTTGAGCGTTTCCAGATAGACGTAGGCCCGCACGGCCTCCTTGCCTGTGCGGCTGGTATGGCGAAAGAACCTGTAGCCAGCGAATGCCAGCAACCCAATGATGATGATTTCCATGCGTCTACCTCTGTGTTTCGATCTGGATCGGAATATCTGATTTTTGGATAATCTAAAAATCGGATTACCGCACGGTTGAAGGGACAGTCAACCGCGCATGGCAAAAACACTGCATTCAAAGAGACAGGAGGTATTGGTAACGGCGATTGCAGAACAGCGCCGCGCTAAAGGCTTGTCTCAAGCGCAGGTCGCAAAGGTTTTAGGACGCCATCAACCCTTCATCGCCAATATCGAAAGTGGCGAACGGCGTGTCGATTTGCTGGAATTGCTAACGATCGCCAGCATCATCGGGTTGGATGTTCACGCGCTTGTGGATCGGTTGCAGCAGGTTCCTGAGTGAAATCCAGCTTCTGTATCGCGTCATTGAGCAGGTGCAGCGTGTGGCCGCCAAAATAACTCTGGTAGGTCACACCCTGTTGGCTGTGTCCGACAAGGGCCTTGATCAGAGGGCCGTCAACTTGAGCATTCACAAGCTTAGTCACAACCGTTTGCCGTAGGCTGTGAAACACGAGTAGCTTTGTTTTGATGCCAAGAGATGGTAGCAGGGTCTCGTTGAACCAACGGCCAATTGCTCGTCCACGACCATGTTCAACTGATGTGCTAAGATCGTGGAACAGCTTTGATACGCCCCGCTGACGGAGTGACTGTACATAATCCAAGAAGCCAAGCGCGAGAAGGTCTTTATGTATCGGAACCCTGCGCTTTGCAGACAAGGTCTTCAGCTTTTTTTCATCACCCTCATCATTCAGGTCAAAAAACCAGATTTCACCTTCTTGTTTGATGTCTGTAAGATCGATTTGCGCGATCTCATTTAGTCTCGCCCCGGTATACAAACCTATTAGCGGTCCCCATTTTTGATGAGGCTTACGCGCATGCAAAAAGCCGCCGTCCACTATGGCTTCCAGAATTGTTCGCACTTGCTCCGGTGTGAACCCTTCGCGGGTTTTTGCCTGTAACCGTTGACGATTCTGTTTTATCGCGACAGCCGCAAACAGATTATGTTTGATATGGCCGTGCTGGTGCGCATAGCCGAAAAAGTCATTGTAGGTCTGCAAGTATTTATTGATTGAAGGCACTGATAGTCGCGACAGGTTTGTCATAGTTAGTATCTCTGCCAATGGTTTGCCAATCGTCGCCTGCTTTTTGTGACGATGCTTGGGTAGGGCAAAGAGGGTTTCCTTAACGGTCGTCACATCCTTGTGGGTCAAGGTGGCAATATCGCGGTTGGTTCCGAAAAGCTCTGTAAGCAGGCCAAGATATTCCTCCTTACCGCTTACGGTGGTTTCTACCCAGTTCCCGCCCCGCTTTCGCTCCATGATAAACCGCTTGGCTAGTTCTTGTATTGTTACGCCTGCACTGATTGGCGGCTCCATCGGGGCAGGCGAAAGGTTAGCTCCGAGTGTAGGAGCGGATATGATGCGTTCATCTGATGTATTAAGGTCAAAATCATCGTATGAGGCATCGTGATCCAAAGCGGCTTTGAGAAAGCTACGGACGGCCTTTTTAAAATCTCGCTCAAGCCACTGATACTGTTGGTCAGCACCTGAAAAAGGCACGTTGTATTGCTTCATAAAGCTTGCAAGTAGCGTCTCGTAGCCGGTTCCAAACGATAGCGGTTTGTCCTCTGCTATTTCACGCTCGGTCGTCGCAAGCCGCTGTTGATAGTCCGCTCGCGTCTTTTCGTTCAAGCGGCCTTGGATATCTATTTCGTTTTTAACCGTGTCGAGAAGTTCGCGGAAGTGCCTCTTCAGGAGGCCGTGCAGTTCGTCGTATCGCATTCCGTAGGCAATCCCGTGGTCATTCAGTTGTTCACCTATCTGGATCAAAGAGCGGGACAAGCGCAATGCCTTTTGTGGGTCACGCGTCTGTAGCGACAGCTTGATCGTTTCAGCTTTACCGTGCGGATGTAGCAGCTTGGGTAGTGGCCAACGGAAGTAGAATAGGCCGTGCCGAGACTTGAGAAGGTACGTGGGAACGAACAAAAAATGCCTCACCGGAGTGTCCCACCTGTGGAAACCGGAAGCAAGTCTTTGATTTAAAAGGAAATGGTGCCGCTTGCAGGACTCGAACCTGCGACCCCATCATTACGAATGATGTGCTCTACCACCTGAGCTAAAGCGGCCCAGGAAACCGCGAGAAGCGATTTCCATTCTGAGCGGGTGGATACAGGCAAACTTTGCGGATTTCAAGATGCCTTTTCTGATCTGTTACGCTTTTTCGCAAATCCTTGCTTTTGCCGCATGGTACTCGCTTTCCAGCCTGCCAACCAAGGCCGAGACCGGCTGAACCGACTTGATCGCTCCTATGCCTTGACCGCAGCCCCAGATGTCCTTCCAGGCTTTCGCGCCGGTGGTGGCCGCTTCAAAATCCATTTTGCCCGGGTCGGCTTCAGGCAGATGGTCGGGGTCAAGGCCAGAAGCCTTGATGGAGGATTTCAGGTAATTGCCATGCACGCCGGTAAAATAGTTGGAATAGACAATATCGTCGGCGCTGCCTTCAACCAAAGCCTGCTTGTAGGCTTCGGAAGCACGGGCTTCCTCGGTGGCAATGAAGGGCGAGCCGATATAGGCCATGTCAGCCCCCGCGGCTTGCGCTGCCAAAATTGCACCGCCATTGGCTATGGAGCCTGCCAACAGCAGGGGGCCATCAAACCATTCACGGATTTCCTGCAAAAGTGCAAAAGGCGAGAGCCTGCCAGCATGGCCGCCCGCGCCAGCGGCAACCGCAATCAGGCCATCCGCTCCTTTGCGGATCGCTGAGTTTGCGTGGCGATTGTTGATGACATCATGCAGCACAATGCCGCCATAGGAATGAATGGCAGCATTGACCTCTGGCACGGCCCCCAGCGACGAAATCACGATCGGCACCTTGTATTTCACGCACAGGCCAAGATCATGCTCCAAACGTTTGTTGGAGGTATGCACGATCTGATTGACGGCAAAGGGTGCTGCGGGCTTCTCAGGGTTTGCGGCATTGTAGGCGGCGAGATTTTCGGTGATCTCGGCCAGCCATTCATCCAATTGGGCTTCGGGGCGTGCGTTGAGTGCCGGAAACGAGCCAACCACACCGGCCTTGCACTGGGCCAGTGTCAGGGCAGGGTGGGAAATAATGAAGAGGGGAGATGCCACAACCGGCAAGGCAAGATGACGAGAGAGAATTGCTGGAAGGGCCATTGCACACCTCAAATATTTGACGTTTCCGTAAACGTCAAAACGATAGCAGAGCCATTGGCGATTGAAAAGAGCGTTCTCTTCTCAAATATGTCGGGTTTGTTCCAACTATTGTGGCAGTTCCGGTTCGCCGCCGGGGGATGATGACATGCATCATGTTGATTGCTGCTTGTGAGCAGATATGACCTATGATGTCGGGTCCTTGTCGTCCCATATATAGTGAAAGGCGTGATAAAGGTGCGCAGGCGGGCTTGCGGTTTGTCTGGGCAGCCGTTACCGATTCGCAGCAAGAGAGTGTGCGCTGGCATGGTTCCGGCACGGTGTATGAGGAAAGATCAGGCGTGAGCGGATTGGAAACGGCGATTAGAGGCGCGTTGGAGCGGTCGGACCGCACGAAGGCGGAGGTGCGGGCGCGGATTTATCAATCTGCCCGCCAGGCGCTGGAATCCGGTTTGCGCAAGCAGGGCGTCAATGATCCCGAAACCGTGGCCGAGCAACGCCATCAGCTTGAAGCGACAATCCATGCGATTGAGCAGGAAGAGCGTGAGCGTTTAAAAGCGCAGGCTGAAGTTGCGCCGCCGGTTGCAAAACCTGTTACCCCCGCAGCACCGCAGCCAGTTTCGCCCCCGCCAGCTGCACCGACGCCAGCTGCACCGCAGCCCATGCCTCAGTCCCGTGCGAGTGAGCCGAAAGCGCCTCAAGCATCGAAACCGACCGAGCCTGCCGCAGAGGATGCAGGCGTGCTCTCCTTTGGTGCTGATCGTGATCACGTCGCCGATCACCCTTCATCTTTGGATGATGTGAGAGCCGAGCGCGATGACCGCCCCGCGATGGATGCGGTTATGGGTGAGCGCCGGCAGGCGGCCGCCCCTGCGTCTGATGTGGTTGATGAAAAGCCATCAAAGCGCGGGTCGAAGAAACGCGCTCAAGCCGCCGCCAAAGCCCAAGCTCAAGCCGCAGCCCGAGCCAAGCCACGGCGTCGCCGGGGTCTGTTCTCGCGAATCTTTATCTTCGTTGTTATTCTGAGCTCCATCGGCATTGCAGCCTGGTGGGTCTATTCAACGGGTCTTCTTCTTACCGCAGCCGAGCGCCAGACTGGCGTGCCGACGCCGACGCCCACAGCTTCTGCCGATGATTTTTCGGGCAATAGCCAGGAGCCGAAGACCATTGATCCGCAGCGTGGGTTCTCCAGCGCATGGCTGGATATTTTCAAGCCCAGCGATGCCCGCGCCGTCAAGGCAGGCCCGAACGCCACGGTGGAGGTTTTGGGTGCAAGCGATGGGCAGGCCGTCAAGATCGCCTCGCGCAGTTCAGATGCGGATGGCGCTGCGATTTTCACGGTTTCGCCGGATATTCTGCGTGAAATGGTGGGTAAAACCTCAACGATTGCCATCACGGTGCAATCGACAGGCGAGAAGCCGGTGCAGTTTGCGGTCTCCTGCGAATTTGATCGGCTGGGCGGCTGTTCCCGTCATCGCTTCACAGCCAATCCGGAGCAGGCAGACCTGCTGTTTCGGGTGACCTTGCCCCCCGCGGTCACCCCCAACGCACCCGGACAATTCACCATCAACACCGATATGAGCGGCAATGGTGCTGGAATCAATGTCTATTCCATCCGGGTTTTGCCGGGGCAATAATGCCTGCCGTTGTCAGAGGATCTTGGATGGCTTACCCAGGATTTTTTCGTCAATGTCGCCGATCGCCTTGAGGTCTTTGCCGTCATAATCCAGTGATAACAGGATATGGCGGATGGCATTGAGGCGCGCGCGGCGTTTGTCGTTGGCCCGCACCACGGTCCAGGGTGCTTCCTTGGAATGGGTTTCTTTCAGCATCCGGTCGCGCTTTTCGGTATAGTCATCCCACCGGTTCAGAGCGGCAATGTCCATGGGTGAGAGTTTCCAGACTTTGAGCGGATCGTGGCGGCGATCGTGAAACCGCTCAATCTGCATTTCGCGGCCAATATCCAACCAGAATTTGAAGAAGTGGATATTGTCCTGCTGGATCAGTTTTTCAAACCGTGGCACCTGCTCCATAAAATGCCTGTACTGCTCCTCTGTGCAAAAGCCCATCACCGGCTCAACCACCGCGCGGTTATACCAGGAACGGTCAAACAGTACGAATTCGCCAGCACTTGGAAACTCGGCAATATAGCGCTGAAAATACCATTGACTTTTTTCGGTCTCCGTCGGTTTGGTCAGCGCCACATTGCGCGCAGAACGCGGGTTCATATAGGATAAAATCGAGTGGATCGTGCCGCCCTTGCCAGCAGCATCGCGCCCTTCAAACAGCGCCATAACACGGGCCCCGGTGGCCTGTAGCCAAAATTGGACTTTGACCAGTTCAATTTGTAGGGCCTTCAATTGCTCGTCATAATCACTTTGCTTCAGTTTTTTATCATAGGGATAGCCGCCCGATGCAAGGGCGCCTTTGTCCACCCAATCGGGCAAAACCGGATCATCAATGTCAAATTCGCGCTGCTGGCCATTGATTTCAAGAGTGACTTTGCGGCTGGCAATCGCTTGGTTCATTGCATTCTCCACAGGTGTTTTGAGCGGCAATCTGGACAGGATAGTGAATGAAATGCCTATATCATTCAATCGTTTGTCGCTGTTTTGATGAAGGCTGGCATAGGTGTCGCAACTTTATGTGATGCAACACTGTTCGAAGGCGGTACAATTCTGTCATGCTAGAGGAATAAGATGTAATCCTTCTTTGAAATGTCCAGCCCCTTGTACCGTGCCGCGCCGAGGTTTGCCTTGAAGTATTTTTTGTCACCTTTGCGTGTCTTTGGTCAAAGGCTTCGTCGTCGTTGGGATTTTATTCTTCTGGATGTCCTTGTGTCCGGCAGTGCGGCGCTGGCTGGAGCCAATCTGGTTTTTAGCTGCATCCTGTTTGCCTTCGCGCTGGTTGTCATCATGCTCTACGGTGATGTTGATGACGCGCAGACACCCGATGTGGTGCAAAAAGCGTCCTCTGCCGCACCACCGCTCTCTGGCGAAGATGTGGAGGGCTTGCTCAAGGCAACCTTTGCGGCCATTGAGCTGCCATGTCTGGTGTTTGGGGCGGATGGCACCGTCGCCTTTCAAAATGCTGCGGCAGAAAAGGCCTTTGGTGTGGTGGCGGCGGGCGTTCATCTGTCCGCCCGTTGGCGCTCTCCCGGTATTTTGGACATGGTGCGCGAAACCGTGGGCAATGGTCTGCCCAATCAGTTCGAGCACTCCGAAGTGCTGCCGTCCGAGCGTGTGTTTGTGGTGCGGGTGGCCCCGCTGGCCCTGCCGCAGCTAAAGCGGCACTCGGCGCTGTTTGTCATGACCTTTCGTGATATTTCCGAGTTGCGCCGCCTTGATCGCATGCGTTCGGATTTTGTCGCCAATGCCAGCCATGAATTGCGCACGCCGCTTGCCTCTCTGCGCGGCTTTATCGAAACGTTGCTGGGGCCGGCGCGCAATGATGACAAGGCGCGCGAGCGGTTTTTGGGCATTATGCTGGATCAGGCCAACCGCATGAGCCGGCTGGTGGATGATCTTTTGTCGCTCTCGCGGCTGGAATTGAAGGCCCATCTGGCACCAGACCAGAAAGTGGCCTTGCAGCCGGTGTTGAGCCATGTGCGCGATTCCCTCAGCCCGTTGGCGACGGAGCTGGATGTGGATTTGCGCCTGCATTTGCCCGAAGAGCCGATCGAGGTGACGGGGGACCGCGATGAGCTGATTCAGGTGTTTGAAAACCTGATCGAAAATGCCTGCAAATACGGACAGGAAGGCAAGCAGGTCGATGTCTTCCTGCGTCAGACCCCCGACGCTGTGGAAGTCAGCGTTGTTGATAAAGGCCCCGGCATCCCCGCAGACGACGTGCCGCGCCTGACCGAGCGGTTTTATCGAGTCAGCGTCACCGATAGCCGATCCAAAAAAGGCACCGGACTTGGGCTTGCCATCGTTAAGCATATTCTCACACGCCACCGGGCACGCCTGATTATTCGATCAGAAATTGGGGTTGGGACGGACTTCACGGTGCGTTTTTGACATGAATGTCATAATTTTTTTAGGTTATTCTAAATTTTATAGATAAATCAATAAATTAGACTGTCATAAATGTTTCATCAAAGTGACATAAAAGCTAAGGCCATCGGGCGCTAAGTACAAGCAGCCGGAGCACGGCGAGGGCAGGCGGGGGACGCCTGCTTCCCAAACAAAAGCTCATTCTCGGGAGAGATTTATGAACATGCTAAGACTTTCCGTAGCGGCTTTGGTCGCATCTGTTGCATTTGCCGGTGCGGCTTCTGCCCGCGATCAGGTTCAGGTCGCTGGTTCTTCCACCGTTTTGCCTTATGCCAAGATCGTTGCTGAAACCTTTGGCGAAACCTTCCCCAAGTTCAAGACTCCGGTGGTTGAATCGGGCGGCTCGTCTGCTGGTCTGAAGGAATTCTGCAAGGGTGTTGGCCCGGAAACCATTGATATTGCCAATGCTTCCCGTCCGATCAAGGACTCTGAAGTTGAGGCCTGCAAAAAGAATGGCGTAACAGAAATTCAGGAAGTGAAGTTCGGCTACGACGGTATCGTCTTTGCCGTTGATGCTTCCAACAAAGACCTCGCTTTGGTGCCTGCTGATCTTTACAAGGCTCTGGCCGCTGAAGTTGTGGTGGATGGCAAGCTGGTTGCCAACCCTTACAAGAAGTGGTCGGAAGTCAACAAGGACCTGCCGGACACAGACATCATGGCCTTCATTCCGGGCGAAAAGCACGGCACACGCGAAGTGTTTGAAGAAAAGGTTCTGGCCGAAGGCTGCAAAGAATCCGGCGCTCTGGCTGTGATCGAAAAGGCTGTCGACAAAAAGGATGCGCCCAAGAAGTGCATCGCCGTGCGTAAGGATGGCAAGGCTGTCGATATTGATGGCGACTACACCGAAACGCTGGCCCGCATCTCGGCCAACAAGACAGCTGTTGGCGTATTCGGCTTGTCCTTCTACGAAAACAACGCGGACAAGCTGAAGGTTGCCACGATTTCTGGCGTCAAGCCTTCGGTTGAAACCGTTGCATCTGGCAAGTACCCAGTGTCGCGTCCACTGTTCTTCTACGTCAAGAAGGCGCACCTCGGCGTGATCCCAGGCATGAAGGAATATGTGGATTTCTTCCTGTCGGACCAGATGATCGGTGACGACGGCCCATTGGCCAACTATGGCCTGGTTCCTGCTCCTGAGAAAGAGCGCGAAGAATTCCGCGCCAAGTTCACAGCTGGCAAATAAGCAGATAACTGGCGCGGGTGTTTCATCCGCGCCAACTTTCATTTTGGCAGATCGCGCCTTCAATCATGATCTGTCAGCCTTCTCTCCTTGCTCTTCTGGGGTAGGGGTATGGTGACCCGGGGATGTACATGAGTCTATCCATACTGTTGTTTATTGTGATCGCGATTGGGGTCGTGTCTTATCTGATGGGAGCTTCGCGTGCAGCGTCTCTCGCGGGAGGCAAGGCATCCTCGCTTCATTCTCGCTATGGCTATCACGGCAGCTTTGTTGCGGTGATGGCGGTTGTTCCTGCTTTTCTTGTTCTGGCTGCCTGGCTGTCGATTGCGCCAAAGGTGATTGAAACAAGTGTGCGCGAAGCTTTGCCGCCGCAGGCGCAATCTCAGGCCGCTGCCACACAAAATTTGAACTACGGGACGATCATGTCGATTGCGCGGGGGATGCGCGATCTTGATGCGGATACCCTGGCAAAACTGAAGGCTGCCGATCCATCGACGGCGCGCACCATTTTGGGCGATCACGGCGTGCCGCTGGCGGGTGAGCCGGATGCTTATATGCTGAATGCAGCAGAATCGCTCAACAGCATGAGTGCCATCAACAGCATGGCCATGACCGCTGTGGTGATTGCGCTGTCGATTGCCGGCGCAGCTCTTGGAATGCGGATGATTGCGCCACGCTTTCGGGCGCGCAATCGCGTTGAGCAGGTCATGCTGGCAGCGCTTATCCTGTGCTCGTCCATCGCCATTCTGACCACGGTTGGCATTATCCTGTCGATGTTCAGCGAGACGGTGCATTTCTTCCAGGCGGTTCCAGCGTGGAAATTCTTCTTTGGTGTGGTCTGGGATCCGCGTTTTGCGGCGGCTGGCTCCACCGACACCGGCGGCCAGTTTGGTCTGATCCCGCTGCTGCTGGGTACGCTTTATATTGGCGCGGTCGCCATGCTGTTTGCGGTTCCCGTCGGGTTGTTTTCGGCAATCTATATGGCTGAATATGCATCGCCAAAGCTGCGCGCCGTTACCAAGCCGCTTCTGGAAGTGCTGGCGGGCATTCCCACCATCGTTTACGGCTTCTTCGCACTCACCTCGGTCGGGCCTTTCCTGCGCGATATTTCTGCCAAGATCAGCGGCATCGCGACGGGCGATTTTACCAGCTTCATTCAGGCGCAAAGTGTTCTGACCGCCGGTTTCGTGATGGGCATCATGTTGATCCCATACGTCTCCTCGCTCTCCGATGACATCATCACAGCCGTGCCGCGCTCGCTCAGAGACGGATCGTTGGGCCTCGGCGCAACCCGCTCTGAGACGGTCAAGAATGTGATCTTGCCAGCCGCTCTGCCGGGCATTGTCGGCGCACTGCTGATGACCGCCTCGCGCGCTGTGGGTGAAACCATGATTGTGGTGCTGGCCGCAGGTGTTGCAGCCCGCATTCAGTTCAGCCCGTTTGAGCCGATGACAACCGTGACCGTCAAGATTGTCAACCAGTTGACGGGCGACCTTGAGTTTACCTCACCGCAGACGCTGGTGGCCTTTGCGCTGGGTATTACCCTGTTTGTCATCACGCTTTGCCTTAACATCTATGCACTTTATATCGTGCGCAAATACCGGGAGCAGTACGAATGAGTGATGTCGTCTCTCAAGGCCCTGCTTCAATGGCAGGCGCAAAAGCGCCGCGCCGCGATATCGGCATCAAACGCCGCTATGCTGCTGAACGTCGTTTCCGTGCCTATGGCATTGCGGCGATTGCCTTTGGCCTGATTTTTCTGGCGCTGTTGCTGAGTTCCGTGGTGTCAAAGGGCTATACGGCCTTTTTGCAAACCACCATTACGGTACCGGTTGAGTTCAGCCAGAAGATCATTGATCCCAACAATCAGCGCGCTACCAACCCGGATGTGCTGCTGCCCGCCAACTATCCATTGCTTGTGCGCAATGCAGTGGCAAAGGAACTGGGGCTGGAAACCACCAACCGCCCGGCCATGAAAGCCTTGATGGAGATGGTGTCGGACAGCGCGCGCATTCAATTGCGCTCGGTGGTCATGGCCGATCCGTCGGTGGTTGGTAAAACCGTGCCGATTTCTGTGCTGGCCAGCGCCACGATTGACTCGGCTTTCAAAGGTCAGTTTGACCTCACCACCGATGAGGCCAATCGCAAGATTTCGGATCAGCAGATCGAATGGATGAACAAGCTGGCGGCAAGCGGTGCTTTGCACAAGGCGTTCAACACCGGCATTTTCTTCAATGGTGCATCCAGCCGCCCGGAAGCCGCTGGCGTGGGTGTGGCCTTGATCGGCTCTGCCTACATGATGTTGATCGTGTTGGCTCTGGCTCTGCCCATTGGTGTGGCGGCCTCAATCTATCTTGAGGAGTTTGCGCCTAAAAACCGCTGGACGGACCTGATTGAGGTCAACATCAACAATCTGGCGGCGGTGCCTTCCATCGTCTTTGGTTTGCTGGGTCTGGCCGTATTCATCAACTTCATGGGCCTGCCACGCTCTGCATCGCTGGTGGGTGGTCTGGTTCTGACGCTGATGACCTTGCCAACCATTATCATCGCCACCCGTGCCGCTTTGAAGGCGGTGCCACCGTCCATTCGCTCGGCAGCGCTTGGCCTTGGTGCATCGAAAATGCAGACCGTGTTCCATCATGTTCTGCCATTGGCCATGCCGGGTATCCTGACCGGAACCATTATCGGTCTGGCCCATGCCCTGGGTGAAACCGCGCCACTGCTGCTCATCGGTATGGTGGCCTTTGTGGCCGATTATCCGGCAACCCCGATGGATCCCTCAACCGCTTTGCCGGTGCAGATCTACATGTGGGCCAATGAAGCGGAGCGTGCCTTTGTCGAGCGCACGTCGGGTGCGATCATCATTCTGCTTATCTTCCTGTTGATCATGAATGTCGGGGCTATTCTGCTGCGGCGGCGTTTCGAGCGGCGCTGGTAGGCGGTGCCGCCCCTGAAAGAAATGTGGACGGCTTTTCATCTGCAAATGCGCTATTGAGAAAGCCAGAGGAGTAAATTCCATGAACATGATGTCCGAATCAGCAGTGGAAAAGGCGCTGGATCAGAAAATGACCGAAATGAACTATAAAATGGTCGGCAAGGACGTGTCCGTTTATTACGGTGAGAAGCGCGCCTTGTTTGACGTCAACCTCAATGTTCGCGAAAACACCGTGACGGCTTTGATTGGCCCGTCTGGTTGCGGCAAGTCGACCTTCCTGCGCACATTGAACCGCATGAATGACACCATTGATGGCTGCCGCGTGACGGGTCGCATCACGCTCGACGAGATGGATGTCTATGATCCGTCCATCGACGTGGTGGAACTGCGCGCCCGCGTCGGTATGGTGTTTCAAAAGCCCAATCCATTCCCCAAGTCGATCTATGAGAATGTGGCCTATGGCCCACGCATCCATGGTCTGGCTCGCAACAAGGCGGATATGGATCAGATCATCGAGAAGAGCCTGCAACGCGCCGGCCTTTGGAATGAAGTCAAAGACCGTTTGCATGAAGCTGGCACTGGCCTCTCCGGTGGTCAGCAGCAGCGTCTGTGCATTGCACGTGCCATTGCGGTCAGCCCGGAAGTGATCCTGATGGACGAGCCATGCTCGGCGCTCGATCCGATTGCCACCGCCAAGGTGGAGGAATTGATCCACGAGCTGCGGGCCAATTTTACCATCGTGATCGTCACGCACTCCATGCAGCAGGCGGCGCGTGTGTCGCAGCGCACAGCCATGTTCCACCTTGGTCAGCTGGTTGAGGAAAACGACACCGATAAAATGTTTACCAACCCGGATGATCAGCGCACCCAGGATTACATCATGGGACGCTTCGGCTGAGCATTCGGCCGACGTCGAAAACAATCCATTAAGTTGAGGAAATGGCCATGCCAGCGCATATCTACACTGCCTTTGACGAGGAATTGAAATATCTCATGCGTCGCATCTCCGAGATGGGCGGTCTTGCTGAGC
This sequence comes from Gillisella terrae, assembly GCF_004801395.1. Taxonomy (GTDB): domain Bacteria; phylum Pseudomonadota; class Alphaproteobacteria; order Rhizobiales; family Rhizobiaceae; genus Allorhizobium; species Allorhizobium terrae. The sequence continues at coordinate 15,841 of NZ_SSOA01000003.1, forward strand.
AGATGGTGGCGGAATCGGTTCGCGCCCTGGTGAATTCGGATGCGGCCCTTGCCCAGAAGGTCATTTCCGATGACACGATCATGGATGCCGCCGAGCGCGACGTTGGCGACAAGGCCATCGTCACCATTGCCAAGCGCCAGCCGATGGCGGCAGACCTGCGCGAAATCATTGGTGCCCTTCGCATTGCCTCGGATCTGGAGCGCGTTGGCGATATGGGCAAAAACAATGCCAAGCGCGTGATGGCCGTGCAGGGCACCGGCGTGCCGCGCAAATTGGCCCGCGGTATTGAGCATCTCTCTGAGCTGGCTCTGACCCAGCTGAAAGAGGTGCTGGATGTCTACACCACGCGTTCCGCCGAAAAGGCAAAGTCGATCCGCGATCGCGACGAAGAAATTGACGCCATGTACACCTCGCTGTTTCGCGAGATGCTGACCTATATGATGGAAGATCCGCGCAACATCACCACCTGCACGCATCTTTTGTTCTGCGCCAAGAACATCGAGCGCGTTGGTGACCATGCCACCAATATTGCCGAGACGATCTATTACATGACCACGGGTGCGCAGCCGGAGGGTGAGCGTCCGAAGGATGATACGACAACGGCGGTTGGCGTTGTTGAGTAAGGTTTAGGGGCTTCATGTCTGATGTCGGGATGCGTCAGACATGTTTGAGGTGAGGGGATCATGAACAAAGGTTTTGCCATTGGGGCAGGACCTTTGTGCTATCTGGCTCTCATTGAAGGTTTGAGAACGAATGCTGCCGAAGATTGCTGTGGTTGAAGACGAAGAAGCGCTCAGCGTTCTTCTTCGATATAATCTCGAAGCCGAAGGCTATGAGGTCGAAACCGTCTTGCGCGGAGACGAGGCCGAAATTTGTCTTCAGGAGCGGGTGCCGGATCTGTTGATCCTGGACTGGATGTTGCCAGGCGTGTCTGGTATTGAGCTGTGCCGCCGTTTGCGGATGCGCCCTGAGACCGAACGCCTGCCGATCATCATGTTAACGGCGCGGGGCGAAGAGAGTGAGCGCGTGCGCGGCCTCTCCACCGGTGCTGACGACTATGTGGTCAAGCCGTTTTCCACGCCGGAGCTGATGGCGCGGGTGAAAGCCATGCTGCGTCGGGCCAAGCCGGAAGTGCTCTCCAGCGTGTTGAAATGCGGCGACATTGAACTGGATCGCGAGACCCATCGCGTTCACCGCAAAAGCCGCGAAGTGCGCCTTGGACCAACCGAGTTTCGCCTGCTGGAGTTTTTGATGGCGTCCCCTGGCCGGGTGTTTTCGCGCTCGCAGCTTCTGGATGGTGTCTGGGGTCACGACATTTACGTGGATGAGCGCACGGTGGATGTGCACGTCGGACGACTGCGCAAGGCGCTGAATTTTTCCAACATGCAGGACGTGATCCGCACCGTGCGCGGTGCTGGCTATTCCATGGAAGCCTGAATCTGGCTTTGTTTATTGCATAATTCTTTAAACCGGAATCGGTTTAAAGAGAAAATTATGCAACAGATATAAAGTGCTACAGCGAACCTTTGTGCGCCATATATGGCGCACGGCGCTGTAGTGCACGATAGCAAAAACGGGCCGTTTGGCCCGTTTTTTGTGTTTGGTGCAAATTTTCAATGGCGGAAAACGATTGGCCTGAAATGGAAAGGCTGATCATCAATGTAACAAAGACCAGCCCCAGTATTTTTTTCGACGCATTTTCATGCGTGGAAGACGGCGCGCTTGGAAGCGCTTAGCGTGTTGCAGCCGCAGCGCGACGGCGCTCATTGACAGGCTGGTAAGCCAGCTTTGCGTGGTATTTGCAATAGGGCGAGCTGTCCATGCTGTCGCAGCCGCAGAAATGGAAATCGTCGGTCATCGGATCGCCAACCGGCCATTTGCAGGTGCGCTCGGTGAGGTCGGTCAGTGTCAGGCGCTTTGATGTTGGCAAGGTGCCGCTGATAACAGCCAGTTCTACCTTGTCTTCGATCGGCTGAATGTCCATATCCTGCTTCAGTGAAACAGCTTCTTCAGCGCGCGGCGCTGTGCGTGTTACGGTGCGTGCAGGATAGTTTGGTGCGCGCGGAGCCGGTGCGGCAGGGCGCTTTGGTGCCGTGCGTGTCGGGGTTGTTGTGGTGCCGCCAGCTTTGACGCGGCCCGGCAGGCAAAGCCTGTGAACCTTGCCAATCACGGCGTTGCGGCTGACACCGCCACCAAGCTGGGTGGCAATCTGGCTTGCGCTCAGACCTTCTGCCCATAGTTTCTTGAGTTTTTCAACTCGTTCATCTGTCCAGTTCATGCCGCAATCTCCGCCTGTTGCGTGCGTTTGCGCAGAATCCATCACCACGATCTCGGGAGGTCCGAAACCCAACTTGCCTCGAATTGTTGGTGACTATTCCGCCGCATGCAGTCTAGTAATTAGACATTAACCTAGTGTGAGCCTGACTCCGTGACAAGAGTCGGCGAATCATCACGAATCGAAATTCGTGCTTTTCCCCAACTTGCTGCCGATTGCGTTTTTTTCGAGTCTTGCGTTGCGAGGTTTCGCCCGTCGTCGAAAGTCATGAAATATCGATGTTTTGTTGACAATGAGGCACGAAGCCCCAATAGTGCAGTTGCGAATTTGGGGAGGACATGATCATCTCAAATCGCACAAAGGCCGCCGTGATGGCGGCATTTTTAATTTTTCACGGTCATACCGGCCGTGGAGTGTCAGTTTGGATTGCCGCAGGATAAAGGATTTTCCGTCATGGCTCAGAATACAACGCCGCTGTTCAACACGTTCTCACGTGCGCCGCTGCGTTTTGAGCGAGGTGAAGGCGTTTGGCTTTACACCGAAAGTGGCGAGAAATACCTTGATTTCGGTGGCGGCGTGGCTGTGACCTCCTGTGGTCATTCGCATCCCCATCTGGTCGATGCTTTGAAAAGCCAGGCCGAAAAGGTATGGCATTTGTCTAACCTCTACGAGGTGCCCGGTCAGGAGCGCCTGGCTGAGCGGCTGACCGAAGCGACGTTTGCCGACAAGGTGTTTTTCACCAACTCTGGCGCGGAAGCGTTGGAATGCGCCATCAAGACTGCGCGCCGTTACCATTATTCCAAAGGCCATCCCGAAAAATTCCACATCATCACCTTTGAAGGCGCTTTCCATGGTCGGACCATTGCGACCATTGCTGCCGGTGGTCAGGAAAAATATCTGGAAGGCTTTGGACCCAAGGCACCCGGCTTCGATCAGGTGCCGTTTGGCGACATGGAAGCGCTGAAGGCTGCCATTACTGACGCAACGGCAGCTCTGTTGATTGAGCCCATCCAGGGTGAAGGTGGCATTCGCGTTGTGGAAAAAGAGTTCCTGAAGCAGTTGCGCGCCATTTGTGATGAAAAGGGCCTGCTGCTGATCCTCGATGAAGTTCAAAGTGGTGTTGGCAGAACCGGTAAATTTTTCGCCCATGAATGGGCGGGCGTGACACCGGATATCATGGCAATTGCCAAGGGCATTGGCGGCGGTTTTCCGTTTGGTGCCTGCCTTGCCACAGAAGAGGCGGCATCGGGCATGACGGCGGGTGTTCATGGCACTACCTATGGCGGCAATCCGCTGGCGATGGCCGTTGGCAATGCGGTGCTCGATCTTGTACTCGCCGATGAGTTTTTGCAAAATGTTCGCGATGTCGCGCTGGTGTTCCGCCAAGGGCTGGCGGCGCTGAAAGACCGCTTCCCGGATGTGATTGAGGATATTCGCGGCGATGGTCTGATGCTCGGCATCAAGGCCGTCAAGCCCTCATCGGAACTGCTGTTTGCCATGCGAGCAGAGCATATTCTGGGTGTGCCAGCGGGGGATAATGTTATCCGTCTGCTGCCACCCTTGACCATCACCGCCGACGAAGCCCGCGAGGGTTTGAAGCGCATTGAGCAGGCCGCCGAGGCCTTGTCCGCAAAGGCTGCCCCCAGCGCAGCGCAGGCTTGAAAACAGGTAACACAATGGCATCCCCGAAGCATTTTATTGATCTCTCGGCCATGACATCCGAGGACCTCACCTCTATTTTATCCGACGCGCGCGCCCGCAAGGACAGAACCAAGGCAGGCACTGCCGATAAGCCTTTGGCTGGCAAGATGCTGGCGATGATTTTTGAAAAGCCATCGACCCGCACCCGTGTGTCTTTTGATGTTGGTATGCGTCAACTCGGCGGCGAAACGCTGTTTTTATCCGGCACGGAAATGCAGCTTGGCCGCGCCGAAACCATTGGCGATACGGCCAAGGTGTTGTCGCGCTATGTTGACGCCATCATGATCCGCACCACGGACCATTCCCGCCTGTTGGAACTGGCAGAGCATGCGACTGTGCCTGTCATCAATGGTTTGACGGATTTGACCCATCCTTGCCAGATCATGGCAGACATCATGACCATTGAAGAGCATCGCGGCCCGGTTAAGGGCAAGACATTGGCCTGGACCGGTGACGGCAACAATGTGCTGCATTCGCTGGTCGAGGGTGCGGCGCGTTTTGGTTATAAAATGAATATGGCCGTGCCCATGGGCTCGGAGCCGGAAGATCGCATTCTCAACTGGGCGCGTGATCATGGCGGCGAAATCATGTTGTGCCATGATGCGGAGCGGGCGGTGGCCGGTGCCGATGCGGTGATTACTGACACATGGGTGTCGATGAATTTGGAGCACAAGGCCCGTGGGCACAATGTGTTCCAGCCGTTCCAGGTCAATGCGGATTTGATGAAGCGGGCGAAATCCGACGCTTTGTTTATGCATTGCCTGCCTGCACATCGCGGTGAAGAAGTGACGGATGACGTGATTGATGGGCCGCAGTCTGTGGTGTTTGATGAGGCTGAAAACCGCTTGCACGCGCAAAAATCCATTCTCGCATGGTGCCTTGGCGCTGTGTGACACTTGCTCTCAGCATTCTGCGTGTCACAGCTCAAAGCATGGGCTGTGACACGTCTGTTTTTAAGCGTCGTCAGGAATTTTGCGCATAAGGCTTGATGCAAAATTCACAATCATTATGTATCGGCACCATATATAGGCATTCCCCAGAAGGTTTTGCCCCACACGTTGCGGCGCGTACCTCGTGCCAGAATCTGTCCGGTTCAGATTGAACCGGACAGATTCTGAAATTCTTTGTTTTCGTTTGTCTTTTCGGGAAAACCGGGTTCCACTTTTCCCTGACAAACTGCAGGAGTGTCAAAATGACAGACAGATCAAACCAGCTTGGCGAATTCGATTTCGCAGGTGACGATAAGGTTGTTCCCTTTCAGGTGGACGGGCTTGATGTGCGCGGTCGCGCCGTTCAGCTTGGGCCGTTGTTGAACAGCATTCTCGACCGTCATGCTTATCCACCAACGGTTGCGCGCCTGCTGGCCGAGGCGATTGTGCTCACGGTGCTGATTGGCACGTCCCTGAAGTTTGAAGGCAAGTTTGTGGTGCAGACCAAGAGCGATGGGCCTGTGGATCTGCTGGTCTGTGACTTTGCCACGCCAGAAAATGTCCGCGCCTATGCACGTTTTGATGAGGCGCGGCTGAACGAGGCGCTGGCGGCTGGAAAATCCTCTCCCACCGATCTTTTGGGCAATGGTGTTCTTGCCTTTACCATTGACCAAGGCGGCTTCATGCAGCCCTATCAGGGCATTGTGCCGCTGGATGGCTCATCCTTGGAAGACATTGCCGGCTTCTACTTCCGCCAGTCGGAGCAGATTCCGACACGGGTACGTTTGGCGGTTGCCGAGCTGTTTGATCGCGATGAGGGTGGCAAGCCGCGCCACACCTGGCGGGCCGGTGGCATTCTTGTGCAGTTTTTGCCGGAAGCGCCAGAGCGCATGGGGCATCAGGATCTGCCCGGTGATGGCGATGACAATGGTGAATACGCGCCACCTGAGCATGACAACTGGACAGAAGCCCGGATGATGGCTGATACCATTGACGGGGACGAGTTGACGGACCCGCTGATTGGCACCGAGCGTTTGCTGTTTCGCCTGTTTCATGAGCGCGGTGTGCGGGCCTATACCCCGCAGCCGATTTATGATCGTTGCAGCTGCTCGCGCGACAAGATCAAGGGCGTGTTGTCGGGCTTTTCAGCCGAGGAAATCTCGGCCAGCATTGAAGATGGCACCGTGTCTGTGACCTGCGAGTTTTGCTCAACCACCTATAAGTATGAGCCGCAGGAGCTTATGCCTGCGTAATGCTTGACGATCGTGCGCCATTTATGGCGCACGATCAGATTTAAGCCTTGCGGGCTTTGGCGATCGCTTCTTTCAGATCGCTTTCCTGCAAGGCACCGGGATAAAGGGTTGCGCCAATCACAAAGGATGGCGTGCCCTGAAAGCTCAGGCCTTCCGCTTGCAGCCAGTTGCGATCCAGAATACCGGCGATGTTCTTTGAATTGGCGTTCACCGTCTTTGTCAGCAGGTCTTTCGATATGCCGATGTCCTCCAGTGCCTGTTGTACGCGATCTGGCGTCAGCGGGCCGGAAAGCTTGAACAATGCGTCCTGTGCGGGCTGATATTTGCCAAGTTTGCTGGCCGCCAGCACGGCTTGGGCTGCAAACACCGAGGCGGCACCAAACACCGGCCAATCCTTCATCACCAGCCGCACATTGCCATCCTCCTTGACCACTTTGGTAACAACCGGATGGACGGCTTTGCAATAGCCGCACTGATAATCAAAATATTCGGCAATGGTGACATCCCCCTTGGGATTGCCCAGCACCGGCACATCCTTATCAAAGAAGATGTCTTTCTGGGTCGGTTCCTTGGCCCGCAGCAGCGATGGCATGGCCAAGGATGCCGCAGAGGCAAAAAACAATGTGCGCCGCTTGATCATGATTGACTCACGAGGTTTGAGGTTGAGTGCCAGGCCCAGGCCGAGCGGATAATGTCTTCCAGCGTATATTGTGGCGACCAGCCCAAAACGTCACGCGCCTTGTCGTTGTTGGCCACCAGCGTCGTGCTATCACCTTCACGGCGTGCCGCATATTCCACCGGGAAGGGGCGGCCTGACACTTTTTCAATGGTGGACAGCAGTTCTTTCACCGTGGTGCCGGTGCCGGTGCCAAGGTTCAATTCCACTGATGCGCCGTCGTTGAGCAGATATTCCACGGCACGCACATGGGCATCGGCCAGATCGAGCACATGGATATAGTCGCGAACACAGGTGCCGTCGCGGGTGTCATAATCGCTGCCAAACACCTTGAAGCCGTCGCGGCGGCCAAGGGCGGCCTCCAGCGCCAGCGGGATAGCGTGGGTTTCGGGTGTATGCCATTCGCCAATGCGTCCTTCAAAATCCGCGCCCGCCGCATTGAAATAGCGCAAAATGACCGAGCGGAAGCCGGTGTATTGGTCGTAATCCTTCAAAGCCTGTTCCACCATCCATTTGGTGCGGCCGTAAGGATTGATGGGCGATTGGCGGTGGGTTTCATCCATCGGCACCGCATCAGGCAGGCCATAGGTGGCGCAGGTCGAGGAAAACACGAAAGCCTTGATGCCAGCAGCTTGGGCTGCCGCCAACAAGGTGAGAGAGCCAATCACGTTGTTTTCATAGAAAGCGACCGGATCTTTAACCGATTCCCCCACCTCAATCAGGGCGGCAAAATGCAAGATTGCCGCGGGCTTATGCTTGGCCAGCACCTCATCCAGGCGGGCGCGATCCCGAATATCGCCTTGCTCCAGCGGTCCCCATTTCACGAACTCGCCATGGCCATTGGAAAGGTTGTCGTAGACAATTGGCAAAAATCCACGCTTGGCCAAAGCGAGGCAGGTGTGGGAACCAATATAGCCTGCACCACCAACAACGAGAATGGGCGTTTCACTCATGCAATCGTCCTCTATCTACAGCGTCTCAGTCTATGAGCCATGGCATAGTCCCGGAAGCCGAAATCATCTTGCCGGGGACATTATGCAACAAGCCTCTCAATCTCCAGTGATCTTTGTCGGTAATTTATGGCCTTCGCAAGGGTACGGGGCTGTGGACTGAGAGTTCGGTTTGAACGTGCAAGAATAAATTGACGTTTACGTCAAAGTTATTGTAGCATGGGCACTTGCGATTGCGCACGCTTGGCATAAGCTGAGAGTAAGGCGATGAGGTGAGAGCGTCGCATTCTAACTCTGGCACCTTTCTGGTGATTGGGTGAGGACAAAATCTACGGTGCCGCCTGTGTCTGGAGGGCGCATGGTGCCGTGATGGCTGGGGTGAGGATGCCCGCCGAAAAAGGGAGTGAGGAATGAATACAATATCCATGCCCGCTGGTAACCCGGATAACGAGCGCATCTGGCTCGCGTCTTACCCGGCAACCCTGCCTGCGGAACTGCCGCCGTTTCAGTTTGAATCGCTTGGCGCTCTGTTTGACAACAGCTGCCGCATCTATGCCAAGCGCGATGCCTTTAGCTGCATGGGCCGCGCCATGACCTTTGAGCAGTTGGGTGCGAATGCCACAAAGATTGCGGCATGGCTGCAGGAGGCAGGTTTTGTCAAGGGCGACCGCATTGCCGTGATGATGCCCAATATTTTGCAAAACCCGGTTGTGGTTTACGGCATCCTCAAGGCTGGCATGGTGGTTGTGAATGTCAACCCGCTCTATACCCCGCGCGAATTGGGTCATCAGTTGAAAGACTCTGGTGCCGTCGGCATTTTCGTTTTGGAAAATTTTGCCCATACCGTTCAGGCCGTTGCCAAGGAGACGGCGCTGCGCAGCATTGTGGTCGCTACCATGGGCGACATGCTTGGATTGAAAGGCCATCTGGTCAATTTCATCGTGCGCAAGGTAAAGAAACTGGTTCCAGCCTGGTCTATGCCCCAGGCGTTGAGCTTTCGGTCTGTGCTGGCTGAAGGCGCAAGGCTGACCTTTAATCCCGTAAAGGTTGAACGCAACGATATTGCTTTCTTGCAATACACGGGTGGCACAACCGGCGTTTCCAAAGGGGCTGTGTTGACCCATGGCAATCTGATTGCCAACACCATGCAGATGATGGGCTGGCTTGGTGCGGTTTTTGATCAGAAAACCGTTACCGGCTCATTGGTCTATGTGTGCGCGCTGCCGCTCTATCACATTTTTGCGCTCACCGTGAATTCGCTGATGGGTGTTGCCAGCGGGGCCAAAAATCTTCTGATCGTCAATCCGCGCGACATTCCCGGCTTCGTCAAGGAGCTTGAACAGCATCGCTTCAACATCATCATTGGTCTCAATACGCTGTTTACGGCGCTGATGAACAATGAGGCCTTCAGAAAACTCGATTTTTCTGCGTTGAAGCTCACGTTTGCAGGTGGCATGTCTGTGCAGCGCCCTGTTGCGGATCGCTGGCGAGAAATTACCGGCAGCAAGATCACCGAAGGATATGGTCTGTCCGAAACCTCGCCGGTGGCAACCGCCAACCGGTGTGATGAGGCGGATTTTACCGGTATGATCGGCATGCCGATTCAGTCCACGGATGTGAGCATCCGAAACGAGGACGGAATCACCATGCCCTTGGGCGAGGTTGGGGAAATCTGCATTCGTGGTCCGCAGGTGATGGCAGGCTATTGGCAGCGGCCAGACGAAACCGCCAAGGTGATGACAGCAGATGGTTATTTCCGCACCGGTGACATGGGCTTTATGAATGAGCGCGGTTACATCAAGATTGTTGATCGCAAGAAAGATATGATCCTTGTGTCCGGCTTCAATGTTTATCCCAATGAGATTGAAGAGGTGGCTGCCATGCATCCCGGCGTGCTTGAAGCCGCAGCGGTGGGTGTGCCGGACCCCCATTCTGGCGAGGCGGTGAAGCTTTTTGTTGTGCGAAAAGATCCGGCACTCACCGAGCAAGAGGTGAAGGATCATTGCGCCAAAAACCTCACCAACTACAAGCGGCCTCGCCATGTCGAGTTTCGCACCGAGTTGCCGAAATCCAACGTTGGTAAAATCCTGCGAAAAGATCTGAGAGGGTAAGCGAAAGCTCTGAAGATTACCCCGGTATCTCTCAATTAAAACCCCAGTATCTCTCAATGAAAACATTGTGCGCTGCTTTTGCGGCGCGCATGGTGCACCATGTCTGTTTTCATGCCGCACGGGTATAATTTTCTCCTGAAATTGATTCCGGTTTGGCAATTTATGCAGTAAGTTCCCAGTCTATGACCGGATCGGGAGACATTTATGCAGGCCATTATCGAACAGTTGAAGACATGCGTTGCGGCCACATCCGCCACCGATATTCGCGCGGCATTTGCAGCCGACTCCAACAGGTTTGAGCCTTTCAGCGCCCGTCTCGATGACTTGCTGATGGATTATTCCAAATCGGCTGTGAACAAAGACATCATGGCTCTTTTGCAATCCCTATGCGAAAAAGCGGGCGTTGCTGAAAAGCGCGAGGCCATGTTTACGGGCGAGGAAATCAACTTTACCGAAGGTCGCGCTGTGCTGCACACCGCCCTTCGCAATCGCGCCAACACGCCTGTTTTTGTGGATGGCAAGGATGTGATGCCGGATGTCAATGCGGTGTTGTCCGCCATGGCAGATTTTGCGGAAGGCATTCGTGCAGGCAAAATCACCGGCTCGACCGGCGAACAGATTACCGATGTGGTCAATATCGGCATTGGCGGTTCTGACCTCGGTCCGGCCATGGCAACGCTTGCGCTGGCTCCGTTTCATGATGGTCCGCGCCTGCATTTCGTTTCCAACGTCGATGGCGCGCATATTGCCGATACGTTAGCGCGGCTGGAGCCAGAAACCACACTGTTCATTGTGGCCTCCAAGACCTTCACCACCATTGAAACCATGACCAATGCCGCAACGGCGCGCCGGTTTATTGCCTCCATGCTGGGCGAGGACGCTGTGGGCCAGCATTTTGCCGCAGTTTCAACTGCGCTGGACAAGGTGCAGGCCTTTGGCATTGCCTCGGATCGGGTGTTTGGCTTCTGGGATTGGGTTGGAGGTCGCTATTCGATCTGGTCGGCCATTGGTCTGCCGTTGATGATCGCGGTTGGGGCCGATAATTTTACCGATTTTCTCACTGGTGCCCATGTCATGGACAACCATTTCAGAAGCGCGCCATTCCTCGAAAATCTGCCGATGCTGCTGGGAGCACTTGGCTATTACAATCGCAATGTTTTGGATTATGCGACGCGCGCTGTGCTGCCTTATGATCAGCGCTTGTCGCGCTTTCCGGCCTATCTGCAACAGCTCGATATGGAATCAAACGGCAAGGGTGTGACCATTGATGGCACGCCAGTAAAGGGCAATTCCGGCCCTGTGGTCTGGGGAGAGCCGGGCACCAATGGCCAGCATGCTTTCTATCAGCTGATCCATCAGGGCACGAGCGTCATACCTGCCGAGTTCATGATTGCCGCCAAGGGGTTCGAGCCAGAGTTGCGTCATCAGCATGATCTGCTGATTGCCAATTGCCTTGCGCAATCGGCAGCGCTGATGAAGGGGCGCACGCTGGAAGAAGCCAAAGCGCAATTGCAAAAGGTGGGCATGGATGCTGCCAAGGTCGACCACATTGCGCCCCATCGGGTTTTCACTGGCAACCGCCCATCCATTACCTTTGTGTATGAGCAATTGACCCCGTTTGCTCTGGGTCGTCTGATTGCGCTTTATGAGCATCGGGTGTTTGTCGAAGGTGTGCTGTTTGGCATCAATTCCTTCGATCAATGGGGCGTGGAATTGGGCAAAGAGCTTGCCACAGGCCTTTTGCCGGTGGTTGAAGGCAAGGCAGGCACCGATGGTCAGGATGCGTCCACTGCCGGGCTGGTGCAGGCCTTGAGCAATCTGGCTGGGTAAGGCCATCCCCGATGGCAGAGCAAACGCCTGCGCAAAAATTGGCTATTGTCACGGGCGCGGCCCGTGGCATTGGTGCAGCAATCTCGGCCCGCTTGGCAATAGCCGGTGGCTTGTTCGTGATCGTCAGCGATCTGGATGGCGATGAGGCGGAAGCAACCGCGCGTTCCATCCGTGCATCAGGTGGCAAAGCGTTGGCCATGGCTGCCGATATTGCTGGTCGCACCACATTTCCCAACCTGTTTGATCAGGCTGAGGCCCTGTGTGGCGGTGTTGATGTATTGGTCAACAATGCCGGCATCATGGTGCGGCGTCCCATGGTGGAAATTGATGACGCGATGTTTGATCGCCAGATCGCGGTGAACCTGACAGGGACATTTGCTGGCATGCGCGAAGCCGCCAGGCGCTTGCGCGATGGTGGGCGGATCATCAATATTTCCAGCAGTGTTGCGGCCATGCGGGCCGAGAACTACAGCCTCTACGGTGCCACCAAGGCGGCCATCGAGACAATGACGGCCGTTCTTGCCAAGGAACTGCGCGGTCGCAACATTACTGTGAACGCTGTTGCTCCCGGTGCCACGGCGACGGATCTGTTTCTGGATGGAAAATCCGAGCAGGCAATTGCAGCCTTTGCCAAACTTGCGCCGCTGGAAAGAATTGGCACACCTGAGGAAATTGCGACTGTTGTGGCTTTTCTGGCCGGGCCGGAAGGCGGCTGGATCAACGGCCAGACACTTCACGCCAATGGCGGCGTGATCTGACACGCATTTCCACCGGATCAGTGACCCGGTGGAGGTCCGCAATGGTTCAATCAAAGCCCGATTTCATGGGCGAATGGCGGGTTTGCGCCAGCGCGTGATACGGTGACAGCCGCAGCTTTTGCCCCCAAAGCCAGCGCCTTGGCAATCTGATCTTCGGTCAGGTTGGCGACTTGCGCTTTGGTGAGCAGGTTTTGCAGTTTCAATGAGGCCAGAACGCCTGCATCGAAGGTGTCACCCGCACCCACGGTATCCACCACGGTGACTTTTTCGCTTGCCACCGTCACTTTATGCTTGGCGCTATAGCCCACTGCACCATCGGCACCACGGGTGATGACAACCAGCTTTGCACCATGGTCCAGCCATTGGCGGGCAAGGCTTTCCTCGTCGCCGTCCATGCCAAACCACGCCAGGTCTTCATCGGAAAATTTCACAATGTCAGACATGGCTGCCATGCGGCGGATGCGGGCCATGTGGGCAGCCTTGTCCTTGATGAAGCCGGGGCGGATGTTGGGGTCCAGCGAGATCACACGGGTCTTGTGCTCGCGCAGCATCAAGGCTTCATAGGTTGCGCCGCAAGGGTCAGGGATCAGGCTGATGGCACCGAAATGCAAAGCCTCGCAATCATCGCCCAGCGTTGGCAGGTCAGCCTCGGTGATCATCCGGCCCGCGGTGTTTTCATCATAAAAGGCGTAAGAGGCGTGGCCATCAACCAGCTTGACAAAAGCAATGGTGGTGGGGCGCGCCAGGGTGGCGCAATAGCTGAAATCGACGTTGCTTTTGCTTAAGGTGTCGCGCAGCACATCGCCCAGCATGTCGTCGGAGAGGCCGGTGAAAAAAGCCGAGGGCACGCCAAGGCGCCCTAGCGCAATGGCGGTGTTGAACACGGCACCACCGGCATAGGGAGAAAAGGCAGGCTCTCCCAGCGTGGTTTCACGCGGCAACATATCAATCAAGGCTTCACCGCAACTCAGGATCATTCGAGCCTCCCAGGCCAATTGTTCGATTGTTTAATCGATTTAAAGCAAGTGATCGATTTTTGCCAGCCCGCTGAGCAATTCTTCGGACCGGCCAGCCTTCAGGCAAGTTCGCTGACACCACCATTGCGGCCCGACCATTCGAGGGGGGCGTCGAGGAAGGCTTCCACCTCGGACAAGGTCTTGTCATCAAACAGTTTTTGTTGCTTGGCAACGGCCAGCACATTGCGCCAGGTGGCAATATGGTGAAGCTTGACGTTGCCTTTGTTGAAGCGTTCATGGGCTTCCGGGAAGATGTCGTAGAAAAACAGCGCCATGCCGTGATCAATCACGCCGCCAGCCGCGCGCACCGCATCAATGAAGGTAAACATGCTGCCGCCAGCCGTTGTCAGGTCTTCAATCACCAGAACGCGGGCACCTTCCGGCATATGGCCCTCGATCTGGGCATTTCTGCCATGGCCCTTTGGCTTTTTGCGCACATAGATCATCGGCAGGTTCAAGCGATCTGCCAGCAGGGCTGCAAAGGGAATACCAGCAGTTTCGCCACCCGCGACGCAATCGAATTGCTCAAACCCGGCATTGCTCAAGAGGGTTGCGACGGCAAAATCCATGACGCTTGAGCGCACGCGGGGATAGGACAAAAGCTTGCGGCAATCGATATAAACGGGGCTGCGCATGCCCGACGCCAGCTTGTAAGGTTCCGCCGCGTTAAAATGCACCGCCTTGATTTCCCAAAGCATCTTGGCAAGCAGATTTGCCATGACGGCAGGATCGGAAAAGGATGTCAGGGTCATGATGTGCTCCTCATTATCGGGCGGCGCTGCCAAAATGGACGGTTGCAGCGCTATAACAAGAAGCAGCAAGTCACGCCAGATGGATTTATCCCTTGTTTTTTGAGCATAGACTTAAAAGCGGGAATCGGTTTTCTGCATGGCGCTGTGAGCGCAATCAGGCGAGGTTGCAGGCCGAGGCACCCGGTGCTCCGTTTGAGGCGACCTCTATGCGATTGCGCCCCATGCGTTTGGCGCTGTAAAGGGCGTCATCTGCCTGCTTCAGCAAGGCCTCAAACGTCATGCCACCGTCCGTGCCATAGCTGATACCGACGCTGGTGGTGACGCGGATTGTTTCGCCATTGACGGTAATGTCGCGGTCTTGCAGCTGTCTGCGAATGCGCTCGCCGATCCACTCGGCACGTCCGGGAGGGGCATCTTCAATAATGGCTGCAAATTCCTCGCCGCCCAACCGTGCGACGCAATCAACACCAACGGCGCTTTGCAACTCCTTGGCAAATGTGCGGATCACCCTGTCGCCAGCCGCGTGGCCGTGCTGGTCATTGATGGATTTGAAGCGGTCAATATCAAACACCAGAACTGCCATGTCTGCTTTGAAACGCTTCTGTGCGTATTTTTCAAACAGGGCCCGGCGATTGAAAATACCGGTCAGGGAATCGGTCATGGCTTCCAGCCGATGCTGGAGCGTAATACGGGCCTGATGGGCGGTGAGCGACAAAACGCCAATTCCCGTCATGCCGACAATGCAGGATGCAATATTGATTTTTTCGCTCACCCCGTCAGGTGCGCCCTCCATGACCCAGGATCCGGCCTGAACCAGAGCAATGGCGCAGAGAAGAAAGGAAAGCGAAATGGCACCGTAAAGCAGGGCGATGCTGGCAAGAATGCCCGGAGCTTCCGCTCTGCCCTGCCAATATTGATGGGCTGTGGCCAAAAGCGCAACAGTCGCACCCAGATTGAGCAGGATGAAGCCAACGCCCCAATAGTGCGCGACAAATGCTGCGGTAATGCTGAGCGAAGCAATACTTGCGAGGCAAACAATGCGTGCCATCGGAAAATTGCCGCCTCTAAACTGCATGGCGGCTCCATAGAGCGTGCAAAACCCCGATTGCATGAGCGACATCGCCAAAGCACCGGCAAGCGTCGTTGGCCACCACAGGAAAAATGCGTAGGACAAGATCCCGGCAACGCAAAGGAAAAGCCCAACAATCCAGCTGAGAAGAAAGGACGATTCTCTGCGCCCGAGCCACGTACCCACCAGTGTCAGCAGCAAACACAGCCCTGACAAGCCCAGTGCAGACAGCAGAGAATTATAGTCCAGCATCATGCTCACCCCAAAGCGCTATCCTGCGCTTTTCCTGAGGGGATACTATGATGATTTTCTCTCTAAAAAGTTACGTGCAATATGATTCATCTTTTAAATGTAATCGATGCACATCACGCTCAATTTACATCCCAATGAAGAGGGAACATTGGATCAAAGACGGTAACAATACCTGCGCCTGTTTCAATTTTTGACGGAAAAGACACCGGTTCATCGCGTTTGACCAGGGTGATTGTTTCTTCGTTACATGGCAAGCCATACCAGGCCGGGCCATTGAGCGAGGTGAAGGCTTCGAGCTTGTCGAGGGCATTCTCCTGCTCAAACACATGGGCAAGGCAGCTCATGGTGTTGATGGAGGTGTAAATACCGGCGCAGCCACAGCCGCATTCTTTCAAAGGATCGATATGCGGGGCAGAATCGGTGCCAAGAAAGAAGCGCGCATCCCCGGATGTGGCGGCTGCCCGCAGGCTGAGCCGATGGCTCTCGCGCTTGGCAACCGGCAAGCAATAATAATGCGGACGAATGCCACCCACCAGAATAGCATTGCGGTTGATAATCAAATGATGCGTGGTGATGGAGCCTGCCAGATTGCGCTCTGCGGATCGGATATATTCCACGCCGTCTGTGGTGGTGACATGTTCCATCGTCACTTTCAGCTCCGGCAGGCGCTTGCGCAACGGTTCCAGAACCGTGTCAATGAACACCGCTTCACGGTCGAAAATATCAACCTCCGGGGTGGTCACCTCACCATGGACGCACAGCGGCAGGCCGATCTTTGCCATTCGCTCCAGAACC
Organism: Gillisella terrae; assembly: GCF_004801395.1. GTDB lineage: Bacteria > Pseudomonadota > Alphaproteobacteria > Rhizobiales > Rhizobiaceae > Allorhizobium > Allorhizobium terrae. Next base: position 32,208 of record NZ_SSOA01000003.1, read on the forward strand.
GGCATGGCCTTGTCCAGATCACGCACGCCGCCATGGGAATTGGTGGTGGCACCGGCGGGATACAGCTTGACCGCGGTGATCAGGCCGGTGTTTTTGCCCTCTTCCACATCGTCGGGATTGGTGTGCTCGGTGAGATAAAGCGTCATCAATGGCTGAAACCTGTGCTCTTTCGGCACGGCGGCCACAATGCGTTCGCGATAGGCGATTGCGTCTTGCGTTGTCACCACCGGCGGCACAAGGTTTGGCATGATGATGGCGCGGCCAAAATGCCGGCTGGTGTCGCCCACCACACCCTGAAGCATTGCACCATCGCGCAAATGCAGGTGCCAGTCATCGGGGCGGCGAATGGTGAGCGAACGCATGGGCTATCTCCGGCAAAAAGAATTGGCCGGAAATAGCATTGTTCCTCTGTCGAGACAAATCATCGCTGGCAAAATCAGGCAATTTTTCCAAGCGGCGGGACACCTGCGCTCAGGGCCGCTTCCTCGGCCTGTTCACGACGGTCATTTTCCATGATGGCGCGAATTTTCGGCAGTGATTTTTCAAAGGCGGCAACGCAGGCTGGATCAAACTGGCTGCCAGCTCGCCCCAGAATATGCTCGACGGTGCGCTCATACGACCATGCCGGCTTATAGGGCCGCTCTGTGGTCAGAGCATCAAAATTATCGGCAATGCAGACAATGCGACCCGCCAGCGGAATGGCTTCCCCGGCCAGCCGATTGGGATAGCCCTGTCCATCCCAGCGTTCATGATGGCTAATGGCGATCTCAGATGCCAGCTGCAACAAGGAGGAATGAGAGCGGGCAAGGATGTTGGCCCCGACCTCGGTGTGGGATTGCATTTGTCTGAATTCAGATTCGGTCAATTTGCCCTGCTTGAGCATCATGGTATCGGGCATGGCCACTTTACCAATGTCGTGCATCGGGGCTGCAAGCCGCAAATCGGTGCAAAATTGCTCGGACAAACCCATTTCGCGGGCAATGGTTTCGGAATAGGCCGCAACGCGCAATGTGTGGCGGGCCGTGTCGGGATCTTTATATCCGGCAGCAAGGGTCAGCCGTTCAATGATTTCCTGCTCGCGCAGTCTGAGTTCCTGAACGGCTTTTTCCACCTCGCGGCGCAACCATTCTGCCTGATCCGCCAGTTGGCGACGGGCAATGGTCAGATTGACAATGTTATGAATGCGAACCTGAAATTCCACCGGGTTGACGGGCTTGGTCAAAAAGTCGATGGCACCGGCATTCAGCGCTGCCATGCGCGTTGTCATGTCCTTGTCGGCGGTGATGAAAACCACCGGCACATTGGCGTATTTCTCAAACCGGACAATCTCGGTGAACAGCTCGACGCCATTATAGACCGGCATCTGGTAATCAATAATGGCAACATCGAAATCCAGATCGGGCAAGGCCGACAAAACCTCATCGGGGGTTGAAAAGGCCACGGCTTCGCAGTTTTCGACCTTCTTTACCAACCGTACGAGAAGTTTCAGATTGGTATTGTTATCGTCAACGACTAAAATACGCATTTTTGCCTCCCGTGTCATCAGGCCACCAATTTCAATTTCATCGTTTCGATTTCCTTTGAGAGCCTGCCAATGGACTCAAATGTCGGTGCAGCGCCCCGCAAGGTATCGGCATGATGGGCAATATCGTTGAGCCCTACATTGCTTGCCGCCCCTTTGATCGTGTGCAGAACGCGGTCAATTTCCGGATTATTCTGATTGGCAAAGGCGATGTTGAGGGCACCAATCAGATCTTGTGCGTCATTAAAAAAGGATTCAATCAGCTCCTGGTACACGTCTTCGCCCAGCGCTTCAATCAATTCATCCTGGCGCGATTTATCCAGCCCGTTGATTTCATCAAGATGCTGCTGGAGCGTCAGCGGCGGCTGTTCCGGGGATGGATCAATCAGATCACGGATGTCGAGAGGGCCTTTGTCAGCGTCGCTGTCGTGTTCCGCGGGCGCGAAAGTGAGGATAACATCCCGCAGGCGGTTCATGGTGACCGGTTTGGATTCAAACCCCACCATGCCTGCGGCGCGGCAGCGGCGGCGGTCTTCGTCAGACGCATTGGCGGTCATGGCGATAATGGGGGTGAGGGCGGCGGCACCGCCGCGCTGAATAATATGTTTGGTTGCCTCTATGCCATCCATGACCGGCATTTGCATGTCCATCAGGATCAGATCAAAAGTTTCCTGTTCTGTTTTCTCCACCGCTTCGGCACCGTCGCTGGCCAGCACAACGGTCTGATTGAGCTTTTCGAGAAAGCGGCTGGCGACCTGCTGATTGACGATATTGTCTTCCACCAGCAGAATCCGCAGACGTGGAAAATGCTTCTCCGGTGTTTCGCTTCTGGCGTTCTGGCGCACTTCATCCTTGCCAGCGACAATCACCGGTAATTCGAACCAGAAAATACTGCCAACGCCCACGGTGCTGCTCATGCCCAGCTCACCGCCCAGCTTGCCGACGATCTGTTTGCAGATGGTCAGACCCAGGCCGGTGCCACCGTAGCGTCGGCTGATACTGGCATCGACCTGGCTGAACGGCTGAAACAACTTGGCAACGCCCGCCTCATCAATGCCAATGCCGGTGTCTTCCACCTCAAAGCGCAACATCAGCGCTGTGCCGCGGTAAAATTCGCGAAGGCGCAATGTCACAGTGCCATTATGGGTGAATTTCACCGCATTGCTCAACAGATTGAGCAGAACCTGCCGAAGGCGGGTTGGGTCGGTGCGCACATAGAGTGCGTCCATTGACAGCGGAATATCCAGAATAAGCTCATTTTTTTGCGCGTCAGCCCGGCCTTGAATAATGCTGATCGTGCTTTCGGCCAGCGCGTAAATATCAACCGCGCGTTCTTCCAGTTCCAGCTTGCCATGTTCGATTTTCGAATAATCGAGAACCTCGTTGATAACTTCCAGCAGCGCTTCGCCTGACGAGCGAATGGTTTTCACACTTTGCAATGCGTCTGGTGGCAGCTCGGAATATTCCAGCAATTCGGCCATGCCCAGAATAGCATTCAACGGTGTGCGGATCTCATGCCCCATGGTTGCCATGAATTGCGATTTTGCCCGATTGCCCGAATCGGCCGCCTCATAGGCGTTTGACACTTCGCGCGCCATTGTTTCCAGCCGGTGGCTGGTTTCGCGCAGGGACGTCAACTGGCGGCGTAGTGTCACCACCAGAAAAATCACCGAGATCATCAACAATCCCAGCATGACGGCCGAGGTTTTTTCCAGCTCGATCATATTGGCGCGAATGGAAGCGCGCTCATTACCAACATAATTGTTGGTGTAGATCAGCAGATCGCCAGTGTTCTGGGTCAGGCGGCCAAGTTTTTGATCAATTGGTTCAAAATCATGTTTGGTCGGTGTTTTTCCATTGGCGATATCGTCAAAGAAGGGTTGCATGTCAGCAATGGCACCACCTATTTTGCTCAAATAGTCCTGAACCGTGGCGTCATGAATGAAATATTCGCCAAACTGGGTTTGTTTGGCCAGTTTAATGCGCGAATACAGAATGTCGTAGCGCAAGCTGATGTCTTTCAGCTCTTTTTGGTCAATGGTGTCCAATCGACGCGCTTCTGCAATGGTATAGTCCAGCGCGCGCGCCTCCCGATCCAGTTGGTAAACGGCCCAGGTTGCATTTTCGCGGATGTCGTCAAACAACATATGGAAACGATCGGATATGTCGCGCGACAGCAGAAGAAATGTCAAAAGCAAAACGCCTGACAGGATCAGCAGCACAAATGTTGTTTTAGGCTGGGAGCGGTGTCGCTCCAGCCCATTGCGATTGAACAGAATCATGGAACGATCTCAATGTCCTTGATTTGCCACACAGAGCGCGAAAAATAGATCTCTGTGTAAAGCTTGGGATTGAGATCAAAGGGATAGACCAACATGGTTGGCCCTTTGTCGCGCACAGACATGGTCTTGCCATTCAGCCTTGTGGCGATAATGACGTCCAGACTGCCTGCGTCATCAGCGGGCACCACAACCGTGTAATCATTGAGAGCGTGGACCTTCAATGCGCCCGCAGGTGCGCCCGCGGCCTCCAGCACAGCACGCAACAGCGGGCCGGAAAATGTCACTTTTCCTTCGGTCCAGGGCGTTTCCATTGTGGCGCTGCGCCCCTTGAGAGCTTCGAGCATCGCAAGATCAAAGACAGCGTCAGCACCGCTGTTGGGGTGGGCAAGCGGGCCTTTGATGGTGAGAATGACCGCCCCTTGCGGAGCATCAAGCGCCATGAGCGGCGTTGCCATGAAAAGACATGCTGCAAGGGTCATCAGCAAACGTTTCATTGAAACACTCCTTACTTGCTTTGGTCGATATTGGCATTGCTCGAAAGGGGCCTATTCCGCCGTGGCTTTGCGCCCGCGGTGGTTGGCAATGAGTTGGCGAAACGCCAGGGCCTCCACGGGTTTGGTTAGAAAATCAGAGACACCATTTTGCTTGGCTGCCAGCCGCAACGCCGGGTCATTGTCGCCCGTGACCATGATGATTGGCACCGTGTCATAGCGATGGAGCTGGCGAATGGCCTTGACGAATTGCAGGCCGGTCATGCCTGGCAAAATCTGGTCAACGATCAGCATGTCAAACAGCGTATTGTGACACAGAACCAGAGCATCATTGGCATCGGCCTGAACGGTGATTTCGTCGTCCGCAACCTTGCGCGCCAGATGCTTCAAGATCATCGCATTGGTCGGATTGTCTTCGACGATCAGAATGCTCATGGGTGTCTCCTTCAGATATTTCCATCAAACCCGACGGGTCCAACGGCAGTGAAAAGCCGAGGACCGCAACCGGTATCGAATTGTGAGCTACTGCATCAATCCTGAAACCAAAGGGGATCCAAGGAGACCAATCATGCAGTAAAAATGGACAGTGCTGTCGTGTCTCATTCGGGTTTTCATGTGGAGCACCCTGCATCATGCAGGACCAGCCAAGTACTCCATCCCAAAGTTGTAACGAGATTGCACTGATATTAGCTGAAGCAAATGGGTAAATTTTTAGTTTTTTTGCGCTGTGCTGGGATTAATCTTTACGGCATTGGAGACGTCAAGCCGGGTTGCACGCTGGCTTAACCAAAGGCGGAGCAATGGCCACGCGCGACAGGCGTCGCAACAATTCGCGGGGCTGGCGAATGATAATGGCGTCGCTGTTTCGCTCAATCACGGCGTCTTGCAAAAGGCGCGACATTTCGCGCGAAATGCTTTCGCGGCTGGTGCCGACATGTTCCGCCAAGGCCGCATGAATCAGAGGTGGCGCGATGATGCGACGCTCTGGATTGTCGGTGCAGGGCAGTGAGAGCCGCAGTAAAGCGTTGTAAAGCCGGTGTTTGACATCCAGATAGGAGTGCTCGCTGACTTTGAGGTAGAGCTGGCGCATGCGCGATGTCATGGTGGTGAGCAAGGTCAAACAGATATCGTGGCGCGCTTCAAGGATTTCCTGGAATACGTCTGGCGGGATCATGATGACCTCGCCATCGGTGATCGTCATCAAGAATCCGTTTTCCCAATGACCATTGAGCGCCACCAGTGCGCCGACGATGGAGCCGGGCGCAAAATCTTCCAAAAACAATTCTTTGCTTGGGGTCACCCGCAACACGGCCCGGATCATGCCGGAGGTGTTGATGAACACGGATCTTTCCGTGCGCTCAGGATCGTAAAGGATTGTGCCTGCAAGCACCTTTCGAGTTTCGCAGCGCTCGGACCATGCCTGATCCTGCTCTGGCGTGAGACTTTGAAAAAACGGTATCTGCCTCAAAAAGCCAGTCTTTTTGGTCTGGTCATCTCCAGCCATCAGGTGCCTTTCTCGATGATGAATGCTCTTCCATTATTGTAACGTTCAATGACTGAAAAAAACAACCTTAAAGCGCTTCTCACCATATATGGCGCACGGTGCTGTAACGCGTTAATTCAGGCTGGCGGCAGCATCGCCCCATACGTCGCTCAGCGCGAAGCCTGCACCAAGCGGATCAAAAGCATCCAGTGCCACCTGATGTAGCCCGAAGGTAAAGCCGCGACCGGTGATGGTGGGAATAACCGCCGCGCGGTCGCCAACAGAGGTCAGGCCTTCCAGCCCGACCTGAAACTCGGAACCAATGATCGAGCGCGAGAGGAAGCGCTCTCCCGGCTTGATCTTGCCGCGCGCATGTAAAGTGGCCAGATTGGCAGAATTGCCGGTGCCGCAAGGTGAGCGATCTACCCGGCCGGGCCACATGGTGGTGCAGGTGCGCACTGCCCCGTCGGGATCCTGATCACGGAACATCACGTAGGCAACACCGGAAATCTCGGGGATTTCCGGGTGAACAACATGAAACTGCCTGTTGATTTCTGCTTTGAGCAACATGCCAGCCTCGACAAGCTTGCGGGCATTTTCTGGTGCAATGGCAAGGCCAATTTGAGGGGCATCAACGAGAGCATAAAAAATACCACCATAGGCCAGATCAACACTGATATCGCCCCATTGCTGAGTGGTGATCTTTGCATCCAGTTGATGGACAAACGAGGGTACCATGGTCAATGTCACGCTTTCGCAGTGGCCATCGCGGCATTGGGCTTTGGCTTTCACCAATCCGGCGGCCGTTTCCAGAACAACGACGGTTTCTGGCTCCTGCATGTCCACAATACCGCTTTCCAGCAAAGCCGTGGTGACGCAGATGGAGTTGGAGCCGGAGCTCGCATGGGCCTGATCGGGTTGCAGGATAATAAATGCTGCGTCAGCCTCGGGATGTTTGGGTGGCAACAGCAGATTGACCGAGCCGATCGGCGCGCCACGCGGCTCCAGCACCAAAAAGCGCCGCAGCTCTTGTCCTTTGGGGTCGGTGTTCAGCCAGCGCAATTGCTCGGCAACCGTTTTACCGGGGATTTTGGGCACACCGCCTGTGGCCACCTTGCCGATTTCGCCCTCACAATGGACGTCCAGCAATTGCATCACCCGTTTCCACCGCATGCCCGCTTCTCCCGATCACTCTCTCCCCTTCGATATCAGGGGAGGCCAAAGATAGTTCTCCTGATATATCAAGTGAAATGTCTTTTGCGATAGAGAAATCTGGGGCGATAGGGAAATCTGGGTCGCAATCGGATCTTATCGCGGCACCGTATCCGAAAGCGCACCAAAGGTCGATCCGGCGCTGTTGCCCACCTGTTTGATTTGGTCATTATAATTGCGCCGAGTGCGGGCATCGAAAATCATGATCGGCGCGCTGATGGCGCTGCTGGCGACCTGTCCGATTGTGCTTGATGTGCCGATGGCAACGGCACCCAGTGCTTCGCCAAAGCCCACGTTGGAATCCGTCACAGTCTGGCCACTGAGAAGCCGGTCGCCGATCAAGCGCACCACCTGAGGGCTTTCGGCAAATTTGCCGTGGTTCAGCTGGTCGCCGGTTTTCAGCTTGGTAAGATCAATCACGGTGACGCCTGCCGCTTCCAGAGCGCTGCGGTAAGGCTCCTGCGCGGCATTGATCTGCCCAAGCCGATCAACATTGCCGGAAATCCGCCGCGAAATGCTCAGCGCGCGATCATCACGCGAGACAAAAATGGTAAAATGCGGATGCTTTGGCCCGAGCGAAACAAATTGGCTTTTGAATACATCCACATCCAGATCAGGTGATGCCAGGATAACATTGGCAATCTTTGCATTCACACGCCCGTGGCGGATGGCCATTTGCCGCAGAGCCTCCACAGCCAGCCATGATCCCATGGAGTGCGCCATAACGGTCACATCGGTCACGCCCGGCTCGTTGCTGACGCGGGTCAGCAAATCCTCCAATGCATCACGAGAATAATTGGTGCTTTCCTTATCGTAGTTGTAATCAAATATGCTGGCGCGCGATGGCCAGGTAAACAGCACCGGCACAACATCCGTCTTGGAATCATGCACGATCTGAGCAAATCGATAGACGGAATCCTCGTAGGTGTTGTTGAAGCCGTGCACGAACACCAGCACCCGGTGTTTGTTGAAGGAGTTCTTGCGCAGCCAGTTGCGCCCGTCGCGTTCTGTCGGCAAAGGTGTCACGCTCACGGTGGTAAAGGACTTGCTTGGGTCAGGCGGGAGCTTCTTGGGCCACTGAACCTCACCAATCTTGCGGTTTTTATCCGGCGGTATCGATATAGTCACCGCATCGATTTTCAGGCTGGTGCCGCGCTCACCATTAAACAATATGGCCGGATCACCCGATGGCTGGCGTGTCGTTGCCACCAGCATATTGACGGGCGTGGCTCCTTGTATGCTCACAGGGCCAACCGGCTTCATCACACCCTCAAGCCGCCCGCCGCAGCCGGCCAGGGTGAGTGTGAGCGCAATGAAAATTACGCGCTTTGAAAAATGGCTGATCGCGGGACATGTCATGACAAAGCGGCTCTTTTGCGCCCCGCACCATTGAGGCGAGTTAGTGATGAAGATCACTTATCGTCATTTTGGCGATAAAATCCACCGATTATCGCCTGCCGCATGATTAAGCTGGAGGATGTTGCATTTTTGCAGAGATTTGTTGCGACAGGCTTGTCTCCATCGGAACACAATCCAGATGGAGACAAGCCTGTTATAACGGAAATCAGGCCTTGAGCATCGTTTTCCCATTGCGAAACGCCTGATGCCAGGAAAGTGCTTCTTCAAGAACATGCGGTGTATGACCGCCGCGCTTCAGCGCATCGCTGAAATAATCCGAAAGCTGGTCGCGATAGGTTGGATGCACGCAATTGCGGATAATCAGCGCTGCCCTCTCGCGTGGGGCAAGGCCTCTCAAATCGGCAAGTCCCTGCTCGGTTATCAGAATATCCACATCATGTTCGGTATGGTCAACATGGCTTACCATCGGCACGACCGAGGAGATTGCCCCATCTTTCGCAATGGATTTGGTAACAAAGACGGATAGATAGGCATTGCGGGCAAAATCGCCCGAGCCGCCAATGCCGTTCATCATGTGGGTTCCGCCCACGTGGGTGGAGTTGACATTGCCGTAGATGTCGAATTCCAGCGCGGTGTTGATGCTGATCAGGCCCAGACGGCGGATAACCTCGGGATGATTGCTGATTTCCTGCGGTCTCAGCAGCAGGTGATGCTTGTATTCCGCAAGGCGAGGCAAGACACGCTGATACATCTCAGCCGACAGGGTGATGGAGGATGCCGAGGCAAACGTCATTTTGCCCGCATCAATCAGTTCAAATGTCGAATCCTGCAAAACCTCGGAATACATTTTCAGATCGTGAAAAGGGCTATCCAGAAAGCCATGCAAAACTGAATTGGCGATGGTGCCAATGCCAGCCTGCAAGGGCTGAAGATCATGGCCCATTCGCCCGTGCCTGACTTCGTGCAGCAGCAGATCGGTCAAATGGTTGGCAATGGCTTTGGTGTCTTCGTCCGGCGGCAGGATGGTTGACGAGCTGTCCACTTTCTCTGACACGACAATGGCAGCAATTTTTTCTGGCGGGATGGGAATATAGGGCAGGCCAACACGGCTTTCCGGCGTCACAATCGGAATGGGCATCCGGGAAGGACGCTTGGAGGGAATGTAAATGTCATGAAGGCCTTCCAGCGTGATCGGCTGCGACAGGTTCAGCTCGATAATCACCTTATCGGCCAGAATGGCAAAGCTTGCCGAGTTGCCAACCGATGTGGTGGGCACAATGCCACCATTTTCCGTAATCGCCACAGCCTCGACAATGGCAATATCCACCGGGCTGATCTGGCGGGTTCTGAGAAGTTCGACCGTTTCAGACAGGTGCTGATCGATAAACATCACCTCGCCAGCATTGATGGCTTTGCGCAACGTGGGATCGGATTGAAATGGCATGCGGCGTGCTGTGACATGGGCCTCCACCAACGTCTTGTCGAGATCGTTGCCAAGCGAAGCACCCGTCATCAGCGTGATTTTCAAGGGGTGTTTGCGGGCGCGGGCGGCCAGCGCCATGGGCACCGCCTTGGCTTCGCCCGCACGGGTAAAGCCGCTCATGCCAATGGTCATGCCATCTTCAATCATGGCGGCCGCTTCATCCGCTGTTGCCAGTTTTTCTAGAAGGCGCGGGTAACGAATACGATCACGTAACATCTGCAATCCATCTCCTGTCGCAGTCATTGTCTGCGAATAGCGCTGTTAAAACGCTCCACATGAACCACAGCGCCCTCGACCATCTATTGGAAAAGGTGCTGTAACACTTTAAATTTTAGGCATAATGTCGACCTCAATCGTTTTCGACTGAAGGATTTATGCGGCAGTGCAATAGGAGCCTAATGAGGGGCCTGCCGCTTTGATATTTCTCAAGTCAGGGGAAATTATGCAGTGTGTGCACAAACAGGGAGAGAACACAGCCCATCGATTCCAATAAACGCGCTGCGCTTCAGGTGGGAATCGTCAGAGGGGCGGTTCTGCAAAAGTGCAGCCCAATCTTCGAGGCATTTAAGCCAAAATTGGTGCTGCCGTGGACACCGCTGGTGCGGCCTGGGACGGTACGGTTTGGGCAACAGACGTCTGCGCTGGGGCTTGGGCCGTGGTGTGGCTTGGTGCCGCTGGAGCAGGCGGGACAACCGCCACATGCTCGGGCTTCGCAATAGGTGAGGTGGTGTCTGCGTCTGGATTGGCCGTTTCTGACCGTGACGCCTTTGCAGATAGCTCTTTTGCGGTATTGGCCACGGAATCGTAGGCTTCCTGCACCTGCGGCAGAGGTGGCGCTGCCACTTTGCGCCCGCTGTCCAGCAAAGCAAACAGGGTTATGGACGGAGGACGAACAAGATTGAGAATAACTTTGTCCCAGAGGCTCTGGCCTGTCTCGGCTTGACGCGCGAGATTGATTGTCTCTTCTTCTGCCAAACTCAAGCCGACAACAGGTCCGCGTTCTCGCTCGATCTGGGGAGCGCGCGCTTCCGGTGCCTTGGTGGCGTATGCCGGGGATCTGTTCAATTCTACGGTCATTGGCAATCCCTGATCATCTGCTGCATATTTTCGTGCTTCGAACCTCAATCGGGGTAGAAAACATGCGTCTGCTTCTGAATTTTAAAAGCTATTCGCGGCGTCGAATGAAACGCGCAAACGCTCTGTTTGGATTGATCCTATCAAAGCCATGTTTTCTATTCGCTAATCCAGAATATACAGTTTTAAACAAATGAACATAGGCAAGAGTTTTTATCCGCCAAAAAATGCAGCAGAGGATAACAAAATCCTAGCGAAAACCTTGCAAGGTCTTCTGCATTAACATCTTATTTCTGTGAAAAAGAATGGCGCACCCGAAAGGATTCGAACCTCTGACCCCCAGATTCGTAGTCTGGTGCTCTATCCAGCTGAGCTACGGGTGCGTCTGTCACCAGAGTTTGGATCGTCTCTGGCGTCCAGCAGTTCGTCTCTGCTGGCGTGCCGATCCTCTAAAACGAGACGGGGCGTAATGCAAGCGAAAATCGACAAAAAAGCAGACGGGTTTTTCAACTTAATGATAAGATTCTGATTATGAAGGTTTTTTTACAATTGCGATTTTAGTCGAAAATTATCGAGTGAAACCGGCCTGTCGGGAATTTCGATTCTGAACTGTGTGCCGGGGCCGGGTTTCTCCACCAGTGCGATGGTTCCGCCATGGGCCAGCACGATTTCGCGGGCAATAACCAGCCCGAGGCCGGTGCCGCCTGAACGCACGGAGCCGCGAAAAGCGGTAAACAGATTTTCTCTCGCTTTGCGCGGCATGCCGGGGCCGTCGTCGTCCACGGTAATGGAGACGACACTGCCGACCCGATGGGCTGACAAAATGATTCGGCCGGGCAGATCGCTGCCCGATCCGGCCAGTGCCTGAGCGGCATTGCGGCAAAGATTATGAATCACGCGGAACAATTGCTCGCTGTCGGCGTCAATCTCAATGTCGGGCCTGATCTGGCAAATGAACTGGATGCCGGTATCAAGCGCAAGAATATCTTCCACCTCCTGACTGAGGCTGGCGAGAGCAAATCGCCTCCGTCTCGGCTCGGCTTCAGAGGCCTGGCCATAGGCCAAAACCTCACTGGTGTAGCCCACGGCGCGATCAATGGTGCGCACCAGCTTAGGCGCGAAGCTTTTGACCATCGGGTCTTCCACGTCCGCCAAGCGATCAGACATCAGCTGCGCCGAGGCCAGGATGTTGCGCATGTCGTGGTTGATCTTGGAAACCGCCAATCCAAGATCAGCCAGATTTTTCTGCTGGCGCAGGGTTTTCTGCAACTGTTCCTGCATGCTGGCCAAATGATGGGCGACGAACGCCAGTTCATCGCGCCCGGCCATTGCGCCCATTACTCTGGATGGATCTTCAGGGTGCTCTGCGAAATCCTGAATATTGCGGGTGAGGCGGCGCATGGGGTTGATCAGAATCCTGTTCAGGCTCACGAACAGCAAAAGGCCGGTAATCACCGAAATGATCAGAGAGACGATGGCGATTCTCCCGGCATAGGCCAGCAAGCCGCGATGCAAGGCGGCATCGGACATTACCACTTCAACCTGCATCTGGGTGTCGCCAATCGGGCCGGATACGCTGATCAGCCGGTTGCCACCAAAGATGAGGGTTTCGAATGCATCTTTGATGGCGTTCAGCGTGCTCACATCGGTGAGGTCATATTGTCCGTCAACCTCCTGAGGCATTTCTGTCATCGCCAGCAGACGCGATGTTCCGTCTTTGCGCAGCACAATCGCCTTGGTGCCTGTGGCAAGCAGGGTATCGGCCTGAACTTCTTTCGGCAGGGTGCGCGGCTGAAGGCCGTCAATCACCACGCTGGCGGCTGCGGCCTTGTTGATATTGTTACGTAGCCAGTTGAGGCGCATTGTGGCAATCGATGGCGCAAAAATCAGCACTTCGGCGGCCAGCACAAAGGTCATTGTCAGCACAAGCACCTTGCCGGAAAGTCCCCTCAGACGGCTCGGCATCTTCATGGCTTGAACCGTGTCGGCCCGATCCTTGTTGGTTTGATCCTTGTTGGTCTGCTCTTTATCAAGCGGCTGTCGCTTGTGCATGGGTGAAACCCTCATCGTCTCGGGCAGTGCGCCGCCAGCTGCCGACATCTGGAAAAGCGGGGTCGCGCTTGTTGCAAATGCTGCTTGCCTTTGTCATTTGCGTTGCACCATATCACGGGAAAATCACTGGGTAAAACATCAAGATGACGGGGAATTGTTCTTTGCCGCGTCATCCCGGCATGGGTGCAACATCAAGGCTATGCCCGCTTTGATGGGGTTTTGATGGCTATTTTGGCCCGATTGTCTGGTCGTTGAAGATTGACTCTCAAGGCTATCCTCCGTATAAGCCGCGCGCCTGCCCTTGGTTTGCCCGTTGATCGGGTGCCTTTGGCGTGGCTTTAATCCAACGCTCTTGCAAGTGATTGCAAACCCAAGAAGGGCCGCACACCGCGGTATTAAAAAAATGAAGCGTACTTACCAACCGTCCAAGCTTGTTCGCAAGCGTCGTCATGGTTTTCGTTCTCGCATGGCAACCAAGGGTGGCCGCAAGGTTCTGGTTGCTCGCCGCGCACGCGGCCGCGCACGTCTTTCCGCTTAATGTCGGGTGGGCCCGATGAAAGCGTTGGGCTTATGACGTCTGAAACGACACACAAAACTGTCGGCCGGTTGAAAAACCGGCCGCAGTTTCTTGCTGTTCGCACTGGCGAAAAACGCAAGGGTAAATATTTTCTCCTTGAAGTGCTGAAAAGAGCCGATTCCGAGGGCGAGGCCCGCGTCGGATTTACCGTCACGAAAAAACACGGCAATGCTGTTGAGCGCAATCGGATGCGCCGTCGGCTGAAAGAAGCCGTTCGCACGGATGTTTGCTTTGCAATGCAGCCCGGACATGACTATGTGATCGTGGCGCGCCGCGAGGTGCTGACGGCTCCGTTCAATGGGCTGAAATCAGCTCTCAGGCAGCGCATTCAAGACAAATTCAATGTTCGGCATCCCGATACGAGCCGTGCCAGGAAGGTATGATGGAAAATAACCGCAATTATCTCATCGCGATTGCACTTTCAGTGCTGGTCGTATTGGGCTGGCAGTTCTTCTACATGAACCCGCGGATCGAGGCTCAGAAACAGGCCGAACAGATCAGGCAGGCCGAACTTGCTAAAAACCCGGCAAACAAGACGACTGCTGGCGCGGCGCAGGTTAACGGCGCTCTGCCGGGCGGTGTGCAGGCAAACGCGACCGAGAGCCGGGAAGATGCCATTGCCAAAACCCCGCGTGTCGAAATTGAAACCAAGGCTCTGGTTGGCTCCATCAATCTGACAGGCGCACGTCTGGATGATCTTCGTCTCAAGGCCTATCATGAGACAGTGGACAAAACGAGCCCGATTATTTCGCTCTTGAACCCGGCTGATACCAAAGACGGTTACTTTGCCGAGCTTGGTTATATCGGTGGCGACAAGGCGGGTTCTGTGCCCGGCCCTAACACGGTCTGGACCGCAACGGCTGGCGAAAAGCTGACAGAAACCACGCCGGTCACGCTGACCTATACCAACAATGCCGGCTTGACCTTTACCCGCAAAATTTCGGTCGACGACCATTACATGTTCACGGTGGAAGATACCGTGGCCAACACCGGCAATGCCGATGCCAGCCTTGCGCCCTATGGCCGCATTACCCGCTACAACAAGCCCGCTGTGGCATCGACCTATGTGTTGCATGAAGGCTTTCTGGGCGTGATTGGCACAGGCAACAGCCTGACGGAAGCCAAGTACGCGTCGATTGAGAAAGAAAACGAAGTCAACCCGAAGGCAACTGGCGGCTGGCTTGGCATTACCGACAAATATTGGGCGGCAACTTTGGTGCCGGATCAGAAGCTTGCCTATGATTCGCGCTTCTCGCACTTCACCGATGGTCAGGCCCGTTTTCAGGCCGACTATAAGAATGATGCGGTCTCGATTGCACCGGGTCAGTCGACAACGCTGAAAACCCTGTTGTTTGCCGGTGCAAAAGAAGTTCCGGTTATCGACAAATACGAAGTGTCCTACAATATCCCCGGTTTTGACCGGTTGATTGACTGGGGCTGGTTCTACTTCCTGACCAAGCCAATGTTCAAACTGATGGACTTCTTCTTCCGTCATGTTGGCAATTTTGGCGTGGCCATTCTGCTGACAACCATTGTCGTCAAGGCCTTGTTCTTCCCCCTGGCTTCCAAGCAATATGCTTCCATGGCCAATATGAAGCGCATGCAGCCGAAGATGGAAGAGTTGAAGGCCAAGTTTGGCGACGACAAGATGGCGCTGCAACAGGCGATGATGGCGCTCTATAAAGAAGAGAAGATCAATCCGGTTGCTGGTTGCTGGCCGCTGCTGTTGCAGATTCCGGTGTTCTTCTCGCTCTATAAGGTCATTTACATCACCATCGAAATGCGCCATGCGCCGTTCTTTGGCTGGATTCGCGACCTTTCGGCTCCAGATCCAACCAGCATTGTCAATCTGTTTGGCCTGTTGCCGTTTGAAGCACCAACTATTGTGCATCTTGGTGTCTGGCCGCTCATCATGGGCTTCACCATGTTCTTGCAGATGCGCATGAACCCGACGCCGCCAGATCCAACCCAGGCCATGCTGTTCAACTGGATGCCGGTGGTGTTCACCTTCATGCTCGGTTCTTTCCCCGCTGGTCTGGTGATCTATTGGGCTTGGAACAACTCGCTCTCGGTGTTGCAGCAGTCGATCATCATGAAACGTCACGGCGTCGAGATTGAACTGTTCAAAAATCTGGGCAGTTTGTTTCGGAAAAAAGAAAAGCCGGCGAAATAGCAAGGCGAGTTGATTTGCAAAGCCCCCGGCCTGAGCGCCGGGGTTTTTGTTTGGAATTGGCATGGTTTTGTGGTCGAATTCAGCTGGCATCAGGAGAATGAAAAAATGACAACGATACAGAGCACTGATGAGAAGCCGGTTTTTGGTCGCCCCTGGGTTTTTATCCGCGGTGTGCCTGCCATGAAATTTCTGCCACCGGAAGGACCGCTGGAAATTGCCTTTGCGGGCCGCTCCAACGTCGGCAAATCCTCGCTGATCAATGCGCTGGTTGGGCAAAACGGCTTGGCGCGCACGTCCAATACGCCGGGCCGCACGCAGGAGCTTAACTATTTCGTTCCCGAGGGCTACAGCGGTAGCGGCGACGATCTGCCGCCGATGGCGCTGGTGGATATGCCAGGCTATGGCTATGCCAAGGCCCCCAAGGAAACGGTGGATGCCTGGACCAAACTGGTGTTTGACTATCTGCGCGGTCGCGCCACCTTGAAGCGGGTTTACGTGCTGATCGATAGCCGCCACGGCATCAAATCCAATGACGAGGAAGTGCTCTCGCTGCTGGACAAGGCAGCGATGTCCTATCAGATCGTTTTGACCAAGACAGACAAGATCAAGGAAGCGGGCGTTCCGCGCCTGATTGGCGAGACGTTGGAAAAGATCAAAAAGCGTCCAGCCGCCTTTCCCGAAGTGCTGTCGACATCCTCTGAAAAAACCAGAGGTTTGGATGAGTTGCGGGCGGCGATTCTGAAAACCGTTGGGCTTACTGCATAATTCCTTAAATCGGAATCGATTTAAGGTGAAAATTATGCAGCAGATTTAAAGTGTTACAGCGCCGTGCGCCATATTTGGCGCACGGCGCTGTAATGCGTAGGCACGGGCAAGCCTTTATGCCGTAAAATATTTCGCCCCTGCGCCTTATAGAACGCAGGGGCGGTCAAAAAAAACCGGCGGCAGGAGAGACATCGCCGCCGGCTGCTAGCCGAAACGCTGTGTGGGGTTACGTTTTCGGCAGCAAAACCTTGTCGATGACGTGAATGACGCCATTGGATTGTTTCACATCGGCAATGGTGACATGGGCCACGCCACCTGTTTCATCGGTGAGCGTGATTTTGCCATTGGATTCCTTGGCCTTCAGAATGCAGCCGCCCACGGTTTTCACATCGTGCTCGCCGCCGTCATCCTTGATCATTTTTTCAATCGCGCTGGACATGGCATCGGCTGCCACAACATGGCAGGTCAGAATCTTGGTCAACTTGGCCTTGTTGGCGGGTTCGAGCAGAGTCTTGACCGTGCCCTTGGGCAATTTGTCGAAGGCTTCATTGGTTGGCGCAAACACGGTGAAAGGGCCTTTACCTTCCAGGGTGCTGACCAGACCGGCTTCCTTTACGGCTGCCACCAGCGTGGTGTGGTCTTTCGATTTGGATGCATTTTCAATGATGTTTTTGGTGGGGTACATGGCAGCGCCACCTACCATCGGGTCCTTGGCGAAGGCCATGGAGCTGGTGGCCGCAAGAACAGATACAGCCGTGAGCAGGCGAAGGGTTGTCTTGGTCATCTGTCAGTCCTCTTCCCGTTTAAAATCTTCATCTCTCAATCCCACCCATCATGGTGTGGGGGACAAGAGCAAAGACGAAAGCGAGGACGAAAGAGTTTCAAGAAAACGAAAAAATATTAAAAGCCTATGATTTTACTGCATAATTCCTTAAATCGGAATCGATTTAAGGTGAAAATTATGCAGCAGATTAAAAGTGTTACAGCGTCCTTTGTGCGCCATATTTGGCGCACGGCGCTGTAAAAGGATATTTATGGTGCGTGGGTCACGCCTGTGCCGATCACCGCGCCGGTTGGCAAGCCGGTTGGCGAGCCGCCAAGCGGCTCAATGCTGACCGCCAGCGTGACGCCATCTTTCAATGTGGCGCGCATGGCATCGGGCACCAGAAATTCGCCTTCGCCGGTTTGCGGCAAAACGCCAAGCGAGTGCGGCTTGCCGCTGGCCTCGATCATCCATAATTCAAGCGATTTTGCCGCAGCACCGTTGCTGGCAACGGGCGTCACCCGCAAGCGGCCGCTGAAGCGATTGTAATTGGCAATCAGCGAGAGGTCAGAATTGGTGGTCTTGAGATCGGCAACGATGTGGCGGCCGCCATATCGGCTCTCCCACATTCCCATTTCAACGCCAGCAAGCGAGGCAACAGCAATGATGCTGACCAGCGAAACACCGCGCCACACGCTCACCGAATTCCAGATACGGCTGAGGCGGCTGGTTTTTCGTTCATTCTGTCGGCCAAACAGGCGCGTTTCAATAGCCGAGAAACTTTCCGGCCTTGGTTTGACGACCTCGTATTCGTCATTAAACTGCGAAAGGTTTTCTTCCCAGCGGTGCACAACAGCGGCAAACTGGCGGTCCTGCTTCATGCGGATCTCGACCCGCGCTCTGCTTTCCGCAGAAAGCACACCCAGCACATATTCCCCCGCCAGCACTTCGTCTCTGGAGCGGTTCCCCTTGCTTTGGTCTGGTTCGTTCATCTTTCCAAACACTCTCTCAACGACAACAGGCTGCGACGTAGCCATGTGCGCACCGTATTTAGCGGCACACCCAAACTGTCCGCCAATTCCTGATAACTTGCACCCTCCACATACGCTGCCCTCACAGCGCGTGCTTTGCTAGCTTCCAACTCTTCCATGCACCTGTCAATCCGCTTTCCTTCACTGCGCAGGCTGGTTGCCTGTTCGGGATTGGGGGCGGTGTCGGCAATGTCCCAGTGCTCATCAATGTCATGGGCGATTGGCGCGCGCACCCGCAGCTTATCAATACAGTGATAGCGGGCAATGGCGCTCAACCATGCCATGGCATTGTGGCCGGATGCGGCAAAGCTCTCGGCCTTTTGCCAGATTTTGACAAAGATATCCTGCAACGCATCTTCCGCCTCTGTCTTGTCTTTAAGAAGACGAATGCAAAGGCCAAAAAGTTTCGGGCTTGTCTTGCGATAGAGTTCGGCTAAAGCAGTGCGGTCTCGCAAGGCCACTTTGGTTAATAAGACTGCCACGTCGTCGTTCATACCACCCTCTTGTCACTGGAGATGTGTTCGAATGCCACCCAACCGAGGTTCTGAGTTGCACCACTATGGTATGGTTTCGCAAAATGCGGGCGCATGGATTGCTTTTGCCCGACGATAATTCGGCTTTGGGGGAATTATCGTCGATATAGGCGCAAAATTTTGCATTAAAGCGGGTTGAGGCGAACGCGGCTCCACGGAGATCCGTTTTAATTCTTACGGTGCAGGACGTCCGGTGTCGTTTAATTGAGGACAATTAAACGCGACTCGCTTGAGGGCGAAATTTTTCACCGCAAAACGATTTTGATTTCAGACATTATGCAGTAGAAAGCTGCGAACCAACCGAAGGGATCTCCCATGAGCGCCTCCGAAAGCGAAACTCAGGCCCGGCTTCTGGCCCAGGCGCTGCCCTATATGCAGCGTTATGAAAACAAGACCATTGTTGTAAAATATGGCGGCCATGCCATGGGCGATGCCGATTTGGGCAAGGCTTTTGCCAGCGATATTGCGCTTTTGAAGCAATTTGGCGTCAACCCGATTGTCGTGCACGGCGGCGGCCCGCAGATTGGCGCGATGCTGAGCAAGATGGGCATCGAATCAAAATTCGAAGGCGGATTGCGCGTCACCGATCAAAAGACGGTCGAGATTGTTGAAATGGTGCTGGCTGGCTCCATCAACAAGGAAATCGTCGCCCTCATCAACCAGACTGGCGAATGGGCGATCGGCTTGTGCGGCAAGGACGGCAATATGGTCTTTGCTGAAAAGGCCAAGAAGACGGTTGTTGATCCTGATTCGAATATTGAGCGGGTTCTCGATCTGGGCTTCGTCGGCGAAGTGGTTGAGGTTGACCGCACCCTTTTGGATCTTCTCGCCAAGTCAGAGATGATTCCGGTGATTGCGCCTGTCGCTCCCGGCCGTGATGGCCATACCTATAACATCAATGCCGACACCTTTGCCGGTGCCATTGCCGGTGCCCTGCGCGCCGATCGCCTGCTGTTCCTCACCGATGTTCCCGGCGTGTTGAACCGCAATGGTGAATTGATCAAGGAATTGTCCGTGTCTGAGGCGCGCGCCCTGATCAAGGACGGCACCATCTCTGGCGGCATGATTCCGAAGGTGGAAACCTGCATTGAGGCGATCAACGCAGGTGTACAGGGTGTGGTCATCCTCAACGGCAAAACAGCCCATTCTGTTCTGCTCGAAATCTTCACCGAGCATGGTGCGGGAACATTGATTGTTCCTTGAGATTGAACTTGAAAAAAACCGGCTCTTTTGAAGCCGGTTTTTTTATTTACAGCTTTTCTGCAACATCGCTTGCCATTGGAATGGCGGGTTGCGCGCCGGGATTGAGGCAAGCCAGAGAACCGGCAATGGCCGCACGCTTCAAAGCGTCTTCGAAGCCGAGACCGGCATCCAGGCTGGCGGTAAAATAGCCGCAGAATGTATCGCCCGCACCCACCGTATCAACGGGTTCAATGGTCAGACCGCTGGCGCGATAAAGCTTGCCCTCATGCAAAGCCATAACGCCTTCTGCGCCGAGGGTGACAATCAGGGTCTGGCCAGTCTCGCCATGCAGACGCTGCATGGCCGCTTCGCGTTCCGCATTGCCCATGCCGCTCTCGCCAGCAAGACGTTCAAATTCGGTTTCGTTGGCAATGACAATATCAGCCATTTTGCCAAGCCGCGCCGCCTCATCGGTGAGGGGAGCGATGTTGATGACGGTGCGGATACCGGCGGCGCGCGCTTCATGCAGGGCCGTTTCCACAGCCTCGGCCGGAATCTCAAGCTGGAGCATCAGTGTGTCCGTTGTGCTCATGCCCTTGAGGGCGTTGCTGGCGTCAGCGCTGGTCAAGGTGCCATTGGCACCCGGCACCACGGCAATCATGTTTTCACCGTCAGCTTCCACCAGAATGAGGGCTGTGCCTGTTGGCGCTTCGACGCTTTTCACAAGCGAGAGGTCTGTGCCACCGTCTTTAAGAAGCGCAACGGCATCATTGGCAAATCCATCCTTGCCCACGGCTCCCGCCATTTTCACTTGTGCGCCCGCACGGCATGCAGCCAGAGCCTGGTTGGCACCCTTGCCGCCTGCTGCCGTGGCAAAGCCCGTTCCTGCCACGGTTTCGCCGGGCTTGGGCAATCGGGTGGTGGTGGCGATAAGGTCCATATTGATGGAGCCAAAAACGGTAATCATGGCAAGGCCTCCTGAATCAGTGTGGCTCTCTTTTGGGCGACAGTTCAGTCTTCGTCAACAACCCGCAGCTTGAGATGACCCGTGCGGCTCTCTGCTGCTTTCTCAATCGGGCTGGTGGCACTCGCGCGCGCGGCCAGATCAGGTGCAGGCTCAAAATCCATCGACTCAATTTTGGCTCCACGTTTGTTCAATTTGTCGGCGGAGGTCAAAATCATATCGACATCTTTCTGCGCGGCCAGAAAATGGCTTTGCAGTTTGCGGGTGCGGTCATCCAGGCGGCCAAGATCATCCATCAGATGAATAACTTCCGCCTGAATGAGATGGGCCTGCTCACGCATCCGCTGATCTTTCAGCACGGCTTGAATGACCTGAATGGACAACATCAATAGGGAGGGCGAGACAATGACCACCCGAAGGCGGTGGGCGCGTTGCACGATGCTCTCGAAATTCTCATGCACTTCGGCAAAGATTGACTCGGATGGCACAAACAGAAAGGCGGTATCCTGGGTCTCACCTGCCAGCAGATATTTGTCGGCAATATCCTTGAGATGCACTTCCATATCACGACGAAATTGCTGGCTTGCGACCTTTTTCTGCTCGGGCGTTGCGGCATCGCGAATGGCGTTCCAGGCTTCCAGCGGAAATTTGGCATCAATCACCAGCGGCGGCTGGCCATTGGGCATGCGGATAGTGCAATCGGGTCTGTTGCCGTTTGAGAGCGTGTCTTGAAAAGCATATGCCCCCATGGGCAGGCCATCGGCAATGATGGTTTCCATGCGTGCCTGTCCAAAAGCGCCGCGGGTCTGCTTGTTGGACAAGATCGCCTGCAAACCCACAACATCTCTGGCCAGCGTCTGGATGTTGTTCTGGGCAGCATCAATCACTGCCAGACGCTCTTGCAGGGTGCGTAGGTTTTCATGGGTGGATCTGGTTTGTTCGCTGATGGTTGTGCCAAGCCGATGCGTCAGGCCATCCAGCCGCTCATTGATCGTGCGGTTCAATTCAGCCTGTTTGGAGCCGAACACTTCCGTCATGGCCGCCATGCGGCCTTGCATCTCGGCTTGTGCCTTCATCAAGGCCGCCATGCGCTGGTCTTCCCGCATCTGCCGTTCATCGGCAAACTGCTCTTCCTCCCGGCTGGCCCGGCGCGCGGAAAAAAGAAAAAACAACAGCAGCAAAAAGCCAAAGCCCAGCACCAATGCGCCAAAGCTGAATTGAAATGTGCCCAGTATCAGAGCAGGCGAGCGGAGAAACGAGAGGACTGTGTTCATGGTGCAAGCTTAACAGATTTATAAGTCGTGAAAAGATCAAAACATGAACATTTATTGGGAGGCGCAAAGCAGTTTTCAGAAGAGTGAATTATAAGAAAACAATAATAAAGCGCTTTATAAAGAAGAAATTTACCTAAGTGATTTAGAACAAACTAAAGGAATCTATAATTTTGCCGCCAAAGAGGATCGAGTTGATGATGACTGCGGAAGAAAAGGCAGCGCTTGCAAAACGGCTTGATTTTATCGGGCTGGATGCTGAGGCCCGCGATGTTTTGCGAGGGTTGGGGCCGACAATTCGGACGCATGTTGGTGCGGCGCTCGATGTTTTCTATCAGAAAGTGCGCGCCACCCCGGAAACCGCCCGTTTTTTCCGAAGCCCCGAGCATGTATCGGGGGCAAAGGCCCGGCAGGAAGAGCATTGGGGCGTTGTCGGCACCGCCAATTATGATGATCGATATGTTGAAGGCGTTCAGGCCGTCGGTCGCGCCCACGCCCGGATCGGGCTGGAGCCGCGCTGGTACATTGGCGGTTACGCCCTGCTGCTGGAGCAATTGGTTCATACGGTGATAACCCAGCGCTGGCCAAGCCGCTTTGGGCGAGGGGGGTCCGAGAAGCTGGCGCAGGAGGTTGGCGTTATTGTGAAGGCCGCCTTGCTGGATATGGATTATTCAATTTCCATCTATCTGGACATCTTGGCTGAGCAGCGCGATCAGGCCGAAGCCACCCGTATCAAGGCTGAGGAAGAGCAGAAGCAGGCCCTGACCGTCCTGACAGATGCTTTGGCCCGCTTGGCCGAGGGTGATCTGGAGTTTCATTTGCCCGAAGACATGCCGGTCAATTTCCGCCAGGTGGCCGAGGATTATAATCGCTCGGTGACGACTTTGGCCGAAACGCTGTCGATTGCGCGCAGCGCTGGCGAGGAAATTCTGAAATCCACCTCGTCGATTGCCGATGCGACGGGCAATCTTGCCCACCGCACCGAGCAGCAGGCCGCAGGTCTGGAGGAAAGCACGGCGGCCTTGCATGAATTGTCGGGAAGTGTTTCGACAGCTGCCGAGGGTGCGCAGAAGGCTGCAAATGTTGTGCGTGTGACCTTGAGCGAAGCACAAAGCTCTGGCGAGGTCGTGACGCGGGCGGTTGACGCCATGGGCGCCATTGAACAATCGTCGGACGCCATTTCCAAAATCATTGGTGTTATCGATGAAATTGCTTTCCAGACCAATCTTCTGGCCTTGAATGCCGGTGTTGAGGCGGCGCGCGCGGGTGAGGCAGGCCGTGGTTTTGCCGTGGTGGCGCAAGAGGTGCGCGAACTGGCGCAGCGATGCGCCAATGCGGCACGCGAGATCAAGGGCTTGATTTCACAAAGCTCGGATCAGGTCCAGTCGGGGGTCGGGCTGGTGAACAGCGCTGGTGAAGCCCTGCGGAATATCATCACCCGGATTGATGAAATCAACACCATCGTGGCGAAGATTGCGCTGGCGGCTTCGGATCAATCGGGCGGGTTGAAGGAGGTCAGTACCGCTATTGGCAGCATGGATAGCATCACCCAGCAAAATGCCGCCATGGTGGAGGAGACATCGGCCCAAACCCAAACGCTTCGCGATGAGGTGGAGCGGCTGGTGGGGGCCTTGCGCGGCTTCAAGACCCATGCCGCCAATCATGGCTCCGGCCAGGGACATCGGAACGAACACGTTTTGCGTCGGACGGGATAAACAGCCGTCCTTGGCCGATATCGCGCGTTTTTTCGATTTCCTTGAAATCCATGATGGTTTATGGGGAAACCCATGACGATAAAGCCCATTATTATTTTGCCCGACCCGCTGTTGCGCGAGGTCTCCAAACCCATTGAGCGGGTCGATGCCGATCTCTCCCGCTTGATCGATGATATGCTGGAAACCATGTATGATGCGCCGGGCATTGGTCTGGCCGCCATTCAGGTGGCTGTGCCGCGCCGTTTGCTGGTGATTGATGTGTCCAAGGAAGGCGAAGACAAGCAGCCGCTGGTCTTTATCAATCCGGAAATCATCACCGCATCTGAAGCCCGCTCAACCTATGAAGAGGGCTGCCTTTCCATTCCCGATTACTATGCGGAAGTGGAGCGTCCGGCTGCTGTGACGGTCAAGTCGCTGGATCGCGATGGCAAGGAGCAGGTGATCGAGGCCGATGGCTTGCTGGCCACCTGTTTGCAACATGAGATCGACCATTTGAACGGAACATTGTTTATTGATCACATTTCGCGGCTGAAGCGTGAGATGGTGATCAAGAAATTCACCAAGGCAGCCAAGTCCAAGACTTCGCTGTAAGCGGCCCTGTTTCTTCTGTTCTGGTCTGGATTGGCTGATGGCATTGCGCATTATCTTTATGGGAACTCCTGATTTTTCGGTGCCAACGCTCAAAGCGCTGGCAGAAGCAGGGCATGAGATTGTTGCGGTCTATAGCCAGCCGCCACGGCCCGCTGGACGGCGTGGGCTGGATTTGACCAAATCGCCGGTGCATCAGGCGGCGGAAGCGCTTGGCATTCCGGTGTTCACACCGCTGAATTTCAAACTGGAGGAAGACCGGCAGGCGTTTCTCAATCACAAGGCCGATGTGGCGGTGGTGGTGGCCTATGGGTTGCTGTTGCCGCAAGCCATTCTCGATGGCACAAAGCTTGGTTGCTATAACGGTCATGCCTCGCTTTTGCCACGCTGGCGGGGGGCTGCCCCCATTCAGCGCGCCATTATGGCCGGTGATGCAGAGACCGGCATGATGGTGATGAAAATGGACAAGGGGCTGGATACCGGCCCCGTCGCCCTTACATCACGCATCGCGATTACGCCGGAGATGACGGCGGGTGAATTGCATGATGCTCTCAGCGACATCGGCGCCAAGGCAATTGTCGAAGCAATGGCCAAGCTGGAAGCGGATGATCTGCCGCTAACGGAGCAGAAGAGCGACGGTGTGCTGTATGCCGCCAAGATCGACAAGGCAGAAACCCGTATTGATTTTTCCAAGCCCGCCTCTGCGGTTCATAATCATATTCGCGGCCTGTCGCCTTTTCCGGGGGCCTGGTTTGAGGCCAATGTGAATGGCAAGCTTGAGCGCATCAAGGTTTTGGCAAGTCAGGTGCAAGACGGCCAAGGTCAGCCGGGCGAAGTGCTGGATGATGCGCTGACCATTGCCTGCGGCGAGGGGGCTATTCGCCTGACGCGCTTGCAAAAGGCGGGCGGTAAGCCGCTCAGTGCACAGGATTTTCTGCGCGGCACGACATTTGCGCAAGGGACGGTTTTTGCCTGATGCCTCGCTATAAAATGACTGTTGAATATGATGGCACGCCCTATGTGGGCTGGCAGCGGCAAGACAATGGCCCTTCCGCCCAAGGCGCGCTGGAAGCGGCGGTTCTATCGCTCACCGGTGAAGTGGTGGCGGTGCGCGGCGCTGGCCGCACCGATTCCGGTGTGCATGCCAAGGGGCAGGTGACCCACGTGGACCTGAGCCGCGACTGGCAGCCCTATAAGCTGCGCAATGCGCTCAATGCCCATCTGGCGCAGGCCGGCCAAGCGGTGAGTGTGCTTGAGGTCGAGTGTGTGCCGGATGAATTTGATGCGCGCTTTTCGGCCCTGAAGCGGCATTATCTCTACCGCATCATTGCGCGGCCTTCACGCCTTGCGCTGGAGGCCAATCGCGCCTGGTGGGTGTCCAAACCGCTGGATCATGAGGCCATGCATGAAGCCGCCCAGATGCTGGTGGGCAAGCATGATTTTACCACATTCCGCTCGGTGCATTGTCAGGCGATCAGCCCGGTGCGCACGCTGGATCGGTTGGATGTGACGCGACACGGTGATTTGATTGAAATCCGCGCCTCCGCCCAGAGCTTTTTGCACAATCAGATCCGCTCGTTTGCTGGCACGTTGAAAATGGCGGGCGAGGGCAAGATGACGCCGGATGATGTGCGCAATGCTCTTGAAGCCCGCGATAGAAAGGCCTGCGGGCCTGTGGCCCCGCCAGAGGGGCTTTATTTCATGCAGGTGGATTACCCGACAGATGGCAATTGGCGGCCTTATTCCAACGCCGAGTCTAAAGCGGATTGACGTTCAGATAGCTTTGCAAAAATTCGGATAAAAGCGTGGTCGGCACCAGCATGATCATGGTCATGGTGGCAACCAGCAGAGTTTGCGGGCCGAAAATGGCAGCCATCAACCGAAAAACGCTATAGGCCAGTCCCAGCAAAAGCACCAGCCACAGCAGGATGATCACCTGTCCAAGGCTAGGGGCCACGACAGCCAGCGCTACCAGAGCCGCATTGGCATAGGCGATCGGCAGAGCCAGCCAATTGGTGGTGACCACAATCGCATTGAAATGCTGGGCCAGCGACAGGATCAGGCAGACAATTGCGATCAGCACCAGCGGCAAAAACCAGCTGGCCATATCAATCATCGCCATGCGCAGAAAAAACACGCCGCCGGTCTGATCTTCGCTGATCACACCCATCATCAAGGTTCGATACCAAAACAGCCACGAAACAAACATGGCTGGAAGAGACCAGAGGATAGACCAGAAGGACCGGCTGACACCGCGATCCGAGATGTCGAGATAGCCAAAACCCTTGTTGTCGCCTTTCAGCACCAACCAAAGGCCGGTCAGGTAGAATTCGACCTCTTTAAATCCCGGCATGGGCAAACCAGCCTTCGATGAACTCGGCATAAATGCCGGTCAGTGTTTCAAGGTCAGCCACCGCCACCCGTTCATCCACCATATGCATGGTCTGACCCACCAGGCCAAATTCCACCACCGGGCAGTAATCCTTGATAAAGCGGGCATCGGATGTGCCGCCAGTGGTCGAAAGGGCTGGCGTTCTGCCAATGGTTTTTTCAATGGCTGCGGTGAGCGACTGAATCAGCGCATCGTCGCGCGTCAAAAACACGTGTGATGGCCGATCTGCCCAGGTGATCTCATATCGGAGCGGATCGCGACCGGGCCGCAAGGTTTGATCAGCGGATGCTGCGTCAAGGCGGCGGATAATCTCGGCCTGAACGGTTTCTGCTGTCCATGTGTCATTGAAGCGGATGTTGAATTTGGCGCTGGCGCGGTTTGGCACCACATTGGTGGCCGGATTGCCGACATCAATGGTGGTGACTTCCAGATTGGATGGCTGGAAATTGTCCGTGCCCGCATCAAAAGGCGGACACATCAACGCTTCCGTGAGCTTGATAATGCCGCGCACCGCATTGTCAGCCAGATGCGGATAGGCGGCATGACCCTGCACACCATGAACAGTAATGTGACCGGACACCGAGCCGCGACGACCAATCTTGATCATGTCGCCAAGCGTGTCGGGGTTGGTTGGCTCGCCCACAAGGCAGGCGTCCCAGCGTTCGCCGCGCTCGGCGGCCCATTGCAACAGCTTGGTGGTGCCATTGATGGATGGGCCTTCTTCATCACCGGTGATCAAAAAGGAAATCGACCCCTTGGGGGCACCATGCGCTTCAATATGGCGGGCAACGGCTGCGACAAAACAGGCAATGCCACCTTTCATATCCACCGCACCACGGCCAAAAAGTTCGCCGTTCGAAATCTCGGCTGAAAACGGCGGATAAGTCCAATCGGCCTCATCACCCACCGGCACAACATCGGTGTGGCCTGCAAACATCAGATGCGGGCCTTCCGTGCCAAGGCGGGCATAGAGGTTTTCAACGTCTGGTGTGCCGTCTTCACGCGCAACCATCCGCGACACTTGAAAGCCCAGTGGCTCCAGCATGGCAGCCAGCGCCGTCAGCGCGCCACCTTCTGCGGGGGTCACAGAGGGGCAGCGGATCAGGGTTTGGAGATTTTCAACCGGATCAGAGGCGGGCGAGGTATTGGCAGGATGGGACATAAAACACACGGACGAAAGGCTTGTGAACATTGAAGTTCAGGAGCCAGACAGGGTTGCTGCCTCCTGATCGATCTCAAAATGTGGTGTTAAACTTAATCGCGCAGCAGTTCATTGATGCCGGTCTTGGAGCGGGTCTGTGCATCGACGCGCTTGACGATCACGGCGCAATACAGGCTTGGCGCTGGCAGACCATTGGGCATGGTGTTGGGCGATGGCATGGAACCGGCAACAACAACCGAATAGGGCGGCACTTCGCCATAGAACACGTCGCCGGTGGCGCGATCAACAATCTTGGTGGATTTGCCGATGTAAACGCCCATGCCCAGCACCGAGCCTTCGCGAATAATGCAGCCTTCAACCACTTCCGAGCGCGCACCGATGAAGCAATTGTCTTCGATAATGGTTGGGCCAGCCTGCAAAGGCTCCAGCACGCCGCCAATGCCAACGCCGCCTGACAAATGCACATGCTTGCCAATCTGGGCGCAAGAGCCAACGGTTGCCCATGTATCGACCATCGTGCCTTCGCCCACGTAAGCGCCAAGATTGACAAAAGACGGCATCAGAATGGCGTTTGGCGCAATAAAGGCCGAGTGGCGCACAACGGCATTGGGCACGGCACGGAAGCCGGCGGCGCGGAACTCGTTCTCGCCCCAGCCTTCAAACTTGGATGGCACCTTGTCCCACCATGTCGAATTGCCTGGTCCACCCTTGACCACTTCCATGTCATTGAGGCGGAAGGAGAGCAGCACAGCTTTTTTCAGCCATTGATGCACGGTCCACTGGCCATCATCGCCACGGGTGGCAACGCGCACCTTGCCTTCATTCAGCAGGTTCAGGGCTTCAACAACGGCGTCGCGGATCTCGCCTTTGGTGGCGATGTTGACCGTATCGCGGTTGTCAAAGGCGGTTTCGATGACTGACTGAAGGGAAGAGAGGTCCGTGGTGCTCATGAGGATTCCTTAAACTTCATTGGCTCACGTCTGGTTCCGACACCATCGGCCTGACGTTGATAACTGGCAAAATTCTCTACTGCATAATTGTGCAAATCGAAACCAATTTAAGCTGAAAATTATGCGGCATACAGTAAGGAATCCTTGAAGCCTTATGGGTGATGTTGTCTCTCACAGACATCACTTTGTCAAAACACGATGCAAAAGCAGAATGCGCGTGTTGCGTGGCAGAAGAAGAAAGGCTTGATCATGGCAAGAAATGGCAAAACAAGACGGCAACCCGATGAAACCACCCGAGGCCCGCTGAAAGACAGCCATAGTGACCGCCAGAGCGCCGCCTGTGTTCCTTTGACGCCGCAGACGCAATCGCCATCCTATCGCTTGGCCTATGCTGATGATGAATTTATGTGCCGGGAGGAATTGCGTCCGGTGCGTTTGCAGCTGGAATTGTTGAAAACAGAAATGGTGCTGGCGGAACGCGGCATCAAATCCACTGTGGTGATGTTTGGCGGGGCGCGCATTCCCGCTCCCGGTCAGGCGGCCTGGGCGGCCCGCAATGAGGTGCAAAAGCGCAATCTTGAAGCTGCTTCGGTGTTTTATGATGAGGCGCGGGCTTTTGCCCGCAAATGCTCCGAGTTTTCAGCCACACTGGATTATCAGGAATATGTCGTCACCACCGGCGGCGGGCCGGGTGTGATGGAAGCAGGCAATCGCGGTGCCGCTGATGTCGGCGCTCCGACCATCGGCCTCAACATCGTGCTGCCCCACGAGCAGGCCCCCAATGCCTTTGTCACCCCCGAGCTATCCTTTAATTTTCACTATTTTGCCATTCGCAAAATGCATTTTTTGATGCGGGCAAAGGCGATTGTGATTTTTCCCGGTGGTTTTGGCACGCTGGATGAAATGTTTGAGGCCATTACCCTCATTCAAACCAAGCGCATGGCTCCCATTCCGCTGATCCTGTTTGGCAAGCAATTCTGGCATCGGATTATTGATTTCGACAGCCTTGCCGAGTTTGGCACAATTGCGCCGGAAGATGTTGATCTGCTGAATTTTGTCGAAACAGCCGATGAAGCCTGGGAGGTGATTGCCCGAACCTATGGTATTGGTGCACCCGCAGCTGTTGAGCCTGCGTTGTAAATACCAAAAGACCCGCCGGATGCACACGCGGCGGGTCTTTCAATGTTGCTTTGGGTTGGGCGAGGTTTTTCTAACCCCGATGATGCGTCTCAGTTCAGAACGCGCCGCAAATTGGGCGTATCCAGCGAGAACGCCGGAATGGCAACATCAAAGCTCTCACCTTGATCGGTGACCATGTGATAATGGCCGAACATCATGCCCGATGGCGTATCGAGCGGGCAGCCCGAGGAATATTCATAGGTTTCGCCGGGTGTCAGGCGCGGTTGATCGCCAACAACGCCGGGGCCATTGACCTCATCAACCTGACCATTTTGATCGGTAATGTTCCAGTAACGGCTGACAAGGCGAACGCTATAGCTGGAATGATTGGTGATCACAACCCGGTAGCCCCAGACATAGCGATTGTCTTCCGGGTCAGACTGTTCCGCAAGATAATAAGGCTCTACACTCACTTCTATGTCCCGCGTCAAAGCGCGGTACATGAATGGGGCTTTTTCCGTGTTTTCATGAGCATACATGAGCGAAGCCGATAAAGTTGTCATGGGAGCAGAACTGATCGTGGATAAAACACCATAAAACAATTTAGAACATGAATAAAATTAATTTCTAGTAAAAGCGAGGCCGAGCCCGCGCTTTTTATGGTGCAGGCTTTGCTCGACTTTAGCACAGTGTTACAGCGCCGTGCACCATAAATGGCGCACGGCACTGTAAAAGTTACGCCGTAATGGCTTGCAGTGCCTTATCGAGATCTTCAATCAGATCATCAGCATCTTCAATGCCGCAGGACAGGCGCAAAGTTCCGGGCGAAATTCCCAGTTCTGCGCGGGCTTCGTCCGTGAGGTTCTTATGGGTTGTGGTGGCCGGATGGGTGATAAGGCTCTTGGCATCGCCAAGATTGTTGGAGATCTTGATGACCTGCAAAGCATTTTGCAAAGCAAAAGCCGCCTGTTTGCCGCCCTTCAACTCAAGTGCCAGCAGCGTAGAGCCGCCCTTCATTTGCTTGGCAACAATATCGGCCTGCGGATGGTCGGCACGGCCGGGATAGATGACACGGGCAATCTTGCTATTGTCGGCCAGAAAATCTGCGATTTTGCTGGCATTGGCTGTCTGCTGCTTGACGCGCAAAGGCAATGTTTCCAGACCCTTGAGCAATGTCCAGGCATTGAAAGGCGACATGGCTGGACCCGTGTGGCGGAAATAGTCTTGCAGGTTTTCCTGAATCCATTCCTTCGACGAGAGTACGACACCACCAAGGCAGCGGCCCTGACCATCGATATGCTTGGTTGCCGAATAAACCACCACATGCGCGCCCAGCTCCAGCGGGCATTGAAACAGCGGTGTGGCAAACACATTGTCGACCACCACTTTGGCACCGATCTGATTGGCGAGTTTAGCGACGCCTGCAATATCAACCACTTCGAGGGTTGGATTGGTCGGGCTTTCCAAAAACAGGACTTTGGTGTTGGGGCGAATGCCAGCTTCCCAGTTTTTCAGATCGCGGCCATCCACCAGCGTAAATTCCACGCCATATTTGGGTGCCAGGGTTTCAATCACCCAGCGGCAGGAGCCAAACAGCGCACGGGCGGCCAGAATATGATCGCCAGCCTTGACCTGACATAGGATGGCGGCGGCAACTGCTGCCATGCCGGAGGCCATGGCGCGCGCATCTTCAGCGCCTTCCAGCATGCACATGCGGCGCTCAAACATATCATTGGTGGGGCTGCCGTAGCGGGCGTAGATATAGCCTTCAGTCTCGCCTTTGAAGCGGGCTTCCGCAGCTTCCGAGCTGTCATAGACAAAGCCCTGGGTGAGATAGATTGCTTCGGATGTTTCTCCGTAAGGAGAGCGCAACGTGCCGCCGTGAACCAGTTTTGTTGCTGCGCGCCAGTTATCAGTCATGCTGTTTAAGCCTTCCCAAACACAAAAAAACCGGTCGCGAATACGGACCGGTAGCTTGCGCCCGGTCTATTTAGCCAATTATTTAACGTGGCTGCAAGCCGACCGGCCAAATCACCACGGGATAAGATTGGCTTACGCCGATCTTGCTCTTGCGTCAATTGTGTGACTTTGATTTTGTCGCCGAAAAGGAAAACGACTTATGAAGCGCAATTCAGGTATTTTGGCGGATCGTGCCATCCATGAACTTCTCAACGCTGGTCGCCTGATCACCGAGCAGGCTCTGGATGGTGATCAGATTCAGCCCGCCAGCCTGGATTTGCGTCTCGGCTCAAAAGCACTGCGGGTGCGCGCCAGCTTCATGCCCGGTCCCAACAGCACGGTTGAAGACAAGCTGAAGCGCCTGACCCTGCATGAAATTGATCTGGAAAATGGTGCCGTTTTGGAAACCGGCTGCGTCTATATCGTGCCCTTGATGGAAAGTCTGGATCTGGCGGATGATCTTTCGGCTTCGACCAATCCCAAAAGCTCCACCGGCCGCCTCGATATTTTCACCCGTGTGATGGTCGATTATGCGCAGGAGTTTGATAAAATTCCGGCAGGCTACAAAGGCCAGCTTTATCTCGAAATCAGCCCGCGGACCTTCCCCATCATCGTGCGGCGTGGCTCTCGCCTGTCGCAGATCCGCTTTCGCATTGGTCATGCGCTTCTGACCGATGCGCAATTGCTGGATTTGCATGCGGCGGAAACGCTGGTGGCCAGCGAAACGCCGAATGTGTCGGGTGGCGGTATTGCTCTGTCAATTGATTTGAAAGGCTCAGGGCCTGACGGGCTGGTGGGCTATCGCGGCAAGCACCATACCGCTGTGATTGATGTGGACCGCAAGGGTGTTCACGACGTGCTGGATTTCTGGGAGCCGCTCTACAGCCGTGGCCGTGATGAGCTGATTTTGGACCCGGACGAATTCTATATCCTCGTGTCACGCGAGGCGGTGCATGTGCCGCCGCTCTATGCCGCTGAAATGACCCCTTATGATCCGCTGGTGGGCGAGTTTCGTGTGCATTACGCCGGTTTCTTTGATCCCGGCTTTGGCCATGCACCTGCTGGCGGCTCTGGCAGCCGGGCCGTTTTGGAAGTGCGCAGCCATGAGGTGCCCTATATTCTGGAGCACGGGCAAATCATTGGCCGTTTGGTCTATGAGCACATGCAAGAGCACCCGCAAGGACTTTACGGCACGGGCCTCGGCTCCAACTATCAGGCGCAAGGGTTAAAACTGTCCAAGCATTTTCGCCTATCGTGAATGGGGCAAAGCTTGTGCTTTGATGCTTGACATCATGCATCAAGTGTAGGATTCCTCCCATCACAAGCGGGTGTAGCTCAATGGTAGAGCAGCAGCTTCCCAAGCTGAATACGAGGGTTCGATTCCCTTCACCCGCTCCAAACCCTCTCAAATGACCGATTTTTCATCGCTTATGCCGTGACCTGCGTTGTCGGCACGTCGCGCTTTGTTGGCATATGCGGTGTCTTGTTCCAGAAAAAGGGTTTGGTTTTAAGCTCAATTACAGCTTTCCACGCGGCCCGTGAGGTCATGAGCCAGTAAATCGGAATGGTCGCTGCACGCCAGCCGATGTGCTTTCGCTCTCGTTCTGTCATGGCAGCGCTTCCAAGCGCCAGAAACACCAGATAACTGCCCAGGATATTCATCATATCGATCCAGAACATGACGGTTTCCCGCAACGGAATATCCGTGATCGGTTTATCGAGCATGGCATAGAGTGTCATGCCCAGAAAAATGAGAATGGTGGGATGCAGGAGTGCCGAGATCAACATGCCGCCGATCAACAGTTGGAAGACCAGAAAGGCCTTGCCACCCATGGTGTTCCAGGCAGCGCGAGGGTGGCGCATCAACACCAGCCAGGTTTGCAGCCAGCCCTTGAACCACCGGCTGCGCTGACCAATCCAGATATGGGTCGATGTTGGTGCATCTTCCAGTGTCGCGCGCGTCAGTGTCTCGCAGCGATAGCCCGCCCGATAGAGGCGCAAGCCCAGATCGGCGTCTTCGGTGACATTGTAAGGATCCCATGCACCGATCTTTCGCAAAATATCCGTTCGAAAATGGTTGGACGTGCCGCCCAGAGGCAAGGGCATTTTATAATGGGACAGGCTGGGCAGAATGCCACGAAACAGAGCGGCGTATTCCAGCGCAAACAGACTGCTGATCCAGTTGTCAGCAACATTGGCAATAATCAGAGGTGCTTGCAGGCAGGCCACTTCAGGCGGAGCTGCGATGAAATGGGCATAGGCTTCGTTGAGCTGGTCGGGGTGTGGTCTGTCTTCTGCATCATAAATCACCAGATAATCACCACGCGCACCGGCAAGGGCATAGGTGAGGGCTTTGGGTTTGGTGCGCGGTCCAAGGGCTGGTGTCAAAACGATTTCGAAATGCGAAGGAAGGGGGATTGCACTCAATGCAGCCAATGTTTCAGCATCATCTTCCTCGCAGACGAGCTTGATATCCAGGCGCGAGGCTGGCCAGTTCAGCCGCTGCATGGCTGCAATCAGTTGCGGCACAATCGCACTCTCACGATAGATCGCAACCAGCACTGTGTAGGTTGGCAGAAACGTGCTGGCGGGTAGCAAGAGGGTTGGTGCGGCAGGTTTGCGGACTTTTTGCAACAAAAGCAGACTGCGAAACCACAATGTGCCCATATAAAGCAGTGAGAGCAAGGTATGAATGCCGATCCATGTTGCCCGTGTGGCGGTCACGGCAGCAAAGCAGGCAAGGGCAATCAGCAGGCCCGCAAAAAATGCTTGGCGTGCCGTGAGCACCGTGCGGGCCGACTGTTGGGGGCTGGCATGAAAAAGCTGTGCCGTGGCCGCCTCTGCACGTCTTCTGGCCCCCACTTTCCAGGCGGCGTCAGCGATGGCCTGGGGCGTAGCGATGGCGAGAGAGGCGGCAAATTCGGGTGATTGGCGCAAGCGCGCCTGAATGGCGGGTAGACGCCTCGCCTCCGGCGCAATCACAGTCACTGGTGGTCGTGTTTTGTCGTAGAGACGAATGATCGAAGGCTGGGTCAACTGGCTGTCGATAAATTCACTATCGAAAATCTGGCGTGTGGGCAGCGTTTCCAGAAAGGGCAGATTGAGGAGGTCTGCCAGCCTTGCATAATAGTCTTTCGCGCTCATGTAGTCGCAGGTCAAAAACTCTTGCTCAACTGTTGTGCCGTTGCGCAGTGCCTGTTGGGTCAATCGGCTCAATATTGTCGGGAGTATGCCAATCTGCTGAAGAACCAGCAGTTCGTCGCCAAAAGGATTGGCTGGGGTGCCGTGTTGAGACCGACACCCATGCCGGGGGGCGGGCCTGAGGAAGCGAATTGTGCTAACCTGCTGATCATCTTCACTGGGCACAGTCTTTTGCTTTCTTGAAATAAGATCCGTCATGAAAGTTGTTTTTGGACTGTGACGTCCAGTATTGGCAGCGAGGTGCCGTAACGCGGTCGAGGGACGACGGGCACGGATGGAGCGATCCGTGTGAAAGTCGCAATTCCGCCGCAGGCGAGAGGTTAAATTCGATAGAAAAAGGCCGTGTTTACAGCTTTGCTCCGAAAAGCGGGAGCCAGTTTTTGGAAAAATCCGATGCGAAAACAAACCCCTGGAGCATCGTGCCAATTCCAATTTTCTGCACGATGCTCTACAGCGCCTCTCACCATATATGGCGCACAAAGGCTCAAAGTAACACATTTAATTTGCTGCATAATTTTCTCCTTAAATCGATTCCGATTTAAGGAATTATGCAGTAGGGGTTTGCTTGGTATCGCAAAAGGCTCATAAATGTGTGCATCCCGCAGTCGGCTGGTGATCATGGTGATTGCACGGCTTGCAGATGAAAAAATAGTCAATGCTTGACTGATGTGAAATGGAGATGGGATAATCCCATAATATTTAGGGGGCATTCTTGTTTTCAAATCGGGCTTTGATTCTATTGGCACAATAAAACCTCAGTATTGTATAGAAAAACATGAGACGATGATAATGATATGCTCGAAAGTTTCATCCCTGAAATTGTGGGGGGCATTTTATATTGTATGGGGTTTGCTTGTCTCATCCGGCCTGGCGCATGCGGATGGCGCTGTGAAAATGCAAAAAATGCC
This sequence comes from Gillisella terrae, assembly GCF_004801395.1. Lineage (GTDB taxonomy): Bacteria > Pseudomonadota > Alphaproteobacteria > Rhizobiales > Rhizobiaceae > Allorhizobium > Allorhizobium terrae. Next base: position 68,419 of record NZ_SSOA01000003.1, read on the forward strand.
GGTTTTGTTTGATGCCCATGAGCGGCTGGCAAAGCCGGATCTTTCGGTGTTGCTGCGGTTGAGGTTTCTGACAACGGTGGATTTTCCACCCTTCAGTTTTTTGGATCAAACGGGCCATCTGACGGGTTTCAACATCGATTTGATCCGCGAAGTCTGCAAGGAGCTGGGTGTCGAGGCCAAATGCGAGGTGCAGGCCATTCCGTTTTCGGATATTGAGATTGCACTATTGAGCAAACATGCCGATGCGGCTGTTGCTGGTCTGGCGGTGACAAAAAGCATTCGCGCCGATTTTGCCTTCTCGCGTCCGTATCTGATGTTGCCAGCACGCTTTGTTGTTCGGCGTGAAGAAAGCGGCGTGAAAAAGTCTGTGAATGATCTTGATGGCACATCCGTAGGCGTTGTGAGCGGCACGGCCCATGCGGCGATGCTGAAAGCGTTTTTCCCGGCCATCAAGCCTGAAGGCTTTGCCGATCAGGCCGCATTGATGCAGGCATTAACGCAAGGCAAAGTCCAGACTGTGTTTGGTGATGGGCTGCAATTGTCTTTCTGGCTGGCCGCCCAATCGGCAAATCACTCGAGTGGCCAAACGAGTGAAAAGCCAGCCAAGCCGTGTTGTGAATTTCTCGGTGGACCATTTTTATCCCAGCGCTATTTGGGCGAGGGCATGTCCATCATGGTGCGCAAGGAAGACGGCTTTTTGGCGGCCGCCTTCGATTATGCGCTTGCAGCACTGGCGCGCAAAGGACGTATGGATGAGCTGTCGCGTCGCTATTTCGCATCCGGCCTCTATTGAGGCTGCTTTTTAAGCTTTGCGGTGCCGCGCGATGGCCCTTTACGCTTTACGGTGTCGCGCGATGGCTCTTTATGCTTTGCGGTGTCGCGCGATGGCGCTGCGCTCAATGGCGGCGCAGGTGAGTTTATCCAAATTGAAGCGATCCCGCAGCAATTGCAAAAAGCGGATTTCTTCGGGGCGCACCGTGAGGTCCACGGCCGCAACCTCTACAGCCAAAGCATAAGCCGTATCATAAAGCCGCTCCGGCAGAGCATCGCGAATGGTTTCCAGCGCAATTTCCATGCCCTCCGGCCCCGCCACCAAGGCAGCACAGCGCGACGCAACGGTGATCAGGTTTTCAGCTGGAAAGTCTTCAAACACCGGTGCCTGTTCGACAAGATGCCCGATACGCTCCATTTCCTGATCGTTCATGGCATTGTCCACAGCAGAGACCATAACCATGGCGAAGATGAGAGCGTCGTGAACAGTTACCGTGGTGGTCATTGCGAGACTTTTCCTGTTGATGTTGTCTTGCAATAATGGAGATTGCCGAAAGCTGTTTCAAGAGCCGACAAGGCAAGATCGTTCCCTATACAGCTCTGCGCACCATATATGGCACCACAGTACACGACGCATAGGTTTTACCGTATAGCTCACCCCCCTCTGCCCTGCCGGGCATCTCCCCCACAAGGAGGGAGATCGACAAAAAGCAACCCTATTGCTCAACAGCATACGTCCTATGTGTTGGAAATCAGGATTTCATTGTGAGAAACGAGCGGGAACGCCTATCCGATCTCCCTCCTTTTGGGGGAGATCGCTGGCAAGCCAGAGGGGGGTAAACGGCACATAAAGGCCTTTGTGTCGTGTACTGTGATATGGCCCACAAAAGCTGCTGTAACACTTTTAATCTGCTGCATAATTCTCTCCTTAAATCGATTCCGATGGAAGGAAGTATGCAGCAAATGGAATAGACATCGCTGTGGCAAATATTCCTATTGGCTCACCCAGATAATACGGGCAATCCAGTCGATGTCGCTGGTCTCCAATGTGCGGTTGGCATGATCAGGATTGATGGAAATCAAATCCACGGTGCGGGCATTCTGCCGCCCAAGAATTTTCGCCATCACCTCACCATCCAGGGTTTTGACCACCACGCGGTCGCCGCGGCGCACTTGTGCTCCCGGCTCAACAATCAGCACATCGCCATCGCGATAAAGCGGCTTCATGCTGTCGCCTTGCACTTCCAGCGCATAGAGGCCGGTTTTGGATTTGGGCGATGCGGGAAAATCCACCAGATCCCATCCGTGACCTGCGGGAAAGCCGCCGTCATCAAAAAAGCCGCCAGCACCCGCCTGCGCAAAGCCCAGCAATGGAATGGAGCTGATCTGCGGCGGAAAATCGCCCTCGGGCAGCATGGTGTCGGCGTTATCCTCATCGAACAAGGCCGCAAATGTACCAAGGCTCGAGCTGGTGGCATCCAGAACTTTGGCAATGGACTCGGTCGAGGGCCAGCGCATCCGCCCGTCAGGGCCAATGCGCTTCGATTTGTTGAAAGACGTTGGGTCAAGGCCTGCGCGCCGGGCAAGCCCGGATGGCGTCAAGTGGTTTTGCTCGGCAAGCCGATCAATTGCACTCCAGATTGTTTCGTGTGAAAGCATATCCAGCTAAACCCCGGCATTCATCAACAGCCGTCAAAAACGGTTTCACCCACGGCTTATATATCGGACATATGGGGCGAAGAGTAAAGATGCAGAAGGAATAAAATCCTTATTTTCAGCCCATTTTATCGAAATAAAGGCGTTTTTTCCGCAATGGGCATTTCCCCATGGAACTGCTGCCTACCGCGCCGCGCGCCATTGATGGCGCACGGCGCTGTAATATTTGCTGCATAAGTCTTTAAGCCGATTCCGTTTAAAGACTTATGTCATAGATCACCGCGCTGTGGCGCAATCAGGCCACCATGCTCATGTTGAGCCTGCCAAGCTGAATGACGGCTTGTGTGCGGCTATCGACCTTCAATTTCAGCAGAATGGCAGAGACATGTGCTTTTATGGTCGCCTCAGACACGCTGAGTGCGTAGGCGATCTGCTTGTTCAAAAGCCCTTCGCACAGCATGCCCAGAACGCGGTTTTGCTGAGGTGTCAGCGTTTTCAGCCGGGCCATCAGATCGGCCAGTTCGGCATCCTGCTCAAGGCCGCTGTCATCGGCGATCGGACTGGCAATGTCGCCATTCAGCACGGTCTGTATAGAGCCACGAATGTCCTCGATGCCCGCAGATTTGGAGATAAAGCCAGAGGCACCCAGTTCCAGCGCGCGGCGAATGGTGGTGGCATCATCGGTGGCGGAGCAGATGATGATGGGCAGGCTGCAAAATTCTGCACGAAGCGCCATCAGGCCGGAAAAACCACTGATGCCTGGCATGGCCAGATCCAGCAACATCACATCTGTATCAGGATGGCTGATGGCGGCATTGCGCGCCTCGTCAAACGTGCCAGCCTCGATAATATGCTGCGTACCCTCCATGCCGCTGACGGCCTGCCGTAAGGCTCCGCGAAACAAGGGGTGGTCATCTGCAATGATGATTGTCTGTTCTGCCATCGGTTGCCCCCTCCCAAGAGCGTTTATCGATCAGTGTGACCGCAGTTTGGATCTGCGGTATGATTGTCTGGATCAATGCGGATTTAAACTGTGAAGCCGTGACACGTTTTTTTGGTGATACTGCCTATGCTTAACCCGGCCGATCATTGCACAATCCAGCTGATAATGCATTTTAGCGCCAAGCGCGTTGAGAAACAATGCTCTCTTTGGCGAGGATTGCACTTCGTCAAGATTGCGGCCCCTGATTGATAGCAATTTCCAGAAGGATCGTGCCATGGCACCAACAGTGTATAAGATTGTCCCCGCGCAATTGTGGTTGGAGACGCAAAGCAAGGGCCAATTTTCTGGTGCGCCGATTGATGTAGCAGATGGCTTTATTCATTTCTCCACGGCTGCTCAGGCCAAAGAGACTGCACGACTGCATTTTTCCGGCCAGAATGATTTGCTGCTGGTGGCGGTTGATGGGGCAAGCCTCGGAGACGCCCTGGTCTTTGAGCCATCACGCAATGGCGATCTTTTTCCGCATCTTTACGGCTCCTTGCCGCTCTCAAGTGTTTTATGGCAAAAGCCACTGCCCGTGGGTCAGGATGGCCTGCACGTGTTTCCAGAGGATATGCTATGATCAACCCTTTCAAGCATTTTGCCCGGCCCGGTCTGTTTCTGTTCGACGCAGAGACTGCGCATGGCCTCTCCATTGCCGGGTTGAAATCCAGCCTGATGCCCAAATGCCGCCTGAAGGATGATCCGCGTCTGGCGCAGACGGTGGCAGGTATCCGCTTTCCCAATCCGCTCGGCATGGCAGCAGGCTATGATAAAAATGCCGAAGTGCCGGATGAGTTGCTTGGTCTCGGCTTTGGGTTTGCCGAAGTGGGCACCGTGACACCAAAGCCGCAGGGCGGCAATGCCAAGCCGCGCATTTTCCGGCTGGTCAATGACGAGGGCGTCATCAACCGTTTGGGCTTTAACAATGCAGGTCATGCTGCCGCTTTAGTGCGCTTGAAGGCGCGCAGCGGCAAGTCCGGTGTGGTTGGGGTCAATATTGGTGCCAATAAAGACGCGACGGATCGCGTTGCGGACTATGTCGCCGGTATCCGCAGTTTTTATGCGGTCGCCAGCTATTTCACCGCCAATATTTCCTCGCCCAATACGCCGGGTCTTCGCGATCTGCAAGCCAAGGACAGTCTGGCAGACTTGCTGGATGCCGTGCTGAGCGCGCGCAATGATGAAGCGCAAAAGGCAGGCCGCCGCGTGCCGGTTTTCTTGAAAATCGCCCCGGATCTGACGGAAGAAGGCATGGATGACATTGCCGAGGTGGTGCTGGCCCGTGATCTTGATGGATTGATTGTCTCCAACACCACATTGGCCCGCGATGGTTTGAAAGAAACCCGTCTTGCCAATGAAGCAGGTGGCCTTTCCGGCAAACCGTTGTTTGCCAAGTCCACGGCGGTACTGGCCGGTATGCGTCACCGGGTGGGTAAGAGCCTGCCGCTGATTGGCGTGGGCGGGGTGTCGTCTGCCGAGACGGCGCTTGAAAAAATCCGTGCCGGTGCCGATCTGGTGCAGCTCTATTCCTGCATGATCTATGAAGGACCGGGATTGCCCGCCGAGATCGTCAAAGGCCTGTCAAACGTGCTGGATCAGCAAGGCCTATCGTCGCTGAGAGAACTTCGTGACAGCAAGGTTGATCACTGGCGTTCCTTAAAAGTCTAATCGGGAAAAGTCTGATTGGTTCTGGCCTTCAGACGGGTGAGCAAAAATACACCTCTGAAGGCCAGAAACAGATTGAGCGCCAGCCAAAGCCCGTGATTGCCAAGGCTTGGTACCAGCAGGGCCAAAGCGACAAGATAGCCGACAAAAGCCGCCAGCATCATATTGCGCATATCGCTGGACCAGGCGGCACCGATAAAAATACCATCCATTTGAAAGGCCAGGGCACCGGTCAGGGCGGTTATTGCTGCCCAGGGCAAAAACTGGCGGGCCATGTGTCGAACCTCTTCGGCGGTGGTCATGGCATCAATCAGGTGGCCACCAAACACCAGAAACACCAGCGTGGTGGCAATTGCAAAGCCACAAGACCAAAGGCCGGTGAGTTTCACTGCGGCATCAAAGCCCGGACGATACATGGCCCCCACGGCGCGGCCGGTAATCTGCTCGGCGGCATTGGCAATGCCATCGAGATAAAAACTGGCAATCATGAAAAAATTCATCAAAACGGCATTGGCGGCCAGCGTGGTTGCGCCAAAACTGGCTCCGATGCGGGTGAGTAACGTAAAGGCCGCCAGCAGCACAAAGCTGCGGATCAGAATGTCACGGTTGAGAGAAAACAAGGCCGAGAGCTTGGCGCGGTCGAACAATTCCGCCCATGTCGGCATCTGCGCCTTGCTCATGCGGGCGATGATAATCATCACCCCTGCCAGGGCGGCGCAGGCTTCACCAGCAACAGCACCATAGGCAACACCGGCCACGCCCCAGCCATAATGCAGGCCCAGCAGAATCGACAGGGTGATGTTGACGCCGTTGAGCAAGATTTGCAGGCCAAGGCCGATGGAGCCTTTGCCACGCCCCAGCACAAAGCCCATGATGGTAAAATTGGCCAGCGTCAGCGGCCCCGCCAGAATGCGAATGGAGAAATAGATGGCCGTTACCTCGGCCACGCGCCCTTCTGCTCCCATCATCGCCAGTCCACCGCGCAACAACAGCGGCGACAGCAGCAAAATGACCAGCCCAATGCTGACGGAAAGGATCATGGAGCGACACAGCACCGCCACCTGTTCGCGCGGGTCTTCGCGCCCATAGGCTTGCGCCACCAAGGCGGTTGTGGATGCCCGCAAAAAATTGAGGCTGGAGAACAGCAGGTCAAACAGCACAGCGCCAATGGCCAGACCCGCGAGTGCTGCCGCCTCACCGGTACGGCCAATGACGGCGGTGTCGGTGATGCCCAGCAAAGGCGTGGTGATATAGCCCAGCGTCATGGGCAGGGCGATGGCCAGCACGCTTTTATGCGTGACTGTGAAGGCTCTGCTATGCGGGAAGGTCTGTGTCATCGAAGGCTCCATCAGGGCAGGCGGTCCTCACCCTGAAAGCCTTTTTACCCGATTCTCAGCTGAATGCCATTGCGGATCGGAATGCCGGAAGATGGGCCGACATCCGGGCGTGGCGTGCCGGAGAGCACCATGGCCCAATAGGGCTTGTTGCCGCGCGATGGAATGCGCGCAACCGCCACACCAAGACCATGATAAGGCCCCAGCATGTTTTCCAGATGGTGCTTGGAGTTGATCCAAGCCTGCATGGCCGCTTCATCGGTCTGTTGCAGCATGGCAATGTTTTCGGCGGCGGGCAGCTGCACATTGCTGGCCCGCATGCGGGCCCCAAAGCTGTCGCCCATGCCCATCAGATGCGCCATTTTTTCGGCCTGCGCCATGCGATTGGCCTGAAACATCGCAGCCTTGGTGGCCGCTGCATCGGCCACCAGTGCGGGCTTTCCATTCTTGGCGCGCAGCGCATTGATCATCGGCAGAAAGGCGGCTGTTTCATCCGATATGTTGGAGGGGGCCGCAGGCTTGATGGGTGCTGTTGCGCAGCCTGCCAGCGTGGCCGTGAGGCCAAGGCCTGCGAGAGCGACAAACTGCCGGCGGCTTCTGGCAAAATTCAAGGTGTTTTCAAAGGACATGTTATTTCCGAAGATCAATGAGGCGCAGGATGATGAAAACAGGAATGACAATGCTGGCTCCCAGCAAAAGGTAATCGCCAACACGTCCCAGGGCTGAGAAGCCCTTGTGCCAGATGTCGAAGAAAAACCGTCTGATGCTCTCGATAATATCGGTCGGATAAATATCAAACATATGCATGACAAAGCCGACAATCACCGACACAACGATGAGCTTGACGATGGTGCGCGCAATAGAGTCGCCCAAAAATCTGTTTACGCCGTCTGCCATGGGTGTCTCCCGTTTTGCCGTCTCATAGACTCACATAAGCACAGGCCTCACATAAGCATAGGATTGTGGCGGCGCAAGCACGCGAAGGTGGGTAACTGCGGCGTTGCGAAAATAGCGCTTGCGTTTTTAAACGGTTGCGCCATTGCTCGCGCAGATATTCCTCCATTCGTTTGATGCCCTATGCACCCCATTCAGATGCCTTCCGGTAACGCTGTGGCTGACCGCCGCGCCGATTATGCACGTATGCTTTTTGAGGGTGGCGACTGTTCTGCCGCTGCCGAGTTGATGGAACAAGCGCTGGAGCTTGCGCCGCAATGGGTGGCAGGCTGGTTTTTGTTGGGGGAGTATCGCGTCAAAGCGGGGAATACCCTTGGCGGGGCGGATGCCTATCGGCAGGTGCTGGCGCTTGATCCCGAGGATCTCTTTGCTGCCAGCCTGAAGCTGGCGCTGATGGGGGCCGACGAGATACCGGCACAACCGCCCAGCCGCTATGTGGAAGCGCTGTTTGATCATTATGCCAACCGGTTTGAAACCTCACTTGTGCAAAAGCTCGACTATCGCGTGCCGCAAAAACTGGTGGCGATGCTGGCGGAAAACCTTGGCGAGGACATGCGCTTTCACCATGCCGTCGATCTGGGCTGTGGCACCGGCCTGATGGGCGTCGAGTTGAAGCCCTTTGTGAGCGTGCTCGAAGGCTATGATCTGTCCAGCGGCATGCTGGCGAAGGCGGCGGAAAAGAACATCTATGACCATCTGACAGAGGCGGATTTGTCGCTCAATACTGATACTTGCGGGTTGTTTTCGGGTGGCAAGACGCGGGCCCGTGCTGATCTGATCAGCGCTGCGGATGTTTTTATCTATCTTGGTGCCTTGTCTGGTGCCTTTTCGCTTTCCGCAGAACTGGCGGCCCCCGGCGGCTATTTTGCCTTTTCCTGCGAAAAATCGGAGGAAAAGGATGGTTTTTCGCTGGCCGATTCCCTGCGCTTTCAGCACAGCCACAGCTATGTCGAACAAGAACTTGCGCAAACCGGATTTGACGTGCTGCAAAGCCGCCCCACCACCATTCGCATGGATGGCGGAAAACCCGTCCCCGGCTTTCTGTTTATTGCGAGAAAAGCCCTGTAACGGATGGAATCTTGCGAAATCTTCGATAGGTCAGTTTTGCTGACCTATCCCTCTTGAAAGCCCGGTAATTTCAGGCATCCTTAGGGGATATTCACTCCGATGAGGGCAGGCCGATGGCATTGATGAACAACATGTTGGGCATCTGGAACAACAATCCTGCCCGCCACAGCCGCGCCGAAGATGTGCAGGGCATTCTCTGCGGCACGATTATTGCCGCCCTTGGCCTTTATTTCATCTCCACCATCGGTCTGGTCACCAGCGGCATCGCGGGCCTCGCCTTTGTGGTGCATTACTGGACCGGCTGGAATTTCGGCCTGCTGTTTTTTCTGTTCAATATGCCGTTTTATATTCTGTCGATGAAGCGCGTCGGCTGGGATTTTACCCTCAAAACCTTTCTCTCTGTCGCTTTGACCTCTGTGCTTGTTGACGTTCAAAGCCGCTTTCTTTCTATATCCTCGATCAACCCCATCTGGGGTGCCGTGCTGGGCGGCGTGCTGCTGGGCTTTGGCCTGCTTGCTCTCTATCGCCACCGCGCCAGCCTCGGCGGCATCGGCATTCTGGCCGTGTTTATTCAGGACCGTTTCGGCATTCAGGCCGGCCTTGTCCAGCTCGCCTTTGACGTGCTGGTCATGGCGCTGGCCTTTACCGTGGTCAGCCCTTGGGTGGTCGGCTGCTCGATCATCGGTGCCGTGGTGCTGAACCTGTTTGTGCTGATCAACCACCGCTCGGATCGCTATATTGCGCTTCGGTGATAAGGCTTTTTGCCTTGACCTCATTTGCTCAATATTGTGAATGCTCTCCTCAGATTGCGAGATCGGGTCGGAGGGGTTGCAATGCGCATGAAGACATTCCTGATTGCTTCTGTTTTCAGCTTGGCTGCTCATTGGGCGCATAGTGCCGGTTTGAAATCCTTCGATATTCCCGCAGATGCGCACAGTCCCGCGCTGAAAGCCGTGGAATGGTCGCCCTGTGCTGCGCCGGATGGCGAGATCAAGGCTGGTCCCTTTCTTCTCCCCGGTGTTCGAAATTGTCCGATTGATGGCGAAAAACGGCCACTGATTGTGATTTCCCATGGCTTTGGCGGCACCAATCTTAGCCATCATGACACGGCTGAAGCTCTGGCAAATGCCGGATTTGTTGTTGTGGCGATGAATCACCCCGACGATACCGCTGCAAACGAAGAGAGAGAGCATAATCTCAAGGCCTTGATCAGTCGCCCAACGGACGTGAAACGGGTCATTGATTTTATGCTCGGCTCATCCCCGGATGCAGGCAAAATTGATCCCAAATCTATTGGCTTTTTCGGGTTTTCACGCGGCGGATACACCGGGCTTGTTCTGGCAGGGGCTACCCCGGATTTTCAAGCTTTGCGCTCCCATTGCCAAGATAAGACTGGTGCGACCTGCACTCCCGTGAGCCAGAATGCCTTGCCGAAGGGCACTTTGCAGCATGATCAGCGGATCAAGGCATTTGTGATTGCTGATCCGCTGAGCAGTGTTTTTTCCGCGCCCGGCAGCGTGAAGAATGTCACAGCACCCATTCAGTTGTGGGGCTCTCAATATGGCGGAGATGGCGTATCTCCTGAAAACCTTCAGACTGTTGCGCATAACCTGCCGGTAAAGCCCGATTTTCATGTCGTGCCAAACTCTGAACATTTTGCATTTTTGACCGTCTGCCCGGCAGAACTGGTCAAAATCCTGCCAGAGCTATGCATCGATCGGCCGGGTTTTGATCGCGCTGCCTTTCATCAGGACTTGAACAAGCAGGTGGTGACATTCTTTAAAACGCATTTGTAAAGGTCGCAGGGCTACGGACTGTCTATCAAAGCAGTTGCAAAAAAAAGGACCGGCGTTTCCGCCAGTCCTTATCATTTTGATGGCAATCCGTTTCCTCAAGCCGCTGTCTTCACCGCACCATAGGGATCAAACCGCCCATAGAAGGTCTCACCCTTCTGCGCCATTTCTTTCAACAGTGGCGTTGGGGCAAAATGCGGACCATAGTCCTTGGCGAGCTTTTCGCACAGCTCAACAAAGGTTTTCACACCCATGCCGTCGATGTAGGAGAGCGTGCCGCCCGTGTAAGGCGCGAAACCGAAGCCGAGGATGGAGCCGACATCGGCTTCACGCGGATCGGTGACAATGCCTTCTTCCATGGTGCGGGCTGCTTCCAGCGCAATTGTTACCAGCAGGCGTTGCTTGAGCACGGTGACATCCACATCGGCTGGCTTTTTCTGCGCATAGAGGTCTTTCAGGCCCGGCCACAGCGATTTTTTCAATGGCTTGGCAGGGTAATCATAGAAGCCCTTGCCGTTTTTGCGGCCACGGCGGTCCAGTTCATCCACCATCTTGTTGATCAGGCTCATATGCTCAGGCACAACCGCGTCTGCACCCAGATCGGCGATTGAGGCCTTCATGATCTTTTGCGAGAGGTCCACCGCCACTTCGTCATTCAGCGATAGCGGGCCAACCGGCATGCCTGCCATTTTCGCGGCATTTTCAATCATCACCGCAGGCACGCCTTCAATCAGCATGTCATAGGCTTCGTTGATGTAGCGGAAGACGCAGCGGTTGACGAAGAAGCCACGGGTGTCATTCACGACAATTGGCGTCTTCTTGATCATCGAGACATAATCCAGCGCCACAGCCAGCGCCTTGTCACCGGTCTGCTCGCCCAAAATCACTTCCGTCAGCATCATCTTTTCAACCGGCGAGAAGAAATGCACGCCGATGAAATCGACCGGACGCTTGGAGTTTTTGGCAAGGCCGGTGATCGGCAGGGTCGAGGTGTTGGAGGCGAAAATCGCGCCTTCTGGCAACACGGCCTCAACCTTTTCAATCACCGCCTTTTTCACGTCGCGGTCTTCAAATACCGCTTCGATCACCAGATCAGCGTCAGACAGCGTGTTATAGTCTTCGGTCGGGGTGATCAGCGAAAGCAGCTTTTCACCGGCTTCCTTGGTCATCTTGCCCTTGCCGACGGCACCCGCAACGAGATTTTCCGCAACGGCTTTGCCCTTGTTGGCGGCTTCCATGTCACGATCAATCAGCACCACGGCAAGGCCAGCCGCTGCGGTCACATAGGCAATCGATGCGCCCATGAAGCCCGCGCCAACCACGCCGACTTTCTTGATATCGCTCTTGGGCTGACCGGCTGGGCGGCGCGCACCCTTGCCAAGCTCTTGTAGCGAAATGAACAGCGAGCGGATCATCGAAAAGGCTTCGGTGGTCTGTACGATTTGAGTGAAATAGCGCTGTTCAATGCGAAGGCCGGTGTCAAACGGCACTTGCAGACCTTCATACACGCATTTCAAAATTGCCAGTGCTGCGGGATAGTTTCCTGCGGTTTCACGGCGCAAAATGGCAGGGGCGGCTGGCCAAAGCTGGGCTGAGGCCGGTGTCCAGATGCCGCCGCCGGGGGCTTTGAAGCCCTTTTCATCCCATGGAGCCACTGGCTTCAAACCATCCTTGATCATCTGCTTGGCAGCGGAGATCAACTGGTCCGGCTCCACCACCTGATGCACGAGGTTCATGGCCTTGGCGCGCTGGGGCGTCAGGGTCTGGCCCGTGGTCATCATTTGCAGGGCGTCTTGCGCATTGGTCAGCCGCGAAACGCGCTGGGTGCCGCCAGCACCGGGGAAAATGCCGACCTTGACTTCAGGCAGGGCCAGTTTCACCGATTTGGCGTTGGAGGCCACACGGCCATGGCAGGCAAGCGACAGCTCAAACGCGCCGCCCATGCAGGTGCCGTTGATAGCCGATACCCATGGCTTGCCATTGGTCTCGATCTTGCGCCACAGCCAGCTCATGCGGCCAGCGGCATCAAACAGCTTTTGCACGGCGTTCGCCGGGTCTTTGACCTTTTCCTCATGCAGCATGGAGAACATGCCCTTGATCATGGTCAGGTCAGCGCCGCCAGAGAAAGACGATTTGCCAGAGGTGAAGACCACACCCTTCACGGCTTCATCGGCAACGGTGGCATCCACAATCGCTTCAATCTCGTCCATCACCTCAACGGTGAACACATTCATGCTCTTGTCGGGCATATTCCATGTCACAAGGGCAATGCCGTCTGCATCGGTCTCAACGGTGAAATTCTTATAGGTCATTGTCATCCCTCCCGAAGGATTTTTTGATCGTGGTTTCTTGCGGAAAACCGGTTCCCACTTTTCCTGAAACCACTCAGACGCGTTCGATTACAGTTGCCGTGCCCATGCCTGCACCAATACAGAGCGTGACCAGTGCGGTGTTGAGATCGCGCCGCTCCAGCTCATCCAGCACGGTGCCGAGAATCATCGCACCCGTGGCCCCCAGCGGATGGCCCATGGCAATCGCGCCGCCGTTGACGTTCATGACATCATGCGACACATCAAAATGCTGCATGAAGCGTAAAACGACAGCGGCAAAGGCTTCGTTCAGCTCAAACAGATCAATATCGGCCAAACTCATGCCGGTTTTCTTCAAGAGCTTTTCCGTCACATCCACCGGGCCGGTCAGCATCAAGGCCGGATCAGAGCCGATATTGGCAAAGGCGCGAATGCGCGCCCGTGGCTTCAGCCCCATGCTCTCGCCGCCAGCTTTGGAGCCCAGCAGCACAACGCCGGAGCCATCGACAATGCCGGAGGAATTGCCCGCATGGTGAACGTAATTGATCTTCTCGATTTCCGGATGTGCCTGAATGCCCACGGCTTCAAAGCCGCCCATTTCACCGGGCATCTGGAAAGACGGGTTGAGGCCCGCCAGTGACTGCATATCTGTGCCGGGGCGCATATGTTCATCATGAGCCAGAATGGTCAGACCGTTCTGATCTTTCACAGGCACCACGGATTTATCGAAATAACCGCTCTTCCACGCATGGGCGGCGCGCTTTTGGCTTTCCACCGCATAGGCATCCACGTCATCACGCGAGAAGCCATATTTTGTGGCAATCAGATCGGCAGACACGCCCTGCGGCATGAAATAGGCCGGGAAGTTGACGGATGGGTCCATGAACCACGCACCGCCTGACATGCCAAGCCCAACGCGCGACATGCTTTCCACACCACCGGCAATGACAATATCATCGGCTCCAGCGGCAATCTTGCCAGCGGCATAATTCACGGCATCAAGGCCGGAGGCGCAAAACCGCGAGATCTGAATGCCGGGAGCGGTTGTCGAGTAACCTGCCTCAAAGGCCGCAGCCTTGGGGATCACCGCGCCAGCATCCATCACAGGATCAACGCAACCCATGATGATGTCATCGACGGTGGATGTGTCGAGACCGTTGCGGTCGCGGATGGCTTCCAGTGCCTTGGCGGCGAGGCGCACCGATGGCACTTCGTGCAGCGCGCCATCCTTTTTGCCGCGGCCGCGCGGAGTGCGCACATGGTCGTAAACAAATACGTCAGTCATTGTCTCTCTCCCTGGTGCATCGATCCAAACGAAAGATTCATCTGAGTTTGGAAAAATCGATGCATAAACAAAAAACGAGTGCACTAGAGCATGAACGAAGTGAATGCGTCAGTGCACTAGAGCGCAAAGCTCCTGAATTTTGCAAATTGCCTCTCCCCGACAATGGGGAGGCCAAATTCAATCAAAACGCAGCGGCATCCATGGCCATCAGGCTGTCTGCGCCCGCTTCAATGCGGGTCTTGCGAAGCGCGGTTTCCGGCATGATTTTTTCCATGAAGAAGCGACCCGTCAACAGCTTATTGTTGTAGTAATCCGCATCGCTCGTGCCAGCGTCCAGCGCCTCATGGGCGGCCTTGGCCATCTTGGCCCACATGTAACCCAGTACCACCAGACCGAAGAGATGCATGTAATCGGTCGAGCCAGCGCCAGCGTTGTCGGGCTTGGCCATGGCGTTTTGCATAAACCACATGGTTGCGCCCTGAACGTCGTTCAAGCCTTTCTTGAGCTGCTTGGTGAAGAAAGACAGCTTTTCATCACCGCGGTTTTCTTCGCAGAAAGCGCCGATTTCATTAAACAGTGCCATCACGGCGCGGCCACCGTTGAGGCCCAGCTTGCGGCCGACCAGATCGAGCGCCTGAATGCCGTTGGCCCCTTCATAGATCATCGCAATGCGGGCATCGCGCACATATTGGCTCATGCCCCATTCTTCAATATAGCCATGGCCGCCGTACACCTGCTGTGCCATCACCGCATGGTCAAAGCCCTTGTCGGTCAACACACCCTTCAGGATCGGGGTCATCAGGCCGAGGATGTCATCGGCATTCTGCTTTTCCGCAGCATCCGTTGCACGGTGAGCAATGTCGGATTTCAGCGCGGTCCATAGCGTAAAGGCGCGGCCAGCCTCGTTAAAGGCCTTGATGGTCATCAGCGAGCGGCGAATATCGGGATGCACGATGATCGGATCGGCCTTTTTATCCGGCGCTTTGGCACCCGACAGGCTGCGGCCCTGAATGCGCTCATTGGCATAGGCGACGGCGTTCTGATAGGCCACTTCGGCAATCGACAGACCTTGCAGGCCAACGCCCAGACGCGCCTCGTTCATCATCACAAACATGGCCGAAAGGCCCTTGTTTTCCGCGCCAATCAGATAGCCGGTGGCTTCATCATAATTCATAACACAGGTGGCATTGCCGTGAATGCCCATCTTGTGCTCGATGGCACCGCAGGACACGCCATTGCGCTCCCCAAGGCTCCCATCGTCATTGACGATGATTTTCGGCACGATGAACAGCGAAATGCCCTTGGTGCCTTCTGGAGCACCCTCGATACGGGCCAGAACCAGATGGATGATATTGTCGGTCATCCCATGCTCGCCCGCCGAGATGAAGATTTTCTGGCCGGAGATTTTGTAAGTGCCATCGCCATTGGGCACGGCTTTGGTGCGCAAAAGGCCAAGGTCGGTGCCGCAATGAGGTTCGGTGAGGTTCATGGTGCCAGACCACACGCCTTCGACCATTTTCGGCAGGTATGTCTGCTTTTGGGCGTCAGAGCCATGCACCAGAATGGCAGCAATGGCCCCTTGGGTCAGGCCCGGATACATCATCAAGGCCATATTGGCCGATGACATATATTCGCCAACGGCGGCATGAAGCGTGTAGGGCAGGCCCTGGCCGCCAAATTCTGCGGGCACCGCAAGGCCACTCCAGCCGCCTTCGCAATAGGCGTCATAGGCCTGTTTGAACCCCTTGGGCACGGTGACGGAGCCATCGTCATGGCGGGTGCAGCCTTCCTGATCGCCAGACAGGTTCAGCGGAAAAAGCTGTTCTTCCGCAAGCTTGGCCGCTTCGCCCAAAATGGCTTCAATCATATCAGGCGTTGCGTCTTCAAAACCGGGCAGGTTGTTGTAGCGCTCAAGCCCCAGAACGTTGTTGAGAATGAAGAGCGTATCTGCGACCGGTGCCTTGTAAGCTGGCATGTCAATGTCCTCCGACGGTTTGGGCCGCATTCCTCCGCAGCCAATCTCTACCCTATAAAATATTGACGTGCGCGTAAACGTCAATACGCAAAAATGTGAATGTGATCTTGGAGTTTGATCCTGGCTGCCGCCGTTATCGTTGAATTTCACCGACTGCTTGAGAAAGGTTAAAAAATAGCAGTCATTCTTAACGACTTGTTTACCACGTTTCGTCGATTCTAGGGGCTAGTGATTTGCGCTGACCTCATGGGGATGAATATTGTCTCTGACCCAAGTTTAAACATGGTCATCGCGTGTAGATCGGTCAACCGGCCAAACGTGAAGCGAGCTTGAAATATGAACGGACAGCGGTCTCTTCCTTCCCGCCAAGTGGGACATTCATCGCTTGATGCCTTGAGCCGCACAATCGAGGGGCTGGAGGCGCGCATCGAAGGGCTGATGGGCGGTTTGCCCAAAAGCCCACAGAGCAGAAGCCGTGCCACCAAAAGCGCTGAGGTGGCAGAAACACGCATGCCTCAGGCCCGTCCTGCGGAGCGGAGCACTGTTGCAGATCGCCCAGATCGCCCAGATCGTATTGACCCTCTTGCCGAGATTCGCGAACGCCAGCGTGCGCTCGAAGCGGCCCGTCCGCATCGGGCGGATGCGTTTCGTGATAGCAGTGCTTCGATCAAAAATACGCCTGTGAGTGTTGAACCTGCTCGCAAAACCCGTCCCTTGCCAGCCGCGCACGTTTCGAAATCAGAGCCGCATTCAGAGCCATTCGCGCCCGATTTTTACGAAGCGCTTTCCAGTCTGCGTGCCGATATTCGTCTGGATATCAGCGAGAGCCTTGCTGGCGAAATCGGTGCCTTGCGGGCAGAGATTGCTGAAATTCGAAAATTGGCAGAAGAAAGCCAAAATGCCGAGGCCTTGCGCGACGATGTTTCGCGCATGGCGGAAAGCATTGAGCGCATTGGTCAGGCACCAACGACGGAAGCGCAGGGCCTACGCGCTGACTTTGAAGAGCTGCGGTCCTTGATGGATGGTCTGGTGCGCAGTGATAGCGTGCGGGCGATGGAAGAACGCTGGACCGCGCTGGAAGCGCGGCTTGAAACCATTGACCCAGAGCGTATTCAGCAGGATCTTCTGTCGCTGGCCTATCGGCTGGATGAGATCAAGCAGCAGCTTGGCTCGATCGGCGATGCGCGCTCCGTGCGGTTGCTGGAAGGCAAGCTGATTGCCATTGCCAAGGCGCTGGAAAATATCGGCGCGCATCTCGAGCCTAACAGTGAGGCGATTGTCGAGCAATTCTCCCAGCTGGATCGGCGCCTCGATGAAATCTCTCGCGCGGTTGCCGCCACGGGCCGTAGCAATGCACCTGCTACCGATCCACGTTTGGTGGAAAGGCTGGAAGATCGTATCAACACCATTGCCCGGCATCTGGAAGTGATTTCAGAGCAGACGGCAGATTTTGGCCGCGAGAGCGAGCTTGCGCAGCGTATTGAAGCGCTCTCCTTGCGCATCGAAGATCTGGCCAATCTGGAAACCACCCGCCGTCTGGAAGAGCGGTTGATTGAGCTGACCGAGATGCTGGATCGCTCGCAGAGCGAAAACCTGCAACCGGAATTGACCGGTTATCTGTCGGATATTTCGCGCAAGATCGATGCACTTGATCACGCATCGCTGAGCGATCATCTGGCAGAGCAGATTGCGCTGATTGGCCGTCGCATCGACGACATGGAACTGCCAGCCCCGGCTGTGGATGAAGCCCTGCTGAAAAGTCTGGATGACCGGCTCTATTCTATCGCAGCACGCCTTGATGAAACCGTTGCGGCCCCTCAAGTCGATCATGCCGGGATTGCCGGATTGGAGCAACAGATTGCCGATCTCTCAGCCCTGATCAGCGCATCACCCGTGGCAGACAGCGCCAATAGTGAGCGCATGGAAGGGCGCATGGCCGCTCTTGAAGACTATCTTGCCACCAGCGATGAATATATCGTCGAAGCAGCGAGGCAGGCTGCCGAAGCGGTGATGGATAATTACGCCCGCCAAAGCCCGGCACTCATGGCTGGCTCTGCACCCGACCAGACCGCAGAAACACTTGCGACGCTGGCCGATCACTTGCGCAATCTGGAAGAAATCAGCCGTGGCGGCGAAGAGCGCAGCCACCGCACGGTTGAGGCTTTGCATCAGACACTGGTGCAGATTGCCGAGAAACTTGACCAGATGGATCGCCGCGCCACAGCAGGTGCCAATGCTCCCTTTGCGGCTGCACCTGCGCGGGATGAGCGGGCTGAAGCATCAAGGCAAAAAGATGCATCGCCGGTGCAGGTTGCTCACCGCGAAATCGAGGCGGCTTTTCAGGCACCCACTCAAAATGCTGCATCGGTTCTTCAGGTGGAGAGCCCTCATGATGGGGGGCGTGATGATGTGGGTGTTGCCGAGGCCCGTCTTGATGCGACCCACCTCGACGTGGCACCGGCACGGCCCAGCCTGCTTGCCGGTCTTGGGCAGCGTTTGAAAGCGAAAAGCAAAAAACAGGCGTTGAGCGAATCGGTCAGCATTCCGCCTGAGCCTGCTTCGGAACATGTGCAGCACGGCCGTCAGGTGATGGAGACATCGCCCTCTATCGATCCCGCCGATGATCTTCTGCCGGAGGAGGCCAATGAATTGCTTGAGCCCGGCTCTGGCAAGCCGGATGTGCGCAAAATTCTGGAAAAAGTCCGTGCCCGTCAAGGCAATGGTGCCGCGAACAGTGAGCTGAAATCGGCTCCCGCGGCGGCGGCTGGTGATGAGCGCATGGATTTCATCGCGGCGGCGCGCCGTGCCGCACAGGCGGCTGTGAACGAGACAGATCGCGGTTCGCGCGCTCAAAAACTATCGATGGCGGAAGAAGTCACCAACGGCTCCACTTTTTCGCGCTACCGTCGACCGATCCTGATGGCGGTTGGCGCTTTGTTGTTGGCGGCCCTTGCTTTGCCTTTGGTAAAGGGGCTTAGCTCCAACACCACAACGGCACCGACGCCTGCGCCCGCACCGGCAGTGATGAACGCGCCAGCATCGACCCCAAGCGCACCCGCAAGCACCCCCTCAAGCATTTTGGCAAGTGCGCCTGAGGCAGAGAGCGCCGGTGACAGCAAATCGCTAGCCCCGACCGGCCCTGCCAATATGCAGGCCTCACCGATCGATGGGGGGCAGCAGCTTTCGCCGCTCTCGCCTGCCACCACCGTTGCACCAGCCTCGCAGGCCGGCTTTGCCGCACCTGTGACAACCCCGGAGCAGACCTCAAGCAAGCCCGCTTTTGATGTGCCTGCCGAGATCACCCCGGCCTCGCTGGTGTCTGCTGCGGAAGCGGGCGATGCGGCGGCTTTGTTCGAGATCGGTTCACGCTATGTTGAGGCGCGTGGCGTACCGGCTGATTTTTCCAAGGCGGCTGTGTGGTTTCAGCGCGCCGCCGATCAGGGTTCTGCCCCCGCGCGCTATCGATTGGCTGGGCTTTATGAAAAAGGCACCGGTGTGCCGCGTGATGTGGCCAAGGCCAAGGGGCTTTATTTGCTGGCCGCCGCCGCTGGAAACGCCAGCGCCATGCACAATCTCGCCGTCATGTATGCCTCTGGCACGGACGGCAAAGCCGATATGCAGGAAGCGGCCAAGTGGTTTATCAAAGCCGCCAATCTGGGCGTGACCGATAGCCAGTTCAATCTGGCTGTTTTGTATGCGCGCGGCACCGGCGTAAAGCAGGATCTGGCCGAGTCCTACAAGTGGTTTGCCATTGCTGCCCGCGATGGCGACAAGGATGCAGGGCAAAAGCGCGACGAAGTGGCCAAGGCCATGACGCCAGAGGCGCTGGAAAATGCGAAAGCCGCTGTGCAGCAATGGCAAGCTGCCCCGCTTGATAACGACGCAAACACCGTGAACATCCCCGATGCCTGGCAGGGCAAGGGCCTCACCACGGGCAGCGTTGATATGGAAAAGGCCATCCGCAACATCCAGGCCATTCTGAACAAGAATGGTTTTGACGCTGGTGAACCGGACGGCAAGCTCGGCGCACGCACGGTGTCGGCCATCAAGGCCTTTCAGACATCGGTTGGGCTTGAGCCGTCGGGCAAAGTGTCCAATGCCTTGGTGAAAGCGCTCCTGGCCAAAAACGCCTGACGCCCTAAAGGCAAAAAGCGTTTGCCTTGCAGACAAACGAAATAGTCATACAATCAGTCTAATCTCGGATTTGGTGGGGATATCTCTTCACCAAATTCTCTTTTTTGCGCCTCTTCCTAAATTCACCGTGATTGTTGGGATATTGGGGTAAAAGACGTTGTAACACTTTTAATCTGCTGCATAATTTTCGCCTTAAATCCACTCCGATTTAAGGAATTATGCAGTAAACCATAGAAGGACTGTGACCGTTTGCCTGACATGTTCTGCCCTCCATCACGATGATTAGATGGCGGGGAGGGGGCCAAGGGCAGAAGATGAAAGACAGGTTTTGCTCATGCGATGAGGTTCGTATGGCGTGAGACAACATGGTTTCACACACGGCAGCGGGATTTCGCATTTCGGGGACGATCGTGACACTTTATCTGCCCATCGCAGAATTGTCGGTGAATATTTTCATCATCTTCGGCATGGGCGCAGCCGTTGGCTTCCTGTCTGGCATGTTTGGTGTGGGCGGTGGCTTTTTGATCACGCCGCTTTTGATTTTCTACAACATTCCGCCCATCGTTGCCGTTGCCACGGGTGCCAATCAGGTGGTTGCCTCCTCCATTTCGGGTGCCATGAGCCATTTTCGCCGTGGCTCTCTGGATTTGAAACTGGGCTGTGTGCTGCTGGTCGGTGGTCTGTTCGGTGCCTCGCTTGGCATGTGGCTGTTCGTGCTCTTGCGCAAGCTGGGCCAGATCGATCTGTTTATTTCGCTGATGTATGTGCTGCTGCTGGGCTCCATTGGCTCGCTGATGCTTTGGGAAAGTGTGCGGGCGCTGCGGCGTTCGGCCCGCAATGAGCCAGCACCGGCCCGCCGTCCCGGCCAGCACAATTGGGTGCACCGGCTGCCGTTTAAAATGCGCTTCAAGAAGTCGAAAATCTATCTCAGCGCCATTCCGGTGTTGGGCCTTGGTTTTTGCATTGGCGTGTTGACCCCGATGGGCATTGGTGGCGGCTTTATTCTTGTGCCAGCCATGATTTATCTTTTGCGCATTCCCACCAATGTGGTGGTCGGGACATCGCTTTTTCAAATCATTTTCGTCAGCGCCTTCACCACCATTGCCCAGGCCACAGCCAATACCTCGGTCGATATTGTTTTGGCCTTCATGCTGATGATTGCAGGGGTGATTGGTGCGCAATATGGCGTGCGGGTTGGACAAAAGCTTCGCGGCGAACAGTTGCGCGCTTTGCTTGGGTTGCTGGTTCTTGCGGTGGGGATTCGTCTGGCCATCGAGCTGGTCGTGACGCCTGCGGATGCCTATTCGATCGTGGTGGGGGCAGGGCGATGATGGTCATGCGCTATGCTTCGCTTGTTGCGGCTGTCTTGCTATGTCTTGCAGGTTCGGCCCATGCCCAGATTCCATTTCTGACGCCAGACGCAACCGGCAAGGAAACGCTGGAAATTGGCACGTCCACCAATGAGATCGCCATTGCCTCCGATTTTCGCGGGGCCGACCTCACCGTGTTTGGCGCGCTGAATACAGTCGATCAATTGCTGTTGGCCATTGGTCAATATGATGTGGTTGTCACGCTGGAAGGCCCGCGCGAAAATGCAACCGTGCGCCGCAAGGAAAGGCTGCTCGGCATCTGGGTCAATCGCCAGTCCATGACGTTTGAGAGCATGCCAACCTCCTATTCGGTGGCCAGCACCCGACCGGTTGATGAAATTGCCTCGCGCCAGATGCTGAACCAGCTGGGTATCGGCGTCGATTACCTGCCACTTTCGCCGCTGGGCTATTTCAACGGCAATATCAATATTGGTGATTTCCGCGCCGCCTATCGCCGCTTGCAGCGCGGCAGCGGTCTGTATCAGGATGAAAATGCCGGCGTGCGGTTTGTCAGCACCAACCTGTTTCGTGCGAGCCTACGCCTGCCTGCCAATATTCCGGACGGCGTGCATGTGGTGCACGCTTATCTGTTTAAAAGCGGCGAATTTCTCACCCAAAAGGAATTGCGCCTGCGGGTGGTGAAAACCGGTCTGGAACAGGCAATTACCGACGCCGCTCACAACCAGCCTTTTGCCTATGGTGTTTTTGCGGTGTTGATTGCCGCCATCACCGGCTGGGGTGCCAGCATGGTCTTTCGCAAGGATTGACATCTGTGCAGACGGCGTAGCGGCATCATTCATGCTCCGGGGGCATCGAAGCGGATTTATCCGTGCGACGATCTCAATTCCGACCCATGGTTTTCGATGACCGAGGACGGCGCATGGGCCACTCGATAGCAGTCTCGACCTTCATGCTTGGCGCTGTAGAGCGCGCTGTCGGCATCACTCATCAGGTCTTCCGGCCGATTGTTCTGGGTTGGCTCCAGCGTTGCCACACCTATGCTGACGGTGACAATGCCCTTGTCGCTTTTGGTGTGGGGTATGCGCAGGCTGCGCACCCCAGTTTGATATTGGGCTGCAAGCTCGATTGCCCCCTTGGTATCGGTGTTGGGAAGAATTAAAGCCATTTCCTCGCCCCCATAGCGGGCGGCGCAATCGGTGCTGCGTTTGGCCACGGCCTTCAGCCGCTTTGCCACTTGTCGAAGGCATTCATCACCAACCTGATGGCCATAGTGGTCGTTGAACAGCTTGAAATGATCAATATCGACCATGATCAGGCTCAGTGGCTCTTTCGAGCGCCGGGCACGGGCAAACTCTTGCGCCAATTTTTCATCAAAGGCGCGTCGATTGAACAGTCCGGTCAAGCCGTCGGTGAAGGCTGCTTTTTCCAAGGCGCGATTGGCCGTTTTCAAGATGTCTTCCGCTTCTTTTGTGCGGGTCACATCGGTGAAAACAATGATAGTACCTCCGCCGCCAACGCTGCATGTGCGCGCTTCCAGTGTCCGGCCATCCCAAAGGTGAAGTTCGCGCGCGCCCGGCATGGGCACAGCCTG
The DNA here is from genome assembly GCF_004801395.1 of Gillisella terrae. Taxonomy (GTDB): domain Bacteria; phylum Pseudomonadota; class Alphaproteobacteria; order Rhizobiales; family Rhizobiaceae; genus Allorhizobium; species Allorhizobium terrae. The sequence goes on from NZ_SSOA01000003.1 coordinate 91,270, forward strand.
AATTGTCTGTTGTGCCATGTGCGGTGTCAGCACTTCCTCTCCGCGGTGGCGGGATGCGGCAATGATGTCAGCCAGTTTCGCGCCCGGAACGCGGATATCGGCGGTCTTGGTGAACATCGCATGATAGCGCGCGTTGCAGTAAACTAGGGTACCGCTTCGATCAAACATCACCAGCCCATCGGCCATGTTGGCCAGGGCATCTGAGAATTGTTGCTGGCTGATGGCCAGTTTTTTCTCCAGCTCTTTTTCGGCGGTGATGTCGCGATTGTGGGTCACAAGACCAATCACCTCGCCGGTGGCATGGTCGAATATCGGATTTTTCAGCGTTGAAAACCATCCAGTTCCCCCATCCGGTCGCTCATAGCGTTGCTCGATATGGGCAGGTTTGCCTGTTTCCAGCACGGCTTGTTCATCTGCCCAATAGCGTGCTGCGAGTTCGGGGGGGTGAAAATCAGCATCCGTCTTGCCAATCAACTCATCCGGCGAAGCGACATTGAGAGCTCGGGCCGTGGCCGGATTGGCAATGATAAAGCGACCGCTGCGATCCTTGGCATTGAGGCTTTCCGGCAAGGTTTCGGCAATGAGGCGATAGAATTTCGCCTTTTCTATCTTTTCGCGCAGACGCAGTTCGGCGCGGACAAGACAGGTGGCGAACAAAACGGCAAAGAAAATCAACGGTATCAGCAGCGAGAGCCACTCAACGGTGTTGGTGCGGACCTCCGCAGGCAAGACAAAAATTGCAAACTGCGGCAAGGTGGCTACACCAGCACTGAACACAATGATGCGGCGCGTGCTGAGAATGGCCCTTTCGTCATTCCAGCTCACACATATGCCAATGACGGCTGCGGACATAATGGTAATGGTGCCCGCGCCAGCCCCCACGCCGCCCACAGAGATGCGATAGATGATGGCCATGGTTGCCCCGATCAGGGTCGAGACCGGCCCGCCAATCAGACCTGACAGGGCGATCGATACCGTTCGAAGGTCGGTGAAGACGCCAGGCGCAATGTTGATGGGAAATAACATAGCCGAGATGGAGGCAAAGCCGGCGACAATACCAAGGCCAACGGGGCGCAGGGAGGGGTATGACTGCTCAAGCAAGGCATCAACCCGGCTCCAGACGGTGGTGAACAACACGGCCAAAGCGACGTTGACCAAAATCAGTGTGGCAATTCCACCCATGCGTCTGCATGCTCCTACAACAAAGCGCCTGCTGATCATTTCAATTTGATCACCAAGCGCTATTGTATGAAATATAAGTTAATCTTAACTTTCGAATTTCATCAAGCTACGCACTCTCTACAGCGCATTGCGCTTTATATGGTGCAAAGAGGGGCTGTAACGCTCTCAATCTGCTGCATAATTCCTTAAATCCATTCCGATTGAGGGAATGAGGCAGTCCTGTAAAAAAGAAGGAGCCTCTTGAGGTGCCGCTGGCTTGCGTTTACTGCCGATAAGGCAGTTAAAGCAGAGTGGGGCAAGAACGTGACAGCAGCAAAATACAAATCAGGCCTTCGAAAAGCCATGGCATCGACAGCAGAGCAGCACTCGCTGCTGGAGGATGTGCAAGGCGTGCTGGCAGGTAGCCTTTTGGCATCACTCGGGGTGGTGCTGTTGTCCAGCGCCAAGCTTTTGTCGGGTGGCACCGCAGGTGTTGCTTTCCTTGCGCATTATTTGACGCATATCGGCTTTGGGCCAATTTTCTTCGTTATCAACCTGCCGTTTTATTATTTTGCCTTTCGGCGCATGGGGTGGGCATTTACGCTCAAAACATTCGTCGCCGTTTTGCTGACATCGGTGTTCAGCGCGGTCCTGCCGCATTTTATTGCCTTTTCAACGCTCGATCCTTTGGTGGCGGCGATTTTGGGTGGTTTGCTGATTGGCTCTGGCATGCTGGCCCTGTTTCGCCATAAAGCAAGCCTTGGCGGGTTCGGAATTCTGGCGCTTTATTTGCAAGATCGCTTTGGCTGGCGGGCCGGGCTGGTTCAGCTCTGCTTCGATGGCGTGGTGCTGATCAGCTCGTTTTTTGTCGCCTCCCTTGGCACAATCGCCGTGTCTGTGGCGGGAGCGGTGGTTTTGAACCTTGTTTTGGCTATCAACCACCGCAGAGATCGCTATATCGCGGTCTAAAGCATGTCGCGTTTTATTGTCCTCAATAAAACGATAACGTACATGCGAAAAAGAAAGAGCTAAAGCCCGTCGCAGTGAATCCTATTCACTGCGACGGGCTTTAGAGTTTGTCAGGGAAAAGTGGTCACCGGTTTTCCCTAAAAGGCAAACGAAAACAAAAGAATCGAGAGTTTGTCTGGTTCAATCTGAACCTGACAGACTCCAATGGGGCTATTTCTCTGTCCGGCGTGAGAAATAATTGGCCAAAATAGCACCGGAAATATTGTGCCAGACGCTGAAAATCGCGCTGGGCACGGCAGCCACGGGCGAGAAATAGGCGTTGGCAAGAGCGGCCCCAAGGCCACTGTTTTGCATGCCCACTTCAATGGCAATGGCTTTGCGCTTGGTCAGGTTCAGCCCCAACGCCTTGGCGGCAAAAAAGCCGAGCAGATAGCCAAGGCCGTTGTGCAGAACCACCACGGCAAAGATCATCAGACCGGATTGGGCAATGGCGGCCTTGCTGGCTCCCACAACGGCAGCCACAATCAGCACAATGCCGATGACGCTGACCAGCGGCAGAACAGGAACGGCGGCGCGCACCATCTTTGGTAACAGTTTTTGCGCAAGAAAACCCAAAGCCAGCGGGGCCAGCACGATTTTGACAATGCTGATGAACATCGCCCAGGCATCCACCGGCAGGAACTGGCTGGCCAGCAGCCAGACCAGAAACGGCGTGACCAAGGGGGCGGCAAGCGTCGTCACACTGGTGCAGGCAACCGAGAGCGCCACATCGCCCTTGCTGAGATAGGTCATGACATTGGACGATGTGCCGCCCGGGCAGCAACCCACCAGAATGACGCCCGCTGCCACTTCTGGCGGCATGGGAATGACATGGGTGAGCAGCACGGCCAGCAAAGGCATGATCAGGAACTGGCAGATGACACCGATCGTGACCTCAAGCGGGCGGCGCGCCACCTCTTTGAAGTCATCAACCGACAGGGTAAGTCCCATGCCAAACATGATAATGGCCAAAAGCGTTACAATCCAGGGTGCAATCTGCTTGGCCTGATCTGGAAATAAAAATCCAAGAACAGCGCAGACAATGACCCAAAAGGCAAAGGTTTTGCCAACGAATGTGGAAAAAGCGGCAAGTGCTTTCACAATGACCTCCTCAAGAATAAATTGAGGCCGTCTTTAGAACCGATCACACCTAAGTCAAGCCATGGACCGGGCAGATGTGTCGTGTCGAAGAACATGGTATGAGAATTGCGATGCGGCAAGCCGATGGCGTAACCCATGCCATTTTAGCCAGATATGCTCAAGAAAGAGACAGAGAATGACGTTTTTTCGCTCCAGTTTGGTCTTCGCCCTGTTGCTAGGTGCGCCGCTTGCTCAGGCCGCTGATGGTACGCTTGCGACAATCAAGAAAGCGGGGGTGATCCGCATCGGCACGACCGGCGACTATAAGCCTTTCAGCTATAAAGATGCTGATGGCGTGCTGGAAGGTGCTGACATTGCGATGGGCAAAGAGCTTGCCACCGATCTGGGTGTGAAGCCCGAATTTGTCGCCACCACATGGAAAACCATGCTGGAAGACTTCAAGGCCGATAAATTCGACATGGTGCTGGGCGGCATCACCGTCAATCCGGCACGCGCCGAAGTGGGCGATTTTTCGGTGCCCAACGTTAAAGATGGCAAACGGCCAATCGTGCGCTGCGAAGACAAGGACAAATTCACCAAGCTGGAGGCCATTGATATGCCGTCTGTGCGGGTGATCGTTAATCCCGGCGGCACCAATGACAAGTTTGCCCATGAGCACTTCACCAAGGCCGCCATCGAAGTCTTTCCAGACAACAAGGTCATTTTCGACCAGATCGCGGCCAACAAGGCTGATGTGATGGTGACCGATGGCGTCGAAGTGGATCTTCAATCCAAGCTGCACTCCGGCGTGCTGTGCCCTGCCGCGGTCAAAGAGCCTTTCACCCATTTCGAAAATGCCTATCTTTTGCAAAAAGATCCGGCTTTCAAAGCGGCGGTCGATGGTTTCATGACCAAAGCTTTGGCAAATGGCGATTGGAAAGCCAAGCTGGATGCCGCGATGAAGTAAGCCTTTTTCACTCGGCAGCGCTGCGGCGCATTGATGAGGCTTGAGTCACAAAGGCTCGGAGCGCTGCTGGCTTCACCGGCTTATGCTGCACGATAATGGACTGGCGCTCCGCCTCATTGCGCACGTCCATGGTGCGGTCCGCGGTGATAAGAAGGCCGGGGAGTGACTGATGATACAGCGCGCGCAGGCGCAAAATTGCGCCTATGCCGCTGCCATCGCCGAGATGATAATCGGCAATAATCACATCGGGCGGCGTTGGATGGGCTTTGAACACATCATCAAGCTCTTGTACCGATCCAGCGCTGATGACCGAGCAGCCCCAACCGCTGAGAAGCAATCGCATGCCTTCCAGAATATCAGGCTCATTATCGATGCACAGCACCCGCACACCGTTGAGCAGTGAGGGCGCTGGCGTTGCGGCTGTTTGTTTCTGTGCGCTTTGCAGCGGCACAGCATCGGCCTTGGCCAAGGGCATCGTGACCCGAAAACTGGTGCCGCGCTCGGGCTGGGATTCCAGCTCCACCGGATGTTTGAGAACGCGGGCGATACGATCGACAATCGACAGGCCCAGACCCAGACCGGAAGCATTTTTCATGCCTTCATCCAATCGGGCAAACTCTTTGAACACGGTGCGAAATTTGGAGGATGGAATGCCGATGCCGGAATCGGTCACCTGAATAACCGCCTGATCGCCGCGTTTGCGCACCCCCACCAGAACCTTGCCCGATGGTGTGTATTTGATGGCATTCGACACCAGATTTTGCACCAGACGCCGCAGCAGGTTGGGATCAGACCGCACAGAGAGATTGGTGGGCATGATCACCAGTTTGAGGCTTTTCTCCCGCGCCATCGGCTCGAAATCGGTGCGGATACGCTCGAGAAGGTCGTGCAGGGCAACTGATGAAAAGCGCGGTTTCATGGCACCGGTGTCCAGCCGGGAGAGATCCAGAACGGCACCCAAAATCAATTCGACAGACTCCAGCGCAGAATCAATGTTTCGGGCCAAAACTGCCTCATCCGATGGTCCAATGCGCTCGACCAGAGCCGATGAATAGAGCCTCGCGGCATTGAGCGGCTGCAAAATATCGTGGCCGGCAGCGGCAAAAAAGCGGGTTTTGCCAATATTGGCCTCATCCGCACTGGCGCGGGCCTCAGCCAAGGCTTTGTTGACGCGGGTCAGTTCGGCGGTGCGGGCAATCACGCGCTGCTCCAGCGTTTCATTGGCCTGTTTCAAGGCGCGATCTGCGGCCACCTGTTGGCTGATATCGGTAAAGGTCGCCACCAGTCCTTTGTCTGGCATGGCATTGCATCGCACCTCGACAATGCGCTCACCATTGGCCAGAACCAGTTGAAATGGTGCATCCAGATGATGAAAATTGGCCAGCACATTGGCTTCCTGCCCCGGTGCAATATCACCACGCGCCCGCAATTGCTCAACAATATCATGTAAAGGCACGCCAACCTGCCCCATCTCGTCGGGCAGATCCAGCAGATGGCGAAACCGTCGGTTCCAGATGGTCAATCGACCGGATGTGTCAAACACCGCAATGCCCTGATCCATCTGGGAAAGCGCTGTTTGCAGCATGTCCTGGTTATAATGCAGCGCTTCGCTGGCCTGATCCAGCAGCCAGGCGGTGTCGGCCGAGGTATCCTCCACCTTTTGCAAAATCAGCGACAGCACCAGCCGGGCCGAGGCCGAGCCAATGGCGCTGCCCAGCAATTGCTCGGTAAAATGGATAAAGGCCATATCGGCGGGGGCGTGATCTTCCAAACGCCGTCCCGCCGTGCGCTCATAGCTTTTGAGCGAGCGTTCCATGCGCTCCTGCCCAAGGTAGCGGGCAATGGCTGTTTTTAAATCACCCGTGCTGACCCGCGTTTTCCAGCCGCGCGTCGCAAACTGAGAGCGTAAGTGACCACGCACAAAAATGCCGGATTGAATGCGCTCAACCGGCTTTGGATTGCGGCTGAGGCTGCCCAAAACGAAAGCAACCGTATTGATCAGCAGGCTGAGAATGGTTGCGTTCAAAAGCAGATCAGGATTGGAGCCGGAAAAGGCGCTCACGCCGGGAAACAGGAAGGATAAAATCTGCGGAGCCAGATCCTTATGGGCATCCAGCCCGAAGCTTGGCAGCAGCAGCATGTAAATCCAGGCCAGAAAGCCAAGGGTCAGACCTAAAATTGCCCCACGGGCATTGGCGCGTCGCCAGATCAGCCCACCCAGCAGGGGAGGTGCAATCTGGGCAATGGCCGCAAAGGCCAAAAGGCCAATGGAGGAAAGGCCGCGGTCATCATTGGCAAGCCGATAATAGGCATAGCCCAGCAGCAACACAGTCAGGATCGCCAGGCGCCTTATGATCAGCAGGATCTTGGCGAGGCTTTGCGAGGCACTATAGCGGTGGTTGAAGCCCCTGCGCAGCAGGATGGGCATGACAATATCGTTGGAAATCATAATGGCCAGTGCCACTGTTTCCACAATCACCATGGCGGTGGCGGCAGAAAAGCCGCCAAGAAAGGTGATGAGCGAAACCACCGGCAAGCCGTGGGACAGCGGCAGCGAGAGCACATAAAGATCGGCATTGCCTGCACCATTGAAAGCCAGAAGGCCACCAATGGCAGCGGGAAGCACAAACAGATTGATGGCAATCAGATAGGCTGGCAAAAGAAAGCGCGCCGCTTTCAGGTCGCGGGGGGTGCGATTTTCCACCACGGTGACATGAAACTGACGCGGCAACATCAAAATCGCAAAGCCGGACAAGGCAATCAGCAAAATCCAGCGGCTGATGGGCGTTTCATGGGTGAGGGCCGCCATCACCTGCGGGCTTTGGGTGGCTGTACGCCACAGATCCAGCGGTCCATCGAACAGGAAGAAAACCACCGTGATGCCGAGGGTCAGAAAGGCCAAAAGCTTGACGACGGATTCCATCGAAATCGCGAGAATAAGCCCGTCTTGATGCTCGGTGGCGTCCGTGTGCCGTGTGCCAAACACCATGGCGAAACAGGCCAGCGTCAGCGTCACCACCAAAGCCAGATCGAGAAAGTAGAGATTGCCGGTGCCAATGCCATAATCGAGCGGATTGACCATGACGGTGACGGAGTTCGACACCGCTTTCAGCTGGAGCGCGATGTAGGGAATGGAGCCTGCCAGCGAAATCACTGTCACCAACATGCCGACAATCGGATTTTTGCCGTAGCGGGCGGCGACAAAATCGGCCCCGGAGGTCAGCTTTTCTGCCTTGGCAATTTCGATCATGCGGCGCATCAGCGGCATGCCCAGCGTCAGCATCAAAATAGGGCCAATATAAATGCCCATGAATTCAAGACCGTGATCCGCCGCGAGACCAACCCCGCCAAAATAGGTCCAGGATGTGCAATAGACCGCAAGCGACAGACCATAGACCAAAGGCCGTCCACGCGCAGGCCCTCTGCGGCGGCGGCTTAGGCGATCACCAAAGCTTGCCACGGCAAAAAGCAGCAGCAGATATAAAATTGACGCCGTAATGATCAGCCATGCCGGAAGCACTGTTTTGCCCCTCCCATTCCAGCCATAAGCTTAGGTCATCTTGTTGCAATTTGAAATCGGCACTGTATTGGCAATAAGTCGAAACAAACAGCGATGTTGTGCGTTCTGCGATGGCAGATCAGAGTGTCTTTCGCGCAACGTTTGCTTGCTTCACTTTTGATCATTCTGCTAAGCTGAAGAAAGGACAAGGCATGGTGGTGAAAGGGACAAAAGTGCTGAACGAATTCAAATCCTTTATTGCCCGTGGCAATGTTATGGATCTCGCCGTCGGCGTGATTATTGGCGGAGCCTTTGGCTTGATCGTCACCTCACTGGTCAATGATATCGTCATGCCCCTGGTGGGCGTGGTGTTTGGCGGCTTTGATTTTTCCAATTATTTTATCCCGTTGAGCGATAAGGTAACTGCGCTGACGCTGGCCGAAGCCCGCAAGCAAGGAGCGGTTTTTGCATATGGCAATTTTATCACCGTGGTGATCAACTTTGTCATTCTGGCATGGATCATTTTCCTGATGGTCAAGGGCGTGAATACGCTTCGCAAGCAATTGGAGCGGCAGGAAAAGGCCGAGATCAAGGCCGCGCCACCACCAGCCGACGTGCAGCTTTTGACCGAGATCCGGGATTTGCTGAAAGAAAAAATGACTTGAAAAATACGCTGACAGAGTACATATATGGTGCATACGCCCTACCAATTAGGTCTCTCCAAACGATCAAGGAGATGAACCGAAAGGTAGGGCTTTTTATTTAAATTTCTTTTTTTGGATTTTAAATGGATAGAGTTCGAAAGGTTGCCATCCTTGTCGACGGTGGTTTTTTTCTCAAAAGATTGAAGCGTTGGCCAAAAATTGATCGAGAAAACCCGCAAGAGGTTGCTAAGGCAATAAGGGGCTTATGCAAACGCCATGTGCAGAAACTGATTGGTGAAAAGGCCTCCGAAAGAGATAGCCGCTGGCTTGATCACGTTTACCGGCTTTTTTATTATGACGCCGAACCATTTTCAGGCGTGCCGCATCATCCCTTCAAAAATCGCCAAATCAATTATGGGGTAACGCCTGAGGCACAATTTCGCCGGAACTTATTTAACGAGGTGCGAAAGCTTCGGAAGTTTGCACTCAGACTCGGCTCTGTGAAGCAAGATGGCTATTGGTCGCCTTACGATCATCACATGAAGGGGCTCTTAAAAATATGGAGTCATCGAGAATATCTCCTGTCTGTGCTTGAGGATCCCTCACGCCATGATTCAATGCGCAGCGAAGCAGCAATCAATGCGCTGCGTGTATGGGGTGCTCTGAGTGAAGATGATTTACAGTTACCATTGCGTCAAAAAGGCGTCGATATGCGCATTGGTCTCGATATTGCGACAATGACGCTGAAGCGCCAAGTGGATACAATTATTCTGGTGACGGGTGATAGTGATTTTATTCCGGCAGCGAAACTTGCTCGGCGTGAAGGGGTTGAATTTATTTTGGACCCACTGTGGCAAAGCGTGGAGGATGGATTGTTGGAGCATGTTGATGGGATCACGTCGGGTTTTCTGGAGCCAGCTATGGCTGACAATCGACCTTGAATTTCATAATGTGTAAATGTTGAGCGATTGCCCGGTGGCTCACACTCAACCATCACCAAAAACAATCAATCCGCCACGCTTTATCATGGGATTTCTTGCTGTGCTTCGGGTATGAACGAAGCAATGTAGGAGCTTTGCCATGTCCCTGATTAACAGCCTGAGCCAACGTGCCACCGATGCCCCAGAGAGCGGTATCGTCGAAATCATCAATTACGCCCGCGGGCGGGACAATCTTTTGCCGCTTTGGGCCGGTGAAGGGGACTTGCCGACACCCGATTTTATCAATCGCGCCGCAAGTGACGCGCTTTTGGGCGGCGAGACCTTCTACACGTGGCAGCGCGGCATTCCGGAGCTGCGGCAAGCCTTGTCCGATTATTATCATCGGCATTTTTCGGCATCGCTTTCACCGGATCATTTCTATGTCACCGGCTCTGGTATGCAGGCCATCCAGCTTGCCGTGCAGGCCATGACGCAGGCGGGTGACGAGATGATCTATCTTTCGCCCTGCTGGCCGAACATTGTCTCCGCCATCAATATTGCCGGAACAAAAGCCGTGGGTGTCGAGATCGATTATGTTGACGGCGGCTGGAAGCTCGATCTTGCTCGGCTGGAAAACGCCATCACGCCCAAAACCAAAGCCCTGTTCATCAATACGCCGTCCAACCCGACCGGCTGGACAGCAAGTCTGGAGGACTTGAAAGCCATTTTGGCGTTGGCGCGCAAGCATGGTCTCTGGATTTTGGCCGATGAGATTTATGCGCTTTACTATTTTGTCGGTGAGCGTCGCGCTCCGTCCTTTCTGGATGTGATGGAAGAAGGCGATCGGGTGATTTTTGCCAATTCCTTTTCCAAGAATTGGTCGATGACCGGTTGGCGGGTTGGCTGGCTGGTGGCACCACCGGAAATCGGGCAGGTTTTGGAAAATCTCATTCAATATTCCACCTCGGGTGTGGCGCAGTTCATGCAGCGCGGTGCCGTTGTGGCCTTGAATGAAGGCGATGCATTCGTGCGCGAAAACATCGAGCGCGCCCGCACCTCGCGCGAGATTTTGCTCAACGCTCTGATTGCCACCAATCGGGTTCGCTCCGCCAAGCCGGATGGTGCACTCTACGCCTTTTTGGAAATTGATGGCGTGAAAGACAGCCGCAAGGCAGCGCTTGATATTGTCGATAAAACCGGCGTAGGCCTCGCACCCGGCACTGCCTTTGGCGCGGGCGGCTCCACTTTCTTGCGCGCGTGTTTCTTGCGCAATCCGCTCCACATCGAAGATGCTGCCAAACGGTTGAGCGACTATATAGCCAGACTGTGAACTGTCCGGCACTGACGGTTGCGCTCGATCCGTTAAGATTGCATTATCCATCTGTCTAAAATGTCCCGCACTTGTTATTGTCCATTCGAAGATTTTAACGGGCTAAAAGGTGCGTTTGGGATAGGAGTACAAGAGATCATCTCTTGTTGGGGAGAGCAATGGCAGTCTTGGTAACAGGCGGTGCTGGCTACATTGGAAGCCACATGGTGTGGTCGCTCATTGACAGCGGCCATGAGGTTATTGTGCTTGATCGCCTCTCCACAGGCTTTCGCAGTGCGGTTTCTCCCCAAGCCACATTTTATTACGGCGATGTCGGTGATCGCGACGTGCTCAGGCAGATCTTTGCCGCCCATAAAATAGAAGCGGTTTTTCATTTCGCCGGTCTGGTGGTTGTGCCTGACAGTGTGGAGAATCCGCTGGAATATTACAACAACAACACCGTGAAGGCCTGTATTCTGATTGAAGAAATGGTGCGGGCCAAAATCGGCAAGTTCATCTTTTCCTCAACTGCTGCCGTCTATGGCGCGCCGCAATCGGACCAGCCGATGCGCGAGACCGATGCGCTGAAGCCCGAAAGCCCCTATGGTCAGTCCAAGCTGATGACAGAGCTTATTCTGGCCGATACGGCGCGCGCTCACCCGGATTTTCGCTATGTCGCCCTGCGCTATTTCAACGTTGCCGGTGCCGAGCGAAAAGGGCGCACGGGCCAGTCGACCAGAGGGGCCACCCACCTGATCAAGGTGGCGTGTGAGACGGCGCTTGGTCAACGCGCCAGCCTCCATATTTATGGGACAGATTATCCGACGCCAGACGGCACCGGTGTGCGCGACTATATTCACGTTGACGATCTGGTTGATGCTCATGCCATGGCTTTGCATTATCTCAGGGCAGGAGAGCAATCTTTGGTTGCCAATTGCGGCTATGGGTGCGGGGCTTCGGTGCTGGATGTTGTGGCGGCCGTGGAGCGCGTGGCGGGCGTGACGCTTCCTGTTACACTGAGCGGACGACGCGCCGGTGACTGTGCATCGGTGATTGCCGATCCGACGGTGGCGAGGAAAAAACTCGGCTGGACCGCCGTTCATCCCGGTCTGGATAGCATCATTGCCACGGCGCTTGCGTGGGAGCGGCGCAGGCCGGTTGCAGAAGTTGCACTTTTGGATGGCATCGTGCCGCTTCTTGCTACCGCATAATTCCTGAAATCGGAATCGATTTAAGGTGAAAATAATCCAGCAGATTAAACGTGCGACAGCGCCGTGCGCCAACTTTGGTGAGAGGCGCTGTCTTGGTTTATGATCATTTGATCATCAAGGCACAAGTTTGACGACAGTTTGCCCCGCTAGGTTTGGTCCAGTTTAATCTGAATTGGGGCAAGGAATGGCATTGATTGCTGTTTGCTCGGCAGCAGACCTCCATGAGGCTGCGCGCTCGGCAGCCCCGGAGTGGGCATAATGAAAGCAGTTATTCTCGCAGGTGGATTGGGTACGCGCATTTCCGAGGAAACGCATTTGCGTCCCAAGCCGATGATTGAAATTGGTGGTCGCCCCATTCTTTGGCACATCATGAAGCTTTATTATGGCCACGGCATTCGTGATTTCATCATCTGCTGCGGGTTTAAAGGCTATATTATCAAGGAATATTTCGCCAATTACGGCCTGCATACCTCGGATATTACCTTCGATTTTGCCGAGAACCGCATGGAGTTTCACAAGCAGAGCGCCGAAAGTTGGCGAGTCACGCTGGTGGATACCGGCGAAACCTCGATGACCGGCGGGCGTCTGAAGCGCGTGGCATCCTATCTCAAAGACGAGGAAGCCTTTTGCTTTACCTATGGTGATGGCGTGTCCGATGTTGATGTTGCGGCCACCATCCGCTTTCACAAAGAACACGGCAAGCTGGCAACGGTGACGGCGGTGCAGCCACCTGCGCGCTATGGTGCGTTGGCCATGGATGGCGTAAACGTGCGCGGTTTTGTCGAAAAGCCTGTCGGCGAAGCCGGGTATATCAACGGTGGCTTCTTCGTTCTCTCGCCCAAATGCATCGATCGCATTGCCGGTGACGATATACCGTGGGAAGCCGCCCCGTTGATGGGTCTGGCCGAGGATGGCGAGCTATGTGCTTATATCCACGACGGTTTTTGGCAGCCGATGGATACTTTGCGCGACAAAAACCATCTCGAAGCCCTTTGGGCAAGCGGCAATCCGCCCTGGAAGAGCTGGTAAAGATGATTGATCCTCACTTTTGGCGCGGCAAACGGGTTCTGCTGACGGGCCACACCGGCTTCAAGGGCAGTTGGCTGGGGTTATGGCTGAGCGATATGGGGGCGGACGTGCATGGCCTTTCGCTTGCGCCAGAAACCTCGCCGAGCCTTTTTCGCCTGTTGCACGAGGGTGCCATTGACACCTGCGAGTTGCGCGATTTTGCTGCGGTGAAAACGCGGGTCGCTAGCGTCAATCCAGAGATTGTCTTTCACCTTGCGGCCCAGCCTCTGGTGCGCCAGGGCTATCGCGATCCGGTGGCAACCTATGAAACCAATGTGCAAGGCACGGTGCATGTGCTGGAAGCATTGCGAGAAGCGCCGCGCGTTAAGGCCATCGTGGTGATTACCACCGACAAGGTTTATGAAAACGCCGAAACGGGCAAGGCCTTTATCGAATCTGATCCCTTGGGTGGACATGATCCTTACAGCGCCAGCAAGGCGGCGGCTGAAATTGTGGTTTCCAGCTATCGCGCCTCATTTTTTGCGCAAAATTCCATCGGTCTCGCCACGGCGCGGGCCGGAAATGTGATCGGCGGTGGTGACTGGGCCGATGATCGATTGATCCCTGATGCCGTTCGGGCCTGGAGCACCGGCCAGCCCGTGCATGTGCGCCGGCCAAACGCGGTGCGACCGTGGCAGCATGTGTTGGAGCCTTTGGCTGGCTATATCGCCATGGCGCAAAAGCTTTGGCTGGAGCCTCACGCCCTGACCGCCCTCAATTTTGGCCCCGACCATGCCAGCGCCGCCTCTGTTGCGCAAGTGCTGACGCTGGCTGCCAAAAGCTTTGGAGAAGGGCACGTTGAGCTGGGCGATGGCAGCGAAGGTCCGCATGAGGCTGGCTATCTGATGCTTGATAGCACATTGGCGATGCACAGCTTGAACTATCGTCCACGCTGGTCTTTGCAGGAAACCGTTGAGCGCACGATGCGCTGGTATGCGCAGCAGCATAATGGTGCGTCGGCACTTACGCTTTGCCGGGCTGATATTGCAGCCTATCAGGCGGCTCTGTCGCCAGAACTGGACGTGGCTTTATGAGCACACGGTTCCAGCCACAGCCGACCGCTCTTGCCGGGTTGACGCTTCTGACCCGCGCCCGCTTTGGCGATGAGCGCGGTTTTTTGAGCCGCCTGTTCTGTGCCGAAGACTTGCCAGCTCTGGGCTGGCCGGGGCCGGTGATGCAGGTCAACGAAACGGCAACCCGATTTGCAGGCACCGTGCGCGGCATGCATTTTCAGCAGGCACCTTTTGCAGAATGCAAGCTGGTGACCTGCGTGCAGGGCCGCATTCTTGACGTGGCTGTCGATCTGCGGCGCAGCTCACCGACATTTCTTCAGCACGTGGCCGTCGAGCTTTCTGAAGACAATGCGTGTTCCCTTTTGATCCCGGCCGGTTTTGCTCACGGCTTTCAGGCTTTGAGTGACAATGTGCGGATGATTTACATGCATTCAGCACCGTTTCGGCCTGAGGCAGAAGGAGGGCTGCATGCGCAAGATCCTCGCTTGAATATTGCCTGGCCGCTTCCGGTTCAAAATCTTTCTGCGCGCGACCAGAACCATCCCTTGCTTGCCCCGGATTTCGAAGGACTTATTGTATGAAATGCCGCCATTGCGCGTCAGAAATGATGCATCCTTTTGTTGATCTTGGCACGGCACCGCCGTCCAACTCCTATGTGAAAGCAAAGGATCTGGCCAAGCCCGAACTGTGGTATCCCTTGGTGATCCGGGTGTGCGCCGAATGTAAGCTGGTGCAAACCGAAGACTTCGCCTCCAGAGAGACGTTCTTCTCGGAAGATTATGCTTATTTCTCGTCGTTTTCATCAAGTTGGCTGGCCCATGCCAAGTCCTATGTTGCGGAAATAGTTGATCGGTTCGCGCTGACGTCGCAATCGCATGTGGTCGAGATTGCCGCCAATGACGGCTATCTTTTGCAATTTGTGAAAGAGCGGGGCATGTCCTGCCTTGGCGTGGAGCCCACGGCCAGCACGGCAGCGGCGGCGCGCGAAAAAGGCATAGAGATTGTCGAGGATTTCTTTGGTGTTGCCCTAGCGGAAAAGCTGGTCGCTGAGGGGCATGCAGCCGACCTCACCGCTGCCAACAATGTTTTGGCCCATGTGCCGGATATCAACGATTTTGTCTCAGGCTTTGCGCGGCTGTTGAAGCCTCAAGGCGTTGCGACCTTTGAGTTTCCGCATCTGATGAACATGATCGCTCAAAGCCAGTTTGATACGGCCTATCATGAGCACTATTCCTATCTTTCGCTTTTGGCGGTTGATCGCATCTTTACCGCCAATGGACTGACGGTTTTTGATGTGGAAACCACGCCATGGCATGGCGGCAGCCTCCGGGTTTTTGCCTGCCGCAAGGATACGCAGGCGCACGCGAGAAGTGCGCGCGTGGATGAGATGCTCAAGCGCGAAATGGATGCCGGTCTTGGCGACATTGGCACCTATGCGGGCTTTCAGGCGCAAGCCAATAAAGTCCGCGATGATTTTCTGGACTTTGTGATTGATTGCAATCGTCAAGGGTTGACGATTGCCGCCTACGGCGCTGCCGCAAAGGGCAATACGCTGTTAAACTTCGCCGGCATCAAGGCCGGTCAGATCGCCTTTGTCGTCGATAAAAATCCGGCGAAACAAGGCATGTTCCTGCCCGGAAGTCGCGTGCCGATTGTTTCCGAGCAGGATCTTAAAACCCATAAACCGGACAGGGTGGTGATTTTGCCATGGAATCTGACAGAAGAGATCAAACAGCAGCTTTCGTATATCAGCGATTGGGGTGGGAAGTTCGTAACGGTGGTGCCCAGCCTGACGGTGCATCCCTGAAAGAGGACGAGCTTCTGATGGTGGTGCCGCAAAAGCTGACGCCGCCGCCAGTTACACCTCTTTCGCCCAAATAAAACGCTTCATTGCGCCCCAAATTCGGTGTTTTCCGGAGACTTTCGATGACCACCAGACCCACGCTTTCAATTTGTGTTCCTTCGCGTAACCGTCAATTTTACTTTCAAAAGACAATTGAAGGCCTGGTGCGCAACAAGCGTCAGGATGTGGAGTTTGTCTTTACGGATAACTCGGATGATCCTTCCATCATGGACGATTTCATGAAGGAGATCGTCAAGGATAAGCGTGTGGTCTACATCCCGTCAGCGGATACAACGCTGTCGATGATCGACAACTGGGAACGATCCATTCGCGCGACAACCGGCGAATGGGTCACATTCATTGGCGACGACGACTTCATCGAGCCTGATCTGGCGGGTTTGCTGAATCGCGTCATGGTGGCAAGCCCCGATCTCGATGCCTTCACCTGGGGCTTGTTTGGCTATTATTGGCCGGAAGAGGGCGTTGAACCCAAAGTGTTTAATGTTGGCTTCGATAGCACGATCGTCAAAGTTCCACGCTCTGAAGCGATGCGTCGCATGTTTGGCTGGTTTGAAGCAAGCGCAATCCCCACCTCGGGCTTTTCTATCTATCACGGGGCAGTTCGCAGATCTTTGCTGGATACGATCTTTGAGGCCTACGGCGGTGTCTATTTTGAGCACGCCAACGTCGACTATGAAATGGCGATGAAGGTGATTTTTAACGGCCGCAATTTTGCGACATGCCTGCGCCAGTTTTCAGTCATGGGCGTATGCCCTTTGAGTAACTCCTATTCCATCGGCCGGGTGGAAGACACCAAAAAGAAGATCAAGATTTTCATGGAAGAACTCGGCGGCAGGTTCCATGATGATCCAATGCTGGAGGAGTTCCCGTTCAGCTACTCTCTGGGTGTGACCGCTTCTATTGCCCTGACCCAGCACTGGTTCAAAGAAAAATATGGTGTCCGCTATGGTGGATGGGAGCGGGGTTTTGCCGAAGCTTGTGCGCATAACACTCAACTCTATCATGGGGAAGAAGAGTTTGAGGTCGTCAAGGCAGGCTATGAGGCTGCCTTCAAGAAATGGCAGGGCGGCAAGTTTTTGAAATACTATGCACCGGAGCGCCAAACATTTGTTGGAAGCTCTGACGTTTTGGTAACGGGATTCCACAACAAGGGTGTTTATGTGCGCGCGGATATTGCCGGGGCGCAGACCCCTGCTGACGTCTGGGATGTCTACACGAGCATGGCTATTCCGGTTGACGATATTGTCGTTCCACGCAGAGGTTTGACACCAATGTCTGAAGCAAGATGGCTTGCCATCGAGCCGGAAGAAGACGTGGACTTGAGCAAAATGACGAAAAAAGAATTGAAGAAATTTGGGCAAAATAGAGCGAAATCGGCATGATAGTGTATGCGGCTGAGTTTCTCGTTCTTGGTTTTGTTTAAAACAGACAAGCGAAATGCGAAGGCGTGCTCCAGGGGTGTAGAGGATATTCAAATGGCTGAAGTGTGTGCGAAGACGGCTGAGACTGCATGTGAAGAATTTCCCCGCAAAGGTTATACGGTTCTGCCGAAATTTTATAGCGAGCAGGATGATGTCGAGCCGATTCGAGAGGGCATTCGTGTCATCCTGGAGCGGATTTGCCATAAATATGGTGTCGAGGCTTTAACCGATACATCGTGGAATGCGATGACCAAGGCATATCCTGCGCTGATTGCTCAAAATCGGGCTTGGGGTGGTGAGGTCTATGATGCGGTCAAGCAAATTCCAGCCTTCATGCAATTGGTGACCAAGGCGGCAAATCTGGACATTTTCCAGACACTTCGTCCCGGGTCGGTGCCAGGCATTGCGGCTGGCGGTTATGGTATCCGCATTGACAACCCTCATGAAGAAAAATTCCGCGCTCATTGGCATCAGGAATTTCCCACCCAATTGCGGAGCGTCGACGGTATTGTTTTCTGGACGCCGCTTTTGCCGGTCACGAGGGAGATGGGGCCAGTGCAGATTGCGGAAGGCTCCCACGCCGAAGGCATTATTCCGGTCTATTCCAATGATGGTGGTGCCAACAAGACCGGGGCTTACGCCTTGTTTATGGATCGGGTGGACGAGCGGCTGGCGCGTTACGATGTGGTCGCCCCGCTTACCACGCCAGGCGATTTGGTTTTGATGGACTTCCTGACAATGCATCAGGGCGGCCACAACGTGTCCACCATCCCGCGCTGGAGCATTCAATTCCGGTACTTCAATTTTGCTGATCCGGTTGGCACGCGCATCGGCTGGTGCGGCTCTTTTGCGGCCGGTATCGAGTTTGGCAAAGTCCTGCCGGAACTGGTGGCGAAGCCGGAGACGACACCATGATGGCGTGTCGGGTCTGTCAGGCCAAGCTCGACAAGCCGGTCTATGAGGCTTCGGCTCCAGCGCTGACGTCGATGATGACCTTTGTCGACAGCCCAACGGTGGTTTATGTTTGCGATACCTGCGGCCATGCGCAATCGTGCGACTTGCCTGATGTCGACAGTTTTTATGATACCGACTACCGCATCTCGCTTCAATCGGAAGACCATGACCAGATCGTCGGCACGGCAGACAATGGTGATCCAATTTTCCGCACGGATCACCAAGCAGCCCTTGGGCTTAGACTGCTGGATATACCGCACGGTGCCCGCGTTCTCGATTACGGTGCCGCAAAAGCGACGACTTTGCGCAAAATGGTGCAGGCGCGACCAGATTTGCACCCGCATGTTTTTGATGTCAGCAATGATTACGCATCAGCGTGGCAGGGCTGGGTGCGTGATGAAGATCAAGCCATTTATGCGCTTCCAGCCGCATGGCATGGCCGGTTTAACATCATCATAAGCCATTTTGTCATTGAGCATGTGCGTGATCCGATTGCCTTTCTGAAGACACTTCGGGATTTGCTGGCTCCGGGTGGGCGTATTCTTGTGTCTATGCCCGATGTGGCCGCCAATCCCGGCGATATGACAGTTGCCGATCACCTCAATCATTTCAGCGTATCATCGCTCAAATATAGTTTTGCGCTCGCGGGTTTTACCGTTGAGGTGATTGATACAACCGCTTTTCCGGGCGCGTTTTTTGCCGTTGCCGTCAGAAACGATGTTCTGGATGCGCCAAATGTTGATCCGGATGAGGTTTTGGCCGGAGCAGAAAAAGCGCAAGAAATTTGCCGCTTTTGGGAGCGTGCGACCCAGACGATTGATGCGGTTGCAAAGCGGCTGAAGGGGCGTAATGCCGTGATTTATGGGGCTGGTTTTTACGGCAGCTGGATCAACAGTCGCATTGTTGCGGATATTGCGCCGAGCGCTTTTCTGGATCTCAATCCAAACCTGCAAGGCTCAATGCATTTTGATCGGCCTGTTATTGTGCCGGGCGACATTGATGAGCGGACAGATGTGGTTTTTGTCGGGCTTAACCCGCTGAAGGCGAGAGCGATTATTGCGGGCCAGCCCGTGCTGAACAGGCCCGGTCTGGATCTTGTCTGGATTGATGACTGACGCGGTTACGCCGTGCGCCATATATGGCGCACGGCGCTTTATTATAACATGCGTTCCAGAATGAGCACGTCGTGCGCGTCGCCTTTTGTATCCACAAAATGCTGTTCCATCGTGCCGATGATCCGATAGCCCGCGGCGATATGAAGTTTTATTGAGGCGAAATTATCGGCCCGGATCTCGGCCACCAGCTTTCGCAGGCCCAGGTCTTCGCGGCCGAGCTGCACAATCATGCTCATGGCTGCACGGCCCAAGCCTTGGCCCTGGATATGTCGTGACACGGCCAATCCGCCGTGCCCGATCCGATTGTGGTGGTGAACCCCGCCGATTTGAATAAAGCCAACGGCAGCTCCGGTCTGGGCATTTGCGATGATGCGAAATAACCCGCCTGGTTCTTTGCGCCGTCTTTCAATCCAATCCTGAACGGCCTCGTCATCGGTCTGCTTTGGAATCGACATCAGCATATCATGCATCAACGGATCCCGCCGGATGTTTGCCAGCGTTTCAAAATCCGATGCCTGATAATCTCGAAAGAGAGCGGGTGCGATCGGTGGATTGCTTTTGTCTGACGGTGGAATATCCGACATCGTTTCAATGCCCAGGTTTGAATTTTTGCAAGGTCTTCAAGGCAAACGCGTTGTTTTCGGGTTTGCAATCCATCCCACCGCGAAGAGGGGTGGATCGATTTACCCGGGGGTGAAGGCGCGCCAATCAACGGTTGCCGGGCGCAGGTGGTCTTTGGCTTGATCGCGCGGGACAGCGGCAATCAAATCGAGGCCGGTCACGTAAGGCGTGAAATCTCCGTGTGGCTGAGGCCACGGCAGAGGATCGTAACGCATGTAGGATACCGAGATATTGGCATCGTTAAACAGGCTGTGATTGAGATAGGCCCATGCGCCGTGCCCGGTGATATAGTCTGTTCCGGAAACCGCTTGAACCAACTCGAACAAGCGCTCAGACGATGTGGTTTTGCAGCCCATCTCAGACGAGCGATACACACGAGGAGGCAGGATGCCGAGGTGATTGGCCTGGCTCTCGGCACTTGCGATCAACCGATCGCACAGTGACCCCTCCAGTGCCATGGTTTGGTCGAAGAGAGACAGGGCGTCGAGCTTGTGTGGATACCGGCTCAAAACCTGCGATAACAACACCCGGTGAGATTTTTCCCAGGTGTCATTGGAGGGTTCAAGATCAATGATCCTCTGGTCATAGCGACCTTTGCTGACCACCGGAATGGACATCCAGCACCGCTCACCCGCCGTCTTGACCTGAATTCGACTGGTGAAGCTGCGCTTGGAATATTGGACATCATCAAGCCAGATATAGACGTCGGCAAGTGCCATCTGGGCCATGAAGCCAGCCCAGGGAAAATACATGGGTTGAGAAATGACAACACGGGTCATTCAGAGGCCTGTGTTGCTGTCGCTGGTATTTCAGCCGTCACTTTTCGGCGCACATAGCCGCCCGGCGAGGATGACAGAACCAGTTTGCCGTTCAGCACGGCATCCACTTCAAAACAATCTGTTTCCGCCATGTAATCATGCAGGGCAGAAAGCGGCTCATTGCCCTGATACCAGATCTTGGAGCGTTTTTTGGGTGCCGTTTCTTCTGTCAGATGACCAACCACGGTATCGGCCACCACCAGATAGCAGCCCTCTGTCACCAAGGGGCCATAGGCGCGGCATTCGGCCAGAACGTGATCGCGGGAGTGATCGCTGTCCAGCACCACCATCACCTTGGCACCCGGTGGAATCAGGGCTTTCACCTTTTCCATGACGTCGTCGTCAACGGAGCCGCCTTCGATCAGCGTGATGTATTTCGACAGTGGGTGTTTCTCAATCGAATCGCGATTATGGGCGCGAATATCAATATCGACACCGATCACTTTTGCCTTGTCATTGCCCATGGCCGCCAGCAGGGACGCCATGAAAATCATCGAGCCGCCGCGTGCAACACCGGTCTCAATAATAATATCGGGCTTGGAATTCCAGATCACTTCCTGGGTCGCCATCACATCAGCCGGGAACTGAATGATTGGCACGCCCATCCAGGACCAGAGATAAGAGTAATCATATTGGTCAAGCGTCAACATCAGCTTGAGTGATTCGTCGAAGGCCTGGCTATCGGCTCCCAAGGCAAGGCTCATTTTGCGCTTGTTCTCTTCAAATTCGAGACGGTCATCAGGATGAGTCATGGGCGCTGGTGGCCTTTCCTAGCTGTGTTATCAGGCAAACGGGATGTCATTGCGGGTTTACCAAATGCTTGATCACATCTGCCACCCGACCAATCTGGTCGTCGGTCATATCGTGATAGCTTGGCAGGTTAATGGCCCGCTCCGGGATTTCATAGGCGTTACGGTTGATCAGAACCGGTTGGAACATTGGCAGGCTGGAGAGCGGGTGGAAAAACACTCGCGCATCAATGTTGGCCTTGGCAAAGGCGTCAATCATCTGTTCGCGACGAATGCCAAGCGCCTGATCCATCACCACGGTGGGCATCCAGGCACCATTGCGCGTGCCCGCAGGCTCTGGATTAAAGCTCAGGCCCTGAAGCGCGCCCAGCAATTCCTTGTAACGCTCGAAAATCTCATGCTTGCGGGCGGTGAGGGTGTCGATCCGCTCCATCTGGGCGCAGCCAATGGCGGCCTGAATGTTGGACATTTTATATTTGAAGCCGACCATATCAGGCCAGAATTGCTTCTTCTGGCCCCGCGCCCTGCCATGATTGCTCAAGGTCAGCACCGTCTCATACAGGTCCTCGTCATTGGTCACAAACATGCCACCTTCGCCGCAGGTGACGGTTTTTGTGCCATGAAAGGAATAGGTGCTAAACCGACCCATCGAGCCAGCGCGCCGACTATTGGTCCAGACCGAGCCAATGGCCTCTGCGCTGTCTTCAATCACGGGAATGTCGTGGGCGGCACCAATCGCCAGCAAGGCATCCATATCCGCGAGATTGCCGTAAAGATGGGTGGCAATGATGGCTTTGGTGTTGGGGGTGATGGCGCGCTCTACCAAGGCCGGGTCCACACACCAGGAATGGGCGTCGACATCGACAAAAATCGGCTTGGCACCCAGATGCACAACGGGCGAAACCGTGGCAACCCAATTGGTATCCGCCAAAATCACCTCATCGCCAGCACCGATGCCAAGGGCTGCGAGGCCGAGATGCAGGGCTCCCGTGCAGCTTGATGTCGCAATGGCGAAGCGGGTGCCAATATGTTCGCGAAACTGCTTTTCGAAGCGATAAATATAATCATAACATTTATCGCCCCAGCCATTGGCGGCGGCGTCAGCGGCAAAGCTGGTTTCAAGATCGGTAATCGAGGGCTTGGTGTAAAGAATACGATTTTGCACGATGGAAGCCCTTATTTCTTCTTTTTACTCAGATCGACAACCGCACCACCGCTCACAATCACCTCGATGGGTGTCAGCATAGCCCGCATTACCGCATAAAATTCCTGGGCGGTGACCGCATTGCCAATAAAGCGATCGACCAGCAGGATTTTGCCGAAAAGGCCTCGGCGTGCATCGGAAGGGGGCGTGGCAGAGTAGGGCGGCTGGAAGCCCGCCACAAAAGCAGCACCGCCCGGCATGGCAAGCAATGCCTTGCGATAGGCCTCGGCCTTGGCTTGAAATGCAGATGGATTATGCTCCGATGCGCAATCATAAAGGCATGCCGTGACAAAATCCTCGCCAAATCCGGCCCATTCACTGCCGAGTTCCGCCAGGGTCCGAACCTGAATTTCTGCGATTGCGGCCGTGATGCCTATGCCGGAATGAAGAGGAAAATTCTCGATCGCAGATGGGACATAGTGCGGCCTGAAGGGTTCCACATTGCAGGCAGACAGCGGCCTGTTGCTGAGCGCGAGCGCATCCGCAAAAATCAATACCCGCGCCGACCATTCATAGTGTGGCAACAGTGTCAGCCAGCTCAACTCGCCGCAGTTTCCCAAAATGGTTTCCACAAGGCTGCGCTTGATGGCACCATGAAACAGGCCAAAGGGCATCCGGGGCGTTTGCTGCGCCCCTTTCCAATAGAAAAAGGCTTCCAGCATGGGCGCCTTATCATAGGCCGTTACATTGTGCAGAACCGGCACGGCAACATTGCTTGGCACATAGCGCGGGGTGGACGGCGAGATCTGGAAAGCGTTCCAGCCCAGCGCATCAGCCTTTGGCTGCTCTTTTTCCAGATATGTCAACAAAGCTGGCAGATCAGGCTCTATCATGTCTTCGGGATAGATCAGCGTGACCCAATCGCCTTGCGCCGCTGCAACTGTGCCAACCCACAATTGGCCGGCCGAAATATTGTCAGGAGCCGGCGGCAAAAGCCGCAACCGCGTGTCGCGCTCGGCTATTTCGGTGATGTCCAAGGCATCCTGCAAGCGATTGCCGAAGGTGGACAGGATGATTTCCAAATCGGCTGCGTCATTTTTCAAAAGCTCACGAATGAGATAGGTAGGCAAACCATGACCGGGCTCAACTGGAATGCAGACGGATAGCTTGGGCATCAACAGCTCACAGAATACGCGCGGCAAAACCGCTGGACACATTTGCCGTGACCACGATCCAAACACGACAGCGCCTCTCACCAAATATGGCGCACAAAGGACGCTGTAGCACTTTTAAGCTGCTGCATAATTTTCTCCTTAAATCTATTCCGATTTAAGGAATTATGCAGGAGCCGGGCAACGGAACTTGGGCGGAATGTATCGTCGCAAGCTGGCGTGAGGCTTGGCAGTTGTCTTTCGATCGCTCTGCATCAAAACGTCGGTATACAGTCGCTTTGAGGTGCTATCGGTCCGGTCCTTTCTGTTCAGGTCCTGTTTCAGGCGCTCTGGCTTTGGCGCATGCGGGTCTCGCGCAGATGTGCGCCGACGCGTAACCCCTGCGCGGCAATGGTCAGGGCGGGGTTCAATGCCGCAGACGACGGAAAGAACCCGCCATCGACCACATAGAGGTTGGGATGATCATGGGCGCGGCACAGGGCGTCCAGCGCCGAGGTTGCGGGGTCATCTCCCATCCGCACCGTGCCGCATTGATGGGACGGTGCGCGAATGCCAAAGCCGTGGCGCAGCACGACAGGAAAACCCGAACGCCGCAACACACCCCTGACATGATGCACGAAACGATCGTGGGCGTCGGTGCTGCCGGGGCGATAGTCGACCTCGACCCGGTTGCCGGGCAACAGTCGCACGCGGCTATCGGCTTCAGGCGTGTCTTCCGACATTGCCAGCACATCAACAGAATGGTGCCCCAGCCAATCGGCAAGCATACGCGGCATGGCGGGGTAGGTGGCGCGGATCATGGCCCCCTGAATCTTGCCCAGCATCTGGATATTGCCGCGCGCATTGCTATCGCCGGGCAGTCCATTGTATAAATCGTTCACCGAGAGCGTCTTTGGAAATCTGGTGTCATTGCGGGCCAAGGGATTGATTGCCATCAACCCGGTCAGATGGTGGTTCATCAGATAGCGCCCGACCACGCCTGAGCGATTGGCCAAGCCATCGGGAGCTCCGGCACAGGCTGAGCGTAGCAAAATCAGGGCTGAGTTGATGGCACCCGCGCTCAACACAAACAGCGGTGCTTCAACCCGTGCGATAAGGCCGTCGCGCATAAATTCTGCGGCAAGGATGCGATGGCCCTGATCATCGGCAATCAGCCGGGTCACCTGAGCGTTGCGTTCCAGTTGCAGGTCCGGGTGGGTCACGAGTGGACGCAGCACCCGCGTTTCGGCATCGCCCTTGGCGCTGAACCGACAGGCAAAAGCATCGCAGGTGCCGCATCGTTGACAGCTGCCGCCGTCTCCGAAATCCACCGCAGAGGGCATGGGAAAAGGATGCAGTCCCTGGGCGCTCAATCGCTTGGCCAGCCGGGCAATGGTGGGCTCGTGCGGAATCGCGGCATGGGGAAATGCGTTGCGTGGCGGCTCGGTTGGATCGATGCCGGACTGGCCGCGCACACCGTAAAGACGTTCTGCTGTCTCATAATAGGGGGCCAGTTCTTCATAGCTGATCGGCCATGCCGGTGAAGACGCTCCGTCTATTGTGGTTGCCCTGAAATCCATAGGCCGGAAGCGAAACATCGCCGTGCCGTAGAATTTCGTATGCCCGCCAACATAATAATATTGGCCGGGGCGGTAGCGCTCGCCCGATGCGTCCTGCCATTCCTCGCGGGTTTTGTAGTGCTCTTGCAGAAATACGGCCTCGGCGTCACTGTTTTGCGGCTCATTTGGCAGAAAATCACCGCGCTCCAGCATCACAATCTTTGCGCCACTGCCAGCCAATTGATGAGCCACGGCGCTGCCGCCAACGCCCGAGCCAATGATCACAATATCCGCCTTGATCGTCTGCATTGTGCATTCCTCCCCAAACGCATGTCATGCCAAAGGATCGACGGGCGCACCATTCCACAGAGCCGCATCTTCTTGTATAATGGCCGCATATGGGGAGCGGAAGGGAAGGTAATGGTCATATCTCAACCCTATTTCGAGACCGTGGCCATTCCTAAAGGGCGGTCGCTGCTGGTTTTTGACCGGCAATTGCCGGAATTTCCCTTCAACTGGCATTATCATCCTGAGTTTGAGCTAACCTTGACGGTCAACAGCCATGGTATGCGTTTTGTCGGTGATCACGTGGCCCACTATGGCGATGGTGATCTGGTTCTGATCGCTCCCAATCTGCCTCATGCATTTCAGTCTCAAAGCCTGATTGGCAGGGCTGCGGCCCATCAGGCGATGATCTGCTGGTTTACGCAGGATTGGGCCAATGGGTTGATCGAAGCCGTGCCGGAGCTTGCGCCGGTGGGTGCTCTGCTGGCGCAGGCGCGGCGCGGCATTCAATTTGGCCCTGATACTGTGGCCAAACTCCGGAAGGAAATCCTGGAGCTGGGGCAGCTCAACGCTGCGGCGCAGGTCATAGCGCTGCAAACGCTGCTGGTTGAACTGGCCGCCGCCCCTGACCGGCAGCTTCTTGCCAGTGGCGAGGTGATGGTCAGCGATTTGCCGCGTGACCGGGTGCGAATGCAAAAAGTTCTTGACCATCTGCACGATCACTATGACCAGCCTCTGCGTCTCAAGCCTCTTTGCGATCTGGCCCATCTGACGGAGAGCCAGCTTCAGCGTATCTTCAAACGCAGCACCCGTATGTCGATCAGTGCTTATGTGGGGCAATTACGCTTAGGGCGCGCCTGCCAGTTGCTGGTTCAGACCGAAAAGCCCGTAGGGCAGATCGCCACCGAATGCGGGTTTTTCGATGCGGCGGATTTCGCCCGCCGATTTCGCAAAGTGCGCGGCGTGACGCCGTCTTCCTATCGCATGGCGTTTCGGGGTGGGTGACCTGTTGGGTGTCG
Source organism: Gillisella terrae (assembly GCF_004801395.1). Taxonomy (GTDB): domain Bacteria; phylum Pseudomonadota; class Alphaproteobacteria; order Rhizobiales; family Rhizobiaceae; genus Allorhizobium; species Allorhizobium terrae. The sequence continues at coordinate 117,850 of NZ_SSOA01000003.1, forward strand.
CGACATGGCTGTCGTGCGACTGATATTGCATAATTCTTTAAACCGGAATCGGTTTAAAGATAAAATTATGCAACAGAAATAAAGAGCTACAGCGAACCTTTGTGCGCCATATATGGCGCACGGCGCTGTAGGGCATGGTTTTCAGCTATGATCGTCTGCACCCATTGTCGGCGGATTTCCCGTGAACTTTTAGGGGAATTGGTTTTTTGTTTTCGAATCTGCGAATGTAAGAGGGAATTCTTCCAGATTGATCCGTTTGCTTTTCTCTTCGGGCGACCCATATTTTGTTAACCACAAAAAAAGCGACAAGCCCTTTGCAATTCTGTGACTTAATCGGGCGATACTTAATGATTTATTTAACCAAATTGAAACAACTATAGGCCATCCATGCTCGTGGTTTGATCGTGACATTTTCTACCATCTGCGGCCGCTTTGATAGCAAATGTCACAATCATGCACCTCACAGGCAAGCCTATGATTCTCGCGGAGTTTTTGAATTTGACAGCTGCGCTTCGACATTGCTGCACGTGAGTATTACTGCATAATTCCTTAGATCGGATTGGATTTAAGGTGAAAATTATGCAGCAGATTTAAAGTGTTACAGCGTCCTTCGTGCGCCATATTTGGCGCACGGCGCTGTAATTGTGAAATCTTTTGCGCGAGACAATAACCGGGAGCATGATGATGTCGGGTCAAGCAATGAAAAACGAGATGGCTGCCCTCCAGGCAAAGACATCACGCTTCGGGAATGAAGCGGTCGAGGTTTTTTTGTCGGAGGCCGAGCGCGCCAAGGTCATGGCTGACGCCGCAGTAAAGCTGCAAGAATTGTTCGATGTTCTTCAGATTGACCATCGCAATGACCACAATATGCGCGACACACCGGCCCGCGTGGCAAAGATGTATGTCGAGGAAATCCTGCGCGGTCGCTTTGTGCCGCCACCGGCAATCACCGAGTTTGACAACGTTGAGCAATGTGATCAACTCATCGTAACAGGACCGATTGAGGTGCGCTCGACCTGTGCGCATCACTTGATGCCAATCTACGGTGAGTGCTACATTGGTATCGTTCCTGCACCGGATGGAAAGATCATTGGTCTTTCCAAGTATGATCGGTTGGTTGATTATTTCTCATCCCGGTTTCAGATTCAGGAGGAGCTGGTCAAGCAGATCGAGCGCCATATCGTGGAAGCTACCGCACCGCGCGGTCTGGCTGTTCGTATTTCGGCCGTTCACATGTGTAAAACCCATCGCGGCATTCGCGCCAGCCATGATGCGCGCATGATCACCACAACCTATTACGGCTGCATGGCACAGGACCGCGATCTTAAGGCAGAGTTTCTTCAGGAATGTGTCGGCTTGCAACGGTGAAGATGTCAAAGGGGATAAAGCATGAGCCATGCAGACGTCGCTGAAACGCCAGCACAAAGCAGTTTCGGTGCCTCGCCACCTGCGATCTATCGCTCGACCAAGACCTATGATCACTCAGAGGGCCTGTCCTGCTGTTTTCGTCAGTGGCGTGCCGAGCATTCTCACTGCAAATTGTTGCACGGTTATGCGCTGGCCTTTAAATTTGTATTTGCAACACACCAGTTGGATCAGCATAATTGGTGCTACGATTTTGGTGGAATGAAACAGGTTCGGCAATGGCTGCACGATCAATTTGATCACACGACGCTGGTTGCCGAAGATGACCCCGAATTGGCAACCTTCGTTGAACTTGCGAACAAGGGGCTGGTTGATCTGCGCATCATGCCGTCTGTTGGCTGCGAGCAGACGGCGCGGTTTTGCCATGACTATGTATCCGTATTGGTTGGACGCGAGACGGACGGTCGCGTCTGGCTGGAATCAGTAGAAGTCCGTGAGCACGGCGGCAACTCGGCCCTGTTCGAAATACCGCGATAAGCCACGACCGGACGTGGGGTCCGGTTCTGTCCATATTTGTTCATGAAGGCTCAAAGAAATGCAGATCACACGCAGAACACTGAACGCTGGCCTCCTCGGAGCAGCAGGCCTTTTTATGACAGGTTCCGTTCACGCAGAAACAAAGCCCATCCTTTCGATCAATGGTCTGATCAGCAAAAATGCCGTGGATGGAACAGCAAAATTCGACCGGGAAAGCCTGGAAGCGCTCGGCATGGTGAGTTTCGAGACATCATGCCCCTGGTACACCGGCAAGGTCAAGTTTGAAGGCCCGTTGATGTCGAGTGTTCTGGACCACGTTGGTGCCACGGGCAAACTCTTGGATGTTCAGGCTTTGAACGACTATACGACGGAAATTCCGATGGAAGATTTTACGCGTTTCCGCGTCATTCTTGCCATGAAACGCAACGGCGAATACATGCCGGTGCGCGATAAGGGACCGTTGTTCATCGTCTATCCTTATGACAGCGATCCTGAGCTGCAAAGCCAACTCTATTACAAGCGATCTGCCTGGCAGGTTGCCAAAATGACAGTGAAATAAACATGCGTCTTCGACAGCCTGGCGCAGGAGGCGATGATGCGGCCTAGCGGAGCAATTAGGTTTCTCCTGATTGGCCTCGTTGTTGTGTTCTTTGCTTTGGCGATCTACGTCATAGTCCTCATCCGCGAAGATCAAAACGAGACGCAGCAGCTCTCCAATTACAATATTGCCTGGATCGCCAGTCAGGCCTCGGTGGAGATCACGCGGTTTGAGCAACGCTTGACCGCTTTTAGCGCTGGCAGTCCCGATGTTGATGAAAATGAAGTCAACCTGAGGTTCGACATTCTTGTCAGCCGGGTCTCGACATTGAAATCAGCGGTGTTGCAGGATTTTGTCAACGGGGATCCTGAACGGCGGGAGTTCATTGACGACCTCGATACTGCTGTTCGCAAAATCGACAGCCTGATGCCTTCGATTTCCGATCGAAAGGTCGCATTGCAGATTATTGCGCTTATTGATCCGCTTGACCGGCGTGCGCCAAAACTTGCATCCGCAGCCTACACCTTCACAAGCGATACGCTCATTGAACATCAACTCAGGCTTCAAAGCCTGCAATTTCTTTTCATTGATCTGGTCACGGGCCTCATCGCCTGTGGCTTGGGTTTGATCGCGCTTCTTGTCTACCAAAACCGCCTGGCGAACAAAACCTCTCAAGCCCTTGAGGTGCTGACCACGGATTTGCGTGTTTCAAGCAACGAACTCATCAAGGCGCAGGGCGATCTGGAGGCCCGCAATACCGATCTTCGCATCCAGAATGAGACTTTACTGATCCGGGATATTCAACTGCGCACCCAGAATGACCGGTTCGATGCAGCGTTGAACAATATGAGCCACGGTCTTCTCATGCTGGACAGCGCGGGCAGGCTTGATGTGTGCAATACGCGCTTTTGCCAGATTCTGGGCCTCACCCTGAACGATCTGCCGTTCGGCCTCAGCTTTGTCGAGCTTCGGGATAATCCCAACAGCAAGTTTGCTGAAGCTGTGCGTGTTTTTCAGGCCGTCATGCGCGCCACATCCGAGCATGCCAGCGAGGCAGGCGCGACCCGTTTTCTGCATCATTGCGAGGATGGTAGGACATTGCTGTCGCTGTGTGAGAAAATGCCAAACGGCGGCTGGATTGCAACATTTGAGGATGTCACCGAGCGACGCCGGGTTGAAGCTCGGCTGGAATATATGGCGCGCTTTGACGTGCTGACGGATTTGCCGAACCGGGCCACCTTCATTGAGGCCCTTCAGGAGGCATTGGAGGAGGTTGGCGAGGATAATAGCGGACAGTTTGGTCTGTTGTGGCTTGATCTTAATAGCTTCAAGGCGGTGAACGACAACCTCGGCCATGACGCGGGCGACAAGGTTTTGCAAATCATGGCGGATCGGCTGCGATCATGCGCAAAACAGCACGATATCGTCTCGCGCTTTGGTGGTGACGAATTTGCAATTTTGCGGCGCGGGGTTCGCAATGTCGGCGATATGGAGGCTTTTGCCCAACGGGTGATGGACGCACTTGGCAAACCCTTCATCGTGCATGGGCGTGAAATGCCCCTCAGTTCCAGCATAGGAATGACAATCGCGCCAATGGACGGCAATGATCCGCAACAGCTTTTAAAAAATGCCGATCTGGCGCTGTATCGGGCGAAGGCGCACCGACAGGGCATGTATTGCTTCTATGAGCCAAAGATGGACGATCATGAAGAGATGCGTCTGGAGATGGAACTCGACCTGCGGCAAGCCCTGCCCAAGGATCAACTTGAGGTCTTCTATCAACCCATCGCCGAGATCGCGTCGGGCAAAATCATCTCTGTAGAGGCGCTGTTGCGCTGGCGGCATCCTGTGCGGGGCTATATTTCTCCAGCCGTCTTCATCCCGCTGGCGGAGGAGATTGGGCTTATAACAGCCATTGGAGAATGGGTGCTTCGCCGGGCCTGCGTGGATGCTGCTCAATGGCCGAAGACCATGAGTGTTTCGGTCAATGTGTCGACCATACAGCTGCGTGATAACAGTATCACCGCAGCGGTTGAGAGTGCGCTGAGTTGCTCCGGTTTGGAGCCATCCCGGCTAATTCTTGAACTGACTGAGTCTGCTCTTGTCGGCGATAACGAGGGGACCTTCACGATACTGACCAAATTGAAGCAGTCTGGCATTGGCCTTGCACTTGACGATTTCGGTACCGGCTACTCATCCCTGAGCTATCTCAGAAAATTCCCGTTCGACAAGGTGAAGATCGACAAATCATTCATTGATGAACTCACCGGCAATGCCGACAATCTCGCGATTGTCGAGGCAATCATCCGCCTGTGCGGCATTCTGAAAATGGGCACAACCGCAGAAGGTGTTGAAACACAGGACCAACTTGATTTGCTAAAGTCCATCGGCTGCGAACTGGTGCAAGGCTACCTCATTGGAAAACCACAGCCTTTCAACCCTGGCGTTGATGCATGGAGCCTGAATGAGCGATAATTCGCTCTTCAATTGCGCTGTTTAAGCGAAGATGCGTAGCCAAAGCTTTACACCACCTTCCACAGCGCTTCTCTCCATACATGGCCCATGGCGCAGTAAAGCTCCTCATCCGCTGCCCAGACAGCGCCTTCCCCTCGTCGCGGGTCGTCAAGCGGGCAAATCTCCCGCAAGACGTGTTTGTCAGCTTCGAGGAATGCCATTGGCCAGCTACAACACAGGCCCTGCTTCCTTTCAATCCCCGCCCCTGCGTGAGGGGCGACCCATCAACAGCGAGTTGATAACCGGCACCTCCCGGTTTCAATCCACGCCCCTGCGTGAGGGGCGACTAAAGGACTGCGCTTTTTAGCGCGAAATATAGGGTTTCAATCCACGCCCCTGCGTGAGGGGCGACACACAGGGCCAGGGGCCGTTGGATCTGCTGTCGTGTTTCAATCCACGCCCCTGCGTGAGGGGCGACATTGGAAGGTCTATGCTGGCGTCACGGCTCATTAGTTTCAATCCACGCCCCTGCGTGAGGGGCGACAAGGTTAACGGCTCTCCCGTTACGGTTACGGGCTGGTTTCAATCCACGCCCCTGCGTGAGGGGCGACCTGCCTGGACAATTGTTGGCGCACCTTCCAAAACTGTTTCAATCCACGCCCCTGCGTGAGGGGCGACTGCCTTCCATCTAACCCTTTTCACCGCATTAGAAAAGCCGTTCGATTGTGCGAATGGTTTGCTGTTTTGGCTTTCACCTGAATAAGGAAAGAAGGCAAAAATAGATTATTGAACAATTTCAAAAAACAAACTGCGGTCCGAACCTGCCGGGGTTTGGTGGCACGCTTGGGGTTCGCACGCGGTTTTATCGTAGAGTGCAGTGGATTAGATAATCAATGGGCCGTTCAGGTCGGTGGCGGGTTTTGCGCCGATATGCTCGACCTTTCGTTGCCAGTTGGAGCCGAGATAGTAGTAGCGCAAGCTGTCGAATTCCGGTTTGATAATGCTCTCCAGCCGGGCTTTCAGCTTTGTCCACTGGGCCGGGTCTACCTCGATTTCAAACACGGAATATTGCACCCGCTGGCCAAAATCGCGGCAGGCCTTGGCAACGGCGCGCAGGCGGGCGGCTCCGTTTTCTTCCGAGGTTCGCACGTCATAGGTTACGAGAACAAGCATGGGGCGCTCCTTATTTCCAGAACCAGGGCGGGTAGGCATCCAGATCGCCGCGCAAATGGCGGGCCAGCATTTGTGCTTGCAGATAAGGCACGAGGCCAAGCGGGGCTTTTTCGTCCAGAAAGGGGTGCAGGCGCTCTTCCTTTTTGCGTTCCTGCCAGGCGGTCAGCACCGTTTTGCGGGCATCATCGGTGAGAAACACGGCTCCGCCATCGCGGGTTTCAAAATCGCGGGCGCGCAATTGCCGCCGGTTGATCAGCGAGAGCGCCAGCCGATCAGCCAGAACCGGACGAAATTCTTCCATCAGATCCAGCGCTAAGCTGGGTCTTCCCGGTCGGTCGCGGTGCAGAAAACCCACGGCAGGGTCCAGCCCAACACTTTCGCAGGCGGAGCGGCAATCATGGGTCAGCAGCGTGTAGAGAAACGACAGGAGCGCATTGATCGGGTCTAGCGGCGGGCGGCGTGAGCGACCGCTCCAGCGCAGCTCTTCATCGGGTGAGCGGATCAGATGATCAAAAACGGAAAAATACAGATTGGCCGCTTCGCCTTCTGATCCGCGCATCAGCTCCACGCTGTCGTCGGCGCGTTCAACCCGGCGGATAATACGGGCCAGTCGCTCGGTTGCGGTTTCAATCGCCTCGCGGTCTTTGGCGTCATAGTCGTCGCCATAATCCCGCAACGAGCGCATCAGCACGGCCCGCTGGTTGGCAATTTTGCCAATCAGCATGGAGCGCACAATCTCCTCGGCGGCATCCGATGCCTTATATTGCGCGCGGCGCAGCAGCACATTGCCGCTGATCGGGCCTTCGATACGGGCCTGAAAGCGGCCGTTGCGCTCCAGCAGCACCAGCGTAATGCCAGCGGCGGCGCAGGCCCCAATCAGGGCCGGAGAGACATAAATCGCCCCAAACACCACAACAGATGCCAGCATGTGAAAGGGCACCCGTGCCCGCTCCACACTCTCCACCTCGGCCACGAGGTTTTCGCCATCCTTGCGTAAACTGGCTCCTTCGGTGGTGATGTAGACGGTATTGAGCAGTTTTTTCATGCAGATGGCTCCGCCAGCAATTTTTCCACCATGCGGCTGCGCCAGCTTTTCACCGGCTTGGCGACAATATCGGGCCGACATAGCTCATGCAGCGAACAGGCGCGGCAACGCTGCCGCTTGTCGGTTGGCGGCGGGGTTGTGCGGGTGCGCAACACCTCGGCCAGGGCGTGGATTGTCTCTTCCGTCAACTGTCGCAGATCGGCATCGAAAGGCACAACCACGCGCCGCTTGGTTTCGGCATAAAACAGGGCACCTTCTGGCACGCCGACGCCCGTCATTTCTTCAAGACAGAGCGCCTGCGCACAAAGCTGCACCTCATCGGCGCGGTGCAGTTTGGGCTTGCCGCGTTTGTATTCCAGCGGAAAGGGCACGTCTGTGCCGTTGCCATCGGGGTGAAACTCCACCACATCGGCCACGCCGGCAATATTGAGCCGACGACAGGACAGCGGCAATGCCATGGCCCGGCGCACCCCGCGCGCCTTGCGGCTGCCGCCTTTATCGGCCACGGCATGCAGCACCTGACCTTCGGCGGTAAAGCGGTTTTCGGCCCAGAGCCGCTCCAGATGAATCAGCGCCGCTTGCCGCAGGCAATAGACGGCGTGCTGCAAGGCCGAAAGCGGCAGAGGCTCACTCCGTTCGTCTTCCGGCCCTGCAACAGCTTCCGTCATGGCTTACAGCTTTTCGATGATCTCGACACCAGCGGGCAGATTTTCCCGATCAATTTCAATGATGTAATCGGAGAATTTGCGCGCAGGTGGTTCATTGCCGATGCGCTTGTCATCAATGGCGCGGAATTCACCATCGACATTGCGGCCAATTTTGACCCGATCAAACAGGGCGTGGGCAGGGGCGTTGCCCAGCGCATTTTCATGCTTGAACACAATCAGCTTGCGGGTGGCCATTTCGCCACGGGCAGCGGCGCGGTCATGCTCGAACATATTGATCAGCGCATCAAACAACAGGTCCAGATCGCTTTGCGAAAAGCCGGTGCGCTCGGCAAATTTGGCCGAGATAAAGCCATGGGCTTGGTAAAGACCATAGGGCACAATATGCTTGCGGCCCATGGTGCGGTTGTCCACGCGATCACTGGAATCGTCGCCCTCGGCCTTTTGCTTCTTTTCGGCCTCGTTGGTGGCAGCCATGCGGGTGATGGAAATTTCCAGCGGCATGATGGGCTCAACCGAGCTGGCAAACGTCAATTGCACCGGACCTTTGACCTGTCCGCAATTGATGCCCGTGGACATGACCGCGCCAAAGGTGCGCACATCAAAGAAATTGGCGCACATGAAATCGCGCAGTTTGATGGCTTCGGCATCATCCTTCGGGTTCAGTTTTGCGTCTTTTTCGGCCTTGGCATCGCCGGGGCGCAGCGCCTTATAGGCAAGGCGGTGCTTTTCATTGAGAATAGCCCCTTCCTGCACATAAATGTGAAAACTGTCCTCGCCGCTTTTGGCAAGCTCGATGTAATTGCGGATTTTGCGCTTGAGGCTGACATCTGACACCAGACCCTTATTGGTTTCCGGGTCCAGACGCGGCAGATTGCCCGCATCGGGATCGCCATTCGGGTTGCCATTTGTGACCTCGAAAATCAGCGTAAAATCGTAGCGGTTGGCAAGTGCGGTCATTGGGCAGCCTCAGAGGTTTCAGTGGTTTTCTTAAAAAATTCATTGCGTTGATGGTAATATCCAAGGCCAAACAGTGCCTGCTCTTCAGCATTCAGCGCGGCGGGAAAGGGATCGGAGCCCGGCTCCATACTGTCCATGATGCCGCCAATCAGCTTTTCGAGATTGACGCGGCGTCCCGGTGATTGTTTGCCAATCTTGGAGAGATGGTTGGCGGAGCCGCTTTCCAGCAGCGCAAACACCTTGCGCGGCTGAGCCGAGGCCGAGCCATAGAATTTATCCTTGATGGTGGCGTTGACCTTGGTGCCAAGCGCTGCTGTTTGTGCCTGCTCATAGGCGGCAAACAGCCGACCCAGCAGATAGCCTTTGTTTTTATTGTCGGGGTCCAGTGCCACAGGGGCCTCCCTTTTAAAATTACGAATGAGAAGGGCTTTCAAAATGCCAACACGCAGTGCGTTGACATCGCCATCGGCGCGGATGCGCATCAACACGCTGGACAGCAATGTCATCGGATAATGTGCGCCGGAGAGAATGGCGCGCATCCACTCTCCCGCCAGATTGGGCGGCACGTTTTCGGATTTGCCCAGCACGGCGGTTTCACGCAAATAACGCCACAGAGGCGGATATTCATCGCGCGGCGCTGGCTCAATGCGCATTTCGCTGATGAAGCTTTGATAATGGCGGGTCAGTTCACCAAAGCTGCCTTCATAGAAAAACCGGATGGACAGCCGGGCGGCATTGGGCGCAAGGCCCAGCACGTAAAACTGCACACCCTGTTCCAGCTTTGGCTCAATGTCGCTCAGATGATCGCCCTGGCGGATACGCGCCAGTTGAATGCCAATCTTTTTGGTGGCCTCTGCATCATCGGCTTGCGGATCGACAAAGAAGGAAAACAGACTTTCCGCTTGCTCGGCCACCTCAATTTTTTCCGCATCTGCCCAGAACACGGTGGAGGCATCGCCAATCTGGATACGATGGCTGCTGCCTTTTTCCAGAAAGCGGTTGAGCACAGTGGTATAGGCAAAGGCCGCCGCTTCAGAGACGGGAGCGTTGTCGCCTTGCTCATGGCCGTAAGAGGTGAAGGCGTCGAGATTGAAGGAAACCAGCGCCGCCCCAGAGGATTGTGCGCCCCAAACACCCTTGATGGAAGGGTGCAGACGCGCCACAGGCCTCGCTTCACCCGTGACAAGGCAGATTTGCGCCGCGCTCGCTGCATCGTTGCCGCGCTTGCTCCACAGCGCTTTGGCTGCCGGGCGATCATGCAGCATTATTCTGTTGAGACGGTCGCTTTCCAGGCAGAAGATAATGTTCTGATCCAGCATCTCATCCGGCCATTGCCGTGCGGCAAACTGCTCCGGTGTCCAATGCGAGAGAAAAAGCCGAAGAGCCTGAAGCCCTGCATCATCATTGCCGTCCAGCATATCCAGATGATGTTTGACAAAGGCTGCGTGCTCATCTGCTGTGCGCTTGCCCTCAGCGGCTGTAACGCCCAGTACATAGGAGGTTTTATCCCAAAACGTATTGGGAGAGATGCCCGCCGTGCGCTTGACCGGCTGCGGCACCAGCATCATGCGGGGTTGCTTCTTCTTGCCTTCCCCGTCAAGCAGAGGAATCGGGTCATGGGCAACTGTGCCATCATCCTTCAGGGAAATCAGAAAGCCGACTTTTTCCGATGAAAAGCCAAAGGGTGGTGCATCCGGCAGCCGATCATAGGCGCGGACCAAAGAGGCCAAAATGCTCATCGGCGAATCTCCGGGGAGGTCGGTTGCGGCACCTTGACCACGCCGTTTTCCATCACGGCGCGGAAAAACAGGGCAGGGCGATCCTTGGCCTGATGGTCAATATCCCACAGCATGAAGCCAAGATCGCGGCTTTCTGCAATGGCCTGCGGCAGCGGGGTGCCGGGCGGGATCAGCTCAAAACTTGCGGCAAATTCGCGGGTGCCAAGACAGGGTTGGTGAAAGCATTGGCCATTTTTTGCACGGCGGTTGAAAATATCCAGATGCTTGCCTTCGTTATCCTCTGGCCCGGCTCTGTCGGTCAGCTCAAAATGCGCCTCGATGATATAGGCGGGCTTGACCAGCACGGTGGAGGCCCGCTGCTGGCGGTCTTCATCGACCAGCAATTGCAGATCGGCAAGATCGCCGCGCTTCATGGCACTTTTGATCTTGCCCGCAGGCGCTTTGCCACCCACCTCATTGCGGCGGATGGATTGGAAGCGGATGGGTTCCAGCACATGAAGGGTATCCACCACCCAGCGAATGGCGGGCTTCCAGTGAATGGCTTCCAGAATGCCACGCGCCGCCGAGGGTGTGATTACGTCATAAGAGACCCTCTCTACCTTCATCTCTGGGCGCGTAAAACAGGCGTGGTCGCCCCATATTTTTAATCGAATTCCGTAAGCCAAAGGTTGCCCGCCCCTTTTTGTATTACACGCCTTAGCATCTTAACGCTTGTTTCAATCCACACCTCTGCAATCGAGGCGACTTTGGTGGGGCGGGCTAGCTAGCCAATAAACCAGCTAGCCACCTTTACCAAGATCAAAACAATTATAGCGCCCACTGAACTCCAAAAGTCGTGGTCATTCATATCTGGAACACGCATATTGACACCCTTCGCTGTCTGCACAACGAAGAGATAGTATGTCTATCTATAGACTTCAAGCGTTAAGAGGCTAAAGATCAAAAAATGCTCTGTTCCGCCGCCAAATATTCCCCATCATCCCACATTAGCCCCACGTCGGCGTGATACAGACTGGCCGTCTTCAACACCGCAAACTGATCCCCTCGCAAATCCGCCCGCGCAAAGTCCACGTGGCCATTGCGGATTAAAATGTCCCTTGCCTTTGGTGGTACTTGCACAACGTAGGTTTGCAATTTTCGAGCGAGGGTGCCAGAGAAGATCCCTTCAACTTCCAGTTCATCCACTGCCTTTTGCGCTATCGCATCCAGCGGTATGATCACGGGCGTCATGCCGCTTTCGATCATCTGGAATTTTTCGGCCACGGTGCGATAGGCGAAATCGGTGCCGCTGCGGGTGACGGTGAATTGGCCCAGAATGCCCTTGGCATCGAGCTTGTCACCCATGCGCCAATAGACCTCGCCAAAGTAATCCTCAATGGCGGCAAGCGAGAGCAGATCCTCATGCTTGCCCAGCACCCGTTTCATATCGCTGGCAAGTTTGTGCAATTCCGATGGGGGCGGATAATCGCGTGCGGAAAACACGCTGACCACGCTCTCTTCCACATCCCACTTGCCTTCGCGGTTGCAGCGTCCGGCGGCTTGCACAATCTGGTCCAGCCCCGCTTCGGCCCGCCACACTTTGGGAAAATCCACATCAACGCCCGCTTCAATCAGGCTGGTGGCAATCACCCGGCAGGGTCGCCCCGCCTTCAGCCTGTCGCGCACATCGGCCAGAGTGGTTTTCCGGTGGGCGGCGCATTGGCGTGTGGTGAGGTGTACCAGGCCTTCAAGACCTGCCTGCTGCGCCTCACGAAACAGCTCCAGCGCATGTTTGCGGCTGTTGACAATCACCAATGCCTGAGGCTCCTCCGTCAAGGCATTGATCAGTGCGGCATTGTCCCTGTCGCCAAGATGGACAATACGGGCGCGGCGCAGGCGTTGCGCCAGATCATGCGGGTCTGGGGCCAGTTCGCGCCCTTTCAGCGGCAGGCCGCCCTCCAGCCTGTCCTGATCGAGCGCCGGTTGTGTGGCTGTACACAGCACGATGGTGCAGCCATAACATCTCGCCAAAGCATCCAGCATCCGCATGCAGGCCTTGAGCAGAGGGCGCGGAATGGTTTGCGCCTCGTCCAGAATAATTACACTGCCTGCGATATTATGCAGTTTGCGTGCCCGTGAGGTTTTGGCGGCAAACAGGCTTTCGAAAAGCTGCACATTGGTGGTGACAACCACAGGGGCCGCCCAATCCTCCATCGCCAGTTTCAGCTTGTCGCGGCTTTCCGAGCGCATTTTGGGGTCGAATTTTTCCTGATCAATGGCGGAATGGTGCTCCAGAATATGGTCTGCGCCCAGAAGATCGCTGAAAATGGCCGCCGTTTGATCAGTGATCGATGTGAAGGGAATGGCATAAATAATGCGCCGATGGCCGTGGGCTTTGGCGTGGTCCAGCGCAAAGCCTAAAGACGCCAATGTCTTGCCGCCGCCGGTGGGCACGGTGAGGGTGAACAGGCCGGGCTGCTCCAGCGCCTTGCCGCGCACATGGCTGAGAATATCGGCACGAAGACGGTTCAGGCTGCTGTCGCCTTTGCTTTTTTCATGCATGTGGGCGTCGAAGCGCGCCAGAAAATCAGGCAGGAGAGTTTGAAGAGATTGCCAGTTTCTGTCAGCCTCCCGGCCTTCGAGCGCCGTATAAAAGGCTTCCGTATCCTTGAAATCGGCATCGACCAGACAGGAAAAAATCATCCGGCCCATCAGGCTGAGTTCAAAATGCGCCGTTTTGGGTGGGATGCTCCTGGCAAACTCCGGCATAAGGTTTTGGGCGTCATAGACCAGTTCTTGCTTCCAGATCGGGTCAAGCGTCGGTAACTTTGCTTCAACTCTGCGGTCCAGACAGGCTGGCGTTTCGTTGCGCCGATCCGGCAGACCAGCATGGTGACCGGCGATGCAATAGGCAATCACCTCTCCCATGGGCCAGTCTTGTTTGCTGATGATGTCGCCCAGCACGAGAAGTGCGCCAGCGGTGGAATGATCGACGGGGATGGCTGCTCCCTCAATCCGCCGCTGAAAATCGGCTGTATATTTGCCCAGATCATGAAACAGGCCGGCAAGATAAGCAGCCTTTTCCAAACCAAGTGGCCGCGCCATCTCCGCAGCCAATTTTGCCACAGCAAGAAGATGTTCTTTCAGACCCTGCCAATCATGTTTGTCGTTTGGCGTTCCTGAATGTGCGTAGAAAACCTTTGCCAATGGCCCCTCCCGATTTTTTGGCCAATTCTACAGTGGGTTCTCTACCAATTGAAACAAGTTCAAGGCAAGATTGTTGTTTATAAAATTAAAATCTTGGATTGATGTTTGCGATATTGTGGGTACCCGGTTGCGACTATTCTCGCTGGGATGGATAGGACTTATGGAAAGATTGCACTGGGTCGTGCGACTAAAGCGATGGCCAAACATTCGCATGATAACGCGCGCGACGTTTGCAGTGCTGACTTTCAGGCAGAGCTGAGTAAACAAAAACGTAAGTCGTTAAACCTGAAGTTTTGAAGTGCCAAAATTAATAGGTCTTTTCTGTCAAAACACAATTTATTCGATGGAGTAAATGGTGCCCGGAGGCGGATTTGAACCACCGACACGCGGATTTTCAACAGGACTGGGGATAGTGGTAGTTAAGGTCATCTCGTTTCGAATGGTTTCAGTAAGTTATTGAACTGTTTATATTTCAAGCTGCCAATCTTCGTCATCTAACCTCAGCGTTCCACATTCTAGATCAATAACTTTGGCCCCCATATGATACCCGTGATGTATAACCGAAAAGTTGTTTGACGGAGGCAATGGCCGGCTGAAGGCAGTTAAGGTGGGGAGCACGCTTTCGGCTTTAAACTTCAACGATGCGGGGCTCGGTAGACTTTCTTTTATTTTAAACGTCCGTAAGCTTTTAGAATGTGGGCAGTCTCTAAACCGTCAATAATGCAGTATTGGCGTGGTTGCCTGGGATCGTAAGCCAAAGCCTCCGCAATCCGGACGACCGAATTTGCAATCTTGTTCCAGTGCTGCACGACAACAAGATTTACGGGTTCATCAAAAACTCGCACCAATTGATCTCCGCGTTTTCCCATATTTGCTGGGTGCATTTCGCCCTTCACCGACGGGCCTTTAAATATAAAGGCAGTCGGATGTCTCTGACCTGCCAACGTTATCTTGGTGGTCGTCAAGTCCGATTTCTCACCGCCCCAGTCCTTAGGGACATAATGCTCACCTATGATGTCAGCAAAAGCCTGCTTCACGTCATCCTCAGGCATAGCTTCCAGAAGTCGTAGCTCTTCTTTGCTAGGCAAGGGGACTTCTTTAATCCTAGCAAATTGATCAATCATATCAGGGAAGACGCGTATACTCGATGAAAGAGAGTTGGCAAAATATCGGTCTTCTACCAACTCACCCATAAGATAAGGCGATACGATCACATTGTCTTCATCACTAAAATCGAAATGACCGAGGATGAACATCCTTCTTTTTTTCGTCAGAACAGTTATGGAGCTGTCAGAGTAGTAATGCTCGTTGTGCATTTGCCCCGACATACGGTATTCGCGGTCGCCCAAGGGGATCGAGCCAGAGAAACTACCGTTGACTATTGGCTTACCTTTGAGTTCCAAGTCTAAGGCCTTAGATGCCCCGCGAAAGGTGAAAACGCCCCAGACGAAACTGAGCACCCGGTCGTGGACGATCTCCCGAGAAACGAGGCTTGCCAAATTCGGTACTTGACCTGAGTACATTAGGCGTTTCGAAGCCCTCAAAGTTGCATCCATTGCGCCAACTCTGGTACTGGAATTGTTGTTCAGTGATGTTTGGCTCGCCAACGGAAGGCGCTCTCCAGTGATGTCTGCAATACGTCGGCTATTCAAGTAATATGGAAAAAAACGGAATTCCTTGAGCTTATCCATAGATTATGTCTCTGGTTGTTTTATATGGTAAAGCAGCAACTAACGCGTTTGTCTTCTGCGAAGCGTAATCTGCGCTCATTCATTCACCGTTTTCAGTCGCACAAGCACGCTGTTTCAGAAACCAACCGAAGCTCGCAGATTCAATTCGACTGCACTCGAACGGCAACAATAAATGCACCTTGCTACCAAGAATCAGACATCCGGATATCTCAAATCCTTCAATTCTCGTCTTCTAGAACTACTTCATCAATTTTAGCTCCAAATCGCACCATGACACGCAGAAGTTGCAATCTTATTGTTGCGTCATGCGAAAAAAACTCACACCCAAACTCCTCGACAATCTCCCTCCCGCTGAAGGCAAGCGGTATGAGGTCCGCGACGAATTGGTCACTGGATTGCGTATCCGCATATCCAATGCGGGCAACAAGGTTTGGTATCTGGCAACCCGGGTTGATGGCGTATCGCGCCGCATCAAACTCGGAACCTATCCAGTTCTGTCGCTAAAGGATGCGCGTGAACAAGCGCAAAGGATCCTGCGCGACATTCAATTGGGCACGTTCCAGCAGCGCGACGTTGAGCCAGCGCCGGAGGTTTTGACGCTTGGCGATGTCATACCTCAGTTCATCACACGATACGCCCAGCGGCACACCAAGGTGGCCTGCTGCCGGTTTTTCGGACACTGGGTTAAGCTCATCCTACCTTGTTTTCAAATTCCATCGGGCTGAGATAGCCCAGTGTCGAATGCCGTCGTTTCGGATTGTAGAAGCGCTCGATGTAATCGAACACATCCGCCTTGGCATCATTCCTCGTTCGATAGACCTTTCGTGCTGTCCTTTCTGTTTTCAGGGATGAGAAGAAGCTCTCCATCGCAGCATTGTCCCAGACATTTCCAGAGCGGCTCATCGAGCAGGTAATACCATGATCGGTCATGAGGCGTCGGAACTGTTCGCTCGTGTATTGGCTCCCCTGATCAGAATGATGCAGAAGCGCTTCCGGCTTCCTCTGCGCCAGATGGCCATGATTAGCGCATCGGTAACCGGTTGGGCCGTCATGCTGACATTCATTGACCAGCCAACAACGCGGCGGGAGAATAAGTCGATCACGGCGGCCACATAAAGCCACCCTTCCGCCGTCCAGATGTAGGTGAAGTCTGCGACCCATTTCTGGTTGGGTCGCTCGGCATAGAACTGATGATCGGGCACATTCGGTCCGATCACCGAACGCTCGCCCGCATCTTTCGGCAGGCCACGCCGCCTGGGACGCGCCCTCAGAGCATTCTGGCGCAGCATCAGCCGTTCAATGCGATGAAGCCCGCAGGATAGCCCTTCCGCCAGCACGTCATGCCAGACACGGCGAGCACCATGGGTTCTGTCGCTTGAGCGAAAGCTCTGCCCGATCGTGTCGAAAAGAACTTCATCATAGCGAGCATGATCACTCGGCGAGCGGTTAAGCCAGGCATGGAAGCCCGAACGTGAGACACCCAGCGCTTCGCAGAGCCATGCCGCAATTCTAGTTTCATGGCCAGATCGAACGGTGCTTTGCAATGAACGCGAAATTCGCTGCTTTGCGCGGCCCTTCGGGTCATATCACGTCCTTGGCAAAGTAGGCTGCGGCCTTTTTTAAGATGTCACGCTCCGCCTTCAGCTTGCTCACTTCACGCCGCAGATGCTCGATCTCAAGCTGCTCTGGCTTCATCTGACCGTTACCAGTAAATGATTCAGCTGGATCTGCACCGAATTCGCGCACCCACTTTCGAAGCATCGTCTCATGAACATCAAGATCGCGGGCCGCTTGAGCAACGCTGACACCGCGCTCCTTGACCAGCTTCACAGCCTCAATTTTGTATTCCCGACTGAACTGTCGTCGTTGCATTCATGCTCTCCGGTTTCATGCAGAACACCTTAACTCAGTGTCCACAAAACCGGCAGCAGGCCAGACGAATACGTCATCGAGAATGGTAAGCCAATTGATGGTTCTAATCCACCATTTGTCAGCCTCTTCCCCAACTTCAATAGTCCAGGTGCCGAGACGAGGCACATCCATGCCCGGAAATCTTGTGAAAACAGGAAAAGCAAGCACGCATTGGCTACTGGTAAAACCGCCGGTATCGAAAAGCACCGATACGCCAAATGTTCCGTGACTAGGCTTAAGAATATCGCACCATGACAACAACATCTTTCGCAAGAACTCGTGGCCTTGAGTCTCCACCCAGGAGGCACGGAAATAAGCATCCACGTATGACCACCTGTCAAATTTTGACGAACCGACGTTTCCTATTGTATATGGAGTCGCTCCATTTACATGGTATTCTGCGTTAAACCCATACAATCCGGCTCCATAGGTTTCAGCATCGGAAATTTTATCCGTAGACTTATTGTAATAATCAATTGGATCGATTTTATCGATTTTTCGGCGATGTCGCGCACCAAACGGATGAAAGTGGCTGACTTCCTTGGGAAATAAATCACGGTATCGCGATAGTATTTTATTACCCCGAATACGTCCTTCTTTCGTTGATCCGTCCTCATAGAATAAATTTGCAGAAAATCCGAATATAACGTCCTTGTACTCGCCATATGATAAATATATTTTATCAAAATCGGAGTATTTCTTGATGGCGCCTGTATCTATAACATGAATCTCTGTCATTGAATTGAATTCCTCTCAATCATCCCGGCTTCAGTAAGCAGGTGAAGGTGTGAAAAGCATATCCAGAAACAGCCCAAGTGGATTTCTTCTCGCGGCAAAACTGGCTATCGACATAAGCGTTTGCGCAACACTCAAATCTTGCGTTGCCTGTGCTGCTTCTCTTTTTCTGACCTCTTTGGATCTGCCTTTTCCGTCACAATTACAATCGTCAAAATCTACCTTTTCAAAAGTAAGACCATTCTGCTTTGCCATTCTTTAATAGTCACTCTCCTGCCCGGGATTATATCTGTCCTTGAAGCCGGTCTTCGGGTTACTCAGTTTCCCCTCGACGATCGATTTATTATCAAGGTCAGTCACATCTGGGACTCTCGAGCCCGGTGGACGACTTGTACGCAAGCTGCCGTCAGCGCGTTCCCCTAACAGACGCCACTCGCCTTTTGGACCGCTTCGAACATAGCTAGCCTCTGGATAAACATTTCTCCCGTTGGCCTTGGCCCATTCCTTTAGCTTGGCTGCGACGCAACGCTGATTCATTGTCCCAGCAGCCAGGCATGCACAAGCAGCCTTGCAAAACTCTTCCAATAGATCTTCATTTTTTATCGCGAACTGGCCCGGTAAAATACCCGCCTGCCGAAATGGTGTTGCCCTTGTTGAGCAACATACGATCCGTCAGCCGGGTAACATTACGCCCTTCCATAAATACATTCGGCGACCAGGAGAGCCATGTCGCCCGGTCCAGATGCGCGCCGGACTTAACGCCCCCGCCGTTGCCCGGTTCATCGCCGAAGGAGCGGAAAAATTCGGAACCCTTGATGCCATTCATGGCTCCGCCGTGCGAGAACACCGTGGTTGTACCCTTGGCAAGATCGCGGGCGTAAGCCGTATTGGTATAGGGCACGGGTTTATCCGGGCTTTTGCATGCATCCGGCAAAGTAGAGCGAACCCAACCGTCGGAATGCTTGTGGCAGAGGGTCAAACCATTGATGGAGACAGTTTCCTGCATGGCCCTCAGTTCTCCCTTTCATAGCGCTCGAGCGCAATGACGCAGCGTGGTCCCTCAAAATGCGAGATCGATACGACCGACAGAAGGCTGCGCATTGGCTCTTGATTGTCCGATGCAGAGCCGCCAGGTTCGATGGTTGTCTACAGGCGGCCGAAAAAGCCTTAGTCAAAGCGCTTAAGCCATGTTAGGGTTTCTTGCACACTGTCATAGGGGTCCGGCAAGGCGAACAATCCGAGTTGGTAATCCTCGAATCGCACAGGCTTTAAAGCTTCTGCCACACGACGATAATCATCCAGCACAATACCGCGATTGTTATCCCCCAGTTGTGGCTCCTCACCAGCTTGCACCACAATCCCTCCATCAAAATCATGGATAGGGCAAAATGATCCGAGCTTTTCCCGCAACGCAGTTTTGTCACCAAGACGGTCGGCGACCTTATCTCCAAGCACTGTTAACCAGTTGATAGACTTAAAAGAGAGACCATCACTTTTTTTAGATCGAACCTTGAAACGTCCAGGATCTGAAAAGTCCAAGCCGGGAAACCGTTTCAGTGCTGGTAGGACTGTGAGCGCCTCACTACCGGAAAAAACACCATGCTCAAACAACAAACTATATCCGGCGCTACCGTGAAGGATGTTGATGGCAGACGACCAACGCAAGGCTAAGTCGAGCAACGCACCATATCCGTGCTCGGCAATAAAACTTGCAGAGAAATATGCACAGATACTAGATCGGCCGAGTGTCATAAGCGGATCTGGCCCAATAGCGGTAAAGGAGATACTAATGGGGGTAGGTTCATCAACGATCTTCTTTTCCGGATAGCCAAATACCATCGCGTCCATGGCTTCATCTGGCGGCAGTGATCGCGCTTGCTCCTCATAATAATCGAGATAAGCCTCGCCATCGGCTTTTGTGAGACGGTTTGCATCCACTTTCAGATAATGCGAGATCCTATCTGCAAACAGGGTATGATATTCGCGCAGCATTTTGCAAAGCGCCAGGCGGGTTTCCACTTTCTCTCCGCCCAGGAAATAGAGTTCAAGCGCAAAACCAATTCGACCAACGACGAAACCATCATCTGACAATTCGACCTTGTCCAGTTCGCTAGCAAGCTCTGGTGAAAGGTGCATCTTAGCCATCAGTTTTCCTCCTTAATTTGCCGCGGCCAACGAAGCTGCACCACCAAGCCCGAGCGCTCCAAGAGCGACCGCACCGCAAGGCTCTATAATTGCACAAGCGATTGCTCCGACCGTCGCTAGAGCTGCGGCACCAACGCCAATTTTCTGTTGTGTTGTCATCGGTTGAGGTTGGGTTTCTGGGACGCTCTTTTTCTTTTCGTTGTCATCATCACATTTGCAGTCTTTCTCGATCAATATTATTTGCAATTCTTTTTTATGTTCCCCGGCGATATCAGTATATCTATCAAGCTGATTTCCCCGAAATCGGTCACCCTTGAACTTCATCTCTATGAATTCCGTAGGCGAACCACCAGTCATCTTTGTTACATCAAGTCGGGATCCGGGCACCCCCATCCGTGTTATCGGTGAACCATCCGGTGCCCTGTACATATTTCCAGCCGGATCAAAAGTGACTTCAGAATATAAACCATCTAAGGGTGTCTTTGGCATGGCTTTAATGGCGGCATCGACACAGACCTGTTTTTCTCCCTTGCAGCTACACGCAAGATTGCAAAGAAGATCTGCAGTTGCTTTGTCCGTGCCGGTTAGCTTGCCTGTAAAATACCCGCCTGCCGAAATGGTGTTGCCCTTGTTGAGCAACATACGATCCGTCAGCCGGGTAACATTACGCCCTTCCATAAATACATTCGGCGACCAAGAAAGCCATGTCGCCCGGTCCAGATGCACGCCGGACTTAACGCCCCCACCGTTGCCCGGTTCATCGCCGAAGGAGCGGAAAAATTCGGAACCCTTGATGCCATTCATGGCTCCGCCGTGAGAGAACACCGTGGTTGTACCCTTGGCAAGATCGCGGGCGTAAGCCGTATTGGTATAGGGCACGGGTTTATCAGGGCTTTTGCACACATCCGGCAAAGTTGAGCGAACCCAGCCATCGGAGTGCTTGTGGCAAAGCGTCAAACCATTAATGGAGACAGTTTCCTGCATGGGCTCAGTTCTCCCTTATAGAGCGTTCAAGCGCAATGACACAGCGCGGTCCCTCAACATGTGAGGTTGATAGGACCGACAGAAGGCTACGCCTTGGCTCGTGATCATCTGGTGTGGAAACATCGGGCTCGATGGTCGCCTCAGGCGTCGATAAAGCAAATGCTGTCATCACCAAGCCGTTGGCGGCACCGCAATCACCGGTATTCGAAAGAGGCGTTTCAAAGTCCGAGAGCAACGTGTCAGGAATGAGCGCACCCGACAGCGCGAATCCGAGATCTTCCGAGCGCCAACGTTCACCATTAAGGTCGACCAGAAAACGATCGGGCTGAAAGGCTTCAAAGGCCTTGCGTAACGGCTTGGCGAGGCCTCTACCGATAATGCCTTGCGGTTTCGCAAGATTTTCAGCCTCGAAACCGTTGAAAGCTGATCTTATCGTCCCAACGGGTGGCGCATCCGGGAATGTTGCACTGGAGCCGAGCATGACAATCACCGCTGCCTCACCCGGCACGAGGCCGTGGGGCGTGCCGCGCTTATAAATGCGGTCGCTTATTGCGAGCATGTCGAGGAGTTCGGCATCCATATAGCTATCGAGTGCAGCAACAGCCAGGGCGGGGATTTGCCCCTCGGCAATATCCTGCAATCCCTTGACCAGTTCATAGACGGCCAAAGTGTCACCATCAGCGAGTAAGGCAACATCTGTGAACAGAGTGGGCCAGGTCGCGACAATCCAGCTTGCCAAGTCTTGGCCGATTTTATGTCGAGCCAGCCAGCGGGGGACGACAAGACGCATCGAAACCGCGCTATCGCTGACATCAAGCGTCTTAACCAAGTCATCGACAGCGCCTTTGAAAAGCCGCTGCAAGCGCAGTTCGAAATTTCGGACTTCCTCAAAAGGCATCACACAGGAAAGCGTGACCGGCGCGCCATCCACCCCCACGGGTCCTCTTTCGGATTTTACAAAGTTATGATCATTTGCCGCATAGGCCTTGGACGCATCCTCAAGGGTTTTGCCCAGTGGGCAGCAAAGACCGATGCCGTACACTTGAGCAAACGCTGTCATCGCTCAACTCCCGCCATCTGTTTGACGTGAACGCGGCAGTGCGAGACCGACATGTCACCAGTCGGACATGGCAGATTGCTGTTCCACACCATCTCAAGTGTCTTGTCAGAGCCATTCAAAAGGACGGAAATCAACCTTGGTCTTGTTTCGACTTTCTGGCCCCTGATCCAGGTGCTGCAATCCATGATCACCTGTGGCAGGCGGAAGCCGTAGTCTCCGTCCTCGTGCATGCCAAAGATGCGGCCTGTCTCGCCACCCTTGAGATCGAATATCTGATCAGCGGGTGCGACCTGATAAAATTGCTCAGAAAAATCCGATGGCAACAGGGGTGCTTCGTATTTCCTCCAATCATCATCATAGGTTCCAGCATGAGATGCCCTTGGCCGCCATGATGGTTGGATCGCGCCAAAGCCAATCGGTGCGGGTAGGGGACCTGAATCGATGAACCGTTCTGGATTTTCAATCAGCGGCAAGTGAACTTCCGTCCCATCGGGAATATCCGGCCATTTCGATGACCAGCCCATACCTATCGGGTTATCTTGATTTGGGTCCGCATCAGGATCGAGAAAGTCTGGTCCACCAAGGCTATGTCGCCAACTCAAAGGACATGTCTCAAACGCCTCATAGCCGTCTAGGTTTAGTTTTCCGTCCTTCTGACGCAACTGCCTTTTGCCGAAAACAACTGCCCGTTTGCTCCGTCCAGCCAAATCGAATCCAACCTCGACCTTATTGACCTTGTGACCGGCAGGAGCACGCGACTCACCGGTCAAAAGCACGTCGGTTTTGGGTTTGAAAGCGCATAAGTCACCTTCGGCCAGCAACTCGAGTCCTTCGCCATCTGCATATTCCGGCTTGATCCGAATTTCACCTTGATCCTCCAACAAGGCGCTCAACTGGCTTGGAAGAATATGAAACCGTGCACGGATTGCGATAACCCAGTGCTCAAGACCGGCCCGATCTCGAGCAAAATAGCCGAGCACGGCAAACGGTGTTTTATTGTCAACCTGCCACATGATGGACTGTCAATTCAAATCAATGACGGCCGCATCGAGAGCAATGGACCGCTCCGCCTGCTGAGTGATCGATACACCTTTGACAGAGATGCGGCCGTCCTTGCGCAGTGTGAGAGACGATTTGCCGTTGGTTATTGTGATCGTCCCGGTACGTTCGTCAATCTCCAATAGGTCGGCCAATGCCATCAATTTCGACCAGCGATCACTGCTGTCCGATGTATCAGGCAGCAAAAATGCAGACTTATCCTGTATTGCATTCATTGAAGTACTCCTCAGATGCCGACTTCGATTTTATTAATTCACGTTAAATTTTTACAAAAAAGCTTTTTTAAAATATATCGTAAATAAATGTAAATAAAAATACTTTCAATTGTAATGAGAAAACTCAAGAAAGATAACAAGTCAGTCATAAAGTAAATATACTGCGGCAGTGAAATTAAAACGAATAAAATTATCCAAATCTTTGATTTGTTTTTCATATCGCAGAGTGTAAACATTTTCTTCCTAGGATCGAGAGCCGAGCAAAATTCCTCTTGATATTAGGAATATATCATATTCTCATATTTCACCGATGGGTCGAATATTTAAAAATGGCCTTGGTTAAGAGGTGCCAGGCTGATGTTTATGGTTTCCCCTGAGAAAGAAGCATCATTGTTCTTCGAAAGCTGGATATATCAAGAATCGAAATCCTTCGATCTATCCTTCCAATATTGACTACGTTGCGACTTTGAGTCCTCAAGATTTGCCTCATCAGCCTCATCATTAAGACCCTCAATAAGGTTTCTAACTTCCGTCAAAAGAAAATCGCCGAAGCTATCCGCTATTCTATCTTTTCCATGGGATACGCCATTCCCAGGTGCCTCCCAAACAGGCGCTTCGCCACGATCGTCTAATTCGCCACAGTCGATGAAATAGAACGGACCATAACCACTCGTTCCAATTCTGACCATTGTTCCAGAGATTAGCCCCTCTGCCCTGTCTTTCTCCGTCGCAAAAACAATATTGCTTGCTGTCTTACCTTCCAATCCGGAGTTACCGATGCCAGCAATATCAATTGACTCGACCTGCAAAAGCCCCAGCTCAAGAAGCATCATGCGATATGAATTCGGGAGCTGCACGTTTAAGCGCTGTTCCAAACGCATAATGTCCTCATACGACGGGCGCTTAACCGGAAGAGGGTTCAGTCCGTTTTCTTTCAAAAGCTTGATTGCTTCTCGGTAGGCTTGCTCAGTCATGGTTCATTCCTTAGATGAATTAGCAACGAAATCGTTCGAGCGGGTTTTCCAATATCTTCGTCGGTAATTATCGTATCTCTTCGCATTTTCTGGATTTGTTTTCCGCCAACTAACGTAATCAGGATCACCTTTCCTGTAAATGTGGATTGTATCATAATTGGTGGAATGAAATGTCTTCTCTACTTCTGCAAGAGGGGCCATGCCATTATTAAGCGGCAAGCCTTCCTCTTGTATCATATGATGAAGTTCTACAGCTTCGCCGTCAGGTCCAATAGGCGGCCGGCCAGCACGCATTCTCTCAAGGTTTGATAAACCAGTATCAGGATCAATAAAGTCGGGATCGATTAAATCGTCTCGCTGATACACTCTCCGGCCATTTACTTCTCGGGGCTTCCACCGTTTCGCATCTCCGGTCCGCTTTGAAGCAGGTGAATCAGACTGCCCTTCCGCAGCTTTTGGCTTTTCAACGGGCTTAACAGGTAGTTCAGCACGCCTACCCACATCAGAACGTTCAGTGCCAACGCCCAATTTTTCTTCGTCAAAGACCTCTTTGATAATCCTTTTATTTATTTGAGAATCCGCTATCTCCTGGGTGAAGAGCACACCAGCTCTTTCTGCTGTTCGCTCGCCCGCACGTGCCAAACCTTTGACAACGACGCGAGTTACGGTTGCACTCACACGCTCCCCAACTATCCGCAATCCGGACAGCGCTAGTGCCGCTGCACCCTCTGTAACGACTGAAAGTGCTACTGTTATTCCAATTTCGGCAGCAAGAAAGGCAGCATCAATTTGTGTCTTTCGGATCGCGTAGAGCAATCCTTTTTCGTCGACATCTTTCCAGAAATCGTCCCAAGCTTTCGTCAAATCATTCCACAGAGAAGAGACAAAGTCTCTTATCATCTGACTCACTGCTTGATTGGCTTGATGGTTTGCTCTACCAGCATCCTCTATCGATTTTCGAGCTCCGTCCAGACCAAACCACTTGGAAAGCAACCATGCGGTCGCCATACCACTGCTATCAGCGCCATACGCACTTTCAAAATAGATGGAATTGGTGGAATCATCTACCTTAATACTTTCAAGGTATTTGTTAATTGCGCGCGTAAGCGCTTCTCGGGCATTTCGCTGTTCTTCCGCGGATCCAATTGCTCCAGCAAGAAGCCCCAGCATATGTAGTGTAGCGGCATAGCCCATCAGCTTTTGATAGACATGTTCTCCCAAATCAGTCTCCACGTTAAGTAAAAACTGTTCTAGAGGAATATCCATGTTCTTTGCGCCTCGAACCAAAGCGTTGGCACGCTGCGCGAGGCTACCCGGACCACCGCTCTTATCCGCCTGCTCGTAAAATATCTGCGGAAATCCAGAAATACGCATCATCCGCCCATAAATTCACCTTCACGGCGACCCTCAAATTTATAATTTACTGTAAAGAAATGCTCTAGGGATTTGGTATGGTAATTGTTTAAATCGTCAATATTCTCAACAACCGGCCCCATAAATCCTCGCCCGAGACCGTTCAACTTAATTGCGCGGGCGATAACTGCGAGGAATTTTTTTTGTGCATCGTCAGTCACAATATCGCGAGTAACCTGAAGTAACCGAACTAGAGGTAATCGCTGTGAAACGGGTGCAGCTTCTACGGCGCTGCGCTCGCATTCTGCAAGCGCGCCAACTTCTTTCCAGAAGGCGCTGTGAACCTCATCACGGACCGATCTCCGTTCAAGAGATTTATTAATCCAGTCATCCTCGCAAATTTGCGTCATTCGGGGCCTTTCAATTTTGGTCGATACGTTTTGCTTTAAGGTGGATCGACTCCTCGGCCTCCAACGTGATCTTGACGCCAGAAATGTGTACTACGCCATTTTCAGACATCAAAATTTTAGATTTTCCAACACGGACTTCATATAACTTGCCGACGACCGTTGACTTATTATGACCGACTTCCTCATAAGCGCCGATACCAATCGACTGGTTATGTACGCCGCCGACAACGAGTTGATAACCGCCTCCCACAGTGGTAGCTTTACCCGCACCCACCACTTCAGTCGAAGACACCATCACAGTTTCCGCCTTGTTTTTGGCAACACCCACTATCATATTGCCTTCTCCCATCGTCGCTTCTGACAAAAAGCCTAGCTTATCCGTGAAAGATCCAAGTTTAGTAGTGAGGACATCTCCAACGGCGCTTTTTAGTACTCCCATTGCTGCCGTCACACCTTTTTGCAGTATATTGGGTCCAACCATCAGCGTCATATTTCCACCAATGACCTCATGATGGTTGTTTCCCACTTCGATCATTTTATTATGACCAATGGATTCAGCCTGGTTGTTATCGATCCTTTTGGAGTGGGAGTTTTCAACGTGAATGCGATGATCTCGCTGCGCATGCAAATAAATTTCTTCCGAGCCTTTTTCGTCTTCGAAGGACAACTCGTTAAAACCTTTTCCTTTATGCGTATTTGTCCGAAATACACTCTTCGTCTTGTTCGCTGGCAGACTATACGGGGCCGGATTCTTCGGATTGGGCACCACGCCCGTTACCAACGGCCGATCCGGATCGCCGTCGACGAAGGCGACCATCACTTCCATGCCGATGCGCGGGATGATCTGGCCACCCCATTGTCCACCCGCCCAGTTTTGCGCCACCCGCACCCAGCAGGTGTCGGAACCATCCTTCTTGGCGCGCCGGTCCCATGGATACCAGACCTTGATGCGGCCATACTGATCCGTGTGGATTTCCTCACCTTCGGGTCCGGCAACGATCGCCACCTGCGCACCCTCAATACGCGGACGTTTGGTGTTGCGATGCGGGGTCAGCGGCACGCGTGAAGGAATAGCCTCAAACTCGTTGCGATACTCCGGCTCGTTCTCCGTCGTCTCATAGGAACGGTCCACTGCCCAGTGGGTGATGCGGGTAATCACATGCTCTTCGTATTGATGTTCCGGATGCGGTTCCTCATAAGGCGTAAAGCGCCGGCCTGCTTCAAGGAAGCGTACATTTGACTTGCCCGTCACTCGCTCATGATCGGCCTCCGCTGCCTGCATGCGGAAGGTCTCGGCCTGCTCGGCTTCCTTTACATCGCTGATGCGGGCTGGATATTCGTAAAGCTCACGTTGTTTTGCACCCGGCATCTGGATAAGCGACGGCGTTACATTCAAAGGTACGGTGCTGGGAGTTTCGAAATTCCAGTCGGCCCCGGCGCGCTGGCCGGGGATGAAGGCAAGCTGCCGCATCCAATCGTTGATGTGATTGCGATCGGAAGATCCTTGCGCTAATCTCACTTTTTCGACACCTTCCGCCGACGCCGAAGGCTGGCTCCAGGCGATTTTATGATCGCTGACTTTGATGCGGTGGACGCCCACTTCATGTTCGAACCAGTAAAACAACCCATCCTCTTCAAACCGGCGCAGCAAATAATCGAGATCTGTCTCATTCCATTGAACGCTGTACTCGCGCTCAGGCGGTTTCTTGTGCATTGGCGCGTAAGATGCAGCGGGAAGACCATGTTCCGACAGCAACGTTTCCAAGACCTGCATGGAGGTCACGTTCTGCCAGATGCGACAATCTGAGCGCCTAGACAGTAGCCACAACTGCGGACGGATGGTCAGCGTGTAAGACCGCAAGCCGCGGGTTACCGGCGGCCCCTCGGATAGATTGGTCACCAGCCCATTGAACGGCCGGCGCACGCCGTCCTCATCGAACTCGCCCTGGCGGATCTCCAGGGATACGTCGACCAGCTTGCCGATCAGTTCCTCTGCCTTGATTGCCTCGCGCTTGGCGCGGACCGACAGCGTGATGTCGAACAGACGATTTACGCCTTCTTCGACCGTCAACCGCTCTGGCAGAAGTTGATCATCACCCAACGGCGACGATACATTCAAAACTCGGCTTGCTTGAATAAAATCCACGGTTGAGAATTCGTCATCCATAGACAGGTCCCCAAAATATCGTTTTTAAAAATTAAAAGACCGTATCGGTGGTCACTGAATGCGCGGTTCGATCACTCTAATAACAGAAAACTAGGTCACATTCCCAAAAGGTCAAGGTCTGGATTGTTTTTTTTAAGGGGATGGATCTGGCTTGCGGTAAAGCATGCTTTGACCTGCGATCTTTGCTTCGGCAATCTGTTTCCGATTGGTCAGCGTTCGGATTCCTTTTTTTCTCGCGCACGCTGCAGTGGATCGACGCTCGCGCGAACCGGAATTGTTGAGGTGTGGCCTGCTGCCGGTTTTGTGGACACTGAGTTAAGGTGTTCTGCATGAAACCGGAGAGCATGAATGCAACGACGATAGTTCAGTCGGAAATACAAAATTGAGGCTTTGAAACTGGTCAAGGAACGCGGTGTCAGCGTGGCGCAGGCGGCCCGCGATCTTGATGTTCATGAGACGATGCTTCGAAAATGGGTGCGCGAATTCGGCGCAGATCCAGCTCAATCATTTACTGGTAACGGTCAGATGAAGCCAGAGCAGCTTGAGATCGAGCGTCTGCGGCGCGAGGTAAAGCAAGCTGAAGGCGGAGCGTGACATCTTAAATTGAAGCCGGAAGAGCAATCGATCCAATGAATCGATTGCCCGGCGGAACGCCGCAGCCTACTTTGCCAAGGACGTGATATGACCCGAAGGGCCGCGCAAAGCAGCGAATTTCGCGTTCATTGCAAAGCACCGTTCGATCTGGCCATGAAACTAGAATTGCGGCATGGCTCTGCGAAGCGCTGAATGTCTCACGTTCGGGCTTCCATGCCTGGCTTGATCGCTCGCCGAGTGATCATGCCCGCTATGATGAAGTCCTGCTCGACACGATCGGGCAGAGCTTCCGTTCCAGCGATCGAACCTATGGTGCGCGCCGTGTCTGGCATGATGTGCTGGCGGAAGGGCTATCCTGCGGGCTTCATCGCATTGAACGGCTGATGTGCCAAAATGTTCTGAGGGCGCGTCCCAGGCGGCGTGGCCTGCCGAAAGATGCGGGCGAGCGTTCGGTGATCGGACCGAATGTGCCCGATCATCAGTTCTATGCCGAGCGACCCAACCAGAAATGGGTCGCAGACTTCACCTACATCTGGACGGCGGAAGGGTGGCTTTATGTGGTCGCCGTGATCGACTTATTCTCCCGCCGCGTTGTTGGCTGGTCAATGAATGTCAGCATGACGGCCCAACCGGTTACCGATGCGCTCATCATGGCCATCTGGCGCAGAGGAAGCCGGAAGCGCTTCTGCATCATTCGGATCAGGGGAGCCAATACACGAGCGAACAGTTCCAGCGCCTTATGACCGATCATGGAATCACCTGTTCAATGAGCCGCTCCGGGAATGTGTGGGACAATGCTGCGATGGAGAGCTTCTTCTCATCGCTCAAAACGGAAAGGACGGCGCGGAAGGTCTATCGGACGCGGAATGATGCTAGGGCGGATGTGTTCGATTACATCGAGCGCTTCTATAATCCGAAATGACGGCATTCGACACTGGGCTAGAGCATCGTTCACAAAACGTGAATCATTAGATGTTTGATTTCGATTGCTTTCATGATTCTCTTTTGAGTGTAGGTGTTCATGGGCAAATCACATTCACTGGATATTCGCGAGCGTGTTGTGGCCATGGTTGAGGCTGGCCATTCCTGCCGTGCGGCAGCGCGCTGTTTCGCCATTGGCGACAGCACGGCCATCCGCATCATGCAACGCTGCCGTCAAACGGGGGCAATATTACCGCCCCGTCAGGGTCGTCCATCTTGTAGCGGCAAGCTTTCGTCATATCGGTCCTTTCTGATTGCTTAAGTCGAGGCTAAACCTGATATCACCGTGCCTGAATTGGCTGACAAGCTTGAGGAGATACATGGTGTTCGTGTGCTGCCCTCGTCCTTGTCACGGGTTCTGGTGGCAGAAGGGTTCCCATATAAAAAGCCCTTATGGCATCGGAACGCGCACGCGCAACGGTACGTCTGGACCGTGATATCTGGATCACGAAGCGCCGGCCACGCATGCAACTCGAGCCGCATCGCCTTGTCTTTATTGACGAAACATCCGTGACCACGAAGATGGTGCGCCTTCGCGGTCGTTGCCCACGCAGAGAACGATTGTGCATGGACGCACCGTTTGGACATTGGGGAACGCAGACCTTTATCGCAGGGCTTCGATGCTTCGGATTGACCGCGCCATGGATACTCAGCAACCCCATGAACCTTGCTGCCTTCGACTGTTATGTTGAAACCCAGCTCGCTCCCACCCTGTCACGCGGCGATGTCGTCATCCTTGACAATCTGGCCGCCCACAAAAGCAAAAGAGCTGCCGAAATCCTTCAGGATCACGGCGCATGGTTTCTCTTCCTGCCGCCCTACAGCCCTGACCTGAATCCCATCGAGATTGCATTCACTAAGATCAAGGCGCATCTCAGGGCCGCTGCAGCCATAACTTTCGACGCACTCTCAAATACACTTGGATCAATCTGCAATCTCTTCAACAGGAACGAATGCTTCAACTTCTTCAAGGCCGCAGGATATGCGTCATATTAATCGCACGACGCTCTATCTCAGCCCGATGGCATTTGAAAACAAGGTATAAGCTTAACCCAGTGTCCGAAAAACCGGTAGCAGGCCAGCACTGGTGCTGGGTCATACTACAGAGGCAATGGCGAAACACTATTCACGACGCGCGCAACGTCAGTGGTGGCTCATTTCGAGGCAGAACTGAACAAACGAAAAACGAAAGTTGTCAAACCCGAAGTTTGAAAGTGTCAAAATCGCCAATTCATGGAATTATTCAAATATGGAAAAACACAACTCTAACAATGAGATAGAATGGTGCCCGGAGGCGGATTTGAACCACCGACACGCGGATTTTCAATTGGGTGAGAGAGCCGATAAATTATTGTATTTCAATGCGGCACTCTCTAGTGCGCTAGAACTGTGCTAAGGCAGTGTCCGGAAAGCTACTTAGGCACGCATAGCAGCTAAATGTCTCATTCTTTGATCAAGAAAGGATGCTAGATGCAACGGTGTATCAGCGTACGGGCAAAGTTCAGCAATAATCTCCTTCTTTGACAATCTAGCCGAACATTTTCTTTTCGCCTTGAAAGGAGCCTCCGATTTCTGAGCTCGTTCAGCGAGCCATTGTAGAAATGCAACTAGAAGCTCGGCTTCTTGCTTCCCGCGAAAATGTAATTGAGTGCTCCGTGTAGAGAACCATTTGGCCGCCGTCTCGATCTCTTTGGATGTGACCGGCTCGCGGTCAGGTGCCAATGCATTCAAAGATGCCAAGTCGTACATTGACTTCGCTGTACCAGTTCCAAAATCCAATTCGACGAAGTTTTTTAGAGAGAACGCATCCAAGTCCAATTTTCCATTGCGAGTACTATGCCGCTGCGCCCAAGCCCAGTAGTTAAACAGTGCCACTTCT
This sequence comes from Gillisella terrae, assembly GCF_004801395.1. Lineage (GTDB taxonomy): Bacteria > Pseudomonadota > Alphaproteobacteria > Rhizobiales > Rhizobiaceae > Allorhizobium > Allorhizobium terrae. The sequence continues at coordinate 149,670 of NZ_SSOA01000003.1, forward strand.
AAGTGCACATTTGCCTGCAAGGAGGTGAATGCTTCGATAATCTCATTCACAGAGGCCTCGTCATCCTCTGTGTGCACGGCATCTGCAAAAAACAGTGATCGAACCGCCGCCGACATAGCTGCCGCAGTTGTGTAATAGTTCTCTATTGAATATCCGCTCGTTACAAAAGCGTCTCCAAATTCGATTTGAACAGCATCGTTTTCGTAATCTCTATCGAAAAAAAGGAAATATTGAAGGCGGATCAAAGAAGAATTAGCGCGAATAGCATTCGCCAATTCTTTCAAATTCTTTTTTCCATCGCAGTTTTTGAAGGCGGATTTCGTGCTTGCAATAGGGATCTTCCCATTGATACGCGGGCGATAGTACGGAGCATCCTTTCCTTCAACAAGAAAAAAGAATAAATCTTCATCTCTCGAGAACTCTCGGATTATTCCTTGCAAAATTACTGCGTACGATTTTCGGCTCTGACGAAGGCTTTCTGGCGTGATTGACATTGTTATTCCACAGAATTCTTGACTGGCCGGAAGCGAACATCCAAAGCCCGCGCAAACGGATCAAGATCATTCTCAAAAACGAATGGCGAGTGGGTCGCGGCTACTAAAAGCTTGCATTTCTCCGAAGCCGCCACATCTACAAGAATTTTCTTCTGCCATTCCACGGAAAGAGACAATTCTGGCTCGTCAAATATAACGGCGTATGAAGCATCGTCGCCAAGATATAACTCTGCCATCACTCCGAGAATTTGCTTCTCCCCGGAAGAGAGATGTTCAAGATCGATCCTGTCGCCGGTAATTTCTTCGAACAACCCGAGCGTGGCATTCAAGCTGTCATATCGCATTTTCTTGTTGATGAGATAGCCGTTGCAGACACTCGCATATCTTAAAAGTGCCTTATCAAGTTCGCGGACTTGATCGTATTCCTCGATTAGCCGAGAAAGGAAGAATGACAAATGCCTGTTTTCCAACAGCGAGCCGCTGTCCATCGCATCCAATATCAAACCGCGCTGATGGGTAGTCACGTTCTCGCCCACTCTCGCGAGCACAAGCTCTACACTGCCACGATCGGTTAGTCGGCCGATCATTTCGGCCGAGAGGGCACTGTCTTCGGCCAATTGACCCAGCATCTGTCCACTAATCTGTCCGTATGACATGATAGAGTGATCGCGGATTTGGCTCGTTACTCGCTCGATCTTCCTCTTAACGTCACCCATGCCGAAGTGGATGCTAACGCCTTCTTCTTCATTGCCATCATCATCATCATCAACATCGTGCTGCATGTCTTGTTCAACACGTCGATAGGTAGGGAGATACAGAACTGAAGCATCTATATTATTTGAAAGATATGATCTTAGCTGTAGTATAGGTGAGTTTTCCATTTGATCAACGAGATCTGGTTCGCCGTCAGGGCGATAATCAAACCTTATTAATCTGTCGTAGAACACTTTACTTGGCACCCTCAGACGCCGAGCTACCGAGTTGAATAGCGTTTCTTCTCGCAAATGCGAGTAAGGTAATTGTCGAACCTGCTTCGCCAACTGAAAGATTTCGTGGGATTTGACATCTCCTCTGTGAAGCCACGTACGAAGCATTGAGGCGTTTCTGCTCTTTTCGAAGTCATCCGGCGAAAAGGAGACAGGCTTAGCATCGCAGAACTTAATCTCAATACGTTCATATTCAAATTTACTGATTTGGCTAAACTGCTTGCGTAAGATCAGCTGGAGAATGAAAAGCGCCGTTGTCTTACCCGATCCGTTGTCTGCAATAAATATCGTAGTTCGGCCGGCAAATTCGAGAAATACATCGTGTTTTTTGTGCAAGCCGTAGATGGCCAGGTAGTCAACCACCCCATCGGGTTCACCTGTGCTGTAAAATTCGTCAGTCATTAGCTCATTCTGCCCGTCTTCTTTGAAACGCTCGAACTTTTGCACACATAGGTTTACCTTCGGTTGACGGAGGTCGCCAGTGCAGATTTAGACTACAATCTGGAACCGAAGGAACGCACATTTTCTGATGTTCTGTCGAAATTGCTGATAGAATTTACCCTGAAGACTGGCGGGTTGTACGGACGCGCGCTTGGCGCAGGTCGCCCCCCGTTATGGTACATCGCCCTGCTAGGAAAGCCGCAAAGGTTAACGGTGACGCGTCCAATTTCGTCAGCCTCCTACATACAACCAAATTTTCCTAAGCGTCACAGACCTCGATTGCGATTAAGGCGACGGTTAACTGCGTCTTACTAGCCATATTCTTGCGGAATTTGCCACTGGCGCAGAAATTCCTATGAAAGTCTTTTGGTTGATGTATTAATCTGTCAACTACCTTGATTTGCATGTGAGGGTGCAGATGGCAAAGAAGGCATACTCGTTTCGGCTGTTAAAGCAGCACATTGTCGATCCAGCAGATGCACTGAAAGATAATAATAAGCTTCAGGAAAAGCAGCTAAGCGACGCTCCCGGAAACAAGCGCCTCTTTGCCGGTCAGGCCTATGGCGCACCGCCCGGATGGATTAGTTTCTTCGCAGAACCTGACCGCGCGCATTTCAATGGATTATTCGGGGGGCAGGCTGCAGCGGTTCTCTTTGTGCGTGTCGAATTGCCGATAGACGGCGATCAGGCTCCAGAAAGCCGTTGGCTAGCGTTGTGCTTTGGCATGGGCTTTCAGGACCTTCGACCGGAGGCACTTGAAAGCCAGTTCGGACTTAGGGTCGCCCTAAACAGATTGGGCCGCGAGCGCATCAAGAGCGTGGATACCAGACGGCCTGAGGACGCGACTATCCAGACGCGCTCCCAAAATAACCGCGCCGGGGAGATTTTCGATTTCGGGATCGAGATGAACCGGATCATTCTCCAAGCCATTACCGGAAAGTCGGGAGAAGACAATTTCGGCGGAACGCTTACAGGGGCCGATGGGCTAAAATTAAGCTGCGATACCAGCTATCACGAAATCGACGACAAAGCTCTTCAGATCGTGACGTCATACGGGGACAACGCATTCGAGGAGATGTTCCCCTGGTACGGGAAGATTACGCCGATTAGAGACAAAGCTCGGATAGGACAGCTCGACAATGAGTTGCTAGCTCGTTTGATCGCTGGCTTAATTGATGGCATTCACATGGCACCCCCCGAAATCGTCGACTACCAAAACATTGACCGATTTAAATTTTCGGGGTCTGGTCGTGGCGACGGGCACGACGAACTGCGCCTCGGAGACTATCTGGATCTGTTTAGCAACGAGCGTCCCCTCACCCTCACGCATTTGAAGGGCGACAAAGTGCGGGTTGCATCCGATGAGGGGCAGTTCTTTGATCGTTGGGTGGTATTCAAATGCCTTTCCGCTGAAATCCACATCGACGGGATACTTTACATTCTCGCAGCAGATGAATGGTACGCGGTGCGTAACGACTTCGTAGCCGATATTAACGAGGCTATTGCCGATATTCCCGTAATTGACATAGGCCTTCCAGCCTATGTTCCCGGTGAAAGAGAGGGTGATTACAATGAGCGGGCCGTCGATGGCAGGGATGATCTATTCCTTTACGATAAAAACCTCGTGGCATTCGAGGGGGAACGTGGACGGGTCGAGTTTTGCGATTTGCTTGCCGCGAACAGGGACCTAATCCACGTTAAACGGAGAAGTAGGTCGCAGACGCTCAGTCACCTCTTCATGCAAGGGCACGTCTCGGCTGAAGCGTTTCTCGACTATCCTGCCCTGCGCGATCAGATACGTGCCGCAATGCCGGATGTTGGGCTGATAGTTCCCGCAGAACGCCCAGACCCGGCGCAATATCGGGTTGTTTATGCCTTGCTTCATGAAGGTAACGCCACGTTGCCGTTTTTCAGCAAAGTCGCTCTTTCGAGTATTAGTAAGCAGTTGCGACGCATGAACTACCGTGTGGCATTGTCTTGGATTGGGCCTGTAGTGGCTATGTGACGCGGCGACGGGAAGCTGCAAACAATCCGTTCAGGCAAACCGAGAAAAACAGTGGTGGCTTTAAGCCGTGTTGAGATGCTGAGACCTTCAGGAAGGAACTAAGGGTATGGCCTGCAATGGGAACAACCATGCTGATGATTGCCAATGCAATTTCGGAAAAGTTGGGCGTGCCACGATCAGAAATTTTGTTTGGAAAGGTTGGAAGCCTCAGTCCATACGAAGTTACTTCAATGGCCCGAATGCTACTTGTCCAGATTGTCGCAAAGCTGTTTTCTATATTCCTTTTAAAGCTGGTGGTGGCACTTATTTCGACGCCTTTGGCCCACCGTGGCCAAAGCATCCTTGCACGAACAGCCCTCCGCAGTATTCGCCTTATACGGCATCGGGCAAGCCTAGATTGCGAACCTTGCCGACGAGTTTGGAGAGAAATGGCTGGTTTCCATTCATCGCGCGAAATGTCGAGAGACTGGCCGGAGGAACTATAATCCATGGCGTGGGACTGGAAAATCCAACGACATTCCATTTCGGCACTCTGATCGATTTGATGATCGACTTGACGCGCCCTGTATTCGTTAGGCTATTGCCTGATAATCGAGCGCAGATGGATTTTTTTCCTATAGACCGGACCGAACCATCAACCATCGACGTATTTCCTGACTGCCTCAATGACTTGGACCTTGTATTGCTTCGTACGCAGAAGCAGTAGGCCAGCGGTACAAGCGTCTCTTCCAGTTCAGTTCCCCGCCTCAGCTGGGACATCACAAAACACACGTTTTCTTACGTTTGCGCTCCTACCGATATTAACACATTGATCCCGCAGAACATTTTCGCCGCTTGAACCAGCGCTCGCCCTTTCTGCTCATTGGAAACATAACGAACGGCATGAAAACGCTGTTTTTTATGAGGTTTGAATGAAACAGGCTCGGGTTTTAACGGACGCAGAATTTAAACGGCTGCTGGCGGTTACCGCGCAAATGAAGCACGCGGGACGAAATCGGCTAGCGTTGATGCTGTCGCATTTCGCCGGGTTACGGGTGGGTGAAATCGCCGCCCTGACCGTCCGCGACGTGTTCGACGGCGAAGGTAGGGTGCGAGAGCAATTGCGGCTTCGGGCTGAAATCACCAAAGGCGGTCATGCCCGTGTTGTCTTTTTAAATGAAAGGCTGCGCCGCGAGATCGAACGTTACAGTGTGGATTGGCCCGAAGGTTGGGACGGCGATGCGCCGTTGCTCCTGACACAGAAGCACTCGCCGTTTTCCGCAAACACGCTTTGCCAGTTGATGGGACAGATTTACAAGCTGGCGGGGCTTGAAGGGGCGACCTCGCACAGTGGCCGCCGCTGGTTCATCACTCGGCTTGCGCATTCCGGTGTTAGCCCGAAGGTCATCATGACGCTGGCGGGGCATCGAAACCTCACCACCACTCAACGCTATATCGATGTGCGGGACGACATGATGAAAGCCGCCGTGGATTTGTTGTGAGGTCGAACATGCTACATCTGATTGTTTTCATATTGGTCGTATTGTCCACTTGGGTAGGTGGTGGCTCCTTCTCCCATATGTTCGGCTCTTTTTACATCGTGATCCTCGTGGTCATAGTTGCCGTCGGCGTCGTTGCGATCCGTGTTGCCGTATGGGCGGGCCTTGGCGCGTATTCGTGGCTGATCTTTTGTGCACTCATTGGGTTGTCTTATATTCTCGGAGCGACCTTCCGTTTCTGGGCGCTTGATCTCCCCACGTATAAGGTCACCGAAAACGTGCCGATCAGGGTGGAAATCCTGCGTAATGAAGGACAGGTAACCGGCTCTGTTCGGATCACCAATGCAGGCAAGGACCCGATGCTTGCCGCTGGCGTAGCCTGTCGCATCTTTTATGATAACGGCGAGCCGGTCGCAAAATTGTTCACAGGCGGCTTTGGCAGGTTGGCGCAGCTGGACACGGGGTATGGCGCAACGACGCTTGTGGTAACACCATCAGATTTCAGACAATACCGCAGCGACCCGAACCTGATGCAGTGCTGGGCAACCGATGCCACCTTCGTTAAGCCGTTGCCATTTAAGCTTGATCTGCGCTTCGAACGGAATGCTAAGGACCGCAGAACTGATTTTTACGTCACCAATCGCGATCAGGTGCCGCTCAAGAACATCCAGTTCAATTGCGTCAACGACAAGGAACAGCAGATAAAGGTCGATGCCTATCCGGCTTACCAACCCAATGGTTTCAGCGAGACGATTGTAGAGCCCGGAAAAACCGTGAAATTTGTGTCAGACAGCGCGGTTTGGAAATTCCGCAGCTGCCGCGTTTCGAATGCGGTAAAGGCCGATTGAGTGCAACAGGGGCCGTAATGCGGACAGCCAAGCACGAGCACAAACTCCCGGCCTTGGCTCGTCCGCCGACAGCCGTTCATGTAGCAACTCAGCAACCAGCTTCCGTTGATATTGCTGAGCGCGGCATCGCAGGTGCTCTACCTCAAGTTCCTTGATGCGACATTCCGCCGACTTCTGATCAAGTTCAATGCGTTCAAGCAGCGAATGAAAGACCGCCTCGGGAACATGACGCTCCCGCGCGCTCATTGAAGTCAGGTAGCTCGCGCCTTTGCCTAATAGCTCAGTCGAAAACTCCACCTTGCTCTGCACCAATCCGGCCTCCAATAGCCGCTGATACAGCGTCTCAAGCAACTCGATATCCAATCCCATAACGTTCTCCGTCCAAAACACTTCCTTCCCAGCGTGCCGCCATGTGCTGCTGAGGCATAAATAGCTGAGTTATTTATCAAAATTTGCTGCTGACGGAGCAGCAGGGAGATGGCATGGCACAGAACAATCAGGAACGTCGTCAACGACTACGAGAGGGTTATATTCAGGTTATTCAGCAGATGACGCCAAATGCATTCATCACCTTGGCGACAAACGACACCGGTGACATGTCAGAGATGACGCGGCTTATCGGCAAGTTTTGCGGAATGATGGACCGTGAAATCTGCGGGCATAAGTTCCACACATACTCTTCCGATAAGCGAACCAACGGGATTTTTGTTATCGAGCATACGAAGACGAACATTCATGCCCACGGATTACTCAGATTTCCGGACAACTCGACGGTTGATCTTCCGCTCCTGACAGCCCGTAAATGGAATACTCTGACCAAGGCGGGGACCACTAATTTCCAGCCTATGTATGATGCTGTTGGCGTCGCTGGCTATTGCACCAAAGAAATGAGGAGCTTTTTGTTCGACTGGGATCAGGTCGTCGTCGCCAGCCAGTTTATAAAGCATTGAACCATAGATACGCGCAAACCCGTGTGGCCACGCCTACGTTGCATTTGCGCGCATTGCATGTCTCCAACGTCCTTGCTGCTTCAAAAGAGCGGCAATGGAATTCTACCAACAGATGATAAGGTTCAGTGGAACCGAAAATGTCGTTTAAAAGGATGCGACTTGTATCACATAAGAAGACATTGAATAATCAAACATCGACACAAAAAAATCCCACCGATTGATCCGTCCGGGTCCAAATTCCCCAGCTAAGACCACCGTAATTTCTCCTCACTTCATCGCCAAAAGGGCATATAAGATATTGATAGATGCCTCGGTATTTCACGTGTAAAACGACAAATCAGAAATTACTGACATGAAAAACGCGACACCTTCAATATTCGATCTCATCCGCCGCGCGCGACTTGTCCGCAGAGCATTCCGCATCGACACCAGCGCGGAAATCTCTGAGAATACGGCGAAATTTCATGAACGACTTTGGCCTATTCGTAGTTTGAAGCCGGACGACAGCGGATATTTTCTCGATATTTTCACCCCAGACCCGTTCGAAACGGATCCCGATGAAATCAAGCGCCAGCAGTCTTTGGAGGCAATGACCCTCGTTTGGTTCAAACTTCTTACACCGGATTTTAACGAAGCGAAAATGCGTGAGAATGCAGCCGCTTATGAGCGCGGTGTTCGCCTCAGGCCTGCCGAGCGCGATGCACTCCGTAAGCGTACCCGCTCAGATGCAGAAGGGCTGAAACGCGACGGCCTTTTGCCATCCGAGCGCCGCCAATACGAAAGTTTGTCCCCCTTTGAGAAGAACCGCTTTAATTTCCTTATCAGCGCCGAGACCTTGGAGCATAACACTCATCTCACACGGGCAAAGAGAGCGAGGTTCTTCAAAGACTACGACGAGGGTCTGTTAGAAGGTGGCGATCCGAACCACACTGGGCTGGTGCGCTATCGGACACGGTGGCGGCGCGATCACATCGTATCCGCATGTGCGATGATCGAGGATATTGCCGATTGGATCGATAAGCAGATGACTTTACCATTCAGCCGCCGCGATAAGGAAATCGACATTCTTCAAGAGCGTTATGCTCGTGAGGAATTGCCGGATACGCGGAGCACTATAGTAACACGCAGAGAAAGCGTTTGGCTTGCCGTCTCCGCCACCACGGCCGAACAAGTGGACAATGGAAGTGCGAAATATGAAGCGCGGCCGCAAGTCGCCATGAACGCGCTTATGGCCTTCGGAAAATACGAATTGGCCAAGAAACGGGCCATGAAAAGCAAGATATGGTCAAAGACAGCCTCCCTGAAATCCCGTAACCTTTTGATTTCACGGTTTTTATAGCTGTCCAGCTGTAGGGCTAAATTTTCGTCTTCAGCCTAGAAATGTCCTTGTGATTAACGCCGAACACAAGGAGTTTACAATGGCTATCATCACCCTCGACAAAATCACCAGTAAGACGATCAAGGCCGCCCTTTCGGAGGCTGACGAACACGTCCAGACCTACATGGACAACCTGCGAACGACAAATAAGACGCTCTACGTGGCAATGCAGGATGCTTACCGTCTGAGCCAAACTCACGACAAGGTTGCTCTGCACAAGGCCGCAAAGGAAATCGGCATTAAGTTGCAGACGCTTGCGCCGGGTGAGCTTGCTGCCGCCAAGTTGGTGTTCCGCAACGCTGATACTTCCAAGGCCAGTGCCTATACCGCAGTTATGATCAAAGGTGCTGCTTTGAAGATTGGCGTAGATGTCTTCGCCAAGTGGATCGAAGACAACCACGGCGTCGAAGCCATTCGGCGTGCTGACTACGAAGAGCTCAGCAAGAAGAACAAGGTCGACAAGAGCGCTGCCATCGCCAAGGCAAACAACGCAATGAAGGACGAACGGAATGATGCGTTCGTCATCCCACGCCCGAAGGAGAGTGCATGGGCGCTTCCAGTTCATTCCGGCTCCAAGAAGGCTGTTTGGTTTGTAAGTGAACGCTCAAACGGTGATTTTGAAGTGGTTGCGGTTCAGACAGGCAACGGCGCTATCGAGGCGATGACCAAGCGTGTCGGTGAAGCGCTTGCCAACCCGGCAAACGTCAAGGATTTCAAGGTCATCTTGACGCTGACAAGCCCGAACACGGACGAGCAGGACGCTGCTAAGGATCGTCTTGCTGGCAAGTCCGAGTGACTTGGCATGCGGTGGTAGCTTTCAAGCACCACCGCACTCTCCCCATAAATGAAGGATTTTTCCCATGACAATCAACTTGTCTTCGCTCATGTCGAAGTACGAGCCCAAGAAGCTTGCCGACTACACGACATTCAACATCAAGACGATGACCGTCATTCACGGTTATCCAAAGGGTACGCTTACGCGTCCATTGTTGCTGGTCGGCCCCGCTGGCAGTGGCAAGACGCAACTCGCCAAGTTGCTCGCGGCTGAGATCATCCCGGATATGACGCCCTATGATATCCGTTTTGTCGATGCGGCGGAGGACCCGAGCGTCAAGATGATCAAAAGCATCAGCCAGACCGTACACACATACGCACGCAACGCGCAAAACCTGCGAGTGATCATATTAGACGAGGCCCACGACTTCACCACACAGGCGATGGCTTCGCTTAAGGGGCTGATGACCAAGTTCCCATCCGTGGACAAGGGTGTGTTCTTCATCCTGACAACGAACCATCTTAGCGGAATTAGCGAGCCCGTTCGTGACCGCTGCCTTGTGCTCGACGTTCCCGCGACAACCGTGGATGATGTGCTGCCTATGGCCTGTCGCGTCTTAGATGGCGAAAGCATTCCTTATGCCATTGATGACCTCCGCATCGCGCTGACCAAGGATAGCAGTGGCCTCGCTACGTTCCGCGATATGTGGGGCGTTATCGAAGACATCATTACGCGCAAAAACATGCGGTGACCTTTATGCAGGCGAATAGTCCTCATAAATTGAGCGATCTTGCAGGTTCGTTAGTGCCGGGTTTTCCCGGCACTCTTGCTCAAAGATCCTGCGAACGACCTGTGAAGATGGCGGTATTGCGAGCCGAGGCACATTGCCCAAGAGAGGTAAACTGGAAAGCTCACGCTCATCGACAATCCGGCCAGTCATTGCGGCGGCTTCCAGATAGGCACCGATCGGCCTGCTGGTCGAGAAGGTTTCATCGCGCACTAGCTCGATGCCGAGCATTGGACGCAAGGCCATGATGTCGGAAATCCACAATGGCTGGAACACAGGCTTGCCATCAGCAAGATTGTGAAGAGCATCGACGGCATGACCGCAAAAACGGCTGCGGGTTAGTAACATGACAGACTGTCCGTTCGGATCGTAGAGGCGGGCAACGGGTGGGAAATCCGCGTTTGGGCGCGCATGCCAATACAATCGGCGCATCAACGTTCTCGGAAAGAGCCGTCTGTACCGACCCGGCCTGTCCATCTCGTGAACATTGACTGTTTTGCCTTCGTTGAGCGCAAACAGCATGATCGCCCGCCATGATAACGGCGACATGTAGCTGCGACGATGAAAAACATCGTCGATCTCGTAAGTGAGGTCGAGCGAGGAGCGCTTGGCTCTCTGTTTATAGAAGGGCAAGCTTCCCACATGCAGGTCGGTCGTGAACAGAAAGGCCAGATCGATTTGCGCTTGCGTAGGTTTCTCGTTGCGATTGTTGCTTGAATGGATTTGCATCTGGTCTCCGCTCGATTTCGGCAGAAACAAAATTCCAGATCGGCCAAAGGGCGAGCAAAGAGACGGCGTGGTGGCCGCAAACCCCAAGCACAGGTTCTGCGAGTTTCATATCGGGTAGCGATGAAGAAAGTCAGGTGAGCAGGTGCGCGCGCCGGGTGCTATCGTGCAGAAGCATAGACATATCAAGGAGCAAGGCCAAGATCGAAAGTGCTGCCGTGCAGCGGCCAGCGCAAAGCGCTTGCTGTTGACGCTGCATTGGACCCGAAGGCAGAAACGCGAACCCCATGAGATGGTATCCATCTCATGGGGTTCGGCTGTACGTTCTAAAAAGATTGCGCTGCTTACTTTGCTTTGCGCAGCATCTGGCCGCGTTCTGCGGCGGCAGCGGTCAACTGCGCGTCAAGCTCGCCAGCGCGTACGGCCTCGACCAGCGTATCGATGACCTTCGGCAGTGCCGCCATGTCGCCAACCTCAATCGCGTTCTTGTCCTTCGCGAACTCGATGGGCTTACCGGCATAGCGGGTTGCAAAAAACACCTTGCCGCTTGCATCGCTGAACCAGCCCTGCCGGACACGCTTCAGCGTTTCCATCTCAATGTGCTGCCCCTCGGCATTCTTGCGACGAACGATATGCGTGGGAGCAAAAACCTGACCGGCGATCTTCGCCTCGGCCATCTGCTTCTGCTCGGCCAGTGCCGCGACCATCTTTTCCCTTGCACGCTGCACCGGATCAACGGTCGCGCGAACCGGTACGGCAGATGTGAGCTTGAGTGCCTTGAGGTGAGACATGCTGTGTCCTTTCTGAAACCGTTGAACGTGTTTCCCGGATACAGCCGTCTACAGAAAGGGCGAGCAAAGAGTTCGTTAGAGCATGTCAACAGCCAGCTTTTTGCGGCAATCGGCAACAGTGGAGTTTGTTTTAAAGGTCTTTGTCAGCAAGCTGATCGCTGAACCGACGCGCATCGACCTGTCCGTAGAAGTTCTCGATCATTTTGATTGAGGTGCGTGTATTGGTTTTGATGGCGTATATATCCGTCCCATCGGCTAGGCGTTCGCTGATGTAAAAATGCCGGAGGCTATAGGTCGTTCGCGCCTTGCCCTCGTTGTTTGTTTTCAGACCGGCAGCCAGAAGTAATTCGTTAAAGCCGTTTTTGAAACTCGCGATGCGATTTCCATTGTGATCTGCAAATACAGGATCGGTGTCTTCCGGCTCGCTCCCTGTCTCTGCTTTAAACAGGTCCCAAAGACCATGCAGTGCGGTGATAGCGCCGAATTTGGGAATGGCTTTCCCCCGTTTACCTTTCCCGTGCACTTCTAGGACGACGCTCTGGTCTTTCAGAGGCTTGGTCCTAATATCCCTCCAACCGCTTACGTCTCCCCAGTTCAGATTTTTCGCCTCAGGTGGGCGTAAGCCCGAAGCAGCCATGAACTCGATAAAATGATGCAATCTCGCGCGATCGCGCAGGACATGGCCGTTTTGCCGTTCGTGCCGCTGGGTCTTGCCGTCGTCTCCGACAACCATCTTGCCTTTGCCAGTGAGATTATGAGGTAGCATGCGTTCAAGAGACGTGTTCAGAAGTTTCTCGAACTCCTGCGGGGTGAAGCTGGGACGCCTGTTCTGGCCAGCCGACTGCTTGACGCTAAGCTTTGGCATTTCAAGACGTTGAATGTATTCCCAGTCATGGGCTTGGTCGAAGACAGCCTTTACGATCACTAACTCAGCTTTCAACCGGCTGATGCTGGGGATCGTGTGCTCAACCTTTCGAGAAAGGGATTTTCCATTTCGAACGTAATGAATGCGTTCGATATCTTTTCCAGGACCTGATACCCAGTATTCTTTACGCCACTCGATGAACCTAACCAGATCTGATTTTCGTATAGTGTCGATCGGTTTGTCGCCGAAAAAGCCCACAAGATAGCGGCGGATCACCGGTGGGAAATCCCTTAGCTGATGGTTGCTTTTCTCCCCGCGACGGACCCGCCCTTCAAAGTATGTGATGAATTCTTCGGCGACTTCCTCAAATGTTTTCTTCACAACGGAGATGCCGTTCTGGGCCTTGTAGTTTGCTTCTCCCCAAAGCGTCCACGCTTTCGTGGTTGCGGCCATTTCGTCGGGTGTGCCGAGCGTGGCTCTTATTTGCCGGCCGTTGAGAGAAAAACGTACCGACCAATTCCCGGTTCCTGACCGGCGGAATAGGGTAAAGGGTATAGACTTCTGTTTGCCCATGCGCTGCTGCTCCTACTGTTACGTCGGTAGCACAGCTGCGCTAAAATTGTGCTAAGGCACATCCGGTACAAAACGGTGAGCCTTGAAGGAAAAGAGCAATTTTGCGGGCTGTGCTAGACGTGCGCTAGCGTAGCTCCAGCATACTCAGGCTCAAAGACCTTTTAAAAAACCTAGCGTTTTCAGTAAATTAATGGTGCCCGGAGGCGGATTTGAACCACCGACACGCGGATTTTCAATCCGCTGCTCTACCAACTGAGCTATCCGGGCACTTGAAGCGAAGGTCTCTTGTGAGCTCTCTAAGCTGCTTCAGTTGACTTGTTTTCCCCTGAAGCAGCGCGGTTATAACATCTAATTTTTTTGTGTCTAGCGCCAAATGGCAGTTTTTTGACAACCTACGGAAAAAGCTTGAAAGTTCTTTTGGAACAATGCTTTCAGTCGCGAAATTCGTCGTCGGGTTTGCTTTCATCTTCAGCCACGGGGATCGCATAGGAGCCTTTTAGCCAGCGGGAGAGGTCTGCGGTGCGGCAGCGATCCGAGCAGAAGGGGTAATGATCGCGATGAGAAGGGTGTCGGCATTCGGGGCAGGGGACGGGCTTGCGCAATGGTGCTACGTTTGCCGTGTTGTTCGTGTCGTCACTCATGATGTCGTCCTGAGAGCAAGTTTGCCTTCTTTGCGCACCATACAGGGCGCACAAAGGATGCTGTAAGCGCATTTCTGACAATGTGAGCACGGATGTCTCGTTGGAAATGCGCAAGATCACGTGAAAAAAGCATTGTACTGATTCGGTGAAAGTAAATGCTCTTTGTTTTTAAGATGATGCGTCATGGCAGCCAGCCGCACCACTCTACAGCGCCGTGCGTCAAATATGCCGCACAAAGGACGCTTTAAGACTTTTAATCTGCTGCATAAGTTTGCCGTTAAATCCACTCGGATTCAAGGAATTATACAGCAAGGTGTATCAGCCTTCAGGCCAGCGGGCGTGAACGTTCATGCCTTCGCCTGTGAGCAATTGCACGGTTTCATACAGCGGCAAGCCCACCACATTGCTGTAAGAGCCCGTCAGGTTCTGCACAAAACTGCCTGCATAGCCTTGAATGGCATAGGCTCCCGCTTTGCCACGCCATTCACCTGATTCAAGATAGGCGGAAATTTCGGCTTCGGAAAGGCGCTTGAAGCGCACTTTGCTTTCCACCACCTTGTGGCGCAGTTTTTTATCAGGCGTGATCAGGCAAACGCCGGTAAATACCCAGTGGCTGCGACCCGACAAAAGATTGAGGGCAGATAAAGCCTCATCACTATATTCTGTTTTGGGCAGCACCCGGCGGCCAACGGCAACGACCGTGTCGGCGGCCAGAATGTAGCTGCCTTTCCAGTCCGGCTCGTCGGAGATCGCGTGAAGGGCTGCCTTGGCCTTGTCTGATGCCAAACGGCGGGCCAGAGAGCGAGGCTGCTCGTTCTTTTCCTGGCTTTCATCAAGATCCATCGGCATCAGCCGATCTGCCTCAACACCCACCTGCCGCAAGAGTTCGACGCGACGTGGTGAGCCAGAGGCTAAAATCAGCTTGCGTTTGACCGCCATGGGGATTCTGTCTCTTACTTGAAGCGGTAAGTAATACGGCCCTTGGTCAGGTCGTAAGGTGTCATTTCCACCAGCACCTTGTCGCCTGCCAGAACGCGGATACGGTTTTTGCGCATGCGGCCTGCGGTGTGGGCAATGATTTCATGTTCGTTTTCGAGCTTCACCCGGAATGTCGCATTGGGGAGCAGTTCGGTCACGACACCGGGGAATTCGAGGACTTCTTCTTTAGCCATTGACGCTTTGTCTTTCTGTCTGTTTCATCGGAGCAGGATTCCGCTCCGGTCAAAATGTGGCCGGAAACTACACAATCGCCAGCCCTTTGTGAACCTTGTAGATGGGGCTTTTCGTCTTTGTTTCAGGCCTCGTCAAGGGGTGCTGGCGTTGGGCGACCGAATCGCTCCTCAATCAGCGCGCTCAAACGGTCGCGAACATCGCGATAAGCGGCCAATTGCTGGTCGCGTGTATCGGCCTCAACGGTGGGGTCTGGCATCGGCCAATAGACCACCTCGACGGATGATGCGCGTGTCAGTTCCAGTGCAGCGTGGTGGGCCTCCGGCGCAAGCGTGATGATCAGATCAAAGAAATCATCTTCCAGATCATCCAGCGTTTGTGGCTGGCGCTTGCCA
Organism: Gillisella terrae; assembly: GCF_004801395.1. GTDB lineage: Bacteria > Pseudomonadota > Alphaproteobacteria > Rhizobiales > Rhizobiaceae > Allorhizobium > Allorhizobium terrae. The sequence continues at coordinate 164,973 of NZ_SSOA01000003.1, forward strand.
AGCGAAAGACCAATCTCCTCCAGAACCGCATCGACAAAAGGGTCGCGCTCGCCAAGGCGCACACCAGCAGACACAACGTAAACACCTGGTAATGCAAGGTTTTTGGTAATCGCTTCCGCCATGGGCGAGCGAATGGCATTCATGCCACACAAAAAGAGAATGGAGGAGGGCAGCGCGCGGTCCTTATGGGTATCAGCCGGATTGTCCATGCGATCTCCGGTCTCAACCGCGCCAATAGAGCACGCAGACCAGCGTGAACAGCCGCCGTGCCGTGTCCAGATCCAGGCCAATCTTGCCCTTCAGGCGATCCATCAGTGTTTGTGAGCCATCATTGTGAATGCCACGTCGGCCCATATCGATCGCTTCGATCTGGCTGGGGGTCGAAGAGCGGATTGCTTCATAATAGCTTTCGCAAATCATGAAATAATCCTTGATGATACGGCGCAAAGGCGTCAGCGAGAGGATGTGGGTGGCAACATCGTCGCCACTTTCCGTTTTTATGGTAAAGACCAATTTGGAATCGACCAGCGATAAAAACAGATGATATGGCCCGCCAGCATGGCCCGCCGGCGCAAAGCTGTTTTCCTCGATCAGGTCAAAAATGGCGACCGCCCGCTCGTGCTCGACATCGGGCGTTGAACGGCCGATTGTTTCGTCGAGAACCACATCACTGAGCCGGAAGTCGCCTTTTGCCATGGCTTAACTTTCGAGATTGAGGCGAATAGCCACGGAACGGGCGTGAGCATCCAGACCTTCGCTTTTGGCAAGGGCTATGGCCGCCGGTGCCAATTGCTTCAACTGTTCTGCGCCAAGCCGCAAAATTGAGGTGCGCTTGACAAAATCCAGCACCGACAGGCCCGACGAGAACCGGGCTGAACGCGCCGTGGGCAACACATGGTTGGAACCGCCAACGTAATCGCCAATCACTTCTGGTGTGTGACGGCCAATGAAAATAGCACCTGCATTGCGAATACCAGCCATTAAAGCGTCAGGATCGGCAACGGCCAGCTCAAGATGTTCGGCAGCGATGCGATTGGCCAGCGGCACAGAGGCGGCCAGATCGGGCACGATGATGATGGCACCAAAATCCTTCCAGCTGGCTGTGGCGGTCTCGGAGCGGCTGAGTGTTTTGAGCTGACGCTCGACTGCGGCTTCCACCGCTTTGGCCAGCTCCACGCTGTCGGTGATCAAAATCGATTGTGCCCCGCGGTCGTGCTCGGCCTGCGCCAAGAGGTCGGCGGCCAGCCAATCGGGGTTATTGTCGGCATCGGCAATCACCAATACTTCCGACGGACCGGCAATCATATCAATGCCGACGGTACCAAACACCTGACGTTTGGCAGCAGCAACATAGGCATTGCCGGGGCCAACGATTTTGGCAACAGGCGCAATGCTTTCTGTGCCATAGGCCAGAGCCGCCACAGCCTGTGCGCCGCCAATGCGATAAATTTCGTTGACACCGGCGATTTTGGCGGCTGCCAAAACGGTTGGGTTGATGGCACCCGCAAGCGCTGGCACCACCATGACCACACGCGGCACACCGGCGACACGCGCGGGCACGGCATTCATCAACACCGAGCTTGGGTAGCTGGCGGTGCCACCCGGCACGTAGAGGCCAACGGCATCGATGGCCGTCCAGCGCGAGCCGAGGCCAACGCCAATGGCGTCTTCATAAATATCATCCTTGGGCATCTGGCGGGCATGATGCTTTTCAATGCGGGTGGCTGCTAGCCTCAGCGCGTCGAGAACCTCCGGGGAGACTTCTGCTTCGGCCGCATCAATCTCTTCAGTGGTGACCCGCATGGGGGTGAGCGCAAAATCCAGCCCATCGAATTTGCGCGAATAATCGGCCAGAGCCGCATCGCCACGGGTGCGCACATCATCGATAATGGTTTTGACCACCGCGTTGACATCTTCCGACACTTCGCGCTTGGTTGTCAAAAACGCAGCAAACCGCGCTTCAAAATCATCCGATGCCTTGTCTAACCAAACTGCCACTGGTCTTTTCCTTTTACGTCCGTCTTCGCTGCCCGTGTCCGTTATGCGTCGGAATGGTTGGGCCTTGATGTCGTTTCCCATGCGCCGCCAACATCTGCAAGCTGAACTTCAATACATTCAATATCAAGCGCAATGGTGGCACCGGCGGCGCACACCAGCTCCAGCGTGCCGTCAGGGCCTTCGCCCTTCTGATTGAAGTTGAGCGCAAGCAGGTTCAAGACCTGCTCTTTATCTGTGCGGTCAAAGCCAATGGAGCGCACCGCCTGCACGCGCTTGATGGTCAGCACTGCCCGGCGGCGCTCAAAGCTCTTGTCTTTGCGCTTGGCCTTTTCCCAGACAAAGCGGTTGACGGCCACAGAAAAAATGCCAGCGCGCGGCGTATAATCCACATCACCAGGTTTGAACACCGCATCCTGCATGTGGGCAGACAGGATTGTCAGGTCATCGTTGTCGAGTGATAGCAGCTTTAAATCAGTCATGAGCCATGTCCCTGGTGGTGCGTGCAGAATTGACGTTTGCCGCCGGTTTCGCAAGCCCACTTTTGCCAAGAATGTTGCAACTGCTCTATGAGATGGGCGTTGCGCCACCCGCAAACAATGGCGCAACGACGATGGATGGCGATGTTAGTCGCTGATGCGCTGCACAATCGCGCCGCAACGGGTCAGCTTTTCTTCAAGCTGCTCAAAACCGCGATCAAGATGATAAACGCGACTGACGATTGTTTCGCCCTCAGCCGCAAGGCCGGCAATCACCAAAGAGACGGAGGCGCGCAAGTCTGTTGCCATCACCTGTGCGCCGCGCAGGCGCGAAACCCCTTCGATTCGCGCGGTCTGACCATTGAGGGTGATTTTGGCACCCAGCCGCGCCAGCTCCTGCACATGCATGAAGCGGTTTTCAAAAATGGTTTCCGTCACATGGGCCACGCCTTGGGCACGGGTCATAAGCCCCATAAACTGCGCCTGCAAATCGGTGGGAAAGCCGGGGAAGGGCTCCGTGACAATATCCACAGGCCGGATGGCATCGCCATGGCCAATCACGCGAATGCCATCGGCAACCGCCATCACTTCGGCACCGGCCCGGCGAATCGCTTCCACAGCGGTGTCCAGCAGCGTGATGTCGGTGCCTTCCAGCGTCACGTCGCCGCCGGTCATGGCAACAGCCATGGCATAGGTGCCGGTTTCAATGCGGTCTGGCAAGACGCGATGGCGCGCGCCGTGCAGGCTGGTGACGCCTTCAATGGTGATGGTAGCGGTGCCAGCACCGGAGATTTTGGCCCCCATGGCAATCAGGCAATTGGCCAGATCGACCACTTCCGGTTCACGGGCCGCATTGTGAATTGTGGTGGTGCCGCGCGCCAAAGATGCCGCCATCATCATCACATGGGTGGCACCAACCGAGACTTTGGGGAAGGTATAGCTTGCACCAATCAAGCCGCCTTTGGGGGCGGTTGCTTCAATATAGCCAGCGTCGATTTCAATGGTAGCACCAAGGGCGGCGAGGCCGTCAATAAACAGATCAACCGGGCGCGTACCAATGGCGCAGCCGCCGGGCAGGGATACGCGGGCCTTGCCCTCGCGGGCCAATAGCGGGCCAAGCACCCAGAAGCTGGCGCGCATTTTCGAGACCAGATCATAAGGAGCGGTGGTATCAACAATGGTGCGGCAGGTGAAATGAATGGTGCGGGCATAGCTGCCGGACTGACGCTCGCGACGGCCATTGACGGCCACATCCACACCATGGTTTCCCAGAATTCGCATCAACAGCTCGACATCGGCCAGATGCGGCACATTTTCCAGCGTCAGCGTGTCGCTGGTCAGCAGCGAGGCAATCATCAGCGGCAGAGCGGCATTTTTTGCGCCGGAAATGGGAATGATGCCATGAAGGGCGTTGCCGCCGACAATCCTGATACGATCCATTGATGTTGTTCAGGGGGCATAAACGTCTGCCTGCCCCCACCTTTCTTGGTTTGAATAAAAAGCCCGCGCTTATCGGGATAAAAGAAGGCGCTGTTTAAACGAAATCAGCGCCGCATTCAATTCGGCCCAATGCATGGCTGCTTATTTATCTGCGTCCTGATCAGGCACAGGTGCTTTGGCCGCAGGCAGGCCATCGGTTTCATCGGCGTCGCCCGCGCGGCGCGCGCGCGCCTGATTTTTACGGCGCAAAAGATTTTCGCGCAGCTTGGCCGCTGCCCGCTCCTGACGCTGGGCAGACTGATCTCGGCTTTTTCTCCGGCGCTGGCTCTCGCCAATGTCCGGGGTGGCTGGTTCTTCAATGTCACTCATGGGGGTCTGATAGCGTGTTTGTGGAAAAACCGGAAGATAGCACAGCTTTTCAAATTTTATTGCCTGATTTTCAAATTGCCGCTTGCGCTCCCGCATCAGCTATGGCAATAGCCCCCTCGTTCCGAAGCGCACACGAAAGTGCTTCGCCAGATGCTGCTATAGCTCAGGGGTAGAGCACTCCCTTGGTAAGGGAGAGGCCGAGAGTTCAAATCTCTCTAGCAGCACCATTTTCCCAAATAATATCAATTTCGCATGTGTATAATGGGTGCGATTGTGCCGCATTTGGGAATGCACTTTATTGCCATGAAGAATTTGCTTTTAGCTAAGATGTGTCTTTCACACACTCTTCGAATTGATGCGTCTCCTATGACATGGCTGTTTCAATAGGGAACAATATACGCCTCTGTTGGTTGTATTAGCAGTATCAACAAGGAGGATCAAACAATGGATCATACGAATCACGTTCGTCTTAGCCCCGCCGAGCTGACGCCCGCCGTTCTGGATGGTGCGACAATTTATGGTGCCGATGACCATAAGGTCGGTACGCTGGATCACTTGCACGGCACAGGCGCAGGTCGCACCGCGATCATTGATGTTGGCGGTTTCCTGGGCATCGGCGCAAAGCCTGTTGGCGTGCCTCTGGTGGATCTCGAGTTCATGCGCGACAGCGATGGCGACGTACACGCCGTGACAAACTGGACCAAAGACCAGTTGAAGGAAATGCCCGAGCATCGGGACTAAGATCTTCACACCATCGAATTTGAGGCCCGGCTAATTTTTGCCGGGCTTTCGCGTTTAAACCTCGATATTGACCTAGAATTCAAGGCGAACACGATTTCAAGTCGAAAATGCGATTACCTTTTATCCGGCCTTATCGCCCCCCTCAACTCCACCAGCCTATTCAGCGTTTCAAGCGTTCGCTCTTCCGCCGTAGCCGCAAGGGCAAGGGCTATCGTTTCCATCACCACCAGCGACGGGGCGTGTAGGGCGACGTGGTCGCTTTTTGCGCGGGGCATGATCAGGCAGGCGGCGGCGTGTTGGCGCAGCACGCTTTCGCTTTGGCTCAAGACGAGGATCACCGGCACATCCAGCCGTTTGGCTTCGTTGATGGCGGCCAGCGCTTCGCGGTGGGGGCGGCCGTGCAGCAGCATGAGGAGGGCGTGGCCTTTTTCGATCATGAGCAATTGTTCGGCCAGCGCTATGCCGGTGTTGTTGAGCGCGTAAGAGCGAAAGCCGGAGCGGGCAAACAGCCGGGCGGCGTAATCGGCAATAATGCCGCTGGCACCAATGCCAAACACGCCAATTGCCTGTGATGTGGCCAGCAATTGTGTGGCAAGCGCCAGGGCGGCGCGATTTTCGGGTGTTGATAGCGCATCCATGGCGGCACGTTGATTTTCCACCACGAAATCAATGGCGGCATCGCTATTGCCGTTCAGCACATCGGTGGTGGCCGCCATTTTTTCAATCGGCGAATCGGTCTGGCCCAGATAGGCCTCAAGCGTGTCTTTCAAATCGACCAGCCCGCGAAAGCCCAGCGCCTGAAGGGCGCGAATGACCGTTGCATCAGACGTGCCGGTGGCAAAGCCGATTTCCAGCGCCGATTTGCTCAAAACCGAATGGCGGTGGCCATCAATATACTCCGCCACACTGAGCAGGCTCGGCGACAGTTGATTGCGACGCTTGCGCAGCCGCTCGCCATAGCGGTCAATGCGGTGCATCTTGCTGGGGCCTTTGGGCTGCGTGCTCATGGTTTCGGGTGGTCCTTGGTGTTTGTAGTAGTCACGTTTGCATGCATCTTGCCCGGTGCAAAATACCGCGCAGGCGGGCGATTTTACGCTTTATACCCACCTCGGCCTTGCTGTGGCAGGCCTATGAGCGGATGATTCATTGTTTATGTCGCCAGTTTAAAGTTGACTACTACATTCATCAATTCGAAAAGCCCAGTTAGTTTCAGCGGATGTGTGCAGGCATGGCCGCTGATTGGGGATTTTTGGACTGGTGAGTGAATATGATGATGGCGGCGGGACGCATTTCGAAACGGGTGATGATAACAACCCTTTTGGCATCAGTGGCGGTGCCAGCATGGGCGCAAGAGGGTGATTCAAACAAAACCACCACATTGCAAACCATCGCGGTGGATGGTGCCGCCCAAACAGACACGCGCGGTTATCAGCCCGTTTCCACCAGCACGGCTACGCGCAGCGATACGCCCCTTTTGGACATTCCGCAGGCGGTCAATGTTGTCAGCAATCCGGTATTGACTGATCAGGCTGCGACATCGCTGGATGATGCGCTGGCCAATATCAGCGGCATTACCCAGGCCAACACGCTGGGTGGCACGCAAGACGCGGTTATTCGTCGTGGTTTTGGCGATAATCGTGATGGTTCGATTTTGATTGATGGTTTGAAAACCACCATTCCGCGGGTTTTCAATGACACGGTGGACCGGGTGGAAGTGCTGAAAGGTCCGGCATCGACGCTTTACGGCATTTTGGACCCCGGCGGTCTGGTCAATGTGATTACCAAAAAGCCTGAGGATCATTTCTCGGCAACCGTCTATAGCCGTTATAGCAATTATGGCGCTGGCCGCGATGGGGCTCGGGCCGGGTTTGATGTGACCGGGCCGATTGAAGGAACGGATTTTTCATACCGCTTTATTGGTGAGGGGCAAAGGGCCGATTACTGGCGCAATTTTGGCCATAATAACAATTGGATGCTGGCCCCATCGCTGATGTGGAGCGGTGAGGATACCGAGGTCACGGTGTCTTATATGCATGAGAATTACAGCGTGCCGTTTGATCGGGGCACGATTTTTGATCTCACCACCGGCAAAGCCGTTGATTTGAGCCGCCGGACCCGGCTGGATGAGGCCTATAACATCACGGACGGACACTCGGATCTGGCCAAAGTCTCGATTGATCGTGATTTGAGTGACGATTGGAAACTGTCGCTCAACTACGCCTATAGCCGCAATGAATATTCTGACAATCAGGCCCGCGTGATGGGCTATAATGCCAAGACCGGTGTGGTGACCCGCCGCGCTGATGCGACACAATATTCCACCATGGAGAGCCATGCGCTTCGCGCTGATATAACCGGCGAGGTTGACATCGGTGGTTTTCAAAATGATCTGCTGTTTGGCACGTCTTATGACTATAGCGACACGCTGCGCACCGATATGCTGCGGTGTAAAAATTTCAGCAACTTCAATATCAACAACCCGGTCTATGGCAATCTGGCGCAATGCAACACGGTATCGGCCTCTGATAGCGACCAGACAGAGCAGCTCTCGACCGCTTCTGTTTACATGCAGGATTCGCTGCATCTCAGCGATCAATGGATCGTGGTGGGCGGGCTACGCTATCAATATTACGATCTTTATGCTGGCAAGGGGCGTCCGTTTAACGCCAACACCATGAGCAATGGTGGCGCTTTGATCCCCAATGGCGGCATTGTCTATAAGTTGTCGCCATCGGTGTCGCTCTATGCCAATGCGGCCAAGACATTCCGGCCGCAATCCTCTGTGGGCAGCTATTATGGCAATCTCGACCCCGAAAAAGGCACATCCTATGAAATCGGCACCAAGCTGGAGCTAATGGAGGGGTTGAGCGCCAATATTGCGCTTTATAACAGCCGCAAGAAAAATGTTGCCTATTCCGAATCGATTGGCGGCGAGAGTGTGGTCAAGGCCGCTGGTCTGGTGCGCGCCCGCGGCATTGAAGTGGATGTTGCTGGCCAGTTGACCGACCACTGGCAGATGATTGCCAGCTACGGTCTGACCGATGCCAAAGTGCTGGAAGATCCTGATTACGCCGGAAAGCAACTGCCCAATGTGGCAAGACACACGGGCGCGCTGTCACTGGCCTATGATTTTGGCGAGGTGAACGGCCGTGGCGATACGCTGAAGGTTGGCGGCGGTGTTCGCGCCGTTGGCAAGCGGGCTGGCATCAATAACAACAGCTATTATCTGCCGGGCTATGCGGTGTTTGATGCCTTTGCCGCCTATACCATGAAATTTGAACGGCCAATGACGGTGCAGGTGAACCTGAAAAACCTGTTCGACAAGACCTACTACACCTCCTCAATTGGCTCGACCAATTATGCCAATCAGGTGGGTGAACCTTTCAATGTTTCTGTGACGGCCTCTGTTAAATTTTAGGGGTATTGTCACACCAGTGTCAGGGAGATGGGCGAGAAGAAGCTCTTTTCCATCAAGGCTGATTCCCCATGTCCCCAGATAGCATTCTTCCCCGCCTTGGCCCTCACGCCTCGGATCGTCTCGTCACACTTGCTTCCACCGTGGTTGAGGCGGGCCTTCTTGCCCGCTCATCGCTCAAGCGTCGCTATTCAAGCCAGATGGTGTCGAAAGCGCCGCGCGATTATCAGACCGAGATTGATGTTGCCGTTGAGCAGATCATTGTGGATCGGATGAAGGCGGCTTTTCCCAAATATTCCATCACGGGCGAAGAGCAGGTGGGCAATGTTGAAGCCGGTGCGGATGCGCCGCGCATTTATATCGATCCCATTGATGGCACCACCAATTACGCCTGGGGCCTGCCGCATTTTGGCATTGTGATTTCCATCGTCGAGCGGGGCGAGGTGGTCTGCGGTGTGGTGTATGATTGCATGCTGGATGAGCTTTTCAGCGCAGAAAAAGGCAAAGGGGCCTATCTCAATGGGGAGCGGCTCGCTCTTACGCCTTTTTCCGATGTGCAGGATGCCTTGATTGGCGCGGGCCTGCCTGTGCCGGGGCAGGTCAAGACCATTTCTGAAGAGGCCTATCAGGCAGCGCTGCGCCGCTTGATGGATAATACGGCCGGTGTGCGCAGGCTTGGTTCGGCAGCACTGTCCACGGCCTATGTGGCCTGTGGGCGGCTGGATGGCTTTTTTGAAGACGGCCTATCCATGCATGATTATGGCGCATCCATGCTGATCGTGCGCGAAGCGGGTGGTGTTGTCACCGGCTTTTTGGGTGGAGCAATCGGTCCGTTTGGCGATCTTCTCGTGGCCAATCCGGCTTTGCATCCCTGGTTGGTTGAGGGGTTTCAATCGGCTTAGAGTTTGTCAGGGTCTATCTCCAGAGTGCGCGGCGCAATGGTTTTTGGCTTTTAAAAACCCCTCACCAACCCTCCCCACAAGGGGGAGGGGGCAGGTCGAATGCGTCGCCCCTGTTGTTCGATCCAATGATTTATGATCAAAAACAGTCACTTGCGAGAAATTAAATACTCCCTCCCCCTTGTGGGGAGGGCTGGGGAGGGGCCTTTCATTTTGGGTTGCGTGCCAAAGGCAATCTTGATCTGAAAAACTCTAAATTTGATGTTGTCAGGTTAACTTCGCCAGTCCGAGAAAGGCTAGCGGTTACAGAATTTTCAGGCGATGGAGGCCGCAATTTTCCATGCATTGAATGCTTCGAGGCGATGGTAGCGAATTGTTTGTGCGACTCGGCGGCGGGATGGAACTGAAAAGAAATTGCGGGTAGCGGAGTGCATGGAGACGAACCGTTGTAATGCTCCCGGTGATCGTTAGCCCTGCATTGTTCGTTCCCTTTTTTCGAAACGGCAGGTGGCTGTTTTCGGCCCGATTGTTGAGGCCCTTGTGCGACCAATGGTCGAGGCCGGGTGCCACGTCCGCCTTTGCCGCAGTGTATCAGTGATGATACGTTTGGGAACAAAGCAATAGCGTTTCATCAACGCCACTAGTAGCCGCTTGGCCGCCTTTTTGTTGCGTCGCTTCTGCAAGATTTCTTCAAGAACAGTGCCATGCTGATCGACTGCACGCCAAAGCCAGAATTTCTCTCCAGCGCATTTCACAACGACTTCATCCAGATGCCAAACATCGCCTGGGCGGGCCTGCCGTCTCCGCAAGTTGCGAGCGATCTGAGGTCCGAACTTGGCGATCCAGCGGCGGACGATCTCATAAGAAACATCGACACCACGCTCGAGCAGCATTTTCTCAACTTCACGCAGGCTCAGATTGAACAGCAGGTAAAGCCAAACTGCGTGAGCAATGATTTGCGCAGGAAAACGGTGATGCTTGAAACTGATTTCGGATGTTTGCATCGTTGAAATCTACGACCAACCCTAAACGTAGGTAACTTTGAGCCGATTAACGTGACAACACCCCAGCAGGGCATTGAGAGTGAGGTCTTGACACTTGACAGATCAAGGATGTTGAAAATATAAGAATTAATATTCTGATTTTATTTTAAAGTTCAGAGATGTTCGGCTCGCGCAGAGGCGTGCAGTCCTACTAGAGGGGTGTCGCCGGTGGCTGCAGCCACGGGTGGCGCTTTATCCGTCATTATGCCCATCGCATCTGTTGGGCGTCCTTTTGGAGGAGGAATGGAATGACCTATGATATTAAACGGGGCGTGAGCCTTTACAGTTTTCAGAACGATACGTTTCTGGGGCGAATGACCCTTGAGGATTGTATTCGCACCTGCGCCGAAATGGGCGCTTATGGTATTGAGATTGTCGGGGAGCAAACCTTCCATGGATGGCCGGAAGCGAGCGTAGCGGATGCGGACATTGCCGCCTGGCACGACCACATGAAACACTATGGCACGACGCCGGTTTGCCATGATTTCATGCTGGATTACAAGCGTTACAAGGGCCGCGAGATGCCTTTTGACGAGCAGGTGGCCAGTGTTCGCAAGGACATTGATTTCGGTGCGCGTCTCGGTGTGAAGTTCATTCGCTCCCTCGTCTCCGTCGATCCCTCGGTTCTGGTGGCGGCAGCACCCTATGCGGAGGAAAAGGGCATCACGATCCTCGTGGAAGTGCATGCGCCGCTGCACTTCGATCATCCGTGGATCATGCGTCATGCGGAAGCTTACGAAAAATCCGGCAGCAAGGCACTCGGTTTTCTGCCAGATATGGGCGTGTTTCTGGATCGCTATCCTCGCGTCTGGAAGGAGCGTTTCATTCGCAATGGCTGCCCGCAGGATGCGGCGGATTTCATTGAGCGCTGCTACGAAGACCGTCGCCTGAGCGAATACGTCATCAACGATGTGATGTTGAAATGGGGCCCAGGCCCGCAGGTGGCCATGGCTGAAACGCTGCGGCATAACTCTGCCTTCAGCCCCAAGCGCATGCTGGATTACATGCCACGCATTCACAACATCCATGCCAAGTTCTATGAGATGACCGAAGAGTTGACCGAATGGTCCATTCGCTACGATGAGGTCTTCGAGGTGCTGAAAAAGGGCGGGTACAAGGGCTATATCTGCTCTGAATACGAGGGCAATCGATGGGTTGAAGATGTTCAGGAGGTTGAAAGCGTCGAACAGGTGCGTCGTCAGCAACTGATGTTCTGCAAACTGCTCGGCGAAAAGGCTCCCCAGACATTGACTGCGCGTGCGGCTTGAAAGGAATTAGACCATGTTTGACCATCATATCATCTGCAAGGACGGCTTCCGCAACACGGTTGAGAACGACAGGGTCGTCGGCTTTGAGTTCCAGGCACGTTTGCCCTATTATCGGGGTCTTGGACTTTCCATGGTTGAGGACCTCATTATCACCATCGATGGCGAAGCTGTCGCACGTGAGAACATTCGCTTCTCGGTTCGCGGCCGTACATGGTCGCTGGATGAAATGGAAACCTGCTATGATGATCGCTGGAATTTTGGCGAAAAAGCCACGATCATCGTTCTGCGTGAGGGAGGCCTGAGCGCTGGCCCGCACAGGCTGAAGCTGGGCGAGCGTCTACGCATTTCCTATCTGCCCTTCGTACCAACCACCAGCTTTGAGACCCAGATCGAACTGGCTGCGTAATGAGCAGGAATGATGTATTGATTTAATCAATGCATCATTCCTCAATGATCAATTTCAAATGTGATCCATGTTTGTATGCCGTCCGGCTTCGTGTCTGCGGGCGCACGGCATTGTAACACTTTTAATATGCTGCATAATTCCTTAAATCGATTTCGATTTAAGGAATTATGCAGTGGCTGATTTTCAGAAAGATGCTGAGCGGTTTTTCGTCTGGAAATTTTGAAAAACAAAGAGTCAGAGCGGTTCACTGTTTCGTTGAAACAGTGAACCGCTCTTGATTATCTCATTCCTGTTTTCTTTTTGGGAAAAGCGGCTTCCACTTTTCCCTGAAAACTTTAGAATCTGTGCTGTAGGCGTACCCTGAACTGCACCTGATCAAGGTCATTTTTCCAGGATTTCCGATCATTCCAGCTTGTATAGCTCACTTCCGGCATCACAATCAGCTGGGGGGCCAGCGTGTAGACAATATTGGCCGTGGCCGCAAAGGTCCGGGTTCCATCGTAGCCAAGCTGCACATTCATCTTGGTCTTGTTGGTCAGCTTATACGCTAAGCCTGTCCAGCCTGCGGTACTGCCGCCCCAGGTGCCATAAAAGCTATCGACCAAACGAGTGCTTCTTCCGGAAGAATCCAGCGCATAATGATCTTCGTTGGTCTTGTAGCCAACCATGGCCCAGAGATTGAAACGATCATTCACATCATAGCTGAAGCGCGTTTTTCCGGCAAAGGCTTGATTGAGACTGTCATAGGCAGCTCGCAAAGATGTTGAAAAGCCCCCTTGCTCATAACGCACGCCACCGACGATATAGGGCATGTCACGCGCTTTGACATTGACATTTGCATCATCGTTGCCCCCTTCCTCGACCGATACGGTAAAGGCCAGGCGCGGATCGAGCTTTGCCGTGTAGCTGATCAGGAATGTGCGGTAACCGCCTGCGGGTATCACGCCATCATTGATAAATTCTCCATAGTCATCATCAATGGTTTTAAAAGCGGTTTCATCAAGACCGGCTTTGAAACCATCCACCTGAATGTAATTTCGATAGAGGCGATACCCCTGAAAATTACCATTAGAATAGCTGAAGCGATGCTCTGTCAGTGTCCTGAGCGTGCCCAATTCGCTATCGGAAGCCGTGCTGAAACGCAGCGTTGGCCGCAACACGGTAAAATAACCATTGGGATCAGCGCCTGACCCCACATCGCCACCAGCTCCAATTTCTGCACGGATCTGGCCCTGAATGGAAAGACACGTCTCTGTGCCAGGAATATAAAAATAGCCCCGACCGAACAGACTGCAGGCCCTGACATACTCCAGCGGCTCCTCCAAAAGTTGCTGCGCATAGCCTTTTGAACACGGCAGCACCGCCGCACAGGCCAAAAGACCTGCGCCGATCACTCTTCTCCCAAGCATTACATCCTCCCAAAGAGGCAACAAAAATTTGACGTGGCGGTGGGTCACCACGCACAAACGCCTCTGATCTATGTCTTAAAAAACGTCACGCACCGCGATAAGGTGACAGGCCATCGTTACCTGGCGAACTTACCTTTCATGGACGAAACAAAGGATCGTCCCGGTATTGTTATTCTGTTTGAGGTGCATAACTCACTCCCATTCATTATGCAGGCACGACATTAAGTTGCGGATCGTCAAATCAGAAATTTTAACTCTGCATAGCTGTATTTATCAGCTGAATAGGACAGGCCTATGCACCCGGCACCAAGACCTGGGTTGAGCTGCCATCCCGTTATGCCGCTTTCTCTCCGAGGATAGCACCTTGACGCCTCTATGGAGGGTTGCGGAACGGCCGCTTGACAATTGACTTCAGCTCATTATAAGAATTAATATTCTAATTCATATTTCGCATTTTTGGGAGGATTGTATGCGTTTTTCCTTGTTTCTAAATGCCCGTGCCACGGCACCTGAGCAGGACCGTTTTGTCATGATGGCTATGCGCGACCATGCCTTGCATGCTGAAGCGCAGGGTTTTGAGGCAATTTTCACGCCGGATCATCATTTTACTGGCTATGCACCCTGGGCCTCGGATCCCATGATGTTTGCGGCCTGGCTGCAACCGCAATTGAAGCGCAAGACCACGTTGGGCTTTTCTGTCACCTCGGTTCCACTGCACAGCCCGGTGCGGTTCACCGAGCGGGTCAATCTGCTGGATCAGTTGAATGACGGGCGCGTCCTGATTGGTGTTGGCTCAGGCACGACACCAGAGGAAATGATCGGCTTTGGCGTGAATTATAAGGATGCCTCTGGGATTTCAGACCGTAATCTGGACATTGCTGAAGCTCTTTGGGCCAAACAACCGGAAGACGCCCCTATCGAGTTCGACAACGGCCCTTATCAGGGTAAGGTGATCCAGCGTATTTCCCCGGTTGCCTACAGCAAGGGGCATGCGCCTTTGATGCCGGTTGCCTTTAAGGAAGCGTCCGTGCGGCGTGCAGCAGAAATGGGTTGGCCAGCTTTTATTCCGGCCTTCAGCCCACCGATCATCAACAATCTCGAACCGATGACGCATGTCACCAGGCATTTCACCAAATATCGTGATCTGTTGATGGCATCGGGTCATGATCAGGCGCGGCTTGATCACGCGTTGGCCTGGACAACTCATACCTATCAGTGTGTGCATGTGGCAGCGTCTGCCGATCAGGCACGGGCAGAGCTAGAAGAGATTTTGCGCGCCTATCAGGACGCTGTGAACCGGGAAAACGCCTTTGCGCGCAAGGCCGAGGCCGATGACGCCAACAAGAAGACGGATGTTAATCTGGATGCCTTGACTGAGGAGTGGATTGCCACCTGGTGCCTGTACGGAACGCCGGAGCAGGTGATTGAGCATCTTGAACCGTATGCTGCTCTCGGCATTGGCAATGTTCTGTGCGGCACCACCACTGGTCCTTTGACCGAGCGCCGTCTGGCGCTGGCAGAGCAGACCATTTCGCTGATGGGCCAGCGTGTGATTCCACATTTTGCCGCAAGCCGGAGGGCCGCCGCATGAGCCAGCCTTTTATTGTCGGCTTCGGTGGTACAACGCGGCCAGGTTCTTCCAGCGAAAAGCTGGTTCGGGCCGGTCTTGCTGCCTGCGAGGCGCACGGGGCGAAAGTGCGCTTGTTTGATGGTGCCTACCTTTCCACCTTGCCGCATTACGCGCCCGAAGACCCGCAGCGTACGGCGGCCCAAACCGAATTTGTCGAAGCGATCCGCCAATGCGATGGCCTGATCATTGGAACGCCCGCTTATCATGGCGGGATTTCCGGGCTGGTGAAAAACGCGCTGGATCTGTTAGAGGATCTGCGTGCAGATGCCCGCGTCTATTTTGACGCGCGTCCGGTGGGACTGATGGTGTCTGCCGCGGGATGGCAGGGAACGGGCATCACACTTTCGGCCCTGCGAGATATGGTTCATGCCATGCGCGGTTGGCCTACACCGATAGGTGTGACCGTCAACTCACTGGCAGGCCCGATTTTCAATGATCAAGGCAAAATTGCCGATCCGCAGGTGGCCGCAACAGTAACGGCACAAGCAGAGCAGGTCATCCGCTTTAGTCACGCATTCAGGGCAAGTCCTGCGCTTTCCGGCCAGGACTTGCAAAGGGCAAGCTGATGGACAACACCGTGTTGGAGAAAACCCAAAAGCCACTTGCGCAGGAAGACAAGGCACTTCTCACCGCCGGTGCCACCATGTGGGGCACGGCTGCTGTGGGCGGTCTGCCTGTTCTCAATATGGCGGATGGTCCCATGGGCGTTGCCAGCGGCCGCGTTGATGAACGTGATGTCGCCGTACTGACCCCTGCCCCCGTTGCGCTTGGGGCAAGCTGGGATGCAGATCTCGTGTACCGCATGGGACAAGTGATTGCCGCTGATGCAGCGCGTACTGGCGTCGATGCGCTGCTGGCTCCCAATCTGAACCTGCCACGCTCGCCCCTGGCAGGGCGTGCCTTTGAATATTTTTCGGAAGATCCCTTTCTGACCGGCAGCCTCGGCTTTGCCTGGACACAAGGCTTGCAGGCGGAAGGCGTGGGGGCCATTCCCAAACATATGGCCTGTAACGATAGCGAAACAGACCGCAACACGGTGGACATTCAGGTGGATGAAGCCACATTGCGCGAAGTTTACATGCTGCCATTTGAAATGCAGCTTACGGCCAGACCCGCGGGCTTTCTCATGGCCTATAATCGGGTCAACGGCTCCTATTGCGCCGAACATGCCTTGATGATGCAGCGGATTGTCAAAGGTGAGTGGCGCTATGACGGCATGCTGATTTCCGACTGGTTTGGGGTGCAGAATGGTTTGGCATCGGCGCAAAACGGGCTGGATCTGGAAATGCCGGGACCGGGCCGGCATATGGGGCAGCACGTTCTCTCCATGCTGGAAGACGGTACTCTCACACAAGAGCGACTGAATGATGCGGCGGAGCGTGTTGCATCCGCGGCCCGCCGCTTTGCGGGCAAGGGCAGACAGGCCCCACTGGATCGGGAGGCACTTGCGGAGGCTGCCGCAGCAGGCATGGTGCTGCTGAAAAATGAAGGCGATGTTTTGCCACTTGATCCTGAGCGGCATCGACGTATTGCCCTGATTGGTCCAAACTGGACTGCTCCCTGTTATCAGGGCGGCACTTTTGCCAAGATCGCGGTGGACCCGGCTTTGCCAACGCCTTATCAGGCTGTCACCTCAGCGCTCAAGGGGCGGTTTGATCTTGTCTTTGCGCAAGGATGTCTGTCAGAACCTATCCTGCCACCGATGCCAGTCAGGCCCATTCAGGACCTCGGCGATGGCCGCAGCGAGGGCATGACAGTATGCTATTTCGATAGCCATGATTTCACCCGGCAACCCGTGGCACAAGAGACCCGCGCAACCAATTCGCTGACATGGTTTGCCCGCACCGCCGTTGCCGCCATCATTGATCGTGCCGCAGGCGTGCGGGCCAGCGGCCTGTTTATACCGAAGCATACGGGCCGCCATCTGTTGTATGTAGGCGGTACAGGGTCTATCCGGGTGCTGGTCAACGGCGTTTTGTTGCATGAGGATCATGCCGTCTATGCGCCAGCGGATATTATGGGTCGGCTCAAATCCGGCGAGGCTGATTGCATTGAGGTGATGGTTGATAACCTCAAACCCATCAAAATAGAAATCGAGCTGCGCTATCCGCCAGCCCATGTGCAGGGCCTGTGGTATGGACTGGCAGAGCCGGACCGCAGCGAGGACATGTTGCGGGAGGCCGAAAAGGTAGCCGCCAGCGCCGATCTGGTGCTGTTGATGGTGGGGGAAACCTCGGATGCCAGCGTGGAATCCAAGGATCGGCAGGGGCTTGATCTGTCAACGCGCCAGCTTGAGTTGATCCGGCGGGTTTCGGCAGCCAATCCCGCCACTGTCGCCATCGTCAATGTTGGCCATGCCTTGTCGCTCGGCTTTGATGATCAGGTCAGGGCGCTGATGCTTGCCCTGTATCCGGGCCAGGAATTTGGCACGGCTTTGGCGCACGTGCTGACGGGCACGCGCGAACCGGGCGGGCGTCTGGCCTTCAGCATCGCACGCAGCGCAGACGATTACCCGGCTTTTGGCTTGCAGCCCGATGCCCAAGGCAGGCTCTCCTATGATGAGGGGCGGCTCATCGGCTATCGTGGTTTGCAGGTCCGCCAGCGAAAACCGCATTTTGGCTTGGGCCATGGGATGGGCTATGCCCGGATTGCGCTCACTGCAACGAAGTTTGCAGAAGGGCGGCTCTCCGCCACTATGACCAATTCGGCCGATCGGCCCGGAAAAGCTGTGGTACAGCTCTACGCTCAACTTTCGGGCGAGGATTTTCTTAGCCTGGTCGGCTATGCCTGCGGCATGGTGCCCGCAAAAGGTCAGAGCCAGATGACTGTTGTGCCGGATATGCGCCCGTTGCGTCGCTGGCAGAACGATCAATGGATAACACCATCCAACGTTACGTTCTACGCTGGAGAAACCCTGGAATCGGCCTTGCAGCGCGGTGAGATTGGCACACTGCCGTAAGGATCGTGCCGTAAGTAAACGGTATACTCACAAGAAAAGCCACCGCCGAGATCAAAGGCGGTGGCTTTTTCGACGTCGCATTTCTTGCTGACAGATGCTCTTATTGTTGTTTTCGCATCATAGCCACGGCATGATCTGCGGCCATAACCGCAAGGGCCACGGCCGTGAGCGTCGGGTTGCAGGCTGTAGGGGTTGGAATAATACCGTTGCCGCCCAGATAGAGATTGTCAAAACCCCAAACACGGCTGTTGGGATCACAGGTGCTGGTGCCATCATCCACACTGCCCATTCGGTATGAACCTTGATAATGGAGCGATGTGCCAGCGGGAAGAATAATGGGTTTGCCAACAACCCGGCCCAACGATGCACCAACCCGCTCAACAACATCATGCGCTTTGGCCTGAAGAGAGCGATCAGCCTCACTCAGACAATAATCCAGCCTGAACCGCGGCATTCCCAGCGCGTCTTCACCGCCATCAAAGATGATGCGATCTTCGGCTCTTGGCTGTTTGGCAGCAAACAGCCCAAGCCCGACGACAGGCCGTCCAGATCCATCAGATTTTGGCTCCAGTGGAATGGGTGACGTATCCATCTGCATCAATTGTGCATGAAAAGGAAAGTCATCATCCGCATAAGGAATCCAGCTCACACCGGTTACGCTATCGCGCTGGTCGTTTGTCTCCGCATCCTGCTGGGTCTGCCACTGTCGATCAGGATCGAGTTCAATCAGCGAGATAACCTGCGGCTGATCATTCAGATAACGCCCCAAAGCGTCAGGCCTTATGTTGGAGGCATAAAGAAGTTGTGGCGTGCGAAAAGCATCGGCGGCAATCATCACAATTCCCGAAGAAACATTATACTCCCTGCCGCTGGCCAGATCACGCAGGCTCACCCCTGTCACACGACCATTGGAATGCAGCACACTGCGGCAGAGAGTCCCGGTGCGCAACTCCACGCCCTTTTCTGCACGGGTCGCAGGATCGGCCAGAGGCCCCAAGACCACATCCACACCCGCCCAGATCGGACCATCGACCCCGGGCCGGCAGGCAAGCGGCATGGGCTGCGGCAAACGATTTGGGGTGCGGCCTGCCCCAAAATCACGGCGCAATCGCTCAACGATGAAATCGGCTTGCGGGCTGGGCGGAAATCCGTCCTGACGAACCGATAGATACTGTTCCGCCACCGTAAATGCTGCGTCCTGCTGCTGCGCGGGCAGAAAATCGATTCGCTCCGCGCCGCCGGGACGAGGGCAAGCACAGGTCCAGTGGGCAGCCATGCCGCCGACGTTGCTTGACATTGCCGCTGCAGGCATAGCCACGTCATCAGGTTCCGGCAGCGCATCGTGCCGCGCCAGAAACGTGCCGGGCCGCGCCTTCAACCTGTTGTCTGGTAAGCCATCGGGCAGGCGGGCAAGGGGAAAACTTTCCGCCTGGGCATAGGCTGCCACGCGATCCTGCGGCTGAAGATTGCGAATATTGGTACCACCGCTGCCTTTCAAATCTTCTCCGGCCTCCACCAGAAGCAACTTGCATGGCCCATTTTGTTCGATAATCCGCCGTGCAAACCCCGATCCGACCGGTCCGCTGCCAATCACGATAACATCAAAGACTTCCGGCATTTTTCCTCTCCTCCATGCGTCGTCCCATCATCTCGGCTTATCGCGGTCTTTCCTGAATCAGTAATGAAAAGCGCAGATGCATGGATCATTCCCATGAATGCATCCAGAGGATAGCCCGCAAATTTTCGAGGCGGGGGTATCAATTTCATGAATAGCCGAATCTGTAATTCTCATTTTCAAAGAAGCACCAAACGCGCGTATCCTGCGACAGATTTACACAGCAAGTTGCCACAATGTCCGTTTTCAAACAGGCCGGAAAGGACCGGTCCCTGATCGAAACCGGGTCATTTCAAGACTAAGGAGGAGAATGTCTTGAGCACTGCCCCACTTCCCCGCCAAGCCGGCGTAGCGCAAGGTCTGGTTATGGCCGTTACGTCATTTCTGCCAATCATGGCCATTATATCGCTGGTGCCTGCGGTGCCCAGTCTGATTCAGCATTTTTCAGCCACACCCAACGCGCAAACGCTGATTCCGCTGATGCTCACCGCGCCGGGCTTGATGATCGCAATCCTTTCACCCTTTGTGGGCTGGGTTGTAGATCGCATTGGCCGCCGCACTCTGCTGCTCTGGGCCACGCTTTTATATGGTATTTGTGGCACTATGCCGCTTTACATCCATGAGCTCAGTTCGATCTTCATAACACGGCTTGGCGTGGGCGTATCCGAAGCGGTGGTGCTGACCGTCGCCAACACAATGATGATGGACTATTTCGGCGTCAATCGCCGTCGTTTCTGGCTGATGATTCAGGGCCTCGTCGGCCCCCTGTTTGCTTCCGGCATCATCGCCATTTCTGGCTTTCTCACGGCTGTGCAGTGGAATGGAGCCTTCTGGATCTATGCCGTGTCCTTCCCGCTTTTCATTGCCATGTACATATGGATGTATGAGCCTGAGGTGATCGGTCGTCATGCCGACGAACCGGACATTGATGACCGCAACTTCCCCTGGAAGCGAATTCTGACCGTTGTGTCTGTCACATTTTGCGTGGCGATTCTGTATTACATCTACACCATAAACGGTGCTTCGGCATTCCATTCGCTGCAGGGTGCCCCGGTTGAACGTGTTGGTCTGATCTTGTCGATTGTCTCTCTGGTCGTGCCGATCGGTTCCCTTTTGTTCGGCTATCTTTCCAAACGCATTTCTCCCGAACACGTTCTGGGCGTCATGATGATTTTAATCGGTGTCGGCATGGGTGGTGTCGGTATCGCTACCAATGAAGTCAGGATGGGCATTGCCGGAGCTGTTCAGCAGCTCGGCTCTGGTATGGCCGTCAGCGCGATGATCTTCTGGGTCTCGTCTTTGTTTGGTCCTGCCCATCGCGGGCGCGCCATGGGGGCCTGGTGCAGTGCCTTTTTCGCGGGTATGTTCGTCAGTCCACTTTTCTTCAGTGCCCTGCGCAACATGGCCGGTAACGATGTTCTCTACCCTTTCCGGATCGCAGGACCGCTGGCGATTTTTGTCGGCGTTCTGTTTCTTGGTTTCGCTGTTTCGTCCTTCGCGCGCGCTCTTCGTTTCGCCAAAGCACAGTAACACAGCAAAGAGCACATGAAGACAAACGAGCGCGATGCATGATCATGAAGATCAGCATCGCGCTTTTTTAGCATTGCGAGTGGGAGCAAATCATTTTACCAGATCAAACGATGTGCGCCTGGTGAATACAGGGTCGCACTCGAAACAGATCGCCAGATCTGTACAGGGGCTTCACTGTCGCGGCTCCGTTTGAGCAATCTGATTGTGGCTGCACGTGCCCGCAGTCCAGCAAAATCAGCTTCGAGGAGGTAAAATGCGCAGCGCCGAGACCCGGAATAACGAACCTAAACAGGAGCGAAGTCGGATAAGCCAGGCCAAGGTTGTCAATGCAGCAAGCCATCTGCTGGCACGCCATGGCTATGACGGCTTTACCCTGCAACAGGTCTCAGCGGAGTCGGGGGTGTCGATTGGCTCTATTTATGGCCGCTTCGCCAGCAAAGACGAGCTGGTGCATTTCATCCACCGCAACCTTCTGGACCATATGGATGCAGTTCACAACAACCTTTTGGATGCGCCCGAATGGCAGGACATGCCGCTTTTTGATCTTGTGCCACCGCTTTTTGATCGGATTGCCGAAACGCTGCGGGAAAATGCACCACTCTTGCGCGCCTTCATGCTGCGTGCGGTTTATGATGATGTGATTTCCACGGTGGGCAGCCAGTCATTCAAGGGTTTCGTCAGCCAGATCACCGCTCTGCTCATGCGCCACGCCCATGAACTGCAGACAGATCAACCTGAGGCCATTTTCCGCCATTGTATCACTTCAGCCTATTCGACCTATGGCAATTTCCTCGGCCTCGGTTCCAATCGCGGCGAGCGACGGGAAGTGGATTGGGATTGGTACAAGGCTGAAACAGGGCGGATGCTGGTGTCCTATCTCGTCTCCTATGGTATGCGCGGAGCGCAAGGCTAATATTTAGAATTAGTATTTTAATTTTTATTCTTCTGTTGCTATGAGATCTCAGGGAGGTGGCGACTGCAACAAGGTGTGACTATGACAATGATTGATAAGACAATGCTGAAAACAGGCAACGCCCGCGGATTTGATGGCCAGGGCCTTGTGCGTCTCCTCATGGGCGGCCTCAATCGCAGCGGTCATCCTCTGGCAGAACTGGCCAGTGGCGAAAGGGGCAAAACCAGAACACCGAGCGCTGTGGGCTTTGGTCTGATCCTCTGAGCTGACAAACATTCCGCTTGGCTATTATCGCACGATGCCCCAGGCAGTCAAAGCGTGTATCAAGGTAAGGTCAGCTTTACCTCTCGATAGAGCGTCATGAATGAAGCCGCTCAACGGCGGCACATTCCTTCACAAGTTTTCGCAACCAGATCAGCCCCGGATCGCGAGACCTGTGCCTATGCCAACGCAACGTCTGCTCAAGAGGTGGCACCGCAATTGGCGGGGCCATGATCCGAAAACCACCCTCCGCCATGGCAAGACGTGCAAGCCGTTCCTGAATAAGGGCGATACGGTTGGTTCCCTTCAACAGATTGGCCATCGAGCTGAAAGCATAGGTGGAAATGGCCTTGCGCGGCTCGATGCCTGCGGCCCGCATCGCCAGAACAGCAAAGCTGTCCTGCCCAAAGAACGGTTCCATCACAACCATCGGCGCATCAATAAAACTTTGGCGGTCCATGATGTCTGGCCCCGGATAATCCGCACTGGCCAGCACCACAAGCTTATCTTCAAACAAATGCTCGCGTGTGTGATTATCAACGGCAATTGATGCTGGCACAACGAGCAGATCAATATCACCACGCTCCAGTAGTTTTTCTGGAGATGCCATTTGAGGCCGCAGGTTTAGGCGGACGCCGGGGGCATCCTCCATGATCCGCCGCGACAGTTCGCCGCCAAGAACCGTCAGTGAGTAATCCGAAAGCACAATGGTGAATTCCCGGTCGCTCTCGATTGGGGCAAAAGACGGACTGACAATGATGGAGCCATCGATACGCATGATAATGTCGCGCAAAGGATCTGACAGAGATTGCGCCAGCGGCGACAACTCCATCTGCCGCCCCACCTGAACCAGCAGCGGATCAGAAAAAAAAGAACGCAGACGGCCCAGGGCATTGCTCATGGCTGATTGGGTAATAAACAACTCATCAGCAGCTTGTGACACGCTTTTCGTGCGCAAAAGCACATCCAGAGCGGCAAGCAGGTTCATATCGAGTTTTTTATATCTCATGGACCTCCCACCCATAAAATAGAATATGGATTCTATTAAATGCTGGAGCGATTACGGTCAAGGGTTACTTACCTATCGATTCCGTAAATTCTCAGATTTACGGAATATGATTTATAAATGGATTGTTCCTCCCTAGACTTCTCTCCTGAGGAGACTTTGCACGCGGGTAAAAACAGAGGGTTAGCGCTTGGCGACGTTCCGGTGAAAAGCGGAACCGCTGTTACGCACGATCATGCGAAGCAAGAACGAGGAGAATGAGATGCGGATTATTGGGCCTGATTATCTGGTATTTGGTGCGGAAGATCTGAAGGGTTGCCGTCAGTTTCTGGAGGATTTCGGCCTTCATCCTGTTGATGTCGATGACACCGGCGGGCTGTTTGAGGCATTGGACGGGACCGGTGTGATCATTCGTCACCGTGATGACCCACGGCTGCCACCACCGCTGCCCACCCGCAACATGTTGCGCCAACAGATTTTTGGTGTGGAGGATGTTGCAAGCCTTGATGAGATCGAGGCGGAAATATCCAAAGATCGTCGTGTGAACCGTTTGCTGGATGGCGGCCTTGAATTTCAAGATGATATGGGGTTTGAGCTGCGTTTTCAGCTCACCAAACGCCGCAAGCTTGATATGCCCGCAGAAAAAATCAATGCACCGGGTGCACCAGCACAGCGCGGACCGAACGAACTGGGCGTCTGGGATGAAATGCCGGCAAAACCCAGAAGCCTCAGCCATATTGTGCTTTTCGTGCCGGACATTCCGAAAGTCGTTGACTTCTACACCAAGCGTCTGGGCTTTGTGATCACAGATGTCTTGCAAAATGCTGGACCGTTCCTGCGTCCACGCGCCAATGATGATCATCATACGCATTTCTTCATCCGTACCCCCGATTATATGAAGGGGTGCGAGCATCTTGCTTTCCACATGGGCGGCCCGACAGAATTGATGGTGGCTGGAGATCGATTTACCCGCAAGGGCTATCAGAGTTTCTGGGGACCCGGACGTCATAAATTCGGTTCAAACTGGTTCTGGTATTTCAACAGCCCCCTTGGTTGCCATTTTGAATATGACGCCGATATGGACAAGCATGATGATAGCTGGGTGGCGCGGGAAGCGCCCAATGGCCCTGAAGCATCACAGATGTTTCTGCTGCAATGGCGGGAAAAATGGGCTCCCGGCGGCGGACCAGAAGGCAAGCCTTAATACCGGTGCGCTGGCATCCCCTGTGTCATCGTCGCTGCGCGGTTTTCGAAGATACGGCATAGGGTTTTTCCGGTTCCGGATGCACGTTGCAAGATTATCGTGCTTCGGCGCACAGGGCAGCTTTTGCCTAACTGGACAGTCGCCCTCATGACGCAAGTGGTTCCCATGGCCTGGCGCAAAGATGCTTCTCTCAGTGGCAATGAGCAACATCTGTCCTGTCGTTCTTGCCCTGCTGAATGCCATCTGAGCCGCAGTACAATAGCCATTTCCCGCAGTGCCGTGCGTGTTGCCAAATGCACAGAAGGTTCCGTAACATTTTCAATTTTCTAGATAATCTCGAAGGAGGAAAAGATGAAACTATCGCCATGTATTGAATGGCTGTTTGCCGATCAGCATCCGAACATGTCTGATCGCATTCGTGCCGCTGCGGCGGCGGGCTATGAGAAGGCCGAATTTCATCTCTGGCGCGATAAGGATGTGGATGCTTGCGCAAGCGCCTTGCAGGAGACCGGGTTAGCCCTCACCAGCATCTGCGTTGATCCGCGCCGCTCCATGGTGGACCCGGCTCAACACGATGAACTCCTGGCTGCCCTTACGGATTCGATCGAAACTTCAAAAAAGCTTGGCCATGTGCCGCTCATTCTGGCCTCCGGCTTTACGCGGGATGGTGTTTCTCAACAAGAGCATATCGCCGCTGCCATCGATGTGTTGAAACGCGCCGCGACTATAGCCGAAAAGGCTGGCGTTCTGCTGGTTGTCGAACCGCTGAATGACCGGATTGATCATCCGAGCATGTTTTTGGTGAATACTACCCTCGCACTGGATATTCTGGAGGCGGTTGGCAGCCCACATGTTCGGCTGTTGTTCGATCTGTATCATTCACAGGTCATGGGTGAGGATCTGGCGCAAGTGCTATCGGGTCGTATGCATCTGATCCACCACATTCAGGTGGCCGATCTGCCTGGACGCAACGAGCCGGGAACCGGCCAGCACGATTGGCCTTTTCTGCTCAAAACCCTGACCGAACTTGGTTACGACGGTGCACTTGGCCTTGAATATCGCCCGACCTTGCCAACGGATGCGTCATTGGCAAAAGCTCGAGCAACACTTGGGTTATAAAATGAGAGTCTGTCAGGTTTCGATCGAACCTGCCAGACTCTAGAACAGACTCGAGAGGGGTGGGTCGCAAAGCTGGTGATAGGAGGATTTTAAGCGAAGTATACCCGCATCTTCGCTCTATTAACTGTTCAGTGCCCGGCTATTTTTAATGCTGCATAAGTGCAATGGGCGTTGTCACGTTGTTTCACTGAGGCCGACGAAGCGCTTTCATTTGAATCAGGGCGCTGCGCCGGTCACGGCCTTCCACTGCGCCATAGCGCGGATCCGATGAATGTGGGTGGCAAGGGCTGAGTGCTTCTGGTGCGAGAGGACGAAATGATTTCGGACTGCTGAAAACACCGAGATAAACCGTTGCAAGCCGCCCACGGATTGGAAGCCCTGCATCAGGCGTTCTCGTTTTCTCAGCGGCAGATGGAAATTCTCCGCACGGTTGTTGAGACCCTTGTGTGATCTATGTTCTACGGCCGGCATTACATCTCGCTTTGCCGCCGCGTATGAACGCAGTTTATCGGTGACAATCCGCTTTGGCGCGAGGCCTTGCTTCTTCAGCAGTCTGATCAGCAATCGCTTGGCGGCCTTGGTGTCGCGACGGGCCTGCACAATCTCGTCGAGAACATATCCGTCCTGATCGACGGCTCGCCAAAGCCAATGCTTTCGACCGTCGATCGTCACGACCATCTCGTCCAGATGCCAGATATCCTTTCTCGACGGCGTCTTTCTGCGCAGTCGCTTTACGTAGGCCGCGCCGAATTTGCGGCCCCAGCGCAGGATCGTTTCGTAGGACACGACAATGCCGCGTTCCAGCAGCATTTCTTCCACCAAGCGCAGGCTTAACGGAAACCGGAAATACAGCCAGACCGCATGGGCGATGATCTGCGGTGGGAAACGGTGGTTCTTGTAGCTTATGGACGGCGCGCTCATCACGTCCAATTATCCGGCAACCGTTAAGCCCTGGATAGCGTGACAGCTCCGAAACATCGCCTGGGCGGGCCTGCCGTCTCCGCAAGTTGCGAGCGATCTGAGGTCCGAACTTGGCGATCCAGCGGCGGACGGTCTCATAAGAAACATCGACACCACGCTCGAGCAGCATTTTCTCAACTTCACGCAGACTCAGATTGAACCGCAGGTAAAGCCAAACTGCGTGGGCAATGATTTGCGCAGGAAAACGGTGACGCTTGAAACTGATATCGGATGTTTGCATCGTTGAAATCTACGACTAACCCTAAACGTAGGCAACGTTGAGCCGATTAACGTGACAACACCCTAAATGTGCATCAAAGCTTCCAACCCGACGGGATCATCGGTGGTGATCTGGTCGCAGCGCAAAGCCAGCAAGCGGTTGACCACGGGCAGAGCCGCCTGATCGGCGGTTTTGATGGTGTAAGCATCGACCCGCTTGCCTTTCGCATGGAAAGCGCCAACCAGATCAAAGCCCAAATCATCTGCGGCCAGAATCAGCCGATGCTCCAGATAGATCATCTGCGTGTTGGCAATGGCGTTGACGGCATCGCTCACAAAGCCTTCGAAATCGCGCGAGGCCATAAGCCGCTCAATCGTCCCATCATGGCAGGGATCATAGCCAACGGGCAGATTTTCTACCGCATCGGCCAAAAGCGTTACCGCTTTGGCATCGCCGCAGGAGAGAATTAGGTGCTGCGCAATCGGCTGAACGGCCTGTTTGAAGGCTTCAATCTCGCGCTTACCAATCCGAGGCGCTGTTTCCTTCAAATCCAGTTGCAATACGGCACCCGCACCAACGGCTTTTTTGGCCAGAAGGGCTGCCAGATCTTCGAGCAGCATGATGTGGTGATCGGTGGGGATGCCAGCCTGATCGCGCAAGCGCAAGCCGCGTAAGTGATCAGAAGAGGCGTTTGCCACCGGCCCAAAACCAGTGGTGGCCTTTTCCAAATCCTCATCATGCAGCACGGCAAAGCCGCCGTCAGAATGGCAGAGCAGGTCCACTTCAACACTGGCACCCAGCATCATGCCTTCGATGATTCGCTCTGGCGTAAAAGAAATATCACCTGCCTGTTTATGGCCTCTGTGCCATTTGAGCATGGTGCGAAAGCCATCACGCTCAATATACAATCCCTCAGGCATGTTCCGTTTCTCTCGATACGTCATGGGTGTCTGTAGATGTATAGGCATGCTGCTGATCGCGAAAGATGGTATAGCTGTTGACCAGAACGGCAACCCGATCTCCCTTGCGCCAGCGGCTGGCGGGAGGCGTCATCGCCTTGATGCGGTGGCCATCGGCCAATTGCACATCAACCAGATGATAGCTGCCAAAATCGGTAAAGCGGGTGACAACGGCACTGGCCTCATCGCGGGTCGCCGTCAGCACCACGTCTTCCGGGCGGATGGCAAGGGTTGCCGCACCATCATTCAGCGGCACGGGCAGGCCGAGATCAGCGTGGTGGAAGCGACCTTGGCGCACCTCGGATGTGATCAGGTTCATGGTGCCAATAAAGCCCGCGACAAATTCGGTCTGGGGCTGGCGGTAAATCACATCCGCCGGGGCAATTTGCTCGATGCGACCGTCACGCAAAACGGCAATGCGGTCGGCCATGGCCAGTGCTTCGTCCTGTCCGTGGGTGACAAACAGGGTGGTAATGCCAAGGCGCTGTTGAATATCGCGGACCTCTTCACGCAAACGCTCGCGCAAATGCTGGTCAAGGCTGGCAAAAGGCTCGTCCAACAGCAGAATTTTCGGCTCCAGCACCAGTGAACGGGCCAGTGCCACCCGCTGCTGTTGCCCGCCGGAAAGCTGCGATGTCATGCGTGTGCCATAGCCACCGAGGCCCACCAGTTCCAGCGCGCTCTCGACCTTTTCACGGATCTCTGCTTTGGGCAGACGGCGCAGCTTGAGGCCAAAGGCAATATTGCCAAACACCGTCATATGCGACCAAAGGGCGTGGCTTTGGAACATCATTCCCGTGGGGCGGCGCTCGGGCGGCAGGCGGGTAACATCCTGACCGTCAATCAGAATAGCACCCGATGTTGGGTGCTCAAACCCACCAATCATGCGCAAAATGGTGGATTTGCCAGAACCGGACGGACCAAGCAGGCAAATCAATTCGCCATCTTCCACATGCAGGTTGACGCTATCGACCGCTGTGGTGCTGGCAAAGCATTTGCGAAGATTTTGAATGGTTAGCTGTGCCATATGGTCACCTGTGCGTTGAATATGAAAAATGTCATGCGCCAAACCCCTTGGCAAAGGCATCGCCGCTCATCACCCGGCGCGCAAACATCAGCGCGATAAAGGATGGCACCCACAGCATGACAGACAAGACGGCACCATATTGCACTACCAGCTGATTGTTGATGAAGCTGATCATCAGCACCGGCATGGTGCTGATTTGCGGCGCACCAATCAGCCAGGCACCTTCGGTTTCATAAAAGGTCGAAACAAAGGTCAGCAGAACGGCGGCAAAAATCGTCGGTGCCGCCTGTGGCAGCGTGATCGACCAAAACACTCGAAGCGGCCCGGCTCCAACATCGCGGGCGGCTTCTTCCATGCGCCGATCCACATTTTGAAAGGCAGCCACCGGAATCCAGATCATCAGCATCAAGGTGCCAACCAGCTGAATCAAAGCCACGCCCCAAAAGGTGGAGATCAGATGCAGTTGCAGGAAAATACCGGCAATGGTGACCAGCAGGCCAAATTTGGGAAAAGCGTGGGAGGCCAGAAACGACAGAAAGAAGATGTTGCGGCCCGGAAAATCCATGCGGGCAAAGGCATAAGCTGCCGGCAGGCAAATCAGGGCCGAGAGCAGGGTCACGGTGGTTGCCAGCCGAAGACTGAGCATCAGCGCGCTCCACACATCGGCGCGTGCCAGCGTCTGGTGCCAAAACCGCAGGCCAAACTGTTGCGGCAGCACCGATGGATAGCGCCAGACCTCGGTAAAGGCCCATGTGGCCACCACCAAAAGCGGCAGGATGATCACGATGGTCAGGGTCAATGCCAGAACAAGCCCGATCCAGTCGAGCTGTCTTGCGTGAGAGCGAAGGAGGGAGAGCGTGTTCATCGGCTCGTTTTCCCCTGATTGCGCGCGATCGAATAGACATAGAACAGGCCAAATACCAGGCAGAAGGCAAAGCAAATCACCGCTTGGGTCTTGGCGTTCAGCGGATCATAAAGATCATTAAACGTGCGCGACATGAACGGCCCCATCATCTCCGGCGAGGCGGGGCCAAGCACGTAAGGAAGGGTAAAGGACGAGAAAATACCAAGCACGGCAAAGGACGATGCTACCAGAATGGAATTGCCCATGCGCGGCAAAATAATATGGACAAACACCCGAAGCGGTCCGGCCCCGACATCGCGGGCGGCTTCCACCGAGCTGTTGGAAATGCTGCCCAATCCCGCAGTCAGCATCAAAACCGTCAAGGGCAGATTATCCCACACCAGGCCAATCACTGGCCCCCAAGGGGTGAGATAAGGTGTTGGCAATTTTGGCAGGCCAACAGAGTGGAGCAGAATATCAACCGCTCCATTGGGGCCTATGGTGCGAATCAGCGCGTAGGACAAAATCACCGACGGCACGAACATCGGAAAAATTGCCAGCCCTTGAATATAGCCCGCCAGTGGACTGCGCGAAAAGCGCAAGTAAAGCGCAATCGGCAGGCCGCAGACAATCAGCAGCACCGCGCAAACAGCGGTGGTCCAGAGCGTCAGCTTGAGATTGCCAAGGCTATAGGCATCGGAGAAGAGAAACCGATAGGAGGCGATGGTGAATTTTGCGCTTTCGCCATCGCCGACCCAGATGGTCGAGATGATGGCGGCAAAAATGGGATAGATAATCAACCAGCCGACCAGCAAAACAGGAATGGCAACAAGCAGGAGACCATTGAGCCTCCTGCTTGTTGGCATTGTGATGCTGTCCGCCGTGGAGAGAGAGGCGGTGGTGGTCATGATCAGCCGCGTGTCAGGTTTGGAGCTACGTTGCGATACCAGCCATCGTTAACCGCCGGGCTCCAATCGCCCTGCGGGAAGGTGGGGATGCTCTTTGGCACGACATCGGCGTATTTGTCGCGCAGATCCTTGGGCAGATAATCCCAGGATACCGCCGGGAAACCGCCAATTTCGGTGATAACGGCTTTTTGCATCTCGTCGGTCAGCAAAAAGGCCGCAAGCTTCATGGCTGCATCCTTGTTGGTGGCATTGGTCGGGACCACCATGCGATTGAAATCGCCGCACAGTGCCAGATCGGTCAATTGCACAAGGCCCGTGGTGTCGGGCAACACGCCTTCCTTGATGGCTTTCAGGATCTGGTCGGACCACACCGGCACCATGGTGACCACGCCTTGCGCCAGAAGCTGGATCGACTGGGTGTTGCCGGAGGTGTAGGCACCCTTGTCATAAAGATAGGGTGCGAGGTCCTGAAGCAGTTTCCAGGCCGGTGTCAGGGTCTTTTCGGCATAGGCGGGGGTGAAATTCTCAACCGTGAACTTCGACGGATCGCGACCATTGACCTCATGAATGGCGCGGCGCACGAAATTGCCACCAGAACCGCCCTTGTCGGGGCGATTGTAGATGAACTGGCCGGGATTGGCCTTGATCCATGCGGTCAGATCAGCCCAGGTCTTTGGAGCCTTCTTTGGGTCCAGTTTGGTGGCGTCATAGGCCAAAAGAACCTGAGAGCCACGATAGGGCAGGGAGTAATCACCCTGAAAGGCCATGGGGTTAATATGATCATAGAGCGGGATTTTCGACTGTTTGAAATCCACCCAAAGACCAGCCTTGATTCCGCCTGCTGGCAGCTTGGGGTCAAAAGCCTCAAACAGATCGGCGTGAGGATCAGACTTGCTGGCAAGAGCGGCCATGGCACGCTCGGCAATGGCACGCAGACCCGAATCATCACCCGCATCAATCACCTTGATGCTTTCTCCCGGATAGGCCTTGGCAAAGGCAGGACCAACGACATTGTTCCAGAAATCAACAATGTTGGCATCTGCGCCAGTGAACACATTGACCGGGCTGCCAGCAGCATAGCTTAATTTGGTCAGGGCTGGCATGATTGTCAGGGCCGAAGCGGCGGCCAAAAATCCACGTCTTTTCATCACAGTCTCCGAAGGAAAACAATTCCGCTTTCGAGAGCGGAAATAATCCCGCGGATATTTAGGGGTATTTCATGACGGCTGGATGATCAGTTGATGACAGTTTTGCGTCACCTGCGGTTTCCCAGATGAGGGAATGGTGTTTTAACCAGTGATCAAAATTCTGAAGCGAGATGCTGACAGGTGCCAATTCCAGTGTTTGAATAGATCTGATCAGAATAACCACGTTCCAATTTTCTCTGACAAATGCTGAAATTTTCATGCAATACTATGCTTATTACCAGATCTGGAAAGAATGATGACGCAGACGGCGGCCCCTGACGCCACAAACGCAAGCAACACGCATTTGCGCACGCCACAGAAGAGGCGACGTGGTCTGTGGCTGTTCGTCTGCATTTTGGCGCTGCTGGTGACGGCGCTGGGCGCAACGGTGCTTTTGGCCAATGGCGAGCGCAATCTTCGCCTATTAACGGAGCATCTCGGCATCCGCTGGCCGGTTTCTGCACCTGAGCAGGCTCAAACTGCGCCGCCGCAGCCTGTGCGCAGCCATCGGCTGGAGTCGAAAACGGTGCTTGTGCCGTCGCGGGCGTTTTTGGTGCCGCCGCTTCGTGACATGGCGGTATTTGTGCGCGACATTCCTTTTTCAGGCGAGACTTTGTGCCAAAAACTGAATGCAGATGGTCTGGCCAATAAGGGCTGGGCACAAAATGCCTATAATTCCAAAGTGTTTGATTGCTCTATTGAGATGTCTATCACGCCCGCCGAGGAAAATGCTGATGCCCCCTCTTTCTTCATGGTAGTCAATGGCGACAAGAGCGGGCAGATCAATCAAATTCGCTGGAAAATCATTGATGTGAAAGACAATCCGAAGGTCTGGGCGCTGTATCTCTCTTCCATCAACAGCATCGCCGCAATAAGCCGGTGGAGCGATTTTGCCGCCGAATTTGACCGTATGCGCGCCGTTGAGCCTTTTAACGTCAATCACTTTGGCATTGATTTCAAATTGTCGAAGGAAATGGAGGGAAAGGCGCGATACAATATTATGCTGATGCCGGAAAATGATGGCGAATTGCAACAAAATACCCGCGCTATTTTGGAGATGCAGCCCACTTTCCCATCGCCGCCTCTGCTGAAAACATTCTGGCCAAGGCAGCGGCTTGGATAAGCCCGCGCACCTCTACTGCATAATTCCTTAAATCGGAGTGGATTTAAGGAATTATGCAGCAGATTAAAAGTGTTACAGCGTCCTTTGTGCGCCATATATGGTGAGAGGCGCTGTAATAAAAAACCGCAGGCTCGGCGGAACCTGCGGCTGTCGAAGATTATAAGATCATATTCAGGTTTGTCAGGGAAAGTGGACTCCGGCTTTCCCGAAAATACAAACGAAAACAGAGGCTCTAAGCGACAAAGGTTGGTGCTGGCAAATTCGGTACAAACCGGGCTTCATTCAGCCTTTGCGCCAGAAAGTCTGTGTTTTGATTCGGATCGTCATGAGGATTCTGGAAGGATATATGGTTGATTTCCAGTCCAGCCTTGTCATGGCTCAGCACAAGCTTGGCATAGATCGTAATGTCACGAGGTTTGATTTCCAAATCAAGCGACACTTCCGGCATTTCGCCCCAATCACATTTATAGTCACCGCCAGCGCCAAAATTAACCGTACCGGGATGGAAGTATAGTTCCGCGGCCGACGAAACAAGGTCAGAAATATTGCCCAAGTAATCGAACCGTAGAAAAGATATTAAATCTGCCGCATCTAATAAACGCAACTCAGACGCGATTGGACTAAGGAATTCAGCAACTAATTTCTCACGATCTGTGGTATATTTGCATTTTTTCATGTGCTTTAGCTTAATCGCCTCTTTTTCTTAGCTTCGGCAGCGTACATTCTCTGAACGATTTCTGCTACAGCTCGGTAGAATATTGGTGGGATGACACTATCTACTGAGACTTGCGCAAACATGGAGCGGGCAAGCGGCGGGTCTTCAAAAATCGGGATATCGTTTTCGCGGGCGACTTCGCGAATCTTCAGCGCAATCAGGTCCTGGCCTTTTGCAAGCACCATTGGCGCATCCATTTCCTCTCGCACATAACGCAGCGCCACGGCAAAATGGGTGGGGTTGGTAATCACCATTGTGGCGCGTGGCACGCTGGCAATCATGCGTCGGCGCGCCTGATCACGCTGGGCTGAACGCTGCCTTGACTTGATCAGCGGATCACCCTGAGATTGCTTGTGTTCGTCTTTCACTTCCTGCTTTGTCATGCGCAATTTCTGATACCAGTCATAGCGCGTCCATGCCAAATCTACCGCCGTCAGCAAGCCGGTCGAAAACAGAATGATGATCAGCATTTCCTTGATGATTGATGTCAGCTTGACGAAAATCACTTGCGGATCGGAGAACATGGCGTCGAGCGTGGCGAAATATTCTTTGCGCAACGAAACGAACATGATGATCGCCACAATGACAATCTTGAACAGGGATTTCCCAAATTCAATCATGCCGGTAACGGAAAACAAACGGCCAAACCCTGCCTTGATCGAAATGCGCGATGCCTGGGGAGCGATTCGGTTCAAAACAAAGCCCGGCAGATGCTGGGCAAAGGATTGTGTAAGGCCAAAGACCATGAACAAGATAAGTGCCGGGGCAAGCAGGGCTGCCATGGACCAGCCAAGATGCACGAAAAGCGACATCACATCAGGGCCGGTGCCAATCAGCCATTGATCCGGCTTTTCAAACAGATCGCGCAGCGTGTTGTACATTTTCGACATGCCCTCGGGCAGAAAGAAAACGAAATAAATGTAGAAGGCCAGCGTTGTTGCAAAGAATGCGGCTTCTCTGGAAACAGGGATATCGCCCTTTTCCATCGCGTCTCGGATTTTTTTCTCCGAGGGGTCTTCTGTTTTACTGTCTTTATCCTCGTCGTCTGCCACGTTTTGACCCCTCTTTTATAGGCGGCAACGCACCGATTTTTGCGGACGCCGGAGACGTATCAAGTAATTTTACTGCCTAAGGCCTTAAACCGGCACCGATTTAAGGAGAAAATTATGCAGCAGATTAAAAGTGTTACAGCGTCCTGTTGTCTGGACACAGAAAAGGCCGCAGAACACAGCGTAACGCTGTCTTCTGCGGCCTTCAACCATTTCTGCTAAAGAACGATGAGCTCTTCGGGTTTGTGCACAGACGTTATGCTGCGGCTTCGCCTTCTTTGGCGGCTTCTGTCTCTTTCAACTGAATCTGGCCAGCATTGGCGAGACGAATCGCTTCCTGCGCCACGGCCCGCCGCGCGATGGCGATTTCTCTTGGATTGGTGCCTGCTGTTCCGGCCTGGAGATCGGATTCGATCATGCGGCGAGAGCGAGGGCTGATCGCACTCAGGACGCACTCGCGAATGTCCATAGGAGCTCCTCTGAGCGCCATGGTCAGAATATCGCCGGAGATGTCGTTGAGAAGCAGAACGCGGCTTCGCTGCGGCATGACCAGCAGATCCTCGAAGAGGAAGATCTTTGGACGAACCTTGGTTGCCGATTCCTTGCTGATCGATTCGAGCGAGTCCAGCAGGGTTTCGACCTGTGGCTTGTCGAGTTCGTTCATCAGTTCGGCCACCTTGGCGGTACCGGTCGAGTTGCGCTCGGCGTCAATTTCGCCAATCAGTTCCACCACCCGGTTTTCAATGATCTGGGCGGCCTGAGCGCTGACGTTTTTCAGGTTGACCGTACGGTTCATAATGTCAGCCCGGCGGCTGTCAGGCAGCTTGATCAGAACCTTTGCACCAAAGGACGATGGCAGCATGGAGAGAATGTAAGCCACGGTCTGAGGATGTTCGCGCAACAGGAAATTGGCGATAAAGTCAGGATCTGCATCCTGCAAGCGGTCCCAGATCGACGTCTCGAATGCCTGAAAGGCAGCGCGGCGGCCGAGAAGGCCGTCGACTTCTTCCGGGGTCAGGCCTTCTTCGAGAATTTCCTCAATGGCTTTGGCGTTGTCCATCAGACCTGCACCTTCGGTGAACAGGTCTTCGAATTCATTGACAAGTTCTGCCAATTCATCCGGCGGAATGGTGCGCAGGGTTTGCGCCGAGTTGATGATTGATTGCAACTCGGCCTGGGTGAAGTATTTCAGCAGTTTTCCGGCCACACCTTTTCCCATGGCCAGCAGCACCGCTGCGGCCTTGTCTGTCGGGCTAAGGGGCTTTCCTGCAACAGGGCCGCCAAAATCGTCAAAGTCCATCATGGTCTTTCCTCTCTGACCCAGTCAGCGGGTCAGGACGTCTTGCTGGTCATCACTTCAATCAGTTTCACACCGAATCGCGTATCATCATTTTCGAGAACTGTAATCTCACCACGGCCGATACGTCGACCATTTACCATGATCTCCACAGGCTCGCCGATCTTTTTATCCAGAGCTATGATGGCCCCTTCTTCAAGATTCATCAAGCCCGCAACGGGCATACGGCTGGTGCCAAGTACAATCTGGACATCAATCGGAATGTCCATGATCAGGCCGAGATTGGCTTCCAGAGCGCTGCCGGGGGCCTGTGGAGCAGAGCCTGCATCATCGATGCCGCCGAAGCTTGCGCCCGCACTATCGCTGCCAAAATCGCTGGTACCGAAGTCACCGCCACCGAAATCACCGCCACCAAGGCCCGTATCTGCGGTGCCACCGCCGAAGTCGCTGTCAAAATCTGACAGGCCGCCGGCTGTATCGCCACCGAAATCGCCGCCGATGTCGGAGCCGAAATCCGAACCGCCAAAATCAGCCAACGGATCGTCGCCGCCGCTTTTCAAAACGCCACGCAGATCGTCGATCGCCTGATCAAGATCGGCGTCGCCTGCCGGCATTGCCAGCGCATCATCTTCGCTCAAGGGTGTTTTGTTCGTAGCCATGCAATCATTATTCCTGTTGAAACTTGCCTCAACCTGCAGTGTTGTTCACTGCGGGGAAAAATTGTCATTTTATAAGATGACGCAGAATCTCGTTATCAGAGCTATGGGTGGATTTTATTCGGACCGTGTATTGATCACCCGCTCGCCCGAATTCACAGGCGTAGAGCTCTTTGCCATTGGCGCTGACGTCAACGGTTATATCGCCTTTTTCCAGAAAAGGAATGACATCACCGACAGCCAACCTGGAAACCGTATTCAAGCTCAGTGATTCCAGACTCACGCGGGCTTCCAGCGTGACCTGGCTTTTGCGCACCTGAATAGCCAGTTGCTCGGCCCATTCCTTGCGTGCCTTGGAAACCTGGCCCTTTGACTTTGGTGCCGTGACTTGCGTTTTCAAAAGTGCTTTTTGGGGAATGACAAGGCCAAAATCGGAGGTGATCTTGCCGAGCTTGACACTCATGTGGATAAAGGCACCGTATTCGTCAGCGTCATCCTTGTCTGGCTTTGGTCGGCTTTCCCAATTGTGGGGCCGCTCAAAAATAGGCTCAAATCCGCCAGGAGCATTGACGCCAGAGCGCAAGACGTTGGCAAAACGCTCAAACAGCATCACAGCCAGATCGATCTCGATGTTCGAGAGCGGGCGCTTGATGGGTTCGGCGATGAACTCGGCTTGCGCGCCCAGCAAGGTTTCCATCAGGGTGATGACAAAGCCATTGCCGCAGACCATGACGAAATTTGGGGACCAGTTGCGCAGCGCCGTATCCGCGAGCACATAATTGTCGCCCAGATCTGCAATCAGGTCGCGCATTAGGCCAGTTTTGTGGCCAAGATAGCCAACTTCAATGGTCAGGTTGGTTTCGCTGTGAAAAACATCCGGCAGAAATTCGCTGTAAAGCGTGCCAAAATCCTGGCACAGCTTTTCAACAGTGGCACGATCGCCCAATCCGCCCGTAAGCCGGGCGAGGAGGGCTGGATCCAGAGGTTTGACAGTGTGCTGTTTGTTCTCAGTCATGGTCAGGCTGCCTTTTCGCCACCACCGCCACCGGGGTTCATCATTTCCTGCTCTACGGCGTCAATGGAAGGACGCTCATAAGAGGAGATTGTCTTGCGGCCATACTCCAGCGCAACCTGCGGCACAGAGCCATTCATATAGGCCAGCAATGTCTGTTTTACGATGATATAGAGACGGTGTTGTTTGGTGCGAACAATTTTGATTTGGGATGTCAGAGGATTGACCACGCAATAAGACAAAAGAATACCCAGCATGGTTCCCACCAGAGCGGCACCAATCAACTCACCCAGCACGGCCGGTGGTTCGTTGATGTAGCTGAGCGCCTTGATAACCCCAAGAACCGCCGCCACGATACCGATGGCCGGAAAGCTGTCGCCAACCGCGGTGAGCTGATGATAGGGCTTCATTTTGTCGTGCAGGATGGTGTTGATTTCTTCATCCATCAGCGCTTCAATTTCGTGGCTGCGGGCATTGCCGATGATAATCAGGCGAACATAGTCACAAATGAAGGCTGTCAATTCGGTGTTTTTGAGCAGGTTCGGCGCGGTCTGGAAAATGGATGATTCGGCAGGATTGTCGATATGGGCTTCGATTTCGTTGCGTGATTTGGTTCGCAAGTCGCGCATGAGCGAATAGAGTACACCCAGAACATCCAGATAATTGCGTTCCTTCGGCACTTTATGGGCGAAGGCTTCAGCGATTGCCTTGCCCGAATCCTTCACCACTTTCATGGTGTTGGCCATGATGAAGGTACCGACACCAGCACCACCAATAACCAGCAATTCATAGGGCTGGAACAGTCGCTCGACCGGGCCATGCTCTGCCATGAAGCCGCCGATAATACTGCCGACGATAATAACAAATCCGATAACGATGATCATGTTGGGCCTGCATCCGCACGTTTCTCTATCGTTGTAACCGATAAGTAGTCTGCCTTGCGTGAAGCTGATGAATAAGGCGGTGCTGAATTATTGTCGAGCAGACAGTTTCGCGCAAGTAATGGCATGTATTTCTCGTCTCCAAACAACGGTCATCCACGTACCTTGATGGAGGCGAGCAACCGTGACGGAGCGCAGAACACTTGATGCTTGGGCAAACGGCATGATTCCGTTGACCTTGCACTGTTCAGTGAAGGTCATGCCTGCTGGTCTTGTTGGTCACCCAAGACTCGGAGGTAGCATCTGATGCAATCTGGAATGTATGTTTCGCTGTCAGCACAGCGCGCACTGGACAAGCGTCTCACAACCATTGCCGATAATATGGCCAATGTGAACACGGTTGGCTTTCGGTCAACGGAAGTCAAGTTTGATGATATCGTTGCGCGCACTGGCAATGAAATGAATGCCAAGGTGGCCTTCGTTTCGCAGGGTAATGATTACCTCAATACCGAAACCGGTGAATTGAAGGAAACAGGCAACACTCTGGATTTTGCTGTCAAAGGCGATGCCTGGATGGCGTTGGAGACACCAGCCGGTCAGGTTTTAACCCGCGATGGCCGATTTAATCTCACAACCAACGGCGAGCTTATCTCCGTGAAAGGCTATCCGGTTCTGGATGTGGGTGGCGGGCGGATCCAGCTTGATCCGAATGGTGGTGAAGCAGGCGTCGCAAGAGACGGCACGATTGTTCAAGACGGCAGGACGGTAGGCAAGATCGGTCTTTTCACGGCAGATATTTCCAAAGGGTATCTGCGTTATGACAATAGTGGTGTCAAAACTACGCAAGCGCCGCAGCCAGTGGTGGATGATCCCACTGTCGGTATTTTGCAAGGCTATGTTGAACAGTCAAATGTGAATGGCATCAGCCAGATGACCCAGCTTATCCAGGTCAGCCGCGCGTTCGAGAGCATTTCGAACTCGATGAGCCAGTCCGAGACCAACATGAATGAAGCGCTCAAGACGCTCGGCGGCAGCAAATAATCATGATTGGGTGCCTTTGCGATGAATGCTGAATTTACCCCCCAGATTTCGAAGAATACCAGATTGGCGGCCATGGCAGCCTTGGCAGAGCGTTATGCCAAGGCCGAAAATTCCGTGGCCCATGGGGGGCATGTACGCACCATTGCAGCCGGGCATTATACGGTTGCGGGCCTGTCGAGGCATTTGCATCTGGGCGATTTTGTTGCCCACCGAAGTGCAACAGGCATTCATCTGGGGGAAGTGGTGCGGGTCGAGCCGGAGCTGGCCTATGTCTGTCCGATTGAGCCAGGCGAGCCCATTGCCATCGGCGATACGGTTATTCGCAAAGGGGCTTTTCGGGTCGCGGCCCAAGACAGCTGGTGCGGTCGCACCATCAATGCCCTTGGTGATCCCATTGATGGCCTGGGGCCTTTGGCCTCCGGTCTGGTCCGGCGTTCGATTTCC
This sequence comes from Gillisella terrae, assembly GCF_004801395.1. Taxonomy (GTDB): domain Bacteria; phylum Pseudomonadota; class Alphaproteobacteria; order Rhizobiales; family Rhizobiaceae; genus Allorhizobium; species Allorhizobium terrae. Next base: position 204,997 of record NZ_SSOA01000003.1, read on the forward strand.
AACACGGCACCTTCTTCCATGGGACGTATGCGAGTCGAAACCGGCTTTAGAACCGGTGTGAAAGCCGTTGATATTTTCTCTCCGCTTTGCCTTGGCCAGCGCCTTGGCGTTTTCGCTGGCTCAGGCGTTGGTAAATCCACCTTGCTGTCCATGCTGGCGCGTGCGGATGCCTTTGACAAGGTGGTGATCGCGCTGGTGGGCGAACGTGGTCGCGAAGTGCGCGAGTTCATTGAAGATACGCTCGGCTCCAACATGGCCAAGACGGTTGCTGTGGTGGCAACCAGCGATGAAAGCCCGATGCTGCGCAAAATGGCCCCTTTGACCGCCATCACCATTGCAGAACATTTCCGCGATCAGGGCGAAAACGTCTTGTTCATCGCCGACAGTATTACCCGTTTTGCCCATGCCATTCGCGAAGTGGCAACGGCGGCTGGTGAGCCTCCGATTGCCCGTGGTTTTCCGGCGTCCGTGTTCACCGAATTGCCCCGCCTTTTGGAGCGGGCAGGCCCCGGCGAAGAGGGAACAGGCACAATTACGGCGATTATTTCGATTCTGGTGGATGGCGACAATCACAACGATCCGATCGCAGATTCCACGCGCGGCATTCTGGACGGCCACCTTGTGCTCGATCGCAGTCTGGCCGACGAGGGGCGCTATCCGCCGATCAATCCCTTATCGTCGATTTCGCGTCTTGCCCGCAAGGCATGGACGCCCGATCAGGAAAGATTGGTCTCGCGTTTGAAAACGCTCATTCACCGCTTTGAAGAAACGCGCGACCTTCGCCTCATCGGCGGTTATCGTGCAGGCAGCGACCCGGATCTCGATATGGCGATCAAACAGGTCCCTGTTCTGTATGAAGTTTTGAAGCAAACCCCGTCCGACCTGCCGGTTATGGATGCTTACGCTGACCTTGCCAACGCCTTGAAGGCCGCCAATAGTCCAGGATACCACGATGCAAGATGAGCCTGATCTGCGCGATTCCGACGCCGATGAACCTGTGGCACCTCCTGAAAAGCCTGCGGGCCGATCTTCCGTGCTCGTGGACAGGTTGCTGGCCACGACAGGTGTTTGCCTGGCTTTTGGCTCGGCAATTTTCCCCTGGTATGTCTTTCTGAACCCGGACAAATTCGGCTTTGGCTCGGAATCGCTTAACAATGGCCGTGATCTGTCGCTGGTGGAAGCACGGAATGTCTTCAGTGTCTCGCCACTGGCTTTGATCTCCAAGGAAAAGAAGGAGCCTAAGCTCCCGGACAACTTGGACCAGATCAAAACGGCGACCGTGTCAAACGTCGGGCAGACGGCGAAAGAGGCGATGCCTGCCAAGGTTGAGCAGCCGTTTCCGGGGGCTGAAGCATTCCGGTTGCTTCATGTTGCCAATGGCCGCGCGTTGATCGAAGATGCCTCTGGCATGTTCATGGTCAAGGTCGGCTCCATTCTGCCTGACAACAGCAAGGTGGCGGTGTTGGAAAAGCGAGATGGGCAGTGGGTGATTGTTACCAGCGATGGCGCAATCTATAAAAACCAGTAGGGCAATCCTGCCGACCGCACCGCGCGCCATAATGGGCGCACAAAGCGAACAACGCCGCAGATGTCTGCGGCGTTTTGCATTTCAGGGTTGCTGCATAATTCGTTAAATCGGAGTGGATTTGAGGAGAAAAATTATGCAGCAGATAAAAAGCGTTACAGCATCCTTTGTGCACCCTATATGGCGCACGCTGCTGTAAGCACACCTCGCTTTTTCAGACATGAATACAGGATCGCAAGGGCTTGATCGACCACGCCTCAAGAAACCGGTATTTGTGAAATATCTATCTGAAATTATTGAATTATTTTTATTGTATTTTGCCGCTCATCGCAATGAGATCCGTCATTATTTCAGGCAATTTGCATTCTCATAAAATGGCAGGTTTTTCCGTAAGTCCCACGCAAGATTACCAGCCTATTCTCCACAGTGTAAATTGGAGAAAAGCTATGCAACCGATACAACTTTTTGACTTGGCATCACGGCAGGCTGAATGGCTTTCCCTGCGTCAGGAAGTCGTTGCCAGTAACATTGCCAATGCCAATACGCCGAAGTTTGCCGCGAAGGACATTACGCCCTTCAAAGCGGTTCTGGACAGTAGCCAACAAATTGGAATGGCACGTACCAACCCCAATCATTTTGCCTCCAGCGACCTGAGCACCGACCTCAATGTTGACGTGCACGATGCACCTTTGAACGACGAGATCGGACGTCAGGTATCGGGTAACTCCGTCTCGCTGTCGGACGAAATGATCAAAATGGGCGAAATCCAGCGCCAACACCAACTTAACACCAGCCTCGTCAGTAGTTTCAATCGCATGATGCTGATGACTGTAAAGAGGTAAACCATGGATTCTGTGACTGCTACCGATCCGTTGTCGGCCGCCTTGAAAATAGCTGGCGGCGGGCTTGATGTGCAATCGACGCGTCTGCGGATTGTGTCTGAAAATATTGCCAATGCCCAGAGCACTGGCGACACCCCCGGTGCCGACCCTTATCGCCGCAAAACCATTACGTTTGGCTCTGAACTGGATCGCGCCTCTGGCGCAGACATCGTCAAGGTCAAAAAGCTTGGTTTCGACAAGTCGAATTTCACAGAAACCTACGACCCCAGCAATCCGGCTGCCGATTCGAAGGGCTATGTGAAAATGCCCAATGTGAACGTTCTGATCGAGATGGCGGACATGCGCGAAGCCAATCGCTCCTATGAAGCGAACCTGCAATCGGTACGTCAGACCAGAGATTTGATTTCCTCCACACTAGACCTGTTGAAGAGCTCACAATGATTGATTCTATCGGAAAAATGAGCTCGCTGACCAAGTCGAGCAGCATGAGCGGTATCGGCGGTGAAAGCTCAAGCACATCCTCGATTTCCGGCGGCATGTCTGATCTGGGCATGCAAGGCGTTACCCAGGCCGGCACCACACCGGGCACCGCCACAGGCGTCAGCTTTGGCGAGGTGATTGGTGGGATGATGACGGATGCCGTCAAAAATTTGCGAACAGCTGAATCCAACTCTGTTGGCGGTATGTTGGGCAAGGTCAGCACACGTGAGGTCGTGGATTCCATGATGTCCGCGGAGCGGTCTTTGCAGACCGCCATCACACTGCGCGACAAGATCGTGTCGGCCTATCTCGATATCACCAAAATGCAGATTTAACCCTCTAGGAACGTAGCACATGAGAGCTCTTGCAATTGCCGCAACAGGCATGAATGCCCAGCAGACCAACCTTGAGGTGATCTCCAACAACATCGCCAACATCAATACGACCGGCTTTAAAAAGTCGCGTGCTGAGTTTTCGGATCTGCTTTACCAAAGCGAAAAGGCCGTTGGGGTTGCAAATCGTGCCAATCAATCGACTGTGCCAGAAGGTGCAAACATTGGTCTTGGTGTGCAGACGGCAGCGGTGCGCACGCTTGATAAGCAGGGCGAATTGACACAAACGTCAAACGAACTGGATGTGGCGATTGTTGGTCGTGGCTATATTCAGGTGCAAAGCCCGGACGGCAATAACACCCTCTATACGCGCGCCGGTGCATTGAACAAGGATGCCAATGGCAATTTGGTCACCACCGAAGGTTACCGGATTGTTCCAAACATCACCATTCCGGCCGATGCCACGGAAGTGAAGATCAGCGAAACGGGCACCGTGTCCGTTTTGCAGGGCAACACGGCAACGTATACTGATCTTGGCCAGCTGCAAATTTCGGCTTTCGTGAATCCAGCCGGTTTGAAAGCCATTGGCGACAACCTGTTTCAGGAAACGCCATCGTCTGGCAATCCGATCAACGGTGTTCCAGGCGATCCTGGCTACGGCTATCTGAAACAGGGCTATCTGGAAGCATCCAACGTGGATCCCGTTTCTGAAATCACCAGCCTGATTTCCGCACAGCGCGCTTACGAGATGAACTCCAAAGTCATCACCACCGCTGATGAAATGGCTCAGATTGTCAGTAAAAACCTGAAGTAAACATCAAAGGGGCAGACATGATGTTTCGCCGAATAAACAGAATGTTCAATTTGACGGGGGCGGTCCTCCTGGGCGTGGTGATGGCTATCGTCACCACAGGTCCCGCGTTGGCCGCAGATCGCTTTGCTGTCGTTCCCACGGACATTATTTATCCCGGCGAAGCGATTGCCGACAACAAGCTGCAACTGGTGAAGGTAACCAACCCCAACCTTGGCGGTGGTTACGCGGAAACCCTGTCCGAAGTCACGGGGATGCTCAGCACCAAAACACTGTTGCCCGGCAGAACAATTCCGCTGACCTCTTTGAAAAGACCCTATGCGGTGACGCGCGGCTCAAAACTCCGTCTGGTGGTCAGCATTGGCAATCTGACAATTTCGGCGGGCGGCAGCCCGATGGATGACGCCAATATCGGCGACGTGATTCGTGTGCGCAATCTCGATTCCGGGCAGATCGTGAATGGCACGGTTATGGCCGATGGCACTGTGCAGGTGATGGCAAAATGAGCATCCGGTTTTTACTCTATACAATTTTGACCGGTATGGTGCTGGCTGCGGCCGGAACTGCTGTGGCTCAGGGCTCCCGTATCAAGGATATTGCATCCTTGCAGGCTGGCCGAGACAATCAGTTGATCGGCTATGGTCTGGTTGTTGGCTTGCAGGGCACGGGCGACAGTCTGCGCTCTTCGCCGTTCACGGACCAATCCATGCGCGCCATGCTCCAAAATCTTGGCATCTCGACCCAGGGCGGCCAGTCGGCGGCCAAAAACGTCGCAGCCGTGATGGTCACGGCGACTTTGCCGCCCTTTGCCAGCCCCGGTAGCCGCATTGATGCAACCGTCAGCTCCTTGGGCGACGCAACATCGTTGCGCGGCGGCACGCTGGTCATGACCTCCCTGTCGGGTGCCGATGGGCAGATTTATGCTGTTACGCAAGGCTCTGTTGTTGTGTCGGGCTTTACGGCTCAGGGCCAGGCAGCCACCGTAACCGAAGGTGTCACGACCTCGGGCCGTGTGCCCAATGGCGCGATTATCGAACGGGAACTGCCATCCAGATTCAAGGATTCGGTCAATCTGGTGCTGCAACTGCGCAACCCTGATTTCTCGACCTCGCTTGGCATGGCGCGGCGCATCAACAATTATGCGGCTGCTACCTACGGCGGCCCCATTGCTGAAGCGCGCGATAGCCAGGAAGTGGTGATTCAAAAGCCGAAGACTGCCGATTTGACGCAACTGATGGCAGATATTGAAAATCTGGTTGTGGAAACAGACACGCCTGCAAAGGTGGTGATCAACGAACGCACCGGTACAATCGTGATTGGCGCTGACGTGCGGGTGTCAAAGGTCGCTGTCTCTTACGGCACGCTGACCGTTCAGGTCAACGAAACGCCTCAGGTCGTGCAGCCTCTGCCATTTTCAAATGGGCAAACCGCCATGCAGCCGCAAACAGATATTACGGCCCAGCAAAACGGCGGCAAGGTCGCCATCGTGGATGGACCAGATTTGCGCACGCTGGTGGCGGGCCTCAATAATATCGGCGTAAAGCCCGATGGCATCATCGCGATCCTGCAAGGCATCAAATCTGCCGGTGCCCTTCAAGCGGAGCTTGTTCTTCAATGATCTCTTCTCAGACATCGAAACAGAGTTTTGGCTTTGGTGCTATGGTTTTGGCCTGCGGATTTCTGACGCTTTCGGTTTTGCCGGGTAGCGCCCAGAACGTGGTGCCCCCCGCAAATGCGACAATGGATGACATTCAGCGGTTTTGCACCAACATTGCCGATCCGGCACGCGACCAGCGGTATCTTTTGCAAAAGCAGGATCTTGAGAAACTGCAAGCGCAAGTCGATGAGCGCATCAAAACCCTTGAAGCGCGCAAGGCCGAGTATCAGGATTGGCTGTCGCGCCGCGATGAGTTCATGAAGCGCGCCGAAGTCGGCATTATCGATATTTATAAAAACATGAAGCCGGATGCCGCCGCACCCCAGCTGGAAAAGATCAATCCCATGCTGGCCGCAGCCATTGTGATGAAGCTGCCGCCCAAGCAATCGAGTTTGATCTTTTCCGAAATGGCACCCGACAAAGTGGCTGCGATTGCCTCCATTATGGCCAGCGCCGCTGATCCTACGACCTCAAAGGACCCCTCATGATGAAGCGCAGCGCCGTGGTGTTTTTCGCCGCCATTCTTAGCGGATGCGGAAACCAGACCCTTCAGGAAATTGGCAATGCGCCAGCCATGAGCCCCGTTGGAAGTGGTCTGCGCTATACCCAGGCACCGCAAATGTCCAGCTATCCCAAGCAAAGCAAAGCGGTCAGCAGCGGCTATTCCTTATGGAACGACAATCAGGCGGCCTTGTTTAAGGATTCACGCGCCTTGCACGTGGGTGACTTGCTGACGGTCAACATTCAAATCGCCGATCGGGCGAAATTCAAGAATGATACCTCACGCAGCCGCAAAAACTCGACCTCGTTGAAATTGAAAACGGCGCTGAATATTTTTGGCATCACCGCACCGGCCTCCAGTACGGATTTGAGCACAGACTCCAATTCAAGCTCGGATGGCAAGGGCTCGGTTGATCGTTCGGAAACATTGACCTTGATGGTGGCCGCTGTTGTGACCAGCATTTTGGAAAACGGCAATCTGTTGATCAGTGGTTCGCAGGAAGTGCGGGTCAATCAGGAAATTCGTATTTTGAATGTTGCCGGTATCGTGCGTCCGCAGGACGTGGATTCCAAGAATACGATTTCCTATGAAAAGATCGCCGAAGCCCGTATTTCCTACGGTGGCCGTGGGCGCCTGACCGAGGTTCAGCAGCCTCCGATTGGCCAGCAGGTGGTCGATATGTACTCGCCGTTCTAAAACACTTCCAGGAAAAGTGTGTAACGGTTTTCGGATAAATCCGATGGGACGTCAAAATTGATGTTATCGGTCAGGAGAGGGGCGCAGTCGCTCTCCGGTAAAAAAATTAGAACCACCGTGTGGCGGGGTGCTGTGTGGAGCACGCAGAGCCATCATAGCACATCAGAGACAGGAAAATGTGATGGTTGATCCTTTAGCCTTGGAAGGCCCAAAGAAAAAGGCGTCTCCTGTTTTGCTGATTGCGGCGCTGCTGGGTTTGACAGTGGTCGGGGCAGGCGGAGGCTGGCTGGTGGGAACCATGGTGGCTCCGAAGATCAAAACAGCAAACGAAATTCAGGAAAAAGCAGCGGCAGAGGCTGCAAAAAAAGAGGGTGGCAAGGAAGGCGAGAAGGACAAGGGTGCAATCCCAACGATTCCGGCCGCGGAAAATGGCATTGTGCAGCTGGATCCAATCACCACCAATCTTGCTTATCCCTCGAATAGCTGGGTGAGAATGGAAGTTGCCCTTGTGTTTAATGGTCCGACAGATGTAAAACTTGCGGAAGACATCCAGCAGGACATCATGACCTATATGCGCACAGTGAGCTTGCAACAGATTGAAGGGCCTCGTGGCTTCAATTATTTGAAGGATGACTTGCAAGAGCGCGCAGACCTCCGCTCGGAAGGCCGGGTATCGAGGGTTATGTTCAGGACCTTTGTCATACAATGATTCGATATCTTATTCTGATTGCTGCGATGCTTGCTGTGCCAGAACTGGCGCAGGCGCAGCAGTTTCCGGGAAACCTTTTCGGTGGTCCCGTGGATGGCTCTGCCGCATCATGGATCATTCGCACGTTTGGGCTGCTGACGGTTCTATCGATCGCGCCCGGTATTCTGATCATGGTGACGAGCTTTCCACGGTTCATCATCGCTTTTTCGATTTTGCGATCGGGCATGGGGTTGGCCAGCACGCCTTCCAACATGATCTTGACGAGCCTAGCTCTTTTCATGACTTTTTACGTCATGTCGCCGACCATGGACCAGTCCTGGCGAGAGGGTGTTAAACCCTTGCTGGATAATCAACTGACGGAAACGCAGGCTGTGCCGAAAATGGCAGAGCCTTTTCGCACGTTCATGACCGCAAACACCCGTGACAAAGATCTGCGGCTGTTTGTTGATCTTGCCAATGAGCGTAACCAAAACCCGGTGGTGGACGGCAAAGTTGATTATCGCGTGCTGATCCCCGCCTTCATGCTGTCAGAGATCCGCAGAGGGTTCGAAATTGGCTTTCTGATCATTCTGCCATTTCTGGTGATTGATATGATCGTATCAACCATCACTATGGCGATGGGCATGATGATGCTGCCGCCAACCTCTATCTCTCTGCCCTTTAAAATCCTGTTCTTCGTGCTGATTGATGGCTGGAACCTGCTCGTCGGCAGCCTGGTGCGCTCGTTTCATTGACTGATCGCTCAGGCAAAGGTGAGCGTTGCGCGTGAAATATGGTGCGCAACGCCGTATAGCGTTGCAAGTGCTTCTGACGTGAAGGGGCTTGATTCCCATAGTTTCATTGTCATGCCTGAGCAAAGCCGGTCCTCGCGTTTTTTTGTGAGGCTGCGGAGTGCCAGCCGTTGCTGGCGAGCTTCCTCTGTTCCAATATCGTTAAAGCACAACCTTACGTCTGAGTTATTCCGACGTCGCGGTTGCTTGCGTCATACTGATCACTCGCATCGCAAAAATAGTCAAATTTTCAATGTTTTGTAAACCATAAGCAATGGTAACTCCTCTTGTTATCCCTTAAACGAGGGCTTTAAAGGCTTTTAAGGGTTTCTTAACTAGTTTTATTCAGTTGGTCTTAAACCGCCGCGTGGTTTTGTCATCCTCAGAGGCGAGTTAATATACACTCAGATTAACTGACATGATGTCGATCGCTTCTGTCGGTATACAAGTCCGACATGTCCCTCTTTAATATCTCGTAACCTAAGGGACAGATATCATGACAAGTATCATGACAAACAATTCGGCTATCGGCGCTCTTGCAACATTGCGCTCTATCAACGACAGCCTGGATAAGACGCAGAACGCCATTTCATCTGGCTACAAGGTGAAGGACTCGTCGGACAATGCAGCTTATTGGTCGATTGCGACCACCATGCGTTCTGACAGCAAAGCGATGTCCGCCGTTCAGGACGCGCTCGGCATGGGTTCTGCCAAGACCGACACAGCTTACACCGGTATGAATGCCGCGATTGATGTTGTCAGCACCATCAAGTCCAAGCTGGTTGCAGCCCGCGAACCAGGCGTTGATAAAGACAAGATCAACAAGGAACTGACAGAGCTGAAGAACCAGCTCGGCTCGATCGCCAAGTCTTCCTCGTTCAACGGCGAAAACTGGCTGTATGACAACAGCAACACTGCTGGCACAACTCAGGAAATGGTTGGCTCCTTCGTTCGTGGCAATGACGGCAACGTATCGGTCAAGACGATCACCTTCGACACATCGAAGTCGATGCTGATCAACGACAAGGCTGCGGCTGGCGGCTTGCTCACAGCTGGTACGACTGCAACATATGCAAGCGGCACCACCACAACAACCGGCACCTACTACCTGGTCAAGTCCACGGCTGGTAGCGGTACAGGTACCGAAATTTCGCTGTCGTCCACGACCACCAGCGCAACAATTGATGGCATGGTTGCTTCCGTTGACAAGATGTTGTCGAACATGACGGATGCGGCTGCAACGATTGGTGCAACCAAGAGCCGTATCGATACGCAGTCAAATTTTGCCAAGAATCTGATGGATACGATTCAAGTTGGCGTCGGTAAACTCGTTGACGCTGACATGAATGAAGAATCGACCAAGCTGAAGGCTCTCCAGACACAGCAACAGTTGGGCATTCAGGCACTCTCGATTGCCAATTCCAGCAGCCAGAACATCCTGTCACTTTTCCGTTAATAGGATAAGTGTTCAGTATAACGTAAATGATACGGCCGGATATTTGTCCGGCCGTACTCTTTTTGTTGAATAACTTAAAATTAATTTAAGTTTATTTTTCCTTAATTTATAATATTTTTCCTAAACCTGTTGGTGTAAATAGAAATTTAACCATCCTGGTGTTTATTAGGCTCATCAGAACGGCAGGTTAACTTTTTTAATTATTAGTTAATAGCATGACGCAACATGTCGTTCACCGGGGGAGCGAGCCCGGAATGTCCCTTCAGTTTTTTGTCACATCAAAGGGGCAAGTCCTATGACAAGTATTATGACGAATAATTCAGCTATTGCTGCACTCTCGACAATGCGTTCTATCGCTGAGGATATGGATAAGACGCAGAGCGCGATTTCCTCGGGCTATAAGGTCGAAAAGGCTTCTGACAACGCAGCTTACTGGTCGATTGCAACCACCATGCGTTCTGACAACAAGGCCCTCGGCGCTGTTCAGGACGCGATTGGTCTCGGTGCTGCCAAGACCGATACTGCCTACACCGGTATGAAAGCCGCGATTGATGTTGTCACCGACATCAAGGCCAAGCTGGTTGCAGCCCGCGAACCAGGCGTTGATAAAGACAAGATCAACAAGGAACTGACAGAGCTGAAGAACCAGCTCGGTTCAATCGCCAAGTCTGCTTCGTTTAACGGCGAAAACTGGTTGTATGACAACAGCAACACTGCTGGCACAACTCAGGAAATGGTTGGTTCGTTCGTTCGTGGCAGCGATGGCAACGTTTCGGTCAAGACGATCACCTTCGACACATCCAAGTCGATGCTGATCAACGACAAGGCTTCGGCTGGCGGCCTGCTCACAGCAGGTACGACTGCAACATATGCAAGCGGCACCACCACAACAACCGGCACCTACTACCTGATCAAGTCCACGGCTGGTACCGGTACAGGCACCGAAATCACCCTGACGACAACCACAACGAACAACACCATCGACGGTATGGTCGCTTCTATCGACAAGATGTTGCAGAGCATGACGGACGCGGGTGCAACGATTGGTGCGACCACATCACGTCTCAAGCTTCAGGACAGCTTTATCAAGAACCTGAGCGACACGATCACGACAGGTGTTGGTCGTCTGGTGGATGCCGACATGAACGAGGAATCAACCAAGCTGAAGGCATTGCAGACGCAGCAGCAGCTGGGCATTCAGTCCTTGTCGATTGCCAATTCCAACTCGCAGAACCTGCTGTCGCTCTTCCGTTAATCGGCTGAGTTGCTTCCATGAGGTTAGAAAGGTCACGCGTCAGCGTGGCCTTTTTTGTTATGAAGTAAATAAACCTCCGCCTTCGGTGGAGGACTGGACGTGTTCTACATGGTAGTTGAGAGCGCCTCCACGCTTGGACCGTTACAGCGCCGTGCGCCAAATATGGCGCACAAAGGACGCTGTAACACTTTAAATCTGCTGCATAATTTTCACCTTAAATCGATTCCGATTTAAGGAATTATGCAGTAGATTGGCCGAGACGTAGAACAGAGGTTTTATGGACGAAGGATCTCAAACACACGCGACGTGAGACTCCAAATGCCATGTGGTTTTTGCGAGTAAGTATCGCACGAAACGCCTTTACGCGGACGTGCGGCGAGAATTAGGCGACCTGTTGCATACTCTTGCTCGACAGAAGGGTTGCCGGAATGAGGAAGGCTGCCTGATGCCCGACCATGTACACATGCTGATATCGATCCCGCTGAAGTACTCGGTGTCCCATATTGTGGGCTTTTTGAAGGGCAAGACGGCGATCTCCGTGGCCAACAAGTACGCACGTAAACGCCGCTATAAAGGCTATCATTTTTGGGCGCGGGGATATTTTTTGTCCACGACGGTCTACAATAAGCAGTTCGTCAGACGCTATATCCGTAATCAAGAAAAGGTCGACAACGCTTCCGACTCTGCCGACCTGCTTAACCGTAGCTACTAACACATAGCAAAACCGCTTCTGGCGGTTCAAGCGCAGCGTTTCAAACCTCCACCTCTGGTGTAGGTTGTGGCTTGTCTTGTGTCGAAATGGCGATATCGGTCTGACGGTATGACCGCTGGATAAAGAATCAATGAACCTCCAGATGGAAAAAGCGCCTCCGCCGGACATGCCTTGGTTATTGATTGTTCATTTTTTCGGCCCCATTTTTGAGCGTAGAAGATTTTTGGCGTCCATATTTTTTTGAGTTTGTTGATTTAAATTCCTTTTAAAATCAGAAGTTTAATTATATTTCGTATTTTATTTTCGTTAATCTCTTAACGTTGCTTTCCTGCGTTTAGCGTTTGTTAACCATAATAGTATTTTCTGGCCTCACAAAAGCATTGGGCCGATCAAACAAGCACGATCACGGCGGGCATGAAGCTGACCAATGTTACCGGTACCGATCCGGTCTGTCCCTTCCAATTTCACGACCTTAAGGGGCAAATCTTATGGCAAGTCTGATGACGAACAATTCCGCAATTGCAGCGCTCTCCACCATGCGTTCGATTGCGGCCGATATGGACATGACGCAGGGCCGGATCTCGTCTGGTTTCAAGGTCGAAAAGGCCTCCGATAACGCAGCTTACTGGTCGATTGCGACCACCATGCGTTCTGACAACAAGGCCCTTAGTGCTGTTCAGGACGCGATTGGTCTCGGTGCTGCCAAGACCGATACTGCCTACACCGGTATGAAAGCCGCGATCGATGTTGTTACCGACATCAAGGCCAAGCTGGTTGCAGCCCGCGAACCAGGTGTAGATAAAGGCAAGATCAACAAGGAAATCGTTGAGCTGAAGAACCAGCTGGCCTCTATTTCCAAGTCTGCATCGTTCAACGGCGAAAACTGGCTGTATGACAACAGCAACACTGCTGGCACAACCCAAGAAATGATTGGCTCCTTCGTTCGTGGCAGCGATGGCAACGTTTCGATCAAGACGATCACCTTCGACACATCGAAGTCGATGCTGATCAACGACAAGGCTGCGGCTGGCGGCCTGCTCACAGCTGGTACGACTGCAACATATGCAAGCGGCACCACCACAACAACCGGCACCTACTACCTGATCCAGTCCACGGCTGGTACCGGTACAGGTACCGAAATCGCGCTGTCAACCGCCACCACTGCCGCCGCAATTGATGGTATGGTCGCTTCTATCGATAAGATGTTGCAGACAATGACGGATGCGGGTGCAACGATTGGTGCGACCACATCACGTCTCAAGCTTCAGGACAGCTTTATCAAGAACCTGAGCGACACGATCACGACGGGTGTTGGTCGTCTGGTAGATGCCGACATGAACGAGGAATCAACCAAGCTGAAGGCATTGCAGACGCAGCAGCAGCTGGGCATTCAGTCCTTGTCGATTGCCAATTCCAACTCGCAGAACCTGCTGTCGCTCTTCAAGTAAGGCAAGACCTGCTCTAAAAAGCACCCATATTTGTTTGACATTAAAAAGCCGTGGCGATCGCTACGGCTTTTTTTTGTTTTTTGCCGGCTAGCGCTTGAAAAATTAGGATTTTGTTTATAGTGGTTAAGAAATCAATAATGCCGTTAACCATTCGTTAACCATTTAATGATTAATAATACGTAAATAATGTTGGGTTGGCCACCAGGGCAAAAATGTGGTCGACGTGCATGATGCAAACCAATGTTGCCGGTAAATTTTGAAATCCGGTATGTCCCTTAAACGACTTGGGGCACTCTATGACCAGTATCATGACCAATACAGCCGCAATGGCGGCTTTGCAGACTCTCCGTTCCATCGACGACAATATGCAGACCACGCAGGCGAGGATTTCCTCTGGCTATAAAGTGGCAAATGCATCCGACAATGCCGCCTATTGGTCGATTGCAACGACGATGCGCTCAGACAATAAGGCGCTGGCGACAGTTCAGGACGCGCTGGGGCTTGCAGCATCGAAGGCGGACACAGCTTACACGGGTCTTCAATCATCTGTTGATGTCATCAGCTCGATCAAGTCCAAGCTCGTGGCGGCGCGCGAGCCGGGCGTCGATAAAAACAAGATCAATAAGGAAATTGCCGAGCTGAAAAACCAGCTTCAGTCGATTGCTGAATCAGCGTCTTTCTCGGGCGAGAACTGGTTGTACAACGCATCCACGGCAGCCCCCGGCACGAAGGAAATGGTTGGCTCGTTCAACCGTGCCAGTGATGGTACCGTTTCGGTTACCACCTTGAAATATGATAGCTCCAGCTCGACCCTGATCGACACCAACGATGTCAGCCGTGGTATTCTGACCAAGGGCACTGTTGCCACCTGGGCGTCCGGGACGACCACCACAACCGGCACATATTATCTGCTCAAGGTCGGGTCGGCGACGACAGCCACTGGTACGTTAATTGAAATTTCGAGCACTACAACCAATGCCAACCTGGACGGTATGATTTCAGCTGTCGACACCATGCTGCAAACCCTCACCGATTCGGCATCGACCCTCGGTGCAATCACCAGTCGTATTCAGTTGCAGGACAGCTTCGTCAAAAACCTGAGCGATACGATTGATAAGGGCGTCGGCCGTCTGGTGGATGCGGACATGAATGAGGAGTCCACCAAGATCAAGGCGCTTCAGACACAGCAGCAGCTGGGCATTCAGTCTCTCTCCATCGCCAATACCAACGCGCAGACTATTCTCACGCTGTTCAAGTAAAAGGCGAGGACAACCGGCCGGAGTTGAATCTTTTCCTCTACCGTGCCGCCGGTCATCGGCATTAGGTGGAACTGTTGGACCGCGCACTGCCCTTGCGCGGTCCAACGCCTTTTATACTGCTGCATAATTCCTGAAATCGGAGTAGATTTCAGGAATTATGCAGAAGATTAGAGTTTGTCAGGGAAAAGTGGAATCCGGTTTTCCCGAATAGACAAACTCAAACAAAGAAGTTTAGAGTCTGTCTGGTTCAATCTGAACCTGACAGACTCTAGAAGTGTTACAGCGTCCTTTGCGCGCCATATATGGTGAGAGGCGCTGTAATGCTGAGGCGCTGCAATCCGTTGCGTTATCGGCTCAATCTGTTGCACCGCGCAGGAATGGCATAGTCGCCTGATTTGAAGCCAGTAAGAGCGACAACATTGTTTCAAAAACCAGGCTTACTGGTAGAATAATAGAGATTTTGGGCTGCTCGAAAATCCTCGCGCAAGTTTGACCTCCTAACGTCGAGCGAAGCAAATGACGTTTTTGTTCGGCTTGTGAGGTTCATCGCACGTCAGAGCGATAATGCGCCTACTGTCTATCCTGAAGTCGCGATGGATTTCAGAATGAAGCAGTGGATTTGAAGTTTTACAGCAGCCTTTGTGCGTCATGCGCAGTGTGCGGCGTTGTAGGTAAGAGAGCGTTGCAGCGTTTTGGGGTGTCGCAATTGGCACTTTGCGCTGTTGGCAGGAGAAATGACAATGAGTATGCCGCTGGCCCACTATTTGAAGGATTTCTCTTCGCCCAAGCCGAGCATGCTTGTCTCTGACGCTATGGGTTTTGACGCAGATCCCTTTGGTCTGGATGACGGGCCAACGCTTGAACTGCCGCAACCAGATCCGGTCGATCTGGAGGCCGAGCGCAAACAGGCCTATTCTGAAGGATTCAACGCCGCATCAGAGCAGCTTTCTGCGCAACACGCTGAAGAGATCGCCGAGATTGAAGCGAGATATGCACAACAGCTTCAAGAAAAAGAAGAGGCACATCAGGCAGCTCTTGCACAGGTGATTGCCGAAGGGCTGGAAAAAATAGCAACCGCCATCGCCGAGACCGTTGGTGAGCAGGCGGTGACGGCTGTTGCGCCCTTTTTGGAGGAATCGCTGATTGAGACGGCCCTGCACGATCTTTCGACACTGTTGAAGGAAGCCATTCTTGAGGGGGAGGCCAGCGTCGTCACGGTGCGCGGTCCTGAAGCGCTGTTTGAACGCCTGAGAATGCAGATGGACGGCCACGAAGGTCTTTTGCGCCACATCGATGCGCATGATCTGGATTTGACAGTTGACGTGCAAGACGCCGCGCTTGTTACACGTATTTCGGCTTGGACTGCGAGCCTGAAGAAAGTTCTGGCATGAGCGACGCAGAAAATCATCACCACGGTAAAAACGAAGTCATCATCATCAAGCGTCATGGCGGCGGTGATCATGATGGTGCGCATGGTGGCGCTTGGAAAATTGCCTACGCTGACTTTATGACGGCGATGATGGCCTTCTTTCTGGTGATGTGGCTGGTCAATGCCTCGAACGAGGCCACGAAAGCCTCAGTGGCCAGTTATTTTAACCCGATCAAGCTGTCTGATGAGAAGCCTTCACAACAGGGCAAGAAAAAGCCGGTTGATCAAGCGGAAGGTGAAGAGCAAAAGCAACGCTCTAAAATCAAGGCAGATGAGGCGCAGCTGGGCAAGGCTGCGGCGACCGGCGAAGACATGACCTCCACATCGGGTGACAAGCCGGTTTATTCTGAAGCGGATCTGTTTGAAAATCCCTATTCGGTTCTTGCAGAAATTGCGCAGGAAGTTGGCCAGCAGGCCAATGTCAGCGCGAAGGGCGAGGGTGGTGCCAGTGATTCCGGCCCATCAACCGGTGCCTCTGGCGGTGAGGCCTATCGCGATCCATTTGATCCGGATTTCTGGAGCCAGCAGCGCCAGACGGTTGATGCCAAGCCCGGAAAGCAGACGCCTTCCGATGTCACCATGGTTGAAAAGAACCCCGATGTGGCGTCCGATCCAAATGCCAAAACCGCCGTCTCCAGTGCTGCTGACGTGAGTGCGCAAAACGCCAATGACAAGCAGGCGGTGAAAGGCAACGAGCAGCAGGCCGCTCTTGTCACGCCCAAACCGCGTCCTGATAGCAAAGCGCAACAGGCCCAGGATGAAGCCAAGAAGGCGGATGAGCAAAAGCAGGCCGATGAGCTGAAAGAGCAAATTGTGCAGCAGATGACGGGCGTTGTGGGCAAGCTTGCGGAAGGGTTGATCGTAACCCCTGCCGAAGGTGGTTTGCTGGTGACGTTGAGCGATCAAAATGATGATCAGATGTTCAACATTGGCTCTGCCGTGCCAAGCAAAGAAATGGTGCTGGCGATGGAAAAGATCGGAAAGTTGCTGGCTGAGCGCAAGGGTGCGGTTCTTATTCGAGGCCATACGGATGGCCGGCCGTACAAGGGCCCCGATAATGACAACTGGGGTCTCTCCATGGCGCGTGCGCATGCGGCCTATTACATGCTGGTGCGCGGCGGGTTGAATGAGCAGCGGATTACGCAGGTGTCTGGCTTTGCCGATCGTCGTCTGTTGAAGCCGGATGATCCTTATGCGGCCGCAAACCGCCGTATCGAGATCCTCGTGCAGGGGGATCAGAAGTAAGGTGAGGATCTTCAGCCCATTCCGGCTATCGAAGTTGCTATTGTGTGGCGTTGCCATGGTGCTGAATGCTGTCAGCGTCATGGCTGCTGACCAGGCGGCCGGTAGCGACAATCTACCGCCCTATCTCATGGTGCGGTCGTTGCAGTTTGTGCAGGATTCTGTGGTCATGGGAGATCACTCTGCGGCTGACATGCAGCGGTTTGTTCTTGCAAAGATTGACAAGAGGCTCCGCGCTGCTGACCCGTCCGAGTTCCGGGATCCGCGCAATGTGGATGCGGCGCTGATTTACACCATGAGCGGTGGCAATCCCGCGACACTGGAATACCTTGTATCGCGCGACGTTGATGGTCATTTTGACAATCGCGTCACGGAAGTCTTGCGCAAATACCTCAGCGGTAAAGGGGTTCTTATTACCAATACTCTGGCCGATATGGTCGGAATCTACAAGAATACGCGGATTGGTGCTTATCTTGCGCTTGTTGCAGGCAATGTGACCTTGGTGAAAGACCCGGCTGGCGCGCTGAAATTTTATGATATGGCTCGTCTATTGACGCCGGGGACGATTGTGGAGGAGGCGGCGCTTCGTCGCTCGTTCTCTCTGGCCATCGAGACTGGTCAGGTTCAAAAAGCGATGAAATACGCCAATCGTTATGCGCGCCGCTTTCTGCATTCGCCTTATGCAAACCAGTTTGCGGATATGCTGGTGCAATTGATTGTCGACCATTTCAAGCAAATGGACGAGCAGGATGTTCTGGCAACCCTGGCGACAATGGACCCGGCACGACAACGCGAGATTTATTTGCGCATTGCGCGGCGCGCGTCAATAAACGGCAATCCGGAGCTTGCGGCGCTGGCGGCCGACCGTGCGCAGGCCTTGGCTGGCTTGCCCGGCGGAACCGATCCACAGGCGCTTCTCTATGGTGGTCTGGCGCTCATTCCAACCACAGATGTGCGCAGCGCACTCAAGACAATTGAGGGTCTGAAAGAAAGCGAGCTTTCAGATTCTGACAAGGCACTTCTCGCAGCAGCCCGCAAGGTCGCGGAGGACATTGTGACCTTGCCGACGGCTGCACCCGCTGTGGAGGCACCACCTGCTGAACCCAAGCCTGAGGTATCTGCGCCCAGTGCGGGAGCAGATGTTCAGCAGGATCCCACGGCACCTCAGGCTTCTAAGGTGCAGGCGGCGGCGCAACCGCCCCAGCAAGGCCAGTTACAACGCCAGTTACAGGGCCAACCCGTTGTGACGGACAGTCCAAAGCCGGATCCCGCCTTTGACGCTTTCTTGAGCAATGGCCGTAGCAAGCTTGATGAAATTGATAACCTTTTAAAACGCAGGGGTGGAGAATAATTATGGCTGTTACCGTTTCATCGCCAAAAGCTTCAGACATTCCGACAGCCTACCCTGGTTCGCGCACGGAGCCGTCCTCGGCCCCAAGCGGCGGCTTTCGCTCGGCGCTGGAGGGTACATCCGCAGCACGTGAGCGGGGAAAGCGCGCTTCGGACGATGATGATCAGCAGGCGGAGGCTACACGCACCGCGGGCGATGCCCAAGATCGCGCAAAGAGCGAAGACAACCCCAAGCTGACCATCACTGCCGCCTGGAATAAAAAGAGTGATGATACTGTTGCTTCAGGGAAAACAACGCAGTTGAACGTTGATGCGCAGACGGCTGATGTTGCCGGTTCCGCCAAAGATGCTGCGACCACTCTTGCGGAGCTGGTGGCAGCCATGACGAAGACTGATGATGCCAGCGCCATCAATAAGGATGCAGTCAATAAGGATGCGACAGACGACGCTGCGAACAAGACCCCGGTAAAGCCGGGCGACAAGGATAATAATCAAATTGCGGCGCGTGCAGCGGCCGAGCAGGTCGTAGAAGCTGTGATGGCTGGAGCGGACGGTGCGAAGCCGACTGTAAAATTGCCATCGAACACCAAAACTGAGGCGAAGGATGCGGACGACGGCTCCAAACCCGCGCTTTCTCAGAAGGATGCCATCCCGGGTGCCCAGGACGTGTTGTCCTTGCTGGTCCAGGCGGCTCCAACGCAAACCGCAGTGCTGCCACAGCAGATCACACCGGCAGCCGATGGTCAGACAAAGCAAACTGTTGGCGGAAAGCTGAAAGACGGACTTGAGGCAAAAGTGGGCAATACCGTTCTTGGCAAGGCTTCGGATGATGTAGCCCAGCCAACAGCTGCGGCAACACCAACATTGCGCAGCAGTGCCGCGGATGCATTGCATATGGTGACAGCGGACAGCCCCGATCGAGTTGGCAAAGAAAGTGACTCATTGAAGGCCGCAGATTCTGCCACTCTTCGAAATTCAGCCATGATGCAAACGGTCGAGGTCGTTGATAGCCGACGGATCATTGCGCCGGTGAGCACCAGCAATGGCGCGAATATTGCCGCGACCATGACGGGCGACAGTGAGTGGTCGTCTGTCCTGCGCAGCCACGCAGCAAGCGATGTGGATATCCCGGACAGGCTGACAACTGATAAGACACTGAATACGTTGACAATCAAAATGACACCGGAAAGCCTTGGCACGGTCACGGCGAATTTGAAGATGGTGGATGGTCAACTCACCGTCAGCCTCGTGGTCGAGAACGGAACGGCCTATCGTAAACTGCACGAGGACCATGGCGACTTGATCAAATCGCTCAAATCGCAAGGACTGAGCGTTGATCAGATTCAGATCAGTATTGCCAGCCCGGAAAAATCGAGCAGTGACACCGCGCAGAACAACAGCCAGAATCAGCCAAACAATCAGAGCCTTGCACAGCAGAACAGCAATGGGCAAAATCATGCTGGCCATCGCCAGCAGACCCGGGCATCATTTGATAACTTTGGGCAACCGTCTGGAGGGATGGCCGATGACGCAATGTCTCCTGGTGCGTCTGGCGCAGGCAATAGCGGTTCTGGCTCTGGTCAGCTTTACCTCTAAGGCAGGCTTTGCTGCGGCCCCTGCGGGGCTTTGTGAGCGAGAAATCAGCCGTGCAGCCATCAAATATGGTATCCCCGAAGGCATCCTCTATTCTGTTGGATTAACAGAAACGGGGCGCAAGGGCTCACTCCAGCCCTATGCCCTCAATGTCGAGGGGCTACCACTTTTTCCCGGCTCGTTGAATGAGGCCTTGCGGACCTTTCATCTTGCCAAAGACATGGGTGGAAAACTGATTGATATAGGTTGTATGCAGATCAATTACCTCTATCATCACGAAAATTTTCGCTCAGTGGAAGAGATGTTTGATCCAAAACTTAACGTGGAATACGCCGCCGAGTTTCTCTCAAAACTGCACAAGAGGCACGAAACCTGGACCATGGCTGTGGCACGGTATCATGCCGGGCCGAACAATAATCCGGCTCAAAAGCAGTATGTGTGTCGGGTTATCAGCAATCTGGTTGCCACTGGTTACGGCAACTGGACGGCGAGTGCGCGTCAATTTTGTCAGTGAAAAACGTCCGTGCTGGCGGACAAATCGGGATGCATCGTCATCGATATGTTGGTGCGTTGTCAGCAAACACAACCATAAGCCTATTGCCCGTCGAAAAAATGACAAAAATAAAACGCATTTTGGACCGTGACAGGCACTGATTTTGGTCATGCATTGACCGTTGCCGTTAACCTTTTTGATGTCTAAATTGTGCCGAGTTTGAGCATGTGACACAAGATGTGGTGCAAATCACCCCTCAAAGGTTAAGCAACTATTAATAACTATCATTAACTTTCCACAGTTGTCGTTCAGAGCCGCGATTCGTACCCATTGACGTGTAGAAACACCACACTGATTCGGAGGCGGACGAATGATCGTAGTGGTTGATGAGCGCGAGCTCGTTAAAGACGGTTACACGTCATTATTTGGACGTGAAGGCATACCATCAACCGGGTTTGATCCGGTTGAATTTGGCGAATGGGTTGCATCTGCAGCTGATTCAGACATTGCAGCAGTCGAGGCATTTTTGCTTGGTCAAGGAGATCGCACAGCCGATCTTCCGCGTGCCATTCGAGATCGCACGACAGCACCGGTGATTGCAGTCAGCGATCATCCTTCGTTGGAGGCAACGCTTGCGTTGTTCGACAGCGGCGTGGATGACGTTGTGCGCAAGCCAGTGCATCCAAGAGAGATCCTGGCACGGGCGGCGGCTATTCGGCGCCGGTTGAAGGCTGTGGCCAATTATTCGGAAATTGGCGCAATTCGCGTCTATTCCGATGGGCGCGACCCGGAAATTGATGGTGAGATTTTTGCTTTGCCACGCAGAGAGCGTCGCATTCTGGAATATCTTGTCACCAACCGTGGACGTCGTGTTTCCAAATCGCAAATCTTCAATGCGATTTATGGCATCTTCGACGAAGAAGTTGAAGAAAATGTGGTTGAAAGCCACATCAGCAAGTTGCGTAAAAAACTGCGCAAGAAGCTCGGTTTCGATCCTGTCGATTCCAAGCGCTTCCTTGGTTACTCCATTGATTGGAAATAATATTTTGGCGGTTCGCCGCCAAAATTTCTGGCCTTGCATTCAATTTGCCATAAGCGTTCACTGAAACAGCTTCACGCAAGGCCCATTTCATAATCTTCTCACACGACGATCGAATTGGGGACGTGGCATGAGCCTTTCAGGCAGTATGAATTCAGCCGTATCTGGTTTGCAGGCGCAGTCCAGCAAATTGAGTACAGTGGGCGACAACGTCGCAAACGCCGATACAACAGGCTACAAGCGAGTCGAAACTGCGTTTTCCAGTCTTGTTGTTGGCTCTGCCGGATCAGGCAGTTACAATTCCGGTGGCGTGCAAACCACGACCACCCAGACAATTTCGCAGCAAGGTTCCTACCTGTCCACGACATCCGCCACGGATCTTTCGATCAAGGGTGACGGATATTTTGTGGTTCAGAACAACCAGGGCGACATTTTCCTGACGCGTGCCGGCGATTTCAAGCAGGATGCGAGGGGTTATCTCGTCAACTCTGCTGGCTATACCCTTTTGGGCTACTCTTATGCCAATGGTGAGCCAGCATCCGTTATCAACGGTTTTGATGGCCTGCAACCTGTGAAGGTTAACCTGGACAAGGGGCTTGCGACAGCGACCACCGCAGGTACAATTTCGGCGACCCTGAACTCGTCGAAGCCTGTGCACACGGGCAATGCTCCATCGAACAACGTTGCGACATCAACCTATACGGACAAAAGTTCGATGGTTGCGTACGACGCCTTTGGTAACTCGGTACTGTACGACATTTACTACACGAAGACGGCCAACAATGAGTGGAGCGTTGACGTTTACCGCAATTCTGATGCAACGCCAGGCTCGGGTTTCCCTTACAGCACGCTGTCTGTTGCGCATCAGGACATCAAATTTGATGCAACCCAGAAGCTTGATGCTGCCAGCCCGAAAACTCTGACGCTCTCGGACACGCATATTATACCGACACTGGGAATTACGCTCGATCTGAGCTCGATGACCCAGAGTAATATTTCGTTCAGCTCGCAGGGCACATTGAATGGTAACAAGGCCAGTGCTGGCGGCACCATTAGCATCGACAATAAGGGGAGCATCACCTCGACGAGTTCCGATGGTGTTGTTTCGAGCCTTTACAAGGTGGCCATGGCCAATGT
Organism: Gillisella terrae; assembly: GCF_004801395.1. Taxonomy (GTDB): domain Bacteria; phylum Pseudomonadota; class Alphaproteobacteria; order Rhizobiales; family Rhizobiaceae; genus Allorhizobium; species Allorhizobium terrae. Next base: position 227,734 of record NZ_SSOA01000003.1, read on the forward strand.
GGCCAGCCCGGACAATCTCAAGTCTGTGAGTGGTACGGCTTATCAGGTCACGGCGGCTGCGGGAACAGTTGTGGTCGGCTTTGCCAACACTGGCAGTTTCGGCACCATCAATTCCAGAACGCTTGAAGCATCCAACGTCGATCTTGCTTCCGAATTGACAAACATGATCCAATCTCAGCGTAGCTACAGCGCCAACTCCAAGGTGTTCCAGACGGCTGCTGATATGTTGGATACTCTTATCAGTTTGAAGCGTTAATCGTTACAATGTAAAGGCAGTATCATGACGCTCTCGACTACTATGAACACGGCAAATGGAATTTTGGGCAACTCCAGCACCCAATCGCAGGTGGTGTCCAAGAATATTTCCAATTCCCAAACTGTGGGCTATGTAAAGCGTGATGCTGTCACCGTTGTGAACGCCACGGGTGGGTCTACGGTCAAGATTATCCGCGCTGAGGATGTTGTTTTACAAAAACAAATGCTCACGGGGCAGTCTACAGCCGAAGGCCAGGCGACGCTCAACAAGGGGCTTGACCAGTTAAAGGCCCTTCTTGGTGGCAATGATTATGACTTGGCACCAAGCACCTATATCTCCAAACTCCAGACGGCCCTGCAATCTTACGCAGCGCAGCCGAGTGAGACAACTCTTGCTCAGACGGCTGTGAGTACAGCTCAGGATCTCGCCAATTCGATTACGGCGACATCACAGGGGATTGCCAAGATCCGTGTTCAGGCAGATACGGACATCAAGGGTGGCGTTGATAGTCTAAATGATTTGCTGTCGCAGTTCATGACGGTGAACGAAGCTGTCATCAAGGCAAAGGCCGCGGGCGAAGACCCAAATGATGCCCTTGATCGTCGCGATAAGCTGGTTTCGGATATTTCCAAGCTCGTTGGCGTGTCAAAGACCGAACGCCCTAATGGCGACATGGCCCTTTACACCAATGAAGGCACTGTGCTGTTTGATAAAATTCCGCGTTCAATAACCTTCGATCCACGGGGATCTTACGGCGCTGGCATTGCGGGCAACTCGGTCTATATCGATGGTGTTCCTCTGAAGGCGGGCGTTGGTGGCAATACATCTGCGCAAGGCTCATTGGCAGCAAACCTGCAAATTCGCGACACGATTGCACCTCAGTTTGAGCAGCAATTGGATGAAACATCCCGTTCGCTGATTTCGATGTTTTCTGAAAAAGAAAAAGCCACGGGCAATAATCCCATGCCTGGTTTGTTTACCTGGCAAAATGGAACAACGCCACCGGCTGGCGCGCTTCAACCAGGCATTTCGGCAACCTTTGCTGTCAATCCGGCTTATGTGAAGGAGCAGGGTGGAGATCCTGTTCGATTGCGCGATGGCGGTGTCAATGGCGCATTGTATAAATGGAATACTGACAATACCGCCAGTTATTCTACTCTTCTTAACGGTTATGTGGCGGCTTTTGATACAAAGGTCGGCTTTGATGCAACGGTTGGTTTGGAAAGTTCTGCTACGGTAGGCAAATATGCCGCAAGCTCCGTTGGCTGGCTTGAGGCTTATCGTTCAACCGCGGATTCGGCCAACGAGACAAAAGCGGCACTGTCGCAAAGGGCCACTGAGGCCTATCAGAATAAGACCGGCGTGAGCCTCGACGAGGAATTGTCGAAAATGCTGGATATTGAACAATCTTATAAAGCATCAGCCAAACTGATCAGTACCGTTGATGAAATGCTGAAATCGCTCCTGGGGATCGCGTAAGTCATGAAGACATCAAGCATATCCAGTCTGACAATTCAAAATGCTATGCGGCTCACGATTGCTGATGCGCAAAAGCAGATGTCCGACGCGCAGAAAGAAGTTACGACGGGTAAATATGCAGATGTCGGCACGGCTTTGGGCGCAACAACATCAAATGCCGTCGATTTGACGAGTGATTCCTTGAGGCTGCAATCGCTGATCAGCACGAATTCAATCGTGAACACGCGGCTTGATGCATCCCAGAGCGCGCTTAATCAGATCGCAACCTCCGCACAAAACATTCAGCAGACTCTGGTTGGTCTGGGCAATAGCTATGAGAGCATCACACTCAGCTCGGCGAAAAAGTCCGTGAACGATGCGCTCGACATGTTTATTTCCGCGGCAAACACATCGGTGAACGGGGAATATCTGTTCTCCGGCGTCAATACTGATGTGAAGCCAATGAGTGACTACAATGCCGTGGATTCAGCCGGAAATCCATCTGCCGCCAAACAGGCATTCAGAAACGCCTTTTTCACGACATTTGGTATGAATCCGGAAGATCCAGGTGTGAGCTCCATCACGCCTGCCGCGATGAATAACTTTTTGACCAATACGCTGGAGCCCATGTTTACCGGTGCCGGCTGGAACACCAACTGGTCTGCCGCTTCGGATGATACAATGACAAGCCGGATCAGCAAGACCGAGACGGTGCAAAGCTCGACATCTGCCAACACCAATGGCTTTCGCTATCTCGGCCTGGTGGCCGTGGTCGGTAGTGAGATACTGGCGTCCAATTTCTCCGCAGAAACCCGCACCGCCATGGTTAACAAAGCGGTCGAATATTCGGGCAAAGCGGTGTCGGGCATTAATGAAGATCGCACGAAGCTGGGGTTGTCGCAGCAGCGCGTTAAAGAAGCGAATACCTCTTTGGGCGTGCAGAAAGACATTATCGAGACCCAGCTCGGCAAACTTACGGGTGTTGATGTCTACGAGGCATCAACACGTCTCAACAACCTGAAGTCTTTGATTGAAACGTCATACAGCTTAACATCGAGACTGCAGAAACTAAGCCTTGTAAGCTATCTCTGATGATCAGAGATAGGCAGGAGTAAAGGAAATCTAGATGTACCAGTTTTCCTACAATGAGATCATGGAGGACGGAGTCGCCGACGCCAGAGAGCGTGAGCGACAGGTTCTTGAAAGGTCGATGGAACTGCTGGCCCAGGCACGTGATGCCGGACGTTACGGGCGCGAAAGCATTGAGGCTATCTATTATACGCGGCGTGTGTGGATCCGCTTTATTGAGGATCTGAAACAGCCGGACAATCAGCTTGGCACGGAATTGCGTGCCAATCTTATCTCAATCGCCCTTTGGATATTGAAGGAATGCGACCGCATCAGACAGCGGGAGTCCGAAAATTACCAAGGCATTATCGATGTGGCAACCATCATCAGGGATGGACTTAAATGAAGAGCACCTTGCGAATCTCGCTGAAATCCGGGGAAAGAATCTTTATCAACGGTGCAGTGTTGCGCGTTGATCGCAAGGTTGCCCTTGAGTTTCTGAACGATGTGACATTCCTTTTGGAAAACCACGTGCTCCAGCCGGAAGACGCCAACACGCCTCTGCGCCAGCTGTACTTCATTGCCCAGATGATTCTGATCAACCCGGAAGGCAAAGAGCAGACGCTCTCCATGTTCCGCAAGTCGATTGTGATGTTGCTGACCTGCTTCCAGGACGACGAAGTTCTGGCCGAATTGAAGCGCATTGATGCCATGGTTGCGTCGGGTCGCGCCTTTGATGCTCTGAAGGCGATTCGTGGTCTTTATCCAATCGAAGACCGGATTTTGAACAATCAGGAAATGACACCTGGTACCATCGAGCAGATTCGTCGGGAAATTGCACCATGGCGGTAACAAGCACAGACCCTGTCGGCAGCGCGACTGCTTCTACGGCGACCTTCACGAACCCTTGGGCCAATGCGTCGGCAAACTCCGACGCGGCCAGCGCTTCGATGAACTACAACAGCTTCCTAAAGCTTCTGGTTGCGCAAATGCAAAATCAGGATCCGACAAAGCCAATGGATGCAACATCGCAAATCCAACAGCTTGCAACCTTTTCGCAAGTTGAGCAGTCGATCAAAACCAACACTTTGTTGCGCAGCATGCTGCAAGCGGATGCTTTGACAAAGGCTGGCGATATGATTGGCAAGACCGTGACAAGCTCCGACAATGCGACAACGGGCGTTGTTTCGGATGCGAAGGTGAGCGATGGTGCAGTGACGCTGACCACGGCAACTGGCGGTTCTATCAACCTGGAAACGGGTGTGAAAATCTCCAAGGGGTCTTAATGGATGTATTGCCGTTTGCCGGCTCTCATCCACCGTCAACAACAAGGCCTGAAGCCAATTTGGGTTCAGGCACACTGGTTAAGACGACCGGAAGATGATATCGTTTCTCGAAATCGGTCATAGGCATCGTTGCGTGCTGTGCAGTAGATGATTATCATGACCTTTGCGGGATAATGCCGCAGGAGAGACGTCAATGAATGAAGCTGATGCGCTTGATATTATGCGCACTGCCGTCTGGACAATCTTGATCGCTTCGGGGCCTGCCGTTCTTGCGGCCATGATTGTGGGTGTTACCGTCGCGCTTATTCAGGCCCTGACTCAGGTTCAGGAAATGACACTGACATTTGTGCCAAAAATTCTGGCAATCCTGATCACCATCGGCATTACGGCTCCCTTTGTCGGAGCGCAGATCTCGCTGTTTGCCAATCTGGTGTTTTCACGGGTACAAACCGGCTTTTGATGCCGCCCCTCTTTTGCCGTGCCTTCTTTTGTCGTGCCTGACCATCTTCGCGCAAGCTTTCTTCTATAGCTCTATCCGTAGTATGGGCGGATAATGTTGATCCGCCTCCTTCTCATGAAGAGACGGAACAGGATATGGCGCAAGCACCCACGACTGGAATCCCTCTAAAAATACCATCGAATGGCCGAGATATCGGCTTTGCGTTGGGTATTGTTACGATCCTCTGCATTCTCTTTTTGCCGATTCCTCCCTTCTTGATCGATATGGGATTGGCATTTTCGATTGCTTTTTCCGTCTTGATTCTGATGGTGTCTTTGTGGATCCAGCGTCCGCTTGATTTCTCGTCTTTCCCGACCATTTTGCTGATTTCGACTATGATCCGTCTGTCGCTCAATATTGCGACGACGCGCGTGATTCTATCGCATGGTCATGAAGGCCACGGGGCGGCGGGTAATGTCATTGCCGGTTTCGCCAGTCTGGTCATGTCCGGCGATTTTGTGATCGGTTTGATCGTCTTTGCCATTCTGGTCACTGTGAACTTTATCGTTATCACCAAGGGTGCCACCCGTATCGCCGAAGTTGGCGCGCGCTTTACCCTTGATGCTATTCCTGGCAAGCAGATGGCCATCGATGCCGATTTGTCGGCGGGCAATATCGACGAAGTGGAAGCTCAGCGTCGCCGTAAAGAACTGGAGCAGGAAAGCTCTTTCTTCGGTGCCATGGACGGTGCGTCAAAATTCGTCCGTGGTGATGCGATTGCCGGTCTGCTGGTCACGGCCATCAACATCTTTGGTGGTATCGTTATCGGCTATTTCCGCCATGGTATGCCGATTGGCGAAGCCGCAGACGTCTTCGTTCGCCTCTCGGTGGGTGACGGTCTTGTTTCGCAAATTCCTGCTCTGATCGTATCGCTCGCCGCAGGCTTGCTGGTGACGCGCGGTGGCAATGCGGGCTCGGCTGACGAAGCGGTTATCGACCAGCTCAGCGGCTACCCTCGGGCGTTGACGGTTGCTTCGGGCCTGATGTTTTTGCTGGCGGTTATTCCGGGTCTTCCTTTGTTGCCATTTGCTACTCTGGGCGGCCTCATGGCCTTTGGGAGCTGGTATATTCCGCGTCAGGTGGAAGCTGCCAATCTGGCCAAGCGGCAGATGGAAGAACAAAAGGTTAGCCAGATCAAGGAAGCCGACAAGGATTCGGTCAAGAGCGTGCTCAAGACCTCTGAAATCGAGCTGGCGCTTGGCAAGCTGGTATCAACCCGCCTGCTGGGCTCGCATCAGGAACTGGCCTTCCGCGTTGGCAAGATGCGCAAGAAATTCGCCAGCCAATACGGTTTTGTGGTGCCGGAAATCAAGGTGTCCGATGATATCGGCATTCCTGATAAATCCTATCACATCCGCATTCATGGAACGACGATTGCCTCCAATATCCTGCGCCTTGGCGAAGTGCTGGTGGTTACCGGCAATGGCCGTAAGCCGCGGATTCCAGGTGATGAAATTCGCGAACCAGCCTTTGGCATGCCCGCCGTATCGATCATGGAAACCTTTACGGAAGATCTGAAGCGTGAAGGCTTCCATCCGATCGACAATGTATCGGTGGTTCTGACCCATCTCAGCGAAGTCATTCGCAACAATCTGCCGCAGCTTCTGTCCTATAAGGATGTCAAAATCCTGATTGATCGGCTCGATCCTGAATACAAGAAACTGGCCGATGAAATCTGCTCGTCACATATGTCCTATTCCGGTCTTCAGGCCGTTCTCAAACTGTTGCTGGCCGAGCGCGTTTCTATCCGTAATCTTCATCTTATTCTCGAGGCGGTGGCCGAGCTTGCGCCGCATGTGCGCAAAACCGAGCAGATTGTTGAGCATGTGCGTGTACGCATGGCGCAGCAGCTTTGCGGTGACTTGACCGACAATGGGGTGCTGCGGGTTCTGCGTTTGGGCAGCAAGTGGGATATGGTGTTTCACCAGGCCCTCAAGCGTGACAATAAGGGTGAAGTTGTCGAATTTGATATTGACCCGCGCTCGCTTGAGGAGTTTAGCGAACAGGCAAGCAAAGTCATTCGCGAGTTCATGGATCGTGGCCTGCCTTTCGTGCTTGTCACGTCGCCAGAAACACGGTCTTATGTGCGCATGATTATAGAACGACTTTTCGCAACCTTGCCCGTGCTGTCTCACGTCGAGCTGGCCAAGGGCATCGAAATCAAGATCCTGGGATCCATTTCATGATCACAGACCCACAAGGAACAGTGCTTGCACTGTTCCTGGTCTTTTGTCGCATTGGTTCTTGTTTTATCACGCTGCCGGGATTTTCCTCTTCGCGCGTTCCTCCGCAGGTGCGCCTTCTGATCGCGGCGGGCGTGTCTATGGCCTGTCTGCCTTTGTTGTGGGATACGGTCTATCCCAAGGTGCAGGGCGGCGGTGTTATTTATATCGCCCTGATTGGCACTGAAGCGCTGATTGGTGCGATGTTTGGGCTGATTGCGCGTTTTTTCTCGCTTGGCCTGCAATTCGCCGGTTCCATTTTGACCATGATGATTGGCTTTAATGGATCGCCTGCACCAGATGTTTTGGAAGATTCGAGCGAAAATCAGCTCACCAACATGATCAGTTTTTGCGGGCTGATGATGTTGTTCATCCTGGATTTTCACCACGTTGTTTTTCGTGTGTTGATTGATAGCTACAATGTTATGCCCATGGGCGGGGTTCCCAATACCCAAAAAATGCTGATCACGCTCACCGACACCATCGCCAAAACCTATTTGCTCATGCTGCGGCTGACCAGTCCCTTCATTATTTATGGTCTGATGTTCAACGTCGGGGTTGGCCTGGTCAACAAACTGGCCGCGCAAATTCCGATTTACTACATCTCCGCACCCTATTTGATCGGTGGCGGTTTGCTGCTGGTCTATTGGTCGATTGGTGCCATGATGCACCAGTTTGCTTTGGCGTTCATGCCCATGATGCTTGGCAATTGATGAGGGTGTGCGATGGGACCGGCCAAAAAATCTCAAAAACTGAAACGACTGGTGGCCGTGCAACGGCATCTGGAAAAAATTGCCGAGCTGGATTTGGCCGATACTGCCCGCCAGCGTCAGGAGATCTCGGCTGGCCTGAACAGGGTGATTGACGCGCTTGGATCGATGGATCCGGTTCATCGGCTCTTTGCACAATCCTATGCCGAACGCTTCTCACGCCTGTCCAGTGATGATCGGCGTATGGCAGACGTTCAGCGCGTGCAGGAAAATGTCGTTTTGCGCCAGCGTACCAAAGCGGAGCGGCTGGAGGACAAGATGATTGAGGCCAGAGATCATGAAGATCGCGAAGCACAAGACAACACGCTTCAGGACTTAATTGATCTGACGTTCGCTACGCCAGCCTCCAGCAAGGTTCACGAGAGATAGTTATCCCAATGCACTAACCTATAGCCATTCTGATTCATGATGTGGGATCGGGGGCTGTATGAAAAGCGCCAATCAACCTCGCCGAGGCGAATGGATGCTTTGGCGCGTTTTGGCAAAATCTGATTTTCAGGGGACGAATACGGTGGCAATTTCTCCTTCAAGCGACCTTGTTATGGATGTTGTGCGAGCAGCGGATCCTTCCGCGATGGCCGAGGCGCAGCAAAAGCTTCAATCTGCGAAAGCAAGCCTTCAGGCCTCGCGTCTGAATGAAAAAAATGCTGGCTTTGAAGTGGCGATGAACACCATGAACAGTGCCGCTGCAGATGCGGGCCTCGGTAATCGTGCGACCAATGCCATCAAGACCGAAGATATTCCAAAGCCATACCGCCAGTATGAAGGTGTCGTTTTGCAAAACTTCATTTCCAGCATGCTGCCCAAAGACAGCGAGGCGGTTTTTGGCAAGGGCAATGCCGGTGAGATTTGGAAAAGCATGATGGCTGAGCAAATCGGCAACACAATTGCCGAGCGCGGCGGTCTTGGCATTGCAAAGCAGATGTATGCTGAGGAATTGTCAAAAATCAGAAACAAGGGCGCGCAGAACGTCACGACCGGTGCCGCTGACAAGCATCTCTCGCAACTGCGACTGGATGAAATCGAGCGCAAAGCGCTTGGTTTTGACAAAGCCAATGAAAATAAATTCGGTCAAGTGTTTGCATCCAGCATTGGATCAACAACGGCCTGAGCCTGCAAACCGGTATCAGCAGGTGATAATCTCCGGACGTTCCTGCTGAATTCCAAGCCCTTTCCAAGCCATTGAGCCTTCTTATAGCTCTTGACGTAAAAACATCTTGGTGATGCGTGTTTTGTGCTGCGCCTTCTCCAAGGATTCAAGGACGAAATTTACATGGAACATGTGTCCAACGATTACCGGATCAAGACAGTTCTCGGACGACTGGAAATGATTGTCGATAATGAGAATGTGCGGATCGGTACAGACCCGGAATTCGACCTTAAAGTGTCAAATGCCCACAAAAGTCGTTGCTTGTATGAATTGACCATGCTGTTTCGGGATACGGATCCAAAGGAAGTTGCGGACAATTATGTTGAGCAGATGCATGACCTCAAGCAGAAGCTGGCGCTGAATGCCCGCCGGGTTGAGGCCCATCTGCATGCCGTGCGCGCCGTTGCCGATATCTTGCGCAACGCCGTGGAAGAGGCTGACGGCGATGGTACGTACAGTCAGGAACAGTTTCTGTTCAGGGAAAATTGATGATCAAGATTGTCCTCGCGGGTGTCTGGGCCTGCATTGCCACGCTGGTTGCCGTCTATTTTTCGGTTCAGTTGGCCACCGCTCCTGCTCCTGCCGATGACGGGAACAAAAAGCCTGAACTGGAACTGGTTCGGGGAGAAGCCGTGACAATACCCGTCTTTTCCGACGGGAGTGTCAAAGGGTACTTTCTGTGTCGTTTTTCCTTTATGGTTCAAAAGGAAAAAGTTGAAAGCATCAAGCTGCCTCTGCCGCCGATGATGACCGATGAATTGTACCGGCTTTTGGTTGATAACAAAATCGTCGATCTGACCCAGGCAACCAAACTGGATGTGGAGGGCTTTCGCAACACCATCAAGGCCGATCTGAATAAGCATTTGGGTGATGGCGTGATTGCCGAGGTGCTGGTTGAGCAACTGGATTATCTTGCCAAGGCAGAAACGCAGGATGGTGGTGGCAAGCCAAAGCTGAAGCCAGCGGTGAAAATTGTCGAAGGCCAGGATCCTGCCGCGAAAACGGCCGAAAAATCCGGTCATTGAGCATAAACTTATCAGAAAACGGCGCTGCGAAGCGCCGTTTTCTACCTGCGAGAATGACGCAGCAGATTAAAAGCGTTACAGCGCTGTCGATGATTAAATTTTCCTTAAGCGGGAATGCGCAATTGTAGTGCGCGAGTTAAATCAGGTTTTATCCTTGGATGGTAATCTGAAACCAGTTTCAATCTGGTTCTCCAAGGTATATGAACAGAATTCACCAAAACTCAGTTGCCGTATTGGATGCTGATGAACAGGTTAACACTGCGCGCCTTATTCATCGGGTGCGGCAGGATCTGTCCCTCAATCTGCTGCGTCTTGGGCCATCCCCCTCTGATGATGAGTTCAGTCCGATGAATCTGATTGCCGCCGCAGAAAAGCTTGCTCGCAAGAAGAACATGTTTGGCGTGGATGTCTTCGATTTGTCGTGGGCGTCGGCGCTCAGCCTGATGGCGCAATATGCCTCAACCCGTGATGCGCATGCAAAGGTGTCGTTCCTCAACGCCAACAATGTCAATATCATGCTGGAGGATGAGGCCTATTTTCGGGTGCTTTCGCATCATCTTGTGCTTGCCGACGGTATTGGCATCGATCTGGCCGCAAAAATGCTGGATGGCGAGGCTTTTGCAGCCAATCTGAATGGAACGGATTTCATTCCAGCGCTCCTGACCTATCTGGAGAAGCCAAGCCGGATTGGGCTTTTGGGGGCCAAGCCGGGCGTTCTTGCCGGTGCAATTGCCAGTTTTCGCAAGCATACGCCTTGGCACCAGTTCATTCCGGTGGCCGATGGCTATTTTGATGCCGATGAATTGCCCGTCATTCTGGAGCGCCTGAAAGAAGCTGATCTCGATATTCTGCTGGTTGCCATGGGCACACCATTGCAGGAAAAATGGATCGACGAGCATATCAATCAGAGCCACGCCCGGCTGGTTTTCGGTGTGGGTGCGTTGTTTGATTTTGTCTCGGGCACTGTGCCGCGCGCACCTGTGTGGATGCGCAAGCTGCGATGCGAGTGGCTTTATCGGCTGACCCGTGAGCCAACCCGGCTGTGGCGGCGTTATATTATCGGCATTCCGGTGTTTCTTGCACATGTTTTGCGCTTCAGGCGGCGCAAAGCTGGATAAGCTGCGGTGTCTGGCGATTGAAGAAATCGCTGATCACCGATGTTTTTTCTTTTGATGGGCTTTGGACGGTGGTAGCTACTGCGTGGCGCTTTAAATAGCGCAAATTGTGCAGCAGATGAAAGATTACGGCGCATTCTGTGCGGTTTATAAAACGCAGGGCGCTATAATGCCGACCGATGAAGCTTTCAGCAAAGGGAATGCAGACGTGGCGACGGTGATTGACGGAAAACAGGTGGCGGCTTCGGTAATCGAGGCGATCAAGGCGAGCTCCGAGACGTTTGTGAGCGAAACCGGCGAGAAAATTGGCCTTGCAGTGGTGATTGTGGGCGACGATCCTGCCAGTCACGCTTACGTCAATTCCAAAGGCAAAATGGCCAAGGAATGTGGTTTCAACTCCATTCAGCATACATTGCCAGAAGAAACCACGCAGCAAGAGCTGCTGTCGCTGATTGCCGAGCTGAACAATGATGCCAGCATCCACGGCATTCTGGTGCAATTGCCTTTGCCAAAGCATTTCGATTCAGACGCGATTATCCAGTCCATCCTGCCGGAAAAGGATGTCGATGGCCTGCATATTGTCAACGCTGGCAAGCTGGCGACTGGCGATCTCAAAACCGGGTTGATTTCGTGCACACCGGCAGGCTCGATGTTGCTGGTGCGTCAAATCCATGGTGATGACCTCTCCGGCCTCAATGCGCTGGTGATTGGCCGCTCCAACCTGTTTGGCAAGCCGATGGCGCAGCTCTTGCTGAATGCCAATGCCACAGTCACCATGGCCCATTCCCGCAGCCGCGATTTGCCAGTCCTTGCGCGACAGGCCGACATTCTGGTGGCAGCCGTTGGCAGACCGGAAATGGTCAAGGCCGATTGGGTCAAGGACGGGGCAACGGTGATTGATGTGGGCATCAATCGTGTACCGGCTCCCGAAAAAGGCGAGGGCAAGAACAAGCTGGTGGGCGATGTTGCCTTTGCGGAGTGTGAGCCAAAGGCAGGGGCCATCAGCCCTGTTCCCGGCGGTGTTGGCCCGATGACCATTGCGATGTTGATGGCCAATACGGTGATTACCGCCTATCGCAGTGTCGGCAAGCAGCCGCCAAAATTTTAATTACACGCTGTTTGGTGCTGGGCCGGTTGAGGCCCGCACCACCAGTTCAGCCTGCCAGAGCTCCTGAAGGGGAGGGCCAGAGGTTGGCGCTGTCAGATCGGCAATCAGCCGTTCGGCAATGCGCCGACCGGCATCACGCAAAGACGAGCGGGTGGTGGTCAGGGGAACACGGAAATGTTCAGGTTTCAGCAGAGGCAGGTCATCGTCATGGGCGATGACGGAAATATCCTCGCCGACCACCAGCCCGGCATCATTGATGGCGCGCACAGCCCCCAAAGCCAGCACGGTACTGGCGCATAAAATCGCTGTTGGTGGTTGCTGCTGGCGCAACAGATCGGTCATCACCAGATAGCCATGCTCATCTGTCATCACAGTGTTGCTGGTTGCCGATGGTAGCAGATGCAGGCCGGCATTTTTGAGTGCCCGCTCGACACCCATTTGGCGGCGCACGGCAAAATCCAACTCCTTTGGTCCATTCAGAAGTGCGAAATGGCGATGGCCCAGGTCCAGCAGCATTTTTGTCGCATGGGCAAAGGCTGCTTCATTGTCGACATCGAGATAGGGATAGTCCTCGGCGACGCCAAAGGAACGGCCATGGACGATGAAGGGAACCGAGAGCGATTTTGCCATGGCGATACGCGGATCATTGGCCCGCAGATAAGCCATGTAATAGGCATCAACCGCGCCGCTGTGCACAAGGCCGCGGATGGCTTGCTCTTCTTTGGACGGATGGGCCGGAATGATCACGAAGTGAAATTCATGGGCCAGGCATTCCTGCGCCAGCCCGTTTTGAAATTCGGCAAAGTGAATATCTGAAAAGCGGTCTTCTGACACCGGCATAACCAGACCCAGCGAGCCAGCCTTGCCGGTGGCCAGACGCAAGGCAGCCCGGCTGGGCCGATAGCCCGTCTCGCTTGCGGCCTTTATCACCCGTTCGCGCGTTTCCGCATTCACCTCGGGATAGCCGTTCAAGGCGCGGCTGATCGTGGTCTGCGACAAGCCCAGCAGCTCCGACAATTGTTTCAGATTCACCGGTGTAAACTCTCCCATGCGCGTCCCAAAGCGCTTTAATAGATTACTATTCCTGTTGAGGCGTGCAACCGAAAAGAACATTTGTCCAGCGCAATGCTGTTTTCCACCCATTCGCTGGCCGTTGATTACAATTTTAGCGTCCGCGCGAAAAGAGCTTGACTCAGTGGCAAACTATGGAAACAATCGGCCCCCAAAGCGCTTTGAAAGCTTTGGAATGTGACAGGGTAGGATTGTTGCAGGCTGGGAGCAAAGTGCAGGATTGAAGCAAGGGAGGCTTTCCATGAAGACCCGTTTTTTGTTGGGGGTTGCAGCCGCGTGCCTTTTGGCAGGCAGTGCCGGTGCCGTTGATTTGAAGTTCAAGCCCGGTGAGGATAAGAAGTTCAATTGGGCCAGCTATGAGGAATTTGCCAAAGCGCATCCTCTGAAAGGTCAGACGCTGACGATTTTTGGCCCATGGCGTGGCGAAGATCAGGCGCTGTTTGAATCGGTGCTGAATTATTTCCGTGAGGCCACCGGTGCCGATGTGAAATATTCTTCCTCTGAAAATTATGAGCAGCAGATTGTTATTGATACGCAGGCCGGTAGCCCGCCCAATATCGCGATTTTGCCGCAGCCGGGTCTGATTGCCGATCTCGCCGCCAAGGGTGCGCTGGTGCCGCTGAGTGCGGATACCAAAAAATGGCTTTTGGACAATTATGCCGCTGGCCAGTCCTGGGTTGATCTCTCAACCTATAAAGGCAAGGACGGCAAGGAAGCCATCTATGCTTTCCCCTACAAGATCGATGTGAAGTCGCTGATCTGGTACGTGCCGGAAAACTTTGAGGATGCGGGCTATAAAGTGCCCAAAACCATGGAAGAGCTGAAGGCGCTGACCGAAAAGATTGCCGCCGACGGCGGCGTGCCATGGTGCATTGGTCTGGGTTCTGGCGGTGCCACCGGCTGGCCGGCAACCGACTGGGTTGAGGATATGATGCTGCGGCTCTATCCCGCCTCTGACTATGATAAATGGGTGAAAAACGAGATCAAGTTTGATGACCCAAAGGTGGTGAAAGCCATTGAGGAATACGGCTGGTTCTCGCGCAATCCAAAATTTGTTGATGGCGGCACGGCCGGTGTGGCTTCAACCGACTTCCGCGACAGTCCCAAGGGCCTGTTTACCTCGCCGCCCAAGTGCTATCTGCACCATCAGGCGTCGTTCGTGCCATCCTTCTTCCCGGAAGGCACGGTGGTGGGGCAGGATGTTGATTTCTTCCCGACCCCCAATTATGCCAGCAAGCCAGAACTGGGCAATCCGGTTGAAGGCGCAGGCACGCTGGTGATGATCACCAAGGAAAATCCGGCGGCCAAAGCCTTTATCGACTTCCTCAAAACCCCGATTGCCCACGAAGTGTGGATGGCGCAATCCAGCTTCCTGACACCATTCAAGGGTGCCAATCAGGATGACTATGCCAATGCGCCGATGAAAAAGCAGGGGCAAATCCTGCTTAACGCCACCACGTTCCGCTTCGATGCGTCCGATTTGATGCCGGGCAAAATTGGGGCCGGTGCCTTCTGGACCGGCATGGTCGATTATGCGGGTGGCAAATCTGCCGATGACGTTGCCAAAAGCATTCAAAAAGCCTGGGATGGCCTGAAAAACTAAACCACGGCGAGGAACCGCTGCAAATTTCGTGCAGCGGTTCTGATTGTTGCACAACGATAACAAACAGGCTGCATACGACCGGACGGGGAGGAGAGGGCTGTGGAACAATTGCTCAGCGCATTGGTAACAATTTTGATCGGCGTCGGGGGGGCGCTGGTCTATTTCTTTGGCTCAAACCTGATCCTCGATCGGATTTTTCCAGCCAATGCGTCTGATCTGAGTGTTGCCTCGCGCAATATGCGCGTGGCGGCGCTGGTGCGGCCCTGGCTATTTTTGGGTCCGGCGCTGATCTCGCTGGGTGTCTATCTCGTCTATCCGTTGTTTGCCTCGATCATCTATTCCTTTCATGGCCGCGATGGCGTGGAATTTGTCGGGCTGGATAATTACCGCTGGCTTCTTTCTGATCGCGAATTTCGCGAATCCATCTTCAACAATATCCTGTGGTTGATTGTGGTGCCGACCTTTTCCACCCTGTTCGGCTTGATCATCGCCGCCCTGACGGATCGCATCTGGTGGGGCAATATTGCCAAGTCGCTGATCTTCATGCCGATGGCGATTTCCTTTGTTGGCGCATCGGTGATCTGGAAATTCGTCTACGATTACCGCGACGCAGGCACCGCCCAGATCGGCTTGCTCAACGCCATTGTGGTCTATTTCGGTGGCAATCCGCATGTGTGGATCTCCATGCCGTTCTGGAACAATTTCTTTTTGATGGTCATCCTGATCTGGATTCAGACCGGCTTTGCCATGGTGCTGTTGTCAGCGGCCTTGCGCGGTATATCGGAAGAAACGGTGGAAGCGGCGGTGATCGACGGGGCTAACCCGTGGCAGATTTTCATCAAGATCAAAGTGCCGCAAATCTGGGGAACCATTGCCGTGGTGTGGACCACCATCACCATTCTGGTGTTGAAGGTGTTCGACATTGTTTTGGCCATGACCAATGGCCAATGGCAGAGCCAGGTTCTGGCCAATCTGATGTTTGACTGGATGTTCCGAGGCGGTGGTGATTTTGGGCGCGGGGCGGTGATTGCCGTGGTCATCATGCTGATGGTGGTACCGATCATGGTGTGGAACATCCGCAATGCGCGGCGCGAAATGAAGGGCCACTGATATGAGAACCAAAGCCCTTTCACCTCTGAACATTGCCGTTCATCTCTCTGTCCTGCTGCTGGTGATCCTGTGGACCCTGCCAACGCTTGGTATTCTCGTCACGTCGCTGCGCGATAAAAACCAGATTGTCGCCTCCGGCTGGTGGACGGCGCTGTCCAGCTCCAGCCAGAATTCCATGTATCGTGCGCCGGGAGCGGACGCTCAAAAGCAAGATGGCAACCTCTTTGTCATTGCTGGTAATATTCTCGAAGGCGCTGGCGGCACGGTGACGGGCTTTGGCACCAGCAGCCTCAAGCCCGAAGAATATAAAGCAGGCGAAACTGCCGATCTCAAGGATGGCGAAAAGCTGACGGTTGAGAAAAACGGTGATTTTCGCCTCACCTCCGAGACAAAATTTGAAGGCAATCGCGGCCAGCGTATTTTCTACACGGCCACCACGCCGCCGCGCTTCACGCTGGATAATTACCGCACGGTGTTGTCGGCAGAAGGCATTGGTCGTTCCTTTCTCAATTCGCTTACAGTCTCCATTCCGGCCACCATCATTCCTATTCTGGTGGCGGCTTTCGCGGCCTATGCGCTGGCGTGGATGCCGTTTCCGGGTCGCTCCCTGCTGCTGGCGGTGATTGTCGGCCTGCTGGTGGTGCCGTTGCAAATGTCGCTGATCCCGCTACTCAGAATGTATAACGACATCGGCTTGTTTTTTGGCGTGCCTTCAAAGACTTATCTCGGCATATGGCTGGCGCATATGGGCTTTGGCCTGCCGCTCGCCATCTATCTGCTGCGCAATTACATTGCGGGCCTGCCGCGCGAAATCATGGAATCGGCCAGGGTGGATGGTGCCAGTGATTTCGAGATCTTCATCAAGATCGTGTTGCCGCTGTCCTATCCGGCGCTGGCGTCCTTCTCGATTTTCCAGTTTCTCTGGACATGGAACGATTTGCTGGTTGCCATGGTTTTCTTAGGGACTGGCAATGATGAATTGGTGTTGACCGGACGTCTGGTCAATCTGCTCGGCTCGCGTGGCGGGAATTGGGAAATTCTGACGGCTTCTGCCTTCATCACCATCATCGTGCCGGTTTTGGTGTTTTTTGTCTTGCAACGCTATCTGGTGCGCGGCCTGCTGGCCGGTTCCGTCAAGGGTGGTTGATGTTGCGCTTTTGGTTTGTCGCATTTTTGAGAGCAAAATTTTGAAACCTGTTTGCTCGAAATGCGTCTCTTCTAACAGGATGATTGTTTATGAATGCACATTTTTCCCCGGTGTCTGCCGCTGAAAAGGATTGGTGGCGTGGTGCGGTGATCTATCAGATTTACCCGCGCTCCTTTCAGGATTCGAATGGCGACGGCATTGGCGATCTGAAGGGCATTACGGCGCGTCTGTCGCATGTAGCAACGCTGGGTGCGGACGCCATCTGGATTTCGCCCTTCTTCACATCGCCGATGAAGGATTTTGGTTATGACGTGTCCAATTACACCGATGTCGATCCGATGTTCGGCTCGCTCTATGATTTCGATGCCCTGATTGCCGAGGCCCACCGCTTGGGCATCAAGGTGATGATCGATCTGGTGATTTCCCATACCTCCGATCAGCATCCCTGGTTTATCGAGAGCCGCTCCAGCCGGTTTAATTCCAAATCGGACTGGTATGTCTGGCACGATCCCAAGCCGGATGGCACGCCGCCCACCAATTGGCTGTCGATTTTTGGTGGCTCTGCCTGGCAGTGGGATGCCACGCGCATGCAATATTACATGCATAACTTCCTGACCTCGCAGCCGGATTTAAACCTGCACAATCCGCAGGTGCAGGATGCCGTGCTGGAAGCCGTGCGCTTTTGGCTCAAGCGGGGTGTGGATGGTTTCCGTCTGGATACCATCAATTTCTATTTCCATGACCGGCTGTTTCGCGACAACCCGCCTTTGGCACCAGAGCGGCGCAATGCGGCAACGGCACCTGCTGTGAACCCCTATAACTTCCAAGACCACATCTATGATAAAAACCAGCCGGAAAATCTCGAATTTCTGAAGCGCTTCCGCGCTGTGCTGGAAGAGTTTCCAGCCATCGCTGCCGTGGGTGAAGTTGGGGATGGCCAATACGGTCTGGAGATTGTTGGCCAATACACGTCTGGCCATGACAAGATGCAGATGTGCTACGCTTTTGAGTTTCTCGCCCCCGATCCTTTGACACCGGCGCTGGTGGCCAATACGCAACAGGCCTTTCAGAAGGCCGCACCAGAGGGCTGGGCCTGCTGGGCGTTTTCCAACCACGATGTGGTGCGCCATGTGACCCGCTGGGGTGCGGAGGTGTCTGACCGCGAAGCCTTTGCCAAGCAGATGGCTTCCATTCTTCTCACCCAGCGCGGGTCGGTGTGCATCTATCAAGGCGAAGAACTGGGCCTGACCGAGGCCGACATTGCCTATGAAGATCTTCAGGATCCCTATGGCATTCAGTTCTGGCCCGAATTCAAGGGCCGCGATGGCTGCCGCACGCCGATGGTGTGGGATTCGCTGGCCCATCACGCAGGCTTCAGCTCTGGCGAAAAGCCATGGTTGCCCATTCCGCTGGAACATACGCTCCATGCTGTCTCCACCCAGGAGCACAAGAGCGACAGCGTGTTTGAACATTACCGCCGCTTTCTGCACTTTCGAAAGGAGCTGCCTGCGCTGATCAAGGGCGAGATCGCCTTCCATACGGTGAGCGAAACCGGTCTGGTTTACAGCCGCTCGCTGGATGGCCAGACGGTGCTGTGCGCCTTCAATCTCTCGCCGGACGCGGCCGAATTGCCGTTGCCAGAAGCAGACTGGCAGGCGTTGGAGGGTCACGGGTTCGAAAGCTCCGTTACGGGCGGCAAAGTCAGCCTGCCGGGCTGGGGTGCCTATTTTGCGCTGCGGAACCAAAAATAAACAAAGAGAAGAAGGGGGAGGATCATGGCTAGTCTGGTTCTGAAAGATATCCGCAAGGCTTATGGCGAGGTCAAGGTCTTGCATGGCATCAACCTTGAGATCGAGAAAGGCGAGTTTGTGGTGTTCGTTGGCCCCTCGGGCTGCGGCAAATCCACATTGCTCAGAATGATCGCGGGTCTTGAGGATATCACCAGCGGCGAGATGATGATTGACGGCCAAATCGTCAATGAGGTGCCGCCCTCCAAGCGCGGCATTGCCATGGTCTTCCAATCTTATGCGCTCTATCCGCACATGAGCGTCTACGACAATATGGCCTTTGGCATGCGGATTGCGGGTGAGAGCAAAACGGAGATTGATCGGCGTGTGCGGGCTGCCGCCAGCATTCTCCAGCTTGAAACCTATCTTGACCGCCTGCCCAAGGCGCTTTCCGGTGGTCAGCGCCAGCGCGTGGCCATTGGCCGCGCCATCTGCCGTGATCCAAAGGTGTTTTTGTTCGACGAGCCCTTGTCCAATCTGGATGCAGCGCTGCGCGTTGCCACCCGCATCGAAATCGCCAAGCTCAGTGAGCAAATGGCGGATACCACGATGATTTATGTCACCCATGATCAAGTGGAGGCCATGACGCTGGCCGACCGCATTGTGGTCTTGTCCGCTGGCCGTATTGAGCAGGTTGGCGCGCCGCTGGAGCTTTACGAGCGTCCGGCCAATCTCTTCGTTGCGCAGTTTATTGGCTCACCTGCCATGAACATCCTGCCAGCCACCGTTGTTGAGGGCGGTTCCAGCACCCGGATTGCGCTTCGCGACAAATCGGTGATCTCCGTTCCCATTGCCACGGATGCGGCAGAGGCGGGCAAGGCCTGTAGCTTTGGGGTGCGGCCGGAGGATTTGACGATTGCCGCCGATGGGCTGTCATTGTTCGAAGGCACGGTCTCTCTGGTCGAGGCTTTGGGCGAGGTCACGATGCTTTATGTCGACGGTCCGATAGAAGACCAGCCCGTTGTTGTGAAGCTGCCCGGCATCGCCTCCATCTCCAAGGGCGATAGACTGCGGTTTGCCGCAAAGCCTGACAAGCTGCACCTCTTCGATGCTGCTGGGCAAAGCTACAAGCGTTGATCTGTTGATATTATGAGTGCATTAACCAATCAGGTAAAGAACTCATCCCCCCGAATAATGGTGGGTTCTGCGCTCATTTTCTGTTAAGCTCACTCTTCTAGCGTAAGGTCATGTTTTCAGACGTGGTTGGGGTGGCTAAAATGGCTGTAGTTGGCGGTGGGGCAAACTATCTTCGGCGCGAAGAATCCTTCATGTACGACCGGGAAAACCGGTTCCGCATGGAAGACACAATGAATGCCGCGCGGATCGAATTTACCGAAAAAGGCATGACCCATGTGGCGTCACGCCGTTGTGATGTGGTTCGCATTTCGCTGAGCGGTGCGGTCATTTCTCTGCTCACCCAGTTCAATCTGCCGCAGCAGTTTTATCTGGATATTCCCGATGCGCGCATTACCAAGGTTGGCAGTTTGCTGATGAAAACCTTTGCCAATAATACGGCTGAGGTGCGGTTTTTGCGGCTTTTGACGCAAAAGGAGCTGGACAGGATTTTTGTTTTCAGCACCCATCCAGCCCATAAAGACCGGGTTCTGGATGTCCGATCCTGGTAAACATTTCGCGATATAAAATGTGATCGTAAAAGGGTGGCTTTGGCCGCCCTTTTGTTTTTTCAACACAAATCGTCAAAATTCAGCTCGTTTTTACGCCTACCGCTGGCGGCCAAGACAGAATGAACGAGTTTGTAAACACTTTAGTTACCAAGTTTCTTCATCCTTTATCTCAAGCGCATGTATCTCGTTTGCCGATGAGGCGGGCGGTTGCTTGTTCGTATTGAGTAAGGGTGTGGCATGTGAGCCGCCGGTCCTTTGTCGGGCTGTGAAGTGTAATGAGTTGCGAGTATGGCGTTGGCGATGGATTTTTTTCCGGGATCTTATGGTGCCCGGCGTGGCGTTTCCAATATGATTCCCCGGCTCATGTCAGGTGCTGCTCTGGTTGGCGGTGGCTTGGCGGCCAGCCTGTGTGTGGCGATCACCTTTAGCGCTCTGCACGGAGTAGGCGCTTCGTCCGTTGCTAAAATCGGCAATTACGAGCGCGATATGGCATCCGATTTGCGCGCAAGTTTAATGCTGCCGAAGGCTCCGGTTTTGGCTGAGCATGACCGTCTGGCTCTGCAAAATCGCGTCGTGCCAACATGGCACGAGCAAGCCAGCAAGCGTCAGGATATGGGCTTGACCATGCCACAATCTCGACCGCTTGACTCTGCCGGTCGTGCCATTCTGGAGCAGGCTTTGGCGGTTTCTATTGCCGAGAGAGCATTGGCTGAGCGCTGGAACACCGACACCGGCGCGCAGATTGCGCTGGCGGCTGCCAAAGCTGCCACGCCTGCCATGCCACCCAAGCAGGTGGCTGAAGCAATTTTGAAAAATGCAGCACCATTGAAATTGGCGCAGGCCCTCCCTGCACAGTTGCAAGCACCGGCCCCGTTGATGGCGACTGAGGTGCCACGCCCCTCCGTGCAGGTGGCAATGCTGCCAAGCTCGGGTCCGTCGCCCATCATGCGCCCGCGTGAAGATCCGTTTGTAAAAGTTCTGGCGGATGAGCGCAGTGTGGCAGGCGACAAGCCGGCAACCAAAACCATTCCCCTCAAGCCAGCCCCTGAGCGCACCGCGCCAAAGACGCTGATGGCCTATGCCCGCTCGGAAGACACGATGGATGGCGATGACAGCCCATCGATTTTCGGTCGACGTGCCTCGCTTCCCGGTCGCGGCAGCGGTGTTGCCGTTTATGATATTTCGGCGGCAACGGTATATATGCCAAATGGTGAAAAGCTGCGGGCGCATTCGGGGCGTGGTGAAAATCGTGACAACCCGCGCTCTGCGCACATTAAAAACCGTGGCGTGACGCCTCCGAATATCTATCGCTTGTCTATGCGTGAAAGCCTTTTCCACGGCGTACAAGCCCTGCGGATGACCCCAGTGGGCGGCAACAACATGTATGGCCGCGACGGATTCTTGACCCACACCTTCATGCTGCGCGTTCGCGGCGATTCCAGTGGCTGTGTGGTGTTTGAACAATATCCGAAATTCCTCAGCGCTTACAAGCGCGGCGATATCAAGACATTGATTGTGGTGCCATCTGTCTCGGAACTGCCCAAATATATGGCCAAGCTATAATAGCGATAAAAGAAGCGGCGGGATGGATCATCCCGCCGCTTCTTTATTGTGAGGCTGTCAGCCTCAAGATTCATTGTTTTGAGTTTGTCTTTTGGAAGCCGGATTCCACTTTGTCCCTGACAAACTCTATACGAGATGCTGAAATGCCAAAATGGCGCAGGTAACGGTGATGGCGCCGCCAATGCGGGTGGCAATCTGCGAAAATGGCATCAGGCTCATGCGGTTTGCGGCGGTGAGAATGGCAATATCACCAGTGCCGCCCTGGCCGCTGTGACAGCCCACCACCACCGCAACATCAATCGGAAACATCTTGACGAGGCGAGCAGAAACAAAGCCTGTGCCAATCAGCGTCAATACGGTAGCGACCACCGTGACCACGGTTTGAAGCGTGAAGGCGCTGACAAAGGATTGCCATGGTGTGTAGGAAATGCCCATGGCAAACAGCAGGGGCCATGTCACGATACGCGAGAAGAAGGCATAGACCTCCCGGCCACCATCTTCAAGGCTTGGCGAAATCAGTTGAGCGAGCTTTGCCGCGACAATCAAAAACAGCATGGTGATAGGGGCGGGGAAATCGAACAATCTTTGAGCCAGAACACCAACCAGATAGAAACTGACAATGGTGACGCCCGCCGTTGCGATCATGGCGCGATCAATCGGTTCAGGGGCCACGGCTTTGCGGTTGACATCCACGTTCAGCAGGCCAGCCTGCAAGCGTCCTTCGCCGGTGAGGGTGGGATAGCGCTTGCCCAGAACATTGAGAAGGCCGCAGGTGACAACAGCGGTAAAACTGCCCAGCATGACCACCGGGATGATTTGCGCAAAGATCTCGGTCTGCGGTTGCGACAGAACGCCGGAATAGCCCATGGAGAGGGGGATAGCACCTTCGCCAAGCCCGCCCGCCATGATTGGCAAAACGACGAAAAACAGGCTGTGCTGAAAAGTCATGCCCATGGCCATGCCAATCAAGGTGCCAACCACCATGGCAGTCACGGAACTGATCGCCAAGGGCACAAAGATTTTCAAAAAGCCGGCAATCAGTACGCTCCGGTCCATGCTCAAAATGCTGCCAACGATAATGGCTGCGATGTAAAGATAGAGAAAGTTCGAGCTTTTGACAAAAACATCAATGGCTTGAGCAACAGGTGGCGGGATGATGCCATAAAACACCATGGCCGACGGCACGACAAAGCACATGATGGCAGCACCGCCCATCAGGCCCAGCCATGGCAGCCATCGACCAAGCTGCATGAAAAAGAAACCGCCAAAGGACAAAATCGCGATCGACATGGTCAGGTCTGACGGCACCTTGCCGGTGAGGGTGAAGGCGACGATCAGCAGAAAAAGCAGAATGTAGATGGGCACAGGAATGACGCCGATCTTCATATCCACGATGCGCCACCATTTTTCCCGCCATCCCGCATCATGGACGTCAAATGTTTCGCTTCCCTGGCTATTGGTGTTGGAACCACCAGATTGATCAGGACGGGGGATGCCTGCGTTGTGACCGCTGTTTGAAAGTGAAGACACTCTGAACTCCTGTCTGTCTGTGTTTTTTTGTTCTACAGAACCAGCAGCAAAGGTAAATTGAAATTCGTCGTGATCAGCGACAGCACCTAGCGCCCTATATGGTGCTCAAAGGATGTTGTCGCGCTTAAATCTGCGGTATCATTGCTTAAATCGATGCCGATTCAAGCAATTATGCAGTCGCCAGCCATGATGGTGTTGCGTTGTGTGGAATCACAAACGGCGGAGCTGAAGGCCCCGCCGTTTTCATCATAACGCCTTTTGTGATGGTGTTCTCAGGCCGCCCGGCGCATGCCGTGGTTGCTGGCATCAATTTTGAAGCGGGAAATCAGATTGAGGAGATTGATCGTTTCATCCGCAAGCTTTGAGGTGCTGGCAGCGGCCTCTTCAACCATGGCAGCGTTTTGCTGGGTGACCTGATCCATCTGGTTCACAGCTGTGCTGACCTCGCCAAGGCCGGTGGATTGCTCGTTGGCAGCTGTGGCGATGGAGGTGACCTGGGCTGCAATGCCGATTACTTTTTGCTGGATTGACCACAGAGCCTCGCCGGTGCTGGTCACCAGTTTGACGCCGGTTTCCACCTCGTTGGAGGATTTGGTGATCAGGGATTTGATGTCTTTGGCGGCGGTTGCCGAGCGCTGAGCCAGCTCGCGCACCTCTTGCGCCACGACGGCAAAGCCCTTGCCAGCTTCGCCAGCGCGCGCAGCTTCAACGCCCGCATTGAGCGCCAGAAGGTTGGTCTGGAAGGCGATCTCATCGATCACGCTGATGATGCTGGAGATCTCGCTGGAGGCCTGTTCGATACGGCTCATCGCAGCGGTGGCATCCTTGACAACACTGGCGGAGCTTTCGGCATATTGACGTGCCTCGGTCACCATATTGCTTGATTCCTGCGCCCGCTCTGTTGATGTTTTGACGGCTACAGTGATTTCTTCAAGCGCTGACGATGTTTGCTCCAGCGATGCGGCCTGGGTTTCGGTGCGGCGTGACAGATCATTGGACGCCTG
Organism: Gillisella terrae; assembly: GCF_004801395.1. GTDB lineage: Bacteria > Pseudomonadota > Alphaproteobacteria > Rhizobiales > Rhizobiaceae > Allorhizobium > Allorhizobium terrae. Next base: position 252,131 of record NZ_SSOA01000003.1, read on the forward strand.
GCGGATTTCATCTGCACCACCATTGATAACGTCTGCTGATTGCCGCACCTGCTGCATCAGGCTTCGCAAAGTGGACATGGTTTCATTGACATGGGTTTGCAGCTCGGCAAACACGCCTTGGTAGGTTCCCGCCATGCTCTGCGTCAGGTCACCTTCGGAAAGGGCGGAAATCACGCGCTTGGTTTCCGAAACGCTCTGATCCACAGATGTTACCAATGTGTTGACGTTGCGCGCAAAGGCTTCCAGGTCGGGGTTGTCGTAATGCTTAGTGATGCGTTTGGTGAAATCACCGGCCACCGCAGCCGATACCACACCCGCGATATTGGATTGCAGGTCGGCTTTTTCTTCCTGCAACGCGGCCTCTTGCAGGGCGAGATTGCGAATTTTAATGGCATTTTGTTTGAAGACATTCACAGCCTTGGCCATGCTGCCAATTTCATTGTCGAGCGTGATGCCAAGAACCTCGGTGTCGAGCTGGTTTTCAGCAAGTTTCCCCATGGCTGAGGTCAGCTTTGCAATGGGACTGTTGATACTGCGGGCAATGATCAGCGAGAGAGCGATGGCAATAATGAGGGCGAGGACTGCCGCCGCTTCCGAGGTGTAGACCGAGTTGCTCATGGCTTTCTCAATCTGCGGCCCGAGCGTGTCTTGCTTGGCAAGCTGCGCGCGCCTAAAGGCCTCGGCGTCCGAAGCCATTTGCGGGCCGACGACATTCATTACATCGCGTATCACAGCATTACGGTTGATAATGACGGTTTTAACCTTTTCCAGATCAACAATATAACTGTCGAGGTCTTTCAACGTCGCTTCCAGTATTTTTTTGTCGTCTGGAGTCTTCAGCGTCGATAAAAGCTCTTTGCCTTCTGTGCGCGCTGCTTTTGAATTGTCCATTCCTGCTTCAAAATCTTTAATATCATTATTGAGGAGGAATTTTGTGACAGAAAGACGCATTGAATAGATTGAAGCTGTAAGCGTACCCAACTTCAGGTTTGCATCAATATCTTTCGCGGCGATCAGGTGGCTGTTGATCTCGGCAAGATTGCCAAGGATATTGGCCCCCAGCTTGATCAGGCTGGCATTTACCAATGCATCCTCTTCCACCTGGGCTTTGGTGACGGCGTCAAATCCGTTGCCGTAACGTTCAATTTGCGCGACCAGCTTGGCGACGGCGGATTTTTCTGGTCCATCGTTTACCAGTGCCGTCAATGTTTTACTGATGTCCTCAACTGCTTTCATCTGCGTTTTGAAGACTGCGATGCTTTCAGGAGACGGCTGCTGCCTGTATTTGAAGAAAGCAATGCGCGCATTCAGCATATTGGTTTGAATGTTTCCAGCCTCGTTTGAAAGACCGGCTGCATGACGATACTCCGAAAAATCAGAGCCGCTGGTTGTGTTGGAATAAACAGATATGCCCGCAATGATCATCAAAATTGTGATGACAATGCCAAAGCCGCCATAAATTTTCTGGTTGAGCTTCATATTGTCGAGCATTCTACAAAATCCTCTCATGCGTGCAGGCGTATATGCCCGCAACTCTTATTTCACCTTTTCAAAGGAAATACAGAGTGTGTATTTAAAAATAGTGAATGCAATCTTAGATTTAAATTATTGAATGTATTATATTATTTTTAAGAATTTCGGATTGGGATTAACTTGAATAAAATTGATCTTTGCTAATCGGGAACACAATAGGAAAGCCCCAATCGCATTCTTACAAGAAATATGAGGGGAGTTTTCTCTCCTGTAACATTCCTTAAATCGATTCCGATTGAAGGAATGTTACAGGAGAGCCTGACGGAGACTTTGAAAAAGGCCTCCGCCAGCCAGGTTGTTTAGAATAAAACGCTGGCACCCTGATCTGCCGGACCGGCAAGGCGGCGCAATGGTGCGAAAAGCTCGCGGCCCATGCCGAATTCATTGTCAGAGAGGTCTGCCACAATAGCAGGTCGTGCGGCAAATTCGCTGGCATCCATCAGAACCTCAAGGGTTCCTGCCACCGCATCAAGGCGGATCATGTCGCCATCCTGAATCTTGGCAATCGGTCCGCCGTCCACGGCTTCCGGTGTGACATGAATGGCGGCGGGTACCTTGCCCGATGCGCCCGACATGCGGCCATCAGTGATCAGGGCCACCTTGAAGCCACGATCCTGCAACACGCCGAGCGATGGCGTGAGCTTATGCAATTCCGGCATGCCATTGGCTTTTGGACCCTGGAAACGCACAACAGCGACAAAATCGCGGTTCAGCTTGCCGTCCTTGAAGGCATCCAGCAAAGCCTGCTGGGTGTGGAAGACCACGGCAGGGGCCTCGATAATATGGCGTTCCGGCTTAACGGCCGAAATCTTGATCACCGCCTTGCCCATGTTGCCGGTCAGCATTTTCAAGCCGCCATTGGCCTGAAATGGCGCTTCAATCTGCGACAACACCTTGGGGTCACCGCTTTGTTCTGGCGATGGCTGACGCAGCACGGTGCCATCTTCGTTCAGATGCGGCTCGATAGTGTAGGCGGCAAGGCCCTGACCAAACACCGTGCGCACATCATCGTGCACAAAACCGGCTTTGAGCAATTGCTTGATCAAAAAGCCCATGCCGCCCGCGGCGTGGAAATGGTTCACATCGGCAGAGCCATTGGGGTAGACGCGAGCCAGCAGCGGCACGATGTCGGAGAGATCGGAAATATCCTGCCAGGTGAGCTGAATGCCGCCTGCACGCGCCATGGCAATCAGGTGCATGGTGTGGTTGGTGGAGCCACCGGTGGCATGCAGGCCGACCACGCCATTGACGATGGAGCGCTCATCGATCATCTCGCCAGCCGGGGTAAATTCATTGCCCAGCGCTGTGATGGCCAGCGCCCGCTTGGTGGCTTCGCGGGTCAATGCATCGCGAAGCGGCGTGCCGGGATTGACGAAGGACGCGCCGGGCATGTGAAAGCCCATGATTTCCATCAGCATCTGGTTGGAATTGGCGGTGCCGTAGAAAGTGCAGGTGCCGGGGCCGTGGTAGGATTTGGATTCCGACTCCAGCAACTCAGCGCGGCCAATCTTGCCCTCGGCATAGAGCTGGCGAATGCGGTTTTTCTCGTCATTGGGCAGGCCGGAGGTCATCGGGCCTGCTGGAATGAACACCGATGGCAGATGGCCAAAGGTGAGGGCGGCAATCATCAGGCCGGGCACGATTTTGTCGCAAACGCCGAGAAACACCGCCGCATCAAACATATTGTGCGACAGGCCAATGCCTGCCGCCATGGCAATAATATCGCGCGAAAACAGCGAGAGTTCCATGCCGGGCTGGCCCTGGGTAACGCCATCGCACATGGCTGGCACACCGCCTGCCACCTGCGCCACGCCGCCAACCTCTGCGGCCGCCTTGCGGATCAGATCGGGGAAATGCTCGAACGGCTGATGGGCTGAGAGCATATCATTATAGGCGGTGATAATGCCGAGATTGGGGACGGTGTCGCCAGCCAGTGCTGCCTTATCCCCGGGGGAACAGACCGCAAAGCCGTGGGCGAGATTGCCGCAGGCGAGTGCGCCGCGTTTCACACCCTTGGTGGAGGCGTGGCGAACCCGTTCCAGATAAGGCTCGCGGGTTGGCTTGGAGCGTTCAACAATACGCTTGGTGATAGCCTCAATACGACGGTCGGCACTCATAGGGGTATATCCTTCCTGATGAGAGCATTTCCAGCAACGTGGGATGCGGTTTTGCGTCCGGAAATGCATAAAAACAAACAGCAACTGCGCGGATGAAGGCTCTTCAGCCACGGTGTGACCCGATTGAGGGTCTAAAAGAGGGGCCGCCCACTCAGGCGGCCATTTGCCCGGCATAGGCCAAAAGGGCTGGCACTTTACGGTGCCCAGTAAATCTCGACAGGGGTTTCAGCCCGGCCCAGCACGGCACGGATCGGCATTTCGGCCTCATCCTCTCCGCTCAGAGCCTTTTCCAGCACGGATTTTTTCTCAGGCCCTTCGATATGCACGACCAGAAGACCAGCATCGGCGATGCTTGAGAACGACAAAGTCAGCCGTGGCTCGCCTGCGCCGGCCGCTTCCATGGTCATCACCCGTGGCGGTAGTTCAAGGTCCAGAGCGTCCTCGAGATTGTCACCGCCCGGAAAGAACGAAGCCGTATGACCATCGGCACCCATGCCGAGGATCACCACATCCAGCGGCGTTCCCATTTCAGAAACGGCATCGGTTGCCACAGTGGCCGCCGCTTCAATATCGGCTTCCGGTTGATACAGCGGAATGAAATCCGCTTCGCTGGCCGCATTCTTCAAGAGATGGGTGGCAACCAACAGGTGGTTTGAGCGCGGATTGTCCGCTGGCACAAATCTCTCATCCACCAGTGTCACCGATACTTTGCTCCAATCCAATGGCTTTTTTGAGAGCGCCTCAAAAAAAGCCTTTGGGGTGGAGCCACCAGACACCGCCAATGTGGCGTTGCCACGGGTTGTGACCGACTCCGACAATGTTGCCGCAACCTTGTCCGCTAACGCTTCCGCCAGCGCCGGGCCATTGTCAAAGCTATGCAATGTATGCGCCATGTGATGTTTCCTCAGTCCAGCTCGTGCCATGTGCGACCATCGCGCTCAATCAGCGCAATCGCCTGACTTGGACCCCAGGTGCCGGATGTGTAACCCTGTGCCTTCTGACCAATTTCTTCCCAGGCCTTCAGGATCGGATCGACCCAGTTCCATGCGGCTTCCACTTCGTCGCGGCGCATGAACAGCGTCTGGTTGGAGCGGATTACGTCCATCAACAGGCGCTCATAGGCATCGGGATTGCGCACGCCAAAGGATTCGGCAAAGCTCATATCCAGCGAGACATGGCGAAGGCGCATGCCACCTGGACCCGGATCTTTAATCATCAGCCATTGCTTCACCCCTTCATCGGGCTGCAAGCGAATGACCAGCTGATTGGCCTCAATGCGGCCAGCAGCTTCATCAAAGATTGAATGGGGGATTGGCTTGAACTGAATGACGATTTCCGACATGCGGGCAGCCAAACGCTTGCCGGTGCGCAGGTAAAACGGCACACCCGCCCAGCGCCAATTGTTGATCTCGGTCTTGATCGCCACAAAGGTTTCGGTATCGGATGCTGCTTCCAGCTCTTCGGTATAGCCCTTGACCGGGCCACCTGCCGAGGCGCCGGCCTTATACTGACCGCGCACGGTCATCTTCTCAACATTGGCAGCGGTGATAGGCTTGAGCGCGCGCAGCACTTTCAGTTTTTCATCGCGCAGCGCTTCCGAATTCATTGAGGATGGAGGCTCCATCGCCACAAGGCAAAGCAGCTGCAAAATGTGGTTTTGCACCATGTCGCGCAGCGCGCCAGCCTTGTCGTAATAGGTGACGCGGCCTTCAAGGCCGACGGATTCGGCAACCGTGATCTGCACGTGATCAATATGGGCCGAGTTCCACAAAGGCTCATAGAGCGCATTGGCAAAGCGCAGCGCCATCAGGTTCTGCACGGTTTCCTTGCCGAGATAGTGGTCAATACGGAAGATCTGCTCTTCCTTGAAGGCCTTGCCAATGGTGTCATTGAGCACTTCAGCAGAGGCCAGATCGCGGCCAATCGGCTTTTCCACCACGATACGGGTGGTTTTGGTAATCAGCTTGTGATCGCGGATCTTGTCGGCAATATCGCCGAAGATGGAGGGGGAAACGGCCAGATAAAAGGCGCGCACAATCTCTTTGCCGCTATCCAGCAGCTTTTTCAAAACATCCCAGCCCTTGTCGGACTTGGCATCCACCGAGACATAGTGCAGACGGGCGAGAAAGCGCTTCACTTCGCTCTCTTCCAGCTCGTCTTCTTTGAGGAATTCCTTCAAGGCCTTATGGGCAAATTCGCGATATTCGTCATCGGTCATTGGTGAGCGCGATGCGCCGATAATGCGGGTTGGTTCCGTCAATTGCCCGGCAAGCTGGCGATGGTAGAGCGCTGGCAAAAGCTTGCGTTCGGCAAGGTCCCCGGTGCCGCCAAAGACGACATAGTCAAACGGTTCGACAGGAATAATCTGGCTGCTCATAAGGGCATCTCTCACTTACGATGGTGCACGACGGGTCGCACGGTGTTGAGGGCTTTATATAATTCAATCGATTTAAAAATGCCAGTGGGTCTGATTATAAATCCTTCACCCCTGCATTTTTCAAAACCGGTCACGCAGGGCATACCAGCTAAGGGCCAGCACAAGAAGAGGCGATCTCAGCCATTGCCCACCGGGAAAGCGTGGAATTTTCAAGTCCTTGAACAGGTCGAGCTCGCTGCTTTCACCCAAAACCGATTTGGCAAACAATGTACCGCAATAATTTGACAACATCACGCCATGGCCGGAAAAACCTGCAACAGAGATGACACCGGGCATGACTTCACGCGCATAGGGTTGGCGGTTCATGGTGATGCCCACCGAGCCGCCCCAGGCATGGGTCATCTCAATGTCTTTCAAAGCCGGATAAAGCTCGGCAATCTGGCGGCGGATATGGCTGGAAATATCGCGGGGGCTATCCGCCGTATAAGCCTCACGCCCGCCAAACAGCAGCCGCCCATCACGGGTTTTGCGAAAATAACGCACCACAAAGCGCGAATCCGCCACCGCTTCAGAGCCGGGAATAACCTTTGGAAATTGATCCAGCGGCACGGTGGCACCAATGAATGAGCGGATCGGCATGACATGGGCGGCAGTCACAGGTTCAAGATTGCCAATATAGGCATTGGTGGCAATCAACACTTTGTCGGCGGTGATGGTGCCGTTCGGCGTTTCAATCATGGTTTTGCCGCCCGATTGGCGAATGCTTTGCGCCTTGGTCATTTCAAACAGCGACGCCCCGGCATCCTTTGCGGCCCTTGCCAATCCCACCAGCAATTTCAGCGGATGGATATGGCCGGTGCCGACATCGCGGGTGCCGCAATAATAGCGGGTGGAGCCCAAACGGTCCGCTGTCTCTGCTTTATCCATGAAGCTCATGTGCGGATAGCCAAACCGCTCGGTAAAGATCTCCACGCTTTTACGCACATGGTTTTCGGTGCCGCGCTTGTGCTCAACATTGAGCTGGCCGGGCATGAACTCCATGTCGATCTGGTGGTTACGGGCAAAATCCAGCACATAGGCTTTGGCATGTTCGGCCATGTCAAACAGGGCCTTGGCGCGCTCAAAGCCGAATTCGGCTTGCATCTCTTCGGGATAAGCGCGCTGACCGGTGCCAAACTGGCCGCCATTGCGACCGGATGCGCCATCGCCAAACCGCCCGCCTTCGATCAGCACCACGCTGACACCGGCCTTGGCCAGCGTGTAGGCTGCCTGCAAGCCGGTGTAGCCGCCGCCAATAATGGCGACGTCAGCCTTTCTTGATCCATCCATGGCCGGATATTCCGGCCGCTCACCAACACTTGCCTGATACCAGGACAGGCCGGGCGCAATCGGGCTTTGCCACATGGGAGGCTCCTTATTTAATTTCGGGTTGATGGATGGCTATCGTTTTCATGTGAGGTTACCCCCCTCTGGCTTGCCAGCCATCTCCCCCTCAAGGGGGGAGATGCCCGGCAGGGCAGAGGGGGGTAACTTCCGCACCCACGTTAGTTCTAAACATTCAAAAGCAAAAACTCCCGCTCCCAGGGGCTGATCACCTGCATGAAGGTTTCAAACTCACCGCGCTTGACGCCTGCGTAGATGTCAATGAAACCCTGACTGAAGACGGTGGCAAAATCGGGCTCGGCTTCGAGCAGGGCGACGGCTTCCAGCAAACCGCGTGGCAGCTCGATGGAGCCTTCATTGGCGGAATCGTAAGTCGGCTCGGTTGGCTCAATGGCATTGCAAATTCCTAAATATCCGCAGCCCAGCGATGCCGCCAGAGCGAGGTAGGGATTGGCATCCGAGCTTGGCAGGCGGTTTTCCACACGGCGCGCGCCCGCATCCGATACCGGCACACGGAAAGCCGTGGTGCGATTATCATAGCCCCAGGCATTGTTGACCGGGCAGGCCATATCGGGGGTCAGGCGGCGATAGGAGTTGACGTAAGGGGCCATCATCACCAGCGCGCTTGGCACATATTTCTGCATGCCGCCGATGAAGTGGAAAAACTCTTTCGATGGTGAGCCATCCGGGTTGGAGAAGATGTTTTTGCCTGTGTCCTTATCGACCACCGATTGGTGAATATGCATGGCCGAGCCGGGCTGTCCCTGCATGGGCTTGGCCATGAAGGTCGCATAAATCCCATGCTTCAATGCTGCTTCACGAATGGTGCGCTTGAACAGAAACACCTGATCGGCAAGCTCAATCGGGTCACCATGGCGCAGGTTGATTTCCAGCTGGGCCGGGCCTTCTTCATGGATCAGCGTGTCAATTTCCAGCCCTTGGGCGGCCGAGAAATGATAGATATCGTCAATCAACTCGTCGAATTCATTGATGGCGGCAATCGAATAGCCCTGACCACCCACAATCGAGCGGCCCGAGCGTCCTTTGGGCGGATGCAGCGGATAATCGGGGTCGTCATTGACGGCAACCAGATAGAACTCGATTTCCGGTGCCACCACCGGCTTCCAGCCCTTTTCCTCATAGAGCGACAACACGTTTTTCAACACATTGCGCGGCGTGTAGCTGACGTTTTCGCCCTCGGTGCCGACAATGTCGCAAATCACCTGGGCGGTGGGGTCGGTTTCCCATGGCACGACGGAAAGCGTGGAAAGATCGGGTACCAGTTTGATGTCGCTATCGCGGGAATCATAGCGGAAGTTGCCGGTTTCTTCGGGATATTCGCCTGAAATCGTGTGGCGATAGAGCGCCGATGGCAGTGCCAGCGAGGTATTGCTGGTGAATTTCGAGGTGGGCATCATCTTGCCGCGCGGCACACCGGCCAGATCGGGCGTGATGCACTCAATATCCTCAATACCACGGCTGCGAAGCCAGACTGCGGCTTCTTTCCAGCTGCTGACGCCACGGGTTGCACTGATGTCTGGTGGAATGCTTGCTTTTTTGGATGCCGCGCCTTTGGGTCTGAGCATTGTTTTCTTTGCAGGCATGTTTCACCGGTTTTTGTTGCAGGTAGCCTTATCATATCGCTCTAAAAGCAATTGGCGAGAGGCAAAGCGCGATTGACAGCGTAATCTATATGGAAAAGAGAGAGGTTTGATTGGACAGGAGCAGGTTTTGAGCAAAACAGTCGATGTGGTGATTATCGGGGCCGGTGCCGCGGGCATGATGGCGGCCATTCGGGCCGGTCAGCGTGGGCGGCGGGTGTTGGTGCTGGATCACGCCAAGGCTCCCGGTGAGAAAATCCGCATCTCCGGCGGCGGACGCTGTAACTTTACCAATATCCACGCCGGACCGAAAAACTATCTCTCCGCCAATCCGCATTTTGCCAAATCCGCCTTGGCGCGGTTTACCCCGCAGGATTTTCTGGCGATGGTGGAGGCGCATAAGATCGGGTGGCACGAAAAGACTCTGGGCCAATTGTTTTGCGATGACAGCGCCAAAGATATTATTCGCATGCTGCTTGAAGAAATGAAGGCTGCCAACGTCAAACTGCAATTGCAGACCGAGATTGAGGCGGTACGCAAAACCGGCGACGGCTTTGATATTGTGACCAATCAAGGCGCATTTGCCTGCCAATCGGTGATCATTGCCACGGGCGGCAAATCCATTCCGAAAATGGGTGCCACTGGCTTTGCCTATAAAATTGCCGAGCAATTTGGCCTCTCTCTGATCGAGACCCGGCCCGGACTGGTACCGCTAACCTTGGAGCCGGGGCTGTTGGGCGAGCTTGCAGTGCTTGCTGGGGTGGCTGTTGATGCCTCGATCAGCCATGGGAAAACGGCGTTTGACGAGGCTTTGCTGTTTACCCATCGGGGTTTAAGCGGGCCAGCCATCTTGCAAATTTCATCTTACTGGCGCGAGGGCGATCATATTACCCTGTCGCTTCAGCCTGACACCGATTTTCTGGGCATTCTCAAAACGGCGAAGCGTGACAATGGCCGTCAGGCGGTGCAAACCGTGCTTTCAGGGCATCTTCCAAAACGGCTGGCGCAATATTGTGTCGAGCGAGCAGGGATCACAAAGCCACTGGCCGATCTCTCTGATAAAGCCCTGATAGGCTTAGTGGAATCCTTGCAAAAATGGGTTTTGAAACCAGCCGGATCAGAAGGCTATCGCACGGCAGAAGTCACGCTTGGTGGTGTCGATACCAAGGATCTGGAGTCCAAAACCATGCAGGCCAAAACCGTTCCCGGCCTTTATTTCATTGGTGAAGCGGTGGATGTCACTGGCTGGCTGGGAGGCTATAATTTTCAATGGGCCTGGGCATCCGGCCATGCGGCAGGGCTGGCGGCATAATTTGGATTTTGTAAACTATATTTCAGCATGGCGGGCAATGTTTGCGCTGACCTCACTTTCACCACGATTTCTTTCAACAGTTGTTAATATGACTGGCCCATCGTGATGTCACACAAACGTCTTTTTCTTTTACAGAGGAAGCCTTTTGAGGTTAGGATCGGCCTATGGGATTGATTCCCAACCCAGCTTCTGGGTTAACTTTTGGAAAGTGCTGCCAATGAACAGACAAGTCCGGAAGCCTCGCGCCATTGCCATTGCGAAAGCGCGTGAAGATCAGAACAAAATCATTGTCCGCACTGCGGCCCTCGGACTTGCGGCAAGCTTTCTTGGCTATGGATTAATGGCCCTCGGCTTTTTGGGGTGAAGCGCCTTTTCCGCGCAATCAATCTCATTGACATTTTCCAGGCGCGCCGCACCCTTGGAAAGGACGCGCTTGCGTAAAATTGATAATACGCCTCCTCTGTCTCAAGGGGCTTTGAGCGGCTGAATGTCTGCTGTGCGGCAAGCATTCCTATAAAATCCATCATGATAACCTCGGCAGCACTGTGTTTTACCAAGCGCAGAAAGAACGCTGTAACACTTTTAATCTGCTGCATAATTGCTTCATTATGCAGCGGTGATGAGGTGAGTTTAGTTTTTCATTTTTGATGGATATACGAGGGATATTGCACTATATTTTTCAATTATGAAAAACATATCCTGGGATAGCTATCAGCTTTTTATCAAAGTCGCCAACGCTGGCGGTTTGAGCGCGGCGCAGGCGGCAAGCGGTTTAAGCCCGGCCACCTTGAGCAGGCGCATGCTGACGCTGGAACAACAGCTGGGCAGAAGCCTGTTCGACCGCAGCCAGACCGGTTATGCGCTGACACGCGACGGGCGCGCCCTTCTGGAACATCTGAAATCCTTCGAGTCAGCTGAGAGGGCTGTGGACATCTGGAGCCAAAACACCAGCGCTCCGGCTCTGGTGCGCATTACAGTCGGCACTTGGATCGCCTGGTTCATGGCGAAAGATTTTGCCCGCATCCAAAAAGAGCAGGATAATGTCCGCATAGAATTATGCGTGACGGAAGAGCGCGCCGCTCTTGCGCATCGAGAAGCCGATATCGGCATTCGTGCTGTGGAGCCTCAGGAACTCAATCTGACGAAAACGCTGCTGGGCGAGGTGGCCTATTGCGCTTATTGCCACCGCAATGTCAGCGACTGGCAGCATTTGCCCTGGCTTGCCGTTTTGCCCCATCACGCCATTTCCGCCTATCTGCGCTGGCCCCATGAGCATTGTGCCGGGCAGATCACGGTGATGGTCAATCGGCCTCGTTCCTTGATGGACCTGGCCATTGCCGGGGCCGGGCGCGTGGTTCTGCCGTGTTTTGTCGGGGATCACGATCCGAATTTGCAGCGCGTAGGGGATGAAATTGTTGCATTGCGCCACAGACAATGGCTGGTGACCCATAATGATGACCGCCACCGAGCGGAAGTTCGCCTACTTTCCAAACGAATAGTGGGTTTGATCAAGGCGCAATCCGATATTTTCCGGGGAAGAAGCGCCTGAATTTCTAAACTCAGGCCCTCCGAGCTTTATCCCTCTAAATCTAGGGAAGCTCTTTAGACTTTTTTTAGGTGCATATGCGACAAATTAGAGGCGGAATATTGTTTTTATTTAAGTAATATACGTTTCGCCACAATGTCTGTGGGGTACTGCTATGTTTTTTGATCGTCTTCTGTCTCGCTGGAATATTCAGACGAAAGTTCTGGTTTTCATTGTGCCTTTTGTTTTGAGCATCAGCACGGTCGGGCTTGCGGGGTTTTACGCCTCCCGTATTCTGCAAAATCAGATGGAAGTGTCCAAGACTGTCGTTGAGACATTGGGCGGTTTCAAAAACGTCTATGCCGCCATGACTGAATTTCTCCAGCGCACGACAGCGGAGAATAAATCGGCGCTGGACAGCAAGATCAGTGACCAGCTTGGCCAATTGAAAGCCGCGCGCGCAAATCTTGACGACGGCGATGGCCGCACACAGATTGATGCTGCCATTGCCGGAACCGAGGCCATTGCAAGCCGCGTAGATCAATTGTGGAAGCTCAACCACGATGAGCTGGAGTTGCGCACCACAATCGAGACGCAGACCGACCAGCTTGCAACACAGAAAAACGATTTGCTGGCCTTTGCCACCAAGCTGCGCGAGTCGCTGGCGGGGGATGAGAGCAAGGCCAAGACCATGCTGTTCCAGTCTGAAGAATTGATCAAGGGGGCCGACTTCATCTCGGAAGTGGTGGCCAGTTTCAATTCCGCAGAAACGCCCGATGCAAAAATGGCTGGCCTCAAGAGCCAGATGAATGAGTTGAAGGCTGTGGGGGCCTATATTGTCGCCGATTTGCCGTATAGCCGCAAAAACATCGGTGATATGCTGACGGAAAACATCAAGCAATTGGCTGGGCTGGTCGAGCAGGGTGATGCCTCTGACGCCACCATGGCCTCTATTGATCAAACCATCAACCTGTTGCGGCCGGTGTCGGTGCGCTTGCAGGGCGCAACCATTATCAAGGCGCGCGAAGCGTCCAAGCTGTTTGTGTCGCTGAACCAGCCCATCGCAGAAGCAACAACGCTGTTGAACTCCACCCGCCAGACAGTGGATATTGCTGATGGTGTCGAGCTGAGAAGTTCGCGCTTTTTGGCGGCTCCTTCAGGCGAGAACATGCAGAAGCTTCAAGCTGCCCTTGGTGGCTTGGCACGTCGTGCCGATGCCAGTGCAAAAAGTTCAACCGTTCCTGCGGAACTCAAGGCCAAATTGACAGCCATCAGTCCATTGACGCAAGCGATGGGCGAGAATGCGAGAAAACTGACTGCCATTACCACCAGCCGTATTAACGCCTTTCAGTTGGCCTCAGCCGATATCAATTCGATCTGGTCGAAATTGACCGATTTTGCCGCATCCCGGCAGCAGGCCGCCGAGCTTGATCGTCAATCTGCAAACACGTTCTCTGTAACTGCCACGCTGATCGGTCTTCTCGTTGCGGTGATTGCTGCTTTTGGTCTGATCTCGACCTTCAAGGGGCCTTTGACCCGCATCACCAACGCCATGCGCCAACTGGCGTCTGGCGATCTCGAGGTGGTGGTTGAAGGCGGCAAGCGTCCCGATGAAATTGGCGATATGGCGAGGGCACTCGGCGTGTTTAAAGACAATGCTGTTGCCAAAATTCGTGCGGAGGCCGAGGGCGAACAGATGCGTGCCGAAAGTGAGGCAGAGCGCGCCCGCAATGATGCCGAAAAGCAGAAGGCAGAGCAGGATGTGCAATTTGCTGTGGCAGAGCTGGCGTCGGGGCTGGAGCGTTTGGCCAATGGTGACGTTTCCAACACGCTGGATCGTCCGTTTGCAGGCCAGATGGATCAGTTGCGCTCCGACTTTAACCGCTCGCTGAATCGGCTCAAAGAAACCATTAGCCTCATTCAGGGCAATGTCACCGCCATTCAAGGCAATGTGCAGCAGATGGCATCCTCGACCGATGATCTGTCGCGCCGCACTGAAACACAGGCCGCATCGCTGGAAGAAACCGCCGCTGCCGTGAACGAAGTCACCTCCAACGTCCGTCAGGCCGCGGAGAAGGCGCGCGAGGTTAATGCCATTGTTGGCGAAACCCGCGTCAATGCCGAGAAATCGGCAGTGGTGGTGGGCAACGCCGTTTCGGCCATGGGCCGCATTGAAGATGCGTCCAAGAAGATCGAGCAGATCATTAGCGTGATTGAGGAAATCGCCTTCCAGACCAATCTTTTGGCACTCAACGCAGGCGTTGAGGCGGCCCGCGCTGGTGAAGCTGGCAAGGGCTTTGCGGTGGTTGCCCAGGAAGTGCGTGAACTTGCGCAACGCTCTGGCAATGCTGCAAAGGACATCAAGACGCTGATCACCACATCATCGGAAGAAGTCAACGCGGGCTCCAAGCTGGTGCAAGAAACCGGGGCGGCACTGACCGTGATCAGCCAGCAGATTGCTACCATCAGCGCCCATGTGGAAGGCATTGCCAGCGCCAGCCGCGACCAATCGGCAGCGCTTGGCGAAGTCAACGGTGCCGTTGGCCAGATGGACAGCCTGACCCAGCAAAACGCTGCCATGGTGGAAGAAACCTCTGCTGCCAGCCGCCAGCTGGCCGACGAGGCCGACCAGCTTGTCAGCCTGTTGCAACAGTTCCGCATCGACGATGTGCCGCAGCAGATCACGCGGCGGGAATGGGCGGCTTAACCACGCCTTTATCGCAAAGCTTGAACGCCCTTGTGACGTCTCACAAGGGCGTTTTTGTTGCAATTGCTTATGACTGTTCGGCGATGAAGCGGGCGCGATAATCGCTGGGGCTGATGCCAATTTTCTGGCGAAAATGATGGCGCAGCGTGTGGGCTGTGCCGAAGCCACAGGCCTGCGCAATGCTCTCGATATCGGCCTGTTTTTGGCAGAGCAGGCGCTTGGCCTCAACAAGGCGCTCGTCAATAAGCCAGTTTCCGGGTGTCTGCCCGGTGGCTTCAGAAAAGCGCCGCAGAAAGGTGCGCAATCCCATGCGACATTCCAAGGCCATGCGCTCTACGCTCCAATCAGCGTTGAGGCTGGTGCGGATTGTTTCCAGCAGCGGCGCAATGGTTGCTCCCTCCCGGATCGCCACCGGACGCTCCAGAAACTGAGCCTGTCCGCCATCACGATGGGCGGGAATCACCAGCCGACGTGCCACGGAATTGGCCGCCACGGCCCCAAAATCCTGCCGGACAATATCGATCATCAGATCGATCCCCGCCGCGCTGCCCGCCGAGGTATAAATGCGGTTATGGGCGCGATAAAGCGAGGCATCATCCACCGTAATATCGGGATGGGCCTGCCGTAATTTATCAGAGTAACGCCAATGGGTGGTGGCCGTGCCGCCCGACAACAGCCCGGTGGCCGCCAGCACAAAAGCCCCGGAGCAGATCGAGGCCAGCCGCGCTCCGCGCTGGTGGGCGGCGCGAAGCCGCTGACACAAGGCTTCCGGCACAGGCACATCGGCTCCCTTCCAGCCGGGAACAACAATCAGATCGGCCTGTTCGATCAGTTCCGGGCCGCTATCGGCCATGATCACAAAGCCGCCATGCGCCCGCATCGGCCCTTCATCCACGGCGCAACTGGCAAAGCGATACCAGTTTGGCCCCATCTCTGGCCGGGGCAGGCCAAAAATCTCGGCAGTGATGCCGAATTCAAAGGTGCACAGCCCATCATACAGCAGGGCGACAACAAGAGGACCAGTCAGTTTTGTCATGATTTGTACGTATATCGTCATTCATGACAATTGCAAAGCGGGCGTGTTTATTGCGAGAAAATGGGTGAAAGGAGAATATCTCATGACCTCATCTGTCACCGCAATTCCACCCGCCGATAGCGCTCTCGCCCGCGCCCATTTTGCCGCAGAGTTTACCTTTGAAACCGATTGCTGGGATGTGCATGATGCACTGGAAAAGGGCGCAGATTTCGTGCTGCTCGATGTCCGCAGCCCCGCGCTCTTTGCCAAGGGCCATATCCCGGGAGCCATAAATTTGCCGCACGGCAAAATCGTCCGCTCCAAAATGGCGGCATGGCCGGAAGAGACGATTTTCATCACCTATTGCGCCGGACCCCATTGCAATGGTGCCGCCCGTGGTGCGCTGCGCCTTGCCCAGCTCGACCGCCCCGTCAAAATCATGGCAGGCGGCATCACCGGCTGGCTGGATGAAGGGTTTGAACTTGCCACAGATGCTGCACCATGAACGGCCTACTGCATAATTCCTTAAATCGGAATCGATTTAAGGTGAAAATTATGCAGCAGATTAAAAGTGTTACAGCGTCCTTTGTGCGCCATATTTGGTGAGAGGCGCTGTAACTGGCGGAGGTGATCCGCCAGCCCCTCGCTTGCAAAGGAATGCCCTTATAGCGGGAAATGACAAATGATAAGTGTCTTAAATAGATGTTTAACGCTTCCCTCATATTCTCACGGCGACGTCACTCTTTGGGATCTGGTCCATGCTTCGCTTGCCTTTTGTCAATTCGCTTGCCGCATCGCATTACAACGCCATTTCGCGTTCTCATGCTATTGTCTGGTTCAGCCCAGATGGCACCGTGCAAGGTGCGAATGATAATTTCTGCAAAGTGATGGGCTATACTGCTCACGACATTGTTGGCAAACATCACCGGATGTTTGTCGAGAAGGCGGTGGTTGATACGCCTGAATATGGCATGTTCTGGCGTGATCTGGCAGCGGGCAAGGCCAATCGCGGTCAGTTCCGGCGCATCAGCAAGAGTGGCGATGACATCTGGATCGAAGCCTCTTATGATCCGATCGTCGAAAACGGCAAGGTTGTGGGTGTTGTCAAAATCGCAGCCG
This sequence comes from Gillisella terrae, assembly GCF_004801395.1. Classification (GTDB taxonomy): domain Bacteria; phylum Pseudomonadota; class Alphaproteobacteria; order Rhizobiales; family Rhizobiaceae; genus Allorhizobium; species Allorhizobium terrae. The sequence goes on from NZ_SSOA01000003.1 coordinate 268,820, forward strand.
ATATTACCACCACCAAGATTGCCTCACTGCACAATGAAAATATCCTGCGCGCCCTGGAGCGTTCTGTTGCGGTGATTGAGTTCGATCCCGAGGGCGTGGCGCTTGAGGTCAATTCGGCTTTTTGCAAGGCCATGGGCTACGAGCGCAACGAAATTCTGGGGCAAAAACATCGCATGTTCTGCGATGCGGATTATGTTCGCTCCCAAGACTATGAGGACTTTTGGAAGCGGCTGCGCGCCGGTGAATTTTTTGCCGATACCTATAAGCGCGTTGGAAAAGGCGGCAAAGAGGTCTGGATTCAGGCCACCTACAATCCCGTGTTTTCATCGCGCGGCGTGGTTTATCGCATTGTGAAATTCGCAACCGATGTGACCGAGCGCATGAAGGCGGTGGGCATGTTGAGCGGCGCCATTGGTCAACTTGCCGATGGTAATCTCACCTCACAACTGGTTGTCGAGCTCGATCACTCGATGGAGAGCACGCGAAAAGATTTCAACAGTGCCGTTGCCAAGCTGGACCGGGTGGTGGGAGAGATTGCCGGAGCCTCAAAGGAATTTGCGCTGACCGCCCGTGAATTGCTCGATAACTCTGGCTCAATTGCCAAGCGCACAGAACAACAGGCGGCAGCGTTGGAAGAGACAGCCGCAGCGTTGGAAGAGATCACCCAGACAGTCAATGATTCCAGCCGCCGGGCCTCTGAAGCCGGTGAACTTGTGCGGCAAACGCGCCAGTCGGCGGAAGAATCCGGCCGGGTTGTGTCTGATGCGGTTGCTGCCATGGGCCAAATCGAAAATTCTTCAACGGAAATTTCCTCGATTATCAGCGTTATCGACGAGATTGCCTTCCAGACCAATCTTTTGGCCCTGAATGCCGGTGTGGAAGCGGCGCGTGCAGGCGAGGCAGGCAAGGGCTTTGCTGTTGTGGCGCAGGAAGTGCGCGAACTGGCCCAGCGCTCGGCCAAGGCCGCCAAGGAAATCAAGGATTTGATCACCACATCCTCCGCGCAAGTCAAGGCGGGAGTTGATCTCGTGGGACGGACCGGCACAGCCTTGAAGGAAATTGTCGGGCGCGTGCAGGAGATTGACAGCAACGTATCAGCCATCGTTGAGGCCAGCCGCGAACAATCAATCGGAATCAAGGAAATCGGTCAGGCCATCACCCAGCTGGATCAAGGCACGCAGCAAAATGCGGCCAGCGTGGAAGAACAAAATGCCGCGAGCCACCAGCTCTCGGACCGCGCAGAAACCCTCGCAACCCTGATCGGCCAGTTCCGAACCTCCGGCTCCCACACATCCGCCGCCCCCGTCCGCACCCAGCCACAACCAGCCTACAACACCAAACCCGCAACACCCGCCCCGGCTCCCCGCCAAGCGGTGCCTGCGAAGAAAATGGTGGCAGGTGGCAACAGTGGCGCGAGTTGGGAAGAGTTTTGATTGATCGTTTGCGGCCTTTGCCCTCTGGAGTGATCCACCGGATCTCTCCAGAGGGTTTGTCGTAATGTCATCTCGTCTGTTTGGAATCGGGGTGCCAACCGGCTTTGTTAGGGAGTTGGTGGTGTCGGGTGGTCGAAAGTAAGCTTCACCGTGACGTGATATTGTCCGATACGGGCGTTCCTATCTGCCGTTCACTCCCCCCTCTGTCCTGCCGGACATCCCCAACATCGGAAATCTCTAGCTATCCAATGTATATGGGCTGGTGCTCCCGTCCGATCTCCACACCTGTGGGGGAGTTGCCCGGCAGGGCAGGAGGGGGGTGATTTGGTCAAATGGTTTTGTGTCGGATTTTCTTTTCACTTCTCCATTAGCCTAAACCAATCCCGTACAGTTAATCTCAGTCGGACCTCTTCGTCTTCTGCAAGAGGGCAGCAGTGAGCAATTGGATTTCGTAGGGCATTGAGACTGGCAAAAACTTTCTCTATCGCCTTCTTGCTGTTGAAAATGGACCCAAATATACTCCAATTCGAGGTGATTATTACTGATAGTTCGCCAAACGTTGTGTAATCTAACGGCTCTTGAGAGCGTCGGCTAACTCCAGCATCCAGCTCTTTTTTGATGCGCAGGGTAACATCATTTCTTGTGGCTTCAGGTACTTTTTCGTTCCACCAGTCAGAAATTGATAAGTCTGCCTCAAAAGTTTCAGTTACCAGACGGCGTATCGAGGTCTCCAAGCTATAAAAAATCTCATAATGTTTAGACATCCTAGCGCCTTCTGCGCGAAGATCAGCGTCGAGTTGAGGGTAGTATTCGTTTTCGACATTTTCTGTAATTTTAGGAAGGTGTCCAATTTCGATGTCAAATTTTTTTTCGATGGAGGACAAGTCTTCGGCAATCATCTGATTTGTCATGCCAAACGACTTGATTTTATCTAACGCTTCTCTATTCGCCATTTAGCAGGTGCTCTCGTAAGCTTCGGAAGATTGCATTGAACACGGCTTGGTCAGTGGTAGCTGGAAGATTTAGGTTTATTGTGTATGAGAGATTCAGTCCTAGGCTGCGATCTTGGGTTGGTGGTTGTGAGTATGGTGTATTAGAAAACGGTTCGGCCTCCTGAACCAGATCAGGAGATTTATGTGCGATATTGAAATCCGCAAAGATTTTTAGGTTTTTAAATGTCGCGACCGTCAACTTTGCGACAGGGCTATCAGCCGCAGCACCTGTGACTTGGCACACAAGTGATTGCAGATCTATGTCGTTCATATCGTAACAATATTCGTTAACATCAAACATCTCACGGTAGCCCGCTTTAATTGCTTCCGCGATAGCTGCTCCAGCAGTTTTAGAGTTTCGAAATTTATGGTAGAGCGGCGATGGTGACCCGTCTGAATTCACCAATCCGATTTTTTTTAAAAATGGTGGGATTGCGGTACCTGTTCCGCCTTTAATTTGAAGTTTTGTTTTAATGAACTCTTGTGTGACTCTTTCGGGAGTAGCAGCTGTTTTAATTTTTTCGAGTGCTATTTTGATTGAGCCTGGGCTGGCGAGGTACGGAAGGTTGGCAGCCATAATACTAACTTCCTTTAGGTGGGACTGATGCACGTCTAGGCCGCATTAAGCCTCCCTTGAGTGTTTTATTCAAGTATCTCGCCGCCATGCAAATACTCAATATTTCTCAATCGAGATAACATTGATTCAATCATCATGATTTTCTCGTGCGTTTGCAATCGTGGGCTATAAAAATAGCTCCACATCGGAGGTTCTTTGCTCTTGCCTCAAGCTCGTCTCAGCCCAGCCAAATCACTCGCCTCAAGCGCCGTTAAATTGGCCTCAATCTTTTCAACGGGCCAATCCCACCACGCTAGGGCCAGAAGCTCGGCAATCACCTCGTCCGGGTATCGCATCCGGATCAAACGGGCAGGATTTCCACCCACCACCGTGTAAGCTGGTACATCGCGAGCAACCACCGCGTTGGCACCGATGATGGCTCCATGGCCAATGGTGACGCCGGGCATGATGGCGGCGTTGTGGCCGATCCAGACATCGTGGCCGACCACCGTGTCTTTCACAGGCAAGTCTTTGTAACCAAACGTCTCTGGCTTGAAAATGCGAAAGGGATAGGTGGTGAAACCGCTCATCGGGTGGTTGGCGGAACTGGTGATGAAATAGCAGCCCCTGGCAATCTGGGCGAATTTGCCGATGATCAGCCGTTCGCGGCAGCCATGGCCCAGATAGGGTGCAAGGATTTGCGCGGTGTCTTCTAATTTGCCGGAATGGGTAAAGTAGCTGAACTCACCAATCTCCATGCGGGGATGATCGATGACATTCTTGAGATACACCGTATCGCGATAGATCGTGCCGTCAGGCAGCGTGATGGGATGGATCGCAGTCGCGTCGAGAAGGGGCATCCGAAAACCTGTTGCTGGAACTGCACAGATTTTGAGAATACCGGACTTGGCTTCGAGCGCAACCATTTGTGGCGCAAACAAAAATAGCCCGGCCTCCCAGCCGGGCTATCCTCCCACGTCGCCCCTCAGGCTGCCTTAACACCTTCCGCCGCAATCCCTTGCGTCACCACAACGGGGATCAACAAATCCCCCCAGTTGCCGTCGCCGCCGTGGTGGCGGGCGGAGCGGACGAGTTCCACGGAAACGCCAGCTTCAACCGCTTTCATCACGGAATGGTTCAGCCGGTGCAGGTCATTGGCCAGCATGCGGATCATGGCTTGTTGATCGGCGCTCATGCTGGTGGCTTGCTCTTCGGCACGTTCTTTAACGCGGGTCTGTGGGGTCATGGTCTTTCTCCTCTTATCTTGGGGGTTCTTGAAGGGGTACCCTCCCGTTATCGGGAGGGGATTGCTTTGAGCGCGGCCATCAGGTGCGGCTGAAGGCTGTATGCGGCGGTGGAACTGAAGATCAGCGCAAGCGCCCAAAACTCATTCAGCAGCAGGGCGGAACTGGTCATGTTCGGTCGATTCCTTCATGGCCGTGGTGGAAGACTTGCCGCCCGAGATTGCCATGGAGACGGCATCGAAATAGCCGGTGCCAACCTCGCGCTGGTGTTTGGTGGCGGTGTAGCCATTGGCTTCCGATGCAAATTCGGCCTCTTGCAGCTCGGAGTAAGCGGCCATCTGCCGGTCTTTATAGCCCCGTGCCAGTTCAAACATGCCGTGGTTGAGCTGATGAAAGCCCGCCAGCGTGATAAACTGGAATTTATAGCCCATCGCACCCAGCTCGCGCTGGTATTTGGCAATGGTTGCGTCATCGAGGTTCTTTTTCCAGTTGAACGACGGTGAGCAATTGTAAGCCAGCTTCTTACCCGGATGCACCTTATGCACGGCTTCGGCAAACTTGCGGGCCTGTTCCAGATCGGGCTTGGAGGTTTCCATCCAGATCATGTCGCAATAGGGCGCGTAAGCAATGGCGCGGGCAATGCAAGGCTCAATGCCGTTTTTGACCTGATAAAAGCCCTCTGTGGTGCGGCCTGCATTGTAATCGACAAAAGGCTGATCGCGCTCGTCAATATCTGAGGTCAACAGTTTTGCCGCTTCAGCATCGGTGCGGGCAATGATTAGCGTCGGTGTGCCCATCACGTCGGCGGCAAGACGAGCCGCACTCAGGTTGCGGATGTGGGCTGCCGTCGGGATCAAAACCTTGCCGCCCAGATGGCCGCATTTCTTTTCAGACGCCAGCTGGTCCTCATAGTGTACGCCCGCTGCACCCGCTTCAATGAAGGCCTTCATGATTTCGAAAGCGTTCAAGGGGCCGCCAAAACCGGCTTCAGCATCGGCTACAATTGGTGCAAACCAGGTGTCAACGGAAAGGCCCTTGCCTTCCTGCGTTTCAATCTGGTCGGCGCGCTGCAAGGTCTTGTTGATGCGCTTTGCCAGCTCCGGCGCGGCATTGGCCGGGTAGAGCGATTGGTCGGGATACATAGACGATGCCGTGTTGGCATCGGCAGCCACCTGCCAGCCAGAAAGGTAGATGGCCTTGAGGCCAGCGCGTACCATCTGCATGGCCTGATTGCCGGAGAGCGCGCCCAGCGCGTTGACGAAGCCATCTTCATTGATCAACTGCCACAGGCGGTTGGCTCCCATTTCGGCCAGCGTATAACGGATTTCCACAGAGCCGCGCAGGCGCTTGACATCCTCCGCCGTGTAATTGCGCTCAATGCCGTCAAAACGGCCCTTGGGGGCGGTGGGGATGATGTTGTAAAAATCAGTCATAGTCCTATCCTCCTGGGTATCATGGTCTGGCGGCATCGGTGCTTTGCGCTGTGTAATGCCGTTTGCCTCTGTGACTTGTTTTACAATGCACCGCGAAAAACCGAAAGAAAAATGCGCAATTGCGGCCTTTGAAAGAGGTTAGGGTGTCTTGTCTTTCACAAAGAGACGATGTAAATTTGTAAAAATTGTAAATGTGTGGATGTCGTCGTTAGAAATGGTGTCCTGTCAATTTTTGTGGGGGCATGATGGTTGAGCATAAGATTTTTGCCGGTCCCAAGGTGCGCCGCATCCGCAATGGTCTGGGTGTTACCCAGACGGCCATGGCCGAAGCGCTGGGCATTTCGCCGTCCTACCTCAACCTGATAGAGCGCAATCAGCGGCCTCTCACCGTGCAGCTTTTGCTCAAATTGTCGTCTGTGTACAAAGTGGATCTGGAAGAGCTGCAAAGCGATGGTGCCGGGGCTGCCCCCCTGCGTGAGGTGTTTTCCGACCCGCTGCTGTCGGGCGAAATTCCCGGTGATCAGGAGTTGGTAGAGCTGGCGCAGGCCGCGCCCAATGCCGCAAGCGGGGTGGTGAAACTCTACCGGGCCTATCGCGAGCAAACCAAGCGCCTGTCTGAACTGGCCGAGCTTTTGGCGCGCGAGGGGCATCAAACGGCGCTGGCCGGTGCACGCCTGCCGATGGATGAGGTGCGCGATGTGCTGGAGGAGCGAGCCTTTCATTTTCCCGCCATTGAGGCCGCTGCGGAAGGGTTTTATGCAAATCTGGATGTGGGTGATGATCTCGAAGGGGCGTTGAAGGGATGGCTGCGCAAACAGCATGGCATTGTGGTGCGGGCGCTGCCGGTGCATGTCATGCCCAATTTGCGCAGGCGCTATGATCGCCATTCGATGCGCCTGTTTTTGTCTGAGCGCCTGTCGCCGTTTGATCACCTGCGCGAGGTGGCCATGGAGGTCTGTCTGCTGGCCTTTGCCGATGATATTCGTTTGGAGCTTGATGCCCTGCCGCTGACCTCAAGCGAAGCCAAGCGGATTGCCCGGTTTGAACTGGCGCGCTATGCGGCACATGCGCTGATGATGCCCTATGGTACGTTTTTGGCAGCCGCCCAGCGGGCGCGCTATGATATTGATGTGCTGCGCTCGCGTTTTCGCGTGTCATTCGAGCAAGCGGCAGCGCGGCTGGTGAGCCTGCAAAGACCCGGCAGCGTCGGCATCAGTTTTTTCATGATGGAGATTGATCACGCGGGCAATATCATTCGAAGGGCTGGCGGGCAGGGTTTTCCCAAGTCCAGCTTTGGTGGGCAATGTCCGCGGCTCAACATTCACGCCACCTTTGCCCAGCCGGGGCAAATTCTGGTGGAGCCGGTGGTGATGCCGGATGGGGCGGCTTTTCTCACCCTTTCGCGCACATTGGAGGGGCCGCAAGGGGCATTTCAGGAGCGGTTGCGGCGCACGGCGGTGCTGTTGGGCTGCGATTTGGCCTTGGCCAGTGACATTGTCTATCGGGAAAGCCTGCCGAGATCGGTGGAGATTGGCCCTGCCTGCCGTCTTTGCGAGCGTCAAGGCTGTCTTTCGCGCGCAGAAGCGCCGGTAACGCGCCCATTGGGCCTGGATGAAATGACGGCTGGCCTCAGCGCTTTTGATTTTCAATAACGGGTTTTCGATTGCTCTTTAAGTCCGATTTTGGTGATGAAATGGGCTGCAATGCAATGTGATCAAATTTTACGCTTGTCGGCAGCATTTTTCCTTTCTAGTCTGTGGGAATAACGGGAACGAAAGTGCCGCAAATGCGGCTTTTAAACAGGAGATCTTATGAAATCCGCCATCCTCCGTCTGACTGCCGCCGCCGTGACGGCTTTGTTAATCGGCTCTGCGGCCAATGCCGCCGACCGCGAAGTGCATGTCTACAACTGGTCGGATTATATTGATCCCCAGATTCTCACAGATTTCACCAAGGAAACCGGCATCAAGGTTGTCTACGACGTCTTTGACAGCAATGACCTTTTGGAAACCAAGCTGCTGGCTGGTGGCTCTGGTTATGATGTTGTGGTGCCGACGGCTCCGTTTCTGGCGCGGCAGATCAAGGCTGGCGTATTTCAGAAGCTGGATAAATCCAAACTGCCCAACCTGAAAAACATGTGGCCGATGGTCATGGAGCGCCTGTCCAAATATGATCCCGGCAACCAATATGCGATCAATTACATGTGGGGCACCACGGGCATTGGCTATAATGTGAAGAAAATCAAAGAGATTTTTGGCGATGACGTGAAGGTTGATAGCTGGGATTTCATTTTCAAGCCAGAAAATGCCAAGAAGCTGCAAAAATGCGGCCTGAACATTCTTGATGCATCGGATGAAACCTTTGCCATCGCCATGAACTATATTGGTAAAAATCCTGACAGCAAGAAAACCGCTGATCTGGAGGCGGGAGCCAAGGTGTATGAAGGGATCCGTCCCTATGCCAAGACGTTCAATTCCGCAGCCTATATCAATGATCTGGCCAATGGCGACATTTGCGCCACCATCGGCTGGTCCGGTGATATTATCCAAGCCAAAAGCCGTGCAGAAGCTGCCAAGAATGGCGTTGAGATCCAATACGTGATTCCCAAGGAAGGAACCTATATGTGGTTCGATAACCTTGCGATTCCGGCAGACGCCAAAAATGTGGAAGAAGCCCATGAGTTCATCAACTATCTGATGAAGCCTGACGTGATTGCAAAGGCATCGGACTATGTGTCCTACGCCAACGGCAATCTTGCTTCGCAGCCTCTGATCAGCAAGGATGTGTTTGATAATAAATCGGTCTATCCCGATGAGGCTACGATGAAGAAGCTTTTCACCATCTCGCCTTACGATCCAAAGGCGCAGCGTGTGCTGAACCGCCTCTGGACCCAGATCAAGACTGGTAAATAAGAATGGCAGCGGGGCACCCTGCATAATTCCTGACATCGACACCGATGTCAGGAGGAAATTATGCAGAAAATCTGCGATGTTGCAGCATCCTTTGTTCGTTTTACAGAACGCCCGGTGCTGCAACTGCCCCGCTTTCAATTGTCCTGACGCGCGAGAAGGGGGGCTGAATGGCCAAGACTTTAGGACCGGTAAAACGAAAATTCTCGCCCTGGACAGATACGGCGCAGGTGCCGTTCATCCGCTTTGAAAATGTGACGAAAAGATTTGGACCATTCACGGCGGTCGATAATCTTACATTGAATATTTATGAGCGGGAGTTCTTCTCGCTGCTTGGCCCATCCGGCTGTGGCAAAACCACTTTGATGCGTATGTTGGCCGGTTTTGAAGAGCCAACCGAGGGGCGCATTTTGCTTCAAGGGCAGGATCTGGCAGGTGTTCCGCCCTATCGCCGCCCCACCAATATGATGTTTCAGTCCTACGCGCTTTTTCCGCATATGACGGTGGAAAAGAACATTGCTTTCGGTCTGGAGCAGGACAATCTGCCCAAGGCCGAAATCAAGGCAAGGGTGGAAGAAATGCTAAGGCTGGTGAAGCTGGAAAACTTTGCCAAGCGCAAGCCCAATCAGCTTTCAGGCGGTCAGCGCCAGCGCGTGGCCTTGGCGCGCTCGCTGGCCAAGCGGCCCAAAGTGCTGCTGCTGGATGAGCCATTGGGGGCGCTGGATCGCAAGCTGCGCGAGGAAACCCAATTTGAACTGATGGATATTCAGACCGAGCTGGGTTTGACGTTTTTGATCGTGACCCATGATCAGGAAGAGGCGATGACAGTGTCTGATCGCATTGCCGTGATGGACAAGGGCGAGATTGTGCAGGTGGCCGCGCCTGCCGAAATCTATGAGGCACCCAATAGCCGTTATGTTGCTGATTTTATTGGTGACATTAATATTGTCGAGGGCCGCCTTGAATGCCGGGGAGAGCAGAGTGCCGTGATCGGCACGGATTTCACCGCTGTGATTGATCAACCTTGCGATCTGGCAGATGGCGCAAGTGTCGCCTTTGCCATTCGGCCAGAGAAGGTGCGCATATCAACCGATCCACCGGCAGAAACAGTGACCAATGCGGTCTATGGCGAAGTCTGGGATATCGCCTATCTCGGTGATTTTTCGGTGTTTATCATCAAGCGAGAGGATGGTTTTGTCTTCCGTGCGGCCCAAGCCAATGTGTCGCGTCTGGTGGATCGCCCGATTACCTTTGGCGATATGGTTTGGCTTACCTGGACCGCCGATGCCGGTCTGTTGTTGACGAGGTGAGATGATGGCAGAGCCCGCTACTTCGCCCTCAACCGGATCTGCGCGGTGGTTGATCGTCATCATTCCCTATCTATGGATGGTGGTGCTGTTTCTTGCGCCCTTCTTCATCATTGTCAAAATATCGCTCTCAGATACGGCGATTGCCATGCCGCCCTACACCCCGGTGTTTGAGGGCTTTTCCAAATTGTGGGATTTTCTGTCTCAGCTTGATCTGGAAAACTTCCAGATGCTGGGTGAGGATCCGCTCTATATCGAATCCTATTTGTCGTCCTTGCGCATTGCGGCGATTTCAACCGCGCTTCTGTTGTTGATTGGCTATCCCATGGCGCTCGCCATGGCGCGGGCGCGGCAGGATCTGCGGCCAACATTGTTGATGATGGTCATTCTGCCGTTCTGGACCTCGTTTCTGATCCGGGTTTACGCATGGATCGGGATTTTGAAGCCAGAGGGCCTGTTGACCCTGCTTTTGCAAAGCCTGCATATCTATGGGCCAGACCAACAGGTGCATATATATCAAACCGACACGGCAGTGTTTATTGGTATCGTCTATTCCTATCTGCCATTCATGGTTTTGCCGCTCTATTCCGCTTTGGAAAAAATGGATGGAACGCTCTTGGAAGCCGCCAGTGATCTGGGATGCCCTCCCTGGAAAGCGTTTTGGCGCATTACCTTTCCCTTGTCTTTGCCGGGAGTGCTGGCGGGATCGATGATCTGCTTCATTCCGATTACCGGTGAATTTGTGATCCCCGATCTTTTGGGCGGTGCCGATACGCTGATGATTGGCAAAACCATGTGGACCGAGTTTTTCGGCAATCGCGATTGGCCTTTGGCGTCGGCGGTGGCGATTGTGCTGCTGGTGTTGCTGGTGGTGCCCATTGCCCTGTTCCAGAACCAGCAGAGCAAAGTGTGAGGATGGTGCAATGAAAGCAAGCCGCCTTGATCCTGTTGTCCTCACGCTGGGCTTCGTATTTCTGTACGTTCCCATTCTGATTCTGGTGATTTATTCGTTCAATGCCTCCAAACTGGTAACGGTCTGGGGCGGGTTCTCGCTGCAATGGTATCGTGAGATCTGGTATAACCAGAACCTGATGGATGCCGCCTGGGTGACGCTCAGGGTTGGCATTGTTGCGGCAACGGTTGGCACTGTGCTGGGCACAATGGCGGCCTTGGCGCTGGTGCGCTTCGGGCGCTTTCGCGGGCGCATGCTGTTTTCCGGCATGATCTATGCGCCATTGGTGATGCCGGATGTGATTACCGGTCTGTCGCTCTTGCTGCTGTTTGTGGCGATGGGGGTGGATCGCGGCATTATCACGGTCATGCTCGCCCATACCAGCTTCACCATGTGCTATGTGGCCATTGTCGTGCAATCCAAACTGGTGACCTTTGATCGCAGTCTGGAAGAAGCGGCCCTTGATCTCGGCTGCCCGCCGGTCAAGACATTTTTCCGCATTACCTTGCCTTTGATCCTGCCTGCGGTGGTGTCCGGCTGGATGCTGGCGTTTACCCTGTCTCTGGATGATCTGGTAATTGCCAGCTTCACCACTGGCCCCGGTGCCACCACACTGCCGATCAAGATCTATTCGCAGGTGCGATTGGGCGTAACACCCGAGATCAATGCGGTGTGTACGATCCTTATTTCCATCGTTACCCTTGGGGTGATTGTCGCATCCATTGGCACCAAGCGCCGCGAGTTGCAGCGCCAGCGTGATGAGCATATCGCCGCAGCCGGGCGGTGACACTATGTCATGATCACGGCGTCGTTGTCACCTGCGGCAGCGGCGTTTGAATCGGTGACAGGATCAGATTTGGCCACGAGCCGGCAATAAAAAAGCGAAGTGGCTTTTGCGCAGTGCTCGTCAATGGGTCCGTCGATGTGCTGGACGACGTGGGGAGAGGGACAATTTCGGTGGAAAGCGCCAACCCCTTGAAAGCATAGGGAATGACCCCTGTGAAGGATGAGGTGAGGTCGGTGCTTTTCAGGCTGCCCTCACTGATATTGATGGCTCCATCGGCAAGATCAGCTGTCACGCTGAGGCTATCAAAGGGCAAATCCCCTTTTCCTGCATCTTCCAATTTGAAGAAGAAGCGATTGCCAGCAAGGGAGCGGATGCCATCCATATTCACGCCGGTGATGCGGCCCGGACCTACCGTGAGCTTCAGGGTGCCGGTGATATCTTCGGGGCGCGTTCGCCAGATTGCGCGTTTGGTTGAGACTGAAACAGTCAAGGAGCCGCTGCCAAGCGGCAGGGGGCCGCTCAAGCCCAACTTGTTTTCAAGATCAGAGAGATCGGCATTGGTGATCGAAAGATCGAGATGTGCACCGTTTTCAAAGCCACCGTTCTTGCCTTCGAGATGGCCAATCATGGTGCCGCCCGCAAGCGTGCTGTCGCCAATGTCAAACACCATGGCACCGTCGGTGGCCAACACACTGGCCCCCACATCGGTCAGGGTAAATTGCGAAAGGCTGGCGCGCCGAGCGGATAGCGCCAGATCAAACTCCAGCCAGTTCAGCAAGCCGCTTTTGCCGTTGACCGCTTGGCTATCGGGTGCAGAAAGCGCAAATGCCGCCAGAAATGTCGGAATATCCATTTGGCCGAAGGCCAGCGTGCCGCTGACTTTGGGCTTGCCGCTCTTGCCTTGCGTGATATCCACCAGTCCCGTCGCATTGGTCTCATTGGCGCTCAAAGACAGATCTTCCAGCCGCACGCGGTCTGCTTCTGCGGTCACCGTGGCCTTGATCGATGCCGTATGCAGGGCTTCCATTCCCGGCAGTTCTGCGCCTGTCCACGCCAAAAAACCTGCTACATCGGACATGGTCATATCAATCTGGCCGGAGGCAAATCGCGCCGGCATCAGGCTGGTTCGCCCGCTGAAACTGGCTTTAACGGTGGGAGCTGTGATCGAAACGCTGGCTTGACCCATATGCCCACCCATCAGCAACAGGGGCTGCGCCGAGGAAAAGTTCACCTGAGTGGCCATGCCCCCAATCACCATATTGGCAGAGCCTTTGATGGCGGATGACATTTTTGGCCAGGTGACTTGCGAGAAAATTCCCTCGATGACAAATTTCCGACCGCTCGCGTCGTCGGCAATGTCCAGACGGCCATTTTCAATCGAGAAAGACCCGATGGTGCCGTCGTCTTCCTGTGCCAGGCTCTGGCCACCATCGGCGGTTTCCGTGACATGGGCGATGGCCTTGGCCAGCGGCCCGCCGTTGCTCCAGTCTATGTGGCCCTCGCGATCGCGATGAAGATGGACGGTTGCGCCGGTGAGGGTGAAATCATCAAACACCGGGTGGCCCATGACGGCATTGAGCAGACCAAACGTCGCAGAAAGTTGATCGATTTGTGCGACAATAGAATTTTTGCCCGCTCCAGAGTGCGGGCCGGCGCGTGTCAAGGTGAGGTGCGCCAGCGTAATTTTCGGTTGCGGCCAAAATTGCAGCTCAGGTGTGCCAGCAATCTGCACATCATGGCCACTCCACCGGCCAACGACCTTTTCAATACTGCCGCGCACCAGACTGCTGGACACAATATAAGGCGCTGCAATGCGTGACGCGACGAAAGCACCGAGCGAAACAACAGCGACAACCAGGGCAATTCGCAGAAGGCGCGGTCCAAGCGGGCCTTTGACGAAATGTGGTGCCGAGCGCTTTTGTGGTGGTTTCACTGTCACGTGAGGCCTTTCAGATCGTGCTTGCAAAATTCGCTGCCCCGCCTCTGTCCAGATATAGCAAAGCAATTTGCCATGCAAATGCAACAGACAGTGACGACATCAATAATTTCACCAGACACGGCGAAGCAGGTTCCGATTTACAGCGCCGTGCGTTTTTTCAAGCGCACAAAGCACGTCGTAGCACTTTTAATCTGCTGCGTAATTTCCGCCTTAAATCGATTCCGCTTTAAGGCGGAAATTGTGCAGCAAGGAGAAAATTATGCAGTAAAACCTTGAGAATGATCGAGGTAACAAGCCGGAAATGTGGTTTGTAAACCGTCTGTTAACGTGGCTTTGTCAACACTCGGCTTCTGGATGATCCAGGCAATGACCCGGACCGAAAAGTCGCGTTGTTGTTGGCAGAGTGATCTTGCCCGCCACACAGTGTTTTGCGCCGTTGCAGTATTGGTCCCAAAAGGGAAACCCGATTTCGGGAAAATCCGATACTTGTGAGGTGCGAGGTGTGGTTTTTCCAATATTGACAGCGCATTGGTGTGTGTTTGGCATGCGCCGCCCTGTTGATTGTTGGGTTGAACAGCATCAACTTCAAGGGCAGCTTCGGCTGCTCTTTTTTTATCCCGCGAGTACCCGCGGAGAGGGGAAGCTGATTTCCACCAAAGTGCCTTCATTCGGCGTGGAGTGAATGGCAAAGCTGGCGCGGTTGGCGTCGGCCATGGCTTTGGTCAGGGGCAGGCCAAGGCCGGTGCCATCGCCGCGCAGGCGTGCGCCACCGGGCGAAACCTGCCGAAATGGCTTCATGGCCTGATCCAGCTCGGCGCGGCTCATGCCAATGCCGGTATCACGCACCCGCAAGGTCACGCTGCCATTGGATTCATAGGCCGTGGACACAATGATTTGCCCACCGGATGGCGTGAAGCGAATGGCGTTGGACAGAATGTTGAGCACAATCTGTTTGATGGAGCGCAGGTCTGCCACCACATTGGGCACCGATTGCGAGAGCGCGGTGCGGATAATCACCCGCTGGGCATTGGCCTGCGGCTGCACCAGCGAAACGGCTTCCGCGATGGTTTCGTTTAACCCGACCGAGACGAAATCCAGATCCATCTCGCCCGCTTCGATCTTGGAGATATCGAGCAGGTCGTTGACGATATCCAGCACATGGCGACCAGAGCGGCCAATGTCGGATGAATATTCGGCATAGCGCGGATGGCCAATCGGACCAAACCGCTCATCGGCCATAATATCGGCAAAACCGATAATGGCGTTCAGCGGCGTTCTGATCTCGTGGCTGACGCGCGCCAGAAAATCGCTCTTATGGGCGTTGGCGGTCTCGGCGACGCGCTTGGCATTGCGCAGCTCTTCTTCGGTGCGTTTCCATTGGGTAATGTCGCGGATGACCGCGCAAAAACCATTGGAGGAGGAAAGGCGGCCAATGGCCATGAAGAGCGGGATAAAGCCGCCGGAGGCCTCGCGACCAATCACTTCGCGCCCGTCGTTCAGCACGCTGGCAACGCCGTGGCCGGTCAAGCCGTTGAGATAATCCAGAATGGCGCGCTGGCTCTCATGGGCAAACAGCGTCACAAACGGCTTGCCGCGAATGTCGGCCTCATCATAGTTGAAAAGCGCGCTGGCGGCTCCATTGACCGAGCGAATTTCGCCATCGGCATTGATGGTGACAACGCCATCTGTGGCCGTTTCCAAAATTGAGCGCAGCTCTTCTACTTCAACCCGCAAGCGCGCTGCATCGGTAAGCGACGCATTCAGGGGTGCATCGTCGTGGATTTCCTCTGCGGACTCTTCTACAGGCTCGTCATCAACGTGTTGCTCGGCTGTGTCAGCCTCAGCTCCATGATCTTGAGATTTGCGCACGTGAGATTGCGGCACCAAAGCCAGCAGCAGCGCGCTGGCATCTTCCCAGCGGATAGATTGCAGCCGCGCCGACACCGGCAGGTGCTGGCCATCGGCCCGCACCGCAACAAGTGTTCCGGCCCCTTCATCTTCAGGCGAAATGTCTGAATGCTGCAACAGCGCATCCAAGCCACCGTCAGTTTCCAAAGCGTCCAGATCGGCATAACCCGTCAGCGCCAGAAATTCAGGATTGGCGTGAATAAGCCGATCACCGCGATGGGCCAAAAGCGCAATTGGCAGCATATCCAGAACCTCCGGCGAGAAGGTCACATCACGCTTGCTGATGGCAGGGGCGCGCGTGGAGGTTACCACGTCTGGCACTGGCACTGGCACTGGCATTGACACGGGCAATGGCGGCTGCGGTGCAGATGGCACGTCCACTGTTTCGGCCTTGGGTGGCTCGGCGTTTTTCTCCAACGGCGCATCAATGGCTGGCCTATCGGCGATAGGCGCGGCAGGTCTGTTGTTGTTATGCGCTTCAAGCTGGATGCTGTCTTCGCCGTCTTCAATCCGATATTGCGATGGTTTTTCCCCATTGGCAGGCTTGATGCCCAGCGCATCCAGCTTGCGCGCAATTTCGCGAAAAGCAGCCTGCTCTCCCGCCGACAGACCATCGCTATTGCCGGGGCGGCGTGCGCTGAGCGGAATGATCTTATCCGATAGGCTTGGTGCGGGCGTGGGTGGAACTGGCTTCGATGGAGTTGGCGGCTCGGAAGGCGAAACCTCGTCCGTTACCTCTGGGCTTGGCACCGATTGCTGGGTGACATCGCTGTCTGTCTTGAGTTCTTGGACAGCCTCAGGCGTGGCCTCCACGGCGTCTTCAAGTTCATCCGATTGCGCACCATGCTCGGCCACACTCTCACGATCGGCGGACACCGCATCAATTGTTTCAATTCGGGACGCGCTGCTGTGGATAAATGTCAGGCCGACCTGATCAGCATCTTCCATGGCATCGGCCAGACGCACAACGCCAAAGCCGCGAAAACCATCAAAATCACGGTTGCGGGTGTAGGTCGGCAGGGCTGCCAGATCCACCGGCACTTTCAGGCTCGTGCCTTCAATCGGCCAATAGATGGTCTTGCCGGACCAGGTATCACGCTTTGTCAGCAATGCGGTGATGTGGCCGTCTGGATCGAGATTGAACAGGGCAGCCAGATCAGAAAATGTCTGGCCTTCTATATCAGCGGCCCGTGGCCCTACGGCGGAGGCAAACTCGGGAGAGATATCGCTGAAGCGCCCAAGCGCATCAATCTTCCACACAAAGCGAACCGCCCGTGCCGTTGGCTGAAAGGCAAACGAGCCGGTCTCTTCAGCATTCTCATGCTCCAAAGCGGTTTCTGTTGCGGTCTGCACAGGCGTTTCAGCCGCTTCTGCCTGTTGCGCATCGTTGGCCTCCGACACCGGTTCTTCAACCATATCCGCATGGATATCCTGCGCGACAATGGTCTCAAGCGTCTCGGAATGCTCTTGTGGTTCCACCGTCTCACCCTCCTGAACGGCTTCAGGATCAGTGGTCTCCAGCGCAGTCTCTGGCGCGTGGGCTTCCACGGGGGTGACGTGATCTGCGGAAATATCCTCTGGCGCGGTTTCCAGATCAGCAATATCACCAAGCGCCGTGACCACATCTTCAAATGCAGCTTCTGACGTTGGCTGCTCGGATGTCGCCTCAGTCAATAGCTCCGGTGATGTCTCCATCTCCGGCGATGTTTGGGGCACTGACACCTCCGCTAAAACGGGAGGCTCAACGATTGCGTCCTCAACAGCAACGTCGTCAGCCACAGGCTTTTCTGCCGCAACAGGCTCGGCCGGTGGTTCAGTGGCGAACCCCTCGGACACATCCAGCGAGCCGAGCAGCGTTTCCACAGCAAACAGCAGATAGATTGCGGGCGCATCAGCAATTTTGCCAATCGCGGCGGGCAGATAGCCGCGCGCTGTGGGAATGGGTCTTTTGATCAGGCCAGCCGGATGGCTGCCCGCCATCTGCACAATGGTGTTTGCGGTGCGCGGCGTGATGCCGAGCCGCTCAAAATTGCGCGAGCTGCGCACCACATCGCCATTGCCGTCCAGCAAGGCCATATGGGTATCAGGATCATCAAAACCGCGCAGCATGGCATCGGCTTTGGCGCTCTCATCGGCATGAGCGACGGGGATGGAAAATAATGTGACAGGCTCGCCTTCGCGAATTTCCAAGCGCTCCAGATGGGCTTCCATCGGCACAAGGCGAAAGCCGGAGCCAGCGCGCACCACCAGCTTGCGTTTGTCGCCATTGGCTTTCAATTGCCGGGCCATGGATGTGATCTGGCGGAACGTGACATCCTGCTTTGGCGGGCCATCTTCCAGCAGATCATAAATCGAGGCGGTGCCGAAAAAAGCAGCCCCCGCGCCATTGGCCCAAAGCACCCGCTCCAGATCGTGCGAAAACAGCGCCAGCGCCTCGCCCCGCGCAAAGCGATCACGCACTGCGCCGTGTACGGCGATATCAATGAACGGATATTGAATGGCGGGCATGATCAACCTGTCGAGCGATTAAGGCAGATCTGAAGGCTTCAAAAACCAAGCACTCAGATCAGCCCTAACATTTCACATTTGCTGTATAATTTTCCCTTAATCCTCTTGGGATTGTTTAAATCATACAGTGCCACAGATGCGGCAAATTAACAGATTTTTAATAAACATGCACCTTGATTTGGTCCAGTGTGTGGCGTTTTAATCGCGAAACAAGGTTAATGAAAAATTCCTTATTGTGCATCGCAGCAATATGTTGCAATGCACAAAAGATGATGCTATATAATGCCTATCAAAAAAGCAGGGCCGCGAAGATAGGCCCCTCTCAAGGAGTATATATCATGGCTAGCAACAAGACCGCCGACGTTTTCTCAATGCCTTCTTTCGATCCTGCCAAGGTCACAGACAGCTTCCGCGAATTTGCGGAAAAGGGCGCTGCCCAGTCCAAGGAAGCCTATGCAAAGATGAAGACGGCTGCTGAAGACGCCTCCAAGACCGTTGAAGCCACGCTTCAGAACGCCCAGAGCGGCAGCATGGAACTTGGCCTGAAGGCCATTGACGCTCTGCGCACCAATGCCGAACTGCAACTGACCCACATGGAATCGCTGATGGGCGTCAAGTCTGTTGCCGAACTGGTTGAACTTCAGACCGCTTTCTTCCGCAAGCAGGCCGAAGTGACTGTTGAGCAGGCCAAGGCCATGCAGGAAACAGCCAAGAAGGTTGCTGAAACCGTGGCAAAGCCCGGCAAGGAAGCCGCCGAAAAGGTCATGTCGAGCTTCAAGAAAGCCTGATCACCGATCAGCCAAGGGTTTTCCCATACACAAGGGGTTTTCCCACACAGAACAAGAAAAGGGGTCGGCATCGCTGGCCCCTTTTTGTTGATGAAGTGAAAAAAACGCTTGAAACTTTCCGCAGACCCCCGTATGTGACCCCTCAACAGCGCTTGACGCGCTTGTGCGGTTGTAGCTCAGTTGGTTAGAGCGCAGGTTTGTGGCACCTGAGGTCGGAGGTTCGAGACCCCCCAACCGTACCATTTTCTATTTGAGACTCGAAGTAACAAGAGCTTACCGAAAAAGCAAAATCCTTTTTATTCCGACAATCATGACTAAGCTGGCTTGTTATTGGGTTGGCAACATGCTCATAACATTTCGTGGGTGTTTAAAGCGCTTTCGCCACAAGAGGCAAATGTCTGGCGTGATGGCACGGCGAGTCCTCTGTTTCAAGCTTCGCGTGGGATGTAAATGCATATTGGTTTACCTGATCGAGATTAACCAGCGTCCATTTCGTCCACACTGTGTAAAGCTTCAGCCAATTTCCCTGTTGTCTAATGTCGAATCAGTCGCTAGCACGTAAACTACCGCAGCAGTAGTATGATCTTGATAGGTGCAAGCATAGAATGGCCATATGGAACTGGGATCAGGGACGGCTCGATTACTTCCAATTCGATGAGCTGAGGAAGATCGCAAAATTTGCGATAAAGAACGATTTACGCTCAACTAACGTGGCTGCACTCAGTACAGCGACAGGGCTACCGTTCCGGCCCGCGAGCGATCCCTTGTATAAGCCGTGGAGAAACTATTCCCGGGTTTTCAAAGCTACGTTGCTCATAAGCAAGAATGGAAAAGTAGCCCAGCCAACGCCAATCGCCAATTTGATGGCGCAGGATGGGCAGGTCAACTCCGACGAATATTTCCACTTCCTTGCGGAAGCCACAACGGACCCATCTCCAGCGCGTGAGAACTGGAATCATCAGGCGAACCATCGGTTCCCGCTGCTCTTCTCGCTCCGCTTTTTGCTCGCGCGGGCTGCAATAGGCTTGACCGAAACAACACTTGATCAAATCGTTGGGGCTTACAATGAAACAGCCTTGACGGGTGGCGAAGATGATACGGATTTTCTCGCGATTGTTGATTCAGCTCGCGCGATCGTGCCGAAAAGCCGACAAGCAAAGGAGAGCCTCAAGGTTTTATCTCAGCTGTCATATCTCAGTCTTGACCGGAGCAAGATTACGGTGTCGCTAGACCGAGACGACGCGATGCAAATCTTTCAACAGCTGGCTCCAGTATACGGTGCTCGCTTTAGTGATGGCGACGAAGAAATTCGGCGTATCGCCAATCTTTTCGTTGCAGCCAGAGATGACTTAGATTTCGATTATAGCAACACAGTTGTTTCAGATACTTTCGAAGCTGGCTTTGAAGAAGGTGGCCGTATTGAACGGATACACTTGAAGATCGAACGTAATGCGCAACTCAGGCGTGCATTTTTTGAGAAGTATCCTTCTGCAAGGTGTGACTTTTGCGCCGAGGATACGAGTAAATCATACCCTTGGGCAGAAAGAATTCTTGACATTCACCACGTGTTGCCGCTTTGTTCTGGGGCGAGAACGTCGAAATCGGGTACGGTATTAGATGACCTTGTCGCCAATTGCCCTACATGCCATAGAGCCGTCCACCGCTTCTATGGTCAGTGGTTGAAAAAAAACAAGAAGAAAGACTTCGCGGACGCGTCCGAGGCAAAGGTTGTCTACCAGGCTGCGAAGGCGGAGTACTGTGGAGTGAGCAATGCTTGAGAAAACGGTCAAGGCAGAGACACCGTCGGAGCGCTTCGCAAGGCAAAGCGATCTGGTCGCACGATCAGTCCGAGAGGGTGTCGAGCTATACGACCTTTTGTATGAACAAGGCTTGGACCTCGACGATCTGATCTATTCCAACGCTGGCGCTATCCGCTGGGACGGTTCGAAGCCGCCACGGCTGGATAGCTTTTCTCAGAAATGCTGCGTCCCTGTCGTGAGTTTCTTCACTGGGTGCGGTGGAATGGACCTCGGCTTCGAGACGTTAGGCTTTGAGCATGTAGCTGCCTTCGAGTTCAACGAAATCTTCTGTAAGACTCTGCGCAAGAATAGACCTGAGTGGAAAATCTTCGGACCGCCTTATCACTCGGGCGACGTCTCGAAGTTCGATGAGGTAGTCGAGGCTCTTTCGCCGCTAATCAAGAAGCCGTTCGAGGGTGTGTTCGTGGGCGGACCTCCGTGTCAGCCGTTCTCTATTGCAGCGAACCAAAGGTTCTCAAGAGACGGTGAAAACTTCAAGCGGACTGGCTTCAATCACGAAAAAAACGGCAACTTACTTTTCGATTACGTGAATCTAATCATCGAATTTCTGCCGTCTGCCTTTGTGATTGAGAACGTGCCAGGTTTGCGCGACCTCGACGGCGGTGAGCAGTTGTCAATTGCCATCGGCATGTTGCAGCGCGCCGGTTATACTGTTGCCGATCCTGAGGTGCTGGACGCCGCCAATCATGGAGTGCCTCAGTTCCGTCAGCGTATGTTCGTGGTTGGCTCCCGATTGCCTGGGAAGTTTGTATATCCCGAACGTAAAGCGCATTTCGGTGCGGCTAGCGTACTGGCTGATCTCCCTACGTCCATCGCACTGAATCATGAAACGCGCAAACACAGGGCCGAGTCCATCCAGCGCTACATGATTCTTAACTATGGCGAGCGTGACCAGTTGGGACGGGTTGACCGTCTGACGCCGAACAGGCCTTCTAAGACGGTAATCGCTGGAGGAACCAATGGCGGTGGGCGCTCTCACCTACATCCCGAAATCCCACGTACATTGAGTGTAAGAGAGTGCGCAAGGCTTCAGACCTTTCCCGACGATTACCAATTTGTTGGGCCTACAGCTCGGCAGTTTACCCAAGTCGGGAACGCAGTTCCCCCGGTTCTGGCAGCGGTCGTCGGGCAGCAACTGATCAAGGCCTACTTCTAGGAATTCGAAATCCGGTATCTATGCCAGCAATTCCTAATATATATAGATATTATGTAGTAGTTAAATATTCAGCCACTCTTGCGATTCGCGTTTTGGTGTTCGCGGCAGATTGCTACATCTGCCCCGTCACCAGATAATACACACCCGCCAGCACAATCATCCCGCCCAGTGCGCGCACCACTATGCCGTTGTAGAGCCGGCCCAGGCCATAGCCGATGGCGATGCCGAAGATGTGGATCATGCCGGTGGCGACCACGAAGCCGACGGTGTAGGCGGCGGGGTCCGTGGCGTTGGGGGCCATTTTGCCGTGGGGGTAGCCGTGGAACAGGGCAAACAGGGCGATAATGGTCAAGGAGGCATATTCCGGGGCTTTCCAGCGGGCGGCAATGGCACCGCCCAGCGCAATCAGCGACAGGGAAATACCGCCGGAAATCACGGCATCGGGAATATCGCACAACATGCCAATGACGCCGCCGACACACATGATCAGCGGGAAGGTGGCGGGCAGGGTCCAGACCGAGCGGCCGCCCATTTGCGCACCCCACAGGCCAACCGCCAGCATGGCCAGAAAGTGATCGGCCCCCAGAAGCGGATGCTCAAAGCCGCTGCCAAAGCCGCCCATGGGGCCGCCCAGAATATGGGCCGATGCCGGACTGGCGAAGCTGGCCGCGATAAGGCCGGTGGCGATCATGCGGCGGAAGCTGTGTGCTGTTTTCATTGGATTGGGATGTGTCATTGTGGCATTGCCCTTGCCGTTTATGGAAAATAAAGGCCTATAATCAATCGCAAATGGGTATAGTTTATGGTTGTCGCCCTGACAACGACCGGCATTTTTAAACCAGGCAAGGCTTTTTCAACGAGAGCCGCGTGGCAACACAATTCGGTCGCAAAATCAGTTTGCAAAGGGTGACGAAAAGCGGTGTTTTTGGAGACCAGAGAATGCAGGATCAAAACAGGTCGCGATGGGCGACAGTTGGACGCCTTTTGGCGCTGGTGGGCGTTGTTGCCTTCATGCCCGGTATTGCGCAGGCGCATATTATTCAAGGCGGCTCTGGCGGCTTTCTGCAAGGGTTTGAGCATCCGCTGTCGGGTGCCGATCATCTGTTGGCGATGTTTTCGGTTGGCCTTTGGGGCGCGCAAATGGGCGGTCGCAATGTCTGGACCCTGCCCATTACCTTCCCCTTGATCATGGTGCTGGGTGGTATTCTCGGCATCACAGGCGTGCCTTTGCCAGCCATCGAGACCGGCATTGCATTGTCCATCGTGGTGTTGGGCGCGGCCATTGCCTTTGTTTGGCGGCCGCCGGAATGGCTGGCGCTGACCGTTATTGGTCTTTTTGCCATCTGCCACGGTTATGCTCACGGTGCCGAATTGCCTGAGGCGGCAGACCCGGCGGATTTTGCCATTGGTTTCGTGCTGGCAACCGGCTTGATCCATCTGGCTGGCATTGGCGTGGGCCTTGGCGTGCAACGCGCGCTGGGCAATCGGATGGTGCGGATTCCCGGTGGCCTGATCGCCATCGGTGGCCTCTACTTCCTTGTGACTTGATGGCGCGTGACCTGATGGCAAAGCGGGCAACACTTGAGCAAAGATCCAGACGCCTGACGCTGATTGTCGTTGGGGTTTTGGTGTTTGCCGGTGCGGTTGCCATTGCCGCCTCCGCAGTTACGGTATGGATGGAGCAAGGCACGCTGGACCACTGGCTGCTTTTGACAACCTTTACCGCAGAGCGGCTGTTGCCGCTGCTGGGGGCGGGCCTGTTGCTGGGGCAAATGCCGCTGTGCCGCTGGCCCATCGCGGCAGCCCTTCTGGTGGCAGGCATTGCCACCGGCCTGCCCTGGCATGATGAGTTGATGCAGCTTTTGGCTCCTTTGCCGGGCGCGCCGACCCATTTCTTTCTGGTCGGCCCGCTGGCCTGCCTGCTGGCGGGCCTGTTGCTGGTGTTGCCGCCGTCGCTGCGGTTTTGGCCAAGCCTGTTGGTCATGCCGGTTATGGGGGCGGCGCTGGCGCTGGCGGTGGATTTTTCCGATCCCACCTTCCACGATCGCGCCTACCTGCCCTGGGCCTTGGTTACCACCGTATGGGTTTTGCTGGCTGCCGGGCTGGTGGCGGGGCTTTTTACCGCCTCCTGGACGGTGATTGCATCAAGGGTGTTTGGCAGCTGGCTGCTGGCCATTGGTGCGCTCTATGGCGGAGCCTATATGGCATCAAAACAGACAGAGCTGGTGCCGCCGCCCTTTGTGCAACCCTCCGTGATCGGCGGAAATTTTCCGGGCTTTGATCCCATTTTGAAATCCTTTGAGCGCTGGGGCCCACGGCGGCGGACATTGCAAGACGGGAGAGAGGGATGACGATCTCGAAGCATATCTCCCACCGTTGCGCCGCTGCTTTGCTGGCACCGCTCTTGGTGATGGCGGGGGTCTCGCCTGCTTTTGCTCATCCCGATATTGCCATCACGCTTCGGGTGTTGTTCGATATGCGGCGCGGTGTGCTGACGGGGCTGGGCGAGAGCTGGACCTTTGATGCCGCCTATAGCCGCACCTTGCTGGATGAATATGACCGCGATCACGATGGGACATTGAATGCCGCAGAAACCGAGGCGTTGCGCGAAAAGCTGATTGCGGACCTGCGCCGCAAACGCTTTTTCACCAATCTCACCATGGGCGGCAAGCCCGCAGCAGGCATTGAGCCGGTTGGGTTTGCGGCAGAAGCCCACAACGGCGTGGTGACGGTGACATTTGCTTTCAATGTGGCCGCACCCATTGATTTGCGCGGCCAGCGGCTGGATGTGGCGGTCAGGGATAAAGACTATACCGCAGCCTTCAAACTGGCAGACAATGCTGGCCTGCAAATTCGCGGTGATTTCGACAAGAAATGCCGCGCCACCATCGCACCTGACCCGCAAGGGGCCTATTTCGCCAAGCTGGTTGTGCCGGACGAGATTACCCTGACCTGCGAGCCCTGATTACTCCGCCAGAACCGTTGTGGCAAAGGTTGGATTGGCGCTCAAGGTGTTGCTGACCGTGCAAATCTCATGCTCTGCCTTGCTTGCAATGGCGCGGCGGGTTTCATCGTCAATGTCGCCTGCAATGGTCAGGATGATGTCAAAACGCTCCACGCGTGAAAGGCCGTCTTTGGCCTTTTCGCCACTCACGGCTGCGGTGATGGTGCTGATTTTGTCCATCACGCCCAGCTCGCTTGCCACTAGGCGCGCGCTAATCGTCAGGCAGCCTGCAAGCGATGCGTAAAGCAGGTCCAGCGGGTTAAAGCCCGCCTGCGATGGGCCGGTCACGATCTGAATCTCGCCGCCGGTGGCAGAGGTGATATGCGGAAAGCCGGTGCGGCCAATCACGGCGCTGGCTCCCATCGGGCGGATTTTCATTTTCATCTCAGCCATGAGGGATGCTCCTGTTATAAAAAGATGCTGCGGTTTTCATTCACCTGTTCGCTCAAATAATCCACCACGGTGCGAATGCGGGCCAGATCGCGCAAGCTCTCATGATAGGTGGTCCAATAGGCGCGGTGCAGAGTGATTTCTGGCAGAATGCGGATCAAATCGCTGTGCTGGCGGGCAATGTAGCTGTGCAGGATACCAATACCGGCACCGGCCAAAACGGCTTCGGTCTGGCCAATGGCCGAGGAAATTTCAAAGCTTGCGCTCCAGTTGCGCATGATCTCGCCGGTAAAATTCAGCGATGGGGTGAAAATCAAATCTTCCACATAGCCAATGCGGCGATGGCTTTTCAGCGCATCCACCGTTTGCGGCAGTCCATGGCGCTCGACATAGGTTTTTGAGGCATAAAGCGCCAGCGTGTAATCGGTGAGATGGGCAGACACCAACCGCCCCTGATCTGGCCGCTCAAGGGTAACCGCAATATCGGCCTCGCGCTGGGAGAGCGAAAACGAGCGCGGCACCGGCACCAGCTGAATTTTCAGCTCCGGGTGCCGCTCAATCAGGCCACCAAGATGAGAAGAGAGAAAAAACACCCCAAACCCGTCGGGTGCGCCAATGCGCACCGTGCCCGCCACTTTGGCATCGGTGCGGCCAAGGCGGGCCTGCACTTCCAGCATTTCGGTTTCCATGCGCTCGGCTGAAGTCAGGAAAGTCTCGCCCTCGGCGGTCAATTCGCAGCCATTGGTGCGGCGCACGAACAGCCGGGTTTTCAAGGCATCCTCCAGCGCTGTCAAGCGGCGTGACAGGGTGGCGTGGTTCAGCCCCAGCCGTTTGGAGGCGGCCAAAATTTGCCCGGTTCTGGCAATGGCCAGAAAGATACGAACGTCATCCCAGTTCATGGTAATATCCATTTATGCACAACGGATGCGTAAACCATCGCGTTGCGTTGTGCAATTTAAAGCGCAATAGTGAGCTTAGTAAAAACACTTTGGAGGATCACCCATGTATCAGATCGGGCATTTTATTGGCGGCAAGGCCGTGGCTGGCACATCCGGTCGCAAGCAGCCGATTTTCAATCCGGCCACCGGCGAAGTGCAGGGCGAGGTGGCGCTGGCCAGCGAAGCCGAGTTGAATGCAGCCGTGGAAAACGCCAAGGCTGCCCAGCCAAAATGGGCCGCCACCAACCCGCAGCGCCGCGCCCGCGTGTTCATGAAGTTCGTTCAGCTTTTGAACGACAATATGGATGAGCTGGCCGAAATGCTGTCGCGTGAGCATGGCAAGACCATTGAAGATGCCAAGGGCGATATCGTTCGTGGTCTGGAAGTCTGCGAATTCGTCATCGGCATTCCGCACCTGTCCAAGAGCGAATTTACGGAAGGCGCTGGCCCGAGTATCGATATGTACTCGATCCGTCAGGCCGTTGGCGTTGGCGCTGGCATCACGCCTTTCAACTTCCCGGCCATGATTCCGATGTGGATGTTTGCGCCTGCCATTGCTTGCGGCAATGCGTTCATCCTCAAGCCATCCGAGCGCGATCCATCCGTGCCGATGCGTCTGGCTGAACTGATGATCGAGGCTGGTCTGCCAGAAGGCATTCTCAATGTCGTGAATGGCGATAAATCCGCTGTTGATGGTCTTTTGACCCATCCTGATATTGGTGCCATTTCTTTCGTTGGCTCCACGCCAATCGCGCGTTATGTCTATGGTACAGCCGCAGCGAACGGCAAGCGCGCCCAGTGCTTTGGCGGTGCCAAGAACCACATGATCATCATGCCCGATGCCGATCTTGATCAGGCGGCAAATGCCTTGATGGGCGCAGGCTATGGCTCGGCTGGCGAGCGCTGCATGGCAATTTCGGTGGCCGTGCCCGTTGGCGAAGAGACAGCAAACCGCCTGATCGAAAAGCTGACCCCAATGGTGGAAGCCCTGCGCATCGGTCCTTACACCGATGAGAAGGCCGATATGGGTCCGGTGATCACCAAGGAAGCGCGTGAGCGTATTCTGAGCCTGATTGACAGCGGTGTGGAAGCCGGTGCCAAGCTGGTGGTCGATGGCCGCGATTTCAAACTTCAGGGCTATGAAAACGGCAATTTCGTCGGTGGCTGCCTGTTTGATAACGTCACCCCCGACATGGATATCTACAAGACCGAAATCTTTGGACCTGTTCTCTCCGTGGTTCGCGCCAAGAATTACGAAGAAGCCCTCGATCTGCCCATGAAGCACGAATACGGCAATGGCGTTGCCATCTACACCCGTGATGGTGATGCTGCCCGCGATTTTGCTTCCCGTATCAACATCGGCATGGTCGGTATCAATGTGCCGATTCCGGTTCCATTGGCCTACCACTCCTTCGGTGGCTGGAAGGCATCGTCCTTCGGCGATCTCAACCAGCACGGCACAGACTCAATCAAGTTCTGGACCCGCACCAAGACGGTGACGTCACGCTGGCCCTCAGGCATCAAGGACGGTGCTGAGTTTGTGATGCCGACGATGAAGTGATGCCTTCGGGCATTGTTTGATTGCGCGTCCTCGCGGCACTTGGTTTGCTGCGGGAGCGCGGGCAGGCATCAAGGACGGTGCTGAGTTTGTAATGCCAACGATGAAGTGATGCCTTCGGGCATTGTTTGATTGCGCGTCCTCGCGGCACTTGGTTTGCTGCGGGAGCGCGGGCAGGCATCAAGGACGGTGCTGAGTTTGTGATGCCAACGATGAAGTGATGCCTTCGGGCATTATTCTATACCAAAGAGATAAGGCGGGCCGGAAATGGTCCGCCTTTTCTTATTTGCGCGTTCTTGCAATTATGGATTGTGTAATCCATACTTTTATGCTCAACTTTTGTTGTGTGATACGAAGATCGCCGCAAAACAAGGCGATCGTGTTGAGAAAAACTTAATTTTGGAATTGTTCAAAACTACAAATGCCATTATATAAGATCCAAGCAGACACCTTGAGGAGTTCCGCATGCGCCTGACCAAGCAGACAAATTACGCAGTACGGATGCTGATGTATTGCGCTGCCAACAAGGATCATTTGAGCCGTATTCCTGAAATTGCCAAGGCTTATGGGGTGTCTGAGCTGTTTTTGTTCAAGATCTTGCAGCCTTTGACCAAGGCCGGTCTGATTGAAACTGTGCGTGGCCGCAATGGCGGTGTGCGCCTGGGTCGCGCGCCGGAAACCATCAGCCTGTTTGATGTGGTCAAGGTGACAGAAGACAGCTTTGCCATGGCCGAATGCTTTGAAGATGATGGTGAGGTGGATTGTCCGCTGATTGATAGCTGCGGTCTGAACTCTGCGCTGCGCAAGGCGCTCAATGCATTCTTCGCCGTGCTGGCTGAATATACCATCGACGATCTGGTCAAGGCCCGCCCACAGATCAACTTCCTGCTGGGCATGGAAGATATTCCGCGGATTGCATCGGCGCCAGCCGCTTAACAGCAAAGGTTTTCGAGATGTGAGCGCCCGACAAAATTGTCCGGGCGCTTTTTTATGCCATCATCACGCCGGATCAATGGCGCAGCTGTGGTCTTGAACATCCTCACCACCGTGAAGAGGAGCGGCTTCGTCTGTCAGCACGATAAAGCCTGGACCCGTGGCAAAATTGGCGCCCACCACCACCAGATTTTGCTTGCGCATCTCGGTGGACGGATCTTTCAGGGTTTTTGCCAGTTCCAGAAATGGATTGTAATTGCCAAGCGTTTCACCTTCGACCTTTTCGGCCTTGAAATGGTGTCCGGCAATCTCAACCGGCAAAGGCTGCCATGTGGTGCCAAGCTGATCGGCTACTTTCAAAAGGGCCTTATGGCTCTCAACACTCAGGCAATCAATGTGAATATGCAGCTGGTTTTGCGAGCGGGCATTTTGCGCATTCACCGCAAGGCTGACCTCATCGCGTGGCAAGGGATGTGGCAGCTTGGCATCCACGGCCGCTTGCTCCTTCCAGGCATCATTGAAGAAATTTGGGGTTTTGGGGTCCAACAGGACCGGGCTTTCAATGCCGGTGATCTTGTCGGTGGGAATGAGCAGATGTTGCGCCACGCCACGCAGGTCTTTCAAAAGCGCGTAATGTTCGGCGGTGTTGACCACAGTGCAGGGCTTTGTCGCCACCACACATTTGTTATGCACGATATTCCATAGAGCGTCCGAATCGGCATGGGCTGCCGTGCTTGCGGCCAGTATGGCGACAAAGCCGATGGCAAATTTTGATGCAGCGTGAAGGGTCATTCGAACCTCTGAGAATGCGTTGTTGGTCCGGGGATCGTAATCACCCTTTCACGCTGTTCGAATGACACTTGGTGCGCTTCACATCACAATCGTGCGAGCGCGTTTTACGGATTAAACCGCTCTGGCCGAAAAGCGGATATATCCATAAACGGTTTTTCACCGCTCATGGCCTCTGCCAGCAAGCGGCCGGTCACCGGGCCAAGAGTAAGACCGTGATGGGCGTGGCCAAAGGCAAGCCACAGCCCTTTGTGGCGCGGTGCTTCACCAATTACCGGCATCATATCGGGCGTGCATGGGCGGGCACCCATCCATGGCTCGTTGTCCAGCCGCTCTGCCAGCGGAAAGAAGCTGCGGGCTACTTTTTCAGCGCGCTCCAGCTGAACCGGCGTTTTGGGCGAATCGCGGAGGCCAAATTCTGCGCCCGTGGTCAGGCGAATGCCCTGGGTCATGGGGGCGAGGAAATAGCCGCGCTCTTTATCCATGGTCCAGTTGTTCAACACCGCATTGCCCTGCGGCTTATAGTGCATGTGATAGCCGCGCTTGACGCCAAGCAGAAAGCGATAGCCCAGCATGGAGGTGATCTCATCTGACCATGGCCCAAGGGCCAGCACAACACTTGCGCCATCAATCAGGCCTTCATCGGTCTTGACCTGCCAGGCCTTGCCCACCTGCTTCAGGCTCTTGGCATCACCGTGAACAAAGCGTCCGCCGAGGCTCTCAAAATAGGCCAGATAGGCTTTGGTGAGCGCCAGAGGGTCAAGAACCGACCACGGATCAGACCATTTCAACCCGCCGGAAAACGTGCCTTGCAAATGTGGCTCGGTCTTTGCCAACTCCGTCGTGCTTAGTTTCTGGTAGCTGATGCCATAGTCGCGCGCCAAACGATCGGCTTCGGCATACTCCTTGTCGCGGACCGCATCGGTGCGAAACACTTCCAGCCAGCCGCGCTTGGCAATCAGATTTTGCGCACCGGCGGCCTCAATCAATGTGTTGTGCTCGGTGATCGAATTTTCAATCAGCGGCGCATAGGCGCGGGCAATCACTTCATGACGGCTTGTGTTGGAATGCCACCAATAGGATGAGAGAAAGGGAAAAAGCTTCGGCAGAGCTGCCAGATGATAATGCGCATCGATGCGATTGTTGAGACCATAGCGCAGAAGTAGCCCCAAATCCTGCGGAAAGCCATAGGGCACCACGCCTTCACGCTGGATCAGCCCGGCATTGCCATAGGAGGTCTCTTCGCCAGCACCACGCCGATCCACCAGCACCACAGATTTGCCACGACGGGCAAGGTGAACGGCCGTGGAGACGCCAATAATACCGGCACCCAGAACAATTGCATCGACAGACATGGCAAGACTCGGATTCAGAAATACGCTTACCTGACCATGCAAAAGCCTGTGCGGTGGCGCAATGGCAAAATCATCCGTTGCCCAATTATCTGAAATAAAGACCGATAAGACATGGAGGTAGGCTCGCGCCCCCATGAGGCGGTCGCGATTAGATTTCTCTGAAAAAGCTTAGATCTTACAAGCTGGGAGAGGAATTGGCTGGGGAACCTGGATTCGAACCAAGATTAACGGAGTCAGAGTCCGTCGTTCTACCGTTGAACTATTCCCCAGCAGGGGCGGCGTTGCCGTCTGATGAGGGGCCTTATAAACAAATGTCCGGTGATTGCAACTGTCTTTTTTCAGAAAATTCCTGTGTTCGGGCAAGGGCGGGCTGGATCAGGTGTTTTCCTTCGATGGTTGTCTGTAAAATGTTGTTTACGTTGAATATGTTGTGCTGCTGTTGGATTGGCAAGAAGGACTTGTATGAGGTTTGATTTTTTTCGAATGAGGGGCGTGGGGGCAGCAGTTATACAGGCGTTTTAAAAAGCGTTTGGAGAAGCTTGGTTAGCCTGCTACAATTTTACCAACGAAAATCAAGCAGTCGCCAGCGGCACACCGGATAAAGGTGGTGCGCGGCGCAATGGAAGACTTCAGTGGTAGACCCCGGTAGTGGCGATAAGCCGCCAAATGACGGGGCGTCGAAGGCAGACCGTGCAGGGGGCAAGCCCTCTCGTCGCGGCAGGGGTAGACGCAAAGGCCACAAGGCCGGATCGCCTGCAGCCCCTGTGACTGGTGACCGGACAGTGCAAGCTGTCTCGGAACGACGCTCTATAGAAAGTGATCAGCAGACGCCCGCCAAAAAGCGAAAGCGTCGCAGAAAAAATCGCGGCCAACAGTCAGCAGCGTCAAACCTGCAGGCCGGGGCGCAACAAAATCCCGCCTCA
Source organism: Gillisella terrae (assembly GCF_004801395.1). Taxonomy (GTDB): domain Bacteria; phylum Pseudomonadota; class Alphaproteobacteria; order Rhizobiales; family Rhizobiaceae; genus Allorhizobium; species Allorhizobium terrae. Next base: position 300,442 of record NZ_SSOA01000003.1, read on the forward strand.
AGCGATGGTGCCCACGGCAGAGAATTGCCGGTGGTGAATGCGCACAAAACGGCTCTTGCCAATGGCTCAGGGCTTGTGGGTGTGCCGGGCGGCACGGAAGGCCGCAGCAAGGCGTCCAAGCGTCGGCGCAAGGGGCGTGTCGCCAAGGCGGGGCAGGTACGTCCATTGCAGCCCGGCAAGACCGTGCAGGCCAAACATCCCTCGCCAAGCTATGTTCCTCCGGCGACCCACGCGCACAAGGTAGGTGGTAAGGCAGGCGGCGGCGATGCCGTGCAGGCGCGCGGCCGCCATGGGCATGAGAAAGTGCGGGCTGAACAGCGCGGCCACAGCCACAATCATCATTCTGTGAGCGATGAGCATCCTGCCGAGTTTTACGCAGCGCTGGACCTTGGCACCAACAATTGCCGGCTGCTGATTGCGCAGCCAACCCGTCCGGGGCAGTTTCGGGTTGTGGATGCGTTCTCGCGCATTGTGCGGCTTGGTGAGGGGCTTGCGGCCTCGGGTCGGTTGTCGGAAGACGCGATGGATCGGGCTGTCGAGGCGCTGAAAGTCTGTGCCAGCAAGCTCAACAGTGTGGACTTGCGCCGCAAACGGCTGATTGCCACCGAGGCTTGCCGGGCTGCTGCCAACGGTGAGGAATTTCTGGCGCGGGTGAAGCGCGAAACCGGGCTGGATCTGGAAATCATCAATCGCGAGACTGAGGCGCGTCTGGCCGTGTCCGGCTGCTCGTCGCTGGTGGGGCGTGAAACGCGCTCGGTGGTGCTGTTTGATATTGGTGGCGGCTCTTCGGAAATTGCGGTGATCCGTATTCAGGATCATCGGTCCAGCCGTCTGGCCAACCATATCACCCATTGGACATCGTTGCCGGTGGGCGTTGTCACATTATCAGAGCGCCATGGTGGGCGCGATGTAACGCCTGAGGTGTTTGAAGGCATGATTGCCGAAGTGACGGGCATGTTGGCGCAATTTGATTGCCCGCCGATTGCCACCTTTGGACAGGCATCCTCGGATGAGGATTTTCATCTGATTGGCACGTCTGGCACAGTGACCACGCTTGCAGGTGTGCATCTGGATTTGCCCCGCTATGATCGCCGCCGGGTGGATGGGCTGTGGCTCAGTGATGATGAGGTCTCTGCCATGCAGGCCAAGCTGTTGTCGTGGGATTATCAAAGCCGTGCGGCCAATGCCTGTATCGGGCCGGATCGCGCCGATCTGGTGCTGGCGGGCTGCGCGATTTTGGAAGCCATCCGCCGCCGCTGGCCGTCAACGCGCATGCGGGTTGCGGATCGCGGTTTGCGCGAAGGCCTGCTGACGGACATGATGGCGGATGACGGTGTGTGGCGGCGCAATCGCAGCCGAAGACTGCATGGGGGCCATGGGGGCAAAGCATTTCCAGAAAAAGTGTAAAGCGGTTTTTCGTTTTGGAAATGCAATAGTATAGTGACTGCGCCCGTGGTGGCAGCGGTTTGAGAGAAAGTTGAGTAAAATCCATGGTGAAACCACCCATTGGCGGCAATCGCACCGGGCGTAAGCTGGGGCAGAAGGTTAAAAAAGGCAAGCTGAAGGCCTCGTCCAGACGCTGGCTGGAGCGCCATATCAATGACCCCTATGTGCAGCGCGCCAAGCTGGAGGGCTATCGCGCCCGCGCAGCCTTCAAGCTGCTGGAAATTGATGAGAAGCACAATATTCTCAAAGGGGCCAAGCGCATTATCGATCTGGGTGCGGCACCGGGAAGCTGGTCGCAGATTGCCGCCAATGTGACGAATTCCACTGATGAGGATATTCGCGTTGCGGCCATCGATTTTCTGGAAATGGACCAGTTGCCGGGAGTGAAAATCCTGCAACTCGACTTTCTGGACCCCGAAGCGCCCGCCAAGCTGATGGAAGCGGTAGGCGGCGTGCCGGATCTGGTGATTTCCGATATGGCGGCACCGACAACGGGCCACCAGAAAACCGACCATATCCGCACCATGCATCTGTGCGAAGTGGCGGCCTATTTTGCCGTGGAAGTGCTGGCCGAGGGCGGGCATTTTCTGGCAAAAACCTTCCAGGGCGGCACGGAAAAAGACCTGCTCAATATGTTGAAGCAGAATTTCCGTCAGGTCATGCACATCAAGCCAGCCTCGTCGCGGCAGGAATCGGTTGAGATGTTCCTGTTGGCCAAGGGGTTCAAGGGCAAGCGCACCGGCATTTTGCCGCATGATGAACGCCCTGACGATTTGCACTATGATCCGCGCGAAGATGTGCCTGCCAGTGAGGATCTGGGCTGATGTTGCTCTACGTCACCCTTGGCTCAAACGATCTGGCGCAATCAAGCCGGTTTTATGATGCGGCTTTGAAAACGCTTGGAATAGAGCGGCGGGTGACGGAAGAGGATGAGATCGGCTATGCGCATCCGTCTGATACGCGCTGCCGCCTCTGGGTTTTGAAACCCTATGATGGCAAAGAGGCCAGCTTTGGCAATGGCTCTATGGTGACGCTCGAAGCACCAAGCCGTGCGGCGGTGCAGGCCTTTTATGCGGCAGCCCTTGCCAATGGCGGAACGGATGAAGGCGCGCCGGGACTGCGGCCATTTCACGAGCACTTCTATGCCTGCTATGTGCGTGATCCTGATGGCAATAAGCTGTCGGCGGTGTGCGAAATTCCGGCATAGCGCTTACTTCAGTGGCGCATTTTCCGCCACAGCCGCCACCACAACGGGTTTGCGGTGGCCTGAAACATCAGCCCCGGCATCTTTGGCAAGCAGAAGATAAGGAATGGCGGCAGCCAGCGACAAAAGCGCCACCACAGCGAAGGCCAGATGAAAATCGGCGAGGCTGAGGTGATCGCCTGTCAGCGCTGTGCTGGCCTCCAGAATGAAGGCGGCGCAGGCAACGCCCAGCGCAAGGCTGACCTGCTGCAACACCGAGGCAATCGAGGTTGCCTGGCTGGCCTCGGCATTGTCAATGTCGGCATAGCCCAGCGCATTGGTGCCGGTGAAAAAGAACGAACGGCAAAAACCCGACACAAGCAAAAAGAACATCAACAGGGCATGGGGTGTCTGCGGCGTGAAAAAGGCATTCATGAAGGTGGTTGCCGATCCGGCAATGGCCGCTGTGATCAGCACCGTGCGAAACCCGGCAGCGGCAAAGACCCGCTTGGCCATGAATTTTGTGGTAATGGCCCCGATCGCTCCGACAAAGGTGGTCATGCCTGATTCAAAGGGCGTCATGCCAAAACCCAGTTGCAGCATCAGCGGCATCAGAAAGGGAATGGCCCCGGTGGAGATGCGGAAAATCGTGCCACCTGTTTGGGCGGCCCGAAAGGCAGGCTTGCGAAACAGGTTGAGATTGAGCAAGGGGGCCGGATGGCGGCGGGCGTGAATGATGTAATAGAGGCCGCAAAAAACACCGAGAACAACGGCAGCGATGCCAATTTCCGGCGGCAGTGCGGGCAGGCTGATGACTGATAGGCCAAACACCACGCCAGAGGCCGCAAGCGATGTTAGGGCAAAGCCAATATAATCGATTGGCGCGGTTTTGATGGTTTCAATTTCTGGCAGATAGATGGTGGCGAGAATGATTCCGATGATGCTGATCGGCACGTTGATCAGAAAAATCCAGTGCCAGGTGAAATAGGTGGTGATGAAGCCGCCAATCGGCGGACCCGCTAAGGGGCCAACCAGCGCCGGAATGGTCAAAAGCGCCATGGCCGACACCAGTTCTTCGCGCTTGGTGGTGCGTAGCAGCACAAGACGACCCACCGGCGTCATCATGGCGCCGCCCATGCCTTGCAAAAATCGGGCACCCACAAATTCAAACAAAGTGCTTGAAACCGCGCAGCAGATGGAACCGATGGTAAAGACCACGATGGCGGAGCGAAAAATAAGCTTGGCCCCAAATTTGTCGGCCATCCAACCGCTCACCGGAATAAAAATCGCCAGCGCCACCATGTAAGCCGTCAGCGCCAGCTTGAGCGTGATCGGCCCGACGCCCAAATCATGAGCGATGGCGGGAAGAGCCGTAGCGATTACGGTCGAATCCATGTTTTCCATAAACAAGGCAACGGCAAGGATCAGGGGAACAATGCGATTCATGAGGATGTGACCGGAAAATCGGTATCTCGGCAACCTGGACTTCAGGTTGCAAGACCCTGTTTGAAAGCGATGGCTTTGTATGCTGGAAAAGGAGCGGTGCCAATGGCACTTTTTTGTGTTCCAGCGTGATCACGGATACGTGATCAGACTTTTCTTACCGTGATACCGACCTATCTCTTGCGGACAGTGCGAGAAGGATCTGGAGGGTTTTATGGTTTCGATGGACAGACGAACAATGATGGCTGGTGCGACCTTGAGTGCTCTGGCTGCCCCGGCTGTGATGGTGCGCACGGCCTTTGCGCAAAGTGGAACATCCATGAATATCAATCATGCCATGCCGCCGGAAACCCATCGTTTCAAGGTTGGGGCGTTCGAAGTTGTGGTGATCAAGGACGGTGCCCGCCAATCTGGCGCCCCCTCCGAGACCTTCGGCACAGACCAAAAGCCCGAGACAGTTTCGGAGCTTCTCAAGCAGAATTTTCTGCCCACCGATGCCTTTGTCAACGGATTTTCGCCGGTGCTGATCAATACCGGCTCCGATGTCATTCTGTTTGATACGGGCATGGGTGAGCAAGGCCGCGCCAATGGCATGGGGCGTTTGAGCGAAGGCATGATCGCGGCTGGCTACTCGCCGGAAGATGTGTCTATCGTAGTTCTCACCCACATGCACGGTGACCACATTGGCGGCTTGATGGAAAAGGGCAAGCCTGCCTTTGCCAAGGCCCGGTATGTGACTGGTCAGCGTGAATATGATTTCTGGGTTGATCCTGCCCGTGAGGGCACGCCCGCTGCGGGCGGGCAAAAAGGTGTTTTGGCCAATGTGAAGCCGCTGGCAGAGAAAATCACATTTTTGGGCGCTGCGGGTGGTGATGTGGTGTCCGGCATTCGTGGCGAAGCGGCCTTTGGCCATTCGCCGGGCCATATGATCTATCAGATCGAATCCGAGGGCAAACGGTTGGTGCTGACCGCCGATACCGCCAACCATTTTGTGCTGTCGCTGCAACGGCCCGATTGGGAAGTGAAGTTTGATATGGACAAGGCAGCCGCAGCGGCGACCCGCAAGCGGGTGTTTGATATGGTGGCCACAGACCGCGTGGCCTTTTTGGGCTATCACATGCCGTTTCCATCTGTGGGCTATGTGGAAAAGCTGGATACGGGCTATCGGTTCGTGCCGAAAAGCTATCAGTTTGATATTTGATCCTGACTTTGATCCTGACAAGGCCTCGCCAAAAGTGGGGCCTTATCTTTTTTCGGCGAAGAAGCTTTTCAACAATTCTGCCGACTCCACCTCGCCAATGCCTGCATAAACCTCAGGCGCATGGTGGCAGGTGGGTTGCGCATAAAAGCGCGCACCATGGTGCACGCCGCCGCCTTTTGGGTCTTCCGCGCCATAGTAGAGACGGCGAATGCGCGCAAAAGAGATGGCAGCCGCACACATGGTGCAGGGCTCCAGCGTGACATAAAGGTCTGCGCCGGTCAGGCGTTCGTCGCATAAAAAGCTGCTCGCGCGGCGAATGGCCAAAATTTCGGCATGGGCCGTGATATCGTTGAGGGCGCGGGTTTCATTGCCTGCGCGGGCGATGATTGTGCCATCCTTGACCACAACGGCCCCGATTGGCACCTCGCCACGGGCTGCTGCCAGCCGCGCTTCCTCCAGAGCAACATCCATAAAACCGCCCTTGAAAAGGATTGTCTGCGCCATCCTCAACTTTCCACTTAACCAAGTCGTCTTGAACTGATAGGACACAGCAAACGACAGGCAAGCAAAAAATGACCGATAAAGAAAAGTTCTCGCGGCCGGGCTCAAAACCCGCGGGCCGCACCCGTAAACCATCCACTGAGAAATTCGCCAATCAGGTGTCGAAAAAAGACCTGGAAGCGGCCCGCAAACCTGCGGCCTCTGGTGGCGAAGAGGCCTTGAAGCCAGAGCGCATCTCCAAGCTTCTCGCCCGTGCAGGCATTGCCTCGCGCCGCGATGTGGAGCGCATGATCATGGAAGGTCGTGTGGCCGTCAATGGCAAGGTGCTGGAAACGCCAGCGCTCAACGCCACGCTGGCGGATCGCATTGAAGTGGATGGCCAGCCCATTCGCGGCATCGAGCGCACCCGGCTATGGCTCTACCACAAGCCGGCGGGCCTGGTGACCACCAATTCCGATCCGGAAGGCCGCCCAACCGTGTTCGAGAACCTGCCGGATGACCTGCCACGGGTCATGTCCATTGGCCGTCTTGATATCAACACCGAAGGTCTGCTGCTGTTGACCAATGATGGTGGCCTGGCGCGCGTGCTGGAATTGCCCACCACCGGCTGGCTGCGGCGCTATCGCGTGCGCGCCTATGGCGAAGTGGATCAGGCCAAGCTGGATACGCTGAAAGACGGCATTGCCGTCGATGGCGTGCTCTATGGCGCGATTGATGCAACACTGGACCGCAGCCAGGGCCACAATGTGTGGATCACCATGGGCTTGCGCGAAGGCAAAAACCGCGAAATCAAGAACGTGCTCGGCGCACTTGGTCTTGAGGTCAACCGTCTGATCCGTATTTCCTACGGCCCGTTCCAGCTTGGTGATCTGGCCGAGGGCCGGGTGCAGGAAGTGCGCGGACGCATGTTGCGCGACCAGCTCGGTCCACGTTTGATCGAAGAATCCCACGCCAATTTTGATGCGCCGATCTACAGCGCCAGTGCGGATGATGAGGACGACGCAGCCCCCAAGAACAAGGCAAAAGCCGAGAAGGGCGATTGGGGCAAAGCGGACAAGGCCTCCCGCCCACGGGGTGGCAACAACCGGGAAGACGCCCGCGAAAAAGCATTGGGCCGTCTGGACACCCGCCGTGATGCACCACGGGGTGCGGCAAAAGGCAAATGGGCCGATGCCAAACCGCGTGGCAAGCGTGACAGTTTTGAGCGCGATGATACGGACGGTTTTGACAAGCCCAAGCGTCCGCCCATGGGCCAAAGCCGCACCGCCAATGTGTGGATGGCACCGGGCGCACGGCCTGTGGCTGAAAAAGGCGCAGTCGTTGACCAGACCAAGAAAACCGCGCCTCTTGGGCGCTCGGGCGATGCCCCACAAAGCAAGCGTTATGGCCGCACCAAGGATGGTGCGCCAACCCGCTCATTGACCAAGCATAACCCGGACCGAGGCAATTCCTACCGCTCGGACGAGGGTGCGCCGCGCGTGCAGGTGACCCGTGCGCGTGATGCGGATGGTGAATGGATTCGCGCCGAAGGCGTTGAGGAAAAGCCAAAGGGCCGTGGTGGTCGCGACGGTCAGGGCTTTGGTGCCAAGCGTGATTTTGGTGCCAAGCGTGAATTTGGTGATAGACCCGCCCGTGGTGAGCGCCCATCCCAGGGTGATCGTCCGCCGCGCGGTGATAAACCGAGCTATGATGCCCGTGCAGACCGTGGCCCACGCACCTCCCGCGATGATAAGCCTGCCTATGGTGCGCGCACCGATCGTGGTGAACGCCCAGCGCGCGGCGACAAACCTGCATTTGGCGCAAAACCAGCCTATGGCGACAGGGGCGAGCGGGGCGAGCGCCCTTATTCCGGCAGGCCATCTGACAGGCCAGCCGGTGACCGTCCGGCGGGCGACAAGCCTTACAGCGGCCGTCCAAAATCGGGTGCTGGTGCAGGCAAGCCATTTGGTGGCAAGCCGGGCGGCGGCAAGGGCTTTGGCGGCAAGTCGGGTGGTGGCAAGCCTTCAGGTGGCCGTGGGCCATCGTCGGGCGGCAAGCCGTCGGGTGGTTCGTTCAAGGGCAAGAGGTAAGACGGCATGCGAATCGTCGGCGGTGAATTTCGTGGGCGCAGTCTTGCTGCGCCCAAGAGCAATGACATTCGCCCAACCATTGATCGAACGCGCGAGAGCCTGTTCAACATTCTCGCCCATGCCCATCCAGATGCTCTGGATGGGACGCGCATTCTCGACCTGTTTGCAGGCACGGGGGCTGTCGGTCTGGAAGCAATGTCGCGCGGCTGTCGGGCGGCGATGTTTGTCGAAAACAGCGTCGAGGGCCGTGGCCTTTTGTGGGAAAATATCGAAAGCCTTGGTCTGCATGGCCGGGCCAAGATCTTGCGCCGTGATGCCACCCAGCTTGGCTCGGTGAGCAACATGGAGCCGTTTCATCTGCTGTTTGCCGATCCACCTTACGGCAAAGGCCTTGGCGAAAAAGCGTTTATGGCTGCCCATCAAGGCGGCTGGTTGGTGCCGGGTGCGCTGGCCATTCTGGAAGAGCGCAGCGATGTGCTGGTGCAGGTGGAAAGCCCATTTGAACTGCTGGAAGACCGGGTGTTTGGCGACACAAAAATGTATTTTTACGCCTATCGCCCCGCATAAGTTTCATATGGAAACAAGCGGGATCAGTTTTTTGCAAACAGAGGGAGAAATGCTGCTTAAATCGATTCCGATTTGAGCTGTTATGCCGTATGCCTGAGCGGGACATCCTCTTCGCTTTTACGCTCTGCAATCAGGGTTCTGCTTTGTCCATGTCCATTGATACAGCCATGCCGTTGCCGTTCGCACAGTCTTCAGCACAATCAACGCCCACGGTGGCACTTGCACTTGGCGCAGGTGGTGCGCGCGGGTTTGCCCATATTCAGGTGTTGCAAGCGCTGGAGGAGTTGGGGATTGAACCTGTGGCGATTGCCGGATCGTCGATTGGTGCCATCATTGGTGCGGGCAAGGCGGCGGGCATGAGCGCCGCAGAGATGCGCTCTTATGCCTTGGAAACGGTGGGCAACCGCCGGGCGGTGATGAACCGCTTTTGGGCGTTGCGGCCACCCTCCATGCGCCATGCCATTGGTGGGTTCCGGTTGGGGCAATTCAATCTTGAGCGGATTTTACGCACATTTTTGCCCGCACACATCCCCGATGATTTTGCCAGCCTGAACATTCCGCTGAAAGTAATTGCCACCGATTATTACGGGCATTGCGAAAAACTCTGCGAGAGTGGCGATCTTTATCAGGCGCTTGCCGCTTCGGCGGCGATCCCGGCCCTGTTCATGCCGGTGCTGCTGGACGGGCGGGTGATGATTGATGGTGGCATTTTCAACCCCGTGCCCTATGAACATGTGATGGATCTGGCGGATATCGTCATTGGCGTGGATATTGTTGGCGGGCCGATTGGTGCCGTTGGCGAGATGGATGTCATGCCAAACCGCATCGATAGCCTGTTCGGCGCATCGCAATTGATGATGCAATCGCATCTGGCCTTGAAGCTGAGGCTGAGTGCCCCCGCGATTTTCCTGCGTCCGCAGGTCAATGAGTTTGGTGTGATGGATTTTCTCAAGGCCAAGCAGATTTTTGACGCATCCGAACCGCTGAAGGATGAGGTTAAACGGGCGCTTGAGGTGCAATTTGCGCGGTTTGAGCGCGAAAGAGCGTCATAATAAGTCCGAGTCACTATTATTGTATCAGCGACATATTGTTGTATTGGCGCGAAAGATAGCGCAGCGTTGCCATGGCATCGACGGGTTTGCCGAAGTGATAGCCTTGGCCCATCAAACATCCAAGGTCACGCAGCAACTCGACTTCTGCTTCGGTTTCAATGCCTTCGGCCACCACTTCGAGCTGCAAGCCCTGGCACATGGTAATGATGGCGCGGACAATATGTTGGCAGGTCGTGTCTGTGGTGATCGCGGAAATGAAGGCGCGGTCGATCTTGACCTTGTCAAAGGTGAAATCGCGCAGCCGTCCCAGACTGGACTGACCGGTGCCAAAATCATCCAGTGAAATGCGCACACCGGCCTGACGCAACTCGGAAATAATGTTGGTGGCGGTCACCGCCGAAAGCATGACGGCGGTCTCGGTAATTTCCAGATCCAGCCGCGATGGCTCCAACCCGACATTGGCAAGAATGGCCAGCGTGCGCGATGCGGTGGCCGCATCGGTCATCTGCACGGATGACAGGTTGAAGGATAGAAACAGCTCTCGAGGCCAGGTTAGTGCGGCTTCTGCCGCTTTATGCAGCAAGGTCTCGGACAGCGTATCAATAAAGCCGCGCTCTTCGGCGAGGGGTACGAAAATGGAAGGCGAGACAAAACCCATATCGGGGTCAATCCAGCGCGCCAAGGCCTCAAAGCCCAGGGTTCTGCCATCATCCAGCGCAACAATGGGCTGAAAATGCACATCCACGGCATCATTGATAATGGCGTTGCGCAAGGCCTGCTCAAGCTGGGTAGAGCGGCGCATTTCCTGAGCAATCTCCGAGGAGTAAACGGTAATTTGTCCGCGTCCTCGCCGTTTGGAGCGATAAAGGGCCGTCTCGGCGCTTTTCATCAGAGTGTCGAAATCGGCCCCGGCAAAGGGATGAATTGCAAAGCCAAGCGAGGCTGAAAGACGCACATTGCGATCGCCCAGATCATAGGGTGCAGAGAGCACATCCTTGATCATGAGGCCGACGCGCTCGGCGCTGCCAGCCTCAAACACCAAAGGCAGAAGAACGGCAAATTCATCACCCGTGTCACGGGTTACAGTGGCACCGCCGGGAATGCAGGCCTGAAGCCTATGGGCAACCTGACAGAGGATCTCGTCACCGGCCAGCGAGCCAAACAGGTCATTGATCGGCTTGAATCCATCGAGGTTGACCAGCGCAACCGTGAAAGGGGCGGGATCTGCGGCGCGTTCCTGAGATATGGCCTGAACCTTGTCACGCAAGCGGAAGCGATTGCCGAGGCCGGTTAACGGATCGGTATAGGCGCTGACCTCGCCTTCAAGCTGAGCTTTATCTAACCGTTTGGTGTCGGCGGCACCCATTCACTATCCCAGCAATTCATCCAGTTTCAGTCTACCACAATGGGGGGCATAACTTAATAAAATTTTAGCAAATTCCCGCTTTGAACTATGGGTTTTTACCCGTGATTTAGTAGGTTGACAGGCGGAAAAGCGGAATTTTTTGCAACAGAAAGCGTGTTTCAGAGCGTCGGATCAGCAGTAAATTTCATTTTTTCCCGCAAGCGCTCCTGCATAATTCCTTCAATCGGAGTGGATTTAAGGAGCTATGGATGAGTGATGACCGCTTCCTTGTGTCAGCCGTTGTCCGGTCAAATGGCGGCGCAGCAATTGCTCGATCATATCGGGGCTGAGCGGCTTGATGATCACGTCATCCATTCCGGCTTCAATACAGCGGGACCGGTCATGATCAAAAGCCGGAACCAGCACGCCAACAACAAGAGAGCGCGGTTGTCCTTCGGCCTCTTTGCGTCGCATGAGACGGCACACATCCATGCCGTTCATGTCGGGCAGAGAGATGTCCATCAATACCACGGGTGGCTTTTCACGCTGCCAGATGGCCAAGGCCTCGGCAGCGTTGGTGGCCAGGCGATAGCGACATCCCAATCCCTCAAGAATTTGCGAAAAGACGATCTGATTGACCTCATTGTCTTCGACAACAAGGATTTCCAATCCATCGAGAACGGGTTTGACCGGTGCCGTTGGGGTGTGGTTGCGTTTTGGCACTGCGCTGAGGTTGCTCCGTCTGCCCAGTGGCGCTTTGAATTGTTTGCCAAGTGTCTCGGCAATGGTTTGGCGCTCGATCATCATGACAGCGCGCGCTTTGCCTCGGGCAATATTGGCCGCCGCTGCTGGCAGGGCGTTATCAATCACGGCGAGATCAATGGTGATATCGATGGAAGCGGTGAGATTGAGAAAGGCCTGTAACTCTGCCTGATTGCGCACAATGCAGTGGTCAGTCTGATAGGCTTGCAAAACCCGCAAGGCGTCGGCTTCAAAGCCGGGATCAGAGGTGACGACTACAATCGTCTTGGGAGAGGAGGTCTCAGCAGAGGAAATGTCGGGTGCCCTGAGCCCGCCTGTTTCTTGGGAGGGTTTGACGCTTTTGAGAGGGCGTGTCGGTGCTTTTGCCACGGGCGTGGACGCATGGGGCGTGGACGCGGCAAGCGTTTGGCGGGGTGAGATCGAGACGGCGGAGAAGGTCAGCACCAGAAAAGACCGCCCCGCTTTGCCCACCTTATGCAGATAAGCGACCGGCTGGGCCTGCTTGCCTGCATCTTGCAGATCGGGAGTGGTGATGGCGATCACGCCTGCGCCGTTGTTGGTCTCTTTGGCGGCACTCTGCAATTTGGCCGCAAAAGGGGCATCAAACACGGCGCTGGCGGGCAGTTCCATCAGCGAGTCTTCACTGCGTCCCACCATTGTGGCAAATGCCTTGTTGCTGGCGGCAATGGTAAGATGTTCGTCCAAAACCAGAAGGGGCTGAGGCAGGCTGTTGAGAATATCTTCGGTGACTTTTACCCGTTCCAGATCGGCGCGCCAGGTTTCTTCGCGCTTTTTCTGCTCCGTGACGTCGCTCAAAATGCAGATGCCGAAGCCCGACGACAAGCGCCGCATTGCGCCACGCACGACACGCTTTTTGGGCGTGAAGTCCAACACTTCCAGCCGCTCGCGCCAATGAGCAGCCACCCGCTCGGCCAGCCATCCCTCGCGCGAGGATGGTGCGGGAGATACGGTCGAGCGAAGGCAATGATCATAGATTGCGCCCAGCAAATCACGCAGGCGCGTGCCGGGGGTTAAATAAAATTCAGGAATATCAAACAGCAAAGTGAGCTGTGGACTGGCGTAAAGCACCATATCATCGCCATCCACCACAAGAATAGCGCCGCCATGCGCATCCGAGATAGCGTCGAGAAGAGCGTGCTCAAGCGCCGAGGGGCTGTCTCCGTGCCTATCCATGGCGGCTTCCTAACGCACTATGCTGAAAATGATGGCGCTGACTTGCGACTATGCCAATATGATCCGGCATTGTTCTTGTGCCCGACTGACCTTGCACAAACCTTGTCCTTGCAACGGTTGTCGATGTGCTTTTTTTATCTGTCAGGATAGGCATCTCGTTTCAAAATCCCATCAATATCATGTTTGTCGAAATTTTTTGGTCTCTAGATGATTTTAAAAAGTGGTGCGGTATCCTTTGTGTGTTTGATAAAACACAAGGAGCTTACTGCATAATTCCTTAAATCGGAATCGATTTAAGGAATTATGCAGCAGATTGAAAGTGTTACAGCGAACCTTTGTGCGCCATATATGGCGCACGGCGCTGTAATATGCTCTACAGTGTTTTTTTTATCGAATTCTATCGGATTTATCCCCGTAAACGATTAAACTTGAATTAATTTTATATTTTCTTGGCAGGCTACCCCTATAAATATAGGGAGGTGGTGTAAAATTGCTGTGCAGCCGCCTCTGCCCGGGCTTTCTTCTTCGCGTTCAATGTCAGATAATGATGCATGATCATTCAACAACTGCCCGAAACCCTGATCAACCAGATTGCCGCTGGCGAAGTCATTGAGCGCCCCGCCAGTGCGGCCAAGGAACTGATTGAAAATGCCATTGATGCCGGTGCCACGCGCATTGATATCGCAACCGCAGGGGGCGGTAAAACCCTGCTGCGCATTTCTGATAACGGCATGGGCATGGATGCGGGCGATTTGGAGCTGGCGGTGCGCCGTCATTGCACATCCAAGCTGAAAACCTCGCTGGATGACATCAAAAGCCTTGGTTTTCGCGGTGAAGCCCTGCCGTCGATCGGCTCTGTGGCAAAGCTGACCATCACCAGCCGCAGGGCCGATAGCGATAGTGCCTATCAGATCGTGGTTGAGGGGGGCAAAGTGTCTGCGGCGCGGCCATCGCCGGGCAATGTCGGCACGGTGGTCGAGGTGCGCGATCTGTTTTTTGCCACGCCAGCCCGGTTGAAGTTTTTGAAGACGGAGCGGGCAGAGGCGGCGGCCATTACCGAAATGGTCAAGCGCATGGCTATTGCCTTTCCGCATATTCGCTTTGTGCTGTCCGGCTCAGACCGCAGCACGCTGGAGCTGGGTGCCACAGGGGATGACCATCTGGCGCGGATTGCGCAAGTGCTGGGGGCAGAGTTTCGCGACAATGCCATTGCGCTGGATGCCGTGCGCGAAGATGTGCATATGGGTGGTTTTGCCGGTGTGCCAACGTTTAATCGCGGCAATTCCGCCCATCAATATGCTTTTGTCAACGGACGGCCCGTGCAGGACAAGCTGGTGCTGTCGGCCATTCGCGGGGCCTATGCCGAGACCGTGCCGTTTGGGCGTTATCCCGTGGCGGTGCTGGCCCTGACCCTTGATCCGGCCTTGGTAGATGTGAATGTGCATCCGGCCAAATCTGATGTGCGCTTTCGGGATCCTGGCCTGGTGCGTGGCCTGATCGTTGGTGGTATCCGCGAGGCCTTGGCGCGTGAAGGGGATCGCTCCTCCACGGCAGGGGCGGGCGCAATGCTGCGGGCCTTTCGCCCCGGCGGCGGTGGGGCTGGTTTTTCGCCGCGTCCTTCAGCCACAAGCTGGAGCATGGAAACATCCCCCTCTCGGCCCAACAATTTCTTCCAGACAATGCCGCAGGGCATGGCGGAAGGCGGGCAGGGGCGGTTTGACAGTGTGACAGCGCCCACGGCCCGCGCAGATACCGTTTCGCAAGCTGTGCCAGAGGTGACAGAACAGGGCCGTTTTCGACTGGGAGCCGCTAGAGCGCAGGTCCACGCCAATTATATCGTTGCGCAAACGGAAGATGGTTTGGTGATTGTTGATCAGCACGCCGCCCATGAGCGTCTGGTTTTTGAGGATATGCGTAAGGCGCTGACGGGGCGTAGGCTGCCAAGTCAGGGGCTGCTGATCCCTGAAATTGTTGATCTGCCGGAAGAGGATTGCGACCGGCTGATGGATCATGCGGTCAATCTCGATCAGCTTGGTCTTGCCATTGAGCGCTTTGGCCCCGGTGCCATTGCGGTGCGCGAGACGCCATCCATGTTGGGCGAAGTCAATGTGAACGGGCTTTTGCGGCAATTGGCTGATGAAATTGCGGAGTGGGATACCGCGGACGGGTTGTTTGCCAAGCTGGAACATGTGGCCGCCACCATGGCCTGCCATGGCTCTGTGCGCTCCGGGCGGGTTCTTCGGCCCGAAGAAATGAATGCGCTTTTGCGCAAAATGGAAGAAACGCCCGGTTCCGGCCAATGCAATCATGGTCGCCCGACCTATGTGGAGCTGAAGCTCGGCGATATTGAACGATTGTTTGGCCGCAGCTGATAGAAAAATGATGGGCGCACTGGCAATCTTTGGCGCTTGGGCTTATTTCAGAAAGACAGATTATAAGGAGCGCGGCAGTATGAACCGGTTTGAAAGCGGCGGAAATCGTCAGGCGACAGTGAAATATCTTGATGGTGATTTCCAGATCATGGTGCCCGGATCTTACGTTGTCTGCGCCATGACGGGCAGGCCCATCACCATTGACGAGCTGAAATATTGGAGCGTGGACCGTCAGGAAGCCTATGTCGATGCGGCTGCATCGCTTGAGGCCGAAAAGCGGGCAGGCAATTTGCCAAACCAGAAACGCTGATTTTACAGCATGAGAGTTTGTCAGGGAAAAGTGGAATCCGGTTTTCGGATAAATCTGATGCTCTATCAATGCCGATTGATGCGCGTCCGGCCAGTTTCCATGGTACGCGACACAAAGGCCTTCATGTGCCGTTTACCCCCCTCTGGCTTGCCAGCCATCTCCCCCACAAGGAGGGAGATCGGATAGGCGCTCCTGCTGGTTTTTAACAATGAACCTGTGATTTTCGACACATACAGCTGAGCAATAGTGTTGCTTTTGGCGATCTCCCTCCTTGTGGGGGAGATGCCCGGCAGGGCAGAGGGGGGTGAGCTATACGGTAAAACGTGTGCGTCGGGTACTGTGGCCAGCTTCCATGGCCTGGCGAACGAGCAGGCCCGGTGCTGATGGGTCATCAAAAGCCATTTCAATCTCAAGAACCATGGATTTTTGCATCAAATCTTGCGCGTTCGGCACATCGCTGCCCTGCAAGCGCGCCAAGTCCTTGGCGGTCGTTACCAGTTGCAGCCCATTGTGATCGGCGGTTTTCAGCAGGTCAGCAATTGCCTCGCTGGAGAGCGCCTGATGATCACCAAAGCTGCGGGTGATGACAATATCCGCACCAATCTCGCGCAGGCTTGCATAGAATTTTTCAGGATCGGCAATCCCGGCATAGGCCAGCACTCGCCCTTGTAGGCGCGGATCAACCGCGAAGGCGCGGATGGTGGCATTGAGCACCGGTTTTCCTGCACGTGCTGCACGGCGCACCAAAGCCATGGCCTGATCTGCGGTGCCGACGTTTAAAAGCGTGTGCATCTGGGCAAATTGTGGGGTGAGAGGGGCGCGCAGTGGACCGGCCGGGAAGACAAAGCCATTGCCAGCGCCTTTTCGGCTATCCACCACCAGCAAAGCCAGATCCACATGCAGCTGGGCGCTTTGAAAGCCATCATCCATGATGATCAGATCAACGCTTTGCGCTTCGAGCGCTTTTGCCCCGTCTTTCCGGCGCGGCGAAATGACCGTGAGGGCCTGGGCTGCCAGCAGCAGAGGTTCATCCCCCACCTGATGGGCACTGTGGATCAGGGGATCAACCACCAGCGTGCCTTTGTTTGTGCCGCCATAGCCACGGCTGAGAAAGCCGGGTTTGAGCCCCATGGCGATTGCGGCCTTGGCCAAAGCCAGCGCGGTTGGGGTTTTGCCAGCGCCACCGAGGGTGAAATTGCCAATGCAGAGCACCGGAATAGAGGCGTGATAGCGGTCTTTGCGCGCCATGCGGCGGGCCGCGATGTGGCCGTAGAGGGTGGAGATTGGCCAAAGTGCTGCGGCTTTCCAGCCGATTTTCTGCCACCAGAAGGACGGTGCTTGCAAGGGCATGGCCCGACCTCCGCGTTGATCAGTTCAAAACCGTGTGCAGTTCGGTAATGTTATTGAGGCAGAAATCGCTGTTGACCGTCAATGTCTCGCGAGAACCCGTGCCGGTCAGCACGGCAATGGCGAGGCCTGCGCCCGCATTGCGGCCCATATGCAGGTCGTGATTGTTGTCGCCCACCACGGCCACTTGCGCAGCAGACAGGCCGGTGGCCGCACAAAAGCCATGCACCATGCCCGGTTCCGGTTTGCAGCCGTGGCCGCTATCATAACCGGCAATGAAATCCACGTGGTCTGTCAGGCCGAAACGCTGCACAATGGCGCGGATCGAGCGCTCATTATCGGAAGAGGCAATGCCCAGTTTGAGACCCTTTTGCTTGAGCGTCGAAAACAAATGAGCAAGATCGGTGACTGGCACTGAAAAATCAGCGGCTGCGGCAAAAATCCGGTCCAGCTCAACTGTGAGATCATGCACATCAAAGGCGGATCCTGCATCCACCAGCCCTTGGGCAATCTGGCGGGAGTTGCCAGCTGCCAGCAGGCTATCGGCCATGACAACGCCTGTGTCCGGGTCCATGCCGCAGGCAAGCAGCAGCTTATCCGCCAATTCCGCATCGCCTTTGGCGGCCAGCAAGGCCAGTTGGCGGTTTACCGGCTCCCAGCTGGCATCATAATCCAGAAGTGTTCCGTCTTTGTCGAACAGGATACCAAGAATTTCAGGCTTGCCCTGCATGTTTGTGCCTGCTGTCATTCGCCTGCCGCTGCTTTGGGTTCCAACCTTGCCTTGACAGTCAAGGGATTGGTGTAAGGCTCCAGCGCCTTGAGGGTAATGGAGAGCGCGCCGCGCATATCCTGCACGGCGGCAATGCCCGCATCGCCCATTTTATGGCGGGCGAGGGGATTGTTCATCAGAAAATGCACGGCCTTGGCCAGCGTTTCAGCATCGCGCACCACGCGGGCAGAGCCATGACGCACCAGACGCTGATAGCTCTCGCGGAAATTTTCCACATGCGGCCCGCTGAGCACCGCACAGCCCAACACGGCAGGCTCCATCGGATTGCCGCCACCGGCCCCCGGCACCAGTGAGCGGCCAACAAAGGCAATTTCCGTCAGGCGTAAGTACAGGCCCATTTCGCCAATGCTATCGCCCAAAAACACATCGGTTTCGGCGGTGATTTCGTCATTGCGGCTGCGACGGGCAACGATAAGGCCTTGCTGCACCATCATCGCTTCAATCTCATCGGCACGATCAGGATGGCGCGGCACCACAATGGAAAGCTGGCCCATATGGGCTTTCAGCGCACGATGCACCATGGATGCCACCTGTTCCTCGCCGTCGGCGGTGGAAATGGCGGCCCAGGTTTTACGGTGTCCAATCTGTCTTTGATATTGCCCCAGCAGGTCCATATCGACGGCGGGCGCATCGGTATCGACCTTGATATTGCCTGAAACAGTCACTGGCCAGGCACCCAGATCCCGAAAGCGCTCACCATCACCATCGGATTTGGCAATCACCATGGCCAGCTTGGAAAACAGCGACGAGGCGACTTTGGAATGCTTTTGCCAACGGGCAAAGGAGCGGTCAGACATGCGCGCATTGACCAGAATTTGCGGAATGCGGCGATCGTGCAAAGATTGCAAGGTTGCGGGCCAGATTTCGGAATCGACGGTAATGGCCAGATCAGGCTGCCAATAATCCAGAAAACGGCGCACGGCAGGCAGCGCATCAATTGGCACATATTGATGTATCACTTCGTCCCGCAGTCGGGTGGCGGCAATTTCGGCAGATGTCACGGTGCCGGTTGTCAGCAAAACGTGAATGCCAGCGCGGCGAAACTCGCGCATCAGCGCGGTGACGGCACCCATTTCGCCAACACTTGCGGCATGGACCCAGATCAGGGGTCCGTGCGGGCGGTTTGCTGCCGCATGGCCAAGACGCTCCATGC
Source organism: Gillisella terrae (assembly GCF_004801395.1). Lineage (GTDB taxonomy): Bacteria > Pseudomonadota > Alphaproteobacteria > Rhizobiales > Rhizobiaceae > Allorhizobium > Allorhizobium terrae. The sequence continues at coordinate 319,177 of NZ_SSOA01000003.1, forward strand.
GTCGGCTGCGATCTTCCTTGCCTTTGGAGGCGCGCACCGCCAAAAGAATGCCAGCGCAAGGGAAGGCCACAACACCCGCCCATCGATAGGCTGTCAGTGCAATGCGGGCCAATGCGCTCATTCGTTTTCAACCTTCATTCTACTGCTCCTCTATCGCACGGTCTTAGCGCGACCGGGAGGAGTTTCACGATAAAAGATGATTGCACACCTATCAAAATCTCAACTGATCTCGCGTGCAATAGGGTGCAACAATGATGGTCTATCGTCCTTTGCCAATAGTTCTTTAAAAATCTAGCTATTTCAATGGCAATTTTAAGCACATGATAGCGCTGGAACGGCCTATACGCAAAAAAATACGCTGTTGCAGCGCAGGCGTGCAAGATGCCCTTGCACGCGCAGATCTTTTGGCTGTTTTTTCGCAGCTTCGCTACGCTGCAAACCCTTATTCAGCAGGGTTCAGCAGACGGTGCATGTGAACAATGAAATACCGCATATGGGCATTGTCCACGGTCATTTGTGCCTTGGATTTCCAAGCTGTCAGCGCCGATGCGTAATCAGGAAAAATCCCGACGATATCGAGCGCATTGAGATCACGGAACTGAACGTCCGTCAGGCTGCTCAATTCGCCGCCGAAAACCAAATGGAGGAGTTGTTTCTTTTCGCCTGTGTTGGTCACTGTGTCGGTCATGTCATCTTTTCCGTCGTTATCTGCCCGCATTCTCCACCCGCCTGTCATCTGCGTGATTTTGCGGCAGAGGTCAACCTTTGGCGGGCACTATTGCTGCGTGGTATTTCTCCCCGGTGCGAAGGTCGTCAGCAGGTTTGGAAGCACCGCATTGGAACCCGCCAGCAAATGTCCGTGGCGCACCGTGGGGCGATTATACAAAAGTGGCTTGCCATCAATGTCGCTCAATGCGCCGCCTGCGCGCTGCAAGATCAAGTCAGCCGCTGCCAGATCCCAATCATGGGAGTTTTTCAAAACCAGTGTCGCATCAATGCGGCCTGCGGCCACCATGGCCAGCCGATAGGCCAGCGATGGCACATGCTCCACCCGCTCCAGCCGGTGGCGCACATCCTCATCAAAAGCCTTGAGCAATTCTGCCGGTGTGGCAACCCGCAAGGACTCATGCGGCTCTCGGGTGGCAACCGTGATCGGCTGACCGTTGAGCATGGCAGCGCCAGCCTCGGTTGCCGTAAACACTTCAAAAAGCGCGGGGGCGACCAGCACGCCTGCGACCGGGCGGCCCTTGTGCACAACCGCCACCGAGACGCACCATGTTTTGCTGCCCGCCAGAAAGGCGCGGGTGCCATCAATCGGGTCAATCACAAACACGGTGTCGCAACGCAGGCGGCTTTCGTCATCGTCGGTTTCTTCCGACAGCCAGCCATAAGAGGGGCGGGCCGTGCGCAATACCTGTGATAGCAGCGTATTGGCAGCGTAATCGGCAGCGCTGACGGGCGATTGCCCCTTGTTTTTCCACCACACTTCCGGGTCGGCACCAAAATAGGTCATGGCCAGCGCGCCCGCTTGCGTTGCGGCATCGGTAATCAGCAAGAGATCGTCTTGCCAGTCAATTGCCTGCGCACTGTCCTGATGGCTGTCCATGCTCACCCGTTTGGTCCCTTATTTTCCCGCAAGTGTCATGCCCTCAACGGCAATGGTGGGTGCCGCGATGCCAAACTTGCGATCAATGTCATTGGCAGGCGTGATCGTCATGAACATGTCCTTGAGATTGGAAGCGATGGTGACCTCTGAGACCGCAAAGGTCAATTCGCCATTCTCGATCCAGAAGCCGGATGCGCCACGGCTGTAATCGCCGGTGACCATATCAACGCCATGGCCAATCATATCGGTCACGTAAAAGCCGTTCTTGATGCCCGAGATCAGATCTTGTGGCGATATATCGCCCGGCTCCAGCGCCAGATTGGTGCAGGAGGGCGAAACGGCGGTGCCGCCGCGTGATCCACGGCCATTGGTGTGCAGGCCCAGCTCTTTTGCGGTGGAGGTGGAAAGGAACCAGTGTTTCAACACCCCGTCCTCAATCATCGTCAAAGGCTTGCCGGTGATACCTTCACCATCAAAGGGCCGCGACGACGAGCCGCGCACCCGGATCGGGTTGTCGGTGATGTTCAATCCCGCCTTCAAAACCTGTTGGCCCATGCGATCGCGCAAAAACGAAGTCTTGCGGGCAATCGATGCGCCGTTAATGGCACCGGCGATATGCCCGACAAAGCCGCGCGCCACACGCGGATCAAACACCACCGTCAGATTTTTGGTGGTCTCTACCTTGCGCGGGTTGATCTTGCGCACCGTGCGCTCACCAGCCCGACGGCCGATGATATCCGGGCTGTCGAGATCGGCATAATAAAGGCGACTGTCAAAATCATGATCGCGCTCCATGGCCGTGCCTTCGCCAGCGATCACGCCAACAGAGCGTGAAAAGCGTGAGGCCTGATAGGCCCCGGAAAACCCATGGGAGGTGACAAGAACCATGCCGCCCATGCCCGCAGAGGCACCAGCCCCCAGCGAGTTGGTGACACCTTTCACCGCGCGGGCGGCCTCTTCGGTGGCAAGGGCTGCTTCGCGCAATTGATCGCTGGAAACCTCGGTGTCATCATAAAGCTCAAGGTCGGGATAGCTGCGCGCCAAATCCGGTTCATCCGCCAAGCCGGTATAGGGATCTTCCGGCGAAACTTTGGCCATGGCCACGGCGCGTTCGGCAAGGGCCGCAAGATCAAAGCCGGGATTGGCCGAGACCGAGGCAACCTTGTTGCCGATAAACACCCGCAGCGAAAAATCATCGCTCTCGGAGGATTCGGTTGATTCCACTTTGCCCAGGCGCACGCTGACGCTTTTGGCACGCGAGCGCACCACAACGGCATCGGCCTTGTCGGCCCCTGCCTTACGGGCAAGGTCAACAAGCGTATGAGCGCGAGAAAGCAGGTGGTCGGCTTGATTTTCAGATGACATGGCTTGGCCTTTCGTTATCCATCCATTTATTGTGCATTACCGATTGCATCAAGGGCATTGCTCTGATTCTGCTCAATCGCGATCTAGAGTTTGTCAGGGAAAAGTGGAATCCGGTTTTCCCGAAGAGACAAACGAAAACAAAAGACTCTCGACGAAACTGAAAGGCCAGCCATGAGTACCGCACCCACCTTGATTTTCACCGAGGCCCTCGTGTTGCTGGGTGGAGCGGTTGTTGCAGCGCCGATTTTTCGAAAACTGGGGCTGGGAACCGTGCTGGGCTATCTGGCCGCCGGTGCGGTGATTGGGCCGCTTGCCCATATCATCACCGGAGCGGAAGAGATTTTGCCGGTGGCAGAACTGGGCGTGGTCTTTCTGTTGTTCGTCATCGGGCTGGAACTGAAACCCTCGACGCTGTGGCGGATGCGGGCCGATATTTTTGGTCTCGGCAGTGCGCAAGTGCTGCTGGGGGGTGGATTGCTGACAGTTGCGGCGGTGATGTTTCAGCTTCTGGATTGGAAAGCCGCCGTGGTGGCAGGCTTTGGCCTATCCTTGTCCTCCACGGCATTTGCGCTGCAAATTCTCAATGATCGCAACGACATGAACAGCGCCTATGGTCAGCGCACCTTTTCGGTTCTGCTGTTTCAGGATCTGGCCATTGTGCCGCTTTTGGCGATGATTTCCATTTTGGGCAATCAGGCAGGCTCTCAAAGTGCATCCTTGTGGCTGGATATTGGCATTGCAATTGCCGCAACGCTGGCGATGATTTTGACCGGGCGCTATGTGCTGACACCGATGTTTCAAATCATCGCGCGCACCGGCGCCCGTGAGGTGATGATTGCGGCGGCGCTGTTTGTGGTGCTTGGCTCGGCCATGTTGATGCAGGCGGTTGGTCTCTCCATGGCCATGGGGGCTTTTCTGGCTGGCGTGATGCTGGCCGAATCCTCCTATCGCCACGAGCTGGAAGCGGATATCGAGCCGTTTCGCGGCATCCTTCAGGCGCTGTTTTTCATCGCCGTCGGGCTGTCTGTGCAATTTAATGTGATCTTCGACAATCTTCTGGTGTTGGCACTGGCTGTGCCAGTGATCATGCTGGTCAAAGCGCTCAGCATTTATGGGCTTTGCCGGATTGCCGGATCAAACCATAATGATGCTCTGCGCATCGCAGCCGTTTTGCCACAAGGCGGTGAGTTCGGCTTTGTGCTGTTCACCACGGCGGTGTCTGCCGGGCTGTTTTCCAACGCCACCGCTTCGCTGCTGATTTCTGTGGTCACGTTGACCATGGCGCTTACGCCGGTGGTGGCAAGCCTGGCCAACCATTTGCTCAAGGGCGAAGCCCGCGAAGAAATCGAGGAGGATTTTGAAGGGGCCGGTTCCGATGTGCTGATGATCGGCTTTTCCCGTTTCGGCCAGATTGCCGCACAGATCCTGCTGGCCAGTGGCCGGGATGTGACCATCATCGATGATTCCGCCGACCGTATTCGGCAGGCCTCGATGTTTGGATTTCGCATCTATTTTGGCGACGGAACCCGGCTGGATATGCTGCGGGCCGCAGGGATTGAGAAAGCCAAGATCGTTGCCGTTTGTACGCAAAAGCGTGAGGTGACGGACAAGATTGTCGATCTGATTGCGTCAGAATTCCCCCATTGTCGGCTTTTTGTCCGCTCTTATGATCGTGTTCATAGCCTGTCTTTACGCGCCCGCAATGTCGAGTATGAACTGCGCGAAACATTGGAATCGGGTCTGGCTTTTGGTCGTAGCGCGATTATCGCCCTTGGCGTTGGCGAGGAAACAGCAACGGCAATTGAGGCCGATATTCGCCGCCGCGATGAAGAGCGTTTGCAATTGCAGGCAGTGGATGGACTGCGGGCGGGCACGCATATGCTTTACAATCGCCCGGTTCAGCCGGAACCTTTGGTCAAACCCAAGCGCGGGGCAGAGCAGACAGAAGACGCGCAATAGACATTGTCGCGGGATCAACGCAGCACAAAAAAAGGCGAAGCCCGTGGGCTTCGCCTTCTCTGACTGGAGATCAGAGTATTCTTGACATCACTGTGTCGTCATCATTCAGATTTACGACTTCTGCTCTGACAGGGTTTTGAACGCTGGAGCTGTCTTCAGGCTTTCTGCCGTCTCCATTGTTGTCAAATGCAGAGTAGCCGGATCCTTCACGTCGTGGGTCACAGTGATCTTGCTGATCGGAACGGCAACATTCTTTTCACCCATGCCCAGGAAGCCACCCACGCCGATCACGGCAGCAACAACCTTGCCATCCTTCTGCATGATCAGGTCATTGATCTTGCCAATGCTCTTTTCGCCCGTGGTGTAAACGTCCTGACCGATGTAATTGGTTGCGGCCAGCTGATCAGCGCCCTGCTGGGTCAGATAGACTTCCTGTGTTGCCATCGAGTCTGTGGCCATCGGAGCCTTGGTTGTGGTCGTTGTTTCATTTTTCATAGTATCGGTAGCAGCTGGCTTGGCTGGTTTTGCATCTTGCGCAAAAGCCATAGGAGCTACAGCAGTAGAGCCAAGAAGAATCGTCGTTGCTACAATGCTAAGTGTCTTTTTCATCTTAATCCTACCTTTATCTCTATTTCGTTTTCGATCCCGGCACCGTGGACGTTTCGTCTTCAGCGCCTTGGTTCGAGAGGGAAATGCTTGAACAGGAGGATCGTTCCGTAAAAATTTGCCTTTTATTTTTTCAATTTGATGGAACTTTATGCAAGTTCCATCAGCATTGTCGCAACTGCGCAGATAAAATCTGCTGCATAAGTTTCTCCTTAAATCGATTTCGATCTAAGGAATTATGCGTCAGGCCAAAAAGCGGCGGGAGGCGTTAGAGCCGGAAGCTGGGTTCCGGGCGGCCCTTCACACTCACGTCCAGAACAAATGTCTGGCCGCCTTGCGGATCGGCAGCGAGGCCCGCATCATCCAGCCCTTCTGTTGCGCTGGTGATCAGCAGGCGATTGAGATTGTGACCAATGAAGGCCGGGCAGGTGGTTTGGGCCGCAGGCACCTTATAGCGCGCCATGTGTTGGCCCGCGCTGTCGTAATGGTCGACCGCACCCACACCCCAGCGTGCGTTCCAGATGCCGCCATCGGCATCGCAGACTGAACCATCAATGCCGCCAGGCTGTCCGCGCCCGTCAATATGCGCGGTTGGTGTGCCAACGGGCAGGCCTGTTGAAGGGTCCAGCGCCACCTTCATCATCACGTTCACACGGGTATCGACGTAATAACCAAGGGTGCCGTCCGGTGAAAAGCAGATGGAATTGGGAATGCTGATGGCATCAAACAGCCGCGTCACGGTTTTGCCAGCCACATGATAGATCGCGCCCGCGCCGTCTGCTGCGGTTTTGCCCATGGTGCCAACCCATAGAGCCCCGCTTTGATGAACGCGCCCGTCATTGGAGCGATTGCCGGGGCGATCAGCCTCCAGCACAGTGAGAAGTTCGAGCGCGCCGCTTGCCACATCACGCAGGAAAATTCCGCTCTCTGTTGCCAGAATTTGACGCTCAGCATCGACGCGCGCCAGCACGCTGGCCATCATCGGCAGGGAATGGCGGATGGTTTCGCCGCTTGCGACAGTGTGCTGATAAAGCTCCTTGCCGAGAATGTCGAACCACCAGGCGGTATCGGTTGTGGCATCATAGGTCGGCCCTTCGCCAAGATGCATACGGGTATCAATCAGAACGGTGCCGGAATAAGGTTTTTCCAAGGGTCTCTCCCATGATGCTTTTGTGTCATGTGTTTTCGCGTCGCGGTGCGATGCTGATGATTTGGTGTTTCTATTGGATGTGTGCGAAAGCTGGTTTCATTTCTGGCTCAGCCTTTAAAGAATGTCAAAATCCAAAAGAAAATGACGATGGCGGCTGGAGGGATGCAAATTCCACCCTTTGGCCACGCTTTGGTTAAATTTGTCGATATTGGCTTTGCTGTCTATGAAGACATCTGGGCGTAGCACGTCTGTCCAGAGTTTCTTGAATCGCAATCGACGTTTGAAATCGATATTCGAAATCGGTTCGAGGAGAAAATCATACCCATAATCCTTGCGGTGTTATACCTTGACGCCGCAGAGCCTGTGATTCTGAAATTGACTTTGTTCTTGAGCTTGTCGATGTCAGGACAGAAATTTCCGGATGAAAACATGAGACGTGTCAATGAAATGGGCGATAATCTGATTGTTCTACAGGATTCCCCGTCAAAGGTGGCCGATGTGGAGCGGTTTTTGGCTGATCTTGCGACGTCCAAAACGCAGTTTGATGTGTTCCGGTTTATGAAGCAGATTGGCGAGTATTTTGGTGCCAAGTTTTTCCTGGTTATGAATATGCCACCGGTTGACGCGCTCCATCTCGCCAGTTGCTCTGTGATCACCAATTGGCCTGCCGAATTGCTGAGTGAATATGACGAGGCGACCTTGTTGCCCACCAGTCCTATTTTTCACCGGCTGCGCAACACTTCTTTGCCGGTGCTGTTTGATCTTGCAACAATCGCGCGTGAACGCGATGCAAAGACCGCGGATCGCGCCACCACTATTTTGCGCGCTCACAACCTGCTTCGGAATGCTTCTTTCCCTGTCTTTGATTTTGCTGGAAATCGGGGTGCTGTCGCTATTTCTGGCGAGTGGGGTGAGTTGTCCTTCATTGATGTTGTCTTGCTCCACCATGTCTCCGCCCATGTTTTCAATCGGCTGGCAGAAATTCGCGAGATGGATGCCTGCGTCAAGGAAACCTTGACCGAGCGTGAGATCGAGTGCCTGAGCTGGACCTCGGCTGGCAAGACATCCATCGAAATTGCTGAAATCATGGGCCTGTCTGAACACACCATCAATCACTATCTCAACCGTGCCACCAAAAAGCTGGACACGGTCAATCGGACCCAGGCCGTTGCCAAATCATTGCGATTGGGTCTGATAAGGTAAGCATTTTGCCGACGGCTGCGCGGCGAGGAAAGAGCAGGATGGGTAGACAATTGGCGGTCTCATGGAGGTGACTTTGGGCTTTATGCCCTTTGTCGATAGTGCCGCGCTGATCATTGCCTCGGAAAAGGGTTTTGCCGCCGACGAGGGGCTTCACTTGCGTCTGGTGCGCGAGACCACATGGGCCAATATTCGAGACCGTGTGGCGGTCGGTCAATTGGATGGTGCCCCCATGCCTGCACCTCTGCCGCTGGCCGCCAATCTGGGGCTTTATCCGGTTTCACCTGCCTTGCTGGTTGCGATGACGCTGAATTTGGCGGGCGGTGCCGTTACGGTGTCCAAGGCACTGTTTGATATGCTGGCGCAAGCACAGCCCAAACATGATCCAATCCGTCTTGATCCAGGCGCGGCGGGACAGGCGCTCAAAGCCGTTGTCAGTCGCCGCCCTGCTTCGCTGAAACCTCTTCGCTTTGCCATCGGGTTCGACCATTCCAGTCAGGGGTATCAGCTTCGTTATTGGCTAAACGCCAGCGGTCTGGTTGTGGGGCGCGACGTGGATGTCGTGGCTTTGCCATCGCCATTGATGACCGACGCCCTGTCAGAGGGTGCCATTCACGGGTTTTGCGCGGCCGAGCCGTGGAACAGCATGGCGGTGAGCAAAGGTGTTGGGCGTATTCTCACCACCAGCGCCGAAATTTGGCGCGACGGACCGGATAAGGTGCTTGGCCTCTCAAAGCGTTGGGTGCAAGCCAACGAGCTTGCAGTGGATGCCTTGTTGCGCGCCCTGCATCGATCCGCCCAATGGTGTGGCAATCCCGACAATATCGAGGAACTGGCTGGCATTTTGGCAGCTCCGCGCCATCTTGGCGTTGACGGGCATCTGATGCTGCCAGCCTTGACTGGTGAGGTGACAATTGCGCCCGGAGTTTCGCAGCATCTGGATGGCTTTATGGTGCTGGAGCGCAAAACCTCAGGCTTTCCAAGGCAAAGTCAGGCGCTGTGGTTTTACAGCCAGATGGTGCGGGCCGGTCATGTTGTCCATTCTGCAGAAAACCGCGACAGTGTGGTGAAGACCTATCGGTCTGATCTCTATCGCCGTGCCTTAAAGCCCATTTTTGCGCCCATGCCCGAAACGCATGATGTGCGGCAGGCCAAAGGCAGGCTGCATAATGCGGGCGCGTCTACACCAATCGTCCCGTCTGAATCCGAGCGCTTTTTCGATGGCGCAATTTTTGATCCCGACCGGCTGGAACAGCATCTTGGGTCTTGATCTGTGCATGTATGCGGAAATTTACATCAAAGTGAATTGCAGTCATTTTATTCTGGTGTATGTTTTTTAGGCAGCGCGCGCGGCCGGGTTTTAAATTCTGGGCATATAGGCTGAATCCTGTTGTCCGAGCCGCCAGAAATGCCGTGTTTTAAGTTTGGCATGCTTCGTGCATGGCAAAGGAAAAGAAGTCCAGAGGGGACTTTGAAAAGGGCGCACCAAAGAAGGCGCTCACACAAACGCCGCCGGTTCCACCTGCATTCAGCAGTGTTGGTCCGGCGGTTTTTGTTTGGGCCGAGGTGGGATATAAATGCATATAGGCGTTCCGATTTTGAAGAATTTGCAATAAGGGGTGGTAAAACGGCGCTACATCACCGATGTATCGACTTTCACGTCACTTCATTCAAAGCTCTGGCCTTCCTGTTAAAAGGGGGCAGGCCATCCAACCGGGAAGTTCAGCCATGGTGCCCGATAAAAACACTGTTCTTGATGCTCTGAAAACCGTGCGCGGTCCTGATCTTGAGGGCAATATCGTCGATCTTGGCATGGTCTCCGACGTGTTCATTTCCGATGCCAAAGTGTATTTTTCCATCAATGTGCCAGCCGAACGCGCCAAGGAACTTGAGCCATTGCGGATGGCGGCCGAGCGCGTGGTGAAGGCGCTCCCCGGCGTTAAAGGTGCGCTGGTCAGCCTGACGGCAGAGCGCAAGGCGGGGGCACCATCGGCCAATCCTGCGGGCAAGCCCGCGCATTCCCATACCCATTCCCACGCACCGGCTGGTCAGCCTCCGAAACAGGCGAAAGCAGATATTCCCGGCATCGGTGCCATTGTTGCCGTTGCATCCGGCAAGGGGGGCGTTGGCAAATCCACCACCGCCGTCAATCTTGCCCTGGCGCTGATGGCCAATGGCTTGAAAGTCGGCATTCTCGATGCGGATGTCTATGGCCCGTCCATGCCCCGCCTTTTGGGGATTTCCGGTCGGCCCGAGCAGATTGATGGGCGCATCATTGTGCCGATGGAAAATTATGGCCTCAAAGCCATGTCCATGGGCTTTCTGGTTGATGAGGGCACGGCCATGATTTGGCGCGGACCCATGGTGCAATCAGCCCTGATGCAGATGTTGCGCGAAGTGGCCTGGGGACAGCTGGATGTGCTGGTGGTCGATATGCCGCCCGGCACGGGTGATGCGCAATTGACCATGGCGCAACAGGTGCCACTGACCGGTGCCGTGATTGTATCCACCCCACAGGATCTGGCTCTGATTGATGCCCGCAAAGGAATCAACATGTTCAACAAGGTCGAAGTGCCGGTGTTGGGCATTGTTGAGAACATGAGCTATTTCATCGCGCCAGACACTGGCAATCGCTACGATATTTTTGGTCATGGCGGCGCCAAGGCCGAAGCGGACGCCATTGGTGTACCATTCCTGGGCGAAGTGCCGCTGACCATATCGATTCGCGAGAAATCGGACGCAGGAACACCCATCGTTGTCAGCGAGCCTGACAATGTGCAAAGCCAAGTCTATCGCGATATTGCCGCCAAGGTCTGGCAGGAAGTGCAGCGGCATTCTGCGCGCAAAGCGCCGAAAATCACCTGGGAATAAGCCAGAGGCGGTTCAAAAATGTCGCCGTTGCAGCCTTTGAAATCGGCTGCAACGGCGACACCGCCAACAGTGTAGGGTTGAACGGAAGAGACATGACGGCTTTTGCCCAATGCCGTCTGTCGATTGAAAATATGCCAATCATCACCTCAGGCTGCATTGATAAAAATCAAATTGCACCGGTGGAGAAGCGAAAACTTGAATTTTTTGTGATGATGAGTCATACCGGCGTGATCGCACCATAGGTGCGCAACTGCGGGCCCCTCTGGCGGGAAATTCGGCTTTCCCGTGATGTCGGAGTTGTTTTCATTGAAAACGCCGTAAGAGAATAAAATTCATGACCCTTATTGCTGCTGATTTTCTCGGCCAGCCCCTGTGGATGTGGCTGGGCTTTCTTCTGTTTGTTGCCGTTCTGCTGACAATTGATCTTGGCTTGTTGAGCAAAAAGACCCGCCATATTGATGTGGCGCAGAGCATGAAACTCTCTGCCTTTTATATTGCCATGGGTGTCGCCTTTGGCGGCTTTATCTGGTGGCGCGTGGGCCATGACGCGGCCATTCTGTATCTCACCGGCTATGTGGTGGAAGAAAGCCTGTCGCTGGACAATATCTTTGTTATCGCCCTGATTTTCAGCTATTTCCGCATTCCCCAGCATCTCCAGCATCGGGCTCTGGTCTATGGCATTATCGGTGTGGTGCTGTTGCGCGGCATCATGGTGGCTGCGGGGACTGCGATTGTCGATCAATTCCATTGGGTTTTGTACCTGTTTGCTGCCTTTCTGGTTTACACGGGCATCAAGATGCTTTTGTCGGCTGATGAAGAATTTGACGTATCGAGCAATCCCATCCTTGCCTTTTTGCACAAGCGCGTGCGAATGACCGAGGAATTGCATGGCGAGAAGTTTTTTGTGCGTCTTCCGGCAGAGGGTGATGCGGTTGAAAAGACAAAACTCTACGCAACGCCGCTGTTTCTGGCTTTGGTGATGGTGGAACTGGCCGATGTTATTTTCGCTGTTGATAGTGTGCCGGCGATTTTTTCAATCACCACCGATCCCTATATTGTCTTCACGTCCAATATTGCCGCGATTTTGGGTCTGCGCGCGCTATATTTTGCGCTTTCCGCCATGCTGGAACGCTTTATCTTGTTGAAATATGCGTTGTCGGCCGTGCTGATTTTCATCGGCGGCAAGATCTTGATCGGTGATATGCTGGGCCTTCTGCATATTCCACCGTTGCCCTCGCTTGTAATTACCCTTGCTATCTTGTCGGCAGGTGTTATTGGTTCGCTGTTGAAGACGAGTGCACCGCACACGAAAAAATAACGCCAACGGGCGGATTTAATCGGTTAAGATCTTCCGCAACACAGTAAATTGCAGCCATCTGTGGTGGTGGTGGCAACAATGCTCTGGAGATTTATTGCAGGTTTCAATTCCCGCAGAGGGGTGATTTGAACATGATGCAACAAAGATAAAGAGCTACAGAAAAGCTTTGCGCGCCATGGAAGGCGCGCGGCGCTGTAGCGGGTTTGAATATCGGTGTTGCAGCGTCGTTATCGTGTCAGGGTGATACGGGGTGATGTCGAGGCCATGGGACGAAGGTATCACGTTTGATTAGAGCTTACAGGTGTGACGGGACGGTGGATGTCATTCTGCCCAGCGATGCGCCAACGCGCCTTGCTGACGATATTTTGTGGGTCGATCTGCTCAATCCGGATAAAACCGAGGAGCGGTTGGCGGAAACCCTTCTGGCCATGCCGCTGCCGACCCGCGATGACTTGAAAGACATCGAGCCGTCAAGCCGACTGTACACCGATGATCATGGCGTTTACATGACGGCATCCCTGATCTGCAAAGCCGAATCCAATGTACCAGAGCTGGCAGATGTGGCGTTTATTCTGGGGGGCAATCGCATTGTCACCGTGCGCTATGCCGAGCCAAAGTCGTTCGGCTTGTTTGCAGCCGCTCTTGCGCGCAATCAGGTCAATTGCAGCAAAGGGTCTGTGTTGCTGATGCGCCTGTTGGAAACGGTGGTGGATCGCACCGCCGAAGTGCTGGAAATTGCCGGTGCACGGCTGGATGCGCTCTCCAGCGACGTGTTCATTGAGCGAAAATTGCACAAATCGCGGCCGCCGCATTTTCTCGAGGACAAGCTGGTGGATATTGCCAGCTACCACCGCCTTGTCAGCAAAACGCGTGACAGCTTGGTATCGCTATCGCGTCTGGTGTCCTTCTTGGCCTCAGCCGATCCGGTCAAGGCCAGCGAGGATGCGAAAGAGCTTTGCATGGTGGTGGCGCATGACGTTCATTCGCTCTCGGAACATGCTGGCTTTATCAGCAGCAATATCAGCTTTATGCTGGATGCGTCGCTTGGCCTGATCAATGTTGAGCAGAATGCCATCATCAAGATTTTCTCAATTGCTTCCGTGGTATTCTTGCCGCCGACACTGGTGGCGTCCATCTATGGAATGAATTTTCACGTTATGCCCGAGCTGAACTGGCACTTTGGTTACCCCGTCGCCTTGTTTTTCATGGTGGTTTCCGCCGTTGTCCCCTTCCTGTTTTTTCGTTGGAAAGGCTGGCTCTGAGAGCCTGTAAAGATCAATGTCTCACGATACATCCCATGCGTCGAACGGAAAAAATGGCCTGCGCAACCTGTTGTTGCCCGCCCTTGGCTCCGTCGGTGTCGTCTATGGCGATATCGGCACCAGCCCGCTCTACGCTTTTCGTGAAGCGCTAAAGCCCATTTCTTATGATGGTATCACCAGATTTGAAGTGATTGGCCTCACATCTTTGATTGTATGGACCCTGACAATCATCGTCACCTTGAAATATGTGCTGTTCTTGCTGCGCGCCGACAATGATGGCGAAGGCGGCACCCTGTCGCTGCTGGCCCTTTTGAGCAAGACAGCCGGCCGCCGCACGCTGGTGCTGATGGTGCTGGGTTTGATTGGTGCCGCGCTGTTTTTGGGCGACGCCATGATTACGCCAGCCCTTTCCGTTTTGTCGGCGGTGGAAGGCCTGAAACTGGTCGCGCCGCAGGCAAGCCCCTTTGTTGTGCCGATTTCAGTGGTGATTCTGATCATCCTGTTTGCCATGCAATCGCGTGGCACAGGGGCGGTTGCCAATCTGTTTGGCCCCATCACGGTGGTGTGGTTTCTGGTCATGGCCGCTGGTGGCATCAGCCATATTTTCGATGATCCGGCGATTTTCTGGGCGTTTAACCCCATCAATGCGGTGACATTCCTCTTTCAGGAAAAGTTCCTTGGCTTCGTTGTGCTCGGCGCGGTGTTTTTGACGGTCACCGGTGCCGAAGCGCTTTATGCTGACCTCGGCCACTTTGGTCGTAAGCCCATTCAGCTTGCCTGGTTCTGCCTGGTCTTTCCCGCACTTGTGCTTAACTATCTGGGGCAGGGCGCGTTGGTGCTGAAAGATCCTTCCATGGCGAAAGATCCTTTCTACCTGATGTTCCCAAGCTGGGCGATTATTCCGGTCATTATCCTGGCCACTGCCGCCACGGTTATTGCCAGCCAGGCGGTTATAACCGGGGCGTTTTCCATGGTGCGTCAGGCCATTCACCTTGGCTTTCTGCCGCGTATGGAAATCACCTTCACATCTGAAACCAACACCGGACAGATTTATCTGCCTGCCGTCAACACTCTGCTGCTGATCGGCGTTCTCGGACTGGTCTTGCTGTTTGAAAGCTCAGATGCGCTGGCGACGGCCTACGGCATCTCCGTCACGGGTGCGATGGTTGTGACCACCATTATGGCCTTCGAATTTGTGCGGGTGAAATGGAAGTGGTCGCCGCTTTTGGCGCTGGCAATCATTGTGCCGCTTTTGGCGCTGGAAATGGTGTTTTTGGGCGCAAACCTGCTTAAAATCCATGATGGCGGCTATATCCCGGTGTTTTTTGCCGCTGGCTTCACCATTGTCATGTGGACATGGAGGCGCGGTACGGCCATTCTGTTTGCCAAGACCCGCCATGCCGATATCCCGCTGTCGTCCTTCATTCCGTCGATTGAGCGCAAGAGCGAGCACGGGCCGGTTTCCGTGTCTGGTACGGCGATATTCCTGACCAGCGACCCGGAAACCGCCCCAGCGGCACTGCTGCACAATCTCAAGCACAATCACGTTCTGCACGAGAAAAACATCATTCTCACCATCAAGACGGTCAATCGGCCGCGCGCCACCGAGGCAGAGCGGTTTGTGGCCGAAAGCCTGTCGGAACGGTTCAGCCGGGTCGAAATCCGCTTTGGCTATATGGAGCAGCAAAATGTGTCGCAGGCGCTGGCAAAGCTGCGAAAGGGCGGGTTGAAGTTCGATATCATGTCGACCTCCTTCTATCTGGGCCGTCGCAAGCTGGTTCCAGACGCCAAGGCAGGCATGCCCAACTGGCAGGATAGGCTGTTTATCGCGCTTGCCAACTCGGCCACCGACCCATCGGATTATTTCCGTCTGCCAGCCAATCGCGTGGTGGAGTTGGGTTCGCACGTGATTATTTAAGAGATTCGGGGCGCGCGGGGCATTTTTCGCAATCTTGCGAAAGAACGCGGTCGCGCCCAATATCGCGCCATAATTGGGGCAAAAATCTGGGGGTGATTCCGGGTTTTTACAGGAGCGAGGTAGGCAATTTGGCGCAGGTTTGTGAGAAAAAACTGATTTTTTCTTCTATCTATCTGTTTTATCTCAGTTAATTTGTCGTGAAACAAGCGTGTTCAATGCCTTGACTATAGCGACGGGCAAAATTATGGTGCGCCAACTTTAGAACGGGCTGGACCATTGAAAATCCGCTACGTTTGCTATCCGGGCAGGCTATTTTATGGCAATGTCTGGTTTCGGACGGAGGATTAGCAATGGATGAGCGCGAGAATGAGCTGGAACGTCGTCGCAATCAGCTTGAGACCAAATTGGTCGCCAAGAAGATGCATGACGGGGAAGAGGCCGCAAAAGATCAGCGCGCCGAGACAAGCCGAAAAGGCTATGCTCAGGCGATGAAAATCTCCAGCGAGTTTCTCTCTGCCGTCATCGTGGGCGCAGTTCTTGGTTTCGTGATCGACCGTTTGGCAGGAACATCGCCTTGGGGACTCATTGTCCTCTTGTTGCTGGGGTTCTGTGCAGGCGTGTTGAATGTGCTTCGCGCAAGCGGTGTGGTGACGTCACCACATCCCGCTGACCGCAAGCCAGGTGTAAAAAAATAACAGCGTTCGGATGCTTTGCATCTGGGCGGACAGGAACGGACGCCACTTGCGGGTGGCAAAAGCGAGAGAGATCAACAGGTGTCAAACGATCCGACCCATCAGTTCCAGATCCACAAGATTGTTCCGATCGAGATTGGTGGCATAGATTTCTCGTTCACCAATGCTTCCTTGTTCATGGTTGCAACGGTGGCGGTTGCTGCTGGTTTTCTATATTTCGCAACATCTAACCGTGGCCTTATTCCGGGTCGTGCGCAGTCTGTTGCCGAGATGTCCTACGAATTTGTGGCGTCAATGCTGCGAGAAGGGGCCGGAAGCCATGGGATGAAGTTCTTCCCCATGGTCTTTTCACTGTTCATGTTTGTGCTTACCGCCAACCTCATGGGCATGATGCCATATTTCTTCACGGTCACCAGTCAGATCATCGTCACGCTGGCTTTGGCGATTTTCGTGATCGGTACTGTGTTGGTCTACGGTTTTTATAAGCACGGTCTTGGCTTCTTCCAGTTGTTCGTGCCATCGGGTGTGCCTGGCGCACTTTTGCTTCTGGTTGTGCCAATTGAAGTGATTTCCTTCTTGTCACGCCCGATTTCTTTGTCTATCCGACTGTTCGCCAACATGCTGGCCGGTCACATCACACTGAAGGTTTTCGCGGGCTTCGTTGCTTCGCTTGGCAGCCTTGGCGCTCTTGGCGTCGGTGGCGCAATCCTTCCTCTCGCTATGACCGTCGCATTGACTGGTCTTGAGTTCCTGGTTGCCTTCCTGCAGGCTTACGTCTTCGCCGTGCTGACATGCATGTATCTGAACGACGCAATCCATCCGGGCGGTCACTAAGGATAACGACATTGGCGCTCGATAGCGTCAGTCATACGCCGCAATAACCATTCAAAGGAGTACAATCATGGACGCGGAAGCAGCAAAGTACATCGGCGCAGGTCTCGCTTGCTTTGGCATGGCCGGCACAGCTCTTGGCCTTGGCAACATTTTCGGCAACTACCTTTCGGGCGCACTGCGCAATCCGTCTGCTGCTGACAGCCAGTTCGGCCGTCTGGTATTCGGCTTCGCCGTTACGGAAGCTTTGGGCATCTTCTCGCTGCTCGTTGCTCTCCTGCTCCTGTTCGCTGTTTAATTTCAGTGAAATTACGGGATCACGGTTTGCTCTCTAGCATGCCGTGATCTCTTGCATTTGCAGGATACTGGAGGCGAGTATGTTCGTTACCCCCGCCTACGCCGAGGAAGCCCCGGCAACGGCTGTGACCCACACTGAGACTGGCGTTCCCCACGGAGCCGAGCATGGCAAGGGCGTTTTTCCTCCCTTTGACCATACGACATTTGCATCTCAGCTGCTTTGGCTGGTCATTACCTTTGGTGTTTTCTATGTGCTGATGCAGCGGGTTATCGTGCCGCGCGTTGGCGGTATCCTGGAAAATCGCCATGATCGTATCGCTCAGGACATCGAAGAAGCCCGCCGTTTGAAGGCCGAATCGGATGCTGCCGTTGAGGGCTATGAAAAAGAATTGAGCGCAGCGAAAGCAAAAGGCGTTCAGATCGCCTCTGCTGCTCGCGAAGCTGCCAAGGCAGAAGCCGCTGCAGAACGCAAAGCTGTTGAAGCCGAGCTTGCCAAAAAGATTGCTGAAGCTGAAGCCAGCATTGCCGCTATGAAGGCAAAGGCCATCGCTGAAGTCGACACCATCGCAACGGAAACGGTTGCCGTCATCGTTGAGCAGCTCACTGGTAAGCCGTTGAGCGCTGCTGATGCTGCCGCCGCTGTGACAGCAGAAAAGAGAGGTTGATCAGATGGAATATGATGCAACTTTCTTTGCCTTTGTCGGTCTTGTCATTTTTCTTGCTCTGGTTGCCTATCTCAAGGTTCCGGGCATGATGGCCAAGTCGCTGGATGAGCGGGCTGAAAATATCCGCGAAGAACTGGCGGAAGCCAAGCGTCTTCGCGAAGAAGCTCAGGCTCTGCTGGCTGACTATCAGAAAAAGAGCAAAGAGGCCGAAGCCGAAGCCGCCGCTATTGTTGCTGTGGCTCAGCGCGAAGCTGCTGCCTTGGCCGCCGACGCCAAGGCCAAGACCGAAGAATTCGTTGCCCGTCGCAACGCAATTTCTGAGCAAAAAATCAAGCAGGCGGAAACGGATGCGGTCAACGCTGTTCGTGCTGCTGCCGTTGATTTGGCGACAGCTGCGGCACAAACCGTTCTGGCAAAGCAGAGTGATGCTGACCTTCAGGCCCGTTTGTTTAAGGCTGGCGTGAGCGACGTGAAGACGCGCTTGAACTGATTTTCAGAACTATGATCTTTAAAAAGCCGGGTTTAGCCCGGCTTTTTTGTTTTGGTGCGTGTTCATCCCTGAGCGTGGCGTTTGCGTGCAGCTTGCGGAGTGAACGGTTTGGCGCTCAAAACTCCAACGCCCGATTGTCAACCACTTCTTTCATCACAAAAAAGGTGCGCGTTTGGCGCACACCTGGTAGGGCGATCAATTGGCTGCCGTGAATGCGGTTGAAATCGGCCATGTCGCGGACGCGGATCTTTAAAAAATAATCAAAGTCACCCGCGACAAGATGGCAGTCGAGCACAAAGCTTAGTTTCGCGGCGGCAGCTTCGAAATCAGCGAAGCTTTCAGGTGTTGAGCGATCTAGCACAACACCCACCATTACCAGCGCGCCCCGCTCGACTTTGCTGGGCGCAACCATGGCGCGGACACCACTGAGATAGCCGTCTTTGAATAGGCGCTGGGTGCGGCGGTGGCAAGTGGCTGCACTGATGGAGACCTGCTCCGCCAGCTCGGCATTGCTCAGGCGTCCATTTTTTTGCAGCAGACGCATGATCTTGAGATCGATGCGATCCAATGGCTCAAGCATGGAAGAATCGGTCATATTTCCCTTCAAAAATGGATGATAACTTACAAAAAGTGCATTTCAACGTTGATATACAATAATATGCTATTCAAAATAGAAAGCACCTTTCATTGAAAAAAGTCTAGCGTTTGGCATCTTCAAACGAAAGGATGTCCGATGCTTGACGCTTTTGAACGCTATCCCCTCACGTTCGGTCCAACGCATATTGAAAAGCTCGACAGGCTCAGTGCGCATCTTGGTGGCAAAGTGCAGCTTTATGCCAAACGCGATGACTGCAATTCGGGTCTGGCGTTTGGTGGCAATAAATTGCGCAAGCTGGAATATATCATTCCAGACGCCATCGCCTCGGGTGCCGATACGCTGGTGTCGATTGGCGGGGTGCAATCCAACCATACCCGCATGATTGCGGCGGTGGCTGCCAAGATCGGCTTCAAATGCCGATTGGTGCAAGAAGCCTGGGTTCCGCATGAAGACGCCGTTTATGACCGGGTCGGCAATATCATGCTGTCACGGATTATGGGTGCGGATGTGCGTCTGGTGGACGACGGCTTTGACATTGGCATTCGCAAAAGCTGGGAAGACGCTATTGAGGACGTAAAGGCTAGTGGTGGTAAGCCTTATCCCATCCCGGCGGGAGCATCGGTGCACCCTTACGGAGGATTGGGCTATGTTGGATTTGCGGAAGAGGTGCGGGCGCAAGAACAAGAGCTGGGCTTTAAGTTTGATTATATCGTGGTCTGCACCGTCACGGGATCGACCCATGCAGGCATGACGGTGGGCTTCGCCAAGGATGGCCGTGCCAACCGCGTGATTGGCATTGATGCGTCGTTTACACCGCAACAGACGAGAGAGCAGGTTCTTGCGATTGCCAAACGAACTGCGGATCTGGTGAAGCTGGGACGGGAAATCACCGCCGAAGATGTGGTGCTGATTGAGGATTATGCCTATCCCGTTTACGGGGTACCTTCCGAGGAAACCAAAGAGGCAATCCGTCTCGTTGGCCGTCTGGAAGGTATGATCACTGATCCGGTCTATGAGGGTAAATCCATGCAGGGCATGATCGATCTGGTCAAAAAAGGCTACTTCCCGGAAGGCTCGAAAGTGCTTTACGCCCATCTCGGCGGCGCACCAGCGCTGAATGGTTACGGCTATGCATTCCGCAACGGTTAACGCTTAAACCGGTCTCGTTTTGCTGTGGAATGATGACACAAAAGAGAAATTGCCGCGCGTATGTGAAAGCGCGCGGAAATATCTCGCCTATTCTTGACGCAAAGGGCGAAAGCTCATGCGATGAAGGATGCAGGGGCCATTGTCGACGATCGCCTGAAGATGGGTCTTGGTGCCATAGCCAGCATGGGCATCGAAGCCATAGGCCGGGTAGATTTTTGCGGCCCGTTCCATCATGCGGTCTCGCATGACTTTTGCAATAATGGAGGCGGCGGCGATGGAAAGAGAGCGCGCGTCGCCTTTGATCACGGCCGAGCCACTGCAAATCAATCCCGGTGGTACATCGCGGCCGTCACACAGCACATGGGCGGGAACGAGCGTCAGGCCCGCCACAGCGCGGCGCATGGCATCCAGACTGGCTTTGCGGATGTCGCGCCGGTCAATGTGATTGGCACCTGAAGAGGCGATAGAAACGGTCGCTGTTGCAAGGATTTCCTCGTAGAGCGCTTCGCGGCGACGAGCCGTGAGCTTTTTCGAATCGTTAAGGCCAACCGGGATGGCGTTACCGTCGAGGATGACGGCGGCTGCAACAACCGGCCCCGCCAGCGGGCCCCGGCCAGCCTCATCCGTGCCAGCAACTGGCCATAGACCGCGCTTTTGTGCCAGTGTTTCCAGCGAAAAATCCGGCCCGGTTTCAGGGACAGTGAAAAAATCAGGATGATCAGGCGAGATATGTTTTGGCATGAGTGAGACCTCGCACATCAGCCTTTATCCCGCAAGTCTGTTATCCTGGAAGTCTGTTGTTGTCGTGAGCGAAAAGCATGTCACCGGCCAGATGGAGTGTGCTTATCTTCGGAATACTCCGACTTGAGGAAAAAGACGTCACCTGCCTGTCGGCAAAGGGTGCGGGGCAGGGGAGCCTTGGCACCACAATCACCAACAGGGCAGGAACAGACCGGTTTGCGGCGGCGGATGCACCGGTCTTTTCAAGAGGCCACCTTATGCGGCGAGGTGGCCCCGTGAAGCTTGCAAAGAAAATCAGGCAGAGGCGCTTACAGCAGCGACAACTGCACGCCACTGCCATGCGGCGGCACAAACAGATCGTCACGCAATTGCATACTGCGTCTGCCCAGACCAAGGCGCTTGGTGGCCATTTCGAACCGGCGGTTGATCTGCCAGGCGTAGGGGCCTGTGCCTTTCATGCGGCGGCTGAAATCCGCATCATAATCCTTGCCGTCGCGCATCGAGCGCACCAGCGACATCACATGACGGTAGCGGTCTGGGTAATGCTGAAGCAACCAATCACGAAACAGCGGACTGACCTCCAGCGGCAGGCGGAGCAGGATATAGCTGGCCTCTGTGGCACCCGCTGCCTGGGCTGCGTCCAAAATCCGTTCCAACTCGTGGTCGTTGAGCGCCGGGATCAAGGGCGAGACGAGAACGCTGGTGGGAATGCCTGCTTCTCGCAACCCCCGGATGGCCTCCAACCGTTTGGTTGGCGTGGCCGCCCGTGGCTCCATCGTGCGGGCCAGTTTGCGATCCAGTGTTGTGACGGACAAGCTCACCTTGGCCAGTCCCTTTTCGGCCATTGGTGCCAGAATATCAATGTCACGCAACACCAGCGCAGATTTGGTGATGATGGCAACAGGGTGGTTGGCCTCCATCAACACTTCCAGCAATTGCCTCATGATCCGCCATTCTTTTTCAATCGGCTGATAGGGATCCGTATTGGTGCCAATGGCAAGCGTGCGTGGCTTGTAACCGGGCTTGGAAAGCTCGCGAGCCAGAAGCTTTGGCGCATCGGGCTTGGCAAACAGCTTGGCCTCAAAATCAAGCCCGGCTGACAGGCCCATATAGCTGTGCGTTGGCCGCGCATAGCAATAGATGCAACCATGTTCGCAGCCACGATAAGGATTGACCGAGCGATCAAACGGAAGGTCTGGCGAGTCATTGCGGCTAATGACGGTTTTGGGACGCTCGACCTGCGTTTCCGTGCGAAAGGGTGCCAGATCTTCGAGACTGTTCCAGCCGTCATCAACGTCTTCGCGCTCCAGCCGCTCGAAACGTCCCGTCGGGTTCAGGCTCGCGCCGCGGCCTCGCCTGCGTTCGCCATCAACCCGAAGGCCAGAGGCGGCCATCAGTGCATCGGCAATATCTGCCGTATTGGCAGGCTGAAAGGCAGCCTGCCTGACATCAGACAAAACGGTCATTGTGAACTCCTGACAGGCCAAGCAGCCTTTCCATGTATCAAGAGATTTAGCGTGAAAATGAGAACAATGCAAGAACAAAAATCATGTGCGCTCTTGTGCGGTCGGGAGCTGGCGTATTCAATGAAATTTGAACATCAGCATGTGGCGCGTGCTGGAAAACATGGGTGCAATGCGATATGACCTATCAATGTTAACAGTTATCATTGAATGTTTCGATCAGGAAAGCGAATTGGCGCAGACCTTGTCGGCTCTTGTTGCAGGAGCCGTCGAAGGAATTGTGTCTGATGTCGTGGTGCTCGATAACGGCTCTCACGAAGGCATCTCCAAAATAGCCGATGCCGCTGGCTGCCGTTATCACGTCACCTGGGATCTGCGCGACGTGCTGACCGCTGCCCGCGGGGAGTGGTTGCTGCTGGTTGAGCCGGGGGCAAGGCCAAGCCAGGGCTGGATTGATGAAATTGCCGAATATGTCTCTTTAAACAGCACGCCTGCGCGGTTTTCACCGTCGCGCGCTCATCGGCAATCATTGTTGAAGAGAATGGCCCGCAGACCACCGCTGCTGGAGCGCGGATTTCTGCTGCGTAAAGTACAAGCCATGTCGATCGCCAAAAGTGGCATGAAACTGACGGATCTGGTGGCGGGGCTGAAAGGTCAGGCTCTATCCAGCGAGATGGTGCCCGCATGGGCGGCGCGACCGGCGCGCCCAAGGGCCTAAAATCTGGCATATGTGGGATTCAGACGCTCTATCCGTTTTTGCGGCGCATATGTTCATCAAGCCGGGGCATGATTTCCACGAAGTTGCAGGGCTTGTGGCGATAATCCAGCTGATATTGCAAAATGCCATCCCAAGCATCTTTGCAGGCACCCGGGGAGCCCGGCAGCACGAAGATGAAGGTATTGTTGGCAAGGCCCGCCGTTGCGCGCGACTGGATGGTGGATGTGCCGATTTTATCAAAGGAAATGCGATGGAAAACCGCTGAAAAGCCGTCCATGCGCTTTTCAAACAGGGGTTCCAGCGCGTCTGGCGTCACATCGCGACCGGTGAAACCAGTGCCTCCGGTGGTGATAACCACATCGACGCTATCTGCAAGCGTCCACGCCCGCACCTGATTGACAATCCGGTCAGCATCATCGGGAATGATGGCGCGGTCGATCAGCGTATGTCCTGCCGCTTTGATGCGACCTTCCAGCACGTCGCCGGATCGATCATCGGCCAGCGAGCGGCTGTCCGACACGGTGAGAACGGCAATGCCAAGGGCAATAAATTCGCGTGAATCACTCTGTTCTGACATGTCACACCTCTGAAACCGAATGGACGGCCTGGAAATACCATTCAGGCTTGATTGCCTGAAGGGTGTCTACTGCCTTTTCCGCCTTTTCGAGGGTTTGGTAAAGACCAAAACATGTCGCACCCGAGCCCGACATGCGTGTCAGCTCCGCACCCGTGTCAGAAATGAGCTGGGCGAGGGCAGCAATCTCCGGGCAGAGCTGGCGCGCCACGGGCTCAAGATCGTTGCGCATGTCGCCAAGAGCTTTCAGCCAATCATTCTGGTTTGAGGTGGAGGGAAGGGGGCCAATGGGTGGATAATCGCGCCGCGTCAAAGCCTTGAAGATCGATGGCGTGGAAACCGTCTTGAGCGGATTGCCCAGTATCATGCCAAAGCGCGGCAGTGTTGGCAGCGGCAAAACCGCATCCCCAATGCCGGTTGCGCGAAGCGGTATGCTGCGAAGGCACATGGGCACATCAGCTCCAAGCCTTAGCGCCATGGCCTGAAGATTGGGGGCAGGAAGATCAGCATTCCAAAGCTTCAGCAGGGCGCGCAGCGTTGCTGCGGCATCGGCCGAGCCACCGCCAATACCAGAAGCAATCGGCAGGTTTTTTTCCAGATGGATGGCCACGGGGCGGGTGGTAATGCCCCTGATCTTTAATGTTTCGCGTAAATCATCGCGCGCCTTGAGCACGAGGTTATTTTGGAGCGTTTCGGCTTCCAGCAGATGGGAGAAGGGACCAGAAAGCGTCAAGGCGTCCTGATCCGCATCGCGCACCGTAATCACATCGCCCCTGTCTGCGAATGTCACCAGCGTGTCGAGAAGATGATAGCCATCTTCTCGACGTCCGGTCACATGCAGCGCCAGATTGATCTTGGCGGGTGCGTTTTCACGATATTCACGCATAAGGCGTCACCGACTGGCTTGATGCCTTATGATTTTTTCTCAGGCTCAACCGGTGCAGGTTTGGGGGCCTCAGCCGGTGCTGGCTTTTCCTCGGTTGGTTTGGCGTTTTCAGGCTTGTCAGCAGGCGCAGCCTTCGGCTCAGGTGCCGCAGGTTCCGTTTTCTCAGGTTCAGTCACTGATGGCTTGGCCGCTGGGGCTGCTTCGGGCGCAGGCGCGGTCTCGGGTGCAACAGCAGGCTTGGCATCCGCCGTTGTCGGGCCGGGTGGCAGGTCTGGCAAGCCATGTTCCAGCTTGTGCTGAATGGTTTCAGTCAGGTTCAATTCCGGATCGGCTTTGAAGGCCAGCGCCTGACGCCACTGGAATGTGGCCTCCAGCTTGCGGCCAACGCGCCAATAGGCATCGCCCAGATGGTCGTTGATGGTGGCATCGCCTGCCTTGAGCTGCACCGCCCGCTCCAGTTCGGTAACGGCCTCATCAAAACGACCGAGACGGAAGTAAGCCCAGCCGAGTGAATCGACGATATAGCCGTCATCGGGCTTAAGCTCGACGGCCTTCTTGATCATTTCGAGGCCTTCTTGCAGGTTGGTGTTGCGATCAACCCATGAATAGCCAAGATAGTTGAGAACCTGCGCCTGATTGGGGTTCAATTCCAGTGCTTTTTTGAAGTTCGGCTCTGCCTTGTCCCATTCTTTCAAACGCTCATAGGCAATACCGCGCTGGAAAAACACCGGCCATTGGTTTTTGTCCGGATTTGGCCCCAGAACCTCGACCGCCTTGTCATAGTTGGCGGCCATTTCCTTATAGTCCTTGGAATCCGACAGCACGCTGCCATAGGCCAGATAGCTGCGAATATCCGAAGGGTCAGAGGCAATCAGCGACTTCAAATGGGCCTTGGCCTCATCCACTTTGCCGGTTTCGGCAAGCGCAATACCCAGCTGCATTTCAGAGATGCGCAGCATGGGCGAATCGGCAGGCACCTGCTTGTAAAGCGCAATGGCCTGTTCGGTCTGTTTGTTGCCCTCGGCAATGCCACCCAGCATGATCAGCATGTCAGCGCTTTTGGGGGCGAGCGCCCGTGACAATTGCAGATAAAGCGCAACCGTGTCTTGCGCACCCTGACGGTTCAGTGCGCCACCCAGCGAAAACAGAACAGAGGCGGCACCCTCTTGAACATTGGTCACCAGAGGTGCGGGCACATTGCCCTTTTCAATGGCTTCGCGCATGGCCTTGAAGGGCGCGTAATTGTTGATCAGCGCTTCGCCAGCGGCGATGGTGTCCAGCGCCTTTTGCTTGTTGCCATCCTTGGCTTCCAGCGTTGCAAGGGCAATAACGGCGCGCAAGAACGTGTCAGGCGCTGTGGAGCCGCCTTCGCGGTCGGTCACGACGGACGTAAGATAGGTGCGGGCTTTCTGGGTGTCACCCACCATTGCGGCCATGACGCCTGCGTTATAATTTTTGAAAATGCCGTACCAGCTTGGGCCTTTCAGCTTGTCCAAGTCAGCCATGGCTTGCTTGGGGTGGCCAGAGCCCGCTTTGGCCCAGGCCTGAAGCAGCGCGTTGGTCAGGCGGTCGAGATCATTCGGGCCTTTATACGCCAAAATCTTTTCGGCTGATTTGTATTTCTGGTCCTTGATGTCGTTCAAAGCGCGGGCAACGGTGGTGATGCGCTCAACTGCTTTGTCTTTGCGCAACTCATAGGCATATTTCACGCCTTCATCAAAGCGGCCAGCCATGAACAGCGACAGCATCAGGCTTTCGCGAATTTCCAGATCGGCAGGTTGAAAGCGCAACGCCTTTTCATAGAGCGGCACGGCATTTTCAAAATCCCGATCAGAATTTGCGGTGCGTGCGGCCAGGTAAGCCCCAGAGAACGTGTCGATACTGTCCAGATCAAGGGGAGCGGAAGCAGGTTTTGCCACGTCCTCGGTTTTGGCATCAGCAACAACGGGGCTGAGGAAAATGGCACCACTGAGTGAGGCCAAGAGCAGGAGCGCCGTGCCGGTCGTGAAGCGTTTGGCAAACATCTGCCGCATGAAAAAGCCTTTCAACCATGATCACCGGTCCCTTTGGGCCGGATCGGGAAATCTTGTATTCAGGCACAGTCTCAAAAGGCCATCCTAAGGATAGCTTTCAAGAAGCGACGCCTGCCTTCTGATATAGGAGCCATGCTCCAGGGTCACGAATCCACGTGATGGAGAAAGCATGGCTTTTTTGAGTAAGCGGCTCGAAAAATGGCTCAACTGACCCGCTCAATGCAAAAATCGATCACATCCATGAGAGCGTCCTTCCAGGGGCTGTCCGGCACGGGGGCCAGCGCATCCCGCGCAACATCGCCATAATGGATGGCGCGGGCAACGGTGTCTGAGAGGCCATTATATTTGGTAATCAAGCCCATGGCTTTTTCGAGATTGGCATCGCTGCTGTTGCCGCCTTCAATGGCGTCGCGCCAGAATGCACGCTCAGTTTCATTGCCGCGCCGATACGACAAGATCACCGGCAGGGTAATCTTGCCTTCGCGGAAATCGTCGCCGGTGTTTTTGCCAAGCTCCGCCGCCTTGCCGCCATAATCCAGCGCGTCATCGACCAGCTGAAAGGCAAGGCCAAGATTCATGCCGTAAGATTTCAGCGCATTGCGGGTTGCGCGGTCGGTGCCTGCCACAATCGGCCCCACTTCGGCGGCGGCGGCAAACAGGGCGGCTGTCTTGGCACGGATGACGGCTTGATAATCGTCCTCAGTGGTTTCCATGTTTTTGGCAACAGACAGCTGCAACACTTCGCCCTCGGCAATCACTGAAGCCGCCGTTGACAAAACATCCAATGCATCGAGCGAGCCAACGTCCACCATCATGCGAAAGGCCTGACCGAGCAGAAAGTCGCCCACCAGCACGCTGGCCTGATTGCCCCAGATCATGCGGGCGGTGGATTTGCCGCGTCTGAGGTCGCTTTCATCCACCACATCGTCATGCAGAAGTGTTGCGGTGTGCAGAAATTCCACGCTGGTGGCCAGCTTGATGTGATGCTCACCTTCATAGCCAAACATGGCGGCAGAGGCCAGTGTCAGCATGGGGCGCAAACGCTTGCCGCCAGACGAAATCAGGTGGTTGGCCACCTCGGGAATCATTTCAACGTCCGAACCAGCCTTGGACAGAATCAATTGGTTGACGCGCTCCATGCTGCTTCTGGTCAAATCCACCAGAGGCGTCACCGAGGCCTGTTTGTTTTTCTTCTCACCAAGCGGTATCACTGCACCCAAGGTATCGGACTCCTGTTTACCCCACATTGCCATGACCATAGTTTAACTCTAATGGCCAGTTGAAACTACGTTTCAATGGGCCTTCGGATAAAAAAGGTTTCATCGCGTCTCGTTTAGCATAAAAAGCCTGTGGCGGCGGGGCAAGAGCGGAATTACCGTATCCCGCAGATTTGATAGGACTTATCAGCGCATGCTGGAAATAATTCGAACCAATGATCCCGTTTTGCTGTCATTTGCTGAGAGTCTGATGAAAGATGCCGGCATACAATGCCTGATTGCCGATCAGTCGATGAGCATTCTGGAAGGATCACTCGGGCTTTTGCCCCGTCGCTTTCTGGTGGTGGCCGATCAGGAGGTGAAAGCGCGGCGCATTTTGATTGATGCGGGTCTGGAGCATGAATTGCGAAAAGGTGATGTGTGACAGACCAAAAGGCCGGACTGAATGAAACACCCTATGAAACGGTGGATGCCTTTCATCGCGGCCGTTTCTATCTGGTGCAGCCCAAAGGGCGCGGCCATCGCGCAGGCATGGATGCCATGCTGCTGGCATCGCTGATTGATGATGAACGTCCTGTTCGTGTTGTCGATCTCGGGGCAGGGGCAGGCGGTGCTGGCCTTGCGGTGGCATCGCGCCTGCCGCAAGCCCATGTGACTCTGGTGGAGCGTTCCTCTGAGATGCTGACTTACGCCGAGAAAACACTGGCGCTGGCCGAAAACGCCCCCCTCTGTTCCCGTGTCAGCCTGATCGCCGCTGATGTCACCCTGACCGGCAAGGCTCGTCATGCGGCGGGCCTGCTGGATAATGCCTTTGATCATGTGATCATGAACCCGCCGTTTAATGATGGCCGCGATCGGCCAACACCGGA
Organism: Gillisella terrae; assembly: GCF_004801395.1. Lineage (GTDB taxonomy): Bacteria > Pseudomonadota > Alphaproteobacteria > Rhizobiales > Rhizobiaceae > Allorhizobium > Allorhizobium terrae. The sequence goes on from NZ_SSOA01000003.1 coordinate 347,655, forward strand.
CAGTCTGAAAGCCGAGGCCCATGCCATGCAAGGCGATGTGTTTGAGAATTGGCTGCGCACGGCGGGTGCCATTGTGCGGCCCGGCGGGCAATTATCGCTGATTGCCCGGCCGCAATCGATTGCCGAGATTATCGCCGCCTGCGGCAAGCGCTTTGGCGGCATTGAAATCACCTTGATCCATCCGCGTGAAGGGGAAAGCGCCATTCGGCTGCTGCTGACCGCCATCAAGGGCTCAAAGGCAAGGCTTGCCTTTCGCAGCCCGCTGTTTATGCATGGGGCAGATAGCCACGCCTTTTTGCCGCAAGTGGATGACCTCAGCAATGGCCGCACCGGTTATGCGCGCATCAACAACAAAGTCATCTGAGGTGAGCAAAATGCACGGTGCTTATTGTGTTTGCCGCGCCATCTCTTACATGAGATTGCAAAGATAATTGCAGGAAGGTTGCACGATATGGCGGGTTTGTTGAAGCGATTGATTCCGAAGAAGTTTCGCAAAGCTGAGCTGATTATTCCCGTGGTGCAATTGCATGGCGCGATCATGAGCGGCGGCAGCCGGTTTCGCCCGGCGCTCAATCTGGCAAGCGTGGGGCCTCTGCTGGAAAAGGCATTCAAGCACAAGGATAGCCCGGCGGTGGCGCTGACCATCAATTCTCCCGGTGGCTCTCCGGTGCAATCACGCATGATTTACCAGCGCATTCGCACATTGGCCGAGGAGCATAACAAGACCGTTCTGGTGTTTGTCGAGGATGTTGCCGCCTCGGGTGGCTATATGATTGCGATTGCCGGTGACGAGATCATTGCCGATCCAACCTCAATTGTTGGCTCCATTGGTGTGGTGTCTGGCGGCTTCGGCTTTCCAGAGCTGTTGAAGAAGCTGGGCGTTGAGCGGCGCGTTTATACCGCTGGCGAAAACAAGGTGATGCTGGACCCGTTTCAGCCCGAAAAAGCCAGCGATATCGAATATTTGAAGACCCTTCAGCTCGATATTCACGACGTTTTCATCACCATGGTCAAAGAGCGCCGCGGCATTCGTCTGGTCGATGATGCGCAAGTGTTTTCCGGCCTGTTCTGGACCGGTCGCAGGAGCTTTGAACTGGGCTTGATTGATGGACTTGGCAGTTTGCGCGAAACTATCAAGGCGCGCTATGGCAAGAGTGCCAAGCTTGAATTGATCTCTGCCAATCGGGGCTTGTTTGGGAAGACCCGGCCCGGCATTTCCTCCTTTGCTAAAGCCGATCATTTGGCGGCGGCTGCCGCTTCCGGGCTTGCGGAAACCATCGAAGACAGGGCATTGTGGGCGCGTTTCGGACTCTGAAAGCAAACAACTGACATGACGCGCATTGTCTTCTTCCTGCTCCTGATCGGAGTTGTTTATTGGTACTATCGCCGATTTACCCAAGATGCTGAAAAGCTGGCGCGCCGCACGCGCCAGAAAGAGCGCGAGCGCGAAACGGGTGCCATTGCAACGCTGGTAAAAGATCCTAAAACCGGCGAATACCGCATCAAGGATGATGATTAGAGCGGGTCACAGTACACGACGCATAGGTTTTACCGTATAGCTCACCCCCCTCTGCCCTGCCGGGCATCTCCCCCCACAAGGAGGGAGATCGACAAAAGCAGCCCTTTTGCTCAACAGCATACGTCCTATGTGTCGGAAATCACGAGTTCATTGTGAGAAACGAGCGGGAGCGCCTATCCGATCTCCCTCCTTGTGGGGGAGATGGCTGGCAAGCCAGAGGGGGGTAAACGGCACATAAAGGCGTTTGTGTCGGGTACTGTGAGAGTGGTTCATGGACACGCTCTAGGCTTTTGTTTTAACCCATTTCCCGACGGAAAGCCGTTTCACACTTTTCCTGGAATTGCTTTCAAGCGAAACGATTTGCTCAAACGACACGTGGCAAGATACACTCGAAGACGCATAAAGCGAGCAACGGTCGGCTTAAATCTGACTGCTGCTTGCATGACAGTGCCGTGTTCATAAGGTTTCGTTCAACGATACGACGATGCGGGGCTAGGAGATAAAGCCCGGACTTGCAACATTCAAGGGCCTGCGCGCTCATCGATCCCCTTGGAAACCTGTTGATTTTTATTGCAAATGCGCATTAAATTACATCTGCTTTTATCGTCATGAAATAAAGCAATGTCTTGAGAGACGTTGAGCTGCATCGAGCAGAAAACAGGGAGCGAAGGCATTGTCTTTTTCAGGCGTGAAACAAGCCTGGCCTGCATCTGCAAGGCTGGTCAGCACCGACGATTTTCTGGCCATTGGCGGAGAGACCGCCGAAGAAATTCGCACATTCGGTTGGGCCGAAACCTCGCTTGGGCCGATTGAAACATGGCCGGCCTCTCTGAAGGCCACTTTGCGCATGATGTTGTCTTCCAAGCAGCCCATGTGCTTTTGGTGGGGGCCTGATCTGCTGCAATTGTACAACGATGCCTACCTGCCCATTCTGGGCCTGCGGCGCGGCAAGGCCTTGGGCCGACCGTTTCAGGAGATTTGGTCGGACGTCTGGCATGATGTTCTGCCCTTTGTGAACAGCGCTCTGTCCGGTGAACCAACCTGGATGGAAGACATGCCATTGATCATGACCCGCAACGGTTATGAAGAGCAGACTTACTGGACCTTTTCCTACAGTCCGCTCTATGGCGATGGCGGGGCCATTGAGGGCATTTTGAATATTGTCACTGAAACCACCAAAATTGTGGCTGGGCGGGAGGCCTTGCAAAAGAGCTACGAAGAGGTGCAGGCGCATCTTGTTCGGCATCAGGCCTATGAGCAGGAACTGCGATTGTTGAACAGCGAACTGGCCCACCGCATGAAAAACACGCTGGCCATGGTGCAATCCATTGTCAGCCAGTCGATTCGCAGCTCAGAGTGTATTGATGAAGTGGCAGTCGTTGTCTCAGGGCGGATTCGTGCTTTGGCAAAAGCGCAAGATTTGCTCACCGGCGTTAGCATTGCGGCGGCGGATTTGGCGATGATTGCAGAAAATGCCGTCGAGCCGCATCGCAGTGAGCCCGATCGGTTTGTGTTCAGCGGGCCAAAATTGCTGATGTCGGCCCGGCAGGCGCTGGGTCTGTCCTTGGCGCTGCACGAGTTGGCCACCAACGCCACCAAATATGGGGCCTTGTCAGCCCCGGGCGGTCAGGTGTCGATCTGCTGGAATCTGGATACGGAAAACCAGTTTTCCCTCTCCTGGACGGAGACAGGTGGGCCTTTGGTGATAGCGCCAACACGGCGGGGATTCGGCTCAAAATTGACCGAGCGGGCCGTGGCGGATCTGTTTCATGGCACAGCGGTGATCGGTTTTGTTCCTTCGGGTGTGGTGTTTTCGTTGCAAGGGCGGCTCGATCAATCAACGGATCTGTGAGCGCCACATGGCGCACACGGCTTGACCAGAATGATCCGCCGTGGCAGGTCAGGGATCAAGATTGACACAAGCCCATCAAAGCGACATCTGTCGGGGATGGGGTAAGTAAAGTGATGCAGGTTCCAATGACGAATTCACCCGCCCCCCATATGGACCCAAAGCGCTCGTTTCAGGCGCTGATTCTGACGTTGCACAATTACTGGGCCGATAAAGGCTGCGCCGTGTTGCAGCCCTATGATATGGAAGTGGGTGCGGGTACATTCCATCCAGCCACCACGCTGCGCGCGCTTGGCCCAAAGCCGTGGAAGGCTGCCTATGTTCAGCCCTCGCGCCGCCCGTCTGATGGCCGCTATGGCGAAAACCCCAACCGTTTGCAGCACTATTACCAATATCAGGTGATTCTGAAGCCAAACCCATCCAACCTGCAAGAGCTGTACCTCGGATCATTGAAGGCCATTGGTCTTGATCCGCTGCTGCACGATGTGCGTTTTGTGGAGGACGATTGGGAAAGCCCGACGCTGGGTGCTTGGGGTCTGGGCTGGGAATGCTGGTGCGACGGCATGGAAGTGTCGCAGTTCACCTATTTTCAGCAGGTTTGCGGCATTGAATGCTCGCCGGTGGCCGGTGAATTGACCTATGGTCTGGAGCGTCTGGCCATGTATGTGCAGGGCGTGGACAATGTTTATGACCTGAACTTCAATGGCCGCGAAGGCGAAGAGAAGATTTCCTACGGCGATGTGTTTTTGCAAGCCGAGCAGGAATATTCCCGCCATAATTTTGAATTCGCCAACACCGAGATGCTGCTGCGCCATTTCACCGATGCTGAAAAAGAATGTCAGGCCTTGCTGGCTGCGGGCGCTCCCGGCGGCAACGACAATCAGCGCCTGCACAAATGCGTGTTTCCGGCCTATGACCAGTGCATCAAGGCATCTCACGTGTTCAATCTGCTGGATGCGCGCGGCGTGATTTCGGTCACAGAGCGCCAGAGCTATATCCTGCGGGTGCGCACGCTGGCCAAGGCCTGCGGCGAGGCATTTTTGCTCACCGATGCCGGTGGCGCAAATTTCATTGCGGCTGCGTGAAGATGTCAAGATGAGGGTGGCCCATGCAGCTTGATGCCCTCCTGACACAATTGATGTGGTTGCGGCGCGGCTGGCTGTTCTGTGCCGTCATCACCGGTGCGCTTTATATGCTGTTGGTGCCGTTTTACCTTTACACAGCCTGGGTGCAATATGTGGTGGAGGCAACCGGCGCCGCCATCTCCACTGGCGTCAATGGCTGGCTGGTGCAGATCATGGCATCATGGGCCGGGCCAATGGACAGCGGCATCGTTGTGTTTCAGGTGCTAGGGCTGGTGTTGTGGTTCGGTTGGCTTTGGCTGTCGTGCCGTTTTGTCGCCCTTCTGGGTCACGGTGAGAAAATGCGCTTTGGAGCCTTTTCGATCACGGTTTTATGGTTCGCGCCGGTGCTGAACTTGCTGTTTGTGCCGTTTGGGTTGATGGAACTCGCCAATGCGACCACCAAGGATCCGCAATCGCTGGCCGATGCCGAGCCAGACCGCGACATTCCTGTTCTGGCCTGGGGCATCGGCATTCTCAATCTGTTGAGTGACGGGCTGTTCTTTTATCTTGCCAATACGTCGGCAAGTGCTTTTGCGGGTGAGATCAGCGGCCAGAACCTGATGCACATTGCCGCCGTGAGCGGTATCGTCACACTGCTGTTGCTGCTGGCGATGGACGCTTATATCCGTCGGATTGCTGAGGCGCAGGAGACCCGTGCCGCCCGGCTGCATCTGAACTAAACATGCTGAGCGCATTGCTCTTGCGCTCTCGCAACCTGAACACGACCTGACCAAATGCCTGACCGGATGGACTTTTGCATGACCCAAAACCTGCTTCGTGAAGACAAGCTGACCATTTTGCCCATCACCCATGCGTTGAAGGGCCACGTCAGCCCGCCCGGCTCCAAATCCATCACCAATCGGGCGCTGCTTTTGGCAGGGCTGGCCAAGGGCACCAGCAAACTCACCGGTGCGTTGAAAAGCGACGACACCCGCTATATGGCCGAAGCCCTGCGCGCCATGGGCGTGACCGTGGACGAGCCCGACGCCACCACCTTTGTCGTCACCAGCACGGGCGAATGGAAAGAGCCAAATGCGCCGCTGTTTTTGGGCAATGCAGGCACCGCCACCCGCTTTTTGACGGCTGCCGTAGCCTTGGCGAAAGGCCGCTTCACCGTGGATGGCGATGAGCATATGCGCAAACGCCCCATTCTGCCGCTGGTCGAAGCTTTGCAATCACTTGGCGTTGCCATTGCCGCCCCCAGCGGTTGCCCGCCGGTTGCCATTGATGCCAATGGCGCATTCAAGAAAAACCGGGTGGTGATTGATGCGGGCCTCTCCAGCCAATATGTCTCGGCCCTGCTGATGGCGGCTGCCTGTGCCGGTGAAGCTTTTGAAATCGAGCTTGCCGGTGCCGATATTGGCGCAAAAGGCTATATTGATCTGACGCTTTCTGCCATGCGCGCCTTTGGTGCGAAGATCGACCAGCCCTCAAGTTCCGTCTGGCGCGTCGCTCCCACCGGCTACACTGCCACCGATTTCCACATCGAGCCAGATGCCTCTGCCGCCACCTATCTCTGGGGAGCGGAGGTGCTGAGCGCAGGCAAGATCGACATCGGCACACCCGCCACCGATTTCACCCAGCCGGACGCCAAGGCCTATGACGTAATCTCGGCCTTTCCAAATATGCCAGCGGTGATTGACGGCAGCCAGATGCAAGACGCCATTCCCACCATCGCCGTGCTGGCGGCCTTTAACAAAACTCCGGTGCGTTTTGTTGGCATCGCCAACCTGCGCGTCAAGGAATGCGACCGCATCCGGGCGCTTTCCACCGGGCTGAACAACATCCGCGAAGGCTTGGCCACCGAAGAAGGCGATGACCTGATCGTGGCTGCCGACCCATCCCTGATCGGCCAGACCTTGCCCGCCGAGATCGACACCTTTGCCGATCACCGCATTGCCATGAGCTTTGCGCTGGCGGGCCTGAAAATCGGCGGTATCACCATTCTGGACCCCGGCTGCGTTGCCAAAACCTATCCCAGCTATTGGGATGCGCTGGCATCCTTGGGGGTTGAGTATCAGCAAGGATAGTGCCTGTCAGGTTTCCCACTGTATAATGATCGTCAGGCCGATGAGATTGCAAACTCTGATTGCGGTCTCATTCGGCATCAAATAAATTGCCCTCTCCGAATATGGGGGCAATCATGGCTGTATCAACTGAACAACAAATTCTGATCGAACAAAGAGTTACCAACGAAGCCAAGTCTATTGGCGCAAGCTATCTGCTTTGGTTTTTTGTTGGTTATTTGGGTGGGCATCGATTTTATCTTGGTCGCAAAGGCTCGGCAATTGCGATGATGCTTTTGTCCATTTTTGGTGTTATTTTGTCTGTCGTCGGGATCGGCTTTATTTTGCTGATCGTTGTTGGTGTCTGGGCGTTGGTGGATGCGTTCCTCATTCCGGGCATGGTTGCTGAGCAAAAGAACAAAGTTCGCAATGATCTTTTGCAGCAGGCAATGCTGTCCGCAAATTGATGATGCGATTGTGAAATGCCGCCGTTGAGCGGCATTTTGCCTGCATTGTATGGATGACTTTTCCCTTCAGGCTTGCTAAGTCGGCTGCAACGTAAAGCCAACGGTAAAGTCAGTCCTATGCCCGATCTTCTGCTTGAACTCCGCTCTGAAGAAATCCCTGCGACGCCGCCCACCCGCAGCGCCACAGGCGCGAGGACGAGCAAAACAGAAAACAGCATATGCGCTGAGGAGTTCACCCATGCCTGATCTTTTGCTCGAACTTCGCTCCGAGGAAATTCCCGCGCGTATGCAGCGTAAAGCAGCGGGTGATTTGAAAAAGCTCGTCACCGATGCGCTGGTGGATGCAGGATTGACCTATGAAGGGGCGCGGGAATATTGGACGCCGCGCCGCCTCACGCTGGATATTCGCGGCCTCACCGCCCGCTCTGCCGATGTGAAGGAAGAGAAAAAGGGACCGAGCGTGTCTGCGCCGGAAAAGGCCATTGAAGGCTTTTTGCGCGGCGCTGGGCTGGATTCGATTGATCAGGCCGTGGTCAAGACCGATCCGAAAAAGGGTGATTTTTATGTCGCCTATATCGATAAGCCGGGCCGCAGCGCAGAAGAGATCATCACCGATGTGATGCCGGGTATTATCCGCAGCTTCCCGTGGCCAAAATCCATGCGCTCTGGCGCGGCCTCTATGCCAAAAGGTTCGCGTTTTGGCGGCATTGAGGGCAAGGGGTCGGAAAGCCTGCGCTGGGTGCGCCCGCTGCAATCCATCGTCTGCACCTTTGGCTCCGAGCATGATGAAGTGGCGGTGATTCCGTTTGAGATCGACGGCATTGTGGCCTCCAACATCACCTACGGCCACCGTTTCCACGCGCCAGAGGCGATTACCGTCAAGCGCTTTGATGATTACGCAGCAAGCCTTGCCAAGGCCAAGGTGGTTCTGGATGCCGAGCGCCGCAAGGATATGATCCTGCACGATGCCCGTGACATTGCTTTCGCTAACGGCTTGGAACTGGTGGAAGACGAGGGCCTGCTGGAAGAAGTCTCCGGTCTGGTCGAATATCCGCAAGTGCTGCTCGGCACGTTTGAGGCTGATTATCTGTCGATTCCAGCCGAAATCATCCGCCTGACTATCAAGACCAACCAGAAGTGTTTTGTCTGCCGCCCGACTGGCGAGGCGGAAAAACTCTCCAACCATTTCATCCTGATTTCCAACATCGCCGCCCATGATGGCGGTGCGGAAATCATGCATGGCAATGGCAAGGTCGTGCGCGCCCGCCTGTCCGATGCCCTGCATTTCTGGAAGCGCGACCAGGGCAATCTGCCCGATCTGGAAACGCTGGAAGCCTCGGCTGCCAAATTCAACCTCGATCTGGCAAAGCCGCTGGATCAGCGCATGGCCAAGCTGGACGCACTGAACGTGACCTTCCACGCCAAGCTCGGCAGCCAAGGCCAGCGCGTCGCCCGCATTCGCGCTCTCGCCAAGGTTTTGGCTCCGATTGTGGGTGCCGATGAGGCTCTGGTGGATCGCGCCGTGGTGCTGGCCAAAGCCGATTTGCGCACCGAAGCGGTTGGCGAGTTCCCCGAACTGCAAGGCCTGATGGGCCGGAAATATGCGACATTGCAGGGTGAGAATGAGAGCATCGCCGCCGCGATTGAGGATCATTACAAGCCGCAAGGCCCATCCGATCGCCTGCCATCGGATAAGGTGGCGATTACCGTAGCTCTTGCCGATAAGCTGGATACGCTGATTGGTTTCTGGGCGATTGATGAAAAGCCGACGGGTTCGAAAGATCCGTTTGCTCTGCGTCGTGCGGCTTTGGGTGTTGTGCGTATTTTGCTGGAAAAAGATGTTCGCTTGCCGCTTTTGACTGTGGCAAAGGATGCTGACCTCCTCTCCTTCTTCCACGACCGCCTGAAAGTCTACCTGCGCGACCAAGGTGCCCGCCACGACATCATTGATGCCGTGCTGACACCTGAGGCCGATGATCTGCTGATGGTCGCCCGCCGCGCCGAAGCTTTGACCGCCTTCATCACCTCGGAAGATGGCAAGAACCTCCTGGCAGGCACCAAGCGCGCCACCCAGCTTCTGGCCGCTGAGGAAAAGAAGGGCACGGTTGTGGCCGATGGCGTATCGGACGCGCTGTTGAAGCTGGATGCGGAAAAGGCGCTGTTTGCCGCTGTCACTGAGGCCACCAAGGCGGCAAGTGAGGCGGTGGCCAAGGAAGATTTCCGCTCTGCCATGCAGGCACTGTCCACTCTGCGCGCACCGGTGGATAAGTTCTTTGAAGATGTGCTGGTAAATGATGAGGATAACGCCATCCGCGCCAATCGTCTGGCCTTGTTGAAGGCCATTCGTGAAGCCACCGCGACGGTTGCGGATTTCTCCAAGATTGGGGGCTAAACGCGGCGTCAACAAACCCCTCCCCAACCCTCCCCACAAGGGGGAGGGAGCAGGTCGAGCGCGTTGATCGCTTGGCGTTATCCCATTGGTTTCTATAGGAAAATATCGGCTAAGGTGGATTGCAACAGACTCCCTCCCCCTTGTGGGGAGGGCTGGGGAGGGGGCTTTAAAAGCCCTCAACCGTGACGCTATTAAAAGAAGGCGGGAACAATGGATAAAATCCTGATCAGCGCCTGCCTTATGGGCCGCCCGGTGCGTTATGATGGCAAGGGCAAGCTGCTCAACCACCCCACAATTGAGCGATGGCGCGCCGAGGGGCGTTTGGTAGAGTTTTGCCCCGAACAGGCTGGCGGCATGCCCACGCCGCGTCCCCCTGCCGAAATTGAACAGGGTGCAAGCGGCGACGATGTTTTGCAAGGCCGCGCCCGTGTGTTGGAAATCACCGGCGGCGATGTCACCGCAGCATTTGTGGCTGGCGGGCAAAAAGCGGTAGAAATTGCGCTGCAAAACCAATGTCGCTATGCGCTGCTGATTGATGGCAGCCCATCTTGTGGCTCCGGCTTTATCTATGATGGCTCATTTTCTGGCACCCGCCATCCCGGCTTTGGTGTCACTGCGGCCTTGTTGAAGCGGGCTGGGGTAGCTGTCTTCTCGGATCACGAGATTGATGTGCTGGACGCAGAAACAGTAAGTCGCCCTGAAAGGCAAAAGCCACCGAATTGCTCCGGCGGCTTTACTGCATAATTCCTTAAATCGGAACCGATTTAAGGAGAAAATTATGCAGCCGATTAAAAGTGTTACAGCGCCGTACGCCATGTATGGCGCACAGCGCTGTACGCCATGTATGGCGCACGGCGCTGTAGGTTTTAAATGAAGTTGTGCGTTTAACTTGCCCGGCGCATCTGCTGGGCCATGCCATGCAATTGGCCGCTCTGGCCTGAGACTTTGAAGCCCTGAATAAGCTCGAGCAGATCGCCAGTGTCATTGGCCAACACCTCAGCAGAGGCTGTGGTTTCTTCCGCCATCGCCGCATTCTGCTGGGTGGCTGTGTCGAGCTGGTTCAAGGCAGATGAGATAGAGCGGATGGTGGTATCCTGCTCGGCAGCGCTTGCGGCAATGCGGGCAACCACCTCGTTTGCTTCGGTGATCTGGTTGGAGATTCGCTTCAACGCTTCCCCGGTTTTACCAACAAGCTGCACGCCTTCATTAACCTGTGCTGATGAACGGGCAATCTGGTCCTTGATCTCTTTAGCGGCGGCTGCAGAGCGTTGGGCCAGTTCGCGCACTTCCTGCGCCACCACTGCAAAGCCCTTGCCGCTTTCGCCAGCCCGTGCGGCTTCAACGCCCGCATTGAGAGCAAGCAGGTTGGTCTGGAAGGCGATCTCATCAATCACGCCAATGATCTTGGTGATCTCTTCCGAGGATTTTTCAATGCCGCTCATGGCTTCAATGGCGTGCTCCACAATGCCATCGCTCTGCTGGGCTTCCTTGCTGACGGATTGGACGCGGTTTGCCGCTTCCTTCGCTCCATCGGCCGTTTGGCGAATGGCAACAGTCAATTCATCCAAAGCCGCGGATGTTTCTTCAAGGTTGGCTGCCTGGCGCTCGGTGCGTTGGGCCAGATCGCCAGAGGCGCGGCGGATTTCTTCCTTGCTGACGGCGATGTCATTGCCTTTCAGGCTGACACGGCCCATGGCCTGTTCCAGACGGGTGAGAGCATCATTGAAGTTATGGCGTAGAGTTTCATATTTTGAGCCAAGATCGGCACAACGGACCGTGAGGTCGCCCTTGGCCAATTGCTCCAGCGAAACGCCGATGGTGGAGACGGCGTGGGCCTGTTCACGGGCCTCAGCAGCTTGACGCTCCAGATTGGTGTGGCGTTCGCTATCCAGTTCATGCTGCTGTTGCTTTTGGCGCTCCACCATCGCGTGGCGCTCGCGCACCTTTTCCTGAAGCGATTTGGTGGCTTTCGCCATCATCCCAACTTCATTGCGCATATCGGTGTGCGGGATGGTGATTGAGACATTTTCATCGGCAACCGCTTCGAGAGCATTGTGAATGTTACGAAGCGGGCGAGATATGCCTCGGATCAGAAGGTAGGACATGCCAATAGCAACGACAAAAACACCTAAGCAAAGTCCGACGACCTTTGTCGCCTCTGTCCAAAATTCATCAGCGACATCATCAATATAGACACCAGTCGCAACCACAATTTTCCAAGGCTCAAAAGCCTTTGAATAGTTGCCCTTCATGAAGAGTTTGTCGTCAGGCTGGCCTGCTTTCGGCCAATAAAAAATGGTTCTCCCACCACCGGCAATGCCTTTTTCGACCTGCTCCCGGGTCATGAACTTACCGGTTTTGTCCTGCTGATTGTATTGGTTTTGACCGATACTCTTGGAGCCGTCCTTGAACAGCTGAACGGTATTGTAATCATATCCGATAAAGTATCCGTTCGGTTCATACTTCATTTTTTCGATGATTTTGAAAGCTGCGGCCTGAGCATCTTGGCGGGACATCTCCCCCGACTGTTCGCGCTGGTAGAATGTATTCAACACAGATATCGCACTTGAAACCTGTTGCTCAAGCATATTGAAGCGTTGGTTGTAAATTGTATTATAAAGGGAATTCAGTTGGCCATAAACAATGACGCCAAACAGCACGAATAATAGCCCCACAAGACAAGCTAATTGTTTAGTGATGTTAAGTTTTTTCATGTTTTTCCATCCCTAAATTGGTTTAATTTGAGTATTAATCTTGCGGGTTCATTCACGCAGTTTAATCGTGTCCCGCAGTTGTTTGGGCGTTTCTCATGGCGGCATTAGCTAATCAGGAGATTAAGGACTCGGCAATAATAGAAAGAGGATGCAAATTTTTTGCTAATTTATACGCTTCTGATTGTTAATATTGCCTTGTCGTGAGATTTTTTATCGCAAATAGCTGATTTTTTAATCAACGAGAGGAAACCGTGCAGCTTCCGCTTTTTGACTTCAAGTTATTGATATGCTATAGCTTTTTGAGAAGATTTGCGACTATTTGTGCACGCAGTGGTGAAATGTTCCAGCGCCGTGCGTTTGATCAAACAAACGGCGCTGTCAAGATCATCCTGCCCGGCGCATCTGCTGGGCCATGCCATGCAATTGGCCGCTCTGGCCTGAGACTTTGAAGCCCTGAATAAGCTCCAGCAGATCGCCAGTGTCATTGGCCAGCACCTCGGCAGAGGCTGTGGTTTCTTCCGCCATGGCAGCATTCTGCTGGGTTGCGGTGTCGAGCTGGTTTAGTGCCGATGAGATAGAGCGGATCGTGGTATCTTGCTCGGCGGCGCTTGCGGCAATGCGGGCAACCACCTCGTTTGCTTCGGTGATCTGGTTGGAGATTCGCTTCAACGCTTCCCCGGTTTTACCAACAAGCTGCACACCTTCATTGACCTGTGCTGATGAGCGGGCAATCTGGTCCTTGATCTCTTTAGCGGCTGCCGCAGAGCGTTGGGCCAGTTCGCGCACTTCCTGTGCCACCACCGCAAAGCCCTTGCCGCTTTCACCAGCCCGTGCGGCTTCAACACCCGCATTGAGAGCAAGCAGGTTGGTCTGGAAGGCGATCTCGTCAATCACGCCAATGATTTTGGTGATCTCTTCCGAGGATTTCTCAATGCCGCTCATGGCTTCAATGGCGTGCTCGACAATGCCATCGCTCTGCTGGGCTTCCTTGCTGACGGATTGCACCCGATTTGCCGCTTCCTTCGCTCCATCGGCGGTCTGACGGATGGCAACAGTCAATTCATCCAAAGCCGCGGATGTTTCTTCAAGGTTGGCGGCCTGGCGCTCGGTGCGTTGGGCCAGATCACCAGAGGCGCGGCGGATTTCTTCCTTGCTGACGGCGATGTCATTGCCTTTCAGGCTGACACGGCCCATGGCCTGTTCCAGACGGGTGAGAGCGTCATTGAAGTTATGGCGTAGAGTTTCATATTTTGAGCCAAGATCGGCGCAACGAACCGTGAGGTCGCCTTCTGCCAAGCGTTCCAGCGAAACGCCGATGGTGGAGACGGCATGGGCCTGCAATCTTGCTTCTTCGGCTTGGCGGTCAATATTGCGCTGGCGTTCGCTGTCGAGTTCATGGCTCTGCTGTTGCTGGCGCTCTGCCATGGCGTGGCGTTCGCGTACTTTTTCCTGAAGCGATTTGGTGGCTTTGGCCATCATGCCCACTTCATTGCGCATATCGGTGTGGGGAATGGTGATTGACACATCTTCGTCGGCCACCGCCTCAAGGGCGTCATGGATTGCACGAAGCGGACGGGAAATGCCGCGAATAACCATATAGGCCGCCAAAAGCCCGAGAATGAAAACAACAATACCAACGGACGCAGTTTTAAGAACGGAAGCGGTTACCTCCGCATCAAGGTCATCCATATAAAGGCCGGTTACAACCACCACGTCCCAAGGGGCGAACGCCAATGCGTAGGATGTCTTGCGATAGTTATTGCCTTCCATCTTGGGCTTGGGACCAAAAAAGTCCGTTTGTCCGCCACCGGCACGGCCCAGTTTTACGAGTTCGTCACGATAAGCATAGCCGTTCTGGTCGGTCTTGCCCTTGAAGCTTTCTCCCACGCGTTTGGGGTCGGGGTGAAACAACATTTTAACGTCGTAATCATAGCCGAAGAAATAGCCGTCTGGCTGAAACTTCATCGCATTGATCGTTTCAAAAGCCTGCTTTTGGGCCTCGGCGCGAGAAAGCGTGCCAGCCACTTCTTTTGCGTGGTAAAGCTTCATAACGGAGATGGCCGTTTCCACCTCTGTCCGCAGCAGTTCATAACGTTGCGTGTAGATGCTTTCGGCGGAAGACCGAATTTGGAAGAACGTGGCAATCGTAAATGCCAGCATCAATCCGCCCACAAGAAGGAAGAGTTGCCGCGATATTTTAAGATTTTTCATTGTGGTTCCAGACTCCAGCAACCCTAAATATTTATGGAATATTAGGCTGTTATTATGAAGAATAAGTAAAGCGGAGGTTGTCGACGGACGCTGTAGCACTGCAATTATGCAGTAAGAGGCATTTTCAATTTCTCTGACTATAAGCCCTGAAACGACAAAAGCCGCTAGATTGCTCCAGCGGCTTTTGTCTTGGCAGATGCAGTCTTTATTAGCTTGCCCGGCGCATCTGCTGGGCCATGCCATGCAATTGGCCGCTCTGGCCTGAGACTTTGAAGCCTTGAATAAGCTCCAGCAGATCGCCGGTGTCATTGGCCAGCACCTCAGCAGAGGCCGTGGTTTCTTCCGCCATCGCCGCATTCTGCTGGGTTGCGGTGTCGAGCTGGTTCAAGGCAGATGAGATAGAGCGGATGGTGGTATCCTGCTCGGCAGCACTTGCGGCAATGCGGGCAACCACCTCGTTTGCTTCGGTGATCTGGCTGGAGATTCGCTTCAACGCTTCCCCGGTTTTACCAACAAGCTGCACACCTTCATTGACCTGTGCTGATGAACGGGCAATCTGGTCCTTGATCTCTTTAGCGGCTGCCGCAGAGCGTTGGGCCAGCTCGCGCACTTCTTGCGCCACCACTGCAAAGCCCTTGCCGCTTTCGCCCGCACGGGCGGCTTCAACACCCGCGTTGAGGGCAAGCAGGTTGGTCTGGAAGGCAATCTCATCAATCACGCCAATGATCTTGGTGATCTCTTCCGAGGATTTCTCAATGCCGCTCATGGCTTCAATGGCGTGCTCCACAATGCCATCGCTCTGCTGGGCTTCCTTGCTGACGGATTGGACGCGGTTTGCCGCTTCCTTCGCTCCATCGGCCGTTTGGCGAATGGCAACAGTCAATTCATCCAAAGCCGCGGATGTTTCTTCAAGGTTTGCTGCCTGGCGCTCGGTGCGTTGGGCCAGATCACCAGAGGCGCGGCGGATTTCTTCCTTGCTGACGGCGATGTCGTTGCCTTTCAGGCTGACACGGCCCATGGCCTGTTCCAGACGGGTGAGAGCGTCATTGAAGTTATGGCGTAGAGTTTCATATTTTGAGCCAAGATCTGCACAACGGACCGTGAGGTCGCCTTCTGCCAAGCGTTCCAGCGAAACGCCGATGGTGGAGACGGCGTGGGCCTGCAATCTTGCTTCTTCGGCTTGGCGGTCAATATTGCGCTGGCGTTCGCTGTCTAGCTCATGGCTCTGCTGCTTCTGGCGCTCTGTCATGGCGTGGCGTTCGCGTACTTTTTCCTGAAGCGATTTGGTGGCTTTGGCCATCAAGCCCACTTCATTGCGCATGTTGGAGTGCGGGATGGTGATTGACACATCTTCGTCGGCCACCGCCTCAAGAGCGTTATGGATTGCACGAAGCGGCTTTGTGATATTGCTGATGACAAGATAGGCCGCAGCAAGGGCAAACAGGAAAATGCCGACCGAAATGGCGATGGTTTTGATCATTTCGGCACGGACGTTTGCTCTCAGATCATCGGTGTAGAGCCCAGTGATGATAACAATTTTCCATGGTTCATAGGCTTTACCGTAGGCGGCCTTGGGAAAGCTGCGGTCATTGGGGTCGTTACCGGGCTTGGGACCAATGAATTCCACGTAACCACCGCCAGCGCGGCCCAATTTCACGAGATCGTCACGATAGGCATAGCCATTGGTGTCTGCCATGCCTTTGTTGCTCTTGCCAACACTGGGTGAGGTTGGGTGAAACACCAGAACCACGTCGTAATTGTAACCAAAAAAATAGCCGTCAGGCTCAAAACGCATTTTGTTGAGCATGGCATAGGCCTTTTTCTGGGCCTCTTCGACGCTGAACTCGCCCGCACGGGCGCGATCGTCAAAGGTCTTGATCACAGCGAGAGCGGTTTCCACTTGTGTGCGCAAGCTTTCAAAGCGTTCGTGATAAATGGCTTTGGTTGCTGTGCGGACCTGAAAGAATGTTGCCGTGGCAAAGGCTGCCATGAGAACACCAACAAGTAAAAACAGTTGTATCGATATTCTAAGGTTTTTCATTTTCGGTTCCGCCCCCCAGTGAATCTCAGGGTAAATTAGCTGTTCTTTGTAAATAATCGATGAAGGGTGTTTTCGCGACTTCTCTTCTATCAAGGGATGAAGGGCGCTTGGTAACTTTCAACAATAGTGGGCGGAAAATGCGTTCACTATTCCAGTAAACGAGAGCTTGCACTTCAGATTTTTCTGCGCCTGCGTGGGCAGGGTGCCTTGTTATGCAGTAAATTTAAAGTGCTACAGCGTCTTTTGTTCATCATATATTGTGAGAGGAGAATTATACCAAGAGTCATTCAAAATGACTCTTGGTATAAGCCCGGAAACGACAAAAGCCGCCAGATTGCTCCAGCGGCTTTGGGTTTTAAATGAAGTTGTGCGTTTAACTTGCCCGGCGCATCTGCTGGGCCATGCCATGCAATTGGCCGCTCTGGCCTGAGACTTTGAAGCCCTGAATAAGCTCCAGCAGATCGCCGGTGTCATTGGCCAGCACCTCGGCAGAGGCCGTGGTTTCTTCCGCCATCGCTGCATTCTGCTGGGTTGCGGTGTCCAGCTGGTTCAAGGCAGACGAGATAGAGCGGATCGTGGTATCCTGCTCGGCAGCGCTTGCGGCAATGCGGGCAACCACCTCGTTTGCTTCGGTGATCTGGCTGGAGATTCGCTTCAACGCTTCCCCGGTTTTACCAACAAGCTGCACACCTTCATTGACCTGTGCTGATGAGCGGGCAATCTGGTCCTTGATCTCTTTGGCTGCTGCCGCAGAGCGTTGGGCCAGTTCGCGCACTTCCTGCGCCACCACTGCAAAGCCCTTGCCGCTTTCGCCAGCCCGTGCGGCTTCAACGCCAGCGTTGAGGGCAAGCAGGTTGGTCTGGAAGGCGATCTCATCAATCACGCCAATGATCTTGGTGATCTCTTCCGAGGATTTTTCAATGCCGCTCATGGCTTCAATGGCGTGCTCGACAATGCCATCGCTCTGCTGGGCTTCCTTGCTGACGGATTGGACGCGGTTTGCCGCTTCCTTCGCTCCATCGGCGGTCTGGCGGATGGCAACAGTCAATTCATCGAGAGCCGCCGAGGTTTCTTCAAGGTTTGCTGCCTGGCGCTCGGTGCGTTGAGCCAGATCGCCAGAAGCGCGGCGGATTTCTTCCTTGCTCACCGCAATGTCATTGCCTTTCAGGCTGACACGGCCCATGGCCTGTTCCAGACCGGAGATTGCGTTGTTGAAGTTTTGGCGCAAGCTTTCATATTCGGTGCCAAGATCAGCGCAGCGCACGGTGAGATCGCCGGTTGTCAGTTTTTCCAGCGATGCGCCAATGGTGGCAACAACATGCGCCTGTTTTCTGGCCTCGTCGGCCTGCAATGCTGTGTTGCGTTGGCGCTCGACATCAATTGCCCGGCTTTGCTCCTGTTCGCGCTCAGAGAGCGCGTGGCGTTCGCGCACTTTTTCCTGCAAGGCCTTGGTGGCTTTGGCCATCATGCCCACCTCATTGTGCATGTCAGTGTGCGGAATCATGATTGAAATATTTTCGTCAGCAACCGCTTCAAGTGCGCCATGAACGGCTTTGAGTGGTTTGGTGATGCTGCGGATGATCATGTAAGCTGCGGCAACAGCCAGAAGCATCAAGCCCAAAGACGAGAGAATGGCATTGATGATTTTTGTTCTGACCTCGTTGTTGAGATCATCAATGTAAAGGCCGGTGCCAACAACAGTCTCCCATGGCTCGAATGCCTTGGCATAGGCCGCCTTGGGGAAGGTGTACTGGTCGGCGGGCATGCCGGCCTTGGGCCCTACAAACTCGACGTAGCCGCCGCCAGCACGACCAACTTTGACCACTTCGTCGCGATAGGCAAACCCGTTTTTATCGGTCTTGCCCTTGCTTTTCTGGCCAATCAGTTTGGGGTCTGGAAACAAATTCACCACGACATCATAATCGTAGCCGAAGAAGTAGCCGTCAGGCTCGTAGCGCATCTTGTTGACCACGGCAAAGGCTTGTTTCATGGCCTCTTGGCGAGAGAGTTCACCGGCCTTTTCGCGCTGGTAAAAGGATTGGAAGACGGAAATTGCGGTTTCAACCTCTGTCCGCAGCATCTCATAGCGCTCATGATAGAGGGAGTTGATGGATGACCGGAGCTGCAGAAAAGTCATTGTGGAAAATATGACCAGCAGCAGGCCAATCAATGAAAATAATTTTATTGAGATGCTGAGGTTCTTCATTCTTCTAATTCCCCACCCACAGGTTTTAAAAATAAACTTATGGGTTGAGAGTTAGTAGTATGTTCTAAAAAAATCATGAATATGAAATTGTAAAACTCCCCTTATTATCCAAGGGTTGTGGGCGGTTTTGTGCCGTTTTGGCATGGAATCCTGGTGGTTGACGGGATTATTTCAGTCGCAAAGGTATGGTGTCATCGGCAAATGTTTTGGAGTGAACGGCACCGGTTTCTGTGGATTTATCGATGCCATCACTGGGCATGCCAGCCAGCCGGCTGCCGTTGTCCAGCCAGCCAGCTTGTTTGTTGACAAACACAACCGGCGAGCCGCCAAGCCAGGCTTCAGTGCGCACCAGTTCTTTTTGACCATCGACCGTGCGGATCTTGATTGTTTGCGTGCCCGGCTTCAGCTTTGGGCCAGAGCTATCTTTTGTTGCTGGCAGCGGCGGGCACGTGGCGCAGCTCACATCTAAAACACTTGGCGTTGGGCCTGTGCCGATTGAGACAGACTGAATGGACGAGGCCTGGGCCTGCACAGAAAAGCCAAGGCTGGAGCCGACCGTAACGAGAGCAGCGATAATCACAAGACGCATGACACAATCCTTCTGTTGGCAAAAGGTTAGCGCGATTTTATTATGAACTGGTCAGCAGCTTCGATCAAATTTTATGCTTTAGCCATTTTGGGTCAGTTTTGCGGCGATTTTTCCCGCGCAATTGCCCGCCAGCCAATATCACGGCGGCAAAAGCCGTTGTCCCATGCCACGCGATCCGTGAGGGCATAGGCCTTGGCTTGCGCCTCGGCTACCGTCGGTGCACAGGCCGTGGCGTTCAAGACCCGTCCGCCGGTGGCCACAAGTGCGCCGTCTTTCAGCGCCGTTCCAGCGTGGAAAACCTTGGCGTCGCTGCTGGCCTGCGGAATGCCGGTGATCGGTGTGTTCTTGGTGTATGATGCCGGATAGCCCTTGGACGCCAGCACCACGGTGAGGGCCGGGTCCTCACTCCAGTCCGCCGAGACCTGATCGAGTGTGCCGGTGGCACAGGCATGCAGCAGCGGCAGAAGATCACTTTTAAGGCGCATCATCAGCACCTGACATTCCGGGTCGCCAAAGCGCACATTATATTCAATCAGCTCGGGGCCTTTGGCGGTAATCATCAGCCCTGCGAAAAACACGCCGGAAAAGGGCATGCCCATCTCGGCCATGCCGCGCATGGTGGGCTCAATAATCTCCTTGAGGGTGCGTTCCACCATCTCAGGCGTCATCACTGGCGCTGGAGAGTAAGCGCCCATGCCGCCGGTGTTGGGGCCGGTGTCGCCTTCACCCACGCGCTTGTGGTCCTGGGCGGTGGCCAGCGGCAAAAGCGTTTTGCCGTCGCACAGGCAGAAAAAGCTGGCTTCCTCGCCATCCAGATAGGCTTCGACCACCACTTCAGCCCCAGCTGCACCAAAGGCACCTTCAAAGCAATCATCAATGGCAGAAAGCGCTTCATCCAGCGTCATGGCAACGGTGACGCCCTTGCCAGCCGCCAGACCATCGGCCTTGATCACAATAGGTGCACCTTGCTCACGCACATAGGCCTTGGCCTTGGGGGCGTTGTTGAAGCGCTGGTAAGCGCCGGTGGGAATGTTAAAGCGGGCGCAGACATCCTTGGTAAAGCCCTTGGAGCCTTCCAACTGGGCGGCCACTTGTGATGGGCCAAACACCAGAATATCAGCGGCGCGCAAGGCGTCTGAAAGGCCAGCGACCAGCGGTGCTTCGGGGCCGACGACCACAAATTCGATGGCTTTGTCTTTGCAAAAGGCAATCACGGCCGCATGATCATCGACATTGAGGTCGACCAGCTGAGCGTGATCGGCGATGCCGGGGTTGCCGGGGGCGGCGTATAATGTGTTGAGCAGGGGGGATTGGGCAATTTTCCAGGCCAAAGCGTGCTCGCGACCACCAGAACCAATCAGCAAAACATTCATTGTGTGCTCTCCGTCAACCATGCTGCGCGGTTAAGGGGCTGGAGCCAAAAGGTCAAGGAAAAACCCGGATTGCATTGTTTGTTGTGAAAGGACTGGGCTTTCTTGTGGAGTGTAAGCGCATTTCATTGCCTTCGCGCTCGCGCACGCTATGGTCTGCGCCACAATTGAATATGAGGTTCTTATGGCTGACGACATCAAATCCATTGCAACGATCATTGCGGGCGAAATCAATGCCCGCCCCGATCAGGTGATCTCGGCTGTGGATTTGCTCGATGGCGGGGCCACCGTTCCCTTCATCGCCCGCTACCGTAAAGAAGTCACCGGCGGGCTGGATGATACGCAATTGCGCAATCTCTCTGAGCGCCTGACCTATTTGCGCGAACTCGGTGCGCGCCGCAAAGCGATTTTCGATAGCATTTCATCACAAAACAAGATGACCGATGAGCTGGCCATCAAGATTGCCCGCACCACCACCAAGGCCGAGCTGGAAGACCTCTATCTGCCCTATAAGCCCAAGCGCCGCACCCGCGCCGAGATTGCTCGTGAAAAAGGGCTGGAGCCGCTG
This sequence comes from Gillisella terrae, assembly GCF_004801395.1. Lineage (GTDB taxonomy): Bacteria > Pseudomonadota > Alphaproteobacteria > Rhizobiales > Rhizobiaceae > Allorhizobium > Allorhizobium terrae. Next base: position 368,711 of record NZ_SSOA01000003.1, read on the forward strand.
GCCAATGCCATTTGGGAGGATCGCAGCAGTGACCCAGCAAAACTGGCCGAAGCCTATGTGAAAGGCGAGGTGGCCGATGTGAAAGCGGCGCTGGAAGGTGCCCGCGACATTGTTGCCGAAAGCATGACCGAAAATGCTGACCTTTTGAAAAGCTTGCGCAATTATCTCAAGGACAAAGCCATTCTCTATTCGAAAGTGGTGGATGGCAAACAGGCCGCTGGTGAGAAATTTGCTGACTATTTCGACCATTTCGAGCGCTGGGCCACGGTGCCGGGCCATCGCGCGCTTGCCATGCTGCGCGGCTGGAATGAAGAGATTTTGTCGCTCACCATCGAGGCCGACCGCGACGATACAAATGCTGTCAAACCTGCCCATCGCATGGTGGCTTCTGCCTATCAGATTGGCCAAAAAGGCCCAGCCGATCAATGGCTGATGGAGGTGGCTGGCTGGACGTGGCGGGTGAAACTGTCCATGTCATTGTCGCTTGATTTGATGCGGGAGTTGCGCGAGCGGGCCGAGGAAGAGGCCATTCATGTTTTTGCCCGCAATCTCAAGGATTTGCTCTTGGCAGCCCCTGCTGGTTCGCGCCCCACCATGGGGCTGGATCCGGGCATTCGCACCGGCGTGAAAGTGGCCGTTGTCGATGGCACGGGCAAGGTGCTGGACACCACAACCGTCTATCCATTCCCGCCGAAAAACGACATTCGCGGCACACAGGCCGAGCTTGCCAGCCTGATCCGCAAACATGGGGTTGAGCTGATTTCCATCGGCAATGGCACCGGCAGCCGCGAGACGGAAAAGCTGGTGGCCGATATGCTGGCGCAAATGCCATCGACGGGCAAAAAGCCAACCAAAGTTATTGTGTCGGAAGCGGGCGCGTCGGTCTATTCGGCGTCGGAGCTGGCTGCCAAGGAATTTCCCAATCTCGATGTGTCCTTGCGTGGTGCGGTCTCGATTGCCCGGCGTCTGCAAGACCCGCTGGCGGAACTGGTGAAGATCGATCCGAAGTCCATCGGCGTTGGCCAATATCAGCATGATGTGGATCAGGGCCGTTTGGGCCGCTCGCTCGATGCCGTGGTTGAAGATGCGGTGAATGCGGTCGGCGTTGATCTCAACACTGCATCGGCTCCGCTTTTGGCCCGTGTATCAGGCCTGGGTGGTTCGATTGCTGAGGCCATTGTCGCCCATCGCGATGAAACCGGCCCCTTTGCCAGCCGCAAAGAGCTTTTGAAAGTGCCGCGTCTGGGCGCGCGCACCTTTGAGCAATGCGCGGGCTTTTTGCGCATTCCAGATGGTAAAGAGCCGCTGGATGCCTCATCAGTCCACCCGGAAGCCTACGGGGTTGCCAAGAAGATTGTTGCCGCCTGCGGGCGTGATTTGCGCACGCTGATGGGTGATAGCGCAACGCTCAAGGGGCTGGACCCGCGCCAGTTTGTCGATGAGCAGTTTGGTCTGCCGACGGTGAAAGACATTCTGGCCGAACTGGAAAAGCCCGGTCGTGACCCACGCCCCAGCTTCAAGACCGCAACCTTTGCCGAAGGCGTCGATGAAATCACTGACCTCAAGGTTGGCATGATGCTGGAAGGCACCGTCACCAATGTGGCCGCCTTTGGGGCCTTCGTCGATATTGGTGTGCATCAGGATGGTCTGGTGCATGTGTCGCAACTGGCCGACAAATTCGTCAAAGACCCTCATGAGGTGGTCAAAGCCGGTGATGTGGTGAAAGTGCGGGTGGTGGAAGTGGATGTGAAGCGCAAGCGCATTGCGCTCACCATGCGCAAGGACGGTGGCGAAGCGCCGCCGCCATCGGCCCGCGACAATCGCGGCCCCAATGTTATGCGCAATGCCAATTCGAAACCTGCGCGGGATGAAAAGCCGACAATGGGTGGTTTGGGGGCGGCTTTGGCGGAGGCCATGCGCAAGAAATGATCGTCTGCATGGCGAGGATGCCATGCAGCCAGTGCGGGTGTTCACTCAATTTTATGTGACTATGACGTGCTTGCCATCCATCCCAGAGAGAATAGGTTTGCATTGCTGCATAATTCCTTAAATCCGAGTGGATTTAAGGAGAAAATTATGCAGCAGATTTAAAGTGTTACAGCGTCCTTTGTGCGCCATGTATGACGCACGGCGCTGTATTGCAGTGCAAATCTTCATCGCATGGGGGTGCCAATGGTATCGTCTCTTCGGGGAATGTTGCGTAAAATCATTCGCAAAGGGTCTTTGACCGTGACCGGCGCGGATGGGCAGGTTGAGCAATTCGGCGATGGCTCCGGCCCTCCGCTGTCTGCGCGTTTTCTGGATGCAGACGCTGAGGTGGAAATTTTCCGGGATGCCCAGTTGAAGCTGGGTGAGGTCTATATGCAAGGCCGACTGGTTTTCGATGTCGGCAATATCTATGATTTTCTGGCGCTGGTGCGCTCCAACACATTGGTATCAGACCTGACATTTCCCATGTTGTGGCGCGGGCTGTTGCGCATTTTGCAAGCCAAGCTCAAGGGCTTTGTGCCGATCAATCATAACAAGCGCAATGTGTCCCACCATTATGATCTCAGCGCCAAGCTGTTTGATCTGTTTCTGGATCAGGACTGGCAATATTCCTGCGCTTACTTCAATCCGCCTGGCATTTCGCTGGATGAGGCGCAACTGGCCAAAAAGCGCCATATCACTGCCAAGCTCATGCCAGAAGAGGGCCAAAGGGTGCTGGAAATTGGCTCTGGCTGGGGTGGCATGGCCATGTATCTGGCTGAAACCTGTGGTGTCGATGTTAGCGGTATCACGCTGAGTGAAGAGCAATTGAAAGTCTCGCGTGATCGGGCAAAAAAGCGCGGAATCTCGGAAAAAGTGCGCTTTGAGCTGCAAGATTATCGCACCATGAAGGCCAAACCGTTTGACCGGATTGTGTCGGTGGGCATGTTCGAGCATGTTGGCCCCAGCAATTATCGGCGTTTTTTCAAAAAGGTCTCAAAGCTGTTGAGCGATGACGGTGTGATGGTGCTTCATTCCATTGGTCAGCCCTATCCGCCGCTCTACAACAACCCGTTTATTGAAAAATACATCTTTCCGGGAGGCTATATTCCATCATTGGCCGAAGTGCTGCCGGCCATTGAAAAAAGCGGCTTGCTGGTGGCGGATTGTGAAATTTTGCCGATGCATTATGCCCACACGCTTCGCCATTGGCGCGAGAGGTTCATGGCCCGCAAGGAAGAAGCCATTGCGCTTTACGATGAAAATTTCGTGCGGATGTGGGAGTTTTATCTGGCAGGCTCGGAGATGGCCTTCACCCACGAGGATTTCTTTATCTTCCAGCTGCAAATCACCAAAAAGCGCATGACGGTTCCCAACAACCGCGATTATATCGCGCCAAGAGAAGAGGCGTTAAAGCTGCGGGAAGCCCAGAGAGCGCCGCTGGAAAAGGTGATTTTCTAAACGAGGATGGCAGTTTTCTTCACCCGTGATTTGGTTTATCACGGGTGCATGAGCACAGCCACCGACCAATCCGCCCGCGTTTATGACGCGCCTTCCGATAACTGGGTTTATCGCCTTTTGCCAAAGGCGATCTGGCCCTATGCGCAATTGGCGCGGTGGGATCGGCCGATTGGCTGGGAATTGCTGATGTGGCCGTGTTTTTGGTCGTCGGCACTGGCAGCCAATCATCTGGCAGCAATGGATCGCCTGCCTGTTGCGCTGTTTATCGCTCATCTCCTGTTGTTCTTCATTGGCTCTGTTGCCATGCGCGGTGCTGGTTGCACCTATAATGATCTGGTGGATCACAAGATTGACATGGCGGTGGCCCGCACCCGCTCGCGGCCGCTACCATCTGGGCGGGTGACGCGCACGCAGGCCAAAATCTTCATTGTCTTGCAGGCACTGGTCGGGGCGGCTGTTCTGCTTTGCTTCAATTGGTTTTCAGTGGTGCTCGGCATTCTGTCGCTTGCCATTGTGGTGGTCTATCCCTTTGCCAAACGCTTTACCGATTGGCCGCAGTTTTTCTTAGGGCTTGCTTTTTCCTGGGGTGGGCTGATGGGTTGGGCAGGCCTGACCGGCTCACTCTCGGTGGCCGCCGTGCTGGTGTATCTGGCCGCCATTGTCTGGACCATTGGCTATGACACTATTTATGCCCATCAGGATAAAGAGGATGACGCCCTGATCGGTGTGCGCTCCACCGCCCGCCTGTTTGCGGATGATACGAAGATTTGGCTTGGCGGCTTTTACAGTGTCATGGCGCTGTTGTTGGCAGTGGCGTTTTGGCTGGCAGGCGCTGGTTTCATCGCCTATCTGGGGCTTCTGGTGGCTGGATTGCTGCTGGCCTATCAGATTGCGGTGCTGGATATTGACAATCCAACCCAATGCCTCGCGCTGTTCAAACTCAACGGCAAGGTTGGGCTGATTTTGTTTGGCGGTCTTTTCCTCGCGATCCCCTTTGCTTGAACGATTGGCCTGATCGATTGGCCTGATCGATTGGCCTGATTGACAAGCTTCTTGTTTAGCGCAGCCTTGTTTTTTGCGTCCATATAGGGTACCCCCCCTATAGTATGAGCCATACAATTCAAAATAAATCCAAACTGCTTGCCCGTGTCCGTCGCTTGAAGGGGCAGGTTGAAGCGATCGAAAACGCCCTTTTGGCGGAAAAGCCCTGCGATGAGGTGCTGAATCTGACGGCCTCCGTGCGCGGGGCTTTGAGCGGCCTGACGGCAGAGCTGATGGAAGATCACATTCGTTGCCACATCGTCGCCCCGGAGCTGGATGAGGCAGAGCGCCAGCAAGGTGCCAATGAACTGATTGACGTGATCAGGAGTTATCTGAAATGAGCACAGCCATTCCGCACGATCATCCTCATACTGCGTCACCACATCCTCATTCGCGCCTCAGCAATCGTCACAGCCATGTCTTTCTGGGGCAAAATCACCAGCGCAACGAGCGGCGCACCTGGGCCGTGATCGCTGTTACCACGGTGATGATGGTGATTGAAATTGTTGCGGGCCATCTGTTTGGCTCCATGGCCCTGACCGCAGATGGTTGGCATATGGCCACTCATGCGGGTGCCATTCTGGTCTCGGCGCTGGCCTATAGTCTTGCGCGTCGCAATGCCAGCAATCATCGTTTCACTTTTGGCACAGGCAAATTCGGCGATCTGGCCGCTTTTGCCAGCGCGATGTTTTTGGGATTGGTGGCGGTGATCATCGCCTGGGAAAGCGCCTGGCGGATGCTGGAGCCGGTGCCGATCAATTTTTCCGAGGCCATCCTGATCGCCAGCGTCGGTCTGGTGGTCAATCTGGTCTGCGCCGTTCTTTTGCATGATGGGGATCATCATGTTCACCATCACGGCGGCCATCATCACAAACATCACGATCACAAGCATCACGATCACACCCACCATGACCATGCCCATCATGATCCTGCGGGCAGTCATGGTGGTGTCGATCGCAATCTACGCGCCGCCTATGTCCATGTGCTGGCCGATGCCTTGACCTCTGTTCTGGCCATTGTGGCATTGGTTCTGGCCAGTTTTTACGGCTGGCTATGGCTGGATCCGCTGATCGGTATTGTCGGCGCTGTGGTTATCGGCAGCTGGGCCTATGGTCTGATCCGCGATAGCGGTCTGGTGCTGCTGGATTTTGTGCCTGCGAGTGAAGATTTACCGGATGAGATTCGCACTATTCTTGCGAAGGAAAAGGCCGATATTGTCGATCTGCATGTCTGGCAACTGGGGCCGGGTCATCATGGCGCAATTGTCTCTCTGGTTGCAGGTGAGCCGCATTCACCTGCCTATTATCGGGAAAAGCTGTCAGCCATTCACGATCTTTCTCACGTCACTGTTGAGGTCGAAGCCAAAGGCGCTGTTTGAAAATGAAACACGCCCCGCAACAAGGTTGGGGGGCGTGTCTGCGTAAAGCCGTCCTGGAAGGAAGGGGTGTTAATTGCGGGCAATGATTTCCTTGCCGGAAATCTTCATGGCAATGCCCAGTGACCCGGTGGTTCTGCGCACCAGAAAACGTGGGCGGCGCTCGGAGAAATTGGAGTGGCGACGGCGCTGCTTTGGCACATTGGCGCGGATTTCGCCCAAGTGCTCTTCCAGCGGGCGGGCCACGCCATCGGCTTCCACCATCAGCATGGGAATGCGGAATTTTTCGGCCCAAAGACGCCAGTCGGCGGCAATGTCGCAAAGATCATGGGCAACCAGCAGCGGAATGCACAGATCGGCATCTTCATGATAGAGCTCCAGCGTCACTGTGACCTCGCCATTGCCATGGTCGATGGCGCGGGCCGCAACACCCTTGAATGCCCGGGCTGGAAGGGCAAAGGACAGCGGCAAACCACTTGATGGCAGAACCTTGCGCAAGACTGCGCCGCGCTCATCCAGTGTAATCGAGACATTGCCGGAAGCATCACGCAACGCATAAGAAACATGTTGCGGCAAGCGGGACGGTTCTAACCGAAACGTTGCTCCGGCCCATACGGGCTTCATAACCGTGTTTGTCATCATACTACCCTTGTTTTACCTGAGAGCCGCTGTGGACTCTTCTTATCGGGACTTTGCGTCCTCTGAGGCTCAAGATAGCCGCAGCCCCTTCCTGACCACTTAAAAATTGCGGTTAAGAAAACTTTGCTGCTTCAGATGGTTATCGAAATGCAATCAGTGAGGGTTTCTTAAACGTGAACGGCGTTCATCGAATTTTCAGACTCTTGTTAACGGAATGCTTGTTTATTATGGTCTATGATACACGCTGACGTCGATGATTGGCGGTCTGCTTTTCTCCTCGCGAAAGCCAGGGGCAAGGCCCATGAACCATGATGGGTTGCCCAAAGCGTGTCATGTTCCAATTGCCTTTTCAGGCATTGGGAAGGCACCGAAGATTTTGAAAATGGTGGTGTGTTTGTGCATCAGGGTTGATGCATCACACGGTCGGGAAATCGAGGAAGAACGGTCATGGTCTCTACTTATATCAGTTATGATATCATCACGCGCGATATGAAGACGAGCCTGAACCGTGTGGCGCAGGAAAAGCAGGTCACCCGTGACTCCCAATATTACAAAGACAATATTGGAAAGATAAAGACCGTCGACGACTTCATGGCCAATGACCGTCTCTATCAATACTCAATGAAGGCCAACGGCCTTGAAGACATGATTTACGCCAAAGCCTTTATGAAAAAAGTGCTTGAGAGCGATCTGACGGATAAAGACAGCTACGCCAACAAATTGGCCGATAGTCGCTATCGCAATTTTGCTGCTTCCTTCAATTTTTCCGCTGCAACGGTTGATTCGCAAACGGAAAAGCAGGAAGAGGATGTTCTTGGGCTCTACAAACAATCCTTGGTGACAGAAGGCGATGATGCCAAATCCGAGGTCATGTATTATGATTCAGCCATCGATCAGGTCACCGATGTTGATAGTCTTTTGCAAAACAGTCGGTTGACGACATTCGTTTTGAAGTCCTACGGCCTGGACACCAAATATTACTCTACCGATCATCTGAAACAAGTTCTGACCAGCGATGTCAACGATCCGAACAGCTATGTGAACACGCTGACCACCAACAAGTCAGACTATCTTGCGATGGCCAAGGCTTTCAGCTTCAACACCGATGGCACATTGAAAAATGCAACGGCCCAGACTGCTGATCAAAAGACGGCGATGGAAGACAATTATCTCAGTGTCGTGCCAAGCACCGAGACAGCGTTCAAGGCAGAGCGTGAGACCGACTATTATAAAAGCAAGCTGGCCAACGTGACCAAGGTCTCGGACATTACCGGCGATTCGCGGCTGTTTTCCTACGTGAAAACGGCCTTGGGTCTCAACAAGAACATGTTGATGTCCACTTTTGAAAACATCGTCACCAGCGATTTGAATGATCCCCAAAGCTACGCCAACACCCAGGGTGATGGTACGGGCGGTAATTATTCAAAAATCGCGGCCATGTTCAACTTTGATGCCAATGGCAATGCGACCGCAGGCAATGCGCAGAATTCCAGCCAGTTGGACCAGACAACTGCGCAATATATGACCAAGTATGGCGAGGGCGATCAGGCCGATCTGACGGCATTGACCACCTATTACTCGACCCAGATGAAATCGATTTCCAATGTCGACGATCTTTTGAACAACCAGAAGGTCTATGGCGTTTTGACCAAGGCGTTTGGCATTGAACAGGATGAGTTCAGCAAGGCAACACTGAGAAAAGTGCTGACCAGCGACATGAGTGACAAGAACAGCTATGCCAATCAAACGCGCGACAAGCGTTTGATCAGCTTGGCGACGGCGTTTAATTTCAAGTCGGACGGTAAGGCCGATGTGCCGCTGCTGGCACAGTCCGAGCGGACAATCACCACAATCGCCAAGGATTATATCGTTCAAAAAACCCGCTTTCTCAAAGACAAGGAGCTTGACGACGCCAAGACCAAGGCAAATGCCGACGCACAATATTATCAAGAGAATATCGTCAAAGTTTCCTCTGTCAGTGATCTGTTAAAAGACCGGAAGCTGGTGGACTTTGTTCTGACGTCAAAAGGACTGGACCCGAAAACAGTCGATAACGATATGCTCAAGAAGCTGTTTGCGTCTGATCTGAACGATCCAAAGAGCTTTGCCAACACGCAAAAAGATGAGCGTTTTGCTGGCTTTGTGGCCTCTTTTAACTTCGGAACCGATGGAAAGATCAACAAATCCTATTCGGAAGGCGTTCAAGACCGCGGGAACATTGTAAAAACCAACAATCTCTTCCTCCATCAGACCATGGAACAAGAGCAGGGCGATGACAATGGTGGTGTGCGCCTGGCACTCTATTGGCAACGCATGGCACCGACAATTACTTCAGCTTATGATATTTTGGGCGATACGGCTCTCTTGGAAGTGTTCCGCACGGCCTTCAGTATGCCCAAGGAAATGAGCAATATGAGCATCGAGCAGCAGGCCAAGATTGTCGAAAGCAAGTTGAATTTGAAGGATCTGAATAATCCGGATCTGGCCAAGAAATTCATTTCGCGCTTTACCGCTATGTATGACCTCAACAACGGCACGGGAAGCACGTCCGCAAATGCAGCTCTGGCGATTTTGGGCGGCTCTGACGGCTCCACCGGTATCAGTGCGACGCTGCTGGAATCTCTGAACCAGAAATAACGCCAGATGCTTTAACCAAACGGGCAAGGCAAGAGCGCAAAACTGCGCCTCTCACCATATATGGCGAGAGGCCCTGTAACACTTTACGTGTGTTACATCATTCCTTCAATCCACTCCCATTTCAGGAATGATGCAGTCGCTGCTTGCCTTGTTTTTGATCCATCGATATATCTCATGAAATATATCGATGGATTGAGGAAAGACCATGATGGTTGGGTTTGGTATGTTCAGGCGCTGCAATGCCATTGCCGTTGCCATTTTTATGGTGCTTGCACCACTTTTTGCCCCGGCCTTTGTAAAACCGGCTGATGCTGCCGATAGTCTCACGGTGTTTGCCGCCGCCAGTCTGAAGGAAACCTTGGGGCAAATTGCCGATGACTGGACAAAAGACACAGGCAAGCCGGTGAAACTGTCTTTTGCCGCCAGCTCTGCGCTTGCCAGGCAGATTGATGAGGGCGCACCCGCCGATGTGTTTATCTCGGCGGATTTGAACTGGATGGACCATCTCGAAAAGGGTGGACAATTGGTCGATAACAGCCGCGTCAATCTTTTAGGCAACCGCATTGTGCTGGTGGAAGCCGCAAATGCCGCAGTCACAACCCAGATCAAGCCGGGTTTTGATCTGGCGGGCCTTTTGGGCACGGGCAGGCTTGCCATGGGCAATGTTGCCTCTGTGCCCGCGGGCATTTATGGCAAGGCTGCCCTGACCTCGCTTGGCGTGTGGGACAGCGTCAAAGCCAAGATCGCGCAGGCCGATAATGTCCGCGCCGCCTTGCTGTTGGTATCGCGCCAAGAAGCGCCGTTTGGCATTGTCTATGAAACCGATGCCAAGGTTGATCCGGGCGTGAAAATTGTCGATCGCTTCCCGCAAGACAGCCACCCCGCGATTATCTATCCGGCAGCGGTGGTGAAGACATCGAAAAATCCTGATGCCAAGGCATTTTTAGCCTATCTGCAATCGCAAAAGGCGGCGGAAATTTTCACAAAGGCAGGCTTTACCGTGCTGGGTAAAACACAATAAGCAGGCATGATGGATCTCTCAGCCGACGACATCACCGCCATTCTCTTAAGTCTCAAGGTGGCTACAACTGCGGTCGTTGTGTCACTGCCGTTTGGCGTGGTGGTGGCCTGGCTTTTGGCGCGCAAGCGCTTTTGGGGGCACACCCTGTTGGATGGTATCGTCCATCTGCCCTTGATCTTGCCGCCGGTGGTCACCGGCTATGCGCTGCTGCTAACCTTTGGCCGAAGAGGATTGATGGGGGGCTTGCTGGATCAGTGGTTTGGGCTGGTGTTTTCCTTTCGCTGGACCGGAGCAGCTCTTGCGGCAGGCATCATGGGCTTTCCGCTGATGGTTCGTTCAATCCGCATGGCGATTGAAGGGGTGGATACCAAGCTGGAAACCGCCGCCAGCACTTTGGGGGCGTCCTCCCTCATGGTGTTTTTCACCGTGACTTTGCCGCTGATTTTGCCCGGCATTGCCGCCGGTGCCGTTTTGGCTTTTGCCAAAGCCATGGGCGAGTTTGGTGCAACCATTACCTTTGTTTCCAACATCCCCGGCGAAACCCAGACCCTGTCGGCCGCCATCTACACCTACACCCAAGTGCCGGGCGGCGATGCGGCGGCTTTGCGGCTGACGCTGGTGTCGGTGGCGCTGTCCATGGCCGCCCTGATTGCCTCGGAACTGCTGTCGCGGCGGCTGACATCCAGATTGGCGGCCTGATGCTGGAGATCGATATTGACCACCATCAGGGCGGCTTCAACCTCAATGCCGATCTTGCCTTGGGGCAGGGGCTGACGGCCTTGTTCGGGCCATCGGGGTCGGGAAAAACCACCTTGATCAATGCCGTTGCCGGCCTGATCCGTCCCGATAAAGGGATCATCCGTTTTAATGGGATGGTGTGGAGCGATGCCAGCACCGGCCAATTTTTACCCACCCATAAGCGACGCATTGGCTATGTGTTTCAAGAGCCACGGCTGTTTCCGCATTTGAGCGTGAAGGCCAATCTGCTCTACGGTCAGTCTTTTACCCCAAAGCGCGAGCGGCGCGAGAATCTTGCCTATGTCGCAGAGCTTTTGGGCATTGAGGGCCTTTTGGCGCGCGCGCCCAATCGTTTGTCGGGCGGCGAAAAACAGCGGGTGGCGATTGGCCGTGCATTGATGACCAGCCCGAAGTTGCTGTTGATGGATGAGCCGCTGTCGGCGCTGGACAGCGGGCTGAAAGCGCAGATCCTACCTTATATCGAGCGCATCCGTGATGAAGCGGGGGTGCCCATTCTCTATGTCAGCCATGCTGTTGAGGAAGTCACCCGCCTTGCCACCCGTGTGGTGATGATGCAAGCAGGAAAGGCAAGCGTGGTGCAGGGGGATGACGGTGGCCTGCTATCCTTGCCGCGTATGGAAGAAAGCCGCTCCGGCACATTCCTTGCGGCTCGCATCACCGGCCATGATGCCAATGAAGGGCTGACCATCGCCGCTTGCGCGGCGGGCACGCTTTACCTGAAATATGCCGATCTGCCTGAAGGCACTGATATTCGCCTCTTTATCCCGGTCAGCGATATTGTGCTGGCCACGGGTGCGCTTGACGGCGTCTCCACCCTCAACCGGCTCAATGGCGTGGTGCAATCGGTTGCCGATATCGGCAAGACGGTGCTGGTCAAGGTCGATTGCTCGGGTCAATTGGTCGAGGCTGAAATTACCCAGCGCTCCCGCTACACGCTCAATCTTGAACCGGGCAAGCCCGTGTCAGTGCTGTTCAAGGCGGTGTCGGTGGAGGCGGGCAGTGTTTATCGCCTCACTTCGGCTCACTCGTAATGGTCTCGGCGGCCATTGCCTCCAGCCACGCAAGATCCTCGCGCAGCACTTCTTTGGCCTTTGCATCCATGGCTTCTGCCCGTGCCAGCAACGTCTCGCCAAAGGGGGTGAGATAGGCCCCGCCACCGCTTTTGCCGCCGTGGCGGGTGGCAATGGAGGGCTGCTTGAACATGCGGTTGATTTCATCAGCCAACAGCCACGCCCGGCGATAAGACATGCCAATGGCCGTACCGGCGGACCGGATTGAGCCATGCTCCAAGATCAGCCTGAGAAGCTGAATTTTGCCGGGGCCAAGCCGCGCCCCATTGGCCAGATCGAGCCGGAATATGGCTTTGGGTGGCGTGCCAATCATCAGCCGGATATCACTTTGCCGGGGTTCATAATGCCTGCCGGGTCAAAGGCGCGTTTGATGCGCAGCATCAACTCGGTTTCAATGGCTGGCCGAGTTTGCGCAAGCTCATCGCGCTTGAGCTGGCCAACGCCGTGCTCGGCCGAAATCGAGCCGCCATGGGCGCGGACAATATCATGCACCACGGTGTTGATCTCGCGCCAGCGGCCAATGAACTCAGCTTTGTCAGCCCCCACCGGCTGGCTGATGTTATAGTGAATATTGCCGTCTCCCAAATGGCCAAAGGCGCACACCCGCGCACCGGGCATGGCCGCCAGAACGGCGGCTTCGGCTTCTTTCATGAAGGTCGGAATACTGGCAATCGGCACCGACACATCGTGCTTGATCGAGCCGCCTTCGGGCTTTTGCGCTTCCGACATGCTTTCGCGCATGTGCCAGATGGCCTTTTGCTGCGCAACCGAGCTTGCCACCACCGCATCCTCAATCAATCCGGCTTCATAGCCCTGTTCCAATACCGTTTGCATCATGGTGCTGGCGGCTTCGGCGGAATCGGAGGTGGAAATATCAATCAGCACATACCAGTCATGGCGGGTGCTTAGAGGATCGCGGACGTTTTCAATGTGGCGAGTGGTGAAATCCACGCCAATGCGTGGCATCAGCTCAAAGCCGGTGAGCGATGTGCCGCAGATGGCACCGGCCTTGTCAAACAAAGCCAAGGCTTCCTCTGGTGATTTTAGCCCGACAAAACCCACTTCATGGCCGAGCGGCTTGGGGTAGAGTTTCAGCACCGCGCCGGTGATCACCCCAAGCGTTCCTTCCGCACCAATAAACAGATCGCGCAGGTCATAGCCGCTGTTGTCTTTTTTCAAGCGGCGCAGGCCATTCCAGATTTCGCCGGTGGGCAGCACCACTTCCAGCCCAAGGCACAGCTGGCGCATATTGCCATAGACCAGCACCGCCGTGCCGCCAGCATTGCTGGAAAGATTGCCACCAATCTGGCAGGAGCCTTGCGAGCCAAGCGAGAGAGGAAACAGCCGGTTCACGGCATCGGCCGCTTTGTGAATATCATCAAGAATGCAACCAGCATCGGCAACAATCACATTGCCAACCGGATCGACATCGCGAATTTTATTGAGCCGTGTCAGCGACAAAACAACGTCCTGGCTGCCCTCGCGCGGCACTTGACCGCCCACATGCCCGGTGCGGCCACCCGCGGGCACAATGGCGGTGCCGGTCTCTGACGCCAGCGCCATGATTTTCGACACTTCCTCTGTCGATCCGGGCTTGAGCACCAAGGGAGATGCGCCATGATAAAGGCCGCGGTTTTCGGTGAGATAAGGCTCGATATCAGCGGCGTCGGTCAGGGCATGGGCGGGGCCGACAATGGCAATGAAACGATCGCGAAGGGTGACATCGAAAGAAGGATGGGCTGACATATCGTTCATAATATCATCTCTACCGTTATGATCTGGGCGCTGCGGCCCGCTCCAGCCTGTCGTTAATGGCCTCACCCAGACCGTGGCTGGGAATGCTGGCAAAGGCAATGCGTGTTGCTCCGCTGGCATCGGCCTGCTTCATGGCGCTAAACAGATGGCTGGCCGCTTCCGCCACATCGCCGCTGGCACTGAGATTGATCACCAGCCTGGCCTTTTCAAGCCCTTTGGGGTGCACATCGCCAAAGGTGATGACGGCTTCACCATCAAACACTTCGGTGGCATTGAGCCGCACCGCCGCATCGGGGGCATAGTGCGAGGCCAACATGCCGGGCGCTTCAATAATGGCCCCTGCTTTTTCTGGTCTGATCACTGAGAGGCCAGTGGCCGCCTCAATCTCCTCAACTGATAAGCCACCAGGGCGCAAAAGCCGAATGGTGCCGTTTTCAACCTTCAAAATGGTTGATTCCACTCCGACGCCCGCAGAGCCTGCGTCTAGAATAAGCGGAATTTTATCACCCAGATCGCCTTCCACATGGTCGGCGCTGGTGGGGCTGATGCGGCCGGATGTGTTGGCGCTGGGGGCGGCCAGCGGCCGATCAAAGGCGGCAATCAGATCGGCGGTAAAACCACGCGGCACCCGCACGCCCACAGTCTCCAGGCCTGCGCTGGCCAACGGATGAATGTCGCAATCCGCTTTCAGCGGTAAAATCAAGGTGAGGGGGCCGGGCCAGAAGGCTTGCGCCAATTGGCGCGAGAGCGGATCAAAGACCGCATAGCGCTCCGCCATGGCGAGATTGGCCATATGGCAGATCAGCGGGTTGAACCTTGGACGGCCCTTGGTTTCATAAATGCGGGTGATGGCGCGCGGATTGGTGGCGTCTGCCGCCAGTCCATAGACGGTTTCGGTTGGCACTGCGATGGCTTTACCCGCTTGCAACAAGGGGACGGCTGCTGAAATAGCCGCTTGCGGGGAGGTGCCAATGGAGATGCGCTGTGCCATAATTGCCTGCTGAATGTTGATCTATGCTGCATACTCCGCCTTTGGGGCACGGCAAAGACATTTATGTCGATAATTTTGCGCTCAAGGTTGTATTTTATAGGATGTTCGTTAATCCATAAAACTTTATATATCGATGTAACCTAAACAAAGAACTGTCGTGATACAGTTCGTGTCATTCGACTTGGCAACAGATAATGTAACTGGGGATCGCACTCGATGCAGCCTATGAAAAACCCGGCGTCCAGCATTGCGCTTCGCGTGGCAACGGCCATGCATCAAATGGGCATCGAGGGTCTGCCGCGTAATTACGAGTTGGTCTACGAGGCCTATTCGGGCAGCAATCCCGAGCTGGTGCGCGAATTTATTGCGCTGGGCAAGGTTAAAACCCAAGAAGCACTGGATGTGCTGGGCCGCAAATATCTGCCCCACCACCATGAAGATGGCCTGCTGGCCCGCCAGAACAATATTGTCCGTGCCGAGATGAGCAGCTTTATCAATCTGCTCAATCAGGAGAAAAATTCACTCACCGATTATGGCCGCCTGATTGGCGATGCCACCAAGGGCATGTTGAGCGAAACGGATCTTGGCAATCCCGAGCTTAGCCGCTCCATCCAGGCGCTGAAAGCGGCAACCGACCAACGGGTTGCCGAAAACAGCAATGTTGTGAAAACCGTGGTGGAAAAGACCGAGCAACTGGCCGACGTGCAGCGCGAGGCCGATCAGGCCGCGCAGGCCAAGTTCATTGATCCATTGACCGGCATGGGCAGCCGTCGTGCCTTCAACAAGGCTTTGGCCAATATCTACGCCAACCCGGATCTGCCGATTTTGTGCGGTTTGGCGGTGGGCGAAATTGATGATTTTGCCAAATTGTCCGACCACCTCGGCCCGACCGTGACCGAGCGCTTCATCAAGCAGATCGCCAAGGTGGTCAAAGCCTTGGCCGGTAAGGATGATCTGGCCTGCCGGTTTGACGGCAGCCGCTTTGGCCTGTTGTTTTACACATCCGACAAGGATGAGATCAACCGTATTGTCAATTCGGTGCGCGCCAAGCTTAGAGCCACAGCCGTGGTCAATGCCGGTTCCAATGGATCGCTCGGCCCGCTCACCATGTCTTTTGGCATCTGCCTCTCGGAGCAAGCCCCGAACGCTTTTGACCTGATGACCTATTCCGAGCGCGCGCTCAGCGCCTCGAAATCTTCAGGCGGCGATACCGTGACCATGTATGGCACGACCGAGAACAAATATGTGCCGAAGGATTGGCTGATTTATAAGCCAACGGTGGTGTGAGTTTCACCCATAAGAGCCGACATGGCAGCACGGCGCTGATCTGATGGATCAGGCCGTGATTCCACGGAACGATCTCGATGCAGGAGCTTGGCGCTCGCGCATAATTCCTTGAAGCGATTCCGATGTAAGGACTCATGCAGTCGTGGAATCTTCTAATAAGTTCTATCAATAATTGTATTTGTGCCTATTTTCAGGAAACGAGTTCTCTTCAAAATTGCCGCTTTTGATTGTGTTGCTTTAAGAGATACTTAAGTAGTTGCGATGCATATTTGGTTGCTGCAATTGTGTTCTAACACGCTTTGCGCTTGTCGAAATTGAGTAACCCGCTTGATGATTGAGCGGGGCATTTTGCTGTCGCGCTGAAATGAAGTTCAGTCCAAGGCCGGAACACAGCGGAGAGGGGACGCCTGTTGTGTCAATGGGTGGTGAGGATTACGGCATGATTTTTAACGCCGAAACCGATCGGGCGTAAAAATTATGCATTATATTCCATGACTTTACGGTGTCTTTGGTGCGTTTGATAAAATGCACGGCGCTGTTGTGGCTCGACGCTCCACGCCTGTATTCTGGTCTATTTTAAATTGAGTGTATCGTGAGCGCGTGTGCAACAGAGGCGCGCTTCTTTCATCATGGCTGCGGCGTAAAAGACGCCGACTAGGGGGATTATATGTCGCTTCTATCCAATCTTACCATTGCCAAAAAAATCTACATTGCGTCAGGTCTCGGTATCGCCATGGTCGTGGGCCTGGTCGTCAATCAACATTTGGCGGCAAGCGTAATCGATGACGCGCAAGATGTCGTCGTGCGCGAGCAGACGATTTTAGCGGGAATTTCCGCGAGCGAAAAAGCATTCATGGAGATGAAAAACAGCGTGCGCAACATCATGCTTGCACCGACCGTAAAAGAAATCGACGACACCTATAATATGGTCAGCAAGTTGGCCAAGGATGGTCAGGCCGCACTGGAACAACCCATCCGCATCGCGCTCAATCCGGAACCTTTGACCGCAATCCACGCAGCGCTGGGGGAATATGCGGCAGTTTCGGTCAAGCTCAAAGACTATGTGAAAAACGAGCGCGCGAAGCAAACGATCGATCTGGTGGAGCTGGCATCGCAGCGGGATAAGTTTACGCGCCCTGTTACCGGCAAGTTGAATACGTCGATTCAGAACTCTTTGGCCGCGACCAAGAAATTGACCGCAGAAGCCGATCAGACACTCCAGATTATCGAATCACGCGCGGCGATGATTAACGGTTTTATCGAAGCGCTGATTGTGCTGGTTCTGGTGTTGACCACTTTTGTGTTGCGCAGCAGCGTTGTGCGTCCGCTGACATTGCTGACAGACGCCATGAACCGCCTGTCAACGGGCGATACGAGCGTTGATACGGCTTTGGGGCCGCGCCGGGACGAGATTGGCAAAATGTGTGAGGCTGTTGAGGTGTTCCGAAAAGATGCCGTGGCCAAACGCCAGTTGGAGGCAGAGGCCGAAAGCAACCGCCAGCGCCTGGAAGAGGACCGTGTGCAGGCGCAAGCCAAAGCCGAAGCAGATGCGCAAGCGCGCTTGAAAATCGCCACATCCGGCCTTGCCGCAGGCTTGAAACGTCTCGCCGATGGTGATCTCACGGTTGAGCTGCGCGAAGCGTTTTCGCAAGAGTTTGAAAGCCTGCGCCATGATTTCAACCAGTCTGTGCGCACATTGGGCCAGACCATGAGCGCCATTTTGGCCTCGGTGAGCCATATTAACAATGGGTCTGTCGAAATCGCCTCTGGCGCTGGCGATCTTGCCAAGCGCACGGAACAGCAAGCGGCCTCATTGGAAGAAACCTCGGCAGCGCTGGACCAGATCACCGTCAATGTCGCCAATTCGTCCAAGCGCACGCAGGAAGCCAGAACAGTGGTGATTGAAGCCAACAAGGCCGCGCGTCAATCCGGCGAAGTGGTCGCCAGTGCTGTGGATGCCATGCAACGGATTGAGGCCTCTTCCAGCCAGATCTCCAATATCATTGGCGTGATTGACGAGATTGCCTTCCAGACCAACCTGCTGGCCCTGAATGCCGGCGTTGAAGCCGCCCGCGCAGGCGAGGCTGGCAAAGGCTTTGCCGTGGTGGCCCAGGAAGTGCGTGAACTGGCCCAAAGATCGGCGCAGGCCGCAAAGGAAATCAAGGATCTCATCCGCAATTCCTCTGCCGAAGTTGGCAATGGCGTTCGGCTGGTCAGCGATACGGGTGCTGTCCTTAAAACCATCGAGGATTATGTCGCAACCGCCAACAGCCACATGGATGCCATCGCTACTTCGGCGCAGGAACAATCCGTCGGTCTCAATCAGGTCAACAGCGCCGTCAACCACATGGACCAGATGACCCAACAAAACGCCGCCATGGTCGAAGAAACCACCGCCGCCAGCGCATCACTGGCAAACGAAGTGGACAAGCTGCGGCAATTGCTGGGCCAGTTCCAGATTGGTCGCGGTGCGGGGAGTGCCGGGATGTCTTATGCGGCGTGAGGGGTGAGTAAGTCGAGGCCAATCCAATGTGTTGGATTGGCCTGATGACGTATTCACTCCATGCTTTTCACAACCCTCTGTAGAAGGCGGCAGGTGGTTGTCTGCGCTGTTTGATGAAGTGTGCTGAAGGTGTCGCGGGACAGCAATTTGCTCATGATAGCGGCTGCAAAATCAGGGTCCATCGCTTCCGCAACATGCAGGGCTTCCGCGCATTGTCTGGCGAAGGGGCTGAGCGCATCAACAAGCACGTCTTCATCCAAGCTGGTCGTGGCGGCGGCTATATCAAATATATCGCGAGGCTGCAGCCTTTTGCCCCTAAACACAATTTTCTTGGCAATGATTTCGGCGGGTGTTTCAAGCAGGATGCGCCGCCCTTTGACCTCAATATCTCGAGTTGGCTCAGTGGTTACGGTGCCGCAACATATGAAATCAATTTCACCAATTCCATCGAATATGATTTTCAGCGCATGCGTTCCATCGGTTTCATAATCACTTGGGGTGATGCTGAGCGAGTAGCTCTGTGTTTGAGGGTTCAGATAGGGCAGATATTGCGGGTCAGACACAAACAGATCAATGTCATGGCTATCGCGATGACCGATTTGCAGCATAAGCGCAGTGCCACCACCAAATGTCCAATCTGTCATGCCAATTCCCGCCTCATTGGCCTGATCGACAACAGACATGGCCGCATCAAACAGATCAGCCCAGCGACTTGGATTGGGTGTGTTCATTCAGGCAGCAAGGGCGAGCTTGTAACCAGCCATGCCGGAAAATTTTTCGGCAACAATCGAAACCTGCGCTTTGCTTAAGCCCATCTGCTCGATAAACTCATGCTGAAGCTTGGGCGAAACATCTGACAGGAAAGAAAAAACAGAACAATCATGCTCGTCAGCACTCTTTGGGTCAATGATTTTCGCAGCCAATTGTTCAGCCGAAAGCGACGCGCCGTAAGGTGCGTTCACCGTTGCCAGAATTTTAGAAGATGCCGAAAACATATCGATCTGCCAAGTTTCATTCAGTAGGGTGATATATAGACCCGAAAGAGCCCCAAAGCAAGAAAGCCTCATCTGTGATGCTGTTCCAAATGCGGGTATCTGTTCGTGATTTGTGATCGAGGCTTGCTATCACGGTTCTAACCTCGAGTTTGAACTCGTTGTGGATATCTGTCGCAATTTTCTTTCACGGTTTGGTCTGGCCCGATAATTGCGATCATGGGTAGAGAATTATTCGGGAGAGCAAGGTGAGCGCTAAAGCTGATCAAATGGCGATTCTTAGATATCTATATGAGCGTTTAGATGGCGGAGACTCACGTTACTGTACGATTGCAACGATAAAGAGAAACACGGGGCTACAGCGCGCTAATCAGTATTTATTAGCTTTGACCGATGATTTAGAGACTGCGGGCATGCTGATCACTCGTCAGGCATATCAAATGTCCGGAGGGAGATTATTTCAGATAACTGCTGCAGGATATGATGCGATAGCCACAGGAGATATGCCTTTAATCGTGGACAGTGCGACATGGACTGGTCGATTTGACTTGTCAGAATATCAAAAAACAGAGATTCGCCGAATTCTTTCTGAAATGCGGACTGTTATTGAAGCGGCTAAGTTATCAAACGCCCAAACGGCAAATGCTATTGCATTGATAGAGGCGGCTGAAAAATTAATAGAGACACCAGATCCACTTTGGCCTGAGATTATGCGTCTTCTGCGCTCTCCTGCGATTGCTGGTGTGGTAGGGATTGCAGGACTCCTGTTGTCTATCGCGCAGATCGTTATGGCGGCGGCAGGTTCATAACGGTGTCTTTTGACGGTTGACGGACAACCCCAGCGCTCTCAGCCCACCCCAAATCACCCCATGTCGCAATCCATATCTGCGATGTCGTAGGCCAAGCGGGCGTGTGTCGCTGGCTTGTGGCTAGATAGAACAAAGCTCACATAGCCTTAAAAACATTGGTTCTGATCCGCTTGATGGTTTAGAATAGTTGCAGGCTGTGGGGGTGGTTATGAGGCAAAGGTCGCGCTGTGCGGATCAAAGGTAAGGGCTCCTTCCTTTCGATGCTACCGCGCCAGTTGGAAAACGAGGGTATCATGGATCTTCACAGCACCGTTCTGCGTCAGCTTAAAAACCGCCGCGATGGTTATAGTCTGGAGCAGCCGTTCTATATCGATAAGGATTATTTCAAGCTCGATATGGAGATGATCTGGTATCGCGATTGGCTGTTTATGGGCCATGATTGCGAAATCCCCAAGGCTGGCAATTATTTCACCGTGCAGGTGGGTGATTATCCGGTGGTGGTCGTGCGCGGGCGTGATGGCGTGATCCGTGCTTTCCACAACACCTGTCGTCACCGTGGCCATCGCGTCTGCACGCAGGAGCGCGGCGCATCGGCAAAGCTGGTCTGTCCTTATCACCAGTGGACCTATGATCTGGATGGATCGCTGGTGTTTGCGCGCCAGATGGGCGAGGATTTTGACAAGTCGCAGCATGGTATGAAGCCGGTGGCTTGTGAGAGTGTCGGCGGTTACATTTTTATCTGCCTGGCTGATCAGCCGATGGATTTTGCGCCGGTGCGCGCCACCATCGAGCCATTCATGCTGCCGCATCATTTGAAAGATGCAAAGATTGCCCATCGCAACACCATTATTGAAAAGGGCAATTGGAAGCTGGTGTGGGAAAACAACCGCGAATGCTACCATTGCGCGGGCAACCATCCCGAGCTCTGCCGCACCTATCCCGAAGCGCCAAGCGCCACGGGCGTGCAGGGTGCCGGTGATGATCCGGTGATTACCGAACATTGGCAGCGCTGCGAGGCCGCTGGCCTTCCAAGCACCTTTACCATGCATGAAAGCGGTCAGTTCCGCGTGGCGCGCATGCCGCTTATTCAGGATGCCGAGAGCTACACCATGGATGGCAAGCGGGCGGTAAAGCGGCCTTTGTCGGATGATGTGAAGATTTCGCACATCGGCACCATGCTGCTGTTCCACTATCCAACCACATGGAACCATATGCTCGGCGATCACGCCATTTCCTTCCGCGTGCTGCCGATCAGCGCCGAGGAAACCGCAGTAACCACCACATGGCTGGTGCATAAGGATGCCGTGGAAGGCGTGGATTACAATCTGCATGACCTGACTCATGTCTGGAACATGACCAATGATCAGGACCGCTCGATTGTCGAAGAAAATGCCTTTGGCATTCGCTCGCCTGCCTATGAGCCGGGTCCGTATTCGCCGGATCATGAAGGCGGCGTGATGCAGTTTGTGGAATGGTATGCAAACTTCATGACGGACCGTTTGCAGGGTGATAAGGCTCCGCTTTCTGTGGTGGCATAAGGGATTGATAACAGACCATGGCGATTGAGAAGTCTTACAAACACGTCGATGAAATGCGCCCGTGGTCTGACCGGACCCATCTGCTGGAATGTGTGGCCTGGACCCCGGAAGCTCCGGATGTGATGACCTTCACGTTTAAGCCGGACCACCCGGAACATTGGTTTCGCTATCTTCCCGGCCAGTTTGTGACGCTGGAATTGCCGGTGGGGCCAGAGCCGGTGTTGCGTACCTATACGCTGTCGTCCAGTCCGTCGCGGCCCTATACGGTGGCCGTGACGGTGAAGGCGCAAAAGGACAGCATCGGCACCCGCTGGATGTTTGAAAATCTCAAACCCGGCATGAAAATCAGGGCGATTGGCCCGCTGGGTGATTTCTCTTACGTCAAACATCCCGGCGACAAATATCTGTTCATCTCGGCAGGCTCCGGCATTACGCCGATGATGTCGATGACCCGCGATATGGCCGACCGCCAGCCCGATAGCGACATTGCCTTCATCCACTGCGCCCGCTCGCCAGATGATATTATCTTCCGCTGGGAGCTGGAATATAAGGCGCGCTATCTGCCGTTTTTCCAGCTCGGCTTTATTGTTGAGCAATTGCAGCGCTCACAGCTGTGGTCTGGCCTGCGCGGCTTTATTGATAAGGCCAAGATTGGCCTTCTGGCTCCGGATTTTCTTGAGCGCACAGTGTTTTGCTGCGGGCCTGAGCCGTTTATGGCCACGGTGCGCGAGTCATTGGCCGGTGCCGGGTTTGATATGAGCCGCTATCACGAGGAAACCTTCCAGCCGGTGGCTCCTGCCTTGCCGGTTGTGGTGGCGGACCCGTCCGGCGAGGTCAAGACCAACACCATCTCCTTCACCATGGCCGGAAAAGAAGCCCAGTGCGAACCAGGGTTTACCGTGTTGCAGGCCGCCCGCTCGGTGGGTGTGCGCATTGGTGCAGCTTGCGAGTCTGGTCTGTGCGGCACCTGCAAAGTCATGAAAATTTCCGGCGAGGTTGAGATGGCCCACAATGGCGGCATTCTCGATGAGGAGATTGAAGAGGGCTATATTCTGGCCTGCTGCTCACGTCCTATTGGCGATGTGGAGGTCGAGGCCTGAGCAGAGGCCTTGTCCGATAAATCAGTGGCTGCGGGCGTCTGAACGACGGGGCCGCTTTCCGGTGCCATGCTTTAATCGGTGATGTCAGGGGTCTGGGGCGCTAACTGCGCGCCAGCCTCTTTTTCTTTCTGCGCCTTATCCTGATCGTGATGCCACTTGATGGCGAAGTAGGCGGCTGTGCCCAACACGATAATTTTGAAGGGGAAGAAAACGATCGGAAACCAATCCACCCAGTCGCCCGTCATTGATCCATTCCTTCCAGAAGTTGGTTATGTGCCATCTTCTTTAGAAGAACGGTCTGATGAGTGAAATGTGCGTTTTGTCGCAGTAGCCTTTGCCCCCAGTCCACATCCGGACGTGAAGCCAATCGCTTATGACAATCGGAGCAACCGACGCCGCAACTGCTTTGGAATGCCCTGTTTCAGGCTTACATCCGGGCAATGATTTCGCGCAGCGCGGGCTTTTGGGCTCCCAGCATCAATACATTTTTCAGCGCCACTTTCGGATCAGTGGTGCGAAACAGCAGGCCGTCTTCACGGATCGAGCGGTCAATGGTCATTTTGCGCGTTTCCTGATCAGGCTTGAGCGCAACAGCAAAATACATTCGGTTATAGTGGGGGCTGATGTGTTCAAAAAAGCGCTCTTCTCCACCAATCTCGGCAAAGAAATTGGCAATGTAGAAAGACCATTTCACATCGGCATAATTGGCAAAGCTGGTGCGGGCCGCCGTGACGTGGCAATAACCCAAATGGGGGATGTCGCTTAATGTCTTTTGAAACACGGCCTTGGGAAAGCGAATGGCGCGGTGCACGGCGTTGAGGCGCTCGTAGGTTTTTTCCCCGGCTGCTTCCAATCGTTTGGCGGTGCGTTCTGCCACTTCTTCATGGGTGAGATAACGCTTCTCGTCGCTCAGCCAGTCCTCTTGCTGGCGAATAATCCTGCCGGTGCGTAAGAATTCCGAGTGGGCATTCCTGGCGCGCTTTTTGATAAGCGCGATTGGGTTCGGCGCGGCAAAATATTTCAGCTTTGACATGGGCGAACTCTCCACACATTGAACTCAACGACGTCAGCGCGCGCAACAGGATATAGAACAGTGATGTCCATGTTCAGCGGCGCTTATGCATAACTTGCTGTCTTGCTTGAGCATTGCCTACGTCTCATGCGGCTATTGTGCCACCATGGTCCAGCAGGCCGTGCCCAGCACAGCACGATAAGCGGCATGGATTACGCGAGGCTTGCCTTTGCGTTCATGGCTTGATGTGACAGTTGTTTGTTCAAGGTAATTTAGATGTTAGGAAGTGTTAATTTCAGGTTCATCTGTCACTCCGTATGCTGATGATGAAGAGGCCGTATTGGCAGTTAAATGTGAAGGTGTTGGAGGTCTGGTCATGGCGATGATGAAGCGTTTGGCAGTGGTGGGAACAGCAATGGCTGTTCTGGCAAGTTCTCTTGGATCCGCTCAGGCAATGCCGGTCACGGGCTTTACCCCTGTGGCCAAAGCAACATCGCCGGTTGAGCAAGTGCAATGGCGTGGTGACGGCTATTATGGCCGCTCTTATTATGATCGTCCGCATTATCGTCACTATGGCGGTGGCTATTATCGCGGATATCGTGGTTATGACCGCCCGCGTGAGCATTATCGCCGTCACCATGATGGTCGCTGGTATCCGCTGGCGGCCTTTGCGGCAGGCGCACTGATTGGGGGTGCTATTGCCGCGCAACCGCGGCAGGCTCCCATTCCACGCGGCGGCAATGGCATAAACCCGCGTCATTACCAGTGGTGTGAAGGGCGCTACCGCAGCTATGACGCTTACAGCAATACATTCGTGACCTATTCTGGCGTTCGCCAGCAGTGCCTGTCACCTTACTATTGATCAGCTCTTTGGGTTTTGCGCGACGCCCGGCCTTATGCCGGGCGTTTTGCGTTTTCGTTCACAAAATCTTGGCGCGTTTCAAAATCATCCACGCAAACAGGATTGAGCCGATAATAAAGGCAATGGCATAGGCCGAGCCTTCCGGGCCACTGGTGAAGGGCAGGTGCGAGGTATTCATGCCAAAAAAGCCGGTGACCAGCGATGGCGGTAGCAAAAATGCCGTCATCAGCGACAAAACATAAAGATGCCGGTTGGTTTCCGATGAAAGCTTGCTGTCTATTTCTTCATGCAGAAGGCGGGCGCGCTCATGCAGGGCATAGACATCGTGGTCGGCGGCTTCCAACCGGCTGATCAGGCGGATGGCCACATCTTCAAACCCTTCCGGCATTTCATCATCATCAGCGGCCGCCGCCCGGCGCATCAGGCTCAACATGCCGCGCAAATGCCGGTGCAGACGCACAATCACGCGACGCAAAGGGGCAAGCTGGGTGCGCTCGTCGCGCACATCCTCATCATAGACCACGTCTTCAATGCGGTTGATCTCATCCATCAACTCAATCACCAGCGCCATGATGCCGCGCTGCGATTCGGCCACCAGCACTTCGTAGACATGCAAGGGCGAGCGAAATTTGGCCGGGTTTTTCTCTAAAGATGCGCGCAACAGATCCACGGAACGAATGGGTTGCAGCCTCGTGGTAATGATGAAGCGATCCGAAAGCGCAAAATGCAGCCAGCCAATATCGCGGGTGGTTGCGTCAAATTCGCGTTGAAAATCCACCAAAGTGCCGCAAATCAATTGATCATCGACCGAAAGGGCGGCGTGATGCTCGTGGTTGATGAGGGCGGCCCGTGATGCTTCGGTTAATCCGGCAAAGTTTTCGAGAAAGGCCGGGACGCGACCGTCGGCAAGGCTTAAGTGCAGCCAGATAAATCCTGTTTCAAAGGAGAGCTCATCCGCAGTCACATCCATCGGCAGGTGCACGGCCGTGCGGCTTTCCTGATCAATGTGATAGGCCCACACAAGACCAGGGATAACACTTGGCGTGGTCAGCATGGTGGGTAAGCTCCTGACAAAACAACTGAAATTGCAAACACGCACTCAAAGCCCCGGTTATCAAGGCGCGCGCATCTGGCTGTATATGCCGCGATTGTGACGGAAGGATCAATACGCTCTTCACATTGCCGTTCTCAATGCCGATAACTTTGCGGTGTGATCTTTCGTCGGCAAATTGTTGACGTTTACGTAAAAATCAATAGGCTGTAGGCACGATACGGGATGGAGGAGATGACAATGTATAAGGCCCCTGTTGAGCAGATAGCCTTTACCCTCAAACATGTTGCCGGCATGGCGCAAGCGCTGGAGGAGGGGCGGTTTGGAGACCTCTCGGAAGATCTGGTCGATGCGATTTTGGATGAGGCTGGCCGCTTCGCGACGCAGGAAGTGGCACCGCTTGCGGCGATTGGTGATCGGCAGGGCGCAACATTGTCCGACGCCAAAGTGACCTTGCCCGATGGCTGGGCCGATCTTTATCGCCGCTGGGCAGAAGGTGGCTGGAACGGGCTGGTGGCTGAAGAGCGCTACGGCGGACAGGCCTTGCCACATCTTTTGAATGTTGCAGCACTGGAAATGTGGAATTCCGGCTCCATGGCCTTTGCGCTTGGCCCCACCTTGACCATGGGGGCGGCAGAAGCGCTGGCGGCGCACGGCAGTGACGCTCTTAAAGAGAAATTTCTGCACAAGATGGTGTCTGGCGAATGGATGGCCAGCATGAACCTCACCGAGCCGCATGCAGGCTCTGATCTGGGGGTGATGAAAAGCCGCGCCGAGCGCCGCGATGATGGCAGCTACCGGATTTTCGGCCAGAAAATCTTCATCACCTGGGGTGAGCATGATGCCACCGAAAACATTATTCATCTGGTGTTGGCAAGGCTGCCCGATGCGCCAGCGGGCACGCGCGGCATTTCGCTGTTTCTGGTGCCAAAATTTCTGGTCAATGATGATGGGTCGCTGGGGGCGCGCAATGATCTGTTTTGCCATTCGCTGGAGCACAAGCTGGGTATTCATGGCTCGCCAACCTGCACGATGATTTATGGTGATGGCCGCTTTGGCGATGAGCCGGGGGCGATTGGCTATGTGATCGGTGAGGAAAACAAGGGCCTCGCCTGCATGTTCACCATGATGAACAATGCGCGTCTGGCGGTGGGCATGCAGGGCGTGGCCATTGCCGAAGCCGCCACCCAGAAAGCCTTGCAATATGCCAAGGAGCGCACGCAGGGCAAAGCGCCCGGCTGGAGCGGTGCGGGCATGAGCCCGATTATCGAACACCCGGATGTGGCCCGTACATTGGTGACCATGAAGGCGCTGACCCAAGGGGCGCGCGCCATCTGCTATCTTTGCGCTTACGCCATCGATATGAGCCATCACACACAAGGTGATGAGTCCAAACACTGGAGCGAGCGCGGCGCTCTGTTGACACCCATTGCCAAGAGTTTCGCCACCGATATTGGCGTTGAGGTCGCCTCCATGGGCATTCAGGTGCACGGCGGCATGGGCTTTATTGAAGAAACCGGCGCGGCCCGCTTGCTGCGCGATGCACGTATTGCGCCGATTTATGAAGGCACCAACGGCATTCAGGCCATTGATCTGGTGATGCGCAAATTGCCGCTTTCCAATGGCGACCATGTGCGCGGCTTTATCAAGGAGTTGAAGGCCATTGCGGTTGAGGTGGATGCATCCAATCAGGAGGGCTTTGGCGAAACGGCTGTGCGCCTGCTGTCTTCCATCAAGGATCTGGAAGAGGCAACCGAATGGCTCTTGGCAAAGATTGCAGAGGGTGGGCAAGCGGATGCCTTGACCGGTGTATTGGCGGGTGCCACGCCCTATCAACGCCTGTTTGGCCTCACGCTTACCGGCGCTTACCTCGCCAAGGGTGCGTTGTTTGATGTGGCCAATCATCAGGGGCATCATCTGCCTTTGTGCCGCTTTGCCGCTGAAAACCTGCTGGCTGAAACCGCAAGCCTCAAACAGGCCGTGGTTGGCGGCGCTGCAAGCCTTGCAAGTGCGCGCAGCATTTTGATGGCAGGAGAATAATCATGAGCGATCATATTCTGGTGGATATGCCCTCTGCCTATCCCGGCGTCATGGTCATCCGGCTCAACCGGCCTGACAAGAAAAATGCCCTGACATCGGCCATGTATGGCCAGATGACCGTGGCACTCAAAAATGCCGAACAGGACGATGCGGTCCGCACCATTGCCTTTCTGGGCACGGAAGGCTGCTTTTCGGCAGGCAATGACATGGCTGATTTTCTGACATTTGCCATGTCCGGCGCGAAAGGAGAGCCAGCCGCCTTTGGGCTTTTGAAGGCCTTGGCGGTGAGTTCCAAACCCATGGTTTCCGGGGTGGATGGTCTGGCCATTGGCATTGGCACGACGCTGCATATGCATTGTGATCTGACCATTGCGTCTGATCGCAGCCTGTTCAAAACCCCCTTCGTCGATCTGGCATTGGTGCCGGAAGCGGGATCAAGCCTGCTGGCCCCTCTGGTTATGGGGCATCAACGCGCCTTTGCGCTGTTGGCCTTGGGCGAGGGATTTTCGGCCAGCCAAGCCCGTGAGGCTGGTTTGATCTGGAAGGTGGTCTCGCCTGAGCAGATTGATGCCGAAACTTTGACGCTGGCCGCGAGCCTCGCTTCAAAACCGGTTCAGGCCTTGAAAATTGCCCGACAACTGGTGCGCGGTGATCGCGATTTGCTTTTGAAGCGGATGCATGAAGAGCTGGATCATTTCGTGGCGCAGCTCAAAAGCGCTGAGGCCCGTGCTGCGTTTGAAGCCTTCATGAGTCGGAAAAATACGCGATAAGAAAAAGGCACCTGATGCGGTGCCTCAGACTGCTGACAAACCCTAAATTTATCCTCGACGTCATGCTCGGCCCTGTGCCGAGCATCTAACCACGCTAATTTCATAAGCAAAGTCAATTGCTTATCCAGCCACGGCAGACCCTTGGGACAGGCCCGAGGGTGACGAAACGTCAAGCGAGAGGTTTGTCAATAAGCTCAGGCACCTGATGCGGTGCCTTTTTATTCTTAGCATAGACTGGCTTCAGCTTTTGCTCAAACTCACAACCACTTCCACATGCGGCGACCAGAGGAATTGGTCAATCGGTGTGACGGAGGTGATTTTATAGCCGCCATCAATCAGGATCGACAGATCGCGTGCCAGTGTCAGCGCATTGCAGCTGACGGCAACGATGGTTTTCACCTTGCTCTTGGCAAGCTCACGACATTGCTCTTCCGCACCGGCGCGTGGCGGGTCAAACACCACGGCATCCATGGTTTTCAGCTCGGACACCATCATCGGGCGGCGGAACAGATCGCGCTTTTCAATTTTGACCGGCTTGAGCCCTTGGGTATTGCGGGCGGCGTGATCCAGCGCCTTGATGGCCTTTTCGTCGGATTCGACTGCCAGCACTTGCGCATTGCGCGCAAGCCTCAGCGCAAACGTGCCAATGCCGGAAAACAGATCGGCGACGCGCTTGGCCTTGCCCACATGGGCCAGTACCAGCTCGGCCATGGCCTCTTCTGCGGGCACGGTTGCCTGACAGAAGGCCCCCGGCGGCATGTTGACCTTGGCACCACCGAAATCCAGAAGCGGTTGGTGGGGCTCAATGATGATTTCGCCATTGACCGAGACGCGGGCAATGCCGCGCATCTTCAAGGTGGTTTCGGTGAGGTTGCGCCGCTCGCGATCGGCGACACCGCCGCGCACGCCATCAATCGACACATCCAGCCCGGTGGTGGTTTCTGTCACCGTCATGCGGAAATGGTCGGAGCCGGTGGCAATGGCGGCCCCAAGGGCGCGCAGATCGCTCAACCGGCTTAAAATGCCGGTTGAGGTGATGGGACATTCTTCCAGCTCAACGATATGGCGGGAGGCGGCTTGATTGAAGCCGATCAGCAGGCCTTTTTCGCGCTTGCGGGCGGTAAACACAATGCGTCGGCGCTCACCGGCATGGGCTTCAACAACGTCTGCCACATCGGTTTCAATGCCCTTGGATTTCAGCGCCGCGGTCAAGGTGGCGCGCTTGAAAGCATTATAGGCGGGCTTGGCCATATGCTGCAAAGAGCAGCCGCCGCAGGTGCCGCCCACGCCATCCAGGCCAAAATGCCGACAGGCTGGCTCAATCCGCTCCGGCGAGGCTTCGGTGATCGACATGATGGTCGCTTGATTTTTCACCCGCGCCACCGCCACTTTTTCGCCCGGCAGAGAAAACGGCACAAAGATCGGGCCGTCAGTACCATTGGCAATGCCATCGCCCTGCGCGCCAAGGCTATTGATAACAAGCGTTTCCGTGCTCATGCATCGTCCTCAGGTTTGCGGCCTGCCAGCAAAAATTCAACATTGCCATCACCGCCAGCAATCGGCGAGGGGATCATGCCAAGGCTGATCCAGCCCATATCCTCTACCAGCCAGCGCTCCAGCTCGGCGGCCACCTGCGGTGCGGTTTCCGGCTCTTTTAAAAGGCCCGCCTTGCTGATGGCATCGCGCCCGGCCTCAAACTGTGGCTTTACCAGCAACAGACAGTGCGCCCCCGGCTCTGCCAGCTCAAGGGCTGGCACCAAAGCCAGCTTGATCGAGATGAAGGAGACATCCGAGACGAGGAAAGTGAAGGCCTGATCGCCAATATCCTCCGGCTCAAGATAGCGGGCGTTCAGCCCTTCGATGTTGTCGACCCGCGCATCGCTTTGCAGGCGGGGATGCATCTGCTCATGGCCGACATCAATGGCAATCACATGGGCCGCACCGCGCTGCAACAGCACTTCGGTGAAGCCGCCGGTGGACGCGCCAACATCCAGACAGACCTGATCGGATGGATCGAGCTTGAAGTGATCCAGACCAGCCACCAGCTTAAGTGCTGCGCGCGAAACATAGTCCTGGGCCGGGTCATCAATTTCGATGACGACGTTGGATGCGAAGACCAGACTTGGCTTGGTAACGACCTTGCCATTGACCTTGACGCCGCCGCGTTGAATGGCATCGCGCGCCCGTGACCGGCTGGCGACGAGATTGAGGGAGACCAGCAATTGGTCAAGACGTTGGGATTCTGATGAAGACATATCCCGTCAATGGCGTTTTCCGCAGACAGTTGCAAGCGCTCTTGTAGATTTTAGCGCATTCCCCCGAAAATCCATGTGATATTGCCGCGAGACACAGGCATTCTGAACCGCCATTGCGCTTTCTTTCTGCCGCATCATTTTGTCTCACATTGGTGCGGATTGGAGCCATGATGCAGCGGCCATTTTCAAAGTTGCATTGCCATCCACAAATAATTTCGCCGGTTGCGCTCTGAACTTGACAGAGTGCAATTTTGAGACAGTTCTGTCGCGCCAGATGTAACGTTTTGTTAGCGGCAGTTGCGGCAATATTGGTGCCAAGCGTTTGTCAGGAAAAAGGGGGGTGCCGATTTTCCTGATCAGACAAACGAAAAGAGTGGGATTATGACCTCTGCCGATCTGAGACCGATCCTTGTGAACGGGCAGGGCAGGGTTGCTCAGTCCCTCATCAATGTCATACGCCTGCGCCATGTGGGTACAATGTAAGAAGGCCGTCTTATGTCCTTTCAGGATTTCTCACTGAGTAAAAAACTATATGTGACATTCATTGCGATTATGGCCGGATGTTTTATAGCATCGGGTGTGGTTTTCATGCAGGGCAGGGCTGCCAAAGGCGCTCTGGACGAGCACCGCCAGGCCGAGGAAATGACGGCTTCGCTTGGAGTGGCGCTGCAATCCATGCTGGAAGAGGCAGTCAACCACCGTGGCTATCTGCTGTTCCATTCTGAAAGCACCTACAAGGCAACGTTTGACAATCGCGAAAAGCTGGTCAAGGCCATTGATCAGGCGCGTGTTGACGCGAAAGGCTACCCGGATATCTTGAAACTGCTGGATGATGTGAAAATCGCTGCCGACAATTTCCATAACAATCTGGTTGTGCCGCAGCTCGCAGCCGCCAAAGCTGGCAAGCCGATCAGCGACGTGCTTCAAATCAAGGGCAATGCGCAAAGTTCGGAATTGGATGATTTTCGGGCTGCTGGTGAAAAGGTCAAGACGGTTCTGCATGATCTGACAGATCGGCAGCGTGAGATTCAAAGCGACGCCCATGACAATTTGCAGCTGGCCCTGTTTGGTGGCAGCGTTGTCGCTGGTGGCATGGCTGTTTTGCTCATCTGGCTGTTGGCCCGCTCGATTGTAACGCCAATTACCGGCATGACCAATGCCATGACCCGGCTTGCAGAAGGTGATCACGGGGTTGATGTTCCAGCCGTTGATCGCGGCGATGAAGTGGGCCAGATGGCCAAGGCCGTTCTGGTGTTCAAGGAAGCTGCGATTGAAAAGCAGCGTCTGACGGGTGAAACTGAAGCCCTGCGCATGCGCTCTGAGGCCGAACAACAGGCTGCACAAGCCGCCAAGCAGCAAGAGGCCGATGAAATTGCCTTTGCGGTTGCCGAATTGGCCGAGGGGCTGTCGGCGCTGGCCAATGGCAATGTTGCCCATCGTCTGAACAAGCCTTTCGTTGAGCGACTCGACAAGCTGCGCGTCAATTTCAATGACTCGCTCTCCAATTTGCAGGCCGCCCTGCAAACGGTTGGCACCAATGCCCATGCCATCAATGCCGGTGCCGCTGAAATCCGCGCTTCTGCCGATGATCTGGCCAAGCGCACCGAGCAGCAGGCGGCATCGGTTGAAGAAACTGCGGCCGCGCTTGAGCAGGTGACCCGCACCGTTAAAGACAGCGCCCGTCGGGCCGAAGAGGTTGGCCAATTGGTCAACTCAACGCGCACGGGGGCAGAGCGCTCTGGTGCCGTGGTGCGCAACGCCGTGGCCGCCATGACCGAGATTGAAAAATCCTCCGGCGAGATCGGCAATATCATCGGTGTCATTGAAGATATTGCTTTCCAGACCAACCTGCTGGCTTTGAACGCGGGTGTGGAAGCGGCCCGTGCGGGCGAAGCTGGCAAAGGCTTTGCTGTGGTGGCGCAGGAAGTGCGCGCTCTTGCGGAGCGCTCCGCCAACGCAGCCAAGGAAATCAAGGTGCTGATCAGCGTCTCCAGTGGCCATGTTGGCACGGGCGTGTCGCTGGTGGGTGAGACGGGCCGCGAGCTGGAACAGATCGTCGGCGCTGTGCAGCAGATCAGCGCTAATATTGATGCGATTGTCACCGCGAGCCGTGAGCAGTCTATCGGCCTGTCCGAAATCAACGTAGCAGTCACCGCGATGGACAATGGCACCCAGCAGAATGCTGCGATGGTGGAACAGCAAACGGCGGCAAGCCACACGCTGGCATCCGAGGCTGATGGCCTGATGGCCTTGCTGCGCCAGTTCAATCTGGGGCAGAATTCGTCCACCACTCAGGCAGTAACGGGGGCAATGCGCTCGGGTGTTCAGCAGCGGGTTGCTCCAGCCCGATCCAGCGAGCCAGCCCCTGTTGTCATGGCCAAGGCGAGCGGCAGAGGTTCGAGCGGCGCGGCTGCCGCGGTAAAGCAGGAATGGTCGGAGTTTTAATAGCAATCTTGCAACCATCATCCTGTCGATGATGGGATCCATGCGATACAACGAATAGCATCGATTTCAGGCGTCCCGGCTCTTCATTGACCGGGACGTTTTGCATGGTGGCTCCACTGCAAGAGACAAGCTGAACATCAATCACGCTCTGATTTTTTTGAAAAATGGAACTTCCCGGAAATTTTCGGCGATTCTGATAAATTTATCAATTTTAGGTTGTGTTTATTAATTATTCCAAGCTAAAGCCGCCGCCGAAACGATGCGTCGACCGACCGATCAAATATTCCCCCTGAATCTTACGGGATTTTTAATTTTCCTAAAGTACACATCCTATATATGAGTATGAGGGAATATTCCTTGACTCACGTCGGTTAAACATCATGCGCGCAATTGCAATGGAAATTGGGCGCGTCTGTCGGAATCGTATCGTCCGCATTGCACTTTGGGAAATTGGGAAGCGTCGGAGACTGGCTATGGGTTTTATAGATGACATGCGCATTTTTATGAAAGTGGGGCTGACATTTGTCATCCTGCTTGTTGTTAGTCTCGCCATCAGCGCGATCAGCTGGAACTCGCTGTCCCGTCAGGAGCAGTCCTCCGGCTGGACGGTTCACACCTATCAGGTGCTTGCAAAAATGGATGCCATTGTTGCGGCAATGGTGGATCAGGAAACGGGTATTCGTGGCTATCTGCTCTCCGGCGGTGACGAAAAGTTTCTCGAGCCACAGAAGGCTGGTAAGGAAAATTATACGGCCGCCTATGCTGCGGTTCGCAGCCTGACATCGGACAATCAGGTGCAACAGAAGCGCCTCGCCGATTTGGACGCAACCGTGCAAGAATGGCAGACCAAAGTTGTCGCCCAGGAAATTGCCCTGATGAAGGATCCGGCCACCAAGGCGCAGGGGCAGCAGCTTGAGATTTCAGGCGCAGGCAAGCAATTTATGGACGGTGTGCGTGCGCAGGCCAAGGTGATTGCGGGTGAAGAGCAACGCCTTCTCGAGGTTCGGCAAAAGGATGCCATTGAGGCCGCCTATGCGGCCCGCCGCAACATCCTGCTGGGCAGCGGTGCGCTGGTGGTGATCATTGCGCTGTCTTTGCTGATGCTCAACAAAAGCATGATCTTGCCGCTGACACGCATCACAGCGTCGATGCGCGCCCTTGCAACCGGCAATACCGCCATTGACATTCCGGGTGTGGGCCGCCGAGATGAAGTTGGCAACATGGCCGACGCCGTGGAAGTGTTCCGCAAAAACGCCATTGCCAATACCGAACTGGAGCAGCAGGCAGCGACCTCACGGCAGCAAACAGAAAAGACGGAAGCCGCCAACCGTGAAAGAGCGGAGCGGGAAGCCACAAATCTGCGCTTTGCCACCGAAACACTCGGTGATGGCTTGAAACGTCTGGCGCAAGGAGACGTCTCCTTCCAGATCAACGAAACATTCGCCCCAGAATATGAAGAGCTGCGCCGCGACTTCAACACTTCGCTGTCGCAGCTGGGTTCGGCGATTGGTTCTGTGCTTTCAACGGTTGAAGGTATGGAAAATGGTACCCGCGAAATTGCTGAAGGGGCCAATGACCTGTCCAAGCGCACCGAGCAGCAGGCTGCAGCCCTGGAAGAAACCGCCGCCGCCCTTGATCAGATCACGGTCAATGTCAGCAACTCCTCCAAGCGCACGGAAGAGGCGCGGGCCGTTGCCATCACCGCCAACCAGAATGCGGTGAAATCCTCTGAAGTCGTTCATCAGGCGGAAGATGCCATGCGCCGGATTGAGGAAAGCTCGCAGCAGATTTCCAATATCATTGGTGTCATTGATGAGATTGCCTTCCAGACCAACCTCTTGGCGCTGAATGCTGGTGTGGAAGCAGCCCGCGCAGGCGAGGCAGGCAAGGGCTTTGCCGTTGTTGCGCAGGAAGTGCGTGAACTGGCGCAGCGTTCGGCCAGTGCCGCCAAGGAAATCAAGGGCCTGATCCAGAACTCGTCCACCGAAGTGGATAATGGTGTCAGGCTGGTACGTGACACGGGCGTTGCGCTTAAATCAATCGGTGATCATGTTGTGCAGATCAACCAGTTGATGGAAGCCATTGCCACCTCGGCCAAGGAACAGTCGACCGGCTTGGCCGAAGTGAACTCGGCCGTCAACCAGATGGACCAGACCACCCAGCAGAATGCTGCCATGGTGGAGCAATCCACGGCTGCGGCCAGCGCGCTTGCCTCCGAGGCTAACCACCTCAAGGAACTGGTCGGCCAGTTCAAGATTTCCGGGTCAAATGGTGCGTCAGCCCGTCCAGTCGTCGCCACGGCTGCCCAGCGCCCGGTTCAGTCACCGGCACGCGCCCTGGCATCCAAGGTGGGACGCGCCTTTGGGCTCGGTGGATCTTCGGCGGTGGCCGAAAAACAGGTCTGGTCTGAATTTTGATTGAGTAACTTTTCGGGGAAAGCGCAAATGGTTTCCCCGACAACAAAAAAGCCGCCCATCACATCGATGAGCGGCTTTTTTGTTGTGGTGCGTTTCATAAAACGCACGGCGCTGTAATGTTCATGCAAACGACTTTAGCGGACGGCGATGTCGCGCGGGATTCCATTGTGGGCCAAGGCCTTGAACACGGTGGAAACAATGCCCTTGGAATCAAGCCCGGCTTGTTGATACATCACTTCGGGCTTTGCCTGATCAACCCAGGCATCGGGCAGGGCAAGGCTTCGGATTTTCAAGCCGTGGTCGAGCAGGCCTTCATTGCTCAATAAGTGCAAGACTTGCGCGCCAAAGCCGCCAATGGCACCTTCTTCTACCGTCACCAGCACTTCATGATGGCGAGCCAGTTGGCGGATCAGATCAACATCCAGCGGCTTGGCAAAGCGTGCATCGACAACGGTGGTGGAGAGGCCCGCAGCATCAAGGTCTTCAGCGGCCAAAAGACAGTCTGCCAGGCGCGTTCCCAGAGAGAGAAGGGCGACTTTGCTGCCTTCCTTCATCATCCGGCCCTTGCCGATTTGCAGGATTTCGCCACGCTCAGGCATGACAACGCCCACCCCTTCACCACGCGGGTAGCGGAAGGAAATCGGACCATCATCATAGGCGGCAGCGGTGCGCACCATATGTTTCAGCTCGGCCTCATCGGCGGCGGCCATGACCACAAAACCGGGAAGGCTTGCCAGAAAGCCGACATCAAACGAGCCAGCATGGGTCGGCCCATCGGCCCCCACGAAGCCTGCGCGGTCAATAGGAAAGCGCACCGGCAGACCCTGAATGGCCACATCATGCACCACCTGATCATAGCCGCGCTGCAAAAACGTTGAATAGAGCGCGCAAAATGGCTTGTAGCCTTCAGCGGCCAGGCCTGCGGCAAAGGTCACTGCATGTTGTTCGGCAATGCCGACATCAAAGGTGCGCTCAGGAAAGATGTCGTGCAGCTTATCCAACCCGGTGCCGGATGGCATGGCGGCGGTGATGCCGACAATCTTGTCATCATGACGGGCTTCTTCCACCAGCGCATCGGCAAACACCGCAGTGTAGCTTGGTGCATTGGGCTTGGCCTTGGCCTGCGCTCCGGTGATGACATCGAATTTATTGACACCGTGGTATTTGTCGGCGGCGGCTTCTGCGGGCGCATAGCCCTTGCCCTTTTGCGTCACCACATGGATCAGCACCGGGCCTTTGCTGTTGTCGCGCACATTGCGCAGCACCGGCAACAGATGATCAAAGGAGTGACCATCAATCGGGCCAATGTGGTAAAAGCCCATTTCTTCAAACATCGTGCCGCCCGTGACATAGCCGCGCGCATGTTCAACGGCGCGGGTGATGGCGCGGTCGATGTTCTTGCCCAAATAGGCCGTCAGTTTTTTGCCAATCTCGCGCATACCCATATAGGTGCGGCCAGAGGCAAGACGGGCCAGATAGGCGCTCATGGCCCCGGTGGGCGGCGCAATCGACATGTCATTATCGTTGAGAATGACAATCAGCCGCGCATCCAGCGCACCGGCATTGTTCAGCGCCTCAAAAGCCATGCCAGCCGACATGGCACCGTCGCCAATCACGGCAATCACGTTGCGATCCGTCTTGCCAAGCTCGGCGGCCACAGCCATGCCAAGGCCTGCCGAAATCGAGGTGGAGGAGTGGGCCGCACCAAAGGGATCATATTCGCTCTCAGTGCGCTTGGTGAAGCCCGAAAGCCCACCTTCTTGCCGCAACGTGCGAATGCGATCACGGCGACCCGTGAGGATTTTATGGGGATAGCATTGATGGCCGACATCAAAAATCAGCCGGTCATCGGGCGTATTGAACACCTTATGGATGGCAATGGTCAGTTCTACCACGCCAAGACCCGCCCCCAGATGACCACCGGTGACCGAGACAGCATCAATCATTTCGTCGCGCAATTCGCGGGCGAATTGAGGAAGATCCTTATCGTCAATCTCACGCAGATCGGACGGGAAGGTTACTTGATCGAGCAGCGGTGTGTTCAGCTTCGATGTCACAGGCTCCGGCCTCTTCAGTGCTTGTCAGGGAAAGGTGGGACCCGGCTTTCTCCGACAAACGAAAATAAAAGAATCGAGAAATTGTCTGGCTTAACGTGTTGCGTGACAATCTCTCCAATGGTGTTCAGCCGATGCTGTTTCGCCCGGCTCAGTGCTTTGCAAGGCCAGAACAAAACTATCAGGCTGTTTTGAGGCTTTGGTTCAGCCTCGCAGCATTTGACGTTATATAGGCGCTAAATCTGCGAGGGAAAAGGGTCAAACATGTGCGCCGGTTGTGGTGGGCTTATGCGCCATCCAAAGGCTCGGTGCCAGCGGGCTTGCCAGCACGGTCCAGCCGGATTTTCTCAATGCGGTTTTCGGCAGCCGACAGCAGGGTTTCGCAATGTTTTTTCAAAAGCTCACCGCGCTCGTAGATGGCAATGGATTCATCCAGCGCCACATCGCCACGTTCCAGCCGTGCCACAATGCTTTCCAACTCAGCCACCGCTTTTTCAAAAGAATAGGCGGACAAATCAGCCGCAGCCGTGGTTTCAGTCATACTCAACCCTTCATCAATCTCGAAATATGCATGCCAGCCGACTCAGCCAAGCCTTCCAGATCATAGCCGCCTTCCAGCAGGCTGACGACCCGGTTTTTGGCAAAACGGTCGGCCACTTCCATCAAACGGCCGGTGGCCCAGTCAAAATCCTCCCCCACCAGATTGATCTGGGCCAGGGGATCACGGTGATGGGCATCAAAACCCGCAGAAATCAAGATCAGGTCGGGCGAAAAGTCATTCAGCGCCGTCAAAATGCGCGATTTAAACGCCTCGCGGAAATGATCAGAGCCGGAGTTCTCCGACAGGGGCGCATTGACAATGGTGTTGTGCGCACCCGTTTCGTCCTTTTTGCCGGTCCATGGATAAAGCGGCATCTGATGGGTGGAACAGAACAGCACGGAGGGGTCATCCCAGAAAATATCCTGGGTGCCATTGCCGTGATGCACGTCCCAATCCACAATCGCCACACGCTCAACCCCATGCACCTTTTGCGCATGGCGGGCGGCAATGGCAACGGTGTTGAACAGGCAAAAGCCCATAGCCTTGCTCTTCTCGGCATGGTGGCCGGGTGGCCGACCGGCCACAAACACATTGTCGGCCTTGCCGGTCATCACATCATCCACCGCCGCCATGGCCCCGCCAATGGCAGTGAGCGCACATTGCAGGCTCTTTTGCGAGGCGTAAGTGTCGGCCTCCAGCTGGTTGATGCGGTCCTCTTCTTCCGGAATTTGCCGCATGACGGCAATAAAATGCTCTTCGGGATGCGCCAGCATCACGGCGTCTTCATTGGCCTGCGGGGCTTGATGGCGCTCAAGGGCCGAAAAATTGGGATGTTCAAGCGCAATATTGAGCGAGCGCAAGCGGTCGGCGCGTTCGGGATGGCCTTTGGGGGTGTTATGATCCAGAAACAGCGGATTTTCATAGAGCCGTGTGGTCATGGGAGATCCTCTTGCCGAGCGGGCCATGGTGATGGCAGGCGTTTTACCTGTCTCTTGCGCACTGGTCCAGTCATCGTCCAGCCAAAGCGCCGGTTGCTTGTTCTGCGCCTGTCTTTCTGTCTAAATAGGCGTTTGTGTGGTGAGGGGAACCGCGATGGTGAAAAAAGAGCGTGATGATGTCATGGAAACGGTGGTGGGCTTGCGCGATGCAGGTGTGACGGGCCGCATGAACAACAGCGCACTTTTGGCCCTTGCAGAAGAAGCGCTGGCGCGCTTTTGGCAAGCGCGCCCGACCATGGAGAATGAACCGGATTTTCGCCCGACAAAATTCGAATGTCGTCTTTATGGTGCCCTCAAACCCGGCGATCTTTTGCGCTTTACCGTGACAGTCGATAAAATCGGCGGCAAATCCGCAGGCTTTGCCGTGGCCGTGGAATGCAACAAGGCCCACGCCGCCGACATCGAAATTGTCTGGACCGCCGTTCATCCGCAAACGGCAGAGCCTGTCGCTCTGCCAGAAGAATTGCGCGACTGGCTCTATCAATATTTGCCGTAAATCCAAATCTATCCAAGCGCGTTATGGATGATGGTTTCCAGTATTGTGAACTGCGGATCGGTATCATCAAGCTTGTCACGCGCCGCCTCAAGCGTGATCAGACATTTCCATAAGGCCCAGCCACGCCCGCGTTGCCAAGTCTTGTGATCGAGGGGCAGGGCTTCATGAAAACGCTGCCTGCTGTTGTCTTCCAAAAACGTCCAGGCAATGGCAAGGTCGCAGGCCGGATCGCCGATGCCCATTAAGCCAAAATCGATCACAGCGCTCAGTGCTCCGTTTGTTATTAACAAATTTCCCGGTGCGACGTCGCCATGCAGCCAGACGGCGGGGGATTGCCATTGGCTGGATAGTGCCGCCTCCCAAATTTTGCTAGCCGCTTCAGCATCGATCCTGTCTTTCAGCGCGGCAATGGCCTTTCGGGTTTCAAGATCATACCTCACCAGTGAACCGCCGCGGTAAAAGTTGTGTGGTCCAGCCTCAGGGCCGTTCGATGCATCAATCTTGTACAGTGTGCTCAGAAAACCCGCCAAATCTTCTGCAAAGCGACAAGGATCATCAACCTTGCCGCACTCAGCGGTTTCGCCTTCAAGCCAGCCATAGATGCCAAATGGGTGGGGGAAATCGGCACTGGCCGCAGCAAGAGCAATGGCATCGGGAATTGGCAGTGGCAGGAGCGGTGCCAGATAGGGCAGGTAAATCTGCTCTTTTTGCACCTGTGCGGCGTAGCCTGCCGCGCTGGGCAGGCGAATAACCATTCTATCCCCAAGCCGGAAGCTGAAATGATCCCAGCCGCCGGGTACAATAGGCGTGACGCTTAAATCCAGCCATTGGG
This sequence comes from Gillisella terrae, assembly GCF_004801395.1. Taxonomy (GTDB): domain Bacteria; phylum Pseudomonadota; class Alphaproteobacteria; order Rhizobiales; family Rhizobiaceae; genus Allorhizobium; species Allorhizobium terrae. The sequence goes on from NZ_SSOA01000003.1 coordinate 409,430, forward strand.
GAAACTGCGCGGCAATCAGGCTGCGAACCAGATCCCCAGAGAGCATGCGTCTGTCTTCCACTATCCTATCACCTTTCAGAGTGTGGTGACATCATAGTTGAAAAGGATGACAGCAATTTCAAGCCCGCTTCGGCAGCAGGGGATAGCCGACCATCACGGCGCGGGCGGCAAGCGTTGCGATGGCGGCTTTGAGCAGATCGCCGGGAAGAAAGGCAAGCGAGCCGATCAGCACTTTGTCAAAGGGTGTGCCGGTGACCATGGAGACCCAAGGCATGCCGCAGGCATAGACCACGCCAATGCCGCCAATCACGGAGGCTGCGAAAAAGCCAGCCATTTGCAAAGGCGTGGATTGGCTGTTGCGCACCAGCCGCTCTGCCAGAAAGCCGGTGACGAAAGCGCCGATGATCCAGCCAAAAATATAGCCGCCGGTGACGCCCATCAGCACATGCAGCCCGCCATTGCCGCCCGCCAGCACCGGCAGGCCCATGGCAACCAGCACCACCAGCAGGGCGTAGGAAAGGGCTCCACGCTTGGCACCAATGATGCAACCCGCCAGCATGACGCCCATGGATTGCGCTGTGATGGGCACCGGAATGAAGGCAAGCGTAACCGGCGGGATCAAGCCCAGCACAATAACGATGGCGGTAAACAGGGCGGTCAGCACGAGGTCTCTGGTTGTCATGAAATATCTCCACGTGGAAATTGATAGTTTCCCAGTTTATAGATTATTTCGATTTAGTGCCCGCGAATGTCGCGGGCGTCAATAGCCTCGGCAATAGAATCTGCTTCTTTCAAGGTCAGGATAATCAGGGGTCCGATCATTTTTAGCGGGTGCACGGGGAGGCCGCGGGCTTTGTGGGCGTCTTTTAAGGCCTGATAGCGATTGGCAATATCCGGCACAAAGCGCAGCACAAGCCCCAGCGCCAGGCTGACATCGGCGGCTTTTAGAAGGCCCAGCCGTTCCAGTGGCATCAGCAAAACGTGCAGGGCTGCCATAAAGCTGGCAATGCTGGTTGTGGCGGTAACCGTTGCGGCCAGAAACACCACGGCCAGCAGTCGCAGGCTGCTGACCAGAGCATCGAAGGGGGTAAGCACCACGGCATTGAAGATGGCAAACAGTCCAATGGTGATGACAATCGGGCGAATGCGCCGAAAAGACTGTTTGAACCCGAGTCCCACAGAGATATAGAGCGCGCCGGACAGGATGACGGCGATTGCTTGCACCCAGATGGACGATAAAAGCGCAAGTATAATGCTGGTGAGGAGCAGGATTGTCAGCTTCGTAAAGGTTGAAAGCCGGTGAAAGGGCGTGTTGCCCTCAACGTAAAGGCTGGTCATCATGTTACAAGATTCCGATAAAACGCGGTGGCTTCGCCAGCATTGCCATCAAACACCAGTCGCGCCTGATCAAACACCAGAACACGATCAAACTCTGCCACAAATTCAAGATCATGGCTGATCACCAGAGCATTCTCTTCCAGCCCGCGAATAGTGCTGGCCACCTTGAGCTGGTTTCGCAAGTCGAGCTGATTGGTGGGTTCGTCAAAAATCACCAGCTGAGGTTTTGTCACCAGCACGGCGGCAAGGGCTGCCAGTTGCAACTCGCCGCCCGACAGCTCATGGGGGCGTCGATGGAGAAGATGGGCAATGCCCAGTCGCTCCACCACGGGCGCAATGGCAGCCTCAAGAGCCGCACCCTTTAGGCCCCGCGCTTTAGGCCCCATGGCAATATCATCGCCAATCAGTGGCAGGATGATCTGGTTGGCCGGATTTTGGAAGATGAAGCCGGTGCGCGACAAAACCGCTTTGGCATCTTTGACCGTATCCAATCCATCCAGCGTTACCTGACCGGCAGTTGGCTTGATCAAGCCATTGATCAGGCGGGCAAAGGTCGATTTTCCTGATCCATTCAGGCCAATCACACCAATGCGCCTTTCGCTCAGCGTGAGTGTCAGCGGCTCCAGCGCCACACGGCCATCAAAGGCAACTGTGGCCTGTTCGAAGTGGATCTGCACGACGCGACTATCCTTTTGCATTTTGTCAAGTTCTACAACGGCAGCAGCGATAAAGGGAAATTATGTCTTTCCTGTTTACAGCCGCAACAGGCTTTGCTCCTATACACTGGTTATCCACCAAGGCAGACTTTGTTGGTGCACCAACGCTTCAACTGCTTATCTTGTTGTTGTGACGCAGTAACACTCTTAATCTGCTGCATAATTTTTCCTTAAATCGATTCCGATTTACGAAAAAAATTATGCAGTAGGTCAGAAAACCGGAGTCCACTTTTCCCCGACACACTCTCAGGAGCTGAATTTTGACATCAGATTTTTATCAGCCTGTCGATGCCGGTCTTATTCCTCGTTTTGCCGGGCCCGCCACGTTCATGCGCCTGCCGCTCTTAACTTCTGCCAAGGGGCTGGATATTGCCCTTGTCGGCATTCCATGGGATGGCGGCACCACCAATCGCGCCGGGGCCCGCCATGGCCCGCGTGAGCTTCGCAATCAATCCAGCCTGATGCGTAAGGTGCATCATGTCTCAAAAATTGAGCCATTTAAACTGGCCAATATTGCCGATGTTGGTGATATCACCGTCAACCCCATTGATCTGATGCTGGCGCTGAAGCAGATGGAAGACGGCATAGCCAATATTCTGGATGCTGGTGCTCTGCCGCTGATTGGCGGCGGCGATCATTTGACAACGCTGCCGGTGCTGCGGGCGGTGGCAAAATCCCGACCGGTTGGCCTCATCCATTTCGATGCCCATTCCGACACCAATGACAGCTATTTTGACGGCCAGCGCTTTACCCATGGCACACCGTTTCGCCGCGCCATTGAAGAGGGTCTGCTGGACCCGAAACGCATGGTGCAGATTGGCATTCGCGGCTCGCTCTACAGCGCCGATGAGCATGATTGGGCCAAAGAACAGGGCATTCGCATCATCTATATGGAAGAATTTACCCGCCGTGGCCCCGAGGATGTGATGGCGGAAGCCCGCGCCATTGCCGGTGACGGTGCCACCTATGTCAGCTTCGACATCGACAGCATTGACCCTTCCATGGCCCCCGGCACAGGCACGCCCGAAATCGGCGGCTTTTTGACCCGTGAGGCGCAGGCCATGGTGCGCCTGCTGGAGGGCGTCAACATCGTCGGTGCGGACGTGGTCGAGGTCGCGCCACCCTTTGATGTCGGCGGCATGACGGCCATTGCCGGGGCCACCATGATGTTCGAGCTGTTGTGCGTCATGGCAAAGCGGGTGGCAGACAGCCGGTAACCAGACCTCAACCCTTCGAAAAATGTCTCGAAGGGTTGACTTTTAGCCTTGAACAAAGAGTGAACATTATCTATCCTTTTCTCATGGCTCAGGTGATCGACAATCAAACGGCACGGCGGATTTTTATGGAGCGGCAGGGGCTCAGCCGCGCACCGGGCAAGGCTTTGTCGCGGCAAGGCCTGCTGGGGCTGATCCATGATCTCGGTTTTGTGCAGGTCGATAGCATTGGCACGGTCGAGCGCGCTCATCATCAGATTTTGTTTTCGCGCAACCAGACTTACAAGCGTGAGGATTTAACCGCACTTTTGGAGCAGGATCGTCTGCTGTTTGAGCATTGGACCCACGACGCCTCCATTCTGCCTGTGGCGTTTTTCCCCTATTGGAAACACCGTTTTGCCCGCGAAGAAAGCCGCATTCTGGAGCGCTGGCGCAAATGGCGTGAGCCGGGATTCGAAGCGGCCTTTGAGGAGACCTATCGGCGCATTGCTGACGGCGGCCCGGCCCTGTCACGAGAGCTGAAAGAGGGTGATCATAAATCCGGCGGCTGGTGGAATTGGCATCCGTCGAAAACTGCGCTGGAATTTCTGTGGCGCACCGGCAAGCTCACCATCCGAGGCCGTGAGAACTTTCAAAAAATCTATGATGTCAGTGAAAAATGCATTCCGCGCGATCATTTTGAGGCGGAAGTGAGCCATGCGGCTTTCCTGGATTGGGCCTGCCGCGAGGCACTGACGCGGTTGGGTTTTGCCACCTCCGGCGAAATCGCCGCCTTTTGGCATCTGGTCAGCCCGCAAGAGGCCAAACAATGGGTGGAAGATCATCGCGCCGAGCTTGAAGAGGTGATGATCATGCCCGCAAGTGGCGATAAGCCTCGGCCTTCATTTGCCCTTTGCGAACACATGCAGCACCTGCTGGCGGCCCCCGCACCGCCCAACCGCATTCGTGTGCTCAGCCCGTTTGATCCCCTGATCCGCGACCGGGCGCGCACCGAGCGCTTGTTTGGTTTTTTCTACCGAATCGAAGTGTTTGTGCCTGAGCCTAAGCGGGAATATGGCTATTACGTCTTTCCGCTGCTGGAAGGCGACCGCCTGATTGGCCGCATCGACATGAAAGCCAACCGAAAAGCGCAGACGCTGGATGTCAAACGCCTATGGCTGGAAAAAGGCGTGAAAGCATCGACCGGACGGTTGGAAAAACTGGATGCGGAATTGCAGCGGCTGGCAAAATTTACGGGCGTTGAGAAGGTGGTTTATGGGGAGGGCTGGGTTTAGAAGGCTGCTTCCACAGCGCCGTGCGCCATATGTGGCGCCGTCATCCCGCGTCCAATTCGGCTCGAAACCGCATCACCCAATCGCGATTGATGGCATCAGCCAGCTTTGCCACGCCCGGCACCACGCCATTGGCCGCATTGCCATCCAGACCCAGCGCTTCCAGAATAATCCGCACATGTCCAGCCGGATCGGCGGAGAGCGCATGATAGGTGATGCGAAGAGGCGCAATGCCTTGCTCTTCAAACCAGTTCTGCCAGCCGAGATCAAAAGCCGCAAACCGTTCATAGGTGGCGCGAATGTCTGCCGCATCATAAACCGGCTCTTTGGCAGGTGCGACCCGCTCCAGTTCGGTGCCATCCGGGGCGACATGCCACAGGCCGGTCTGTTCTGCCTTCACGCAGGAGACCGCTTGTTCCACTTTGTCCAAGCGTGTCAGATGAATAAACAAAGTACGCCCAAAGGCTGCCTCGACCCGCTCTCGATCATTGGCGTGGCCTGGATGCAGAATGCGAAGCTTTTCCATGAAAAAATCGAAACTATGCCTTTGCAAACGTAAACCAAACACGCCGGTATCAAGACTTCCCTTGGCTATAGCCGCCTGAAATATGGCCTCAAGCGTGTCGGTTTCCGAAAGGGTCGGCTCTAAATTGAGATTGAAAGAGGAAAGCCATTCGGAAAGGGATGGACGATGAAAATAAGACCCCGGATTGCCAGAGATGCCCGTCGCCGCCAACAGTTTACACAGCAAAGTGCTGCCACTTCGGGGCGAGGTGCAGATGATGTAGGACTGGTATTTCGCCATAGTTTGGTTTTCCAATGCAGTACAGGTCAAGTGCGAGCATGATCAGGAAATTTGAACTCTATTTTCAAAATATTACAATGGGATGGTGGGTTGGAAAATCTGCGGTCGTGCTTACCTTTAGCTCGGGTTTTTCAGAGATCATACAGCAAAGCGAATGGGTTGAAGATGTCAGAGCCGAACATATTGAGAATTTCAACCTTTTCAGAGAAGGGTGAGGGTGGCAATCCGGCAGGCGTTTTGATCGGAGCGGCCTTGCCTGACGTCACTGAGATGCAGAAGATTGCTGCCCATGTCGGTTACTCCGAAACCGTCTTTGCGGCTCCAACCGAAGACGGGTGGCGGGTTCGGTATTTCTCGCCCGAATCTGAGGTGCCATTTTGCGGTCATGCCACCATTGCCCTTGGTGCAGCTCTGGCGCTGACCAAGGGGCCGGGAATTTTTCCACTGATCCTCAACAACACGAGTATTACCGTAGAAGGGAGAAGCACAGGCGGCCTGTTGACAGCTGCGCTGCAATCACCGCCAACTCATAGTAGGGCAGCCACGCCTGAGCTTGTTGCAGATGTGATGGCGCTGTTTGGCTATTCCCACAATGATTTGGACCCGGCAATAGCGCCCGCACGCATCCATGGCGGTGCCGATCATATCGTCTTGCCATTGCGGTCGCGCGAGGCGCTTGCGGCCATGACCTATGACCTCGATGCCGGGCGTAAATTAATGCTCCGCGAAGGCTTGGTGACCATCTTGCTCGCCTACGCCGAAACACCACGCCTTTTTCACACCCGCAACCCCTTTGCCTCCGGCGGTGTCTATGAAGACCCAGCGACAGGCGCGGCAACGGCCGCTTTCGCGGGCTATCTGAGAGACATTGCCTGGCCACATGGTGGTTCTATAGAGATCATCCAAGGGGAGGATATGGGTATGCGCTCGCGTCTGCACGCAGACATTGGACCAACGCCGGGTAGTTCAATTCGGGTATCCGGTGAAGCACGCCTTATGGACTGACGGCGTAGACACCATTCTACCAAAGTTCATCGGACCCGACACATCCTCCCGTCATATCGGATGTCACCAATTGCAGGCCCTTGTCACCCAATCACATTTCCTGTCTTATCCGTCCGTACCTTTTCAAAATTCACTTTGGTGAGCCGCATATCCTTGTCGGCATAATGCACCACGTCATTGGGTGCGCGGGTGCCGACGACAAGATAAGTACAGTCCTGACTTGATCGATTTTCAAGGCAATGGCCAAGGGCAACGCCTGCCTTGAAAGTGGCGGTATCGCCGGGGTGCATCTCGGTTATGGTGTCGCCTTCATGCAGGGTGGCGGTGCCCGAGAGCATGTAGATCAACTCGTCTTCCTGCTCGTGCCAATGCTTGTGGGAGGAGCGCGATCCAGGTGGCAGTGTTTCCACACAGGCACCGAACTGCGTCAAGCCGCCCGCATCGCTCAAAAGCCTGGCTTGATAAGGGCCAAGCTCGGCATCGATGCCTTCACCCATCCAATGTTCCAGCTTTACGTCTTCAGGCCTGAAAATGGGCATGACCTATCCTATTGATGATCATGATCACAGAGCGCATGATCGGAGAGCGAGCGCAGCACATAGCATTGCTCGACCGTGTGGGAAGCGCAATTGGAGACGATGCGTTCCAGTTCGCTTTCCAGTTTTTTGAGTTGGGCAATTTTGCGCTGCACTTCCTGCAAATGCTCTTTGGCAATCAGGTCTGCGGTGGTGCAGGGGTCTTCGGGGTGGCTGCTGAGGGTGATGAGGTCGCGGATGGCATCGATGCTGAAGCCGAGGTCGCGCGCGTGGCGAATGAAGGTCAGGCGCTCCAGTTGCGCGCGGCCATAGCGTCTTTGATTGCCCTCGGATCGCTCTGGCGCGGGCATCAAACCCATCTGCTCGTAATAGCGAATGGTGGGCACTTTCACGCCCGCCCGTTTGGAAAGCTCACCAATACCGTACATCGCCGCCTCGTCTGTTCGTCTTTCCCACCAATATTGGTCTTGGCTGGCCGAATACAAGCAGAACTCGTGCGTTATATATGGGAGAGGCGCTGTAAACGCAAAAAGGGGGCATGCCGCCACATGCCCCTCTTTCGCATAGCCAACCAGATGGTGCGGCTATTCCTCGTCTGAATACATATATTCCATATACCGTGCCTCAACCCGTTGTGTTTGGGAGGCTATGGACGTGTCGTCAACTGTGTCTGTCGCCGTTTGCGCTTCTGCGCGCACGGGTGCAGATTTCTTGGCAGAGTCAATGCTCCACAAGGCGTTTGCCAGCGATGCCGAAAGCAGGGTGCCGGTGGAATTGCCACCTGCAGCGCGCGATCGGGGGGCAGTAACAGGTTCGGCGGCCACATCTTCAGCACGGGTAACGCCGTGGATGTAGCGGCTTTGATACTGCGAATTATTCAGGCTGCTGTCGATCCTCATCGCAGGCCCTCTTTCTGTTTGCTTCGTTAAAGCTTTGTTAACGATTGAAACTTGCGCGAAGCTTGCGTCATTTTTTGCTTGCCCGATCTGTGGTGCTTCGGGGAGGGGCGGTGTCCATATATAGCGTATATTAGATTTTTACTTCGAAATATGGTAATAAAATCATACTTTAAAATTGCATTTTCAAAACTTCGCTTTGTCAAGTTGCTGCAACGCGAAGGATTGTTGTCGAAAAATGCACAGAATGCTTGCGAGATTCTGTGCATTGACTGTCATGGCCCGGACTTCAGATTGAAGCGGGCTTGTTTTGGTGTGTTTGCTTTTGAAGTGCTTTCAAGCATTGCTCAAACGCGGTGAGGTCTGTGTAAAGCCCGTCAATGGCCGCGTTGTGAATGGCAATTGGCCCGCCGCGGCGCTCAACGCCCCCATGCAGCATCAGGTTTTCAATCATGTCAAAATTTTCTAGCGACATGCCGTCAGGCCCACGTTTGCGACCATCTTGCGCTTCGCGCACCTCGCCGTGGTAAAAATCAGCCGTGCGCGCATAATGGTTGTCAGCAATATTGGTATAGGCGGCCACCAGTTTGCCCTGCGCGCACATATAGCCCAGCTCGAAAGCAGTACCTGGGTCAGCGGCAATGCCGCGAAACGGCGTGAGATTGGCAATCACGCCATCGGCAGCATTCATCATGCCTTCATCGACGGCACTGATTTTCAGGCCAAACTCATGCAGGGTGGGTGCCGGTTCAATGGAAATGTCACCGGGACAAATCGGCTCAAATCCATAGCTACGCGTCATGGCGGCCTTGGCATCCAGAATCTCGCGGGCATTGGGCAAGAACACTTCAGGGCCTGCGAGGTAGAGCTTGAGCGGCATGGGAAGACTCCGAAACATTCAGGTGTGGGATCACTTTATGCCGTAGCAAGAGCAAAGGCAGACTTCATCCAAAATCAGCAACCATACACAGGTTTGACAAAACTGCCGTTTTGCAAGGGCGTTGACCTGTCTTGACAGGGATGCAAACACGGCCTAATCCAAGCAACGGTCTCAGACGCCTGCCGCTCGCAAACCTTAAGGTTTTGGTGAAGATCTGAACGGATACATCCATCTTTCCATCTGTGCTTTTCGTGCTGATGGGCAATGCGAGCCCCCTCTGAAGTCGCGAAACTGACATAAGAGGAACATGGAATGTCTTCAGACATAGTCCAAACAACATTGCTGGCAAAACAACATGGTGATGGTCGGTCAAAGGCCGCAATAGGCTGCTCTCTCATGCCGGGAGCAAGCCGATGATCAACAGATTGCCGAGCCGAGAGGCTGCCAAAAAGCAAGCCGCCACGCTGCGTGCGAGGTTGCACGCCGAAGGCCATGCGGTGTCGCACAGCAAGGCGTTGGAATTGATTGCCCGGCAACACGGGTTTCGGGACTGGAATACCCTGCATGCTGCCATTGGCAATCGTGTGCCGGTGGCCTGGCAGGTTGGTGATCGGGTGAGCGGTTTTTATCTTGGCCAGAAATTTGAGGCTGAGATTGTCACGGTCAGTCGGCAAGGGGAGGGGTGGTTTGCCCTCTCGCTTGCGCTGGATGAGGCCGTTGATGTTGTGACGTTCGACAGCTTTTCGGCTTTTCGAAAACGTGTGCGGGGCACCATAGGGCCGGATGGTCAAACCGTGGAAAAAACCTCGGATGGCCGCCCGCATCTTCAGCTTGATATGTGAGGAAAGGGCCACCGGGCAAACAGGCCCGGTGGCCCAATCATCACACAATCTCTGTGCTATTGATGCGGATGCCAAAGCCTTCGAGGCCAACATAATGGCGCTCGCGCGAGGCCATCAGCCTGATTGAGGTGACGCCGAGGTCTTTGAGGATTTGCGCGCCAAGGCCGATTTCCAGCCATTCGCTGTCGCGGGTCTGCGCTTCCTTATGGATTTCGCGATCATGCTTGCCTGCCCGCGCCGTGGTGGAAGCGCCAACGCCAACCGAGCCTTCGCGCAAATAGACAATGATGCCGCGGCCTTTTTCGGCAATGCGTTTCATGATGCCATCGATCTGGCAATTGGCTCCAAACACGTCTGCGGCCACATTTTCCAAATGCAGGCGCACCGGAATGTCATCGCCATCGCGAATGTCGCCAAACACCACGGCCAGATGCTGCATCGGATCCCATGGCAGGGAATAGGCATAGGCTTTTGCCGGACCATAGGGTGTTTCCACCGCAAAGCTGGTTTCCAGCTCGATCAGCGTTTCCTTGCGCTGGCGATAGGCAATCAGATCGGCAACCGAGACCTGTTTCAGCCCATGGGTTTCGGCAAAGGCCGACACTTGCGGGCCGCGCATGACGGTGCCATCGTCATTCACCAGTTCCGAGATGACGCCAATCGGTGGCAGATTGGCCAGGCGACACAGATCCACTGCCGCTTCCGTGTGGCCAGAGCGCATCAAAACGCCGCCTTCACGGGCAATCAGCGGAAAAATATGGCCGGGGCGCACAAAATCGGCAGGGCCAACATTGGGGTTGGCCAAATTGCGCACTGTCAAAGTGCGGTCGTCGGCAGAAATGCCGGTGGTGGTGCCGTGTTTGAAATCGACGCTAACCGTGAAGGCCGTGGTGTGGGCGCTGTCGTTCTCAGCCACCATGGCAGACAGGTTCAGGCGTTTGGCCTCTTCCTTGGGCATCGGCGTGCAGACAATGCCCGAGGTATGGCGCACAATGAAGGCCATTTTGTCGGGGGTACAATGCACGGCCGAGACAATCAGGTCGCCTTCATTTTCGCGGTCGTCATCATCCATCACCACCACGATTTCGCCAGCCTCGAAGGCCCGGATGGCGTCAACGACGCGCTTTTGCTCATAGCTCATGGCAACCCTCATTTCCTGTCGTGTTCATCAGCGCTCACCACGCATTTGTTATTTCAGCCGCCCCGTCTGGCCGCGATCGCGCAAATAGTGATCGGCCAGTGCGCAGGCAATCATCGCTTCACCGACGGGAACGGCGCGAATGCCAACGCAAGGGTCATGACGGCCCTTGGTGCGCACATCGACATTGTTGCCCTTGGCATCAATGGACTGACGCTCCGTGAGGATCGAAGAGGTTGGTTTGATGGCAAAGCGGGTGACAATCGGCTCACCTGTGGAAATGCCGCCCAGAATGCCGCCGGCGTGATTAGACAAAAACAGCGGTTTGCCATCATTGCCCATGCGCATTTGGTCGGCATTTTCCTCGCCGGTGATTTCGGCAGCGCCAAAGCCATTGCCAATTTCAACACCCTTGACGGCATTGATCGACATCAGAAGGGCGGCAATATCCTGATCCAGCTTGCCATAGATCGGTGCACCGAGACCCGCAGGCACACCCTCGGCAACCACTTCAATCACTGCACCGACAGAGGAGCCAGCTTTGCGGATGCCATCGAGATAGTCTTCCCACACGGGTACAATGTCCGCGTCAGGTGCAAAAAACGGGTTTTGGCCAACCTGATCCCAATCCCAATTGTCGCGATTGATCTTGTGTTTGCCAATCTGCACCAGCGCGCCGCGAATGGTCACGTTGGGCATCACCAGCCGGGCAATACCACCTGCGGCCACGCGCGCTGCCGTTTCGCGCGCTGACGAGCGCCCGCCGCCGCGATAATCGCGAATGCCATATTTCACGTCATAGGTAAAATCGGCATGGCCGGGGCGGTATTGCTGGGCAATCTCACCATAATCCTTGGAGCGTTGATCGGTGTTGTCGATCATCAGCGAAATCGGCGTGCCGGTGGTGATCAGGCTGCCATCTTCCTGCGGCATGACGCCGGAGAGCACCTTGACCAGATCATCCTCGCGCCGCTGAGTCACAAACCGCGATTGACCGGGCTTGCGCTTGTCGAGCCAGACTTGCAGGTCTTCCAGTGTGAATCTCAAACCCGGAGGGCATCCATCCACCACAGCACCCAAGGCCGGGCCGTGGCTTTCACCCCAGGTGGTGACGCGGAAGAGGTGACCGAAACTGTTATGCGACATGAATTACAACCAGATCAAGCGACGGGGTTTCCCCCTGTTTTATGGAGTGTCACTCTTACTGTATAATTTTTCAAACCGAAATCATTTTCGCGCATCCCGCAACAATTGCCGCCCTGATCAGCAGACGTGGTGCGGGCTTATGAGGCATGACGCTTGCTTTGCGACAGTGCAAAAGCGGCAAAATCATCAGAAGACAGCGCAGGCGCAAAGGCATAGCCTTGCAACAGATCGCAGCCGAGATCGCGTAGAATATCGGCATGGGCCTGTGTTTCGACCCCTTCTGCAATGGTGCCAACGCCCAGAGACCGGGCAATCTCGATGATGGATTTGACCAAAGCGCGCTCGCGGTCAGACTCGATAATCGGCATCACCAATTGCCGGTCGATTTTCAAACGCTTCGGTTTGATCTTGAGCAGGCTGATCATCGAGGTATGGCCGGTGCCAAAATCATCAATTTCCACATCAATCCCCAGCTCTTTGATAGTTTTGATGTTGGAGGTGATCGTCTCGTCATTGTCGTCAAGAAAGATGGATTCCACCAGCTCAAACGCAATGGAGCCTGGCGTGATGCTCAATCCTTTCAGGCTCTCAACGAGATTGGTGTCATGCAGGCGCTTTGATGACACGTTCACTGAAATTTTCGGCACAATAATGCCGGATGCGGTCCAGCGCATGCGGTCGCGCAATGAGCAATCCAGCACGATCTTGTCAATCTGCGCCATGATGCTGAGATCCTCGGCCACCTTCAAAAAAGAAATGGTTGGCAACAGGCCGCGTTCCGGGTGCTGCCAACGCACCAGTGCTTCCGCACCAATCAACTGCATGGTGTTGGCGCAAAATTGTGGCTGGTAGAATGCCGTGATTTCATCCCGCTCCAGCGCGGTCAGCAACTCGTCGGCAACCCGCCGTGAGGTGACAATATTGGCTTGCAGGCTTTCAGTGAAGAACTCATAGCGATTTCGGCCTTTGCGCTTGGCCTCATAGAGCGCAAGGTCGGCATCAATCAGAATTTTTCGTGCATCCGCTTTGGCAGCCTTGGAAGCCGCAATGCCGATGGAGACGCCGAAACGGCAGGTAAATCCTTCAAAATCATAAGGAATATTCATTTCCTTGATAATCCGGGAGGCCAGATCAGCAGCAGTTTGCTCATCAACCACATCGCGCAGCAGCACCACAAATTCGTCACCGCCAATCCGGGCTACCAGATCGGTGTGGTTGACGTGACGGTTCAGCACCTCTGCCGCATTGACCAGCATGGCATCGCCTGCCGCATGGCCCAAAGTGTCGTTGATTTCCTTGAAACGGTCGAGATCCAGATGCAGAATGGTAAAGCGAGGACGCCCTACCTTGGCAAGAGCTGTCAAGGCGTCCAGCTCGCGGTCAAATTTGCGGCGATTGGCAAGCCCTGTCAGCGGATCGTGCAAGGCATTGTATTCAATGCGGTTCTTGGTCAGCTCCAGCTCTATGTTGCGGGCTTCCGCCTCGGCTTTGGCATTGCGCAATTCTTCGGTCAAAAGCACGTCTGCGGTCACGTCAAAGCTGACGCCACTCAGCTTTCGGCCGCCACTTCGGTCAACGCGCAATTGGCCAATCGAGCGCACGTAGCGAATTGTGCCACCCTTCAGCAGAACGCGATGGGTGCCGTCAATGCGGGTTCCTTCTTCTGTTGCCGCTCTGGCCGCTTCCAGAATCTCAGGCACGTCTTGTGGATGGACACTTTGCAGCCACTCGGTTTCTGTCACGTAAGGCCCGTTTGGCTGCACGTTGTACAATTGATACATGCGCTCATCCCAAACGGTGCGCATCGTTGAAAAATCATGTTGCCAGACCCCGCAGGTAAAGGAATCAAGCGCCAGCTCAAACCGTTCTGAGAGTTCTTCAAGCTGCTGCTCGCGCGCGGAGAGATCGTCCAGTGCCAGTTCCAGCTCGGCATTCTTGATGTCAGCCCCTTCCTTGGCGGCACGCAAATCGTCCTGCATGACTACATCGGAGGTAATATCCAGCAAAATTCCAGTAACACGTCCGGGGGAAGTCTGTTCGTTTCCGGTTTGATTGGAATAGGCTCCAACGGAGCGGATATGTCGCTTGCTCCCATCTTGCAGCACAATACGATATTCTTCCACAACCGCCTTGTCGCTTTCGCGGCAGCGCAAAAGGTGTTGCTCAACCTTGCTGCGGTCATTGGGGTGAACGGCCGTAAGCCAGCTGTTTAAATCATGCGTGTTGGCATGAACCGCGCTCAATCCATGCAATTGCGTTGCGCGGCTGTCGTGGCGGATGGTATTATCACCGTCGTCCAGCTCCCATATGCCAATGTTTGAACTGTTCATGGCCAGCTCAAATCGTTTGGCCAGAATGCGGTGGCGCTCCTGCGTCAATTTGAGGTTTTGTCTGTTGCGATTGCGCTCCACCAACAAAAGGGCAATGCTGGAAAAGATTGTTGCAAGCGCCAGTCCCACAGCGACAAGCGTGAGCCGGAAGGCGTCGGTGTCCGGTCCTGCACCGCTCCAGCCTCCCTTTGGGCGGGCGATCAGGTGCAAAGAGCCATTCGCGAGCGGAATGTTGCGGCTCTCCACCACATCATCCGCCAGTTCAGCCGGTCCCCACAGCGGAAGGGTGGTGCCATCGGCGTCGTTAGCCAGCCGGGTGCCGACCAGAATGTCCAGCGGGGGTGATGCATGCGATTGCAGGTCTGTTCTGTGTTTCAACGCATTGGCAACGAATGTCGAACCATCGAGAATGGCACGGACAATCGTGCGATGATGCGCGGCGTTGGCGGGTGAGATAGCGTCCAGTTGCAGCTTGCCATTGGGCAGAATTCGAACGCCCGGTGTTTCTGGCGCGGTGACAATGGCTGGAGCTCCCGATTCGGAGGTTGGCGTTTCGGAGGTTGGAGTTTCCGAGTTCGGACTGGTGGCGTCGCGCGCCCATTTCCTCTCGTTGCCATTATCCTCAATCATCGAGATAGAGAGAAAATGCGGATTGCTCTGCAAGATCGCGCTGTTCAGCCTGTCGGCATCAAGCGCCAAAGAGTCAGTGACGCCAGTTGTGGCGCTGGCCAAATCCGAGAGAGTTGCCAAATTCCGGTCAATATAAACGGAAAGGAGCGATTCAACCTCGATAAGCTGGTTCTGAGCATATTTCCGGGAGGCCGTAAGGTCGGTATTCGTATTGAGACGATCAATGTAGATTAATGTGTAAAAAACGCATGCAAGCGCCAGGCCCAGAATCAAAAAAATCTGCTTGTTGGGGAAATCTATCTTTTCCAGCGATTTCATTTCCAATCGGGTGGCCATTTCTGCTCGAAACTCTGTGTTTTACACCGAAGTGATTTTTCGTCATCTGTTGTTATATTTTGAACTATTCAAATTTATATTAATGTGAAATCTGTTTGGTTTTTTAATCTATAGTATTTTGAAGGATGTTCCGTTTGAGCATTCTGCTTTGAATTGTTTGGAATATTCTTAATTTAGCCTCGTTGATTTTAAGGTGCGGAAGACTTTTTTTGGGGCGTTGCCAAGCCTATCCCGGCGTGCTGTTTATCAAGACGAAAAATCGCATACCATCGTGTACAATCTCTGTTGTCGGGCTTTTCAGAACCTGGACCTGCCAGAACTGGGGCGACCTGTGGATGGAGCCACTTGTCCACACGTTCATGTCATTCCTCACGCTGGAATGGCTTCGAGGCGTTATGCAGTGGGCTGGGCGAGGTG
This sequence comes from Gillisella terrae, assembly GCF_004801395.1. Classification (GTDB taxonomy): domain Bacteria; phylum Pseudomonadota; class Alphaproteobacteria; order Rhizobiales; family Rhizobiaceae; genus Allorhizobium; species Allorhizobium terrae. Next base: position 424,930 of record NZ_SSOA01000003.1, read on the forward strand.
TTCATGCGCTTGATAGGGCGCGCTTTGCTGTAAAGGATATGTGGAAATCATGCGGTGGTGGGGCAGATTACGCAATGAAATCTGCCACATTTCATGATTACTCTTTATGATGAATGGAACAGGTTCATGGACCGGAATCTGTTTAAACAGAAAATTATGCAGCGAATATAAACAGCTACAACGGACCTTTGCTCAGGATATGTGGTGCTCAAAGGTTCATGTAGCGAGACGAATAACGGGAACCAAGGTATGCCGATCCTGATTGCAATGCTTATGGCTGTATTTTATTTCGTTGCACCCATGTCAATGGCCGCACAGAGCGCCGATGTTGAATCGACAATCAAATCGATCAACACCCAGAAATTGACGATCACGCTCGAAGACGGCAAGACCTATTCGTTGCCGGCAGAGTTTAATTTTGAAGGCCTCTCCGCTGGTGTGAAGGTGATTGTCTATTACACGGTGGTGGATGGTGTGCGCGTGCTCGACGATATCCAGGTCTTGAATTAAAGCCTGTCGCAGTCAAAGGCTTTACAGCACCGTGAACCCCATGTGACGCACACATGCATTAGATCCCGGCTTGAGGAGACTGGCCGATCCTCGCTTGCTCTTTTCGCAGAGATAAAATTGACAACGCCATGCCGGTTGGGGCCGTTATGGTGTTTTACAGCGTCCTTTGTGCGCCAAATATGGCGCACAAAGGACGCTGTAAAACATTTTAGCTGCTGCATAATTTTCACCTTAAATCGATTCCGATTTAAGGAATTATGCAGTAAGCCATTGCAATTGGCGCTGTTCCAGATCGATTTTCAGCACCCGATCCTGTGGAATATGCATGCTGCAAGCGTCATCCGGGGCAATGTTGCCGATCAGGCGAAAGAAGCTGCGGATAACGCCGCCATGGGTGACGGCCACTGTAGGCCGCTTCAGGGCTGCAAGCCATGCTCCGGTGCGCCAGGAGAGAATCTCATAACTTTCTGCGTGTTCGCCGGGAGCCAGAAAATCCCATTTGCCACGCGATCTTTGTTTGACGCGATCGGGAAACTGTTTTCTCAACTCTTCGGTGGTGCTGCCTTCCCAATCGCCAAAGCAGATTTCTTTCAGCCGGTCATCCAACTGATAGGTTGTTGGATCGAGTTGCATTTGTGCACGCAAACGTTCCATGGTTTCGCGTGTGCGCCCCAGAGGGGAGGCGATAAAGTCGTAGTGGGATGTGGTGTCGCCAAGCACTGCGGCGAGAAGTGCGCCATTTTGCGTCGCCTGTCCGCGTCCGGTCTCATTCAGCGGAATATCCGTTTGGCCCTGAAAGCGGCCTTCAGCATTCCAGTCCGTCTGACCATGACGAATAACATAGAGAAGCACAGGCAGACAAACCTTCCTGAATGTTGGAACGCCACAGATCGTAGCGCATAATTTCTGAAACCGGAATCGATTTAACAAGAAAAATATGAAGCAGATTGAAAGCTTTAAAGCCTTTTGCCCAACACGCAAACCAAACTGCAAAATTTTAAGAGAAAAGCCGTAACCGGCTTTTCTGAGAACGCACCTGGCCAAACAGCCATCGGGGTCTGGTCTGGTTCAATTTGAACCTGACAGACTCTAGAACGCAGGCAATCCTATTCCTTGACCACCGACATATCCGGAGCATCAACCGCCTTCATACCGACTGTATGATAGCCGCTGTCCACGTGGTGGATTTCGCCGGTGACGCCGGTGGAAAGATCAGACAGCAGGTAAAGGCCAGAGCTGCCAACCTCATCGGTTGTCACGTTACGCTTCAGTGGCGAATTATATTCGTTCCACTTCAGGATATAGCGGAAATCGCCAATGCCCGAGGCGGCCAAAGTCTTGATGGGGCCTGCGGAAATGGCGTTGACGCGAATGCCGCGACCGCCCATGTCTACGGCCAGATAGCGCACGCTGGCTTCCAAGGCCGCCTTTGCCACACCCATGACATTATAGTGCGGCATGACTTTTTCCGCGCCATAATAGGTCAGCGTCAAAATCGAGCCGCCGTCATTGAGCACAGATTCTGCGCGCTTGGCCACGGCCGTGAATGAGTAGACCGAAATGTCCATGGTGCGGGCGAAGTTTTCGCGGGTGGTATCGAGATAACGACCGGTCAATTCGTCTTTGTCAGAGAACGCGATGGCGTGGACGACAAAGTCAATTTTGCCCCACTTGTCTTCGATGTTTTGAAAAACCGCATCAACGCTTGCCAGATCGGTGACATCGCAATCCCCGGCCATAAAGGCATCGAGTTCCTTTGCCAGCGGTTCGACACGTTTTTTCAAAGCGTCGCCTTGCCATGTGAGCGCAATTTCCGCTCCGGCTTCTCGACAGGCTTTCGCAATACCCCATGCAATAGAGCGATTATTGGCAACACCCATAATGATGCCACGCTTGCCTGCCATGAGGCCCGATACTTGAGCCATGCTCTGCTCCTTGAGACTTTCGATTGGTCTTGCCTATGGCATAGGCTGCCCGCCTGTTCAAGCTATACCGGAGGGCTCAGAAGGGCTGCTGCGCAACAAATACTGTGCGGAACCGAAATAAACGGGGCTTTTGCAACTCAAAGGCGTGTTTTGCGTTTTGTTAAACGCAACGCGATGTGAAGCCCCCGAATTGCTGCATAATTTCCACCTTAAATCGATTCCGATTGAAGGAATTGTGCCGTAACGAAGAAGACGGCAGAGCGTTTCCCCTTTGTCAATCAGAGGAAAAGCCCATGCTTTATCACCTTCATCAGGTCTTTCAGTTTCTCATTCGGCTTCTCTGAGAGCACAATGCGGATATCCACCACCAGATCACCGCGCTGATTGGGACCACTCGGCAATCCCAGATTTTCGAGGCGAATGGGTTGCTCAGAACCGCTCCACGGCGGAATGGTGATTGTGACCGGACCGGACGGACCTTCTATCTGCGTCTCGCAACCAAGGACCGCATCTTCCAACGGCAGATTCAGAGTGCGGTGAATGTCATAGCCGTCAACCGTGAAGGGGCCGCCACGCAAGACTCGAAGCGTTGCCATGAGGTCGCCGGTGTGCATGCCAGGCACTTTAAGTCCCCGGCCTTCCATTCGCACAATGCTGCCGTCGGTGTGGCCCGGCTCAAGCGGCAGCCTGACATCTCTGCCGTCGCTCAGATGCAGGCTGATGGTGTTTTGCTGCAAGAGATCTTCAACGGCAATGGTGGCCTCGACGGTGATGTCGGGTGCCTTTTCCATCACCGGCGCAGGCTTGCGCATTCGACGCACAAGGGAGGTGATCAATTCAATAACTGGCAGGCCAAAGGTTCGGCTTTGCGCTTGTGTGTCGTCTTCCGGCTTTTTGCCCTCATCATGAGGGGCGAATGCTGCGCTTTCGTCCGCGACACTTGCATGCGCTGCATCGTTTGAAGTGCTGGTGTTGCCACCTGTGGCCGCGCCGGTCTTATCAGACGACGCGCTACTTGATGTGGAATTGCCGGGTGCCGATGGTGCCTGCGGGCCGTTGGGTTTGGAGCTGGCCTGATTGGTGGCCTGATTGGTGGCCTGACTGGTGGCTTGACTGGTTGCCTGAGCGTTCGCTTGCGCATTGGCAGCCGTTGATGCCTGTGCTTCGGCCGCCTTGGCCTTGGCGCGCGCAGCTTCGACCTTGACATTCAATGCTTCCGCAGCCTTTTCGGCTTTGGCGCGCTCGGCTTCAATCCGGGCAAGATCGGCCATGATGCGATCGGCATTGGCTTTGGCCTGCTTTGCACGCAGAGCGGCCGCGCGGGCTTCTTCACGCTGCTGCATGATTGTCTGTTCGCGCTTCATGGCTTCCATCTGAGAAAGGCGTTGATCGTAACGGCTGCGCTTGTCCTTGTCCTTCAGCACGTCATAGGCCTGGCCAATCTCGGCAAAGCGCTGCGTTGCATTGGGGTCATCCTGATTTTGGTCAGGATGAGAGGTTTTCGCTTTTGAGCGCCAGGCGGCCTTGATCTCCTCAGAGCCTGCATCACGTCGGACGCCAAGAATGGAATATGGATCGCGCATTTTAACACCAACCAAATACAAAAGCGGTTAAACTGACTGTTCCTCTTGTGGTTGCGCCATGATCTTTACGGCAAGCGTAACAACTTCGAAGTTTGCCGCAAACAATGCTCTGATCATCTGTCTGCGGCCTTATCCAATAACATTAGGAAGAAGAAGCTAACTGGAGGTTACTCCCCTCAGAAATGGCAGGGGGGCAACTTGCCAGCAAAAGACATTATGGCGCGTTATTCTAATTTATCAATCTTCCATCAAGGTTTTGTTTGCAAAAGACAATTATGAAGATAACTGCGCGGAAAAGTAATCCAGCCCCCCTCTCTTGAATCGATATAGGGCACGGTGCATTTGTATCAATATGGTAAAACTTGATTTAATTTCACCCGAATGCTCAAAAGCCAGGGGCTGAAAATTATGCCGCAAGGGCTTCAGGATTGTTGGCTGAAGTTTACCAATTGCCACTGACCGTTGCCGACCAGGCATGTGCGGCCATAAAATTTGGCAATACCGTCGTAAGCGTGACGGCTGGTTACAAAGGCGCGGCACACCACGCCGGAGCTAACGTCTTCGGCAATAGTGGTAATCACACCTGCGCTGCCGGTAGAGGCATTGGCCCACGGTACGGGGTTATTGCCCAGCCTGCCGAGGTCGGCGGAGGAAACGGCATTGCGAATGGTGTCTTGATCAGCGACTTTTTCCGGCTCAAGTGGGATGGAACCAGTCGAGATCGAGCGATCAACCTTGGCGGTGTCGCTGAAATCGAGCGTGCTGGCAACGCAGCCGCTCATCATGAGGCATAGTGCCGCGACAACAGAAAAGTGTACGCCAGCCGGTGTGCGTCTCTTTCTGTATCGATCTGGCTTTGCTATGTCTTCCAAGACCAATCCTGTCTTTCATGCGGTGCGTCATGCGCGCGCATTTTGGGAGTATTTAACACAATATGTCGCAAAATGAGTTAATAAGTGGTGACTTCGTCGACGCTCATGATCCTTTTGGTTTGTTTGAGACATGGTTGACCGACGCGAAAGCCAAGGAAATCAACGATCCCAACGCCGTTGCGCTGGCGACGGTGGATGAAACGGGCCTGCCCAATGTCCGGATGGTTCTCCTGAAAGATTTTGATACACGTGGTTTTGTGTTCTACACAAATTTCGAGAGTCAGAAGGGTACGGAGATTCTCTCGCAAAAGAAAGCCGCAATGTGCTTTCACTGGAAATCGCTGCGCCGACAGGTGCGTTTGCGCGGTGATGTCGAGCAGGTGTCCGACGAAGAGGCCGATGCCTATTACCAGACCCGGCCGCTCGGCAGCCGCATCGGAGCCTGGGCCTCCAAACAGTCGCGGCCGCTGGAAAGCCGCTTTGCGCTGGAAAAAGCGGTGGCCGAATATACGGCGCGCTATGCGCTGGGCAATATTCCGCGCCCACCCCATTGGTCGGGTTTTCGCATCAAGCCCTTAACCATCGAGTTCTGGCAGGATGGAAAATTCAGGCTGCATGACCGGGTGGAATTTCGCCGTGCCAGCGTCGATCAGCCGTGGTCAAAGGTGCGGATGTATCCGTAGGTCACTGACCAAAGAGTTTGAAGGGAATGCCAGACGCCAGCGCAGTAACATGTCGCGGCGTCTGGAAATAGCCGTTGAGCGAAATGCGCGGCAATGTGTAAAGGGCTGTCTGGTGGCGGGCATTGAGCGTGCCCGGCCTGGTGGTGACGGCCAGTCTCAGGCCTGCATCGCGCACTGCATTTGCGGTTCTGTCATCCACGCTGCGGGCATCGCCGTAGGGATAGGCAAAACTGGTCGGTCGCTGGCCAGTCACACCCTCAATGTAATCCACGGACGCAACAATATCATTCGCCAAGTCCTCATCGCTCAGTCTGGTCAAAGCGCGATGGCTGACACTATGGGCACCCAAAGTGACCAGAGGATGGCTTGCGAAATCGCGCAATTCGGCGGTGGATAGAATGGCAGCCTCCACCATCTCAACGCTGTTGATGCCGTGATGCAGCGCCAGCGCGTTGAGCGCATGGATGGCGTCCGCCTCATCAGATTGAGCAATGCGCTGGGCAATCTGGTCAAACGCCTGCTGCTTGCTCGCGGGGGTTTGGGCTGAGATTGCGGTGGTGACACCATTGAGCGAGAACTCGAAGTGATCGACCTTGCGCACCAATGCAGCCAGCGTCTCCCACCATAGTGTATGGCTGCGATTGGACAGGCCCTGACAGGCAAAAACCGTACACGGTGCTTCAAAATGCTCAAAGATAGGCAGCGCCATGGTTTTGGTGTTGTGGTAGGCATCATCAAGCGTGAAAGCCGCAAAAGGCCGGGAGGAGGGGGCCGCCAGACGCTGCGGCACCTGATCCAGCCGGATGAATTCATAGTTTTCCCGCCACAGGGTTCGAAGCGCTGTGGCCAGAAACTGTGGCGTGATTTCAAGATGGCGGTTTGGGTCTGGCTCTTTTGCCTGATAGGGACGAACATGGTGCAGCGTGAAAATGGTACCGTAACCACGGGCATCCTGCATCAGATTGAGCTGCCGCATGATTGACGCTGTTGCCAATCCGCCCGCAATAACCTTGCGTCTGATGCTCGCCTTGCTCATTGTGCTCAAAATTCCAGCCCATCAGGCCGGGGCTTGAAAGCCCCTCTGCCATCTGTCCTCTATCCGTCTGTGTGCAGCTTTAGCAGCATCAAGCCAGAGGTGGCAATGGCTGGCAAGACCGCGACAAACCCGAAGAAAAAGCTGGCAGCGACTGCATGACCTACCACCGGATCGGTCGCCGTTTCTGAAAAGCCAAAGCTGTTGGCAACCAGACCTGCAAAGGCCGCCCCCAGAGCATAGCCCGCCGATTGCAAGGTGGGCAGCAGCGCAGATGTCTTGTCTCGCTCACCCTCCGGGCTTGCCATCATCAGAGTTTGGTTGAGAAAGCTCCAGCCCATGCCAAAGGCCGCGCCAATGGCAATCAGCGACAGGGTCAGCAAAGGCAAAGAGGGATGAAGGATGGCGAAGGCCACTCCGGCCAGTCCGCAGGCTTCCACCGCAACACTTGCGACAATCAGCGCCTTTTGCACACGCCCACTGCCAATATTGGCAACGCCAATGGCCGTGGCGCTCCAGCTCAGCGCAATCAATGCGCCCATGGTGCCAGCGGTGGTGGGGCCCATATGCCACAGATGTTGCAGGCTGTAGACCAGATAAACACCGCTGGCTGCCTGCGCAAAGGGCATCAGCAGAACACTCCACAGGCCAAAGCCCACGGCGGTGGCCGAGGAAAACGCACTACAGGGCAAAATCGATTCCAGTGCAGATTCATCCAGCACAACGAAGAGAACCAGAGCCGCCATAGCCAGCCCGATCATGGTGTTGCGGGAGATGGTCAGGGCCGTCAAATTGGCTGCGAGCAAAAGAATGAAGGCAAACAGCAGCAAGCTTAACCGGCCTGCCGGGATGGCGCTTTTGAGCGCTTGAAGCGGCGGGCGGGCCGGAACGCAGAGCGCAGTTGCCAAAAATATGGCAACAATGGGGATGTTGATCAAAAAGGCGGCGCGCCATGAGAGGGTTTCCGTCACAACGCCCGCCAGCACCGGCCCGCCAAAGGCTGCCAAGGCCCACACACAGGCCTCCAGACCAAAGACTTTGGCAATGAGATGGCGGGGATAAATTTCAGGGATCAGCATGTAGCACACGGCGGCCACCACGCCCTCGCCAAGGCCCTGCAAGATTCTGCCAACAATGACGCCTGCAATGGAAGACGCATGGGCGGCCAGCAACGTGCCCAGCAGAAAAATAATCGTGGTGCCGATCAGGGCATTGCGCGCCCCCATGCGGGATTTGAGCATTGCGGCACTGGCCCCGGCGACAATGGAGGCGGCGAGATAAAGCGTGCTGGCCCAGGGCAAAAGCCGTGCACCGCCAATCTCGCTCACCGCCGAGGGCAGGGTGGTGCTCACCAGAAAGGCGTTGAAGGCATAAAGGCCAACACCAATGCACAGCATCAGCGTGGTCATCCGATATGGACGGCCAAACAGTGCCTTCCAGTGACCGGCGGGGTGGTTCTGTGAATTTGACGCACTATTATCCATAACATCTTGAATTTCAGCCATAAAATTTTCCTTAAATCGGGTGTGGCATATCACTCGCCGTCACGCTACAACCTCAACTTAAGTTGAGGTAAAGAGGAAAAATGACATGATGAGCGGTTTGACAGTGGGGGATGTGGCGCGCCGCAGCGGCGTTGCTGTCTCGGCTCTGCATTTCTATGAGCGCAAGGGGCTTATCTCGTCGCATCGCACCTCCGGCAATCAAAGGCGTTATGACCGAGACGTGTTGCGGCGGGTGGCAATTATCCGCGCTGCGCTGGTGTTGGGCATTCCGCTTGCCGAGGTGGCAACTCTGCTGGGAGGGCTGCCCAAGGGGGCCACGCCCTCGAAGGAAGACTGGCGCAAAATGGCGTCCAGTTGGGCCGAAACACTGGATCAGCGGATCCGCCTGTTAAGCCGGTTGCGCGATGATCTGGGCAGCTGTATTGGCTGCGGCTGCCTGTCGATGACGCATTGCAATATCTTCAATGCGAACGACCAGGCAGGGCAAAGAGGAAGCGGTGCGGTTTTATTGGTGGAAAGCTATGAGAACGGATCGGGAAACCCATCAGATTCCACAGAGTTGCCATAATTGCGCAACCTTTCGTTAATGATATTGGGCAAGATGATGGCGTTGAACTATTCCTGCCTCATTTTGGGGCTACTGCGACACGCCTGAAACCGGAATCGGTTTGAGATGCGCGTTGCGCAGGAGAAATCACGGACCACGTTGAAGTTGGGTGCACCGTTTGAGATGCATCAAACCTCTTTGTGGTGAGGCAGGTGTAGCATTTATGCTTGTTGAGATGCTCTTTGTTGAGATACTTGGGGTCCTTTAGTGAAGTTTTACAGTCGTCAGTTCGGAGTCCGTATGAACAGGATCTTGGTCGCGCTTTTGATGTTTTTGTCGATGAGCGCAATCGCAACACCAGCATCGGCTGGCGGTGCGCAGTTTCTTCTCGATGCACGAACCGGCCGTGTTCTTTTCTCGGAAAATGCGGATGTTTTGAACCATCCCGCCTCCCTCACCAAGATGATGACGATCTACATGGCCTTTGACGCCATTCGTCGCGGCACGTTGAGCTGGGACAGCCCGGTGCCGTTTTCCAAACATGCTGCACGCCAACATCCAACCAAGTTGCGGTTGAAAGAGGGTGATCAGATCACCGTGCGCGAAGCGATATTGAGCATGATCACGCTCTCAGCCAATGACTCTGCCGCCGCTCTTGCCGAGAAAATGGGTGGCACCGAGGAGGGCTTTGCAGCCATGATGACGGCCAAGGCCCGTCAGCTCGGCATGCCCAATACGACTTTTGTCAATGCGTCCGGCCTGCCAGACACCCGCCAGATTACCACCGCGCGCGATATGTCGACGCTGGCCGTGGCGCTGTTGCGCGATTTCCCGCGCGAATATCACCTGTTCGCCACGCGCTCCTTTAATTTTCGTGGCCGCACCATCAATGGCCACAACAATCTCATGTATCGCCTCAAAGGCATTGACGGCATCAAGACAGGCTATACGGACGCCTCCGGCTTCAATCTGGTGAGCGCCTATTCCGATGGCAATCGCCGTGTGATCGGCGTGGTCATGGGCGGCCGCACCGCCGCAAGCCGTGATAACCTGATGGCCAAGCTCATCACCTCCAACCTGTCCAAAGCGCAAGAAGGCAATGCCCTGATTGCCAGCGCCACACCAACGGCTCCGATTGTCATTGCCCAGGCCAGTGGCAATATTCCAAAACCCGTTGACCGCTCAGAAACCATCACCGTTGCTGATGCTGATGCACCGATCCTCGGATCACGCTTTGGCAATGCTTACGCTGGCGGCACCAGCAACAGCGCCGCCGCTGCAACCGAAGCCATGATCACCGGCTCCGTTGCCCGCACGGCTCACCCACGTCCATTGAAGCCCATTCCATTGACCCGCGACGGCGAATGGCAGATCCAGATTGCAGCGGCACCCAGCGCTGAAAAAGCCATGAGCCTGTTGCAATCGATCCGCGACAAGATCGGCGGCCCGCTGGCAGAGCGTGATATTTACACCGAAGCCTATACGCACAATGGATCGACGGTCTATCGCGCCCGCTTCACCGGCTTTCCCAACAAGGATGAAGCGCAAAACGCCTGCGAGCGTCTGGTCAAAAGCAGCTATGATTGCGTGTTGATGCCCGCACGCGGCTAAACTCCTTTCGGTCTTTATTATTCCGCGTCTTTTGTCACTGCTGGCGAGCCCTCTCTACAGCGCCGTGCGTTTTATAAAACGCACAAAGGACGCTGTAACACTTTTAATCTGCTGCATAATTTTCACCTTAAATCGATTCCGATTTAAGGAATTATGCAGTAGGGCTCGTCAGCTTATTGACAAACCTCTCGCTCGACGTTTCGTCACCCTCGGGCCTGTCCCGAGGGTCTGTCGTGGCTGGATAAGCAATTGACTTTGCTTATGAAATTAGCGTGGTTAGATGCTCGGCACAGGGCCGAGCATGACGTCGAGGATAAATTTAGGGTTTGTCAGCGGTCTGGCGAGCCCTCTCTAGGGCTCGTTTTTTGTTTTCCTACTCGACAATCTCGCGAAAATGCGCGACAAAGTCAAGAACAAATGGAGAACAATATGATGGAATCTCTGACACAGCAATTTGAGGCGGCATCAAAAAAATATGCGCAAGCGAATGGCTTGGAGCGCGATGCTGATTGGTTCTTGTTGAAACTGGCAGAGGAAGCGGGAGAGTTGCTGCAAGTGGCCAACCGTCTCAGCGGCCGCAGCCGTGCCAAAGGCATGAACGAGGAGGAGATCGCCCTGCTGCTGGCCGATGAAACTGCAGATCTCTTAGGCCATGTGCTGTTGTTTGCTCACCATCACAAGCTGGATATGCCGTCAGCCATTGCGCGCAAATGGCGTTTCATCCCCGCTGAAGAAGGGATTGCCCCTCAAAAAAGTGGCAGCACTGGTGAAGATCGTCGATGATCAGGGTGGCCATCGCCCGGATTTCATCGGATGGTGGTAGAAGATCCGGCACCATCACAGCCATCATGCCAGCGCTGGCTGCCGAGCGGATGCCATTGTGCGAATCTTCCAGTGCCAGACAATCCTTTGGATCAACGCCGAGCTTGGCTGCTGCTGTGAGATAGGGATCGGGCGCAGGCTTGCCATGAGCATAATCGCCTTGGGCAATGATGCGATGAAAGCGCGGCAAAATGCCAAAATCGGCAAGGTGATGCTGCACTTGGCTGTGGTTGGACGAGGTGCAGATTGCTCTTGGAATGTCATATTGGTCCAGCACATCCAAAAGCGCCAGCACCCCCGCCTTGAGGTTCAGCTCCAGCGCCATCAACTGATCAAAATGTTCCAGCCATGTGACGCGAAACGCATCGGCATCAAAATCATCGCCGTAGTGGTCTCTTAGCAATCGCGCAATATTGGGCCAAGGCTGCCCCAACATGCCCTCATAGACGGATGCCCCAACCAAAAGCCCGTTGTGCTCACCCGCTGAAATCACCGATTTGCGGTAGAGAATCTCACTGTCGAGAATCAGGCCATCCATATCAAAGATGACCGCTTTGGGCGGGCGAGGCAGCATGGGGGAGGGCGTCCTTTCAGATATTTGGCTTTCAGACATTTGGATTGTTTTCGCGATAAATGCGGATTTCGCCTTGGTATAGGCGTCGCCATCATAACGATAATGTTCGGCAAGCTGCTTTTTCAGGGCGGCGTAGGCTTGGGCTAATTCTGGATCGCGCCGAAGACGGTCTCGAAAGATCATCCTCTTCCGATGTGTCTCAGATTGCGGAGGACAGAGATAGACCCGATATCCCGGATTGCCTGCCTTCTGATTGCCGGGGAGAAAAAACGCAAAAACACCATCGCCATAACGTGCACCACGCGGCTCATACCCCGCATGCTCCAGCTTTGCGCACGCATCTGAGATGCTGGCACCTTCCGTGAGTGTGACGTCTATATCGATCTTCGGCTTGGCCGCAAGTTCGGGCACAGCGGTGCTTCCCACATGATCGATAAGGCTGACCGCACCTTTCAAAATGGCTGAGAGGTTTCGCGAGGCCTCAGCAAAATGCTGCGGCCAGGCGGGATCATAATCAACAATCTCAACACGATAGGCCATTGAAGCGGTTACGTCTTCGTGCCGCCCACCGTCACCTGATCCATGCGCAAATGCGGCTGGCCGACGCCCACCGGCACCCATTGTCCGGCCTTGCCGCAATTGCCAATGCCGGTATCCAGCTTCATGTCATTGCCAATCATCGACACGCGCTTCATGGCGTCCGGGCCATTGCCAATCAGCATGGCACCTTTCACCGGTGCGCCCAATTTGCCGTTTTCAATCATATAGGCTTCCGTGCAGCCAAACACGAATTTGCCCGAGGTAATATCCACCTGACCACCCCCGAAAGACACGGCATAAATGCCCTTCTTGACCGAGGCGATGATTTCTTCCGGCGTTTTGTCGCCAGACAACATATAGGTATTGGTCATGCGTGGCATTGGCTGGTGGGCATAGCCCTGGCGGCGGCCATTGCCGGTGGGCTTCATGCCCATCAGCCGGGCATTCTGACGGTCTTGCATATACCCCACCAGACGGCCATTTTCGATCAGCACGTTACAAGCCGATGGGGTGCCTTCATCGTCCACGGTGATCGAGCCACGGCGATCGTTGATTGTGCCGTCATCCACCACGGTCACGCCGGGAGCGGCGACCATTTCGCCCAGCAAGCCAGCAAAGGCCGAGGTTTTTTTGCGATTGAAATCACCTTCCAACCCGTGACCCACAGCTTCATGCAGCATCACGCCTGGCCAGCCATTGCCCAGCACAATATCCATGGTGCCGGCGGGGGCTTCAATCGCTTCCAGATTGATCAAGGATTGGCGCAGCGCATCATCAGCCCCCGCTTTCCAACTCTCAGTGTTGAGAAAATCATCAAAACCCATGCGGCCACCAAAGCCGAATGAACCGCTTTCCTGCCGATCGCCTTGTCCGGTGATCACCGAAATATTCAGCCGGGTCATGGGGCGCACGTCGCGCACACGGTGGCCATCGGCCCGCAGAATTTCCACCACCTGCCAGCTGGCGGCAATCGAGGCAGACACCTGCCGCACCTTGGAATCCTTGGAGCGAAGGTAAGCATCAATGTCCGACAGCAGAGCCACTTTTTCTTCAAAGCTGGGGCTGCCAATCGGGTTGCCATCACCATAGAGCTTGGCATTGGTGCGCTGTGGCGCGCTGGCATAAGAGCCGCTGTGGCCGTGGGTGACAGCGCCAACCGCATCGGCGGCGCGGGCAAGCGCGCTTTGCGACAGCTCGCCCGAATGGGCATAGCCAACTGCTTCGCCAGCGACCGCGCGCAAGCCAAAACCCTGATCGGTATTGAAGCTGCCGCCCTTCAGACGACCATTATCAAAGGAGAGTGATTCGGCCTGGGCATGCTCGATATACAATTCGCCATCATCCGAGCCCTCCAGCGCCTTCGCGACGGTTTTCGTCAGGGTCTGCTCGTCGCAGTCAAACAGGCTCAAGAGGTCGGTGTTCATAGGCTTCTCCTTCGGCAATACAGCGCCGTTTGTCCGCCATGGCTGGCAAAGCGCCGCTGTAGCACTGTTGTGCTACCTCATGTAGTCTCGGTTTGCGCACGGAACAAGTCTTATGGCAGCGCGTCATAGCCTTCGGCAAAACCGTTCAGCGCCACCGGAATGCCAACCCGGTCCTGATCGGAGGATTCCCGCACGGCAAAGACCGCGTTTTTGCCAGAGCGCAAAATCTTCATCAACTGATCGTCGATTTCCACTTCCACGTAGCAGCCCTCGGCAAAGCAGCGAGTGAAATTTGCGGTGCCAACTTTGTTATTGTCGATAAACAGGTCCATGCCATCTTTGAGCAAAACGCCCAAGGGAGCCAGAATCCGCAGGATGCGGGCTTTGCGGTCGGCTGTTTTCAGCACCACAACCGAGAGGCCGATTTCCGGCCGGTCATCGGCAATCACATTTTGCATCAGCGCGCATTGCTCCTGCGATGTGCCCGCTGGCGTATCGCAGACAACAGACCATGCGCCATGATTGGAGCGAACAGTGCCAGCCTGTGGTTGTTGCGCCATTGCAAAGCCTGGCAGCAAAGCCGCACCAACTGCCGCCGTAAAAAGCCCGGCCCGCAACACTCTTTGGAAACCCATGGAAACCTCTGGAACTTTGTTCAATCTGCCAATTGTTGTCAGTGTCTGCACTTAACACCTGTCTGCGCTTTGCGCACCATGAAACGTGCGATCATCACTGAAACAAATCCAATCTCTTTGGTTTTTCCAACATTCAAGAGGGCAAACCACCGTTTCACGCAGCACACACATGTGGACGTGTGCCTCTCTTTTCCAGTTGAGTGAGGCATAATTGGGACCGGGCTTGTCACGGTCACGGCAGAAGGGAGGGCCGTTTACATCTAGCCTCCCTTGGCCCTTGCTATAGCCCATCTTTGCCAACGCCTTCTTCACCGGCGCGTTGCGCAGCGCTGGAATGGGGAAGATGTGTGTCATTCGAGGAGGCGCGGACAAAATTTTGAGCATCGTGCTGATTCCCGCCTTCTGCAGGATGCTCTAACCGCTTACGTTCCAAGGTGAGGTGTGATAGTTTTGCCAATAAGGGGTTGTGGGCGCTCAAAAAACATGTTGGCCCATGAAATGCGACGGGATAGCCATAAGAATAGCCGAAAACACGCCCCAGTCATCACATGTGTGTGTTGCGAATTTGTTGGAATTGTGATTTTAAATTAGCATCATATCAGGGATCGAGCGTTTGCCATTGATTTGGGTCAAACGTGGGAGGAGAGCCAGCCGTGATAAAAAATATTTTCTTTTGTTTTTCCAGTTTGGTCATCTGTCTTTTGACCGCCACGGGGGCGATGGCGGATCAACCGAAAGAATGGCAGATGGATTTGCAGCCCTTTGCCACGCCGGTTATGGAGCAGATCCGTTGGTTTAACCATTATACGCTGTGGTTTATTGTGCCGGTGACGCTGTTTGTTTTGGCGCTGTTGATCATTGTTGTCGTCAAGTTTCGCGCCAGTGCCAATCCCGTGGCATCACGCACCAGCCACAATGCCGCTATTGAAGTGGCCTGGACCCTTGGGCCGGTGCTTATTCTGTTTTTTCTCGCCATTCCGTCGTTTAATCTGCTCTCCTACGAGCTGACCATCCCGGAAAAGCCTGATCTGACCGTCAAGGCCACCGCCACCCAATGGCAGTGGAACTATGAATATGCAGGCGAAAAGCCATTGGCCTTCGACAGCTACATGCTGAAAGATCAGGACCGTGCCGCCGTTGGCAAGGAAGATCGCAAGATCTATCCGCGCTTGCTGGCTGTTGATAATGAGTTGGTCATTCCCGTCAACAAAACCGTGCGTGTGCTGGTGACCGCCGCGCCAACCGATGTGATCCATTCCTTCGCAATGCCATCTTTCGGGATCAAGATTGATGCCGTGCCGGGCCGTTTGAACGAAACCTGGTTCAAGGCCGAGCGCGAAGGTCTTTATTATGGCCAGTGCTCGGAACTGTGCGGTAAGGATCATGCTTTCATGCCCATCGCGATCCGCGTTGTGTCGGAAGACAAGTATAATTCATGGATGAGCGCCGCTGGCACTGATCTGAGTGGTGCCAACAAAGCGCTGATCGCCGCTGTGGATGGGGTGAAATCCTCTGTTCAGCTGGCTCAGAACGTTTCGAACTGAGAGAGGGAGTGAGGACAATGGCTGGACCTGCCGTCGAGGGCACTCATGCTCACGGACATTCACACGATCATAAGCCGGGCTTCGTGGCTCGCTGGTTGTTTTCGACCAATCATAAAGACATTGGTACACTTTATCTGATCTTCGCCATCATCGCCGGTATCATCGGTGGTGCGCTCTCGGTTGCCATGCGCATGGAATTGCAAGAGCCGGGCATTCAGATTTTCCACGGCCTTGCGGCCATGGTCTATGGTTTTGAGGGCGATGCTGCCATTGATGGCGGCAAGCATATGTATAACGTGTTCACCACAGCGCATGCGCTGATCATGATTTTCTTCATGGTCATGCCCGCGCTGATTGGCGGTTTTGCCAACTGGATGATCCCGATCATGATCGGTGCGCCAGATATGGCCTTTCCACGCCTCAACAATATCTCGTTTTGGCTGATTGTGCCTGCATTCCTTCTGCTGATCCTGTCGATGTTTGTCGAAGGCCCGGCCGGGGCTTATGGCGTTGGCGGCGGCTGGACCATGTATCCGCCGCTGGCGACATCGGGGCAGCCGGGACCTGCTGTGGATCTGGCGATTTTTGCCCTGCACGTGTCGGGTGCCTCGTCCATTCTCGGTGCCATCAACTTCATCACCACCATTTTGAACATGCGCGCGCCGGGTATGACCCTGCATAAAATGCCGCTGTTTGCCTGGTCGGTGCTGGTTACGGCCTTCCTTCTGCTCTTGTCTCTGCCAGTTCTGGCTGGTGGTATTACCATGCTGCTGACAGACCGTAATTTCGGCACCAGCTTCTTTGCGCCAGAGGGCGGCGGTGACCCGATCCTCTATCAGCATCTGTTCTGGTTCTTCGGCCATCCTGAAGTTTATATCCTGATCCTGCCGGGCTTTGGCATTATCAGCCACATCATCTCAACCTTCTCAAAGAAGCCGGTTTTTGGTTATCTCGGCATGGCCTATGCCATGGTGGCCATTGGCGCGGTTGGCTTTGTGGTCTGGGCGCATCATATGTACACGGTTGGCCTGTCGCTGGCCGCGCAACGCTACTTCGTTTTCGCAACCATGGTGATCGCGGTGCCCACCGGCATCAAGATCTTCTCCTGGATTGCGACCATGTGGGGCGGATCACTGTCGTTCAGAACCCCCATGGTCTGGGCCATTGGCTTCATCTTCCTGTTCACGGTGGGTGGCGTTACGGGCGTGCAGCTGGCCAATGCCGGTCTTGATCGCTCATTGCATGATACCTATTACGTGGTGGCGCATTTCCATTACGTGCTGTCTTTGGGCGCAGTATTTGCAATCTTTGCCGGGTGGTATTATTGGTTCCCGAAAATGTCGGGCTATATGTATAGCGAGTTCATTGGAAAACTGCATTTCTGGGTCATGTTCATTGGTGTGAACATGGTGTTCTTCCCGCAGCATTTCCTTGGTCTTGCCGGTATGCCGCGGCGTTACATTGATTACCCGGATGCATTTGTGGACTGGAACAGGATCTCCTCTTACGGTTCCTACATCTCGGCAGTTGCGGTTGGTATTTTCCTGTTTGGCGTGTTCGAGGCCTTTGCGAAAAAGCGGGTGGCCGGAGACAATCCATGGGGCGAGGGTGCCACCACACTGGAATGGCAGTTGTCTTCACCGCCGCCATACCACCAGTGGGAACAGTTGCCCCGCATCAAGTGATAGAATAAGTCGTCAACGCCGTGACTTAGCCCGGCACGGCGTTGACGAAACAACAGTCAGGACAGGATATGGCAGTCGTAAACGATAGTGACATTCTCGGCGTGGAAGGGGACAAAACCCTTTCAGAAGCCAGCGCACGGGATTTTTTCGCGCTGCTGAAGCCGCGCGTCATGTCGCTTGTGGTGTTCACGGCTTTTGCCGGTCTGGTTCTGGCTCCGGGAACATTGAACCCCATTTTGGCAAGCATTGCCGTGCTGTGTATCGCGGTCGGTGCCGGTGCTTCCGGTGCGCTGAATATGTGGTATGATTCCGATATTGATGCCGTGATGACCCGCACGGCAAAGCGCCCCATTCCCGCAGGCCGTATTCGCCGCGAGGAAGCGCTGGCCTTTGGCGTAACGCTGTCGGTGTTTTCGGTTGCCATACTGGGCCTGACAGTGAACTGGTTCTCTGCCGGTTTTCTTGCCTTCACCATTTTCTTCTATGCCGTGGTCTACACCATGTGGCTGAAGCGTTCGACCCCGCAAAACATCGTGATTGGTGGTGCTTCCGGTGCCTTTCCTCCGATGATCGGCTGGGCCTGTGTGACGGGTGGCGTATCCCTCGATAGCATCATCCTGTTCATGATTATCTTTTTGTGGACACCTGCGCATTTCTGGGCACTTGCCCTGTTCAAAATGGGCGATTATGGCGCGGTCGGCGTGCCGATGATGCCGAATGTGGCGGGCATCCCCTCCACCAAGCGCCAGATTGTTGCCTATGCCGTCCTGACCGGCGTGTTTGCCGTCGCTCCAACATTCACGGGGCTTGCGTCAATCTGGTATGGTTTGGTGGCTGGCCTCTTGAGCGCGATTTTTATCGGCTATTCTGTTGCCGTGTGGCGGATGCCTGCTGAGGATCAGCGCATGGCAGCGGCGCGGAAAATGTTTGTCTATTCGATTTTCTATCTGTTTGCGATTTTCTCGGCTTTGCTGGTCGATCATTACGCCATGGGGGCTGCGGCCCATCTGGCAGGAGCTTTGTGATGGAAACAGTCAAGCTGACAGAGGCCCAGAAGAAATCCAGACGCAGCCGCAATATTGCCCTTGGCCTCGTGCTGGCCGGGCTAGTGGTGCTGTTTTATCTAATGACCATGGCAAAGATGAGTGGCATGGTGGGGCAATAGGGGAAATGCCCAAACGGTCCAGCACCCAAACGGAAAGGCGGGAGGAGCCATGACGCATTCGGGAGGAGATGACAGCTTGGAAGACGGCAAGAAGACAGAAGGTTCGCCGGCTGAGGGAAAGGGTGAGCGGAAAAATCTCACGGTCTTTTTTGCCTGTCTGGCCTTCGTTGGCTGTGCCGTCGGCATGAGCTTTGCGGCTGTGCCCTTTTATCGCATGTATTGCCAGCTCACAGGCTATAACGGCACCACCCAGCGGGTTGAGCAGGCCTCGTCCGTCATTCTGGATCGCAAAATCAATGTGACGTTCGATGCCAATGTTTCTCCTGGTTTGAACTGGGATTTCAAGTCGCCTCCGGCCTCGGTTTCTCCACGCATCGGTGAGACCACACAGGTGAATTTCTCAGTGACCAATCGCTCACCTTACCCTACCAAGGGGCAGGCGGTGTTTAATGTCACCCCCATGGAAGCTGCGGTCTATTTTAACAAGATCGAGTGTTTCTGTTTTACCGAAACAACCTTGCAGCCGGGGCAAACATTGGAGATGCCGGTGGTGTTCTACGTCGATCCCGACATTGCCAAGGAGCCGGAAACCAAGGGGATTGGCACGGTAACACTGTCATACACATTCTATCCGCATGCCAGCGAAAAGCCGGTTGCGGCATTGCCAACATCGGCGGAGAAGTCTGCGCCAAAATTATGAATACCTCGGCTTTGAGCGCTGGGACGGCGCTTGAAGACGGATTACGATGCGGAAGGCTTGCAATTTTAGCGAAGTGGAGGACACTGTCTTCGCGCAAACGTGCAAGAGATAAGGGATAGAGCAGGAGCGGGCTTTCTGGCACACTGTTGCTCAAGGAGAGAAGTCTAGATCGGGGATTGCTGACATGGCAGACGCGCACCAGAAACATCATGACTACCACATCATCGACCCCAGCCCCTGGCCATTGGTTGCCGCAATCGGGGCGTTTTTTCTCACCTTTGGTGGCGTGGGCTACATGCGCTATCTGCATGGCGGCTCCTTCAAGCTTTTTGGCTTGGAAATGGCCCATCCATGGCTGTTCTTCATCGGTCTAGCCATTACTATTTTTACTATGATCGGCTGGTGGGCCGATACGATCAAGGAAGGCAATGAGGGCGCACACACCCGTGTTGTGTCGCTGCATCTTCGCTATGGCATGATCATGTTCATCGCCTCGGAGGTGATGTTCTTTGTCGCCTGGTTCTGGGCTTTCTTCGATGCCAGCCTGTTTCCCCATGAGGCCATTCAGGCCTCACGGCTTGCCTTCACGGGTGGTCAATGGCCACCAAAGGGCATCGAAGTGCTCGATCCATGGCATTTGCCGCTCTACAATACCGTGATTTTGCTGCTGTCTGGCACCTGTGTCACCTGGGCGCACCACGCGCTGTTGCAAAATGACCGCAAAGGCCTGATCAGCGGATTGACCTTGACGGTTCTGCTGGGCGCTTTGTTCTCCTTTGTGCAGTTTTACGAATATGCCCATGCACCGTTTGATTTTAAAAACTCGATCTATGGGGCCACGTTCTTCATGGCCACGGGCTTTCACGGTTTCCACGTGTTGGTTGGCACAATCTTCCTGATCGTGTGTCTGATCCGGGCAGCGAAAGGTGATTTCACACCCAAACAGCACTTCGGCTTTGAGGCGGCTGCCTGGTACTGGCATTTCGTCGATGTGGTGTGGCTGTTCCTGTTCTTCTCCATCTATATCTGGGGCGGATGGGGTGCGCCTTTGGCCCACGGTTAATGTTGAGATCAATGTGTAGCGACAGGGCGGCGTGCAAGCGCCGCCTTTCTTTTTCAAAATTGATTTGTCCGGTTGGATCAGCAATCAAGGATGCAATGCGCCATGGCTGATAACAGTGATTTTCCACCGATTGAGCCTGCCAAAGTGGCCCTTTCCGCCTGCTGCCCGCGCTGTGGGCAAGGCAGGCTGTTCAATGGCATATCAACATTGAAACCGGCTTGCAGTGCCTGTGGTCTGGATTACACCACCGTTGATCCGGGCGATGGGGCACCCATTTTTGTGATCCTGATTGTCAGTTTTCTGGTGGTTGGCATGGCGCTTTACACCGAGATCACCTATTCGCCGGGCCTGTGGGTGCATTTTTTGATTTTTGGTCCTTTGGCAATCGGTCTGTCGCTTTGGCTGTTGCGTTTCGTCAAAGCCTTGTTGATCAGCTTGCAATATAGAAACCATGCCCGTCCGGGTGTGATTGATCGAAGCTAGGGCATTGTCATGGTGCGGGTGAAGGCGATAGTGAGCGGCATTCTGGTGCTGGCGGCGCTGGTAACGCTGGTGATGCTGGGTACATGGCAATTGCACCGGCTGAGCTGGAAAGAGGGCTTGCTGGCCGATATTGAAAGCCGACGCCACCAGCCTGCGGCAACAGTGGAAGAGATAGACGCGCTGGCCCGTTCTGGCGGCGATGTCGATTACCGCGCCATGACGGCGGTGGGCGATTTTCTCAATGATAAAGAACGCCGGTTTCTGGCAACGCATGATGGTGCGGCGGGCTTTTATATTTACACACCCTTGCAGCTTGATGATGGGCGCTATCTGCTGGTGAACCGCGGCTTTGTGCCGGAAGATCGCAAAGATCCCGCCACCCGCATGAGCGGACAATTACTGGGCCATCAACGGGTTACTGGCCTGGCGCGGGCAAGACTTTTAGAAAAACCATCATCGCTGGTGCCAGACAATGATATAGCGAAAAACGTGTTCTACTGGAAAGATCTGGATGTGATGGCATCAAGCGTCGGTCTGCCAGCCGATAAGGTTCTGCCGTTTTTTCTGGATGCCGGGCCGGCACAGGTGCCGGGGGGCTTGCCAATTGGCGGTGTCACCCAGATTGATCTACCCAATAGCCACCTGCAATATGCCTTGACCTGGTATGGCCTCGCGCTTGCACTGGCGGTGATTTCTATTTTGAAGATAATTCGAAAGAACAAGTGATAGACGGAGGGGATATGTCAATTATTGCCAATATTTTTGTGGCTCTGATCGCTCTGGAGCATTTTTATATTCTGGTGCTGCAAATGTTTATGTGGACGAGCCCGCGTGGGCGTAAGGCCTTCCGCATGAGTCCGCAAAAGGCCGAGGCCACGCAGGTTATGGCGGCCAATCAGGGGCTTTACAATGGTATTCTGGTGGCGGGCCTGGTGTGGTCACTGGTGCAGCGTGATCCGATGTTCGCCTTTCAGCTCAAATTGTTTTTTGTTGGCGCAGTCATCACAGCTGGCCTATATGGAGGCTTAACCGTGTCGCGGCGCATTGCTATGGTGCAGGGCGTGCCAGCGATCATTACTTTTGTTCTGGTGCTTCTGGCTGGATTATAATGGATACGATGACGGCAAAACCGCCTTTGATGATCAAGCTGTGTGGCCCGCGTGGCTTTTGTGCAGGCGTGGATCGGGCCATTCAGATTGTGGTGCTGGCGCTCAAAGGCTATGGCGCACCGGTTTATGTCCGTCATGAGATTGTCCACAATCGCTACGTGGTTGAGGGTCTTGAGGCCAAAGGGGCAGTGTTTGTCGAGGAGCTGGATGAGATTCCGGCCGAGCACCGCAACCAACCGGTGGTATTTTCCGCCCATGGTGTGCCGAAATCCGTGCCGGAAGATGCGGAAAAGCGTAATCTCTTTTATCTTGATGCCACCTGTCCGCTGGTATCCAAGGTGCATAAACAGGCCATGCGCCACCAGCGCCTTGGCCGTCACGTCATCCTGATTGGCCATGCGGGCCACCCGGAGGTGATTGGCACCATGGGCCAATTGCCGGAAGGCACTGTTTCACTGGTGGAAACGGTGGAGGATGCCGCCGTTTACCAGCCAAAGGATCCAGAAAACCTTGGCTTTGTGACCCAGACCACGCTGTCGGTCGATGATACCGCAGGCGTGATTGCCAAATTGCAGGAACGTTTCCCGGCCTTGACGGCGCCTGCGGCTGATAGCATTTGCTACGCCACCACCAATAGACAGGAAGCAGTCAAGCAGGCCGCTCCGGGCTGCGATCTGTTTGTCACGGTTGGGGCGCCAAATTCCTCCAACTCGAAACGTCTGGTGGAAGTGGCCCTGAAAGCCGGTGCAAAGCGTTCCATCCTTGTTCAGCGCGCCCATGAGCTGGATTGGGACGCCATCGGCGACATCCGCAGTCTTGGGCTGTCAGCGGGCGCATCGGCTCCGGAGGTGGTGGTGAATGAGATCATCGAGGCCTTCAAATCCCGCTTCGATGCGACGATTGAGCTTGCCGAATTTTCGATCGAGGATGAGAATTTCCTCGTCAATCGCGAGCTGCGCAACATCGAACTCACGCCCGAAGATATGGCGTTTGTGAATGGGTGAGAAGCGACGGCGCAGCCGGAAAAACGATCCAGTGAATCGTTTTTAGCTTCGAACGCCCTGAGCCCCGCGAAGGGCCGGGATACGTTAGCTCGGAATAAAATCATGCAGCCGGAAAAACGATCCAGTGAATCGTTTTCAGCGTTGAGCGCCCTGAGCTTTGCGAAGGGCCGAAGTTGGTCTCTGCCACCCATTTCCTGTGCCTCGTCCCATTCCGGGGCTGGCACTCCTGCGGCGGCCATTGTATCCCTGTCTGCAACCAAACCAGAATGCGGATCTGATCTGTGGCAGTTTATACCGATATCAATGAGGTCGATCTCAAGGACTTCCTCTCCCAATACGAAACAGGCTACTTGCTGTCCTTCAAGGGCATTGCCGAGGGCGTGGAAAACAGCAATTTTCTGCTGCACACCACAGAAGGTGCGCTGATTCTCACCCTCTATGAAAAGCGGGTTGAAAAGAATGATCTGCCGTTTTTTCTGGGCCTGATGCATCACTTGTCTGATCGTGGCTTGAATTGCCCGCTGCCTTTGCCGCGCAAGGATGGCGCGCTTTTGGGCGAATTGTCCGGGCGGCCTGCTGCTCTGATTTCGTTTTTGGAGGGCATGTGGCTTCGAAAGCCCGAGGCCAACCACTGCCGCGCGGTGGGCAAGGCATTGGCCCAGATGCATGTTGCGGGTGAGGGTTTTGAGATTGCCCGTCCCAACGCTCTGTCTGTTGCAGGCTGGCAGGAGCTGTGGCAAAAGTCCGAAGACCGCGCCGATGAGGTGCTGGACGGATTGCGGCCTGAGATTGCGAAGGAATTGGCCCATCTGGTGGCCCATTGGCCGCAAGAGCTGCCAGCGGGTGTGATTCATGCCGATCTGTTTCCCGACAATGTGTTTTTCTTAGGCGATGAGCTTTCCGGGCTGATCGATTTCTATTTCGCCTGCAATGACTATCTCGCCTACGATTTGTCCATCTGCCTCAATGCCTGGTGCTTTGAGAAAGATGGTAGCTATAACATCACCAAGGGTCAGGCGATGATTGAGGGCTATCTTTCGGTGCGGCCTTTGTCTGAGGCAGAAATTGCCGCCATGCCGCTTTTGTGCCGTGGCTCGGCGCTTCGGTTTTTCCTCACCCGTCTCTATGACTGGCTGACCACACCGGCAGGCGCTCTGGTGGTGAAAAAAGACCCGCTGGAATATCTGAAAAAGCTGCGCTTCCATCAGGCGGTTGAAACGGCCTCGGATTATGGATGGCCGCAATGAAACATGTTGAGATCTTTACGGATGGTGCATGCTCCGGCAATCCCGGCCCCGGCGGCTGGGGGGCGGTGCTGCGCTATGGTGAGGTGGAAAAGGAGCTGTCCGGCGGCGAGGCAGAGACCACCAACAACCGCATGGAGCTTTTGGCAGCCATTACGGCGCTCAACGCGCTGAAGGCCCCTTGCGAGGTGGATTTGCACACCGACAGCAAATATGTGATGGATGGCATTTCCAAATGGATTTTTGGCTGGAAGAAAAACGGCTGGAAAACCGCCGATAAAAAGCCGGTGAAAAACGGCGAGCTGTGGCAGGAGCTGGATGTTGCCAACCAGCGCCACAAGGTTAAATGGCATTGGGTCAAGGGCCATGCAGGCCATCCCGAAAATGAACGCGCCGACGAGCTGGCCCGCAAGGGCATGGAGCCATTTAAAAAGGGCAATGCGCATAAGGCCTTGATGGGTGGATAAGCAGCCCTTTCAACAGGAGTGATTGATGATCCAGCACTGTGTTTTTCTACGTTTTAAAGCCTCTGTGCCGCAAACGGAGAAGCAAGCGATTTATCAGGCAATCACGGATTTGAAAAATTCCGTATCGGGCATGGTGGATGTGAAAGCCGGGCCAAATGTTTCGCCGGAAGGTCTCAACGGCGGCTTTGTGGATGGCTTTATCGTGACATTTGAGGATAGCAAATCGCGCGACGCCTATCTCAAACACCCCGACCATATCGTGGTTGGCGAGCGCATAGCAGCTGCCACCGATGGCGGTCTTTCCGGCATTTTGGTGTTTGATTTGCAAGTTTAACAGTCTGTTCAAGAATTGCAGCCGGTCAGCGGCGATTATTGGTCAGACTGTAAGAAAAGGTGACCGCTCCGAGACTTGTAGGGTTATCGGAGCGGTCTATCATGCTGACTTGGGGTGGTGTCAGCTTGATGTCTTCATGGCGGCAGCCAATTGATCGATGTTGTAGCGGAACATTTTCTCATAGGTCGAAGCCGGACCGCTCTTCTTGGAAAGGGCTTCCACGTAAAGCTCGCCGCCAGACTTGGCGCCGGTTGCCTTGGCAATCTGCTTCACCAGACGCGGGTCGTTGGAGTTTTCAAAGAAATAGGTCTTGATGTGCTCGGCCTTGATCTGGTCGATCAGCTTGGCAACGTCAGCAGCCGATGCTTCGGTTTCGGTTGACAGGCCAAGCGGTGAGAGGAACTCAACCTTGTATTCGCGGCCCAGATAGCCAAACGCATCATGGCTGGTCAGGATTTTACGCTCAGCGGCCGGGATGGCATCCAGTTTTTTATGGGCATAGGCATCCAGCGCGTCCAGCTTTTCGGTATAGGCCTTGGCATTGGCTTCAAAGGCCTTGGCATCGGCCGGATCGGCAGCTGCAAGAGCCTTTTCAATGTTGGCAACCCAGATTTTGACATTGACCGGGCTGTTCCACACATGCGGATCTGTCACGGTCTTGCCGTCTTCTTCCATGGTGCGGGTATTGATGCCCTCCGATACCACCACGGGTTTGCCCTTGTAGCCCGATGCGGTGATCAGGCGATCCATCCAGCCTTCAAGGCCTTCGCCAGACACGAACGTGACATCGGCAGCCTTGAGCTTTTTGGCGTCCGTTGGCGATGGCTCAAATTCATGGGGGTCGCCGTTGGGGCCAACCAGGCTTGAGACCGATACGTGATCGCCACCAACATTGCTGACCACATCAGCAAGCACCGTAAACGAGGCCACGACCTTCAAGGGTTGCGCTTGTGCGGCCACGGAGGACATGGCCATCAGCAAGGGCAGGGCAACGGACATAAGTCCCACGGACATAATCATTTTGCGTTTCATATCGAAAATTCCTTTGTGCTAGGCTTTCAGGTGAGAACTGGGCAGCAACTGGCGGACAAAGCCGGAGGGTGCGAACAGAATCGACGCTCCGTAAAAGACCGCAGCCGTCATGATAATGGTGGGGCCAGAGGCAAGCTCCAGATGATAGGAGGCAATCAGGCCGATATAGCTCGACACAATGCCGGTCAAAGCGGCAATCACCATCATGCTGGTGAGATTGCGCGACCAGAGCTGGGCAATGGCAGCGGGCAGCATCATCAGGCCCACGGCCATCAGCGTGCCAAGCGCCTGAAAGCTGGCAACGAGGTTGAGCACCACCAGAAACAGAAACAGAAAATGATAGACCGGGCCTTTGCCGCCCACGGCCCGCAAAAAGCCGGGGTCCAGACACTCCGCCACCAGCGGGCGATAGATAATGGCAATCGCCAGCAGCGTGAACGAGGCGATAGCGGCGATCTGGTAAAGCGCGTCATTGTCGATGGCGAGAATGGTGCCAAACAGAACATGCAGAAGATCGATATTGGAGCCGCGCAAGGACACAATCAAAACGCCAAGCGCCAGCGAGGTCAGATAAAAGCTGGCAAAGCTGGCGTCTTCTTGCAGCACCGTTGAGCGGCTGACGAAACCCGACAGGAGCGCCACGGAAAGGCCTGCCACGAGGCCGCCAAGCCCCATGGCGGTCAAGGACAAGGACCCGGCAATCAGATAACCTATGGCAGCACCCGGCAAGACCGCATGGCTCATGGCATCGCCCATCAGGCTCATACGGCGCAGCATCAGGAACACGCCGATCGGGCCGGAACCAAGGCCGAGACAAATGGCGGCCATCAGCGCGCGCCGCATGAAGCCGTAGTCAGCAAAAGGCGCAATCAGCAGGTCATAGGCGGTCATGCGGCGGGCCTTTTCAGGAGGTTTTCGGGTTTGCAGACCTCGGCGTCTTCGTCCCAGCGCTCCGCCATGGCGCGGGCTTTCAGCAGGTTATCGGACGAAAGCGCTTCTTCGGTCTTGCCCCAGCTCACCAGTTCGCGGGCAATCAGCAGCGTTTGCGGAAAATGGCTGCGCACCTGATCAAAATCATGCAGCACGGCAATCACCGTGCGGCCATCGCTGTGCCAGCCAAGGATGATGTCAATCAGATCGCGGGTGGTGCGGGCATCAATGGCGGTGAAAGGCTCATCCAGCAGGATCACCTTGGCATCTTGCAACAACAGCCGCGCAAACAGCACGCGCTGAAACTGTCCCGCCGATAACGCACCGATATGGCGTTTTTCAAAGCCGTCCAGACCCACGGTTTGCAAAGCCATCCGGGCACGCTCAATATCGGCTTTGGCGACACGGCCAAAGGCTCCGCTGTTGCGCCATGCGCCCAGAAGCACGGTATCCAGCACCGTGATGGGAAAACGCCGGTTGATGTCTGCTGCCTGAGGCAGATAGCCAAAATCGGCGCGTGATAGCGTGTGCTCGACACTGCCTTCAGCGGGGCGAAGCTCACCCATAATGGTCTTCAGCAGCGTTGACTTGCCCGCCCCGTTGGGACCGGCAATGGCGGTGAGGCTGCCGCGCTCAATGCTGCCGCTGATGTGGTGAACGGCGGGGTGACGATCATAAGCCACCGTGAGATTGCGAAGGGTAATCACGTTTTTCGTCATTGCAGCGCCACCGCCCACTGAACGCCAAGCCAGGTCAGCACGATCAAAACAAGCGCAAAGCCAATGCGGGTGACGGCAGATTGCGCCAGAAGGCTGATCGAGATTGGCAATTTATCCTGCACCGGATGGCGCTCCATAGATGTAATAACGTTACGTGTAATGGTATAACGAATATGGCAGATAAAAGGCAAGAGGCGTGTGTACACGTGTTGTTGATCAAGCCTAGAGTCTGTCAGGTTCAATTTCAGAGTACACGACACAAACGCCTTTATGTGCCGTGTACCCCCCTCTGGCTTGCCAGCCATCTCCCCCACAAGGAGGGAGATCGGATAGGCGCGTCCGCTCGTTTCTCACAATGAAATCCTGATTTCCCACACATAGGACGTATGCTGTTGAGCAATAGGGTTGCTTTTTGTCGATCTCCCTCCTTGTGGGGGAGATGCCCGGCAGGGCAGAGGGGGGTGAGCTATACGGTAAGCCGCATGCGTCGTGTACTGTGGTTCAATCTGAACCTGACAGACTCCAGATTCACTTGTTTTCGTTTGTCTATTCGGGAAAACCGGTGCCCACTTTTCCCTGACAAACTCTAATGCGGCGCGTTCTTTTTGCTGAGAAATAGGTCTAGCAATGAGAAAGGCCCTGAAAGCAGAGCACTTTCAGGGCCTCGATAAAAATCAGTATAACAGTTACAGCGCCGTGCGTTTTATAAAACGCATAAAGGAGGCTGTAACATTCTAAATCGGCTGCATAATTTTCACCTTAAATCCACTCCGATTTAAGGAATCATACCGTCGTGATTACAGGCGTTCCAACATGGCCGTTGCCGAAGAAACCGTGGCCTGACCGGGGTTTTCTTCGATGTCGAGGCTCTTCACCACGCCGTCTTCCACCAGCATGGCATAGCGCTTGGAGCGGACACCAAGACCGCCCGCAGACAGGTCCATATCCAGACCCAGCGCCTTGGAGAAGCTTGCATCCCAATCGGCCAGAAAGTGAATCTTGCCCATGCCGCCGGTGCTTTGTGCCCATGCACCCATGACATGCCAGTCGTTGACCGACACCACGGCAATATCGTCCACGCCCTTGGCCAGCAGGGCATCGCGGTTTTCCAGATAGCCAGGCAGATGGTTGAGCGTGCAGGTTGGGGTGAATGCGCCGGGAACGGCAAAAACCACAACCTTTTTGCCCTTGAACAAATCGTCTGTGGTGATCTCGACCGGGCCGTCGGCGGTTTTTTCCTTAAAGGTTGCTGCTGGAAGCGTATCGCCGATCGCGATGGTCATGGGGTCTCTCCTGGTTAAAATCCGTGCAAAGGCGAGCGCCTCGCTTAAAGGCTTAACTGCCTCAAGGCTTAACTATAGAAGGCGAGGTTGCGAAGGCAAGGGGGGCTTCCATGGCACGCTTGTGTCCGGCAACAATCAGGATATGCCAGGTCTTGCCGGAAACCGTATAGTTGCGCGGCATTTTTGGCAGCGCAATGCGCAAAGTACGTTCAGGCCCTTTGTTAGAAATTGTCTGATATTCGGTAAACAAATATCCTTCCGGCCCGGTCAGCAAGATGCGTGGCTCGTCTTTTGAGCCCTCTGGCAGGCGCACATTCACATCGAGACTGGAAAGGTCATCTTTCATGCGAAAGCCTGAGACAAAAAAATCCTCGGTTGGCGTGGCGGGCAGACGGGCTTTGGCCCTATCAATCAGCTGCGCTTCCTCGACATTGGTGGTTTCCTCCTGGCTTAGATCGATGCTCAACTCGGCCTGAAAGGGAATGCAGATATTGTGACAAAGCCCGATGAAAGCCGTGATTTTTAACGGATTATGGCTTTCACGATTGGCATTGCTGAGCGTGAAGGGGAAAACCACGGGACTATCATAGCCGACATCGCGGATTTTGCCGAGATCAACACGCTTTGGCACCGGAAAACTCAAGGCAGACAAGGTGACGGCACTGCCCGGCTCGGCGGTAATCTGGGGGGGAATGCCAGCATCACCCGGCTCGCGCCAGTAGGTAAACCATTCGCTGTTCGGCTCAATCTGCAAACCCGCCTGCCGTGTTCCATCCGGACCCGCGGGCAAGACAATCAGACGCATACGCCCGCCATCGCTGGTGGCCCACGCCGATGTGGCGGCCAATGTCGGGGCTGTGCTGCTCACGATCATGAGACAGGCAATAAACGCAGACCGCACGGACCGCGAAAGACAAGAAGAATGAATCATGGACTTTCTTTAAAGGGATATGCTGGGCGATGCCAATCACGCAATTGTGGCCTCTATCATTTTTGGTTGATTGCCCGCCTCTTATGCTCCATCTTAGATGAACACTGTATGACGCTCCTCTTGAGCGTCCGTGTTTTTGGGTTTCGACCTGTCTTGTTGCTGCTGCCTGCGGCATAACGCTTCAAATCGGCATAGATTTCAGGCGTTATGTGGGAAATTGAAAGAGTGGCAGCGTCCTTTGTGCACTCTAATTGGTGCACTCTGTTCCAGAGGGGCTGGGGGGATTCAGGTTTCAGGGGATTTGGTTTCTTGCGGATTTGGAGGCTACTTTGGAGGCTACATGGGATTTTCAACCCTGACATCTGATCGAGAGCGCGGGTGCCTTGATGGCCAGTTTTTGATTGCCATGCCCAGTATGAAAGACACGAATTTCGCCCGCTCCGTCATCTATATTTGCGCCCACACCTCGGCCGGTGCCATGGGATTTATGATCAATCGCCCTCAGCCCGTGACGTTTGCAGACGTATTGCTCCATCTCAATCTGATTGATCAGACCGATGCAATCATGCTGCCAGACAAGACCCGCAATTTTCCCATTCAAAGCGGTGGCCCGGTGGAAAGCGGCCGGGGTTTTGTGCTGCATTCCGAGGATTACCACAGCGACAGCAGCATTCCCGTCAGCGAGGATATTTTGCTGACGGCAACGCTGGATATTGTGCGCGCCATTTCTGATGGCCGAGGCCCCGCCAAAGCCACCATGCTGCTGGGCTATGCTGGCTGGGGACCGGGGCAGTTGGAGCGCGAAATCGCCAATAATGACTGGCTCAATTGTGCAGCTTCCGATGATCTGATTTTCGATACGCACCTGAGCGACAAATATGACCGGGCCTTGGCCCTTCTGGGTGTCAGTGCCGCGACCTTGTCGTCAGAGGCTGGGCACGCCTGAGCCGCCAAACGGAAGCGGGCAGGGTCATGGCAATCACCCCTGCCACCACCAGCACAAGGCCGATCAACAGGGTCGAGCTGGTCTGTTCATGCAAAAAGAACACGCCAATACCAACGCCGATTGGTACCCTCAAGTAAGCCTGCGCCGTGGTCGCAATAGAGCCAAGTGTATCGACCAGCCGAAAATAAATGGCAAAGGCAAGGGCGGTGGAGAAAACGGCAAGCGCCACCAAAGCCAGCATGGATGAGCGGGAAGGGGTGAGGGTCCATGGATGATCAATCATCAGGCTCAAAGGTATCAACATCATACTGCCGCAGATCAGCGAGCCAGCCGCAGGCATCATCGGGTCGAGGCCTTTGAAGTTTCGGCCAAAAATTGCACCCATGGCATAGCAGACGGACGCTAGCATCACGGCAAACTGTGGCAGGAGCTGGCTGGTGTTATCTTGCAAAACGCTCATGCCGACAATCAGGCAGGTGCCGGCAATGCCCAGAACAACGCCCAGAAGTTTTGGCAGTGTCACGCTTTCGTGCCGGGTGAAAATCGCGGTGATCAGAAAGGCAAAAATCGGCGTCAGCGCGTTGAGGATTACGGCAAGGCCCGCATTGACGTGCTGCTCTGCCCAGGCAATCAGGGTGAAGGGCACGGCACTGTTGAGGCAGGCCTGAATGCAAAATCGCCGCCACGTCAGCCCATCCGTGGGTAAGGACAATTTGCGCAGACGCAAAATCACCAGCAGCAAACTGCCTGCCAAAAATGTGCGGGCGGCAATCAGCGTAATCGGCGGTATGGTTTCGACACCAATGCGGATAAAGCTGTAAGCCGCACCCCAAAGGGCTGCCAGCACCAGCAAGAGAGCAAATTCTTTCGCAGTTGCGTGTTTTTTCATGGATTTTGAAGACCTTAAGAAAGTGATGATCGCACCGTCTTAAAGCGACAAAGCCCTCAGATGCTTCGGTCTTCACCGAAGTATCAAGCGATGACAAGGTCGGGGTCGCTTGCTATCATCGGCCCATGTCAAACATTGTTTCCGGAAATATGCTGGCCGAACACGCCGCCTTGATCGGCGATCCCGCCCGCGCCAATATGCTGATTGCGCTGATGGCAGGGCAGGCCCTGACGGCGGGTGAGTTGGCCGCAAATGCGGGCGTGACAGCGCAGACCGCCAGCGGCCATTTGGCTAAAATGGTGCAGACCAGCCTGCTTGCGGTGGAAAAGCAGGGACGCCATCGCTACTACCGGCTGGCTGGTCCCTCGGTTGCGCAGGCGCTGGAAACGCTTATGGCGCTTTCAGCGCAAGAGCCGCGGCGGCAGCGGGTTGGCCCCAAAGACGCGCGCCTGCGCACAGCCCGCACCTGTTATGATCACATTGCCGGGCGTCTGGGTGTGGCGCTGGCCGATTGCCTGCAACACCGTGGATATGTCGAGCTGAGTGAGGGGGCCGCCCGTATCACCCGCTCCGGCCATGATTTCTTTTGCGATTTTGGCATCAGCCTCAGCGATACCCCAAAACGAGGCCGCCCGCTGTGTCGCACCTGTCTGGATTGGAGCGAAAGACGCCCGCATCTGGCGGGCCGCCTGGGGGCAGATTTGCTCGATCGAATGCTGGCTCTGGGCTGGGTCGCCCGCTTGCCACAAAGCCGCGCCTTGCGCATCACCCCAAAGGGACAGGCCGGATTTTCTGCCCATTTCGCCATGAAGAGTGACTGGTCAGTCGATCCGACCAGTCTATAGAGTATTTCCAGAAAGAATGCGCAGCAGATTGAGAGTGTGTGGGGAAAAGCGGCATCCGCTTTTCCCCAAAAGACGCTGTAACACTCTTAATCTGCTGCATAATTTTCACCTTAAATCGATTCCGATTTAAGGAATTATGCAGTAACCTACGGCTCACACCTTCTTTGCCCGCATCTGCTGTTCTTTCAGCAAACGCGCAATGGCGTCGGCACCAACCGGAGCGCCATAGAGGAAGCTTTGGCCATAGGTGCACCCCATGCCTGCCAGTTCCGCGCCATCTTCGTCGGTTTCGACGCCTTCAGCCACCACGTTCATGCCCATTTGCGTGGCCATGGAGATCACCGAGCGCAACACGATATCGCGATTTTCACTTTCCTCGGTCACCAGTTCCCGATCCAGCTTCAAGGTGTCAAACGGAAAGCGCGTGAGATAGGAAAGCGAGGAATAGCCGGTGCCGAAATCGTCCAAAGCCAGGCTGATGCCGGTGTCTTTCAGTTTGGTCAGCACCAGACGCGCCTGTTCGGGGTTTTCCACCACCACCGATTCCGTCAGCTCCAGCTTCAGCTGTTTCGGGTCACACTCGATGCGGCCAAGCAGCGAGCGAATGTCGCTGTAGAGCGAATTGTTGATCAATTGGGCGCTGGACAGATTGACCGACACGAAAATCGGCAGTTTGCCCGCCTGCTTTTCCCATTCCACCAAATCGGTCGCGGCGCGCTCCAGCGCAAACATGCCAAGCGGCATGATGAGATCGCAGCTTTCGGCCAGCGGAATAAATTCAAGGGGCGAGACCGTGCCGCGCTTGGGATGCTCCCAGCGCATCAAA
Organism: Gillisella terrae; assembly: GCF_004801395.1. Classification (GTDB taxonomy): domain Bacteria; phylum Pseudomonadota; class Alphaproteobacteria; order Rhizobiales; family Rhizobiaceae; genus Allorhizobium; species Allorhizobium terrae. Next base: position 458,393 of record NZ_SSOA01000003.1, read on the forward strand.
GCCTCAAAGCCCGCCAGCTCGCCATCGCCCAGGTGCACAATCGGCTGATAAACCATGGTCAATTCACCACGTTCAATGGCGCGTTGCAGGTCGGCTTCCAGTTGCAGCTTATCCGATGTGCTGTCGCGGAAGGCGGGGCGGAAGGGCTCCACCTTGTTGCCGCCGCCGCGCTTGGCACGGTACATGGCAAGCTCGGCGTCGGCCAGAAGACCAAGCGCACTTTCCTGCTGATCCACCCAGGAGACCAGACCAATCGAGGCGGTGAGATTGATTTCCCGGTTGGAGAAATTGATCGGCACCATGATCGCCTTGCTGATCGCATCGGCAAAATCCGCCACGCGGGCCGGGTCACGCTCTGACGTCAGGATCAGGCCAAATTGATCGCCATAGAGCCTTGCCAGCGTGTCCTGTGGCTTGAGCAGGCGGCGCAGGCGGCGCGTCAGCGCAATAAGAATGTTATCGCCCGCCGAAATGCCGTGCTTGTCGTTGATGCGGCCGTAATCATCAATGTCGATGATCATCACGGTCGGGCGCACAGCGTCAGACGATGTTGCCACCGTCAGCAGGGTTTGAAGGCGGTCAAGAAACACGCCGCGGTTGGGCAGGCCGGTAAGATTGTCGTTGATGGCATCCTGAAGCAGGCGGTCAACGGTGTTTTTCTGCTCGGTGCAATCGGCAATCGTGCCAATGCAGCGAATAATCTCGCCATTGGCCCCCAGCACGGGCCGGGCGCGAATGTGCAGCCAATGGAAATGGCCATCATCGGCACGGATACGGAATTCATGGTTCAGGCGACCGCGCTTGTGCTCCAACAAGACGTCCAGCGTTGCGCGAAAACGGTCGCGGTCATCCGGGTGCAGATTGGGCAGCCAGTTGCGCGCAGCCCCGTGCAGCGCGCCTGCCGACAGGCCGAGCTTGGAGGAAATATCTGGAATGGTGACAACGCGATCACGCGCCACATCCCAATCCCATACGGTTTCGCCCGCACCTGTGAGCGCCAGCGATTGCCGCTCCAGATCGGAAAACAGGCCCTGATTGAACGAACTGCCGGAAAAGGCGTGTTGCATGACGGTAAAGCCGATCAGCAAAACAATCAGCACCAGTGCGCCGCCATGGGCTGGCTGGATAATGTCGTTGGATAGCCGCCCCGTTACCGTCATCCAACCGGCAATCAGCCACAGAATGATCAGTGTCCATGTCGGCACCAGCAAAATGGCGCGGTCATAACGGTTAAAGCCGAGATAGATGATCAGCACGATACCGGCGGTGGCGGTGAGCGCAAAGGACAGCCGGGCAATGCCAGCCGCAATCGATGGATCATAGATGGCCACGCCAAACAGCAGTGCCAGCCCGATCACCCAGGCAAAAGTGACATAGCCCAGATGCACATGCCAGCGATTGAGGTTGAGATAGGTGAAGAGGAAAATCACAAAGCTCGACGCCAGCGCCACCTCGGTGCCCGCTCGCCATATCTGCTCGCTGCTGGCGGTGATGGTGATCAGCTTGCTCAAAAAGCCAAAATCAACACAGACATAGGCCAAAACCGCCCAGGCAAGGGCCGCAGCGGCAGGCAACATGGAAGTGCCGCGCACCACAAACAAAATGGTGAGGAACACGGCCAAAAGACCGGCAATACCAAGCACAATACCGCGATAAAGCGTGAAAGCGTTGATGGTATCCTTGTAGGCGTTTGGTTCCCACAGATAGAGCTGCGGCAGCTTGGGCGTGGCCAGCTCGGCCACAAAGGTCACGACCGCGCCGGGATTGAGCGTGATGCGAAACACATCGGCATCATCGCTGGGCAGGCGATCAAGCGAAAAGCCTTCGCTGGGGGTGATGGAAATAATCCGCTGCGAACCGAGGTCCGGCCAGAACACTTTGGAATTCACCAGACGATAATGGGGGGCAACAATCACCCGTTCCAATTGCTGGTCCGACACATTGGCCAGTGCAAACACCGCCCAGTCGCCCTGATGGCTTGGTGAGGATGCCCGCACCTCGATGCGGCGGCGGATGCCGTCATTGCCCGCCGCGGTGGACACCTGAAAAGCCTCACCGCGATTGAGATCGATCTCGGTGGTTTTGGTCAGGTCCACGGCGGTATCATCACGCGAGATCTTGACTGGCTCAATGGCGCTCGCCTTTGAAATCGGCAGCGCGATGGCCACAAGCAATAGCAAGACAAACCACGTGATCAATCCGAAGCCGGATGGGCGATATGTGAAGGTGCAGGATGGCGCTTTAAGGCCATCACGGCCTGCAAACTGTAAAAACAATCGTTTCAGCCTCTCGTTGGAAGGGTGAACCGCCTTGGCATGCAGGGCAGGCAAAGAAATCATCATGAATAGAGCTTTTTGCTAGGCTTTATATCCGACGGTACGAGCAAAGAGTAAAGTGCATGATCACGCCATTCGCCATTTATATTCAGGTATCCGCGCAAAAGACCTTCCCGTTCAAATCCCGCACTTTCGAGCAGTCGAATACTCTTGTGATTATCAGGGATACAAGCCGCCTCAATACGATGCAGCTCGAGCTCCTTGAAGATATAGGGTATTGCCAACTGAAGTGCGGCAAACATATGGCCTTGACCGGCAAAAGGCTGGCCCATCCAATACCCAATCATGCAGGCTTGCGCGACACCGCGACGAATAAGACCGATGGTCAGCCCACCCAGCAGGGTTTCATCCGATTGGCGAAACAGAAATAGCGGGATGGCAAGGCCTGATGAATATTCCTGTGTATTGCGGATCACCCGTGCCCGAAATGCACTTTCGGTCAGCTCATCGGGCCGCCAGAGCGGCTCCCACGGTTGCAGAAAGGCGCGGCTTTCAGAGCGCAGCTTATACCATTGCGTATAATCGCTGTTGCGGGGCAGGCGCAAAAAATGGGTATCGTCGCGCAAATGCGGGCTATCCGGCTGGCGGGATAAAAACCGAAAGACTGACCGTGTCATGCGCCCCCCATAGGCAGGTCATTGTGAAAGGCATCATGCCCGATGCGCAGGCCCCGATGCGCAGGAATTGTAACGATTCCTCTCAAAAGGTTGTCGTGTTGGGTGGCAAGGCTGCAAAATCGACAGCCTCGCCGCCGGATCGTTTAAAACCGTGCCGCCGTCTTCATCGATGCATTGCTGATCCCGGCCAGCGCATCAACAATATCGCTCATCGGTGCGAGCTTTTCGACCGGGCCAATCGCCGAAATGGTTGGTGATCCTTCAAAGAACAAACGCCCGGAGAGGTCGGTCAGCCGCTCGACGGTGATGCCCGCAAGCCGGTCCATCAACTCGCTATTGGAGATGGAGCGACCATAGAGCATCATTTGGCGGGCAATCTGGCCGGCGCGGGCCGCCGGGCTTTCCTGGCCCATCAGCAATTGTGCACGGATCTGGGCGCGGGAGCGGTCGATCTCCTGCTGCTCGATCTTTTCTGCCGATTTATGCAGCTCCTGAATAATCACCGGCACCAGCTCCGGCAGGTTATCGCCGCCGGTTGCGGCATGAATGCCGAAAATGCCGGTGTCGGAAAAGCCCCAATGAAAAGCATAGACCGAATAGCACAGGCCACGAAACTCGCGCACTTCCTGAAACAGCCGCGATGACATGCCGCCGCCCAGAATATTGGCCAGAATCTGCGAGGCATAGAAATCGCGCATATGATAGGCGCGGCCTTCAAAGCCCAGCAGCAATTGCGTATCCATCAAATCGCGGGTTTCGCGCACGTCGCCGCCGGTGTAGCGGGCAGGGGTGACAAGGGGCGATACAGTTGGCTTGGTCGGAACCGAGGCAAAACGCTCTTCAACCTGACGCACAAAACTGTCGTGATCAACCGCCCCTGCCGCCACCACAAACATGCGGTCTGTGGTGTAATTACGGGCGAGGTAAGCGCGGATCTGGTCGCTGGTAAAACTCTCGACCGTTTCGGGGGTGCCCAGAATGCAGCGGCCAAGGGTCTGATCAAAAAACGCGGTCTCGGCAAAGCGATCAAACACCACATCGTCCGGGGTGTCGCAGGCGGCACCAATTTCTTGCAGGATGACGTGTTTTTCGCGGATCAATTCTTCGTCATCAAACACCGATTCGGTCAGGATATCGGCCAGAATGTCCACCGCCAGCGGCACATCATCTTTCAACACGCGGGCATAATAGGATGTGGTTTCTGTCGATGTGGCGGCATTCAGCTCGCCGCCCACATTTTCGATTTCCTCGGCAATCTGGCGGGCCGTGCGGCGCTTTGTGCCTTTGAAGGCCATATGCTCAAGCAAATGGGCAATGCCGTGTTCACCTTGCGTTTCATCACGCGAGCCGGATTTGACCCATACGCCCAGTGCCACGCTCTCAAGATGGGGCATTTTTTCGGTTACGACCGTCAAACCCGAAGGTAGCCGGGTGCATTCAACATTCATTGTCTGTCTTTCTGCGTCTCTCAACGGCCAGCCCGCGCATGGGTGCGGATGAATTTTTCAACCACGCTCAGGTCATTGGCCAGAATATCAAAACGCTCCTCCCTGTCCATCAGGTCAGAAAGCCACGTTGGAAGCGCGGGGTCAATACCCGACGCAGATTTCACAGCCGCCGGGAACTTGGCCGGATGGGCGGTGGCCAGCGTTACCATCGGGCTTTGCGGCTTTTCATGCTTGGCAGCAACGGCCACACCACAGGCGGTATGGGGATCAAGCAGATAGCCGGTAGCTTTCAGCGTTTCCTTGATGGTCTTGGCCACGTCCTTCTCGGTGGCGCGGCCAGCGCGGAACACTTTTTTGATTTCCTTCATCGCATCAGGCTTGATCTCAAAGGCACCCGATTGACCAAGACTTGCCATCTGGCTTCTGATTTCGCCTGCATTTCGGCCAGAGACTTCAAACAACAGGCGTTCGAAATTCGACGAAATCTGAATGTCCATGGAGGGCGAGGTGGTGGCTTTCACGCCCTTCATCTCATAGCGGCCGGTTTTCAACGTGCGGGCCAGAATGTCGTTGTCATTGGTGGCAATCACCAGCTTGTCGATGGGCAGGCCCATTTCACGGGCGACATAGCCTGCAAAAATATCGCCGAAATTGCCGGTTGGCACGGTGAACGAGATTTTGCGATCCGGCCCACCCAGAGAGAGCGACGCGGTAAAGTAATAGACCACCTGCGCCATAATCCGCGCCCAGTTGATGGAGTTGACGCCCGAAAGAGCGACCTCATCGCGAAACGCCACATGGTTGAACATGGCTTTGACCAGGTTCTGGCAATCATCAAAATTGCCCTCAACGGCCACGGCATGCACATTGTCGGCCTTGGAGGTGGTCATCTGGCGCTGCTGCACCGGCGAGACCTTGCCATGGGGAAACAGAATGAAAATATCAACATTGGCAAGACCGGCAAAGGCATCAATGGCCGCACCGCCGGTGTCGCCCGAAGTGGCCCCAACAATGGTGGCGCGCCGGCCACGCGCACGCAGCACATGGTCCATCAGGCGGCCCAGCAATTGCATGGCTACATCCTTGAAGGCCAAGGTGGTACCATGAAACAATTCCAGAATGTAGGAATTTGGGCCGGTCTGAACCAGGGGAGCCACGGCAGGGTGGCGGAAGGTGGCATAGGCATCGTTAATCATTTGGCGCAGGGCGTCATCGGCAATTTCGCCATCGACAAAAGGCTTCAGGACCGCAAAGGCGACCTCCTGATAGCTCTTGCCGCGCAAGGCCTTGATCTCGCGCTTGCTGAACTTCGGCCATGTTTTGGGCAGATACAGGCCGCCGTCGCGCGCAAGCCCCGCCAAAAGCGCATCACAAAAACCGAGAGCCGGTGCCTCGCCGCGAGTGGAAATGAAGTCCATGCCGAATATCCTTGGTCTAAAATTCAAACGCGATCTGTCTTTGACCCCGCAGTCTTGCCCGGCTTGTTGCAAATTGTAACAAAGCCCACAATGCTGGATCGATTTTTTTCCGCGCCGCTGGTATAGACCATCGCTAACAGATAAGGAAAGTCCTGATTACAGGTCGGTTTTCTGATTTGTGTCGGTTTTATGCCGGTACAATCCGGATGTCGTAATGCAGAGCAATGATTGAGAAGGTGTGATCCGGTGTTTCAATATGTCGTGCGCGGCGCAGCCGCCCTGTCCCTGGCCGCTATCCTTGCTGGCTGCAATACCAGCGGTGCTGGCGGTGGTGGTTTGTTTGGTACAAGCAGCCCGGCCCCTGCCACAGCAGCGGCACCTGCGGGGGCTGTTGTGCAGGGCGTTTGCCCCAAAGTCGTGTTGAATGACGATTCGTCCTATTATCGCACCTATGCCAAGTCGGGCAGCAAGGATGATAACGATGTGGTGTTTCAGGCGTCGCTTGCCGAAACAACCCGCGCCTGTATGCAATCTGACACCGGCATGACCATCAAGGCACAGGTGGCCGGACGTTTGATTGCTGGTCCGCAAGGCCATGCAGGCACCTTGTCCATGCCGATCCGTGTGCAGGTGAAGGATGGCGATCAGGTGCTGGTCAACGAGTTGGTGCCATTCAGTGCAACATTGGCAAGCGCCGATCAGCCGGTGCAGTTCCTGTTCAGCAAGGACATTTCGCTCGCCGCCAATCCGTCTGCAACCACGCAGGTGGTTGTTGGTTTCGATCAAGGCGCGGCAAAAGTGGTGTCAAACAAAAACCACTCGAAAAAGCGTCATAAGTAAAATGGTAAGCAGGATGCCGCAAGCGGCATCCTGCTTCTGATCACTTCGTTTCTGCTTACAGTGCGCCCTGCCATTCAGCCATGGCGGCCACCACGGCGGGCAGGTCCATCATCCGTGAAATCACGGTTTCGGCCCCGGCATCGGTCAGCCGGTCGGCATGGGATGGATAGGTGTGGGATGCGCCGGTAAAGCCGATGACGCGCATGCCAGCGGCGCGGCCCGCTTCAACGCCATGCACGCTGTCTTCCACCACAAGACATTTCTTCGGGTCAACGCCAAATTGCGCGGCACCATGCAGATAAATATCGGGTTTTGGCTTGACGCGCTCCGCGCCCAAATCCTTGGCCGAATAGATGTGCGGCGCAAACGAGTCCTTGAGGCCCACTTTGGTCAGCATCATATCCAGCCGCGCCGATGACGAGTTGGAGCAGATGCAGCGTGGCTGTGACAGGCGCGACAGGGCGTAGACCACACCCTCGATGATTTTCACCTCGCGGGCCAATTTTTGGTCCAAAAGCGCCTCTGACTTGTCGATCAGGCTGGCAGACAGCGGAATGTCCACTTCTTTTTCAATGCTGAGCAGAATGTTCTTCCACGTCATGCCTGCAAAGCGCTCGCCCATTTCCTCGACTGAAATGGGATAGCCAGCTTCGGTCAGCAGTTTGGACTCGACCTTTGCGGCGATGATTTCGGAATCAACAAGCACGCCATCGCAATCGAAAAGGATAAGGTCGAAACCAGCCATGAGCAAAACATCCTGTGCAGTGATAAAGGCCGGTTGCTACACGAAGACACTCAAAAGAACAATTCCCGTCTTATGTTCATGTTTCATAGCTGCCTTGCAATGCCTCGACAAATCATCCGCTTGGACGTAATCAAAACACCATGACCAAAGGTAAAGATGACACAATTGCCGCAAAGATTGCGCGGGTGCTGGCTGGCCGCATTGTGCGTGGCGAGTTGCAGCCCGGCATGCGGCTGGCGCAGGACCATATCGCCGAAGAATTTGCTGCCAGCCACGTGCCGGTGCGCGAAGCTTTTCGGCGTCTGGAAGCGCAAGGTCTGGCCGTGAGCCTGCCGCGCCGGGGCGTGCGGGTGGCAAGCTTTGATCTCAAGCAGGTGCGCGAAGTGGCAGAGATGCGCGCCGCCCTTGAAGTGCTGGCGCTCAAACATGCCGCCCCCAATTTGACCCCGGCGATTTTGGCTGAAGCTGAAGCTGCCACCAATGCGTGTGACGCCGCCGATAATGTCGAGAGCTGGGAAGCCGCCAATCGGCGTTTTCATCGGCTGATCATTTCTACCTGCGATATGCCACGGCTGTTGAGCGCCATTGATGATCTGCATTCGGTGAGTGCCCGGTTTTTGCTGGCCGGATGGCAAAGCGGCTGGGAGCGCCAGACCGACCACGACCATCAGGCGATTTTGAAAGCTCTGCGCATGGGGGCCGTCAATGATGCTTGCGCGATACTGGAGCGCCATGTGGGCCGTATTGGCCGCGCCCCCCCATCGCCCAGCGGCAATCAGCAATCGGAGCGCTTTGCGATTGTTGGCTGAGGAAAGGCATTGTCATGACAGTTCGGCTCAGGCCCCACCATTTGCTGTGCATGCTGACCTTTGTGGGCAAGGGTTATACGCCTGATTTTGTTGAAAATTACCATGCCATTGCTGCGCGCCTGAATGCGGGTGAATCAATTGTGATTGTTGAGGGGCCGGATGATCTGTGCCAGCCCTTGACCCCTGCTTTGGACGCCCATTGTTTTGGCGAAAGTGTTAACGGGCGTGATCAACGTGCCGCCCAAGCTGTGAGCGCGCTTTTGCACATTCCCGTTCAGCCGGGCGCGGAAATTATCCCGGATGCCGCCCTGCTTGCGCGTTTGCGCAAAGCCTTTTCCCATGGGGATGTGCGCAACGCCTGCGAGGGGTGCGAGTGGTCAGGCCTGTGCGATGGCGTGGCTTTGGGCGATTACGCCGGGGCCGTTATCGGATAAAGAGAAGAATTTCACTGTGTTGTTCAGCATTTGGTAACCAAGTTCGGTAACCATAAGGCCATTCCAATTGTGCTGCGTCAGCGTAACCAGTGAGTATCCCATGGCTTCTGTCTTCCCGATCGCCGATCTCCGTCGTTCCAACGATCCTTTTGCCTGGATGAACAGCATCATCAAGGGTGATTGCGTTTCAGCGCTGGAGGCTTTGCCTGATCACTCGGTGGATGTGATTTTCGCAGACCCACCGTACAATCTGCAACTCGGCGGCATGCTCCATCGGCCGGATCAGTCCGTTGTCGACGCCGTGGATGATGAATGGGACCAGTTTGCCTCTTTTGATGCCTATGATGCCTTCACACGCGCCTGGTTGTTGGCGTGCAGGCGCGTGTTGAAGCCCAATGGCACCATTTGGGTGATTGGCTCTTACCACAATATTTTCCGGGTCGGCGCGACCCTTCAGGATCTCAATTTCTGGATCCTGAATGATATTGTCTGGCGCAAGACCAACCCTATGCCGAATTTCAAGGGCCGTCGCTTTCAGAACGCCCATGAAACCATGATCTGGGCCTCGCGCGATTCCAAGGCCAAGAGCTACACCTTTAATTATGATGCGCTGAAAGCCTCCAATGATGATGTGCAGATGCGCTCGGACTGGCTGTTTCCGATCTGCTCGGGCGGTGAGCGCCTCAAGGGCGAGGATGGCAAGAAAATCCATCCGACCCAAAAGCCAGAGGCGCTGCTGGCCCGCATCATTCTGGCGTCCAGCAAGGCTGGTGATGTGATTCTCGATCCTTTCTTTGGCTCTGGCACCACCGGTGCCGTGGCCAAGCGCTTGGGTCGCAACTTTGTCGGCATTGAGCGCGAGCAGGATTATATTGATGCGGCCTCTGCCCGTATTGATGCGGTCGAGCCTCTGGGCAAGATTGAACTGACCGTGATGACCGGCAAAAAGGCCGAGCCGCGCGTGGCCTTCAACACTCTGCTCGACAGCGGCTTGCTCAAGCCCGGTCAGGTGCTGTCTTGCGACAAGCGCAAACATTCGGCCATTGTGCGCGCCGATGGCACCTTGGTGTCTGGCACTGAGGCTGGCTCCATTCACCGCGTTGGCGCGCGGGTGCGGGGGCTGGATGCCTGCAATGGCTGGACCTTCTGGCATTATGAAGATCAGGGCAAGCTGAAGCCCATTGATGATCTGCGCAGCATTATTCGCGCTGACATGGCAAAATTATCGTAAATATTGACAGAATTTTAAGGACTTACCGCTACCCTGGCATTCTTCATCGGAAAGGTATTGCGTCCCGGTGAAGTCACGAGGCCCGAAACGGAGAACGTTTCGGGCTTCATGCTTTTTAAAGCTGAATTTTTTTCATGATCCGACAGCCTGGGGCAAGTCTGCCTGTCTATCTGCTTGCTCCAACAAGGGAGCAGATCGTGACGGCACTTTATCAACAGGCGCGCAAGGAATATGAGGAGGGGGCCTATGATCAGGCGCTGTCCACCATTTCTGCCCTGTTGCAGCCTGAGCCAGACCGCGCTGATGCCTATATTCTGGCGGCCAGCATCCATGAGCAAAAAGGCACTCTGCTTGAAGCAGCCCGGCTGTTTGAAGAGGTGATTGACCTGACGCCCACTTTGAAGCGCGAAGTGGCGTTTCGCGCCTGTCAATATTATTTGGATCACAACCAGTCGGACCGTGCTTTGGCAGCGCTTTTGAAGCTGCACCAGCATTTGCCCGATGATGTTGATGTCAACCATTCGATTTGCAGCCTCTATCGCGAAGCAAGTCTTTATCCTGAAGCCTTGCCCTATGCCGAGAAGCTGGTGGAGATTGGCCGCGATTTCGACAATTGGCTAAATGCTGGCATGGTTCTGCTGGGCACCGGCCATGTGGAAAAAGCATTTCCGGTGCTGAAAGCCGCCCATCAGGCGAAGCCCACCGAGCGTCTGGCGCTGACCGAGCTGTTTTGGTGCGCGCTCAGCCTGTGTGAGTTTGATCTGTCCAATCAGTTGCAGGCAGAGCTTGAACAGGCCTATGCCACGGACGGCGAGCGGCCTGATATTCGTGAAAACGTCTTTCGGTCGCTGCATTGGTCTGGCGATGAGGGCTACCACGTGTTCAGCGCCATTCGCACCGCCGAAACCCGGATGAGCAAGGTTGCGCCGCCAGTCGCCTATCGGCCAAAAGCCGGTCGTCGCTTGCGCATTGGTTATGTCTCCTGCGACTTTTATGACCATGCCACCATGCTGCTGTTGGCCGGTGTACTGGAAGGCCATAACCGCGACCGGTTTGAGGTTTTTGGTCTTTGTCACACGCCTGAACATTTGCGCAAAGGCCCGATGCGCCAAAGGTTCATGGATGCTATTGAGCATTATGTCGATCTCCTGCCGCTGAATGATGACGCCGCAGAGGCGGCCATTCGGGCGCTGGATCTGGATATTCTGATTGATCTCAAGGGTTTCACCTTTGGCAATCGCTTAAACCTGTTTTGCCGCAGGCCCGCACCTATACAAGTGTCCTATCTTGGCTTTCCCGGCAGCGTTATTGGTGTTGGTATTGATTATGCCATTGCCGACCGCTTTGTGGTGCCGCCTGCGTCAGAGCCATTTTATGCCGAGAAAATCATTCGCCTGCCCAACAGCTATCAGGCCAATGACAGCAAGCGCGTACAGGTGATGCGCGATGGTCCGCGCAGCCAGCACGGCTTGCCGGAACAGGGCGTAGTGTTTTGCTCGTTCAACCAGACGGTCAAGCTGCGTCATCATGTTTTCCTCCGTTGGATGGATATCCTCAAGGCCGTGGATGGCTCGGTGCTGTGGCTTTTGGATATGCGCCCAATGGTGAAGCAAAACCTGTGGGCCGAAGCCGCCAAGATGGGTGTCGATCCATCTCGAATCATTTTTGCCGAGAAGAAATCGCCTTCGGAACACCTCAAGCGCCTTTGTTACGCCGATATTGCCCTCGACACCTCACCTTGCAATGGTCATACCACCACGGCCGATGCACTTTGGGCCGCTGTGCCGGTGGTGACCTTCAAGGGCACCAGTTTTGCCTCGCGCGTCAGCGAGAGCCTTTTAAACGCCGTCGGTCTCGCTGAGCTGGTGGCTGACGATATTGAAGAATTCGGTCGCCTGGCGATCGATCTGGCGCAGGATGAAGTCCGCCAATTTCACCTGCGCCAGTACCTCATTGAAGCGCGCAAGACCGCGCCGCTGTTTGACACCGCGCGTTTTGCCCGCGATTTTGAAGCCGCTCTGGAAGAGATTTGTGCGGATGCAACAAAGCAGTCGGCTGCCGCCTGATCGGGCTTGTCGCACGGTTTCAGTAGGATGATACTCCCGCCTCCGCCCGCGTCAAAGCGATATGCTGCGGTAAAGCCGCTGTGACATCGGTCAGCCGATCGGCTGGAACGTCAATATGACCGTTCAGAAAGACTTTCGCGTCGCTCATGTCAGAACGCCCACCGCGATCAAGTCATCGCGCAGCTTATCAGCGCTGGTAAATTGCACCGCCTGCCAGCCCGCAGCCTTTGCACCCTCCACATTGGGCAGGCTGTCATCAATGAAAATTGTGTGAGCCGGATCGAGGCCAAAATCGGTTGCGTGGCGGTTAAAGATGGCCACATCCGGTTTGATCAGGCCGACTTCGCCAGACACGGTAATGCCGCGTGTGGTGTTGAGAAAGGGAAACATCTCCCGCGCTTCTTTGAACGTATCAGCGGCAAAATTGGTCAGCATGGTCACGTCATGGCCTGCATCAATCAGGCTGGTGAACAGCTCAACGGTGCCCTCATAGGCGTGTGGCACCATTTCGCGCCAATGTTTGCGAAAGGCGCGGATATGCTCTTCGCGCTCGGGATATTGTGCAATCAACAGCGCTTCTGCATCTGCCCAATCGCGTCCCCGGTCCTGTTCGATATTCCAGTCATGGGTGCAGATATTGTCGAAGAACCATTTGCGTTCCGTCGCATCGGGAATGATCCGGCTGAAGGGTAAATTCGGGTCGTAATGGATCAGAACCTTGCCGATGTCGAAAACGATGTGCCGGATTTCAGTCATGCTCTATCCCTTTGCTGCTTTGAACGCCTCTGGAATAGCCTGTGTTATGGCTTTTTTCATCACTGTTGGCAGCGCTTGTTCATCAAGATTTGCAAGCGGCTCCCACCATCCGTGATTGCTGGCGTTGGCGGCAATGTTGTCGGCGCGAAATACCGAGAGCCGCAATTCGAAATGGGTGAACACATGGGTGATGACGCCGCAAGGCTGCCAGTCCGCCACCATCGGGGCGCTGGCATCGGTGTGGTCGCCATCAATGCGCGCGGTCCACTCGGTGGTTGGCACTTCAGTCATGCCGCCCAGCAACCCCTTGTCGTCGCGCTTTCGCAACAAGATCCGGTTTTGCCCATCCAGCGCAACAAAGGCAGCCCCCAGCCGAACCGGCTTGGCTTTCTTGGCAGCCTTGACCGGAAAATGCTCCGGGTCATGCTTTTTCAGCGCTTCACAATGATCCTTGAAAGGACACAGCGCGCAAGCAGGGCGCCTGGGCGTGCAGATGGTCGCGCCCAGATCCATCATGGCTTGAGCAAAATCACCGGGTCTGTCTTTGGGGGTGATCATGGCAACCTTGGCCTTGATCAAGGGTTTGGCACCGGGCAGGGCATCGGTAATGGCAAACAGCCGGGTGATGACCCGCTCAACATTGCCATCCACCACAGCCGCCTGCCGGTTAAAGGCAATGGCGGCAACGGCCGCACTGGTATAATCGCCAATGCCGGGCAGGGCGCGCAAACCCTCTTCCGTGTCGGGGAAAATGCCATTGTGTTGCGCGGCCACGGCTTCGGCGCATTTTTTCAAATTGCGGGCGCGGGCGTAATAGCCAAGGCCCGCCCATGCCGCCATAACCTCTTCGGTTGGCGCATTGGCAAGATCAACAACGGTTGGCCAGCGGGCAAGAAATTTCTGAAAATAAGGTTTGACGGCCTGCACCGTGGTTTGTTGCAACATCACCTCGGAGAGCCACACATGATAGGGATCAGCCAATTGGCCCTGCGCTGCCATGGGCGGCGAGATGCGCCAGGGGAGGTCACGATGGTGTCGATCATACCAATCAAGCAGCAATGTGTTGTGTTCTGTCATTTTTACATGCCGCATTGATGTAGCCATAGGAATAGCCATATATGTTTCCCGGCTGTCTATAGCATGCTGTTGCGAAACAAAAGTGCTACGGTCGGGTTCGTTTTTTGAAATATGGTGTTTTGCTGATGTCATTTGATGGCCAATTGCCTGTTTATGTTATTAATCTTGCACGCTCGGTTGAACGTTGGCAGGCCATAGAGCAATCGGCGTTGGCGCATCATCTGTCTCTCACGCGGGTCGATGCGGTGAATGGCCACAATATCAGGCGCGAAGATTGGCAGGATTTTGATGTGCGTGAATTTGGCCGCCGAAATGGCCGAACCGCGCTTGCGGGCGAATATGGCTGCTATATGAGCCACCTGCGCGCCCTGGAAGCTTTTGTGCAGAGCGGATTGCCCGCGGGCGTGATTTTGGAAGACGATGTGGAACTTGTTGCCGATTTTGATGCGAAAGTCAGAGCCATTCTGGCCAGTTTGCCACAAAATGCCTTGGTGAAGCTGGTGCATTACCGTCTTGGTGGCTTCTTGAAAACCGCAGATGTTTATAGCGGCATTCGGGTGGGTGCCTGCGCTTTTGGTCCCGAAGGTTCGGCGGCTGCCTATGCTCTCACTCGCAGTGCTGCCTTGAAATTGCTGAAAGCGCTCAAGCCCATGTCTTTGCCCTATGATGTGGCGTTGGGCAGAGGCTGGGCCAATGGCGTTCGGGTCTACAATGTAACTGAAAACGTTCTGCCGATGTTTCAAGAGGGCAATTCACCCTCCAATATTGTTGTCGGCGTGGATTATGGCAAGCTGAAATGGAAAAAGTGGCGGCGCATTCCGGCCTATCTTTTCCGGATATCGGAAGATGTGCGACGCATTGTTCATGCTTTTGTCTGCCGCCTGTTTCCAGCCCGTTCAAAAGCGAAGCCTTAACACCCTTGCATTGTTTTGGATTTAACCGATTCCGGTTTGAGCCGTTATGGTCTATAATGGCATCAACAGCTTGCGTTGTAATCGCGATAAAGCAGATTGCCGAGCCAACCGGATGAATGATGTGAAGGCTTACAGGCGCGGTGCCGCCCCGATTGCAGAACTGACCAACCGGATCATTGATCCGGTGATTGCGCGTCGTGCTGGCATCAACACAGCACTTCTGTCGTCGTGGGATGAGATTGCCGGAGCCGATTTTGCCGATTGCACAAGGCCAGAAAAGATTGCCTGGCCAAGGCGCGATTATGCCGGTCAGGACAATGGCCACCGCGCGGGCGTGCTGACCATTGCCTGCGAAGGCGCACGGGCGCTGTTTCTCAACCATGCGCAAGGTGAGCTGCTGGCGCGTATCAATGGCTTTTTTGGCTATCCCGCCATTGGCCAGATCCGCATTGTGCAAAAGCCGGTATCGGATACGGCAAAACATCGGCGCGGACCGCCAAGGCTCGATGCGGTGCAGACCAAACGCCTGCAAAAAATGACCGAAGGCATTGAAAGCGACAATTTGAAAAAGGCGATAGAGCGGCTTGGTCGCGCCGTTTTGGCCACCAGGAAGGCGCGATAAGCCCGTGGCCTGTCCGCTCACAGCCATAGATGACCAATTTGTCATTTGAAATACAGCTGGAATTTAGCCACATAACTTTAAGAATGATGAAATGGTTGGCTCACGACCTCCCTTGCAACCTTATGTGAGCCACGATAATCGTCTGTAGTGTTATTCTTTTGAAGCGGGTGTTTCGATGTCGAATTTTGAACTGAACCTCACCAAGCGCCATTTGCTGGCCGGTCTTGCGACAGCGGCCACCGGCGCGGCTGTGGCAAGCCTTGCCAGCCCGGCTTTGGCCGCCGTTGAGGTGCCCAAATCTGAACGCAGCGTCGATATGGCCGCAGTATTGAAGCCCGGTGAACTGCCAGAGCAGGCCCTTGGCAAGCCTGATGCGCCGGTGAAGATCGTTGAATATTTCTCGATGACCTGCCCCCATTGCGCGCATTTCCACGAAGTCACCTTCGACGCCATCAAGGCAAAATATATCGATACGGGCAAGGTTTACTTCGTGTTCCGCGAATTCCCCTTCGATCCAGCCGCAACAGCTGCCTTCATGCTGGCGCGTTGCGCTCCGCCAGAGCAATATTATCCTTTCATCACCATGTTCCTGAAGCAGCAGCGCGCCTGGGCCGCCCCAAGTGATGGCGATGTGCGCAATGCCATGCTGCAAATGTCGAAAATGGCCGGCTTCACTCAGGAAAGCTTCCAGGCTTGCTTGACCAATACCAAGCTGGCTGGCGAAGTGACGGCTGTGCGCGATCGCGGTGCCAAGGACTTTGGCGTCAATTCCACACCAACATTCATCATCAACGGCAAGGTCTATACAGGGGATATGCCGGTTGATTCCATGTCGGCGCTGATTGATAGCTTCCTTTAATCCGACATTTCTGTTTAAAACGGGTGGCGGCGAAAGCCGTGCGCCCGTTTTTTCGTTTTGTGGTTCTTTAATGCGCGTTCGTCAGGTCTCATCATGAAGTTTACCAAGCTGCGTGTGGTTGGCTTCAAATCCTTTGTCGAGCCAACGGAATTCATAATTGAGCGTGGTCTCACCGGCGTTGTCGGGCCAAACGGCTGTGGCAAATCCAATCTGGTGGAATCGCTGCGCTGGGTAATGGGCGAAAACTCCTATAAAAACATGCGCGCATCTGGCATGGATGACGTGATTTTCTCAGGCTCCGGCAATCGCCCGGCCCGCAACTCTGCCGAAGTTGGCCTGTTTCTCGACAATTCCGACCGCACAGCCCCCGCCGCTTTCAACGATAGCGATGAAATTCAGGTGACCCGCCGCATTGAGCGTGAAAACGGCTCGGTCTATCGCATCAATGGCAAGGAAGCCCGCGCCAAGGATGTGCAATTGCTGTTTGCTGACGCTTCCACCGGCGCCCGCTCGCCTTCCATGGTCGGGCAGGGGCGCATTGGTGAGCTTATTCAGGCAAAGCCACAGGCCAGACGGCAATTGCTGGAAGAGGCGGCTGGCATTTCCGGCCTGCACTCTCGCCGTCATGAGGCAGAACTGCGGCTGCGCGCCGCCGAGACCAATCTGGAGCGGCTTGAAGATATTGTTGCCCAGCTGGAAAGCCAGATTGAGAGCCTGAAGCGTCAGGCGCGTCAGGCCAATCGCTTTAAAATGCTCTCGGCGGATATTCGCGCCCGCGATGCCATGTTGCTGCACATCCGCTGGACAGAGGCAAAGCTTGCCGAAGCGGAGGCAGAGACGGCACTGAATGAAGCGACCTCGCTGGTGGCCGAGCGGGCGCAAGCACAGATGGAAGCGGCCAAAGCTCAGGCCATTGCCAGCCTGAAGCTGCCGGAATTGCGCGACAATGAGGTGAAGGCCGCAGCCTCGGTACAGCGGCTGCAAATTGCCCGCACCCAGTTGGAAGAAGATGCCGGACGCCTGTTCAAACGCCGTGATGAATTGACGCGGCGTCTGGCGCAATTGGATGAAGACATTCGCCGCGAAGAACGGCTGGTGGCTGACAATGCTCAGATTCTTGACCGTTTGGCGGCGGAAGAGACCGAGTTGGAAGAGGTTTTGGCAGAAAGCGGGCGTGAGGCAGAGGATCTGCGCATTGCCTTTGAAGAGACATCCGAGAGCTTGAGCGCCACAGAGAAGCGTTTTGCGGCAGTGACCGCCGAGCGGGCCGAAGCGGCAGCCGGTCGCAACCAGCTGGAGCGCGCCCTTCGTGATCTGGCAGAAAAACGCTTGCGGCTGGATCGTCAAGCCGATGACGCCAACCGCGAACTTGCGGCTGTGGCCGAGAAGCTTTCAGCCTTGCCGGATCCGGAGGAAAAGCGCGAGGCGGTAGAAGCGGGCGAGTTTGCCGTCGAAGAGGCGGAAAGCTCCGTTATGGATGCCGAAGAGCGCTTGAGTGATGCGCGGCGGGCGGAAAGCCTGGCGCGTGGGCCGGTGGATGCGGCCCGCTCCAGGCTGGCGGCTTTGGAAACCGAGGCCAAAACCATTGCCAAAATGCTCTCAACATCGGCAACAGCGGGTGAATTTTCGCCGGTCGCCGATGAGCTGACGGTGGAGCGCGGCTTTGAAACAGCGGTGGGTGCCGCCCTTGGCGATGATCTGGAAAGCCCGCTGGATGCGCGCGCGCCTGCTCATTGGGCCATGCCGGGGCCCCATGCGGATGATGCGGCACTGCCTCATGACATTTCTCCGCTCAGCGCCTATGTGCAGGCCCCGGATGCGCTGTTGCGCCGCCTGAAACAGATTGGCGTGACCGATGCGCAGACGGCGGCGCGCCTGATGCCAGACCTTAAGCCCGGTCAACGGCTGGTGACCAAAGAGGGCGCTGTCTATCGCTGGGATGGACATATCACCGGCTCGGAAGCGCCCAGTGCTGCGGCGCTGCGATTGGCCCAGAAAAACCGTTTGACGGAATTGGAAACTGAGGCCGAAGAAGCGCGCTTTGCGCTGGACGAGGCGCAAGAGGGGCTAAATGCTGCCCGCGACGCGATAACCCAGGCGGAAGGCACGCTTGCAGAGCGGCGTGAGCGTCAAAAACTGGTGCTGCGGCAAGTGTCGGAAGCGCGCGATGCCTTGAGTGCGGCGGAGCGCGCCTCAGGCGATCTGTTGCGCCGCCGTGCTGTGGTGGAAGAGGCGGTCAACGGCCTTCGCGCCCAGATTGAAGAGGCCGATGGATTGGCGGAAGAAGCGCAGATTGCGCTGGCCGATCAGGCCGATCTCACCGCCCTTGATGAGCAATTGCGGCAATTGCAGATGGATGTGGCCACTGGCCGTGGCATGGTGGCCGAAGCCCGCGCCCGCCATGAGGGCTTTGCCCGCGAAAACGACCAGCGCCAGCGGCGCATCATCGCCATTCGTCAGGAGCGGCAGAGCTGGCAGGACCGCGCCAAAAGCGCTGGTGAGCACATTGCCACGCTGAAAGACCGCGAGGCTGAGGCCCGCGATGAAATGCTCGATCTGGATGCCGCACCCGATGAGTTTGATGAAAAGCGCAGGCTTTTGATCAATGAACTTGAAAAGGCCGATGCGGCCCGCCGCGCGGCTGCCGATCTGCTGGCTGAGGCTGAAACCATGCAGCGTGAGGCCGATCAACTGGCAGCAACCGCGCTTTCAAGCCTGGCTGAGAGCCGTGAGCGCCGGGGCAGGGCCGAGGAGCGGTTGTTATCAGCTCGTGAGCGGCGCAAAGATGGGGAATTGCGCATTCAGGAAGCGCTGAATGTCACGCCGCAGGAAGCCTTTCGCCTCACCGGCCTGAAGCCGGAGGATGCAATACCTGATCTGCGCGAGGTTGAGCGCGAGCTGGACCGGCTGAAAATGGAGCGCGAACGGCTCGGTGCCGTGAACTTGCGCGCCGATGAAGAGCAGAAGGAATTGTCCGATAAGCTGGCCGCGCTGATCAAGGAGCGCGATGACATTATCGATGCCATCAAAAAGCTGCGCGGCGCCATCCAGAGCCTCAACCGCGAAGGCCGGGAACGGCTGGTGGCGGCGTTTGATGTGGTCAATGCTCAGTTCCAGCGCCTGTTTACCCATTTGTTCAATGGCGGCACGGCGGAATTGCAGCTGATTGAGAGTGATGATCCCCTGGATGCCGGTCTTGAAATTCTCGCTCGCCCGCCCGGCAAAAAGCCGCAGACCATGACGCTTTTGTCGGGTGGTGAGCAGGCCCTGACGGCCATGGCGCTGATTTTTGCGGTATTTCTCACCAATCCAGCCCCGATCTGCGTGCTGGATGAGGTGGACGCGCCGCTGGATGACCACAATGTTGAACGCTATTGCAATCTGATGGATGAAATGGCGACCTCAACCGAGACACGTTTCGTCATCATCACCCACAATCCCATCACCATGGCCCGCATGAATCGCCTGTTTGGCGTGACCATGGCCGAGCAGGGGGTGAGCCAGCTGGTGTCAGTGGATTTGCAAACGGCAGAACAGTTGATCGAGGTTGCCTAAAGCCTGTCAGGGAAATTGGAATCCGGTTTGCCCGATCAGACATGGTCTAACAAAAGGAGCGCAGGATGGTGCATAGATGGAGGTGTCTGGTTGTGGTTTGCATGATGGCGGCTCCAGCCTTCGCCCAAAGCCTCTCCGGCCAGTTTTTGGCGCAGACCCTGCAAACATCCACGCCGCACAAGGAAGCAGTGAAAAAACTGGTTTATGGTCGGCAGGGCATTCCGCCATGGGTGCTGAATATGGTCAGCCGCGACGATTATGTTGGACTGGCCTCGGTGGAGATGCAGGTTGATGGCAAGCCAATGCAGCTATTTTATGCCTGTGAGGCCAAGCGTTGCAATCAAAGTGCCATTCGGGTGCTGTTTTCCAAAGACGGCAAGCACGTGGTCATGCGGGTCAATGACGACCGGCTTGGCGAAACTTATCTCGGCGACCCAACACCTGCCGAAAAATCTGCGTTAGAGCGCAAGCCTGCTGGATAATGACTGAAATCGATTCCGATTTAAGGAATTATGCAGGATCAGAGTGTGCGGGAAAGCAGTTTATTGCTTTCCCGCACGCATTATAGTCGGTGATCGCCGATGATTTCATCGCGATAGACACCCCAAACCAGCTCCTGACGGATATAGCCCGAGGTGCCATCACCCTGAACCGAAACCTCGCACCAGTGGCTATCGCAATTGCGGATATTGAGCCGCACGCGGGGTTGAAGCTCGGCCACCACCTCAGCCTTGGGCGACGGGTCATTGCGCAAGCTGATCATCTTGTCCTTTGTACTGCGCCATGGCGCGACAAGGCCGGTTCGATCACCGCTGAGCAACACGGCAGACATCCAGCCGGTTGTGCCATCACTGTCGCGCACTTGCCGCCAATTGCCATATTCTTCAATGATTTCAATTGGCAGGCCTTTGGCTTCATACACCCAGCGAATGGCATAATCCGTTGATGGTCCAACACGCATCCGCGCCCTTACGGACTTGATCGACACATAGCGCGGCAGTGGAAAGCCCGTCACCCGGCCCACTTGCCGCATTGGCCCGCTGGTGATCTGGGGCCCGCTGGTGATCTGGCTTGCTGTGGCGGCGTCTGTTGTCTGGCCAGCATAACCACAAACGGCTCCAAACAGCTGCGCGCTGACGAGCAGGACTGCAAAAACACACCGACGCGACATGGGAGAGCGTCTCATGCTATGCGGCACGCAGGCCGGTCAATGGCAAGCCTGTGCGCGCTTGAGCGCAGCCGAGACACCTTGAAGCGAATAGGTGTAGGTGGTCTTCGTGCCCCGTTTTGAAATTGCATGCACCGTCATGGTTTTGCCCTGACGCATGGCGGCAATGACCTGCGAATCCTGTGCTTCAACCTTGGTCCAGCCAATGTTTTTCTTCGGCGTCATCAGAAAATCTTTGGTGTCGATATCGACGTCAATGGTGGAGCCCTGTTTCAGCTCATAGCCCATGATGGCTTGTGGGTAGTAATTGGCACCGCCGGTTTTCTTCGGCGCAATCAGGAAGAAATTCTTGCCGTGGTCAACACCAACCGGGTCTTCCTTGGTGGGAACTGACAGGACATAGCAAACGTTTTTTCCACCATCCTTATAGGTAAACACACCCCAGTGGTCGAATTGCTTCATCATCTTGGGGGCCGCCGTTGCGACAGATGCGGAAAGGCCGATAATGGCGAGCACCAACGCAACGGTTTGTAGTGACATCATCTCTGGCATACTCCATTTTGTTGAAAACGATCGGATTTATGGTTGTTTCTACCGCAATCAAGGCGATTGCGGGTTACGGAAAGGTTAATTTTTCTTCACAATCCGTTGACCTGTTCTGAAACGCTTTTAGCATAGTCGGGTTATAATTTCAGCCCTGCACCACTGATCTGGCGCACGGGCCAAGGAATTCGACCCGTTCGCACCAATTTTTAGCGTTGATGTCGCAATTATGCTGCAATGCGGCATACACTTGATATTGCGCGGTTTTCAAAGGCTGCATTATGGTTTAAACCTGTGAAAATCACGGGGTGGAGAAAGAAGACAGCGATGGAGAAGTGGGTCTACACCTTTGGCGCTGGTTTGGCGGAGGGCGGCGCTGGGGACGTTGAAAAACTGGGTGGAAAAGGTGCCAATCTTGCCGAAATGGCCGGGCTTGGCCTGCCTGTGCCGCCGGGTTTGACCATTATTGCCGACGCCTGCACCTATTTTTACACCCATCAGCGCAATTTTCCCGATGAATTGAAGGCCCAAGTGCTCGACGGCATCGGCGGTGTTGAGGCCATCACTGGCCGCACCTTTGGCGATGCGCGCAATCCGCTGCTGTTGTCGGTGCGCTCTGGTGCGCGCTCTTCCATGCCGGGCATGATGGACACCGTGCTCAATCTCGGCCTCAATGACGAAACCGTGCAGGGCCTTGGCAAGGCCGCCGAGGACGACCGTTTTGCCTGGGACAGCTATCGCCGCTTTATTCAGATGTATAGCGATGTGGTGCTGGGGCTGGATCACGAGATTTTCGAGGAAATCCTCGACGATGAAAAAGCCCGCTTTGGCCACGAATTCGATACCGATCTGACCGCTGCGGAATGGCAACACGTGACCCGCATTTACAAGCAGATGATTGAGGATGAGCTGGGCGAGCCCTTTCCGCAAGACCCGCAGGTGCAGCTCTGGGGGGCCATCGGGGCGGTGTTTTCCAGCTGGATGAATGCCCGCGCTGTCACCTATCGGCAATTGCACAATATTCCAGTGCATTGGGGTACGGCGGTCAATGTTCAGGCCATGGTGTTTGGCAATCTGGGCTCCACCTCGGCCACCGGCGTTGCCTTTACCCGCAATCCCTCCACCGGCGACAAAGAGCTTTACGGCGAATTTCTGGTCAATGCGCAGGGCGAAGATGTGGTGGCCGGCATTCGCACCCCGCAATCGCTGACAGAAGTGGCCCGGCTGGAATCCGGCTATGACAAGCCCGCCATGGAAAAGCTGATGCCGGAGGCTTTTGCCGAGTTTCTCTCCATCTGCAACCGGCTGGAAACCCATTATCAAGACATGCAGGACGTGGAGTTCACCATTGAGCGCGGCAAGCTGTGGATGCTGCAAACCCGCTCCGGCAAGCGCACCACCAAGGCGGCCATGAAAATCGCCGTGGATATGGTGGCGGAAGGCCTGATCAGCGAGGAGGAGGCAGTATCGCGCATTGAGCCATCGTCTCTCGATCAACTGCTGCACCCGACCATTGATCCGAGGGTTGCGCGCGAAGTGATTGGCGCGGGCCTTCCGGCCTCTCCGGGCGCGGCCACCGGCGAAATTGTGTTTACCGCCGAAGATGCGGTGTCTGCCAAGGAAGAGGGCCGCAAGGTTATTCTGGTGCGGATGGAAACCAGCCCGGAAGACATTCACGGCATGCATGCCGCCGAGGGCGTGCTGACCACCCGTGGCGGTATGACCAGTCACGCCGCCGTGGTGGCGCGTGGCATGGGCATTCCCTGCGTTGCCGGGGCTGGCACCATGCGGGTCGATTTTCGCAATGGCGCGCTGATTGGCGTGGGCGTGCAGCTGAAAAAGGGCGATATCATCACCATTGATGGCTCATCCGGGCAGGTGCTGAAAGGCGCGGTGCCGATGTTGCAGCCGGAATTGTCGGGTGATTTTGCTAAAATCATGGCCTGGGCTGATAAAACCCGCCGCATGACGGTGCGTACCAATGCCGATACACCCGGCGATGCGCGCGCTGCCCGCTCTTTTGGCGCAGAGGGCATTGGCCTTTGCCGCACCGAACATATGTTTTTTGAAGGCGAGCGCATTCATGTGATGCGCGAGATGATTTTGGCCGAAGACGAGGCTGGTCGCCGCGCAGCCCTTGATAAGCTGTTGCCCATGCAGCGCTCAGACTTCACCGAGCTGTTTTCCATCATGCACGGCCTGCCGGTGACCATCCGTCTGCTGGACCCGCCCTTGCACGAGTTTTTGCCCAAAACCGAGCAGGAAATTGCCGAAGTTGCCAGCGCCATGGGCATGGAGCCACGGGCCCTTAGCCAACGGGTGGATGCCCTGCACGAATTTAACCCCATGCTCGGCCATCGCGGCTGTCGCCTGGCGATTTCCTATCCCGAAATTGCCGAAATGCAGGCGCGCGCCATTTTTGAAGCCGCCATCGCGGCCGCCCTTGAAACCGGTGAGCCGGTGGTGCCAGAAATCATGGTGCCACTGGTGGGGCTGCGCTCCGAGCTGGATTATGTGAAGGGCGTCATTGACGGCGTGGCGTCAGAAGTGATGCGCGAAGGGGCGCTGGAGATTTCCTATCTGGTCGGTACCATGATCGAGCTGCCGCGCGCAGCCATCCGCGCCCACGTCATTGCAGAAGCGGCAGAGTTTTTCTCGTTCGGCACCAATGACTTGACCCAGACCACCTTTGGCATGTCCCGCGATGATGCGGCGGCCTTTATTCCAACCTATCAGAAAAAGGGCATTATCGAGCGCGACCCGTTTATCTCGCTGGACTTTGACGGGGTTGGCGAGTTGATCCGCATTGCTTCTGAGCGCGGACGCCAGACACGGCCTGATATGAAGCTTGGCATTTGCGGAGAGCATGGTGGTGACCCTACCTCGATTCATTTTTGCGAGGATGTCGGGTTGGATTATGTCTCGTGCTCGCCGTTTCGTGTGCCCATTGCAAGGCTTTCGGCAGCGCAAGCCACCATCAAGCAACAGCGCTTGGCACGTCCTGCGTAAAGCGAGGGCCGTGACAAATCAGCGAGCGTGTGAGATAGCGGTGCGCTGAACCCGTGACCAGCAGGAGGCACAGCCGATGAGCGCCGAAAGCCCAACATCGCCAAGCAGTAAAACCTCCCGCAAACGCCGCCAAAAGGGCAGCAACGAGCCGAAAAGCCGCATCAAAGCGCCAAGCGAGCCGCAAGCAACGCGCAGCAAAATCCGGCAGGTGATGAAAACCGACCGCTTTAAGGCTTCTGCGCTTCTGGCAGGGTTTGGCCTGTTTTTGCTGGCCGTGTCGCAAAGCTTCCCGCATGATTATGGTTTTGCCGAGCTGGGTGCGCTGTTTACCTTCTCGGTTTACGATCTGGTGCTGGCCATGCTGGGCATTGCCGTGGCCTGCGCCATGATGGATCGCGCAAAACAGTTTGTCATCACCATCGGTACCTTCACGGGTGTTCTGGCCGTGATGCTGTTGTTTTTCGATCCGATTTTTAACACGATCCGCGATAGTGCGCTTGGCAATGTGCTCTACCTGATCGCCCCCGTGGCCGTGGCCATCACCGGAGCCAGCCTGTGGCTATCCGGCAAATGGCGTGATCGAGGCATTCTGGCCTCTGTCATTATCGTCGCCTTTTCTTTCTCACTGTTTTTGGGCCTTGACGATTTCGGTGTTGGTATTCCGGTGTTTGCGATGTCCTCGGTACTGTCGGCGCTGTGGATCATCCTCGCCCCGGCCTTTCTGCTGCGCTGCTTCAAAGGTGAGTGGCTCAAAATCCCCTCCCGCATTCTCGGCAGCTGGCTTCTGGTTATCGCCATCATTGTCACGGTGTCGCTCTACGTGCCATTGCCCATCAAAACCCAACCGGGGACCGACCTTGGCCAGCCGAACCTCTCCGTTGACGGCGAAGACCCCGGTTTGGATGACCCCGCTTATCAAGACAAAGGCGCTTACGGCACTATGAATTCTGACGGCCCCATCCCGGATTTCCTAAAAGAAGATCCGGACACCGAGGCCAAGCCAGACCCCAATGCACCATCGGTGTTTGATGGGTTGAAGACGCCGAAAATCGGGGGCTGAGGCTTTCCGCTCCTGCATAATTCCTTACCGCGCGGTGCGCCATAGAGGGCGCAGGGCACTCTAAAGTCTGTGAGGTTCAAATTGGACCTCACAGACTTTAGAGTGTGACGGCTATTTGAAATCAACCGGCTGTCGTCTTCGCGCCGCGTCGATGTCGTTTTCATTGCCCCTATCGGTCATCGGACATGGTCTACTGACGATGTTACAGAGATCACGTCGTATGCCAGTGGGAGCGGAGCCCGGCATGGTTCGCCTGTTGGCGAACAAAGGCGTTAGACGATCCGGTTTGCACGGGAGGCAGACCGTTTGAGGAGATCAGTCACCGGCATTGCGGCGGCGGATCGAATGGGACATTCAAAGGAGGAGTAAACATGAGCAAAAATAGAGGCGTTGTCTATTTGCGGCCCGGCAAGGTCGAAGTGCGGGACATCGACGATCCGAAGCTGGAGGCCCCGGACGGACGGCGGATCGAGCACGGTGTTATTCTGAAAGTCATCTCGACCAATATTTGCGGCTCTGACCAGCACATGGTGCGTGGCAGAACAACCGCCATGCCCGGTCTGGTGCTGGGCCACGAAATCACCGGCGAGGTGATTGAAAAGGGCATTGATGTCGAGATGCTCGAGATTGGCGATATCGTGTCGGTGCCCTTCAACGTTGCCTGCGGGCGCTGCCGCTGCTGCAAGTCGCAGGATACCGGCGTCTGCCTCACCGTTAATCCCGAGCGCGCCGGTGGCGCTTATGGCTATGTGGACATGGGTGGCTGGATTGGTGGACAGGCCCGCTATGTCACCATTCCTTACGCCGATTTCAACCTGCTGAAATTCCCCGACCGCGACAAGGCCATGTCGAAAATCCGCGATCTGACAATGCTCTCCGACATTCTCCCAACCGGCTTTCACGGCGCGGTGCGCGCGGGTGTCGGGGTTGGCTCCACGGTCTATGTTGCGGGCGCTGGCCCGGTTGGTCTCGCAGCAGCGGCTTCGGCCCGTATTCTTGGTGCCGCCGTGGTGATGATCGGCGACTTCAACAAAGATCGTCTGGCTCACGCAGCTAAAGTCGGGTTTGAGCCAATCGATCTTTCGAAGAGCGATCGGCTGGGCGACATGATTGCCGAGGTTGTTGGCACCAATGAGGTCGATAGTGCCATCGATGCCGTTGGTTTTGAGGCACGCGGCCACGCTGGCGGCGAGCAGCCTGCCATTGTGCTCAACCAGATGATGGAAATCACCAGAGCCGCCGGATCTATCGGCATTCCGGGTCTCTACGTGACAGAAGATCCCGGTGCCGCCGAGAACGCCGCCAAGCACGGCAATCTCTCGCTCCGCTTCGGCCTCGGTTGGGCCAAGGCGCAATCCTTCCACACGGGTCAGACGCCGGTGCTGAAATACAATCGCCAGCTCATGCAAGCCATCCTGCATGACCGCCTGCCGATCGCCGACATCGTCAATGCAAAGATCATCCCGCTGGAAGAAGCCGTGCAGGGCTACGAGAGTTTCGACCAGGGTGCTGCAACGAAATTCGTGCTCGATCCCCATGGTGGCTTGGCTGCCTGACCGACAGAGCCGAACCTGATGAAAGAAAGGGCCGGGCAGCAGTGCTCGGCCTTTTTTACTGCATAATTCCTTAAATCGGAATCGATTTACGGAGAAAATTATGCAGCAGCTTAAAAGTGCTACAGCGTCCTTTGTGCGCCCAAATATGGCGCACAAAGGACGCTGTATTGATGCCGATTGAGAGTTTATGCGTGAAATGTGGGAGGCGGCGTTCGGATCAAGAGGACGCAAAAACAACAATCCGGAGCGCCGCGCGCTAAATGCGGAATTTTTTTGTAAAACAACTGCTTAAGGCTGGTCGGAGTGAGATGATTCGAACATCCGACCCCCACGTCCCGAACGTGGTGCGCTACCAGACTGCGCTACACTCCGTGACCAGTGATGCTGGATATAAACCAAGCTTTTTGGGCTTTCAAGAAGTGTAAGCGGGATGTCATGCAAAAAAAATATCACATTTTGCGGTAGCGCAAATGCACAAAAGCACGGCATTAGGTAGCAAAAACCACCAGACTTGAAATGGCATCCCGACTACCCTGGTTTCCGGTGAAAAACGGAGCCTCGAATGAGTGTAGCGTACGAGTTGAAACAGAAGCGAGTCGCCTTAACTGACAGGCTGCAGCAGCTTGAAAGGGAGCGGGTAGACATTCAGGAACTAATGAGAGCGCTGGACCGCGTCATCCTGAGCTACGAGCCCGACTATCAGGGATCGGCGCTGACGGGATATGAACAGGGTAACCGCTCTCGAAAGGCAAAGCCGTTATCGTCGGAGGTGAAAGCGGCCCTGAACGGCGTAAACAAGCGCCAAGCGGTCTTGGAGGTCCTGCGCGAAGCAGGAGAACCGATTTCGGTGACCGACTGCGCGGCGAAATTTGCCTCTAAGCTCGAAATCCCGAGCGAGCCAGCCAATCTCTCGGATATCGCACACCGCCTGTCGGCGGTCCTGACCCAACTGACGACTGCGGGACGCGTGCGGCAGTCCGGCCAGTTCGACGGACGTAAGGTTCTCTGGGAGATCGCTGCTTAACCTTCCCAGATCAGGTCGGGCGGCTTGTTGCCCTGCCAGTATCCGCAAAGATAGCGTGACGTCGGGCGAGACAGTGCCTGGCCCAGCACCTGGAACGTATGACTGCAATTGCTCACGTGTCGGCAATCCTCGCGCCATGCGAGTTCGGCCACGTACCAGTCGAAGTATCTCAACGAAAACCGATGGTGAATGCCGACATAAGCCCGTTGGACCCGCGAGAAGAAACTCTCGACCTGGTTGGTGTTCGTGCCATCGTCGGTCTGATAGGCCTTTGAGTGGTTGACGCGCTCCAGCTTGTTCAAGCCAGCCAGGTCGTTATAGCTGCCGTGCTCGTCCGCGAAGACCGTTGCTTCCCTCGAGACGTGATCACGGACGGCAGCCCAGGCTGCGTTACTGTCTTCGTCTCGGATGATCCGGGTGAACGTCTGCCCTCCCAGTCCGCGCTGGCGGATCGCAAGAGCGCACAGACGCTTCATGTTCTGGTATTTCTTGAGGCGGCGGTCGATGCGATCCTCGGCCTTGTTTTCAGGGCGGATGTGGCCGCCAGCGTACTTGCCGTCAATCTCCACCTCGCCATCCAGCACCATCTCCTCCCTGCGCCAGGCGATCGCCTCGCGCAGCTTCATCAGGAGAACCCAAGCGGTCTTGTACTGAACACCGATCTCGCGCGAGAGCTGGAGTGCCGCCTTGCCTTTCACCGAGTTCGCCGAGAACCAGATGGCGATAAGCATCTTCTTGAAGCTCAGCTTCCGCGCATGAAAGACTGTGCCCGAGGTGACGCTGAACACGGCCTTACAGGTCCTCTCTGTACACTTGAAGCGGTTGCGGCTCATCGTATGGCAGCGCAGCGTTCCACACTTAGGGCAGTAAGGCTCACCCTCCGTCTCTTGCCAGCGCAGGCGCTTAAACCAGTTGTAGGCAGTCGTATCCCGCATCTTGGCGAGATCGAGCACCGTGAGCGTTCGGCACTCTGGCGACAGCAGGAAATGCTGGCCCTTGGGCGTGTCGTCGGGGTTCGCCATGCCTCAACCACTCCGCGATCCGGAGTAAGCTCGGGCGTATTTCCAAGCCCCCGCCCAAGGCACTGACGGCCAACACCGCCGCGTTCGGACGATGGACAGAGGTAGTGATGGCGTTGATGGTCATGTTCAGGCTCCAGAAGTCGACGGCAGGCACAGCGGATCTGCGGCCGAAAATGACCGCGCGGAGATCAGAGCTGTATCCGTATCTTTCTGAACATGACTAGGTTCTTATCTGGAATCCTCCCCGGAGTCGATCGGGACGAGGCGCAAATGGTTAATCGAAGAGAACTGTCACACGCGCCCTGCTGCCTTGCATTCGGCTAAGCGACCTTCAAACGTTCATACCAACGAACGAGCATTCGTTTTTGTCGTGTATATGAACCATTTTTCAACCGAAAGCGCGTAATGGTCACTTCCTACAGATTTCAAAAGAAAAGGCTTGCTCAGATGAACCATTTTTGGTACACATCGTTATGAAGAAAGCAGTCGATCGCCCCAAGAAGACAATCGTCGCGGAATTCTATCAGACGCCGAGAGGTAAGGAACCTGTTCGAGAATGGCTTAAAACCCTGACGTTTGATGAGCGCAAAGCGATAGCGGCCGATGTTCGAACGACTGAGTATGGATGGCCTTTGGGGATGCCGACTTGCGATAGCTTTGGCGACGGCCTTTGGGAGGTTAGAACCAGTCTCAGCGATAAAATCGCCAGGGTGTTCTTCTACATGGAAGGATCGCGAATGATCCTTTTGCACGGGATCATTAAGAAAGATCAGGTGCCACCGAAAGTCGACGTCGATACTGCACGTGATAGGAAACGAGAGTCCGAACGAAGACTTGAGCAATTGAAGAAGAAAAAGGAGCGCAAAAAATGAGCGAAGATGACCTGATTAGCCCAATTGGTTCGAGCTTTGAGAGCTTCTTGGAAGAAGAGGGCATCCTTAACGAAGTTGATGAACTCGCCATCAAAAGAGTTATTGCTTGGCAAATGGAACAGAACATCGCCAAGCGGGGAATGTCAAAGTCGGAATTCGCGGAGGCGATGCAAACGAGTCGGACGCAGGTGAATCGCTTGCTTGATCCGGTGAACACGAGCATCTCGATGCACACCCTGTGCAGGGCTGCGGCCGTGTTCGGCAAAACGCTCCGTATCGAGTTCGTGGACAGGGAAGAGAAGCAACACATAGCTGCTTGATCGCCGAGTGCCAAAAACTGATTAAAGGCCGACCGCTCGCCAAGTGGTCGGCCTCTAACTTTGGAGCACGAACTCCAATTCCGCTTCGGCCCAGAGCCATCGCCTGTTGCCGCCCACCAACGCCAGCATAAAAAGTTGGATTGGCGGAAATTTCTCTTTTAGTTCAAACCTTTAAGCAACAATTGGTGGTTTTTGCTACCTAATGCCGCAAAAAGCATTCGGCTCGCAAAAGGTAAAATCGACAATTTTGGGGAATTGTGAATGGTCGGAGTGGAGAGATTCGAACTCCCGACCCTCTGGTCCCAAACCAGATGCGCTACCAGACTGCGCTACACTCCGTCTTCAGTGAGGCGCGGTATAGACCAAGATATTTGAGGTGGCAAGCGGGGGAAACAAAAAAATGTGAGAAATTTGAGCGTGGCCTAGATGCCGCAATCCTGCGGGTTTTTTGCCAAGTTTGGCTCTGTTTTAAACTTGGTGATTTCCAAGCTAATGTTTTGGCGCTAAAGGCAAAAGAGAGAGCGGCATGGCGCGGGTTCTGGCAGGAGCTTTCGCCATTGGTGGTCGCTTCAGTGAGATTATCAAGGATAAAGCGGATGAATTTCAAGATCATGCTGACGGCAGGCCTTGCGTTGGCACTGGCGGGTTGCACGACAACACAGGGCGGCGGCATTATGCCTGAAGCCAAGAAGAATGCGGTGGAAGCACGCTGGAATGGCCAGCCTGCCGGAAAGTTCTTTGCCCAGTTTGGCCCGCCAATCAACGATGTACAATCGGGCAGCTCCACCGTTTACACATGGCGCGGCGGCTTCAAAAACCGCAAGGTTGCCGTTGATGGCAAGTCGAAAGCCACACGCACTCAATATCTGAGCTGCCAGGTCAACCTGACGGTGTCGTCGGATTATGTGATCCAGTCGATCAAGATCGTTGCTGACCGTCCTTATCAGGATGGCAAAACATGGTGCGAGACCTATCTCGGTGGCGAGTAAGCGCCTCTATTGATCTTTTAATCCTTCCATTCGGTGCTTTGCCGTGCCGAATGGGTCTTGCCTTTGGTGCGTTGCACGCATCATTGGCAGGAAATGCGCCAGAGCGCGCCGCTTTTAGAGATATTTGCTCCTGTCCTTGCCGCTTGCGAAAGGCAATTCCTGTTCGAAGCCGCTGAAAACAGCGATACTCCTGCAAAGTAGCAGGAAAGAAGCCCATGACATCGCATGAAAATGTTCAGGCTGCCTCCACGCTGGATGCGGCCCTGGCTGAACTTGATCTGGTTGACCGCCTTCGGCTTGTCGAAGGGCTGGGCGGCCGTGCCGTTTTTACCACCAGCCTTGGCATCGAAGATCAGGTGATCACG
Organism: Gillisella terrae; assembly: GCF_004801395.1. Classification (GTDB taxonomy): domain Bacteria; phylum Pseudomonadota; class Alphaproteobacteria; order Rhizobiales; family Rhizobiaceae; genus Allorhizobium; species Allorhizobium terrae. The sequence continues at coordinate 490,048 of NZ_SSOA01000003.1, forward strand.
GCGGCTATTGGTCTGTCCAATGTGGCAATCCATGTGGCAACGCTGGAAACCGGCCGATTGTTCAAGGAAACGCTGGACCTGATCGCAGAGACCGAAGAGCGTTTCGACGTAACCATTGCGCGCTATTATCCTGAACAGGATGATATTGACGCTTATGCCGCCAAATATGGCCTGAATGGTTTTTATGAAAGTGTTGAAGCGCGCCATGCCTGCTGTCATGTGCGCAAGCTTGTGCCGCTGGCCAAGGCGCTGGAAGGTGCCACGGTCTGGATTACGGGCTTGCGCCGCAGCCAATCGGGCAATCGTGCCACCACACCCTTTGCCGAATATGATGCCGAGCGCAATCTGATCAAGGTCAACCCGCTGGCCGATTGGTCGTTGGACGACATCAACGCTTATGTCAGCGCCGAGGCAGTGCCGATCAATCCGCTACATGCCCGTGGCTATCCGTCGATCGGCTGTGAGCCGTGTACGCGGGCCATCAAGCCCGGCGAGCCAGAGCGCGCTGGTCGTTGGTGGTGGGAAAACGACGAGAAGCGTGAGTGTGGATTGCACGTGCCGGAAGCGGCTGTGCCCTCGCTCAACTCAAGCTCTCTTTAATCGCGAAATCATCCGTTAAACGGGAAAAATGCTCTGGCTGTCTGGCCACGGGCATCTCCTAGAAGGTAGAAAAGCAATCATGTCCGTAAAGCTTTCGGCCACACACGCGCAGTCTGGAGATCAGGCTGCATCTGGAAATCAAGTTATGCATCTGCATCAGTCCGAGTTTGACCCGCATTCCAAGGATAAGTCGCCGCGCGCGCCGCTGGATCCGCATTTGAAGGCGTTGGAAAATGAAGCCATTCACATTTTCCGCGAAGTGGCAGGCGAATTTGAAAACCCGGTGATGCTCTATTCCATCGGCAAGGATTCGTCTGTGCTGCTGCATCTGGCGCGCAAGGCGTTTTATCCCGGCCGTGTACCATTTCCGCTGCTGCACATTGATACCGGCTGGAAATTCAAGGAGATGATCACCTTTCGTGATGAAATGGCCAAGCTCTATGATCTCGATCTGGTGGTGCATACCAACCCGCGTGGCAAGGCCGAAAACATCTCGCCCTTCACCCATGGCTCGGCCTACCACACCGATGTGATGAAGACCGAAGCCCTGCGTCAGGCGCTGGAAGCTGGCAAATATGATGCCGCTTTTGGTGGTGCGCGCCGCGATGAAGAGGCGTCGCGCGCCAAGGAGCGCATCTATTCCTTCCGCACACCGGACCACAAATGGGATCCGCGCAACCAGCGCCCGGAGCTTTGGAATGTCTATAACGGCATGATCCGCAAGGGCGAGAGCGTGCGCGCCTTTCCGCTGTCCAACTGGACCGAAGTGGATATCTGGCGCTACATTCAGGCGGAAAACATCCCGCTGGTGCCGCTGTATTTTGCCGCCAAGCGTCCGTTTGTTGAGCGCGACGGCATGATGATCATGGCGGAAGATGAGCGCTTGGAGCTTTTGCCCGGTGAAACCCTGCAAGAGGGCATGATCCGCTTCCGCACGCTCGGCTGCTTCCCGCTGACGGGGGCCATTCCATCCACAGCCACCACGCTGGATGAAGTGATTGCCGAGCTTGAAATTGCCACTGTTTCCGAGCGTCAGGGCCGCGCGATTGACCGCGACCAGTCCGGCTCGATGGAAAAGAAAAAACGCGAAGGATATTTCTGAGATGACCGCAAGCGCTACAGCCCTCGCCAACGAACTTCCTCAGGCCGAGCCGGTTTTTGTCGGCCGCGATCTGCGCCCGCTGCGTCTCATCACCTGTGGCTCGGTGGATGATGGCAAATCCACCCTGATTGGCCGCCTGCTTTGGGATACCAAAGCCGTGAAGGAAGATCAGGCCGCCACCCTTCGCCGTGATAGCGGCAAGCAGAACGACCTCGGCCTGCCGGATTTCGCCCTGCTTTTGGATGGTCTTCAGGCCGAGCGCGAACAGGGCATTACCATTGATGTTGCCTATCGCTATTTCGCCACCGACAAGCGCTCGTTTATCGTCGCCGACACCCCCGGCCACGAGCAATATACCCGCAATATGGCAACTGGCGCTTCTACCGCTGATCTGGCCGTGCTGCTGGTCGATGCCCGCGCCGGTATTTTGGAGCAAACCCGCCGCCATGCGACCATTGCCTCCCTGATGGGCATCAAGCAATTTGTGCTGGCTGTTAACAAGATCGACCTGACCGATTACAACAAGGCCGGTTTTGATGCGATTGTGCATGAGTTCAAGGAAATTGCCCTGACGCTAGGTGTGCGCCAGATCACCGCCATCCCCATGTCGGCGCTGAAGGGCGAAAACGTGGTGTATGACGGCCGTGCCTCCATGCCGTGGTATGATGGCCCAACACTGGTGGAAACACTGGAAAAGGCCACCGTGCGTTCGGCGCAATCCACCGGTTTCCGCTTGCCTGTGCAGCGGGTAAGCCGTCCGGGCGAGAGCTTCCGTGGCTATCAGGGCACGGTTGCCGGTGGCTCGGTCAAGCCCGGCGATAGCGTGGCGATTTTACCTTCGGGTGCGGTTGCCAATGTCAAGCAGATCGTTACCTTTGATCTGGTGCGCAATGCCGCTGTTGCCGGTGATGCGATTACGCTGGTGCTGGACCGTCAGGTGGATGTGTCGCGCGGTGATATGATTGTCTCGCTCGATAATGAGCCACAGATTGGCCTCGCTTTTGATGCCCAATTGGTCGCGCTTCAGCCCGATGGCATTGTGCCCAACAAGCGCTATTGGTTGAAAAGCGGCTCGCGCCGCCAGCGCGTGCAGGTCAAGCCGGTGCAAAAGCTGGACCTGAAAAACGGCAAATGGGGCCCGGCAGAAGACCTGCCGATGAACTCGATTGGCAAGGTGCAACTGGCTTTTGACGAAAAGGCGGTGTTTGATCCTTACGAGCAAAATCGCTCCACGGGTGCTTTCATCCTGATCGATCCCGACACCAACAACACGGTTGCCGGTGGCATGATCACCGCCAAGCGCTCCGACGTGGATGGCCTCAAAGCAGGCGAAAGCCGTGTGCTGCTGTCGCTGCCTGCCGATCTCGCCGATCAGCTCATGGCCACCGAGCTTCTGGCCTCGCGCCGTGATGAGGTGGAAATGCGCCGGGTGACGACCGGTGCGGCCCGCGATTTGCTGGATGGGATTGAAGGGTAATTTTTCATCAGTCGTGATAGGCTGGTGATGTCCATTGAAGCCGCCATGCGTTGGACAAACGCAAGGCGGCTTTTGTTTGAGCAGATGGGGCAGTGGAATAGTTCATTGGATTGGTAGCTACTTTGGTAGATTTCATACTCGCACTTCGGATGTCACTCTGGTCGATTTTGAATTTGAGCTGAAATTGGCATCATCTGTCCCTACGGGTAGCCTGCAATGAGGTAAGCCGTAATAATATTTGCAGTAGCCAAGTGAGCATGAATTTCAAATAATCTCGTGCTTCTTGGCGATGTCACTCGCCGCCTTTTCGATTCCTGGATAGATGCTGCTAGCCTTAATGTTAAGCTTGTTTAGTTGGGCAAGAATAGTATATTTTTGGCTGATGCGTATCCGGGAAATCCTGAGACTGCCGTAACCAGTTTCAGGCAAAATTGCGTCTTTTCCAAATAGTAGGAAAGAGCCGGACTGGGAGATCATACGCTCGTGGGTATGGCGGGCTCTTACAAACAAGATTTTCGCTAAGTCGGATGGCTCGATGCGGGGTTCGAAATAAGGCTTCTCCCGCTTGATAAAATGCAAGAGTTTCATGACAACGGGTTCGGCATTGAAAGCCTCCTTGCTCATGGTGAGGTCCATAATATTCTTTTCCTCCTCTTTCATTAAGCTTAGGTTGGTTATGCAACTGACTCGATCAGAATCAAAGTTTAGTACATCAGTGCTCTGCGCGCGGAGAACTATAACCTCCCCATCCAACTCATTACCGTCATCATCCTTTTTTACCTCAGAGCAGGCAAAATAAAGAGCGACGAGTGGATTTGACGTGATATCAAGGAGCCTAGTCGGAAGTCCAAAATGCTGCATTCGGACCAGTCTATCAAGCATTGACCTGTCATTTGCAAATTGAGCATCTTGCACGCTTAAAATCTCCCGAACCATTATTTCTTCTTTGGGGAGATGAGTGTAAGCGCCAGCTTTATTATTTCGAAACAACGATGGTACAAGGGAGTATTTAAAATTTGAGTGCCCTCGGTAGAATATTTCTTCTCCATCTGATTCGTTTAAATTGAGGACATGCGACATGTATTCCTGAAGCGTACTAACAAACGTTACGTCATGCTCTACTGACTGGGGCGGCTCTGGGGTGGGGTAAACGTTGACATTTTGCATCATTTGCGGAAGAACAGTTTGCAACGCTGCAGCCAAATCCGCTGACTTAACTGCCCAATGGGTACGATAAAGCTCTAATGAGCCCATCTTGAAAGCCTCGCGGAAAGCCTCTCGATTAGGAACTTTTACATCGCCGAAGTTATCAAATAATTCGAAAGTATAGCGAATTTCGCTTCCTATTATCGATAGGTTTGAGACAGTGCCTAATCGAATACGGAATATGTCGTTTCCCTGGTGATCTAACTCAAGTTCGCTCATAAACAATGCGGGAAGTTCCGCGAGGAATGCGAGGCTCTCGTCAGAAATTGGTTTGAAGCTCTCCGCTATCGTCGCAGGCGAATCGCATATGGAGCTGCATGTTTGGCGCGATATTGTTGTTGCCAGCAGCCCACTTTTGGATTCTTGAGATGATCCACCCGTTATGGAGAGGATCACGGATTGGAACGGTTTATCGAGTG